>NZ_CP187965.1:0-35000 GCF_049942815.1 Exiguobacterium sp. R-39
ATGAAAAACGCTGCCGAACTTTGGCACAATGTATTATCTGTAATCGAGGAAGAACAACGTACCCCAAAAGCGAGTTACGACATGTGGTTAAAGTCTACCGAAGGGGTCACGCTCAACGGCACGACGTTAATCGTCTCGGCACCAGCCGCATTTACCGTCACCTGGTTGGAACGTCAGTACTTATCTCTATTAGAAGATACCGTCGAAGAAGTGACAGGAAGCCGGCTTGATATTCAGTTCATCGAGGAAGGTCAAGCAAAACATATGCTCGATCGTCAAAATGAGGAAGAAGAAGTGATCGAAGTCGCACCGGCGAAGACTAAAACACAAAAGGCCCGTAAGTCCTCTGATGAACTGGTCATGAGTGAACTCGGACAGTTGAATGAAAAATATACGTTCGATACGTTTGTCATCGGATCAGGTAATCGTTTTGCACACGCTGCTTCGTTAGCTGTAGCGGAAGCCCCGGCTAAAGCGTACAATCCGCTTTTCATCTATGGTGGCGTCGGACTGGGGAAAACGCACTTGATGCATGCGATTGGTCAATATGTTCAGGACCAGAAGCTGGGGACAAAAATCGCGTACGTTTCCTCTGAACAGTTTACGAACGACTTCATCAACTCCATTCGGGATAATAAAACGGTTCAGTTCCGCAATAAATATCGCAACATCGATGTTCTATTAATCGATGATATTCAGTTTCTTGCCGGAAAAGAGCAGACGCAGGAAGAGTTTTTCCACACGTTTAATGCCTTGCATAACGATCAGAAACAAATCATCATCTCGAGTGACCGTCCACCTAAAGAAATTCCGACGCTTGAAGACCGGTTGCGTTCCCGTTTCGAGTGGGGTTTGATTACAGACATCACACCACCGGATCTCGAAACACGAATTGCGATTCTTCGTAAAAAAGCGAATGCGGAACAACTGGATGTTTCCAATGAAGTTATGCTCTATATCGCGAGCCAGATCGATACGAACATTCGGGAACTCGAAGGGGCCTTAACCCGCGTCATTGCCTACGCCAACCTGGTCGGACGCACCATTGATCCGAATGTTGCCGCTGAAGCATTGCATAATATCATGCCTGCGAGTGAACCACGGAAAGTCACGATTCGTGATATTCAGGAATCGGTCAGTAAACACTTTAATCTGCCGTTTGATGACTTAAAAGCTAAAAAACGGACGAAGTCGATTGCTTTCCCCCGGCAGATTGCCATGTACCTGTCGCGGGAGATGACAGAAAGCTCATTGCCGAAGATTGGTGAGGAGTTTGGGGGACGTGATCACACGACTGTCATTCATGCACACGAAAAAATCAGTACACTTGTCAAATCGGATGGAGAAACGGGAAAAGTCATCGAACAAATCAAGCATGAATTGAAACATTCGTAAACCTGTGGATAAGCTGTGGATAAAAGAGGCTAGTTATCCACAAGTTATCCACACGCGTTTTGGCTCTATACCAAGTTATCCACCGACTTATCCACACTATCCACAGCCCCTAATACTATTATTAAAAAAATATATTATTATGTTATGATGATGTAACGCCCATTTTGAGAGGAGCTTAACGACAATATGCATATTACAATTCAACGGGATACTTTAATCCAAGCAATTCAAGATGTAGCAAAAGCTGTTTCATCCCGGACAACGATTCCGATCTTAACGGGAATCAAACTCGAAGCCCACGGAGACGGTATGACGCTGACAGGAAGCGATACGGAAATCTCAATCGAACGGACCATCTATGCAGAAGAGAACGGTACTTCCTATGTCACGGTCCATCGTGCAGGCAGTGTCGTCTTGAATGCCCGCTTCTTTGGGGATATCGTTAAGAAGTTACCCACAGATGAAGTGATCCTTGAAGTTTCACCAAACTTCATGACACGGATTCAATCGGGTACGGCAGAATTTCATCTGAACGGACTTGATCCTGATGAATTCCCGCGCTTACCGCAAGTCGACGGCGGACAACAGTTCCGTTTACCGGCTGATTTGTTACGGTCAATGATCCGTCAAACGAGTTTTGCCGTTGCTGTACAGGAAACACGTCCTGTATTGACGGGTGTTAACTTCTCGGCGGACAAGGACATCCTGACATGCGTCTCGACAGACAGTCACCGACTGGCGTTACGACGGGCACAATTTGAGACGGACAACGAGATTTCGTTCCAAAACGTCATCGTACCTGGAAAAAGCTTAAACGAATTATCTAAATTACTTAGTGATGGTCACGTCGACATTACGATTACGAATCAACAGATCCTGTTTAAGATGAAACACGTCTTATTCTTCTCGCGTCTGCTTGACGGCAACTATCCGGATACATCCCGTTTGATTCCGGAAGAGTACCGCACGGCAGTCCGCATGAATGCGAAGGAATTACTTCAAGCAATCGACCGTGCGTCACTGCTTGCACGGGAAGACCGCAACAACGTCATCAAGTTCGCAGCAGAAGGCACGACGGCAGTCGAAATTTCTTCGCACTCACCGGAAGTCGGTAAAGTGTCGGAACAAGTCAGTATCTTATCGCTTGAAGGAGAAGAACTGAAAATCTCGTTCAACTCGAAATATATGATGGATGCGTTAAAGGCACTCGATGCGACGGATATCGAAATCCAGTTCACCGGTTCGATCCGACCGTTCATCCTGCATCCGGTTGACCAAGACAACGTCCTGCAACTGATTCTTCCTGTTCGAACAGCATGATTCATACCCAAGGAACCTTCTAAGTTCCTTGGGCTTTTTTTGAAATCCGTATATACGTTCGTTCATTTTGCCAAATCGTAAGTTTTTTAGTACAATAAAGAGTACGTCATTTATAATATGTAGGTAGGAGGAGTCAAACCATGAATCAAATCAAGATTTCAACAGAATATGTCACATTAGGTCAGTTCCTGAAACTTTCTGATATCATCTCGAGCGGTGGACAAGCTAAACCGTTCCTCGCCGAGGTACCCATTCTTGTCAACGGTGAAGTCGATCAGCGACGCGGTCGTAAATTACGGGATGGAGATGTGATTGACGTAGAAGATTACGGTCAGTTCATCATTAAGAACGAGGGAAACTAACGTGCGACTAGATTCGGTCCGGCTCAGTCACTATCGCAACTATGAGTCGTTGGAATTATCTTTTTCAGAAAAGACGAATGTGCTGATTGGGGAGAATGCGCAAGGGAAGACGAATCTCCTGGAAGCCATTTATGTTCTTGCCCTTGCGAAGTCTCACCGGACGACGCATGACAAAGAATTGATCCAGTGGGATGCCGAGACAGCTCGTGTCGAAGGACGGATTCATAAAAGAAGAGGATCTCACTCGCAGGAAATCGCGATTTCGAGTCGCGGTAAAAAAGCGAAGCTGAATCATCTCGAACAGCGCCGGCTCAGTGATTATGTCGGTGCGTTGAATATCGTGCTGTTTGCACCAGAAGACTTACACATCGTCAAAGGCAGTCCACAAATCAGACGTCGCTTTTTGGATATGGAAATTGGTCAGGTCAGTCCGGTCTATCTACATGAACTCAGTCAGTATTTAAAAGTTCTCAAACAGCGGAATGCATTGCTGAAACAGTTATCGATCAAAGGTGGAGATGAGACGTTCCTCGATGTCTTGACGGAGCAGATGATTACGCTTGCCGTTAAAATCGTTCAGCGCCGTCATCACTTCATTGCCCAGCTGGAAAAGTGGGCACGTCCGATTCATGAAGGAATCAGTCGTGGACAGGAACAGCTCGTCCTTATTTACCGTTCGGATACATTTAGCAATGATTTGCTCGATGTTGAAGGAATGACTGCTTCTTACGTGCAGAAGTTTGGTAAAATAAAGACAAACGAAATCCGAAGAGGTGTGACCCTGTTCGGTCCGCATCGGGATGACTTCGAAATGGAAGTCAACGGTCGGAATGTCCAGACCTATGGTTCACAAGGACAACAACGGACAGCAGCACTCTCTTTGAAATTAGCAGAGATTGAATTGATTCATGAAGAAGTGGGGGAATATCCGTTGCTACTTCTCGACGATGTCTTATCCGAGCTCGATGATCATCGTCAAACCCATTTGCTCGATACGATGCAACAAAAAGTGCAAACCATTCTGACGACCACGAGTGTCGATGGAATCGCACATGAAACGATCAAACAGGCGAAGTTGTTCCACGTGAAACAGGGGGCCGTCATTTTGGAAGAGACATCATACAAAGAAATAGTAGGTGAGAAAACCGATGAGTAATCATGAAGATATGGAATTAGAACAAGGGTACGGTGCCGATCAGATTCAGGTGCTTGAAGGTCTAGAAGCCGTTCGGAAACGTCCGGGTATGTATATCGGATCGACTGCATCGAAGGGGCTTCACCATTTAGTATGGGAAATCGTCGATAACTCGATCGATGAAGCACTTGCAGGGTATTGCGATACGATCAAAGTTACGATTGAACCGGGTAATTCGATTTTGGTTGAAGATAACGGACGGGGAATTCCGGTCGATATCCAGGAAAAAATGGGACGTCCGGCAGTCGAAGTCATCCTGACAGTCCTTCACGCCGGCGGTAAATTCGGCGGCGGCGGATACAAAGTATCTGGTGGTCTTCACGGTGTTGGGGCATCTGTCGTTAACGCACTCTCGACGAAACTTGAAGTTTTCGTCAAACGGAATGAAAAACTGTATTACCAGGCGTATCACCGCGGTGTACCTGCTGCGGATTTAGAGATTATCGGTACGTCGGAAGAAACCGGGACGATGATTCGTTTCTTCCCGGATGATGAGATCTTCCAGGAAACACTCGAATATGATTATGATTTGCTTGCGACACGACTTCGTGAGCTGGCATTCTTAAATAAAGGACTGACGATCGAGATTACGGATGATCGTGCGGACGAACCGATTACGCGCAGTTTCCATTACGAGGGCGGAATCAAGTCGTACGTCGAGCATTTAAACCGTTCGAAGGAAGTCGTCCACGAAGAACCGGTGTATGTTCACGGTAACCGGGACGGGATTGAAGTTGAAGTGGCATTGCAATATAACGATGGTTTTGCAGCCAACATCTACTCGTTCACGAACAATATCCCGACACATGAAGGTGGAACACACGAAACCGGTTTTAAAACGGCTTTGACACGTGTCATCAATGATTACGCGAAAAAATTCGGTCTGATGAAAGAAGCCGACGGTACGTTGTCCGGGGAAGATGTGCGTGAAGGGATGACGGCAATCGTCTCGATCAAACACCCGAATCCACAGTTCGAAGGACAGACGAAAACGAAACTTGGGAACTCGGATGCACGGACGGCAACGGATACGTTGTTCTCGTCTGCGTTTGAACAGTTCATGATGGAGAACCCGACAAGTGCCCGTGCAATCGTCGAAAAAGGAATGATGGCGTCCCGTGCCCGGATGGCTGCGAAACGTGCCCGTGAATTAACACGACGCAAAGGAGTCCTTGAAGTGAGTTCACTTCCAGGAAAGCTTGCCGACTGTTCATCACGTGATGCGACGATTTCCGAAATCTACATCGTTGAGGGTGACTCGGCGGGTGGTTCAGCGAAATCTGGACGTGATCGTCATTTCCAAGCCATCTTACCGATCCGAGGTAAGATCTTGAACGTCGAAAAAGCACGCCTTGATAAGATTCTCGGCAGTAACGAAATCCGGACGATCATTACGGCGCTCGGAACAAGTATCGGTTCTGAATTCAATATCGAAAAAGCCCGGTATCACAAAGTCATCATCATGACCGATGCCGACGTCGATGGTGCCCACATCCGGACACTGTTATTGACATTCTTCTACCGTTACATGCGTCCGCTTGTCGAGCACGGCTATGTCTATATTGCGCAACCGCCGCTTTACGGAATCAAACAAGGGAAGAACATCACGTACGTTCACAACGAACGTGAGTTGAACGAAGCATTAGCAGCACTTCCGGAAAACGCACGATACGACATTCAGCGTTACAAAGGTCTCGGTGAGATGGATCCGGAGCAACTGTGGGAAACCACGATGGATCCGAGTGGTCGTCAAATGCTGCGTGTCGAATTACAGGACGCGATCGAAGCAGATGAGGTCTTTGACATTTTGATGGGAGACCAGGTAGAACCACGTCGTGACTTTATCCAGTCGCACGCCCACTATGTGAAGAACTTGGATATTTAACGTTGAATAGAGAGGGTGGCCATACGAATGTCCGATCAACAAGGGATCATTAAAGATATCAACATCAGTCAAGAAATGCGTACATCCTTCATGGATTATGCGATGAGCGTTATCGTCGCACGTGCTTTACCGGATGTCCGTGACGGTTTAAAACCGGGTCATCGTCGTATTTTATATGCGATGAATGACCTTGGTATCCGCGCGGATAAACCGCATAAGAAGTCTGCCCGTATCGTCGGTGAAGTCATCGGTAAGTATCACCCGCACGGTGATTCTGCTGTTTACGACACGATGGTTCGGATGGCGCAGGACTTCAGTTACCGGTATGAACTCGTCGATGGTCACGGAAACTTTGGTTCTGTCGACGGCGATTCAGCCGCTGCCATGCGATATACGGAAGCCCGTATGTCAAAAATCGCGATGGAAATCATTCGCGATATCAATAAAAATACCGTCAATTTCAAAGATAACTACGATGGATCGGAACGGGAACCGGAAGTGTTACCATCCCGCTTCCCGAACTTACTCGTCAACGGTTCGAGCGGGATTGCGGTCGGGATGGCGACGAACATTCCGCCTCACCAACTCGGTGAAGTCATCGATGGTGTCCTTGCCTTGTCGCATAATCCGGACATCACGATTTCCGAACTGATGCAGCATATTCCAGGACCAGATTTCCCGACAGCCGGTGAGATCCTGGGACGCAGCGGAATCCGACGTGCTTATGAAACCGGACGCGGATCGATCATCGTTCGGGCAAAAGCCGAAATCGAGCAGACGAAAAAAGATCGTGAACGGATCATCGTGACGGAGTTGCCGTACCAGGTCAACAAAGCCCGTCTCGTTGAAAAGATTGCCGATCTCGTCCGTGAGAAGAAAATCGAAGGTATCACTGATTTACGTGATGAATCCGATCGCCGCGGTATGCGTATCGTCATGGAGATTCGCCGTGATGCCAACGCGAGTGTCATTCTTAACAACCTCTATAAACAAACGTCGATGCAGACGACATTTGGTGTGAACATGCTGGCAATCGTCAGTGGCCGTCCGCGTACATTGACGCTGAAAGAAATGTTGTATCACTATCTCGAGCACCAAAAAGAAATCGTCCGTCGCCGGACGCAGTTTGATCTCGAGAAAGCAGAAGCACGGGAACACCTCTTAGCTGGTTTACGGATTGCCCTTGATCATCTCGATGAAGTCATCAAGATCATCCGTGCGAACCGGACAGCGGATGCTGCCCGGGAACAGTTGATGGACCGGTTTGCTTTATCCGAGAAACAATCGCAGGCGATTCTTGATATGCGTCTGCAACGGTTAACGGGACTTGAGCGTGAGAAGATTGATGCGGAGTATGACGAAATCATGCAATTGATTACGGAACTTAAAACAATCCTCGAAAGCGATGAAGTTTTGCTTGAATTAATCCGGACAGAACTCGAAGAAGTGAAAGAACGCTTCAACGATCAACGCCGGACTGAAATTCGGATGGACCACATCGAATTCGAAGATGAAGATTTGATTCCGGAAAAAGATATCATCATTACGTTGACGAGCAGCGGCTACATCAAACGTTTGACGACGGATTCGTACCGCGCGCAGCGCCGCGGCGGACGTGGTGTCCAAGGAATTGGCACGAACGATACGGATTATGTAACCCGTCTGTTGTCGTGTTCGACACATGATACGATTCTCTTCTTTACGAATCGTGGAAAAGTCTACCGGATTCGCGGGTATGAAGTACCGGAGATGAGCCGGACTTCGAAAGGTGTACCAATCATCAACTTGATTCAAATCGAACGCGATGAGAAGGTCGAAACGATGATTCCGGTCAACTTCAAACGTTACCTTGAAGAACAAGAGGCAGCGGAAGCGACTGAGAACATCATTGATGTCGAAGTCACTTCGGAAGAGGCACCGGACAGTCTTGAAGAACCGGAAGAATCACTCGATGCAGAAGAAGTGATGCAGGATGAACAGAAATCGTTGATCTTTATGACGCGCAAAGGTCGGGTCAAACGTTCACCGTTATCTGCTTACGCCCGGATCAATAAAAATGGATTGATTGCGATTCGTCTGTTTGAAGATGATGAATTGACATCGGTTCGTCTTGCTTCGACGGAAGATGAGGTCTTTACTGTCTCCAATACCGGAAAAGCGATCCGCTTCCCAATTACGAACGTTCGCTCAATGGGACGTGGTGCTCGAGGCGTCAAAGCGATGAACTTATCGGCAGACGCTATCGTCATCGGAATGGAACTGGCCCGTGATGAGCAGGATGTACTCGTCATTACGGAAAAAGGTTTCGGGAAACGGACACCAATGACAGAGTTCCGCACCCAGTCACGTGGTGGTAAAGGATTGATTGCCAGTAAAGTGACAGACCGTGTCGGACAAATTGTTGCGCTCCGGATTGTTGATGTCGATGATGACATCATGATCATGACGGAAAGCGGCATCGTCATTCGGACCGATTCACAAAACATCTCAAGTGTCGGACGTAATGCACAAGGGGTCAAAGTGATTCGAATCGAAGAAGGCGATCGTGTCGCGACAGTTGCAAAACTGAAAAAAGAAGATGCTGTCGAGGAAGAAAATGCTGTATTAGAAGAAGGCGAAACGAGTTTGGAAGAACAGACCGTTTCAACTTCTGAGATGAACAGCGATGCTGAGCCGACAGAAGAATAAAACGAAGTAGGACGATGTACAGCAGAGTGGGGACAATCTTGTCTTTACTCTGCTGTTTTTCTAAAAAATCACTCAAGGGAAGGAACGAGACAACGATGCGCGTGGCAAGTGAGCGACTTATTCTTGGTGACCGGATAACCGAGTCTCTGTTTTTACATACGGATATTCCAATCGTTGAAGCTGGAAAAAAGATTGGAACAGATGAGTTACGACGAATCAAACGATTTTTGATTAAAGAAGTAGATATCGAGGAACGGCCTGAAGGGATGATGGAAGCATCGATGACCGATCAGGAACTGGAAGAGATAGAAGAAGACAGTCTATTTGATCCGTTGATTGAAACCTACAATCAGGTATTCACTTCCTGGGAGCAAGGATTAGTTCCAAATGTCTATGATGCGTTGAGATGGGTGAAGGAATCCATGCCGGATCTGGTGCGACGGGAAGATATCTTACCGTACTTCCTGGAGCGAGGAACAGAAGCGTACACCGTGCGACATGCAATTTACCGGGGAGCGATTGCTCAATTGCTTGCGGAAGCAGCCGGAAAAGAGCGCAAGATGATTCATGATTTATGGGTGGCGTCCTATTTTGCGGACTGTGGATTGGCCCGTATCATGGAATGGCGTCACACAAAGCGGTATGAAGCGATGCAACAAGAAATCTTTCACCGTCATCCTGCGATGGCGTTCCAAGCTTTACAAAAAGAGAACATCATCTCCGATACAGTGAAACGGATGATCGTTCAACATCATGAGCGGCTGGACGGTTCCGGATATCCTTTGAAAGTCAAAGGGGATAAAATCATGGATCATACGAGACTGTTCATCGTAGCGGATGTCTTTGCAGCCATGACCAGTTGGCGCCCATACCGTGAAACTTATAAGGTCTATGATGCGTACTGTCATTTAAAAGCGCGACCTATGCAGTACGATTCGAAGTATGTCATGCTTCTTGGACAGTTATTATTACCGATAGAATCAGGTGATCGCGTCTTGATGAGTAACGGGAAGATTGCAACGGTCCTCCGAAAAAACAGTGTATTTGACCGCCCGGTGATTACGTATGAAGAACATAATCAGCGTATTGTTAAAGACTTGATGGAGGAACGGCAACTGAATATCATTCAGCTTATGGATTAAAGACCAGCATCATGTGTACTATATATAGAAGAAACGCTCTCTTTTTCGTCATAAATTCGATGGAAAAAAGAGTTTTTCTTTTTTATAAAAAAACACTTGTACAATAATAAATCCCATGGTATATTATTTCTTGTCCTTAAGAGGACGAGCGCACTGCCGGAAACAAGAAAAAACTTCTTTCAAAAAGTTGTTGACTTATTGTTTCAGACTTGGTATTCTAATTGAGTCGCCAAAACAGGCGCGGACGAACTTTGAAAACTGAACGATGAGGCAAAAAACGTATCTTCGGATACAAACAATGAATGAAGCGCAAGCTTCGTCAACGTGACTCCGGTCACAACAACGAGCAAGTCAAACACTTTATGGAGAGTTTGATCCTGGCTCAGGACGAACGCTGGCGGCGTGCCTAATACATGCAAGTCGAGCGCAGGAAGCTCACGGAACTCTTCGGAGGGAAGTGAAGGGAATGAGCGGCGGACGGGTGAGTAACACGTAAGGAACCTGCCCCAAGGATTGGGATAACTCCGAGAAATCGGAGCTAATACCGAATAGTTCTTCAGACCGCATGGTCTGATGATGAAAGGCGCTCCGGCGTCACCTTGGGATGGCCTTGCGGTGCATTAGCTAGTTGGTGGGGTAATGGCCCACCAAGGCGACGATGCATAGCCGACCTGAGAGGGTGATCGGCCACACTGGGACTGAGACACGGCCCAGACTCCTACGGGAGGCAGCAGTAGGGAATCTTCCACAATGGACGAAAGTCTGATGGAGCAACGCCGCGTGAGTGATGAAGGTTTTCGGATCGTAAAACTCTGTTGTAAGGGAAGAACAAGTACGAGAGGTAATGCTCGTACCTTGACGGTACCTTGCGAGAAAGCCACGGCTAACTACGTGCCAGCAGCCGCGGTAATACGTAGGTGGCAAGCGTTGTCCGGAATTATTGGGCGTAAAGCGCGCGCAGGCGGCCTTTTAAGTCTGATGTGAAAGCCCCCGGCTCAACCGGGGAGGGTCATTGGAAACTGGAAGGCTTGAGTACAGAAGAGAAGAGTGGAATTCCATGTGTAGCGGTGAAATGCGTAGAGATGTGGAGGAACACCAGTGGCGAAGGCGACTCTTTGGTCTGTAACTGACGCTGAGGCGCGAAAGCGTGGGGAGCAAACAGGATTAGATACCCTGGTAGTCCACGCCGTAAACGATGAGTGCTAGGTGTTGGGGGGTTTCCGCCCCTCAGTGCTGAAGCTAACGCATTAAGCACTCCGCCTGGGGAGTACGGCCGCAAGGCTGAAACTCAAAGGAATTGACGGGGACCCGCACAAGCGGTGGAGCATGTGGTTTAATTCGAAGCAACGCGAAGAACCTTACCAACTCTTGACATCCCCTTGACCGCTTGAGAGATCAAGTTTTCCCTTCGGGGACAAGGGTGACAGGTGGTGCATGGTTGTCGTCAGCTCGTGTCGTGAGATGTTGGGTTAAGTCCCGCAACGAGCGCAACCCCTATCCTTAGTTGCCAGCATTTAGTTGGGCACTCTAGGGAGACTGCCGGTGACAAACCGGAGGAAGGTGGGGATGACGTCAAATCATCATGCCCCTTATGAGTTGGGCTACACACGTGCTACAATGGACGGTACAAAGGGCAGCGAGACCGCGAGGTGGAGCCAATCCCAGAAAGCCGTTCCCAGTTCGGATTGCAGGCTGCAACTCGCCTGCATGAAGTCGGAATCGCTAGTAATCGCAGGTCAGCATACTGCGGTGAATACGTTCCCGGGTCTTGTACACACCGCCCGTCACACCACGAGAGTTTGCAACACCCGAAGCCGGTGAGGTAACCGCAAGGAGCCAGCCGTCGAAGGTGGGGTAGATGATTGGGGTGAAGTCGTAACAAGGTAGCCGTATCGGAAGGTGCGGCTGGATCACCTCCTTTCTAAGGAAAACGTCCCTTACGGGACATGCCCATCGTTCAGTTTTGAGAGCTCGTCTCTCCGTCTCGCAAGAGACACTCGCACCTTGAAAACTGAAGACATCAACAAGACATCAAATTTTTTATAACCATGTCATTAGACGTGTGTTCTTAGAATACCAAAATGCTAGATCAAGGTATGAAGGGCGTACGGTGGATGCCTTGGCACTAGGAGCCGATGAAGGACGCGACGAACAGCGATATGCTTCGGGGAGCAGTAAGTATGCTTTGATCCGAGGATTTCCGAATGGGGGAACCCACCATCCGTAATGGGATGGGACATGTTACATGAATACATAGTGTAGCGTGAGGCAGACCCGGGGAACTGAAACATCTAAGTACCCGGAGGAAGAGAAAGCAAATGCGATTCCCTGAGTAGCGGCGAGCGAAACGGGAACAGCCCAAACCGGAGAGCATGCTCTCCGGGGTTGTAGGACACTCTATACGGAGTCAAAAAGGAAGACAGTAGGTGAACGACCTGGAAAGGTCGGCCGAAGAAGGTGACAGCCCTGTAGCTGAAACTGTTTTCCCTCCAGAGTGGATCCTGAGTACGGCGGGACACGTGAAACCCCGTCGGAATCCGGGAGGACCATCTCCCAAGGCTAAATACTCCCTAGTGACCGATAGTGAACCAGTACCGTGAGGGAAAGGTGAAAAGCACCCCGGAAGGGGAGTGAAATAGATCCTGAAACCGTATGCCTACAAGTAGTCAGAGCCCGTTAATGGGTGATGGCGTGCCTTTTGTAGAATGAACCGGCGAGTTACGATAGCGCGCGAGGTTAAGCTGATGAGGCGGAGCCGTAGCGAAAGCGAGTCTGAATAGGGCGCCATAGTGCGTTGTCGTAGACCCGAAACCAGGTGATCTACCCATGTCCAGGATGAAGGTCAGGTAACACTGACTGGAGGTCCGAACCCACGCACGTTGAAAAGTGCGGGGATGAGGTGTGGGTAGCGGTGAAATGCCAATCGAACCTGGAGATAGCTGGTTCTCCCCGAAATAGCTTTAGGGCTAGCCTCGAGGTTGAGAGTTCCGGAGGTAGAGCACTGATTGGACTAGGGGCCCCCACAGGGTTACCGAATTCAGTTAAACTCCGAATGCCGGCAACTTATACTCGGGAGTCAGACTGCGAGTGATAAGATCCGTAGTCAAGAGGGAAACAGCCCAGACCGCCAGCTAAGGTCCCAAAGTGTATGTTAAGTGGAAAAGGATGTGGCGCTGCCTAGACAGCTAGGATGTTGGCTTAGAAGCAGCCACCATTCAAAGAGTGCGTAATAGCTCACTAGTCGAGTGGCGCCGCGCCGAAAATGTAACGGGGCTAAACATACCACCGAAGCTGCGGATTCCGTAAGGAATGGTAGGGGAGCGTTCCAAACCGCTGTGAAGCTGTACCGTAAGGAGCAGTGGAGCGTTTGGAAGTGAGAATGCCGGTGTGAGTAGCGAAAAGAGGGGTGAGAATCCCCTCCGTCGAAAGCCCAAGGTTTCCTGAGGAAGGCTCGTCCGCTCAGGGTTAGTCTGGACCTAAGCCGAGGCCGAAAGGCGTAGGCGATGGATAACAGGTTGATATTCCTGTACCACCGATCCACCGTTTGAACAATGGGGGGACGCAGGAGGATAGTGACGCATGCGGATGGAAGTGCATGTGTAAGTTTCGAGACCGTCTGATTGGCAAATCCGTCAGACATCAAAGTCGAGGAACGATGCGGAGTCCCGTAGGGACGAAGGTCACGATTTCACACTGCCAAGAAAAGCCTCTAGTGAGGTGGAAGGTGCCAGTACCGTAAACCGACACAGGTAGGCGGGATGAGAATTCTAAGACGCGCGGGATAACTCTCGTTAAGGAACTCGGCAAAATGGTCCCGTAACTTCGGGAGAAGGGACGCTCTACATGAGTAGAGCCGCAGTGAATAGGCCCAAACGACTGTTTAGCAAAAACACAGGTCTCTGCTAAATCGCAAGATGACGTATAGGGGCTGACGCCTGCCCGGTGCTGGAAGGTTAAGGGGATGGGTTAGCGCAAGCGAAGCTTTGAACCGAAGCCCCAGTAAACGGCGGCCGTAACTATAACGGTCCTAAGGTAGCGAAATTCCTTGTCGGGTAAGTTCCGACCCGCACGAAAGGCGTAACGATTTGGGCACTGTCTCAACGAGAGACCCGGTGAAATCATAGTACCTGTGAAGATGCAGGTTACCCGCGACAGGACGGAAAGACCCCATGGAGCTTTACTACAGCCTGATATTGAGGCTTTGTGCATGATGTACAGGATAGGCGGGAGACGTCGAGACCGGAGCGCCAGCTTCGGAGGAGTCACCCTTGGGATACCGCCCTTCATGCATAGAGTCTCTAACTCGCAGCCGTCATCCGGCTGGAGGACCGTGTCAGGCGGGTAGTTTGACTGGGGCGGTCGCCTCCTAAACAGTAACGGAGGCGCCCAAAGGTTCCCTCAGAATGGTTGGAAATCATTCGTAGAGCGCAAAGGCAGAAGGGAGCTTGACTGCGAGACCTACAAGTCGAGCAGGGACGAAAGTCGGGCTTAGTGATCCGGTGGTTCCGCATGGAAGGGCCATCGCTCAACGGATAAAAGCTACCCTGGGGATAACAGGCTGATCTCCCCCAAGAGTCCACATCGACGGGGAGGTTTGGCACCTCGATGTCGGCTCATCGCATCCTGGGGCTGGAGTAGGTCCCAAGGGTTGGGCTGTTCGCCCATTAAAGCGGTACGCGAGCTGGGTTCAGAACGTCGTGAGACAGTTCGGTCCCTATCCGTCGTGGGCGCAGGAAATTTGAGGAGAGCTGTCCTTAGTACGAGAGGACCGGGATGGACGCACCGCTGGTGTACCAGTTGTTCCGCCAGGAGCATCGCTGGGTAGCTACGTGCGGACGGGATAAATGCTGAAAGCATCTAAGCATGAAGCCCCCTCCAAGATGAGATTTCCCTTTGAGTAATCAAGAAAGACCCCTCAGAGACGATGAGGTAGATAGGTCACGGGTGGAAGCATGGCGACATGCGGAGCTGAGTGATACTAATCGGTCGAGGCCTTGTTCTAGCAGATGCATTGTTGATGACTTCAGTT
The DNA here is from genome assembly GCF_049942815.1 of Exiguobacterium sp. R-39. Lineage (NCBI taxonomy): Bacteria > Bacillati > Bacillota > Bacilli > Caryophanales > Exiguobacterium > Exiguobacterium sp. R-39. The sequence continues at coordinate 15,017 of NZ_CP187965.1, forward strand.
TTGAGGGCGCGAGCCCGTCGTCTGGTGACGATAGCCAAGTGGTCACACCCGTTCCCATGCCGAACACGGAAGTTAAGCACTTGAACGCCGAAAGTAGTTGGGGGCTTCCCCCTGTGAGGATAGGACGTTGCCAGGCCAATAAAGGACCGATCTGCATTTTGCAGGTCGGTCTTTTTGTGTTATGTGAAACTTCTGATTGTTCTGATTATTGGTGGAGTCATTGACATGACACCTCTCGCTTGTTACCATAACATCAATATTCTTTTATAGAAGAGAAAGCGAGTGGATAACATGTGGGAGAACAAATTTGCTAAAGAAGGCTTGACGTTTGATGACGTCTTGCTCGTACCACGTCGTTCAAGTGTCTTACCGCGAGATGTTGATTTGTCAGTAACATTATGCGAAGGGATTACATTAAACATCCCTTTAATCAGTGCTGGAATGGATACTGTAACAGAAGCTCCAATGGCCATTGCAATGGCACGTCAAGGGGGTCTCGGCGTCATTCATAAGAATATGTCGATGGAAGATCAAGCCGAGCATGTGGATCGTGTTAAGCGTTCTGAGAATGGTGTCATTACAAATCCTTTTTATCTCACGCCAGAACGACAAGTCTATGATGCTGAATATTTGATGAGCAAATACCGAATTTCCGGTGTTCCGATCGTCAATAATGAAACGGAGCGTAAACTGGTCGGTATCTTAACGAATCGTGATCTTCGTTTCGTAAAAGATTACTCTACCGTCATCGAAACCGTCATGACGACAGAAGAACTGGTTACAGCAAAAGTCGGTACTTCTTTAGAAGAAGCAGAACAGATTCTCCACAAACATCGGATTGAAAAATTGCCACTCGTTGATGAGAACGGTGTTTTAAAAGGATTGATTACAACAAAGGATATTGAAAAAGTTGAGCAATATCCACATGCAGCAAAAGATTCATTTGGACGTCTGCTCGTTGCAGCAGCTGTCGGTGTCACAAAAGATGCATCGGTTCGTGCCAAGTTCCTCGTAGATGCAGGAGTTGACGCATTGGTCGTCGATACGGCGCACGGTCACTCAGAAGGGGTTCTCGTGAAGGTACGTGAACTTCGTGATGAATATCCGAACTTGCCAATCATCGCAGGAAACGTGGCGACAGCTGAAGCGACACGTGATTTGATTGAAGCAGGTGCTTCAGTCATCAAAGTCGGAATCGGACCGGGATCAATTTGTACGACACGTGTCGTTGCAGGAGTCGGGGTTCCGCAAATTACAGCTGTCTTTGATTGTGCGACAGAAGCCCGCAAGCACGGTGTCTCGATTATCGCCGATGGTGGAATCAAGTATTCAGGGGATATCGTCAAAGCACTCGCAGCAGGTGGTCATGCTGTCATGTTGGGTAGCTTGCTTGCTGGTGTAGAGGAAAGTCCGGGAGAAATGGAAATTTACCAAGGTCGTCAATTCAAGACGTATCGTGGTATGGGATCGGAAGCTTCAATGAAGCGCGGTAGCCAAGATCGTTATTTCCAAGAAGCCGACAAGAAGTTTGTTCCAGAAGGAATCGAAGGTCGTGTGGCATATCGTGGTAAACTGGGTGACTCTGTTTATCAACTCGTTGGAGGCATTCGTTCAGGAATGGGATACTGTGGTTCTGCTTCACTTGAAGAATTACGTGAAGAAACACAGTTTATCCGGATGACAGGTGCAGGTTTACAGGAAAGCCATCCTCACGACATTCAAATTACAAAAGAAGCTTCAAACTATACGCGTCAATAATTCAAAACCCTGCGGCCAATGAAGGTCGCAGGGTTTTTTGTGGATAACCTTGTGGATAAACTTACTGTAACTGCCAAGCTGAAACGAGCTCAGTAAGCCCTTGATTCAACTGTTGTTCTGTCAGACTTGCAAATCCGAGAACAATCTGTGGATGAACTGTGGATAACGGAAGTTGGGCATAATCTGATAAACCATACACTTGAATGGAAGATTCATTCGCCCGTCGCAGTAACTCCTGTTCGTCCATTCCGTTTGAGACGGAAAGGACGATATGAAGGCCGGCGCTTTCCCCCGTCAATCGCAGAAACGGAACATCCCGGAGAGCGTGAACGACGACATCGAGTTTCCGACGGTAGATTTTTCGCATCCGGTTCAAATGTTTCTCAAAGTCGCCTTCTTTCATGAAGCGTGTCAAAATCGTTTGATCAAATCGGGAGACACTGCACGTGTAGTACGGAAATTCAGTTTGATATCGTTCTAGTAAAGGGCGGGGCAGCACCATATATCCGATTCGAAGGGACGGCATTAACGATTTTGAAAATGTACTCAGGTAAATCACCCGCTCACTGTCCATACTGTGCAAGGAAGGAATTGATTTTCCACTGTATCGGAATTCACTGTCATAATCATCTTCAATGATATAACGGCTATCCGATTCAGCTGCCCAGTTTAGCAGCTGCCGGCGTCGATTGACAGACAGAATACTGCCGGACGGAAACTGGTGGGCTGGTGTCACATACATCACATCGGCTGGACTTTGAATCAGAGAATGAATCGTTAAACCGTTTTGGTCGACAGGAATCGGAATGGTCTTTCGTTCATGACTTTCAAGGATTAAGCGTGTCGCATGATACCCTGGATCTTCAATACCATAAGTCGTCGATTTTCCTAACAAAAAGATGATTTGCGGCAGAAGTTGTTCGACGCCGGAACCAATGATGATCTGTTCTGGAGAACAGACGACCCCTCGTGAATGATAAAGATACGTCGCAATCTCAAGACGTAACGCTAAATCACCTTGCGGATGTCCGAGGGAGACGAGTGATTGATGTTGTTCATCGATGACATCCTTGGCATGTTTTCGCCAACGTGAAAAAGGAAAAGAGGAGCCGTCGATTTTACTTGGGTGAAAATCGTACCGCATGGTCGGTTTTTGATTTGTCCGTTGGCTTGTCGGCAAAGGTGTTGTTTTAACATACGCCAGCTCTTCATACGCTAAGACGAAGTAACCTTTCCGGGAAACGGATTCGACATATCCTTCTGCGACCAATTGTTGATAAGCCAGTTCAATGGTCGTCTGGCTGAGATTTAAAAACTGGCCAAGCTTTCGTTTTGACGGTAATTTCGTCCCGTAGGCCAGGCGTCCTTCAATGATTTCCTGACGTATTTGTTGATACAGCTGTTCATACAACGGACGGTTTCCCTCCCGTACTAACTCAAACGATAACATGTCCATAGATTGTCTCCTTTTCACTGACCTGGTTAATTCATCATAAACTGATACTTTTAAAATAGTCAACGAAGAATATACTAAAAAGTATCAGCGATTGGAAATACTATCAATGTCTAGGGGGAGTTCAAAATGATGGAGCGACAACAAGGATCAGATCGTGTCAAACGAGGGATGGCCGAAATGCAAAAGGGTGGTGTCATCATGGACGTCGTGAATGCGGAGCAGGCTAAAATCGCAGAAGCTGCCGGTGCGGTGGCAGTCATGGCACTTGAACGGGTACCATCGGACATCCGGCGTGACGGTGGAGTGGCCCGGATGGCTGATCCACTCATTACAGAAGACGTCTTGCAGGCCGTGTCGATTCCGGTGATGGCGAAATGCCGTATCGGACATATCGTGGAAGCACGGGTTCTTGAATCATTAGGTGTTGATTTTATCGATGAAAGTGAAGTCCTGACGCCGGCAGATGAAGAATATCATTTGTTGAAATCGGCGTTTACAGTCCCGTTTGTCTGTGGAGCACGTGATTTAGGGGAAGCAGCACGACGGATTGCAGAAGGAGCGGCCATGATCCGGACAAAAGGGGAACCGGGGACGGGCAATGTCGTGGAAGCTGTTCGTCATATGCGGAAGATTCAAGCGCAACTTCAGCAGATTCTTCATTCACAACCCGATGAATTGATGACACGCAGTAAAGAGTGGGGAGCCTCTTACGAAGTATTACAACAGATTCAAGCAGCAGGGCGTCTTCCCGTCGTCAATTTTGCAGCGGGTGGAATTGCGACGCCGGCCGATGCCGCCTTGATGATGCATCTCGGAGCCGATGGTGTGTTTGTCGGTTCTGGTATCTTTAAATCGGAACATCCGGAACGCGTGGCGAAAGCTATCGTCGAAGCCGTGACGTATAAAGATGATTTCGAACGGATTGCCCATCTTTCGAGAGGACTGGGCACAGCGATGAAAGGAATCGATGTGACGTCGATGCCGTTTGAAGAACGGATGGCACCACGCGGATGGTAATTGGTGTATTAGGTGTCCAAGGCGCGGTCCGGGAACATCAGGAGATGCTTCATACACTCGGAGTCAAAACGATGATCGTCAAGTCGGCTGCGGACTTGGACGGGATCGACGGTTTAATCTTACCGGGCGGGGAATCAACGACGATACGCCGGTTGATTGATCGCTATGGATTGCTCGATGTCTTGCGGCTTCAAATTGATACGTTACCGATGTTCGGTACATGTGCCGGAATGATTTTACTGGCAAGTGAATTGAGTGAAAGTCCTGCCCATTTACGAGCCATCCCGATGACAGTAAAGCGAAATGCGTTTGGGCGACAAGTCGACAGTTTTGAGACATCTTTGATTGTCGAAGGCGTAGGGCAGGATATCGAAGCTGTTTTCATCCGAGCTCCTTTTGTCGAACAGGTCGGAGAAGGCGTACGCGTCTTATCTACGCTGGGAACAGCGGCCGTTGCCGTCGAGACGGACCTCCATCTCGCCTGCTCCTTCCATCCGGAGTTAACGTCAGACCGACGTCTTCATGACTATTTCATTCAAAAAATCAGACAGCGTAATGCTGTTTCTGTTTGATCAAAAGCAACAGAGAAACCGTCAGTTTCCGGCTGTCGGTTTCTTTTTTTGTGCTACACTGAAAAGATAGAACATCATTTGAAGGAGAGGACCGATGAAACGTCTTTTCACACTCTTCCTGAGTGTACTTATACTGACAGCTGGTTTGTCACCGATGACAGGCTATGCGGAAACACCGGACATTCAGGCGGAATCTTACATAATGGTCGATGCTGTGACAGGTAAGATCTTATTGGCTGAACAGGCTGAGTTGTCGTTACCGCCGGCTTCGATGACAAAATTGATGACACTTTATCTAGTGCGTCAGCAAATTGAGCAGAAAAAACTGTCGTGGAATCAAACGGTTCGACCAAGTGGAAAAGTGTTGAAACTTGCGAAAACACAAGGAATTGCCCGGTTACCGATTCGGAAAACAACGTATACGATTCGGGAACTGTATGATGCGGCCTTCATTAAATCGGCTAACGATGCTGCCGTCCTGTTGGCAGAAGTCATGGCTGGAACGGAAAAACAATTCGTCGAACGGATGAATGAAACGGCGGCCGCACTGGGAATGAAAGACACGGAATATGCAAATGCATCCGGACTGGATGCTGTCGATGCGACATTACCGGGAACGAACTTGATGACGGCGATGGATATTTCGCTTTTGATCATCCGTTACATTCAAGACTATCCGGATGTATTAGATGTGACGAAACGTTCATTCATTACAATCAATGGAGCGAAGGTGGAAAACTCTAATAAGATGTTGCCGCGTCAACCGTATGTATACAGCGGAATGCGGGGAATGAAGACTGGAACGACGGATCTTGCCGGTTACTGTTTTGCGAGTGTCGCAACCCGTGGGAATTTAACGCTCGTTTCGGTCGTCATGCGCACCAAATCGGATAAAGCCCGATTCGCCGAAACGAAAAAATTGCTCGATTATGGTTTTTCTTCTTTTGAACCGTTGACGTATTACGGAAAAGGAGAACAAATTAAAGGCGCCTTACCGATCCGAGGGGCAAAACAAGCCCGTTATGATGTTGTGACGAAAACAGCTTTATACGTGACGGTATTAAAAAATCAGCCGAAACCCCAGACGCCCGTCTTTCAATTTTCAAAAGCCGAAGCCCCTTTAAAGCGGGGTGAAGCCATCGGAACGGTCCAAGTGGAGGACGCCGGACGGTACTTGCCCGGCTTTTCCGTTCCTCAGGCTGTCGTAACCAGTGCTGAAAAAGTTGAACTGGCGAGCTTCCAGACACGTTTGTTCCGTGCAGTTTCGGCCTGGTCCAAAAAAATCAGTCAAGCGATTCATCAACCAACCCTTGTCAACCTTAAAGGGGATAGTGTAAAGTAAAGCTAATCTCATAATGATGTCATGAACGGACCAAGTAGAAGCATTTATTCTGTTAAGAGAGCTAGTGGGTGGTGCGAACTAGTCAGAAGGATACTTTGAATCGAGCCGGATCACACACCTTGCGAACAAGGTGCGGGTACGCCCGTTATCGCGTCTTTAGAGTTGGCTAGTACGACTAGCAATGAGGGTGGCAACGCGGATCCAGGTGATTCGTCCCTCTTCGGTTTTTTAGAACCGGAGAGGGATGGATTGCCTTTTTTTATTGAAAAAAAGGAGGAAATAAGATGATTGATATTAAACGTCTGCGTCAGGATTTTGACGCAATCCAAGAAAAACTAGCACACCGGGGGGAAGATTTGACGGACATGAACCGGTTCCTCGCACTTGATGAAAAGCGCCGGGAACTGATTGCGAAAACAGAAGTTCTAAAAGCAGAACGCAATGAAGCAACAAAAAAAATCGCAGAACTGAAACGCAACAAAGAAAATGCGGATGAGGCGATTGCGGCGATGCGTCAAGTCGGCGATGAAGTCAAAGCGCTTGATGAAGAATTGCGTGAAGTCGAAGCGACACTAAACCTGTTGTTGCTCGGGATTCCGAACATTCCCCATGACAGTGTCCCAATCGGTTCTACGGAAGACGATAATGTCGTCATCCGCGAAGTCGGCGATAAACCGGCATTTGATTTTGAAGCTGTACCGCACTGGGATTTGATGGAGCAATTAAAAATCGTTGATGTCGAGCGTGCCGGAAAAGTAACGGGCAGCCGATTCGTCTTTTACCGCGGTGCCGGTGCACGTCTCGAGCGGGCATTGATCAACTTCATGATGGATTTACACCAGGATAAAAACGGCTATACGGAAATTCTTCCGCCACTCATGGTCAACCGCGATTCTATGACAGGAACAGGACAGCTTCCGAAATTTGAAGAAGATGCGTTCAAAGTCGAAGACACCAACTATTTCCTTGTCCCGACAGCAGAAGTACCGGTGACGAACATGCACCGGGAAGAAATCCTGTCAGCCGATCAACTACCAATCGGTTATGCAGCCTACAGCCAATGTTTCCGGTCTGAAGCAGGTTCTGCCGGCCGTGATACCCGAGGTTTGATCCGTCAGCACCAATTCAACAAAGTGGAACTGGTCCGCTTCGTCAAACCGGAAGAATCATACGAACAGCTTGAGTTATTGACAGGACAAGCAGAAGACGTGCTGAAATTACTCAAACTTCCGTATCAAGTTTTAAGCATGTGTACAGCAGATCTTGGTTTCACAGCTGCGAAGAAATATGACATCGAAGTTTGGATGCCGAGCCAAGGTGTGTACCGTGAGATTTCTTCTTGCTCAAACTTTGAAGATTTCCAAGCGCGCCGGGCACAAATCCGTTTCCGTCGGGAAGCGAATGCCAAACCGGAATTCGTCCATACGTTAAACGGATCTGCACTTGCAGTCGGACGGACGGTAGCGGCAATTCTTGAGAACTATCAACAAGCAGATGGATCAGTTGTTATTCCAGAAGTACTTCGTCCATACATGGGCGGTCTTGAAGTCATTCAAGGATAAGTAGGAAGGGGGAGATTTCCCCCTTCTGATTTTTTAAAAAGTTTTTTTAGAAAAAGGCTTTACACAATAAAACCAAGATGCTATCATAATTTATGTCAGGAAGGCGCTCGTACAACACGACGCGCAATTATAAGTACGGAGGCGTACTCAAGTGGTTTAAGAGAACGGTCTTGAAAACCGTCAGGCGGCGAAAGCCGTGCGTGGGTTCGAATCCCACCGCCTCCTCCATTTCTTTTTTTTTACCTGAAAACTACATATAACTTGGAGGCGTACTCAAGTGGTTTAAGAGAACGGTCTTGAAAACCGTCAGGCGGCGAAAGCCGTGCGTGGGTTCGAATCCCACCGCCTCCTCCACTTCTTTTTTTTTACCTAAAATTACATGTAACATGGAGTCGTACCCAAGCCCGGCTGAAGGGGACGGACTCGAAATCCGTTAGGGGTCGCAAGGCCCGCGTGGGTTCGAATCCCACCGACTCCGCTTATATAAGCATCTCCCATTCATGGTGAGGTGCTTTTTTATTGCTTCCATCGAGAGTGGCATGCTATGTTTTCCTACATCTTAGACAGAAAAAGGAGCAGCAACTATGACACTCACTAAACAAACGTTACTCACGCATTATCAGGACACGATGGATTTTGTTCGTGGTCTTGAACATATACCGGAAGAAGCATGGCGGACACCTTATGCGGAAGGGAAATGGACAGTCGCTGAAATCATTGGTCATTTATCGCCGTGGGACCGGTTCCTTGTCGCGGAACGCTTGCCATATATTTTGGCCAATGAGCCGTTCCGTGTGAAACCGGACAGCGAGGCTGTTAACGAAGAGGCTGCAAAAATGAGCCGGGAACAACAACGGATTTTGACGATTGATGAATTTTTAGTCAGCCGTGACCGGTTGCACCGTGCCGTTGAACTGATTCCGGAAGACCGGTTGACGGATACATTCACGTCAAAAGGAAAAACGATTTCGCTTCTCGACTTTTTAGGTGCCATGATGCAACACGATTTGCATCACCGGGCTCAAATTGAACAAGTAACCGTAGCATGAAAAAAAGCCCGTCGACCTAACCGTCGACGGGCTTTTGGATTAGCGGATTTTAGCTGTGCGGGCAACTTCAAGTTGTTTGTCGATTTTTGATAAAATCCGTTCGATGGATTCCGGTTCGTTCAACAAATCGTATTCGTCAATCGATAGACGAAGGACAGGGCAGATTGTGAAGTTATTGATCCAGTTCGTATAGCGTTCGTACATTTCTTCCCAATACTCGATTGGCGTTTGTTGTTCCATTTCGCGTCCGCGTAAACGAATCCGCTCTAAAACTTGTTCAAACGATCCTTCGAGATAAATCAGGAGATCCGGATGCGGGAAGAACGGTGTCATGACCATCGCGTCAAATAAACTCGAGTACGTTTCATAGTCTGTTGGCGACATCGTTCCTTTTTCGAAATGCATCTTCGCAAAGATACCTGTATCTTCGTAAATCGAACGGTCTTGAATAAAGCCGCCACCGTATTGGAAGATTTTCTTTTGTTCCTTAAAGCGTTCAGCAAGGAAGTAAATTTGTAAGTGGAAGCTCCACCGCTCGAAATCATGATAAAATTTGTCGAGGTAAGGGTTCGTATCGACTTTTTCAAGAGATGTCCGGAAACCAAGTGAGTCTGCTAGACCGTTTGTAATCGTCGATTTACCGATACCGACCATTCCGCCGATCGTGATGACGGCGTCTGCCGGGATGTTGTACTTTTCGCGTAACTTCGAGTTCATGCGTGGTTCGCTCCTTCATATAATTCATTGCGGATCTTTGTCAGGACATATTCTAAATCTTCCGGACGTTTGACGAAGTCGAGTTCATCTCCGTTGAAACGGATGACTTTCACTTCCGGATGTTTGAATTGATAATCCGTGACGAACGTTTCGTAATCAGCTGCCAGTTGTTCGAGGTAAGCACGTGACATGTTTTCTTCAATCTCACGTCCTCGTAAAGCAACACGTTTCATCAATGTGTCGATGCTTGCATCTAAATAAATGACGGCATCCGGTTTAGGCATATCCGTTGTCAGGATCGAATAGATTTGTTCGTACTTATCGAGGTGCTCGACTTTCAGAGAACGATGGGCAAAAATAAGATTTTTAAAGATATGATAATCAGCGACGACAGAGCGTTGCTTACTGAGATAGTGACGTTCGATATCATCGAGTTGCTTAAAGCGATTACACAGGAAGAACATTTCCGTTTGGAAACTCCATTCTTCAATGTCTTCATAGAACTTTCCAAGAAAGGGATTTTCTTCGACGATTTCGCGTAACATAGAAAATGAGAAATGGTGACTGATGGCGTTAGCAAGTGAAGTTTTTCCAACACCAATGGGTCCTTCAACCGTTATGAACATATTCAATTACCCTCCGTTCAGCAAAGTGCAATTTATATTTTAGCACAAAGCAGGGGCACCTGCCGAAGTTTCCCGGAGAGAATTTTTGTAAAGATAGGAAGTGTGATGATGGAACGGCATGAACACTATATGCACCTTGCCATTGAGGAAGCAAAAAAAGCAAAAGCCATCGGAGAAGTCCCGATTGGTTGTGTCATTGTTAAAGGGGATGAGGTGATCGCGACCGGTTATAACCACCGGGAAACGAATCATCAGGCGACGGCGCATGCAGAGCTGTTAGCGATCGAAGAAGCCTGCAGGAAGCTCGCCAACTGGCGTCTCGAAGGATGCGAACTCTATGTGACACTCGAACCTTGTCCGATGTGTGCCGGAGCCATCATGCTGTCGCGGATCGAACACGTCATCTTCGGAGCGGTCGATCCGAAAGGCGGCTGTTGCGGAACGTTGATGAATCTGGTTCAGGATGACCGGTTCAATCATGTGTCACAATTGACAGGTGGTGTCCTTGAACAGGAGTGTGGCGAGATGCTGACTACATTTTTCCGGGAGCTTCGGGCGAAAAAGAAACAACAGAAACGGGCAATGGGTTGCAACGGGACCGATGAAACAGTATAATGAAAAAGCACTCGAAACAAGTGCCACTAAAATACGATAAACCATTTGCCGTGCTAGGTGGGGATGTAGCGGTTCCCTGTCACTCGCAATCCGCTATAGCGAGACTGAATTCCATATCGAGGGATAGGATTGGTGTGGTCTGCCTTACGTAAGTAGCGTTGACGTTTGAGTCCTGCGCAACAGATACCCATGAACCAGGTCAGGTCCGGAAGGAAGCAGCCTTAAGTGGTGCTCTCTGTGTGCCGCAGGAGTGCTTGGACTGAGCAGGCTGCGTGAGTAACGCATGTTGAACCTATTTCAGAATATGGTGCGCGGCAGTTTAATTTTAGATAACAAGTCTACAGCCGGTTCCGGTTGTAGACTTTTTTAGGTAGAATAGAAAGAGGATTATAAATAGAGGAGGCGCAAACTTGGCCTATCAAGCATTATATCGGGTGTACCGGCCGCAACGTTTTGATGAAGTCGTCGGACAGGCCCACATTACCCGGACGATTCAAAACGCCTTGATGGAAGAACGGATGTCACATGCCTATCTGTTCTCTGGACCACGGGGGACGGGGAAAACAAGTCTGGCAAAAATCATTGCGAAGGCAATCAACTGTGAAAAAGCGCCTGTAAATGAACCATGCAACGAATGTCCGACATGTCGGGCGATTACAGAAGGATCAAGTCCTGATGTATTTGAAATCGATGCCGCGTCCAACAACGGTGTTGATGAAATCCGTGAAATCCGGGATAAGGTCAAATATCCGCCATCGGAAGCAGCGTACAAAGTGTATATCATCGATGAAGTCCATATGTTATCGACCGGTGCCTTCAATGCGTTATTAAAAACATTGGAAGAACCGCCGGCACATGCGATTTTCATCCTGGCAACGACAGAACCGCATAAAATTCCGGCGACGATTATTTCACGTTGCCAACGTTTTGATGTGAAACGGCATGAAGTGGATCAATTAATGGAACGGATGCAGTACATCTTGTCGGATCAAACGATCGGCTACACGGAAACGGCGTTACGATTGATTGCCCGGGCTGCGGATGGCGGAATGCGGGATGCATTAAGTCTGCTCGATCAAGCAGTTGCCTTTTCAAATGGAGACTTAAATGATGATGCCGTATTAGAAGTGACGGGTGCGGTCGAGGATGAAGCATTGCTCGCGGTCGCCAATGCCCTGCAAGCTCATCAAGTCGACCAGTTGTTGCAGACGCTTGAAAAAATGCAACGTGCAGGAAAAGACTTAAAGCGTTTCGTTGAAGATTTGGTGTTTTTCTATCGTGATACATTGCTACTCAAAACGTCTCCGACAGCAGTTGATTTACTGGAACGGGCTCGACCGACGGAAGCGTTCAAGACATTCGTCGAGACGATCGAGACAGAAACATGTTTCCACGTCATTGAACAGTTACATGACTGCCAGCAGCAGATGCGTTTGACGAACCATCCCCGTGTTCTAGTCGAGATTGCGTTCATTCAGATCGCGGAACAAGGACGGACGACAGGACAAATCATGCAAAGTTTGCAACAAGAGGTACGGGAACTGAAGGAACAGATGCATCAGTTAAAAGTGACCGGAGTCCCGGCTGCCGAAGGAGCCCCTGCCCAACAGCCCGTTAAGCGAAAACAAGCCCGACCGACAGTACGGATTGCGAAGGAAAGAATTCGGCAAATGTTGAGCCGTGCAGAGAAGACGCAGCTTCTTGAGATTCAAGAACGTTGGGATGCCATTTTGAAATTGATTCTGAAACAAGATGGTCCGATTTATTCTTTGGTACACGAAAGTAAACCGGTCTTGTGCTCAGAGGATACGTTGCTGATTGAATTCGATAACGGAAAAGGATGGCACTTTGAACAGGTCATGACCAACGAACGGACGCGTTTCGTCATTGAAGAAGCGTTGTTTGAGGTCTGTGGCGTCAAACGTCAAATTCTTGCGATTCTCGATAATGACTGGAAAGAACTAAAAGCAGAGTTTGTTGCGAAACGAAATAGTAGTAATATAGAAGAGAAAGAAGTGGCAGTCGAATCGGAAGAAGATCGATTGTTGTCCGAGACGCTCGGACGATTTGGTGATATCGTAGAATTCGAAGACTAATTTCAGTTAGAGGAGGAAGAATTATGCGTGGTATGGGGAATATGAACAATATGATGAAACAAATGCAAAAGATGCAAAAAGATATGGCGAAAGCGCAAGAAGAGTTAAAGGACTTGACGGTGACAGGAACGGCCGGTGGCGAAATGGTCTCAGTCGTAGCAGATGGTCATAAAAATATCATCGATGTCATCATTAAAGAAGAAGTCGTTGATCCGGACGATGTTGAGATGATTCAAGATCTCGTTCTAGCGGCTACGAATGATGCTTTGAAAAAAGTGGATGAACTCGTTTCGAGTAAGATGGGTAAATTTACACAAGGAATGAACATGCCGGGAATGTTTTAAACTGTAGGGGGAAACGAATTGCAATATCCTGAAGCAATCAGCCGCTTAATCGAAAGTTTTACGAAGTTACCAGGAATCGGTCCGAAAACGGCTGTCCGTCTTGCGTTCCATGTCCTTGATATGGAAGAAGACGATGTGCTGATGTTCGGAAAGGCCCTTGTAAGCGCAAAGCGTGATATTTCGTACTGCAGCATTTGTGGGAATATCACAGATAAAGATCCATGTTACGTCTGTTCTGATAAACACCGTAACCGGACAATCGTTTGTGTCGTTCAAGATTCACGGGATGTCATCGCGATGGAAAAGATGCGGGACTATCAAGGGTTGTACCATGTCTTACACGGGGCAATCAGTCCAATGGAAGGAATCGGTCCTGAAGATATCAATGTATCGAGCTTATTGACGCGCTTGCAGGCGGATGAAGCCATTACAGAAATCATTTTGGCAACGAATCCGAACATTGAAGGGGAAGCGACAGCCATGTATCTTTCCCGACTGCTGAAACCGACGGGTATTCGTGTTACCCGGATTGCCCATGGTCTTCCGGTCGGTGGTGATTTAGAGTACGCGGATGAAGTAACGTTATCCCGTGCCATGGAGGGAAGACGCGAGTTATGAATTGGTTTCGGAAAAAAATCCGGAGCGAATATGATGAACGTTTTCTTCGGGAACTGGCGCAGGCACAAGAAAACTACTTGATGAAACGCCGTTTGCTTGAAATCAGTTACGATGACTACGGTGATCTCGAAGCTCAAATGAAGCTGGCTGAATCCGTTTATTACTTCTATATTAGAGAAGCGAAGAAACGACGTGTCTCGCTACCGACTGTTCGCTTATAATGAAAAAAGAGGAAGGCTACCGCCTAGTAATGGGGAGGTAGCCTTCTTTTATCTTCTTTTTAAAATTAATTTAATAAAAGAGTTGTCAGGTTGTAATTATCGTGGTATATTAATTCTTGTCCTTAAGAGGATGAGCGCACTGCCGGAAACAAGAAAAAATTTCTTTCAAAAAGTTGTTGACTTATTGTTTCAGACTTGGTATTCTAATTGAGTCGCCAAAACAGGCGCGGACGAACTTTGAAAACTGAACGATGAGGCAAAAAACGTATCTTCGGATACAAACAATGAATGAAGCGCAAGCTTCGTCAATGTGACATCTAGTCACAACAACGAGCAAGTCAAACACTTTATGGAGAGTTTGATCCTGGCTCAGGACGAACGCTGGCGGCGTGCCTAATACATGCAAGTCGAGCGCAGGAAGCTCACGGAACTCTTCGGAGGGAAGTGAAGGGAATGAGCGGCGGACGGGTGAGTAACACGTAAGGAACCTGCCCCAAGGATTGGGATAACTCCGAGAAATCGGAGCTAATACCGAATAGTTCTTCAGACCGCATGGTCTGATGATGAAAGGCGCTCCGGCGTCACCTTGGGATGGCCTTGCGGTGCATTAGCTAGTTGGTGGGGTAATGGCCCACCAAGGCGACGATGCATAGCCGACCTGAGAGGGTGATCGGCCACACTGGGACTGAGACACGGCCCAGACTCCTACGGGAGGCAGCAGTAGGGAATCTTCCACAATGGACGAAAGTCTGATGGAGCAACGCCGCGTGAGTGATGAAGGTTTTCGGATCGTAAAACTCTGTTGTAAGGGAAGAACAAGTACGAGAGGTAATGCTCGTACCTTGACGGTACCTTGCGAGAAAGCCACGGCTAACTACGTGCCAGCAGCCGCGGTAATACGTAGGTGGCAAGCGTTGTCCGGAATTATTGGGCGTAAAGCGCGCGCAGGCGGCCTTTTAAGTCTGATGTGAAAGCCCCCGGCTCAACCGGGGAGGGTCATTGGAAACTGGAAGGCTTGAGTACAGAAGAGAAGAGTGGAATTCCATGTGTAGCGGTGAAATGCGTAGAGATGTGGAGGAACACCAGTGGCGAAGGCGACTCTTTGGTCTGTAACTGACGCTGAGGCGCGAAAGCGTGGGGAGCAAACAGGATTAGATACCCTGGTAGTCCACGCCGTAAACGATGAGTGCTAGGTGTTGGGGGGTTTCCGCCCCTCAGTGCTGAAGCTAACGCATTAAGCACTCCGCCTGGGGAGTACGGCCGCAAGGCTGAAACTCAAAGGAATTGACGGGGACCCGCACAAGCGGTGGAGCATGTGGTTTAATTCGAAGCAACGCGAAGAACCTTACCAACTCTTGACATCCCCTTGACCGCTTGAGAGATCAAGTTTTCCCTTCGGGGACAAGGGTGACAGGTGGTGCATGGTTGTCGTCAGCTCGTGTCGTGAGATGTTGGGTTAAGTCCCGCAACGAGCGCAACCCCTATCCTTAGTTGCCAGCATTTAGTTGGGCACTCTAGGGAGACTGCCGGTGACAAACCGGAGGAAGGTGGGGATGACGTCAAATCATCATGCCCCTTATGAGTTGGGCTACACACGTGCTACAATGGACGGTACAAAGGGCAGCGAGACCGCGAGGTGGAGCCAATCCCAGAAAGCCGTTCCCAGTTCGGATTGCAGGCTGCAACTCGCCTGCATGAAGTCGGAATCGCTAGTAATCGCAGGTCAGCATACTGCGGTGAATACGTTCCCGGGTCTTGTACACACCGCCCGTCACACCACGAGAGTTTGCAACACCCGAAGCCGGTGAGGTAACCGCAAGGAGCCAGCCGTCGAAGGTGGGGTAGATGATTGGGGTGAAGTCGTAACAAGGTAGCCGTATCGGAAGGTGCGGCTGGATCACCTCCTTTCTAAGGAAAACGTCCCTTACGGGACATGCCCATCGTTCAGTTTTGAGAGCTCGTCTCTCAGTCTCGCAAGAGACACTCGCACCTTGAAAACTGAAGACATCAACAAGACATCAAATTTTTATAACCATGTCATTAGACGTGTGTTCTTAGAATACCAAAATGCTAGATCAAGGTATGAAGGGCGTACGGTGGATGCCTTGGCACTAGGAGCCGATGAAGGACGCGACGAACAGCGATATGCTTCGGGGAGCAGTAAGTATGCTTTGATCCGAGGATTTCCGAATGGGGGAACCCACCATCCGTAATGGGATGGGACATGTTACATGAATACATAGTGTAGCGTGAGGCAGACCCGGGGAACTGAAACATCTAAGTACCCGGAGGAAGAGAAAGCAAATGCGATTCCCTGAGTAGCGGCGAGCGAAACGGGAACAGCCCAAACCGGAGAGCATGCTCTCCGGGGTTGTAGGACACTCTATACGGAGTCAAAAAGGAAGACAGTAGGCGAACGACCTGGAAAGGCCGGCCGAAGAAGGTGACAGCCCTGTAGCTGAAACTGTTTTCCCTCCAGAGTGGATCCTGAGTACGGCGGGACACGTGAAACCCCGTCGGAATCCGGGAGGACCATCTCCCAAGGCTAAATACTCCCTAGTGACCGATAGTGAACCAGTACCGTGAGGGAAAGGTGAAAAGCACCCCGGAAGGGGAGTGAAATAGATCCTGAAACCGTATGCCTACAAGTAGTCAGAGCCCGTTAATGGGTGATGGCGTGCCTTTTGTAGAATGAACCGGCGAGTTACGATAGCGCGCGAGGTTAAGCTGATGAGGCGGAGCCGTAGCGAAAGCGAGTCTGAATAGGGCGCCATAGTGCGTTGTCGTAGACCCGAAACCAGGTGATCTACCCATGTCCAGGATGAAGGTCAGGTAACACTGACTGGAGGTCCGAACCCACGCACGTTGAAAAGTGCGGGGATGAGGTGTGGGTAGCGGTGAAATGCCAATCGAACCTGGAGATAGCTGGTTCTCCCCGAAATAGCTTTAGGGCTAGCCTCGAGGTTGAGAGTTCCGGAGGTAGAGCACTGATTGGACTAGGGGCCCCCACAGGGTTACCGAATTCAGTTAAACTCCGAATGCCGGCAACTTATACTCGGGAGTCAGACTGCGAGTGATAAGATCCGTAGTCAAGAGGGAAACAGCCCAGACCGCCAGCTAAGGTCCCAAAGTGTATGTTAAGTGGAAAAGGATGTGGCGCTGCCTAGACAGCTAGGATGTTGGCTTAGAAGCAGCCACCATTCAAAGAGTGCGTAATAGCTCACTAGTCGAGTGGCGCCGCGCCGAAAATGTAACGGGGCTAAACATACCACCGAAGCTGCGGATTCCGTAAGGAATGGTAGGGGAGCGTTCCAAACCGCTGTGAAGCTGTACCGGAAGGAGCAGTGGAGCGTTTGGAAGTGAGAATGCCGGTGTGAGTAGCGAAAAGAGGGGTGAGAATCCCCTCCGTCGAAAGCCCAAGGTTTCCTGAGGAAGGCTCGTCCGCTCAGGGTTAGTCTGGACCTAAGCCGAGGCCGAAAGGCGTAGGCGATGGATAACAGGTTGATATTCCTGTACCACCGATCCACCGTTTGAACAATGGGGGGACGCAGGAGGATAGTGACGCATGCGGATGGAAGTGCATGTGTAAGTTTCGAGACCGTCTGATTGGCAAATCCGTCAGGCACCAAAGTCGAGGAACGATGCGGAGTCCCGTAGGGACGAAGGTCACGATTTCACACTGCCAAGAAAAGCCTCTAGTGAGGTGGAAGGTGCCAGTACCGTAAACCGACACAGGTAGGCGGGATGAGAATTCTAAGACGCGCGGGATAACTCTCGTTAAGGAACTCGGCAAAATGGTCCCGTAACTTCGGGAGAAGGGACGCTCTACATGAGTAGAGCCGCAGTGAATAGGCCCAAACGACTGTTTAGCAAAAACACAGGTCTCTGCTAAATCGCAAGATGACGTATAGGGGCTGACGCCTGCCCGGTGCTGGAAGGTTAAGGGGATGGGTTAGCGCAAGCGAAGCTTTGAACCGAAGCCCCAGTAAACGGCGGCCGTAACTATAACGGTCCTAAGGTAGCGAAATTCCTTGTCGGGTAAGTTCCGACCCGCACGAAAGGCGTAACGATTTGGGCACTGTCTCAACGAGAGACCCGGTGAAATCATAGTACCTGTGAAGATGCAGGTTACCCGCGACAGGACGGAAAGACCCCATGGAGCTTTACTACAGCCTGATATTGAGGCTTTGTGCATGATGTACAGGATAGGCGGGAGACGTCGAGACCGGAGCGCCAGCTTCGGAGGAGTCACCCTTGGGATACCGCCCTTCATGCATAGAGTCTCTAACTCGCAGCCGTCATCCGGCTGGAGGACCGTGTCAGGCGGGTAGTTTGACTGGGGCGGTCGCCTCCTAAACAGTAACGGAGGCGCCCAAAGGTTCCCTCAGAATGGTTGGAAATCATTCGTAGAGCGCAAAGGCAGAAGGGAGCTTGACTGCGAGACCTACAAGTCGAGCAGGGACGAAAGTCGGGCTTAGTGATCCGGTGGTTCCGCATGGAAGGGCCATCGCTCAACGGATAAAAGCTACCCTGGGGATAACAGGCTGATCTCCCCCAAGAGTCCACATCGACGGGGAGGTTTGGCACCTCGATGTCGGCTCATCGCATCCTGGGGCTGGAGTAGGTCCCAAGGGTTGGGCTGTTCGCCCATTAAAGCGGTACGCGAGCTGGGTTCAGAACGTCGTGAGACAGTTCGGTCCCTATCCGTCGTGGGCGCAGGAAATTTGAGGAGAGCTGTCCTTAGTACGAGAGGACCGGGATGGACGCACCGCTGGTGTACCAGTTGTTCCGCCAGGAGCATCGCTGGGTAGCTACGTGCGGACGGGATAAATGCTGAAAGCATCTAAGCATGAAGCCCCCTCCAAGATGAGATTTCCCTTTGAGTAATCAAGAAAGACCCCTCAGAGACGATGAGGTAGATAGGTCACGGGTGGAAGCATGGCGACATGCGGAGCTGAGTGATACTAATCGGTCGAGGCCTTGTTCTAGCAGATGCATTGTTGATGACTTCAGTTTTGAGGGCGCGAGCCCGTCGTCTGGTGACGATAGCCAAGTGGTCACACCCGTTCCCATGCCGAACACGGAAGTTAAGCACTTGAACGCCGAAAGTAGTTGGGGGCTTCCCCCTGTGAGGATAGGACGTTGCCAGGCATACTTTTTTAATAAAGTATTTGACAATTTTGACTGATTGATATAGTATTATAGAAGTCGTCAAGTTACCACGGTCCTGTGGTGTAGCGGTTAACATGCCTGCCTGTCACGCAGGAGATCGCGGGTTCGAATCCCGTCAGGACCGCCATTTTTATTTACCGAAACTTTTTAGTATGGCTTTGTAGCTCAGTCGGTAGAGCAGAGGACTGAAAATCCTCGTGTCGGCGGTTCGATTCCGTCCAAAGCCACCATTACACCTGCCGGTGTAGCTCAGCTGGTAGAGCAACTGACTTGTAATCAGTAGGTCGCGGGTTCGACTCCTGTTGCCGGCACCATCTTAATATGGCGGTTGTGGCGAAGTGGTTAACGCACCGGATTGTGATTCCGGCATTCGTGGGTTCAATTCCCATCAGTCGCCCCATTTTATTTTTAACTTCATACTATTTGTGTCATTAGCTCAGTTGGTAGAGCATCTGACTTTTAATCAGAGGGTCGCAGGTTCGAATCCTGCATGACACACCATTTTTTTATGCGGGTGTGGCGGAATTGGTAGACGCGCTAGATTTAGGATCTAGTGTCTTTGACGTGGGGGTTCAAGTCCCTTCACCCGTACCATTTATATTTATGCGGAAGTAGTTCAGTGGTAGAATACGACCTTGCCAAGGTCGGGGTCGCGGGTTCGAATCCCGTCTTCCGCTCCAATTTTTTCATATAAGAAACATCAAATAGCATAATTTGCGGTCGTGGCGGAATGGTAGACGCGCTAGGTTGAGGGCCTAGTGGTGGCAACACTGTGGAGGTTCAAGTCCTCTCGACCGCACTTATTATGCACCCTTAGCT
>NZ_CP187965.1:37500-3085405 GCF_049942815.1 Exiguobacterium sp. R-39
TTGTAGGACACTCTATACGGAGTCAAAAAGGAAGACAGTAGGTGAACGACCTGGAAAGGCCGGCCGAAGAAGGTGACAGCCCTGTAGCTGAAACTGTTTTCCCTCCAGAGTGGATCCTGAGTACGGCGGGACACGTGAAACCCCGTCGGAATCCGGGAGGACCATCTCCCAAGGCTAAATACTCCCTAGTGACCGATAGTGAACCAGTACCGTGAGGGAAAGGTGAAAAGCACCCCGGAAGGGGAGTGAAATAGATCCTGAAACCGTATGCCTACAAGTAGTCAGAGCCCGTTAATGGGTGATGGCGTGCCTTTTGTAGAATGAACCGGCGAGTTACGATAGCGCGCGAGGTTAAGCTGATGAGGCGGAGCCGTAGCGAAAGCGAGTCTGAATAGGGCGCCATAGTGCGTTGTCGTAGACCCGAAACCAGGTGATCTACCCATGTCCAGGATGAAGGTCAGGTAACACTGACTGGAGGTCCGAACCCACGCACGTTGAAAAGTGCGGGGATGAGGTGTGGGTAGCGGTGAAATGCCAATCGAACCTGGAGATAGCTGGTTCTCCCCGAAATAGCTTTAGGGCTAGCCTCGAGGTTGAGAGTTCCGGAGGTAGAGCACTGATTGGACTAGGGGCCCCCACAGGGTTACCGAATTCAGTTAAACTCCGAATGCCGGCAACTTATACTCGGGAGTCAGACTGCGAGTGATAAGATCCGTAGTCAAGAGGGAAACAGCCCAGACCGCCAGCTAAGGTCCCAAAGTGTATGTTAAGTGGAAAAGGATGTGGCGCTGCCTAGACAGCTAGGATGTTGGCTTAGAAGCAGCCACCATTCAAAGAGTGCGTAATAGCTCACTAGTCGAGTGGCGCCGCGCCGAAAATGTAACGGGGCTAAACATACCACCGAAGCTGCGGATTCCGTAAGGAATGGTAGGGGAGCGTTCCAAACCGCTGTGAAGCTGTACCGGAAGGAGCAGTGGAGCGTTTGGAAGTGAGAATGCCGGTGTGAGTAGCGAAAAGAGGGGTGAGAATCCCCTCCGTCGAAAGCCCAAGGTTTCCTGAGGAAGGCTCGTCCGCTCAGGGTTAGTCTGGACCTAAGCCGAGGCCGAAAGGCGTAGGCGATGGATAACAGGTTGATATTCCTGTACCACCGATCCACCGTTTGAACAATGGGGGGACGCAGGAGGATAGTGACGCATGCGGATGGAAGTGCATGTGTAAGTTTCGAGACCGTCTGATTGGCAAATCCGTCAGGCACCAAAGTCGAGGAACGATGCGGAGTCCCGTAGGGACGAAGGTCACGATTTCACACTGCCAAGAAAAGCCTCTAGTGAGGTGGAAGGTGCCAGTACCGTAAACCGACACAGGTAGGCGGGATGAGAATTCTAAGACGCGCGGGATAACTCTCGTTAAGGAACTCGGCAAAATGGTCCCGTAACTTCGGGAGAAGGGACGCTCTACATGAGTAGAGCCGCAGTGAATAGGCCCAAACGACTGTTTAGCAAAAACACAGGTCTCTGCTAAATCGCAAGATGACGTATAGGGGCTGACGCCTGCCCGGTGCTGGAAGGTTAAGGGGATGGGTTAGCGCAAGCGAAGCTTTGAACCGAAGCCCCAGTAAACGGCGGCCGTAACTATAACGGTCCTAAGGTAGCGAAATTCCTTGTCGGGTAAGTTCCGACCCGCACGAAAGGCGTAACGATTTGGGCACTGTCTCAACGAGAGACCCGGTGAAATCATAGTACCTGTGAAGATGCAGGTTACCCGCGACAGGACGGAAAGACCCCATGGAGCTTTACTACAGCCTGATATTGAGGCTTTGTGCATGATGTACAGGATAGGCGGGAGACGTCGAGACCGGAGCGCCAGCTTCGGAGGAGTCACCCTTGGGATACCGCCCTTCATGCATAGAGTCTCTAACTCGCAGCCGTCATCCGGCTGGAGGACCGTGTCAGGCGGGTAGTTTGACTGGGGCGGTCGCCTCCTAAACAGTAACGGAGGCGCCCAAAGGTTCCCTCAGAATGGTTGGAAATCATTCGTAGAGCGCAAAGGCAGAAGGGAGCTTGACTGCGAGACCTACAAGTCGAGCAGGGACGAAAGTCGGGCTTAGTGATCCGGTGGTTCCGCATGGAAGGGCCATCGCTCAACGGATAAAAGCTACCCTGGGGATAACAGGCTGATCTCCCCCAAGAGTCCACATCGACGGGGAGGTTTGGCACCTCGATGTCGGCTCATCGCATCCTGGGGCTGGAGTAGGTCCCAAGGGTTGGGCTGTTCGCCCATTAAAGCGGTACGCGAGCTGGGTTCAGAACGTCGTGAGACAGTTCGGTCCCTATCCGTCGTGGGCGCAGGAAATTTGAGGAGAGCTGTCCTTAGTACGAGAGGACCGGGATGGACGCACCGCTGGTGTACCAGTTGTTCCGCCAGGAGCATCGCTGGGTAGCTACGTGCGGACGGGATAAATGCTGAAAGCATCTAAGCATGAAGCCCCCTCCAAGATGAGATTTCCCTTTGAGTAATCAAGAAAGACCCCTCAGAGACGATGAGGTAGATAGGTCACGGGTGGAAGCATGGCGACATGCGGAGCTGAGTGATACTAATCGGTCGAGGCCTTGTTCTAGCAGATGCATTGTTGATGACTTCAGTTTTGAGGGCGCGAGCCCGTCGTCTGGTGACGATAGCCAAGTGGTCACACCCGTTCCCATGCCGAACACGGAAGTTAAGCACTTGAACGCCGAAAGTAGTTGGGGGCTTCCCCCTGTGAGGATAGGACGTTGCCAGGCAAGTGAAGGACCGATCTGCATTTTGCAGGTCGGTCTTTTTGTAGTTTGGATTAAGAAAGGACTGGAAAATATGGAAGGTCGTATGCCAATTATTGAAGCACTTGGTGCTCATGTAGAGAGAAAAGCTACTTCCTGGCATGTTCCGGGGCATAAGAATGGAACATTAGTTGAGGGATTACCTTCTTTTTTTGAATGGGATAAAACGGAGTTGCGTGGTCTGGATGATTTTCATCATCCGGAAGAAGCCATTTATGAAGCCAAGCTTTTATTGCGCCGAATTTATGGGGCATCAGATAGTCATTTTTTGATCAACGGATCGACGGTCGGGAATTGGGCGATGTTGGCTGCTGTCTCACAAAGGGGAGACCGGATATATGTTCAGCGTAATTCACATAAATCGGTCTTTAATGCGATGGAATGGTTGGGCTTATCACCAATTTTACTCGAACCAGAAAGGGATCCGGTAACGGGTATCAGTGGGAATGTTTCACGTGAAACATTAAAGGAGTCCTTAACTGTTTTTCCTGGAGGTACAGCCGTATTTTTAACATCACCGACTTATTATGGTGAAACTGCTCGAATCGAAGAGTTGGTTCGGATCACAAAATCATCCAATATACCGTTACTGATTGATGAAGCCCATGGCGCTCATTTCGGTGAAGCGTTTGGTGTCCGTTCGGCATTTGAACTTGGTGCAACCGCCGTGGTTCAATCAGCACATAAGACATTACCTGCTCTGACAATGGGGGCGTGGATTCATGAACGATTTACGGAGGATGAACGAAGACGATTGATGCGGGCCCTTCAGGCATTTCAAACATCCAGTCCGTCTTATCTGTTGATGGCTTCACTGGACTTTGCCCGTGATTACCGCGAACGTTGGACGGTTTCCTACATGAAATCTGTTCGGACTAGTCACGAATTCCTTCATCAGCAAATCAACCAACGGACAGGTATGACGGCATTTACGTTTGATGATTGGTCACGGATGGTGCTTTCCTGTGAACCGTATTCCGGAAGTCAGTTGTTGGAGGCACTAGCAGATCAAGGACTTGATGCTGAATTTGCTCTGGGAGCAAACGTCGTGTGCATTTTACCGCTACGAATCATCGAACCATTTGAACGGGATGCCTGGATCCATCAGATCCAATTAACCGTCGAGTTCCTGAAAGCAGAAGGAATTCCAGATAAAAGGTATATGGAACAACCGATTATGGGTAAAATAAAGGTATCGTCCCTGGCTTATCCACTTGACCAATTGGAATACGCCCAGGCAGTCGAGCAGACTTTTGAAAAAGCAGTCGGATTGGTTTCACTTGAAACCATCATCCCCTATCCACCTGGTATACCTTTACTATTGCGGGGAGAACGGATTATAGCAGAACATATTAAAATGATTGAATACTATACAAACACATCGATTCATCTGCAAGGCGGTGAGTTTCTCCAACAGGGGAAATTGCGTGTGATACAGGAAGGAATTATAGAATGACAGGAACATTTATTACGGTCGAAGGACCAGATGGTGCCGGGAAAACGACCCAGTTGCAGTTACTTGCAGATCGTTTAACGGCTGAAGGATATGATATCGTGATAACACGTGAGCCCGGTGGTACACGAATCGGAAATGAGATTCGATCACTGATCTTAAATCCCGACTTTCAAGAGATGGATGAGATGACGGAAATTCTCCTGTATGCGGCGTCTCGGGCACAACATGTCAATGAACTGATTCGCCCCGCTCTTGCTGCCGGAAAAGTCGTTTTATGCGATCGATTCATCGATGCATCGATTGCGTATCAAGGATATGGACTCGGATATTCGATTGAACAGGTTCGTTCCATTAATCAACAGGCCACCAACCATCTCACACCGGATCGCACGTATCTGTTCAACTTGTCAGTCGCAGATTCAAAGCAACGGATGATGGACCGTGGGACACTGGATCGAATCGAACAACGTGATGACGCATTCCGCCAACGGGTGTATGGAGGGTTCCTGACGTTAGCGGAACAGGAACCAGAACGAATTCAGCTGGTTGATGCAACTCAATCGATTGAAGCATTACAAACGACATTATGTCAGGATGCTCTGGCGTATTTAAAAAAAAGGGAGAGATTATCATGAAAATGGTCATTACGATTGTTCAAGATAAAGATAGCCTACGTTTAGCAGAAGCATTGGTCGAACACGATTTTCGGGCAACGAAACTTGCGACGACAGGCGGTTTTCTCAAAGAAGGAAATACGACGTTCATGATTGGTGTCCAAAGCGAACGATTGGATGATTTAATGCGTTTGATTAAAAAGAATTGTTCGAGCCGGGAACAAATGGTCTCACCTATTTCACCGATGGGCGGTCATGCCGATTCATACATCCCATACCCAGTCGAAGTACAGGTAGGCGGGGCGACAGTATTCGTCTTACCAATCGAAGGGTTTTATCAATTCTAATGCAGACATTTCATGAACTAGAACAAACTCAATCGGTCATCGCGACGATTTTGCGTAACTCGTTACAGACGAATCGTATTAACCACGCTTATATCTTTACGGGGGACTATGAGCCGCTTCTTTTAGAGGCGGCTCAGTTGTTCGCCAAGAGCCTGTTTTGCGAACGGCGTAATCAAATTGAACCATGTCAAACTTGCCGGAGTTGCCGCCGTATGGATAGCGGCAACCTGGTCGACTACTATCAAATCGAACCGGACGGAGCCACCATTAAGAAAGAACAGATTCAGCAGTTGATGCATGATCTATCGTTACGGGGTCTTGAAGGCGACCGGCAAATCTATGTCGTGACACAGTCGCATAAAATGACACCCCAGGCAGCCAACAGTCTGTTGAAGTTCTTTGAAGAGCCGGGTGCCGGAAAAATAGCGATTTTAATTACGAATCAGCCGCAGTTATTGTTGCCGACGATTCGTTCACGGGGGCAATTATTAAGTTTTCGTCCGGCAGATCGTTTGTTAATCGGACAAGTCTTATCCGAAAAAACGGGACGGGATAACGAATTAACGCAACTGGCTGCCCGGGTCTATCCGAAAATAGAGGATGCGGAACAGGCATTAGTCGAAGACTGGTTTGTAAATGCGCGAGTGTCAGTGGTACAATTGATGGAGGAATTAGCGAATCGTCCGGCGGATTTACCGTTGTTTGTCCAGGAAAAATGGATGAGTCAATTTAAAAATCGGCAAGATGCACGAATTGGTCTGGAACTCGTGACCTGTTTCTTTGAAGATGTTCTTCATCTCAAATTGAATCCGTCATGGGAAACGATCACATATGCAAACAGCCGGCCATTACTGGAACAAATGGGTGGAAAAAGTCAGACGACGATCACGCGGTGGTTGCAGGCAGTACTCGCAGCCGTTAAGCGGATCGAAGCAAATGTTAATCCTCAATTAACAGTTGAGCGTCTCATGTTTGACTTACAGAAGGGGTAGAGCGATATGCTAGAAGTAGTAGGCGTTCGCTTTAAAGAAGCGGGCAAAATTTATTATTTTGCACCTGGACAAGAGTCATTATCACGAGGACAGTCCGTCATCGTTGAGACAGTACGGGGCATTGAATATGGCGAAGTGGTCATTGCCGATAAACAAATGGACGAAGAAGATGTGGTCTTGCCACTAAAATCCATTCTTCGGGTCGCAGATGATAAAGATGCGATGATCGTCCGTGAAAATAAAATGGCAGCGCTTGATGCGCATGCTGTTTGTGTGGAAAAAATTCGTGAGCACAAACTCGATATGAAATTAGTCGATGTCGAATATACATTTGATCGCAATAAAGTCATTTTCTACTTCACGGCAGAAGGTCGTGTCGATTTCCGGGAACTCGTCAAAGATTTGGCAGCTGTTTTCCGGACACGCATTGAGTTACGACAAATCGGTGTTCGTGATGAAGCGAAGTTACTCGGGGGAATCGGTCCGTGTGGTCGTGTTCTTTGTTGCTCTTCGTTTTTAGGTGAATTTGAACCGGTCTCAATCAAGATGGCGAAAGATCAAAATCTGTCCTTGAATCCGACGAAGATTTCTGGTGTCTGCGGTCGTTTGATGTGTTGTTTAAAATATGAAAATGACACATACGAAGAAATGCGACGGGATTTACCGGATTACGGAAAACGATTGACTGTTCCGGAAGGTGAAGGACGCGTGGTGGGTCTGAACATTCTCGATCAAATCGTCCAAATTGAGTTGAAAGACCGTTCGCGGGTTCTGACATACTCGATGGAGGAACTACTGTCTGTCGGTGCCGTAAAACAAAAACGACCAAAAGAATGACGGGGTGCATACGCGTGGAGAGAGTCGATAAAAAAGAAATCATTACGCGTGTTGATGCGATCGAGCAACAGATTCACTTGCTGACTGAGCATCTGAGCGTTTTGAAAGATCAGCTTGCTTACATGATGGAGGAGAATCAACATCTGTATCTTGAGAATCATCACCTCCGTGAGAAGGTAGAGCGCGATGAGCAACAACCGATTACAGAAGAAGCGCAGGCGGAAGCCGGTACAGGTGCTGGCTATGATAATCTAGGACGACTATATCAAGAAGGATTCCATATTTGTAACCTGCATTATGGTCAAGTCCGTAAAGACGGAGATTGTCTGTTCTGCTTGTCCATGTTAACGAAACATTGAGAGGCTGACTTCCTAGGAGTCAGTCTTTTTTTCAGAAAGGAAGAACGATATGCCTGAACTATTATCAGATGAGCGACTGGATCATCTGCTTGGAAAAGAAGGACGAATCATTCAAAGCCCCACCGTATTTTCCTACTCCTTGGATGCCACCTTACTGGCGCAGTTCGCCTGGGTACCGATCCAACAAGGGAAGTTGGTCGATTTATGTGCCGGTAATGGAGCGATTCCATTATTTTTGTCTTATCGGACGAAAGGGATGATCACAGGGCTTGAAATTCAACCCCGTCTTGTCGATATGGCCGAGCGCAGTATTCAACTGAATGAAAAACAGGACCAACTGCAGATGATCGAAGGTGACGTCAAGGAAGCCGGTAAACGACTGGGGTATGGTCTGTATGATGCCGTCACGTGTAATCCCCCTTACTTCCTGGCAAATGAGTCATCGAACCGGAACATAAGTGAACATTATACAATCGCCCGGCATGAAGTATTATGTACACTTGAAGATTGTATCCGGTCAGCGGCAGATCTTTTGAAACAAGGCGGAAAAACAGCATTCGTCCATCGACCGGAGCGTCTTCTCGATATCGTCACCTTGATGCGTCAGTACCGGCTTGAACCGAAGCGGATGCAACTCGTTTACCCAAAAGAAGGAAAAGAAGCCAACATGCTGTTGATTGAAGGGATCAAAGATGCCAAACCGGGTCTGAAAGTATTGCCTCCCTTCATCGTCTACGAACCGGACGATACGTACACATTGCAGATGCGGACTCAGTTTGATGTCTGAACATGCCATCTACATCGTCCGTTGCCGGGACGGCAGTCTCTACACAGGATATGCAGTTGATGTCGAAAAGCGGATTGCGATACACAACAATGGACAAGGTGCAAAGTATACCCGGGCCCGGTTGCCGGTCGTACTCGAATATACAGAAACATTTTCGACAAAGTCGGAAGCCTTAAAGCGTGAGTATGCCATTAAACAATTGACACGTCTTAAAAAAGAACGACTTATTCAAGGAGGGAGGTCATCTCATGAAAGCAACCAGTAGTTTTAAAGGACAAACAACCGGTTTGTACATCGTACCGACACCAATCGGTAATCTCGAAGACATGACTTATCGCGCGGTTCGTATCTTACAAGAGTCCGATCTCGTCGCGGCTGAGGATACACGGCAAACGATGAAATTATTTAATCATTTTAAAATCGACACGAAACTCGTCAGCTATCATGAACATAACAAACAGGTCAGCGGGGCACGGCTGTTGGGCGACCTGCATGCGGGAAAACAGGTTGCTCTGGTATCGGATGCCGGGATGCCGGGAATCTCAGATCCGGGCGGTGATTTGATTCGGGAAGCGATTGCCGAGGACATTCCGGTCGTCGTCTTACCGGGAGCTAATGCCGCGTTAACGGCACTCGTCGCCTCAGGTCTTGCGACAGAACGATTTTTATACTATGGTTTTTTACCGCGTAAGAAAAAAGAGCGTCGTGAGGCGCTTGAGACCGTCCGTTATGAAAAAGGCAGCCTCATCTTCTACGAAGCACCGCATCGCCTTAAAGAGATGTTAGGCGCCTTACGGGATGTACTTGGGGATCGTCAACTGACGTTAGCCCGCGAACTGACAAAACGGTATGAAGAGTATATACGGGGTTCTGTGACAGAAGCTCTTGAATGGGCCGGAGAAGAAGTCCGGGGAGAGTTCGTTGTCATCGTCGAAGGTTCGACGGAGGAGCGGCCGGCGGAAGAGGAACAGGAAGCGGATCCGTTGCAACAAATTGAGCGGTATATCGAACAAGGTGAAAAGCCGAATGCTGCCTTAAAACGTGTGGCGAAGGAACGGGGACTCGATCGTCAGGAATTGTATTTGCGTTATCATGAATCCTAAAAAAAGAAGCGACTCCATTTGGAATCGCTTCTTTTTACTTATTCGTTTCCAGCGTAATGACGGTCGAGGAAATCTTTTAACTCAACGAGGACACGTTGTGCGCCATCTGGAGAGAGAATCAATTTACCATCTGCTAATTTGAAGTTATCGTCTGATACTTCGCCTGTTACTTGGCAAGTCATGTTTGGTTTGTATTTTTTAAGGATGATTTGCTCGTTGTCGACATAAATCTCAAGAGCATCCTTCTCTGCAATTTGAAGAGTACGACGAAGTTCGATTGGAATAACGACCCGTCCGAGTTCATCTACTTTACGTACAATACCTGTTGATTTCATTTTGTTGTTCCTCCTCTGATGTCTAGGTTCTCTTTATTTTTGGAAAATCGTCAAAATTCGACATCACTTCTATAGAATGTAGAATACTAAACTTTCCAAAAGTAGTCAACCAATCTGAATAGCTTGAAATCAAAATGTCATTTTTTTCTCAAAAAAGCCACAAATGAAACGATTTACTAATAGATTTTCCCTTTTTAAAGGAAATCAAACTATTTAGTGTGTTTTTTTGGTATTCGATGTCTGATGTCAAAAAATGTTTGGATTCGACAAAAAACGAGTTTCGACACAGACGGCAGAACAGCGTATAATAATGAAATGAAATACAGAACGGAGGAATATCATGGCAAAAACATTTTATATCACTACACCGATTTACTATCCTAGCGCTAAGCTACATATCGGTCACGCCTATACGACAGTCGCAGGGGACGCGATGGCGCGTTACAAACGACTTCAGGGATTTGATGTCCGTTACTTAACCGGAACGGATGAGCACGGACAAAAAATTCAAGAAAAAGCGAAGGAAGCCGGCGTTTCCGAGCAGGAGTTCGTCGATGGTGTCGTTGAACAAATCAAAGTCTTATGGGACCGTCTTGATATTTCCTATGATGATTATATCCGGACGACAGAACCACGTCATAAAGAAGTCGTTGAACGCGTTTTCGAGACATTACTCGAAAAAGGTGATATTTATCTTGGAGAATACGAAGGCTGGTATTCTGTTCCGGATGAGACGTATTATACGGAATCACAGCTCGTCGACGGTAAAAGTCCGGACAGCGGTCATCCGGTCGAACTTGTCCGGGAAGAGTGTTACTTCTTCCGAATCAGTCAATATGCGGATCGTTTAGTAGAGTATTATGAAGCAAATCCATCGTTCATTTTACCGGAATCACGGAAACATGAGATGATTAATAACTTCATCAAACCGGGTTTACAAGATCTTGCTGTTTCCCGGACGACATTCGATTGGGGTGTCAAAGTCCCGTCCAATCCGAAACACGTCGTGTACGTATGGGTTGATGCGTTAACGAACTACATCTCGTCACTTGGATACGGAACAGACGACCAAGGAAACTTTGATAAGTACTGGCCGGCTGATGTCCACCTCGTCGGAAAAGAAATCGTTCGTTTCCACACAATCGTCTGGCCTGCTCTCTTGATGGCACTCGACTTACCACTTCCAAAACAAGTGTTTGCACATGGTTGGTTGTTGATGAAAGACGGCAAGATGTCGAAATCAAAAGGAAATGTCGTTGATCCGGTTCCGATGATTGATCGGTACGGACTCGATGCGTTACGTTATTACCTGCTTCGGGAAGTACCGTTCGGTTCAGACGGGATGTTCACACCGGAAGCATTCGTCGAACGGATGAACTTTGATTTAGCGAATGACCTGGGGAACTTACTCAACCGGACGATTGCGATGATCACGAAGTATTTCGACGGCGTCATTCCGACGTATGCCGGAAACGTGACACCGTTTGACGAAACGTTGTCGACACTGGCCAAAGAAACGGTCGAGAAGGTCGAAGCTTCGATGGAACACATGGAGTTCTCGGTTGCTTTATCGCACATTTGGCAATTGATCAGCCGTGCCAATAAATACATCGATGAGACACAACCGTGGGTACTCGCAAAAGATGAAACGAAAACAAAAGAACTCGCTTCATCGATGGTCCACCTGGTTGGTGCGTTGCGCCACGTCGCAATCATGTTACAACCGTTTATGACACGTTCGCCAAAAGAAATCTTCCGTCAACTCGGTCTTGAAGGACAACCGATGGACTGGACAGCACTTGAACAGTTCGCAACTGTTGAAGAGGGGACGAAGGTCGGTACGGCAGAACCAATCTTCCCGCGTCGCGATATGAAAGAAGAGGTCGAAGCCATCGTTGAGATGATGAAACAAGCTTCTGCTGCGCGCGTCGAAGAAGAGACGGAAGTCGAAGAGGCAGACACGGATGTTCGTCCGGAAACGACGATTGATGTGTTTGACCAAATCGAGTTACGCGTCGGAGAAGTCGTTACAGCTGAAAAAATCAAAAAAGCAAAAAAATTGCTGAAGCTGACGGTCGACATGGGGAAAGAAACACGACAAATCGTTTCAGGAATCGCTGAATGGTATGAGCCGGAAGATTTAGTCGGTCGGAAAGTCATCGTCGTCGCCAATTTAAAACCGGTCACATTACGGGGAGAATTGTCGCAAGGAATGGTGCTCGCTGCCGAGAAATCAGGTAAACTTGAATTAGCTACCGTACCATCAACGATGGCGAACGGGGCAAGCGTAAAATAATCCAGATGCCTGTGGACTCGATGTCACAGGCATTTTTTTGAAAGAAGGAGTCGAATAGTATGTTGATTGACACACACACACATTTAAACTCGGATCAGTTTGACGGAGATGTCGATGAGACGATTGAGCGGGCACGCGCAAACGGTGTATCTCCGATGATCGTCGTTGGTTTTGATCATAAGACGATTGACCGGGCAATGGAACTCGTTGAACAGTATGATGATCTCTACGCCGTCATCGGATGGCATCCGGTCGATTCGATTGATTTCGACGATGCTGCCTATGAAAAGGTGGAACGTTTAATGGACCATCCGAAAGTCGTTGCCCTTGGAGAAATCGGACTGGATTACCACTGGGATACTTCTCCGAAGGATATTCAGGACGCAACGTTTCGAAAGCAGATTCGCTTGGCGAAACAAAAAAATAAACCGATCGTCATCCATAACCGGGAGGCGACAGAAGATACGCTCCGCATCTTGGAAGAAGAAAACGCAAAAGAAGTCGGTGGCATTTTACACAGCTATAGCATGAGTGCAGAACTGTTACCACGTTGCCTGGCAATGAATTTCTACATTTCCCTCGGAGGACCGGTGACGTTCAAAAATGCGAAGATGCCTAAACGCGTCGCACAAGAAGTGCCGCTTGACCGGTTATTGGTCGAGACCGACTGTCCGTATCTGACACCAACGCCATATCGCGGAAAACGAAATGAACCGGCGTATGTCCGATTCGTTGCGGAAGAAATCGCACAGTTGCGCGGGATGATGTACGCTGATGTCGAACAGGCGACGACTGAGAACGCGAAACGCGTCTTCCGCCTTCCATGATTCGATCGATTACGTATATGACAATCGGCTGTACCCTATTGTTGGTTGCGAGCCTGCTTTATGTAATGATGGACCATCCGCGTGATGTCACGATCATGGTGGATGGTCGACAAACAAAAGTCGAGACGCTTGAGACATCCGTTTTCGGTGTCTTGCAGGAAGCCGGTATTTCAGTTCGACCACAAGATGTCATCGAACCGGCACTGAGTGCTGATCTTCCGAAAAACGATTTGATCGTCATTCAACCGGCCAAAGAAATTACACTAATCATGGGGTATGGTGAAGCGCGGACGATCCGGACGCAAGCCCGCCGCGTCGACGATCTGTTAAAAGAACAGGGAATCAGTCAAATGTTAGAGACAGATGACGTGTATCCTTCAAAAGAAGCCGTTTTGACAAGCGGAATGACCGTCCGGTACCGGGAGGCATTCCCGGTCGAGCTGATTGTCGAAGGAAAAGCCCGCGAAGTCTATACGTACCAAACGACGGTGCGGGAACTGCTGTCGATGCAGGGGGTTAAGCTCCAGACGGAAGATAAGGTCATGCCTGGTCTAGAGACAGTCGTCGCAAAGGATATGCTGGTCACGGTCAATACGACGCGTCGTGCCGTGCTGACGGAACAACAGCTGTTACCATTTGAAGTCGAGACCATCGAAGACGACACGTTGCCGGCGGGTGAACAGTTGGTGACGAA
Source organism: Exiguobacterium sp. R-39 (assembly GCF_049942815.1). Classification (NCBI taxonomy): domain Bacteria; kingdom Bacillati; phylum Bacillota; class Bacilli; order Caryophanales; genus Exiguobacterium; species Exiguobacterium sp. R-39. The sequence continues at coordinate 50,964 of NZ_CP187965.1, forward strand.
ATCCGGCCGGCCGGGCATCCGGACACAAAAATATCAATTGACCCTCGCGGACGGTTTAAGCAAGGAAAAGAAACTGATTGCTAATGAAGTTACGAGTGAACCGGTCAAACAAGTCGTCAAGGTCGGAACAAAACCGGTCGAACCGGTTGAGGCCGTGACGACACCGACACCAACACCGGCGTTTGATACGGAAAAAGCGACGGTACCGTTAGCAGAAGTGCCTAAAGCGGCAGCCGATTTGGATTTTAGCAAAGCGAAAACGCTGATGGTCGAAGCAACAGCTTATACGAATAATCCCGCTTCCAATGGCAGCCAGCTGTATGACGGACGGGCTTTGACAGCAACCGGCTATGATGTAACGGATACGATCACGTATCAAGGACTGCCGATTATCGCCGTTGATCCGAAAGTCATTCCGCTCGGAACCAAGGTGTACGTCGAAGGGGTCGGACTGGCGATCGCCCTCGACACAGGCGGTGCCATCAAAGGCAATAAAATCGATGTACTCGTTGAAGGGGAGTCGACCGCCAAACAGTTTGGCCGGAAGACGATCCAAGTCTGGGTCATCCCGAACGATACGACGGAAGCGGGTACTTGACGCTTCCTTGTTTTTTTTGCGGAAACAGGTACAATTACGGAAGTGTTTGAAAAAGGTGGAGAAGATATGATGCGGAAACGCTTAAAAGAAGTCATCGTCGTTGAAGGACGCGATGATACGACACGCTTACAGGAAGTATTCGATGTCGATACAATTGAAACAAACGGTTCGGCCGTCAACGAACAGACATTACAACGCATTGCCAAAGCGCTTGAACGCCGTGGTGTCATCGTGTTTACCGATCCCGACTTCCCGGGTGACCGGATTCGGGCACGGATCAATGAACGGGTACCGGGATGTAAACAAGCCTACCTGCCACGGGCAGACGCAAAAGATAAACGCGGGAAAATCGGTGTCGAACATGCATCACCGGAAGCAATCGAACGGGCACTTGGTGCGGTATATGAGACAGAAGAGCAGCATGATGCCGAAGTGACACGGGATATGATTCTCGCCGCCGATCTGATCGGGGGACCGGCAGCCTCGAAACGTCGGAAACGGTTGGGGCAAGTGCTTGCCATTGGTGAACCGAATGCCAAACAACTCGTCAAACGTGTCGCGTCGATCCGAATCACGAAACAGGAATGGGAAGACGCTTTGAAACAGATAGAGGAGGAACAGGATTGAAAGACATCGCTACATTGCACCGGACGAAGGAAATCTTGGCCAAACACGGATTTTCATTTAAAAAGTCCTTGGGACAAAACTTTTTAATCGATTTAAATGTACTCGGAAACATCGTCGGTGCCGCTAATCTGACACCGGAAAGCGGTGTGCTTGAGATTGGTCCCGGTATCGGCTCATTAACGGAACAATCAGCAAAACAGGCGAAAAAAGTTGTGGCGCTCGAAATCGATCAACGGCTCTTACCGATTCTTGAAGACTCACTTGCTCCGTACCCCCACGTGAAAGTCATTCATGGGGATGCACTGGAACTGGATCTTGAAACGATCGTTGACGAAGAATTCACGCAACAAGGGATTACGGATCTCGCCGTCGTGGCGAACCTTCCTTACTACGTGACAACACCAATCATTATGCGTATTTTAGAAGCCCGTACTCCGTTCCGGACACTCATCATGATGATTCAAAAAGAAGTGGCGGAACGAATCGGGGCAAAACCGGGAACGAAGGCGTACGGTTCATTGTCGATCGCCATTCAGTATTATGCGGAGGCAGAAGTCTGTTTCACGGTACCGAAACACGTCTTCATTCCGGCACCGAACGTCGATTCAGCAGTCATCCGTTTAAATATTCGCAAGGAGCCGGCAGTCAAGACGCTGGATGAGAAACTCTTCTTCGAAGTGACACGTGCCAGTTTCGCCCAACGCCGGAAAACGATTTTGAATAACTTATCCAGCCATTTCGGTAAAGCGGAAAAAGAGGCGGTCGAAGCGGCCTTACATGAAGCGGGTATTGATCCACGCCGCCGTGGCGAGACGCTCAGCCTGCAGGAATTTGCACAGCTGGCCGATGCACTTTTGCCGATTAAAAAACGTTGACGGTAGACAAAAGAACGGATATAATATTTCCCCTTTCTAATATTTAGTTCATATGCTATAATAAATATTAGTGAGGTGAAGCGTATGCCAAAGACGTTGAACGAAATCAGACATGTATTTGAAACACATGTAGGTGAAAGACTGACGCTAAAAGCAAGCGGCGGTCGTAAAAAGGTCGTAACCCGAATCGGAACGCTCGTTGAGACGTATCCATCGGTGTTTGTAGTCAAGCTAGACGCAGAGCGCCATAATGTCGAGCGAGTTTCTTATAGCTACGCCGACGTGTTAACCGACTCCGTACAAATCGAATTCGCGAATTCGTAAACTTACCTTCCGAAGCGGACAGAAATGTTCGCTTCTTTTTTTGTGCAAAGGTTGATACAATTCGTACAGGAAACGTACTAGAGGAGGAACGGCAGGATGACGATTATTGTAAAAGCTCCAGCGAAAATCAATTTAGTATTGGATGCGACGGCGAAACGTCCGGATGGTTATCATGATGTACATATGGTAATGACGACGGTGGATTTGGCAGATCGTCTCGAGTTGACGGAACTAGCGTCCGGCGAGATTCGGATGAATGCCCAACATGCATATGTGCCGAATGATGAACGCAACTTAGCGTATAAAGCAGCAGCGGTTTTAAAGGAACGGTTCGACATCAAGAGCGGGGTTGAAATCTACTTAGAAAAACAAATCCCGGTCGCAGCAGGTCTTGCGGGCGGCTCGAGTGACGCGGCAGCCACGTTGCGCGGGCTGAACGAATTGTGGAAGCTCGATTTGACACTTGAACAGTTGGCGGAAATCGGAGCAGAAGTGGGATCGGATGTCCCGTTTTGTGTCATGGGCGGAACCGCGATTGCAACGGGACGCGGAGAGAAGCTCGAGAAACTAGTATCCCCTCCACCTTGTTGGGTCGTACTGGCGAAACCGACGATCGGTGTCTCAACAGCCGATGTTTACGGAGCACTGGATTTAGAAACAGCGGAACGTCCGGATGTCGAAGCGATGATTGATGCGGTCAAGAACCAAGATTTCACGGCAATTTGTGATGCCCTTGGCAATGTCCTTGAATCAGTGACGTTACCGATGCATCCGGAGGTCGAACAAATCAAGGCTTTCATGACGAGTTGCGGGGCGGAAGGTGTCCTGATGAGCGGTAGCGGTCCGACTGTATTTGCCTTGACGGAACATGAAAACCGGGCTCAACGTCTCTATAACGGATTACGAGGATTTTGTAATGAAGTCTACGTCGTTCGTCTTTTAGGGGAAAACCATTGATAGTTTCCGTATGAAAATGATATATTCACTATTGAATATTCGGAATTACGGAGAGGTGGAACGATTTAGATGAAAATTCGGAGAAGTGGTCGGTTGGTAGACATGACACGTTACCTGCTGGATCATCCGCATCATCTAGTCTCATTGACGATCTTCGCAGAACGGTACAGCTCTGCGAAATCTTCGATCAGTGAAGATTTAGATATTGTCAGCGAAATGTTGGAGCATGAAGGAACAGGACGACTCGTCACGGTTCCGGGAGCCGCGGGAGGCGTCATGTTCATCCCTACATGGAGCAGCGCAAAGGCGTTGCCGTTTATCGATGAGTTATGTGAACGTGTCGCACGACCGGATCGTCTGTTACCGGGAGGCTACTTGTATTTGACGGACTTGCTCGGAGATCCGCGGATGGTGAAACAGATGGGACAAGTGTTTGCTTCTGTCTTCAGCCAGAAAAAAGTCGACGTCGTCATGACGATTGCGACAAAAGGAATCCCGCTTGCTTATGCCGTCGCCGAACAGTTGGGTGTACCGTTCGTCATCGTCCGCTCGGACAGCCGGGTGACGGAAGGTTCGACCGTCAGCATCAACTATGTTTCCGGCTCATCGAAAGCAATCCGGACGATGGCTCTTGCGAGACGCAGTTTACCGCGCGGTGCGAACGTCCTGCTGATTGACGATTTCATGAAAGCCGGCGGAACGATCCGGGGGATGATGAGTCTGCTGAGTGAGTTTGAAGCGAACGTAGCAGGTGTCGGTGTGTTGATCGAAGCAGAGGGTGCCGAGAAGAAGATGGTCAGTGAGTACGTCAGTCTGATGAAGCTTTCGGATGTTGATGTGGATCTTGGACAGATTCAAGTGAAACGGGGAAACGTCGACCAGTATTTCACAGACGTAGAAAATACCTGAATTTGACACACGATTTTTTTGTAACTATACTGTAATTATCAAACTTTTGGAAATTATGCGTGAAATGATTGGCAAAAGCTAAACCTTTGAATGTTTTAAGCCGTAAGTAGAAGTAGACAACGAAGAGTTGTGACAACGGTTATAAAAAGGGGTGCGGACAAAATGAATGTCACCGACGTCAAGATTCGTCGCGTCGTAGCAGAGGGTCGAATGAAAGCACTGGCTTCGATTACGCTTGACCACGAATTTGTGGTACATGATTTACGCGTGATTGAAGGGAACAGCGGTCTTTTCGTCGCGATGCCAAGCAAGCGGACACAGGAAGGCATCTTTCGTGATGTCGCCCATCCAATCAATGCATTAATGCGAAAAAAAGTCGAAGATTCAGTACTAGAAGCATACGCGATTCGTGAAGAAAACGGTGAGGCGTCAGAATTTGAACTGACGGCGCTCGAAGCAACCGATCCTTCCTAACGCGATTGACAGGTCTCCATCAATGGGAGAACCTGTCTTTTTTTGCGTGTTTTGTTGATTTCCGGTCTGTCCTGTCATTGATTCGTTGCGCCATTTTCGTTATAGTGGGAACGAGTGGACTATTTCAGAACGAAATCAACACTAATTTACATGGAGGAGCGACAAGGATGAATCATTTCGCGGTAATTCTAGCAGCGGGTAAAGGCACTCGGATGAAATCAAAGCTATATAAAGTACTTCACCCAGTAGCTGGGAAACCTATGGTACAACATGTCGTTGATCAATTGACGACACTCGGTGTCACGCGTCAAGTCGTCATCGTCGGTCACGGTGCAGAGTCTGTTAAAGAAGTGCTCGGCACATCGGTGGAATATGCACTTCAAAGCGAGCAGCTTGGCACGGGTCATGCTGTTCAAATGGCAGAACCTGTCCTTGGACAGGAGAAAGGCTCGACACTCGTCGTCTGCGGAGACACTCCCCTTTTGACAAGTGAGACGTTACAATCTCTCTTGCAACATCATGCAGAAACAGGCGCGAAAGTAACTGTTTTAACAGCGCATGCGGATGATGCGACGGGGTATGGACGAATCGTTCGTGGGGAAGACGGCAACGTCTCGAAAATCGTCGAGCACAAAGATGCGAACGCAGAAGAACTTCTCATTAAAGAAATCAATACCGGAACGTACGTATTTGACAATGAGATGTTATTCGCGGCTTTAAAAGAAGTTAAGAATGATAATGTCCAAGGTGAGTACTACTTACCGGATGTCATCGAAATCGCAAAAGCAGACGGTGAAACGATTGCGGCCTATGCGGCAGCGACGTTTGAAGAAACGATTGGTGTCAATGACCGGGTTGCCCTGGCGCAGGCGGAAACGTCAATGCGGAAGCGGACGAATGAGCATTGGATGCGTCAAGGCGTTACGTTCATCGATCCGGCGTCTACGTATATCGGACCGGATGTCGTGATTGGTTCGGATACGGTCCTGTACCCGGGAACACAATTGCTTGGTAAAACGACGATTGGCTCAGAATGTATCATCGGACCAAATTCGGATATCCGTGACAGTGAAGTGGCTGATCAAGCCGTGGTGCGTCAATCAGTCGTAACCGACAGCCAAATTGGAGCAGCTGCACAAGTCGGTCCATTTGCGCACTTACGCCAACAGGCAGTTCTCGGAGCGAACACGCGCATCGGTAACTTCGTCGAAGTGAAGAAATCCACTTTTGGTGAAGGCAGCAAATCTGCTCACTTAAGTTACGTCGGTGATGCAACAATCGGCACGAACGTTAACTTAGGTTGCGGATCGATCACAGTGAATTATGATGGAACAAATAAATTCCAAACTGTCATTGAAGACGATGCGTTCATCGGTTGTAATGTCAATTTGATTGCACCGGTCACGGTCGGTAAAAATGCGCTTGTCGCAGCAGGATCAACCGTTACGGATGATGTTCCGGAAAACGGTCTTGCCATCGCACGGGAACGTCAAACAACTAAACCAGATTACCGTTAATTTTATTCGTTCATTATCTGTCGCTCTACTCGTCTAAACCCAAACAAATGGAGGCCACCTAACCATGTCTACTGTCTTAGAACATGAAATTCGTATTTTCGCACTTAACTCGAACAAACCACTGGCAGAGGAAATCGCTAAAGTCATCGGAATCCCTGTCAGCGAAAGTTCAGTCAAACACTTCAGTGACGGCGAAATTTCAATGAACATCGAAGAAAGCGTCCGTGGGGATGATATCTACATCATTCAATCGACAAGCCAACCGGTCAACGAAAACCTGATGGAGTTGCTCATCATGATCGATGCGTTAAAACGAGCTTCCGCACGGACGATCAACGTCGTTATTCCGTATTACGGCTATGCACGTCAAGACCGTAAAGCACGTTCACGTGAGCCGATCACAGCGAAGCTTGTTGCGAACTTGCTTGAAGTTGCCGGTGCGACACGCGTCGTGACGATGGATCTCCATGCAGCTCAAATCCAAGGTTTCTTCGATATTCCAGTAGATCAATTAATGGGTGTTCCCCTGCTTGCTTCTTACTTCGAGAAGAAGAACATCGACCCGAACGAACTTGTCATCGTTTCTCCAGACCATGGCGGTGTGACACGGGCACGTAAATTAGCGGAACAATTAAAAGCACCAATCGCGATCATCGATAAGCGTCGTCCAAAACCAAACGTGGCGGAAGTCATGAACATCGTTGGCCAAGTCGACGGAAAAATCGCGATCATCATCGATGACATCATCGATACAGCAGGAACGATCACACTCGCTGCCAACGCTTTGATTGAAAACGGGGCGAAGCAAGTGTATGCCTGCTGTACACACCCGGTTCTGTCGGGTCCTGCGATGGAACGGATCGAAAACTCGGCGATTGAAGAACTCGTCGTCTTGAACACAATTGATTTGACGAAACGTGAATGTGCAAGCAAAATCAAACAAATCTCTGTCGCACGTTTGCTTGCAGAAGCAATCATCCGTGTCCATGAGCAAAAATCAATCAGCCCGCTCTTCAGCTGATTTCAAACAGATATGAACGCCAAGGTCCGGTTTTTAGAAATCGGACCCTTGTGCGTTCCATTTTTCGTCAACGGGATATAAATCAAAAAAAGCAGATAAGTAGAGGAGGTGACGATATGAAATGTATCGTCGGTTTAGGAAATCCAGGCACGAAATATACGAATACGCGTCACAATATCGGTTTTTTAGCGATCGATGCCCTCGCCAAGGAACATGGCATAAAATTAGCGGAGTCGAAGTTTAAAGCCGTCTTCGGAACGGGAATGATTAAAGGGGAACGGGTCGTTCTCGTTAAGCCATTGACGTATATGAATTTATCGGGAGAAGCTGTCCGTCCGTTGCTCGATTTCTATAAAATTGCGGTCGAGGACGTCCTTGTCATTTATGATGACCTTGATTTGCCGCTTGAAAAGATGCGCCTGCGTTCAAAAGGAAGTGCCGGTGGTCACAACGGAGTCAAATCGTTGATTCAACATTTAGGTACACAAGACATCAAACGATTGAAACTTGGAGTCGGTCGTCCGCCAGCACCGATTCAAGTCATCGACTGGGTCTTGATGCCGTTCGCCAAGTCGGAACAGACGACGTTGCAACATGTGTTGTCTGATTCCGTCGAGATCGCAACTGATTTTATCGATACACCGTTTTTAGCTTTGATGAATCGTTATAACTGAACAAAACGCTTTGGGTGACCAAAGCGTTTTTGCTGTCGTCCTAGGAGGGAAAGAACGTATGAAACAACTACAAAATCTGTTACTCGGCATTCCGGAGATTAAAACCGTCCGGGAACGGTTCCGCGACGGAGTCAATGCCCAACTGATCACAGGGCTGATGAACAGCGGAAAAGCGTTATTCGTCGCCGGTATTTACCAAGAGACGAAAAAACGGTTCGTCATCGTGACCCACAACATGTTCCAGGCTCAAAAATTATATGATGATTTAATTGAACTTATACCCGAGCAGGACGTGATGTTGTATCCGGTCGATGAAACACTTGCGGCGGAGCTGTCATACGGTGCAAGTCCGGAATTGCGCGCGACGCGGATTGAAACCCGTCACCGTCTGCTGACGACGGATGACGGAATCCTCATCATTCCGCTTGTCGGACTGAGACGTTACGTCCCGACGGCGCCCGACTTTTTAGGACATACGAAACGAATCAAACCTGGCGATGTCCTGTCGATCCCAGACTTTATTCAGGAATTGGTCGACGCGGGATACGAACGGACGGCAACGGTGACGACGCCGGGCGAGTTCGCAGTCCGAGGAAGCATCATCGACTTATACCCGTTAACCGTCGAACGTCCGTATCGTCTTGATTTATTTGACGAAGAAGTCGATTCCATCTATACGTTTGATGCGGAAACCCAACGTTCGCTTGGTGTCATCGCGGAAGCTCTGGTACCTCCGGCAACGGAACATTTTGCATCACGTGACGGATTGAAATCAGCCGGTGAACAATTACGCCGTCTGTATGAAGCAACGAAGGAACGGGTCCAAAGTACGGAAGTATTGGCTGCCCTGGAAGAAGGAATTGCTTACGACGTCGAAGTCCTCGAAAGCGGTGATCGTCCGAAGCAACTTGCAAAATATGCACCGCTTCTATATGAAACGACGTTACTCGACGATATCAAAGATGCTGTTTTGATTGTCGACGAGGTGGCACGGATTGAAGAAGCCGCCGAGGTCCAGGATACCGAAGAAGCGGAATGGATGGCTTCGTTGATTGAACGGGGACAAAGCATCAGTGACTATACGTTATCGGTTCCGATGCTGCAGGTGTTCAAGCAACGCCAATTGCTGTATTTATCGTTGCTCCCGACACGCCGCAGCGGTGTGCCGGAAAGTGCGGCGATTCATTTCAGCATCAAGCCGATAGCACCTTTCCACGGACAGATGGAACGGTTGAAACAGGAAGTCGATCGTTACGGCCGGGCCGATATGTGGATGGTCTTCCTGGCAAGTAACCGGGAACGGGCAGAACGGATGCGACAGACGTTATCGGATTACGGAGTCGAAGCTTCCCTGCACACGACGGAAGACGAGATTCGCCGCGGTCATCCGTCGATTTTAATCGGTGGCATTCACGGCGGATTCGAGATGACCAATGCCCGTCTCGTCGTCATTACGGAAGAAGAAGTCTTTAAACAGCCGGCACGGCGCCGGAAGCAAACGACGAAACTGACGAACGCCGAACGGATCAAAAGTTACCAGGAATTGAAGACGGGCGATTACGTCGTCCACATTCATCACGGAATCGGTCGTTACCATGGTATTAAAACGATTGATGTTGCCGGCAATCACCAGGATTACCTGCATTTGATTTATGCCGGTGAGGATTCACTGTATGTCCCGGTCGACCAGATTGACTTGATTCAGAAGTATGTCGGGGCAGAAGGAAAAGAGCCGAAGATTTATAAACTGGGCGGCATGGAGTGGAAGAAGGTCAAGGCGAAGGTTCAAAAATCCGTTGAGGATATCGCGGATGAACTGATTAAGCTCTATGCGGCACGCGAAGCAGCAGTCGGCTTTGCCTTCCCGGAAGATGATGACAGTACACAGGCCTTTGAAGCGTCATTCCCTTATGAAGAAACCGTTGACCAACTCCGGTCGATCGAAGAAATCAAAAAAGACATGGAACGTCCGCGCCCGATGGATCGGCTGTTGTGCGGCGATGTCGGTTACGGGAAAACGGAAGTTGCCATCCGGGCAGCCTTTAAAGCTGTCATGGCAGGAAAACAGGTCGCTTTACTCGTTCCGACGACGGTGCTTGCACAACAGCATTATGAAACGATGCTCGAACGATTCAGTGAGTGGCCGATCAACGTCTCCGTCATGAGTCGTTTCCGCTCGGCAACAGAACTGAAAGCGACGAAAAAAGGATTGAAGGAAGGGACGATTGATGTCGTCGTCGGCACCCATCGTGTCCTGTCGAAAGATGTCCAGTTCGCGGACGTCGGCTTATTGATCATCGATGAAGAACAACGCTTTGGCGTCAAACATAAAGAACGACTGAAACAGCTGAAGACAAATGTCGATGTTCTGACATTGACGGCGACACCGATTCCCCGGACGTTGCATATGTCGATGATCGGAATTCGTGATTTATCCGTACTCGAGACACCACCGGAAAACCGTTATCCGGTTCAAACATATGTCATGGAGTATGACGGAATCGTCATGCGCGAAGCACTCGAACGTGAACTGGGACGGGGCGGACAAGCGTTCTTCCTGTATAACCGCGTCGAAGGGATTGAACGCAAGGCAGAGGAAATCCGGGCTCTTGTACCGGAAGCGCGTGTCGTCACTGCCCATGGTCGGATGACAGAAACAGAACTTGAGAGCCAATTAATCGCCTTCTTCGAAGGCGATGCGGACGTCCTGGTCAGTACGACGATCATTGAAACAGGCATCGATATTCCGAATGTCAATACGTTGATTGTCAACGATGCCGATCAGATGGGTCTTTCGCAGTTGTATCAATTACGCGGCCGTGTCGGCCGATCGAGCCGTGTCGCGTATTCCTACTTCACGTACCGTCCGCAAAAACGATTGACGGAAGTTGCGGAAAGCCGTCTGCAAGCGATCAAGGAATTTACGGAACTCGGGAGCGGTTTTAAGATTGCGATGCGTGATTTATCGATTCGCGGAGCCGGGAACTTGCTCGGATCGCAACAATCCGGTTTCATCGACTCTGTAGGATTCGATCTGTATTCACAAATGCTTTCGGAAGCAGTTGAAGAACGGAAGGAACGGATGAAAGGTAGAAAAAAAGTTCAGAAATTCGTTCCGGATTTCACGTTCAGTCTGGATGCCTATATTCCAAGTCACTACATGGCAGATTCGGAACTCAAAATCGAGTTCTACAAACGTATGAAGTATGTCGATACACCGGAAAGTCTCGAATCGCTGGAAACAGAGATGTTGGAACGTTTCGGAGAATTCCCGACCGAAGTCGCACGGTTGATCCAATTGACTCGGATGAGAATCTTTGCCGAACGGGCACGGGTCGAACGGGTCAAACAAACGGATCTGAAAATTGAAATCGTCTTGTCTGAACAGACGACACAAACGCTGGATGTAGCGGATTTTGTCAAATGGACGGTTCCGATTGGACGTGGTCTTGGTATGGGGCAGGAAGAAGGTAAACTTGTTCTGACGCTCAACCGCGGGAAACAAAACTTACAACAGATGACAGAGCAGGCTGAACGGTTACTGGCTGAGATTGACCGCCGGATCGTACAATGAGTCAACGAAGGACGATTGCGCAAGGGGCAGCTTTGCTTGCTATTTCGAGCTATGTGTCAAAACTGTTGAGTTTCTTTTACCGGATTCCATATCAAAATATGGCGGGAGACTTCGGGTTATATGTCTACCAAACTGTCTATCCGGTGTTTGCGATTGCAGCGGCGCTTGGTATTTACGCCTTACCGGTCGTCGTTGCGAAGTTAACATTGCATCATCCGCAAGAGAAACGTGAAGTACTGTGGTCGATTTTCTTTGTCCTACTTGCGATGTCGATTATATTAGGAACGATTGGTTGGTGGGTCGCTCCTGAAGTCGCATTCTTGTTCGGTGACGAACAGCTCGCCCAACCGCTTCGAGCCGTTACCTTTACCTTCTACCTGTTGCCGGTCATTGCTGTTTTGCGCGGGATGTTTCAGGCGGATCTTGAAATGCGTCCGACGGCTTTCTCACAAATCACGGAAAATGCCGTTCGGGTCTGTTTATTGTTGATTGTGACGTATTACGGGGTTCAGATAGGTGCGAATCCGTATCAAGTCGGAGCAAATGCGCACATGACGGCACTCGGTGGAAGCATCGCGTCGCTGATCTTGCTGTTACGCTTTGCGAAAGGAAGGATTGGTCGTCCCGTCATCTCGAAACGACACATTCGCCGTGTCGGACGGGTCTTGTTGACGAGTGGTCTGGCAGTCAGTATCGCGTCTTTGGCCTTGTTACTGATGCAATTGATTGATGGATTGACGTTCGTCAATTTACTCGGGAATTCGATGGAAACGAAAGTCGAAAAAGGAATTTTTGATCGAGGGTATCCGCTCTTACAGTTTGCGATCTTGTTCGCGACATCCATCAGTTTGGCCAGTGTTCCGACGTTGTTGATGGAATACCGGAAGCGGAATGATGCAGCAACAAAACTGCATCTTGAAACGCTCTTACGATCCGGGTTACTGATTGCGGCGGCAGCGACCGTCGGATTGGTTGGTGTCATGCGTCCGTTGAATATTGCCTTGTATCAGGACGATAACGGAACAGCAGCACTCAGCTGGTTGGCTGCGACGGCGTTCACCGCCTCCTTGTCAATGATCATCGTATCGTGTCTGCAATCCGTCGATGCGGAAAAATATGCGTTTGTCGGTGTAGTTGCAGGTCTGTTGATCAAGCTGGGTCTCAATATCTACTTAATTCCCTTATATGGCATGATCGGTGCCGGAATGGCGACTTTTGGTGGTTTTGCGGTCATGGCAGCAGCTCAGTTACTTTTACTCAATCGAAAGTTCGGTCGGGTGACGGCAGGACGTCCTTTTTATGTTCGTCTCTTGAAGGCGGTCATTCCGATGGCCCTGTTTTTATACATCGTCGAACAACTTTTCCGGCTGTCGGGCTGGGAAAACCGGGTTGGAGCGACACTTGAGGTTGCCCTACTCGTTCTGGGTGGAGCCGGTATATTTTGTCTCTTTGCCTTACGGATGGGGGTCTTGACGGAACGGGAATGGGCCGTATTGCCGTTCGGGGAAAAACTATATCGAATGCATCAGCATAGGAGGATTATATGACACATCAGATTACAGTCGTCGGCTTAGGAGTCGGAGAACTCGAACAATTGCCGTACGGCATCTATAAACGCCTAAAGGAAACGAAACAACCGATTTATCTGCGGACTGCGGATCATCCTGTCGTTTCGGAATTGATGGCAGAGGGAATGAAATTTACATCGTTTGATTCGATTTATGAAAAACATGATCAGTTTGAAGGCGTCTACCGTGAGATTGTTGCAACGCTGCTTGAACAGTCCGAGAAGGAGCCGATCATCTATGCTGTTCCGGGTCATCCGCTTGTCGCGGAGAGTACGGTCCAACAGTTGCTCGCTCAGACGGAGAACCTCGACATCATTGGTGGTCAAAGCTTCCTCGATCCGATGTTTGCCGCGGTCGGTGTTGATCCGATCGAAGGCTTTCAATTATTGGATGCGACAGCGTTTGATATCGATGAAGCGCAGATTCGTCAGCATTTGTTGATCGGACAAGTTTATGATCAACTGGTTGCAGGTGATTTAAAGGTCATGTTGATGGAGCGTTATCCTGACGAACATGACGTGACGCTTGTGACGGCGGCGGGAACGAGTCGCCAACATGTCAAGACGGTTCCGCTCTATGAACTGGATCACATCACGACACTCAGTAACTTGACGACGGTTTATGTACCGCCTGTCACGGATCAAACGATCTTGAATCGTGATTTCACGACACTCAAGCAAATCATCGCGCGCTTGCGTGGAGAAGGCGGTTGTCCGTGGGATCAAGAACAGACACATGAATCGCTCAAAAAACATTTAATCGAAGAATCCTACGAATTACTGGAAGCAATCGACCTTCAGGACGATAACTTAATGATAGAAGAATTAGGCGATGTGTTGTTGCAAGTCATGCTACATGCCCAAATCGGTCTGGATGAAGGGTATTTCGATGTCCGTGACGTCATCGGAAGTGTCAGCGACAAGATGATTCGCAGGCATCCGCATGTCTTTGGAGATGTAAAAGTCGACTCGGCCGCGGACGTCGTCACGAACTGGCAGGAAATTAAAGCGCAGGAAAAATCGGAACGGACGTATCTGTTGGACGGTGTCACTAAGGGAGCTCCTGCCTTGTTGCGTGCCGAACAGATTCAGAAGAAAGTCGCCCGAGTCGGATTCGAATGGGAGACGGTTGCCGGTGCCCTCGATAAAGTCCGGGAAGAGATTCAAGAATTAAAAGAGGCTCCGGCAGAAGAACGATTGGGTGAATTCGGTGATATCCTGTTTTCACTCGCACTTGTCGGCAAATACCTGGAGTTATCTGCAGAGGATGCTTTACAGCAAACCAATGACAAATTCATCCGTCGTTTTACACGCATGGAACAATTGACGGACCGCCCGTTGACAGACTTGTCGCTCGCCGAACAAGATGCATTATGGAATCAATCAAAGCAGGAGGAACAGTCATGAGACTCGATAAATTTTTAAAGGTATCTCGTTTAATCAAACGCCGGACACTGGCAAAAGAAGTTGCCGATCAAGGCCGGATCACCATCAACGGACTTGTCGCAAAAGCAAGCAGTACGGTTTCGGTGGGGGACGAGATGACAATCCGGTTCGGAAATAAGATTGTCACCGTTCAAATCGACAGTATTAAAGAGCATGCGAAAAAAGAAGAAGCATCAGACATGTATCAAATCATTCGTGAAGAAAAAGTGAATTCCGAAGAATCGATGTAATTTGGTTGAAAAAGGAAGTATACTAGAGAGTGTCAGAGATGACCACTCGGATAAGGAGGGATGATATGCCAGCACCGTTGGAATCAGGGCGTGATACACCGCCCAAGATCAAACCGCTTAATGACCGGAAAAAACAGTTGAGTCAAAATGCAATCGAAAACCGTTTACGTCTGAAGAGGCGCTTCTTAGTCTGTATGTCGATTTTTCTTATTGTCCTGTCCCTGATGGGGTGGTCATATATCGAAAAACAACAACTGATCGCTGAACAGAAGCAGTCGTTTCAGGTTGCGAACCAAGAACAGGCGAAAGCAGAAAAAGAAACAGTTCGTCTGAAAGAAGAGATTGAACGATTGAATGATAAGAAATATGTTGCGAACTTAGCGAGAAGTGAACTGCTGTACTCGAAAAAAGGCGAAACGATTTTCTATTTTTCACCGGAAGATTAAACGAAGGTTGTCGATTGATTGAAAAAATGTAGAATCACTCGTATAATAAGAAAGAATCAACTAAAAAGGAGCAATACAATTTATGTCGATTGAAGTAGGCAGCAAAGTACAAGGAAAAGTTACAGGCATCACCAATTTCGGCGCGTTCGTAGAATTACCGACGGGTAAGACAGGTCTTGTTCACATCAGTGAAGTAGCAGATTCTTACGTCAAAGATATCAATGATGTCTTGACAGTCGGACAAGAAATCACGGTTAAAGTGTTGAGTGTAGAGAACGACGGGAAGATTGGTCTTTCGATTAAGAAAGCAGTCGATCGTCCAGAAGGCGAACGTCCTCGTCCTCCAGCTCGTCAATTTGATCGCGGACCACGTCCGGCAGGTCAAGACCGTGGACCACGTCCGTTCGATAACAAAGGACCGCGTGGTGGAAGCGGCGGCGGTGGAAACCGTGGCGGCTTTAACAAAGGTGGCCGTGGCGCACCAGCTCCACGTAAAGAGCAAACGTTCGATACGTTGATGACTAGTTTCCTCAAAGATAGTGAAGATCGTCTTGCGACATTGAAACGACAAACCGATTCAAAACGTGGCGGACGCGGTGCTAAACGTCAATAACTTGCTGACCTGTTCTTTATAAGAATAGAGATGGAATGACGCTGTTCATTCCATCTTTTATTTTTTTGAAATTATTTTTATGAAAAGCGTTGACAATTATTTGACTCCACCGTATTATAGAAAATGTGCTTAAGACGCACGCGTTCAAAATATGGCGGTGTAGCTCAGCTGGCTAGAGCGTACGGTTCATACCCGTGAGGTCGTGGGTTCGACTCCCTCCGCCGCTACCATATTTTTTTGGCCCGTTGGTCAAGCGGTTAAGACACCGCCCTTTCACGGCGGTAACACGGGTTCGATTCCCGTACGGGTCATTCTGTAAAAAAGCTATCTCTATTATATAGAGGTAGCTTTTTTCGTTTAAGTCATTTATGGATCAAGGGGGACCAGGCATGGGATTCGAGATTAATCTTCCAAAGGAACCGTTGTTGGTTGCTGTTTCTGGCGGCTGTGATTCAATGGTACTGGCACATCTTTTGTATGAAGCGAATCATGATCTAATGATTGTTCATGTTCATCATGGTCTGCGCGAAGAATCGGACGAAGAAGCAGAAGCGGTCCGCGCTTGGGCGGATGCGAGACAAGTGGCTGTTCGGATGACACGACTCGCATGGGATGATCAAACACCGAGCCAGGCGGCTTGCCGGGCGAGGCGTTATGCCTTTTTTCAAGACGTCATGGCTGAGACCGGACGGCGGCATCTTGTGCTCGCACACCACCGGGACGATCAATTGGAGACGTTGTTGATCCAGTTGATCCGAGGGGAAGCAGGCGTCGACGGCATTCCCCGGATCCGTTCTTTTACGACGGGACAGATTCATCGTCCGTTGTTGACGTACTCCAAACAACAACTGTATGACTATGCAAGAACCCATTACGTGACATGGTATGAAGACGAGACGAATGCCGGAACGAAATATCTCCGGAATCAGATGCGGCACCGGATCCTGCCATTGCTTGCGGAACTTCGCCCGGGTTATGAAGAAGCAACGGTTCAGGCGGCGATATCTCGTCATGAACAAAAACGGGAACATTTCACGTACGTCACGTCCTTTGTCAAAGAACGGATGACGGACCGCGGGCTTCCTCTTGAAGCGATTCAAACACTCCCTTCAGACTTCAAGCGGCTTGTCCTGCGTGCCTTATTACCGGACCGTGACTTTACTTCCGAGGAATACAATCAATTTTTGGCATTGTTACGAGTAGATATGCCGTCCGGCGAAGTGTATTATGGAAACTGGAGGATACAGCGTACATATGGCTACGTGACATGTGTCCGTTGTCCGAGAAAGCACCTGCTCCCGGAAGCATTGGAAGTGGGAATTGATTTGGGCACTTATCATTATGGTGAACAAACGATTGTGTTCTCACGTTCGGCGACCGGTATTCCATTTTCAGCCATCCGTTTTCCACTGACGATTCGACAGCCCTTACCCGGTGACCGGATCCGGTTAGCGGTCGGTACGAAAAAAGTGAGCCGGATTCTTGTGGATGCGAAGGTTCCACGGGGGTTACGGACGGAAATTCCGGTTGTCGTCGATGCGACAGGGCAAGTTCTGGCGGTCATCGGACATCGAATTGCAATATTCGGGTCATTTGAACTCCTCGCAGAATCGTGTTTAATGATAGAATGGTAATGTAGTGTTTAAAATGGAGGAGGAATACCTAGTATGACCTTAATGAATGATATGGAAAAAGTACTGATTTCAGAAGAAGAGATCCAACATAAAGTCGGTGAACTCGCGGGTGAACTGACAGCGGATTACGGAGATCGTTTCCCGCTCCTCGTTTGTGTCCTGAAAGGCGCAATGCCGTTCATGTCAGATCTCGTCAAAAAGATGGACATGCATCTTGAAATGGACTTCATGGATGTCTCGACGTATCACGGCGGTACGACATCGACAGGTGAAGTGAAGATTGAGAAGGATTTAAACACATCCGTAGAAGGTCGTGACATCCTGATTGTCGAAGATATCATCGACAGCGGATTAACATTAGGCTACCTCGTGGACCTGTTTAAATACCGGAAAGCGAAGTCGGTAAAAATCGTAACATTGCTGGATAAGCCAAGTGGTCGTAAAAACGATTTACATGCGGATTACAGCGGTTTTGTCATTCCACATGAGTTCGTTGTTGGTTATGGTCTTGACTATGAAGAAAAATATCGTAACCTTCCTTATGTTGGTGTCTTGAAACCAGCAGTCTACGGCGGCTAATTATTTTTAATCTTGACTGTCACATGATAAGATAAAACCAATTACAAAGCGCGCTTTGCCGCGTTAGGATTCGTATCGATTGAAGAAAATCAATCAGTTGATGCGGAGAGGAGGCCTACGATGAACCGAGCAGTGAAGAATACCCTTGTGTTTGGGGTCATTTTTCTAGCTTTGATCTTGTTTCTGCAATACTTGCAGAGTCCAGTGAACAAAAGCAAAGAAATCAATTACACACAGTTTGTCGAGTCTGTTGAAAAAGGTGATGTGAAGACGGCGACGTTCCAGTATGAGGGACAGACGTACAATGTCACAGGTGAATTACGTGAAAAAGATACGACATATGAAACGGTCGTACCGGCTGTTGATACAGAACTGACGGATTTGTATACGCAATTGCGTAGCCAAAACGTCAAGATGGCCTTCAAAGCAGCAGAAACAAACGGTGGTTGGATTGCGCTGTTGACGACAATCGTGCCATTCATCATCATCTTCATCCTATTCTTCTTCCTGATTAATCAAGCACAAGGTGGCGGCGGCGGTGGCCGTGTCATGAACTTCGGTAAATCGAAGGCGCGCCTGTATGATACAGAAAAGAAAAAGATTACGTTTGACGACGTGGCAGGAGCGGATGAGGAGAAACAAGAACTCGTTGAGGTTGTTGAATTCTTGAAAGATCCACGCAAGTTTGCCCGTCTAGGTGCCCGTATTCCTAAAGGTGTCCTCCTTGTAGGTCCTCCAGGTACAGGTAAAACATTGCTTGCCCGTGCAGCAGCTGGCGAAGCCGGCGTCCCGTTCTTCTCGATTTCAGGTTCTGACTTCGTTGAGATGTTTGTCGGGGTCGGGGCATCACGTGTCCGTGACTTGTTTGAAAACGCGAAGAAAAATGCACCATGTATCATCTTCATCGATGAAATCGATGCCGTTGGTCGCCAACGTGGTGCCGGTCTTGGCGGCGGACATGATGAGCGCGAACAAACATTGAACCAACTTCTTGTTGAGATGGATGGATTCAGTGAAAACGAAGGCATCATCATGATCGCAGCTACTAACCGTGCGGACATTTTGGACCCCGCTTTACTCCGTCCAGGTCGTTTTGACCGTCAAATCACGGTTGAGCGTCCAGATGTCGTCGGACGTGAAGCAGTTCTTAAAGTACACGCACGCAACAAGCCACTCGATACGACAGTTGATTTGAAAGCCATCGCGCAACGTACACCAGGTTTCTCAGGTGCAGATCTTGAAAACCTGTTGAACGAAGCGGCGCTTATCGCAGCTCGTACAGACCGTGATAAGATTTCAATCGTTGATTTGGAAGAAGCGATCGACCGCGTCATCGCAGGTCCTGCGAAGAAGAGTCGGATCATTTCACCGAAAGAGAAAAAAATTGTGGCATGGCACGAAGCGGGTCATACCATCATCGGTGTTACACTCGATGATGCGGATGAAGTGCATAAGGTAACGATCGTTCCTCGTGGTAATGCAGGCGGTTACGTCATCATGCTTCCAAAAGAGGATCGTTACTTCATGACGAAACCGGAACTTGAAGACAAGATCACCGGATTACTTGGTGGTCGTGTCGCGGAAGATGTCGTCTTTGGTGAAGCTTCCACTGGCGCAAGCAATGACTTCCAACGTGCGACAGGACTTGCCCGTAAGATGGTCATGGAGTTTGGGATGAGTGAAAAACTCGGACCGCTTCAGTTTGGTTCCGGTCAAGGTGGAAATGTCTTCTTAGGACGTGACTTCCAAAACGAACAGAACTATTCAGATGCGATTGCCCATGAAATCGACATGGAAATTCAAGCGATCATCAACCGTTGTTACCAAAAGGCGAAGACGATCTTGACGGAGAAACGCGATCAGCTTGATTTGATTGCGACGACGTTACTTGAAGTCGAAACACTGGATCAAAAACAAATTCACCATCTCTTAGAGACAGGCGAATATAAAAAACATGAGCCTGCGGCCATTACAGAACCGAAAGCAGACGAGAAAACGCCGGAATCGACGACACCTGTCATCGATCAACCGACAGAATCTCCAACGCAACGCGGCTCTGTCATCGACGAAGGACAAAATGTCGATACGGAAAAACCAGATCAACCACGTCGGGATGATCAAATCTGATTTTCTATCTTCCCGGTCTAATCGACCGGGGTGACGATAGGAATAAGACGGATGATTCGTTCGAGCGAGAGGTCAGCATTCCCAACCGGGGGTGCTGACCTTTTTTTGTGGAAGTACCAAGCCGCAGTGCGCACTTCGATAGGTGATGCCTAAACTGCGTGGTATAATCACAACGTATAGAATCAGTTATCGTCAGAGAAAAGTGGGGAAGCAGATGATTTTAGTAATTGATGTGGGAAATACGAATATCGTACTTGGAGTATATGACGAACAAACACTTGTTGAGCATTGGCGGATTGCGACGGACCGGACGCGGACGACCGATGAATATGGGATGTTGGTGAAAGCCCTGTTTCGAGATGCAGAGTTAAACGTGGAAGATATTGAGGGAATCGTGTTATCATCTGTCGTACCCCCTGTCGTGTTTCCGCTTGAAAACATGTGCGTCCGTTATTTCAACCGGCGCCCATTCGTAATCGGGCCTGGAATCAAGACAGGACTTGACCTGAAAGTCGACAATCCAAGAGAAGTGGGAGCCGACCGGATCGTCAATGCCGTCGCAGCGACGGTCAAATATGATGGTCCTTTGATCATCGTTGATTTTGGAACGGCAACGACCTATTGTTATATCGATGCAAAAAAACGCTATTACGGGGGAATCATTTCACCGGGTGTCATGGTGTCGACAGAAGCACTTTATAATAAGGCGGCTAAATTACCGCGGATTGAAATTGCCAAACCGCAGTCAACGATTGGCCGCAATACCGTACATGCGATGCAGTCCGGAACGTATTTCGGCTACGTCGCGCAAGTCGATGGACTCGTCCATCGGATGAAAGAAGAAATGGGAGAGGCAACTGTCATTGCGACAGGTGGACTCGCCCGACTAATCAGTGAGGAATCTGCAACGATTAAAATCGTCGATCCATTTTTGACGCTTGACGGGTTGCGGATTATCTACGAACGAAATAAGTGAGGGAAAACGAATGAAACGTGAAAAATTATTAGCACAATTAAAAGATGATTATTTGGTAAGAGCATTAGGGTTTAACGGAGAAGTCCGTGCCTTTGCAATCCGTTCAACAAAAACGGTGTACGAAGCACAACTCCGTCATCAGACGACACCGGTCGTCACGGCAGCACTCGGTCGGACATTGACGATCGGTGCCATGATGGGAACGATGCAAAAAGGCGATACCCGTGTCACATTAAAAGTCGAAGGTGATGGTCCAATCGGAAAAATCATCGTCGATGCCGATGCAAAAGGACAAGTGCGGGGATATGTCAGCCACCCGCGTATCGAGATGGATACGTACGTCAACAGTGATGGTTTGACAAAATTAAAGGTTGGCGATGCGGTCGGCCGCGGAAATATTTCCGTCATCAAAGATTTAGGTCTACGTGATTTCGTCGGTGGTCAGTCTCCGATTCAGACAGGTGAAATCAGTGAGGACTTTACGTATTACTTCGCCGTGTCGGAGCAAAGTCCGTCTGTCGTTGGAGCAGGTGTTCTTGTTTATCCGGAAGATGAGTCGGTCATCGCAGCGGGCGGCTTGATTGTTCAATTGATGCCGGGTGCATCGGAAGAAACGATTGCGGCACTTGAACAACGTGTTGCGGCGTTAAAACCGATCTCGATTCTTGTCGGTGAAGAAAAAACACCGGAAGAGATGTTGAGTCTTGTACTGGGTGAAACGTTTGAAGTGCTGGATACGATTCCGGTTGCGTTCAACTGTACGTGCGAACGTGAAAAGTTAGCAACTGCAATCGTTGCACTAGGACCTGATGAGATTCAAGCGATGATTGACGAAGATGGTGGCGCGGAAGCCGTTTGCCACTTCTGTTCGGAACATTATCAATACGATGTCGAAGAATTACAATCACTTCGCGAAAAATCACTCGAAAGAGCATAAGAGGGTCTGAAAATGGGAACTGTAAACTCTAAGTACTTGTGGATGTTGATTTTCATTTTGTTGCTGACGAATTTTATGACGGGTGCGTATGCATTCATGGGTGAATTGCCGAAAGTCGATTCACCGAAGATTGTCCAGGACAGTATCGGCGGACCGCTTGAGGATGTCGTCGCGTCGGTCGGAGATGAAGAGATTACGCGTGCCGACCTGTATCAAGAGATGCGTAAGGGGCATGAAAAAGAAACCCTCGACCGTCTGATTCAGGAAGCAGTCGAAAAACAGTCGGAAAACGGATCGAAGCCGACAGTAAAGCGCTTTGATTGACAATTTTCATCCAGTCCGTGGATAATTGATCTATCGGATTACTTGGAATTAAAGCTTTTCATTATGAGGAGGAATGGTCATGCGCATTGCGAATTCAGTATTAGATTTAGTCGGCCGCACGCCGATTGTTAAATTAAATCATTTAACAGGACTGGAAGATGCGGACGTGTACCTGAAATTGGAATATATGAATCCGGGGTCAAGCGTCAAAGACCGGATCGCTCTAGCGATGATCGAATCAGCAGAGTCAGCGGGTCACTTAAAAGCAGGCGATACGATCATTGAACCGACAAGTGGCAACACGGGAATCGGACTGGCAATGGTCGCTGCTGCTAAAGGATACCGTTCGATTCTCGTCATGCCGGAAACGATGAGCATGGAACGTCGAACTCTTCTTCGTGCGTACGGTGCGGAGTTGATTTTAACACCTGGTCCAGAAGGAATGAAGGGTGCGATTGCTCGGGCAACGGCAGAGGCGGAAGAGCATGGTTATTTCATGCCGCAACAATTCAACAATGAATCGAATCCTGTTGTTCACGAGAAGACGACCGGACCGGAAATCGTTGAAGCGTTCGAAGGATTGACGCTCGATGCTTTCATCGCCGGAATCGGAACGGGCGGTACGATCACAGGAGCCGGGAAAGTTTTACGGCAGGCATTCCCGGGTATCGAAATCATTGCTGTCGAACCGACGGATTCTCCTGTTCTTTCAGGCGGAAAACCGGGTCCCCATAAATTGCAGGGAATCGGAGCCGGATTCGTTCCGTCGATTCTAGATACGCAGATTTATGACAGTGTCGAGCAGGTGACGACGGAAGAAGCGTTTGATCATGCCCGTCGTGCAGCGAAGTCGAACGGCGTTCTGGGTGGTATTTCTTCCGGTGCTGCGATTGCGGCTGCCTTAAAAACAGCGAAGCGTCTAGGCAAAGGGAAAACGGTTCTTGCCATCATCCCGTCGAACGGAGAACGTTACCTCAGCACACCACTGTATCAAGTGGAAGAAGAGGCGGACAGTTCAAAACTGTAATTTTTTTAACCGAGAGGTTCATTCCGATGTAAAGGAATGGACCTCTTTTTATTTGGGCGGGGCAAGCGACTTATGTTTGAGTCCTCCGCCTGTCCGATTTTTTGCGTATAATGAGAGCAGAATAGTTCGGAAGTGGGGGAACGCTCGTGCGACAGACAGTATACGAATCATTTACATGGACAAAGGAACAATTTTATAACCGGTATGTGGAATTGACGGCAGGACAGACAGGACATGTCTGGCTCGAAAGTGGCCGTATCGGATCTTATACGATGGCGGGAGTCCGACCTGTCGGACATATCCGTACGAAAAACGGAGTGACAACGATTCAAGAAGCCGGGGAGCAAAAGCAACGAACAGAGGCGCCGTTTATACTGTTGGAAGAAATACGCGCTCGTTACGCATCGGCTCGTCCGGCAGGAATGCCGCCGTTTTTCGGAGGATTGGCCGGATATGTCAGTTACGATGCCGTCCGCTATCTCGAACGGTTGCAGGAACAGGCGGAGGATGATTTGACAACAGCCGATCTCTCGCTTTACTGGTATGATGAGGTCGCCGTTTTCGATCATCAGGCGGAACGGTTATTTGTAGCCGTCACACGGGATACGGAAGCGGAAGCAACACTTGCTTTGGCAACGGAAGTCGTGTCATGGCGTCAGCCGTGTCCGGTCCCGGTGTTCGCGGCACCGTACGAAAATCAGCTAGACCGTGGACGTTCGTTTGAACGGTCCGCTTTTATAGAGGCGGCAGACCGGATCAAACGTTACATCGAAGCGGGCGATGTCTTTCAGGTGAACCTTGCTGTCCGTCAGCAGGAACCATTGCGGACGACAGCGGCGCATATCTATGATGTGTTACGAATGGTCAATCCGTCGCCCTACATGGGTTACTTTGCGGACGAAGAGTTGGTACTCGTTTCAGCGTCTCCGGAATTATTGGTCGAAAAGATCGGTTCATCGCTCGCGACCCGCCCGATTGCCGGAACACGGCCGCGCGGGAAAGACGAGGTAGAAGATTTTGCACTAGCCAAAACGTTACTCGACAACGAGAAGGAACGGGCGGAACACGTGATGCTCGTCGATCTCGAGCGGAATGATTTAGGGCGCGTCAGCGAGTACGGTTCCGTTCATGTTGATGAATTGATGGTCATCGAAAAATATTCCCACGTCCAGCATATCGTCTCAAACGTTCGGGGAGAGATTGCGGAAGGCGAAACCGGAAGCAGTGTCCTTGCTGCGATGTTTCCAGGGGGAACGATCACGGGAGCGCCTAAAATCCGGACGATGGAAATCATTGAAGAGCTTGAACCGGTCCGCCGGGGAATTTATACCGGCTCACTCGGTTTTATCAGCTGGGCGGATGATGCGATTTTCAACATCTTGATTCGGACGCTTGTCGCAAAAGACGGGATGGCGTATATTCAGGCGGGAGCCGGAATCGTGACAGATTCCGACTCGGAAAGCGAATATGAAGAATCACTCAGTAAGGCGAAGGCGCTTTGGGTCGCCAAAGAATTAGCGGAGGGAACGACATGATTGTACTGATCGATAATTATGATTCATTTACGTATAACTTAGTACAGTACTTTGGAGAGCTTGGACAAGAGATCCGTGTTTTTCGAAATGACGCAATTACGATTGAAGAAATTGAAGCACTCGCTCCGGATCATTTGGTTATTTCCCCAGGACCATGCACTCCGAACGAAGCCGGAATCAGTTTGGAAGCCATCCGTTACTTTGCCGGTCGTCTGCCGATCCTCGGTGTCTGCCTTGGGCATCAGGCAATCGGTCAAGTGTTTGGTGGAAAGGTGGTCCGGGCAAAGACATTGATGCACGGGAAAGTGTCTTTGCTTACCCATGACGGTTCCGGCATGTTTGCCGGAATTGAACAGGAGACACCGGTGACGCGCTATCATTCGCTTGTCGTCGAACGCGAAAGTTTCCCGGACGCCTTGACGATGACGGCAGAAGCAGACGGAGAAATCATGGCCCTTCGTCATAAGGAGTTGCCGATCGTCGGCGTCCAGTTCCATCCGGAAGCGATTTTGACACGTGACGGGAAACAGATGTTAAAAAACTTTTTGGAGTTGACACACTATGTATCTTTGGCATGATGGACAGATAAAACAAGAAGAAGACGTACGCATCTCGCCGCTCGATCATGGGTATTTGTACGGGATGGGGGTCTTCGAGACATTTCGGACGTACGCGGGTCACCCGTTTCTCTTTGATGATCACATCGAGCGTCTCCAGATGAGTTGCGCGGCAATCGGTATCAAATTACCTTACGGACGTGATGAACTATTGGCGGCTGTTGAAGCGTTGTGTCGTGTGCATGGAACGGGAGATCTGTACTTCCGCTTAAACGTCTCTGCCGGTGCCCGTGAAATCGGTCTTTCGATTGAACCGTATGAGCAGCCGACCGTTCTGTTGTATGCGAAATCGATCGGTTCCAGACAGATGGCGGAACGGGCGCTTGAAACCGTTCGTTTGCCCCGGAGTACACCGGAAACAAGTTATCGGTTGAAATCACATCACTACATGAACAATCTGGTCGCCAAACGTCAGTTGTTTAATCAAGAGGCGGAAGGCCTCTTTTTGACAAAAGACGGTTTCATCTGTGAAGGCATCACGTCCAATATCTTTTGGCGTTACGGAGAAAGATGGTATACGCCACCACTTGAGACAGGTGCCCTCAATGGTATCACCCGTCAATTCCTGATGGAAGAGTTGCCTGTCGAGGAACGACTGGCATTGTTGCCGCAATTGACGGAAGCGGATGAAATTCTTTATACGAACTCGGTTCAAGAATCGGTCGCGGTCTCTTCCTTGGATGGTCGAACATTCCCGGGTCTCGAAGGACACGGATATCAAGCAGTCCGGAGATTGTTTGATGATGCCGTCCAGTCGAAGTGGTCAAGGAGGGAAAAAGGATGACTAAAATCATGGGGATTCTCAACGTGACACCGGATTCCTTTTCTGATGGTGGAAACTATGTGGATATCGAACAAGCAGTCCGGCATGCGAAACAACTCGTCGCGGATGGAGCGGACGCGATTGATGTCGGCGGTGAATCGACGAGACCGGGCGCTTCATTTGTCTCGGCTGAAGACGAAATCGACCGTGTTGTCCCGGTTATTCGACGCTTGAAACGTGAACTGGATATATTGGTGTCGATTGATACGTATAAACCGGAAGTCGCCGAAGCCGCTGTTCGTGCCGGGGCAGACATCATCAACGACGTCTGGGGATCGAAGTGGGGGGACGGCTCGATGGTCGAGGTGGCAGCCCGGCATGACG
Source organism: Exiguobacterium sp. R-39 (assembly GCF_049942815.1). Lineage (NCBI taxonomy): Bacteria > Bacillati > Bacillota > Bacilli > Caryophanales > Exiguobacterium > Exiguobacterium sp. R-39. Next base: position 77,719 of record NZ_CP187965.1, read on the forward strand.
TCCCGATTATTTTAATGCACAACCGCTTAGAACCTCATGGACCGGATATGCTGGCTGAAGTACGGGCCGATTTGGAAGATTCGATTCGATTGGCGAAACAAGCCGGAGTGTCAGAAAACCACATCTGGTTGGATCCCGGGATCGGCTTCATGAAGACGCATCAAGAAAACCTATTTTTAATGCGTCATCTGTCGATTACTACGGACTTTGGTTATCCGGTCCTGCTTGGGACATCCCGGAAGTCAATGATTGGTCTGACGCTTGGCTTGCCAGCGGATCAGCGTGTCGAAGGGACGATTGCGACAGTCTGCTACGGTATTCAACAAGGATGTGAATGGATGCGGGTGCATGATGTGCAGGCGGTCAAACGGGCAGCCGTTATGATGGATACGATGTTGGCTGCGGAATTACCGGGAGGAGAATGATGATGGATCGGATACAGGTGACCGGTATGCGTTTTTACGGATACCATGGTGTGTTTGCAGAAGAAACGAAGTTGGGTCAACGCTTTAACGTCGACCTGACGATTGGTCTTGATTTATCAATTGCCGGTAAGACGGATGATTTACGCGAAAGTGTCAATTATGCGGAGTTGTACGAAGTCACGAAGCAGGTCGTCGAGGGGAAGCCGTTGCAACTCGTCGAAGCGCTCGCAGACCGGATTGCAGAGCAGGTGCTGTTACTCGATTCCCGAATTCTTGAGACGACGATCAAGGTCATTAAACCGGATCCGCCGATTGCGGGACATTATGAACATGTTGCCGTTGAAATCCACCGGAAGCGGGGCGATTATGCATGAATCGTGCCTACGTCGCACTGGGATCGAATATCGGTGATAAAGCGGGACATTTGGCAGCTGCGATTGACGCTCTGCGTCATCTTCCGACGACACGGGCAATCCGTCCTTCATCCGTTTATGAGACGGCTCCTGTCGGCTATACTGATCAAGATCTGTTTTATAATATGGTGATTGAACTGGAGACAGATTTGCCGGCGGAACAACTGTTGGACGTTCTCCAACAGATTGAACAGCAGGAAGGAAGAAAACGTCTGTTTAAAAATGGGCCGCGGACACTAGATCTCGATATCCTTTTATATAACAGTGAGATGATTCATATGGATGGACTGACAGTACCGCATCCACGTATGCAGGATCGGGCATTCGTATTGGCTCCGCTGGACGAACTCGTATCCTCTTATATTGTTCCCGGTTTAAATCGGACGGTTGCTGAACTCTATCAGGATTTACCGGAAACAGAACGAACAGATGTCAGACGGATTGAGTCGGGATCGATTGAAGGAAGAAGGGAAAAAAAGAATGACAGGATTTAAAATTGGAGAAGTCGAATTGAATAACCGTGTCATTTTAGCACCGATGGCAGGTGTCTGTAATCCTGCGTTTCGTTTGATCGCAAAAGAATTCGGGGCAGGCCTCGTCTGTGCAGAAATGGTCAGTGATAAAGGAATCCTTTATGAAAATGAACGGACGATGCAGATGTTATACGTGGACGATCGGGAAAAACCGCTCAGTTTACAGATTTACGGCGGATCGAAGGAAACGTTGGTCCAAGCGGCTCAGTATGTCGATGCCAATACGAATGCGGACATCATTGACATCAACATGGGATGTCCTGTACCAAAAGTGACGAAGTGTGACGCTGGTGCCAAGTGGCTGCTTGATCCGGATAAAGTCTACGAGATGGTTCATGCCGTCTCCCAAGCGGTTGATAAACCTGTCACGGTTAAGATGCGGACGGGATGGGACAGCCATCATATTTATTGTGTCGACAATGTCCGGGCTGCGGAAGCCGGAGGGGCGAAAGCGGTCGCGATCCATGGCCGGACCCGTTCACAAAAATATGAAGGTGTCGCCGACTGGAATATCATCGGTGAAGCGAAGCGGGCAGTCAACATTCCGATTATCGGTAACGGAGATGTCCAGACGCCGCAAGACGCCCAACGGATGATTGATGAGATCGGAGTAGACGGTGTCATGATCGGTCGGGCTGCACTCGGGAATCCGTGGATGCTGTATCAGACGATCCAGTATCTTGAATCCGGAACGTTACCGGCGGAGCCGACACCACGTGAGAAGATTGATATTTGTCTGTTGCATGCCGCGCGTCTTGTCGCACTTAAAGGAGAGGCGCTTGCGGTGCGGGAAATGAGAACCCATGTCGCCTGGTACTTAAAAGGGTTAAGCGGCAACGGGCATGTTCGTAAAGCATTATTCGATACAGAGACCCATGCCGGACTGCAAAAGTTGCTGCATGCGTATGTCGAAACATTGGAAACGAATGCAGTACATGTGTAACAGGTAAAGTATAGTCGGGCTAACCCGTTTTATGGTACGCTAATGCCATTGAAGATGAGCGAATCGGTTTTGCTAAGAGCTGTCGGTCATACCGGCAGCTTTTTCATCGAAGAAGTAAAAACCATCGTGAACCATTATAAAAGGAGTGAAGACAGTGAGTCAGGACATGGAAATGAACGATCAAATGCAGGTGCGTCTCGGTAAGATGAACGCCATGCGTGAACAAGGACTCGATCCGTTTGGTGCCCGTTTTGAACGTACGACAGATACGACAAGTATTCGTGCCGCTTACGGCGAACACGAAAAAGAAGAATTGGCAGAACTGAAGCCGGACGTCTCGATCGCGGGTCGCGTCATGACGACACGCCGTAAAGGGAAAGTCGGTTTTACGAACGTCCAGGACGTAAACGGTCAAATCCAATTGTATGTACGTAAGGACGATGTTGGCGAAGAAGCGTACGAAATCTATAAAACATGTGATTTAGGTGACATCGTTGGAATCAGCGGATACGTGTTCAAAACGAATGTCGGCGAACTATCGGTTCACGTCACGTCGTTTACGTTACTGACAAAAGCACTACGTCCGCTTCCGGATAAATATCACGGACTAAAAGATGTTGAACAGCGTTATCGTCAGCGTTACCTCGATTTAATCACGAATACAGAATCGCGTGAGACGTTCATCGCACGCAGTAAAGTCATTCGCGGGATTCGTCAGTATCTCGACAGCCTCGGATACTTGGAAGTTGAAACACCGATGTTGCATACGATTGCGGGTGGTGCGTCAGCTCGTCCGTTCATTACGCATCACAATGCACTTGATATGACACTATACATGCGGATTGCGATTGAGTTGCATCTCAAGCGTTTGATTGTCGGCGGACTTGAAAAAGTCTATGAAATCGGTCGCGTCTTCCGGAATGAAGGAATCTCGACACGCCATAACCCTGAGTTTACGATGATTGAGTTATATGAAGCCTACGCGGATTACAACGACATCATGAATTTGACGGAAAACCTGATTGCCCATGTGGCACAGGAAGTCCTTGGAACAACACAAGTGACTTACGGTGAAGATGTAATCGACTTGTCTGTCGGATGGAAACGTGCCCATATGGCGGATCTTGTCAAAGAAGCCACAGGTGTTGATTTCTTTGAAGAGATTTCAAAAGAGCGTGCCCATGAACTCGCACACGAGCATGGTGTGGAAGTCCAAGCCCATATGACGACAGGACACATCCTTAATGAATTCTTCGAACAGAAAATTGAAGAATCATTGGTTCAGCCGACATTCGTCTACGGTCATCCGGTTGAAATTTCACCACTTGCGAAGAAAAATCCGGAAGACCCTCGTTTCACGGATCGTTTCGAATTGTTCATCGTTCGTCGGGAACATGCCAATGCCTTTACGGAATTGAATGATCCAATCGATCAACGTGAACGTTTTGAAGCACAGCTTGTTGAAAAAGAAGCCGGGAACGACGAAGCGCATGAAATGGATAATGACTTCATTGAAGCCCTTGAGTACGGTATGCCACCAACAGGAGGACTTGGTATCGGGATCGATCGACTCGTCATGTTGTTGACAAACGCTCCTTCGATTCGTGATGTCTTGCTCTTCCCGACAATGCGTCACCAACAAAACTAACCAAAATCGGACTCTCCGCTTCTTTATAGAAGAAAGTGGGGGGTTTTCTTATTTGTTAATACGGAACATTTCAAAGTAAAAGTAAGCATATTCTGATGTCGAAACGGGAATAATAATTTTTTGAATGTTTTTCTAATAAAACACTTGTACAAATAAAAACCCCATGGTATATTACTTCTTGTGCCGCAAATGGTTGTGACACACCGAAAAAAATATCAGAAAAGTTATTGACAATCGTGTCGATGACTTGGTAAGATAATAAAGTCGCTGAAAACGACACGACGAACTTTGAAAACTGAACGATGAGGCAAAAAACGTATCTTCGGATACAAACAATGAATGAAGCGCAAGCTTCGTCAACGTGACTTCGGTCACACAACGAGCAAGTCAAACACTTTATGGAGAGTTTGATCCTGGCTCAGGACGAACGCTGGCGGCGTGCCTAATACATGCAAGTCGAGCGCAGGAAGCTCACGGAACTCTTCGGAGGGAAGTGAAGGGAATGAGCGGCGGACGGGTGAGTAACACGTAAGGAACCTGCCCCAAGGATTGGGATAACTCCGAGAAATCGGAGCTAATACCGAATAGTTCTTCAGACCGCATGGTCTGATGATGAAAGGCGCTCCGGCGTCACCTTGGGATGGCCTTGCGGTGCATTAGCTAGTTGGTGGGGTAATGGCCCACCAAGGCGACGATGCATAGCCGACCTGAGAGGGTGATCGGCCACACTGGGACTGAGACACGGCCCAGACTCCTACGGGAGGCAGCAGTAGGGAATCTTCCACAATGGACGAAAGTCTGATGGAGCAACGCCGCGTGAGTGATGAAGGTTTTCGGATCGTAAAACTCTGTTGTAAGGGAAGAACAAGTACGAGAGGTAATGCTCGTACCTTGACGGTACCTTGCGAGAAAGCCACGGCTAACTACGTGCCAGCAGCCGCGGTAATACGTAGGTGGCAAGCGTTGTCCGGAATTATTGGGCGTAAAGCGCGCGCAGGCGGCCTTTTAAGTCTGATGTGAAAGCCCCCGGCTCAACCGGGGAGGGTCATTGGAAACTGGAAGGCTTGAGTACAGAAGAGAAGAGTGGAATTCCATGTGTAGCGGTGAAATGCGTAGAGATGTGGAGGAACACCAGTGGCGAAGGCGACTCTTTGGTCTGTAACTGACGCTGAGGCGCGAAAGCGTGGGGAGCAAACAGGATTAGATACCCTGGTAGTCCACGCCGTAAACGATGAGTGCTAGGTGTTGGGGGGTTTCCGCCCCTCAGTGCTGAAGCTAACGCATTAAGCACTCCGCCTGGGGAGTACGGCCGCAAGGCTGAAACTCAAAGGAATTGACGGGGACCCGCACAAGCGGTGGAGCATGTGGTTTAATTCGAAGCAACGCGAAGAACCTTACCAACTCTTGACATCCCCTTGACCGCTTGAGAGATCAAGTTTTCCCTTCGGGGACAAGGGTGACAGGTGGTGCATGGTTGTCGTCAGCTCGTGTCGTGAGATGTTGGGTTAAGTCCCGCAACGAGCGCAACCCCTATCCTTAGTTGCCAGCATTTAGTTGGGCACTCTAGGGAGACTGCCGGTGACAAACCGGAGGAAGGTGGGGATGACGTCAAATCATCATGCCCCTTATGAGTTGGGCTACACACGTGCTACAATGGACGGTACAAAGGGCAGCGAGACCGCGAGGTGGAGCCAATCCCAGAAAGCCGTTCCCAGTTCGGATTGCAGGCTGCAACTCGCCTGCATGAAGTCGGAATCGCTAGTAATCGCAGGTCAGCATACTGCGGTGAATACGTTCCCGGGTCTTGTACACACCGCCCGTCACACCACGAGAGTTTGCAACACCCGAAGCCGGTGAGGTAACCGCAAGGAGCCAGCCGTCGAAGGTGGGGTAGATGATTGGGGTGAAGTCGTAACAAGGTAGCCGTATCGGAAGGTGCGGCTGGATCACCTCCTTTCTAAGGAAAACGTCCCTTACGGGACATGCCCATCGTTCAGTTTTGAGAGCTCGTCTCTCCGTCTCGCAAGAGACACTCGCACCTTGAAAACTGAAGACATCAACAAGACATCAAATTTTTATAACCATGTCATTAGACGTGTGTTCTTAGAATACCAAAATGCTAGATCAAGGTATGAAGGGCGTACGGTGGATGCCTTGGCACTAGGAGCCGATGAAGGACGCGACGAACAGCGATATGCTTCGGGGAGCAGTAAGTATGCTTTGATCCGAGGATTTCCGAATGGGGGAACCCACCATCCGTAATGGGATGGGACATGTTACATGAATACATAGTGTAGCGTGAGGCAGACCCGGGGAACTGAAACATCTAAGTACCCGGAGGAAGAGAAAGCAAATGCGATTCCCTGAGTAGCGGCGAGCGAAACGGGAACAGCCCAAACCGGAGAGCATGCTCTCCGGGGTTGTAGGACACTCTATACGGAGTCAAAAAGGAAGACAGTAGGCGAACGACCTGGAAAGGCCGGCCGAAGAAGGTGACAGCCCTGTAGCTGAAACTGTTTTCCCTCCAGAGTGGATCCTGAGTACGGCGGGACACGTGAAACCCCGTCGGAATCCGGGAGGACCATCTCCCAAGGCTAAATACTCCCTAGTGACCGATAGTGAACCAGTACCGTGAGGGAAAGGTGAAAAGCACCCCGGAAGGGGAGTGAAATAGATCCTGAAACCGTATGCCTACAAGTAGTCAGAGCCCGTTAATGGGTGATGGCGTGCCTTTTGTAGAATGAACCGGCGAGTTACGATAGCGCGCGAGGTTAAGCTGATGAGGCGGAGCCGTAGCGAAAGCGAGTCTGAATAGGGCGCCATAGTGCGTTGTCGTAGACCCGAAACCAGGTGATCTACCCATGTCCAGGATGAAGGTCAGGTAACACTGACTGGAGGTCCGAACCCACGCACGTTGAAAAGTGCGGGGATGAGGTGTGGGTAGCGGTGAAATGCCAATCGAACCTGGAGATAGCTGGTTCTCCCCGAAATAGCTTTAGGGCTAGCCTCGAGGTTGAGAGTTCCGGAGGTAGAGCACTGATTGGACTAGGGGCCCCCACAGGGTTACCGAATTCAGTTAAACTCCGAATGCCGGCAACTTATACTCGGGAGTCAGACTGCGAGTGATAAGATCCGTAGTCAAGAGGGAAACAGCCCAGACCGCCAGCTAAGGTCCCAAAGTGTATGTTAAGTGGAAAAGGATGTGGCGCTGCCTAGACAGCTAGGATGTTGGCTTAGAAGCAGCCACCATTCAAAGAGTGCGTAATAGCTCACTAGTCGAGTGGCGCCGCGCCGAAAATGTAATGGGGCTAAACATACCACCGAAGCTGCGGATTCCGTAAGGAATGGTAGGGGAGCGTTCCAAACCGCTGTGAAGCTGTACCGTAAGGAGCAGTGGAGCGTTTGGAAGTGAGAATGCCGGTGTGAGTAGCGAAAAGAGGGGTGAGAATCCCCTCCGTCGAAAGCCCAAGGTTTCCTGAGGAAGGCTCGTCCGCTCAGGGTTAGTCTGGACCTAAGCCGAGGCCGAAAGGCGTAGGCGATGGATAACAGGTTGATATTCCTGTACCACCGATCCACCGTTTGAACAATGGGGGGACGCAGGAGGATAGTGACGCATGCGGATGGAAGTGCATGTGTAAGTTTCGAGACCGTCTGATTGGCAAATCCGTCAGGCACCAAAGTCGAGGAACGATGCGGAGTCCCGTAGGGACGAAGGTCACGATTTCACACTGCCAAGAAAAGCCTCTAGTGAGGTGGAAGGTGCCAGTACCGTAAACCGACACAGGTAGGCGGGATGAGAATTCTAAGACGCGCGGGATAACTCTCGTTAAGGAACTCGGCAAAATGGTCCCGTAACTTCGGGAGAAGGGACGCTCTACATGAGTAGAGCCGCAGTGAATAGGCCCAAACGACTGTTTAGCAAAAACACAGGTCTCTGCTAAATCGCAAGATGACGTATAGGGGCTGACGCCTGCCCGGTGCTGGAAGGTTAAGGGGATGGGTTAGCGCAAGCGAAGCTTTGAACCGAAGCCCCAGTAAACGGCGGCCGTAACTATAACGGTCCTAAGGTAGCGAAATTCCTTGTCGGGTAAGTTCCGACCCGCACGAAAGGCGTAACGATTTGGGCACTGTCTCAACGAGAGACCCGGTGAAATCATAGTACCTGTGAAGATGCAGGTTACCCGCGACAGGACGGAAAGACCCCATGGAGCTTTACTACAGCCTGATATTGAGGCTTTGTGCATGATGTACAGGATAGGCGGGAGACGTCGAGACCGGAGCGCCAGCTTCGGAGGAGTCACCCTTGGGATACCGCCCTTCATGCATAGAGTCTCTAACTCGCAGCCGTCATCCGGCTGGAGGACCGTGTCAGGCGGGTAGTTTGACTGGGGCGGTCGCCTCCTAAACAGTAACGGAGGCGCCCAAAGGTTCCCTCAGAATGGTTGGAAATCATTCGTAGAGCGCAAAGGCAGAAGGGAGCTTGACTGCGAGACCTACAAGTCGAGCAGGGACGAAAGTCGGGCTTAGTGATCCGGTGGTTCCGCATGGAAGGGCCATCGCTCAACGGATAAAAGCTACCCTGGGGATAACAGGCTGATCTCCCCCAAGAGTCCACATCGACGGGGAGGTTTGGCACCTCGATGTCGGCTCATCGCATCCTGGGGCTGGAGTAGGTCCCAAGGGTTGGGCTGTTCGCCCATTAAAGCGGTACGCGAGCTGGGTTCAGAACGTCGTGAGACAGTTCGGTCCCTATCCGTCGTGGGCGCAGGAAATTTGAGGAGAGCTGTCCTTAGTACGAGAGGACCGGGATGGACGCACCGCTGGTGTACCAGTTGTTCCGCCAGGAGCATCGCTGGGTAGCTACGTGCGGACGGGATAAATGCTGAAAGCATCTAAGCATGAAGCCCCCTCCAAGATGAGATTTCCCTTTGAGTAATCAAGAAAGACCCCTCAGAGACGATGAGGTAGATAGGTCACGGGTGGAAGCATGGCGACATGCGGAGCTGAGTGATACTAATCGGTCGAGGCCTTGTTCTAGCAGATGATTTGTTGATGACTTCAGTTTTGAGGGCACGAGCCTTTCAAAAAAGTGCTTGACGTTATGGAAACATAATGTTAAGATCATAGATGTCTGGTGGCGATAGCCAAGTGGTCACACCCGTTCCCATGCCGAACACGGAAGTTAAGCACTTGAACGCCGAAAGTAGTTGGGGGCTTCCCCCTGTGAGGATAGGACGCTGCCAGGCGATACATATGGAGGATTAGCTCAGCTGGGAGAGCATCTGCCTTACAAGCAGAGGGTCGGCGGTTCGATCCCGTCATCCTCCACCATTTTTTATTACACTTGCCGGTGTAGCTCAGCTGGTAGAGCAACTGACTTGTAATCAGTAGGTCGCGGGTTCGACTCCTGTTGCCGGCACCATTTTCACCTTAAATATCATCATCGACCTTGAAAAAGTGTAGATGCTACCTTTTAACACCCTGCCGGGGTGGCGGAACTGGTAGACGCACAGGACTTAAAATCCTGCGGGGGTTTCCCCGTGCCGGTTCGATTCCGGCCCTCGGTACCATTTAAATTTCACTGTTTGATTAATTACCCCGCACCCTTAGCTCAGCTGGATAGAGTACTTGACTACGAATCAAGGGGTCGGGAGTTCGAATCTCTCAGGGTGCACTTTTCGGGAAGTAGCTCAGCTTGGTAGAGCACTTGGTTTGGGACCAAGGGGTCGCAGGTTCGAATCCTGTCTTCCCGACCATCTTCAATTTAATCCCTTAATGGGGCCTTAGCTCAGCTGGGAGAGCGCCTGCCTTGCACGCAGGAGGTCAGCGGTTCGATCCCGCTAGGCTCCACCATTTTTATGACGAACTTTGAAAACTGAACGATGAGGCAAAAAACGTATCTTCGGATACAAACAATGAATGAAGCGCAAGCTTCGTCAACGTGACTTCGGTCACACAACGAGCAAGTCAAACACTTTATGGAGAGTTTGATCCTGGCTCAGGACGAACGCTGGCGGCGTGCCTAATACATGCAAGTCGAGCGCAGGAAGCTCACGGAACTCTTCGGAGGGAAGTGAAGGGAATGAGCGGCGGACGGGTGAGTAACACGTAAGGAACCTGCCCCAAGGATTGGGATAACTCCGAGAAATCGGAGCTAATACCGAATAGTTCTTCAGACCGCATGGTCTGATGATGAAAGGCGCTCCGGCGTCACCTTGGGATGGCCTTGCGGTGCATTAGCTAGTTGGTGGGGTAATGGCCCACCAAGGCGACGATGCATAGCCGACCTGAGAGGGTGATCGGCCACACTGGGACTGAGACACGGCCCAGACTCCTACGGGAGGCAGCAGTAGGGAATCTTCCACAATGGACGAAAGTCTGATGGAGCAACGCCGCGTGAGTGATGAAGGTTTTCGGATCGTAAAACTCTGTTGTAAGGGAAGAACAAGTACGAGAGGTAATGCTCGTACCTTGACGGTACCTTGCGAGAAAGCCACGGCTAACTACGTGCCAGCAGCCGCGGTAATACGTAGGTGGCAAGCGTTGTCCGGAATTATTGGGCGTAAAGCGCGCGCAGGCGGCCTTTTAAGTCTGATGTGAAAGCCCCCGGCTCAACCGGGGAGGGTCATTGGAAACTGGAAGGCTTGAGTACAGAAGAGAAGAGTGGAATTCCATGTGTAGCGGTGAAATGCGTAGAGATGTGGAGGAACACCAGTGGCGAAGGCGACTCTTTGGTCTGTAACTGACGCTGAGGCGCGAAAGCGTGGGGAGCAAACAGGATTAGATACCCTGGTAGTCCACGCCGTAAACGATGAGTGCTAGGTGTTGGGGGGTTTCCGCCCCTCAGTGCTGAAGCTAACGCATTAAGCACTCCGCCTGGGGAGTACGGCCGCAAGGCTGAAACTCAAAGGAATTGACGGGGACCCGCACAAGCGGTGGAGCATGTGGTTTAATTCGAAGCAACGCGAAGAACCTTACCAACTCTTGACATCCCCTTGACCGCTTGAGAGATCAAGTTTTCCCTTCGGGGACAAGGGTGACAGGTGGTGCATGGTTGTCGTCAGCTCGTGTCGTGAGATGTTGGGTTAAGTCCCGCAACGAGCGCAACCCCTATCCTTAGTTGCCAGCATTTAGTTGGGCACTCTAGGGAGACTGCCGGTGACAAACCGGAGGAAGGTGGGGATGACGTCAAATCATCATGCCCCTTATGAGTTGGGCTACACACGTGCTACAATGGACGGTACAAAGGGCAGCGAGACCGCGAGGTGGAGCCAATCCCAGAAAGCCGTTCCCAGTTCGGATTGCAGGCTGCAACTCGCCTGCATGAAGTCGGAATCGCTAGTAATCGCAGGTCAGCATACTGCGGTGAATACGTTCCCGGGTCTTGTACACACCGCCCGTCACACCACGAGAGTTTGCAACACCCGAAGCCGGTGAGGTAACCGCAAGGAGCCAGCCGTCGAAGGTGGGGTAGATGATTGGGGTGAAGTCGTAACAAGGTAGCCGTATCGGAAGGTGCGGCTGGATCACCTCCTTTCTAAGGAAAACGTCCCTTACGGGACATGCCCATCGTTCAGTTTTGAGAGCTCGTCTCTCCGTCTCGCAAGAGACACTCGCACCTTGAAAACTGAAGACATCAACAAGACATCAAATTTTTATAACCATGTCATTAGACGTGTGTTCTTAGAATACCAAAATGCTAGATCAAGGTATGAAGGGCGTACGGTGGATGCCTTGGCACTAGGAGCCGATGAAGGACGCGACGAACAGCGATATGCTTCGGGGAGCAGTAAGTATGCTTTGATCCGAGGATTTCCGAATGGGGGAACCCACCATCCGTAATGGGATGGGACATGTTACATGAATACATAGTGTAGCGTGAGGCAGACCCGGGGAACTGAAACATCTAAGTACCCGGAGGAAGAGAAAGCAAATGCGATTCCCTGAGTAGCGGCGAGCGAAACGGGAACAGCCCAAACCGGAGAGCATGCTCTCCGGGGTTGTAGGACACTCTATACGGAGTCAAAAAGGAAGACAGTAGGCGAACGACCTGGAAAGGCCGGCCGAAGAAGGTGACAGCCCTGTAGCTGAAACTGTTTTCCCTCCAGAGTGGATCCTGAGTACGGCGGGACACGTGAAACCCCGTCGGAATCCGGGAGGACCATCTCCCAAGGCTAAATACTCCCTAGTGACCGATAGTGAACCAGTACCGTGAGGGAAAGGTGAAAAGCACCCCGGAAGGGGAGTGAAATAGATCCTGAAACCGTATGCCTACAAGTAGTCAGAGCCCGTTAATGGGTGATGGCGTGCCTTTTGTAGAATGAACCGGCGAGTTACGATAGCGCGCGAGGTTAAGCTGATGAGGCGGAGCCGTAGCGAAAGCGAGTCTGAATAGGGCGCCATAGTGCGTTGTCGTAGACCCGAAACCAGGTGATCTACCCATGTCCAGGATGAAGGTCAGGTAACACTGACTGGAGGTCCGAACCCACGCACGTTGAAAAGTGCGGGGATGAGGTGTGGGTAGCGGTGAAATGCCAATCGAACCTGGAGATAGCTGGTTCTCCCCGAAATAGCTTTAGGGCTAGCCTCGAGGTTGAGAGTTCCGGAGGTAGAGCACTGATTGGACTAGGGGCCCCCACAGGGTTACCGAATTCAGTTAAACTCCGAATGCCGGCAACTTATACTCGGGAGTCAGACTGCGAGTGATAAGATCCGTAGTCAAGAGGGAAACAGCCCAGACCGCCAGCTAAGGTCCCAAAGTGTATGTTAAGTGGAAAAGGATGTGGCGCTGCCTAGACAGCTAGGATGTTGGCTTAGAAGCAGCCACCATTCAAAGAGTGCGTAATAGCTCACTAGTCGAGTGGCGCCGCGCCGAAAATGTAACGGGGCTAAACATACCACCGAAGCTGCGGATTCCGTAAGGAATGGTAGGGGAGCGTTCCAAACCGCTGTGAAGCTGTACCGTAAGGAGCAGTGGAGCGTTTGGAAGTGAGAATGCCGGTGTGAGTAGCGAAAAGAGGGGTGAGAATCCCCTCCGTCGAAAGCCCAAGGTTTCCTGAGGAAGGCTCGTCCGCTCAGGGTTAGTCTGGACCTAAGCCGAGGCCGAAAGGCGTAGGCGATGGATAACAGGTTGATATTCCTGTACCACCGATCCACCGTTTGAACAATGGGGGGACGCAGGAGGATAGTGACGCATGCGGATGGAAGTGCATGTGTAAGTTTCGAGACCGTCTGATTGGCAAATCCGTCAGGCACCAAAGTCGAGGAACGATGCGGAGTCCCGTAGGGACGAAGGTCACGATTTCACACTGCCAAGAAAAGCCTCTAGTGAGGTGGAAGGTGCCAGTACCGTAAACCGACACAGGTAGGCGGGATGAGAATTCTAAGACGCGCGGGATAACTCTCGTTAAGGAACTCGGCAAAATGGTCCCGTAACTTCGGGAGAAGGGACGCTCTACATGAGTAGAGCCGCAGTGAATAGGCCCAAACGACTGTTTAGCAAAAACACAGGTCTCTGCTAAATCGCAAGATGACGTATAGGGGCTGACGCCTGCCCGGTGCTGGAAGGTTAAGGGGATGGGTTAGCGCAAGCGAAGCTTTGAACCGAAGCCCCAGTAAACGGCGGCCGTAACTATAACGGTCCTAAGGTAGCGAAATTCCTTGTCGGGTAAGTTCCGACCCGCACGAAAGGCGTAACGATTTGGGCACTGTCTCAACGAGAGACCCGGTGAAATCATAGTACCTGTGAAGATGCAGGTTACCCGCGACAGGACGGAAAGACCCCATGGAGCTTTACTACAGCCTGATATTGAGGCTTTGTGCATGATGTACAGGATAGGCGGGAGACGTCGAGACCGGAGCGCCAGCTTCGGAGGAGTCACCCTTGGGATACCGCCCTTCATGCATAGAGTCTCTAACTCGCAGCCGTCATCCGGCTGGAGGACCGTGTCAGGCGGGTAGTTTGACTGGGGCGGTCGCCTCCTAAACAGTAACGGAGGCGCCCAAAGGTTCCCTCAGAATGGTTGGAAATCATTCGTAGAGCGCAAAGGCAGAAGGGAGCTTGACTGCGAGACCTACAAGTCGAGCAGGGACGAAAGTCGGGCTTAGTGATCCGGTGGTTCCGCATGGAAGGGCCATCGCTCAACGGATAAAAGCTACCCTGGGGATAACAGGCTGATCTCCCCCAAGAGTCCACATCGACGGGGAGGTTTGGCACCTCGATGTCGGCTCATCGCATCCTGGGGCTGGAGTAGGTCCCAAGGGTTGGGCTGTTCGCCCATTAAAGCGGTACGCGAGCTGGGTTCAGAACGTCGTGAGACAGTTCGGTCCCTATCCGTCGTGGGCGCAGGAAATTTGAGGAGAGCTGTCCTTAGTACGAGAGGACCGGGATGGACGCACCGCTGGTGTACCAGTTGTTCCGCCAGGAGCATCGCTGGGTAGCTACGTGCGGACGGGATAAATGCTGAAAGCATCTAAGCATGAAGCCCCCTCCAAGATGAGATTTCCCTTTGAGTAATCAAGAAAGACCCCTCAGAGACGATGAGGTAGATAGGTCACGGGTGGAAGCATGGCGACATGCGGAGCTGAGTGATACTAATCGGTCGAGGCCTTGTTCTAGCAGATGATTGTTGATGACTTCAGTTTTGAGGGCGCGAGCCCGTCGTCTGGTGACGATAGCCAAGTGGTCACACCCGTTCCCATGCCGAACACGGAAGTTAAGCACTTGAACGCCGAAAGTAGTTGGGGGCTTCCCCCTGTGAGGATAGGACGTTGCCAGGCAAGTGAAGGACCGATCTGCATTTTGCAGGTCGGTCTTTTTGTGTATGCCAAATGAAAAGCCTAAATGGTTGCATTTCACTTTTAAGATGATTACTATTAAATCAAACAATAGTCAAAGATGGTCAGAGAGGTGGTGCCCATGCAAAACATCACAGATATCATCGAAGCCTATTTAAAGCAGATTTTACATGATGAGAAAAAAATTGAAATCAAACGCCAGGAAATTGCAGAACGTTTTGATTGTGTACCCTCACAAATCAATTATGTCATCAACACCCGTTTTACGGTTGAAAAGGGTTATTTTGTTGAAAGTAAACGTGGTGGCGGTGGGTATATCCGCATTCAAAAGATTGTCATTTTAGATAGTCATGATCTGTTAGATGAAGTCAGCCAATGGGTTGGAAACGATTTAACCGAACAAGCTGCAGAAGATTATCTGATTCGTTTAGTAAACGAGCAGCTGTTGACACGGCGAGAAGCGATTTTGATTCAATCGTTGTTGCAAAAGGAAAGTCTACCAATGGCACTTGAGGATCAACGCCGGATGCGGGCTCATTTGATGCAGACCGTCCTGCAAACCATTAAGCGACTGTGACACGGGAGGAATGTGTATGCGTTGTCAGCGGTGTGGTGAACGAGAAGCTGTCGTCCGTGTCAAACTCCCACAAGATCAAGAGGGAACAGAACAAGTTCTTTGTTCAGTTTGTGTAAAAGAACTGGCAAAAGCCTATCAAGAAACCGCTTGTCCTTCATGTGGGATGACACGCCAACAACTTTTACATTTGCGAAAAGTTGGTTGTGCAACATGCTATTCGTTTTTCAAAGAAGAAGTAGATGGGATGATTCGTCAGTTTCAACACGGTCATACGAAACATTATGGTTCACGTCCTGAAGAAGAGTCGGTCGAAAAAAGATTGGCACAACAGTTGAGTCGACTCAAAGAACAGTTGAACCGTAAGATTTTATCGGAAGACTATGAAGAAGCAGAACTCATTAAACAGCAGATTGTAAATGTGGAGGAGGATTTGCGCCATGTTTGAAGAACTATTGACGCAACCTCTTAGTCAAAAGATGGATCAACAGGCACCTTACGATGATATCGTCGTTTCGACACGAATTCGCTTAGCGCGTAATGTAGCCCATTATCCTTTTTCGACAAGAATGACAGAAGAACAGGCAAATGCGTTAATCAACGAAACAGAACGTCAATTATCCGGACTAAAAGGATTTCAATTCGGGCGGGTCGATCAAGTTGATGCCTTAACGCGAACTGCTTTAGTAGAAAAACATTTGATCAGTCCTGCCCTTGCGACACACCCACGAACCGGACTTTTTATCAGTGAAGATGAACAGATCAGTGTCATGGTGAATGAAGAAGATCATTTTCGTATTCAAACCCTGTTACCGGGTTTGCAGTTAGAAGAAGCTTTTCGGGTGGCAAAGCAGGTCGATCGTTTAATCAGTGAACGCTTCAAGATAGCTTTTGATGATACGCTCGGTTATTTGACGACTTGTCCGAGTAACGTCGGCACAGGCCTACGGGCCTCGGTGATGTTGCATTTACCGGGACTCGTCCTGACCAATCAAATCCAAGGGTATATTAAACACCTGCGGCAGCTCGGTTTTGCGATTCGCGGGCGTTACGGCGAAGGAAGCGATGCTTCCGGTCGAATGTTCCAATTATCGAATCAACGGACACTTGGTGCGAGTGAGGATATGCTGATTACGGATTATCAATTTGCTGTTGAAGCATTAATTGAGGCAGAACAAGCGGCAAGAAAAGGATTATTGGAGACGTATCAAGAAGAACTAGAAGACCGGCTTTACCGGTCATCCGGAATTTTGCAATCGGCCCGATTAATTACGGCACGGGAAGCAACGGAGCGTTTATCCGATGTCCGGTTAGCCGATAGCCTCGGTTTGGCCGTGGAACTTCCGCCAAACTTATTCCATCATTTACTTGTATCGCTACAAACAGGTTTTCTACAAAAGCATTTCGGGAAACAATTAACATCAAGAGAACGGGACATCGAACGAGCGAGTATCATTCGTCAGATGTTAACCGAACAGACAAACAGGGATCACACACAAGGAGGTTTTGCGTAATGATGTTTGGACGATTCACAGAACGTGCTCAACGCGTACTCGCACTTGCTCAAGAAGAAGCGGTACGTCTTGGTCACCATAATATCGGGACAGAACACATTTTACTCGGACTTGTACGTGAAGGAGACGGGATTGCGGCGAAAGCCTTAACAGCACTCGGACTCAGTTCAGATAAGATTCAAATGGAAGTTGAAGCTTTAATCGGTCGCGGCCAAGACGGTGCGACGACGATTCACTATACACCACGCGCGAAAAAAGTCATCGAGCTGTCGATGGATGAGGCCCGTAAACTCGGTCATTCGTATGTCGGTACAGAGCATCTCTTACTCGGTCTGATCCGTGAAGGAGAAGGCGTCGCAGCACGTGTCTTAAACAACCTTGGCATCAGCCTCTCTAAAGCCCGTCAGCAGGTGCTTCAACTGCTTGGTAACAGTGAAACGACAGCCAATGCGTCGCAAGCAGGATCTGGTGTCGCAACACCGACGCTTGACGGTCTCGCACGCGACTTGACACAACAGGCACGGGAAACACGTCTTGATCCAGTGATCGGCCGTGCGAAAGAAATCCAACGTGTCATTGAAGTCTTAAGCCGTCGGACAAAAAACAATCCGGTCTTGATCGGAGAGCCGGGTGTTGGTAAAACAGCCGTCGTCGAAGGTCTTGCCCAACAAATCATTAACAATGAAGTGCCGGAGACGTTACGGAATAAACGCGTCATGGTTCTCGATATGGGAACACTCGTCGCCGGTACAAAATACCGTGGTGAGTTCGAAGACCGCTTGAAAAAAGTCATGGATGAGATTCGTCAGGCCGGTAATATCATTCTCTTCATCGACGAATTGCACACATTGATCGGTGCCGGCGGAGCAGAAGGGGCAATTGATGCCTCGAACATCCTCAAGCCGTCACTCGCCCGTGGTGAACTCCAGTGTATCGGAGCAACGACACTCGATGAGTACCGGAAATACATCGAAAAAGATGCGGCACTCGAACGTCGTTTCCAACCGATTCAAGTGGCTGAACCTACAACAGATGAAGCGACACAAATCTTGTTTGGTCTTCGTGACCGTTATGAAGCACATCACCGGGTGACGATCACGGATGAAGCAATCCAAGAAGCGGTAACACTCTCGGACCGCTACATCTCGGATCGTTTCCTACCGGATAAAGCGATTGACTTGATTGATGAAGCCGCTTCAAAAGTTCGTTTGCGCTCCTATACAGCACCACCGAACCTAAAAGAAGTCGAAGCGAAGCTTGAAGGTATTCGTAAAGACAAAGATGAAGCCGTTCAAAGTCAAGAATTCGAAAAAGCAGCCAGTCTCCGTGATACAGAACAAAAATTGCGTGATGAATTGGAACGTTTGAAAGAAGAATGGCAGAACAAGCAAGGCAACGAAAAATTAGAAGTGACGAAAGAGGATATCGCACAAGTCGTCGCCAACTGGACAGGTGTTCCGGTCACGAAGATTGCAGAAGAAGAAACCGACCGCTTATTGCGTCTTGAAGAAATCCTTCATGGACGTGTCATCGGTCAAAATGAAGCCGTTAAATCGATTTCCAAAGCAATCCGTCGTGCACGCGCCGGTTTAAAAGATCCAAAACGTCCAATTGGTTCATTTATCTTCCTCGGACCAACCGGTGTCGGTAAAACGGAACTGGCCCGGGCTGTCGCGGAAGCGATGTTCGGTGACGAAGATGCCATCATCCG
The DNA here is from genome assembly GCF_049942815.1 of Exiguobacterium sp. R-39. Classification (NCBI taxonomy): domain Bacteria; kingdom Bacillati; phylum Bacillota; class Bacilli; order Caryophanales; genus Exiguobacterium; species Exiguobacterium sp. R-39. Next base: position 96,277 of record NZ_CP187965.1, read on the forward strand.
GATCGATATGTCCGAATACATGGAGAAACATGCGACAAGTCGTCTTGTCGGTTCTCCTCCGGGATACGTCGGGTATGAAGAAGGCGGTCAGTTAACAGAAAAAGTACGCCGGAAACCATACTCTGTCATCTTGCTTGATGAAATCGAAAAAGCACACCCTGAAGTCTTCAACATCTTGCTTCAAGTGCTTGACGACGGTCGCTTGACGGATTCAAAAGGCCGGACAGTCGACTTCCGAAATACGATCATCGTCATGACGTCAAACGTCGGAGCAAGTGCACTCAAACGTAACAAATACGTTGGTTTCGCAGTCTCCGATGATACGGACCGCGAGTACAAAGACATGAAGGGGAAAGTCATGGATGAGCTGAAAAAAGCCTTCCGCCCTGAATTCTTGAACCGGATTGACGAAACAATCGTCTTCCACTCACTCGAGAAAAAACACATCGAAGAAATCGTGAAATTAATGGCGAAAACGCTTGAAAAACGTCTTGCGGAACAACAAGTGCATTTCGAGTTGACGCCAGCCGCGCTTTCGAAAATCGCGGATATCGGATACGATCCGGAATACGGAGCCCGTCCGATCCGTCGTGCTCTTCAACGGGAAGCAGAGGATCGTTTGTCAGAAGCCTTGCTTGCAGGTGATATTCAAAAAGGTGAGCGGGTGGCACTTGATGTCGAAGATGGTGAATTCATCGTCCGCCGTCATCAGGCTGAACCAGCAACGACCGAATAATTGATCAACAGGGTCCAGCTTTCGCAAGTATGTGGCGAAAGCTGGATTTTTTTCTTGATAAAAAGAAAGGATGAATCGCGTGGCTAAAATAAAGACGAAATTTGTCTGCCAGAGTTGTGGTACGGAATCTCCCAAATGGATGGGACGCTGTTCCGGCTGTGGCGAATGGAACACGATGGTCGAAGAAGTCGTTGAAGAGAAAAAAGCACGGCGCGGTTCTGCCTTCGTGCATACGACAACCAAACAATTAAAACCGGAACGCTTATCGAATATCTTGTCACAGGAAGAAAGCCGTGTCTTTACAGGCAGCGGTGAATTTGACCGGGTCCTCGGTGGTGGAATCGTACCGGGCTCGATGGTTCTTGTCGGCGGCGATCCCGGAATCGGGAAGTCGACGATCTTGCTTCAAACCAGTGCCCGTCTTGCGGCGCGTGGAGAAAAAGTCCTGTACATTTCAGGGGAAGAATCGCTGAAACAAACGAAACTGCGGGCGGAACGCCTCGGATTACCGACACAGGACCTGTTTGTCTTGAGTGAGACAGACATGAACATGATCGAACGGGTCGTCGATGAAGAAAACCCGGGCTTTTTGATCATTGACTCCATTCAAACCGTGTATATCGATGAGATTCAGTCGGCTCCGGGCAGTGTCACGCAAGTCCGGGAATGTACAGCGATGCTGATGAAAATCGCTAAGAGTCGTGGTATTGCAATCTTCATCGTCGGTCACGTAACCAAACAAGGATCGATTGCCGGACCGCGTTTACTTGAGCATATGGTAGATGCCGTTCTGTACTTTGAAGGAGAACGCCACCACACGTTCCGGATTTTACGGGCGGTCAAAAACCGGTTCGGTTCGACGAATGAAATCGGTATTTTTGAAATGCGTGAATCCGGTCTTGAAGAAGTCTTGAATCCATCGGAGATTTTCCTCGAAGAACGGACATCCGGTGTATCCGGTTCGACCATCGTCGCCTCGATGGAGGGAACTCGGACAGTTCTTGTGGAACTGCAAGCATTGATTTCTCCGACATCGTTTGGTAACCCGCGTCGTATGGCGACCGGGATTGATCAGAATAAAGTCGCTTTGCTGATGGCTGTTTTAGAAAAACGGTCGGGCTTGTTGCTCCAGACGCAAGATGCGTATCTTAAGGCGGCGGGTGGAGTCAAACTTGATGAACCGGCCATCGATTTAGCAATTTGTGTCGCGGTCGCATCCAGTTTCCGCGATAAGCCGACCCGACCAACAGATGTCGTCATCGGCGAAGTTGGCCTGACGGGCGAAGTCAGACGCGTCTCACGGATCGAACAACGGGTCGCGGAAGCGGCGAAGCTTGGTTTCACCCGTGCCATCATTCCGAAAAACAATCTGGGGGGCTGGACATATCCACCCGGTATCACGGTAATCGGAGTCGAGAGTGTGGATGAAGCATTACGGGAAACGATTCCGTTTTAAGCGGGTTCAACTACGGCAAAAGATGGGGAAGGTGTAACAGACCTGTAAACAGTTTCCCCATCTTAAGGCGTAGGTGATTCAAATAAATACATGTTACAATGAACTTAAAATAATAAAAGGAGGTGGGAAGATTGAAAATCGTCATCAGGATCTTTTTTGCGTTACTAGGTCTTGCGCTTGGTATCTTGTTGCTTCCTCAATTGTTTCAGCTGATTGAAGCGGCGACGAAGATGGCTTTCCCGGAATGGTTGATGACCACATACGTAACAGGAACGATTGGTGCACTCATATTTTTATTAATTGGATTATTCATTACGGATTCTGTGATTCGGCTTCTCCGGTTTTTAGAAGAAAAGTTAGTGAAAGCACCTGTCGCCGATCTATTTTTCGGCACATTCGGCTTATTGGTTGGTCTCGTCATGGCTTTTCTTGTCAGCATGCTGATTGAACTTGTCGGTATTCCTTTACTCAGTAATGTGTTAACCATGATAGTCGCAGTACTGTTCGGTTACCTCGGATTTACGGTCGGCTACCGGAAGCGTCACGAACTGACGAAAGTCTTCTTGCGCAACAGTAACAATCAGACGGAGAAAAAAGCGGCTGAGCCTGTTGTTGTCGCAAAATCAAACAGTAAAGTCCTCGATACGAGTGTCATCATCGATGGTCGGATTACGGATATCGCAAAAACAGGATTTGTCGAAGGCAAACTGATTGTTCCGCAATTCGTCATCGGCGAGTTGCAGTATATTGCGGATTCATCAGATACACTGAAGCGAAACCGCGGACGTCGCGGGCTCGATGTGCTGAAGGAATTGCAATCGATTCCCGGCATGGAAGTCGAGATTTATGACGGGGACTTTGAGGATGTTCCGGAAGTCGACATCAAGTTGATTAAGCTGGCAGAACTGATTAAAGGAATCGTCGTCACGAACGACTACAACTTAAATAAGGTCTGTGAAGTACGGAACGTACCGGTCTTGAACATCAACGATTTGGCGAATGCCGTCAAGCAAGTGGTCATCCCCGGTGAAGAGATGACGGTCCTCGTCATCAAAGAAGGAAAAGAGCAAAAACAAGGAATTGCCTACCTCGAGGATGGAACGATGGTCGTCGTTGAAGAAGGAAAACATTTGATTTCGAAAACGATTGGTGTTGTCGTGACCAGTGTTCTGCAGACGTCTGCCGGACGGATGATTTTCGCGAAACCCCAGGAAAAATAAACAGCAGACTGCCAAATCTCTTTTGGCAGTCTTTACTTATGGGAAAAGAGGGAACTAGATGAAAGAGCACACATACCGGATTGTCATTCCGGCCGCCGGAGCAGGGAAACGGATGGGGGCGGATCGAAACAAATTAATGCTGACGTTACGAAACCGGTCCATCATCGAATGGACACTGGATGTCTTTGAGCAGGACCCGGCTTGTCTTGAAATCATTTTGGCGATCAATCCGGTGGAGCAATCGTGGTTCGAACGTATCACGGCACCATACAAGACGTCGATCCGTCTCGTCCCGGGTGGACGCGAGCGTCAGGAAAGTGTGAAGCGTGGATTAGAAGCGGTGACAGCACCCGGTATCGTCCTGATTCATGACGGAGCCCGACCATTCGTGACCATCGAATCGATTCAGCAGGTCGTCAAAGCAGCTGAACAGACCGGAGCTGCGATTTTAGGTGTGCCGATCAAAGATACCGTCAAACGGATTGACGGCGACGCGATTGTCGAGACGGTTCCCCGGGATCAGCTGATGGCAGCCCAAACACCGCAAGCCTTTGAGTTAGAGCGGATTCGAACTGTTCATGCGAAGGCAGCGACGGAATTTTTAGGTACGGATGACGCAAGTTTGATAGAATGGGACGGAGGAACGGTGACTTGGGTCACCGGACAATACGAGAACATTAAAGTGACGACGCCGGACGATTTATTGTTTGGAGAAGCCATTCTAACGAAACGGGGGAAATGAAGATGATCCGAATTGGACAAGGATTTGATGTACATGCTTTTGCAGAGGACCGCAAACTGATTTTAGGCGGGATTGAGATTCCGCATACGAAAGGGTTGCTCGGTCACTCGGATGCTGACGTCCTGTTACATACGATTGCTGACGCGGCTCTTGGTGCGATCGCAGCGGGCGATATCGGGAAACACTTCCCCGATACGGACCCGGAATTTAAAGACGCCGACTCAGCAAAATTGTTGCAGCACGTTTATGCACTCGTCAAAGCACAAGGTTATGAACTGGGCAATTTAGACGCGACCGTCATTGCACAAGCTCCAAAGTTGCGTCCATACATCGATACGATGCGGGCACGGATCGCGGAACTTCTTGAAGCGGATATCGAACAGATCAACGTCAAGGCGACGACGACGGAATGGCTAGGCTTTACGGGACGTGAAGAAGGAATCGCATGTCAGGCTGTGATTTTGCTGAAACGAATCGAAGAATAAGGTATACTAGGTAAGCGAATTTTAGACTAAAGGAGTGGATCGGTAATGGCAGAAGTACGTGTACGTTATGCACCAAGTCCAACGGGACACCTTCATATTGGAAACGCACGAACAGCATTGTTTAACTACCTGTTTGCACGACACGCAGGCGGCAAGATGATTTTACGTATTGAGGATACGGATCAGAAACGAAACATCGATGGTGGTGTGGAAAGTCAGATGAAGTACCTCGAATGGCTCGGCATCGACTGGGATGAAGGTCCGGGTCGCGGTGGTGACTATGGTCCTTACTTCCAAATGGAACGGCTCGATCTGTACAAAAAATACACAGACGAGTTACTTGAAAAAGGACTGGCTTACCGCTGTTATATGACATCGGAAGAGCTCGAAGCAGAACGGGAAGCGCAAATCGCCCGTGGGGAAGCACCACGTTATTCAGGTGCACACCGCAACCTGACGCAAGAACAAGAAGAGGCGTTCGTTGCAGAAGGCCGGACACCGTCGATTCGGATCCGTGTTCCGGAAAGCGTCACCTACACATGGAACGATATCGTCAAAGAAGACGTCTCGTTCGAATCAAAAGACTTCGGCGATTGGGTCATCGTTAAAAAAGACGGGATTCCGACGTACAACTTTGCTGTCGTCGTTGATGATCACTTGATGGAAATCAGCCACGTCCTGCGTGGAGACGACCATATTTCGAACACACCGAAGCAGATGATGATTTATGATGCGTTCGGTTGGGACTATCCGACATTCGGTCACATGACATTGATTGTCAACGAAGAACACAAAAAACTCTCGAAACGTGATCAGTCGATCATCCAATACATCGAGCAGTATAAAGATCTCGGTTACTTGCCGGAAGCATTACTGAACTTCGTGACGTTACTTGGCTGGTCGCCGGTCGGTGAACAGGAAATCTTCACAAAAGAAGAGTTCATCGAGATTTTCGATGCGTCCCGTCTTTCGAAAAGTCCAGCTGTCTTTGACCAGCAAAAACTGGCTTGGATCAACGGTCAATACATGAAACACCAATCGTTCGAAGAAGTATTCGAAGCAAGTCTGCCGTTCCTGCAAGACGCGGGACGTGTTTCAAGCGAACCGACGGAAGAAGAGCTCGTCTGGGCACAAAACCTGGTCGGATTATACCGGGAACAGATGACACATGGCGCAGAAATCGTCGAGCTTTCAGAGATGTTCTTTGAGGATGAACTGGTGTATGATGAAGAGGCAAACACTGTCTTGGCAGGAGAAACCGTTCCTGCAGTCTTGAGTGAATTCGCGAACCAGTTGCGGACACTTGAAGAATGGACACCGGAAGCCATTAAAGGGGCAATCAAAGCAACCCAAAAAGCAACCGGACAAAAAGGGAAAAATCTGTTCATGCCAATCCGTGTCGCAACGACCGGACAAACACACGGACCGGAGCTTCCGAACACGATTCAATTATTAGGAAAAGACCGCGTACTTGCGCGTCTGGACGCATAAAATAAAGCGTAGATGAGGAAAGTAGGAACGATGTCCGTTGTACAGAGACAAGCTTGAGTGGTGAGAAAGCTTGAACGGACGCGCTTTCGAAATGCCCCTCTGAGTGCTGCCCGAAATCAGTGAGAGTAGGCGTAGACGTATCTCCGGCGTTAACGGACCGGAGAGGGATGATTCAGTTCATCCAAACAGAGTGGGACCGCGCTGATTGGCGTCTCTGTGCAGCGATGCACGGGGGCGCTTTTTCTTATGGAGAGGAGAACGAACATGACACGGATGCGTGAAGATATCCGCAATGTATTTAAACAGGATCCGGCAGCCCGGAGTACGATGGAAGTCGTCTTGACCTATCCGGGATTACATGCCGTCTGGATGCACCGGTTGGCTCATCGTATGTGGAAGATGAATTTGCATCTTGCCGCACGGCTGTTGTCGCAATTCAGCCGGTTCCTGACGGGAATTGAGATTCATCCCGGTGCGACAATCGGCCGGCGTCTCTTCATCGACCATGGTATGGGAGTCGTCATTGGGGAAACGGCGATTATCGGCGACGATGTCACCCTGTTCCAAGGTGTGACACTGGGGGGAACAGGGAAAGAAACGGGCAAACGGCATCCGACACTCGGAAATGGTGTCCTCGTATCAGCCGGAGCACGCGTACTCGGTGATATCACGATTGGTGATTCATCGAAGATTGGCGCAAGCTCCGTTGTTCTAAAAAATGTACCGTCAAATGCGACAGTTGTCGGAATTCCCGGACGTGTCGTGATACAAGACGGAATAAAAGTCGATGCACCGCTTGATCATCAATTACCCGATCCGGTTCGTGAATGCCAGGAACGGGTTGAACTGGAACTTGAACAATTAAAACGTGAGATTGAACGAATAAAAGGAGGACACCGCCATGATACAACTTTACAACAGCATGACCGGAAAAAAGGAACCGTTTAAACCGCTCGAAGAAGGAAAGGTCAAGATGTATGTTTGTGGACCAACCGTCTATAACTACATCCATATCGGGAATGCCCGTCCGGCCATCGTCTTTGATACGGTCCGCCGCTACTTTACGTACCGGGGCTATGACGTTAAATATGTCTCGAACTTCACGGATGTCGACGATAAAATCATCCGGACAGCGAATGAGCTCGGAGAAGATTACCATGCACTGACGAAACGATTCATCGAAGCCTATCACGCGGATACAGGTGCGTTGAATGTCCAAAAAGCGGATATTCATCCGCTCGTCACGGAAACGATGGACGATATCATCGCTTTCATCGAAGTGCTCGTCGAAAAAGGGAATGCCTATGCGTCAAGCGGAGATGTCTACTTCCGGACACGCAGCTTTAAAGATTACGGTCAGCTAAGTCAACAGTCGATTGATGAACTCCGCTCGGGTGCGCGGATCGAAGTCGGCGAGAAAAAAGAAGATCCGCTCGATTTCGTCCTATGGAAAGCAGCGAAACCGGGTGAACCGGCATGGACGAGTCCATGGGGAGAAGGCCGTCCCGGCTGGCACATCGAGTGCTCAGCGATGGCGAAAAAGTATCTCGGGGATACGATTGATATTCATGCAGGCGGACAAGACCTTAAATTCCCGCACCATGAAAATGAGATTGCCCAATCGGAAGCGTGCAACTCACAGAAGTTTGCAAACTACTGGATGCATAACGGGTTCCTTAACATCGAAAATGAAAAGATGTCAAAATCACTGGGCAACTTCCTGACGGTCCACGAAGCGATTCAAGCCGTCGATCCGATGGTCTTACGTTTCTTCATGCTGTCAGTCCAGTACCGTCATCCGATCAACTACAGCCGTGATCTGATCGATCAGGCAGCAAACGGGTTGGCACGGATCCGTGAATCGGTCGCAAACGTCGAACACCGTTTGACGATGACGGCTAATCTTGGAACGGCAACGGACAAATGGCTGAACCGGATCGAAGAAATCAAACAGCATTTCATCACATCGATGGATGATGATTTCAATACAGCGAACGCTGTGACCGATTTGTTTGATCTGTCGAAGGAAGCCAACCTCTATCTTGGGGAAGACCAGGTCGCAACAGAAGTGCTGGAACGATTCCTGGCAGTCTTTGATGAACTATCGACAGTCCTCGGAGTCACGTTGACAATCGAAAAAGGGTTACTCGATGAAGAAGTCGAACAGCTGATTAGTGATCGGGATACGGCACGGAAAGAACGGGACTTCGCCCGTGCGGACGCGATCCGTGATCAACTGCGTGACCAAGGCATCCTGCTTGAGGATACAGCGCAAGGGATGCGGTGGAAGCGCGGATGAAGAACTACAAACAATTAAATGCGCTGGCACTCGCCTACATGGGCGATGTTGTCTATGAAATGCATGTCCGGGAACGGTTGCTTGAAAAAGGATATGTCAAACCGGGTGAACTGCATCAAGCGGCCATCCGCTATGTCCGTGCTCAGGCGCAAGCCTTCGTCGTGACACACTGGTTAAATGAAAATACGTTGACAGAAGAAGAGCAGGCTGTCGTCCGGCGCGGGAAGAACGCTAAATCAGGTTCCGTTCCGAAAAGTACGGACGTCCATACGTACCGGTACGCAACGGCGTTTGAGGCATTGCTCGGATATGTCTATCTTGCAGAAGGAGGGGATCGTCTTGAAGAACTCATCGGACAAGCGCTCGAATTACTCGAAGCCGAAGCAACGGACGGAAAATAAATCGTTCCAATCGGCGCGTAAACAAAAAGACAAGCCGCATGGCGAAAAAACGAAACAGAAGAAAGTTGAGCCCAAACAAGAAGAGACCATCGTGATCGAACCGCTCGAGGAAGGACAGGATTTCTTATACGGACGGAATCCGGTTCTCGAAGCGTTACGGACGGGTCGTGAGATGAACAAGCTCTTCATCCAAGAAGGGCAACAGAAAGGACCGCTTGCCGTCATCCATGCGATGGCGAAAGAGGCAGGTGTCCAGACACAAATCGTTCCACGCTCGAAATTACACGGTTTGACGGGAAGCGACAATCACCAGGGTGTCGTTGCTGCCGTCGCTGCCTATGAGTATGCAGAACTCGACGATATCTTTGCACTGGCAGAAAAGAAAGACGAGACGCCATTGATGATTTTACTCGATGAACTCGAAGATCCGCATAATCTCGGATCGATTCTCCGGACGGCAGATGCCGTCGGTGCCCACGGGATCATTATTCCGAAACGCCGGTCTGTCGGATTGACACAGGTTGTCGCGAAAGCTTCAACGGGGGCGATCGAACATATCCCGGTCGTTCGTGTGACGAACTTGACGCGGACAATGGAAGATTTAAAGAAAAAAGGGATCTGGTTTGTCGGGACGGATGCCCGTGAGAGTGATGACTACCGGACGCTCGACGGAACGATGCCACTTGGAATCGTCATCGGCAGCGAAGGAAAAGGCATGAGCCGGCTTGTCCGTGAAAAATGCGATTTCCTTGTACATCTCCCGATGGCAGGACATGTCACGTCACTCAACGCATCGGTTGCTGCCTCGTTGTTGTTATATGAGGTCTACCGGACAAGAAAGCCGTATTCGCGATGAAATACGACCGTCTGATCGTTGATGGCTACAATATCATTGGCGCATGGCCGGAATTCCGGACATTGCGGGAGCAGGATTTTGAATTAGCACGGGAACGATTGGTCGATGCGATGGCCGAGTACCAGGCCGTGACAGGAATCAATGTGACGATTGTCTTCGATGCCTATCTCCAACCGGGGAGAGAATCCCGGATCAGGAAAAGCGGTATCGAAGTCATCTATACACGGGAAAACGAAACGGCGGATGAATGGATTGAGAAAACAGCGGCGGAATGGTTACAGGATATCCGGGTCAAGCTGACGGTTGCGACAAACGATTTCACCGAACAGTGGGTCATCTTCACGCTCGGTGCCCTTCGGATCTCGGCGCAGGAATTACGACGGGACTGGAAGGCGGCGGTTGCCGTCATCCGTGGACAGACGATTGCGTCGAAGACGAGCAAGAAACCACGTTCGACAATCGATATGCCGGCTGATGTCATTGAACGGCTTGAAGAGATCCGGCGGCGTAAAAATTCAGATTCATGAAGAAAATGAAAAAGCGGATTCACGATAAAGTCGTGAAATTCGCTTTTTTTGATTCTTCGGGTGTCACGTCTCCGCACGATCAACAGAGTAAAAAAAGAGGTCATGCCAATTTTCATTGTCGTAAGACAGGAAATTATTGTATAATTAGAAACAATCGATTAGTTTGTTAGAGAAGCTTGGAGGGATGACGGATGAGTTTGGTTTCGTTCGACCAGTTTGAGTGCATGACCGATGAGGCGCTTGTGGAACAAGCGAAGGTATTTGACAACAGTGATGCGCTCGAATTTCTGATCGAGCGGTATCGGAACTTCGTGCGCGCCAAGGCACGGTCTTACTTTTTAATCGGAGCGGACCGGGAAGACATCATCCAGGAAGGTATGATCGGCCTGTATAAGGCAGTCCGGGATTACCGTACGGATAAGCTGGCTTCGTTCAAAGGCTTTGCTGAGCTGTGTATTACCCGGCAAATGATTACAGCAATCAAAACCGCAACGCGTCAAAAACATATTCCGTTGAATTCCTACATTTCGCTCGATAAACCGATTTACGATGACGAATCGGAACGGACTTTACTCGATATCATCACATCGACAGCCCCGTCAGATCCGCAAGTGTTGATTGTGAACCGGGAAGAGTATGCGGATATTGAAAGTAAGATGGATGAGATCCTTAGTGATCTAGAGCGAAAAGTACTGGCGCTCTATCTCGACGGAAGAACCTATCAGGAAATCTCAGATGATCTCGATCGTCATGTCAAGTCAATCGATAATGCCCTTCAACGTGTGAAGAAAAAGCTGGAACGGTATCTTGAAGCACGAAAACTGACTGTCTGACCGAGAGGTGGATTGACCCCGTTAACCGGGTGTGCTACTGTATAAATAGCGCCTTACTAGCGAGACGCCGCTCATAGGCGTTTTTTTTTACGCTCTTTTTTAGAGAGGATTCTCTTCTTGAAGAGAAGGAGTGGCAAAGAAGGAGGTCGTTTGAGATGGCGAAGAAAGTAGGCCTTGCTTGTGATATTTGCGGTGCCCGCGACTACACGACGATGAAAAAAGAGGATGTCAGCATCCGCTTGGAACTGAAGAAGTTCTGTCGCCGTTGTAACGCGCATACGATTCATAAAGAAGCGAAATAAGGCTTCATCTATCCCCATTTACTACATCCTGGAGGGAAAGTACGATGAAATTTTTGCGTGACGTATGGAATGAACTGAAAAAGACGAGCTGGCCGAAACGAAAAGAACTGACGAAGTATACACTGACTGTAATCGGTATGGTCATTTTTATGGGTGTCTTCATCTTCGGTATCGATTCAGGGCTCAGCGCATTCATGAGTTGGTTGATTAAGTAAAAAGAAGAGGTGACGTACCATGGATAAGCAGTGGTTTGTTGTCCAAACGTACTCTGGATTCGAAAATAACGTCAAGGCAAATCTTGAGCGTCGGATTGAATCCATGAACATGGACGAGAAAATCTTCCGTGTACTCGTTCCAATCGAAACGGTACAGGAAGAAGTAACAAACAAAAAAGGTGAAACGAAAATCAAGGAACGTGAAATCAAGATTTTCCCGGGGTATGTCCTCGTGGAGATGGTCATGACGGATGATTCTTGGTATGTCGTCCGTAACACACCGAACGTCACGGGATTCCTCGGTTCGGTTGGCGGCGGTTCAAAACCGACACCACTTCTTCCAGAAGAAGCGGAAAACATTCTCGGATCAATGGGACTTGTTGACATGAAGAGTCGTTATGACTTTACAATGGGACAAATCGTACGGATCAAAGAAGGTGTCTTTGCGAACCTGGAAGGTACGATCGAAGAACTTGAAACAGAAACAGAGAAAATGAAGGTTTCTGTCGATATGTTCGGTCGTGAAACGAAAGTAGAGCTCGATTTCTCACAAGTTGAGAAAATAGATTAAGTTTCCTATTGCGAAACTTTTATTTTAATGGTACAATTTTTCCTGTTTGATGTTGTGCTTATTTCGATAAATTACTCGTCGAATAGAATGAGTGGGAGGACGCGCAACGTCCAATTAAACCACATTAAAGAATTAAGGAGGTGTGTCTCGTGGCGAAGAAGGTTATGAAACTAGTTAAACTTCAAATTCCTGCGGGCAAAGCAAACCCAGCTCCACCAGTTGGACCGGCACTCGGTCAAGCAGGTGTGAACATCATGGGCTTCTGTAAAGAGTTCAACGCTCGTACACAAGACCAAGCCGGCTTGATTATTCCTGTAGTCATCACGGTTTTTGAAGATCGTTCATTTACGTTTATTACTAAAACTCCACCAGCAGCAGTTCTCTTGAAGAAAGCAGCTGGAATCGAGAGCGGTTCAGGCGAGCCTAACCGTAAGAAAGTAGCGACTGTCAAACGTGACAAAGTTCGCGAAATCGCTGAAACGAAAATGCCAGACCTCAACGCAGCATCTGTTGAAACAGCGATGTTGATGGTTGAAGGTACTGCACGTTCTATGGGTATCGTAATCGAAGACTGAGTCTTTTGATTGCAATGAACAACGATGAGGGTCGCAGGCGGATAGTTACTTGAAGCCTTGCTACCCTTTCATTATGTGGGAGGATTTTCCGCACAACCACAAAGGAGGAACCTAAAATGGGTAAGAAGTATAAAGAAGCTGCTAAACTTATCGATCGTACGGTTTCATACGAACTCGCTGAAGCGGTAGACTTAACTAAAAAGTCTGCAACTGCGAAATTCGATGAAACAATCGAACTTGCTGTTCGTCTCGGAGTCGATCCGAAGAAAGCAGATCAACAAATCCGTGGAGCAGTCGTATTGCCACACGGTACTGGTAAAACACAAAAAGTTCTCGTCTTTGCTAAAGGTGAGAAATTAAAAGAAGCGGAAGCTGCTGGAGCAGACTTCGCTGGTGATTCTGAGTACATCACTAAAATCCAACAAGGATGGTTCGACTTCGATGTTATCGTTGCGACACCTGACATGATGGGTGAAGTTGGTAAACTCGGCCGTGTTCTCGGACCTAAAGGCCTCATGCCTAACCCGAAAACAGGAACAGTTACATTTGACGTCACGAAAGCAATCAACGATATCAAAGCTGGTAAAGTTGAGTACCGTGTCGACAAATCTGGTAACATCCACGTTCCAGTCGGTAAAAAATCATTTGATGACGCTAAATTGGTTGAGAACATCAACACAGTCATCGAAACTCTCGTTAAAGTTAAGCCTGCTACTGCTAAAGGTATCTACCTTAAAAACATCGCGATCGCTTCAACAATGGGTCCTGGTGTAAAAGTATCTTCAGCTGACTTTGCGAAATAATTTCGTCTAAAACGAACTTGACAACGTTCTAAGAACGCTGTTACAGTATAAAACGTTGATATATTCGACATACCGTAGACAGAAGGTGCTCATCGATTGAGCATAAACCCTTCCGAGGTGTTCTTGCTCAGAGAGCCTGTTTGTTCAGGTATCCTTTTTGACGATTACGCCTCCTCTGCCTTGCAGACGGAGGCTTTTTATTTGAAATCGAGCAGCCCCTCGCGCCGGTACATTCCATTTACCAGGAGGTGCAACAGAAATGGCAAACGAAAAAGTTATCGCTGTCAAAGCGGATCTCGTAACTGAGATCGCTGAGAAAATGCAAGCGAGCGCTGGAACAATCGTCGTCGACTACCGTGGTCTCACAGTAGACGAAGTAACAGAACTTCGTAAACAACTCCGCGAAGCGGGTGTTGAATTCAAAGTTTACAAAAACGGTCTCCTCCGCCGTGCTGCAGTTCAAAGCAATCTTGAGGGTCTTGACGAAGTCTTTACAGGTCCTACTGCGATCGCCTTCAGCAATGAAGACGTTATCGCTCCAGCTAAGATTTTAAACAACTTCTCGAAAGACCACAAAGCTCTTGAGCTTAAAGGTGGTATCATCGAAGGCAAAGTCACTTCAGTAGAAGATGTCAAAGCCCTTGCGGAACTTCCATCACGCGAAGGTCTCCTTTCGATGCTTCTCAGCGTGCTTCAAGCGCCAATCCGTGGTCTTGCGGTGGCAACGAACGCAATTGCAGAGCAAAAAGAAGAACAATCTGCTTAATGTCCGCTTAGCGGGATAGGCAAACACACAATTTTTCACACCCCAACGTGGGTTAAATCAAAGGAGGAAAACCATAATGGCTTTCAACAAAGAGCAATTTATCGAAGACCTCAAGGGCATGACTGTTCTTGAACTTAACGAACTCGTAAAAACAATCGAAGAAGAATTCGGCGTATCAGCAGCAGCTCCAGTAGCAGCAGCAGGTGCAGGCGCAGCAGCAGCTGAAGAGCAAACTGAATTCGACGTAATCCTTACTAGCGCAGGTTCTGGTAAAATCAACGTCATCAAAGCAGTTCGCGAATTGACAGGCCTCGGTCTTAAAGAAGCGAAAGCACTCGTTGACGGAACTCCGGCTCCAGTTAAAGAAGGCGTTTCGAAAGAAGACGCTGACGCAATCAAAGCTAAGCTTGAAGAAGCTGGCGCAAGCGTAGAAGTTAAGTAATTTTCTTCTTCACTTAAAACAAAAGAAGCTCGCTTTGCGGGCTTCTTTTGTTTTCAACTTTAATATAGAGAGGGGAAGGAAACATGGCAGATCATTATTACACAAATGATCCCTCCTCGAAACGGGATCCAAAGTCGTGGGAATTCGTCTTACGTGGTGAAACGTTCCGCTTCACTTCGGATCATGGAGTGTTTTCAAAAGGCGGCGTGGATTTCGGTTCGCGTTTACTGATTGAAGCCTTTGTGGAGCCGGATGTACCGGGAGCAATTTTGGATGTCGGGTGCGGATATGGTCCGATGGGCATTTCGCTTGCGAAAACAACCGGACGAGAAGCCGTTTTAGTAGATGTAAACGAGCGGGCTCTTGAGCTTGCGGCTGACAATGCACGTGCGAATGGTGTTTCCGTGACGACCGGTGTAAGTGACGGATATGCTGGCGTGGCTGAACAGACGTTTGCAGCGATCGTGACGAATCCACCGATTCGGGCGGGGAAGCCGGTTGTTCACCGGATTTTGCGGGAAGCGTATGATCATCTTGAAGTGGGCGGTGCCTTATGGGTCGTCATTCAAAAGAAACAAGGTGGTCCATCAGCGAAGAAGTTGATGGAAGAAGTGTTTGGTTCATGTGAGACGGTTACCCGCGATAAAGGGTATTCGATATTTAAATCAATTCGGTCTTGACAAATCGAGTGATTTGTCGTTGACCTTGTCTAATGTCTATGATAGTATTATAAAATGCCATTGGAGTGATTTTTGGATAAGCAGTTTGAAGCAGCTGGCGTTCTCGACTACAGATGATTGAGTAGACAAGACGTCGCTTTTTTGCGCTTATCGGTCAAAAAATGGCTTCAATGTTCGATATTACACCCGTCCTTCTCAAGAAGAAGAACTGGGTCTGAGAGGTGAATCAGTTGACTGGTCAACTTGTTCAGTACGGTCGTCACCGTCAGAGAAGAAGCTATGCACGTATCAGCGAAGTTTTAGAACTTCCAAACCTTATTGAGATTCAAACGAATTCATACGAATGGTTCCTACGGGAAGGTCTTCGTGAGATGTTTCATGATATCTCGCCGATTTCCGACTTCACAGGAAATCTCGTATTAGAATTCATCGACTACTCGCTCGGAGAGCCGAAGTATTCGATTGATGAATCAAAAGAGCGCGATGTGACCTATTCGGCACCACTACGCGTAAAAGTCCGTCTTCAAAACAAAGAGACGGGTGAATTGAAGGAACAAGAAGTCTTTATGGGTGACTTCCCGCTTATGACGGAGTCGGGAACATTCATTATTAATGGTGCGGAACGAGTTATCGTTTCCCAGCTTGTTCGTTCGCCAAGTGTGTATTACAACAATAAGTTAGATAAAAACGGTAAACGTGGATTTTCGGCAACGGTCATCCCGAACCGTGGAGCATGGCTCGAACTTGAGACAGATGCGAAGGATATCGTATACGTCCGAATCGACCGCACGCGTAAGATTCCAGTAACGGTTCTTTTACGTGCTCTTGGTTTCGGTACGGATCAGGAAATCATCGATCTCCTTGGAGATGATGAGTACCTCCGTAACTCCCTTGAAAAAGATAATACAGAAACAACGGAAAAAGCCCTCATTGAAATTTATGAGCGTCTGCGTCCGGGAGAGCCACCGACTGTCGAAAATGCGAAAGCACTTCTCGTGTCACGGTTCTTTGACCCGAAACGTTATGATTTGGCAAACGTTGGTCGTTATAAAATCAACAAAAAACTTCATCTGAAGAATCGTCTGTTCGGGCAGAAACTTGCGGAAACGCTTGTCGATCCGGAAACAGGGGAAGTGATCGCAGAAGAAGGAACGGTTCTTGACCGTCGCATGCTCGACAAAGTCTTGCCATTCCTTGAAGGATCTGTCGGTTACATCGAAGCGACGCCAACTGGCGGCGTAACGCAAGGCGAAGCCTTCAACTTACAGTCGATCAAGGTGTTCGCACCGGACGATGCTGAAGGTGAACGCATCATCAATATCATCGGTAACGGTAACATCGATCGTGACATCAAGCACATCACGCCTGCTGACATGATTGCTGCCATCAACTATTTCTTCAACTTGTTGCATGAAGTAGGAACGACAGACGATATCGACCACCTCGGTAACCGTCGTCTCCGTTCAGTCGGTGAATTGCTCCAAAACCAGTTCCGGATCGGGCTTTCCCGTATGGAACGTGTCGTCAAGGAGCGGATGTCGATTCAAGACCAGAATGCGATCACGCCACAGGCATTGATCAACATTCGTCCTGTTATCGCATCGATTAAAGAGTTCTTCGGTAGCTCGCAGTTATCACAGTTCATGGACCAAACGAACCCGCTTGCGGAATTGACGCACAAACGTCGTCTATCTGCACTTGGACCCGGTGGTCTCAC
The DNA here is from genome assembly GCF_049942815.1 of Exiguobacterium sp. R-39. Classification (NCBI taxonomy): domain Bacteria; kingdom Bacillati; phylum Bacillota; class Bacilli; order Caryophanales; genus Exiguobacterium; species Exiguobacterium sp. R-39. The sequence continues at coordinate 113,394 of NZ_CP187965.1, forward strand.
ACGTGAGCGTGCCGGCTTTGAAGTCCGAGATGTTCACTACTCGCATTATTCCCGTATGTGTCCGATTGAAACGCCTGAGGGTCCGAACATCGGGCTGATCAACTCACTGTCTTCGTTCGCGAAAGTCAATGAGTATGGTTTCATCGAAGCGCCATACCGTCGTGTCGATCCGGAAACGGGTGTCGTCACGAATGAAATTCACTACATGACGGCCGACGAAGAGGATCTCTACGTCGTCGCACAGGCAAACATGTTGTTGACGGAAGAGAAGACGTTCCAAGATACACACGTCTTGTCACGTTTCCGCGGACAAAACTTGTCTGTCGAACCAGCTCGTGTCGACTACATGGACGTTTCACCGAAACAGGTTGTTTCGGCAGCGACGGCATGTATCCCGTTCTTAGAGAACGATGACTCGAACCGTGCCCTCATGGGAGCGAACATGCAACGTCAGGCCGTACCTCTTCTTGATCCGGAATCACCGATTGTCGGTACCGGAATGGAGTACGTGTCTGCAAAAGACTCAGGTGCTGCTGTTGTTGCAAAACATTCAGGTATCGCTGAGCGTGTAACGGCCCGTGAAATCCTTGTCCGTCGTACGACGGAAGTCGATGGTAACATCGTTCAGGGAGAACTTGACCGTTACAAAATCCAGAAATTCATCCGTTCTAACCAAGGAACGTGCTATAACCAAAAACCAATTATCAAAGTAGGCGATCCTGTCGATAAAGGCGAGATCCTTGCAGATGGTCCATCGATGGACGGTGGGGAACTTGCGCTTGGTCGTAACGTACTCGTCGGTTTCATGACATGGGATGGTTACAACTACGAGGATGCTGTCATCATGAGCGAACGTCTCGTGAAAGACGACGTCTACACGTCGATCCACATTGAAGAATATGAGTGTGAATCACGTGATACAAAACTCGGACCGGAAGAGATCACGCGTGACATTCCAAACGTCGGTGACGACGCCCTGAAAAACCTCGACGACCGCGGAATCATCCGTGTCGGTGCTGAAGTTAAAGACGGGGATATCCTGGTCGGTAAAGTTACACCTAAGGGCGTAACGGAATTGACAGCTGAAGAACGCCTGCTTCATGCAATCTTCGGTGAAAAAGCACGTGAAGTTCGTGATACGTCACTTCGTGTTCCACACGGCGGAGACGGAATCATCCTTGACGTGAAAATCTTCGATCGTGATAACGGCGACGAACTGTCACCTGGTGTCAACCAGTTGATCCGTGCGTACATCGTTCAGAAGCGTAAGATTCACGAAGGAGATAAAATGGCGGGACGTCACGGTAACAAAGGTGTTATCTCACGTATCCTGCCTGAAGAAGACATGCCGTACATGCCAGACGGCACACCAATCGACATCATGTTGAATCCACTTGGTGTACCATCACGGATGAACATCGGGCAGTTGCTCGAACTTCACCTTGGTATGGCTGCACGCCAACTCGGAATCAAAGTTGCATCGCCGGTATTCGATGGTGCACGTGAGGAAGATGTTTGGGCAACGATTGAAGAGGCCGGTATGGACCGCGACGCTAAAACGATCCTTTATGATGGACGTTCTGGTGAAGCCTTCGATAACCGCATCTCGGTTGGTGTCATGTATATGATCAAACTCGCCCACATGGTCGATGATAAACTTCACGCACGTTCGACGGGTCCTTACTCGCTCGTTACGCAGCAGCCGCTCGGTGGTAAAGCCCAGTTCGGTGGACAGCGTTTCGGTGAGATGGAAGTATGGGCACTGGAAGCATACGGTGCCGCTTATACGCTCCAAGAGATCCTGACAATCAAGTCCGATGATACAATCGGTCGTGTTAAAGCATATGAAGCGATCGTTAAAGGCGAAAATGTACCACAACCGGGCGTGCCGGAATCGTTCCGAGTCCTCATTAAAGAGCTTCAATCCCTTGGTATGGATGTTAAGATGATGTCTGCCGAAGATGAAGAGATCGAAATGAAAGACGACGACGACGACAACATCCCGAACGCGACTCCAGCACTCGAAGAAGTTCAAGCGCCTGTCGCACCAGTTGTTACTGAAGAGGAATAAGCGAAAGGGAGGTCCACCCCTTGGTAGATGTTAATAGATTTGAATATATGAAAATCGGCCTCGCTTCCCCTGAAAAGATCCGTTCGTGGTCTTTCGGGGAAGTGAAGAAGCCGGAAACGATCAACTATCGTACGCTCAAGCCAGAGAAAGACGGCTTGTTCTGTGAACGGATTTTTGGTCCAACAAAAGACTGGGAATGTTACTGCGGGAAATACAAACGGATTCGTTATAAAGGAATCATTTGTGACCGTTGTGGTGTTGAAGTAACCAAGTCGAAAGTCCGTCGTGAGCGCATGGGTCACATTGAACTTGCAGCACCGGTTTCGCACATCTGGTACTTTAAAGGAATCCCAAGTCGTATGGGTCTCGTCCTTGATATGTCACCGCGTGCACTCGAAGAGATCATTTACTTCGCGTCGTACGTCGTAACGGATCCGGGCGAATCGACACTCGAGAAGAAACAACTTCTTTCAGAAAAAGAGTACCGCGCCTATCGCGAGAAATTCGGTAGTTCGTTTACCGCTGAAATGGGTGCGGAAGCAGTTCGTAAATTGCTCCGTGACGTTGAACTCGAAAAAGAAGTAGCCGGCTTACGTGAAGATCTTCGAATGATTCAAGGACAACGTCGTACACGTGCGATTAAACGTCTTGAAGTCCTCGATGCTTTCCGCAACTCAGGCAACAATCCGGAGTGGATGGTTCTTGAAGTATTACCGGTCATCCCGCCGGAACTCCGTCCGATGGTCCAGCTTGATGGTGGACGTTTCGCGACATCTGACTTAAACGACTTATACCGTCGTGTCATCAACCGTAACAACCGTCTCAAGCGTCTTCTTGACCTTGGCGCTCCGAACATCATCGTTCAGAATGAAAAACGGATGTTGCAAGAAGCGGTCGATGCCTTGATCGATAACGGTCGTCGCGGTCGTCCGGTTACTGGACCGGGTAACCGTCCATTAAAATCTCTTTCACACATGCTGAAAGGGAAACAAGGACGTTTCCGTCAAAACTTACTCGGTAAACGAGTCGACTATTCTGGTCGTTCGGTTATCGTCGTTGGTCCAAACCTGAAGATGTATCAATGTGGTCTTCCGAAAGAAATGGCCCTTGAACTCTTCAAACCGTTTGTCATGAAAGAGCTTGTCTCACGTGGCATCGCACCAAACATCAAGAGTGCAAAACGGAAAATCGAACGTGTTCAACCTGAAATTTGGGACGTCTTAGAAGAAGTCATCCGTGAGCATCCGGTTCTCTTGAACCGTGCCCCGACACTTCACCGTCTCGGTATCCAGGCGTTCGAACCGACACTCGTCGAAGGTCGCGCGATTCGTCTGCACCCACTCGTATGTACGGCTTACAACGCCGATTTCGATGGTGACCAAATGGCGGTTCACGTACCACTTTCAGCAGAAGCCCAAGCAGAAGCCCGTCTTCTCATGCTCGCTGCACAAAACATCTTGAACCCGAAAGACGGTAAGCCTGTTGTTACACCATCGCAGGATATGGTCCTCGGTAACTACTACCTGACGCTTGAGCGTGAAAACGCGATCGGCGAAGGGAAAACATTCTCGACGGTGAACGAAGCATTGATTGCCTACCAAAACGGGTATGTCCACTTCCACACACGTGTTGCGATTCCGGCCGGCGTTCTGAAGAACCCGACATTTACGGAAGCGCAAAACGAGAAGTTACTGGTTACGACGGTCGGTAAGTTGATCTTCAACGAGATCCTCCCAACGACGTTCCCATACTTGAATGAACCATCGATGAACAATCTGCAGGAAGCAACGCCTGATCAGTACTTCCTTGAAAAAGGAACGGATATCGCGGCTGAAATTAAGAGCCGTCCGATCATCGAACCATTCAAAAAAGGATTCCTCGGAAATGTCATCGCAGAAGTCTTCAAGCGTTTTGAAACGACTGAGACGAGCCGCATGCTTGACCGAATGAAAAACCTTGGTTTCAAACACTCGACACGTGCGGGTATTACGGTTGGTATCGCTGATATCATCGTACTTCCGGATAAACAGGAAATCCTGGTCGAGGCACAAGATAATGTTGACCGCGTTATGAAATCGTATCGCCGTGGTCTCATCACAGAAGAAGAGCGCTATGAGCGTGTCGTTAAATCGTGGAATGACGCGAAGGATGAAATTCAGTCTCGTCTGATGAAATCCCTCAACCGTTTGAACCCGATCTTCATGATGAGTGACTCTGGTGCCCGTGGTAACGCATCAAACTTTACGCAGCTTGCAGGGATGCGTGGACTCATGGCCGCTCCAAGTGGACGGATCATCGAGCTCCCGATCAAATCTTCGTTCCGTGAGGGTCTGACGGTTCAGGAATACTTCATCTCGACGCACGGTGCCCGTAAAGGTCTTGCCGATACAGCCTTGAAGACTGCCGATTCAGGTTACCTGACTCGTCGTCTCGTTGACGTCGCGCAAGATGTTATCATTCGCGAAGATGATTGTGGAACGGATCGTGGTATCCGTGTTACAGCACTCCGCGAAGGAACGGAAGAAATCGAAAACCTCTACGACCGACTCGTTGGCCGTACGGCGTTCGAAAAAGTCGTTCACCCAGAAACAGGAGCAGTCCTCGTTTCAACAAACGAACTCATCGACGAAGATATCGCGCGTGCCATCACGGACGCAGGCATTGACAATGTTGAGATTCGTACAGCCTTCACTTGTAATACAAGTCATGGTGTCTGTAAGAAATGTTACGGACGTAACCTTGCGACTGGTAACGACGTCGAAGTCGGCGAAGCAGTCGGAATCATCGCGGCACAATCAATCGGTGAGCCAGGAACGCAGCTTACAATGCGTACCTTCCACACAGGTGGGGTTGCCGGAGACGATATCACACAAGGTCTCCCGCGTATCCAGGAATTGTTCGAGGCCCGTAACCCGAAAGGTCAAGCGGTCATCTCGGAAATCGACGGACAAGTCATCGACTTTACGGAGTCGCGTGATAAGCGTGAGTTGACGATTCAAGGTCTGAGCGAAACACGGACATACACGATTCCTTTCGGATCACGTCTTCGTGTTCAACTCGGTGAAGAAGTTGTAGCCGGACAAGTGTTCACAGAGGGTTCAATCGACCCGAAAGAACTCTTGAACGTCAAAGGTGTATCAGGCGTACAGAACTATCTTCTTCAAGAAGTTCAAAAAGTATACCGGATGCAAGGGGTTGAGATCGGTGACAAGCACGTCGAGGTCATGGTACGTCAGATGATCCGTCGCGTCCGCGTCATCGAGTCTGGTGAGACATCACTCTTACCAGGTTCGCTAGTCGATATCAGCACATTTAAAGAAGCATGTAAAGAAGCGCTCCGTGCCGGTAAAGCACTCGCTTCGGCTAAACCAGTTCTCCTCGGTATCACTAAAGCGTCGCTTGAGACGGATTCGTTCCTATCAGCTGCTTCGTTCCAGGAAACTACTCGTGTCCTTACGGATGCGGCAATTAAAGGGAAGAGCGACTACCTTCGCGGCTTGAAAGAGAACGTTATTATCGGTAAACTTGTTCCAGCTGGTACAGGAATGACACGTTACCGTCAAATCGGTCTCGAGATTGCAGGCGAAGCACCTGTAGAAGCAGATTCTCCTGTAGAATAAAACGCCTTGACACGCCGGTATGGCGGTGCTACTATGATATAGTGTTGCCAACCGGCTGTGTTATTTTGGAGGATATCTTCATGTCTTACAAAAAAGTAGTCGGCGCAGATTTGAAGTTTGTCGGTCAAAAGCAAACGCTCAAAGCATTGCGATCTGGCAAGGCGTCGGAAGTGATCATCGCAGATGACGCAGATGAACACGTAAAGCAAGCATTGCTCGATGCGGCGAAACAAGCAAACGTTCCAGTCGTGAACGTTCCTTCTAAGCTTGAGCTTGGTAAGGCTTGTGGAATCGACGTTGCAGCAACTGCTGTTGCTATTAAGAAAGTTTGATAATACGTTTTGTGTGGCGATGGAATGCCTGAGCCACGCAAAACGTTTCATTATGACTTTCGATGAACCACCCGGCTCGGTGGTTTTGAAACTTGTCATGAATTCAGGAAGGGAGGATCTCAAAGATGCCTACTATCAACCAATTAGTCCGTAAAGGACGTCAATCAAAAGTTGTGAAATCAGATTCGCCAGCGCTGAACAAAGGGTACAACAGCTTTATCAAAGCTCGTACTGACATCAGCTCACCACAAAAACGTGGTGTTTGTACTCGTGTAGGTACAATGACTCCGAAGAAACCGAACTCGGCTCTTCGTAAGTACGCACGTGTACGTTTAACGAACACAATGGAAGTAACAGCTTACATCCCAGGTATCGGCCACAACTTGCAAGAACACAGTGTTGTTCTTATTCGCGGCGGTCGTGTAAAAGACTTACCAGGGGTACGTTACCACATCGTTCGTGGTGCACTCGATACAGCTGGAGTTGACGGCCGTATGCAAGGTCGTTCGAAATATGGTACTAAACGTCCAAAAGCAGCAAAAAAATAATCTAGATATCAGAAGATATCACCTCACTATATGAAAGGAGGGACTCGGAATGCCACGTAAAGGTCAAGTAGAACGCCGTGATGTAATGGCTGATCCGATCTACAACTCTAAACTCGTTACCCGCCTTATCAACCGTCTTATGTTAGATGGTAAAAAAGGTACTGCTCAACAAATCTTATACAAAGCTTTTGAAGCTATCGCTGAACGTTCAGGTCGCGATGCAATGGAAGTTTTTGAAGAGGCGATGAACAACATCATGCCAGTTCTTGAAGTTAAAGCACGCCGTGTAGGTGGAGCTAACTATCAAGTTCCTGTCGAAGTCCGCCCTGAGCGCCGTACGACACTTGCACTTCGTTACCTCGTGAACTACTCACGTCTCCGTAACGAAAAAACAATGGATGCTCGTCTTGCTAACGAAATCATGGACGCTGCAAACAACACTGGTGCTTCAGTTAAGAAGCGCGAAGATATGCACAAAATGGCGGAAGCGAACAAAGCGTTTGCTCACTACCGCTGGTAAATCCGGGATCAACCACCTCATCTATGCCATTTTGTATGGAAATATGAGGTGGCTTTCGGGTATAGTCATGACGTGTGGCAACACACGGACACTAAACTAAAATGCGAAAGGAGAATGTTTAAAGATGGCAAGAGAATTCTCCCTTAAGAACACCCGTAATATCGGAATCATGGCCCACATCGATGCTGGTAAAACAACAACGACTGAGCGTATCCTCTATTATACGGGTCGTATCCACAAGATTGGTGAAACGCACGAAGGTGCTTCACAGATGGACTGGATGGAGCAAGAGCAAGAACGTGGAATCACGATTACATCTGCAGCAACAACTGCACAATGGAAAGGTAACCGCGTAAACATCATCGATACACCTGGACACGTAGACTTCACTGTTGAAGTTGAACGTTCACTCCGTGTACTTGATGGTGCGGTAGCAGTACTTGATGCTCAGTCTGGTGTTGAGCCACAAACTGAGACAGTATGGCGCCAAGCTACAACTTACGGCGTACCACGTATCGTTTTCGTTAACAAAATGGATAAAATCGGTGCAGACTTCCTGTACTCGGTTGGAACGCTTCGCGACCGCCTTCAAGCTAACGCACACGCAATCCAAATCCCGATCGGCGCAGAAGATGAATTCAAAGGAATCATCGACCTCGTTGAAAAGAAAACATACATGTACGGTAACGACCTCGGTACTGATATCGAAGAAACTGACGGTTTCCCTGCAGAATTCGCAGAAGAAGCTGAAGAACTTCGTGCATCATTAATCGAAGCAGTTGCAGATTACGAAGAAGAAATGATGATGAAATACCTCGAGGGCGAGGAAATCACAATTGAAGAGCTTAAAGCGGGTATCCGTAAAGCGACTCTTACAGTAGATTTCTACCCAGTTCTCGTTGGTTCGGCATTCAAGAACAAAGGTGTTCAGCTTATGCTTGACGCAGTTCTTGATTACCTCCCATCACCAGTCGACGTAAAAGCAATCACAGGGATTAACATGGATACAGAAGAAGAGATCATTCGTGAGTCAACTGACGAAGCGCCATTCTCTGCACTTGCATTCAAAGTTATGACTGACCCGTATGTTGGTAAATTGACGTTCTTCCGTGTGTACTCTGGTACAGCTTCGGCAGGATCTTACGTCAAGAACTCAACAAAAGGGAAACGTGAGCGTCTTGGACGTATCCTTCAAATGCACGCGAACAGCCGTGAGGAGATCCCAATGGTCTTCGCTGGTGACATCGCAGCAGCTGTAGGTCTTAAAGATACTACTACTGGAGATACGCTTTGTGCAGAGAAAGACAACGTCGTTCTCGAATCAATGACATTCCCAGAACCAGTTATCTCGGTCGCAATCGAACCAAAAACGAAAGCTGACCAAGATAAAATGGGTCAAGCACTCGCTAAGCTTGCTGAAGAGGATCCAACATTCCGCACGGAAACAAACCCAGAGACTGGTCAAACGATCATCTCAGGTATGGGTGAGCTTCACCTCGACATCATCGTTGACCGTATGCGTCGCGAATTTAAAGTCGAAGCAAATGTTGGTGCTCCACAAGTAGCTTACCGTGAAACGATTCGCCAAGCGGCGAAAATCGATTCTAAGTTTGCTCGTCAATCAGGTGGTCGTGGTCAGTATGGTCACGTCGTCGTAGAATTCGAGCCAAACGAAGAAGGTGCTGGCTTTGAGTTCAACAACAAAATCGTCGGTGGTGTTGTTCCACGTGAATACATCCCAGCGGTTGAACACGGAATCGAAGAAGCGCTTCAAAACGGTATCCTTGCTGGTTATCCAGTAGTTGACGTTAAAGCGGCACTCGTTTTCGGATCGTACCACGATGTCGACTCAAACGAGATGGCATTTAAAATCGCGGCTTCAATGGCCGTCAAACAACTTAAAGATAAGAGCGGCGCTGTTATCCTTGAGCCAATGATGAAAGTTGAAATCGTTATCCCAGATGAATACATGGGAGATATCATGGGTGATGTTACATCACGCCGTGGACGCGTTGAAGGTATGGAAGCTCGCGGGAACGCTCAAGTCGTTCGTTCGATGATTCCACTTTCAGAGATGTTCGGTTACGCTACTGGTCTTCGTTCACGCACACAAGGTCGCGGAACGTACTCGATGCACTTCGATCACTATGAAGAAGTACCGAAATCAGTTGCTGAAGAAATCATCAAAAAAGCAAACGGCTAATCCTTCACAGGTTGTCACGCTTTTATGATTAGTGTAAGCTAAGGAAGGTGTACGTTATTCGACGATTCACCTTCCTAGTTATAAAATATTATTAGACACATAGAGGAGGAATTCAGAATGGGTAAAGAAAAATTCGACCGTTCTAAACCGCACGTTAACGTTGGTACAATTGGCCACGTCGACCACGGTAAAACAACTTTAACAGCAGCTATCTCAGCTGTACTTGCAAAAGCACAAGGTAAAGCTGCAACTAAGTTTGACCAAATCGATGGTGCTCCAGAAGAGCGCGAGCGCGGTATCACTATCGCAACAGCTCACATCGAGTACGAAACAGAAAAACGCCACTATGCACACGTTGACTGCCCAGGTCACGCTGACTATGTTAAAAACATGATCACTGGTGCTGCACAAATGGACGGCGCGATCCTCGTTGTTTCTGCAACTGATGGTCCAATGCCACAAACACGTGAGCACATCCTGCTTTCACGTCAAGTAGGTGTTCCTTTCATCGTAGTATTCATGAACAAAGTCGACATGGTTGACGACGAAGAGCTTCTTGAACTCGTTGAAATGGAAATCCGCGAACTTCTTTCTGAGTACGACTTCCCAGGCGATGACCTCCCAGTTATCCAAGGATCTGCTCTCGGCGCGCTTAACGGCGAAGCTAAATGGGAAGAAAAAATCATGGAACTCATGACAGCTGTTGATGAGTACATCCCTGAGCCAACTCGTGACACTGAAAAAGACTTCATGATGCCAGTTGAGGATGTTTTCTCAATCACTGGTCGTGGTACAGTAGCTACTGGCCGCGTTGAGCGTGGAGTTCTTAAAGTCAACGACGAAGTTGAAATCGTTGGTCTTCACGAAGAAACTAAAAAATCAGTATGTACTGGTGTAGAGATGTTCCGTAAGCTTCTTGACTATGCTGAAGCTGGCGACAACATCGGAGCACTTCTCCGTGGTGTATCACGTGATGACATCGAGCGTGGACAAGTTCTCGCGAAACCAAACACAATCACACCGCACAAAACTTTCAAAGCGCAAGTTTACATCCTTTCAAAAGAAGAGGGTGGCCGTCACACGCCATTCTTCGGTAACTACCGTCCACAGTTCTACTTCCGTACAACTGACGTAACTGGTATGTGCCAACTTCCTGAAGGAACTGAAATGGTAATGCCTGGGGACAACATCGAATTGACTGTTGAACTCATCGCGCCAATCGCTCTTGAAAAAGAAACTCGTTTCTCAATCCGTGAAGGTGGCCGTACAGTAGGCGCTGGATCAGTAACAGAAATCGTTGAGTAATTTTTAAGACAAAAAGGTCTTCCGTCTCCCGTGACGGAAGGCCTTTTTTCATTTCTTTCAAAACAGTCTTGCAACATGGTCAGACATCTTATATACTGAGGAAAGTGTTTGTGCGAGTGGTGAGAGACTTGAAAACAAATTCTATTTTATTTTACTTGCTTTCTAGCTTGGAATTAAGTAAACTAGTATATGTTGGTCACAAACACAACGCGATGAAGCGGGAGGTTATGACACACCAGGCGGCATTGCCATGGCTAGTGTGGAAATTTCCGCGGAGAATGTCTATTTACAAAATAGGCGAAAAGGAGGGAAACAACATGGCAAATGAAAAAATTCGGATCCGTTTGAAAGCATACGATCACCGCGTGCTTGATCAATCGGCTGAGAAAATTGTCGAAACAGCAAAACGTTCTGGTGCTACTGTATCTGGTCCGATCCCACTCCCAACGGAGAAAGCGATCTACACAGTACTTCGTGCCGTTCACAAGTACAAAGATGCTCGTGAGCAGTTCGAAATGCGTACACACAAACGTTTGATCGACATCGTTAACCCAACACCGAAAACAGTTGATGCGCTTATGCGTCTTGAACTTCCATCGGGCGTTGACATCGAAATCAAACTTTAATTTTTCTTCTATAAATAGTTGATACTAGCCAGAAGATCAAAATCATTCAATATTAGGAGGTGTATCTCATGGCTAAAGGAATCTTAGGAACTAAACTCGGTATGACACAAATCTTCAACGAGTCAGGCGAAGTAGTACCAGTTACTGTTGTTTCAGTAGAGGGTAACGTTGTTCTTCAATTGAAGACAATGGAAGTGGACGGTTACGAAGCAGTCCAACTCGGCTTTGGTGATATCAAAGAAGGTCGTCAAAACAAACCGCAAAAAGGTCACGCAGCGAAAGCTAGTGCGACACCTAAGCGCTTCATTAAAGAAATCCGTACATCTGTAACAGATTTCGAAATCGGTCAAGAGATTAAAGCAGATACTTTCGCTGCAGGCGAAATGGTTGATGTAACAGGTACGTCGAAAGGTAAAGGTTTCGCTGGAGCAATCAAGCGTCACAACCAATCACGTGGTCCAATGGCTCACGGTTCGCGTTACCACCGTCGCCCAGGTTCAATGGGTCCTGTCGCTCCAAACCGTGTATTCAAAGGGAAATTGCTCCCAGGACGCATGGGTGGAGAGCAAGTCACTGTTCAAAACCTTGAAATCGTAAAAGTTGATGTAGAACGCGGCTTACTCCTCGTCAAGGGTGCTATCCCAGGCGCACGTAAGAGCCAAGTTGTCGTCAAAACTGCGGTAAAAGGCAACTAATTTGTTTGCAAGGAAAGGAGGAATAACGAATGCCTAAAGTAGCTTTGCTTAACCAAACAGGTACACAAGTTGGAGACATCGAGTTGGCAGATGCCGTTTTCGGAATCGAGCCAAACGAAGCAGTCGTATACGATGCAATCGTCATGCAACAAGCTTCACGTCGCCAAGGTACACATGATACAAAAGGTCGCTCGGAAGTTCGCGGTGGCGGCCGTAAACCATGGAAACAAAAAGGTACTGGTCGTGCACGCCAAGGTTCGATCCGTTCGCCACAATGGGTTGGCGGTGGAACAGTCTTCGGTCCAACACCACGTTCGTACGCTTATAAACTTCCTAAAAAGGTTCGTCGTCTCGCATTACGTTCAGCACTTTCTTCGAAAGTCGCTAACAACGAGTTCATCGTTCTTGAAGGATTGACAATCGATGCTCCGAAAACGAAAGATATGATTTCGGTCTTCGCTGCTCTTTCAATCGAACGTAAAGTCCTCGTCGTTACTGCTGATTACAACGAGACAGTCGTTCTTTCAACACGCAACATTCCTGGTGTCACAGTCGTTGACGCTGCTGGAGTAAACGTCCTTGATCTTGTCGCACACGACAAAGTCATCTTCACGAAGGATGCTGTTGCGAGAGTAGAGGAGGTGCTTGCATAATGGCAAACGCACACGACATTATCAAACGTCCTGTAATTACTGAACGCTCAGTGAACCAAATGGCTGAGAAAAAGTACACGTTCGAAGTAGACGTAAAGGCATCTAAGCCACAAATCAAAGATGCAGTTGAAGCGATCTTCGGCGTTAAAGTTGAAAAAATCAACACACTTATCTCAAAACCAAAAGCAAAACGCGTAGGTCGTCACGCTGGTTACACAGCACGCCGCAAAAAAGCGGTCGTCACGCTTACTGCAGATAGCAAAGAACTCGATTACCTCGGTTAATCGGTACTCTGTAGAAAAGGAGGGAACTCTCGATGGGAATTAAAAAGTTTAAACCGACCACTAACGGTCGTCGTAATATGACTGCGCTTGACTTTGCTGAGATTACGGCTTCACGTCCTGAAAAATCGTTAACTGAAAAGCTTTCGAAAAAGGGCGGACGTAACAACCAAGGTCGCTTGACAGTACGTCACCAAGGTGGCGGACACAAACGTAAATACCGTATCATCGACTTCAAACGGAACAAGGATGGCATCGCTGGCCGTATCGCTACAATCGAGTACGATCCGAACCGCTCTGCAAACATCGCTCTTGTCCACTACATCGATGGTGAAAAACGCTACATCCTCGCACCTAAAGGATTGAAAGTTGACATGCAAGTCATGTCAGGAGTTGAGGCTGACATTAAAGTCGGTAACGCTCTTCCACTTTCAAACATCCCAGTTGGTACATTGATCCACAACATCGAACTTAAGCCAGGTAAAGGTGGTCAGCTCGTTCGTTCAGCTGGTACTTCTGCTCAGCTTCTCGGTAAAGATGGTAAATACGCGATCGTTCGTCTCCAATCAGGCGAAACACGTATGATCCTTGCTACTTGCCGTGCAACAGTCGGCGCTGTCGGTAATGAAGAGCACGAGCTCGTCAATATCGGTAAAGCTGGTCGTTCACGCTGGCTCGGAAAACGTCCTACAGTTCGTGGTTCTGTAATGAACCCAGTTGATCACCCACACGGTGGTGGTGAAGGACGTGCTCCAATCGGTCGTTCGGGCCCACTTACTCCTTGGGGTAAACCGGCACTCGGATACAAAACTCGTAAGAAAAACAAAGCGAGCGATAAATATATCGTCCGTCGTTCTAAAAAATAATTACGTGATTTTCGAACGGTTCGCAGGAACCGTTCCTGAATCATGCCAAAGGGAGGTACAACTATGGGTCGCAGCTTGAAAAAAGGTCCATTTGCAGATCACCATTTGCTCGCTAAGGTTGATAAAGCCAACGAAGCTGGTGACAAGCATGTTATCAAAACTTGGTCACGCCGTTCTACAATCTTCCCAGAGTTCATCGGTCACACGATCGCTGTCTACGATGGTCGTAAACACGTACCGGTTTACGTGACAGAAGATATGGTCGGTCACAAACTTGGTGAATTCGCGCCAACACGTTCTTACAAAGGACATGCTGGAAACGATAAGAAGACTAAACGTTAATCTGAGGGGAGGTACTCATTATGCAATCAAAAGCATCGGCTAATATGGTTCGCATTGCTCCTCGTAAGGCACGTCTAGTAGTAGACTTAATCCGCGGGAAGCAAATCGGTGAAGCACTTTCGATTCTTGCTTACACGAACAAGGCAGCAACGCCAATCGTTGAGAAAGTATTGAAATCGGCAATCGCGAACGCTGAGCACAACTTCGACATGAACATCGAAAACCTCGTAGTAACAGAGGCTTACGTCAACGAAGGTCCAACGCTCAAACGTTTCCGCCCACGTGCAATGGGTCGCGCAAGCCGCATCAACAAACGTACGAGCCACGTTCACATCGTGGTATCTGAAAAATAAGGAGGGATTACCGTGGGTCAGAAGATTAACCCAACTGGTCTTCGCGTAGGTATCATCAAAGACTGGGAATCACGTTGGTTCGCAGATAAAGACTATGCTGATCTCCTTCATGAAGACTACGTAGTTCGTGAATATATCGAAAAACGTCTTAAAGACGCTAGTGTCTCTAAAGTTGAAATCGAGCGCGCAGCAAACCGCTTGAACATCTCACTTCACACTGCTAAGCCGGGTATGGTTATCGGTAAAGGCGGTTCTGAAATCGAAACACTTCGTACAGACATCACTAACCTTGCAAAAGGCAAACGCGTTCACGTTAACGTCGTTGAAGTGAAAAACCCGGATGCAGTTGCTAAACTTGTCGCTGAGAACATCGCACGCCAACTTGAAGGCCGTGTATCGTTCCGTCGTGCAATGAAGCAATCAATCCAACGCTCGATGCGTTCAGGTATCAAAGGAATCAAGACTGAAGTTTCTGGTCGTCTTGGCGGCGCTGATATCGCTCGTTCAGAGAAGTATTCAGAAGGAACAGTTCCACTTCATACACTCCGTGCAGACATCGATTACGGTACTGCTGAAGCTGATACAACTTACGGCAAAATTGGCGTAAAAGTATGGCTCCACCACGGTGAAGTGCTTCCTACGAAAAAAGCAGCATCTAACGAACAATAATCCACATCCGTCTAGGGAAGGAGGCAACACAACATGTTGTTACCAAAACGTGTAAAATATCGTCGTGTTCACCGCGGCAACATGCGTGGTAAAGCGAAACGTGGTACTACAGTACACTTCGGCGAATTCGGTATCCAAGCTCAAGAAGCTAGCTGGATCACTAGCCGTCAAATCGAATCAGCGCGTATCGCGATGACTCGTTATATGAAACGTGGTGGTAAAGTGTGGATCAAGATTTTCCCACATAAACCATACACTAAAAAACCTCTTGAAGTCCGAATGGGTTCAGGTAAAGGTGCTCCGGAGGGCTGGGTTGCAGTCGTCAAACCGGGGAAAGTAATGTTCGAAATCGCAGGAGTATCGGAAGAGATCGCACGCGAAGCTCTCCGTCTTGCATCACACAAACTTCCAGTAAAATGTAAGTTCGTAAAACGTGAAGAAAATGGTGGTGATACGAATGAAAGCAACTGATCTCCGTCAGCAAACTACAGAAGAGCTCAACGGTAAAGTCGGTTCGTGGAAAGAAGAGTTGTTCAACCTTCGTTTCCAACTTGCGACTGGTCAGCTTGAGAACCCTGCTCGTATCCGTGAAGTGCGCAAGTCGATTGCACGCGCGAAAACCGTTCTTCGTGAACGCGAACTCGGCATCAACAACGCATAATTCACTCGGATTCTGAGAGGAGGAACACTCAATGGAACGCACAAACAACCGCAAAGTGTTAACTGGACGCGTCGTATCTGACAAAATGGATAAAACGATCGTAGTTACAGTTGAGACTAAAGTAAAGCATAAGCTCTACGGCAAACGCGTAAACTACTCTAAGAAGTACAAAACGCATGATGAAAACAACACAGCTAAAGTCGGTGACGTCGTACGCATTCAAGAAACACGTCCACTTTCTAAAGACAAACGTTTCCGTCTCGTAGAAGTCGTCGAAAAAGCAGTAATCATCTAAACTCTAATTAGTTCGGATGAATAAACATCCGGAGGGAGGTACAATCGTATGATTCAACAAGAATCTCGCTTGAAAGTAGCAGACAACTCAGGAGCTCGTGAAGTCTTGACGATCAAAGTCCTCGGTGGATCTGGTCGCAAAACTGCTAACATCGGTGACGTAATTGTTTGCACAGTTAAACAAGCAACACCAGGTGGCGTTGTCAAAAAAGGTGAAGTTGTACGCGCAGTAGTCGTTCGTACTAAACGTGGCGTTCGTCGTAAAGACGGTTCGTACATCCGTTTTGACGAAAATGCAGCAGTCATCATCAAAGATGATAAAAGCCCACGTGGCACACGTATCTTCGGACCAGTCGCACGCGAACTTCGTGAAAAAGACTTCATGAAGATCGTCTCGTTGGCACCGGAAGTACTTTAATTCCAAAGAATTCCTACAAGGAGGTGCTCTAACGATGCATGTCAAAAAAGGTGATAAAGTTCAGGTTATGACTGGTAAAGATAAAGGCAAACAAGGTGTTGTCCTTACTGCTATGCCTAAAAAAGATCGCATTATCGTCGAAGGCGTTAACATGATCAAAAAACACTCAAAACCTTCTCAACTCAACCCGCAAGGCGGAATTGTCGAGAAAGAAGCACCGATTCACGTATCGAACGTTATGCTCATCGACCCTAAGACAGGAAACCCAACACGCGTTGGTTTCACTGTGGTTGACGGCAAGAAAGTACGTATCGCTAAAAAATCGGGCGAAGCTTTAGATAAATAAGAAGATTTAAAGAAAGGAGGTCCACTTTCTGATGAACCGTTTAAAAGCTAAATACCAAGACGAAATCGTCAAAGTAATGATGGAGAAATTCAACTATACTTCTGTAATGCAAGCGCCGAAAGTCGATAAGATCGTAATCAACATGGGTGTTGGTGACGCTGTTACGAACACGAAAGCACTTGACATGGCAGTCGAAGAGCTTCAGCTCCTCACTGGTCAGAAGCCACTCATCACGAAAGCTAAGAAATCAATCGCTGGTTTCAAACTTCGTGAAGGTATGCCAATCGGCGCGAAGGTAACACTTCGTGGAGAGCGCATGTATGAGTTCCTCGACAAGTTGATCAACGTGTCACTTCCACGTGTACGTGACTTCCGTGGTGTATCGAAGAAATCATTCGATGGCCGTGGTAACTACACGCTAGGCGTGAAGGAACAATTGATCTTCCCAGAGATCGACTACGATCGCGTATCTAAAGTCCGTGGTATGGACATCGTTATCGTTACAACTGCTAATACGGATGAAGAGTCACGTGAGCTTCTCACAGCACTCGGCATGCCATTCCAAAAATAAGGGAGGCCGCACACATGGCTAAGAAATCAATGATAGCACGTGAAGTAAAACGCCAAGCACTCGTAGAGCGCTACGCTGAACAACGCGCAGAATTGAAAGCACAAGGCGACTACATCGGCTTGAGCAAACTCCCACGTAACTCTTCAGCGGTTCGTTTACACAACCGTTGCAGTATCACTGGCCGTCCACACGGTTACATTGGTAAATTCGGTATCAGCCGTATTAAGTTCCGTGATCTTGCTCATAAAGGTCAAATCCCTGGTGTTAAAAAAGCAAGCTGGTAATTCATTAAAGTTGTGAAAGGAGGTACATCGCATGGTTATGACAGATCCGATTGCAGATATGCTTACACGCATTCGTAATGCAAACATGGTTCGCCATGAGAAGTTGGAAATGCCAGCTTCTACAATCAAACGTGAAGTCGCTGAAATCCTCAAACGTGAAGGTTTCATCCGCGATGTTGAATATCTCGAGGACAGCAAACAAGGTACGCTCCGCGTATTCCTTAAGTACGGCGCAAGCAACGAACGCGTCATCACTGGACTCAAACGTATCTCGAAACCAGGTCTTCGCGTTTACGCGAAAGCTGATGAAATCCCGAAAGTACTCGGTGGTCTCGGAATCGCTATCGTTTCAACATCTAAAGGTGTTATGACAGACAAAGAAGCTCGCCAACAAAAAGTCGGCGGCGAAGTGATCGCATACATCTGGTAATTCACGCATAAAAAGAACGGAGGTGTCTTAAATGTCACGTATTGGTAAAAAGCCGGTCGTTATCCCAGCAGGCGTTACAGTAACAGTTGAAAACAGCACAGTTACGGTAAAAGGTCCTAAAGGTGAACTCACACGTGAGTTCAACCCGACTATGGCTATCAACGTAGAAGGTAATGAATTGACTGTCACTCGTCCAAACGACGAGAAAGCTAACCGTACAATCCACGGAACGACTCGTGCGCTTATCGCGAACATGGTCGAAGGTGTAAACAACGGTTTCGCTAAGACACTCGATATCCAAGGTGTTGGTTACCGTGCTCAAAAACAAGGTAACAAAATCGTACTCAACCTCGGTTATTCACACCCAATCGAGTACACTCCGGAACAAGGCATTGAAGTCGAAGTTCCTACGAATACGCAAATCATCGTCCGCGGAATCAACAAAGAGCGTGTTGGACACGTTGCTGCATTGATCCGTTCGTACCGTCAGCCTGAGCCGTACAAAGGTAAAGGGATTCGTTACAGTGATGAAGTCGTTCGTCGTAAAGAAGGTAAAACAGGTAAGTAATTCGTTGATACGAATTGACCGGAAAGGAGTGGCATAAATGATCTCAAAGGCAAACAAAAATGCTACGCGTAAAAAGCGTCATGGTCGTGTACGTCGTACAATCATCGGGACTGCAGCTCGTCCACGCTTGAATGTATTCCGTTCGAACAAGAACATTTACGTACAAGTCATTGACGATGCAACACATGCAACACTCGCATCTGCATCATCACTCGACCTTGAAAAAGGCAACACGACTGACGCTGCATCAGCAGTTGGTAAGCTTGCAGCTGAACGCGCTCTTGAAAAAGGTATTGAAACAGTCGTTTTCGACCGTGGAGGATATCTCTATCATGGACGTATCAAAGCAGTAGCTGAAGCAGCTCGTGAAGCTGGTCTCAAATTCTAAAAGAAAAGGAGGGAACCTCTACATGCGCCAGTTAGAAATTAACATGGATCAACTCGAAGAACGCGTTGTTACTGTAAACCGCGTCGCGAAAGTAGTAAAAGGTGGCCGTCGCTTCCGTTTTGCTGCACTCGTCGTCGTAGGTGACAAGAATGGTCACGTAGGTTTCGGTACGGGTAAAGCTCAGGAAGTGCCTGAAGCGATCCGTAAAGCAATCGAAGATGCAAAGAAAAACATGGTTAATGTTCCAATCGTTAACACTACAATTCCACACGAAATCAACGGAATTTTCGGTGCAGGTCACGTCTTCTTGAAACCTGCTTCTGAAGGTACTGGAGTCATCGCTGGTGGCCCAGTTCGTGCGGTTCTCGAATTAGCGGGAATCAACGACATTCTTTCGAAATCACTTGGATCAAGCACTCCAATCAACATGGTTCGTGCGACTGTTAAAGGTCTCACTTCACTTAAACGTGCTGAAGACGTTGCGAAACTCCGCGGTAAAACCGTCGAAGAACTTCGCGGTTAAGAAAGGGAGGGAATACAGATGGCGAAACTCGCAGTTACCCTCACACGCAGCATGATCGGTCGTCCGGAGAACCAACGCGTTACTACTCGTACGCTTGGTCTCCGTAAGATGCACCAAACTGTTGTCGTACCTGACAACGCTGCTATGCGTGGGATGATTAACCACGTGTCACACTTATTGACAGTTAAAGAAATTCAAGAGTAATACGTTTGATATAATTTTATGAGGAGGTGCCCCACTATGAAACTCCATGAATTGAAACCAGCTGCTGGTTCACGTTCAGAACGCAACCGTGTAGGTCGCGGTATGTCTTCTGGTAACGGTAAGACTTCTGGCCGTGGTCACAAAGGTCAAAAAGCTCGTTCAGGCGGTGGTGTTCGTCCAGGTTTCGAAGGTGGACAAAACCCACTTTTCCGTCGTTTACCAAAACGCGGCTTCAACAACCCGACTCGTAAAGAGTTCGCGGTTATCAACCTTGACACACTTAACCGTTTTGAAGATGGAACGGAAGTAACACCAGAACTTCTTATCGAGACTCGCGCAGTCAAAGGTATGAAGGATGGCGTGAAGATCCTTTCTAACGGTAAGATTGAAAAGAAACTGACAGTAAAAGCTCACAAGTTCTCCGAAGCTGCGAAGCAAGCGATCGAAGCTGCCGGCGGTACGGTTGAGGTGATCTAATGTTTCAAGCGATCTCCAATATGTGGCGCGTAGCCGACATTCGTCGGCGCATTCTCTTTACCCTGGCTCTGATTATCGTGTTCCGTATCGGAGCACATATCCCGGTCCCAATGGTAAACACTGAAGTATTCAAGATTGACCAGAATGGTATTCTTGGTTTCTTGAATTCCTTCGGCGGGAATGCTTTGCAGAATTTCTCACTCTTTGCGATGGGAATCATGCCGTATATCACGGCCTCGATCGTTGTCCAACTCTTACAGATGGACGTTGTTCCAAAGTTTGCCGAATGGGCAAAACAAGGAGAGGCGGGCCGTAAGAAGTTAGCAACGGTAACGCGCTATGGAACGATCGTACTCGGCTTAGTCCAAGCGTTTGGAATCGCGCTTGGATTTAACCGTATCTACCCAGGTCTTGTCGATGAGCAATACGGCACCTGGACGTACGTTATGATTGCACTTGTTTTGACGGCGGGTACCGCATTCTTGATGTTCCTCGGTGAACTCATCACGGAGAAGGGCATTGGTAACGGGATATCAATGATCATCTTCGCTGGGATTGTCGCAGGCTTCCCGAACGCGTTCCGTCAGATCTATGAAACAAAGCTCCAAAATGCAGGGGATGCTTTGTTTGTCAATGTGCTTTATATCGTACTGTTGCTTTTAATCATCATCGCGGTCATCGTCGGAGTCATCTATGTGCAGCAAGCTGCCCGTAAGATTCCGATCCAGTACGCTAAGCGTACGGTGAACCGTGCACCAGTAGGCGGTCAATCGACACACTTGCCGATTAAACTGAATGCTGCTGGTGTTATCCCAGTTATCTTCGCTGTATCGTTCATGGTGACGCCACCAACGGTTGCAAGTTTCTTTGCAAGTCCGGAAAATGCGACGAAGATCCGTGACATTTTCGACTATACGAGTCCAATCGGTATGTCGATCTATGTGGCACTGATCATCGCGTTTTCTTACTTCTATACATTTGTTCAGGTTAATCCGGAACAAATGGCAGAGAACCTTCAAAAGCAAGGCGGGTACATTCCTGGTATTCGTCCTGGTAAGCAAACGGAACAGTACATCACGAAGATCCTGTACCGTCTGACATTCTTCGGCTCACTCTTCCTCGCTGTCATCGCGGTGACGCCAACGTTCTTTATTAAGTTCGCTGGTTTACCGAACTCGGTGCAGATTGGTGGAACAAGCTTGTTGATCGTCATCGGTGTAGGTCTTGAGACGATGAAACAGATTGAAAGTCAACTGGTTAAACGACACTACAAAGGCTTTATCCGATAAGGCGGGAGGAAGGGGACCATCCCTTTCCTTTCTGTTGTGTCTATAGAGTCTATAGAAGTGGAGGCTACCGACATGAATCTTGTATTGATGGGCTTGCCGGGTGCTGGAAAAGGGACGCAGGCTGCGAAAATTATCGAAGACTACGCCATTCCACACATCTCGACAGGCGACATGTTCCGCGCGGCGATCAAAGATCAAACACCGCTCGGGCAGGAAGCGAAATCGTACATGGATAAAGGGGAACTCGTTCCGGATGAAGTCACAATCGGCATCGTACGTGAACGTCTCGCCAAAGAAGACTGTGCAAATGGTTTTCTTCTTGACGGTTTCCCACGCACAGTGAAACAAGCGGATGCTCTTGAAGTATTGCTTGCGGATCTAAATAAACAAATCGATCACGTCGTTCACATCGGTGTGAACCCGGAGAAACTTGTCCCTCGTTTGACAGGCCGCCGGATTTGCCCGACATGTGGAGCAACGTATCACGTCATCTATAACCCGCCAAAAGTGGAGGGTGTCTGTGATATCGACGGATCAGCACTTGTTCAACGTGAAGATGATCAAGAAGAAACGGTTCGCCGTCGTCTTGAAGTCAACGTCGCTCAAGCGCAACCTTTGATTGACTTTTACGCTGAAAAAGGGTATCTTCGTAATTTGGACGGTGATCGTCCGATTAATGAAGTTTATTCCGATGTTCAAGCACTTCTTGGTGATCAGTAATGATCATTACGAAAGCGCCGCGTGAAATCGACATCATGCGTCAGGCAGGACAAATCGTCGCCCGGACGCATAAGGAGCTGCAAGCTCATATTCGTCCAGGGATCACAACGGGGCAACTCGATGCGATTGCTGAACGTTATATTCGAAGTCAAGGGGCAACACCATCGTTTAAAGGTTATAATGGGTTTACTGGCAGCATCTGTGCTTCAGTAAATGAAGAACTTGTCCATGGTATTCCGGGTGACCGCGTACTCCACGATGGAGACATCATCTCGATTGATATCGGGGCGGAGTATAACGGATATCACGGAGATTCAGCCTGGACATATCCGGTAGGTACAATCTCTGAAGAGACGAAGCGGTTACTTGACGTAACTGAAGAATCTCTGTATAAAGGATTGGAGCGCGCCAAAGCTGGCGTGCACCTGACAGATATTTCGCATGCGATTCAGTCACATGTTGAAGCAGCGAATTTTTCTGTAGTCCGCGAATATGTGGGCCACGGCGTGGGACAAAATTTGCATGAAGATCCGCAAATTCCACATTATGGACCACCGGGGAAAGGGCCGCGCCTGAAAACCGGCATGACTTTGGCGATTGAGCCAATGGTCAATGTTGGAAAACGCTATGTTCGCACACTATCCGACAATTGGACGGTAGTGACAGTGGACGGTAGCATGTGCGCCCACTTTGAGCACACCATCGCCATCACAGACGAAGGCTACGAGATCTTAACGGTCGATGCAGAGTGAGCTGTGCGCGTTATTGGTGTCACCTTTCTATAAGCCGCTATCCACTCGTGTTTGTGACCGATGATTCTCTCACGGCTACTGTAGAAAGCCCCTAAGCGCTACAAATCGTCTGGGCTCCCAATCAACTTTATAGAGAAAGGGGTATAATTGATGGCGAAACAAGATGTAATCGAAGTGGAAGGTACGGTTATCGAACCGCTTCCAAACGCGATGTTTAAGGTGGAGTTAGAAAACGGCCACACGGTCCTCGCGCACGTCTCAGGAAAAATTCGGATGCACTTCATTCGGATCCTACCAGGAGATAAAGTAACGGTTGAGTTGTCACCATACGACTTGACTCGCGGACGGATCACATACCGTTTCAAATAAAAACTCCGATTTTTTCAGGAGGAGGTATTCACAATGAAAGTAAGACCTTCGGTTAAACCGATCTGTGAAAAATGTAAAGTTATCCGCCGTAAAGGCAAAGTAATGGTTATTTGCGAAAACCCTAAGCATAAACAAAAACAAGGGTAATAAACAAGGAGGTGCACACATGGCACGTATTGCTGGTGTAGATATTCCACGTGAGAAACGCATCGTTATCTCACTCACTTACATCTATGGTGTTGGTAAAACGACTGCTCAGAAAGTCTTGAAAGAAGCTGGTATCTCTGAAGATACTCGTACTCGTGAATTGACTGAAGAACAACTCAACCAACTCCGTGATGGATTAGATAAAGTAAAAGTTGAGGGTGACCTTCGTCGTGAAATCTCACTCAACATCAAACGTTTGATCGAAATCGGTTGCTACCGTGGTGTTCGTCACCGTCGTGGTCTTCCAGTTCGTGGTCAAAACACTAAAAACAACTCGCGTACTCGTAAAGGCCCACGCCGTACAGTAGCGAACAAGAAGAAGTAAGGGAGGGTAAACTAAGATGGCAAAACGTAAACAGAATGTTCGTAGTAAACGTAAAGTCAAAAAGAATATTGAATCTGGTATCGTGCATATCCGTTCAACATTCAACAACACAATCGTTACGATCACTGACATGCAAGGGAATGCAATCTCTTGGGCAACTGCAGGTAACATGGGCTTCAAAGGCTCACGTAAATCAACTCCATTTGCTGCGCAACTCGCTTCTGAAACTGCTGCGAAAACAGCAATGGATAACGGTATGCGTACTGTAGAAGTTAACGTTAAAGGTCCTGGTGCAGGTCGTGAAGCTGCAATCCGTGCGCTCCAAGCAATCGGTCTTGAAGTAACAGCGATCCGTGACGTAACTCCAGTTCCACACAACGGTTGCCGCCCTCCAAAACGTCGTCGCGTGTAACCCGTCTTGTACTGCAAAGCGGGAATTCGAGTAGACTTTCGTTGATCGTTTGACCAAGCAAGGCAGTAGAAACGTACACAAGACGGTTGGCGATTGAACGCGATGGCCAACATGACGATATTCAAGGAGGGGTTCAGATGATCGAAATCGAAAAGCCGAAGATTGAAACGGTCGAATTAAGCGATAACGCTACGTTTGGTAAATTCGTGGTAGAACCGCTTGAACGTGGATTCGGTACAACGCTTGGTAACTCATTGCGTCGTATCCTATTATCTTCACTTCCGGGTGCTGCAGTCACTGCAGTCCAAATCGATGGCGTTCTTCATGAGTTCTCGACGATTGATGGCGTTGTAGAAGACGTTACCCAAATCATCTTGAACCTTAAGAAACTCGCCCTCAAAGTTTACTCGGAAGAAGAGAAAACACTTGAGATCGATATTCAAGGCGCCGGCGTTGTTACTGCTGCGAACATTACGCATGACAGCGACGTCGAAATCCTCAACCCAGAACTCCACATTGCAACACTTGCAGAAGGTGCATCACTTCATATGCGTCTGACAGCTCGTCGTGGCCGTGGTTACGTTCAGGCTGAAGATAACAAACGGGACGATATGCCAATCGGCGTCATTCCAATTGATTCGATTTACACGCCAATTCAACGTGTAAACTATCAAGTTGAAAAAACACGTGTTGGTCAAGATGCGAGCTTCGATAAGTTGACGCTTGATGTTTGGACGGACGGTTCAATCCGCCCGGAAGAAGCAGTGTCACTCGGTGCAAAAATCATGACAGAACACTTAAACATCTTTGTTGGTCTTACAGACGAAGCGCTCCATGCCGAAATCATGGTCGAAAAGGAAGAAGATCAGAAAGAAAAAGTACTTGAAATGACGATCGAAGAACTCGATCTTTCAGTTCGTTCGTACAACTGTTTGAAACGTGCCGGCATCAATACGGTTCAAGAACTCGCGAACAAGAGCGAAGACGAGATGATGAAAGTTCGTAACCTCGGACGTAAATCACTCGAAGAAGTTCAAGCGAAGCTCGATGAACTCGGACTGGGCCTACGTAAAGAAGACTAAAACTATTAATTGCACGAAGGAGGGAATCCATCCATGGCATACTCGAAATTAGGCCGTACAAGCTCACAACGTAAGGCACTTTTGCGTGACCTTGCGACTGATCTCATCATCAATGAGCGTATCCAAACTACAGAACAAAAAGCGAAGGAACTTCGTCCAGTCGTTGAGAAACTCATCACTTTAGGTAAACGCGGTGATCTCCACGCTCGTCGTCAAGTTGCATCGTTCGTTCGTCGCGAAGCTGCTGGTCAAAACGAAGCTGGTAAAACACAAGATGCAATCCAAAAATTGTTTGCTGATGTTGCTCCACGTTTTGCTGAGCGTCAAGGTGGTTACACACGTATCATGAAAATGGGACCACGTCGTGGTGACGGCGCAGAAATGGTCATCATCGAACTCGTTTAATTTTTAAATGATTCGAATAAAAGGGCAGTGCGTAACTCGCTTCTGCCCTTTTGTTACAAATGAAATTATTTTGATTTGATGAAGGAGGAGCAGACATGACAAAGCTGATTGAGTTGGAACAGGTGACATACCGTTACCCGGAACAAGAACAACCAGCCTTACGGAATGTCTCTCTTTCGATTCATTCGCAGGAATGGGTCGCAATCGTTGGACACAACGGCTCCGGAAAATCAACGCTGACGAAGCTGTTTAACGGATTGTTGCTTCCTGAAGAAGGAACGGTCACTGTCAACGAGACATTCTCGAGTGCAGTGCCGGAGCAACTGTGGGAGATGCGCCGCGCAATCGGTATCGTCTTTCAGAATCCGGATAATCAATTCGTTGGCACGACCGTGCGCGACGACGTGGCATTTGCCCTGGAAAACTGGGGTGTGCCACGCGAGGAAATGGTTCGTCGTATCGACGACAGTCTAGCGCGCGTTGGCCTTACGGATTTTGTTGATCGGGAACCCCATCAACTATCCGGCGGACAGAAGCAGCGTGTCGCAATCGCCTCGGCGCTTGCGATGCGCCCTGATGTTCTCGTGCTCGATGAAGCGACATCGATGCTTGATCCGATTGCACGAACTGAGGTTATGTCGACCGTCCAGGAATTATATGAGCAACACCCGATGGCCGTCGTTGCCATTACACATGAACTCGATGAAGTCTTACGGGCCAGTCGTGTCATTGTTATGGATGCAGGGCAAATCGTTTTAGAAGGCACACCGCAAGAGGTGTTTGCACAATCCGCGTTTCTTGAGCAGATTGGACTAGATGTTCCATTTGTCGTCCGGGTGCAGGAGCAACTTTCGGCACGTGGTCTTACTTATGAGGACACGATACTAGATGAAAGAGACTTGGTGAACCGCTTATGCCAATCTTAATCCAGGAATTGAACTATACGTACCAACTCAATAGTCCGTTTGAACGAGTCGCGCTGCGTGATGTGAATCTTGAGATTCCGTCAGGGGCGCTTGTTGCGTTTGTGGGGCATACCGGTTCCGGGAAATCCACGCTCGTCCAACATATCAACGGCTTGTTGAAACCAACTGCCGGTAAGGTACAGGTCGATGACATCATCATCGAACCAAAACGAAAACAAGATTTAAAAGCGCTCCGTAAACGGGTTGGTCTTGTCTTTCAGTATCCGGAATATCAATTGTTCGAAGAAACCGTCTTGAAAGATGTCATGTTTGGTCCGATGAACTTTGGTCACGCACCGGCAGAGGCAGAACGGTTAGCGAAAGACGCCTTACGTACCGTCGGACTCGATGAAGTCTTTTGGTCACGTTCTCCGTTTGACCTGTCTGGTGGGCAAATGAGGCGTGTTGCGATTGCTGGCGTACTCGCTAGTCAACCAGACGTGTTGATCGTCGATGAACCAACAGCAGGACTCGATCCGCAAGGACGAAAGCAGATGCTTTCTCTCTTTGCTGAGTTGCATGCACAATCCGGGATGACCTTGTTGTTGATTACGCATGATATGGACCAGGTGCTTGAGTATACGAACCGGGTCGTCGTCATGGAAGAGGGACAAGTCGCATATGATGGAGAACCAATGGGTCTATTCCGTCAAGAAACGTTACTGCGTCAATTCCATCTCGATCTACCCCACGTTCTGGCGTTTGCCTGGAAGATGGCCGATCAATTAAAGCAACCACGTCCGTCGCTTCAGACGGAAGCGGAATTGATTGAATGGATTTTACGTGTACGGGGGGACGGACGATGATCGTAGGACAACATATACCAGGGACGTCGTATTTACATCGTTCGTCGGCCGTCGCGAAAATCATTTTTGCCTTTTGTTTCATTCCCCTTGTCTTTTTAGCCAATAATGCGGCAACGAATATTTTTTTACTGCTGTTTACGTTTTCGGCGTTAGCTAGTAGTAAATTACCGATCCGTTACGTCTTGAAGGGGCTGCGACCGATCTTATTCTTAATCGTCTTTACGTTTATCATTCAGCTGTTGTTTACGCGTGAAGGGGCCATTTTGTTTGAATTCGGCTGGTTCAAGATTTATGAAGAAGGATTGCGCCTTGCCATCATCGTATCGCTCCGGTTCTTTTATTTGGTATCGATTACGACACTCGTCACGTTGACGACGTCACCGATCGAACTGACGGATGCGATTGAGTTGTTACTAAAACCATTTAAAGTCGTCCGTGTCCCGACGCACGAGATTGCCTTGATGTTGTCCATTTCACTTCGTTTCCTGCCGACATTGGCAGAAGAGACGGAAAAGATCATGAAGGCACAGCAGGCACGCGGTGTCGATTTATCGGCGGGTCCGATCAAAGAACGCCTGCGGGCCATCATTCCTTTGCTGATTCCACTCTTCATCTCGGCGTTTAAACGGGCAGAAGATCTTGCGACGGCAATGGAAGCCCGGGGGTACCGGGGCGGCGAAGGACGGACACGACTCCGTGAGTCGAAATGGACAGGTCGCGATACGGGGCTGATCGTCCTTCTGATCGTCCTCGGACTGCTTCTGGTCTATTTACGGGGAGGCTTTTGATGCGACGCTTTAAATGTACGATTCAGTATGACGGGACGGACTATTCCGGGTATCAAGTACAACCGAACGGTCTGACGATTCAGGAAGTCCTCGAGAAGACGCTTGAACGGATGCATAAGCACCCGGTCAAGGTGATCGGTTCCGGACGTACAGATGCACGTGTGCACGCACAGGGGCAGGTCATTCATTTTGATACGGAGCTGGCGATTGCACCCGCAAGCATGGTGAAGGCCCTAAATACGTTATTACCGGACGATATTCGGGTTCGTGACTGTAAAGAGGTCGCTTCTGACTTCGAAGCAAGGTATGATGTAGTAGGGAAAGAGTATCGGTACTTCGTGCGCCGGACGGAAGATGCGTTTCGACGTCATCAATCCGTCTTGATTCCGTATTCACTCGATGTTGCGCAAATTCGTCTGGGATTAGCGCATTTAGTCGGGACTCATGACTTCAGTTCGTTCTGTGTCGCGAAGACAGAGACGGACAATCGTGTTCGGACGATTTATGAAGCGGAACTGATTGAACAAGGAGCAGAGTTGATTTTCCGTTTTCAGGGAAGCGGTTTTCTCTACAATCAGATTCGGATCATGGTCGGCACGTTGCTTGATGTCGGACGCGGTCGATTTACTCCGGAAGACATCAAACGAATGCTCGAAGCGAAGGATCGAAACGTCGCTGGTGTGACGGCACCACCGCACGGGTTATACCTTTGGGAAGTTTTCTACCCAGAGTCTAAAAAAGGCATTTGACATTAGCCGCTAAAAAACATACAATGTTTATTGGCATTTCATTTATTATGAAACCACAATCTTAGCCCCGTACACCTAAGATTCTGATAGATTCAAACAGTGAATAAATGAAAAATCAAAAAAGAAATTTTTAAATTCCTTAGGAGGTATTTTACATGCGCACAACTTTCATGGCGAAAGCTACTGATGTAGAACGCAAATGGCTCCTTATCGACGCAGAAGGCAAAACACTCGGTCGTCTTTCGAGCGAAGTGGCTTCACTTCTCCGCGGTAAGCACAAACCTACGTTCACACCACACGTTGACTGTGGGGATCACGTTATCCTCATCAACGTTGAGAAAATCGTTTTAACTGGTAACAAACTCGACAAAAAGGTCTACTACCGTCACTCTGGTCATCCAGGCGGCTTGAAGCAGACTGTCGCACGCGACTTACTCGCTAACAAACCTGAGCGTATGCTTGAACTCGCGATCAAAGGGATGCTTCCAAAAGGTAGCCTCGGTCGTCAAATGTTCAACAAACTCCACGTTTACGCTGGAGATACTCATAAGCAAGAAGCACAACAACCAGAAGTTTACGAACTTCGCGGTTAATACGAATTTAGGAGGAACTACACGATGGCAGATGTACGTTACTACGGCACTGGTCGCCGTAAACACGCGGCAGCTCGCGTTTTCCTCGTTGCTGGAGACGGTAAAGTCACAGTTAACGGGCGCGATATCAGCGAATACTTCGGTTATGAAACATTAATCATGACTGCAAAAGAACCACTTGTACTCACAGAAACAGAAGGCAAATACGATATCATGGTAACGGTTAAAGGCGGCGGCTTCACTGGTCAAGCAGGCGCAATCCGTCACGGTATCTCACGTGCTCTTCTTCAAGCGGATCCAGACTTCCGTGGCACACTTAAAGCTAAAGGTTTCCTCACACGCGATGCTCGTATGAAAGAACGTAAAAAATACGGTCTTAAAGCAGCACGTCGTGCACCTCAGTTCTCAAAACGTTAATCGTTTTATCTCTCATCCTTACGGGTGGGAGATTTTTTTTGTTAAAAAACCGCTTCTCGACCGGAAATGGTCAAAAGCGGTCTATTGTTCAAGATGTACGACGTTGTATGTTTTGAATGAAGAATAGAAGTACCATCAAACTAATGAAGGTCAGCGGGATGCTCCACAAGAACAGGTCCTGAAAAAAAGAGCTGGGATCGGACTCTGTTTGTGAACCGACTTTCCCGACGAAGGACGTATCCTGACTTAGCACGGTGCTATTTTTAGGAAGGGTGGGCTGATAAGTCGCGTTCGCTTCATGCACTGTATAAAAGTAGATCGCATAACCGATATGTAAGAGAACGGTCAAGCCGCCCGCGAAGACGAAATTTTTTTTCATCAAAAAACTCCTTTTTCCGAATAATGAGTGAAACAAGCCTTCGTCAAGTATACTGCAATCCGTTTTCGGGAACAGTCTACAAAGGAGTGTGGTGAACGATGACTGTATCAGTCAGTTGGTTAATAGAACGAGCCAACCAGAAACTGAATGTTCCGGGACTTTCACCGGAAGTTGCCCGAAAGACACGACAAGTCATCCGTGAACTTCATGTCAAAGGCATTTATGTCGGGGTGGCGCAAGGATTCCGGTCCTACGCCGAGCAGGAGAAGTTGTATGCACAAGGACGGACAACTCCGGGCGCGATTGTGACGAACGCCCGTGGGGGACAATCGAATCATAACCGGGGGATTGCCGTTGATCTGTTTCAATACTCCATGTACGGGACGGAAGCCATCTTTAATACCGATGCCAACTTTCAGCAAATCGTCCAGGCGATGAAGCGGCAAGGTTTCTCCTGGGGCGGAGACTGGAGTGGATTTAAAGACTACCCGCACTTTGAGCTGAATAAAACGACAACGGATGTCTTAGTACCTTATCCGGGACAACCGCTCTATAAAGGAGCGGTCAATATGAACAGTCGGGACATCGAACGGATTCAGCGGGCAGTCAAGGCAACTGTCACGAAACGTTTTGATGCGGAGACCGTCGATAAAGTACGTGCCTATCAAGCACGTCAAGGATTAGCGGTCGATGGTGTCGTCGGACCCGCAACATGGAATCGGATGTTTTAACCGTGTAGAGGTTCCCTTTTTGCAGTTGTGAAGAGGAGGATCTCTTTTTTTCATCTTTCGGGTATCTTCCTTACGAGTCTTCAAGGAAATGTCATGCTTTCCGAGTCGAAATGTGCAAGCGCTATCTTATTTTTGTTATACTGAAATGGATTAAATCGAACGTTCTCAGGGGGAAGGCACTATGTTGAATGAACAAGAAATTCGCGAGGTGGTCGGGCAATTGATCGATCCGACGATTGAACGCTCGCTTACAGATACGAACGGGATTCGTGATGTCCGAATCAAAGGAGACTATGTCAGTCTCAAAATCGCACTGGCGCAGGCAGGATCCGGCGAACAGCTTGCCTTACAGCAACAGATCGTCAAAGAGTTGAAAGAAAAAGGATTCAAGACGGTCGGCTTACGTTTCGAGGCGCTCGGTGACCACGGGATCCAGGCTGCGACGACACCATCGATTCTTAAACCGGAGTCGGGCACGACATTCATCGCGATTGCTTCCGGTAAAGGCGGCGTCGGAAAATCGACGGTTTCCGTCAACTTGGCAGTTGCGCTCGCCCGGGCAGGAAAAAAAGTCGGATTGATTGACGCGGATATCTACGGATTCAGTGTACCTGACATGATGGGGATCGAAACCCGTCCGACTGTCGTCAACGACCGGATTGTTCCACCTGAACGATTCGGTGTGAAAGTCATCTCGATGGGCTTCTTCGTCGAAGACAATGCACCTGTCATCTGGCGTGGTCCGATGCTCGGAAAGATGTTAAACAACTTCTTCTCTGACGTCGAGTGGGGCGAACTGGATTATTTACTGCTTGATTTACCGCCGGGCACAGGCGACGTAGCACTCGATATTCATTCGATGTTACCGAGCTGTCAGGAACTGATCGTCACGACACCGCATGCAACTGCGGCATTCGTTGCTGCACGTGCAGGGGCAATGGCAATCAAAACAAATCATCGTTTGCTCGGAATCATTGAGAATATGGCCTATTTCGAGAGCAAGGTAACCGGCGAAAAAGAGTATGTGTTTGGTTCAGGCGGCGGAGAGAAGTTGTCAGAAGCGTTAAAAACAGATATTCTAGCTAAGATTCCACTTGGACAGCCGTATGCAAATGACACGGACTTTGCACCGTCGATTTACCGTGACGACCATCCATTTGAAACACACTATAATGAACTCGCAGCGCGTGTCATCGAAAAAGTAGAGGGATAATGAATGAAGACTAGAGGATTTTTGAAGCTGTTTTGGATGACGCTCCTGATCGGAACGCTCGCCGGCTTCGTGTTTAACCTGGTCGCTGAACCAGGATATGTCCGTAACCAATCGATCAGCGGATATGTCACGGCCTTGGCCTACAGCAGTACATGGACAGCCATCAGTTTGATGGGATTCTTTTCGTATCTGATCCTCCACCGGGTCGGACTTGATATTTTCCGGGGAGCTAAGCTATGGGACCGGGTCCAAATCGTCTTAATCGCCTTTGCGTTATTCGACGGGATCTATCTTCGGGGACTTGCTTTCGGATTTGAAAAAACGAACCTCTATATTGGAGAGATGGTTGTCTTATTGCTCATCGCATTTTTTGTCGCTCGGACGAAAGCACGCGAGACAAACTTCACGGCATTCGTGCCGACACTCTTTTTGATGACAGTCATCACGTTGATTGAATGGGTGCCAGCTCTCCAGGCGACACAAGACAAGCGAATGTTGTGGGCAGCGCTTGCCACATTACTTGTTTGTAACGCCTATCAAATTCTGATGTTGCATCGACTGCAAGAAAAACCAAATTCAGCTAATGCTGCGTCTGGCAAAAGAGCGTAAAAGAAAGGGCGCCGTTCTACCGTTTGATCCGGTTAGAGCGGCGTCCGTCTTTTTTTAATATTTTTTTAGAAAAACAGTTGACGAAAAAAACAAGAGTTGATATATTAATACATGTCGCTGAGGCACACGCCACACGGACACGTCGAAAACGAAAAAAACTTACGAAAAAAGTTATTGACACCAGTTAATACTTTACTGTAAGATTTAAAAGTCGTCAAACGACATATCGGACTTTGAAAACTGAACGATGAGGCAAAAAAACGTATCTTCGGATACAAACAATGAATGAAGCGCAAGCTTCGTCAACGTGACTTCGGTCACACAACGAGCAAGTCAAACACTTTATGGAGAGTTTGATCCTGGCTCAGGACGAACGCTGGCGGCGTGCCTAATACATGCAAGTCGAGCGCAGGAAGCTCACGGAACTCTTCGGAGGGAAGTGAAGGGAATGAGCGGCGGACGGGTGAGTAACACGTAAGGAACCTGCCCCAAGGATTGGGATAACTCCGAGAAATCGGAGCTAATACCGAATAGTTCTTCAGACCGCATGGTCTGATGATGAAAGGCGCTCCGGCGTCACCTTGGGATGGCCTTGCGGTGCATTAGCTAGTTGGTGGGGTAATGGCCCACCAAGGCGACGATGCATAGCCGACCTGAGAGGGTGATCGGCCACACTGGGACTGAGACACGGCCCAGACTCCTACGGGAGGCAGCAGTAGGGAATCTTCCACAATGGACGAAAGTCTGATGGAGCAACGCCGCGTGAGTGATGAAGGTTTTCGGATCGTAAAACTCTGTTGTAAGGGAAGAACAAGTACGAGAGGTAATGCTCGTACCTTGACGGTACCTTGCGAGAAAGCCACGGCTAACTACGTGCCAGCAGCCGCGGTAATACGTAGGTGGCAAGCGTTGTCCGGAATTATTGGGCGTAAAGCGCGCGCAGGCGGCCTTTTAAGTCTGATGTGAAAGCCCCCGGCTCAACCGGGGAGGGTCATTGGAAACTGGAAGGCTTGAGTACAGAAGAGAAGAGTGGAATTCCATGTGTAGCGGTGAAATGCGTAGAGATGTGGAGGAACACCAGTGGCGAAGGCGACTCTTTGGTCTGTAACTGACGCTGAGGCGCGAAAGCGTGGGGAGCAAACAGGATTAGATACCCTGGTAGTCCACGCCGTAAACGATGAGTGCTAGGTGTTGGGGGGTTTCCGCCCCTCAGTGCTGAAGCTAACGCATTAAGCACTCCGCCTGGGGAGTACGGCCGCAAGGCTGAAACTCAAAGGAATTGACGGGGACCCGCACAAGCGGTGGAGCATGTGGTTTAATTCGAAGCAACGCGAAGAACCTTACCAACTCTTGACATCCCCTTGACCGCTTGAGAGATCAAGTTTTCCCTTCGGGGACAAGGGTGACAGGTGGTGCATGGTTGTCGTCAGCTCGTGTCGTGAGATGTTGGGTTAAGTCCCGCAACGAGCGCAACCCCTATCCTTAGTTGCCAGCATTTAGTTGGGCACTCTAGGGAGACTGCCGGTGACAAACCGGAGGAAGGTGGGGATGACGTCAAATCATCATGCCCCTTATGAGTTGGGCTACACACGTGCTACAATGGACGGTACAAAGGGCAGCGAGACCGCGAGGTGGAGCCAATCCCAGAAAGCCGTTCCCAGTTCGGATTGCAGGCTGCAACTCGCCTGCATGAAGTCGGAATCGCTAGTAATCGCAGGTCAGCATACTGCGGTGAATACGTTCCCGGGTCTTGTACACACCGCCCGTCACACCACGAGAGTTTGCAACACCCGAAGCCGGTGAGGTAACCGCAAGGAGCCAGCCGTCGAAGGTGGGGTAGATGATTGGGGTGAAGTCGTAACAAGGTAGCCGTATCGGAAGGTGCGGCTGGATCACCTCCTTTCTAAGGAAAACGTCCCTTACGGGACATGCCCATCGTTCAGTTTTGAGAGTCCGATCTCTCAATTGAACAACCCATTTTGAATGGGCCTATAGCTCAGCTGGTTAGAGCGCACGCCTGATAAGCGTGAGGTCGGTGGTTCGAGTCCACTTAGGCCCACCATTCAATTTTATAATCTCATGGGGCCTTAGCTCAGCTGGGAGAGCGCCTGCCTTGCACGCAGGAGGTCAGCGGTTCGATCCCGCTAGGCTCCATTTGTCTTTTCCTGACGGAGAAGGCACTCGCACCTTGAAAACTGAAGACATCAACAAGACATCAAATTTTTTATAACCATGTCATTAGACGTGTGTTCTTAGAATACCAAAATGCTAGATCAAGGTATGAAGGGCGTACGGTGGATGCCTTGGCACTAGGAGCCGATGAAGGACGCGACGAACAGCGATATGCTTCGGGGAGCAGTAAGTATGCTTTGATCCGAGGATTTCCGAATGGGGGAACCCACCATCCGTAATGGGATGGGACATGTTACATGAATACATAGTGTAGCGTGAGGCAGACCCGGGGAACTGAAACATCTAAGTACCCGGAGGAAGAGAAAGCAAATGCGATTCCCTGAGTAGCGGCGAGCGAAACGGGAACAGCCCAAACCGGAGAGCATGCTCTCCGGGGTTGTAGGACACTCTATACGGAGTCAAAAAGGAAGACAGTAGGTGAACGACCTGGAAAGGTCGGCCGAAGAAGGTGACAGCCCTGTAGCTGAAACTGTTTTCCCTCCAGAGTGGATCCTGAGTACGGCGGGACACGTGAAACCCCGTCGGAATCCGGGAGGACCATCTCCCAAGGCTAAATACTCCCTAGTGACCGATAGTGAACCAGTACCGTGAGGGAAAGGTGAAAAGCACCCCGGAAGGGGAGTGAAATAGATCCTGAAACCGTATGCCTACAAGTAGTCAGAGCCCGTTAATGGGTGATGGCGTGCCTTTTGTAGAATGAACCGGCGAGTTACGATAGCGCGCGAGGTTAAGCTGATGAGGCGGAGCCGTAGCGAAAGCGAGTCTGAATAGGGCGCCATAGTGCGTTGTCGTAGACCCGAAACCAGGTGATCTACCCATGTCCAGGATGAAGGTCAGGTAACACTGACTGGAGGTCCGAACCCACGCACGTTGAAAAGTGCGGGGATGAGGTGTGGGTAGCGGTGAAATGCCAATCGAACCTGGAGATAGCTGGTTCTCCCCGAAATAGCTTTAGGGCTAGCCTCGAGGTTGAGAGTTCCGGAGGTAGAGCACTGATTGGACTAGGGGCCCCCACAGGGTTACCGAATTCAGTTAAACTCCGAATGCCGGCAACTTATACTCGGGAGTCAGACTGCGAGTGATAAGATCCGTAGTCAAGAGGGAAACAGCCCAGACCGCCAGCTAAGGTCCCAAAGTGTATGTTAAGTGGAAAAGGATGTGGCGCTGCCTAGACAGCTAGGATGTTGGCTTAGAAGCAGCCACCATTCAAAGAGTGCGTAATAGCTCACTAGTCGAGTGGCGCCGCGCCGAAAATGTAACGGGGCTAAACATACCACCGAAGCTGCGGATTCCGTAAGGAATGGTAGGGGAGCGTTCCAAACCGCTGTGAAGCTGTACCGTAAGGAGCAGTGGAGCGTTTGGAAGTGAGAATGCCGGTGTGAGTAGCGAAAAGAGGGGTGAGAATCCCCTCCGTCGAAAGCCCAAGGTTTCCTGAGGAAGGCTCGTCCGCTCAGGGTTAGTCTGGACCTAAGCCGAGGCCGAAAGGCGTAGGCGATGGATAACAGGTTGATATTCCTGTACCACCGATCCACCGTTTGAACAATGGGGGGACGCAGGAGGATAGTGACGCATGCGGATGGAAGTGCATGTGTAAGTTTCGAGACCGTCTGATTGGCAAATCCGTCAGGCACCAAAGTCGAGGAACGATGCGGAGTCCCGTAGGGACGAAGGTCACGATTTCACACTGCCAAGAAAAGCCTCTAGTGAGGTGGAAGGTGCCAGTACCGTAAACCGACACAGGTAGGCGGGATGAGAATTCTAAGACGCGCGGGATAACTCTCGTTAAGGAACTCGGCAAAATGGTCCCGTAACTTCGGGAGAAGGGACGCTCTACATGAGTAGAGCCGCAGTGAATAGGCCCAAACGACTGTTTAGCAAAAACACAGGTCTCTGCTAAATCGCAAGATGACGTATAGGGGCTGACGCCTGCCCGGTGCTGGAAGGTTAAGGGGATGGGTTAGCGCAAGCGAAGCTTTGAACCGAAGCCCCAGTAAACGGCGGCCGTAACTATAACGGTCCTAAGGTAGCGAAATTCCTTGTCGGGTAAGTTCCGACCCGCACGAAAGGCGTAACGATTTGGGCACTGTCTCAACGAGAGACCCGGTGAAATCATAGTACCTGTGAAGATGCAGGTTACCCGCGACAGGACGGAAAGACCCCATGGAGCTTTACTACAGCCTGATATTGAGGCTTTGTGCATGATGTACAGGATAGGCGGGAGACGTCGAGACCGGAGCGCCAGCTTCGGAGGAGTCACCCTTGGGATACCGCCCTTCATGCATAGAGTCTCTAACTCGCAGCCGTCATCCGGCTGGAGGACCGTGTCAGGCGGGTAGTTTGACTGGGGCGGTCGCCTCCTAAACAGTAACGGAGGCGCCCAAAGGTTCCCTCAGAATGGTTGGAAATCATTCGTAGAGCGCAAAGGCAGAAGGGAGCTTGACTGCGAGACCTACAAGTCGAGCAGGGACGAAAGTCGGGCTTAGTGATCCGGTGGTTCCGCATGGAAGGGCCATCGCTCAACGGATAAAAGCTACCCTGGGGATAACAGGCTGATCTCCCCCAAGAGTCCACATCGACGGGGAGGTTTGGCACCTCGATGTCGGCTCATCGCATCCTGGGGCTGGAGTAGGTCCCAAGGGTTGGGCTGTTCGCCCATTAAAGCGGTACGCGAGCTGGGTTCAGAACGTCGTGAGACAGTTCGGTCCCTATCCGTCGTGGGCGCAGGAAATTTGAGGAGAGCTGTCCTTAGTACGAGAGGACCGGGATGGACGCACCGCTGGTGTACCAGTTGTTCCGCCAGGAGCATCGCTGGGTAGCTACGTGCGGACGGGATAAATGCTGAAAGCATCTAAGCATGAAGCCCCCTCCAAGATGAGATTTCCCTTTGAGTAATCAAGAAAGACCCCTCAGAGACGATGAGGTAGATAGGTCACGGGTGGAAGCATGGCGACATGCGGAGCTGAGTGATACTAATCGGTCGAGGCCTTGTTCTAGCAGATGCATTGTTGATGACTTCAGTTTTGAGGGCGCGAGCCCGTCGTCTGGTGACGATAGCCAAGTGGTCACACCCGTTCCCATGCCGAACACGGAAGTTAAGCACTTGAACGCCGAAAGTAGTTGGGGGCTTCCCCCTGTGAGGATAGGACGTTGCCAGGCAATTCTTTTTATTTATTCCGCAATAGCTCAGTGGTAGAGCAACCGGCTGTTAACCGGTAGGTCGTAGGTTCAAATCCTACTTGCGGAGCCAATGGCCCGTTGGTCAAGCGGTTAAGACACCGCCCTTTCACGGCGGTATCACGGGTTCGATTCCCGTACGGGTCACCATTTTTATTTTTTTGCCGGTGTAGCTCAGCTGGTAGAGCAACTGACTTGTAATCAGTAGGTCGCGGGTTCGACTCCTGTTGCCGGCACTGTTTTTTTAATTGTATAGTTCCTAGACAAACTGGGGGGGTAGCGAAGTGGCTAAACGCGGCGGACTGTAAATCCGCTCCCTCGGGTTCGGCGGTTCGAATCCGCCCCCCCCCACCATGTCGAGCCATTAGCTCAGTTGGTAGAGCATCTGACTTTTAATCAGAGGGTCGCAGGTTCGAATCCTGCATGGCTCATATTTTGCGGAAGTAGTTCAGTGGTAGAATACGACCTTGCCAAGGTCGGGGTCGCGGGTTCGAATCCCGTCTTCCGCTTTTTATGTTTTTGGGGCCTTAGCTCAGCTGGGAGAGCGCCTGCCTTGCACGCAGGAGGTCAGCGGTTCGATCCCGCTAGGCTCCACCAAATTTTGCTTAAAGATCTTAAGCGAGTTTCGTTCGTCTTAAGTTTTTTTATACTTGAAATGCCTGCAATTCATGTACGTACGCGAAAGCACTGTGAGAAACTCTCACAGTGCTTTTTTGTCGTCTGATCTTGTATAATCATGCGTCATCGTGTTGAGTTGAACCACCGTATTGTTACCGCTTACAATTAAGGCAACTTACTAAGTAAAGGGGAACACGTCGATGAACATTGCATATATCAGCGTACCGTATCGTTATGGTCAAGGAAAACCGGGGACAGAGCAAGGACCAGCTGCTGTTGAACAAGCAGGACTACTCGAAACATTGGCAGTACACGGACAAGAAGCAGTTCGCTATGGGGAAGCGGCTGTTTTGTCTGAAGATGCTGTCCGGGAAGAAGATCCGCAGCTGAAACGTCTGGAAGGCGTTGTCCATACGACAAACGATTTGCACTTACTTGTACGTGAGGCGCTGACAGAGCAACGTTTTCCGTTACTCGTCGGAGGGGATCACAGCATGGCAATCGGAACGATCGCCGGTCTGCGGCAAGTCGTACCGCGTCTCGGTGTCATCTGGTTTGATGCACACGGGGACTTGAATACACCTGAGACTTCTCCATCTGGTAACATTCATGGAATGCCGCTTGCTGTCGCGTTAGGGGAAGGACATCAGCGGTTAACGGAGATCGGCGGCAGTGAGGTCAAACTGCAACCGGAACACCTCGTCTTTATCGGTTTACGCGATGTGGATGCAGGAGAACAGGAACTGATTGACCGTCTTGGTATTCGTGTCTATGATATGGAAGCGATTCGGACACGCGGGATGGATGCCATCATGGAAGAAGCAGTTGCCTATTTAAAAGAAACCACGGATGCGTTTTATCTCAGTTTCGACATGGACGGGCTCGATCCAAGCCTTGTCGAAGGAACCGGGACACGGGTCGCAGACGGAATTATGCTCGACGATGCGCAGACGGTCCTACGTCATTGTGCAGAGCAGGACGAGTTCATCGCGGCAGAATTCGTAGAAGTGAATCCATTGCTCGAAGAAGGAAACGGGACAGCGATTCTTGCAAATGAGTTGATTGGAAACTTGCTCCAGTATATGCGGACCCATCGTTTAGTAAAATAATGGATAGAACTTGAACTCTTTTCGTCAGGGTTCAAGTTTTTTTTGTTACAATTCAAATTGAGATGAAACATTTGTTGGTCGACTCCGTATAAGAGATTGACCGCATAGAGCGGGGGGTATTTAAAGTGGAAGAAACAACACTACGCTTGATTGAGCGAGTGAAGCAGGGAGACCGTGATGCATTCGCGGCACTTGTTGATCTATATAAAGAAGGGGCTTTTTTAGTCGCCTTCCGTGTCTTACGGGATCGAATGGAAGCAGAAGATGCTACACAAGAAGCCTTCATCCGCGTCTTTACAAAAATTGAATCGTATAATGCCCAGTGGAAGTTCCGGACTTGGTTATATCGGATCGTGACGAATGTTTCGATTGACCGGCTCCGTAAGAAACGTCCGGATTATTCCCTTGACGCTGAGATGTCAGGGACTGAAGGACTAACG
The DNA here is from genome assembly GCF_049942815.1 of Exiguobacterium sp. R-39. NCBI lineage: Bacteria > Bacillati > Bacillota > Bacilli > Caryophanales > Exiguobacterium > Exiguobacterium sp. R-39. Next base: position 153,987 of record NZ_CP187965.1, read on the forward strand.
TTGTATTCCCAGCTCGAAAGCAAGGATCAGTTGCCGGAGGATCAAGTCATTGATTCGGAACAACGACAAGATGTGGGAGAGGCGATCGCCGGCTTGCCGGAAAAATACCGGGTTCCACTTGTTTTGAAATACATTGAAGATCTTTCACTCAAAGAAATCAGTGAGATGATCGATTTACCCGTCGCTACAGTTAAAACCAGAATTCATCGGGGACGCGAAGCGCTGAAAAAGCATTTCGGCAAACGATGAGATGAGAAGGAGGCACTCACCATGACACGAGAAAAAGTGTATGAACGGATACAGGATTATTTAGACCAAAACCAACCTCCAGAAGACTTCAAACGACTTGAAGCGGAGTTACGGGAAGCGAATGCGATGGACGAGTTCGAAGAGTATCGGCTCCTCGATGCAGAGTTACGCGCGCTTTCAGCACCCAAGCTTTCGGCGGATTTTACATCCCGCGTGCTGGCACAATTGCCCGAACAGGTGGACCAACCGAATGTGACTCCGCTTAGGAAAACATCCCGTTTTGGCGGGAAAATGAAGCAGTACCCGTTGCTTGCTGCAGCTTCGATTTTCATGTTACTGTCTGTCGGCAGTCTTGGCGGCTACCTGACACAGGAAGAACATGACTTATCGTATACGAATGTACCGGGAATCGTGGCAGAGAACGGCGAAGTCGTTGTACCGGAAGGCGTTACCGTCAACCAGGATCTTTATGTCGAAGGCGGAAATGTCCGGATTGAAGGCAAGGTCAACGGAGACGTGATGACCGTCGACGGAAAAGCATATACCGCGAGTGCCGGGAACGTCACAGGCGAAATCAAACAAATTGATCAACTCTTTGAACGGGTCTGGTACGGAATTAAACGAATCTTTGAATGAGTCAAGTGGGACGAGTCTAACTCGTCCCTTTGTGCTATAATGAAAGCTGTTTAAATCAGATGAGATAGGGGGCACGGTTGGTGAATTACTTCAACTGGCAACCACTTCAATTTCAATTGTTGAAACTGGGAGAAAACGTACATTGGTACGATTATATTAATGATGTGATTGATATCGCGGTCGTGACATTCGTCATTTACCGTCTGATGATCATTGTCAAAGGCACAAAAGCAGTTCAATTGATCAAAGGGATTTCGGTCATTTTGATCAGCTGGTTCTTAAGCGGATTCTTCGGACTGAAGACGTTACAATTTCTGCTGAACCAAATCATCACGTACGGTCTGCTCGGGATTATCATCATTTTCCAGCCAGAGTTACGCCGGGGGCTGGAACATCTCGGTCGAACGAGTAAATTCTTTTCGCGGAGTGCCATCAGTGACGAAGATGAACAAGTCCGGATCGTCGATGCGCTCGTGACATCTGCTCAATACATGTCCAAACGCCGGATTGGAGCACTCGTTACGATTGAGCGGGAAACGGGTCTCAGTGAATATGTTGAGACGGGCATTCCGCTCGGATCACAAATTACGAGCCAGTTATTGATCAATCTTTTTATTCCGAATACACCACTGCATGATGGAGCGGTCATCGTCCAACAAGGGAAACTGGCAGCTGCTGCTTGTTACCTGCCGCTTTCTGAGAGTGCACATATCTCAAAGGATCTCGGGACGCGTCACCGGGCAGCAATCGGTGTCAGCGAAGTGACGGACAGCGTCACACTGGTTGTATCGGAAGAAACAGGTGGTGTTTCCCTTGCCATCAATGGTCGTTTGTACCGGGAGCTTGATGAAGCATCACTCCGGACGAAGTTACTGGAGACGATTGTCAAAGCCGAACCGACGAATACTTCCTTCTTGAATTGGATGGGGGCGAAAAAATAATGTTCGAAAAATGGTTCAATGAACGCTGGTTTCTCCGCATCGTTGCGGTTTTGCTTGCCGTCATGCTCTACCTGATGGTGGCAGGAACCAATTCGACCGTCAAAAGTGATGCGGCGAGCCTGTTGCCGATTGCCGGTCAAGGCTCAGCAAAGTTTGACGTACCGGTATCAGTCAATTATGATGAAACGCAGTGGGTCGCCTATAATATTCCAAAAACCATCGAGACGACGGTTAAAGGACCATCGAGCAGTTTGACGATGCTTCGGCTCGTTAAAGACTTTGGTCTGTCGATTGACTTGACGGGGCTGGATCCAGGGTATCACCGCGTACGACTATCTGCCGACGGGTTTGGTAAAGATGTCGAAGTGACACCAAAACAGGAAACGATTGAAGTGTTCCTTGATAAAAAAGTCACGAAAGAAGTTCCTGTTCAAGTGGCGTTGCTGAACAAAAATAAAATCGCAGAAGGATATGTTGTCGGTGAAGCACAGCCGACCCGTCAAACGGTCTCCGTGACTGGCGGGGCAGAAAAACTTCAGGCGATCACAGCAATCCAAGTTCCGATTGATGTGACGGGCCGGGCTGAGACGTTTACGGAGTCCTTTAACGTCAAGGCAACGGATGCGAACGGAAATGCCATCAGTGCTACTTATGATCCGGAACAACTGGAAGTCACAGTTCCAGTCTATAAAGAAAGTAAAACCGTTCCGATTAACGTCGAAACCAAAGATACTGTCAAGAAAGGCTACAAAGTCGTCAAGATTGTTCCCGTTACGACAGAAGCCCGATTGTATGGAACAAAAGAAGAGTTGTCGCGGATCGGTTCCGTTTCGACGGAACCCGTTTCCTTAAAAGGATTAACGAAGACGGTCGATCGGACGATCAAACTGATTGAGCCTGACAACGTGACAGCAATGGAACCAACTTCGATTACAGTCAGCATCGTCGTCGAGAAGGAAAATGCCAAAGCGACGACAGAAACTGTCGAGGATCGGGCAGAAAAAACAATTTCCGGTGTGATGGTGACATTAAACGGATTCGATGAGTCGAAGTATACGATTGATTACGAACAGACGATTGATCTCGTCGTCCGTGGAAGTGAAGCGGATCTTGAATCGATTGATGCAACAGATATTAAAGCGGTCATTGATGTGACCGGCTTAAAAGAAGGTACACACGGCTTACCGATTTCATATCAGACGTCAAAAGCGTTCGACGTTCTTCGTCCGGATCATATGGATATCACGCTCAAAGCGATTCCCCGGACATCGGTTCAAGCCAATTAAATCAACTTTTTGAAATGAGGAAATAAAACATGGGTAAGTATTTTGGAACTGACGGCGTCCGCGGCGTCGCAAACGTAGAATTGACACCTGAATTGGCATATCGTCTTGGCCGTACAGGCGGTTATGTCTTAACGAAACACGAAAGTACACGTCCGAAAGTATTAATCGGCCGTGATACACGTGTCTCCGGACAAATGCTTGAGAATGCCTTGATTGCCGGACTCCTGTCAATCGGAGCGGAAGTCATGCGTCTTGGTGTCATCTCGACACCGGGTGTCGCGTACTTGACGAAAACAATGGATGCGACAGCGGGCGTCATGATTTCCGCGTCACACAACCCGGTCGAAGACAACGGAATCAAGTTCTTCGGTTCAGACGGCTTTAAGCTCGATGATGCGACAGAACTTGAAATCGAAGGGTTACTGGACGAAGCGGAAGATACGTTGCCGCGTCCGTCCGGCAAAGAACTCGGATTCGTCCACGATTACTATGAAGGTGCACAAAAGTACCTTCACATGTTACGCCAGACATCAGATGAAGATTTCTCAGGCATCCATGTCGCCATCGACGGTGCACACGGTGCAACCTCAAGCCTCGCACCACGACTGTTCGGTGACCTGGAAGCGGAAGTCTCGACAATCGGAACGACACCAAACGGTTTGAACATCAACGAAGGTGTCGGATCAACACACCCGGAACACCTCGCGGCATTCGTCCTTGAAAAGGGCGCACATGTCGGTCTGTCATTTGACGGTGACGGCGACCGCTTGATTGCAATCGATGAGAACGGCGAAATCGTCGACGGCGATAAAATCATGTTCATCTGCGGAAAATACCTCAATGAAATCGGCCGCTTGAAAGACAATACAATCGTTGCAACAGTCATGAGTAACCTCGGCTTCCATAAGACGGTCGCAGAACACGGCATGACAGCATTACAGACAGCAGTCGGTGATCGCTATGTCGTCGAAGAAATGCGTAAAAACAACTACACACTCGGCGGCGAGCAGTCGGGCCACATCATCTTCATGGATTATTCCACAACAGGAGACGGAATGCTTTCAGGCGTTCAACTTCTGCAAATCATGAAGGCGACAGGCAAAAAGTTGTCGGAACTTGCAGCCGAAATGCCGGTCTTCCCGCAACGTCTCGTCAACATCCGCGTGTCGGATAAAAACGGTGCGATGAACGGTCCGGCTGTTCAAGCAATCATTGCCGAAGTGGAAGCGGAAATGGCCGGCAACGGTCGGATCCTCGTCCGCGCGTCAGGGACAGAACCACTTGTCCGTGTCATGGCGGAAGCGCCGACGCAAGAAGCATGTGATATGTATGTAGAGCGGATTGCGAACGTTGTCCGTGAAAACTACGCGTTACAGGAAAACTGAGTGAACGGAAGGAGCAGATGAAAATCTGCTCCTTTTTTTATTGGTACGATTTTCAGGGAGAAGGTGACGAAGTGCTGTTTTCACGTGCTTTTCTCAGGCGGAACGCAAGCTAGCTGTCGTCTTTGACAACCGGGTCTTGCCTTCTCCTGACGGAAGCAGAGCTTCCTCTTCCTGTAGAAGTCGCATGAAAAATGCATTTCTATTGTCGTGTGATAACACAGCATCATCAAACAGACAAAAGACAAAAGACAAAAGACAAAAGACAAAAGACAAAAGACAAAAGACAAAAGATCAAAAAGTAAAGCAAAAAATAAAAAAAGAGTTTTTTACAAAATCTAGGTATTAGAGGTATCGTTTAGAAAAATATCGGGAATAGTTACAAATACGTTACCTTTCTTGCTTTTTCTAAATAAAGTTCGTATGATTGTAAAGTCGGACAGAAACGGGGTCGGACAGAAATGAAAGCGCCAGGGCTGACTATGTGATAGGCAGCTGACGAGGTGGGGGTTTATCGAATCATTCGGCGGATGCCTCCCGGTACCATGTCAGTACCGTAAACTCATCTGAAATCGTTTAAGTGATTAGACGGACAGGCAGATGCGTGATGACAACTCTCGACAAGAGCCGTTTCCTCTTCAGGGAAATACTTGTAAATGGGAGAGAATGTATTATGTGCGGTATCGTAGGTATGATTGGACAGGTTAACACAAAGGAAATTTTATTAAAGGGACTCGAAAAGCTCGAGTACCGCGGTTATGATTCGGCTGGTCTTGCGTTCGTCAACGACGGCGTTCAAGTCCATAAAGAAGTCGGCCGGATTGCTGCGCTACGAGAAGTCGTTCCTGCAGAAGCAGACGGTCTTGTCGGAATCGGTCACACACGTTGGGCGACACACGGTGTCCCGAGTGTACCGAATGCCCACCCGCACCAAAGTGCTTCATCACGTTTCACACTCGTGCATAACGGTGTCATCGAAAACGATGAGCAGTTAAAAGCAGAACTCAATGTTGATTTACTCAGCGACACAGATACAGAAGTCATCGTTCAGATGATTGAAAAGAACTTTGCTGAGACAAATGACGTCGTCGAAGCATTCCGTCAAACACTTCGTGTGCTTCACGGTTCATACGCACTTGCGTTGATCGATGCTGAAAACCCGGACGTCTTATATGTCGCTAAAAACAAATCACCGCTTCTCGTTGGTCTCGGTGACGGTACGTTCAACGTTGTCGCATCTGACGCAATGGCAATGCTTCAAGTAACGGATCAGTTCGTTGAGTTGCATGACGGCGAAATGATCATCTTGACGCGTGACAGTGTCACAATCCAGGACTTAGACGGAAACGTCAAAGAGCGTGAGGCGTATACAGCAGAAATCGATGCATCAGACATCGAAAAAGGCACGTACGCGCACTATATGCTCAAAGAAATGGACGAGCAGCCGGCAGTCATCCGGAACATCGTTCAGAAATACCAAAACGAGTCAGGCGAAATCACACTCGATCAATCGGTCCGTGATTTAGTCCTCGGACGTGACCGTGTCTACATCATCGGTTGCGGAACAAGCTACCATGCAGGATTGATCGGAAAACAATTGATCGAACAAATCGCGGGTATCCCGACAGAAGTGCACATCTCGTCTGAATTCGGCTACAACATGCCGCTTTTGACTGAGAAACCACTCTTCCTCTTCCTTTCACAATCAGGTGAAACAGCGGACAGCCGTGCGGTTCTCGTCGAAGCGAAAAAACTCGGTCACCCGGCACTGACAATCACGAACGTTGCAGGATCTACTCTGTCACGTGAAGCGAACGCAACACTCTTGTTGCATGCAGGTCCTGAAATCGCCGTAGCGTCAACAAAAGCGTATACAGCACAAATCGCTGTTCTCGCAGTCCTTGCGTTTGACCTTGCTCAAGCAAAAGGTGTCGAAGTTAACTTCGATCTCATGAAAGAACTCGGAAAAATCTCAAGCGCAATGGAGTCCGTCATGTCACAAAAAGAACGGTTCCAGGAAATCGCTTCAGAATACTTGTCTGAATCACGCAATGCGTTCTTCATCGGTCGTGGTCAAGATGCGTATGTCGGAATGGAAGGGGCTCTCAAGCTCAAAGAAATTTCGTACATCCAAGCAGAAGGTTATGCCGGCGGCGAATTGAAACACGGTCCAATCGCTTTGATCGAAGACAATACACCGGTCATCGCCCTCGTGACACAACCACACGTTCACCTCAACAACCGAGGCAACGTCAAGGAAGTCGTCGCACGTGGCGCGAACGCGTGTGTCATCGCAGCAGAAGGTCTCGAATTGCCGACGGATGCATTCGTCATCCCGGCAGTCGAGCCGCTCCTGTCACCACTCTTGTCTGTCTTACCGCTTCAGTTGATCTCGTACTATGCGGCACTTGGCCGTGATTGCGACGTCGACAAGCCACGTAACTTGGCAAAGTCAGTAACGGTTGAATAAATAAAACAGTTGATACCCTTTCAGATGTTCGAATCTGAGAGGGTATTTCTTTACATCCGATATTAAAGTTGAGCTAAGGGGAAGATGAATCGTGTTTAACCTCTGTCTACATCATAAGAAATCAATCTGGATTCAAGCCTTTCCAAAAGCCTGTACGAAAGACGTTCAGGCGGTCATCCGTCTTTTACCGCGCCGGTTTTTCAAACCGGTAACTTGGGGGACGATTGACGTCACGTTTTACGGGGAACCATTAACTCTCCCGTCCCGTCTCTATTTAGATGAAGTAACAGAAAAGAAAATCCAAAGACTGTCCGAAACCCAACGCTGGTTGCTGTACTGCATGTACACCCGTCATCACGATGGGTTCATCCGGGAAAAATATGTTCAACGACTAAAACAGGAACAGGCAAAAACCGATTGGGTACTGCTTTATTTAATTGAACTGACAGGCGAATACGTCCGTGAGATTCTCGAACGGATCGAACCGATGCTACAGACCTGGTCCGAAGAACAGCTGAGAACTTTTGCCGCAGCAAACGATCGTTATCTGCAACGAATTGAACGACGCATCATCAGCTATTGGGACCTGCATCAGCGGACAGTCTATCCCGTGTTATGGAATTCCGATTATGTCGGCTTCCGGCTTGCTCAGTTCTATCGCACATATCGTACTCATTCTTGAAAAAAACTGCTGATTTACGGTAGGCTGAACACATAGTTTAGATCAGAAGGGGATAAAGAAATGAGAATTTTAGTAGTCGGAGCGAGTGGAACAATCGGGCAAGCCGTCGTCTCGCAATTAGGGGAGCGGCATGAAATCATCCGGGCCGGACGGACAGGTGTGGATGTCCAAGTCGATATCACGTCGGAAGACAGTATTCGTTCAATGTATGAAACGGTCGGTCCGATTGATGCCGTCATCAGTGCAACCGGCGGAGCGCATTTCGGACCGTTGACGGATTTGACACCTGCATTAAACCAGATTGGAATCGACAGCAAACTGAAAGGGCAGGTTAATCTGGTGTTGCTTGGACTGGACGCAGTCCGCGACAGAGGCAGTTTCACGTTGACAACCGGTATCATGATGGACGATCCGATTCGGCAAGGCGCGTCCGCTGCTCTTGCGAACGGCGGGGTCAAAGCGTTTGTTCATGCCGCGGCGATTGAGATGCCACGGAGGATTCGAATCAACAGTGTCAGTCCAAACGTGTTGATTGAGTCACTCGAGAAGTATGGACCATTTTTCCGTGGTTTCGAAGCGGTTCCGGCATCGCGTGTCGCGACAGCATTTGAGAAAAGCATCGAAGGGTCACAGACCGGGCAAAACTACGAAGTCTATTGAATGAAACAAGACCGTTCACTTGAATCAAGTGGACGGTCTTGTTTTTCAGCTCATCAAAGATTGCAAATAAAAAATATTTATCAGGACCAGTGAAATCAAGAAGCAGATAAAGAGATTATTAAAAAAGACATGTCGTGTCATCTCACGGTTCATGATCATCTTGTCGAGAAATAGATTTACAGCCAAGACGATGGTGAAGGTTACAAAAAAGAGCGGCAACAATTCCATACATAACATCCTTTCCGTCGTCTTATTCAACGCATCAAGCCGATCAAAAGTTTCGTAAAGACTTGAAATTTCTTATGAAAAACAGGATTTTCCAGTAGGGAAGGGAAAGAAGAAAGTAAAGAAACCAAAAGGAGGTACATTCAGATTCGACAAGCGGTACTCGTCATCGATTTTCAACAGGATCTTGTCGAAGGGACACCCGAAGAGTCCGGTGTTTATGCGAAGGAATCTGTCATCGGAGTCATCAATCAAGTGGTGCAAGAAGCGCGCGATCATGATCATACGATTGTCTTCATCCGGGATCTTGATGTCGCGAATGGACAAGGAGCCGGCTTTGCGGTGCACTCCTCGATTCAGATTCCGGATCAGGCGGTCACGTTCGACAAAGCCGCAACCAATTCGTTTCATGGCACGCCATTGCTCAGTCATTTGAAAGAGCAACAGGTCGGACATGTCGTCATCCTCGGCTGTAAGACGGAGCACTGTATCGATACGGCTGTCCGCAGTGCAACCGTCAACGGATTTGATGTGACACTCGTTGCTGACGGACATACGACGAACGGTTCCGATGTCTTATCGGCAGAGCAGATGATTGCCCATCACAATCAAGTCTTGCACGGACACTACAATGTCGAACATTTTGCGGTTGTCCGTCCCTCGACGGAGAAGTTGTTTGAACCTATCCACGATCACTATAGAACGTAAAAGGAGCGACCTCATGATTGAACTACGAAAAATGGAAGAAACGGATTATCCCGCCTACGCGACACTCGTCACCGATGAGCGGGTCATGCGCTATATCACAGAACATCCCTTAATCGAAACAGAAGCCAAACGACGGTTCGCGTCGATCATCGAGCAACAGCGGCATGACCGTCTCGGATCATACCTCGTCTATCAGGACGGAACATGGATTGGCATCGGTCATGTCACGCGGGATACACGGCAACCGTTTGAAGCGGAACTCGGCTACATGTTATTGCCGGAACAGTGGGGTCACGGTTACGGATCATTGCTCGCCACACGGTTGCTCGAACTGGCAACGGAACACGAATTGACCGTCATCACGGCAACGATTGATCCGAATCATCTCGCGTCGCGAAAGATTTTGACGAATCTTGGATTTCACTCGACGTATGTTGGACCGATTGACGGGCTGCCTGGTGAAATTCTCGAAAAACGATTGGGGGAATCCTCATGACGCGGGAAGAGTGGATTCAATCGTTTGATCTCGACGTCGCGGATATCTTTTCCGTCACCGATTCATACAGTTCAGATGTCGACCGGTTAGTACTGAGCGACGGTCGGACCGTCTTTTTGAAACGGCCTTATACCGCTGACAAGTGGTATCGGGAACACGGATGGTTGACGTATTTAGCCGATCGTGTCGCCGTGCCGAAGATTCTTATGGAGGCGCGACCAACCAAACAGACGACGGGTGCATTTGTGCTCGAAGCACTTACCGGTTCGACGATTGAGACGGTCACATCGGCGCTCGCCTCGCAAATCGGACAATTGCATGCAAGACTCCACAACTGTACACGCGACGCGTACGGCGATTTTGAGGAGAACGGCTTCACTGCCTTTAGCTCACAGGACTGGCGTGTCTTCCGAAATGCGAAGATGACCTCATTCGAGCCGGCGATTCGTAAAGCCTTGTCACCCGTGTTGTATCAAGCTGCCTTTACGGAATTGAAGCGGCGTGAACGTGAGTTACCGGAGCCCTCTCGACCTGTCGCGGTCCACCTCGATTTCCGGCTCGGCAACCTGCTCGCGGACGATGGAAGACTGACCGGACTGATTGACTTTGAGACCTCACGTTTCGGGGCGACGGAAATTGATTTTACGAAACTTGACCGCGACGTGTTCCAGAGCGAATCCGGGTTACTTGACGCCTATCAACAAGGGTACGGACAAGTCAGGACACCGGAGCCGATTGAAGTCTACTTGCCGTATTATCGTCTGTTTGAAGCGCTGACGGGAATCGGTTGGTGTGTCCAGCGCGGACTGGAGCATCACCAACAGTTTTTCAATCACAACCATGCCCGTTTGTTGGTGGAACTGGAACGGACGAGCATATTCGAAGAACGTTAAAAGGCGTGGTTTGATAAGCGAACCGCTATACTTGTGGAAATGAAGCAAGTAGAGGGGGAAATTGGATGGAACAACAAAAACGGATTGGGATTATTGGTGGTGGGCTCGCCGGAATTTTTGCGGCACGTCAATTGGTGACGGAAGGTTATGCGGTCGAGGTCATCGAAAAAAGCCAAAGTGTCGGGGGACGGATGGCGACGAGACGGATCGACCAGGGAACAGCGGATCATGGGGCTGTCTTCTTTACGGTCCGGACGGACGAGTTGGCGCAGGAAGTCGACGAATGGCTGGAACAGGGACTAATCCGAAAATGGTTCGGGGATGACTTTCCCCGCTATATTGCGGTCAACGGGATGAATCAGCTCGTCCAATCGATTGCCCGTGGAATTCCGGTGCATCTAAATGAACAGGTCGAACGGATTGTGTCGGATGCACCCGTACTTCAAACCATCGCCTCTGAAGAAACACGGACGTATGATGCCATCCTGCTGACGGCACCGGTGCCACAAGCCTATGACTTACTGGAAGCATCTCCGTTGACGTTAGTTGAATCCGATCACGCCCGTCTCGGGAAAGTGACGTTTGAGCCGACGTTCGTCGGGTTGTTCGAGATTCAGGAAACACTCGAAATTGGTGAGGTCGGTCTACTTGACGAAGGTCTCGCAACCGGGATGTTGAAAATCGTCAACAATGCGCAAAAAGAAGTGTCGGCGACCCCGCTTCTGAGTGTCTATATGGCTGGGGACTGGAGTGAATCGTGGTATGACAAAGGGGAAGACGCGACGCTTGCGGAAATCGAACGGTTGTTGCAGGAGCAGCTCGGACCGGTCACGATTATCTCCCGCCAACTCAAACGTTGGCGGTATGCGCAGGCGCGCGACGTCTTCCGTACGCCTTATCTGAAGCTCGATCAACATCCGCTCTGGCTTGCGGGAGATGCCTTTCTCGATCCGAAAGATACGTCCGGACGGACACGGGTCGAGAGTGCTGTCATTTCCGGTCTGCGTGTTGCAGCGGCAATGGATGCGCACTTCAAAACGGTCGTAACAGAACAATAAGCCGTGAAAAAGGGTGATTTCCAACAACGGAAGTCGCCCTTTTTAGTATCACGATTCGAATTCGGGTGGAAAATGGCGGTTGCTCCAAGCCGCCATTTGATCGAGGATCGGCAGAAAACTGTGTCCGATATCCGTTAACGAGTATTCGACTTTCTGCGGGACTTCCCGATATACTTTTCGGTCGATCATGGAGTTGGCTTCAAGCTCCCGCAATTGGCGCGTCAAAATCCCTTTTGAAATCCCCGGCAACAGGTGTTCCAGTTCGTGAAACCGTTTTGTTCCGGTACTGAGATGCCAAAGCAGGACGATTTTCCACTTGCCGGCCATGATGGTCTGGGCTCGGGTAACGGGGCACGCCGTCCGTTGTGAAAGAGGGGAATCAGTTGTCGAAGCTGGATTCATCGGAAATTCCTCCTATAGTTCGGTTTGTATGACCTGGTATCGAAAAAGTGCCTACTCCTCACAGTGTACCACCTGTAATACAATTGGATACAGGTAGAAACTTATTAAAAAAGGAGCTTACGTCCATGAAATTACTTGTGACCGGTGCAACCGGAAAATTGGGAACTAAAATTGTCGAGCACATCTTAACGAAAATCGAAGCGGAGAATGTAATAATCAGCGTCCGCGATCCGAAAAAAGCATCGGATTTAGCATCGCGCGGTGTTGAAGTGCGTCATGGTGATTTTGATAAACCGGATACGCTGCAAGAAACTTTTGCGGGTGTCGACCGGATCTTGCTCATCTCGACCGACGGCGAAGAAACGACGCGGATCCGTCAACATACGGCAGCCGTCCGGGCAGCTGAAGCAGCCGGAGTCGGCTTGATTGCCTATACGAGTATCGCCAACGCGGAAGCCAGTCAAAATTTCCTGGCCCGGACGCATCAAGTGACGGAACAGTTAATTCGCGAAACAGGGATTCCGTTTTTGTTCTTCCGGAATAACTGGTATCTGGAAAACGAACAGTCGACGATTGATGCCGTTCGTGCCGGTCAGGATTGGTTGACGAGTGCCGGGGACGGCAAAGTCGGCTGGGCATTGCAGGAAGACTATGCGGAAGCAATCGCGACAGTGCTGGTCGATCCGAAACCGGAACAATCCATTTACGAACTGTCAGGTCCTCTGCACACGCAACAAGAGATTGCAGAAGCACTCGGACAGGTCCTCGGTCGTCCGGTGCAGGTGAAGCAAGTCGACAGCGTGACCTATACGGCAATCATGCAGCAAGCGGGAGTTCCAGAGTTTTTACTGCCGATGTTACAGGCGATTCAAGAAGGTATTGCGACCGGAACGCTGGCAGTTGAGAGTCAGGATTTTGAACATATCCTGGGCCGGCCACCGGTTTCACTCGAAGACGGCTTGCGGCAACTTGTCCAAAGATAAGTTCATCTGAACGTTTCTTCTTGAGGTACTTTGGGTAAATATTCCTTAAGTACTTAAAACGAGGGGGATTACTATGGACATAAAAAAATACCGTGTAACACCGGGCGAATCGATTCATTTGTCGGATTACCCGACGTCAGATGAAAACCGGATTGCAGAGGATGAGTTACTGGATCAGCACATCCCGAAAAGTGTCGAGGAACTAAAGGAACTCCACTGGCGTCTGCATGCCGAAGAGAAAAACGGCGTTCTTGTCATCCTGCAAGCGATTGATGCCGGCGGAAAAGATGAAGCCATCAGCTATATCTTCTCGAATCTCAACGCCCAAGGCCTGCGGACACTGTCCGTCAAAAAACCGTCAGATACGGAGAAAAAGCATGATTATCTCTGGCGGATTCACGAAGGCTTGCCGGAAAAAGGGGAAGTCGGTATCCTGAACCGCTCGTATTATGAAGAAGTCATCGCACCGCGGATCCATGATTTACTGGAAGAAGAGGAAGTCCCGGACGATCAGGATGTCTGGAAGATGCGTTACCGTCAAATCAATGATTTTGAACGTTATCTCGTCGAAAACGGCTTCCGCGTCGTCAAGTTTTTGTTTAATGTCTCAAAAGACGAGCAGAAAAAGCGCTTGCTCGAACGGATTAAAGATCCGAAGAAAAACTTTGAGTTTTCGTTCAGTGATGTCGAGGAACGGGAGCATTGGGATGAATATCAGGACATCTTTGCCGAGCTCGTCACGCATACGTCAACGGAGCACGCACCTTGGCATGTCTTACCGGCAGACGATGAATGGTTTACCCGTTACATCGTGACGGAGGTCATGAATGATGTTCTGCGTGAAATCGATCCGCAGTATCCGAAACTGACGGATGAGGATCAGGAAAAACTCGATGAAGCGATTAAAAAGCTGGAAAACGAATAAGAATAAGCGGCTGACAGAACTGTCAGTTCTCAAATGAAGGGGACAGATTTTACGATCTGTCTCCTTTATTGTGCTGAAAAATGGATTCCTTTTTAAACATCGCTGTTATAATCAAGTGGAAGAATCGATCAAGTACTGGAGGAATCAGCATGAATGAATACCCGAATTGTCCGAACTGCGGTTCAGCGTATACATATGAAGACGGGAATGTATTCGTGTGTCCGGAATGCGCCCATGAATGGACGGCGGATGACGCGGCAGCGGCAGAAGAATCCACTGTCATCCGGGATGCAAATGGGAATGTATTGAACGATGGTGATACAATTACGGTCATTAAAGACTTAAAAGTGAAGGGCACGTCGCTTGTCGTCAAACAAGGGACCCGTGTCAAAGGGATCCGTCTCGTCGACGGGGATCATGACATCGATTGCAAGATTGATGGACTCGGTGCGATGAAGTTGAAGTCGGAGTTCGTTAAGAAAATCTAAGCATGTACCGCCTGTCTGACGACGAGGCGGTTTTTTCATGGGAAAAGATATAAGTTTCCTTTCAGGACAAATGTCCTTTATCATTCAGGGAGGCTTCGTTTAAATGGAAGTATGAAAATCAAGAAGAGGAGGGACAACGATGCGTGGCATTCTTTTTGCAATCAGCGGCGGTTTTTTTCTGACCCTGCAAAGCGTCGCCAATGCCCGAATCAGCAACAGCATCGGCACATGGCAAGCAGCGACCCTGACGCAGATGACCGGTTTTGTCGTCGCGTTACTGATTACGTTGATCTTACGCGACCGGACGTTCCGGCAGATGAAAGACGTGAAAGTCCTGTATTTATCCGGCGGGACACTTGCAGCAGCGGTCTTATTCAGTAACATGACAGCTGTTCATTTGATGGGTGTGACGTTGACGATTTCGTTATTCCTGATTGCCCAGCTTGGTCTGGCGCTGGTGATCGATTGGAACGGCTGGTTCGGAATGATGAAACGGCGGTTGCAGTTGCCGCAAGTCATCGGCATTTTGATGATGATCGGCGGCGTGCTGATCTTGAAATGGTAAGGGGGCACTAACGTGGAACAAGCACAACTGGATGAATATTTGGACCGGTTTCAGTTGACGGACGTCTTTGCCGGCGGCTTGCGTGATCATTTACAACCGGTCGCCTTTCAGGCCGGCGACTGGCTGTGCCGTCAAGGCGACGCGGCGGATCGGATGTACTTGTTACTCGAGGGGAAACTGAAGATTACCCATATGTCGGCGACCGGAAAACGGCTTGTCTTATCGTTTAAGCATCCGTTTGATCTGGTCGGCGATATCGAATACGTCCGCCGGACCCCATTGATGAACACAGTCGAAGCGGTCACGCCGGTCAAAGCCGTCAGCATCTCCTATGCGGCACTCGAGCAAAAGGGTGCTGACAATCCGGCACTGCTCCGGTTTTTACTTGAGACGATTACGATGAAGTTTGAGCTGAAATCACACTCGATGAGCTTTAATCTGCTGTATCCGGTCGAGGTCCGGCTTGCCAGTTATCTCTTATCGATGACACCGGAAACACCGACGTTACCAGTCAGTGATTTGGTTGATGCGGCGGATTTAATCGGCACGAGTTATCGCCACCTGAACCGTGTCCTGCGGCAGTTCAGTCAGGACGGCTTGATTGAGCGGACGAACCGGATGATTACGATTATCGACCGGGCGGGTCTGACAGAACGGATCGGCGAAAGTATTTATGAGTGAGGAGGAAACAAGATGACACTTGGAATAGTTCTGGCTTTATTCGGCGGAATGATGGTCTGTATTCAGAATACGTTTAATGCCAAGGTCAAGGAACGGGTCGGGGCATGGGCGACGACGACGCTTGTCCTCGGACTCGGATTCCTGGCCTCGCTGACGATCGGACTGCTTGTTGAAGGCGGCGGTCTCTTTTCGACGAGCGGGATGGAACCGTGGTTTTGGTTCAGCGGCATCATCGGAGTCGGCGTTGTTTTGTGCGTAACGCAAGGGGTGCAGCAGCTTGGACCGAGTTATGCAATCTCAATCGTCATGGTTTCACAAATCCTGTTTGCCTTGCTGTGGGATACGCTCGGCTGGTTCGGTCTTGATCAAGTAGCGTTCACCTGGACGAAAGCTGTCGGCGTTGTTTTGATCGGCGGCGGTGTTTTATTGTTCCAACTCGGCGGCAAGTTAACCGAACGACGGATGTTACGAAAAGGAGCCTAATACATGAATTACACGACTTTATTATTTGATATCGATCATACCTTGCTTGATTTTGATGCGACGGAACGCTCTGCTTTACGACAATTGTTTGAAGACGAGCAGCTCGAGTGGACAGAAGAGCGGGAAGCCCGTTACCGGACAATCAACCGCTGCTTATGGCAGGCACTTGAACGGGGCGAGGTAACACGGCAGGAAGTGATCACGTCACGTTTTGTGGCGTTTTTTGCCGAGCAGGGCCGTACGGTCGACGGCAGTCGAATGGATACGCGCTACCGTGCGTACTTGAGTCAAGGGACGGAACTGATTGCAGGGGCAATCGAGTTGCTCGAATCACTCAAAGGCAAGTATCAGCTGTATGTCGTGACGAACGGTGTTGCGGCGACGCAACGGGATCGGCTCAAAGGATCCGGTTTGGCTCCTTATTTTGACGGAATTTTTGTCTCGGAAGAAACCGGTTATCAAAAACCGATGCCAGCCTTTTTTGATTACGTGTTTGAGCGGATGCCGGACACGACGCGCAATCAGGCGTTGATCATCGGCGACTCGTTGACGGCAGATATTCAGGGCGGCATCTTGGCAGGAATTGCGACATGTTGGTTTAATCCCGGTCATATCGCGGCATCGGCAGAACTGACGCCGACCTATACGATTGAGCGACTTGATCAGCTTGTGACCGTACTTGAAACAAAGGAGGAAGTCCGATGAGAGTAGCGTTGATCGGTGCCGGGTTCCATGCCCGGACGAACTTATTCCCGGCAATGAAGGAAGCCGATTTTGAGATTGTTGCGGTGACGACACGCCGTCTTGAAAGTGCTGAACGGGCGTTACGTGACATCGGCAGTACCGGCCGCGCCTATATAGACTACACGCAGATGCTTGCAGAGGAACAGATGGATGCAGTCCTCATTTGTCTTCAACCGGCGGATCAAGTCGAGGTCGTCCGGTCGTGTCTGGCAACAGGCTGTGCCGTCCACGTCGAAAAACCGCTCGGCTTATCGGTTGGACAGGCGGAAGAGCTGGCTGAACTCGTCACGGATCAGGTGACAAGCGTCGGCTTCATGAAACGGTATGCACCGGTTTATACGAAACTGAAGCAAGTGCTGGTCCAAAACACATACGGTGATCTTCGTTCGTTCGAATTACGGTTTGCATGTGATGCGTCCGGCTTCTGTCACGACCGAGCCGATTTTCTATCCCTCGCCGCGATTCATCAACTCGATTTGATCCGCTTCTTGGCGGGCGAGGTCGAGCAAATCACCGGTGTGTCGCTTGAAGCAGACGGTGAGTTGCACCTGCAGCTGTCACTTCGGATGACAAGCGGCGCAGTCGGACAGGTGACATTGATTAACTCTCCGCTCTATACAAGAGAAGTCGAGGAGCTGACGCTGCGCTTTGAACGGGCCGTGTGCCAAGTCGAGGAAATGGAGCATTTGATCATCGAGGAAAAACAAGCACCGACATCCTGGCAGGAGCTCGAAGAACGGCAGATGTATTACCGGTCCCCGATGTCGACGATGTCCGGTGGGATGAAAGATTTGTATTTGCGCGGATTCGTCGGCGAGATGAAACATTTTCAAGCAGCGGTTCAAGGCGATGTCGTATCCCACTCCGATTTTCGGGACAACGTCAAAACGATGCGATTGATTCAAGATATTCTCGATACCGTCCGATAATAAGTAAAAGATCACGAAAGGGGGCGATCATGGTGAACATGACGCAAACAAAACAGGAAACGGGGCGCGACGCGTAACCCGCTTTTCTTAAAAAAACGGGGGAATGGATATGCAGATTGAATTGCGCCCAGTCACGAACGAGAACTGGGAAGCCTGCTGTGCGCTTGAATTGACGGCGGAACAACAGGGATTTTTAGAACCGAACGTCTACTCGATTGCGCAGGCTGGTTTTGAGCCGACGCTCGTCATGCGGGCGATTTATGCAGCGGATGAGTTGGTCGGATTTTTGATGTACAATTCGGAACGGGAAGAACTGGACGGCTACTGGATTTACCGACTGATGGTCGACCAACGCCACCAAGGGGCAGGAGTCGGCCGGGAAGCGATGCGGTTGTTGCTCGGAGAGATGCAACAGCTTCCGGAAGCGACGTGCATCGTCGTCGGTTACCGTCCGGACAATCAAGCAGCACACCGTCTGTATGCACGACTCGGATTTATCGATCACGGTGACCGGTTCGGAAAAGAGATGGCAGTCCGGTACACGTTTTAAGGAGTAAGACCTTAGCCTCGCTAAGGTCTTTTTTGATGGAATGGATATTTCTTGAAACTTTTTGGACGACCGAGTGCTCTAATCAGTAAAAGGAGGGAACGGAATTGGACTTACGAACGGAGCACACGGAGCTTGTCCGGCGTGCCATCAAACAGGACGAGGAAGCATTTGAACAATTGATTCTTCTACATAGTGAACAGCTCTACCGGACGGCCTACGTCTATGTGGAAAACGAGCAGGATGCGCTCGACGTCGTCCAGGAAACGGTCTACAAAGCCTTCATTTCCATCGGACAGGTCAAAGAACCCAAATATTTCGTGACCTGGTTGACGAAAATTCTGATTCGGAACTGTTACCGTGTCCTGAACCAACAGACCGTGGTAGCGGATCTCATTGAACAGATTCCGGTGAAGGAATCTTCGCGGGAAGAACATCTGGACTTGATTGAAGCGTTGTCGCACCTGCGAAAAGAATACCGGGATGTTTTGGTACTCTTTTATTTTCACGATGTCCCGATGAAGGAGATTGCTTCTTTTATCGGCATCACCTTGAATACGGTCAAGACATATCTCAAACGGGGACGGGCAGAATTGAAGAAACAGTTGGGAGGACTTGATTATGTCGAAGCACGATCTTCAAAATGACTATAACCAGATTCCTGTACCGCAGGCCGCCTTACAGGAGCGGATTCGTCAAGGAATGGAGCAGGGAAAGCGGGAGCAGCAAATCAAACGGCCGAAACGTCTGCGACGCCTGGTTGTTTCGACGGGACTGGCGGCGTCACTGTTGATCACATCGACATTCGTCATCCCGTCCTTTGCGACGGCGATGGCAAAAGTTCCATTACTCGGTCAGATGTATCGACCGTTCCTCGAACAGGAAAACACCGGCACCGCCATTAGTCAGAAACAACTCGCAACGAAAATCGATCAAGTCGCAAGTGACAACGGAATCGACATCCAAGTCATCGATGCCTACTACGACGGGGCAACAATCGGCCTGAATTTGACGGCGACCGGCGTCCCGGATGTGAAGCCGGAAGCGCGGTCAGGATTATATGAACTGTTCAAAGGGGATAAACGGTTTGCCGGGACGGAGACCATGGAACTGGTTCAGTTCAAGCAGGTGAACGGTATTTGGCAAGGACTAATTGAATACACGCTCGGCGAAACCAAACTGCAAGATGCAATCAGGATTCCGATCGTGTTGACGGAGGTATTCGGCGTCAAAGGAAACTGGGCGTTTAACGTCCCGGTCAAACGGCTTCCGGCCGTCGAACAAGTCTACGGGACAACGATCAAAAATCCAATCTATCAAACGGAAGTCACATTGGATAAGTTGATTCAGGGCAAAGGGAGCACGTCGTTCGACTACACAACACGTTCACCGAAAAAAGAATGGGCCCGTGTCGAGATGACATTGCTTGATTCATCCGGCAAGGAAATCATTCACAACTGGACATGGTCGACTCAGTCCGTCAAGCGGACGAGAACCGAAACGGAAGCCATCGAGCAGTCGCGGTTAATCCTCGGGAACTATGTCATCCCAAAAGGGAACTATCTGTTGCAGCCTTCTTTACGTATTGATTTAGAGACACAACCGATTCCGTTAACCGAGCCGTTGCCGTACCGGCAACAGTCGGAAACGCATCCGCTCGAAATGATCATCACGTCAATTGAGACAACACCCGAGCAAGTCGTAGTCGAATTTTCGAGAAATTCCCGCTCATTACAAGTCTATGTGAAACCCGAAATCCGAGATTCCATGTATTTGTTGAAAGGAACAGAACCGCCGGACGGCCGGGAAATTAAACCTAAAGTCACCATTCTCGATGCGGATAAACAGACGTTCCGAGCGACGTTCCAGCTACCGGAACCATCCGAACACACGCGGGAAGAATATTATCTCGAAACCGGCTACAGCAATACCGTGATCAATACATCACTGGCCTTGCAACCGATCCCGTTTACAGTTAAATAAGAGGAAAACCAGACCGGACGTCGAACTCCAAACGGATATCGATTTAACAAGGAGTTGGAGATGATGAATTTACGAGTAATGACCGCAGCCGATTATCCCGAAGTTGGCCGGATTTACAAACAGGGGATAAAGACGCAAAATGCGACGTTTCGAACGGAAGTACCGTCGTTTGACTACTGGGACGCCCATCATCATATACACAGCCGGATTGTGGCGGAAGAAGACGGGAAGGTGCTCGGATGGGTCGCCATTAGTCCCTTTTCGTCGATCCCCGCCTATCAGGGAGTGGCGGAAGTCAGTCTTTATATTGACGAAGACGCTCGCGGCAAAGGCATCGGCACCGCATTGATGCATGCTGTCATTGAAGCGAGTGAAGCGGCGGGCATTTGGACGTTGCACTCACAAATCTTCCCGGAAAACGCTGCGAGTTTAAAGCTTCACCAACGGTTTGGTTTCCGGGAAGTCGGCCGGAGGGAACGGATCGGACAATTGGCGGGCGTCTGGCGGGATACGATTTTACTGGAGCGGAGAAGTCAGATTTAGAAAAAGAAGCATCTGAAAAGGGACGGCAGATTTTAATATCCGCTGTCCCTTTTTTATTTTAAGAAGTGGTTGACGTTAAGAGCGGCTTGTAAGCGAATCACCGATAAATGTTCATTTACTTGTGATTCGATAAGACGATCCCGAAAATCCGTTCACCCTTTTTAAGCGGCACATCAGCCGGACGGGTGACCTCGTTTAAATTAAAGCCGCGAATCCCGTTCTTTTTCGTCATGTGATAGACCATCAACAGATTATACGGGGTAGCGGCAGAAGGACCGGAGCGGAAATCAGCACCACGCACCATGTAATCATCAAGCTGTTTAAAAGTATGGTCCCCTTGGACTGTCGTGTCATCCACGTCGATGCCAAGGTGAATCTTATCGTCGGAGAAAGACTGGGCAAAGCGGACTTGTGTGTCATAGCTTTTGGGTTCGAGCTCGAGTGTAAAGAGAGACCGTTCTTTTTTATTCGGCAGGTATTCGACCCCTTTGAGCCAGTGTGTCTTCGTCAACTTTCCTTTTAACTGGACGCTGCCGATCTGTTGATTGCCAAGCGCCGCAAATTTTTCTTCGCCCTCGGTGATGGAGACGGGAGAAATCGTCAGACTCGATGTGTAGTCAGCCGATGCTGATTTTTTGGGAACGGATTCTTGTGCCTGTTCTTGATTACATCCGGTCAAGACAAGCGCCGCAAGTGGTATGTAAAGCCATTTCTTCATGAAAAACGCCTCATTTCATCTTTTTTTGGTAACATTATCCATAATTAATCGTATCGCTTTTGGGGGATGATTTCAATGGAGAACGGGAAAAGACCGACAGCAGGTATTTTCAGGAGGGATAAAGATGGATGATTTTTTTGGAGAAGGTCTTGAGACCAATGAGCAGAAACGAAAACGAAAACTGGAGGAAGTGTTTGACCAATCGTTTGAGTCGGAACGTCGCGACTTTAACCAGTCACTTGAACAGGAAGTGACCGTTGCGCTGATCGGGGACGTCAACGCGGGCAAGTCCTCGACATTGAATGCGATCCTTGGTCGGGAAGTCGCGACCGTCGGAGCAAAGCCGGGGGAGACGACACGCATTGATCAAATTCGGCAACATCCGGAAGACAAGGTCGTCTTCGTCGATACGCCGGGACTGAACGATGCAAACAGCCTGAACTCGGACACGACGTGGAAGTTTTATCAAAGTGCCGATGTTATTCTTTATTTCTTAAACGCCGCCGGGACCGTCTTATCGGAAACGGAGACCAAAAACTTCAAGAAGATTTATGCCCATAATAAAAATATCGTCATCGTCGTCACGAAAATCGATGCGACGAACGACCTCGCGACGATCCTGTCGCATATCGAGTCGAAGTTACCGGGACCAAAAGTCGTTCCGGTCTCAGCGATGGACGGGACGAACATTGACCGTCTGCGTCGTGAGGTGCTCGACATCCTAAAAAAGTTCAACAAGGATAATCTGTTTGTTCGCGAGATCGATCCGGCGTTGCGGGGGAAAATCGCGAACAACTGGATTGTCGGAGCCGGAACGGCCGCCGGGGCAATTGGAGCGGTACCATTTCCGGGAGCTGACATCATTCCGTTGACATCGATTCAAATCGGACTGATGCTGAAACTGTCGAATTTGTACGAACGGAATCTGTCGAAGGAAAGTGCGAAGGAGTTGCTGGTCGTGACGATTGTCGGGAACTCCGGCAAAACAGCGTTCCGCCAACTGGCGAAGATGGTTCCGGGATACGGAGCGGTCATCGGAGCCGGTGTCGCTTCAACGGCAACACTCGCACTCGGATACGGGACGAAATATGCTTATGAGAACAAATTGGAACTGACACCGGAAAGTCTGATGGGCTTTCTTAAGAAATTCCGCAAGAAGCCGGACGGAGCAAAATGACGGACAGATTATGAAGTCCCTGCTATGCTGTAAGACAAACATAAGGAGGGACACGTCATGTCTACATTGCTTGAAGAAATAAAAGCGTATCAAGAACAGTTTCGTCAAAAGGCACCGCAGGAAAAACAACGGTTGATGGCACAAGCGACAAACGAGTTAGCCGCATCAGACGGCGCCAAAGGATTGACCGTCGGAGACGAAGCACCCCGTTTTACGTTACCGAACGCATCTGGTCAATCCGTGTCTCTTGAAAAACTGTTGCAGGACGGTCCCGTCATCGTGACGTTTTACCGCGGCGGTTGGTGCCCGTACTGTAATCTGGAACTTCGGGCTTACCAACGGGAATTGGGAAAAATTGAGGCAAAAGGAGCGACGCTTGTGGCGATCAGTCCGGAAACACCGGATCACTCGCTCTCGACGCAGGAAAAAAACGACCTGGCATTTCCCGTGTTGAGTGATGTCGATAACGTCGTCGCCCGTCAGTTCGACCTTGTGTTCGATATGCCCGACTATTTAATTGACGTGTACAAGGCATCCGGTCTTGACGTTGCCGGCCATAACGGTAACGAGGACTGGCAGTTACCGAAACCGGCGACGTTCATCATTCAGCCGTCCGGACAGATTACTTTTGCGGACGTACCGGACGACTATACGAAACGGACGGACCCTTTGGCTGTCATCGATCTGCTGTAACATCAGATGTGTTGGTACGCAACCAGTCACGAAAAGTCGGTTCAAGATCATGGAGATGTTTTGTGGTCGAGAATTGCTGCGCGGCATAGCGCAACATATGATAGGTGGTCTCGTCGAGCATACAGGAGCGCATTTCTGCCGCCAAAGCACCGGGATGATTGGCTTTAGCCAAATAACCGGTCATGCCATACTGGACAGCGTCACACAGACCGGGGGTGTCATAGACAATCGCCGGTGTGCCGACGCGTGCTGCTTCATAGACAATCATTCCCCAGTTATCTTCATGGGATGGAACGAGTAAGGCTGTGGCTCGGCTGATATGACGGTTGCGCTCGACAGGTTCGATATCGCCGAGGTAGTGAATGCTTTGTTGTATGGCTGCTGGAATCGACGCATCGAATCGGATCGGACAATGTCCGATAATCCAGAGTTGAACCGCTTGAAATTCTTGTTTCGAGGCGATGAAGGCTTGGCAGACATCAAATAATTCTTTTGATTGAGAGGGACGGCTGACGTAAACAAACGTCGGTCGTTTTTCTTTTTCGAGCCAAGTCGACTCAGGGGAAAGCAAATCGAGTCCTTCCGGAAGACGAACTACTTGATGGTACCCTTGTTTGGTTAACGTCGTCAGGACGGACGGATGGAAAACAAGACATGGATCAGAAAATGACGATTTTGCCTGACAAGTCGGCATATTGACAAGGATTCGGGCAGATGGGATTGTGCTGCGTCGGCACATAAATTCAAGGAATGGAACATTGAACAGGAGAATCAACGCAATGGGATGGGACTTGATATAGTGCAAGGCATGCCAAGAGAAGCTGAGCGCATTACCACGCCGGATGTACGTTACACCGTCGATTGATTCGATGTCACGTCCGCCAAAAAATGCCGGAGCCAAGCATGTCACGTTGTATTCATCCGTGATTCGTTTAAAAAGTTCGTGTAAGAGGTGATGTGAAAAGTTAGCGTCAGGATGCTGAATATCAGATGAAGTCAGAAACAGTAAAGATTTACGCATATGACTCGTCTCCTTTACTGAATTTCTTTTGTATGTCTATTCGAGACGGGGGTAAAGAACTCCTCGGAAGAATCAAAAAAAGTTCCTGCCGATTAAGGGAGGAACTTTTAGTTTAGCGGTCCACATGTTGAGTTAATTCATCAACAAGCTGCTCAAGGGAAACGGTCATTGTACTGAGCGATTCCGTCATCGTTTCAAATTCATGCTGGACGGTCGTTTGTTGTTCGAGTGAAACGGCAGTCGATTCGATACCGTGGCGGACTTCGAGGGAAGCGGTTCGCGTCGTCTCCATCCGCTGTTCGATGTCAAGCATCTGGACACCGACCCCGTGACGGGCGGTTTGAATGGAGCTGATACTTTGTTCGACTTCCTGTACGAGTTGCGTGATATCAGAAAATGTCTGACGGACACGGCTCGTCATTTCCTGATTTTCAGCCAGTGTTTTCGTATAACCGGCGGCGGTCGTTTTGATTTGATCGGTATCGGCAATCAGGGCCTGCAGGACTTCCGTTACTTCGTTTGCATAGCTGCGGGACTGAACAGCGAGATGCCCGACTTCCGTTGCAACGACGGCAAACCCCCGTCCGGCATCCCCGGCACGTGCCGCTTCGATCGCAGCGTTTAATGCCAATAGATTCGTCTGGCCGGCAATGGCTTCCAGACTGGCGAGGATTTTTTGAATCTTATCCGACCGGCTGGCCATTGCCGTGACGGAAGTGTGCAGACCGTTCGTTGATTCGACCATCTCTTCGACGCGGCGGTCCATCAGGTTCATCTCCTCGTTTCCAGTCAACGCGCGTTTCGTCATATGTTCCGTCGTCGTGACGGTTTGTGCCATTTTCGATTGGATCGATGCGATGGACGTATTGACCTGATGCAACTGATCCGTTCCTTGTTGCATCGATTGATGCTGACCGTCAGCGGACTGAACAATCGGTGCAATCGCTGTCGCGATCTGGTTCGTTGCTTCGACGGACTGGACAGCTGCCTGTTGTAAGTGTTTCGTATTCGTTTTTAAATTACCGACAAGTGCTTCGATTTGGTGACTGACATTCGTAATCAGCGTCGTGGCTTCCGTTTCTCGTTTCAAGGAGACGGATCGTTCCTGATTTTGTACGGCAATCTGGATAATCAGAGCCACACTCGTCAAAATCAAGAAAACGGCATGAATCATCAGAATGCTGAACGGATAACCGGTCGTTCCGCAAATCAGGGACGGGGCAAAAAAGAAGCCGGCGAAATGTTGCAAGGCGAAAAGGATGGTGCTGACGAGAATCAAGTTAATCCGGCGGAAATAAGCAATCAACGCCAGGACCATGAAAATTGAAAAATGATACTCGACCAGTCCATTGCCGCCGGCGACGATCGACATACTGGAAAACGTCAGTGTCAACGTCAAGAGAAGCGCAACGATTATACTGTCTGGTCGAATCCGGTAGAGAACGGCAGAAGCAATCCAACAGACAAACGGTAACAAAGCAATCCAGGCAAGTGTCGTGGGTGAAGCGGCTGTTACGTTTCCCCGGATGAGTTGATAACCTTCCGCAAAGTCGGTGAACCGGTGTAAACCATGGACAATGAACGATAAAGTGACGACAAGAAAACTGATCCAAAGCATAAGTTGATTCCGACGTTTCATAAAATAAAATTCCCCCATTTTCTAATAGAAAGTGAAACAAATCACGAGTAAACATGTTAAACGTATACGACTATCGGTCGGGAAAATAAGATTGTTTAGCTTCAAGATACTTAAAACAAAATTAAATTTTAAAATAGAAATTCATGCCTAAACAGACAAGATATGGGGTATAGAAGGGCATTGAGACTTGTAGGAGGAACCGTGTATGAAATGGAAGGGCAGAGAAAGAAGTTCGAACGTCGAAGATCGACGGGGCATGGGTGGAAAAGGAGTCGCCGGGATCGGAGGCGGACTCGGGATCATCATTTTAATCGTCGTCACGTTGATGGGCGGGAATCCGGCCGACATCCTCGGAGGATTGTCCGATTCACAAGGCGACAGTCAAGGCGAGTACCAGGAAACGGCCAAAGAAAAAGAAGCGGCTGATTTTGTATCCGTTGTCTTAGCGGATACGGAAAAAGTCTGGACAAAGGAATTTAAACAGGACGGTATGACATATAAAGAACCGACGCTCGTTTTATATACCGATCAGGTCAGTTCAGCGTGTGGACAAGCTGGAAAGTCAGTCGGACCGTTTTATTGTCCGGGGGATCAGAAATTATACATTGATCTAAGTTTTTATGATGAGTTACAAAATAAATACGGGGCACCGGGAGACTTCGCGATGGCGTATGTCATTGCCCACGAAGTTGGGCACCATGTTCAGACGTTGCTTGGGACATCAGACGAAATCATGCCGCTTCGTCAAAAGATGAGCGAAGAGAAGTTCAACAAATACCTGGTCCGCTTTGAATTGCAGGCGGATTACTATGCGGGTGTCTGGGCCAACCATGCACAAGGACAAAATCTGCTTGAAGAAGGCGATTTGGAAGAGGCACTTGGAGCGGCGAATGCTGTCGGAGATGATACATTGCAGAAAAAAGGGCAAGGATATGTCGTACCGGAAAGCTTTACACACGGTACATCGGCTCAACGCGAACGATGGTTCCAAAAAGGATTTGATAACGGAACGATTGAAGGCGGCGATACCTTCAAAGCGAAGAATTTATAAGCATAATCAACAGGCACCACTTCATAACGAAGTGATGCCTGTTTTCGATTAATCGTTGTATTGGTTAAACATCGCCGTATCATCGGGAACGTTGGCGAGATAGACAATCTTTCCATCCGCATTGAGCCGGGCGATGTCGGTTCCATCCTGGGTGAAGACAGAGCCGTCCGCGCGTTTCCCGCAAACAGCCCAGCGTGTTTCCATCGTATCTCCTGTTTCTGATGGAACCCATCCGGCATACATGTGTTTAATATCCTGATTCGCCGTAAAGACCATCCGGACGAACTGTTTCCAGGCATCGATACCGTGCTGTTCCTGTCCGTTCAGGACGAATGTGATTTCGTCCGAGAACAGGGAAATCAAGTCATCAAAAGCTTTTTCATCGGTCCGGGAAGCATCAAATAAATCAAAATAGCGGTCAAGTGTAGTGGTGTTCATCATATATTCTCCTTTTAGTTACGAATCATTTTTTCTTCAATTAAACTCTGCAGTTTTGTCAGATGATCGGGCGGACAGTTCAAATAAATTTCACGGCGGATCGAGTCGATCGTCTCGCGTTTGAGTATCGATTGCCACGACTGTTCCGCTTCTGCCATCAGGTCGGACAATAAGCAGATGTTCTGATCCTGGATACCCATCAAGTCTTCGAAAACACCGCTTGAGGCATATAAGGATTGTTTGCCCTCGATTGCTTCATAGATATCAAACACACGAATCGTCTCCGGTGACGCTTTGAGCCGGAAGCCGCCTTTTGCACCGGGAACAGAAATCAGCAGATCCGCACTCACGAGCTTCCGGAGCAACTTTTGAAAGTAGGTTGGCGAAGCGCCAAGTTGCTGACTGATGAATTCGCCCGGCAACACACCTTTCTCCGGTAAAAACGTCAATAAGAGCATCGCATACACCGATTGTTCAACACCTGTCTTCATTTGCATGAAACATTCTCCTTTCTGTATAACGTGGATAACTATTGTCTATAATACATCCGGATAAATCAATTGTCCAACAAAAGGTCCCTCACAAAACCGTCACACCTTTTCGACAGCATACCCGTGGCATCAACAGAATGGATTCGGTATACTGAATGTACGATATGTGAAAATATTCACTAAAAGTCGTTCACACTTAGTGAAAGGACGTTTTCTTATGAATCCACTCAAAGGAATTATTACGATTCCGCGTACGATTTTTATACAACTGATGCTGGCCGCCGTCCTGATGGGAGTCGCCGTCATCGGACAATCCTATCTGATTGTCATCATCGTTGACCGGATTTTTCTGCAAGGGGATCCGTTCGCGGCAGTCATTCCGTTGCTCGGTGTCCTATTGGGGATGCTTGTCCTGCGCGTCGGCGTCACGTACTGGAACGGGCGCCTCGGAACGAGTCTTGCGGCACGCGTCAAACAAGATCTGCGTCAGGCGCTCGTCGCGAAATACACACGAAACTCTGTCGAGTCGATGCTTGAAGGACAATCCGGACAAAAGGTCAGTATCCTGATGGATTCCGTCGATGAGATGGACAGCTATTACAGCCAGTACCTGCCGAAGGTCATTCAGACATCGATTGTTCCGATGATGGTCTTGATTGCCGCCTTCAGCTATGACTGGGTCACGGGACTGGTCATGATGATTACCGCCCCGTTCATTCCGTTGTTTTACATCGTCATCGGGATCATGACGCAAAAGCGGGCCGATACGCAGCTTGAGAAGATGAATGCCTTTTCTGGTACGTTCCTCGATACGTTACAAGGATTGACGACGCTCAAGTTATTCGGGCGGGCGAAAGCTCAGCAGGACGTGATTGAACGAAGCAGTCTCGAATTTCGGGATGCGACGTTAACCGTCTTAAAACTCGCGTTCCTGTCGTCGTTGATGCTCGAATTCATCTCGATGCTCAGTATGGGGATGATTGCGCTTGAAGTCAGCTTACGGTTGATTTTGTTCCAAAGCATCACCTTTGTGCCGGCCTTCTTGATGTTGGTTCTGGCACCGGAATACTATCTGGCGTTAAAAGAGATGGGAGCTGCTTTCCATACCGGACGGGGCAGTGTCGCCGCCGCGAAACAGATTGCGGCCGAACTGACGGACGACGACCGGAATGTCGCTTTCGGACGAACGGAACTGCCGGCAGCCCGTCCGCCGCGAATTGAACTGAAAGACGTCGCGTTTTCGTACCGCGATGCCCGGTTTGCGATGGAACAGTTGAATTTGACGATTGAACCGTATCAAAAGGTTGCCTTGATCGGCCGCAGCGGTGCCGGAAAATCGACGGTCCTCCAATTGCTGGCTGGCCTTGCCGATCCGCAGGACGGACAGCTGTTGCTTGACGGTCAAGATCGTCAGACCATCACGGAATCCAGTTGGTTCAGCCAGCTCAGCTACATCTCGCAGCATCCGTATCTCTATGCCGGGACGCTGGCGGATAATATCGCCATCGGTGAATTGCGCGAAGCATCGCGGGCTGCGATTGAACAGGCGGCATCGGACGCCGGTCTGACCGAATTGATCGGACAGTTGCCGAACGGACTCGACACGATAATCGGAGAAGGCGGACGCGGCTTATCCGGCGGCGAAAAGCAGCGCGTTGCGTTAGCACGTGCCTTCCTGAAACGACCGAATGTCATCTTGTTTGATGAACCGACGACCGGTCTTGACGTGAAGACGGAACGGTTGTTGCAGGAAGCGATGACTGTTCTCGGACGTGAAGCGACCGTCATCACGGTCGCCCACCGTCTGCATACGATTGAACTGTCGGATCAAATCGTCGTGCTGGAAGCCGGACGGATCGTCGACCGGGGGACACACGAAGAATTACTTGGACGTGAATCGGAATATGCAATGATGCGTGCCGTTCAACGGGGGGAGGAGACACGATGAAAGAGTTAATGGGAATTTTTCGTTTGATGCTGCACCAGAAACGGGACATCGTGCTCTCGATCGTCTTCGGTGTTTTGGCCGGCATCACGGCAGTCGGCTTGTTCGCAGCAAGCGGTTTTTTGATTTCAAAAGCCGCCCTGTTGCCGCCGATTCAGACACTTGCCGTTTTGATTGCCTTACAGAAAATCTCCAGTCTGACGCGGGCTGTCAGCCGGTACGCCGAACGGTATTACTCACACCGGGCGACGTTTACGATCCTCAGTGACTTGCGGACGACGTTTTATAAACGGCTGGAACCACTCGCACCGGGTATCTTTGCCAAGTACCGGAGCGGGGATTTGCTCGCCCGGATTGTCGGGGACGTCGAAAGTCTGCAAAATACGTTTTTGCGCGTCGTCTATCCACCGATCATTTTAGTGCTCGTCTTTCTGTGTACAATCTTTTTCGTCAGTTTCTTTTCACTCAGTGTCGCGCTTGTCCTCGTGTTTGGTCTGATCTTGACGGGATTCGTCATTCCCGGCTGGTTTGCCTACCGGGAACAACGGTTTGCCCGGTCTGTCCGGGCCCGACGCGGGGAACTGTCGACGGAAGTGACGGAACTGTTCCAAGGTTATCGTGACTTAAAGATCTATCAGCAACTCGGGAACAAGGAAGCGGAGCTGAATGCCGTTGCCGCACGGTACGTGGCGGAAGAAAAACGCAACGGACTGCATGCGGTCTCGAACCTTGCATTGAATACACTGGCGACGTTGGTTATTTCCTGGATTGTCCTCGGACTCGGAGCATATCTGGTCGCTGACGGACAACTCGACGGCGTTTTCCTCGCATTGCTGGTCATGACCTCGTTGACGGTGTTTGAAAATGCCGCACCGATGGCGATTTTACCCGGATTTTTTGAAGACAGCCGTCATGCGGCACGTCGTCTTGATGACGTCGTCGAAGCCACAACGACACCGGAATACCGTCCGTTTGAATTGACGCAGGCTCCGGAACTGAGCACGGAACACGTCACTTTCACGTTTCCGGGTCAGGATCGTCCTGTCTTACGGGACGTCAGCGTGACGTTCCCTGCCGGCAGTAAAACGGCGATTGTCGGAGCGAGCGGTTCCGGAAAATCGACGCTGTTGCAACTGTTGTTGCGGATGTATCCGGTCGACGGGATCCGGATCGAAGGAACATCCGGTCAAGAAATTGATCCGGAAGCATTATGGCGACAGACGAATGTCGTCCTGCAACAAAATCATTTCTTTTACGGCACGATTCGTGACAATCTGAAGCTGGCAAGCGGGGAAGCGACGGATAAGCAGATGATGGAAGCACTCAAACACGTCGGTCTTTCTTTACTTGAACTCGACGACAGGGTGCTTGAAAAAGGGGAAAACCTGTCCGGCGGTGAAAAACAGCGGCTGGCGATTGCCCGGATCTTCTTGCGTCAGACACCACTCTATCTGCTGGATGAGCCGACCTCATCGGTCGATGCGTTGACGGAACAGATGATTTTACGCCACCTGTTTTCCCGTGCAGAGGATTCAACGCTGTTGCTTGTCAGCCACCGGCTGGCTGGTCTTGAGACGATGGACCAAATCGTCGTCATGGAACAGGGCCAAATCATCGAAGTCGGCACGTATGCTGATTTGATGGTCAACCAAGGTGCTTTTTATGCTTTAAAACAAGTCGAACAGTCGGTCTTTGCACCGGATCAACTGGTCCGCTGAACCAACAGCCACATCCACGCTAACAGAGTGTCGGATGTGGCTTTTTTTGAGGAATCACAAATTTTTAAACGGTGGTCTTAAGCTCCGATGACAAGGAAATGGAATTTTAATGGACGGTTTCGTTATCGGATGGTAAAGTAAGGAAAAAATAAAGGGGGAGCATTGATGGAGATTCGCCGTTGTCAGGTACAATTGGACGATCAAACGATTGCCTATAATCACTATTATTCCGAGTCAGATGAGGTCTGCTTTATGTTGTCCGGCGCAGGTTATGCGTATGACCATCCATACTTTTACTTTAGTCGGATGATGTTATTGAAGCGGGGCGTGAACGTGATTGAGATTCAGTATGTCTCGGACGACTTGTTCAGCTTGCCGGACGAACAGGGAGATGCGGAGGTGAGCAGGCGGATTGAAGCGGTCATCGAGGACGTGTTACATTCACGTACATATAAAACGATTCACTTTATTGCCAAATCGCTTGGAATGGTACCGCTTGTATCGATGATGCACCGCGGACTGTTTCCGGAAGCGCGTGTTGTCCTTCTGACGCCACTCTTAAAAGATCCTGCGATTGTCGAAGCGATTGCGAACAGTCAGCATCATGGATTACTCGTCATCGGTGACCACGATCGTCAGTTCAGTCCGGAAGCGTTGGAACGGTGCGGCAGCTCGAACCTCGTACTGAAACAAATAAAAGGGGCTAATCATTCCCTTGATCTCGATTTTGAGGTCGGTCCGTCCCTGCAAGTACTCGGACAGATCATGCAACGGACGGAAGAAGTGTTGTTCCCCGTACCGGTTAAGGAAAACTGAAAAAAACCGACAGAAAACTCTTGGAAGAGCGTTCTGTCGGTTTTTTTTAATACGGTCGCATCAGTGCACGGACGGGACTGCCGTCACCGTCGACGAGTGGAAGCGGAACAGCATTGAGATGATAATCACCCGGAGTGATCGTATCGAGGACTAACCCTTCGAGTATGTGAACTCCATGGGCGGCGAGCGCATGATGGGCCGCCATCTCTTTACTGTCGATCGCGTCAACAGACGGTAAATCGAGTCCGATTAATTCAATCCCGAGTGCTCCAAGGCGTTCGGCAAGACTCGGCGTCAGGACCGGAATCGTTTCCGGGAAAATCGACTTATCGACCCAACCGTCTGTTTTGATGATCAGCCGGCGCACATCGGTTAAATCAAATGCATCAAGGTCGCTTGCGACGAGTTCGGTCCGGCCGGGCAGATAAATGACGCGGACATGACCGATATAGAGATCCGGATCAAGATCGATGACTTTTTGACCGGCATCGTCAAAATGAAACGGAGCATCGATATGAGTACCGGTATGCAGACTCATCGTCACCTGGCCGACGTTGACGGAGCCGGTGTCGGCTTTACTCCAGTTAATCGTGTAGTTAAATTTCGTATCACCCGGCCATGTCGTAACAGACGAGGTTAACGGTTGTGAGACATCTATCCAACGGTTCATATCAGGTTCCCCCTCAAAGTTTTGTCCGGACCGACCAGAGTTCCGGGAAGAACCGGTGGTCGAGCACACGGCGCAGATAACTGACACCGGACGAACCGCCCGTTCCCGGTTTTTGACCGATGATCCGTTCGACGGTGCTCATATGGTTAAAGCGCCACATTTGTTGCTGGCTGCCGATATCGAGTAACTTTTCACCGAGCTCATATAGATCCCAGTACTGTTCGACATCCTGATAGACAGTCGCCCAAGCGGCTTCGACACTCGCGTTCGCTTCCCAGTCCTGGGTGACGTCCCGGTTGAGAATGGTCTCATCAATCTGTAAGCCGCGTCGATGCATCGCCCGGACAGTCTCGTCATAGATACTCGGTGTTTTTAAATCATCGTTCAATTGAGCGTACAACGCCGTTTCGTGTTCGTAGACCCGAAGCATTTGGGCGTTCTTGAAGCCGAGCGCAAACTCGATTTGCCGGTTTTGGTAGGATTGGAATCCGGACGAATGCCCAAGCGAGTCACGGAATTCAAGATACTCAGCCGGTGTCAGTGTCGAGAGGACACTCCATGACTGAATCAACTGTTGTTGGATTTTTGAGATACGGGCCAGCATCTTGAACGACCGTTCGAGCTGATCGTCAGCGACTGCCTGAATGGCAGCGGTCATCTCATGTAAAATCAATTTCATCCACAGTTCGCTTGTCTGATGAATGACGATGAACAGCATTTCGTCATGATGATTCGACAACCGTTGCTGGCTTGTCAAAATGGAGTCGAGCTGTAAATAATCTCCGTAAGACATGTCTTTTTTAAAGTCGGTTTGAATCGTTTCCTCAATCTTCGTCGCATCCGTCTGTTTCATTCCAATCGTTCCCCTTTACGTTAAAGTGATTGTGAACGTTTTGTCTGATCCGCTTGCGGCGGGTTGTTGCGTTTCCAGAACACATAGGCAATCGTCAGGAAAATCAACCACGGAATACCAAACTTCAAGACGATCTGGAAATCGGTAAACCAGGTCGTGATGACCAGTGCAAATAACAAGAGGGCACCGAGCGCCGTCAAATACGGATAGCCCATCATCCGGACCGGCAGTTTCCGTCCACCGTCCCGTTCCCAAGCTTTCCGGAAATAGAGATGAGAGATGAAAATCATGAACCAGGTGAAGATGGCCCCGAACATCGAAATTCCCATCATGAACGGATAGGAGACACTCGATTGACTGCTGATGACGGCAGCAAGGAATATGCCGAGTGTCGACACAGCGAGTGCAAAGAGCGGCACGCCTTTCGCATTCAGACGACTGAAGATCTGGGGGGCGTAAGTTGCTTTCGACAATGAATACATCATTCGCGTTGAAGCGTACAACTGACTGTTCATCGCCGATAACGCAGCTGTCAGGATGATGAAGTTCATGATGCCGGCCGCACCGGGAATCGACAACATTTCCATGACCTTAACGAACGGACTTTCATCGACACCGCCGGCCTGTTGCCACGGAACGATCATGAGCATCAAAGCAATCGTGATGACGTAAAACGTCGACAGCCGGAAGACCGTTGCCTTCAGTGCTTTCGGCACGGCAACATCCGGATCCTTTGCTTCGCCGGCTGTGACAGCGATTAATTCTGTTCCGAGGAAACTGAACAGCGAGATGAAGACGGCAATCCAAAGACCGGAAAAACCGAACGGCATGAAGCCGCCGTCATTCGTGAAGTTTTGGGGACCAATCTCAGGTGAATTGCTTCCGAAGACCAGGTACGCACCGAGAATCATGAACATCAGGATGGCACTGATTTTAATGACAGAAAACCAGTATTCGAACGTCGCAAACGTATTGACGGTCGTGGCATTGATATAAATCAACGCCGCTGCGAAGACGAAAATCCAGATGTAACCGGGGACGTCCGGGAACCAATATTTCATGTAGATGGCGATGGCACTGACTTCGACGCCGATGGCCAAGACATTGGCGACCCAGTAAGAATAGCGGACAAGGAAACCGGCATAGGGACTGATGTACATTTCAGCAATCGTGCCAAATGAGCCGGAGGTCGGATGGGCGACGGTCATTTCCGCAAGACAGCCCATCAACAGCAGGACGATGAAAGCGCCGATTGCATAGCTGACGAGAACACTCGGTCCGGCAAGACTGATCGCGAGACCGCTTCCGAGGAAAAGACCGGTTCCGATCGCACAGCCCATCGCAATCATCGTCAGTTGGCGTGTTTTTAAGTCACGCCGTAATTCAGTAGGATGTTCTTTCATAAAGCCTCCTTACGCGACGACTTCGCGTTCGTTCTTAAATTGTTCGTACTGTTTTTCGTCCATGATCGTTTTCAAAATCGAAACGACCTCATAGACGTCTTCAAAACTATTATACAAGGCAACAGGGGCCAGGCGGACAATATTCGGTGCCCGGAAATCAGGAATGACCTGATGGGCTTTCAGCGCTTTACAAATCCGTGCCGCTTCCGGATGTTCGAGACTCAGGTGAGCGCCGCGTCGTGTGTCGTCACGCGGATTTCCGATTACAAAGCCGTACGGCGTCAATTCCTGATCGACGAGCGCCATCATGTAGTCGGTCAGTGCCAGTGATTTTGTCCGAACGGCATCGATGCCGACTTCTGCAAACAACTCGAGCGCACCGATTTGCGGGGCGAGGCTTAAAACGTGTGGTGTGCCGATTTGGAAGGCAGCGGCGTTTTCGGCAGGTGTCATCGTATGATTCATATCAAATTGTTTGTCTTTACGGGAACCGAACCAACCGGTCAGACCGGGCAATGTTCCGAAATGACGTTCATGGACGAATAATCCACCGACCGCACCGGGACCGCCATTCAAATGTTTGTAGTTGCACCAGTACGCAAAGTCGACGCCCCAGTCATGAAAGGCATGGGGAATCGCGCCGACGGAATGACAGCCGTCAAAGCCGATCAGGATCCCGCGGGCATGGGCTTCGCGGGTCAGCCGTTCCATATCTAAAATTTGTCCGCTCCGGTAAAGAACGGTCGGCAGAACGATCAAGGCAATGTCATCAGTCATTGCGGCGATGATGTCCGCTTCATCAAGAAACCGTCCGTCGCGGCTTTCGACCTGAACGAGGTGTTCCGCCGGATCGAGTCCGCGCAACCGGAGCTGGCTTTGCAGCGCATAAATATCAGACGGGAACGTCAAACTGTCGGCTAAAACTTTCGTCCGTCGTCCGGACGGAGCAAAGAAGGTCGCGACCAGCTGGTGCAGATTGACCGTCGTCGAACCGGTCACCATGACTTCATCCGCACGTCCACCGACAAGCGGTGCGTTCAAGGCAGCCAGTTTTTCCGACAAGTCAAACCAGGGGTGCCGACCTTTCATCCATCCGTCAATCCCGAGTTCCCGCCAATCGGCGAGCGATTCGAGTAACGTGGCTTCCGCCCGTTTCGACAACAGGCCAAGCGAGTTGCCATCCATATAAATCGAACCTTCCTGCAGATAAAATTCGTTCCGGTAAGGGGCCAGTCGATCCTGTTCGTCTCGTTCGATTGCTTCTTCACGCTTAGCGGTCAATGCCATGTCCGTTCCTCCTTAAATGAATCAGTAATCAATTTTGACAAAAGCGTAGCAAACAAATTGACACTATGTCAATATTATCGGATAGAGAATCAGGAGAGGTGGTTGATTATGATGAAATCAAATGAATCCAAAATGGACAAACGGCATTTGCGGACAGTCCGGACCCGGGAAAAACTGCTTGTCGCAGCACGGGCTGTCTTTCTTGAAAATGACTTTCAGACAACGACGATTTCACAAATCATCAAACGGGCGGGTGTCGGCTATGGAACCGCATACGTTCATTTTGAAGGGAAGGATGAACTGCTGATTGTCCTGATGGAAGACGTCATGGATCGTTTTCACCTGGTGGCGGAACAGCCGTTTGAGCCCGGAACAGCTGAAGAGGCCAAAAAGCAAATCGAGCAGCAGGCAACGGCGTTTTTACAGCTTGCTGAACAGGAACGGGAGATGCTCCGGGTCGTCGAGCAGGCAATCGGGGTATCCTATGTCATCCGGACGAAGTGGAAACAGATTCGCGAGCGCTTCATTGAACGGATCAGTCGTGATATTCACTATGCGCAAGCGGCGGGACTGGCGCGTCCGGACTTGAATCCGACACTCGTCGCACGCGGCTGGTTTTTCGCCAATGAAATGTATTTGTTCGAAGTCGTCCGGGAAGAGACGACGGCGACGATTGAAGAAATCGCCGAGACATTGACGGCGGTCTATACGACCGGACTGTATCCACACGATTAAAGCCGGACGTTCCCGGGAATCTTTCAATAGAAGGAGGCGGTGAAAATGGCATTTGATTACGATTTGGACTTCAAGACGACGGATTTTCGGAAGGAACCGGAAAAATACCGGGTCGGGCGGGGCGAACAGGGTGTGTTGCTCGTCGAACCGTATAAAGGGGAAATCCTACCGCACTGGCGGTTCAAGACGCCGGAAATTGCCAAAGAATCTTCCGAAAAGATTTATCAGATGTACCTCGACTATAAAGAGGCCGGAGATTTCGTCGGAATGGACATGGCACGAAAGTTCATCCAAATGGGGCATACGCGGGCACGCCGTTATACGAATTACAAAGGCGGACGCAAATACAAAAATAAAGAGACCGGTGAATTAAACGAACGGGAAATTGATCCGGAAAAAGCAAAATCCGCGGAAATCTTTCAAGAAAAATGGGATTTGATCCGGGCGGATGAAGAGTACTTAAAATTAAAGAAAGCTCATCAAAAACAGTACGGATAAAAGGATTTTCAGTTTTCCGTTCGCCTGTTTCGAGATACTGAAAATCGAGGGTTCAGAATTTGCTATGATGTGATCAATAGGGAGGAACATCTATGCGATACACGTACTGGGTAGCTTTGATCGGATTGATTATAAGTATGTATCTGCTAGTCGATTATACAACGGAAACCGTCCCTGTCAGCATCTTGGTCGGCCTGTTGGTATACAGTATCGTCACGACGTTCGAGGTATCTTCAATTGAGCTGACACGACGTGTCTTCGTGACGACGCTCCTGTTAGGACTAGTCTTGAATCATGTCCTTGATTTACGATTCACGGCATTTTTACTTGTATTGCTCGTCGTCGAAACGTTTGTCAAAACCCTCCGCTTCCTGCAGGCGCTTTGGTGGGACCGGACGACGTTGCATGGCTGATGTTTCCATACCATATGAAAAAAGCAGGAGGTTCTCCGACAATCCAATCGGACGACCTCCTGCTTTTGTTATGACATCTGAATCAAGATGTCTGTTCAATCTTTTTAATCAAACGGGACTGACGGCGTTGCCAAATGACAGATCCGATCAGTGTCACGGCCAGGAAGACAAGTCCAAGCATGAACGGGTAAAGAATGTTGACATCATATAACAGTCCGGCCAGTGTCGGACCGAGGACGTTTCCGATGCTCATGTAGGCGTTGTTCATCCCCATCGCAAATCCTTGTTCGTTTCCGGCCAGTTTTGAAATCATCGTGTTCAAAACAGGACGCAGGATCGACGTCGCAAGGAAGATGACGAGTGTGACGGCGAAGAAGCCGCCGTAACTTGCTGTCAGGAGTGACAACAAGAAGCCAAGCGTCGCGATCAACAGGAAGATGTTCAGGACTTTGCCTTCCCCGAGACTGCGTGATAACTTATCGACGACGAAAATCTGAGCGATGACGCTGATGATGCCGGTCGACGTCACCATGATGGCGATGTCTTTTGGAGAGGCACCAAACTGGTTGTCGACGAACAGGCCGAGGACTGATTCATAGGCCATCAATCCGAAACTCATGACGAGTGTGATGACGAGCGGAACGAAGTACGGCTTATGGAACGATGCGCCAAGCTTTTTCCACATGGAGCCTTCGTCGGGCGCCATCGCCGTCGCGTCATGGACGTCACTTTCTTGAAGAAGAATGACACTGAATAAGACGGCTAGAAGTGAGACGAGTGCCGAAACAAGTAACGGCAACTTCAGATCGAACTCGGCGAGGAAGCCGCCAATCCCGGGACCGATGACGATCCCGAGTGACATCGCAGCAGAGACGAAGCTGTTGCCTTTCGCGCGCTGATCCATCGTCGTGATATCCGCAACATAGGCAAAGATTGCAGGAATCAGAAGCGCCGCACCGACACCGCCGATGGCCCGTGAGATGTAAAGAATCGTAACCGAGTTCGAGAAATAAAAGACGAACATCGATAACGTCAATCCGATCAAACCGTAAATGATCATCTTGCGGCGACCGTACTGGTCAGCCCATTTTCCGGCAACCGGTGACATGACGAGCTGGGCGCCGGCAAAAATCGCGATCATCAGACCGGCAGCTGTACCGCCTTGACCGATTGAAGCTAAGTAAGCGGGCAGAATCGGAATGATGATCCCGAAGCTCCCGACGGCGATGAACATGTTGATCATCAGGACCGTTAATTTTTTACGTTGATCCGCTTGCAAGGGGATCCCTTCTTTCTGCACGCTTGTGTAAGCGTTTATTATAGCAACCTCTACTATCTTAGTTTCAAGGCAAAGATCCTGTCAATTTTATCGTACCGATACAAAAAGGACCAAATCTCAAGAAGCGAGATCTGGTCCTGGCATCAGGTGCTTTTTTTGAAGAAAAGTTTACGATGTTTTCTTGAACAGCCAGTTGACATTTGGTGACAATAACGGTCGAAACAGTCGAACAACCGGACGACTCGATAAAATCCAAACGAAGAACAGGGCGAGCAAGAAGGATGAACCGATCAGGAGCACCGGCGACTCGGCAATCCATGGTGGAACCGAATCCCGAAACAGCCGGACGATGAACGAGTGTAACAGATAGATCACCAACGTCTGAATCCCGATTTGATCAAACCGACCACCGAAGGAACGGTGTGGAATCATCATTAATACAGAAAAAATCATTACGGTACTGACCGCGTACAAAAAGAGCTGAATTAATGCGCCTTTGAGTACCGGGACATCAAATTCACCGTACGTGTCCCGGTAGAACAACCAGACCGTATCGAATCCGTTTTTTGTCCAAATGGCCATAGCGATGGCGATGGAAACAGAAACGAGTAATCCGGTCAAACGACCGATGGGGGACGTCATCCGGTCACGAATCCGTCCGTCCGCGAGCCATCCCCGTTCTTTGACGAGATATCCCATCAAGAAGAACGGATAAAAACTGATGACCTTTTGTAAGGACAGGAAGTTCGTGATCGAACCCGGATTAGCATTAATCAGCAGAGCAAACGCAATGCTGATCAACAACGGATAACGTAAGGTCAGGAATCCCGGTGTCACGATTTGCCAAATAATGATTCCGAGCAGGTACCAGAGTGTCCAGCTCGGAACGAGCGGATGCAGGAGACCATCCACTAATCCATCGACTGTCTTTTCATTAACATAAGCGAGATAGACTTCATGAATCGATTGCCAGATGAAATAAAGGACGACAAACGAAAAGATTCGTTTTGGTCTGACTTCCTTGAAAAAATATCCGCTCATGAAGATGAAGGCCGGCATGTGCAGTAAATAAATGATGTTGTAGACGATTTGGACCGGATCGTTTCCATCAAGATTACGGAACGTTTCAATCAGGTGTCCGAACACGACCATGAAAATCAGTAGCACTTTGTAGTTCCCGAGCCAATGATCATAGGAAAAGGTCATTGGTTTTGGTGTTGGATTCATTTGTTTTCTCCAAGGATGATTTGATCGACGAAACGCTGGCTCGACTTTCCGTCCTGATGCTCGAAGAAGTATTCCGCGAAGGCTTTGACGTTTTGCATCTCGAAATCTTCGTTCTTAATCCGTTCAATCAACTCTTCCGAGGTACGGACGATTGGTCCCGGAACGAATTCTTCAAAGTCATAATAGAAGTCACGTTTTGAGATGTAATCTTCCAAATCATAGGCGAAGAATAACATCGGGCGGTCGAGCAGTGAAAATTCAAAACACGTCGATGAATAATCGGTAATCAAAATATCAGAGACGAACAGTAATTCGTTGATTTCCCGATGATCCGTCAAGTCGAGGAAGAAGTCAGCATAGACTTCCGGAATCTCCATCCGGCGGCGGACAAATGGATGCATCTTCAAAACGAAGACATAGTCTTCATGGAAAGCTTCATACAAAGCATCCAAATCGAGTTGACTGAAATCATAATGGGCACTTTTCGCGCCGTTCCCACGGAAAGTCGGTGCGAACATGATGACTTTTTTTGTTTTAAAGACAGGATATT
The DNA here is from genome assembly GCF_049942815.1 of Exiguobacterium sp. R-39. Classification (NCBI taxonomy): domain Bacteria; kingdom Bacillati; phylum Bacillota; class Bacilli; order Caryophanales; genus Exiguobacterium; species Exiguobacterium sp. R-39. The sequence goes on from NZ_CP187965.1 coordinate 195,568, forward strand.
CTTCGTAAATCCGTTCTTTTGCATCGGCGATGTAGGTTTGGTCAAAGAACATATCTGTCCGGGGAATTCCGGTTGCGATGACCTGATCCTCCCGTAATCCGAATCCTTCCGCATAGTGACGGGCGACGTTATGCGAACTGACGATGGCTTTCGTGTAGTTCCGGTGGCTGAGCGAGTTGGCACTTGGACCACCCGGCTTGCCAAGACGGCTGTATCCGAATGTCTTGAAGGCTCCGACTGCGTGCCAGACTTGAACAAGGTCGCTTCCTTTCCGGATGCTGAGCGGATAAATCATCGGATAAAAATCATCAACTAAAATCGTTTTGGCCGTCGCGAGATGATACGGCAATGTAAATTTGTCACGCCAATCGCGACGGGACTGCAAATTAGGTTTGAAGAACGTTTTAACGTCAAGGTTCAAATCCCGGCGTTCGATTTCGTTTAAGATATAGGCAAAATTCCCGCTGACATCACTTCGGGAATCCGAAGCAAATACCACTTTGTTGTCTTGGATCGGTTGCGTCCATTTCGTGACATTGTAAATACTCTTGAATGTAAAGCGACGGAATTTAAACGCGCGTTTCCGCCAATTCTTCTTCGCTTTGTTGAATTTTTCAATCAAGCGGATAAAACGTTTCGTCTCTCCTTGCTTAAGGGAATGAAAACCTAGGGTATTGCTGTATTCTGAATACTGGACGACCAGTTCATATTCGAGTTTGAGCAAGACATTACTATGTTTTGTTTCAACACGGTAAATGATCGGAATCAAGGAACGTGTATCACCGAATGGAGCTTCATGTAAAATTGATTTTCCTTGGACGATTCCGAAGAACGCATCGAAATAACCCATCGGCAACGGGCGCCCGGTCGGGGTCAGGTGATTGAGATCAAGCTCTCCGCTGAATGTTTCTTCTGTCCAGTCACCTTCAAACGGGAAACGAAGAATGAATGTCCGTTTATTTCGTTTGTTACGGAAAATGATAGCCCGTTCTAAAGGGATCGGTTCCGCCGGCGCCTCGGACTGGATGTATTCATCTTCCGGTTGTGTTTCTTCTGTGACTTCAGGGACAGCAGGATTCTCAAAAAGCAGCTGTTCGGCCTGAAGGAAATCAGTTAATCCGAAAAGACGAGCCTCGAAGCGGAATTTTGTTCCCGCCAGTTCTAGATAGTTAACGTGTGCCTGTAATATCGGCATCTGTGTTTCTTCTGTCAAAACAATCTCTCCTCGCTTAAATGATTACAATGCATTTACACAACAATGACAGATTTTTAAAATCATCACGAACATAGTATAGTGATATTAGAAATCACCCATCATTATATCGTGATGAAGCAAAAAAAATAGAACTTTATCTATTTTTTTTGCTTTAGGTGGATAGAATCGTCGAAAGAAGACATATTGTGAGACATACCCACATCGCTGGTAAGTGGAAACAACAAAAAACTTTTTTTACAAGGGAGGGAAGCGAAGTGACCCATGGCAGCGCCATTGTCTATTGGGTGGGTCCTTTGCGATACAAGATGATTTATGCAGCAATCTTAGCTGGCGGAAAAGGAACAAGAATGGGGAATGTCGATCGTCCTAAACAATTCCTGTCAATCGGAGAACGTCCGATCCTCGTGCATACCGTGGAAAAATTTCTGTTACACGAAGATTTTGATCAAATCATCATTGTGACTCCAACGGCGTGGATCAACTATACACGCGATATCTTGGAGAAATACATTGGGACCGATGAGCGGATCGTCATCACGGCAGGCGGAAGTGACCGCAACGAGTCCATCATGGCAGCTATCAACTGGATTGAAAATAAAAACGGTTTGTCAGACGAGGATGTCATCGTCACACATGATGCAGTCCGTCCGTTCTTGACACACCGGATCATTAAAGAAAACATTTCGACAGCACTCGAATACGGAGCGTGTGACACCGTCATCTCAGCCATTGATACGATTGTCGCTTCGACGGACGGAAAAACGATTTCCGATATTCCGGTCCGTGATCAAATGTATCAGGGACAAACGCCGCAAAGTTTCCAAATTACGAAACTGAAAAATCATTACGAAGCATTATCAACCGATGAGCGGGCAATTTTGACAGACGCATGTAAGATTCTCTTGCTTAAAGGTGAAGCGGTCGCTCTCGTCACAGGTGAATTGTTCAACATTAAAGTAACGACACCGTACGATCTCCGCATCGCCAATGCTATTCTGAAGGAGCGGATTCACCAATGATTAACCAAGTCTATCAACTCGTGGCACCACGCCAAATCGAGGTGACGTATGACGAACGGTCACTCAATTCAGACCGGGTCGTCGTTCGTCCGACTTTCCTATCGATTTGTCACGCGGATCAACGTTACTTCACGGGTAGCCGCAGTGCTGAAGTGTTAGCGAAAAAGTTACCGATGGCGATGATTCATGAAGGCATCGGTAAAGTAGTGCATGATCCGTCAGGCACGTTTAAGATCGGTACGTTGGTCGCGATGGTTCCGAACACACCGTCGGAAACGGATGACATTATCGGAGAAAACTACTTGCGGACAAGCCGTTTCCGCTCGAGCGGTTATGACGGCTACATGCAGGATTATGTCTTCATCAAACCGGATCGTCTCGTCGAAGTGCCGGCTGATCTCGATCCGGAAGTCGCGGCTTTCACGGAGCTTGTCAGTGTCTCCGTTCATGCCATGACACGCTTCGATCAGATTGCTCACAGCCGCCGTGAAACATTTGGCGTCTGGGGAGATGGAAATCTCGGATTCATCACAGCCTTGATGTTACGTAAATTGTATCCGGAAGCAAAATTGCTCGTTTTCGGAAAAACACAATCGAAGTTGGATTATTTCTCGTTTGCGGATGAAACGTATCATATCGATCAAATTCCGGATGATGTCTCGTTTAATCACGGATTCGAATGTGTGGGTGGAATCGGCAGTCAATATGCGATCAATCAGATGATTGATTACATTATTCCTGAAGGAACGATGGCATTGCTTGGCGTTTCGGAAGAACCGGTCGCCGTCAACACGCGGATGATTCTTGAAAAGGGATTACGTGTCTATGGATCAAGTCGGAGTACACCGGCTGATTTCGCACGGACGATGGAATTGTATCAGCAGTATCCAGATATTCCAGCTTATTTGTCCAACCTGGTTTCCGGTGTATTCCAGATTCGACAAATCGAAGATATCCATCAAGCATTTGAAAGTGATTTGACGAACCGTTTCGGTAAAACCGTCATGGAATGGTGCATGTAAGAATGAAAGTGGAAAGAGAAGGGATCTTATGAAACAGAAACTGCGTTTGATTCAGCGACGAACGGTCCATTATTTGCTTGTGGTGACGTATTGGATCTCGAAGTTCTTTCCGGTACAGACAAAAAAAGTCGTCTTCGCGACGTATCGTTCGGATAAGCTCGTCGATAACTTCCGCGCTGTTTATGATGAACTTGAAAGTCGTGAACTCGGATTTCAGTATGTGTTTTTATTGAAACGTTTCCCGCAAAATGTAGTGGGACAAATCAAGTACGTCTTCCACATGATGCGTGCGACATACGAACTGGCGACGGCCCGCTACTTCATTATTGATGACTATTATTATCCCGTCTATGTCTCGACGTTACGTAAAGGAACAGAAGTCATCCAGCTGTGGCACGCCTGTGGGGCATTCAAGAAATTTGGTTACAGTGTCCTCGATAAGTCCTATTCGCCGGATGACGATTATTTGAAAATGGTGGATATACACCGGAACTATTCGAAAGTCTATGTTTCGGGAGAGGCTTGCATCGCACCGTTTGCTGAAGCTTTTGGTATGGATTCAACCCGAATTCATCCGTTTGGCGTTCCCCGGACGGATCAGTTGTTAAACCGGGAGCGGCAAGTGCAGATTGAGCATAAACTGTATGATCAGTATCCCGAATGGCGGTCGAAAAAGCTGATTTTACTGGCGCCGACGTTCCGTGGAAATGGACAAACAACTGCGCATTACGATCAGGAACTCGATTTCCAGCAATTTCGTGAACAACTGGGACCGGATCATATTCTATTGTTACGGATGCATCCGTTTGTCTTGAACCGACCGGTCGTGCCGACAGAGTTTTCGAATCAAATCATCGATATGACGGATTATCCGGACATCAATGACTTGATGCAGGTGGCGGATATTTTAGTGACCGATTATTCTTCCGTTATTTTTGAATTTGCTTTACTGAAAAAACCAATCATCTTCCTCGTGAACGATTTGAATTCGTATAAGGAAGAACGTGATTTTTACTTTTCGTACGAATCATTTGTACCGGGACCGATTGTCTCGTCATTCAATGACGTCATTTCCTGGATCAAGGCGAATCAGTTTGAACCCGAACAGATTGAAAAGTTCGCGGGCCGGTTCTTCACATATCAAGATGGACAGGCGACGAAACGAATCGTCAATCATATTTTGACGGGAGCGCTCCCGGATGCATCGATGCGTCCGGAAGAACTGAAGACCGTTTGATTTATTGAATCGAAACAGATGAAACAGAACAGAGGTGGTGGATACTAAATCCGCCACCTTTATTTGTCGTTCAGAATCAGACATCAAAAAAAGCGTCCATCTTTCACGATTCCGTTTGGGGAGGGAATGAAAAGATGAACGCTTTAACTATTATGATGGGGCTTGATTGGCGCGAGCAGGGGTAGCTCGCAGAATGCGCACCGATTTAGAAGTGCGTTAACTTGTCACGTGCAGCCGTTCGTTTTTTCAGTGGTGGAATCAAGGCAGGCCAGCCGAATTGAATGACTCCTGCGACACGTTCGCTTTCTGAAGCACCGATCATTTCAGCATATTCCTCCGTGAACCAATGTTTTCCGCTTTTCCAACAACAGCCTAAACCCAGTTCAGTCGCGAGGAGTTGAACGTTTTGAATCATGGCGGCGGTCGCGAGCAAATCTTCCATCTGCTGATCTTCTGTTCCTTTTACTTCATACAAAACAGTCAAGTAAACGGGGACCTCAGCAAATTTTTGACGCATCATCTGACGCTGTTCATCTGTTTTTTGATCCAATTGCCCCCGCTGGGCAAGCAAACGCATCAATTGATCGACATACCGGACTTGGCTTTCTTCATTCGCAAGGACAAATCGCCAAGGTTCACGCAATTTATGAGTCGGGGCGTAGATGGCAGCCTCGAGAATTTCTTCAATCATTTCATTTGGAATCGGTTGATCGGTATAAGCACGGACGGACCGTCGTTCTAAAATCAGTTGTCGAGCGTTCATATTGATCATCTCCTGACGTAAGTACTCTTAGAATATAATTGATAACGATTATCATTGTCAACGGTTAATTAAAAAAACGCTGGTTTGAATCAGCGTTTTTCAGATGAAGAAGCTATTTTTTTCTTGAGTTGGCGAATCCGGAATAAAGCAAACAAGTAATGTGCAAAATAGAGTGTGAAGCCGAAGAAAACGGCCATCATCACGTTAATCTGTACGCCGGGTACGACTGTCAAATTCACGTACAGGAGCACACCCATCGAGCATGTATAAAGGGCGGCTTCCAGTAATTGCGGCATCATCCGGTTTTTTTTCAGGAAGAACGAACGGATAATCGGCAGGATGACGAAGCTGACGAGCCGATCGAGCAGACCGATGACAAGTATGCTGATGATGATGGACAAAGGTCCGGCGAAGTATAATAAGTTCGGAAATAAGACGTAAGAAACAAGCAATAACGGTCCAATTAACAGGAAGATGGACACGGACGCCCGGAAAAAGATAAATAGACTATTGATACTGATTAAAAAGGCACGTGTGACCTTTTGAGACCAGGATGAAGGGCGTCCGACTTGCCAGGCAAAACAGCAGGCAAAGATGAACGCATAAAATTGCAGAAAGGCAACCATACAGCATCTCCTTTTAGATATGAAACTCAATGACCCTAGTGTAGCGATTTTAGGAAAGAAGTGCAAAGGCAAACAACTAAAAACCCGTTGACGATGTGCCGTCAACGGGTCCTGGAAAAGTCTTAATCGAGATTCGGTTCTTTTTTTCCATGCATGAAAAGCGACAAAATCAGGGCAACAGCAGATAAGACGGTAGCCACCCAAAAGGCATCCGTGATTCCACTGATTGTGGCTTGTTTCGTCAACTGCGTCATCCAGCTGACAGATGCTGCTTGCGGACTACCGAGCTGTTGTCCAAGCTCATTCAAATGCTGTGAAAGAGTTGGATCAAGTGTCGTAAACTGATTGGCATCATCTGCGAGATGAGCCGTTGTTTGCCGCGTCATGACTGTGACGAGAATCGCTGTCCCGATTGACCCGGCAACCTGGCGCAACGTATTTTGTGTTGCATTCCCATGTGGAATCATCTTCATCGGCAAGGCGTTCATACCGGCGGTCATGATCGGCATCATGATGAAAGCCATTCCGAACGACCGAAGCATATAAATGCCCATGATCGAATTGTAAGAGGTATTCATATCGAGTTGTGTCAATTCCCACGTTCCGTAGGTCATTAACGTCAATCCGAAAATAGCGAGCGGTCGGATGCCGAACCGGTCAAATAGTCGACCGGCAATCGGACCCGTGATTCCCATGATCAATGATCCGGGTAATAACAGGAGACCGGAATCAACCGGTGAGAAACCGCGAATACTTTGCAAGTAAATCGGAAGCAGAAGCATCCCGCCGAACAACGCCATCGTGACGATGATATTGATGAATAGCGTGAACGAAAACTCCGGTACTTTCAACACACGGATATTCAACATCGGATCATCCATTGAAAGTTCGCGAAGGGCGAACGCTGCGATTCCTAAGATACCGATCAGAATCGTGCTGATGACAAGCGGGCTGTCCCACCCGTCATTACCGGCTTCACTGAAGCCGTACAATAGACTTCCAAAACCAATCGTGCTGAAGACAACACCAAGTGCATCGAATTTCGGTTTGGATAAAGGCTGAACGAGTTTAAACCAAGCGACACCCAGTAAGAGTGTCAGAAGACCGAAAAAGGCCATTCCGTAAAACATGACATGCCAATCGTAATTCTGAATGACATAGCCGGTAATCGTCGGACCGATTGCGGGAGCAAGAATCATCGCGATTCCGAGCATGCCCATCGCTGCTCCACGTTTATGCGGCGGAAACAACGTCATGAAGACGTTTGAGCCGAGTGGCATCAAAATACCGGCACCGGCTGCTTGTACGACTCGTCCGATCATCATGACCGGAAAGTTCATCGCCATCGAACAAATGATGGAGCCGAAGAAGAACAATGTCATCGAAACGAGGAACAGTTGACGAAACGTATAACTTCGCATCAAAAAGGCACTGATTGGAATCAAGATACCATTGACGAGCATGAATCCGGTCGTCAACCATTGTGCCGTCGAGGTCGAGACGTTAAAATCATTGATTAAGACAGGTAAAGCGACATTGATCAACGTTTGATTCAAAATCGCGATGAACATCCCGATCAAGAGAACCGTCAAGACTTTTGGAATACTGATATCTGCGGTCGCTAACGGCGTCCGCTCTTGCACTTGCGGTGCAGGCGTTACAGGAACGTTATCGAGATGGTCGGGCACGTCGTCAAGAGGAACATCACCGGCCACGGCTGGACGTGCACGCCGGACAATCAGGTTGACACCGATGATCGTGACAACCATAAAGGCAATGTATCCAAAGAGGAAGGTCGTAGACATAGACGTCCCTCCTTAATCCTTATGAATGCGGACGGTCACATTCATACCAGGTCGAATGTCGAGTGATTTTTCTTGTGAAAGCGAAACTTTTACAGGAATGACTTGCGCAACTTTTGTATAGTTGGCCGTTCCGTTTGAAGACGGCATCATCGAAAATGTTCCAGCCGTCGTCATACCGATTTGTTCGACTTCACCGGATAACGTCGTGTCTGGATAGCTGTCCACGTAAACATCGACGGTTTGTCCGACTTTAACTTCATCGATCTCTGTTTCTTCGACGTTTGCTGTTACCCAAAGCTCATTTAAGTTAAAACCATAAGCAAGTGGTGTTCCTGCACCAACGACGCCGTTTTCTGTCGCCATCGACTGAACGACCGTTGCTTTAGTTGGCATAGAGACAGCCGTGCTGACCGGTTTTTGACCAGCTTGTGCCATCATGACGTGACCTAACGTTGTGTCACTGTCGAGCGTTTGACCTGTTTTTGCTGTCCAGTCCGTCAGTTTACCGGCACCGGGACTTGCGATTGTAATCATTTTTCCGTCGATCTTGGCATTGTCTGTTTTCACATAACTTGTCGCCTGATCGTAGTAGTAATAGCCGATCGCGCCTCCACCGATTAAAACAACCAGTGTCAAAATGTTAATCAATAATACTTTTTTCATGTTCATGATATGAAATGCATCCTTTCTTTCGTGTACTCTGAGTTCCCCAGTCGTAACATAAAAACTACTCCTCTGGGGGAGGAGTAGTTAATATAGTTAATTATATGGAGAAGGAATCAACATACAACCGACAATTTCCGACAAAGTGTTGGAAAAGTCGATGAGAACGGATACAATATCAAAAAAAGGTGGTTCCAGTAGATGAATCCAGGGCAAGATCCACGACCAAAGCGGTCACGTGACCGTATTACAAAAGAATTGTTTCGTTTGCTTGACCATCATCCTTTTTCAACGATCACAGTCAAGATGTTGACGGATGGGGCGGCTGTCAATCGATCGACGTTCTATGCACACTTTACAGATAAATATGATTTGATGAATCAGATTGTAGACGATCATATGCGGCTTCTTGTGGAAGCGATCCGGATTCAAGGAATCACATCACCGGACTATCCATCGCTCGAACGGGTCAGCCGCTATTTCGAACGGCTTTTCATCCATATTGAGCAACATGAACAATTTTACCGGACGATGTTGTTGAATGGTCCGGTAAAAACGTTCATTTCGCGCTTTTTGGATACGTTAAAAGAAAACTATCAACGTGTGTTTGAAGCACATGCCGTCAATGAAACCCAATTGGTTGATCGTGATTTATTATTGAACTACGTGATCGGTGGACAGCTCGGACTATTGATTTCCTGGTTACGAAACGGTCGTCCTTATTCAGGGGCCTATATGGCGGACCAGCTCAGCCGGATGATTGTTTTCGGAACAGTCAAAAGTATCGGTTTTCCGGAACAATCGGCTGGAACAGTAGAAAAGAATACCTAAAAAAGACTGCCCTTTCACCGAGTGACGGGAAAGGGCAGTGATCAGGCTTGTTCGAGTTCCAGTTTTTTGGTGTAATTCGTACTCCGATTCCGTCCGCTGTCTTTCGAATGATACAATGCCTTATCCGCCTGCTGTAAAGCCTCAAGAGACGTATGCGAGCTGCTGGAATGTGCAATACCCAGCGAAATCGTAATCTGTAAGTCAGGGACCGCCGTCGTCGGGAACAGATTTCGTGCGACCGTCGTCCGGGCAAGCTCAGCAATGTTTTTCGCATCGACGAGTGATGTATTCGGGAGAATGATTAAAAATTCTTCGCCCCCGTAACGCCCGACTAAATCATCCGGCCGTGCCAGTGATGCTAATGTCGTACCGAGTTGCCGTAAAACATCGTCTCCGGCATCATGACCGTACGTATCGTTGACGTGCTTAAAGAAATCAATATCAATCAAGACAAGCGAATACCCGTCTTCTGCTGAACCGACAAGGGACAAGGAATCATCCAGCCGGCGCCGGTTAGCGAGGCCCGTCAAGGCATCCGTCATGGCGAGCTTTTGTTGATACTGGATGTTTTCAAAGTGGCGTCGCAACTCTGTCAACAGGTGATAGGTCACAAAACCGGCAATCAGGTTAAAAAATATGTAAGCCAGTGATATTTCGATGAAGGTCGTCCAACTGCTCGTCAATAGATAGATAGCCGGCAACGAATAGAGAATACCGATCCCGATCATCAGTTCGAAGTTCCAGAAGGTCATCCGGATGTAGCGCCGGACGATGGCAATCGTCAGGATGAACAGTGCGATGACGATTGTTGACAGGATGGCAGCATCGATTTGTTCGACAGGCGTCAGGGCAAAACGTGTTGCGATAATCATGGTGCCGGTGACGAGTGCACTAGGTAAGCCGCCGAACATCATGGCAATGACGATGGGGACAATTCGTAAATCAATCCGGGCGACATCGATCTGGATGCTGTTGAACATCAAGAGTACAGAAATCAATCCGGCGATGAAGCCTAACACGAGTCGGATGTTCAGATTCGTGTTCGGTGTAATCCGCGGGTGATTTCGAAAAGGTAGAAACAAAAGAGTGATCGTTGTAAACAGTAGACAAAAATTGATGATGAAATTATTCATGATGGACAACAAATCCTCCCAGCTCCTCGTAAACGCATTTCCAATAAGATAGTTCTAGTATACCCATTTTAATAACGGCAAGAAATGGAAAAATGTTTAGGGAAACATGGCAAGTCGAAAAAAAAGACAAAGTACACAGTCAAGTGAACTTTGTCAGCGAAAAAAATAAATATTTTTTTAAAACAATTTTTAGGAAGAAACAGCCTCTTCATCCATCGTTAAAAGGATCTTATCGAAGACCTGGACCATCGCATGAAGCTCTTCTTCGGTGAGTGTACCAAAACGGTCTTGGAGATATTTCCGGCGGACGATTTCAAGTTCGTGGAAAGCGGCTTCACCTTCGGCCGTCAATGCTAAAACAATCGATCTTCTGTCGTCCGTCGAACGCGTCCGCGTGACGAATCCGGCTTTATACAGACGATCAGTCAAAGCCGTTACCTGACTTGTCGCAAGCTCAAACTGTTCTGCGAGTAGAGTCGGACGTTGGGGACCATTTTCGGACAGGCTGCGCAAAATGAAAAATTCACTCCGCGTCGCGGTTCCTTCAAACAGTCGGTTGAGTTCGCGGCGTAATGTCCGGAGAATGACCCGCATTTGTTCCTCTAATCGATAGGTCAGTTGATCACGTTCTTGTGGCATTCAAGCAACATCCTTTCTCTCGGTTAACTTCTATAATTTAGTGTACTAAAAATTACGGAATTTTACCACGGATAGCGGGAATTTCAAAAAAAGAATTGACAATTTGAAGACGTTTTGTGTAAAATGACGAAGTAATAACGAAATTATAACTAACTTAATTAGTTCTCACTCAACCAGTGGGATGGAGGTTGCAGTTCTTATAAGTACAGTCACAGATGTCGTCAAGCGGCAGATGAGGTGACTGAAAAGGAAGAATTGCCGAAATCAATCATCGCTTTGAAGATGATCGATTGGGATTAGATCGAACAGGTCTAATACTGTCACAGGTCAGATCTGACTTGTGGGGAGCTATCTTTCACGACGGTAGAATGGGGCGCATCCTTTTTACTATGTTGCGTTCTCATCTTCCTTCTGGAAGGTGAGGGCGCTTTTTGTTTTTTTTCGATTCAAAAAGTGTCCTCTCAAAAATTTAAAAAAGAGAGAAGCGAATAAGATGAATACTTTACAACCCCAAAGAAAACTCGATTCAACTGAAGAAGGATTAAAACGCGGTCTGCAAGCCCGTCACATGTCGATGATTGCGATTGGCGGAGCCATCGGAACCGGTTTATTCATTGCCTCCGGTGCGTCCGTTGCAGCTGCCGGTCCGGGCGGTGCCCTGTTATCGTATGCGATCGTCGGATTGATGGTGTACTTTTTAATGACGAGCCTTGGTGAGATGGCCGCTTACATGCCGGTCGCCGGTTCCTTCTCGACCTACGGTGCGAAGTTCGTTGATCCATCGTTTGGTTTTGCACTCGGTTGGAACTACTGGTACAACTGGGCAGTCACGATTGCCGTTGAACTCGTTGCGGCCCAAATCGTCATGACATACTGGTTCCCGGATGTTCCAGGTTTTTATTTCAGTGCCATCTTCTTGTTACTGATGATTGGTTTAAATTACTTCTCCGTTAAAGGATTCGGTGAAGCCGAATACTGGTTCGCGATGATCAAGGTCGTCACAGTCATCATCTTCTTGATTGTCGGAGTCGCGATGATTTTTGGTGTCTTCACATCAGAAGCGCCGGTCGGCTTTAAAAACTTTGCATTAGGTGATGCACCGTTCGTCGGAGGCATTCCAGCCGTTATCGGTATCATCTTGGTCGCCGGTTTCAGCTTCCAGGGAACCGAACTTGTCGGAATCGCGGCAGGCGAATCCGAAGATCCGGAAAAAAACGTCCCGAAAGCTGTTAAACAAGTCTTTTGGCGGATTCTTCTCTTTTATGTATTTGCGATTTTTGTCATCGGCATGTTGATTCCGTATACAAGTCCGAACCTGGTTTCAAACGATATTACCGATGTAGCAGTCAGTCCGTTCACACTTGTTTTTGAAAAAGCCGGTCTCGCGTTCTCGGCAGCATTGATGAACGCCGTCATCCTGACGTCTGTTTTATCAGCCGGGAACTCCGGGATGTACGCATCGACACGGATGCTGTACACATTGGCACGCCAAGGTGACGCGCCGAAAATGTTCGCACAAGTCTCGAAAAACGGTGTTCCCCGTAATGCCTTGCTCGCAACTGGGGCAATCGGCGCACTTTGCTTCCTGACATCGATGTTTGGCGGACAGGTCTACCTCTGGTTGTTGAATGCTTCCGGGATGACCGGTTTCATCGCATGGCTCGGTATCGCGATCAGCCATTACCGTTTCCGTAAAGGATTCCTTGCGCAAGGTCATTCACTCAGTGACTTGCCGTACGTTGCACCTGCTTTCCCGTTTGGACCGCTCTTTGCCTTCGGACTTTGTTTCCTTGTCATCGTCGGTCAAAACTATGCCGCATTCCTCGCGGATCAAATTGATTGGGTTGGAATCGCCGCGACATATGTCGGTATTCCGTTATTCCTTGCTTTCTGGTTAGGTCATAAATTTAAAAACCGGACATCGGTCGTTCCTTATTCAGAAATGGAATTCCCGAAACATCCGCGTTCGTAAGGTAAAAGTCGATTCCGTTTCAAACGGAGTCGGCTTTTTTTGATGGATGTTGAAAAAGAAATAATCTAGAAAAGCATATCAAACAGTAAAAAATCGTATAAGATAAAAGAAAAATGGAGGCGACCTCAGTGAACTATTGGTATCACTTTAAACGGGCATTCATCCCGATTGCGATTTTGCTTGTGACGTTAGCCATCTATCAGATGCTGTACCGTATGAATAACATATGGTATTCACTCGGTGGATTGATTTTAGTATTTGCGGCGATTTATTTTGTCATGCGCCGTCTAAAAGCGAATCCTGAAGAGTGACTGAGCAAGATAGTAGGGTAGTGGCGCGGAACGCGTTAAAATAGACCTATACAGAGGAGGGGAAGCTAGATGGCAAAAGCAATATTCGCAGGTGGCTGTTTTTGGTGCATGGTCAAGCCATTTCATAAATATGATGGCGTCGAACAAGTCATTTCCGGTTATACAGGTGGTCATACAGAAAACCCGACTTATAAAGAGGTCTGTTCTGAAACGACAGGACATTTAGAAGCGGTGGAAGTGACGTATGATCCGTCTGTCATTTCATACGATGAGTTACTTGAAATTTTTTGGCGGCAAATCGATCCGACGGACGGCGGCGGACAGTTCAATGACCGTGGTCAATCGTACGAACCGGCAATTTTTTATGTCGATGAAGAACAAAAGCAAGCCGCAGAACGTTCGAAAGCGGCGCTGGACGCCTCTGGACGTTTTTCACGTCCTGTAGCAGTCGACATCCGTCCGGCAAACCCGTTTTGGCCGGCAGAAGAATACCATCAGGATTATTACAAAAAAAATCCGTTCCGTTATCAGATGTACAGTGTCGGATCGGGACGTGCCAAGTTCGTGAAGGAAGCCTGGAAGGATCAGGGAAAAGAACAGGAACTGAAACAACGTCTGACGCCGATTCAGTATAAAGTTACGCAGGAAAACGGGACGGAACCGGCTTTCCGTAATGAATATTGGGATGAGGAACGACCGGGACTTTATGTTGATATCGTCGACGGGACACCGCTCTTTACGTCAAAAGATAAGTTTAACTCGAACTGCGGATGGCCGAGCTTCGCCAAACCGATTTCCGAGGACAAGATGGAAGTGGAACTCGATACGACACACGGCATGACACGGACAGAAGTCCGTTCCGCGAATGCAGACAGTCATCTTGGTCACATCTTTGATGACGGTCCGACCGAGCTTGGTGGTCTCCGCTACTGCATCAATTCGGCAGCACTCCGGTTTATTCCGGTAGAAGAGCTTGATTCGGCAGGATATGGGGAATATAAAAAACACTTCGAATGAAGTCAACAGGCAGGCAGCAAAGCGGATTCGTTTTGCTGTCTTTTTTCTAGAAAAAGGAGGGTTTTGTATGTTTACACAAGTCTATGAAGAAATTCGACAGCTGACCATCGCGAAAGTACTGGATTTTTACGATCATGAAGTCCGTGGACTGGATGAAGCAGCACGGCAAACGAAGTATCAAAAGATGAGTACCAGCCCGTTTCTCTTTTTCCGCGGCAGTTCACATTTGTTTTATTATGATGTGACACGGATTCCGCTCGGATTTGATACGCCCCCTGAGACACCGACCTGGATTCAAGGTGATCTCCATTTTGAAAACTTCGGGGTTCATGGTAATGCCAAGGGTGAAATCATTTATGACGTCAATGACTTTGACGAAGGGTATCTCGGTTCTTATCTGTACGATTTGATTCGGATGGCGGTCTCCGTCCAATTGTTTGCGGAAGAAGCGGGGTATGATGCAGAGCCGGCCATTGCAGCCTACATTCAACATTACTTAGATGACTTACGCCAATATGCCAAAGGGAAAAATCCAAGCAAGGTCTGCTTTACGATCGACAACACGAAAGGTCCGATCCGTAAACTGATTAAAAAAGCAGAGAAAAAGAAGGCGGAATTACTGGGAGAACGGACGACTGTCGTCGATGGACAACGTCAGTTCACTGATTTACCGGATATGAAGCGGCTGGATGCCTCGACTTATGCAGCAATTGAAGCCGTTTGGCCGGAATATATCGCAACGATTGATCCTGAAGATCGGCAAGAGGACGGATTCTATGACATTAAGGATATCGTCTATAAACTCGACAGCGGAACGGCTTCGATCGGTCTTGAGCGGTATTATATTTTGGTCGAAGGAAAAGGGGGAGAGCATGAAGACTTGATTCTTGAGATGAAGCAAGCCCAGTCTTCTGTGCCGTCCTTGTTTGTCCCGGTGTATTTGCAGGAGGTTGAGACGGTTCACCAAGGTCGCCGGATTATCACGTCACAAAAGGCCATGCAGGCACATGAGGATCCGTATCTCGGTTATGTGACGATGCAAGAGAAAGAATATTATGTAAGGGAACGCTCTCCATACAAAAAAAAGTTGAAAGCAAAACACATTAAAAGCCAGGATGACCTCGAAAACGTCCTTTCGATTCAAGGTCAAATTACCGCCAAAATCCATGCACGGGCCGACATGGATGCAGGAATTGAGATTGATGTCTTAAACCATCATGCGGACGTCGTCATCATCGAATCGATTGGGGTATCGGATACAGAATTCACCCGTCAAATTCAACGGTGGTCGAGTGCCTATGCAGCACGGACAACGCTTGATTTCCAAGTGTTTTTAAGTTGGTTAGCTACTCGTTAAACACTATTTTCGAAGAGCTTTTTTTTAGACAAAGATTCCTTCTGAATACCAGTTCATACTGGGCTGAGAAGGGATTTTTTCATGCATTTAAAAACATGTAAGCGAAACACAATTTACAAATGGGTCTAATGACCTATATCAATTTATCTGAAAACTTCGTAAATTTTGGATTAAGTAATTGCAAAACATTTTTTGTAATTCGAACTAAACACACAACAGGGGGAGTATCATCATGAGTTTGACGCGGAAAAAAGATGTTTCCGCTATGATTGCTGCGAGTCAGCGTAACAATGGACTTGCTCGAAATCTTGGCGCAATGGATTTAACGTTTTTAGGAATTGGCGCCATCATTGGTACGGGAATTTTCGTCCTAACCGGAACAGGAGCATTGACAGCAGGACCTGGTCTTATCGTCTCATTCATTTTATCTGCCATTGCCTGTGGGTTAGCGGCACTCGCTTATGCGGAATTCGCTTCGACGATTCCGGTCAGTGGTTCCGTTTATACGTACACGTATGCAACGATGGGAGAAATCTTTGCCTGGATCATCGGTTGGAACTTAATTCTGGAATATGGACTCGCCTCGAGTGCCGTTGCGGCAGGTTGGTCAGGTTACTTCCAGTCCTTACTCGGTGGATTTGGCATTCATATCCCGACAGCACTCTCAGCAGCTCCCGGCGCGGTAGAAGGCGCAAAAACGTTCTTCAACTTACCGGCTTTCCTGATTTTACTTGCAATTACAGCCCTGTTATCGATGGGGATTAAAGAAACAAAACGTGTCAACAACATCATGGTTGTCATTAAACTGGCAGTTGTTGTCTTGTTCATCGTCGTCGGTGTCGGCTATGTTGAACCAACGAACTGGGCACCATTTACACCTTTCGGATGGGGCGGCGTCTTCTCTGGAGCAGCCATCGTCTTCTTTGCTTACATCGGTTTTGATGCCGTCACATCGGCAGCAGAAGAAGTACGTGAGCCACAAAAGAACTTACCACGTGGTATCATCGGTTCTCTTGCGGTCTGTACAGTCCTTTACGTCATCGTAGCGGCTATCATGACAGGAATCGTCCCGTACCAAAAATTTGCGGGCGTCGATCACCCGGTTTCACTCGCCATTCAAATGGCAGGACAAAACTGGGTCGCCGGTTTCATCGATTTAGGTGCCATCCTCGGGATCACAACCGTTATCCTCGTCATGACATACGGAATGGTACGTTTAGCGTTCGCCATCTCACGTGACGGAATGTTCCCGAAAGTATTCTCGGAAGTACATCCAAAATACAAAACACCGTTCAAAGCAACATGGATGATTGGTCTTGGTAGTGCGACAGTCGCAGGACTCGTTCCACTCGATGTCATCGCAAACCTCGTTAACATGGGGACACTCGCAGCATTCGTCTTAATCTCTGTTGCGGTCTTGATCCTTCGTAAAACACAACCGGATCTTCCTCGTGCATTCAAATGCCCGGGAATGCCTTATGTGCCGATCGCAGCGATCGCTTCTTGTCTCTTCTTAATGTTCAACTTGAAACTCGAAACATGGATTGCTTTCTTCATCTGGCTGGCGATTGGACTTGTCCTGTACTTCGCCTTTGCCCGGAAGAACTCGAATCTGGAACCAGGAAACATGCCGGCTACTGAAATCGCAGCTGCAGACGAAAAATAAAAAAATGCGATCCCGTGAAGGGGTCGCATTTTTTTGTTGTAAGTCAGAAGTATAGTGAATTAAGAAGGCAGAGAGGTCTTGATCCGAACCGCATCGAACTCACGTTGGATGCTGGCATTGGCTTTAGCTTCTTCTTCTGCCGACCATCCAAGTTCGCTTCGCATTAAAGCGAGAACACCGTCGGCATATTTTTCTGCATTCGGGAAATCGAAGAAGACGGCAGAGGCGCGTCGATTCAAGAAATCACCCGGTTGCATGACGAGTTCTGCTTCCATTCCGTATAACAGTCCTCCGAACCAGTGAAGGGGAAGCTGATAACGCTCCGCTTCACTGCCGCGCGAGCGAATTAATTCAAAGACACGTTCGACATCCGTTCCGTAACGTTGAATCAGCCATGTCGCTTCCTTCGGAGACAATCCGAGGGCTTCACCTTTAGGTTGCTGTTCTTTCAAGTAACGGGCAAATCCTTTACTGCCGTCAGGATGACCGCCGCCGAGTAAAATATCGTGTGTCCGGGACGCGAGATAAATCCGGTTCTCCTCCTCCTTGAACTGATCGGCGACCATATCGATGATTCGTTCTGCCATCTTCCGGTACCCCGTCAATTTTCCGCCGGCAATCGACATCAAGCCGGATTTCGAGACGAAGATTTCATCTTTACGCGACAGTTCACTCGGATCTTTGCCGTCTTCGTGAATCAACGGACGTAAGCCGGACCATGTCGATTCGACGTGGTCAGGGTGCAAATCAACGTTGAACATCTGATTTGTCGCATCCAAGATATAGTCCCGGTCTTCTTCTGTCACACCAGGTTCGAGAATGTCACCCTGATAATTCGTGTCCGTCGTGCCAACATACGTTTTTCCTTCGCGCGGAATCGCGAAAATCATCCGTCCGTCCGCCACATCAAAGTAGACGGCTTGTTGCAACGGGAAGTGAGCTTGGTCGATGACGAGATGAATGCCTTTCGTCAGATGAAGCGACTTCCCTGATTTCGAGCCGTCCTTTTCGCGTAATTCATCAACCCACGGACCGGTCGCATTGATGATTTTTTTCGCACGAATCGTATAAGTCTTGCCGGTTAAGACGTCCTGTACTTCAACACCGACGACTTTTCCGTTGTGGTAGACCAGTGACTCAGCCTTCGTATAGTTGACGGCACGTCCACCGTATCCGACCGCCGCTTTTAATACTTCGACCGTCAAGCGGGCGTCATCCGTTTTGTATTCGACATAACGTCCGCCTCCGACAAGGTGTTCCGATCGTAAAAGCGGTTCGTAGCGAAGCGTTTCTTCTTTAGATAACATCGTCCGTCGTTCATGGCGTCGGACGCCTGCCAGTTGATCGTAAACCCGCAGACCGATCGACGTCGAAAAATTGCCGAATGTCCCACCTTCGACAAGCGGTAACATCATCCACTCAGGTGTCGTGACGTGCGGTGCATTTTCATAAACAATCGCCCGTTCTTTCCCGACTTCTGCGACTAACTTGATTTCAAATTGCTTTAAATAACGTAAGCCTCCGTGAACAAGTTTCGTCGAGCGGCTTGATGTGCCTTCTGCGAAATCCTGCATCTCAATCAATCCGGTCCGCATACCCCGGCTTTGAGCATCGAGTAAAATCCCTGCACCTGTAATGCCGCCACCAATGACCAATACATCGAGCAATTCCTGTCCCATCTCTTCTAACCATGCGGTTCGTTCCGTACTTGAAAACATGCATTTTCCCCCTGTTCGTCTGAAGTGGATTATTTTATTCTACTTCTATCCATGTACCCTCTTTTACACTTTTTTGAGCACAATCAATAATTTTCATGACGAGCAGAGCTTGTTCCGTCGTGACGGCAAGAGGGGCCTCATAACGTAAGGCCTGCGCTAAATCATGATAGTAGTCGGCAAAACCAGAAGCGACGAAAGGACGTTCCTCGAGAGGCTGTTCAGGTCTTCCCCATGTGTACGTCGAGCGTTTCGTATCCACACTGTCGACGAAATAACTCGCTTTCGTCCCGTGGACGGCAAGCGAAGGACCGGGAGCCGGAACAAGTGAGCCGATATGCAAAACAGCGCGTCGTGTTCCGAAAGCCAGAATCAGGTGCGTATAGTCTTCGACCGGACCATCCGGCCGCTGAATCGTCTGATCACAAAAGACACGATCCGGTCGTTCGCCAAATAATATCAGGGCTTGATCAATTAAATGAGAGCCTAAATCATAAAGCAGACCGGCACCCGGGACGTCCTGTTCCCGCCAGCGTGCCCGGACGGTCGGACGATAGCGGTCATAGTGGGCTTCGAAGGTCTGAACGACGCCCAGTTCGTCGGCTTGCACCAGTCCGAGCAACGTTTGGAAGTCTTTTGTATAACGGCGGTTATGGTAAACTGTCAGTAATCGATTTTGCTGACGCGCAAGATCCGTCAGCTGTTCGGCTTCCGTCAAGGTGACGGTAAACGGCTTCTCGACAAGGACATGACAGCCGGCAAGTAACGCTGTCTTGGCGAGGGGATAATGTTCAGCATTCGGTGTCGCGATGACGACCAGTTCAATCGTTTCAGCAGCTAACAACGCTTCAAGCGAAGAATACACCGGCACATCCGGATAACGGGCGGCGACTGCTTCCGGACGACTGGACTGAACTGCAACAAGTTGATAATCAGGTGGTGTAAGATACGGGGCATGCAGGTGTTCGCCGGCAAGTCCAAAACCAATTAAAGCAGTACGAATCATGGAGGACACTTCCTTTTCGGTTAATACATTCAATCTATCATATGAGGTGAGCAAGATGATTACAGAACAACAAGTCATTGAAAAAATGCGACAGATGATGTCAAAAATTGAGCAATCGAACAGTTCGTTGCAAATCGAATACGTTGCGGCCATGAAAGCCTATTGTGAGTTGCTGCTCGAACAACCGGCGACAGAACAGACGATCCGCCCGGTCATGACTCCGGCAACCGAACAGCAAAAGCCGGAAGTCGATCCGATGTTGGCCCGTTTTATGGGAGTTGCCCAGGAAAAAGAAGAAAAAGGACCTTCCTTACTCGATTTTTGAGTAAATCAAATCAATTGTGGGAATAGGGTAAAAGGAAAAAATAAGGGGGAACAGATCATGAAAACAGTCATCGTCATTGGCGCCGGCCCAGGAAACGGAGCCGAAATCAGCAAGCGGTTCGGTAAAGAAGGCTTTCAAGTCGTTTGTGCCGCACGGACACAGGAAACATTGGCAGCCGTCATCACAGAACTGAAAGAACAAGGCATCGAAGCCGTTGGGGTTGAATGTGATGCCTCACGCCGCACAGATCTCGAATCACTCGTCGAATGGACAAAAGACCAATACGGACAAATTGATGTCCTTGTCTATAATGCCTCAATCCTGCATCAAGCGTCCGTACTCGAGGTATCGGCTGAACAGATTACAAAAGAATTTGAAATTGATGTCCTTGGAGCGTTGTATGCCGCGCAAGTCGTTGCACCGGATATGGTGGCACGAAAAGACGGAGCCATCTTGATTACCGGCGGCGGAGCAGCACTGAATGCGATTAAATCCTTACCGGGTTTATCGATTGGGAAGGCCGGTGTCCGTCAACTGACGCATATGTTGCACGACACGCTAAAAGACGACAATGTCTACGTCGGGACCGTGACGATTGCCGGAGAAGTCAAACGTGGAACGGCACTTGATCCGAAAAACGTTGCCGAAGCCTTCTATACGCTGTACACGAATCGCACCGATGTCGAAAAAGTGCTCGAAGCAGACTGATCAGCCGTCAGCCTCGGCAGAACGGCATAGGATGAAATGAACTTCAGGCAAGATGGGAATGGGCAAGCGTCGACGCTGATGTCGACGCTTTTTTGAATCGAATGAACGAGGGGGACGAGAATATGAAACGATGGTTCACCCAACTGCTTCTCATCGTCAGCATCATCAGTTTGACCGGATGTGCGCTGGAT
This sequence comes from Exiguobacterium sp. R-39, assembly GCF_049942815.1. Classification (NCBI taxonomy): domain Bacteria; kingdom Bacillati; phylum Bacillota; class Bacilli; order Caryophanales; genus Exiguobacterium; species Exiguobacterium sp. R-39. Next base: position 216,790 of record NZ_CP187965.1, read on the forward strand.
TCAGAGACAGATGAACAGATTGGCATCAAGCAACCGGATGAAACAAAAGTGACGGAAGCCACCGTCGAGCGTGTCATCGACGGGGATACGGTGAAAGTCCGGCTACAAAACGGTCAAACGGAAGATGTCCGTTTTTTATTGGTCGATACACCGGAAACCGTAAATCCGGAAAAGCCGGTTCAGCCGTATGGTCCGGAAGCCTCCCGTTTTACGAAAGAGGCATTACCGGTAGGGAGCGACATCCTGCTTGAACGGGATCAGTCAAAGACAGACCGCTATGGGCGATTGCTCGCTTATGTCTGGTCAGACGGCAAGATGATCAATCAGGAACTGTTGCGAAAAGGCTTGGCCCGGGTCGCGTATATCTATGAGCCGGATACCCGGTATGTCGAGACTTTTCAAGAAATTGAACAGGAAACAAAAGGGCAACAGGCAGGCATCTGGCAGACAAAAGGGTATGCCACTGATCGGGGATTTGATACCTCGGTCATGAATGGGACATCGGAAGAGTCAGCGGACTGTGCCGACATCAAAGGCAACATTAACCGCCAAGGGAAAAAAATCTACCACATCCAAGGGGGACGTTCATATGATGAGGTGAACCCGGAAGAGATGTTTTGCAGTGAACAGGAAGCAAAAGAGGCCGGATTCGTCCGGGCGGCGAATTGACTAAAAAAGCAGGAACATCCACAAAAGGACGTTCCTGCTTATTTTGTGTTAGGGCTGTGTCGGTGGCTGATAGTGTTGAATCTTATCATCTTCATCAAAAGAAATTGTAACATCCGTGATCCCTTTTAGAATCCGAATCTGCAATTCAAGGCGGTCTTTAATATCGTCTGCTTGAGCAATCGTCAGTTCAGGATCCACTTCAATCTCAATTTCGACGTGGAAGTGATCTCCTTCTTTGATGACTTCAAGTTTTTCGATATCACGTACGTCCGGATCACGCATCAGGATTTCCCCGATTTTTGCGGTTAAGACTTCATCAATCTCACCGAGCGCACCGGCAGCATTTTGAATGAAGACATTATAGACGACATAGAACATCATTAAACCGATCAATATCGAAGCGATTCCTTCTGCCTGATAAAACGACGTATAATGTGAAATCAAGACAGCGATAATGGCGATGACACCACCGAGCGTTGCGACCAAATCTTCCATGAAGACAAGCCGTGTCGCCGGTTTTGCCTGCGATAAGTTAGCAAAACTTTGACCGACCAGCGTCAGGCCACGGGATTTTAATCCGGTCTCATGGGCAATCTCAATCATTGCTTTGTAAAAGACACCGATTTCAAGTACGACACCGATTCCAAGCGCAGTCAGGATGATCCAAAGACCGCTTGTTTTCTCACCCGGTGCATGCAGGATGTGCAGGATACCTTCACGAATCGTTTCGTAGGCAAGAATGGCGACAACAAGAATGGCGGCAAGTAAAACAAGGTTGACGAGTCGACCGAATCCGTTCGGGAACCGTTTGGTCGGTGCTTTTTTACTTAATGCTGATCCGATATAAACAAAAAACTGATTGGCTGCGTCACCGATGGTATGCATCATTTCTGCAAACATGGCGATATTACCCGTCAAGATGTAAGCAACGAATTTTATAATGGCGATAATGGTATTGACGATTGCAGCAGCGAGAGCGGATTTATTTCCGCGCCTGAGCAGAGTAAAAAAATTCGACATGAGGGTTCCTCCCTTTAAAGAGCGGAAACGCGGGAATTACCCGCGTCCAGCTTGGAATGATGGATAAAGTGTCATACCGCCGTCAGCAAACAGAGTAATCCCCGTTACATAACTCGCTTCGTCCGAAGCAAGCCATGCTGCGACTGCAGAAATTTCTTCCGGCTTCCCGATATTACCCATCGGAATCATGCTTTCGACGTCAGCACGTTGTTTCGGATCCTCGAATTTCTCGGCATTGATGGGGGTATTGATTGCACCCGGTCCGATTGCATTGATGCGGATACCTTTTGGTGCATATTCCATTGCAAGCGTCTGAGTCATCAGTTTGACGCCACCTTTACTTGCTGCATAATGGACGAACGTCGGCCATGGAATGATTTCGTGGACGCTCGACATATTGATGATGTTTCCTTTGACGTTATGCTCAACAAAGTATTTGAGTGCTTCGCGGGCACCGAGGAAGGCACCGGTTAAATTGACATCGATGACTTTTTGCCAGTCTTCAAGTGACATTTCATGCGAGGGTGACGGCATTTCAACACCGGCATTGTTGACGAAAACATCGAGCTGTCCGAAGTGATCGACCGTTTCTTTGACGAGGTTGATCATGTCCTCCTCTTTTGATACATCCCCTTGAACGGTGATGGCTTCACCGCCGGCTTGGATGATGTCATCGGCAATTTTCTTGGCTTCTTCCGGATGACTCCGGTAGTTGATGACGACACGCATGCCTTCTTCCGCATAACGGCGAATGATGGCTTCACCGATTCCCATTGATCCACCTGTGACGATAGCGACTTTACCTTTTAGACTGTTATACATAACATGAATTCCTCCTTATTATTGCTTCGTAAATCCAATCATGATCCCACCGACGACGACTAAGATACAGCCGATAACGACGAAGGTCATTTCTTTTTTTGTTTTTGCTTCTTTTAGCAGGACGACACCACCGATTGTCGAGATGACGACACCGGTTTGTGACAGTGAAAAGCTGGTGGCGACACCGACCTTGGCAGTTGCAAACAACAGGGCGATGTTACCGACTGCCCACATGAGACCACCAATTGTATTACCGGCTGTTTTTTTCGTAAACAAGTTTCCTTTTCTTAAAGATAAAAGGATGGCACTGATGACCATACCGATGGCCTGCGGCAAGACCGCTTCCCAACCGTTGATGTTGAACCAACGGGCGATGACGACATAGCCGACGTAACCGACAGTTGAGATCAGGAGTAACAGTAAACCTTTTCCGATATGTTCATCCTGTTTGCTTTTATCTTCTTTATAAGAAGTGAAAGCGGCACCGGCAACGATCAAAACGAGTGCACTGATACCGAGGATCAAGGCGGTTCGGTTTGACCATTCGCCAAAAGCGAGGACACCGAACAATGACGTCCCGACGAGTTGCATCCCGGTTGAAATCGGCATCGTTTTTGAGACACCCATCTGTTTAAAGGCAGCAAACTGATTCATTTGACCAAGTGCCCAAAAAGCACCGGAGAAGAATCCAGCCACCCAGGCAGTCGTCGAAAGTTCAGGACTGACGAAAAAGAACGTAATGATGGCAAACGCTAACGCCCCAAGTGTTGTTCCGATAATTTGTTGTTCCGTCGAACCGCCGATTTTAGAGACGACTAATGGAAGTGTCCCCCACATCAAGGCAGGTACGAGCGCGATTAAGATATCAATCAAGTGTTTCACCTCTTCTAAATTTCTTTCTATCTACTTGAAGATGTACCCCGGGAACAGATCTGAAAAACATAGAAGAATGAAGAAACATTATTTTAAAATAAAAAAACGTCCTCTTACAAGGACGTTTTGGTGATTATTTAAACGGTTCATCAGCAATCCGGACGATTTGTCGTCCGATGCGTCGACCGTTCCATAAAGCAATGATGGCAATGGTCAGTGAAATTCCCATCAAATCGTAGTGGGCGAGAAAATAGCCGGTGTAGCTGACCGGCAGGCTGACGATTCCGACAAGAGAACTGGTCCACTGACGGATTTTCAACGACTCCATGTTAGCGACACGGGAAAACTTCTGTTGTTCAAACAGACGCCATCTTGTCGGTTCACTTAAGGCATCGTTGACGAGACGAGGGAAGGCAAGTAATCGTGCGCCGTAGGAAGCGGCGATTTGCAAGTAACGGTTTTGGTTTTTCCCTTCTTCGTCGAGCCATCTCCGGACCATCGGCTTAGCAAGATCGAGTAAATTGATTTTCGGTGATAAGATTTGTAAGATACCGAGAATCGTCGAGGCCGCACGACCGAAAAAGGCGAATTCTGCCGGAAGTTGGATTGGTTCGTTTCGGACCAGTAATTCAATATCGGATAATACTTTTTCAATCAACTTCGTATCAACGTTCTCCATGTCACTCTCAAGATAGAAGGTAACGGCTTTTTCGATCGCTTGACGGATGTTTTGTTTGTTGGCGTTTGGTAATAAAAAGCGTAAGTCTTCGAGTCCGTCGACAATGGCATCGTAATCGAGCGTCACGAAGGACTGGAGAATACGTTGAATGGCCCGCATATCGTCGGCTGTCGTCGCACCGATCATCCCGAAATCGAGTAAGACGATCCGACCGTCACTTTGGACAAGGACATTACCCGGATGGGGATCGGCATGGAATTTACCTCCGAACAATAACTGTTCTCCGGCATTCAGGAACAGGTTCTGGGCCAGTTCATCGCGGTCGATGTTATGTTCCGCTAAGTAATCAAGATCCGTGATGCGTGTGCCTTCGATCCATTCCATGACAAGAACGCGGTTGGTACAGTGTTCTTCAAAATAATCGGGAATATAGATGACAGGATTCGTTTCGTACATTTTCTTGAAGTACAAACCGTTTTTCAGCTCAGTCCGGTAGTTCAGCTCATCTCCGATGACGAACACCATCTGACGGTACAGACTTTGTAAATCGGTTGATTTATTGAGTGACGTCCGGCGGAGCATCGCAATGACGAGCCGCATCGCCCGGAAATCGGTTTTGATGATTTGATCAATGTTCGGCCGTTGAACTTTGATCGCTACTTTCCGGCCGTTTGATTTAAGAGTTGCGCTGTAGACTTCACCGATTGAAGCAGAGGCAATCGGCCGGGGGGAGATGTTATCGACGATGTCTTCGATCGTCGTTCCCCAGTCTTCTTCGATGATTTTCCGGGATTCGCCGAGTTTACTGGATGGAACTTTGTCGACGAGTTCCGTCAGCTCCATCAAGACGGACGGGGGAAACAGGTCGGCCCGAATCGACAGGAACTGCCCCAGCTTAATGAGGAGTCCTTCGAGACGAAGGGCTTTTTTCTTATAGTCACGCGCAATCGTAATCATGATGCGCTCAAATTCTTCATTATTCGTACCGGGTCGGTTCTTCCGGGTGAATCGATAAATCGTCCAAATGTAACGAGCGAACATCGTTACGATGATGAAAATCCGATAAAGCGCCCAACGTTTCATGCCTTCACCTAGCTTCCTGTACAGTTTGTTTCAGTATAGGTTACTTTACCTAAAAACGTCACTTACAAACGGTTGAATCGGTGACAGAAAAAATAAGCTTGCCGGAATCAAAAAAGAGCGTATAGTAAGTATTGGAATTTCTAATGGGAAAGGTGAAATGTGCGTATGTCCTGGGACTTATTAAATATCATTGGAACGGTTGCGTTTGCGATGAGTGGCGCGATTGTCGCGATGGAAGAAAAGTATGATTTGTTTGGTGTTTGGCTGCTCGCTTTAATCACGGCCTTCGGTGGTGGTGCCATCCGTAACCTGTTGATTGGTGTCCCGGTTTCTGCGCTCTGGTCGCAAGGCGGATTGTTTTTAATCGCGATTTTAGTCGCTTTGTTGATTTTCATTTTGCCGCAATTATTTTTACCGCACTGGACGCGATGGGGCGTGCTTGCTGATGCCCTCGGTTTATCCGCCTTTGCGATTCAAGGAGCTTTGATGGCTTCTGCGAAAGGTCTGCCGTTATCGGCAACCATCTCCGCAGCAGTTTTGACAGGTGTCGGTGGTGGTGTCATCCGCGATTTACTCGCCGGACGTAAACCGCTTGTCCTGCATAAAGAAATCTATGCGATGTGGGCCGTCATGGCAGCACTCGTCATCGATCGGTTCGAACTGACGAATCCACTCCATTTGTTCACATTACTCGGACTGATTACGATTTTACGTATGCTATCCTATTATTATGAATGGAATTTACCAGCACGACGTTTAGGGGGAGACAAAGAATGAAGATTTTCATCATGATTGGAGCATTATCGATGATGCTCGCCGTAGCACTTGGTGCGTTCGGTGCCCATGCCTTAAAAGATATGTTATCGGAGCGGATGCTCGCGAACTGGCAGACGGGTGTGTTATATCAAATGGTTCACTCGCTTGGAATCCTCGCACTTGGCGGGATGTTATTGAAAGTATCAATTTCCCAGTTCTCATTAGCCGGTTGGTTGATGCTTGCCGGAATCGTTTTCTTCTCAGGAAGCCTGTATGTGATGGCGCTGACAGGTGTGACGAAACTCGGTGCTGTGACGCCGATCGGCGGAGTCCTGTTCATCGCAGCATGGATTTTCGTTGCCATCGGGGCGTATAAAGGATTGTAAAGACAATAAGGATCTACTCGCTTCACGTGACTCACACAGAGAAACGTATGAAGCGAATAGGTCTTTTTTTGATATGTGAATGTCTACAAAAAACCGGTGAACAGACAGTAATTGTCTGTTCACCGGTACGATAGAGCGACAAAAGCAAATGCTTTAGCGCTTGGCAGGTTGTGTTTTGTTTAGCTTCGATAATGCTTGCTCATAGCGGTCCAGTACGCGTTCTGCGACTGGCTTTAGCTCTTTTGAAAGCACAGCGAATTGCAATTCACGCGATCGTGTTGATCGGTTCATAGCATTCCCCATGGTAATTCCTCCTTCAGGTACAAATCTGACAGTTTTTGTGGCCGCAAAGAGTATATTCCCGCAGGGTTTTCCTATGAAACGTGATTTAGCAGATTAAAGTGCGAAATGTGCTTCGATATCCGCTGTTTCGAGGCGGTTACCGATAAAGAACTCACCGAACTCACCGTATTTGGCACTGACTTCGTCAAAACGCATTTCGTAGACGATTTTCTTGAACTGCAGAATATCGTTTGCGAACAGCGTGACGCCCCATTCCCAGTCGTCGAATCCGGTTGATCCGCCGATGATTTGCTGGATCTTCCCGGCGTAGCTCCGACCGATCATCCCGTGGCGGTACATCAGTTCTTTTCGTTTCTCCATCGAAAGCGTATACCAGTTGTCCCCGTCGCGGCGTGACTTGCTCATCGGATAGAAACAGATATGCTTCGATTTTGGCAGGATTGGATAGAGACGGTCGCGGACGTATGGATTTTCGTACGGGTTACCTTCTCCGGATCCGCGGTATGTGCCGAGTTCGACAACAGAGACGTACGAATACGTCGGAATCAGGTAGTCATATAAATCAAGTTTTTGCATCTTCACTTCGACGTCTTGAATGTCTTCCATTGTCGGACGAAGGACCATCAGAACGAGATCCGCTTTTTGACCGATGATCGTATAGAGGGCGTGACTGCCTTCTTTTTGTTCTTCGACTTGTGCGAGTTCGCCTAGGAATGCCTGAAACTCCTGTACCATCTTCATCCGGACAGAAGCGTCGACCTGCTTTAGACGGGCCCAGTCAATCCGGCGGAAATCATGAAATGTATACCAGCCGTCGAGTGTTTCGGCGGCTTGTTGTGTAACGGTTGGTTCGGATGATTGATGTTGCATGAGAAAACCTCCTGAATCTGTAGTAGTAACGTGTTAATCCATGTTCAATCTTACCATATCTTTTTGTTTTTCCCGTAAGAAAACGGGTTCGATCTTCAGGCGTCACCGACATAGAAAAACAGAAAGCAGGGTATGAAGTAAAAGGGTGTGAGAAACAGTCTCTCTTTTTTTCTGTACTATATTAAAAAAGATACTGTAATAGTATTCGAAAAGTCAGGCGTCAGAATGAAAAACACACTTTTTTGCAAATTGTTTTAACAACGAAACAGAACTGTGTATAATGAACAATGGAATGGAATAACAACAGAAACCGACACTTATTCGCCACAAAAGGAGCTAATATCATGCAATTATTCGAAATGCTTGAGACAAAAGTCAAAGCCCATCAACCAACGATTGTTTTCCCTGAAGGAATCGATGCCCGTGTTCTTGGTGCAGCTGTACGTTTGAAAAAAGACGGTTTAGTCACACCGATCGTCATCGGACCACGCGGTCAAATCGAAGAGACGGCAGCAGCGAACAACATCGACGTTGCAGATCTCGAAACGATTGATCCTGCTTCATATGAAGGAATCGAAGAACTCGTCGCGTCATTCGTTGAGCGCCGTAAAGGAAAAGCGACGGAAGAGCAGGCACGTGCGCTTATCCTGAAAGACGTCAACACGTTCGGAACGATGCTCGTTCACACAGGAAAAGCAGAAGGTCTTGTTTCGGGTGCGATGCACGCAACAGGTGACACGGTTCGTCCGGCGCTGCAAATCATCAAAATGCAGGAAGGCTATAAAAAGACATCAGGTGTCTTCATCATGGTCCGTGACGATGAGCAGTACGTATTCGCCGACTGTGCAATCAACATCGCACCGGACGCAAACGATTTAGCGGAAAACGCGATTGCTTCTGCGAAAACGGCAAAAACATTCGGCATCGAGCCGAAAGTTGCGTTGCTCAGCTTCTCGACAAAAGGTTCTGCAAAATCACCGGAAACAGAGCGTGTCGTCGAAGCAACACGTCTTGCAAAAGAACGTGCACCGGAACTCGCAATCGACGGAGAATTACAATTTGATGCAGCGTTCGTCCCGAGTGTCGCGAAATCAAAAGCACCAGAATCAGACGTTGCCGGTCAAGCGAACGTCTTCATCTTCCCAAGCCTTGAGTCTGGAAACATCGGCTACAAAATCGCACAACGTCTTGGTGGTTTTGAAGCAATCGGACCGATCCTGCAAGGACTCAACAAACCGGTCAACGATCTGTCACGCGGATGTAACGAAGAAGACGTCTACAAATTGGCGATCATCACGGCAGCGCAAGCGGTTGAAGAACGCCAAGCGTAATCCATTTTCGAAAAAGACTTTACTTTTTCAGTGAACTCCGTAAAATGGAACACATCACGCATCAACGAATAAACGTATAGCAACGCTCGTATAATAGTGGGAATTGGCCCACGAGTCTCTACCGGATCGCCGTAACGATCCGACTACGGGTGGTGAGTTACTGCTCTCTTTTTAGCGTACAGTGGCTGCCCCCGGGTAGCTGGCTGTACGTTTTTTTCGTTCAAAAAGGAGAAATCAGTTATGAAACGTTTGGAAGAAATGATTCAACAAGAAGGGTTAGTCTTATCGGATCAGGTATTAAAAGTCGATTCCTTTTTAAACCACCAGGTCGATCCGACCTTAATGTGGGAAATTGCTTATGAATTCATGGATCGGTTCAAGGATGCCGGAATCACACGGATCTTGACGATTGAAGCGGGCGGAATCGCCCCGGCGATGATGACCGCTCTCCGATTAGGGGTTCCGATGGTCTATGCCCGGAAAACCAAGTCGTTGACGTTAAACGAAGGTACGATTTCAGCAGAAGTCTACTCGTTTACGAAACAGCAGACGAGTACGATTACGGTCGCGGAAAAGTATCTGCAGGCAGGAGAACGCGTTCTGATCATCGATGATTTCCTCGCGAACGGGGAAGCGGCATTTGGTTTAGCGAAACTCGTCGAACAGGCAGGAGCAGAAGTTGCAGGTTTCGGCATCGTCATTGAAAAATCATTCCAACCGGGACGTCAAAAGCTGCTGGATGCCGGATTCCGTGTCGAATCGCTTGCCCGGATTAAAAAGTTAGAAGCCGGAGAGGCGACGTTCGTTGACCCGGTGACGGTATGAAGACGTTATCCAACGCCAAAGCGGCGAGCCTTGGTCTGCAACATGTCCTCGCCATGTATACGGGAGCCGCGATTGTCCCGTTGATTGTCGGCAGCGCAATCGGTTTATCAGGGGAAGAACTGGCTTATCTCGTTGCAATTGATTTGTTCATGTGTGGTGTAGCGACGTTGCTGCAAGTTTTCGTGACGAAGTATACGGGTGTCGGTTTACCTGTCGTCCTCGGCTGTACGTTCACAGCTGTCGGTCCGATGATTGCGATTGGCAGTCTGCAAGGCATTACCGCGATTTATGGAGCGCTGATCGCCAGTGGATTAATCATCTTAGTCATTTCCGGTTGGTTCAGCCGGATTGCGATTTTATTTCCACCGGTCGTGCTCGGTTCTGTCGTGACGATCATCGGGATCTCGTTGATTCCGGCTGCCATTAACGATATCGGCGGCGGACAAGGAGCAAAGGATTTTGGTGACATGCGGTACTTGGCACTTGCCGGACTGACCATCGTTTTGATTTTAGTCTTTAACCGTTACGGAACGGTCTTTTCGAAAGCGGCAGCGGTCTTGATTGCCGTCCTGATCGGAACGCTCGTTGCATTCGGTATGGGGATGATTGATTTCAGCCCGGTTGCCGAGGCGTCGTGGTTCCAAATGGTGACACCGTTTTATTTTGGTGTCCCGACCTTTAATGCAACAGCGATTTTGACGATGACACTGGTCGGACTCGTTTCGATGGTCGAGTCGACCGGAGTCTTCTTGACGCTTGGAGAAATCACCGACAAGAAGTTGACGGATCAGGATTTAGCCCGCGGCTACCGCGCGGAAGGGGCAGCGACCATCATCGGCGGAATTTTCAACAGTTTCCCGTATACGACATACAGTCAGAATGTCGGTCTTGTTCAATTGACAGGTGTGAAAACACGAAAAGTCATCATCTTTGCCGGATTCTTTTTGATTGTGCTCGGTTTCCTGCCGAAAGTCGCAACCTTCACGACGCTGATTCCAAAGCCGGTTCTCGGCGGGGCGATGCTCGTCATGTTCGGAACGGTCGCAGCGAGCGGAATCCGGATTTTATCCCGCGTCGATTTTTCCAAAAATGATCATGTCATCACGGTGGCTCTTGCGCTTGGTGTCGGACTCGGTATCAGCATGAATCCGGCGATTGTCGCGTCACTTCCGGATCAAGTCCGTGTCTTGACGGACAGCCCGATCGTTGCCGGATCAGTAACCGCGTTGCTCTTAAACGGTTTATTCCGATTGACGGAAAAGAAAACCACAATGAAAAAATCATCTTTGGCAAAGGTTGAATAAGTTTTGTAACCCTTATGAAAGGAGCAGTCATGTATACTATTCGGTATAGGTGGTTGCTCCTTTTATGTACCGTTACATAAATCAGAATATTTCGAGTATGTGGGATTCGGAGAAAATATCTCTTGAAAACGTTTACAAAACGGACACAATTTCTTTATACTGACAACGTAGCGGTTAGGGGAACTGCTAAGAATCAAACACAGACGGGAAGGACGTCGTACAGATGAAACAACAGACAGAACTGAATCGGGGATTAGAGGAACGTCACATTACACTGATGTCGCTGGGGGCGGCAATCGGTGTCGGATTGTTCTTGGGATCCGCAAAAGCGATTCAATTAGCTGGACCAGGAATACTGATCGGGTACTTAATCGGTGGTCTTATTATCTTCATTATCATGCGGGCTCTTGGGGAACTCGCAGTCCGTGAACCGGTATCAGGCAGCTTTGCCGAGTATGCCCGAAAATATGTCAGCCCGCTCGCCGGTTTCCTGACAGGATGGAATTATTGGTTGCTCTGGATTTTCACATGTATGGCCGAAATTACGGCCGTCGGGATTTATATGCAGGAATGGTTCCCGAATTCGCCCACTTGGATGTGGGCGCTTGGTGCACTGATTTTGATGACAAGCATCAACTTCATTGCCGTTAAGTTTTACGGGGAATTCGAATTCTGGTTTGCATTGATCAAAATTGTTGCCATCGTCGCAATGATCATCCTCGGAACGCTGACGATCGTCATCGGGTTCGGGAACGGCGGTACGCCGGTCGGGATTTCAAATCTTTGGTCGCATGGCGGATTCCTGCCGAACGGGTTCGGCGGTGTTCTACTTGCGATGCAAATGGTCATGTTTGCCTTCTTAGGGATTGAAGTGATCGGGGTCACAGCAGGAGAAGCAAAAAATCCGAAGAAAACGATCCGTAAAGCGGTCAACAATGTCTTCTTACGAATTTTAGTCTTCTATATCGGTGCTCTGTTCGTCATTCTTTCGATTTATCCATGGGATCAAGTCGGACAGAATAACAGCAGTCCATTCGTTTTATTATTTGATTCACTAGGCATTCCGGCCGCTGCCGGAATCATTAACTTCGTGGTCCTGACGGCGGCTTTATCCTCATGTAACTCAGGGATTTTCTCAACAGCCCGGATGATGATGAACTTGTCACAAAATCAGGAAGCACCGAAGCGTTTTGCGAAGATTTCTAAAAACGGTGTGCCGGCACTTGCAACGATCCTTTCTGGCGTTGCGTTGCTGGTCGGTGTCGCACTCAATTACTTCTTGCCGGACGATGTCTTTGCGATCGTCACAAGCATTGCGACATTCGGAGCTGTCTGGACATGGGCGATGATTTTGATTGCTCAGATGCGGGCACGTAAAGTGCACGGATCAGCTGAATTCGCAGTTCCGTTCTTCCCGATTGCGAACTATCTTGCGTTAGCCGCACTCGCGGGTGTCATCGTCCTGATGGCATTTGATGCCGGAACACGGATTGCACTGATTGTCGGACCGCTCTGGTACGTGATTTTGATTGCTGTGTATTATGCACGGGGAATGCATAAGCAAAAGCGTCAACCACTGGATCAGGCATCCGGAGAATAAGAACTGGAGATCAGCTTTGGCTGGTCTCTTTTGTTCTGTTTCGACGTCAGTTTTGCTACACTGGACACAGATACGTCAAAGGAGGAATAATCATGAAAACGATTCATGTCGATGAACTGCAAGAAAAGCTTGAAGCGGGTGAATCTTTACACGTCGTAGATGTCCGGGAACAGGACGAATACGATGCCGGTCATATTCCGAATGTCCGTTTTCTGCCGATGTCTGAAATCGGTGAACGGTATACAGAGTTGCAGGAAGGCGAAACGTACTATCTGATTTGTAAAGCAGGCGGACGAAGTGAAAACGTCGGACGCTTCCTCGAACAGTACGGATATGACATCGTCAACGTCGAAGGCGGCATGATGAACTGGAAAGGCGATCAAGAAGCGTAAGTCATGAAAATTGGAAGCGGATTCCTAAACGGATCCGCTTCTTTTTTTTAATTTTCTGTGAAAAAGTATACATTTTAACCGATAAAGAAACTAGAACGGCGATTATGTAGCGCGAGAAGGGGAGTTGGATATGGAACAGAAGAAAAAACGCACGTTGAGTATTAAACAGAAGTTGATCCTGACATCGATGCTCTTATTATTGATTCCTTCTTTATTGATCGGTTTTGTTTCTTACAGCCAGGCCAAACAAAAAATCACGAATGAAATTCTGCAGTCGGCGCATGCCGGCGTCGACCGGATGAATGATGAAATCATGAATATCATCGATCCGATGCGCCGCGATGTCGCCTTTTTTGCGGACCGGATTGACGGAACATTATACCAATCAGGCAAACAGAATCTCAACTTAAAAGAAAAGATGACCGAATACTTAGATACGCATCCGCAAGCCACTAATATTTATTATGCAACGACATCCGGCGAGATGACGATTTATCCGGAGCAATCGATGCCGGAAGATTATGATCCGCGTGAACGCCCCTGGTACAAAGCAGCAGAAGGCGCCAGCGGAAAAGTCGTCATCACGGATCCATACGTCGATGCTGCATCGGGCAAGATGATGGTCACACTCTCGCAAACAGGTGGAAACGGACGGGGTGTCATCGCAATCGACGTCGATGTCGACCGGATTTCAGAAATCGCCCAAAAAATCAAAATCGGAAAAGAAGGTTATGTCACGATTTTGGATTCGAAGAAAAAATTCGTCACCCATCCGACACTCAAACCGGGTGAAACGGCATCCGGCAGTTGGGTTGGATCTCTTTATGCAGGAAAAGAAGGACGCTTCTCTTACTTATTTGAAGATGAAGACAAACAAATGGACTTCATGACGAACGGTCTGACCGGCTGGAAAGTTGCCGGGACATTGTACGATTACGAAATCACGGATGAAACAGCAGGTATTTTATGGACGACATTAGGTGTCATTGCCGGTACGTTCATCCTGGCTGCACTCCTGTTATTCTTTATCCTACGTTCGATCATCAGCCCCTTGAACCGATTGACGAAAAGTGCGGAACGAATCCAGGAAGGAGATTTGACGGAGGAAGTCGTCGTCGAGTCGGATGATGAGATCGGCCAAGTCGCCAAGAGCTTTAATACGATGATTCTGTCACTGCGTGGTATCATCTCAAATCTTGATCAATCCATCGGCCAAGTCGCGGCTTCTTCCGAAGAACTGATGGCGAATGCGGCGCAAACGACGGCAGCCTCAGAACAAATTGCCGGTTCGATTCAAGAAATGGCCGCCGGGGCAGGTCAATCGAAACGACAACTCGACGGTAATGCCGTTTCTCTGCAAGCCATCACATCAGGTGTCATGCGGATTGCCGAGAGCTCAACGAATGTCTCGGAACTGTCGCGCGCAACCGCTTCAGAAGCAGAAGACGGGACAGCAGCTGTCACGAAGAACGTGGAACAGATGAAAGCAATCGATGCATCGGTCGAGAACTTTGGTGAGGTCATCCAGTCGCTCGCGCATCGCTCAAATGAGATTGGCAAGATTGTGGATGTCATCAACGGCATTGCGACCCAAACGAATTTACTTGCCTTGAATGCTGCAATTGAAGCGGCACGGGCAGGGGAAAACGGCAAAGGATTTGCTGTCGTTGCCAGTGAAGTCCGGAAACTTGCAGAACAATCGCAGGAATCGACGAAACAAATTTCCCACCTGATTCAAAACATCAAACAGGAAACGGAACGTTCGGTTTTCTTGATGAAAGAAGTGTCGCATCATACGAAAGCAGGACTCGAAACGACGGAAGATTCAGCCGTTCGATTCAAACAAATCATGTTACGGACGCAAGAGATGACACCGCGGATCGAAGATGTCACGGCAACGGTCGAAGAGATTGCTGCCAACGTCCAGGAAGTCTCGGCATCGGCAACGGAAATCGCCCATATCGCAGATGAAAATTCTGCAGCATCAGAGCGCGTCGCAGCGACGACGGAAGAACAGCTCGGCTCGATGGAAGATATTTCGCAATCGGCAAAAACCTTGTCCGATATGGCGGAAGAATTGCAAGTCCTCGTATCGCGATTCAAAGTATAACCTGCAGACGACCGTCCTCTTTCAGGAACGGTCGTTTTTTTGAAAAAGACGTTATCTTCGACCTGATTACTGATGAATGTTGCTTGAATAGAATAAGAAACGGGAAAATACTTATATAGCCTGGCAGCTTGTAATCGGGAGGTGTTGGTGATGGCACGACAGACGAAATTAATGGAATGGCAACAGGCTGGTTTGATTGACGCAGAGACGATTCAACGGATTAAAGAGTATGAAGCCCACCGCCAAAAAAAGAAACGTGTTCCGCTGTTGTTGATTGTCGGATTGACATTTGTCGGTTTAGCACTACTCAGTTTTTTAGCCGCCAACTGGCAAGTGATTCCTGTCCTCATTAAAATCGGTTTAGTTTTGATCATCATGGTCAGTTGTTATGTTTTGGCAGATGTATCGGAACGGCGTACCATTTGGAATCCGGTCGCTTTTCGAATTCTTGGATTAATTGCCTTTGCCGGAGCACTCATCGTTACCGTTCAGAGCTTCCATATGTCCATGCAAGGTTCCTTTATTGGTTGGGCCGTCTTTCTCGCTGCACTGGCTCATTTCTTTACGTGGCGTCATCCGGTCTATGCCATTCTCGCATTCATCTCGGGTTTGAATATATTTACCGGAGTTGGCGGATTCGGAAGTGAGCACGCCACGTTCCTCGACTGGACATCGATTGTCTTCGTCGTGATCGTTTCGCTTGCCTGGTTTTATTTCAGCCAGTCCTTCCCGTCGCTCATTCTTAGTTGGTTATTTCTTTATGTATCGGGACTTGAGTTGTTTGCACTTGTCTCTTACGACGGTGTCCTTTGGCCGATTTGGACCTTGTTCGCGCTTGTCCCGATGTTACTCGTCGTCAAACAGGAAGAGGACCGTCATTTTTTATACAACCTCTATTTAATCGTCGCCGCAATCAATTCACTGATCTATTTAACAGTCCGTGCGGAAACAACGGACTCTGTCATTCCTTTAGGAGAAGCCATCGCACTTGCCGTTTTTGGTCTCGCAGTCGGTTATTTGATTTATCAAAGATTCCGTCCGCTTCTTTGGATTTTGCCGCTCGGTTTGTTCGGATTCCTTTGGTTTGACGAACAAGCCATCTTGATTGCTGCGCTCGTCGAAATCATTGCCTTTGTCTATTTGATTGTGCAGGAGCGCCAAGGTCGTCGCCTGACGATTCCATTCGTTTACTTCATCGCCGTCCAACTGACGATTTATTTCATCTATGCCTGGGATCGCCTCGATATGTCGTTATTCTTCCTTGTCGGTGCATTGCTCGTCTTCCTGATTGCCGGTGTCTTGTGGTGGATTCGAAAACGTCATGAAGGAGGGGTTCCGTCATGAAACGGTATCTGTTTCCAGTCCTGCAAATTATCGTTGTCCTCGGTGTGATCCTCAGTTTTTATTCCATTTCCTGGTTCGGTGACAGCTATCGTTTTCGGGCCGAACCGTATGATCCGTTTAGCCCGGTCTACGGTGAATATGTCATGTTGCAGTATCCTGACTTGAAGCCGGCGGATTCCGTTAAAAAAGGATTGGTCTACGTTACGTTTACGACGGATTCTGATGGTTATGCCAAGATTGACCGTATCTCGAATGAACGCTTTTTTGGTTCAGTTGCCGGAGATTATTATGACAAATACGTCACGATTCCCCAATTGAACCAGTATTATGTGGAGCAGGGAACAGGAAAAGGATACGAAGATGAAAAAAAATTAGTGGTCAAAGCCGATGTCTCGCCATGGGGTACGCTTCGGGCAACTGATTTGGGTGTTCGTAAATAAAAAAACCGCTTGGATGGATACACGAAATCCGTGTACAATCCAAGCGGTTTTGATTAAGCTGATTTTTTCACTTTTTCCCAACGCGGTGAATTGAGCAATTCAATCCATTTCCGCACAGCTGAAATCGTGATGACGATCGCTAAAACGCCCATCGTGACCGACAGGATCGTATTCAGAATACTGAAGCCGGCAGAGGCCGGGTTTGCATAGACATTGGCGACCATCCAGATGTCAGCGAACGTGACCGTTACGAGCAGGTAGACAAGTGGAATGAATGTCGTTAACGCATAGACTTTTTTATCGGCAATTTTCAGGATAATCGTTGTTCCGATGATCAAGCCGATGGAAGCCATCAACTGATTCGAGACACCGAATAAGGCCCAAATCGAACCGATGTCGCCGGAGAAGAGCAGGTACCCCCAGAAGAACGTTCCAAGCGCACTGGCAAAAATGGCACCCGGAATCCAGTCAACACGTTTCAATGGTTTGTAAAATTCACCGAAGAAATCTTGAATCAGGTAGCGGGCTACACGTGTTCCGGCATCGATCGCTGTCAGGATGAAGACTGCTTCGAAGAGAATGACGAATTGGAAGAAGAAGCCGGCAATTTCACGGAACCAGGGGATGGCCCGGAAGATAAACGTCATACCGACGGCCAGCGAAACAGCTCCACCAGTCCGCCCGGCGAGATCGAGACCGATTTCCCGTGACAATTCATCGAGATAGACCGTACTCATCCCGAGTGTTGCAAAGACTTCCGGTGTTGAGTTGATGGCGAAGTAATCACCGACTTCAAGGGAAGTCGCGGCAATCAAAGCCATGACAGCGACGAGACACTCAACAAGCATCGCACCGAAGGCGACCGGTTTGATATCGCTCCACCGATTGATCATCTTTGGTGTCGTTCCGGAACCGACGAAGGCGTGGAAGCCGGAAATCGCACCACAGGCAATCGTGATGGAGATGAACGGCCAGACCGGACCGGCAATGATGGGACCGCCACCGTTGACAAATTTCGTGAAAGCCGGGAAGCGGATGTCCGGGTTGATGATGAAGACACCGACGATCAAGGCCAGGAAGACACCGATTTTCATAAAGCTGGATAAGTAATCACGCGGTGCAAGCAACAACCAGACCGGCAGTGCTGCAGCGAAGAAGGCATAAATCGGTAACGCAATCGCGAGTTGACGTGACGACAGGTCGAACCATGTTCCGATGAACGTGTCAGTCAACTGGGGACCGAAACCAATCGCAGCAAGAATTAATAGGAAACCGACGACTGAAGCCAAGGCGAGGTTGCCGCCTTTTCGTAAGTAGATGCCGACACCCATTGCAATCGGAATGGTCGAGAAGACAGCGAATGTTCCCCATGGATTGTGCTCAAGGGCATGCAGGACGACCATTGATAAGCCGGCCATCGTGATTGTGATGATGAATAGCATCGCAAGACCGGCACAAAAACCGGCGACAGGTCCAAGCTCTTTTTTAGCGACTTCCGATAACGACTGTCCATCTTGACGCATCGAAGCGAACAAGACGACCATATCGTGGACGGCGCCACCGATGACGGCACCAATCAAGAGCCATAACAGTCCCGGTAAGTAGCCGAACTGGGCAGCAAGTACAGGACCGACGAGCGGACCGGCAGCGGCGATTGCTGCGAAGTGGTGACCGAACGACACCCATTTGTTGGTCGGGACATAATCTTTTCCATCCGCAAACTTATGGGCCGGTGTTTCCCGGTCCTCTTTGATTTTTAAGACTTTGACAGCCATGAATGTGCCATAAAGACGATAAACGATCAATAAAATACAAATGACGGCAATAACAATTGGTGTAGCACTCATGTATGAACCTCCTCATAAACTGGTATGAGAAAAGTGTACTTGATTTGGAAGCGCTTTCTTTCGTTAAGCGGATGAACCGTTCGTTTTGACCGATGACATGTCGAAAAAGAAGGATGAACGGAAAAAAGAAAACCCTCAGATACCGAGAGCTTCCTTCAAGACTTTGACATACGTCCGACTGACAGGTACATCAATCTGTTGGATCTTGATCGTATAGGCACCATTGAACCAGGGTTCGATCGCTTCGATGGCAGCCAGGTTGACGAGATAGGAGCGGTGGACCCGCAGAAAACGGTGATCCGATAATTTTCGTTCAAGTTCCTGTAACGTATCATTTGACGGATAGGATTCGGAACGGGTCACGATTTTTGTTTTTCCGCTTTCAGCGACGATATAGTCGACATCCTGCGGGGAAAGCAATTTTAACTGCTCTCCGGATTCGACGGCCAATCGTTCGATCCGCGGTGTTTTCAGCGCCGGTTTTCGCATGATTTTTTCAATCGCCCGAATAATCCGTGACGGATCATACGGTTTTAAGATGTAATCGTAAGCGTTCAGTTCGAACGCTTCGAGGGCATGGGCATCATAAGCCGTCACAAATAAAATCGCCGGCGGATGCGGCATCGATTGCAAACGTTTGGCGACGTCAAGCCCGCTCCCGTCAATCAGTTCGATATCTAAAAACACGAGATCCGGTTGCAACGTCCGAACGAGTTGTTCAGCCTCACCGACGTGTCCTGTCTCGGCGATGACTTCGAGTCCGGCCCGGACGACATGATACCGTAGTTCATCGCGGGCAAGTGGTTCATCTTCAATTAAGATCGTGCGCATGCGGCGCCTCCTTTCCTGTTTCGATCGGCAGATGGATGGTAATGGTCGTACCTTCTCCAGGTTGACTGGTCAATCGGAAAGAACCGTTTTCGGCATACAGGCTTTTGATTCGTTCCGCAGTATTGAACAGGGCGGTCCCGGTGCCACGCGATTCGATGACTTCCCGGCCGAGGCGTGTGAGTTGCTCCGCTTCAATCCCGCGTCCATTATCGACGACTTCCAATACCAATTGATCGGCGGTCAACCAGGCAGTGACACCGACATATCCGGTTTGTCCGGGACTGAACGCATGTTGGAAGGCGTTTTCGATTAACGGTTGGAGAATAAACGGAGGAACGAGTAGTTGTTCTGTGCCTTCCTCTAAATCAATATCAACGAACGGACGGCTGGGAAAACGGGCAGCTTCAAGCGAGATGTAGGCTTCGATATGTTCCAGTTCCTTTTGCAATGGAATTTTCGTCGAGCGGGCGCCTTGCAGATTGCTGCGGAAAAAGGTCGACAGTTCCAGCAGTAATGTCCGGGCCTGTTCAACATCTGTCCGGCACGACGCATAAATCGTATTGATGGCATTAAACAAAAAGTGCGGATGAATTTGCGCTTCGAGTGCGCGGATTTCGGCATCCTTTAATAAACCGGCTTGCCGTTCCGCTTTGCCGAGAGCGAGTTGGGTCGAAAAGAGCTTCGCCAGTCCTTCGATCAATTCGACTTCGACCGCATCGAGTAATTCAGGGTGAGGATAATAAACCTTCAATGTCCCGATCGTCGTTTCACCGATCGTCAACGGCGCGATGATTCCGGCTTGTAACGGGCAGTCTGCTTTCGGACAGCCAATCTCATCCTGATCAGTGACGAGGCGGAGTTGTCCGTCTGTCAGGACATGTTCCGTCGGACGGGTCGTCCAGTGCCCGCCGGATCGATGGTGGTCACTGCCGACGCCGATATGTGCCAAAATAACCGATTGATCGGTCAAGGAGACGGCATCGGCGCGTGTTTGTTGTAACAAGATATCGGCAACGGCTTCAGCCGTTTGGATATTTAAGCCGCGTGTCAAATACGGTAAGGTCAAATCCGCAATATGCAGGGAGCGTTCCGCTTCACGGGCCCGGACATGCTCTTCTTCCCGCGCTGCGAGACGGATGATTGATAAGAACAGCCATACTCCAAGGACATTGACGACGGTCATCGGAAGAAAGATGAACTGGACCAGTTCGAGGGCAGCTGGAAACGGATCGGACAACAGAAGAATTAAAGACATTTCGAAAACCATTAAAAAGCCGGTCAGACAAATCGGTAATAACGCTTGGCTGCCGAGACGATCGCGCCAGTAAGGACGGAGTAAGCCACTGACACCTCCTGCGACGACAGTCGATAAAGCACAAGCAAAGGCGGTAAAACCACCGAGTGTATAACGATGAACACCGACGAGCAGACCGGTGATCGTGCCGCCGAGTGGACCGGCGAGCAATCCACTGATGACGACAATCATCGTCCGTGTATTCGCAATAGCCGATGTACCATCGACCTGTTCGAGCCAGGTGTGCGGTAAAAACTTGGCCAAATCGACTTTGACACCGGTGTAGTTACTCAAAATCCCGTATGTGGCGAAAAACAGAATCAACAACCCGAACTGCCAGCCGGCTTCAGGCTGTTTCAGTAAACGCCTTGTCGGTCCCCACTGGGCGAGGATGAACGCTAAAATGATCATGATTCCGAGTCGTTCCAGTAAAAAGGGTATGAGTTCAAACATGACATCCCTCCATTCGTCCTAAGTGTAAACGTTACCGAAAAGGAGGACAACGAAAAAAACTCCAACCGATCCGAGGATTGGTTGGAGTTTCCTTATAGATTACTGTGCATCTTTATCAAAGGTGATGCGTGCAATCGCATCATGCTGGTGAATCGTTTCTTCGTTGCGGCATTCGACGAAGAACGACGCGATGGCATCCATTTCGTAAAGATCAGCGGCGATTAGGCGCACCATATCTTCGACAAAACGTGGGTTTTCATAGGCCATCTCTGTGACACGTTTTTCATCCGGACGTTTCAGGACCGGGTGCAGAGGTGCCGATGCATTTGATTCTGCTGCATCAAGAAGTTCTTGTTTCCAGTTAAAATCATCCGCTTCATCGCGTAATGAAGCTTCCATTGTCACGTAACCACGTTGGTTATGCGCGCTGTATTCGCTGATTTCCTTTGAACATGGGCAAAGTGTCGTGACGTTAATCGTCAGACCGACAGACAAGGTCGCTTCGTTTGTTTCTGTGTCGACGCTGACTGTTTGCCAGACTTCGGCATTCATCAATCCGCCGAGTCCTGTTGCAGGCGCTTTACGTGTGAAGAACCATGGGTAACGGATGGTCAATTGTCCTTCGGTCTGTTCCATCCGCTCAGCAAGTTCACGTGCGAATTGGATGAGGGATTCATTCGTGATGACCCACCCCTCGTTATGGTACTGATCAAGTTGTTCCGTCAAACGGCTCATGTTGATCCCTTTACGGTCTTGAACAAGCGAAGTAGACAGTTCGAATGTCGCGACAGTTGCTTGTGTCGATTCGCCGTCTTGGATGACGACAGGATGTTTGACGTTTGAAATTCCTACAGCATCGAGTGCGAATAGGAAATTCTTCGGTGTATTTTGCAAGTCGATCATTTTATCTTTTTCAGTCGGCTTTGTCCCTTTAATGGGAGGAACAGAACCAAACAGCTTGTGGCGCTCTTCTTTGGTTGGCAGTGTAACCGGGTAGGTAGACATTCATATCGGCCCCTTTGTCCTTTTGTAGTAATGCAAGTAGTAATAACATGACAGGAATGCTAGAGACGAGCAAGTCTGATGATTCCGTGAATGTGTTGTCGCGACGTATCGTTGCTATGAATTTTATCACGAACCTTCCTAAAAACAAAACTTACAAGGCTCGGAAGAAACAGTTTGCTTATTTTCAGGTATAACTTGCTTGCAATCGGGTATATTATCCTATAGTATATGTTCATATGAACGCATAAACGATGTGTCTAATGAAAACTTGATTTTCAATTTAAAATCATAACTTAGGAAGGAATGAAGTAGATGGATTGGCAGTTAGTACTTCAATATGCCTGGGTTGTCCTCGTCTTAATCGCGTTAGAAGGACTCCTTTCGGCAGATAACGCACTTGTCTTGGCCGTCATGGTAAAACATTTACCGGGCGAGCAGCAGAAAAAGGCTTTATTTTATGGATTAGCAGGAGCATTCGTTCTTCGATTTGCAGCATTGTTCGCAATCTCATTCCTCGTCGATATTTGGCAGATCCAAGCACTTGGTGCCGCCTACCTGTTAATCATGGGACTCCGGCATATTTATAAGACGATCAAAGCCCGGCGAATCGGTGAGAATCATGGGGCGGAAAATGAACTCGACGCAGAACCGAAATCAGATGAGCCGGTTTCTAAAGCCGAGTTCTGGAAAACAGTCGCGAAGATTGAATTCGCCGACCTCGCGTTTGCCGTCGATTCAATTTTGGCAGCCGTCGCACTTGCCGTTGCGCTCCCGAACTGGGGAACAGGTGAAATTGGTGGCTTGAACACCGGTCACTTCGTCGTCATTTTGACAGGTGGACTGATGGGTGTCGTCCTGATGCGTTTTGCAGCCCGCGTCTTCGTTAAGTTACTGGGGGAACGTCCGGGTCTTGAAACAGCAGCATTCGCCATCGTTGCCTGGGTCGGTGTAAAACTTGCGGTCCTCGCACTCGAACACCCTAAATACCATGCATCAATCGAAGGTACGATTTTCGAAGCATGGAAACTTCCGGAAGGATTCGCCCACAGCACACCGTGGCAAATCTTCTTCTGGACAGTCATGGTCGGTCTCGCACTCTGGGGTTGGTTCTCTTCTCCGAAGACGAAATCAAATCCGGATGCTGAAAAGAAAGTCGAAAAAAATCTGTAATTTCAATTAGGCTCTCCTTCAAGGGGCGTCTTTTTTTGTCTACTAATCCGGAAGAGCAGATAAAAAGAACCGTCAGATTTAAGTCTTGAGTCTTTTGCTTTTAGGTAAGCGGCCTTATAATAAACTTACTGAACAAAAAGGGGATTCGTTTTTATGGATATTGGATTAATTACACAGTATGCGACGGTTGGGCTTGTTTTAATCATTTTACAAGGTCTGCTGTCAGCTGATAACGCCATGGTCATGGCTGTTCTCGTGCGTCCGTTGCCGGACGATCAACGAAAAAAGGCATTGTTTTATGGATTGATCGGAGCACTTGTTTTACGCTTCGTTGCGATTTTCTTCGCGTCTTACCTGGCGACGATTTGGGAGCTTCAGGCACTCGGCGCCATTTATTTGTTCTATGTTGCCTTCAAAGGGATTATCGAAGCACGTTCAAACAAACATCAGGTTCCCGATGCAATGGCGTCACAAAAAGCGTCGCCGAACTTTTGGTGGACGGTTGTCAAAGTCGAGTTCTCGGATTTAGCGTTCGCGGTCGACTCGACGCTCGCAGCTGTTGCGATGGCGACGACGTTACCAATGATCGGCGGAACAATCGGCGGCTTGAACACAGGACAATTCTGGGTTGTCTTCTTCAGCGGAATCATTGGACTTGTCATCATGCGTTACTTCGCCAGCTGGTTTGTCGTCTTATTACAAAAACGGCCGGGAATCGAAGAAGCTGCCTTTTGGCTTGTTGCGTGGGTCGGGGTCAAGCTTGTCGTCATGACACTGGCGCATCCGTCGATTCATGTCTTACCGCATGAATTCCCGGAAAGTACGCTTTGGCAATCGATTTTCTGGATTGTACTCGTCTTGATTTTAGTGTTAGGTTGGTTTAGAAGTGGTACGAAAACAGACGAATAATAATTAGAAACGGACAGGGTCATCATTCCTCTGTCCGTTTTTTATGAGGAGAGATGACGATGCAAAACGGTAATTTTATTCGCATGTTGACACGGATGCAGAATGTCCCGCGTTGGGACGAATATGCCCCTCGCTTTCCGGATAATGCGGCGAGTCACAGCTTTCGTGTCGCTTTATTCAGTTTGATGGCGAGTTATATTGAAGAAGAGGTAGCAGATACTAAATACGATCGATTGACGTTGCTTGGAAAATCCTTGTTCCACGATATGAACGAGGTCATCACGGGACCGATTAAACACCGGACAAAAAAAGAACCGACGTTGCATGCCCACATCCAGGCGATGGAGCGCCAGGCGAGTGAAAAACTCGTTGCGTTGCTGTCGAAGTCCCTTCAACCGGATTTCACGAATTATCTGGTGTTTGCAGAAGATGACTCAACAGAAGGAAAGCTGGTCGAAGCAATCGACACGTTTGATGCGATGCTGTTTGCGAAACGGGAAGCAGAAGTGACGGGATCGACGTTTTTCCTCGACAAGGCGAATGAACTCAAAGAGGCACTATCGGTTCATCCGTTGTTTTCAATTCGGACGTTGACGGAGTCAGTTTGGGCAGAGGATGACATGTCACGTTTCATTGACAACGTCTTGATGATGGATACGATTCGGCGCTGGAAAGGACGATTCAATACGATTGACGACAATGATGCGACACATGCGTTCCGTGCGGCATCACTCGGTTTGTTCAACGGATTGATTGAGTCCAAAAAATACGGTGTGAAGATCAATACGGCAGAAGTCGTTTCGCGTCTGTTGTGTCATGACCTGGTCGAAGGGACAACAGGCGATGTCCTCGGACCTGTCAAACATGCGACCCCGGTCACGGCAGCAGCTTTTGAAGCGTATGAACGGACGGAAGGCGAAGCGTTGATCAATTTGTTGCCGTCCTCGATGCGAAAGGAATTTCACCGGTTCGTCGTCGAAGCAAAAGATGATACGTACGAAGGACAGATGGTTGATGTCGTCGATAAGCTCGATGCGTTGATCAAGATGAACATGGAACGAAAATTGAATGGTGTGGAATATGAGACCGGTTACCGGGCCCAGTTGAAGAAAGTCCAAACGGCCTATGAAAATCCATCCGTCGTCTTCTTTTTAGCTTATGTCTTACACGATTTAGACTACGTGACATCTTAATAGGAAGGAGGAAAATCATGACGAACACTTCACCGATTCAAACCAAACGATTGACCCTAATCCTGATTTTAGGATCACTCGCCGCACTCGGTCCACTTTCGATTGACATGTATTTACCGGCATTTCCGGACATGTCACGTTCATTTGGCGCCAGTGCTTCCTCGATTCAACTAAGCTTGACCGCCTGTATGCTCGGGATGGCAATCGGGCAGATCATCGTCGGTCCGCTCAGTGATGTCCGGGGACGAAAACGTCCGTTGATATTGGCCTTATTTGCCTATTTACTGGCATCGCTCGCCTGTGCCTTTGCGCCGACGATTGAAATTTTGATTGCTTTACGTTTCGTTCAAGGAGCAGCCGGTGCATCCGGAATCGTCATCTCGCGGGCGATCGTCCGGGATTTGTTCGAAGGGCCAGAATTGACGAAGTTTTTTGCGGCGTTATCACTGGTCAACGGAACGGCACCGATTTTGGCGCCGATCATCGGGGGCCAAATTTTGCGGTTCGGCGACTGGCGCGTCGTATTTTATCTGCTTGCCATCTTAAGTACGTTGATGCTGATTGCAGTCGCGTTCCGGTTGCCGGAAACCCTGCCGGTTCATCACCGGGTCGAAGGGAATTTGAAGACGACCTTCGGGACGTTTGGACGCTTGCTGTCAGACCGGACCTTCATCGGGTATGCCTTTGCCCAAGCGTTTGCGATGGGTGCGATGTTTGCGTATATCTCCGGTTCCCCGTTCGTTTTACAAAACATCTACGGGGCGAGTCCGCAACAATTCAGTTTTCTGTTCGGTCTGAACGGGATCGGAATCATTCTGGCTGCCCAAACGGCCGGACGGTTGGCCGGGCGCGTCGACAGTGAGAAAATGATGCGGATCGCCTTGACGGTCGTCGCCTTAGCCGGGATCTGTCTGTTTCTTGCGCTGACGTTATCCGACTCCTTGATTCTCGTTATGATTCCGTTGTTCTTCGTCGTTTCGAGTGTCGGGATGATTTCGACGCTCGGTTTTACCTTGGCGATGCAAAACTACGGTTCGACGGCCGGAAGTGCTTCGGCATTGCTTGGTCTGTTGCCGATGCTTGTCGGCTCACTCGTCTCGCCACTCGTTGGCGTGATGGGGGAAGAGTCGGCGTTGCCGATGGGCTTGATCATCATGACACTTGATTGTCTGGCATTGCTCGTGTATACCTTACTGATTGTCCGAAGAAATCAATAAAAAGATGCATTCAATGAAGCCGATTCCTTTTTGAGGAAATCGGTTTTTTTGTTGAAGACTGTATTGGAAGAAATGCTGTCAGAAAAAATCAGTGGATTTTGAAACTATTTCCAAAAATAAACCGTAAATAAAGAGGAGCTCAGCAAAGAAGAGAGGAGCAGGCGGATGAAAAAACGATCTCTTTCGGATACACGGCCGGTATCTGAACCGAAGAATCAGAGGACACTGGAGAGTTTATTGGCGCGGCATTACGCGGCACAAAAAAAGTATGCCCGCAGATGTCAGGAAGCAGACAGTCCACGGGAAAAAGAATTAGCCGAATTGTTATATGAAGAAAATCGTCATGCGTACCTTCAAGCTTACCGGCAACTGTACGGATCGAATCCGTTTATCGAGGTGACCGAAGATGGACGTTAGTACGCTTTATCTGTATGCCCTTGCCGCTGCGGCCTGTGGTGTTTTACTGTCTGTCGTTTTTTCAGACTTGATTCCCGGTATTGATCAAATCTTTCATCCGACGTTAATCCTGTCCTTTGTCATTTTGACATCTGCTTTTGGATTTGGACTCGAGCATCTGACGTCACTTGGTTCGCTCGTTATTTTGCTGATCAGTGCCGGTATCAGTCTCATCTTGACGTCTTTGTTGCATTTATTCATTTTTGTACCGCTTGCGAAAGCGGAGCAATCCATCAGTTTTTCGGAACAGACGCTTGAAGGACGCAGTGCCATCGTCATCCTCCCGATTCCGGAGGACGGCTACGGTGAAATTCTCGTCGATGATGTGTCAGGACGGATTGCCAAATCCGCCGTTCTTTTTGAAGGTCCGGCTCTGGCACAAGGAACAAAAGTCATCATCATTGAAATTAAACAAGGCGTGGCGCATGTCATGACCTATCCTACGCAGTGGAAAGAGGAGATGTTTTCATGAATCCGATTATTATTGTAGCAATCATAGCCGGCGCACTGATTTTAGCGCTGATCGCCTTATTCGTCACAAAGTACCGCACAGTCGGACCGGAAGAAGCGTTGATCGTGTCCGGGAGTTATCTCGGGAACAGTCCGACCGTCAACACTGATGAATCCGGCAACCGGGTCAAAATCATTCGTGGCGGCGGAGCGTTTATCTTACCTGTCTTTCAACAAGCATCCCCGCTCAGTCTGCTGTCGAGCAAGCTCGAAGTGACGACACCGGAAGTCTATACAGAGCAGGGTGTTCCGGTCATGGCAGACGGGACAGCAATCATCAAAATCGGCAGCTCGATTTCTGAAATCGCGACGGCAGCCGAACAATTCCTCGGTAAATCAAAAGAAGACCGGGAAGGCGAAGCACGGGAAGTCCTTGAAGGGCACTTACGGTCAATCCTCGGTTCGATGACAGTCGAAGAAATTTACAAAAACCGTGATAAATTCTCACAGGAAGTGCAACGTGTCGCGTCACAGGATTTAGCGAAAATGGGACTGATCATCGTCTCGTTCACGATCAAAGACGTCCGCGATAAAAACGGTTATTTGGAATCACTCGGGAAACCGCGGATTGCCCAGGTCCGCCGCGATGCCGATATCGCAACAGCCGACGCAGAAAAAGAAACACGGATCAAGCGGGCGGAAGCTTCAAAAGATGCGAAAAAAGCGGAACTCGAACGGGCAACGGAAATTGCGGAAGCGGAAAAAGAAAATCAACTGAAGATGGCCGATTACCGCCGCGAGCAGGATATCGCAAAAGCAAAAGCCGACCAAGCGTATGACCTTGAAAATGCCCGCGCTCAGCAGGAAGTCACGGAACAACAAATGCAGATCAAAATCATCGAACGTCAGAAACAAATCGAGCTCGAAGAACGTGAAATTCTCCGCCGCGAGAAACAATACGATGCGGAAGTCAAAAAACGGGCCGACGCCGATCGTTACTCCATCGAGCAGGCGGCCCAGGCCGACCGGGCGAAACAATATGCGGAAGCCGATGCGACGAAATACCGGATTGAAGCCTCTGCGAAAGCCGACGCCGAACGGATTCGTCTCGATGGTCTGGCGAAAGCGGAAGCCGAACGGGCGCAAGGGGAGACGGAAGCGGATATCATCCGTCTGAAAGGTCTCGCGGAAGCGGAAGCGAAAGAAAAGATCGCGCAAGCATTCGAACAGTTCGGACAAGCGGCGATTCTCGACATGGTCGTCCGGATGATGCCGGAATATGCGAAACAGGTCGCAGCACCACTCGGCAACATCGACAAGATTACAGTCGTTGATACAGGGAGCGGCGAGGGCGGCGGAGCAAACCGGGTGACCGGATATGCCACCGATTTGATGGCTTCGTTGCAGGAAACACTTAAAGCATCATCCGGCATCGACGTGAAAGACTTGATTGAAAACTTCTCGGGTAAAGGAACGGCGAAACCGTTGACGGTCAACTTAAATCAAGGGGAACCGGTGACGTCGGGAACGAAGTCTGAATGAAACCGAACGTTGTCTTGACAGCGTTGCTTTTACTGGTCGCGGTGAATCTTGTTTTCCCGCTTTCGACACTCGTCCTTGTAGCGCTCGGTGTGGCGTTCGGGCTGTATAAAGGCTATACATCAGAGGGCGGGTTTAACTCAATCTTTAATGTAAAACGTGTCTCGTACTCGCTCCGCCATCCGCTGACGCGCGCGGAAGCAGCGGCGGCCGGTCTGTTCGGTCTGTTGACGACAGATATCCCTTACTGGTGGAATGAAATCCGGTCGGGGTTATCGCTTCAAGGCGTTGGTTATTTATTATTTGAATGGGTGACATTGCTCTTGTTTGTGTATGTCATGTTCCGCTTTTTGTTGCTCGGACTTTTTGAGCCGGGAAAAGAACGGACTCCAACAGGACTAACCGAATAAAACGATTGTACCAGGTAACAAAAAATCCGAATGCTCCCATCCCTCTGTCAATAAGAAGAGGTGGGGACATTCGGATTTTTTAATGATGAATCAGGCCGGTAAATCATAACCGATGACGATTAATCCGGGACCGGTGTGAGAACCGATCGCGGCTCCAGCGACTGTGATCAGGATTTCACTCGGTGAGAATTGGGATTCAATCAACTGTTTCAGTTGTTCCGCCCGTTCGATTGAATCGCCATGACCGATGATTATCCGGTGTCCATCAATGGATGGACGTGCTTCTTCCATCCATTCGACAATCCGGTTCATGACTTTTTTCTGACCGCGGATCTTTTCTTTTGGAATCAGTTTCCCGTCTTCGACCGTCAAAAGTGGAAGAATCGACAGTAAACCACCGATGAAAGCACTGGCCCGCGAAACACGGCCGCCCCGCATCAGGTATTCGAGCGATTCGACAGTAAACAAATGACGGACGGTATTGATTTTTTGTTCGGCACACGCTTTTGTTTCCTCAAACGAATGGGTTTTCGCAAATTCAGCGACATCTAACACGAACAGTCCTTGACCGGTCGAGGCTGTTTTCGTGTTGATGATGGCATAGGGGACATCCGGATACGTTTCAGCAAGTTCTGCTGCGAGCATCGTTGCGGTTTGATACGTACCGGATAGTTCGCTTGAGAAAGCCAGATAGATGAACGATTCACCTTGTTTAAAGTGTTCTGTAAAGACTTCGACCATCCGTGACACTTCTACTTGAAACGTCTTTGGTGCCGCCCCGTTCCGCATTTTTTCATATAATTCGACCGGTGAAATCGATTCGCCGTCGAAAAATGTCTCTTCGTCAATCAACACGCCGAACGGCATGACGGTGAAGCCGTAAGCGTCTAGTAATTCTTTAGGTGCATCAGCACCGCTGTCAGTAATAAAACGTACCATGTTCGTTCTCTCCTTTATCAACCTAGGACTTTTTCATTTCGATCCAACATCCGACCCAGGTTTACACCGAAGCGTTCGTTCTCGACCTCGCTCAAGACGGACGGTGTGAGTGTCGCGCCAAGTTCCATCAAGGAGCGGTAAACACGTACCAAGCAGTCTTCGACCGTGAAGGGGAGTTGCAACAGCTCTTCCAAAGAGGCCATTGTTTCGGGAACGACTGTCGGATACACGAACTTGGTCGCTTCTCCTTGTAGGGCGGCAGCATAAAAATCACGGACAAGTTGCGCCCGGGCACTGCCACTGCCGTTCACGCAGAGGTAAATTTGAACCGCGACGCCTCCGCGGACACGCCGCTGTGAAATACCGGCGAACTTTTTGCCGGCAATCGATAAATCATAGGATCCGGGGCAATATGATCCGACGACCTCACCGGCGACGATGGCATCGGTTTCTTCGGCGAACATCTGCCGGACAAGGGCGAGCATTGCTTCATAGCCGCTGTCGATATCGATTCCACCGCGTTCCGGGAGGACAAGCGAGATGTTCAGGACACCGGCATCGATTACGACGGCCAGCCCGCCGGAATTGCGGATGACCGGTTGAAAACCATGGGCGTGTAAGACGTCGATTCCATCATCGAGATGAGGGAGACGCGCATCTTGAATCCCAAGGACAACCGTTTCATGGTGGACCCAGGAGCGGATGGCGGCACCCTCTGTAGCGACGGAGGCGCACAATGTATCGTCCATCGCAAACGATTGTGTGGCATGAAAGGTGTTTCCGAGTGACGTTTGATCAAAAATACGATAATGTTCTTGTTTTAAGAGTTCGATTCCCATAGGCTCGTTCCTTTTTTTCTAGATTTGCGACATTATTATAGCATACGGCAGTGTAAACTTTTTAATAAGAAGCCAGTGAAGCAACAGGAACGGACCGTTTCAAACCGAACTATGAACTATACCGATCGAGAACGAGCTACTAAAGGAGAGAGTGTATGTATCAGTCACTGGGACAGCTAAAAGAAACAAAAGTATTCAAGGATCCCGTTCATCGCTACATCTATGTCAGCGACCAATTGATTTGGCAATTAATCGGAACAAAAGAATTTCAACGTCTCCGCCGGATTAAACAGCTCGGCACATCATTTTTGACGTTCCATGGAGCCGAGCATACCCGTTTTCATCACTCGCTTGGCGTGTACGAGATTACCCGTCAATTGATTGATGTCTTTAATGGTCGCGCCGATTGGGACGATCAGTACCGCGAATTGACACTCGTCGCCGCACTCTTGCACGATGTCGGTCATGGTCCGTTTTCCCATGCCTTTGAAAACGTCTTTGGTGTTGATCATGAAGAATGGACGGAACGGATTATCCTTGGGGATACAGAAATCAAACAGGTCCTCGATCAGGTCGGGGAAGGATTTGCAGAAGAAGTCGCGTCAATCATCAACAAAACCCATCCTAATCAATTGCTTGTGACGATGATCAGTTCCCAGCTCGATGTCGACCGGATGGATTACTTGTTGCGGGATGCACATTTCGCCGGTGTCAGTTACGGAAAGTTTGATCTCGAACGGATGTTGCGTGTCCTGCGTCCGGCACCGAATCAGATGGTCGTCAAGCAGTCCGGGATGCATTCGATCGAAGATTACATCATGCGGCGTTATCAGATGTACTGGCAGGTCTATCTCCATCCCGTGACGCGTTCGAGCGATTACTTATTAAAAGCGATTCTTGAGCGGGCAAAAGAACTGTATACGGGCGGGTATGCCTTCACGATTGATCCGGTCCACTTAAGTCCACTTTTTACACAACAGATGTCGCTGAAGAATTATTTGGCACTGGATGAGACGATCGTCTACTTCTATTTCCAGCAGTGGGCAGAGGAAGAGGACGCCGTATTAAGCGATTTGGCACGCCGGTTCGTCGACCGGAAATTATTTAAATATGTGGATTATCCGGCAGAAAAGCGCGCGCGTGTCCATGAGAAACTGTGTACGTTATTTGAAAAAATCGGGCTTGATCCCACTTATTATCTGCTCGAAGACAAGCTCAGTCGCCTGCCGTACGACTTATATGGAGATAATGGCGAAATCAGTAAACAACCGATCATGCTGCAGATGAAAAATGGTCAGATGAAAGAGATCTCGCAAGTCTCGCCGCTCGTTCAGGCGATTGCCAATTCACGTCAGACGGATGAAAAGCTATTTTTCCCGCAGGAAATCCTGCATGACTTACGGGAATTTGCGAACGAGAAGATGCAAATCGATCAATTGTTACTTGGAGAAGAAATATGAACAATATCATCGCAACCATCTTAAAGTATGCCGGCTTGGAAGGGAAAGCGGTTATCCCCTTAATAGGAGCGACTTCCTCGTACGTGTTTCGAGCGGGGAATAGTGTTTTTCGAATTCATACCAATCCTGCCTGGCTAAAACAGGAACCGGACCTCGTCGCGCACGAGGTCTTTGCGTTACGGGCGACCGGTAGATTAGGGCCGGATGTCGAAAATTATCAATTGACGTGGGAGGGGGAGATTCCCCCATGGATTCAAATGACGTGTTTACCGGGAGAAGTCCGACTCGAACCGTTAAATCGAGCGTACCTCAAACAATTGGCAAAAACGTTAGTTGCGATTCATCAACTGCCGGTTCCAGAAGCCTTGTACCGGTATGCACCATACGTGACAAAGCGAACGGTTCCTTTTTGGGCAGTTCAAAAGGAGATGTGGCAACGGGCTGTGGCAGAACCGCCGGCAACGAGTCAACAAGTTCGATTCATCCACCGCGATTTTCATCCGGTCAATGTGTTATACGAATCAGCTGAAAAGTATAACGTAGTCGATTGGATTAGTGGCTGTGTTGGACCCATTGAAGCAGATGTCGCCTATTGCCGATTAAATCTGGCGTTGCTTGAATCGGTCGAAGCAGCAGATCAATTTTTAGCTGAATATATTGCTTGCAGTGGATTTTCGTACGATCGGAAATGGGATTTAACCGCTGTTTTTGATTTTGAACCGGACACCCTCGATGTTTATCCCGGTTGGAAAGCATATGGGAAGGCAAACATCAGTCAGGGCAATGTTCGGGAACGGATGGAAAACATTGTATTGAAAGTTTATGAAAATGACGAAAGCGGTTACTAAATGAACTTTACCCCTTGCAGTTCTTCCGAATGTTGATTATTGTAGTACTTGGGAAAGAGATTGAACGTCAGACCTCGTACTTATGTACAACTGATAAAATAAACTATGGATTGAGGGATAGTTCGTGAAATATTTAATCGCAATACTGGGACTTGTCATCGTGTTTGGTTTGGCATACCTTGTCAGCAGTAATCGTAAAAGCATCAAATTGAAACCGCTTGCGGTCATGCTAGTGCTTCAGCTTGTCCTGGGATACATTCTGTTGAACACGTCATTCGGCTATATCGTCATTAAAGGGATCGCTCAAGTCTTCGAAAAATTGCTCAGTTATGCCGCGATCGGTATCAACTTTGTCTTCGGTGGATTAGCGAACGAAGGCGCGCAACCATTCTTCATCAACGTCCTGTTGCCAATCGTTTTCATCTCGGCTTTAATCGGAATTTTGCAGTTCACGAAAATCCTGCCGCTCTTAATGCGCGGAGTCGGGTTCGTCCTTTCGAAAATTAACGGAATGGGACGACTTGAGTCATATAACGCCGTAGCGTCAGCAGCGATCGGTCAATCAGAAGTATTCATCACGGTTAAAAAGCAAATTGGTAAATTACCGCCTCACCGTCTGTATACATTATGTGCGTCTGCGATGTCGACAGTTTCGATGTCAATCGTCGGTGCATACATGACGATGGTCGAACCGAAATATGTCGTCACAGCAATCGTCTTGAACCTGTTTGGTGGATTCATGATCGTTTCAATCATCAATCCGTATACAGTTGATCCAAAAGAAGACATCTTGGAAATCGTGGAAGAAAAACAAACGTTCTTCGAAATGCTCGGCGAATACATCATGGATGGATTCAAAGTCGCAATCATCGTCGGCGCGATGTTGATCGGATACAATGCTTTGATCGGAATGGTCAATGATATCTTCTTGATGGTTCTCGGCATCTCGTTCCAGGATATTCTCGGCTACATCTTTGCACCATTCGCTTTCATCATGGGGATTCCATGGGCGGAAGCAGTCAGTGCCGGTAGCATCATGGCAACGAAGTTGATTACAAACGAATTCGTCGCGATGCTCAGCTTGCCTGAATACGCAAAAGAATTCTCGGCACGGACACTTGGAATCGTTTCGGTCTTCTTAATTTCATTCGCTAACTTCTCGTCAATCGGGATCATCGCAGGTGCTGTTAAAGGACTGGACGACCGCCAAGGAAGTGTTGCAGCGAGCTTCGGTCTGAAATTGCTTTACGGAGCAACACTCGTCAGTGTCTTGACGGCAATCGTCGTCAGTATCTTACTCTAAATCGCATACGAATGGCAGATCTGTCATTTCTTAAAACAAAGCAGGACCCGACTAGAAAATCGGGTCCTGCTTTTGGTTTCTACTATTTTTAGCCGCGTGAAGCAATTCCGACCCGTTCGCGATGGAACAGCCCTTCATCGTAAACGTCATAAGCGAAGCGGGCGACATTGATGCGGGGGATTGGACCGGTTTCGTGGGTGAATCGATTGGATTCAATCAAGACGTCCTCGATCGCATCTTCTTCGACGAGTTGTGTCGGACAAATGATGGTATAGTCGACATCTGCGTCTTTTAACGTCAAGTAGGCTTTGAGATGATCTTCAGCTGCAATCGTCGAGCGACGACGGGATTCACTGGATTGGAAACGATATTTTCCCGGTTCTTCCGAAGCATCAAGGATGCCGGCCGTTCCGACGAACACGATTCGTTCGATTTGCTGTTCTTTCATTTTAATGATGAGGTTTGGAACCGCAACAGAAAGAATTTGTTTTTGATCGGTTCCTAAACAGCTGAAGACGGCAGACGTCCCAGCGATGACCCGTTCGAGATCGTCTGCATCCGTCGCATCTCCTTTTATAACCGTCAAGTGGGGATGGTCAGGTAGTCCATGCTGCTCCGATCGGACAAGGACCCGGACGTCATGTCCTTTCTCCAATAGTAAATCCAGTAAAGGCCGTCCTGTACGTCCGGTTGCCCCAAGTAAGCTGACTTTTGCCATGATGATTCATCCTTCCTGTGATAAGTATATGGAACAGGAGGAACGACGGGTTAAATCGTTCCTCCTGAAAAGTGTTTATTTGTCGGCGAACATGACGCCGGCTTGACCGTAATCGGTTTTCTCCATCTCTTCGATGAAAACCGTAATATTTTCTTTTGGCGCATCGACGGATTCAGAAACGGCTGCTGTGACTTTTTCGATCAAAGCACGTTTTTGTTCCACTGTGCGTCCGGATAACATTTTAACAGTAACGTAAGGCATGTCAGATTCCTCCTCTTAGCATAAGTACAATACGCCCTCAGTATACCGTACGCCACCCGGGTTCCGTCAAACCGCACATTGAAATTGAAAAAGATGGGTATAGAACAGGAATAGTCTGTCGGAAGCAAGAAGTAGTACTTAATAAATGATGAGGATGAGGTGAAGGCATGGAGATGGAACCGGTGATTCGTAAAAAAATCCATACGCTACTGATTTTTGACCGCGCTTTACCAGAAGACAACACATACCCGTTATCAGGCGCAAAAGGTCTCGAAGTCGCAGATGTCTTATTTGATCAAAATATTCCGTTTGGACGGCTCGTGACGGATAAGGAATTGGCAGCGCTTGTCGGAAATGAAGAAGCAAAACGCTACGGGATGTTGACGTTGCTTCGGGATGAGGACCGCTTCAAGCCGATTTTTCAAAATCGTAAACCGACACCTGATATTGAAGACGAGTTGGCAGAGCGGATTCGGGAACTGGCCAAGCAATTACGGGCGATTCGTTCGAAATGTTCATCACTGGAGCGGATTGTTCTGTTCGGTCGTGCCTCGCAAACGTTGTATGACCGGGCATTGGTGCAACTGGAAGAGTTGAATCCACCCGCTCATGAAGAACTCACGTCCCTCGAATGTCTGCGGTTACCAACGATCCGTCGTGTCACCCGGGAGCAGCTTGAGACACTCAAGCGGTAAACGAAGGCTTGCACCGACTGTTGGATGCGGTATGATAGAAGCAACAGTAGTAAAAGGGGACAAGTAAACGATGGAAAAGAAAATTAACTTCAATATCATTTCAGATAACTCAACGGACGGGCATGGTGGATTTGGTGTCGGAACACTCAGTCTGAACAGCATGTCACCGGTCATCATCTCGCCGGAAGACGGTGAAGCCTATATTGATATGGGTGCGATGCATGCGAAAGCAGCTATCGAGAAACGGATTAAATTCACGACGGACAAGGCGGATTCACCAAACGGAAAGCTGTACTGGATCGTTTGGGTGACGGTTGGCCGGAAACCGGAAGGATTTTATTACGGTGGCGTCGCAGCGTGTGACCTGTTAGTTGATGTCGAAGCACGACGCGGCTTTAAGATTTTAGCAGATCATGTCAATAAGATGGATAAATCGTTAAAAGGACGGATTGTCGTCGATCATATGGACGATACATCGAAACACTTGTTGCGTGACTTCCTGCAAACACATAAACCGGAGATGTGGGAAAATGCTGAACCTGAGTTGCATGAAGCGCTCACTTAAAAATAAAAGTGCCGACTCTGTGAAAGAGTTGGCACTTTTTTGATTGATTATCTGCGTAACGTCACGACAATTAACTCAGGGTGATTAAAGATTCGGAACGGAAATAAGCTGTTGCCGAGCCCACGGCTGATGATCAACCGTGTGTTCTCCATCGTATGCTGTCCAGCTGTCAGTTCAGGGAAAAAGCCTTGACCGGGAGCATACATGCCGTCCGTGAACGGTAACCGGATTTGTCCGCCATGGGCATGACCCGATAACACCAAATCGACTTTCCGTTCCGCGTACAACGGTAAATATTCCGGACGGTGCGCCATCAATAGTTGAAAAGCACGGGGATCAGCAGTCGACTGGGCTTGATCGAGACTTTGCCGGATGCCATCCGGCTCCTGCAGCCCTTCACTCCAACGGGTCGTCGTCGGATCGTCAATTCCAAGCAACTCAATGAACTGACCGTCTCGTTCAAGCGGAACGGACGTATTTCGAAGGACGGTGACGCCAAGTCGTTCAAGCTTCGGTAAAATCGTCAAATTCAGACGGACTTCATGATTGCCTGTCACGAAATAGACCGGATAGTCCGGTATCAGCTGTTTCATCAGCTGAAGTGCTTCTTCTTCTCCATTACGTCTTGAATCAATCAAGTCACCGGTCATTAAGATGACATCCGGCTGCAGTTTATTCACTTTTTTCAAAAGAACCTTTTGACGGGAACCAAAGGATTTACCATGCAGATCGGCAATCTGTAAAATCTTATAGTCATTAAACGCGGCAGGCAGTTTATCCGATTGGACCGTTACTGCCGTCGTGTCGATTTGATTATTTTCCCGGTACAAAAACCAGCTACTGAGAGCGAGAATGCCGATGGGAATAAACCATTTTTTCTTGACGCGCAAGTCCTCACCCCTTTTCTTGTATTCAGCATACCAAAAAGACCCTGACTTCCGCCTGACGGAAGACAGGGTCTGACTGCAGTTAGGCTTCTTTTTTCAACTCGTCGGCTGATTTCGCAGCATCCGGTTCATTGGACAGATCCATGAACAGGGCAATCACCATCATCCCGACAACGAAGATGAACGGGAAGGCGGCAAGGACAGCTGCGGCCTGCAAGGCGCTGAGTCCGCCTGCGTACAAAAGAACAGCTGCGATTGACGACTGGATGATTCCCCATGTCAATTTGATGCGGAGACTCGGCAACAGACTACCGCCGGAAGATAACATCCCGAGGACGTACGTCGCGGAGTCGGCAGACGTGATGAAGAACGTCGTGATCAAGAAGACAGCAATGATACTGAGGAATGTTTCGAGACCACCGAATGTTTCGAACAAGGCGAACATACCGGTTTCGACTCCTTTTTCGTTGACCGTTGAAATGAGATCAACATTGTTGAACAGTTCGTTCCAAATCGCAGATCCACCGAAAACAGAGAACCAGAGCAGACCGAAAATTGTCGGTACCAGCATGATGCCAAGTACGAACTCACGAATTGTCCGTCCTTTTGAGACACGGGCGATGAACGTTCCGACGAACGGCGACCAGGAAATCCACCATGCCCAGTAGAAGATTGTCCAGTCATTGATCCATCCCCGTTCATCGGGATTGAAGGCTGACGCCCGGAAGCTCATTGTCGGTAGGTTTTGCAAGTAAGCACCTGTCGTTTGAACAAACAGATCCATGATGAAGCTGAACGGTCCGAGGAACAGAACCCCAACCATCAAGAGGATCGCCAAGACAATATTGGCGTTGCTCAAGCGGACGATTCCTTTATCAAGACCGGAAGCGGCACTCATCATATAGAGGACGGATACGACTAAAATGATGATTAATTGGGTCATGAAGGAGTTCGGGATGCCGTCGACAAGGAAGTGAAGTCCACCTGAAATTTGTTGGGCTCCGAGACCGAGTGACGTGGCAACACCAAATGCCGTAGCTACAATGGCAAGTACTTCAACTGTTCCTTTACCGGCCGCTTCGTACTTCGGTTTCATCAGGGAAGCAACGGTATCACCGATTGTGGCCGGACGTCCTTTACGGAACGTCGAGTAAGCGATGGCGAGGGCGACGACCGCGTAGAGTGCCCACGGATGCAGACCCCAGTGGAAAAAGGAATAACGCATGGCGAGTGGAGCAGCTTCTGTTAAATCATTTGTTGCGACCGGGGGGGTATGAAAATGGGTCAGTGGTTCTGAGACACCCCAAAAGACTAAACCAATCCCCATGCCGGCACTGAATAACATCGCGAACCATGAGATAAGACCGTACTCGGGACGATCGGAGTCCTTACCGAGTCGGATTGAACCAAAACGTGAAAAAATTAAAAAGATGGCAATTAATAAAAAGGCACTCATACCAAAAAGATAAAGCCAGCCGAAGCCGTTCGAAACAAAGTTTTGAGCGATGCCTGTGACATTGCCAAGATTTGCGGCACCAATGAGTGATTCAGGCAAGATTCCCCATATGGTAAAGAGCACACAGAAAATGACAGAGGTGATAAAGACATTCGTAATTTTACTTTTTCGTTTATTTTCCATCGTGATCAACACCTTCTTTCGAATTTTACATGTAGTTTTGTAACTCTTTTAGACAACGACATTAGTACTACCCGTGTCATTTGAAAACAAAACCTTATCACGCAAGTTCTAACCGTAACAAAGATGGAGCAGACTGGCAAACCGAAATGGGTAATGATGGGAAGGGGACGGACAGTAGAAAAACTAACGAAATTCAAATAAAGCCTGAAATGACGAGTCTGAATCAAGGGGATAGAAAAGGTTGAAATGATCGAATTATTTATTATTTCCCGCTTCAGATGTTTTGTAACATGCATTTCAGATACATTGATGAAGCAAAAAAACAGACGGAGTGAAACGGGTTTGATATCGTATCAGGTAGTCATCATATTAATCAGGAGGAATCAGTTATGAATCACAATCAGACAAAACAACAGATTATCGATGCTTTTCAGTTCCGTCATGCAACCAAATCATTTGATCCGACTAAAAAAATAACAGAAGAAGATTTTTCATTTATTTTGGAGACAGCGCGTCTTTCACCGAGTTCTTTCGGATACGAACCATGGAATCTGCTTGTCATTCAAAACGAAGCCGTTCGAAATGAGATTCGGGACGTCTCGTGGGGAGCACAAGGTCAATTGCCGACAGCGAGCCACTACGTCATCTTTATGGCCCGGACAGGTGGACAGATGCAACCGGACGGGGAGCACGTGAAACATATGATGGATGTACTCGGTCTGTCGGATGAAGCAAAAGCCGGTCGGACAAAACGGTACGGTCTGTTCCTCGAAGAAGATTTCAAGATTGGGGATAATGAAAAGGCGATGGCCGATTGGTCGGCGAAACAAGCTTATATCGCGCTTGGAAACATGATGTCGACAGCAGCGCAAATCGGCATCGACTCGTGTCCGATTGAAGGATTCGATCAGCAGGCAGTGGAACAGATTCTCGAACGGCACGGTGTGCTCGACCGGTCTGTTTTCACCGTACCGGTCATGGTCGCATTCGGCTACCGGGCGGATGAACCGAAACGGGCGAAGCAGCGTCGGTGCCTGGATGAAATCGTCACGTTCGTCGACTAAAAAAACAGTCGAATCTTTTCGAATTATATAGAAGTTTCTTTCAAAGTCCGGTATACTCGCATTTGTATGATTAAGAAGCGCCGTAAACGCCACTCGCATACGAACAACTTTTGTCTTGATGAAAGAAAGGGGTTCTATCGCAAATGGAACAAAAATTAAAGTTATGGTTCACGGAACACCAAACGGAAGATTACGGTATCACATTCCGTGTCAACCACGTTTATGAGAGCGAACAAACGGAGTTTCAACGCCTGGAGATGGTTGAGACGGACGAGTTCGGTACAATGTTGTTACTTGACGGAATGGTCATGACGACAGATCGTGATGAGTTTGTCTATCACGAAATGGTCGCACACGTTCCACTCTTCACACACCCGAATCCAAAATCTGTTTTGGTCGTTGGTGGAGGAGACGGCGGAGTCATCCGTGAAGTCTTGAAGCATCCATCTGTTGAGAAGGCGGTTCTTGTCGAAATCGACGGAAAAGTCATCGAATACTCGAAAAAATATTTACCAAACATCGCAGGTGGTCTTGATGACGCACGTGTTGAAGTCATCGTCGGAGACGGATTCATGCATATTGCAGAAGCAGTCAACGAATATGATGTCATCATGGTGGATTCAACGGAACCGGTCGGTCCGGCCGTCAACCTGTTCACAAAAGGATTCTACTCAGGAATCTCAAAAGCATTAAAAGAAGACGGTATTTTCGTCGCTCAGTCGGATAACCCGTGGTTCACACCGGACTTAATCCGTGATGTGCAACGCGACGTTAAAGAAATCTTCCCGATCACAAAACTCTACATTGCCAACGTTCCGACGTATCCGAGCGGTCTGTGGACATTTACGATTGGATCGAAAAAACATGATCCCCTCGCTGTCGCACCAGAGCGTTTCCACGATATCGAAACGAAATACTATACACCGGAACTTCATACAGCTGCATTCGCGCTACCGAAGTTCGTCAAAGACTTAACGATCTAATTAAACGTCAGGAGTGTTCCGTTTTCAGGGGCACTCCTTTCTATGACTGGAGGAATAATGATGCGATTTGATGAAGCTTACTCAGGTAAGGTATTTATCGCGAGTCAACCGACTCACGAAGATGCAAAAGGTGTGTTGTACGGTATGCCGATGGACTGGACGGTCAGTTTCCGACCTGGTTCACGGTTTGGCCCGGCCCGGATCCGTGAGGTCTCACTCGGACTTGAAGAATACAGTCCGTATCTTGACGGCGATATCGCCGATGCGAAACTGTTTGACGCTGGAGATATCCCGCTTCCGTTCGGTAATGCGCAAAAATCACTTGATATGATTGAAGAATACGTAGACTCGTTATTGACGGCAGGTAAGTTCCCGCTCGGTATGGGCGGCGAACACCTCGTTACATGGCCGGTCGTCAAAGCTTTTGATAAACATTACGAAGATTTTGTTGTGTTGCACTTTGATGCACATACGGATTTACGCGATTCGTATGAAGGAGAGCCGTTGTCGCACTCGACACCACTCAAAAAAATCGCGAACTTGATTGGACCGGAAAACTGTTATTCATTCGGCATTCGTTCAGGGATGAAAGAAGAGTTTGAATGGGCGAAGACATCCGGTTACAACCTGTTCAAATACGAAATCGTTGAACCGTTGAAAGCAGTTTTACCGAAACTTGCCGGTAAAAAGGTCTACGTGACAATCGATATCGATGTCCTTGATCCGTCAGCGGCACCGGGAACGGGAACACAGGAAATCGGCGGCGTGACGACAAAGGAATTACTTGAAGTCGTCCATATGATTGCACGGGCTGATGTTGATGTCATCGGAGCCGATCTCGTAGAGGTTTGCCCGGCGTATGATCAGTCAGACATGACAGCAATTGCGGCTGCTAAAGTCTTGCGTGAAATGATGATTGGTTTTATAAAGTAAAAGAAAAGGTCAGATCCGTTTTTGCGGAATCTGACCTTTTTGTTGTCAGACAGACAGTTCATACAAACTGCAGTTACCAAAACCGAACAGCAACAGTGCGGGTACACAGTAAAATGAATGTGATCATACGGACGGAAATCATCTCATTTCGTCAGGAAACTTAATGTGTTTTTCCTGACAAAAAAGCACACTCAGACATTTACAGGTTTGAACAATTGCTTTAAGTTTAAGA
The DNA here is from genome assembly GCF_049942815.1 of Exiguobacterium sp. R-39. Classification (NCBI taxonomy): domain Bacteria; kingdom Bacillati; phylum Bacillota; class Bacilli; order Caryophanales; genus Exiguobacterium; species Exiguobacterium sp. R-39. The sequence continues at coordinate 259,737 of NZ_CP187965.1, forward strand.
TGTCACCACAAGAATAATATTCTTAATGTAAAACGAAATGTTGGTTTGAGAGCGAAATACATCATGACATGAGAGGTGGAAAAAAGATGAAGAAACTCTTATCTTTCGTCACAGCTGCTCTGCTATTCGCACTATTTGTGCTCCCGGTAGGTGCAGCAGACGATGCAATGGTTCGTGTGATTCACGCTTCACCTGATGCTCCCGCAGTGGACATCGCCGTCGATGGCAAAAAAGCAGTCTCAGGAGCAGAATTTAAAGCCGTTACAGATTATCTCACTCTCCCAGCCGGAGAACATAAAATAGAAGTCTTCGCAGCCGGTACAACAAAAGATCCTGTACTTTCTCAAACACTCAACATCGAAGCCGGAAAATTCTATTCTGTAGCCGCAATCGGTAAATTGGCAGATATCAAACTTGCTGTCATGGAAGATAACGGCAAAGGCGAAGATGGAAAATCAATGGTCCGTGTCGCTCACTTTGCACCGGATGCACCAGCCGTTGATGTCGCACCAAAAGGTGGAGATCCGCTCTTCAGCGACCTCGAGTTCTCGAAAGTCTCTGACTACGGTACACTGGATGCCGGTACGTACGACCTTGAAGTACGACCAGCCGGTGCAACGGATGTCGTTAAAGCACTCGACGGTATCAAACTCGACAGTGGCAAAAACTATACAGCACTCGCAATTGGACTCCTTGAAGGCGAACCGGCCTTTGACGTCCTCCTGATTCCGGACGGCGGTGAAATGGCAGCAATGCCGGACACTGGTCTTGGCGGAACAACTGAAAATTCTTCGATGGCGACAACTTGGGCACTCGTAGCACTTGCTGGAGCTGCACTTGTTGGGACAGCTTATGTCGTCCGTCGTAAACAAAACGCGTAATCTCTTATTATTTCTCACCGTGGTGCTTGCAGGGTGTGGAGGAGCAGAAGAGGCTTCTCCGCCGCGCTCTGAGGAACCGGCACCACCTGTCGTCGAATCACCGGCACCAAAGTCTGACTCAAAAGCAGAAGCCGTCGAAACATTCATACCGAACCGTTTAAAAATCCCGGCGATCGATGTGAATGCAAAGATTGAAGTCGTTGGAAAAGATGATAAGGGACGGATGGATGTTCCGAAGCAGACGGATCAAGTCGGTTGGTACCAATACGGGGCAAAAGCCAATCAGACCGGCAATGTCATTTTGGCAGGACATTTAGATGACACGGATGGTCCGGCTGTCTTTTATGACTTGGCAAAAGTGAAACGGGGACAACGGATTGAAGTAAGTTCTAAAACGGGAGAACAGGTTTCATACGTGGTGACGAACGTAATGCCTTATCCCGTTGACCAGGCACCTGTCGGATCAATTTTTGGTGCGACACTTGCGCAACGTTTAACGTTAATCACCTGTGTCGGAACGTTTACCCAATCAAAAGGATACGATCAGCGATTGGTTGTGACGGCCGAACAGGAAAAATAAACGAAGGGACCTCTCCGTTAGCGGAAAGGTCCCTTCGTTTATTTCGTTTGCTCAAGCATTGACTTCAGAAGCGGCAACGAGATCTGTCGTTAAGGCAGACAATCCTTGGGTCGTCTGACTGATTCCTTGAATCGTTTGAACGATTTGGCTTAAGTCGTTTTTGTTGCGACCGAACATCTCCAGATAGTTTTCCATTTCCTGTTTAACGGTATGGATACCGCTCTTCACTTGTTGAAGTTCGTTACGGGAAGCAGAATTTGACCGGGTGATATCATCCATTTGGGAAACGAGTTCATTGATGTTCCCGTTATTTTTTTGAATCAACGTATTGATACTGCTGCTGAGTAATTTCGCATTTTCCGCCAAGTTACGGACTTCGATTGCGACGACAGAGAATCCTTTACCGTGTTCACCGGCACGAGCCGCTTCAATGGAAGCATTCAAGGCAAGTAAGTTCGTCTGATTGGCAATATCTTCGATGCCTTGTGTCATCTTGACGATTTCGTCTGATGTCGTTTTCAGTTGCTGGATACTTGTCAATGAAGTACTGACCTGTTCCGTTGCCTGTACAAACTGCTGCTCCATTTTATCCATTTTCGTCTCATTTTCTGACGTCAATCCGACCAGATTACGGCTTGTTTTTTCCGTTTGATCCGTTTCGGATAAGATTTGTGTCGCCCGGCGGCTCGTCTCGGAAATCGCTTCTTCCGTCTGTTCGACGGTGCTTGCGACTTCTTGACTGACACGGACGACGTCCTGCAACAGACGGCTCCGTGATTCGTTGGCTGCACTCACTTCATGCAAGCGGGCATCAACATACTGGCTTGTCACGATTTGAGCATCAAGATTCATCGCATGATTCAGCGCCAGAATCGCATTCGTCAATCGTGCCGGATCATGTTGGAAATGTTCGACGATTTTTGGAATCAACAATGTATTGAACGCCGCATAAGAAGCGATGAACCAGGTCACCGGGACGAAGTTACGGTTATGGGTTTTCCCCATTCGTGTCCGCATCGCAAGAAATTTATCATCCATATTTCCTGTCAATAAACTACCGAAGTAGTCGGCAAATACTTTTTTCAGACGTTCGCGTGTGGATGAATTTTGAGCGATTTGAACCATTTCAGGATGAAGAAGTAAATGATCAAGTACTTGCTCGAGCACTTCATCCAAAATGCTGTTGACGACAGGCGCCATGGCTTTCAAAGTTTGCAGATGTTCTTCCGTATAGCCCATGTATTCCAGGCGTCCGGTTAAGGTCGGATCACTGGTTTTAGTGATTAGTCGTTTGCCTGGGAATCCGATTGTCGCCTGATAGGTCGACATCGATGATTTAGCTTTAAATGGATTGCGCACGATATGCCCCCGATTTTCTTGGAATTAAGATTTTTAATGTCTTATTTGTTATCGGCTGTTTTAAGAACTCTGATAATCGTTTTCTGAAGAATTTGTCGGATGTGAATAAAATATTGACCTGAAATCAAAAAACTCATGATCAAGGACCATGAGTGGAATGACCGCTTCTGAAACGAAGGGTACCTGCTATATATGTCAAACGGTGATTTAAACCGGTTGATCTTCTTGGAAGGCTTTTTTGGCATCGACAATCGATCGCATCCGATTCACACAAGTTTGGACGAATTGAATGTCGATGGACGTAAACCGGGTGACAGGTCCTTTGGCTGATTCAGCACTGAATGTGAAGGTTCCGAGATTCCAAAGTTCGATTTTAAATCGTTTTCCTTTGTTGTCATCGAAGTGTTCTACGAATTCGATTTTCGGTACCATACGAACCCCTCCTTGTAGAACCATTCCCGTTTTTTTCAAAATAAAAAAGCCAAACTGCATGTTTCGCGCAGTTTGACTAAAAAATTAGGCAGTCGGAACATCGTATCCAATTTCTTCAATCGCTTCGACGAGACGTTCTGTTGCGACGTCTTCATGTGTCACCGTAACATTGTTGTCTGCAAGTGAGACGGTTGCATTCGTTACACCATTGAGTTCGTTTAACGCCGATTCGACGCTTGCTTTACAGTGATTGCACGTCATTCCGACGACAGTTAAAGTTGTTTCTTTCATGATTGGTTTCCTCCTTTGGATAGTGGAATACGTTTTAAGCGTAACGCATTTGTGACGACAGAGACAGAGCTGAATGCCATCGCGGCACCTGCGACCCAAGGGGCAAGCAGGCCGAGGCAGGCAATCGGAATCCCGATTGCATTATAACCGAGGGCGAAAAACAGATTCTGCCGAATGTTCTTCATCGTTTGTTCGCTGAGCCGGATGGCTGTAAGGACTTGCTGCAGGTCATGTCCAAGTAACGTGACATCTGCCGCTTCGAGTGCGACATCTGTTCCGCTGCCGAGGGCAATCCCGACATTTGCCGTCGCAAGAGCCGGCGCATCATTGATTCCGTCTCCGACCATCGCGACCCGTTGTCCTTTCGATTGAAGGGCTTTGATATGATCAGCTTTTTCAATCGGCAGGACATCGGAAAAGACATGGGTCTGTGGAATCTGAAGTTCCGTTGCGAGTTGTAGGGCGACTTCGCGCCGGTCTCCGGTCAGCAGGTAAACCGCTTTTGTCTGCTGAATCTCCTGAATCACCTGTTTGGTAGTCGGTTTCAGCTCATCCCGGATCGCATAACCCGCTTCAATCGTCCCGTTTACCGTGACATACACAACGGTTGCGCCGACAGATGTCCAGTCGGGCAGGGAGAAGCCGTGTTCCTCCATCATCCGTGCCGACCCGACCATGATGTCCTGATTCATAATCGATCCCCGGACACCGCGTCCCGGATCGACTGTAAAGTGTTCGATGTCAAAGACGACATCGCGCTCTTCGGTAATGGCATGAGCCAGTGGATGTTCCGATTTTTTTTCAAGAGCCGCTGCAAAATCGAGTGCCTGTTCCTGTCCGAACGTCTCGATCACGACCGGGCGGCCAATCGTCAATGTTCCGGTCTTATCAAAGACAACAGCATCCACGTGTTGTAACGACTCGAGTTGTGCTCCTCCTTTAAACAAAACACCGTGTTCTGCCCCTTTACCCGTCCCGACCATGATCGATGTCGGAGTCGCAAGACCGAGGGCACAGGGACAGGCAATAACGAGAACGGCAATTGCCGGACGAATCGCTTCGGCGAATGAACCGGTCGTCCACCACCAGACGGCAAGCGTCACGAGTGCTATGGCGACGACGATCGGGACGAAGATACCGGAAATCCGGTCGGCCTGACGCTGAATAGGGGCTTTTTCCGTTTGCGCTTGTTCGACGACACGGATGATGCTTGCGAGCATCGTCTCCTGACCGACTTTCGTGGCTTGAATCGTCAGGTGACCGTTCGTGTTCAAGGTCCCGCCGATTACAACATCCTCGATTCCTTTATGAGCCGGAAGTGGTTCTCCGGTCAACATCGATTCGTCGAGATAAGCATCACCGGCTGTGATGACACCGTCGACCGGAATTTTTTGACCGGGTTTAACGATCAACTGCATGCCGGGTTGAACCTGATCGAGTGAAACCGTCCGCTCGACGCCTTGCTCCAGGACGATAGCATCTGTCGCCTGCAAGGAAAGGAGGCTTTTGATGGCACCCGTTGTTTGTTGTTTGGCACGATCCTCGAGGACTTTTCCGAGCAGGACGAGCGTAATCAGAACAGCACTGGTCTCAAAGTAGAGATTCGGCATCACCGGGTGAATCATCATTTCGGCAACGGAATAGAAATAGGCTGCGGACGTTCCAAGTACGACCAGGACGTCCATGTTGGCACTCCCGCTCCGAAGACTTTTATAGGCACCGACATAGAAGGGGGCACCGATGATGAACTGGACCGGCGTCGCCAGGGCGAACTGCAGCCAGGGGTTCATGAGCCAAGGTAGATGGATCGGACTGTTCGGAATGTGGGAGACCATACTGAGCAGTAACGGCAGGGACAAGAAAGCGGCAATCCAAAAACGGTAGAGCATCCGGCGGTTTTGCACCTGTTCGTGTGGCGTCGTTTTAATCGTGGCACCATATCCGATTTTTTTAATCTTATCTAAAATCAGTTGTTCATCCATCTCTTCCGGAACATCAATCCGTGCTGTTTCGAGCGGCAGGTTGACGGTGGCTTCGACTCCGTCCATCCGGTTCAAGACCTTTTCTATCCGGGCCGAACAGGCCGCACACGTCATGCCTTCGATATTCAGTTCCATCGTTTTCGACATTGAAATCCCTCCTTACTTCTTAAGACGGGCAATAACGGCCATCAGTTCATCAACGTAGACATCTGTATCCTGTTTGCCGGTCGCCGCATCGTGCATACACATTTTGACGTGGCGTTCGATGACCTGCAACTCGACTTGGCGGAGCGCCGCTTGAATCGATGCGGTCTGGGTCAGGATATCGATACAATACCGGTCTTCTGCGACCATGTTGGCAATGCCGCGGACTTGGCCTTCAATTCGTTTTAAACGTTTCAATAAGGCGTCTTGTTCTTCCGCGGAACGGGGAACAAGAGGATGATCGTGCGTCATGGGGAACACCTCTTTCTTGGTTAGTTGATACATTGAGTATATCATATAGGTATAGGGGGTACTAGTATAAAGATTGATTTTCAAAAAAACCAAATGAAAAAGGCAACGGATTTGGTGTCCGTCGCCTAATCATCAAAGAAAAAGTGTTCGTTTGCTCGAAATCGCTTCCTAGGAAAAAAACAAGCAGGAGCGACCCTGCAGCGAAGCGAAGCGGCGCGATGATTGTTCCAGGAAAACGATTCAAAGCAAACAACAAGAGGTTCTTCCCGATAACGGGAAAAACCTCTTGGCGTTATTGATTGGAAACTTGCGGTTTAATGATTTGTTCATTCAACGACCGGTTACTGATGATGTCTTCCGCTTGGGTCGCCCGTTTAATGAAGAACGACAGAACAAACGCGAGACCTGCGATGAACGTTGAGATGAAGAACGCATAGTTGATGCCGTCAAGCGTTGCCTGCATGATGATTTGTTGTTTCATCGCGGCTGCGGCTTCCGCTGTGGGTTGGCTCGTCATGTTTTTCGCTGCTTCTTGTGCAAGTTCCGTTCCACGCGTTTTTGCGTGCGTAGACATGATTGTAACGAGAAGTGCCGTTCCGATTGCACCGGAAACTTGTTGCAACGTATTATTCATCGCCGTTCCGTGCGGATAGTAACGCGTCGGTAATTGGTTGAGACCGTTCGTCGAGACCGGCATCATGACCATCGACATCCCGAACATCCGGAGTGAGTAGAGAATGATCAAGTGTGTATAGGTCGTATCCATTTTAAGCTGACTGAAATAATAACTCGTGACGACGGTGATGAACAAGCCTGTGATGGCAAGTGGACGACCGCCGATTTTATCAAACAGTTTCCCGTTGATCGGTGACATGACCGCCATGAGGATCGCACCCGGCAGTAACATCAGACCGGCATCGAGCGGAGAAATTCCGCGAATCGTCTGAACGTAAATCGGTAACAGCAACATACCGGAGAACATCGCGATTGTGACGACCATCGAGATGACGGACGATAAAGCAAACATCGGATAACGGTAAATTTTGAAGTTCAGCATCGGACGTTCCATTTTCAACTGACGTGTGATGAACGTGACGAGTGCGACGACTCCGATAATCAACGCTAAAATGACTTGCAGACTGTCCCAACCTTTTGAGCCGGCAGAACTGAAACCATAGAGCAGACCGCCGAATCCGAAGGACGACAAGACGACAGACATAAAGTCGAGTTTAGCGTTAGACCGTTCTTTTACATCACGAAGCAGGACGAATCCGGCAACGAGGACAAGTAAGGCGATTGGTGTAATGAAGTGGAACAACATCCGCCAATCGTAATGTTCGATGATCCAACCGGAAAGAGTTGGACCAATTGCGGGAGCACCCATCATGATGAGTCCGAAGAAGCCCATCGCCGTTCCGCGTTTTTCAATCGGGAAGCTGACGAGCATGACGTTCATCAGAAGCGGCATCATGATTGCGGATCCGGAAGCCTGGACCATCCGTCCGGCAAGCAAGACCGGGAAAGCATCCGCGAAGCCGGCAAGAATCGTACCGGCAGAGAACAACGTCATCGCGAGCAGGAACAGACGACGGACTGAGAATTTTTGAATCAGGAAAGCAGAGGTCGGGATCAAAATCCCGTTGACGAGCATGAAACCGGTCGATAACCACTGGACCGTTGACGTTTCAATTTCAAGATCCTTCATGATGGAAGGTAAAGCAATGTTCAGTAATGTGTTATTTAAAAAAGCGATAAAGGCACCAATCATCAATACGGCAAGGATGCCGTAAGGGGGACGAGCGGTAGCAGATTTTTCGTGTGACATGGTTTTCCTCCTTAATGAACTAACAGTACACAATTCTATACGGTCGTTATATCTGTTGTCTATCTTAATCTGAATTAGCTTGAATTACAAATATTAATAGCTAAGAAAGGTAATTTTATTTGTTATGAAGAAGACGGGCTGTAATGGAATATGAAATCATCAAAAAAACGTGCGCCTTTTCCTGTTAGGAAGCAACAGGAAAAGGCGCACACTTAGAAATGCCGGGACAATCATCCGACGTGCGTGTGTAAGGCATCTGTCGTGATGTCATAATGAGAGGTCGTCCAGACCGCTTTTCCATCTTGAATGAACAAGACTTGCGGTGATTCATGCCGGACGTTGTACTGTTCTGCGATGTGATTCGATAATGTCCGTGCTTCCTGAATCAATAAATAGGCAGTCGGAATTTCTGTCGTATCCGCATACTTCGTATAGGCGGAAAAACCGGCTGAACTAATCGGACAGGTCGTGCTGTGTTTACAAATCACGAATGTTGCATGTTCGGAAACGAATTGATCAAAGTCGGAAATCGATTGTAATTTTCTGAGTTGTGTCATTTTTATCAGCCTCCATAAGTCCGTAAACGGTCACTTAACTTCAGATTTTCCCTGTAATCGACCGGACAGTCAATTAAAACGGGTCCGTCACTCAGAAAAGCTTGTTCAAGACAACTGGACAGGGTGCCATGTTCTCCGACACGCAGACCAAGTGCTCCAAAGGCGACCGCCAGTTTGACGAGATCCGGATTGTCGAATTCGATATAAGGTGCACGACCGTACGCTTGCTGTTGTTTCCATTCAATCAGTCCGTATGTGCCGTCGCGCCAGATGATGACGACGATCGGCAATTTCAACCGAACTGCGGTCTCGAGATCCTGACCGTTCATTAAGAAGGCACCGTCACCTGAAGCGCAGAGGACACGTTGATCCGGGTGCAACAGTTTAGCGGCAATCGCACTCGACAAGCCGTATCCCATCGAAGAAAAACCGTTCGAGATAAACAATTGATTAGGGCGTGTCGTCTGAAAATGCCGTCCGAGCCATACTTTGTGGGCCCCGACGTCTGAAAAAATCATCCCGTCCTCACCGGTTGCCTGTTCGAGCTCACGCACGATGCTTTGGGGATGCAACGGAAGGGCAAGGGAATACGTCGCCCGGATTTCCTGACGTAACCGGTCGCGGTCCTGTTGCCATCCGGTCCAGGACCGGTTCGGAATACTTTCCGAAAGCAGATGCAGAATGTCAGGTAACGAGCCAATTAAATTCGCGACGACAGGATAGAACTGATCGATTTCATGCTGATTCGTATCAATATGCAAAACGGGCGTCTGATTCGGATTCCACTTCGAGGGCGGCAACTCTGTAATATCGTAGCCGACAGCGATAATCAAATCACTTTGATCCAGAATCCGTTGGTTATAATCGGCATTCGGTAAGCCGATCGTATGGGCTGCGAGCTCATGAAAAGACGAGATTGTTCCTTTTCCCATCATCGTCTCGACGACAGGGGCGCCTAACCGCTCGAAGAAAGCATGAAAAGCATCCGTAGCGCCACTCCGGTTGATACCGAATCCGGCAATCACGACCGGCCGTTCTGCTTGTTCGATTTGTAACAGGACATCACTGTCCGTAACCGATGTCGGATGCAGGAAGGTCGGAGTACTGTCGCGTAAAATCGGTGTCTTGGCATCAACATCGGCTTTTGCGATATCTTCCGGGAACGAGAGATGCGTCGCACCGGGTTTTTCGGAAACCGCCTTCGCGAAGGCTTGGCGAACGACTTCTGAAATGATGTCTCCCGACACAATCGATGTACTTGCTTTCGTGATCGGCCGATACATCTCGACTAAATCAAACATTTGATGGGACGCTTTATGTTGGCGCCACGTCGCACCTTGTCCGGTAATGGCGACGACCGGCGAGTGATCCATCGTCGCACTTGCGATTCCCGTCATCATGTTGGTCGCTCCGGGACCAAGCGTCGACAGACAAACGCCGGGGCGCCCGCTCAACCGGCCGAACATCGAAGCCATGAAAGCGGCATTCGTCTCATGACGTGTCGTGATGAACGTGATATCTGATTTGCTGATTGCTTCAAGTAAGGTGATGTTCTCTTCACCGGGAACGCCGAAAATGTGCGTGACTCCCTCGGCCTCCAGACACTGGACAAATCGTTCGGCCGCGTTCATTGGTCGAGTCCGCCAATCGATACATACTTCGTCTCAAGATAGGCTTCAAGACCTTCCGATCCGCCTTCGCGACCGACACCGGATTGTTTCATACCGCCGAACGGGGCCTGAGCGGCTGAAGGCACACCGTCATTCCATCCGACGATGCCGTAGTCGAGATGCTCGATGGCTTTAAAAGCGCGGGCATAATTGTTCGTAAAGACGTAAGAGGCAAGACCAAACGGCGTTTGGTTGGCATAATGGACAGCTTCTTCATCCGAACTGACGCGCTGGACAGGTGCGACCGGACCAAAGGTTTCTTCATTCATGATCAGCATCTGCGGAGTGACATCCGCAAGAACGGTTGCCTCATAATAGTAGACTTCGTTTTCGTCATCCGTTTGTCCTGATCCGCCGGTGACAACGCGGGCACCCGCCGATGTCGCATCATCAACATGTTTTTTGACCTTATCGAAGCCGGCCTTATTGATCATCGGACCGATCTTTGTTTCTTCTTCCAGTCCGTTGCCGGTTTTGAGTTTAGCGGTTTCCTGACCGAGCTTTTCAACGAACGCATCATAGATTGAATCCGATACGTAGATGCGGTTTCCGCAGACACAGGTCTGTCCGCCGTTGCGGAACTTCGATTTGATCGTTTCCCGGACGGCAAGATCGAGGTCGCAATCGTCAAAGACAAGAATCGGGGCGTGTCCGCCAAGTTCGAGTGACATGGCTTTGATGGTCTCTGCGCCTTGCGCCATCAACGTCCGACCGACTTCCGTCGACCCCGTGAACGTGATCTTAGCAACATGTGGATGAGTGGCGAGGAATTCGCCTAAGTCTTTTCCGCTTCCGGTCACCGCATTGACGACGCCGTCCGGAATGCCGACTTCCTGACAAAGTTCAAGCAGCCGGAGTGCAGTCAATGGAGTAGCCGTTGGTGGTTTCAGGACAAATGTACAGCCTGCGACGAGCGCTGGTGCCAATTTCCGGGTAATCATGGCAGCCGGGAAGTTCCATGGGGTAATCGCAGCGACGACCCCGACCGGTTGTTTGATGACGTGGAGACGTTTAGTCGCATCATGCGACGGGATGATCCGGCCATAAGCCCGTTTTCCTTCTTCCGCAAACCACTTGACGAAGTTTGCCGCGTACTCGACTTCACCTTCCGACTCCGCGAGCGGTTTGCCCATCTCGAGTGTCATCAAGCGGGCCAATTCATCTTTTTTCTCAAGCATTTTCGCATACAATTTTTCAAGAAGCGCCGCGCGTTCATAAACCGTCCGTTTCGACCATTCCGGAAAAGCCTTGTGAGCTGCTTCAACCGCTTCATTAACATCGGATTTCGTTCCGTTTGGCACACTGCCGACGATTTCACCTGTCGCCGGATTTTTCACATCCGTCCGTTCACGTCCCTGATCGAGCCACTGCCCATTGATTAAAAACTGCCCCTTCATTTACAAAATCCCCCTTTTTTATTCGCATTGTTAAAGATATACCCGAAGATTGAAAAAAAGATTCGCTTTTCCGAAAAAGGTTGTGCAAATGGCTAGAAATTGACCGATAAACAGTGTAGGATAATTCAGTAAATGTAATGTATTTTTTCAATAACAATTCGTAAAGAATCAAATTTCATACATGTGTGAAGTGATGGAGAATGTCCCGAATCATTGACATTCCAACTGGGTTTGATAAGATAAATATAGGGTATCTGCGCAATCGGTTGCGCTTAATTAGAATGAACCGATGATTACTATAAAATATCAAGAATTAGTATAAAAAAACGGACAACAAAGACTGAAATACGAGAGGATTTATCCATAATGACACAAATGATACCGCGCCCTGAAACGGCACAAAAAACACTTACACGAGCTTGGTGGAAAGAAGCCGTTGCTTACCAAATCTATCCACGCAGCTTTTATGATGCAAACAATGATGGAATCGGCGATATCCCGGGTATCATCGCAAAATTGGATTATCTGAAAGATCTCGGAGTCGATGTACTATGGATTTGCCCCATGTTCAAATCACCGAATGATGACAACGGATATGACATCAGTGATTATGAAGACATCATGGACGAATTCGGAACGATGGCCGATTTTGATTTATTAATGGAAGAAGCACATAAACGTGACATTAAAGTATTACTCGATTTAGTCGTCAACCACACGTCGGATGAACACCCGTGGTTCCTCGAATCCCGTTCGTCAAAAGATAATGACAAACGCGACTGGTACATCTGGAAGGATGCCGTCAACGGCGGTGAACCGAATAACTGGGAAAGTATCTTCGGCGGTTCCGCTTGGGAATACGATGAAAAGACCGAGCAGTATTTCCTGCACGTCTTCTCACGTCGTCAACCTGACTTGAACTGGCGGAATAAAGACATGCGCCAAGCGGTCTACACGATGATCAACTGGTGGCTCGACAAAGGGGTCGATGGTTTCCGGATTGATGCCATCAGCCACATTAATAAAGATCAGTCATACGCAGATCTTCCGAATCCACTCGGCATGCCGCACGTGCCATCGTTTGAGATGCACATGAATGTCGAAGGAATTCACGAATATCTCGAAGAATTGAAAAACGAGACGTTCTCAAAATACGACATCATGACAGTCGGTGAAGCAAACGGTGTAACGCCGGAAGAAGCAGATCTTTGGGTCGGAGAAGAAAACGGCAAGATGAACATGGTCTTCCAGTTTGAACACATGGACCTGTGGCGGGCAGATGCCGAAAAAGGCGTCGACGTTGTTAAACTGAAACAAGTTTTGACGAAATGGCAAAAAGGACTTGAAGAAACAGGCTGGAATGCACTGTATCTTGAAAACCACGATAAGGTCCGCTCCGTCTCCCTTTGGGGTGATGAAGGACAATACTGGAAACAAAGCGCGAAGTCACTTGCGATGATGTATTTCTTCATGCAAGGAACACCGTTCATCTATCAAGGACAAGAAATCGGGATGACGAACGTCCAGTTCCCGGATATCTCCGACTACGATGATGTCGCGACGAAAAACATGTACAACATGCAACTGGCATCAGGGAAAACACACGAAGAGATCATGGAAGTCATCTGGAACTCGTCGCGTGATAACTCCCGGACACCAATGCAGTGGACAAATGAACAAAACGGCGGTTTCTCAGAACAATCCCCATGGTTCGGTGTCAATCCGAACTTTGCCGACATCAACGTGGCGGCGCAGCAAGCCGATGAGGATTCGATCCTGAACTTCTATAAACGGATGATTCAAATCCGGAAGATGGAAGAGACGTTGATTTACGGAGAATACGATCTCATTCTTCCGGAAGATACAAAAGTCTATGGTTACACGCGGACGCTCGGAAACGAACAGTTCCTGATTGTGACGAACCTGAAAGACGAAGTGGCGGAAGTCGACACCGACATCATCCTCCATTCGGATAACATCATGCTTGCGAACTATGAGACAACGTATCATGAAGGAACCGAACTCACGCTTCAACCTTTCGAAGCACGCCTGTACCGCGTACGTTAAAACAAGGCTGGATTTGGCAGATGCCAAATCCAGCCTTTGCTGTCGTGAAAAAAGAAATCAAGAAGATGCAGGACAGAAGAAAATCGTGTACGCTAGACGATGAGGTGATAGAAGTGAAACCAGTACGTTACCCGGTCCGCCTGCGCCAAGTGACATCGATTCAGGATGACGCGGTGCGGGAGTCCGTTGAACTAGAAGCAGAGGGAACCTTGTTTGAAACAAAAGACGGGTTTGCTCTGAAGTTCATGCAAGAAGATGAACAACCGATCGATACGACCATCAAGTGGTCGCACGATCAGGTCGCCTTGAACCGGAAAGGTCCGGTCTCGATGCATCATGTCTTCATTTTAGGTCAGAAGACAAAAAGTGGTTATGAGAGCCAGTTTGGCCAAATGGTGATGGAGACGGAAACAGCTACCATCGAAATGACAGAACAACGTATGCAATTCCAGTACGAGCTGATGATGAACCATCAGCCGGTCGGCCTGTATACGATTGAATTAACTTGGGAACGGAGTGAAACACATGGCATTTGAACAAACAGTAAAAGAGATGGAACAGATGCTCGAAGAAGATTGGTTCGAGTGGTTAGAGAATGACGAACCGAAGTACAACGAGTGGCGCGATCAGCTCGAGGCGCTCGCAGAACAGGTCATGACGGAATACAATTCGAAGGTCGATTCCGATGCGATTGATTCGTTATTATTGATCAACGAAGATTTACCGGTCTTGTACGGAGAAGATACGGTCATGCTCTACACGGCGTTGCTTCATGCACGCAAGGAAGATGATTCGGTCTACGAAAGGTACCTGACGATTTTAGGGGCGTTTTCAGAAGAAAACCATCCGGCCCTCCGCGAAGTCGAACAGGCTGTCGCGAAAAAAGATTACAAAACGGCGTATGCACGTGCCGTTAAATTACCGCAATCGCTTGGATTAGAATAAGTACGTGCCAAAGCAGTTCCATTCAAAGGATATTTGAACGGGCTGCTTTTTTTTATGTTCATGACACAGGGGGAATCAGCATGAGAACGTTATACCGGATTGTCGCTGCGATTGTCAGGCAGGAGCAGCAGTTGCTGTTGGTCAAAAATCAGGCGGATGGAGCGGAAGCGGTTTGGAGTCTGCCGGGCGGTGTGATTGAAGACGGTGAAACTTTAAAAGAAGCATTGCAACGGGAGATGAAAGAAGAGGCCGGGCTGTCCGTCGAAACGTTCGAACTGGCTTACGTCACAGAAAACTTCATCGAACAGTTTGACGCCCATAGTCTTGTCACGTATTTTGAATGTTCGGTGACAGGAGAGCTGTCACTGAACGATCCTGACCGAGAAGTCGTTGCCTGTCAGTGGGTACCGATCGAACAGCTTGGGGACTATCTCCTGAATCGTGATGTGCTTGAACCGTTGCAGGATTATTTGAATGAGACATCCAAATCTTATTATCTGTACGAAAATATGGTCTGGTAATTTCACAGAATAAAGTCTAAAGCTTTTAAAAAGCGGACAAGGGATAAAGAGAAATTGTTTTAGAGATGGAGGAAAACATATGAAAGTTGTCCAAGTCAACGGATACGGCGGTGTCGAGCAACTCGAAGTCATCGAACGTCCAGTCCCGACACCGCGCGCTGGGGAAGTCCTGGTCGAAGTGAAAGCATGCGGCATCAACAACACAGAAATTTGGATGCGAGAAGGCGCCTACGGAACGGATGACAAATCGGGTTGGAAACCGGAGGGCGTTCAGTTTCCGTTTACTTCAAGTGGCGCCGATGGAACGGAACATATCAGTGAAGATATGGCGTTCATCGGATCGGAATATGACGGGGGATACGCCGAGTATGTCGTCTGGCCGGCAACGCTCTGTTACGACATGCCGCTTGACGATTACGTCAAAAGTGCTGTTTTTTCCGTCAGTGGCTTGACGGCATGGCATATGAACGAACAACTCCAGTTACAGCCGGGACAAACCGTCCTCGTAACCGGAGCAAGCGGTGGTGTCGGCTCGTTGAACGTTCAAATCGCCTCGCGGGTGTTTGGAGCAACTGTGATTGCCGTCGTCGGCGACATGAAAATCGAACAGGAATTGAAGCGTCTTGGGGCGAAATACGTCGTGTCTTACCGTTCCGATCAATTGACAGAAGACATCCTAGCTGTTAACAGCGGACCAGTTGACGCAGTACTCGATGTCGTCGGGGATGCGTTATTTAAGACGGCTTTGGCGGTTCTGAAAAACGGCGGTAAATTCTGTATTTCTGGTTCTGCCGGCGGACAACAGACGAGCCTCGATTTTCGGATGCTGTACCTGAAGCACTTAACATTTTACGGCTCAGTGCTTGGAACGCGTGACGAGTTCGGACGGATGCTTGAAGCGATTGCTGACGGTAAACTCGAACCGGTCATTGATCGGACGTTTCCGCTTGAGGAAGCGGCGGCAGCCCAGTCGTATTTTAAAGAGACAGGCAAACTCGGGAAAATCGTGTTGATACTGAAGGCGGATTGAAGCCTATAGTTTTTTTCTGGAGGAGTCTTGGGAAGCGAATAAATTCTCGATAATTCAAAGAGGACACCGGAATTGAAATCCGGTGTCCTCTTTGAATATGAAGAGTGACGCATCCGTCATCCTTATTTTTTAGAGATAGTTACAGGAAAGAGTATTACACTGCTGATTGTGAAGTCGGAGTTTCAGATAACAACTTTGCATGAATTCCACGTTGTTTTAATGCTTGTTGGAATGAATGGTCGATCGGACGATAGCCTTTTTCGATTAAATCATTGATGTAAATTTTATTGTATAAGAAAGAAAAGACGATATTGACAATCCATCCCCCGAAACCGGCAGTCAAAAGTGTAGTGACGATACCGACAATCAATTGAATCAATCCCCATTTAATATCGCCTCGGAAAAATGCTGGAAAGAATCCAAAAAAGAATGTTGTCCATGAGAATCCCGCTTTTACTTCTTTAATTAAGCCGCTTGAATGTTGTAAAATTCCGTTCAAAGCCAATTACCTCCTATAAAATATACATATATTAGAACTTTTTAATTTTAACCTACTTATTTTTCAATTTAAACGGTTTTTTTGTAAGGTATAGTCAATGATTAAGATAGAAGAAAAAACAGTAAAATAATGAATGAATAGTCATTCATTATATGCTATACTCATATCAAATAATGGCTTTAGGGGGAAAGGGGCTTGTTTTATGGGGACATTTTTACTGATTAACTGGATCGCCTTCCTGCTTGTCGCAGGGTACGCGGGCTATTTATTCGTTACGCTCGTCAAGAGTCGGTACGAGGCGATTCGCCGGGGGAAAAAAGCGGAATGGACGCTGACGAACAAAGAACGTCTGAACGCGGTTCTCGTCAATGTCTTTGGGCAAAAGAAACTGCTGAAGGACAAGAAAAGCGGGACGATTCATGTCATGATGTTTTACGGATTTTTACTCGTTCAATTTGGAGCGATTGATTTCATCTGGAAGGGGCTCGCAGTCGGACAACGCTTCCCGCACATCCCGCTCGGTCCACTGTATCCGATTTTTACATTTTTCCAGGAAATCGTTATGCTCGTCATTCTGGTGGCGGTCGTTTGGGGATTCTACCGCCGCTATGTTGAAAAATTGGTCCGTCTGAAACGGAACTTCATGGCCGGTCTTGCCTTGATTTTCATCGGCGGTCTGATGGTCGCTGTTCTGTTCGGAAACGGATTTTTCTTAGTGTATGAAAATCATTCCACGTTCGGTGAACCGGTCGCGTCGGCGATTGCCTCCCTATTCAGCTGGGTGCCGCAACAAGTCGCCTTTGGATTGTTTGTCTTCTTCTGGTGGGCGCACCTGCTGTTCTTACTCAGCTTCATGGTCTATATCCCGCAAGGCAAACACGCCCACCTGATTGCCGGAACAGCCAATGTCTGGCTTGGCCGGACATCAAAAGTCGGACGGATCACACCCATCGATCTGTCAGTCATGGAAGAAGCAGAAGATGACGAGGCGGAGTTCAGTTTCGGTGTTAACCGGATCGAAGATTTTAATCAAAAACAACTCGTCGATTTATATGCCTGTGTCGAATGCGGCCGCTGTACGAATATGTGCCCGGCCAGCGGAACAGGAAAAATGCTGTCACCGATGGACCTGATCGTTAAACTTCGTGATCACCTCAACATGAAAACGGCAGCGATCACGCAAAAGTCGCCGTGGGCACCGGCTTTCGCCTTTGAAGGATCACAAGGCAATCAAATTGCGTCACTTGCCGCAGCCGGACAGATGGATGTCGTCCCGGATTCTTTAATCGGCAACGTTATCACGGAAGAAGAAATTTGGGCGTGTACGACATGCCGGAACTGTGAAGATCAATGTCCGGTCATGAATGAACACGTCGATAAAATCATTGATCTCCGTCGTCACCTCGTGATGATGGAAGGGAAAATGGATCCTGAGATGCAACGGACGATGGCGAATATCGAACGCCAGGGGAATCCATGGGGCATGAACCGGAAGGAACGCGAAAACTGGCGCAAGACGCGCGAAGAGCTGGTCGTGCCGACAGCAAAAGAAAAGAAAAAAGCCGGCGAAACGTTCGAATACCTCTTCTGGGTCGGCGCGATGGGCTCGTACGACAGCCGCAGTCAGAAAATCGCGATGGCGTTTGCACGAATCCTGAATGAAGCGGACATCTCGTTTGCGATTCTCGGAAACGATGAGAAAAACTCAGGCGATACACCACGCCGGATCGGAAACGAAGTTCTGTTCCAGGAACTGGCGGAAGCAAACATCAAATCGTTTGAGAAATATGACGTCAAAAAAATCGTCACGATTGATCCGCATGCGTACAATACATTCAAAAACGAGTATCCTGACTTTGGTCTCAGCCCGGATGTTGAAGTCTATCACCATACCGAGCTGCTCGCGCGGTTGATTGACGACAAAAGGATTACACCAACCCATGAGGTCAGTGAACGGGTCGTCTATCATGATTCGTGTTACCTCGGTCGTTACAATGATATTTATGACGCACCACGCTACATCCTGGAGAAAATTCCGGGCATCACACTGGTCGAAACGGAACGCAACCGCGAAAAAGGTATGTGTTGCGGAGCCGGCGGCGGTATGATGTGGCAGGAAGAAAAAGTCGGCGCCCGGGTGAACGTCGCCCGGACGGAACAGTTGTTGACGGTCCAACCGTCCGTCATCGGATCTGCTTGTCCGTACTGCCTGACGATGCTCAGCGACGGAACGAAGGCGAAAGAAGTCGACGAGCAGGTTGCGACGTATGATGTCGTCGAACTGCTCGAACGGTCAATCGTCGGAACACCGATGAAGGAAGCGGTAACAAACTAAGTTCAAAAAATATCTTGAGCAAACGGAACGTCTCCTCTGAGAAAGAGGAGGCGTTTTTTAAAGGCGCCTAATAAGCATAACGTTGTTGTGTACGGTTTAACCGTGGTATGATAAAAGCATTATTTAATGAGAGGGAGGTGAGGATCTTTGGGAAGGCGTTGCTTAAAATCGGTCAGGTCGCGGAGGCCACCGGCTTATCAAAACGGACCATCGACTACTATACATCGCTCGGTTTATTAACAACAGAGCGGACACCGGCTGGTTATCGTTTGTATACGGAAGATGTCGTCCAGCATATTCAAAAGATTGAGTATTTAAAGACACAACGGCTGTCCCTGCAAGAGATTCTTGCTTTCTTCACCGAGCGTGAAGTCAAAACGGGTGACGCCATTTATCAGGAAGTACAGCAGCTTCAAGAAAGCGTCAACGGGCTCGAACAGCGTTTATTGCAATCGACCGACTATGAGAAACAGGAGATTCGTCTCGAACTGTCTCAACGTCTGACGTTGATTGCTTCCCTGATTGCGCAGCTGTAACAATAAAATGGAGGTGACCCCTGTTTAGGGGATTTTGGATACTATATTATTTATCAATTTATTTTTAGTGGTGTTATTGATCGTGTTGACCGCGTTTTTCGTCGGATCAGAGTTTGCCGTCGTTAAGGTACGGATGTCCCGTCTGGATCAAATGATTCAGGAAGGAAACAAAAGTGCCATCCTGGCGAAAAAGATTGCCGGAGACCTCGATTATTACTTGTCTGCTTGTCAGCTGGGAATCACGGTGACAGCACTTGGTCTTGGGGCACTCGGTGAACCGACCGTCGAAAAAATCCTGCACCCGGTGTTTGATGAATTCGGTGTCTCGGCTGCGGTCTCGACTTTGTTGTCGTTCGGGATTGCCTTTGTTTCCGTGACGTTCCTACACGTCGTCATCGGAGAACTGGCACCGAAGACACTTGCGATTCAATACGCGGAAAAGATGACGTTGTTGTTTGCCCGTCCACTGTACATTTTCGGGAAAATCATGTATCCGTTCATTTGGTTACTCAATGGTTCGGCCCGCTTTTTCCTTGGATTATTCGGTGTCAAACCGGCTGGTCATGAACAAGCCCACTCAGAAGATGAATTGAAAATCATCATGGCACAAAGTTTTCAAAGCGGAGAAATCAATCAGACGGAACTCGCACTGATGCAGAACGTGTTTGCGTTTGACGAGCATGTCGTCAAAGATTTGATGGTGCCGCGGATGCGAATGGCGACGATCTCAGAACGGTTGTCAAAAGACGAGCTGATGGAAATCTTCATGGATAATCCATTTACCCGTTATCCGGTGACGGAAGAAAATGATAAAGACCGGATTCTTGGTTATGTCAACGTCAAGGAGATGTTGACGGACTTCGCCAACGGAAACAATCATCCGGTTACACATTACGTGAAGGATTTACCGGTCGTCTCGGAAGTCACGTCGCTGCAGGACACGTTGCGAAAGATGAAGAAAACACGCTCGCATATCGTATTGGTCGTCGACGAATACGGCGGAACGGCCGGAATCGTCGCGATGGAAGACTTACTCGAAGAAATCGTCGGTGAAATTCGCGACGAGTTTGATACGGATGAAGTCGAAGAAATCCAGGAGTTGCCGAACAATGAATACCTCGTTGCCGGTACCGTGTTGCTTGAAGATCTCGAAGACCGATTCGGTTTGACGTTTACGAACGATGAAGACGTCGATACGATCGGTGGTTGGATTCAGATGCACAACATCGATCTGCAACCGGGAGAACACATTGATACGGAATCCTTCTCGGTCGAAGTGATGGAGATGGAGAACTATCAAATCAACCAGATCAAATTGTGGTTACACCCGCTCGAACGAGCAGAATAATCCGAAGTGTCTTTCGTCTCGTACGAAAGACGCTTTTTTTTTCGGTAAGACGTCAGTCGGAAAATGAAGTTTAAAACGAATGTGCAAAGAATGAACACGTTGGTAGGGAAACGGGGGCGGGAGCGGGAAAGAGTAAGGAGAGGAAAGATTATTTTTTCTGAGAAGGGAGACGTCCAGTGCTCGAGCAAATCCCGTTTTTACTCAGCCGCTTAGGCATGTTAGCCTTATTGGCTTTTTTATTGTCACAATGGCGCATATCACGCCATTTGTTTCAAACGTCGTCGCGCCGCAGTCATCGTTTTATTTTACTGAGTATGTTTGTCGTATCGGGTATTTTGATGAACTATGCCGGAATTGGTCTTTCGGCTGATAAGACGATTGATCCGTTACTCGGGTTAGCCGTTTCACCGGAGCAATGGATTGTCGACACCCGATTGACGATCATCGTCACCAGCGGTCTGCTGGGGGGACCGCTCGTCGGTGGTGTGACCGGTTTGCTGGTCGGATTTCACCGCTATTATCTTGGTGCATCCGGTGCGGAATCAGCCTGGATCATTGCGGTCGGAACCGGATTGTTGAGTGGGATGTACAGCCGCCAGTGGAGCAGGAAAGACGGCTATTCCCTGCTCCAACCGATCGGCATCGTCTTAAGTGCCGTCATCCTCGATATTGGAGTCGCATTGATTTTGGCACCGGACCAGGCGCGTGTGTTGGAGTTGACACGTCAAGCTGTCTTCCCGATGTTATTTACGAATGCAGTCGGAATCAGTGTCTTCATCGCCATCTTACGGACGCAATTAAGGCTCGAGAACGAATTGTTCGTTCGCGAATCCGCACGTTCCTATCGTTTACTGGATGCGATTCGTCCGCTACGTAAAAATGGCATGACGGTTGATGTCGCCCGGCAAATCGGATCGACCATCCTGGAAGAAACGAAAATCAACCGGGTCGTTTTACTTGGACCGGATGGGATTTTAGCCGATGTCCGGACGGGACACGATACAGCCGATTTATTCCAGCATCAGACGATTTTGGACTGGGTGGAGACAGCTGTCGTTTACCGGTCGGAAGATGAGTTGACGCGTCAAATCGTCTCGTTTCATCCACTACTCATCGAGGGCAAGAAAGCGGGCATCGTCTGTTGGTTTCCGGCTCATCTGTTCGATGATACGATGGAGTGGACGATGGAACAGTTGGTGGATCTCCTGGCACGCGAACTCGTCGTTCACCAAGAAGAGCAACTGAATCAATTTCCAAACACCAGCATCAAACCGATTCTGAGTCCGAACTATCTCCTCGGCATCGTCGATGAAATCCATCAGACAGCTGATCCGGATACCCCGGTCAAACACCAACTCGAAGCGTTGCGACAGCTTCTTACGACCGCACGACGACTTGATCTGTATCCTTTGCGTGAAGAATTACTGACCTTAAAATCGTATCTGTCGCTGGAAGGAATCCGCCGACACCATCCATTGACACCGGCTGCGGTCACGATTGATTTGGATATCGAAACGGCCGTTGAAGAGCATTTTGTTTTTCCGTTGCTCGTGACACAGCTTGTCGATAATGCGTTACGGCATGCGTTTCCCGAAAGCGGTCCGTATCACCGGATTGATGTTCGGGCATTTCAGGAAGAAACACACTGGATGCTTGAAGTATCGGACAATGGGGTCGGTGTACCGGCTGAATTCCTGAAACGCTGGAAGCAGGATAAAAAAACGGAAACGAGTAATTTATTTTTATTACGACGTGCTCTTCACCGGAGATACGGGGAACAGGCGAGTTGTACGATTCATTCACGCCCCGGTGGAACACACCTGAAACTGATGTTGCCTCTTACGACCGACCAAGTGTAATGATCGTTCGATTCTGATTGCCGGAATCGGACGATTGTTTTTTTTTAGCCAATCCTGGGTAAAAATGAAAGCAAGAGTAGACGATACAGGAGGATAAGCGCATGATTACAACAAAAGAAGTCGGGTTTTCCGGCGAGCAGCCGATCATCGCTTTTACATTGATGAATCGTAACGGACACAGTGTGGAATTACTCAATTTGGGCGGGAAAATCACGGCAATCCGTGTTCCGGATCAACACGGGACCATCGAGAACGTCGTCCTGGCCTTTGATGATATGGAAGAATATTTAGAGGATCCCCACCACTTGGGGGCAACAATCGGCCGGGTCGGCGGCCGGATTGCCAACGGTGCGTTTGCATTAGAAGGGATGAACTACATCCTGGAACAAAATGAAGGAGAACATCACCTTCACGGAGGAAGCGTCAACTGGTCGAACCGTTTTTTTGATTATGAAATCGACGGTGAACAGTTACATCTGCTCCTGACGAGCCCGGACGGAGAAAACGGTTATCCGGGTCAACTCGATGTCCGGTTGACGATTGACTGGACGGACGACGACGCTTTGATTCTGACGTACCACGCGACGACGACGGCCTCGACACCGTTCAGTCCGACGAACCACACGTATTTTAATTTGACGGGAAATGCGAAAACGACGATTGAGCAGCACCGTCTCCGGATGGATGCCCCGTTTTACGTCCCGTTAAATGCAGAGTCCGTTCCGACAGGCGAGATTTTATCCGTCAACGAGACGGTCTTTGATTTCCGGACAGCCCGCTCGTTGTATGAAGTGACACATGCGAGTGACGAAGCGTTGCGCCAGGCAGGCAGTGGTGTCGACCACCCGTTTTTATTAAAAGAAGGCGGTGAAATCGTCTTGGAGGAACCGGTCAGTGGTCGGATGTTACAGGTGAAAACCGATCAGCCGGGTGTCGTCGTCTATACCGGAAACCATTTGGCCGGTGAGTTTACGATTGCCGGGCGACGGGCGACACCGTATCTCGGAATTTGTCTCGAAACACAAGGATTGCCGGACGCCATCAATCAGCCCGATTTTCCGTCTGTTGTTTTACGTGCCGGCGAGGTCTATGAAAAACGGACGACGTTCCAATTTAGTCGAGTGCAGTAACGTTTTTTTGCTGACATCCGAAGCGAATGTGGTAGGATAAAGCGAGAAGAATCTAACGGAGGCATAGGAAAATGACTAAAATAGCATGGGTGACCGATAGTATGGCCTATTTCAAAAAAGAAGAGGCGGAAGCAATCGGTGTGAATGTCGTACCAATTCAAATCTTGCTTGGTGACACAGCCTACAATGAAGATACGATTACGGTCGAACGGTTGTTTCGGGCACTGGAAGCAGATAAAAAGCTGGTCGCCAAAACGTCACAACCGATTTTCGGGGAATTCGTCGGGACGTATGAACGCTTAAAAGAAGAAGGATACGACTGTGCGATTGCGGTCCACTGTACGAACGGTCTGTCGAGTACGGTCCAAAGTTCCGCTTCAGCAGCGGAAGCAGCAAGCTTCCCGGTCCACATCATCGATTCGCATACGGCGTTTGAAAATCAGCAGGAGTTCATCCGTTACGGGATGGCACTGGAAGCGGAAGGTAAGTCGGTCGAAGAGATTACGGCGGCTTTACAAGCGTTAGCGAAAAAAACGCACTTTTATATGATTGTCGGGAACATGGAGACGATGCGCCGGGGCGGACGTGTCTCGTCCGGTGATTTGTTCCTCGCAAACCTGCTCAGCATTAAACCGATCATCACGACGGATGAATCGGGAAAAATCGTTCCGTTTAAAAAAGCCCGTTCCCTGAAAAAAGCCTACATCGAAATCATCAAACAGGTCGAAGAAGCGATGCGTCAGCATACGTTTTATAAAAACCGGATTTATGTCGCGACGACGATGGCACCTGAGATGGCAGCCGATTTACGGACACAGGTCGCAACAAAATTCCCGGAACTAACGGTGCTCGACGGCACGTTTGGTCCGGCCATCGGAACACACGCCGGTGCAGAAACCGTTGGCTTGTTCTGGCTGAATGACTAAAAAATAAAAACGAACAAGAACCAGGAATTGTTCCCGTGTGCCGGGGCAAGTCCTGGTTCTTTTTAGATATTTAATGAAACAATGATTCCTAAAAATGCGGCACTGATGCCAAGGAGATAACTGAGTCCGAGGTAAAGGGTCAGCGTTTTTCTGTTTTGATTCTGAACGAGTTGCAGTGTCTCGAGCTTAAACGTCGAAAACGTCGTAAAGGAACCGAGAAAACCCGTGCCGAGCAATAACGTCCATGTCGAATCCAAATGCGAACCGATGACGAGACCGAGTAAAAAAGAACCGAGGATGTTGATGACGAATGTCGCGAGTGGAAAATCCTTTTTCCAAAATGTTTTCATCCACTGGCTGACGGCAAACCGGCTGATGGCACCAAAAAAAGCACCGGTCGCAAGAGCAACAAGATTCATGAAGCGTCCTCCTTCTGAAACAGACGTAACCGTCTTGTCCCGAGTGTGTAGCCGAGATAAGACATCAATAATCCGCCGAACAAACTGATGCTGATATAGAGAAGGGCGTAACCGTAAAAACCGCTCCGTAACAGTTCAACGGATTCGACACTGAACGTTGAAAATGTCGTAAAGGAACCGACAAAACCGGTTCCGAGCGCCGTCATCGCGTATTGATGAAGCAACGTCGTCTTAAATAGAAAGTGCGTCGCGTACCCCAAGACGAAACAGCCGATCAGATTAATGCTTAATGTCGCCCACGGAAACGTTCCGACGGCAAAATGAGTGATAAAAAGGCTGAGACCATAACGGGCGGAAGCACCGAGGATACCAGCCAGTCCGACTAATACATATAACATCTGAAGCCGCCTTTCTGTCCATTTTGTATTTACCATACGCTTTTCTGAAATCAAGCGTCAAGTTGTGAAAATGAGCGGGAATACTTCACGTCTTCTTCAAACTGGACGATAAGAAAGGGTACGAATCCAACAGAAGGAGTTTTGCAGATGGTCTCACCCCTTGAAAGACTGAGTACGAAAATTCTCTCTCGTCTCATTGCCTCATTAATTACAATCGCGCATCCTTTGATTTTCATTTTTGTTCAACTGGACTATGTGCCCATGAGTGTATTTTATCAATTTTTGGTCGGAGGTCTGTTACTGACGGTCGCCTTGCTGGGGGGAAATCGTTTTTTTGGCGATCAGCTCAGCGGAAAATATATTCAAATCATATTGACCTATCTGGTACTGGCACTTGTCCTTGTGACCTTGCCAACTCAAAGTATCTGGACGATTGCTTATCTGTATTTAACGATTTCAGTCATCTACCTCATTCCCCATTTAGTCGTAGTGGCAGGTTTGCTCGGATTACTGGAATTGGTACTCTTTACGGTTTTTGGAACGATTCAGTTTTCAAATCTGTTTGATATGATTGTCGCATTCGTCATCTATCTGATGGTTTTTTCAGCAGCCACGTTTGTTGCTGTCTTCGGACGAAATGTCATGCGGGAAGTCAAAAGGCAACAAGAGAAGGCGGAGCATTACGCAGCAAGCTCACAGCTGACGCTTGAGCAATCAGCCGCTACAGCAACCGATGTCACGACGTTCACGGCAGGAATGAGTGAAACCGTCGATACGGCGAAAGTGTCATTTGAAAAAATTGATCAGGCGATGCAGATGTTAGCCGATAACTCGTCGAAAAATGCCCAATCCGTCCGGCAGATTAAACGGATGAACACGGATAACGTTGCGTTGATGACGGATGTCGCGACAGCCGTCGACCGGGCACTTGCCCTCAGTTCTTCGTCGAAGGTGACGGCTGAACAAAGCCGCGAGACCATCAGCGAAGCCGGTGAATCATTACAAGAACTGACCGCGAGCATGGACGAATCCGTCACTGCGTTTGGACAGCTTGCTGGACGTTTTAAAGAAATTGTTACGATTACTTCCAGCATCAATGCGATCGCGACGCAAACGAACTTATTGAGCTTAAACGCATCGATTGAGGCGGCACGCGCCGGAGAGTTCGGAAAAGGATTTACCGTCGTCGCCCAGGAAATCCGTAATTTGTCGGCACAGACGGCGGCCGCCTCGACCGAAATCAATCAAATCATCGAACGGGTCGATCGTGATGTCATGCAGACCGGTAATTCGATTGATGCCAGTACCAGCTTGCTGCGGCAGCAGGAGGCCCGGATGCAAAGAAGTCAAGACGCCTTGCAGACGATTGCGACGGATTCCAATGATTCCGTTCAGGCAATCAGTGGAGCGCAGCAACAATTCGTGACGATCACGAACAGTCTGACGAACATTGCGCAGGCAACGGAACAACTGGATGCTTTCATGGATCTGTTGCTGACGAGCAGTGATCAATTGTCCGGTCTGACACGGTCACAAGTCGAACAAATCGTTGATTTACAGCAGGCAATCCATACGTTAAATGCCACGGCATTAACACTGCAACAGACAGCGCATACCTGACAGGCGTGTACCGATTCGAAAGAGCCGGTACACTTTTTTCGTTTGTCGCAAGTCTTGAAAGGGAACAACTAAAAGGTAAAACAATCAGAGGAGGAAATGACATGAAAGCAGCTTATATTGAACAGTATGGTGGATCGGAACAATTTAAAGTAGGGGAACTCGAACGTCCGGTCGTCGGAGCAGACGATGTCTTGATTGCGGTTCATGCGGCGAGTGTCAATCCTGTTGATTGGAAACTGCGTGAAGGATACTTAAAGGAAATGCTCAGCTATGATATGCCGCTGATTATCGGTTGGGATGTCTCCGGTGTGATCGAAGAAGTGGGGGCGAACGTGACGGATTTAAAAGTCGGCGATGAAGTGTTCAGTCGTCCTGATATTGCCCGTCAAGGGACGTATGCGGAGTATGTCGCGGTGGATGCCCATCTTGTCGTCAAGAAACCGGAGGCCCTGACGTTCGAAGAGGCAGCATCACTGCCGCTCGTCGCCCACACGGCCTGGCAGGTCATGTTTGAAGTGATGGACGCGAAAGCGGGAGATAAAATCTTTATCGGTGCCGGTTCAGGCGGTGTCGGAACGGTTGCGATCCAGCTTGCGAAAGCACACGGTCTTCATGTCATCACATCGACGAGCACGAAAAACGTCGACTGGGTCAAAGCGCTTGGAGCAGACGAAGTCATCGATTACAAACAGCAGGATCCGGCAGAAACTGTCCGCGATCTGGACTTTGTGTTTGATACAATGGGCGGCGACGACCAGGCGAAGCTGTACCAGATGCTCAAACCAAACGGAATGCTCGTTTCCATTTCGACACCACCGGATGAAGAACAGGCAAAACAGGCGGATGCCCGTGTTGCTTACGTCTTCATGCAACCGACAGGCGAGCGGCTTCAACATATCGCGCAAGCCGTAGAACGGGGAGAATTAAAACCGGTCGTCGATCGGATTTTCGATTTGGATCAAATCAAAGAAGCGCATGATTATGGAGAAGAAGGTCATGCGAAAGGGAAAATTGTCATTAAAGTGAAGTAAGCACATGAAAAGCCGGTTTCCTTGCTCAAGGAACCGGCTTTTTCTATGGCGTCTAACAAACTTGTTTTGATTCGAGCAACCGGTCGAGCAACTGTAACGTGTCCGGTTGATCGATCAGCATCTGTTGCAAGTGTGGCAATTCAGCCTGTAACAATTCCCGGTAAAGACGAGCGGCTTCGTGATGGGTGGCCGGAACGAGGACATCATAAATCGCTTCAAGGCGCAGGCGTGGAGCGTCCGGTAAATAATCAGCAACCGTTTTTAAACCGAGTTGTGCCCGGTCGGGAACATACCGATGTAATAGGACTTTGGCAAATTTGATCAGTGCGCTCCGCAACATCTCGACTGCCCATAAGGCATTCCCGCGTCCGGCTGCTTTTTGATACTGGAACAGGAACCAGACGGCATCAATCGCTTCATCCGCAGCTTCCTGTGTCCCGAGTGCCAAAGAGGAGGTCTCGACGTACGCATCGAGTTGTCTTTTCGGATCATACAAGACACGAATCGTATCGGAATGGTTTAACGATTCGCGGGTCACCGTAAACAGATCGACATGCAAAAGATCGTCATATACGACAATCAGTTGCGGGGCGACAATAAAGAGGTCGTCTTTCCAGATGATTGGGCGATAGACGGACAGGTGGGTCAGTCGACGGGTTAAAAATTTCGCCATCCGTTCTTCGGACACAAGACAATAGAGGTCGATATCCGAATAGACATCTTCTTCACCACGTCCAAATGAACCTTTCAAAAAAATGGCTTCGACAGCAGGATCTTGTTTAAAACGTGTTACTAGCTGTTCAATCGCATGAAGTTGATGCATGGGTTTTGCTCCCTTACGTAGTCTATTCAGTCAGTATACGTGAAATAAGGGAGATTATTCCATAAAAAAGAGCGGTTCATTTAAAATGAATCGCTGGTACTAGAAATAGTGACATCTTGAAGCATGTCTTTCTGAGCCAAATGCTCGACATGTTTTTCGCCCCAGGCATTGATGGCATTTAAAACAGGAATCAGTGTTTTTCCGTAATCCGTCAGTGAATATTCGACGCGGGGCGGGACGACCTGATAGATTTCCCGGTGGACGATATCGTTCAGCTCCAGTTCCCGGAGCTGAGCGGTTAACATTTTTTGCGTGATATTCGTGAGATTTCGTTTCAATTCACTGAACCGGAGCGTGTCGTGGGTGATCAGTTCGAGCAAAATCGACGGCTTCCATTTCCCGGTCAGGATTTCGAGTGCCGTCTCGACGCGGCAGCTTGGTGTCTCTTCCATGGCTGTTCCTCCTTCATGGTATCGTTTAGGATACTATACCACTTCTTTGTGCCTACTTCCGTTCTCTTCACTTCTGACTGATAATGAAGATACGAAGCGAACTTATGAGGAGGAAACAAGATGAACATCAATCCAAATATTACACTGGGACCGGTCAGCTTACGGATTACCAATCTGGAACAATCGATTGCGTTTTACCGGGATGCACTGGGGCTAACCGTTTTAACACAAGACGAGAAAACGGCAACACTCGGTGCAAAGACAACACCACTCGTCATTTTGGAGCAACACAGTACGGCAAAACAACTTCCGAAAAATTCGGTGGCGGGGTTGTATCATTTCGCGATTTTATTACCGAACCGGAAAGAACTAGGATTTGTCATCCGGAATCTGATTGCCCAAGGAATTGAACTCGGGCAAGGGGATCATCTCGTCAGCGAAGCTTTTTATTTATCGGATCCGGACGGAAACGGCATTGAGATTTATGCCGACCGTCCGCGTGATACCTGGACGTATGAAGCAAATGGAGACGTCAAAATGACGACAGATCCGGTCGACTGGCAAAGTATGCTCGTCGAGGCGGGAGAGGAAGACTGGTACGGCATGCCTGAAGATACCGTCATGGGACATGTCCATTTCCATGTGAAGTCACTTGAAGCGGCCCGGAAGTTTTATGTCGAGACACTTGGGTTTGATGTCGCAGCGGACGCGTCCCGGATGCGGGCGTTGTTCCTGGCTGCCGGCGGCTATCATCACCATATCGGAACAAACGTCTGGTCAGGCGTTGATGCGCCGAAAACACCGGAGGATGCCGTTGGACTGACTTACTGGACACTGATTTATCCGGACGCGGCTTCGCGCGAAACGGCAGTCGTAGCACTTAATCAATCACCGTATGAAGTGAAGCGACAAGCAGACGCGATTTACGTGACAGATGATGCCGGAATCACTGCCCGATTAATGGCTCAAGCCTGATGAATCCATAGAAAAAAGCGATTTCGTCATCGAAATCGCTTTTTTGACGTTTCTTAATTTTGACCGGATAAAGCCGACGGGGCATTGCCGTCATAACGGCTGATCAGTTCATAGGGCCGGACTTTATATAAGGCATGCGGGAAGTAATGTGGATCCATCGCATCGAGCGTCCGCAACTGGAAGTGTTCCCGTTTGATATAGGTGTCGATGTTCTCCCGGTTCAAGTCGAAGAAGCCGACTTCCGCCGTCTCGCCTTCTTGCGGACGGAGCTCGCCGCCGGTATAGGTACCACGGAAAGCGACACAAAGGACGTGACTTGAGATATTTTGATAGATACCGGTAATGCCTTCAATCGTGACGTCCGCTCCGGTTTCTTCTTTGACTTCCCGTTTAACAGCATCGAGAATCGATTCGTGGTTCTCGACTTGTCCACCCGGCATTTCATACGTGTCACCACGATGGAGATTTCGGACGAGCAGGACTTCGCCGTCTTCATTTGTAATATAAGCGGTGACACTGACGATGGCGCGTGGCGGAGCATAGACGCCGGTTGCCGTCAAAAAGTCTTCCGTTGATTTAATATAAAGGTTTTTTCCGAGACGGGCGCGTTTTTTCATCGCTTCGCGGCGTAACGTACTGCCACGGACGTCCCGGTCGACTTGTTCGTAATGTTCGCGATCACGGTATTCCCAAATCGCAATGACTTCATCTTCTGCTTCATTCACCCAGCGACCAACAAGACGGGCGCCGTGGCTGATTTGTAAAGGGTAGAGATACGTGTGAAAGAACTCGGTAAATTCCTGCAGTCGTTCCGGGCGGATCGTATAGGTCTTCCGGCGATGTAACATGGAAATTCCTCCTCTATCTTTTAAGCAGTTAGGTTCCTTGACTACCTTCTCGCATCAGGGGGAATATCCCTGCTTTTCTGTCGGATTCGATGTGAAAAAAGCGACTTTGCAGGCGTAGGAATCTTTGCGCATGTAAAAGAATATTTTTGTAGCAAGAAGCAGAAAAAGAAAAAAGAAAGAAAAGAAGAGGGCTCAACTCAAGAAAATTCGGGCATACTTTACTTATAGAGAGAAAAAAAGGACGTGAGAGAATGGTAGATGTTATGGCATTGTTCCGATTAGCCGGCGGGATTATGTTTACGCCGCTGTCAGATGACGTCCTGATGATGGGATATGCTGCGTTACGAGTCCGGGAAGGAATTCATCCGGTTTTGATTTGGTTAGCCGCATGGCCTGTCTTTTTTATTGCCTTTGCCTGGTTCTATCTGTTGGCACGCTTTTTCCGTGAAATTCCACTCGTCAAACGGTTGATGAAATCAAAATTCCTGGAGCAGGCTGAATCGATTTTAGAACGCCGTGGACTATGGGCAATCGGGTTGTCGTTCTTTTTACCGGGTGTCCGGCACCCGATTCATTACGTAGCCGGGTTACTTGGTTATCCGTTACCACGGTATTTAGCAATGACATTCTTTGCGGCAGGGCTGTACACCGGATTATGGACGTTCTTGATTGTCCGAATCGGTGAAGCTGTCACATGGTCGGAACTCGGAATATGGTTAAGTGAACATCCAGGTATGGTACTTGTAATTATGGCAGCGTTATTGACAATTATTATTTCAGGTGTCGTGCACGCAAAACGGCGAAATCGTCTAAAAAAAGAAGAAGAATTCGTCACGGAATAAAAACATCCCCTTCAGAAATGATTCCTAAAGGGGATGTTTTTGGTTTAGGTGTAAACTCTTATGCGTTTTGACGTTTGCGTGCGAGGACGATTCCGGCTGCACCGAGTGCAAGACCGAAGAGAGCGATCGCACCAGTTGTACCTGCTGTATTGTTGTCGCTCATGCCGCCGTTACCTGTGTTCGGCATTGAACCTGGTGTACCATCCATGAATTTCTCAGGTGATTGTTTGACGATTGCGCCACCGAGGTTTTCACCGACACCGTACATGTAAGCATATGACTCACGGAACGTATCAACTGATCCTTTGTAGTCGCCTTCGACATACTGCATGAACGTATCTTGGACGTATGTCTCATGACCAGAGATTGCTTCTTGTGCTGCTTTTGTCGGAAGGTTTTCTTCCGTTGCTGCGCCAAGGAACGCACCGAAGTCATTTGAGAACATTTTGAGCATGTCTTGTGCGTCGCCCATCAATTTCTTGTCATCGTTGATTGCTGCTGTGACAAGGTTCGCTTGCGCTTCGATGTGGTTTTTTGTCCAGACTTGCTCGAACTGATCCGCACCCGCTTGACCGTAGACGGATTTCATTGCCGCTTTGAAGTCAGCTGTGTGCATGTCTTCTGCCCAGTTCGCTGCATCGTAGTCTTTCGCTTGATCGACGCCTGCTGTCATGCTGATGTTGGCAAGGGCGACGTGCTCCGCTGCAAGGCTGTTGAGTGTTGACCGGAGGTCAGCTGCTTTTGTGTCGGCTTTCGTGTTGTCGAACTTCTCAGGCATTTGTGTTGTGATCGCGACTGAGAGTGCTTTTGAGATATCATACATGCGGCTGTAGCCTTCACGGAACGTGTTGTACGATCCTTCGTAGTCACCGGCTGCATATTGTTGGAATGTTTTATAGACGTCGGCTTCATGGGCACGGAGGACTTCTTCCGCTGCTGCCTTCGGCAGTTTACCTTCAGTTGCTGTATCGAGGAAGCTCGAGAGATCCTGGACGAACTCTTCTGTTTCCGCTTTTGACGCGTTGATGCCGTCCTGGTCGTCCGCTTTCACGGCTTTGACGAGATCAGTTGTGTATTTGTTGTGATCAACGAAGATTTTTTCGAATTGTTTTGCACCTTCATCGCCATAGACAGAAGCGATTGCCGGTGTCATGTCGAGTGCGTTCTGTTTAAGTGCTGCTTCATAATACTTCGCATCTTTTGATCCGTCATATTGTTTTTTCATGTCCATGACGGCAAGCACGAAGTGCTCAGAGAGTAACTGATCGAGTGTCGCACGGAGGTCAGCGGCTTTTGTTTTGACCGTGACGTTCTTCGCGCTCTCCTCATGTTTCATGTCGTCTCCGCCACCGGAAGCGAATGCTGCCGTTCCGGGTAATACGAGTGCTGCTGCCATTGCTGTTGCTGCGAATTTTTTCGTGTTTTTCATCTTGTCTCATCCTCTCAAATTTGGGTGTTGTTTTTGTATATTTGGTAGTTGTTGTCTGCATCGTTCTGAACAGCATACGCGCCCGGATTGGAATTGGATTTAAAAAAGATTAAAAAATATGAAAAAAATTCAAAATCATTTAACTAACTTGCAAAGAAACTAAGTGTTTTCCTATTATATGTACGAAATCATTGTGTGGAATTTAACGAATCAACTACTTAATTAACACGCAGAGATATCACCGGATTGGCAAAAAATCGCCATAGTGTCAGCGGTCTGGGAATTATGTAACCGCTTATACTTAATGAGCGTTCACAAGCTGGACATATTTTTCGCGGATGTACGGCAAACTGAAATCACTGAAGGAGTGGGGAGAGAAAAGAAAACGTAGAATAAGACAGCAGACTCATGACAACACGTGTGCCATCATAACTCATCCTACATACTGTCATGAGAACATCTACTTAACGAAGAAGCGGGGATTGAACATGAATCAACTCGAGACGAGGGGAACAGAACAAAAAACGGAAAACCGTTCCGCGTCATCATTTTACCGGACGGTTTGGCGCTGGCATTTTTATGCCGGACTGATTTTTGCACCATTTCTCGTCATGCTTGCCGTGACGGGATCGATTTACTTATTCAAACCACAAATCGAGAATGTTTTATATCAGAAGTATTATGAAGTGACACCGCAAGAAAACCGGATTTCAGCGACGGCACAAATCAATGCTGTCAAAGCAAACTATCCGGACGCAAGTATTACGAAGTACCGTCCCGGAGAAACCGATGCGCGGTCGAGTGAAGTGAAGATTGCGACGGCAGAGGCCTCGTCGACGGTCTTCATCAATCCGTATACAGGGAAAATCATCGGTGAACTGGCGGATGATGACCGGATCATGAATAAAATCGAAGAAATCCACGGCGAACTGATGGCCGGGAGGATTGGGGACCGGATTGTCGAACTTGTTGCCTGTTGGGCGATTGTCTTAATCGTAACGGGGCTATTTTTGTGGTTCCCGCGTAAAAAATCAACAGGGTGGTCCGGTGTCTTGATTCCACGACTGCGCCAAGGGAAAAAAATCTTTCGACGTGATTTGCATGCTGTACCGGCATTTTGGATTACAGCCGGGATGTTATTCCTGATTTTGACGGGACTGCCGTGGTCCGGTTTTTGGGGGACGAGTTTTCAATCTGTCGCTACAAACCAAGGGCTTGGTTATCCGCCATCCATTTGGGGAGGCGAGGCACCGGTGTCAGCTGTTCAAACAAAAGATGTCGCAGAAGTCCCATGGGCAGCCGAAACACTCGACGTGCCGAAATCAAACGTCGAAGGGCTTGTACCGGCGTCGATTGACGATATCGTGTCGATTGCGAAACAACAGGGTATGGATCCAAGTTATGCCATCAGTATTCCAAGTGATCCGACAGGCGTCTATACGCTGTCGGCGTATCCTGCAAAAGCAGAAAAGGAAGCCACAATCCATCTTGATCAATATTCCGGAGCCGTCTTGGCAGATTATCGTTTTGATAACTATGGTCTTGTCGGTAAAGCGGTCGCGCTCGGGATTACTTTGCACAAAGGAACGGAATTTGGTCTGATCAATCAATTGATCAGTTTAGCGATTTGTCTCGGAATCATTTTAGTCGCGGTCAGCGGATTCTATTTATGGTTGAAACGGAAACCGGGCAAAGGGATGGGCGCACCAAAAGGACCGCCGGCGAAATCAATCAAGTGGTTTATTCTCGTTTTGATTGTGCTTGGCATACTGTTCCCGCTAGTTGGTCTGTCGTTAATCGTTGTCTGGCTGGCCGATTTCTTCATCATCCGACGGATTCCGGCTGTAAGGAGGTTTTTGAATGCGTAAGTCAATCAAAGGCATTTTACTAAGTGGACTGATTGTGACAAGTAGCGGTCTTGCAGGGTGTGCGGTCACATCGGACGCGGCTCAGCAATACGCTGTTGCCATCCCTTTATCGGTAAAATTTGAAATGCCGAAAGTACTGAAAGCCGATCAGGAGAAACAGTACCGATTCGGAGCGACACTTTGGCAGAATCAAAAAGCAGTTAAAGAAGCGGAGTATGTCCATTTTGAAATCTGGAAAGCAGATGGAACACTTCAGTACAGTATGGAACCGGCAGATGAAACGAAACCGGGAGTTTATTCGATTGAGAAGAAATTGCCAAAGGAAGGTCTGTATTACATCAAGGTTCATGCAAGCAGTAACGGTGCGATGATTATGCCGACACAACAATTCATTGTCGGTCAACTGTCCGCTAACGATTTAAAAATCTTACAGGGCGGTGCCAAACCTGCCGGTGGAAGCAGTGGGCATCATCATTAAAAAATAAGACAGCAAAACAGGACGATGGATAAAAATCCGTCGTCCTGTTTTCATGTGCAATGGATTAAATTAATCATCATCTCCATGAGGTCCGTGGGCATCCCCTTGATCGTCTGAATCATCCGACTCGTCGTCATCTCCAGAATCATCTGATTGTCCATCATCATCCGACGATTCATCTTCTGATTCCATTTCGTGTCCATTCACGAATTTGACTTCGACTTGAAGACTTTTGATGGGCGTCGGAAGCTGTAAGGCTTGAGTGACCTGTACTAAAAGTTCTTCTTTTGTCATCGAGGCAGTAAGCGTTAACCGTTCGCGTAAAGTGGCACTATCTTTGATGCCGATTTCATCCTTGACGCGTAATTCGTTCCGGCGATGTTCACTGCTGTAGCGCCATTCGAATTTTTGTTTGTTCGTATCAGTCAACTTGATCATTATTCGTTTGATTTCCTGACTGTTTTGGACGCCGTCCTGATCTGCGTCTTCCTGACCATCGCGAACACCGTCATGATCACTGTCGGCATGGGTCGGGTCTGATCCCAGTTCGAATTCGTCCTCGTTATTCAGTTGATCTTTGTCTCGATCTTCTTCCCCGTCCTTTAGACCATCCCGATCAGAATCAGCTTGGATCGGTTGTGTGCCGACAATAAATTCTTCTTTCGTCGTCAGGCTGTCAGCATCTTGATCTTCTGCCGCATCGGAAATCCCGTCTTGATCCGTATCTTTTTTCAAGGGATTAAGCTTGGCAAGATACTCCTGTTGATTCGTCACACGATCACGGTCCGCATCTTCTTGCCCGTCAGCCAGCCGGTCATCGTCTGTGTCTTTTTTGGTCGGATTCAACTGCAATTGATACTCTTGGAGATTGGTCAGCCGATCACGGTCATGATCAGCCGTCGCTACGGTTTTTCCATACCCTAAATGATACTTACGCTGCCAGGAATCCGGAATCTTGTTTTGATCCCGATCGACTTGAGTCACTGCCTTTTTCTTTGGTTTTGTCTTGGCGTCGACCGATACGACCGACTGGGAGAGACAGACGGAGGCGAGTAACGCTCCAATGATGATTCGTTTCATACGTTCACTCCTGTTCCTGATGAAAAATAGTTTAAAAAGCGATCTTAAGAAGAGTTTAATCAAATTGTTCTAACATAAGGACGCACTTTCGAAAAACGAGTCAGTAAAAAACAAAATAGTTAAAGAGAGGAGCTGTCAAAACGCCTTACATTTTTCTAGGAAAAATATTTTAAATAAAAAATGTAAAAAAATAAAACTATTTGTGAACTGCTTACGTTATCTATGTGTAGTTCAAAAAAACAAAGGGGTGTTCATAAGATGAAGATGAAAAAGTCGTATCTCGCCGTCCCACTCAGTGCCGCATTATTGATTCCAGCAGCAGGCGTCAGTGCCCATGGTCATGAAGATCATAACAAGATGTCCCACAGCTCGGGCAAAGTATCGCTAGATGTCTCGTCTCCCGCATCGGATTTGCGAGCGACGCTCGATCAACTTTTATCTGAACATGCGTATTTAGCAGTCGTCGCCATGCAAAAAGGCATTGACGGCAAAAAAGATTTTGATCAAGCAGCCGCTGCGTTAAATCAAAATACAGATGATTTATCGGCAGCAGTCGGATCCGTCTACGGAGATGAAGCCGGCGAAGCGTTCAAAAAGATTTGGTCAAGTCATATCGGCTATTTCGTGGATTACGTGAAAGCAACAGGCGCCAAAGATGAGGATGCTAAACAAAAAGCATTAAAAGAACTGGATGAGTACCGCGTTGAACAGGCCGCTTTCCTTGATAAAGCAACAGAAGGACGCTTAAAAGCAGCAGATTTGGAAGCCGGATTAAAAGTCCACATTACGCAATTGTTGACCTCATTCGACAGTTACGTCGCCGGTGATTATGACGCCGCCTACAGCAACATGCGAAAAGCGATCGAGCATATGTACATGGTCGGAGAAGGATTATCGGGTGCCATCGTTACGCAGTATCCGGATAAATTCAAAAATACAAAAGTCGATACACCGGCTGCTGACCTCCGTGCCGGATTGAACCGGAACTTCTCGGAACATGCGGCACTCGCTGTCCTCGCGATGCAAAAAGGAATCGACGGAGCGAAAGACTTTGATGCGGCAGCAGGTGCATTAAATGAAAATACAGAAGATTTATCAGCTTCAATCGGCTCGGTCTACGGCAGTGAAGCCGCGCAACAATTCAAGAAAATCTGGTCGAGTCACATCGGCTACTTTGTAGATTACGTGAAAGCGACAGGTGCGAAAGATGATCAGGCACGTGACATGGCCGTGAAAGAACTGGATGAATACCGTGTCGAACAAGCTGCTTTCCTTGATGCCGCTACAGAAGGGCGTTTGAAATCAAAAGACTTGGAAGAAGGACTGAAGGTCCACATCGATCAATTGTTACTGGCCTTTAACAGCTACAATGAAAAAGACTACGACAAAACGTACCCGGCGATCCGTGAAGCCTACGGTCATATGTACGGAGTCGGTGAAGGAACAGCGACAGCAATCGTCGATCAGTTCCCGGATAAATTTAAAGGCGCACCGGCTGGTATGCCGAACACCGGTCTTGGTGGAACGGCTGAATCACAATCATCCACATCAAACGGCATCCTTTGGTCATTACTTGGAATCGCAGCCGCTTCGATCCTCGGATTCTTCGGACTTCGTGGACGTCGCTCACAACAATAATCGGACAACCGAACCCGCTGGAAACAGCGGGTCTTTTTCTACACATTTTACGCTTGAAGGAGGAGTTTACGATGAAGGTCAAATGGCTTGTACTGTTTATTCTGGTCTTATCCGTCGTTCAGCCGTTTTCGGTCTCGGCTCACACGAGTCTAAAGAATTCAAATCCTGCAGAAGGCGAAGTCATCAAAGGGGACTTATCAAAAATTCGTTTGAATTTCGATACGGCGATCGAGAAAACCAGTACGGTCGAACTGAAAACAGCTCAAGGTGACGTGGTTTTACTTGAGAAACCCCTGATCATCGGCAATGAATGGAGTGCGGTCGTTCAACAAAAACTTGAGAGCGGAACGTATCTCATCCGCTGGAAATTGATTTCGGAAGACGGACATCCGGTCGAAGGCACGATTCGTTTCAACGTAAAAGCAGCCGTTGCGTCAAGCGATGCTACTGAAGATCAAGATGCGGAAGCGGCAAAAGTGGAACCGCAACAAGCAAGCATCGTTCCGACCGAATCGGCCGAAACCGTCGAACCGGGATTGTTCCCGACCTTCTTACCCTGGATTGTGGCAGTCCTTGTACTCGCAATCGTCATCACGTTCTTCCTGCTCCGTCGTCAAAAACGATCATGAGTGGCATCATCAGTGAACTGCTCATTTATATCGGCGGGGCACTTTGGGCAGGGCGGCTGCTGCTTCTGTTTGTGGCGGAAGATAAGAAACCGACAATCGGTCAATTAGACGGTCTTGCGTGTGCCGCTCTCGTCAGCATCGTAGTCGGTTCGGTCCTTCCGTTGTGGCGTGTAGTTTCTTATTTTCAGCAGGAAATGGACTTATCATTCCGTGAAGCATTACGGGCGAGTCTGTTTGATGTCCGGATCGGTACGTATTTTTTACTCGTCTACTTTACGGCATTGTGTGCCGCAATTCTGATTCTGACGGCACGGATTCGTCCGGCGATCCGCTGGTTCCTGCTTCTGCTGACGATTCCGCTATTCCTCGGAATCGCAGGGACGAGTCATGCAGCTGCCAAACAGGGTCTATACGGATTGTTGCTACAGGGCGGTCATTTTAGTTTAATGGCATTTTGGACGGGCATCGTGGTCGTCATCGGTTGGTGTGCCCGGGATTCCAAACACTGGTTATCGTTTTTGCGCTGGTTCAGTCCGTTCGCCCAACTGACATTTTTTGGTGTCATCGTGACCGGATTTTTCCTGATGCGTCAAAGCGTTCCGTTAAGCGAGTACCGCAATGCCTGGAACGTCCCGTATGGCCAGGCCTTGCTGTGGAAACACCTGTTGTTAATTCCTTTGCTTGGTTATGCATTCATTAACGGGACACTCGTAAAACGGTGGTTACAGAAGGAACCGGCCTTTGATCCGCGGCGTGGTCTGCGTTTTGAGAGTCTGATTCTCGGTTGTATCTTTTTTGCGACAGCGACCCTGAGTAATCTGGAACCGCCGGATCTGAACACTCTTGGAGCAGTCAAGCCGATTCTTTGGTCGAACATCGTTCTTCTCTTAACAGGTGGTGGAAGTATCGGACTGTTGCTGTTGACCTATCAAAAACGCCTGCCGTTCCTGCTCGGCAGTCTGTTCAGTCTTCTTGGCGTCAGTCTCATCTATATCGGATTGTTATATACGCTTTAGCACAGTCACCTTCGGAATCCGGAAATGGTGGCTTTGTTGCGTCCGGAGAAGTGACAGAGCGATCATTTTAAAAATTAAAAGATAGTTTTTCTGAAGAAAATATCCGTGCCTGATTTTCGGCGACATGCAGGAGTGGAAACTCGGTATACTGAGGAAAAGAAGGGGAGGGACACGTGATGAATACCTTACCGGAAACGGATTATTATGAAGCGCTCGTCCGTCGTGATGCCTCGTACGAGGGGACATTTTTTGTCGGGGTCAAGACGACGGGAATTTTTTGCCGGCCAACTTGTCCGGCACGGAAACCGAAGCAACAGAACTGCGAATTTTTTGAGACGGCGAAAGAGGCATTACTCGCCTCGTACCGGCCGTGTTTACGCTGTAAACCGCTCGCTTACCCGGGGGACAGTGACGTCATCAGCCGCTTGGTTGCGGCCGTCGAAGACAATCCTGAGAAACGGTTCAAAGATGCCGACTTCCGGGAACTGGGACTTGATGCCTCGACCGCCCGGCGGCAGTTTAAGAAACGGTTCGGGATGACGTTCGTTGAATATGCCCGTTCCCGCCGGATGGGACTGGCGATGAAGGAAATCCGCAAAGGACAACCGGTCATCGAAGCCCAGTTGGCGAGTGGTTATGAATCAAGCAGCGGCTTCCGCGATGCCTTTGCCCGTATTCTAGGGGCAACTCCTAAACGGTGGAGCGGAGCATATCTGCAGGCAAAATGGCTCGACACGCCGCTCGGACCGATGCTGGCGATTGCCGACGAACAAGGACTGCACTTACTCGAGTTTGTCGATCGTCGCGGACTCGAACGTGAAGTGGAACGATTGCGGCTGGCAGCCCGTGCTGTAATCGTTCCCGGTGAAGCGCCAATCTTCGAGCAGGTAACAGTTCAACTGGAAGCATACTTTGCCGGCGAACGTAACCGGTTCGACCTTCCGCTCGTTTTGTACGGGACGCCGTTTCAGAGACAGGTCTGGGAACAGTTGCAACAGATTCCTGCGGGTGAGACGATTTCCTATCAGGAACTTGCCGTCCGCGTCGGGAATCCGGCTGCGGTCCGTGCTGTCGCCCGGGCAAACGGCGCCAATCAACTGGCACTGATCATTCCGTGTCACCGGGTCATCCGCTTGACGGGCGATCTCGGTGGATATGCCGGCGGCTTGGCACGAAAAGCGGCCTTATTAAAATTAGAACGGACGAAGAGAGGATTGAATCACGTATGAGTTTGATTAAAGATGTGTTTACGGATGACTGGCTGAACCGGTTGGGGGAAGCCGTCCGAGCAACAGACTTTAAAAAAGTCGTTCAAGGGGAGGACTGGGAGGAGCTGGCGTTTAAACAACGGGTCCGCCGGATTGCGACTGAGCTTAACCGTTATTTACCGGCTGACTTTGAGCAGGCGGCGACGCACCTCGAAACGATTGCCCCGGAGTTTACGGGGTTGCCGGGCATCGTTTTTCCGGACTATATCGAAGTCTATGCGCCGAGTGATGCCTGGAACCGGGCAATGTTAGCGCTGGAACGGTTGACCCGGCACTCGACATCGGAATTCGCTGTCCGCCGTTTTCTGCTGGCGGATCAAAAACGATTTTTAGAGGTCGCGACGCAATGGAGTCACTCGAATGACGAGCACATCCGGCGCTTGGCGTCAGAAGGAACCCGTCCGCGTTTACCGTGGGGGCAGATGATTCCATCGCTGATTGCGGATCCTCGACCGGTCTTGCCGATTCTCGATGCACTGCTCGAAGACGATGCGTTATATGTCCGGAAAAGTGTTGCCAATCACTTGAATGATATCGCGAAGACCCATCCGGAACTCGTCACTGAACGATTGGAGCGGCTCGGAACGCATCCGCATACGGACTGGATTTTACGCCACGCGTCACGAACTCTGTTGAAACAAGGCCACCGGGATGTCTTAAAAGCCTTTGGACTCGTTACGCGGGGAACCGTGACGGTCGACGAACTGACGGTCACACCGACACTGGCAATTGGCGGAGAACTGGCTTTTTCCTTTCATGTGACGACGACCGAACCGCAAGTGCTGCGGATTGAATATGTGATCGACTACGTCAAAAAACGGGGGACGAGTCAAAAAGTCTTCCGGATCAGCGAACGGCAGATGACGGGACGGGAGACGTTTGCGAAACGGCAGTCGTTCCGGAACTTGACGACGCGCGTTCATTATCCGGGAACACATCAATTAACGATTTTGATTAACGGAGAAGCCTATGCGACGACGGAGTTTGATGTCACGAAGGAGGAAACAACATGAACGGTCGCCATCCGGACTTTACGACATCCCGGTTATCGATTACAGCTACGGATACTGCCGACGGATGTATCTGGGTATTGAAGAAAAGAGAGAACGAACAGGTTGCTCTGATTCAATTAACCGGTCAGCAACTCAGCTATGAGGCAATTGATCCGACCGATCGAGCGGGGTACATCGAAGAAGCATTGACGGTCATCGTCGCGTATCTGGCGCGGACGCTGTTGTTGCCGTTCGTGACCGGACGGGATGGAGAAGCGGAGGTATGGCTCCAAAATGAATTTTATGCGGACGGACCGGTTTTTCGGCGTGACTTGACGCATTAGAAGTGGGGAAAATCATTAAACAAAGTGAGCCAAGAATCATCTTTCCTCCACTCGCTTTTCTCAGGCGGAACGCAAACCGTGGTCGTCCCCTGACGACCGGGTCTCGCCTGTTCCTGACGGAAGCACGCTTCCTTTTCCTGTAGAAGTCGAGTGGAGTCGACGATTCTTTTGAATAGGCAATAATAAAACCGTCTCTTCAGAAAACGTACTTCTGAAGAGACGGTTTTTCGTGTTTGGATTACGGTTCTGAGATGCCGTTTGCGAGCAACAATAAAAAGGTGATGACGGATAACGACAGTAAAAAAGCAATGTTCGCTAAGATGCTAAACCATTTGACGTAGCTGTTCTCCGATCTAAGCCCAAGCATCAGTGAAACGATG
The DNA here is from genome assembly GCF_049942815.1 of Exiguobacterium sp. R-39. Classification (NCBI taxonomy): domain Bacteria; kingdom Bacillati; phylum Bacillota; class Bacilli; order Caryophanales; genus Exiguobacterium; species Exiguobacterium sp. R-39. Next base: position 302,893 of record NZ_CP187965.1, read on the forward strand.
TATCCGATTCCGACCAGGAGGTTGAGTCCGATCGGTACCCACAGGCTGAGATTCGGGAAAAACCGTCCACTCAGCAGGTAGGAAGTCAGCATATTGAACAGAAGCAAACCAAGCGTCAAGAAAACCGGCAAATACGTCTGCTTGGACTGGGTCATTGTTCGACCAAACGTGTCGACCAGTTGAAGTGTCGGCAAATGGCGTCGGCACTATCGGCGGCTGATCGTCCCTCGGTATCGAGCCTTAAGTAATTCGGATACGGCAACTCTCCCGGGAGTGAGTGCGTCCGGTATTGTTCAGCTGTTTCGAGCAAGTTCGCTTCCGACGCGGCAATATCCCGTTTCGTAAACTTATGTAGTAAGCGGTTTTCCGTCTGATTCCGGGCAAGACGGGTCGACAGGGCAGCTTCAAGTTCAATGATGAAGACCTCGGCACCGGCTTCTTCAAACAGTTGAACGGTCTTTTCGATGAATTCGATACCTCCGCCTTCGACGCCGAACAGGCACAAAAATGTAAAGATCACCCCTTCGAGATCACTGACGGCCATCTCTTTAAACATCTCCCGCCGGATCAAGTCCTTCAGCTTATGGTGCGCCGGCTTCGTAAAGTCAAAGTACGGATGCAACAGGTCAATCGTCTGATGGTTATGGAATAATTTCATGCTCGTTTTTTGTTCGAGTTCCTGACCAATCGTCATCTTGCCGACGGCTTGCGGACCAAGTAACATCACAAACTTCATCCCTGACACCTCTTCCTTTTTTTGTTAATACTAGCACAGAAATCCGGAGTGTTCCTATTAGAACGTTTGTTCGTAAAATGATATAATGGCAATAGGAAATGTTGCTGTTTTTTCGACCGAATGGAGGTCATTGATTATATGGAACACTGGAAGATGGTAGACGGTTATGAAGGGATGTATCAAGTTTCAACAGCGGGGAATGTCCGCTCGCTCGACCGGATCATCGAGACGAGTCGTGGTGTTAAACAACGGCGACATGGCGTTGTCTTGCGACCGCGGATCAATCAGGAAGGCTACCGGAAAGTGACGTTGTACAAACAAGGACGGGGAGAACGGTTTTATGTTGCCGAGCTTGTCGCCAAGGCGTTTCTCGATTCCGAGGCCGTGCACGACCGGATTATCCGGGCGGACGGTGATCGTCTAAACGATCAGATCGATAATCTGACCGTCAAACCGTCTGTGAGTCAAGCGTATGCGTCGCTCCTCGACGAGTTCGACTTGTTATTGACGCAACATATCGAATTGTCGCCGCGGCAGATTCGGGACATCCGCTACCGCTATCAAGCAGGACAGTCGATTCGCCGGTTAGCGATGGCGTATCAGGTGACGGAAAACCGGATCCGTAACATCATCGATAAGAAGGAAGCCCAGTATATTAGTTAAACAAAAAACAGACCCTGTGCTTTTGGCACGGGGTCTGTTCGTCTTTACTGGGACGGACCGACAATCGTCCTGTTAAGAGACTCAATTTGTTCACCGATGATGTGACCGTGCTGTTTCAGTTCCTGTTGCCGGGTACTGTTGGCCTGAATATTTGCTTCGAGTGATTGGCTGTAGTGGGTCAGCTCAAGCAGAATCGTTTCAATCAGTTGGAAGTGTTGCCGAATCTGCGGCTGTACCGAATAGACGAGCGTACGGTCCGTCTCGACCTGGACGAGCGCGGCTTCAATCTGTTGGGCATGATCAAGGACGGAAGCAATCCGTCGGGTGCTCTGTTCAAGCTGTTCGTGTGTCGTCTCGATTTGGGTCGTCATCTGGACAACATCTTGTTCGATCTGCCCGATGCTGGCCGTCAAATCCCGGTTCGCCTGGTTGATGTGATCGATACTTCGTTTGATGTCGAGCGCAAGTGACTCGACTTCCTTGGCGACGATGACGAAACCGCGCCCTTCTTCGCCTGCTCGTGTTGCTTCGATTAGGGCGTTGAGCGATAAGCGGCGTGTCGCTTCCGCCACCTGTTGGATGTAGCGGATCGAGGCATGCATTTGTTGATTGCGTTCGGTCGCTTCTTCCAGTGACTGTGACGTGTTGACAGACAGGGTCCGTAATAACGTTGTATCCTGTTGCAATGAGTCGAGGATTCGATGACTCGTCGTCGCTTCGTCATTAAAGGAGCTGACCCGTTGATGGCTCGTTTGGATCGACTCGTCCATCGTCGCGAGTGCTTCAATCGAGGTCGTCAACAGTTGCCCGGATTCCGTGATGATTTGTTCCATCTGCGTCGACTGGTCCGTCAACGACGTCGCCACTTGATGGACGTCAACGATAGATTCATCAATCGATGCGAGTTGGGACGAAAAACCGGGTTGAGTTGCCTCCAGTCGTTCGCTCGCAATTGCGATTTCTTGCGTCAAGTTCCCGACTTGCTGCATCAGTTGGTTGTATTGAAACGTCAATTGCTGTAATTCAAACGTCGTCGTTTTGATGCTGATCGGCTGATAGGTCCGCCGTGCATATGCCTCTTCAATCTTTAAGGACAAGACCGATAGCGGAGCCAGTTGTTTTTTGATTCGGGCACGAATCAACAGACTGACAAAAGAGAGGACGACAATTCCGAGAAGTCCGAGCTTCAAGGCCAGTGCCTTGGCAGGTGCGACCAACCGTTCCTGATCGACCGATAAGAATAGGACATCATTTACTTCCGGAATCGACATGGCGAGAACGAACCGGTCGTTGCTCGTAAACGTCGTCACCCGTGTTTGCTTCAATTGTTGCGTCACGTCTTTTTTTTGTTGTGCCGTCAACGCCAACGGTTGGATAGCTACGTTTTTAGTTGCGAGCGACTGAATGGCCGCATCGTACTCGTCCCGTGCCATATCGGCGAGCTGTTGATTTTTTAATCGTTTGATGGCGCGTGTCCGTTCCTGTTCATCTTCCGGATACGCCAAGTAGATGGAGCGGATATTGGCATCAAGCATCGTCATTTCGCGTTCAAGCCGTTCGCTGACGGACTTCGTTGATGCGCGGTAGAGTTCTTCAACGCTTAAAGCACTGATCAGTAACAGTCCCGCCGCGACGATCGGGATCAGCCAGTTGTTTAATTGTTGGGCCAAGAGTCTTTTTTTCTGTGTAGGTTGCTTCATTTGTTTTATCGCCTCCTTTCTTCCTATCGGGAAGAGGAGACGGTAATTTTATGAAGGAATCGTAGTGTTCCTGTAAAGGTTCAGTACACAAAAAAAGGACATCCGAGGATGTCCACTGTCAGCTGGCATGCGGCAGGTAAGTCGAGACGAAACTGGTCGTCATCTGCAGGAGCTGTTGTGTTTCTTCTTTTGGTTCTGACGTGACATAAATAATCAGGGCAGCGGCGACGGCGACAAAAATGATAATGACAAGAACGACGAAGAACGGCATCTTGCTTTTCTTTTTTTCCTCTTTCATATCCATGATGCGATTACCCCCTTATGAAGTAGAAACGGTCTCTTTGAAGTGATTCCCTGATGAAAAAAATGGAAACCTGTTAAGCTACTTGAAACAGGTAAGAAACAGTCCGATAAAGAACTATAACGTATAAGGAATTTGTTTTACGTAAGGAGCGTACAGCATGTTGAGTCAGTTTAATCAGTTTCTGTTAAATTTTTCGTTATTGATCACCTCACTGTTATTTGCCTTTTTACCATTACGCCACGTCAAACGAATTTCACCGGCTTCACCGGTCAAGCTTCGTATTTTGGTCGGATTCATTGCCGGATTTATCAGTGTATTGCTTGTCCTCAACAGCATTACGTATGATGGCGCCAAAATTGATTTACGGCTTGTCGCGCTTGTCACGGCGTTTTATTACGGGGGGTGGGTCAGTGGCGGCATTACGACGCTAGCGATTATTGGCGCCCGGTTTGCCGTTACGCCGCCGGGGGCTTACGAAGGGTTGCTCCTGACCGGTTTAATTTGTATCGCTTTACTTATCACGGCAAGCATTTACCGTCGATTTGCGTCGCATACACTCAAAGATTATTTAGTCTTGATCGGTATTGGGATCGGCTACAGTTTACCTGCTCTTTATCTATTAACGGAGACGTTTAACCGGTTTCTTGAAATCGCCTTGGTCTACATCATTTTCATGTTATTGGGCGGCTACGTGACGTATCGTTTCCTGCAGGAACTACGGAAACATTTCCAGTTCGTTCAGATGCAACAGGAACTTGCTTTGACGGATGGACTGACAAATCTTGCCAACCGGCGGAAACTGGATGAGACACTGTCTCACTATGACAAACATGGATTTGCGTTTTCCGTTCTGATTGTCGACATCGACTTTTTTAAATCGGTGAATGATACGTACGGACATGACGGGGGTGACGTCGTCTTGCGTCAACTGAGTCATCTGTTGCAACACTGTAGTCCCGACGAAGCCGTTGTGGGACGTTACGGCGGCGAAGAGTTTGTTGTACTGTTACCGGACACACCGCTTAAAGAAGCCGTTCGGCTTGGCGAAACAATCCGTTTGGCCTGTGCCGATCAGCATTTTGTCTTCAGTACGTATCCGGCGTTTCATGTCACGTTATCGATTGGTGCAGCATCGTCGGATCAGGCGGACACATCGTTTGAAGTCGTTCAAAAAGCCGATCAGGCATTGTATCAAGCGAAACAGACGGGACGGAATAAGGTCGTCGCGCATAGCGAAGAAAACTAAACAAACAGGCGGGCTCCTCGGAGTCCGCCTGTTTGTGCTGAGCTAAGAATTATTCACCGACCATGCCGTCATGGTCATTGTCCCGCATGTACGGATAGAGCAAATGGTCATCTGTAATCGGCATAGCGAAACCGGCGTCCTTCGCCTCTTGAATTGTAACTTGTCCGTTGCCGTCGGTGTCGACGGTTGAGACGTCACCCGTTGTGTCGGAAGCCGGTTCCGGATCGGCAGGGGCTTGTGTCGGTTCTTCTTTGTCTTCAGTCAGACCGAGTTCGGCATTGACTTCATCTGGATTGACGTTGTCGAAGTCGTCGACGATTTTATTTCCTCGTAGCGTATACGTATAGTGATAATGCGACGGGATTTGTGTCGTCGTATCGGGATACGTAATGGTCGCTTCGAAGTCCGTTACGTCACCGGCTTTGCGGATATTGTTTTCCATATAGGCTTGATCCCCGTGCCGGTTGAGGGTACTGTCCTGCGGGGTGATGTTGTACGCATTTGAGACCCCGCCGAGCGAATCGGCGATGACGTGTCCCTCATCAAGCTGCGGACTCTCGACGCCGGGGACTTTTGCTTCGTCTGAATAATAGCGACCGGATGACGTCGTTTCCTCGGTATCATTTTGTAAAATGATTTTTTTCGCAATCACTTTAACGAGTTGGGCATGTTCGTTCGTAAAGGCCCAATATTTCCGGTCCCCGAATCCGATATTGACGACAGCATTCGGTTCCCGGTCACCCGACAGGTCGCCCCCGTCGACGTTCAGTTTTGTATAGCCCGAAAAAACGGAGTTCTTCGAAGACTTGGCTGTTGCCTCAGCAGTGGCTGTTTCGGTGTTCGCAGGTTTTTTCGTAACGGGTTTCTCAGACGTTTGGTCTGATTTGACCGATTTGGTTTCTGTTTCTGCCTGCTTCGATGAATCCTTCTGAATGGTTGATTGGTCGGTCTTCGGTTCTTGCGAAGCTTTTTCTTCACCGGCACATCCCGTTAAGAGAAGGGCAGCCAGCGGTAAGGCAAAGTAAGTAAAGGATAGTTTCATAGGTAGACTCCTTAAATGGCATGACATACTTGTTCATTTTAGGAATCTTTTATCCTGAATACAAGCTGATTTTAAATATCTAACTAGATGATATAGATAGTGTCAGGTAATTTATCAAAAATAGTGTTTCAAGAGACGATCGTTTCACAACAAAAAAACACGCCACTTAAAAGTGACGTGTCCGGACGGATGACTGGAATGAAATGGTCAGTTCCATAGGAAGAACTGTTTTTAAGAAGAAATCAATTGCGGGAAAATCTGATACCGTTCAAAATCAGCGAGGATATTGGGTGCAATTTGTTGGCGCAGTGTCGATTCATCTGCCCAGATGTAGGCGTCGTGCTCGTCGGACAATTTGACGGTCCGTGTCGTAGCGGTGCAGAAGTAGACCAGCAAAATGACTTGGCGGTCCGGATGCGTCATGAGACTCGAAGCATACGCAATCCGGTCGACGGTGACCGTTAACCCTGTCTCTTCCTGGATTTCCCGAATCAGACTGTCTTCCGGCAGCTCACCGAAATCGATTTTTCCGCCCGGGCATTCCCACGTTCCGCCACCGGAGTCGGCAGCGGCGCGTTGAACGATTAAGATGCGGTTGTCGTATCGAACGATGCCTTTCACAGCGGTCACGATCGTCGTCATGTCATCTCCACCTTTTTTTGTTTGAGTAGGACAGCTTCCGGTCCTTCCTGTTGCATCAGCCGATCATTCTTCAGATAAATGCCGCTTCGTTCCGGTAAGCCGTAGCCGAAAGCACTTGCCGTCTTCATGAACGCCTCGGACAAGTTCGTCTCTTCTTGCCATGTATCGTAATGGACGGAAATTACAGCGTCCGCCAACAGTCCGAGACCTTTCAGGATTAAGGCTTGATTGTCCCGTTGATCGATTGCGGGAATCCGGCATTCGTTTGGTGTCAGTAAGGCGCCGGCTGAAAATCCGGCGACCGGAACACCGTGTTGAAACCGTTCGTGAATGAGAGCGCCGATCGGTGTGCCGACGATAAACTGTTGATACCGTTCCGTTTCCCCGCCCGAGATGATGATCCCGGCACTTCCGGCTAATTGTTTGAGTTGTTCAGGTGTCGGACGCGCAGATAACGGAAAGTGGAAAAAATCTGTCGCACCATTTGCCGTTAACGCGTCCGTATAGATCGGGGCATAATCGTCCCAGTTTGAGCCGGGACGCGGGACATACAGTAAAGCAACCGGTCCCGACTGGTTGAGACAAGAGACGAATTGTTCGCAAAGCATTGGCGTGAACGGCGGACCGCCACCGAAGAGAAACAGCTGTTGATCTCTCATGAAAAACCTCCTGTTTTTAAAATGATTTCATCTGCAAAGCGGTCTGATACCGTTCAAAAAGTTGGGCCGTTATGAAAAAGAACAGCAGACCAAAACCGATGTGAAGCGCTGTATAGACAAGACCAAACGAAGAGATTTCATACAGCAGGACCGGTAACTTGACCGTCGTGAACGCTCCAAGGAAAAAGACGACATATCGGACGCTGGCGCCTTTTTCGAGCAAGAGAACGGCGACGGGAAAAGCGACATAGAGCGGACCGGCTGTGATGGCAGCGAGTAATAAGACATACACATATCCTTGAGCCCTTGCATCCGGTCCCATGTATTTCAGTAAGGTGTCTTTTTGAATCCATTGATCGAGTAAACCGACCAGTACAAGAATCGGTGGCAACAGAAGCAGCATATCGAGCAGACTGTTAAAACTGAGCCTGGCGGCATGCTGACCGCGTACAGGATCAATAAGCAGAAGTCCGAGCAAGAGGACGGACATTGTGAGGAAGAAGCCATATGTTTTGATCCGTTTCATCCAAGCACCTCCATGACGAGTAACGAAAAGAACAGGCACATCATAAGTGCGGATAGGTTGCGCACGTAAGCAAAACGTTTGCCGAACAGGCGGCTCTCGAGCGGAATCGTCATGATTCCGACGGCCATCAGTGAGGCCATTAAAGCCGAGACTTGCGCCAGTCCGGCACCGTTCTCAAGCAAGGTCGCTCCGAGCGGAAAGACGACGAAGCTCGGAATCAGTGCGATTGCCCCGATGACGAGCGACAGTATAATACCAAGAAACCCGGCATCCTGTCCGAGTAAGGCCGAGATTTGAGCAGGCGACAGAATCGATAACGAAAAACCGACGAACAACAGGATGGCCAGGAGATCTGGCAACAGGTTCGTAAAGATTTTCCAGGCTTTCGCAAATGCCGCCTGCGTCTTTTGTTTGTCCTTGTAGAAGGAAAAACTGGACAGAAGAATGACAATTCCGTACAGCACGATGCTGTTAACCATCGGATTTTACCTGTTTTGCATAATGCGTCTGGAAATACAGTAGATTTTGAAGTTTTTGTTCGATGTCCTCATGAAAGCGATCGAGCTGTGCCCGACCGGACGATGTTATCTGATACATTTTCACCATTTTGTTTTGAGGAGACGTCGTGACGATGGAGGTGACAAAATTTTCTTCTTCAAGCTTTTTGAGTGTCCGATAGAGAATCGCACTGTCGATCGGATTAAACGGCAATTCCTGCTCGCAGCGTTGGAGCAGATCCCCGCCATAGGTGGGACCTTTTGCAAGGAATAAGAGTAAAAAAGCGCCTGTGTGGCGACCGGTATGTTTCAACGTAAATCCCTCCTGATTGGTTATACTTTATAACTGTCGATAACACTTCACTGTTATTGACAGTGTAGAATCAGAAAGATGAAAAAGCAACTGTTGATTGGAAATAAGTCCATCAGCAGAACCTAATCATTTTTTGAGATAGGTAGAAAACGGAAAATGAATTATACTGGAAATAACAGGAGTGAACGAGGAAGGACAGATGAAAATGAGCGACAATCACATCCATCAATTCCGCTACCGGGAGTCCGGTATGGGAGAAGAACAACTATTTACGTGGACGGCTGCGACCCGGGAATTGCAGCTGGAAGAGGGGACGGGAGAAGAAACGATCATTCTCTTGTCCGGACGGCAACAGCAGGAGCTGACACGTCGTTTAGAAAAGGCCAAGGTCATCGACTGGCAACCGGAATACACGACGGAATCGCTGATTCTCGACGGGACATATTGGGAAATCAGCTGGACTGGATCAGAGGGAAACGGAGCGTCTCAGGGCAGTAACGCCTATCCGGAACACTGGGAACTGCTTCGGTATTGGCTGTACCGTCAGTTTGAAAAGGAGGAGTTTAGATGAAGAAGTGGTGCATCGGGTTAGCTGTCTTAGCCGGCTATTGTATTCCATTCGTCTACCTGGCGTTGCTCGAAGACTTCAAGGCAGGGACATTACTCGGTTATCTACTGTTACTTGTCGGATTCACGGTTCTCGCTTTCATCGGTCAGCGGTGGGGTCATCTGCTGTTTGTGGTTGCTGGGAATATCGTGTCTTATTTCATATCGATATACTTTGCAGGTCAGATGGACACTTTCGGATGGGACGGTTATTTCAAACCGTTGACGGCGGAACAACTGATTCTGTTCGTCAGTCTCTTGATGCTCATTCCACAATTGATTGCGATAGTGGTAGCAATGTCACTGGAGGCGAAAAAGCGGATGAAGAAAATAATAAAGTAATAAAAAACACGCCACCAAACGTGACGTGTTCCAAAGTATTAGACTAATCCTAAAATCTCAACCTCGACCAAAGCACCTTTCGGCAACTCTTTGACGGCGATACAAGAACGGGCCGGGAAATGGTTGTGCGGAGCAAAGTAATCCGAATAGATATCATTAAACGCAGCGAAATGATCCATGCTTGTTAAGTAGCACGTCGTTTTGACGACACGGTCCGGTGTCAGACCGGCTTCTTTTAAGATGGCATCAACGTTTTTCATGACCTGCTCCGTCTGTTCCGTAATGCCACCAACGACCATTTCACCCGTTGCCGGATTAATCGGGATTTGACCGGATGCATATAACGTACCGTTGGCGATGAAGCCTTGTGAATAGGGACCGATGGCAGCGGGTGCGTTGGTTGTTTCGATCTTTGTAAAGACGTTCATTAATTTAATCTCCTTTGGCTGATAAAGTAATATCAATTAAGTGTGTATTCACTAAACTTAATTGATATTCCACATTATTTCAAACTTATAATTTCAGGAAATACAAGGTACCTATTAACAATTAAAAACACATGATAAAATTAAAATATAAAATTTTCTAAAATACCTGCTTTAATTTTAAAGTTGTGTATTCATTTTTTAAAAAGTATTTTGTGAATGTAACGGAGGTTAGTAATAATGTATGACGATTCATTGAGAAATAAAACTGAAGTCGATATTTTGAAAGAAGCGGCTCTCACTAATAATATTTTTCCAAATACGCTATATAAAATATTACAAAGTGCAAAAATTGATCACTACTCTGAAAAAGGCTCTGACGCAAAAAGAAGAAAACGAATAAGAGAAGAGATTATCTTATATTCAAAAGAGAAAAAAATTTTAACAGATGATTCTGCATTAAAATTACAAGTACAAGCTGTTGATTTTATAGAATTAAAATTAAATAACTATAAAACATATTACGGAAAACAAACCTTGAACTTTAAAATGCCTACACAATCAGAAGAAAATATTATTTTAGTAGGTGGAATGAACGGTGCCGGTAAAACCACTATTTTAAAAGCACTGCGCGTTCTATTGTATGGAAAAAGAAATATGACTGATCTTGAGTATAAGGAACAATTTGCTAATACAATCAACAATCGGTTTTTTTCTGAAGGCGGTCGCGAATCAAGTGCGGAGTTAACACTCTCTGTTGATAACGACTATACCCATACAATAAAGTTAACATGGCAATATGACAACGCCAAAAGAATGATTAGTGAGACAAGAACTTTAATTAAGAAAAGAAATGGTTCGGTTAGACCCGTTAGTAATAACATCATCACTAAGCAAAACATGGATACTTTCAATCGATTGATTGATGGATGGCTTCCTTTAGAATCATCACCTTATTTTATATTCGACGGAGAAGAAATCAGCACACTTGTTGCTTCTAGAAATTCGACTAAATTCAAAGATGCTATTAATCGAATGATTGGATTAATGTTTTATGACAACCTTAAGGGTGACATTGATTCGATCGTAAAAGATTACGAACGATCACTTGCACAAATGGCAGATGCCGCAAAAGTGAATCGGATTAACAAAGTAATCAAAACATTAATAGAAGAATTAGAAGAAGCAGAAACCAAGTTAAATAAAGTAGATATATATTTAAGTGGACGTAATAAAAAACTATCTGAATTACGTAAACAAAAAACTGATATTTTAATGAAAAATAGAGATACGCGTGATGTGATTGTAAAAGAAGTGAGTCAGTTAGAAGAAAGATTAAAAAATGAAAAAAACAACTTAAATATTCTCTATAAAAAAAATATTATTCCAACGATCTTAAAGGACAAAATATATTTGTTATCTAAGCGAATGAACGAAGAACAGCTCTCACAAGAAAAATTAATTCGTTCAACAGCAGCGTTACAACCATATGATGAGTTCATGAAGCAATTATTATCAAAACCTTTGACACCTGCCTTGACTAAAGAACAACTGATTCAAATTCAAGAATTAGGTAAACTAATTTGGATGGAAGACCATAATATTTCAAAAGTTGATGAGATCGAGATTCTTCATGATGTTACAAATGACACGAAAAGAATGTTGTCTAACTTAGCTTCTAATGCAAAAGGCGATCAAATCAAGAATTTGATTCGAAGTATTTCTAAATACGAAAATGACTTAAAAAATCTAAATCGTAGAGTTAGCTTAGCACCCTCCGCGATCGATGTCTCTGAGATAGAACGTGAAATTGAAGTTTTGAACCGAGATGTAGGTGATAAAGAAAAAACTCGACGTGTTAGAAGAAATAAAGTAAATCAAATCAAAGAAGAACTTACAAAATTAGTGAATGAATTAAGACGTCTTGGAGAAAATGCAGAAACAGACTCTGACTTACAGCAAAAATATGAGTTTTCGAAAAAAATTCAAAAAGCAGTTAATCATTACACAGAACAAGTATTAAATTGGAAAGTCGCTCTGATTAGTTTTGAATTCAAAGAAATGTTATCTGCCTTATTTAGAAAGCAAAATGAATTTGGAAATGCTTATTTTGATGAGAAAAGTATGTGTATCAGAATTAAAAACGAAGTAGGAACCGAAATTCCGATTGAAGAGCGTTCTGCAGGTGAAAAACAAATTATTTCTTCAGCATTTATATGGGCAATGACAAAAGCTTCTGATTTAGATTTACCTGTAGTAATTGATACACCGTTAGGGAGATTGGATAGTCACCACCGAAATAATTTGATAACACATTTTTATAGAAAATTAAGTAAACAAGTTGTTATTTTATCGACAGATACAGAAATCACAAAAGAATATATGGAATTGATGGAGAAAAATACAGCGAAACAACTTATGCTGGATTATAACGAGCAAGAGAAGTACACGGTAATCCGTGAAGGATACTTTGAATTTACGAAAGGAGTATCGTGATGGATTCTAAGGGAATAAAGTTATCAAAATTAACTAAAGTAAGGATCGATGATTTAATGGGAGAGTTCGCGGACTCTTTTGATGAAAGCTCAAAAGATGTTCGACCATTCGTTGTAAAATTAGGGCTTTCTACAGGCATCGCTAACAGTAGAGGGCTATATAAAGAATTCCCTTCTGGATGTGCAAGTAGTGATTGGGAAATGGGATCAATAATTTCAGGCGACGATTTTATGATCTTTAAACATTTAATCATTAATGAAGCAGGAACTTCTTTATCAGATTCTGAAATTAAAAAGCATATGAGAATGTTTATAGAACACGGAATCGAATCGTTATATCTCATATGGGAAAATCATCATAACAGTGGAGATTTAGAAGATTTTAAAATAAAGATTTTAAACTAAACAGCTTTAGAATAAATATTGATTAAAGAAAATACAAATAAAGGTTATATTCACTTGAATATTAACCTTTATTTTTTTATACTTGTATCAAAGTTACGTACGTAATGAGAGGAGATTATATACGACATGAATGCTACATTTAATTATAATTTTCCAGCTTTAAAAGGTTATCAAGCAAATAAAGAATATTTTGTAGTAATGTGCCCACTAAAACTAATCCCTAAAATCTTTTTGTTTGATGAGGAAGAAGTACCTGTTGAATATCGTGCTCAGCGAATTATTAATAAAGGACGAATTCCAGAAATAACAGAATATATTGTTCATCATCCAGAGGACTATGTGTTTTCTTCTTTAACAGCATCAGTAGATGGTGAAATGAATTTTGAACCATTCAATGATCATCCTAATTACCAAAACCTTGGTCAACTTTCTATTTCATTAGAGTCAAGATTTTTAATAAACGATGGACAGCATCGAAGAGCAGCGATTGAAGAAGCATTGAAACTTGCACCTGAACTTGGAAATGAAACAATATCAGTTGTGTTTTTCCAAGACGCTGGTTTGAAGCGATCACAACAAATATTCTCAGACTTGAATCGCCATGCCGTCAATACTACATCGTCTATTGGTATACTGTATGATCATCGTGATCAATTATCTATGGTAACTAAAAACTTGTTAAATGAGATTCCACTTTTGGCTAGATATACAGAGAAAGAAAGAACTTCACTTTCAAAAAATTCACCCAAATTACTCTCGATCAACCACATCTATAATGCAAATTTACGACTGATTGAAAAATCAAAAGGTGAACCCATTACTGAACAAGATGTTGAGGTCATTAATTTGTTTTGGAGTACGTTATGTGAGACTATTCCGGAATGGGAAGAAGTACTCAAAAGAAGCATTTCTCCAAGGACATTAAGACTACAGTCGATTACGGCACAAGGTTTATTTATTGAAGCCGTAGCGGAAGTAGGAAGAACATTAATTGCTCAAAGACCGGATTCGTGGTTATTAGGAATTAAAGAATTAGCTGGGATCGATTGGAGCCGGATGAATGAAAAAGACTGGAAAGGAAGAGCTTATGACGATTCGGGAAGAATCATAAAAAATCGTCGAACAATCGCTCTGACATCAATTCGAATCAAACAACTTTTAAATATTGAATTAAATGATAAAGAAAAGTCGATGGAGCAAGAATTTTCTGTAGAGAGGAAGTTGAGTTGAATGGGGATTATTAGTAATCAACTAGCAAAAAAAGAAGACAACCCTTTAGCAAGAGAATCTAAAGAATTAATTAAGCGCGTATATGAACAAGATGAGCGACCATGGGTTATTGGTTACAGTGGAGGAAAAGACTCGACATTAACAGTGCAACTCATCTTTGAAGCATTGTTAGAAATGGCGCCAGAGCAGTGGCACAAAAAAGTCTATGTTATTTCCTCAGATACGATGGTAGAGAATCCACTTGTCGCAGCAATGATTAATGGTTCTTTACAACGTATGCAAGATACTGCACTCAGAGTAGGTTTACCGTTAGAAACACAAAAAGTAAAACCATTAACAGAGAAAACATTTTGGTCAAACATTATTGGTCGAGGATATCCAACACCGAATCAAACATTCAGATGGTGTACAGATCGCTTAAAAATTGATCCTGCAGATCGCTTCATTAAAGATAAAGTAAATCGTTTTGGCGAAGTTATTATGGTTTTAGGTGTGCGCTCTAAAGAAAGTCAGAGTCGAGGAAACTCAATTAAAGAACATGAAATCGAAGGCACAGAATTGTTAAAACATACAACACTAAATAATGCTTTTGTTTTTGCTCCTATAAAGGACTTCGGTTTAGATGATGTGTGGGGTTACCTCTTATCAAATCCATCACCGTGGGGAGAGGACAATGCAAAATTGCAAGAAATGTACTTGAACTCTAGTGGTGAGTGCCCGTTAGTGGTCGATCAATCTATTAAAGAAAGTGCTGGATCATGTGGAAACAGTCGGTTTGGATGTTGGGTTTGTCCAGTAGTATCTGAAGATAAGTCACTTACTGGATTTATTAATAGTGGAGAAGAATGGATGACCCCTTTATTGAAATATAGAAATCGCTTAGTTCATGTGCGGGATGATCGTAATTTAAGAATGCATCGTCGGATGAACGGTAAATTCTATCTAATTAGTATTGAAGATTACGAAAAAGATGGAATCACATACCTTTCGATTAAGAAAAAAGGTGGTAGACAAGCAAAACTTTATTCTACGGAATATGTAGAATCAACTGATATTGAAACTGCTGAAGTTGTCGACGAATATAACTTAAATTCATATATTGTAAATAATCAAATTGACTTAAGTCGGCCAGAAAAACATCGAGACTTTTTTATTCGTCAAACGGATCTTGAAGGAAATGTTACGTATTCACAACTTGGATTAGGACCTTTTACACTTGAAGCGCGACAAATGTTATTAAAAGAACTATTAGAAGTACAACGTGACTTAAATGCACCAACAACACATGATATTCCACTTATTCAAGAAGAAGAGCTTCGTATGATTAGAAGAATGTGGTTACGTGAAGGTGATTGGAAGGATTCACTTCCGCAAATTTATTTGGAAGTATTCGGTACAGAACTAGATTGGGAGCATGATGATCGACCATTGATGACTGCAGATCAAATGTCAGATTTAGAGTTATTGGTTCAAAAACATCAACTTGATTTAAACACTGTAAAAAAATTATTCCATGTTGGAAATGAGTACGTAAGTTTAAAAGTAAAACGTGGATTCCAAAAAGAAGTGACATCTTTGCTCAAGCAGGATTACCTTCAGTTGTATCATGAAGGAGAGACAGAACATGAAACTAAAGTCATTGACGCTTAAGAATATCGGTGCTTATAAACAACAAACTTTTGATTTTTCAAGTAAACGTAGTAAGCAAAATGTGACATTGATTGGTGGGAAAAATGGTGCAGGTAAAACAACATTTTTATCTGCAATGAAGTTAGGACTATTTGGACCACTTGCCTATGATATGAAGACCGCTTCATCAACATATTTTAAAAGAATTAAAAGTTTGATGAATCATGACGAACTAGAAAAAATAGAAGGCCTAAAGATATCAATACCTTGGTTTAAAATCGATTTAACTTTTGAACAGGTAGAATCTTCTGTCAGAGAAGAAATTCGATTTGTGAGAGAGTGGAACTTTACAGAAACAGGTGGAAGAGAGTTTTTTTCAATTTATAAGGATGGTGCAAGTCTTCCGGTTAGTGATGAGAAAAGGGACTTAATCTTTAATCGTTTCTGTGAATCGCTTCCTCCATATCTTTATGATGTATGCCTATTTGATGGAGAAGAAATCAACAGAATCATTCAACAAGATGAGTTATCTAATCACTTAGAAAGACTGATTAAAAGTGCTTTAAAGTTGGAAGTACCTTTTCTATTGGAAGATACAATTAATCGTGTAATTAACGATGAAACTAAAAATGCAGTTGACCCAAACAAGCAAAATAAATTTGAGAAATTGAAATTAGACTTAAATAATTTACTCCAAGAAGATAGCAGATTGCAAAAACAATATGATACGTTGTCTAATAATTTAGAAGAAATCAGCTTGACTATGGCTTCTCAGAAAAATGAACTAAAATCATTTGGTGGTCTTCTAAAAGAAGAAGAAGACCAGTTGAAAAGCGAGTTAAACGAATTAGAACGTGAGAAAAAAGAGAATAAAATGAGTGTGCAAGAACTTATTAATGGTAATTTACCTTTTTTGATGAATCGCAATTTAATCGAAACGGTAAGAGGACAGTTAAAAGAAGAGAAGTTGATTGAAAGTATTGATGATGTAAAAAGAGAAATGCTTGAAGAATTAGCTAGTGAGTTATCACATCGAACTTCAACTAATTCAAAACAATTGGAAGAAGCACTTAGGGACTCCCTAACTGCAATTCAGCCAAAAAGCCAATCAATTATTCATCGTGCATCCTTTGGTGAAAAAGCTCAAATTGAATCTGTATTTGAAGGAATTAAAAATGTCGAGTTTTCTTATTATCGAAAAAAAATAAGTGATCAACAACAGATGGATGAAAAAATAAAATTAATAAAGCAAAAACTTACAGTTCAAAGTGATAGCGTTGAAGACTTTATGGATATGTTGTCTGTCCTTGAGCATTTGCAAGAGCAATATGCTGAAAAAAATCAAGAACTGAAGGTTACGACTAAACAGTGGGATGTTGTTCAAGAAGGACGTATCAAGTTACAGGAAGAATATAATCAAATGAGTGAAGAAATTGATAGAGAAGCTAATCAATCAAGTAGTGTTATGCATAATGCTACAGCAATGCGAGCACTTCTTTTAGAATTTCAAAATCAACAGCAACAAAAAGGTATTCAATTAATTGAAAAACAAGCATTAAAAATGATTAATCGTCTCTTCCGGAAAAGAGGTTATTTAAATCGTCTTGTAATTAATTCGGATACGTATGATGTCACTTTATATTCTCAGGATCAAAAACGGATTCCTCAATCTACATTGTCGGCAGGAGAAAAACAATTGTTACTCATGTCACTTGTCTGGGCAGTATTCGATGTATCTGGAAATAAATTACCCTTTATTTTTGATACACTTTTAGGTCGTTTAGATGTAGAGCATCGTGAAAATCTTTTGACTGAACTTATACCTTCATTTGGCGAGCAAGTATTGATTCTATCAACAGATTCTGAAGTGACAGAAGCAAACTATAAATTATTGAAGCCTGTCATTAATAGAGAATACAGTTTAAATTTTGATACAACAGATCGCTCAATTAAGGTAGTACCAAGCTACTTCCGCTTTAATGAAACGGAGAAAATATCATGAATCATCGTTTGAAATTATCCAAAGCTACACTAGAAATATTTCAACAGTTACAAGCAAGTACAAGTATCACTCCTAACGTGCTGGCTAGAATAGCTGTTGCACTTTCATTAAAAAATGAACAAGTGCCACAAGTGAATACAAAGGAAATTTCAAATTTTGAAATTTCTAGAGCTACACTGACTGGAGAACATGATTTTTCATATAAAGCTATGATTCTACAACATGCAAATCAAGCAATTGAAGAGGAGAACTATTTTCCCGATCTTTTTAACGCTCATATTGATCGTGGAGCCGATGAACTGTTTAAAATCTATCAATATTCAGGGAATCCTCAAAAGTTTTGGATGAAGATTTTAGAAATCGAGTAAAGAAGGAGAATAGCATGCTGTATTTAGACAACAGTGCAACAACACCAACGCATCAAGAAGTGGTGGATGCGATGCTACCTTATTGGACAGATGTCTTTGGTAACCCTTCTAGTAAATATTACTCTCAAGCTGTTGATGCAAAATTAGCGGTAGATCGAGCTAGACAAGCTGTGGCAGAACTAGTAAATAGTAAAGCTGATGAAGTGATTTTTACAAGCGGAGCAACCGAGAGTAACAACTTTTTATTAAAAGGAATTGCAATGTCGCACTCTAATCGCGGTAATCGAATTATATCGAGTACTGTAGAACATCCGTCTGTACTAGAAACACTTCGATATCTTGAGACTCAAGGATTCGATGTCGTATATCTTTCAGTAGATTCATTCGGAAGAATTGATTTGAAGGATTTAAAAGAAGCTCTACTAGAAAAGCCAACCGTACTTGTAACACTTTTATGGGGTAATAATGAACTAGGTTCATTAAATCCGATTAAAGAGGCATCTGAACTCGCAAATCAACATGGCTCTTTTTTTCATACAGATGCTACTCAAGTAATTGGAAAAGTGAGAGTTAATTTAGATGAATTACCATACGTGCAGCTACTATCAGTATCAGCACATAAATTTTATGGACCTAAAGGAATTGGTGCAGCAATCGTTCGGAAAGACGACATGGGTTTGTCTTTGAAGATAACTCCTCTTTTACATGGAGGTGCCCAGGAGAATGGTTATCGTAGTGGAACGCATGCAGTTCCATTAATTGTAGGAATGGGAAAGGCAGCAGAAATAGCTTATTCAAGATTAGATGAAAATCTCCAGCAATTATCAAGACTTGAAGGTAGACTCAGAAGCTTATTAATTCAACAATTTGGTGATGTCATCCATTTTAATAACGATGAAAAAAATAAAATCCCTGGAATTTTAAGCGTTCAATTCAAAGGTTTAAACAATGAGATCCTTTGTAAAGAACTTGCACCAGTTATGGCGGTTTCAACTGGATCTGCATGTAGTTCAAGTAAGCCAAGTCACGTACTTCAAGAAATTGGATGTTCTATGGAACAATTGCGTTCAACTATTCGTTTCTCGCTTTCTCCGTATCAATCAGAAAAAGAGTTAGATGTCTTTTTAGAGTTATAAAAAATCAGCATCGGTTTATCCGATGCTGATTTTTGTTAAAGAGTATGAAGAGATTCGAGTAAGTCCTCTTTTTTTATATCACTTGTAATTTTATCGATTTGCTCTTTGATTTGCTGAATCGGTTGAAGAATACCTCTAATTCCAAAGGCTTCTGGTAAATGAACCAGTGTATAGTCTTCACCTTTAACGAGAGAAGCATTAGGAACATCTTGTTTAAAGGAAATGATAATTCCGTCTCCAAGATGTGATTCAAGTGAATCATCAATTTTAAAGTCTCCTTTGAGCAACGACGTAATGACTGGTTGACGATGTTTTTCAAAATCATAATTATCTCGTTCTGGCCAAAGATCACTTTCATGAATCTTTTTGGCATTTGTCAAAAAGAGTTGCGCAAAAAAGAGACGATAATAATCATTTTCAAAAGTATCATCGGCACGATTATAAAGGTTAGTACGGAATAAATCTTTTGTATGCTGAATTTGCTCAATCGCTTTTTTGATCACACTGTCATTGTTAATACCAATTTTCACTTCAACTGGTAAAAAATGAAGCTTAAGTCCACATATAGATTCTTCAAGACCAATTAGAAGTAAATCGTCAGAATGAGCACCGGATTGATTTAGCGATTTGGCTGAGAACATACTATCACGCGTAAATCCAGCAGCACCTGAAACTCGAAGAACCTCTTCAAGCGAAATAGGAACCCATGTAATGGATGGATGATCAAATAGGGCGAGTGCATATCGAGCAGCTGAGAGAATACTAAATTTTTCTCGACTGAATTGATTACGATTTTCAGGGTTCTCAATTCCTTTTTTTATCATTTTAAGAAGCCACTCACCGTTAATTGTATTAAAGGCTTTAATAGCCTGTACAATGTGTTGATCAGTAGGTTCATGATGAATCATTGGATTCGCCTTAAAAAACTCTTTTACAATCGATTGATATTGACCTGATTTATTGGTAACTGTGATAGCATCGTAACGGAATGATGAAGTGTATTGGTCGCTATAATGAATGACAAGTAAGTCTTGATCTGCATTTTTGTTTCCATGAAAGTATCCTAAATCGACTGTAGGCTCAATAAAGGTTACCCAATGAGATTGTTCATAAATTTCATTAAAAGTATCATCTGGTAAAACTTTCATGGAGGAGACTGCGACAGTTCCTTTTGAGTAAGGATTATTTCCTGCATCACGCATATTGAAATTAAATTCATTCACTGCAAATGCGACCTTTGCGAGTGTCTCTTGCTCTTCAATAGGATACAACTTTGTTCCAAATCCACTCAAATAAGAAGTTTTATTAATTGTGGCGGATAAAGTAGAGTAGAGACCGCCTAAGGCCATTCCAGTCTTCATATTATCTGCTCGATCTGGGTAAATACTTTCCTTTCCACGCATTTTGTAAAAACTGATGTGTGAATATTCAAATTTACTACTTTGATTGAATCGGTAAAACTTTAAGTGAGAACGAACAGTTTGAATTAAGTCCTCAAATAAATATTTACTACTTCTCTTCATTAACGACCGAAGATCATCAAATTGATGTTCAACATCATTGAAGAAATCATACTGCGAAAAATCATCCAAGTCTTTGTGCCCGGGTTCATAATGCTGATTATATAAACGGACTTCTACAGGTATCAAACGATCGATACCGAATTTTTCTATTTGTTTGAACATCCAGGAAACGATGCCTTTTAAAATCGTTTTTCCACTCGATAGCTCGATAACATTTAGCTTCAAAGGAGCTTTTGTTTCGGTATTAAATAAAAAGTTAAAATGGTTAATGAATTGATTCATTTTATCGAATATAACTTTATCCAAAAATTTTTCTGCATCGACAATAGCGAGTTCATCAATTGGTTTATACATAATCCATTCAGGAGCTACATTTTGACTTTCAGGCTTATACCACTGTTGATTTTTTCCGTCAGGCTGATAACTGAGTATTGGTAAAAGAGAATCAGGTCGCAATCGATTAATAATAGAGTAATTTATATGTGTACTCTTTAGCTGTTTATAGAGTTCAATTTGATAGGCAACATTTAATGGATGAAAGGGCGTCAAGAAAACTTGATTTTCATCAATTGAGTAAATAGTTCCTAGACGATCGGCACCCAGTCCGTCTTCCATTAATTTAGTATCTGAGCTGAGACTTTCAACAAAATGAGTGTAGGCGTTTAGATAAGGAATTGCTACGTTTAGATAATTTTCATCAATTTTTTCATAAAAGTGAATTCTGTTGTTTCCTTTAAAATAATTAATAAATCGATTGTATGCTTCTCGTAAAGGAAGATTTTGTACATCGTAATCTTCGCTAGAAAAAAGTTCTCCATTTTGAATAATACCAGTGAACATGCTTTCTTCAATCCAGCGAGTTTCGTAATGAATAAATTGACGGTATTCAGCATGGTCATAAAATTGTTCATTTCCAATGATTAGGCGTTTCCCTGAAACAATAACAGATGATGCTTTCTCTCGTTTCATTTGCCATAGTCGAATACCATTGATTGGATGAGGTTTGTTAGGCAAATCAGAAATTAATAATTCGACCGGATTAAATTCTTCAACTTGCAAATTTACTTTTAAAACTTGATTGCTATCCATTAAGTCAGGATCGAAAGAGAATGCTGCGTTCGTTTCCTTATGCACTTTAATCGTTTCTTTAGAACTCATTATAGTAAGTTCTTCAGGATGTGAAAAATTAGGATTTCCAATACGTATTTGACCTTCTGAATCTTCTAAAGAAACATAAGGACGATCATTTGTCCAACCATTAGAATAAGATGCTTTGTAATTAGAAATTAATTCTTCGTCAAAGGGAAGAATAGTTACATAGAAATTATTTTTTAAACTACCGACATGAGTGTATTCAGTATGAACATGTAAGGGTTGATGTTCTAGGTCATTTAAAAGAATTTTTAATTTTTTGCCACTATGTTCGTAAGATACACTTGCTTTACCTGAGATATTTTTAGATCTAGCTCCAGAAGATTTTACATTTTTAGGCATTTGATGATCCCCGTCAATATTAAATTCTAAAGTAAGAGTAATTTGTTCTAAAGCTTCTGGATTGAAAATAATTATATGGCGATGTTTCCGACCAGCGGCTGAACTATTTTTAGGTAGTTCCCAGAGACTCAATTTTTTATTATTCTGTTTAGCTGATGAATTTATCAGCTCGAATTTTTTCTTTGACTGTTCGATGTATGAATTAACTTGAGAATAGCTAAGATCTTTCCAATCTCTCCCCTTTAATTTTTTTTGACCCTCAAAAGTAAACTTTCGGTCGATAGCTTTTTCTATATTATAGATATGATAGTCTTGAACAATTTGATAAAGCTCTTGGTTTTCTTTAAGTCGTGTTTTAAGATTTTCTGTCCCAACATATTGAGTTAAGTCATCTTTAAAAAAACCTAACTTTTCGTAATCATCCGTTACAACCTTTCCTTTTGCTAAAATATCAAGAATAGATTCAAAGTCCATAAAGTTTACATTGCCAATATCGCCATGGTCTTCTATAAATTGAGTTAAGTAATAAGACATTAATGCTTGATCTGATTCGTTCAACAGTTTATGTTTTACATCGTTTTCTAAAGAATCGATAAGAGATCTTACATGAAGCGGCATTCCTTGTTTTTGTAAATTACGACTTCCACCCTCTACACTATCTAATTGTTGTGGAAGTAACATTAAAAGAGCTGTATGTTGCCAATGATCTCGTTGCTGACTAACTAGATTTCTAAGTGATACTAAATAATCAGCTGTAACAGAACAATCTTGGGCAGCCAAAATTAAATTTACATTTCCATACTTTATAGAATAAGATTGAAAAGTACTTTGATTTTCATTTTTATATTCAAAAGGACTTAAGAAATCTACAGATATTTTATTTTTTATAGATGTTAAAAATTGTGAGACTTCCTCTTGATGGTCAAATTGAATAAAAAATTTATCTCCACTGTTAGGCGGATTTTGAATAAAGTAGTTATTAACATGTATTGATAAATAATCATAAAATTGATTTGACATATTGTGCCTCCCCGCTATCACTCATTTTTATAAGTAAATTCATTTTTTCTAAAGTATTTTCAAACTCAATACGACTATATCGATCTAAGAAAATACCACGTTTTTCGAGTTCAATATACACATCTTGAAGGCGCATTTTTGAAGAACGAATTATTACTACAAGAAACATGGTCAAAATCTCTTGATTAATTGATAATACGTTACCATTTCTACCACGCTGTTTGACAAGACGAACTTTTGCTACTTCAGTAATACCACTTCCATATCGTTGCTGAGCTGAAGTATGAGAAGAAATTTCCATAGCATAAATTAACTGTTTGATTGAGTCTGAAAAGGTTTGACTTTTTTTAATCTTATGTTGGAGTTTAGAACTTTCAATGATGGAGTTTGTCTGCCTATCTATATCTTGAAGCCAATGCACTTTATCTTGGTTTGATAATTGATCAAATAGTGACTTGATAGTTGGAAAGTCCATCATCGTTTGAGACTCAATATTTTCTGTATTACAACTTAATTGAGCCAAAGTAAGCTGCGTGCTAAATAACTTATTAGACATTTCCTCCAGATATTTAAATCCTTTTCGAACAGCATCACGTCTACTGGCAACATTAGATTCCCAATCGAATGTAAAGTAGAGAGATTCAACGTTATTTTTTGTATAATCAGCATGGTCGAGCAAAGAGAGTTTAAGGACATTTTGACTTAATAAAAAGAAGGTATAGTAATAGACGACCAAGTCAGCGTATTTTATAAAAAAATCAGGATGATTTCTTAAAAATAATAAATCATTTGCAAATAAATCACCTATCCAAGGTAACTTATGATCAAAAGAAGAAGATTTTTTATCTGACGGTTCTAGTGTGGGTTTTAACTCAGAGAAAATATTTTGCAGAATATTATTTTGTTCATTTATTTTAAATAAATCTTTAAGTTCAGTATTTTCTTTGCACAAATCGTAAAGATAATCTGAAATTTTGAAAACTCGGCCTTTTATATCAGTACTTTCCAAATAAAGTAACATACTTGGATGTTGAAGTTGTTGTTTTGTTTCTCCAGTGGTTAAAAGCTCCTTTAATAAGGAAGTAAATTCATCGTGATCTCTAACCTCAATATTCATTTCATTTAGAATAGGCTCAAAATCTAATCCTTGATTTTCACCCCAATATTCAGCTTTAAATCCACTTATTAAGCGAGAAAAAGATGCAAATTCACTTATCCAATGTTCTTTAAATACTTCATCAGTTTTCGCTTTATTAACATTGGTATTGAAAGGGAAAATTTGGTGAAAACCTTTAAATTCTCTTTTTTTTCCTATAATAACTTTTTTCTCGATAACACCTCGTAGTAATTCCATATTATTCCTCCGCGGTTCCCATATGTTTAAAACTTCTTGTACCAAATCGATCTTGACTTAATAAATATGCTTGTTTAGAATCTTCCGTTACAATCATTATTTCTGATGGAGATGTACACATTTCGTGAATTTTTTCAGCAAATTCTAGAAATTTAATTGAGCGATGATCGTCATCTTTAGTAGGACGATAACCATCTTGAATATCCATAAATAATTGAAATAGTGGATAATCTATTTCTAGTTTAGCAAGGTTACGTTCATCACCCTTTTTATTAAAGTCTAAAAGTATGATTGAACTAAATTTACTTAGAATGGTTTCTGTACTAGATTTAATGTTTGATGGATTCCCCTCGATTTCCGCTTTAAATGCAATACGATGACGTTTAGTGATTTTTTTTGTATAAACGTAGAATGGTTTTGGAGATCCAAACCACTTATAATAAGCGGAACTACTGATTTCATATAAGGGCTGTAAACGACGCGTATCGCCTTTGTTATATTGGTAGAGAAATTGTAAATAATTTTGATAAACCGAATCCATAATTTTTTTGGAGAATACTGGATTGCTCAAGACCATTAGTCGAATGAGCTGACCCGTCCATTCTTGTATATTGTCTACTTGATCTGGAGAATAAAAAGATTGAGTATTTTCGTCAAGGTGCTCTATAATTTCATCAACTTCTCCTCCGGTATAAAGAGAAAGGAAGAGGTTATCGATTTCACGATGACGTGTTCTCAACGGATCAAGCTTAGCAATTTGATTTAGTAAACTGGAACGTTCTGGACGATTGAATAATTGTTCCGGTAAACCGTATTTAAGCATGCTTAATGGCTTAACAGTTATGTGCTTTAATTCACTCCAATTAATTGGTATTAATAAATCAGAAATTAGATTGAAAAAGTTACGTACTGAGATTAAAACATGATGTTTAACAATCAGCTCAATTAAAACTTGTACAATTTGATCTTGGATATTTTTTTGGCTTAGTAATGCATAATTACGATGCAAAATTGTATCAACTTTATTTTCTCGATCTATTCGATAGGCATCATAAAAAGGATTATTTGGAGTATCAGAACAAATTTTTTCAAGTAATATTGAATAAAAAGTTGACTTTGGACCGTTCTCTGTTAATTCGTAAGGTTGGTAGCTTAAAAAATTAAATAACGTAAATGATTGTGAGGGAACGTTTGAAGTATTTCCTGGTTTAAGTACATTCGTTTGATCTACAAATTTTTTGAGTGATGAATAAGTATATTCAGAGTCTTCATTTGAATAATCAAGAAATTTAGCAAGCATTCCAATATTGATTGCAAGAATCATTTTCGAAGAATTTACATTATCGTGTAAACGTTGATCAGAAAAATCATTAAGGCGTTCTGATAGTGTTTCTACAGCAGTTTTGGTGGGATCAAAACTTTCTGTAGCATCATTATAAATCGTATAATCAGAAAGAAGCTCAGGATATTTTTTCTGAACGTAACTTAATAAATGAGATTTACCATCACCTACATTTCCACATAGTAAAATAAGTTGTTTTTCAGAAGTTTTCTTTAATTTCTCAACAAGTTCTAATTGGATTTTACGATCAACGTGCAAATAATCACTGAGTTCTCCTAAAGGATCATTACCATTCTCTACGGCATCTTTAGATGTTTCTTGTAAACGAGAAATATAGGTATAAAGGTAATTATCTTGAACATCATTATTTAAATAACGAATAGCAGGACGTTTTGCTTCTACAAGAGATGGAATATTTTTGGGAAGTTCTACAGGTGCAACAGTCAAACCATTTTCGTCAAGTAGTTTCATCAAGATATCTTTTATACTTTTCTCATCCATTTGAGGTGATGCCAAAGTAGGGATGGTAGGTAAAGTATAGTGAGGAAGATTAGGTACATCAAAGTGTCGAGTCACATAGTCTACTGCAATATCAAACATTGCTTTATGAACGCGAGTCAAATGAACACTGCTCTCTGTGGAAGAATTATGAGCAGCGTTATTTCCAAGTTTTCTTACATAATGTAAATCATCAATTGATTTACTTGAAAGAACATGTGCGCCTTGAATTAAACGAATCATTTCTATCAAAGAAATAGTACTTTTAGTTAGTTTATCTCTCCACATCATATCCTTCGCAAGTTCTTCAATAAACTTACGTGAGTATGTTAACGCTGCATCGGGGTCAATGTGATACTGTCTCTCCATATCAAGTGCTAATGCAAATGCATCTTCATTGTATTCTTTTAAAAAATCAAAAGTACTTTCACTCATATTACTTACTCCTTATATAAAAATGAATTTATTATTTACAGGGACTAACAATAGAAAAAATAACAATTATTTGCTAAAAAGATTACAATCAAAGTATAACAAAAATTTTCTTTCTGATGATGGAGTTGAGAAAATTATGCAACCTAAGTCTTATGAAATTCCAAAATGGTTAAATCTTCATCCCTATCAAAGTCAAGCCATAAAGAGTTGGGAAGAGAATAATTATAAAGGATTATTTGAAATGGCTACTGGTACAGGAAAAACGCTGACAGCGCTATCAGCTGCTAATAGATTATTTAATAATAAAAAGCGCTTAGCAATTATTATAGTTTGTCCATTAATTGATTTAGTGGATCAGTGGGCGAAAAACGCCATTGAATTTGGTCTACAACCAATACGTATTTATCAAAATCGAAGTCAATGGTTTGATTTAACTAGTAGTGAAATCACTCAATACAATATCGGTAATCAAGACGTGTTGTGTTTCATTACCACCATGCAGACTCTAAAGATGTCAAAAGATGTTCAACTCCAGCTAAAAAGACTTTCAACACAGAGTCTAATTATTGTCGATGAGGCTCATAATATTGGAACATCAAGATCAATTAATTCATTACCAAATCATTTTAAATATCGTCTCGCATTGTCTGCGACGCCCCGTCGATGGAACGATGATGAAGGAACGGAAGCTATTTTTTCGTATTTTGGAGGCGAACCTATTTTTAAATATGAATTGAGTGATGCTATTCAGGCGGGGTATTTAACGCCATATTACTATCATCCACATATTGTAGTGTTAACTGAAAATGAGCGCGAGGAGTACATGGTATTGAGTAAAAAAATCGCGAAATTGTTTGCTGCACAAGGCGATGATCATAAAAATGAATATTTAGAGCAACTTTTAATTAAACGTGCTCGTTTAGTTAATAGTGCTGAGAATAAGGAAGAGTTGCTTGAAAAACTTTTAAAAGAGCAAAAAGATGCAGGAGAATTAAGGCATACTATAGTTTATTGTGGTGACCAAAAGAAAGAAGGAGAACGACAAGTAGATCGACTGATTCAAATGATGGGTAAACGATTAGGGATTTATAGTAGCAGTTATACATCTCAAGAAGATAATAAGCAAAGACGTGAATTGTTGAATCAATTTGATAATGGAGATATCGAAATATTAGTTGCCATTAGATGCTTAGACGAAGGCGTTGATATTCCTAATACTCGAACTGCCTATATTTTAGCTAGTAGCTCAAATCCAAAAGAATTTATCCAACGAAGAGGACGAGTATTGAGAAAAGCAAAAGGTAAAGAGTTTGCTATTTTACATGATTTTATTGTTATTTCTCAGGAAATTTCAGATACAAATCAGTTGTCAGATACAGATTTTAATATTGAACGAGGATTACTAGAAAAGGAATTGAAGAGAGTTCAAGAATTTGCTTCGCTTGCCATTAATGGTCCTAAAGCTTCGCAATCGTTACTAGGATTAAAAAATCTTTATAATTTACAACATTTATAAGAGAAGAGGAAATGTATATGAGAGAATCAAAAACTTTACAGGATGTGTTGGAGGAGGAACTCGAGAGTTTTACAAGGGAAGAAAGAATAGTGTTTTCAAAGATATTAAATCTTGAAGATGCTTTTCAAAGTACTAAAAGTGGAATGAGTAAAGAAATTGTTGAAGAGATCACACGTCTTATGAAAGGATTGTACAGCTAATGATTATAAAGGAATTAATATTAAACAATTTTCGGCAGTATTATGGGCAACAGTCTATAAGTTTTGCAAATGGGAAAGATAATAATGTAACCGTTATTCATGGTGAAAATGGGTCAGGGAAAACAGCTTTAATTAACGCTTTTTTATGGGTGCTATACGGTAAGCCACTAAATTTACCAAATCCTCATGAAGTGATTAATAAAAGGTTTCTTAGAGAATCTTCTTTGGAAGAACTAGCTGAGATAAAGACTTCAGTAAAACTCTATTTTGAAGATGGAAATCATCAGTTTGAAATCGAACGATTTTTAAGTTACAAGTTTGATAATGGTATATATATTTCATCAAAAAAGACAGATGTACTTTTAAAGAAGATTAACGAATTAGGGGAAAGTGAAATAATAAAAAGTGTGTCCGATACAATCGATAAAATCATTCCGCAAAAACTAAGTTCTTTCTTCTTTTTTGATGGAGAAAGAATTGATAACTTAGGTAAACAAAGATCTAAAACTGAAATTAAAGATTCAATTAAATTAATGATGGGCCTTGATTTATTCATGTCTGCACAAAAACATTTTCAAACAGTGAAAAGAAATTTTCAAGATGAGCTAGCTAAAAAAAATGGTGGAGAATATGAAGAACTAATAAATAAAAGAAATGTTCTCCACGAGGATAAAGAAATTCTAGGAAAAAAGCTTTCAGATACTCGAGATAACGTTATAGCATTACAAGAAGAGATTAAAGCGGTCGATGAAAAGCTTCAAGCGGATGCGGAAATTGGTGCATTACAAATTGAATACGATTTAAAGAAAAAAGAGCTTGAACGATTAAAGAAAGCTCTAATTTTAATAGAAAATGAATTAGGAAAATTACTAAGTAATCATGGTCACCTTATTTTAGCGCTCCCGCTTATTAATAAAATTGAAGAAAAGTCTGAGAATGATGATCGAATTGAGTCTTATATTGATAAAGAGTTATTAGAAAGATTAGAAAAAGAAAAATATTGTATTTGCGGTCGACCGATTTCAGAACATGAAAAAGATCATCTTATTCACTTAAGAAAATCAGCTGTTTATTCACAAAATTATGGTATTCAGGTACTGAATAAACAAATGAGTAATATAAAAGAAAAAAGAAAAAGTATATTTGATCAAGTCAGTGCCTATTCAAAGCAAAGAAATCAGCAGTTAAAAGATATCGTGACAGTTCAACAAGAAATTGCTGAACTTAATTTCAATAAAGAATCAAAAAAAAATCCGAAAATAGTAGATTTACAAAATAAATTTACTCAACTTGAAAATTCAATTCAAGAACAAAAAGCGTTAATTATATACTACGAAAAACAACGTGAAGAATTAAATACAAAAGCAGATCTATTTGAAAAACAAATTGTAAAAAAAGAGAGAGAAAACTTAAGAGAGTTAAATCTTCAAAACAGCTTAAATACGACAATTAAATTTGAGAGGGTCATCAACCGTCTTTTAGAATTTCAAGAGGATGATGTGCGTAAGCGCTTAGCTCTTCAAATAAAGGAAGTATTCTCGAAATTTTTACGAAAAAATTATAATGTAACAATGACTGATGATTATGAATTAATTGTTACAGATAATAGTCATGAAGAAGTAGGAATGTCGCAAGGTGAAGGACAGTTGACTAGTCTTGCCTTTATTGGTGCTATTGTCGATATGCAGCGTAAAAAATCTGAAAAGCCAAATGGTGATGTTCAAATAAAAGGTGCAAATATGAGGGCGGTATACCCATTAGTAATGGACTCACCATTTGGAGCATTAGATGACGATCATAGAAATCGAGTGGCAGAAGGTATTCATCAATTGTCAGATCAGGTTATTGTGATCGTTTCGACTTCTCAGTGGAATGGTGAAGTAGAGGGTCAGCTTAATAAGCATGCCGGTAAAGAGTATACATTACGCTATATTGAGGATAATAATTTAGAATTTACTCAGATAGTGGAAGGGAAGATTTGATATGCGGTTATCACGCAATCTAGAGCAACAATATGAATATGATGAGTTACATCGCGAAGGAGAATTTGGTTTCTTTAGTACATTTAAAGATATTTTTATGGCAGGACTAGTAATCGGAATTGAATTGAGAGTAATGATATCTTTCAAAAGAGGAAAAAATGCAGAAGCTTTTAATGAGTCTGTTTTTTCTAATGATGATGAACTACTGATAAATTCGATTTTATATAACGAATTTGGTGAGATTGAAATAGGAAAAGAAGAAATTCAAAAAATTGAGAACTACGCCGCAGGTGGAGTGTCATATTTATTTGATACTTTAGTTAAAAATAGTGGAAGTAACGCGATTGATCAATATATAGAACTATTATTTAACTTTAAAGATGAGGAGTCGTATGAAAAATTTTCGGACCTCTCACTTACGAAAAAAATCCATGTAGACTATTTTTGAAGACCAAATAAAAACTAAAGGGAGAATAAGATGTCTGATATAGGTATGGAAGAACTAGATCAATGTTATGTAATACAAACATCATTTGATTCATCAGTAAGTTTATTTGTAGTAGATGATAGTATTTTTGAAGGGAAAATTTTAGATGGAACTCTTGAAAATGCAACAAGATTTGAAAGCATTCAAGAAGCTGAAGAATTTTTAAATGAAATGAAAAGAAATCACATCACAGGTGAAATAAAAACTGCTCGATTATATATATCTGTTGATTAATGATAAAAAACAAAACCTTTCTAAAGTCGACTGATTACTTAAGTCAGTCTTACAGAAGAAAGGTGTTGTTATGTTTTAGTTTAATTGTCAGACGTATTTTATCAAACCTGGTTTTATCTCCATCTCCTCAAGCGTTGTCCACAACGATTCCATAGATCGATCAGCATCTTGATAGAAGTGACGACCACGGACACGCCAGAAGTTCCAACCCGCTCGCTCCAAGACTTTTTGTCGGAACATGTCTGCTTCATATGCATCTGGTCCGTGCCAACGTTCACCATCACATTCGACAGCAAGTCGGTTGTGTTCCCCTTCGACGACAAGGTCGATCCGGTAGCCGTTGACTTGGACTTGAGGCGTGACGAAGTATCCGCGAGCGACCAGGCGGCGGTAGACGGCTTCTTCAAATGGTGAGTCGAAGCGATGCTTGACGCTCTCGAAGGAAGCTTGGTCACCGAGTGGGTTTTGACAATAACCGAGCAACTTATAGCGCATGCAGTTGCTGTTGCCGATGTCGCTTAATGAGACCGAATGGAACAGAGTCATTTGATCACGAGCCCGGCTCGCGGCAACATTAAAGCGCTGGCTATCGGTTTCTTTTGTCATCGCCATGAAGCGCTTATTCGGAGCGACGACCATCGAGAGTAGCATGACGTCACGCTCGTCTCCTTGGAAAGTGTAGGCATCCCCGAAGCGGACTTGATGCTGCATCAACGTCTCGATCCCGATTTCGGCCGTCGCAATCCGTTCGATCTGATTGGCCTGGGCATTTCCGAGTAAAGAAACGACCCCGAACGTCCGGTTTTGATAAAGCGGATCTTGCATCATGCGTTTCAGTTCAGCGACGATAGCACGTGCTTCCGGTAAGTTCACTTTGTCGATCGTCGTCTCGTCGACATATCCATCACGAACAAAATGATTTTTGACGGCCGGATTTAGTCGTTCAGCACGTTGAGGCAAGCGGAGCGGGACAATCGTTCCGTCGTAGACGTGAGCATTGCTGAAGCCAATGATTTCCGGCACACAGCGGAAGTGTTCTCGTAAGCCGACTTTCGTACTGAACTTGACGGAGGCTAGGGAATAGAGACTACTTGTTCCATCGAACAAGGTCATCGTCGAGTCATCTCCGAAATAGGTTTTCCGTTTTTCTTCGACATTGTCCCGGTTATCGAAACTCGTTGGACTTATCTGTCGGTCATCCCCGACGATGATCGCTTTTCGAGCCCGTGACAGGAGCGAAATCGCATCCATCGTACTTTGCGAACTTTCATCAAAGATGATGACATCGAAAAGATCGCTCGCGGCCTTAAACGATTCAAGGACACGGTTGACCGGCATAATCCAGACGGGAATCGCGTCTTGAGCCTGCATCATTTGTTTGGCGGCTTCTTTCCGGTAACGTGGTGCATGTTTACCCGTTCCTTTTCCGACTTTTCGAATCAAGGTCGCCCAACTATTAAGCTGTTCTTGTTTCGAAGGCGTCATCCGTTTGAGCTGCTCTTTCCAAGCGAGTGTCGCACAGAGACGAGCGACGGTCTGTCCTTCTTCTTGCTCAAGACGATGGAGATGCTCGCGTTCGTCTGCATCACTCAAAGCTTCAAGTCGACTCTTGACGTAGGCAAGGTGCCACGCATCACGAAGTTCAAGCGCATGAAACGTTGGAGCACTGTTCGTTCGTAATGCCGTAACCCAGTTCGGGGCAGCCTGTTCCAAGATCTTACTGAGGGTTTGTAGACGACTTGCTCGGTGCTCATTCGTTTCGAGGAGTCGTAATTCTTCATAAAGTACTGTATAGCGAGTAACATCCCAATCACGAATCGCTTGCTGCAACTGAATGGTGATGGGATGGGTGAGTTCTGCTACATCGAGTAAAGATAACCAGGTTTGCTGTTGCTCATGCAGTTCGTCTAGAAGTTTCAGTTCAAAGAGTGCTTCTAGGGCATTCGTTTGAAGTCCAAGCCACTCTGATTCATACGTGAAGTCATGATTTTCATAACTTGCGTGTAATGGACGGAGGACTTGCGTAAAGTGTTGCATGATACTGTCAAGTTGGCGGAAAACATCGAGCGCTTTTCGGTACGTCGTTAAAGGATCAATCGGAATTTCAATTGAATGGTGTTCAAAACGATGCTTAAACGTCCGCTCGAGTTTCCGAAGTGATTCCGTATACGTCAACTGTTGCAAGAGTAACGTAACATCTGCGGCACTCGCCATCTTCTTCCCGTCAATCGTCACTTCATCTAAAAGAAGGGTGTATTTTTTTCGTTTTGTCCATTTAAAGAACATCCCATCGACCTTGTTTGCTTCAAACAGGGGCAAGAGTTCCGTTGCGAGTACAGATACATCTTGATCCGTTGTCGGAAGAGCGAAATCATGCAACGAAACGGTCCGCTCGAGTTGTTCGATCTCAAGAAGTGTCTGTTCGAACATCAACCGATCTTGCTCGAGCTCATCGAAATCAGAAGGATGCGCCAGCCAATGACGATATAAGGCAAGTGTCCAGTCTTCAAGGTTCGTATATTGCCGAATGGACTGCTGGAGCCAGTCGAGTAGTTGATGTTTGGTCTCATCCGACGCAGATTTCATCCATGCAACTGGTAACGCAGTCGGTTTGATGAGTCGGAGTGCTGTTACTTCAGCGACAAGTTCTTCGAAGATCAGGGGTTCCGCAAACGCCGTCCGTGTTGGTCGGCGACCGAGAATCTTGAGTTCGGCAAGTGCTTCTTGATCCTGCATCAATTCATACAGTTCCTGAATATCGACAGCACTCATCGGTGCTTCTTCAGACAAAAGCGGCGTCGGAATCTGTGTCGAAATCGTGGATTGACTCATCCATTTTGCCCACTCGAGTGGCGTCTTCGTTTCTTGACCAATCGTCAGACCGTCGTGTTCGATAATGGCTTGATCAAGCATCAGCCGACGCGTCGACGCAATTTCGCGACGGATCGTTTCGAGATGATTCCGAATCGTTGTGGCATTTTCTTCTAGTTCTTCAGCTGACGTCTTATTCAAATAGCTTGAGATACCATGTAAAGATGTTTCCGTTTGTTTAATCGTCTTGGAATCAGCGCCTAAAACAGAGACCGCCAGTTCACGGATTTCAGCAGGCAATTTATCGCGAAGGACCGTTAAGGCATGTTCTTTTTCACTTGTGACAAGGACTCGTTTCCCGTGAGCGAGAAGGTGCGAAATCAAGTTGGAAATCGTGTGGCTTTTTCCGGTACCCGGCGGCCCTTGAACGACGACACCTGCATTATTACTTAACTGCTGAAGAATTCGTTTTTGTTCTTCATTGTAAGGAAGCGGGAATAAGATTTCTTCGCCGACAGCCTGCCACTCGGTACGGTCTTGTTGATCCAGGGAAGCAATTGCTGCATCATCTGAAGTAAAGAACTGTTCGAGCGCAGGTGACAACGGTAAGTCTTGCTCGATCGCTTCCGCAAGATGTTCATGCTCTTCGACCCAACTGTGATTGGATTTTGGACGCCGATAAAGGCGGACACCTGGCATGACGTAAACGTCAGCTTCTTGTGCATAAGCATGGTCCGCATGTAACAGCCGAAGGACTTGTTCGCTTCGTTCTTGGAGTTGCATTTCGTCCCAAGGGTTAAAGTCGAAGGCGTGGTCTTCCTTAAAATCGAGCTCGTATTCCGAGAGCTCTGCTTTCATCCAGACACTGTCCCAGTTCAACATATCTAACTCAAGTTTCGGAAGTGTTGGTGTCGTTTCAATACGGAACACACTTTTTTCAGTATCAAACTCAATGACAGCTGGACGGATGAACAGTGGTCGTTGAATGGATTGTGTTGGCCAGTGCAGTTGACCGAAGGACCAAACGATTTCATGGGTATCATTATCAGTCGTTTGGAACTGATACATCCGGTACATCAAGTCATAGAGTGATTGTGCCTTTTCATGTTGACGTTTTTTCTCTTTCCAGTCACGAATAGCTAATTCGTAGGTTGTCCAAACTGATGTTAATTCTTCTGGGAGAGAGGCCTTTGGCGTAACGTCGTCACCGGTCGTCACAGTCCATTCGCTTAATTTACTCGGGAGGGCAGGACGATCCATCGTGAAGGCAGGATGAAACTTCACTTCGACGATGGTTTGCTGACTTTCATCGCTTGTTGAAGTGACGTTCGGAAAGTTCATCGTCGTCTCATCTAAAATCGTTGTATACGTTTTGGTATCTCGTTGTGTTTTCAAACCAAGCTTCTTGACGGAAGCCATGAATTGAAAAAGGTTGATTGCTTTTGAACGGGTAGTGCTCATTGCTAGGTAGCTCCTTATTATGTAAATTTAAAAGTTAGGAAATTAGAGGTGGTTTATTGAAAAACGAAGTGCTTAATTCCTAGTTTTTAGGACACTATTAGTATACAAGGAAACAGGATGAAGAGAATAGTAGGGAGTAGAAAAAAGACTTTCCGAAGTAAAGTTCGAAAAGTCAATCCAGGGAGAGTGTGACTTCAGTATCGGCAGAAGAATCAACAGGGTTACCTGTAGCTGGATCGGTCGGTAAACCAATCAGAAGATCAAATGAATCGAGAGTATCTGCAGCTTCCTCCATGAAAACATAGTAGCTACCTCGATCTTTCGTACCTGAGCGAAGGAGTGGAAGGTCCGTGTTTGGATCGTAGCTTCGATTTAACGTAAACTTTCCGACGGGACTATACTCATTTGTTCTATTGTTGATAAATGTACTAGCAAAAGAATAGTAGTAGTCTTGTGGGGTATCATTTTGAACAGTCACAGATACTTTCAAAACAGAGGTAGGTTCGGCATCAAACATGAATTTCTTTACGAATGGTTCATAGGCAGTGACTTCACCAACTTCAATTTGATTGATTTCATAAAAGAAGTTTGGAGCAAGTTCGATTTTTTCATTAACATTTTGAAGGTTTACCGGGGTATAGGAAGCGTAGTACTTTTTAGTTTGATCATAGACTTTTTCTTCTGGGGCTTCTGCTGTATCGTCTGAAGTTTCTTGTACAGGTTCATCTTCTGTCTCTTCTATGATAGGTTCCTCGACAGGTTCTTCAGAAACTGTTTCATTTTCAGTGTCGGCATCAGTATTGGTAGAAGCGGGAGCTACGGTTGATTCTGAGTTCGTTGCAGGAGGAACAGATGAAATAACTTCATATGAAACTACTATGAATAAGATTCCAAAAGGTAATGCATATTTCCAAATACGAGGTAAATCTTGATAGGAGGGGTGTTTTAATAAAAACAATCCGCCGACAAAAACGCTAATGATACCAATGCAGAGTACGATATAGAATACATTTTCAAAATGAAACAGAGTCGAGAATGCCGTTAGTAAGTACAGAAGAAATAAAATGGCTACAGGGATGACAATCTGTCGGTAGAGACGGCGTTTCGAATATTTATAGAGACAGTAAAAAATCCATAAAGACAAACAGAAAATTGTTAAAAATAAGAAAGGAAGCAGTATGATTTCGAATTGACCGTTTTGACGATAGAGGACATAACTATTCAAGAGTGATGTTAGAAATAGAAGGCTACTTAACCAGACTAAAAGATTCGCGTCAGGCAATTTTTCAGGAGGTCGCTCACTTTTGACGACTTGCAGGCGATAAATGATAGTGGCAACGAGAATCGCTAAAGATATGGAATGCAAAATCTGAACTAGGTACTGCATGCTAATCTCCTTTCTATACGGAAAACAGCGAAGAACCATTAGTAATATTTCCCCGTATTTTACTAAAAACAACCGATTTAATTATAAAAAATAAATCATTTTATAATTAAAAGTGATTATATAAAAACCTTATTGAGCGAAATGGGATGGAAAAGTTCGCTTAATATGGAAGAGAATAAAATTTCTTTCTTTGAAATGGATTTTGAGTGGCCAAAAGAAGAGGCTTAAAATTAAGACTAATATTTTCTAAGCGAAGTCCGGTTGCATTTTTATTGTTACTAAGCTTCTAATAAAGAAGAATGTGGCTTAAGGAATTAATCAATTCCTCTTCGTTCTCAGTGTATCGATCAAAGACTAACGAAAAGGCGATTCCATCATTTGGAGTCGCCTTTTTAATAAAAATATTTGTAAATAGTTAATCTTCTAATTGAATGACGATTCGCGTGAACTTCAGAAAATCGTTGAGATGTTGATCTAAAATCGCTTGAAGGATGTCTAAATTAAGTGATTGATAATCATGGACGGCAATATTACGAAAACCGACCATGTTCATGAGACTAGTTGAGAGTGATGAGTCGATGAGGTGTGCTTCCTCAAGTAGCTGGAAGCCATCACGGCTTGATTTGGGTAATCCGAGTTTTCGTGTTCGTACCAGGTGCATAGCGATATCGATACTTGCTTCACATGCTCGTTGAATGTTTAAAATGATGCTATCTTGTTTTGTATAATCTTTTATATTACCTGGTTCATTCTCGTAGACATCGTGTATCCTTCGTAGGCATCGTTCAATCGTTGTTATTTTATTCAACAACACATCATTCATACTAAAAAACACTCCCTTGATCTTTGATGGCTTTCACGATTGGAGCACGTTCTTCGGCAAAAGCTGCGTACATACTATATGCTCGTATTTGTTGTCGCGTCAGTTCATTTTGATTTTGACAGTCGATGACCTGACCCTCTGTGAAAATCTGCATCGTAAAAATCGTATCGATTTGTTTGATATCCACAAGATCAACTTCACGTCCAGCTATTCTCGCCAATTTTCCAGCCAAGAGAAAGCGATCGTAAGACGAAAGTGTTTTCTCACTCAAATAAGCGATATCTAAATCGCTGTCCTCTGTCATATTGCCTGTAGCACCGGAGCCAAACAAGATAATGAAATGAGCATTGACATGTGCATTAATCGTTTGAACGAGTTGTTGTTTCAACGTCATTGATATCATGAATGTTCGCTCCTTTGAGTCCTTTTGATATCATTGTACCATGAAGAAAACAGACTAAAAATGAACTCCCTGAGGTCTCGGGAGTTCATGGTTTTAAGCCGTCACTTCACTCACCTCGTGATTAAGTTGCCATTGCACACCAAACGGATCTTCGACAATACCGTAGGCTTCACTCCAAAACGTTTTTTGAATCGGCATGATGACGTTGCCGTCTTGCGCGAGCTTATCGAATGTCTCATGAATGATTTGGACGTCCGGCAGATGAAGGGCCAGCGTGACATTCTGTCCGATCGTCACCGGATCATGTGGCATGGCATCAGAAAACATGACTCGTGTGCCGTGAACAATCAATTGCGAATGCAGGACAAGCGACTGGACGTCTTTTTCAAACGGTTGACCGTCGGGACCGTTGCCGGGACCAAACTCCATGATTTCGGGGATGTCCTGGCCGAAGACTTTGGCATAATAATGAATCGCTTCACGAGTATTACCGTTGAAGACCAAATAAGGGGTAATCGGCATAGTAATGCTCCTCTCCATTTTAAACACAGCTAACTGATGTTTATATTATACCAAACGTTTGTTCTTATTTGAAGGTTTCTGAGATAAATAATGAAAGCGATATCATTTATTTTGCGAATTCTAATTAAATTCTAAAAAAATGGTTGTATCTTTCCAAATCGCAGTCTATACTAAATTTATCGAAAGCGCTTTCGTTGAAATGGAGTGGTTACATGGGTACAATTTATGATTTAGCGAAAATAACCGGTTTTTCGATCACGACGGTCTCAAAAGCCTTAAATAACTATTCCGATGTCAGTGAGAAGACAAAAGCAAAAATCGTTCAGGCAGCAGCCGATATGGGCTACTTACCAAACGCCCATGCCCAGTCTCTCTCGACGAAACGGTCCTGGACAATCGGCGTCATGTTCTCGGAAGCACACGGCGTCGGGATGATGCATCCGTTCTTTAACGCAATCATCGAAAGTTTCCGAAAAGCAACAGAGCAACAAGGTTATGACTTAATCTTCGCTTCAAGGAATTTACGCAATCGGGACATGAGTTACCTCGAGCATTTCCGGCACCGGGCGGTCGACGGCATCGTCGTCATCTGTTCCGATCAAATGGATCAACATGTTCAGGAATTGATTCAAAGTACGATTCCAATCGTTGTCGTTGATATGGACAGTACGGATTGCAGTGTCGTCTTCTCGGATAATCTGACCGGCGGCGAACTTGCCGTCAATCACTTACACCAGCTCGGTCATCGACTAATCGCCCATATCGCGGGGGATCCGACGACTGACGCAGGATCGGCACGAATCGAAGGGTACAAACAAGCAATGGGACGTTTAGGATTACCGATTCCTGACGGATATATCGTCAGCGGAGGATTCTTTTCGGTTGAAGAAGGAAAACAGGCGATGCAAGAGTTACTCGCACTGCCGGAACGACCAACGGCTGTTTTTGTTGCAGGTGACCAAATGGCCATCGGTGCAATCGACGCGATTCATGAAGCCGGTTTACGGATTCCGGAAGATCTTTCGATTGTCGGCTATGATGACATCGAACTGGCCAAGTTCATTACACCGAAGCTGACGACGGTCCGGCAAGATACGGATACGATCGGGCAACATGCAGCAAACCTTTTGATTGAACAAATTGTCAACAAAAAGCGGGTCATGACGACGGATATCATTCCGGTCGACTTGATCGTCCGCCAGTCGACGGGACCTGTCAAAGCATAATACTTTTTCGAAATCGCTCTCGCAGGTTGTCTTCGAGAAAACGCGAGAGCGGTTTCGAAATCCATACTATATTTTTTGCACGTTTCCGAAAGGGCTTTCGGAACTTTTTTCAGACCATTTTCGAAAGCGCTTTCGATATTTTTTGAATAATAAATGAGACCGCTTACTTAGGGGGCTACTAAAACCAGACAAGGATGGGATGACATGAAAAAGAAGTTTGTCAGCATATTAACAATCGGCGCATTAACAGCAAACGTTTTAGCAGGATGTTCAGGCGGCGAAGAGGAAAAAACGAGCGGCGGCAATCGCCACAATGTCGATCTTTAAATTCATCGGTTCGTGGAAGAACTACATCATGCCGCTCGTCCTGTTTTTCTCACCGAAAAAAATACACATTACTGGTCTTGATGGGCTTCCTTAAAGAATCACAAGTCGCAGAAAATCTCGGCTCGTTTTATCTTGGGATCGCGATTTTCGCCGTACCGATTATGATGGCTTTCTTGTTTCTATCGAAATACATCGTCAGCAGCATCTCAGCTGGTGCCGTCAAAGATTGAACTACCTCCACCTACGCTGTGCTTAGATGTGGAAGATTCCTGATTTATCCGACCTATCGATCGAAATTTGATCAGGCTAACCCCGTCGTCCCGACGGTTGAAGAAGCCAAGATACGCTCGGCCTCTTGTTTGAGATTCAGTCCTGCGTTCACATCACGGTCGTGATGGACCCCGCAACTCGGGCATGTCCACTCACGCAAACCAAGATGTTTCACGTCTTTGTTTTGATGACCGCAACTGGAGCAGAGTTGGCTCGAGGCGAACGTATTCCCGACCTTCACGACGGTCTTCCCGTACCAATCTGCCTTGTACTCGATCATACGGAAGAACTCCGACCAACTGACCTCAGAGATGGACTTGCTTAACTTGCGGTTCTGCTGCATGTTCTTCACCTGCAAGGTCTCGATGCCGATGATGTAGTGGTTTTTGACGATTTCGGTCGAAACCTTGTGCAGGAAATCGGTCCGCTTGTTTGCAATCTTCTCGTGGATACGGGCGACCTTCCGCTTTTGTTTTTGATAGTTCCTCGCCTCGGAAAGCGTGACTTTCTTGTTCAAAGCGATGAGCTGACGACGGGACAACTTACGTTGTTCACGCACTAGTCTCTTCTCGAGCGTGCGGAAGCAACGGTCGTTCTTGTACACCGTGCCGTCCGACAGGATGGCAAAGTTCTTGAGTCCGACGTCGACTCCGACGGATGAGCCCGTCTTCGGCATTTCGTTGATCTCCTGCTCGACGAGCAGGGAGACGAAGTATTTTCCTGAAGCATTGCGGCGTATGGTGGCGTTCAAAATGCGTCCTTCGACCTGCTTGGAGTGGGCGAAACGAACCCATTTGAGCTTAGGAAGTTTGAGTCTGCTTGCATGAATCGAGATTTCAGGAAGTTGAGACTTTCCTTGGATATTCGTCTTGTAGGATTGAACAGGTTTTCGCTTCGACTTGAATCGAGGTCGTTCGTTCTGTTTCTTGAAGAAGCGATCATACGCATCAGCCAGATGCTTGACGCTAGTTTGCACGGAAGTGCTGTCTACTTCCTTCAACCAGTCGAACGCTTCCTTTAACATCGGAATTTCTTTGGAACAAGAACCATAAGATAGTCCTTTCCCTGTCGCTTTGTAGGTTTCTTCCCACTTCGCTAAGAAGTGGTTGAAGACGAAGCGTGAACAACCAATCGTTTTGGCAATCAGAATTTTTTGCTCTTTTGTCGGGTATATTCTAAATTTGTAAGCCTTGTATTTCAACATGATTTTCACCTCCTTAAAGAGAATATACCCGAAATGAAAGCTGGTGATTCATCTCCCGCTTTCATTTGGGCTTCGCCCTTAACGCTTAGAAGTGAGAGTATCCTTACCTGATTTTAATAAATACACCGGTAAGGACTACCACTTCCCGGACAGCGGACAGCTTGAACAATGGCATACGTATGCTGTCGATTATGTCCGGGTCTATGATTTGACGAACCGCGACTACCGTGAACCGGTCGACCCGGTGACACGTGACTTTACGTTCAAGACCAATCCGGCAAAAGGACAGGCCGCGACTTTGACACAACAAGGTGTCCAGCCAAAAGAAAACCATCAGTATGTCCTGCGTTTTAAAACGAAAGGGGAACGAATCAAAGAACTGCAAGTCAAGCTGACGAAGTCGACCGGTCGCCGCTGAAAAACGGTTCGTTCTCGGACGGACTGAACTTCTGGAGTTCATACGTCCATTATGACGCGCAAGCGGTCGTCTCAACGGTCAATGACGCCGCGAAGCTCGCCATCGCATCAGAAGGACAGGAACCATGGAGCGTTTTGCTTGAGCAAGGCAACTTACAGCTTGTCAAAGGGCAGACGTACCAACTAACGTTTAAGGCATCGTCAACGGTCGCCCGGCCACTTGAAGTGACCGTGGAAAACGCAGCGTATACACGTTACTTCAGTGAAATCGTCGAACTGGGCACGGAAGCAAAAACATATCAGTTTGACTTTACGCTCGGTCAGGATGATACAGCCGGACTGAAATTCCTGCTTGGGAAAGCAGCCGGTTCACCGTTCGCGGCACATGACGTGACGATTGATGATGTGAAGTTAGAACTGAAGTAAGAGAACACGGAATCAAGAATAAAAGCATCCAAGACTACCCTCGTTTTGATGTACAGGGAGAACCTGGATGCTTTGTTTTTTGTATTAAAAGGGATTTAAAACCAATTAAGAGAATATGACACTAATACAATTTCATACTTAGGAGGAACACAACCATGGTTCGTTCGACAAAACAGTATATCGTTTTATTTGTCGTGCTTTTGCTTGCGACGATCGGTATCAATGCCTGGCCGGCGAGTATTCATCCCGACGGTACGATTGGTCTGCTTCAAAGCGTGTCTTCGCTTGTCTGGCTGGTCTTTTTGATTGGTTCGGTAATGCTCGTACGCGAAGAAAAGACGCTTTTGTTTGTGTTCTATTATCTAAGCTTCGGGTTTGTTGCCGGCACCGTGGTCTATTTAGTCACGTTCTTTGAGCGGTACTGGTTAGGGGACCTTTGGTTTGATCTCGTCTCCGGCATTCAATATCCGTTTTACTATTTGTTTACCGTCCCGTTGTTTGGGTTCAATGCCTGGTTTGATGTTCCGTACGGACACTTTGCGATGTTTGCCGGGTTTTCCTATATCGTGCTGGCGATTGGCGTAAGTGTCCGATCCAAAAAATTAGAGGCGAAGCGGTTGTGGTACTGATCGTTATTTATTTTGCATAAACGAGATCATTCAACCGAATCTTTACTTTAAGGGAGGTCTGTCGCGAAGCGATGGATCTTTTTTTGGTTCACAGAAACTGTCTGACAAATCATCCCTGTAAAAATCAAAAATTCAAAACATATTCTAAAAAAATCCTCTATAATCAAATTATCACTAAAATTTGGAATTTTAAAATTGAGGAGGAATAGACATGAACAAAGCAGTAAAACTCATCATGACAGGTGTACTCAGCCTTTCTTTGATCAGCGTGACTTCAGCTGAAAGCCATGCGGCAACAAAAGCGAAGGCATTCAAGAACTGTACAGAGATGCAGAAGAAGTACAAAGGCGGCGTTTCGAAGAAAGCTGGACTTAAAAACCGGACAGGATACGACAAAAAAGGGAAAGCTATCTATAAAGAAACGAAATACAAAGCCTATGTCAGCTTAGCAACGTACAAACTTAATACGAAAAGCGACCGTGACAAAGACGGTATCGCCTGCGAACGTTAAAAAAAGACCCGCTTCCGATTTTTTCGGAAAGCGGGTCTTCGTCTGTTTAGTTGAAGTTTTTCTTGAGGAAGTCTGTGACTTCTTCCGGTGTTTTTGCGTTGGCACTGTGCAAGTGACCCAGTTTCTCGTTATTTTGGAAGACGAGTAAGCTTGGAATACCCATGACGACGTTGTCTGATGCGATTTCCGGGAATTCATCTTTGTCGATTGTATAGATCGGCAGTTCGCTGAATTGTGATTCGACATCCGGCATGAAGTAGTCCATCCGTTTACAGTCTGGGCACCAGTCGGCTTCGAACTTGATGATGACCGGTGTTTCGCTTGCGATTAACTCTTTGAATGTATCTTCACTCTTAATGTAGTTACTCATGTATTAGTTCCCCCTGTTGTTGGTGTGTATCTTTAGTCTACTGATTCCAGACGCAAGATGCACGGATTATGATTGAAGAAGGTCCGGGTTCTGCAAAAATGTTGTAGAAGAAAATACCTAAAGTATGCGCAAATTGCACAAGAAGCACCAATCCACAATAAAATATCATTTGCCTTCAGGAAACACTATTGGTCTTTTGTTAATTAACTAGTTTTAAGCAAAATGATTTCTATAGACCCACTTGATTTTGACCTGTTACGATGAGGTTTGCTAATTGACAGAGCGAGTGGGGGCGACAGAAATGGATCAGCAAAAATATGATAATTTAAAGCTTGGTGAGCGTGGTGCGATCATTAGCATCATTGCCTATATTGTTTTATCAATTGTTAAATTGATTGTCGGCTACACGGCGGATTCAGCGGCCTTACGGGCGGATGGTTTAAACAATACGACCGATATCATCGCGTCGATTGCCGTCTTGATCGGGTTACGAATTT
Organism: Exiguobacterium sp. R-39; assembly: GCF_049942815.1. NCBI lineage: Bacteria > Bacillati > Bacillota > Bacilli > Caryophanales > Exiguobacterium > Exiguobacterium sp. R-39. The sequence continues at coordinate 347,228 of NZ_CP187965.1, forward strand.
CAAGACGTCCGGCAGATGACAACCATAAATACGGACACTGGAAAAGTGAGACGATTGCCTCGATGGTCGCTTCCTTCATTATGATGGCCGTCGGATTACAGGTCTTGATCGATACCGTTTCGACGTTATTCGAAGGAAAACAGGAGTCACCGGACATCGTCGCGGCTTACGTCGGAATCGGTTCCGCCGTTGTGATGTATTTCGTCTATCGTTACAATCGAAGCCTGTCACGGAAAATTAACAGTAAAGCGGTCATGGCGGCTGCAAAAGATAACTTATCCGATGCCTGGGTCAGTATCGGGACGACGATCGGGATTATCGGTTCCCAGTTCGGGATGCCGTGGCTGGATACGGTGACGGCAATCGTCGTCGGATTCCTGATCTGTAAAACGGCTTGGGATATCTTCTCGGAAGCGTCCCACGAATTGTCGGATGGATTTGATGAACAGAAGCTGAAGATGTATGAAGATGTGATTTTTGATTTAGAGGGTGTCAAAGGAATCAAGTCGATCAAGGGACGGAATTATGGGAATAATGAAGTCGTTGATGTCGTGATTCTCGTCAACTCGCAATTGAACGTCCATCAAGCCCATGATATCGCGACGAAAGTCGAAGATACGCTGACGGATGAATATGGTGTCTACGATATTCATGTCCATGTTGAGCCGGAATGAAACAGATAAAAGGAACGCTCGTCTTCTGACGACCGTTCCTTTTTTTAATTGGAAGGTTTATAACCCCTCACTGCAACGGTATGGAATTGCCTTGAGACGGGACCTTCGACCAATGCGATATCGGAAAATCCGTGCTTTTTTGCCGCGGGCAGGAGTTCGTCTTGGACTAGATCTCTCACGCCCGTCCACATGACATCATTTTTACCGTCACAGAACGTGATGACTAAATGACCCCCTGGTTTTAATGCGTGATAGAGAGCAGCCAAGGTGCCGGAGATGTTTTCCCAAAAATAGAGTGTGTGTATGGTAAATACTTTATCGAACTGTTCCTTTTGAAACGCCAATTGATTTAAATCGCCATACAGCACATCGACCCGATTGGATTGGATCGCCTCTTTGTTTCTTTTTTGTACCGACCGCAACATAGCAGAAGAAGAATCGATACCGGTAATCTGCTTTGCGTCTGTTTGATGTACAAGTCGTTCGATGGCATAACCTGCACCGCAACCTAATTCCAAAATGCTGTCCTCTTTTTGAACAGCCAACAAATTAATCGTCCATTCTGTTTCAGGTTGGTGTTGCCTGACCATCTTTTCCCCGATATAGGTTCCGAACCGTCCTGTCGGATGTGCGTATTGCTGATCAATTAGACGTTTAATGGATGCAATGATAATGATCCGCTCCTTCCTCACGATTCTCTCAATTTTATGTCTCTTTCATTATACGTGAGATGAATCATGTCCTCGTTGTAAATATGTGCAGTTTCACATTGTTTCTGCGTTGACATTCAGTCTAAATGGGCGTAATTTAGTTTACATAGATAATCGTTCGATATGGAACAATTCAAAATGGAACACGGAGGTGGAAGGATGGAAACAGAGCAAAAAGAGCCGGTTCGTTCAACGGCCATGATGCAGTCGTTTTGGAATGTGCAGCGTCATCTTGTCCGCGCGGCGCATCAGACAGCGCAGGAAAATGGACTCAGTTTACCACAATTTCACAGCTTGATGACGATTGCCCCAAGAAGTCCAATCACACAAAAGGAACTTGCCGCGCATACGCACTTACCGAAAAGCACCCTCAGTCAATCGATAGAAGGGTTGGTGCAAGCGGAGTGGGTCATCCGGGAAACGAATCCGGACAACCGACGGGAAGTCGTCTTACGTTTAAGTGATCACGGACGGCAATTCGTCGAGACGATCAAACGGCAGGAAGCCGGTATGCAACAACGGCTCGAGCACGTCCTCGATCAAATCGATCCTGCCGTCTTTGAGCAGATGTTGCAGACGCATGCGCAGATCGCAGAAGGACTAAAAGAAATTTTGGCACCAGGAAACGGAGGCTGTACAGATGATTAAGTTACTCAAAAATCTGACCACCTATAAATGGGCAGTCTTGGCCGTCTTGATCCTGGTCTTCGCCCAGTCGATGTCGGATTTATACTTACCGACTTTGATGGCCGACATCATTGACAAAGGGGTCGTGACAGGGGATACGGCGTACATTTGGAAAATCGGGGCTGTCATGCTCGGGATTACCGGACTTGGCGCACTCGCGGCGATTGCTGCCAGTTATTATTCCTCGAAAGCCGCGATGGGACTTGGACGCGATATCCGCCGAAAAGTCTTTAACCACGTCGAACGCTTTACCTTACAGGAGTTTGATCAAGTCGGAACGGCTTCATTGATCACACGGACGACAAATGATATCACCCAAGTTCAGCAGGTCGTCATCATGATGCTCCGGATGGTCGTCAGTGCGCCGATCATGTTCGTCGGTGGACTGATCATGGCGGTCTCGAAAGATGCTAAATTATCACTTGTCATCGTTGCGGCGATGCCGGTGTTGGTTGTCTCGATTCTGTTGATTCTCTGGAAAGGAGTCCCGTTGTTCGGCCAAGTCCAAAAACGGCTTGACCGCTTGAATCTCGTTTTACGGGAAAACCTGACCGGGATTCGTGTCATCCGGGCCTTTAACCGGGAATCCCAGGAGAAAGTGCGGTTAACAAAAGCGAATGCGGATTTAACGGATGTCTCGATCAAGGTCAATAAAATCATGGCCTTTTTGATGCCGGTCATGATGCTCGTGATGAACTTGACGGTTGTTGGTGTCATCTGGTTCGGTGGTATCCGGATTAACAACGGCGGGATGCAGATCGGAGATTTGATGGCGTTCATTCAATACGTCATGCAAATCATGTTTGCCCTCGTCATGGCGTCCGTCATGTTCGTCATGATTCCCCGGGCGGCGGTCTCGGCGAAACGGATTAATGAAGTCCTCGAGATGGAGCCGACGATGGTCGACGCCGGAACCGCTTCTGCGGATAAAGAACGCGGCACGCTCGTCTTTGACCGGGTGACGTTCAGCTATCCGGGAGCCGAGGCACCGGTCTTATCGGATATCAGTTTTACTGCCCGACCGGGAGAAATTACGGCCGTCATCGGCGGGACCGGTTCCGGGAAATCAACGCTCGTCAATTTGATTCCGCGGTTTTATGACGTGACGGATGGCAGCATCCAAGTTAACGGTGTCGACAGCCAAGCCGTTCCGCAAGAAGAATTACGTTCGAAAATCGGCTTTGTCCCGCAAAAAGCGTTGCTGTTCACGGGAACGATTGCGGATAACATCCGGTTCGGGAAAGAGGACGCGACGGACGAAGAAATCCGGCATGCGGCGCACGTCGCTCAAGCGACAGATTTTATTGAACGGATGCCAGACCGGTATGACTCAATGATTGAACAAGGGGGATCAAACGTATCCGGTGGTCAAAAACAACGTTTGTCGATTGCCCGGGCGCTTGTCCGCAAACCCGACATCTATGTCTTTGACGACAGCTTCTCGGCGCTTGACTTTAAAACGGATGCAACCTTACGCAAAGCCCTAAAGCAGGAAACCGAGGACGCGACCGTTCTGATTGTCGCCCAACGCGTCAGCACAGTCATGGACGCCGATCAAATCATCGTCCTCGAAGAAGGTCGGATTGCCGGCATCGGAACGCATGATGAACTCTATGAAACAAACGAAGTCTATCAGGAAATCGTCAAATCCCAACTGTCAGAGGAGGAAATCGCATGAGTACCAGTAATACGAAACGACCTGCCGGCGGTCCTCCAGGTGGCCCGGGTGGTGGTCCCGGCGGAGGGAACATGATGATGATGGGCGAAAAACCAAAAAACTTTAAAGCGACGTTCCGACGGTTGCTCGGCTATCTGAAACCACGCCGGAACGCTCTCATAGCGGTTTTTGTCGCAGCCATTCTCAGTACGATCTTTATGATTGCCGGACCGAAAATCATGGGAACGGCAATTACGGAACTATTTGAAGGAGCATATGCCAAGTTTCAGGGGGTACCGGGAGCAGCAATCGACTTTACGAAAATCGGACAGATTTTGCTGTTACTCGCCGGACTGTATGTCATCAGCAGTCTGTTCAGTTACCTGCAACAGTATCTGATGTCCGGGATTGCGCAAAAAACCGTCTATGATTTACGGGAAGATGTCAATCAGAAGCTTGAACGTTTACCGCTCAAGTATTATGACGGCCGTCCGAACGGGGAAACACTCAGCCGGGTCACGAATGACATCGATACGATCGGGAGTACGTTACAACAAAGTGTGACGTCATTCATCACGTCAATCGTGACGATTGTCGGGATCTTAATCATGATGCTGACGATCAGTCCGCTGTTGACGTTGATCTCGCTCGTCTCGTTACCGATCTCGATTTTCGCGATTCGTCCGATTTTGAAACGGTCGCAAAAATACTTTGCCGATCAACAACGGACACTCGGACAACTGAATGGTCATGTCGAAGAGATGTATACGGGGCATCCGGTCGTCAAAGCGTTTGGTCATGAACGCAGAGCGGTCGAACAGTTTGATACCGTTAATGAAGAATTATATGAAGCGGGACGAAAAGCGCAGTTCATTTCCGGAATCATCATGCCGATGATGATGTTCATCGGGAACATCAGCTATGTCCTGATCAGTGTCGTCGGCGGGATTTTAGTCACCCAGCGCAGCATCTCGATCGGAGATATTCAAGCGTTCATCACCTATACACGCCAGTTCACACAACCGATCACACAAACGGCCAATATCGCGAACATCGTTCAGTCGACGGTCGCCGCTGCCGAGCGGGTCTTTGAGTTGTTGGATGAAGAAGAGGAAGTCAAGGAAGTAACGACGCATCACTTGACGAAAGCCGACGGAGCCGTTGCGTTCGAGCATGTCGACTTCGGTTACGGCGAACAGCTGTTGATTGAAGACATGAACATCGACGTCAAACCGGGTCAGACGGTTGCGATCGTCGGTCCGACCGGTGCCGGTAAAACGACACTGATCAATCTGTTGATGCGCTTTTACGAGTTGAATCGTGGTGTCATTCGGATTGACGGGATCGATACACGGAAGATGTCACGCGAAGATTTACGGACGACGTTCGGCATGGTCCTGCAGGATACGTGGCTCTTTAACGGTACGATCCGTGACAATCTCGCGTACGGAAAAACCGGGGCAACAGAAGACGACATCGTCGAAGCCGCGAAAACAGCCCATGCGGATCACTTCATCCGGACATTGCCGGACGGCTACGATACCGTCCTGAACGAAGAAGCGTCGAACATCTCGCAAGGGCAAAAGCAACTGTTGACGATTGCCCGGGCGGTCCTCGCCGATCCACCGATCATGATTCTCGATGAAGCCACGTCAAGTGTCGATACGCGGACGGAAATCTTTATTCAACAGGCGATGAAACGTTTGATGGAAGGGCGGACAAGTTTCGTCATCGCCCACCGTCTGTCGACGATTAAAGATGCCGATTTGATTTTGGTCATGGATCAAGGGCGGGTCATTGAACAGGGCACACATGAAGCCTTGCTCGAAGCGAACGGCTTTTATGCCGATCTTTACAACAGTCAGTTCTCGGAAAAAGAAGTCGTTTAAGATGGACGCGGTCAAATTATTTCGGTACGTCGGCGAAACCATGACGGCGGAATACTAAAAAATAAATAGCTTTTCCAAAATGGATGGTTCTGATCAGAATCATCCATTTTTTTAAATACTATTCACAAACTGCCACTTTCAGGTTAAAAGTGGTTTAGTAATTCCTTTAGCCGGGGAAATTAAAGAAGTGTCGGAAATATATTATTTAGAGATGAAGGAGTGTGGCAGGATGAACAACTTTTGGAACACGACGTCATTTGACGTCAACGGGATTCTAGGAACTCTCGGAAACATTTTAGGAGCACTTATCGTCTTCTTGATTGGATGGCTGATTGCGAAACTGATCGCAAACGGTATTCAAAAGGCATTGGAAAAATCGGGTGTCGTCAACAAATTGTCACCACAAAAAGAAGGTACACCACCACAAAAGAAAAAGTGGACGCCTGAAAAAATTATCGGGACAGTCATTTTCTGGGTCTTGATGGTTTTCGTTCTCATCCTCGTCTTTAACATCTTGAACTTGAACATCATCGCAGGACCGCTTGCGGATACGATGAGCACATTGCTCGCAGCGATCCCGAACATCCTGAAAGCAGCATTAATTCTTCTTTTGGCTTACGTCATCGCGGTCGTACTGCGCATGGTTATCGTCAAAGGCGGAACGAAATTGATGTCGAACGAAAAAGTCCGTTCGAACAAAATGCTTCAAGGTCAAACGGATCTTTCGAACTATCCGAAGATTGCAGGCGAAATCGTCTTCTATCTTGTCTTGTTATTGTTCCTACCAGGTGTACTGGGTGCGCTCAACATTGAAAGTGTTTCTGAGCCGTTCAGCCAATTACTCTCGTCGTTCCTTGGATTCATCCCACGTCTGATTGCTGCAGCAGCGATCTTCTTCGTCGGATTCCTCGTTGCGAAAATCGTTCGCGATATCGTCACGAACTTCCTGCATGCAGTCGGTACAGACAAATTTGCTTCACGCTTCAACATCGGTACAAACGAACAAAAAGATACAAAATCACTTTCTTCCATCTTAGGGACAGTCGTCTTCATCCTGATCTTAATCCCGATCACGATTTCGGCACTTGACCAGCTCAACATCAAAGGGATTACAGGACCAGCCATCAACATGTTAAATGATGTTCTTGGTATGATTCCGAACATCATTATCGGTGTCGTCTTGATCCTTGTCGGTCTTTATGTCGGTCGTTTCGTTAAGAAATTCGTCGCAGACCTCTTGTCACGCCTCGGTTTCAATAACTTAACACGCCACTTGAAAATCGGTAACTGGGATGCAAACAATGCCTCGACATCACCATCATCCATCGTTGGATCACTCGTTGAAATCGTCATCGTCGTCTTGTTCGTCGTTGAAGCCTTCAACTTAATCGGTCTCAACTTCATGGTTGATCTTGGTCGCGCGGTTCTTGCTTTCCTTCCAAGCGTCTTGACAGCGATCATCATCTTGGCCATCGGTATCATCATCAGCAACTTGGTGAAACGCACAATGGACAGCCTGTTTGCTAACTCAGATTTAAAAGTTCTTTCAAGCGTCGCAAAATATGCCATCCTTGCTCTTGCTGTCTTCATGGCACTTGATCAACTTGGTGTTGCTGCTACAATCGTTAACTCAGCGTTCATCTTGATCCTCGGTGCTGTTGCTCTTGCTTTCGGACTCGCGTTTGGCTTAGGTGGCCGTGATAATGCATCACGTTACCTCGATCGTCTCCAGAAAAAAGCAGAGAATGCAGATATCGACACATCGAACCTGCCGTCAAACCACACATCGTCTGCTTCGACGAAGCCAAGCTTAAAAGAAGCAGCAAAAGGTGCTGCGTCAAAAGCAGCAGATGACGTCACACCAGATCAAGCACCAAAAGCTTCTAAACCATCATCTTCTACGAACGTGAACCCGACACACGGTACACCAAAAGGGGCACTTCCTGAAAATGATTTAGCACAACAAGACGATTACCCGATCGATTCGGACACGAACCGTGGTCCGAACTTAGATCACCCGAATGATCGTCCGTAACCGAAACGAAAACTCCTTCACCGAGCGGTGGAGGAGTTTTTAGTACATTAATGCATGTCTACATATTTGTATTGTAGTAAAACAACAAAACTGGTTTGACCATTTTGTGAAAAAAAACAGAAACTTTTGCTTATAAAAGCTGACATCCTTTGTTATGATGAAAAGGTCAATTAGAAAAATGATTTGAATATTCAGAAAAAAGAGAAAGTTCGGAGGGTGTTTTATGAGTTTGCTTCGTAAGAAAGATGTCAGTGTGATGATGGATCAAAAGAGCCATTCCAAACTGGCGCGGCATTTATCAGGCTTTGATTTAGTTTTACTTGGGATTGGTGCAATCATCGGGACAGGGATCTTCGTCCTGACCGGAACAGGAGCGTTGTATGCAGGACCCGCATTACCGGTTGCCTTTATTATTTCTGCTATCGTCTGTGCATTAGCAGCTCTCTGTTACGCCGAGTTCTCATCGATGATTCCCGTCTCGGGTAGTGTTTACACGTACACCTATGCCACGATTGGTGAACTGGTTGCCTGGATCATCGGTTGGTGTTTGATCCTGGAATATGGTTTAGCATCGAGTGCCGTTGCAACAGGCTGGTCCGGTTATTTCCAGTCGTTGTTATCCGGATTCGGTGTCAGTCTGCCGACAGCATTAACAGCAGCACCAGGTGCTGTACCAGGCAGCGAAACATTCTTTAACTTACCGGCGTTCCTGATCTTGATGGTCATCACGCTGTTGCTCTCAATGGGAATCAAGGAAACAAAACGCGTCAACAATATCATGGTTCTTGTTAAAGTAGCCGTCGTTGTCTTGTTCATCGTCGTCGGCATCTGGTATGTCGAGCCGGGCAACTACACGCCGTTCGCACCGTTCGGTATCAGTGGTGTCCTGCAGGCTTCAGCCATCGCCTTCTTCGCATACCTCGGTTTTGATGCCGTTACGTCAGCGGCAGAAGAAGTCAAAGATCCGGGCCGTAACTTGCCGATCGGGATCTTGGGATCACTTGCCATCGTTACCGTACTATACGTCGTCGTATCCGCCATCATGGTCGGAATCGTACCATTCAAACAATTTGAAGGGGTCGACAGCCCGGTTTCGTTAGCCTTAAAAGTAGCAGGTCAGGACTGGGTTGCAGGTTTCGTCGACTTAGGTGCCATCGTTGGTATGACAACTGTTATCCTCGTCATGACATTTGGTCTGGTTCGTCTCCTGTTCGCGATGAGCCGTGATGGATTATTGCCGAAAATCTTCTCGGACGTGAATGAAAAATCACATACGCCTGTCAAAGCAACATGGATTCTTGGTACGACTGCCGGTTTGATTGCTGGGTTCGTTCCGCTCGGTACACTGGCAGAATTGATCAATATCGGAACACTCGCAGCATTCGCTCTGATTTCAATTGCCGTCGTCATCTTACGGAAAACGCGTCCTGATCTGAAGCGGGCGTTCAAAGTGCCATGGGTTCCATTCTTACCGATTTTTTCCGTCCTTTCCTGTATCATGTTGATGTTGAACCTTCAAACATTCACATGGATTGCTTTCTTCATCTGGACCGCAATTGGCCTACTTGTCTACTTCGGATATGGAAGAACACGCTCAAAACTGCATTAATAGCACTTATGCCATCCAGGACCGCTTCTGGATGGTTTTTTATTTACTTCTGGCAGGAATGAACATCGGAAAAGGCGAACGGTTGTAGGGAAAGGGGCGATCCGAAATGATTCATATTAAACAGGCACCTGATACAGAAACAGCATATTTAGTCATGAAGGAAGGTTTCAGCGATTACATGATTCCACTAGGTCTTTCACCTGAAGTGTTTCAGGAACGAATCTTAGAACGTGACGGCAACCAACTGGAACATTCGTTCATTGCCTATCACGGGGAACGACCGGTCGCGATTTGGTTGAACGGGCTGAAGACCATCAAGAAAAAAACGGTCATGCGTTGTGGGGGACTGGCGGTCGATCCGCAGTACCGGCGTCTTGGAATTGCCAAAGCCTTGTATGAAGCACAGCTGAGTTATGCCAAATCTTTGAATATCGATTGCTTGATGCTTGAAGTCATTCAAGGAAATGAGCCGGCGATTACCTTATACGAGAGTTTCGGTTATCAAACTGTCAGTGAACTCGGTTATTTTCATAAAGAAGAACAGGGACAGGTTGAACCGCTTGTTGAAATTGATCAAGTGGCTTTTGAACGGCGGTACATACAGCAGGACGAATACATTTGGCAACAGGATCCGGGCGTTATGAAACTGGCGAAAGCCCGTTACTACGAACTCGATGGTGCCTTTATTGCCGCAGTCAATGAATCAATTTTTGCCATTTTGACAGATGAGGAAGAAGTTGCCCGGGTCGCGACCGAAGCAACACGCCGATTGGCAGGTGAACACTATCATCTGCAATCAACGAATCAGCAGGTGTGGGAAGAATTACTCAAAGCCGGTTGGAAACAACGGGACCTCAAACAATTCATCATGCAAAAACCAATCAGTGTCTAAACAAACGGGATCTACAGAACGGCCATTGAGGCGACTCTGTAGATCCCGTCTTTTGTTACATCCATAAGCTGATCATGACGATGACGGCAAAGATCACGAATAAGATACCTGTGCCACCAAGCATGACCAACATGATTTTGTTCATCATAAAACATCCTCAAATCTGTAGAAAACTACGTTTTTGTATGACTGAGCCTTAAAAATAGAAAACCAAAATCAACCTACGTTCGTATACTCCAATAGATTGATCTTCAAGAGACTAGTGAGTACCTGGTTACGATTGGTTCAGATAATCCTCAATCATCACGCGATGCGAGCCGACGATCTGCTCCGGTAAATCGGTCAGAGGGAAATACGTTAACGCAACACTTTCTTCGCTGATGCGCAAGGTTCCGGTCGTTTTGGAAGCGACATAAGCCAGCGTGACGCTTTGAAACACATCACCGTTCGCAAGCGTCGTGACATAGTTTTTTCCGGAATAGACACCGAGTAACGTCAAGTCTTCAGCGACAAGACCTGTTTCTTCCAACAGTTCACGGCGTGCAGTTTCGTCTGTTGACTCCGCCCATTCCATCAAACCGCCCGGTAGTCCGAACCGGGCTTGTGTTTCATTGCGTTGTTCAAGTAAAATTTGGCCGTTCGTGACGACAAGCACGACGGCACCGACTAGAATCAGCGGGGTCTGTCCGATTTGCTTTCGGAGTGTCTCGACATAACTCATCGCGGCACCCCTTGATGAAACGGACAGCCGGTTGGCTTGGTTGTTTTTTCAACAGTCGCAGAACGGGCAAAGAAATTCGGACGCTTGACGGCCGGATCGAAATCTTTGTGGAAGACATGCGTCGCGGCACCGCTCATGGGCGGTACGAGCCAGGACCATTCTCCGGTTACGTCCCGTTCACAGGCCGCTTCATTTTTTTCGAACCGGGCAAATTGTTTCGTCGCCGTATGATGGTCGACAATCGTCACGCCGGCCCGTTCAAACGAATCAAGGACGGCGTAATTGAGTTCGACGAGTGCCCGGTCTTTCCATAATGACCGTTCGCGGGATGTGTTCAGTCCAAGTTGCTCCGCGACCAGCGGCAAGAGGTTATACCGATCAACATCGGCCAAATTTCTTGCGCCGATTTCAGTCCCCATGTACCAGCCGTTAAACGGGGCGCACGGATAGGAGATACCGCCGATTTCAAGACGCATGTCAGAAATCATCGGGACAGCATACCATTTGACGGTATGGTTTGCGAACAAGTTAAAATCAGGATGTTGAATCGTGACTTCAAGCACCAGTTCATCCGGAATCGGATGCAGACTGACTTGTCCGTCGAGTTCGATCAGTAACGGCAGAAGATCAAAGTCGGTTCCTTGTCCACTCCATCCGAACGACTCACAAAGCGAGGTGAATGCAATGGATGCCGGATCACCAATGATACCATCCGGGGTGTCGTAACCGGCATAACGGATTAATTGATGGTTCAAGATGCGGACCCGGTCGGGATCAAAAATCGTAATCGTCGAACGGATCCGTCCATCATTGGTTGCATACTCCATATGATGAAACAAGGTGTCGCGGATCGATTCCACAGTCAGGGCATCCCGGGCGTCAATGACGTGAAGTTGCTCCCAAAAGAGGCGCCCGATACAGCGGTTGCTGTTCCGCCAGGCAAGTTTTGCTCCATAAGTCAGTTCTTGAAGCGTTTGAGTATACGTACCTGTCCGCAAAATTTCTTCGCGGACTTCGTGCAGACGATGTGTTTCTTGCGGGTATTGTTCTATATAGTCATGGAAAAAGCTTTCGGCTTCTGTGAGTAAAGTAGACACGGCGTAAATCCTTTCTTCATCCAACACGACGATTGTTCTTGCTTCAGTGTACCGTTTGCTTGAGCGTTGTGCCAAACGATAATCGCTAAACACTTATTTACAAGTTCAAAAGACGTTAAAAGTTTGAAAGTAGTGTCGAAAGGGGGATAGAGGAAAGAACTATTTGAAAGTGAGGAAATTGTTATGTCATTATTAAAACCTGTATTTGCCCGTTTTTTTGGCGAAGCCTTTTTTGATAAATCGGCTCAACTCGCCTATTATCTGATGTTGTCCTTATTCCCCTTTTTGTTATTTGTAGTTGGATTAGTATCCTTTTTACCGTTCACATCAGGAGACGTTCTTGATTTAATCCGTCCGTTCGCTCCGGCGGAAACATATGAATTGATCCGGAAAAACGTCGTCGGGATTTTTGATGACGGGGGATTGAAACTCGCCTCGATCAGTTTCCTGGCAGCCTTTTGGCTCGCTTCGATGTCGGTGCAGTCATTGGTTCGATCATTGAATGATGCGCTGGAAGTAACGCGGAAAGTGCCGTTTTGGAGAGGGTTACTGCAGGACTTCGGTTTTACGGTCGGCATGATGGTTATTTTACCGATGTCGCTTCTCGTTCCGGTTGCTGAAAAGTTAACGCGGCGTTTCATCACGCATTTTGCCATCGTCAATGATGTCGTCACGAACTACTCCTGGATTTGGTTTTTATTCCGTTGGGGACTCGGATCACTGTTCCTGTTGGTCTTCTTCATTCTGCTGTATCGTGTTCTGCCGAGCGTCCGGTTGACAGTCCGTCAAGTCTTGCCGGGTGCGTTGTTTGCGACAATCGCCTGGCAGGCTGTTTCTGAATTCTTCTCGTATTACGCGGAATTCGGCAGTTACGACCGTCTGTATGGACAACTGGCCGGAATTATCGTCCTGATGACGTGGTTCTATTTGTCATCTGTCGTCCTGATGCTCGGTGGATTGATGAACGCCGAACGGATGCGTCAAAAGAAAGAAGCGAAAGTCTTAAAACCTGAAAAAATCAAACAAGAGACTGTCCGTTAAGGGCAGTCTTTTGTTTGACGTTGAATTACTTTTTGATAGAAGAATACACCGATCAAACCGGTCGTAAACAAGGCGAGCAGAAGTAACGAGAGTTGTTCATAGTGCGTAGTTTTTAAGAACACGCTGGCTGCAACGGCGGCATAAAAACTGCCCAGACTCTTTTTGACGAATTGACTGCTGAAGAGATTGAGGAATGATGCGCCAAGCGGCGAGCCGATGAGTGCTCCGATGATTAAAGCAATCCCTAAAGCAAGCGGAGCCTGTGTACCTGACATGAAGTAACTCGTAACGCCGCCGAGTACAATCAACGTAGCTGCCGCAATACTTGTTCCGATTGCTTGCTTAAGCGGGAAACGAACCCATCCCATCAAGAGTGGTGTCAGTAAAAATCCACCGCTGACCCCCATCAAAGACGACAGGATTCCGGCAGCGGCACCGATTGCGACCAGTTTATAAAACGAGGCGTGCGGCACAGATGTCTCCCGAACCACTTTTTTAGCCGGTTTCAAAAACTGAATGGCAAACAACAGGAGCAGGACGATGTAAAGGGTGGAGATGACCGTATCGGCACCGCTGTGCCGTTCCATCCAAAAGACGACAGGCGTAATCGCAGCGGAGCCGATGATACCGGAAACGCCAATCGTGACAGCATCCCGAAGGTGAAAGTTATTTTGACGGAGATGGGCAAAGGTGCCTGTCACCGTCGAACCGAGTGTCAAAAGCAAACTTAAGACGATTGCGGTGCTCGGGGTGTATCCTAATATCAATAAAAGAGGGGTCAGGATGATGCCCCCGCCGATTCCGAAAAAACCGGATAGAATGCCGATTGCGGCTCCGAGTACAAGAAAAAGTAATAAATCCAAGAGTGTTCCTTCTTTCTATAAAGTGATACAGATGACTCTACGGGGAAAGTAATGATTAGGAAAATGAATTATACTGATCGTAACGATTAGAAAAATAAATGAGGTGAATCTATGAATTTTAATGAACTGAAGACCTTTGTCGCGTTGGTCGAAACAAAACATTTTACGAAAACAGCGGACCGCTTATACATTTCACAGCCGACGGTCAGTCTCCATTTAAAACATTTGGAAGAACATTTTGGACAAAGTTTAATTCATCGCCATACCTTTAATAAAACGATTGAAATCTCGGAAGCGGGATGGATTGTGTACCGGCATGCCAAGGAAATTTTGCACCAAGCGATCCGGCTCGAGCAGGAAATGGATGAGTTGGAAGGCATTACACGCGGGACGCTCAGAATCGCGGCCACACATACGATCTACGAAGCGATGTTAGAAGAGATGATTCACGACTTTTTGCTGGTCTATCCGGATGTTTCCGTCGATGCGCGCGTCATGAATCAGGAACAAGTCGAACAGGCCTTGCTCCATTACGAGATTGATTTAGGTATGGTAGAAGGACTGCATCGCTCGCACCAAATCGAAGCCATTCCTTTTGCGACAGATCGACTGCGCATCATCGGTCATCATCATCTGGTTCCGGAACAGGCAACCTGGATTTACCGGGAAGAGGGATCAGCCGCACGTTTAGCACTGGAAACGTGGTTGCAGACACAAGCAATTGTTCCGAAGCGGATAATCACGGTATATTCCAACCGGTTAATTAAACAGTTAATCAAAAATGGAACGGGGATTTCGATTCTTTCGGAACGTTTGGCGGGAAGCCTGCTCGAATCAGAACGGTTTCAGACATATGATGATTCGCAGATTGATCCAAGGATGTTTCAATTCATTACGCTTAAAGGAGAGACAACCCGTCTGTCCCAAAAATGGATCAATCAACACGGTGGATCCGACTAAAAACTTTTTCGTTGACATATACCCCTGTAGGTATTATTGTATGGAATGTAGCCATTAGGTATGACACAGGTCACACGGAAAAAGGAGAGTGTTCTTCGCATGGAAAAAGTGTATGAAGACAAAATCATTCACCGGATGAACCGGATTGAAGGTCAGCTTCACGGTATTATCCGGATGATGAAAGAAGAAGCGTCCTGTAAAGATGTTGTCACTCAACTCAGTGCGACAAGAAGCGCGATTGATCGTGTCATTGGACTTGTCGTCAGTGAAAATCTAATTGAGTGTGTCACGAATGACGAAACCGACGATAACCATGAACAGGCTGTAGCAGAAGCGGTTCAACTATTACTGAAAAGCAGATAAAAAATTTTACAACGATTAATACCCTTAGGGGTAAAATAGATGGAGGAATTTTTCAGATGTCAGAGATTAAAAAAACAACGATTGTATTGTTCAGTGGAGATTACGATAAGGTCATGGCAGCGTATATCATTGCCAACGGAGCAGCCGCTTACGACCACGAAGTGACGGTTTTCCATACATTCTGGGGATTAAACGCGATGCGTAAAGACGAGCCGATTCAACCGGATAAAACACTACTTGAAAAAATGTTCGGTAAATTCATGCCGCGCGGTGCCGACAAAATGCCGCTCTCAAAAATGAACTTCGGTGGTGCCGGTCAGAAGATGATCAAAAACGTCATGAAAAAACACAATGCGATGCCGCTTCCCGATTTAATCGAACTGGCGAAAGAACAGGATGTAAAACTGGTTGCTTGTACGATGACAATGGATCTGCTCGGTTTAAAGCAGGAAGAACTGCATGATCGGATCGAATATGCCGGTGTCACAGCGTACCTCGCGGATGCTGAAGACGGAACCGTCAACCTGTTCATCTAATTTCGAGGAGGACTGATGCAAGTGGATATCCTGAACATCGTATTTCTAGTGATTGTTGCCTTTCTCGCTTACCGGATGTTTGCACCGACAAAAGGTGTCAACAAACTGTCAGCAACTGAACTGAAACAGCATTTAGGTGACCGTAACCGATTTTATTTGGATGTCCGGACACCGGGTGAGTTCAAAGGAAATCACATTAAAGGATTTAAGAACATTCCGCTTCAAATATTACCGTCTCAACTTGACAAGATTCCGAAAGACAAAGAAGTCATCGTAATCTGTCAAAGCGGAATGCGTAGTAAACAAGCGGTCAAACAATTAAAAAAAGCCGGATACAGCCACGTAACAGAGGTATCAGGCGGAATGAATGTTTGGCGTTAAAAAAAACGAGGAGGAATAACAAATGAAACGATTCACAGCAAAAGAAGTACAGGAAAAGCTAGAGAGCGGAGAACAACTTAACATCATTGATGTCCGGGAAGCGGACGAAGTCAAAGAAGGAAAAATTCCGGAAGCAATTCATATTCCACTCGGACTCGTTGAATTCAAAATGAATGAACTTGATAAGAAAAAACAATACGTCATGGTCTGCCGTTCAGGTGCCCGTAGTGGCCGTGCAGCCACTTATCTTGAGGGACAGGGATTTGATGTCATCAATATGGATGGCGGTATGATGGCATACGAAGGTAAAACCAACTAATTTTTTTAATCTTAATTATACCCCTAGAGGTAAAAGGAGCGAATACTTTTGCAGACAATCAAAACAGATATCGTACTCGACGCACGTGGCTTAGCTTGCCCGATGCCGATCTCTGGGCCTGGGCAAACAGTACAGGCAACCAATACCTCGGAACGATTGAAGACGGCGATGTTCTGCGTCATTACGTCCGGAAAGCTTCCGGTAATGATCAGGAAGTGCCGGCGTTCGAACAAATCGTCAATAACGAGACGGTCGAAGTTGCTCGTCAGAACGCGGATACGCTTGTTCTCGATGTCCGGGAAACGGCAGAATATGCGTTTGCACATATTCCTAGTGCGGTAAACATTCCGCTGGGTGAACTGGAAGAACGTATCGAAGAACTCGATATGTCTAAAACGATTTATGTGGTCTGCCGGACAGGCAGCCGGAGTGACTTGGCTTGCCAACAACTCGATGCTAAAGGATTCAACGTTCAAAATGTCGTTCCCGGTATGAGTGACTGGGCATTTGATACAGAAAAAAACGTTTAATCCGTAAATTACTGTCAGGAGGAAAGACAAAGATGGCACAAGCAATGACAACAAAAGAAGTGACGCAAAAAATCATTCGCCGCGAAAAAATGTTTATCTTGGACGTCCGTAATGAAGACGCATTCCAGGACTGGAAGATTGAAGGCGAACAGTTTTCCTACTTGAACGTTCCTTATTTTGATTTACTTGATGGTGTCGAAGACATTTTAGACCAACTGCCGACCGATCAAGACGTGCTCGTCGTCTGTGCGAAGGAAGGATCGTCCATTTTTGTCGCGGATTTATTGAAAGAAGCAGGACGGACGGTCTCGTATCTTGCAGGCGGGATGAAAGCCTGGAGCGAACATCTCGAGCCGATTTCACTCGGATCATTAAATGAAACCGGGTCAGATCGTGGAGAAGTCGTTCAGTTCGTCCGGATCGGGAAAGGTTGCCTGTCTTACATGATCATCTCGGAAGGCGAAGCCGTCCTCGTGGATGCCACACGTATGACAGATATCTATCTCGACTATGCAAAAGAACGTCAGCTTGAAATCACACATGTATTTGATACACATCTTCATGCCGATCACATTTCCGGCGGACGTGAGATTGCGGAAAAAACAGGCGCAACATATTGGTTGCCACCAAAAGACGCTACAGACGTCACGTTTGATTATGAAGCGCTCGAAGATGGAAGCCACGTTCAGGTAGGAGATACACAAATTGATGTACGGGCCTTTTATTCCCCGGGACATACAATCGGGTCGACTTCGTTCGTCGTCGATAATCGTTATCTCCTGACGGGCGACATTTTGTTTATTGATTCCATCGGACGTCCTGATTTAGCCGGTCTCGCAGAAGACTGGGTCGGTGACTTAAGAGACTCGCTCTACAACACGTATCGTAAACTATCGAAAGACCTGATTGTTCTGCCTGCCCACTTCATGTTAATCGAAGAATTAAACGAAGACGGCAGCATCGCGGAAAAACTGGATGTGTTACTTGCCAACAATCATGGCTTGAACATCGAAGACGAAGAAACATTCCGGAAAATGGTGACAGAAAACTTGCCGCCGCAACCGAATGCGTACCAGGAAATTCGAGAAACAAACATGGGGAAACAGACACCGGATCTCGAAGCACAACGTGAGATGGAAGTCGGTCCAAACCGCTGTGCCGTTCGCTAAACTAAAAAAATTACTTCAGGAGGAATTACAATTATGAAATCAGAACTCGTATTAGATGCAAAAGGACTTGCATGTCCAATGCCAATCGTCAAAACAAAAAAAGCAATCGCCGGACTCGAATCCGGTCAAATCCTTGAAGTCCATGCAACGGACAAAGGGGCAAAAAACGATTTACAAGCATGGGCAAAATCAGGTGGCCATGAGCTTGTGAAACACGAAGAAGAGGCCAGCGTCTTAAAATTTTGGATCCAAAAAGGGTAATTCAAGTTACAGGAGGGCTGGAGACAGTCCTTCTTTTTCAAAAGGAGTGAATCGAATGGAAATCGGATTTATCATTACCATTTTTTTGATTGGATTTGTCGGATCCTATATTTCCGGAATGCTCGGAATCGGCGGTTCAATCATCAAATATCCGATGCTGTTATACATTCCGCCGTTGCTCGGATTCGCTGCCTTTTCGGCCCATGAAGTGGCGGGAATCAGTGCCATTCAAGTCTTTTTTGCGACGATTGGCGGCGTTTGGGCTTACCGGAAAGGCGGTTATCTCAACAAGTCATTAATCGTAAGTATGGGTGGCGCCATTTTAAGCGGAAGTTTCCTCGGTGCCTACGGTTCAAATGTCTTGGCGGAAGATACAATCAATATCGTTTACGGAATACTGGCGTTAACGGCAGCGGTCATGATGTTCGTACCGAAAAAAGGACTGGATGATATTCCGCTTGATCAGGTCCGGTTCAACAAAACAATTGCAGCGAGTAGCGCGTTCATCGTCGGAGTCGGGGCAGGAATCGTCGGTGCGGCAGGAGCATTCTTACTTGTTCCGATTATGCTCGTCGTTTTAAAAATCCCGACCCGGATGACGATTGCTTCGTCGCTCGCGATTACCTTTATTTCGTCAATCGGCGCAACGGTCGGAAAGATTACGACAGGGCAGGTCGACTGGGGACCGGCTGCCATCATGGTCGTCGCCAGTCTGATTGCGGCACCGCTCGGCGCAATCGCCGGAAAAAAGATGAATACAAAAGTCCTGCAAATCATTTTGGCTGTCCTGATTTTAGCGACAGCCGTCAAAATCTGGCTCGATATTTTATGAAAGAGTACAAAAAAGCGATACTTTGCTTGTACATCAGCAAAGTATCGCTTTTTTTGATGAAGCTACAAACGGCTTTTTTCAATGACATCAACAAGTTGCCGTTCGACATCGAGTGCGACTTGTTTTAACTCGTCTTCTTCGACCAGACCAATCAGTGCCGTTGGACGCGGCATTCCGATTTTCGTCTGTCCATCTTCCGTATAAACAGCGAGCTTACACGGTAAAAAGTAGCCGGCCCGACGTTCCGCCGACAAGACACGATGGGCTTCCTTTGGATTACAGACTTCGAGGATATGGTATCGGTCTTCAAACGGTAACTCTTTTTCAGCAAATTTTTTCGCCAAATCAAACTCCCATAAGACGCCAAAGGAAACCTCGGCAAGTGCTGTTTTGAGACGTTCGATTGTTTTCTCCGTTGAATGATTCGAGTTGACTGTGTAGTCAAACATGAATACCCCTCCCGGTTTTTTTGATGTCTTAAATTTATTTCCCTCTTTTGATAGGATGAATCGTTTTTTTTGAATGTGCCGAATGAGAGCAGACCGGGCGACAAACTGTGGGAAATCAAGGTACATTAGAAAAAAGACATCCGTCAGACAATGGACGACGTAAGCTTAAAAAAGGAGGCGGAGGGGGATGAAGAAACGAATGTTGACGATTTTATCGGTCGTAGCATTGATTGCAATCATGATTGGCGGCTACTTTGTCTTTCAGCAACAACAGGCAAAATCGAGTGGGAGTAAAGAACTGACCTATGCCAAAGAAGAAACGGCGATTCTCGCAGGCGGTTGTTTCTGGTGCATGGAGCCGCCGTTTGAAGAGTTAAAAGGGGTCAAATCCGTAATTTCCGGTTATACCGGTGGAGATGTGAAAAATCCGACGTATAATCAAGTATCGGCGGAAACAACCGGACACCGGGAAGCCGTTTTGATTACATTTGATCCGGCTGTTATTTCCTATAAACAGTTACTTGATGTCTACTGGCGCCAAATCGATCCGACCGATCCGAACGGTCAATTCGTCGATCAAGGCGAATCATATACGACGGCAATCTTCTATACAAATGCGGAACAAAAGCAGATTGCGGAACAGTCGAAGAACGAATTAGCCGAGAGCGGAATTTTTGATGAAAAAATTGTCACACCGTTGATTGAAGCGGGTCCGTTTTATGAGGCAGAAGCGTATCATCAAGACTATTACTTGAAGAGCGAAAAGAAATATAAATTTTACCGGGCTGCATCCGGACGTGATGAGTTCATCAATCGATATTGGAAAGATCAACCAAAACTGGACTTACCGAAGTATTCAAAATTGACCGATGAACAAATCAAAGTGAAGTTGACGGATATCCAATATAAAGTCACTCAGGAAGACGGGACAGAACCGGCTTTTGATAATCCGTATCATGATTTAAAAGCGGACGGGATTTATGTGGATCTGATTTCCGGTGAACCGCTGTTTTCTTCTAATGATAAATTTGATTCGAAAACCGGCTGGCCGAGCTTCATTCGACCGTTAGAAAAAGGAAATATCATTGAAAAAAGTGACTTTGCATTAGGGATGAAGCGGATGGAGGTCAGAAGCCGGCACGGAAATGCGCATCTTGGACATGTCTTTAACGATGGCCCTGAACCGACTGGTTTACGTTATTGTATGAATTCAGCTGCTTTACGGTTTGTGCCGAAAGCCGACCTCGAAAAAGAAGGTTACGGTCAGTATGCTTCCGAATTTAAATAATCAGCTAAAAAGGGATTTTTCACTTTCGTGAAAAGTCCCTTTTCTTTCGAAAATGTAAGGTGACCGCATTAAAAATAACTATCCATTTTATCCAAATATTGTTTATACTAGACACAATGTAAGATCATATCTTGAGGAGGAACATTGTGAAAAAGTTAACGATTTGGCTCATGCTGAGCTGTTTGATTCTGACGCTCGGAATCGGACCATCAGCTGTTAAAACAGCAGCGGCAAATGAATTGTCGGAAGCTGTCTTATTAAAGGCAGGACAGGAAACGCTTCTGGAAACAGGAACGAATAAAACGAATACATATTGGTATAAGGTCGATCATCAAGCCGGGATTGAAAAAACGGCGACACATTTTGAATTATCGATTGATACGGATCAGCCGATCGAAGTAACGGCTTACCCTAGTCAAGAGATGGCATCAAAAGATGAGACATTTGACCGTTACCGCGGATATGCAGAACCAAACGATAAGGACGTCACGAAAATCGCTGTTCCGTATGCATGGGACGGACCATATTACGTCAAAGTCGATTATTATCCGGAAATCGAAGAAGATAAGACGGTCAAACCAGCAAACGTCAACTTGACGTACAATAATGTCAAATTGGCTGTCGAATATGAGCCAATCAGCGATATCAGCTGTATGGCGGAAGAAGCACTGAAACAAACATCGGACGAAAAACCGATGCTTGCCTTGATGCATGCGATTCAAAAACAAGTGTTGAGCCAGTCGGAACAAGGACGCAGTTTAACGTCGTTGTACTACAAGGCATCACCATACGTCGTCAAAACCTTGTTGTTCAACAAAGACAAACGGACACAAGCATATGAAGATTTAAAATCACTGAAGCCGGCCATGTCTGCTCTTGTCAACGGTACATCATACACATTGACGAAAACCGATCAAGCAGCGGTCAACCGTTTATACGCGTTGACTCGTGACGCATCACCGGAAGTCATCGCAACGGAAATCAATCAAGTCGCGAAAACGGCGAACATTGAAACAATTGGTGGATCCAATTTGACGGATGCCTTCAAACCATTTGGTATTCAAGTGAAATCAGAAGCTAAAACACGGTTCATCGTTAAGCTGAAACCGGGTCATACAGAGCGGACGATGAAAATCGCCGGTACACAGGCAACAGACGTTGAGAAGTTATCGCTTGGTAAAACAGGTCAGTTTGTCATCGTCACGGAAGATCCGACGGTTAAAAATCAGTCGGCAGCAGTCCTGAAACAATCGTTGAAAAAATCAAGTGCTGTTGAGTATGTCGAAGAAGTTCAGACATACCGAGCAACTGGTGACATCAACTATGACTACCAATGGTCGCTCAACCAAAAATCGAGCGTCGAACAGTTCCCGGATGCGGGAATCGGATTCGAAAAATTCCTGAAAAACAATGCAGGTCAAAAGTTGAAACCAGTCACGATTGCAGTTATTGATACAGGGGTGGATTACCGCCTGAAGGATTTACAAGGGAAAGTTGATATTGCCCAGGAAAAGAACTACGTCGATGTGAACGGGAACGGAAATGCACTCGACGATAACGGTCACGGAACACACGTCTCAGGTGTGATTGCAGCAGCCCTTGAAAATGATTACGGCATTCGCGGCATCCATCAATCGGCGAAAATTCTTCCCGTTAAGGTTTTGAACGCCAACGGTGAAGGGGAAACGGATGCGATCGCACTCGGAATTAAATATGCAGTTGATCACGGGGCAAAAATCATCAATATGAGTCTTGGCGGCGGTGAAAGCCGGACGATGGCATATATGATGAAATATGCGGCAGATCGCGGTGTAACGGTCGTCGCAGCGTCAGGTAACGAATACGATATGTCCGTTGGTTTCCCGGCCAGTTCAGAATACGCCATTTCTGTCGGAGCGACAAATCCGCTCGGTATGGTTGCTGATTATTCGAACTACGGCATCGGACTCGATGTTGTCGCACCAGGTTCAAAAATTGCAAGTCTTGTTCCGGACGGTAATACCGTTTATATGGACGGAACAAGCATGGCGTCACCGCACGTCGCAGCCGTTGCCGGAATTCTTGCGTCACTCGATTCAAAATTGACGCCAAAACAAATCGAGACAATCTTACGGACAAGTGCTGAACCGCTTGCCTTTGAGAATCCGAACGATTGGTACGATGATGAAGACGAAGATATGGAAGATGAGTATCCACCAGGATATGAAAAAGAAATGACACCGGACTTCCCGGCATTCGTCAGCCCGGTATCGGGATATGGAAAAGTCAACATCACACGTGCGATCTCGCAATTGCACCTAAACGGAAAAGTGAACCCGGTCTATGACAACCAGCTTGTTGTCAGCGGACAAGTTAAAACGGGTACAAAAGTTGAAGTTTGGTCGACGAAAAAGTTGACGGATACAAAAGACACGGCAAAAATGTTGGCAAAAACAACAGCAACAGCCGGTAAATACAGTGTGGCGATTCCCCGTCAGGAAAAAACATCTGTCTTGACGATTCGTTATGCGAACGGTCTTGACGTGACATCGGAACGGACGGAAGTTTTGCCAGGGAAAGCGCCGGCTGCACCGAAAGTCAACCGTGTGTTGGCCGGAGCAACGAAAGTAACCGGTACAGCCATCATCAATGGTAAAATTACAATTAAAGATTCAAAAAAGAAAGTAATCGGAAAAGCCGTTGTCGACAGTAAAGGGAAATTCACGGTCAAAGTCGCGAAATTAGCCCCTAATGCCCGTCTTGCGATCACGGTAAAAGATATTGCCAACCGTTCGAGCAAAGCGACCGTCCTTACGGTTCTTGCTCCGCCAGCTGCACCGAAAGTAAAGCCGGTGACAGCCGGTCAAACGAAAGTAACCGGTACAGGTGAGAAAAAAACGCATGTGTATATCCAAAATGCGAAGAAAAAAGTCATCGCCAAAGGAACCGTTACTTCTAAAGGAACGTTTTCTGTGAAGATTACGAAACAAAAAGCAGGAGCGAAGCTGTATGTTTATCTCAAAAATGACTTGAAACAAACGAGTACTAAAACAACAGTTGTCGTCAAAAAAGCGAAGAAATAAGTCTTAAAAGAACCCTTTTTCGGGTAAAACGAAAAAGGGTGCTTTTTTTTTTGATGAGTTATCTTACTTTTAAAGTATTTTTTTTGAAAATATGTTATTTTTAATTGATTCGACTATTTTTTAAAAAGCATCATTCGAAGCGAATGATGAGGAGGATATTTCATGATTAATTGGATTCGGAGACGAATCGGGCGGCAATTATTGGCAGTATTATATGTCTTACTGTTTTTAGTTTCGATGACTTCCTTTATGGTTTATGGTTATATGGAAAATCGAATCGAATCATCACGCGATAACTTAGAAGTCATCAGCGAACAAAATCGTCGCGCAGATCATTTATGGGATAACTGGCAGAACGTCCAGTTTGGTTTGCGGGGATTTGTCATTTTCGGTAACCAGGAACGTTTTGATCAAATCCAGGAGCTACGGACAGAAATCAAAAGTGAAACGGATTGGTTTACCCGTAAAGCCAAAACGGATGAAGAAGAAGAATTCGCTACCCAAATGACGAATATGTACAACTTATATTATGGAGCCTTGTTTCCTTTGACCCAGTCGTACGTAAATGAAAAAAAGGCGAATCAAATCAATGAAGATTTTTTACAGGGTGACAGTCTGTTCTCATTACCGATTGCTAAACGATTGGTGGAACAAGGTCAATTAAAACAAACAGCGGACGGTTCAATTGATGTCGAACCGGATATTGAAAAAGCATCTTCGGCATTAAATGAATACCGGAATAATTTACAACAACAGCAGGATACAGCCGTTGCCAACCTGCGGAGTGAGGTCGCAAAAACGAAATGGGTTTGGATTTCGAGTATCTTTGTCCTGATTATCTTTATTTTACTGTTTGTTCATCCGTTCCTGAAACGAATGACGAAACAGTTATTACGCCTGATTGAGGACAATCGAAAGCTGTCACGAAACGAGCCGATTGAGATGGATGTCATGGAGCGGCGGACAGATGAGATTGGCATGTTGCGCTCATCCTTTAATCAGATGGCTGTGACGACCAATCTACACAAAGAAGAGATGCAGAATAAAAACGAAGAGTTACAGGCACAGAGTGAAGAATTACTGGCCCAACAAGAAGAATTACAATCGCAACAAGAAGAACTCGAAGAGGCATATCAGGCGACGAAACAAAACGAAGAGAAGCTGAAGATGCGCAGCGAATTAACGGAAGCACTCGCTGTCCGGGAAACGGTCGAATCGTACCCGGCGATTGTTCAAAAAATGTTGGATATTACGTCTTCCGAGTATGGCGCTTTATTATTGTATGACAATGGCGTTTACATCGGTGCGACGACGAACGGCATGAAGATACAACAGATTCAATCCTTACTGGATGATGAGAATTCCTTATTGAACCGGATGCGGTTAGGGACGAAAGTCGTTCAGTCGGAAAAGCGGGTCTCACGAACGGACGATACACCGTACAGCTTTAGTACACATGAAGTCGCCTTGCCGATTTACGATCCATCAACAAACCAATTGATGGCTGCTGTCTATATGGTTCGATACCAATCACCGTATCAGTCTCAGCATCTAGCGGACATGCGTGATTTTTCTCAGCAGATGACTTTATCCTTATTACGGACGCGTTCGTATGACGAGATGAAACAGGAAAAACAAAAAACCGAGCAGGTCCTCGACTCAATCCGGGAAGCGATTATCTATCTGGAAGACGGAAATGATGAATTATATGTCAATCGTCCGTTGTTCGAACTGATACCAGAATTGCAAACCGAATTTACGACGGACCGGACTTTATCGTCGGCCAGTTATGTGATTGAAGTGATGCGTAATATCGTCGATGATGTCGAACGATTTAACGATTACTTAGACTTGATACGTTCTGGAGAAGTTTCTCCGGATAAAGTTCAATTTGATGTCCGTGGTAATTCGGCACATCTTGAAGTATATGCAGAACGAATCGATATTGAAGGTGGCTGGAAAGGGGTCATCCTCGTCATCCGTGATATTACCCGGGAAACAGAAGCGGATCGTCTGAAGACAGAACTCGTTTCGACGGTGTCTCACGAATTACGGACTCCCTTGTCTTCGATTTACGGATTCACGGAATTGATGCTCAATCGAGAGATTGATGCGATAAAACAACAGAAATATTTGTCGACGATTCATAATGAAACGGAACGGCTGTCGAATTTGGTGACCGATTTCCTCGATGTTCAACGGATGCAATCCGGTGGACAACGTTACCAAATGGCTCACCTTGATTTGTATTCGATCGTCGATCAAGTAATTGGTGTCTATAAGGCGTCAAACGGACTTCACGATATTCAACTTCACGTGTTGAGTGTAGAACGACCAGCGATTATTGGAGACGAAACACGGATTAAGCAGTTGCTGAACAATTTAGTCAACAACGCCATCAAGTATTCACCGGACGGTGGACAGGTTGACATTACAGTCAGCGCGGATCAAGAAAATGCGACGATTCAGATTACCGATCACGGTATCGGGATTCCACAATATGCCTTTGCCCATCTGTTTGATAAATTTTATCGTGTGGATAATTCAGATACACGACGAATCGGGGGTACGGGACTTGGTCTTTCGATTTGTAAGGAAATCGTCAAAGAACATGACGGTGTGATTCATGTCGAATCGACTGTCGGAAAGGGAAGCACCTTTACGGTCGCCCTGCCGTTGCACGCATTGGAAAATGTCTAATCCAAACAGGTATCGGATTGCTTCGGCAACCGGTACCTGTTTTTGTTTTACAATAATTTTTCAATCGCTGAGAGAAAACACAAGACGTTCAGTGAATATTTAAATATAATGAAAAGATAGTTAAAAAACAGAAAGATTTGCCGATAAACATATAGGACAAACGAACTAGGACAAAAGAAAGGGCGTGGACGATGCATAAACTAATCTATACCATCATCGGCGGATGGGTGATGTCTCATTTGTTATGGTTAGGAATCGTCGGTACATCATCGGACCTTTCGAGAACAGGGAACAGCCTGTTCATGATTCTAGGCGCTGTCCTTTCGACGATCATGTTGGTATTAGCGGCGCGGCGTCATCCGAATCGTCCATTTACGCAACGTCTATTTTTACTGCTCTTATTCGGAAATATGTCGCTGGCGATTGGCGAAACGTTAGAATTGATCGTGTCCCAACAGCACTTGGAACGTTCCGGAATATTTGATGGAATTGATTTAATATTCAGTCTGCAAATCGGATTTTATTTGCTGGCTTTTTGTTATTTTTTAATCAGTCGCCGTTCAGAAGTGAATTTACGATTTTTCCTATTTGATGAACTCATCATTTTGATTGTGACAGGAGCGATTTCCTGGCATTATCTCGTCACGCCGTATTTGGAACAGGCGGAACTGTTCAGCATGGAAACACTGTTATTACTCCGTTATCCATTAGGAGATCTGCTGTTACTGGGTGGGATGTTAATCCTGTTCTTTGGTGTCATGAAACGTGAAAACAGTATCCCGCTTCTGATGATATTGATTGGTTTTCATCTGCAATTAATTGCGGATTTATTATACGTCATTTTGGATCGAACCAATTTTCCGATTTCTTTGATGTGGCTGGATCCGATTTGGATCGCGACCGTCTTATTAATTGGCGGGGCGGGACTGATATTCGACGTTGGTGAACAGCCGATCGGATTTAACGTCAACCGGCGGATTCTAGACGGGATTCGTCTCGTGACACCGTATGTCTTCCTGTTGATTTTGTTTGTGACAATGGCACGTCAAGCCGTCAGTTGGAATGGTTTGACGATTGGTTTAATGATTGCCATTCCTTTATTGATTTCAAGGCAGGTTCGGATCGTGATGGACAATCAACGGTTGCGGGAAAATCTTGAGGCGAAAGTCGAGGAGCGGACGGCAGCACTCGAACAGGCATTGGAAGAGATGGAGCATATGGCCTATCATGACGCACTGACGAATTTACCGAACCGGTATTTGTTTGCCCGCTTGTTCAAAGAGGAACTTCGCCGGGCGGAAATTCATCAACGATTTGTCGGTCTGTTTTTTATCGATATTGATCATTTTAAGCAAGTGAACGATACATACGGCCATCAAATTGGAGATCAGTTGATCATTGATATCGCTAACCGTCTTGAAAAAAAATTGCCGCATAATACGATCATCTCCCGACAAGGCGGGGATGAATTTGTTTTACTGTTATTTGATGTCAAAGACGAATCGGACATCGAAGCATGTGGCCGACAGCTGGTTCAGTTATTCGAACGGTCGTTCATTCTGAAAGACACGCCTGTCTTCATGACGGCAAGTATTGGCGGCGCTGTTTATCCGACGCATGCGACCTCCCGGACAGCTTTGATCGAACAGGCGGATGTCGCGATGTATGAAGCGAAGCGGCGCGGGAAAAATCAATTTCATGTGGAAGTCTGAATCAAGCAAAGAGTCCCTGACAGTTGTCGGGGACTTTTTTTGACTCATTTCATCTTACTCAGTAATTTCTCCAAAGCGGTCGGATTAGTCACCTGCTCATTGCAATGGTCACTGTCGATACAAATATAATTTCCGATTGCCCGGTATTGATCAGCTGATTGATTCGTCCGGGCGGAGACAAGGGTGACATCACTATATTGATTGCAGATTGTACAGATGCCTTTTTGAATCGTCGGAAGATACGTGCCTTCGATTCCAATCCATTCTCCTTTTAAAGGATAGACAAAAAATTTCTTTTTATTCCCGGTGTCGTTCCAACTTAAATAGGTCGTCTTAAGAAAATCGATTGAGTGAAGGGGCGGATGCCGTAACTTTTTCGTTTTTCGAAACAGTTGCTGCAGTTGCTGTTCGGTAATCGACGGGAAAGATTGGACGAACGGTTGGATATCCTCGAGGTACCGGGCGGAATCCGTCTCGGTTTGAACGGTTCGAACCGCCATCAATAACGCCTCCTGTTCGGCAGTCAAAACCGGAAGCAAATCAAAGATTTTTTTAGAGGCACTGTAAATGACGGCGTCCCGGACGTCGGGATCATGGACGGTACCCAATTGCTGAATCATCGCATCGACCTGACCACGGATGAAATTGTACTGAAATGGTTGAATGAAAGGTTCCATAAGATATCGCTCCCTTTGTAATTCTTTATTCACGAAATCGGTTTCGGTGAAACGGTATTTTTTTGTTTTCTTCATGTAACACCCGGGAAATAAATACCTGAGGAGGTGTACAGGAATGCAATCATTGACCGGACTTCGCCTGTTAAATTTAATCAGCTTTTTATTTGTCCTTTTAGCACGTGTCGTCTGGTATGAACCGCCGACGGGAGAGCCTCTTGCCATCGTGCCGGCATCGTTTACGGATGCGGTGTTTGGTGTTGTCTATACGACTTTGCTGATTTGGTGTATCCGGCCTGTCCAAGCGTACCCGGCTGACCGGACATTAATTTTTGATATCAGCGGCTGGTTTATATTGACGATGCTCGGATACGGAGCGAGTAGTATCGTCGGTCCTCCATGGGAACTTGTATTGACAACGATTTCGTTTATCAGTTTATGTATCATCTATATGAAAGTACAACATCATCCGAACCGTTCCCCGTGGATGCGTTCTCCTTTTTCCGTTTTTCTTGCCTGGTCGAGTATCCAGATATTAATTTTACCATTTCGTATTCTGCGTGATTTCCGGTTTGAAGATTTGTTTGGGCTGACGACATCCGAGTGGGTGACCGTCATGTTAATTTTATTTGCCTGCGGCATCGTATTTTTTATTTTCGTGCATACTGACTGGGTATTTGGTCTTGTCATGATTTGGTATTATGTCGGTCTGTTCTTTAATGGACGTTTAACGGACTTTCAACAAGGCGTGACAGTCATGAGCGTCATAGCAGTCCTGGTGGCGGTAGTTCTTGTCTTTCGGAAACGGGACCGGTTGTTTGCGCAAGAAAAAAGACCGGTTTCTTAAGAAAGCGGCAGTTGGTGTCATTGCTTTTGGTTTTTTTGGGTATATCCCTTATAGAAGTATAAAAGGGGGAAATGACCAATGGGGAAAAAGCAGTTGATCGGAACATATGATAATGAGACGGATTTGATTCGTCAGATTGAAGACTTACACTTTGCCGGATATCTGGAAGAAGACTTATACATCGTCCTGCAAGATAAAACCGATATGGCGATGTTACGCGGCCAATCGGCAGCACAGCTTGTTTCAGGGAAACGGACGTTATTCGAACGATTTACTGGAAAGCCGGTAACGGAAGAAGAAACCCGTGAAGCCTTCCAATCGTTAGGGCTGCCGGAAGGCGACATGGAACGACATGTGACAAGCGTCAAACACGGGGCTTATGTTCTGTTGGCGGATGAAGAAGGGGCAAGACGTCCTAAACCAGAACCCCAAAGTATTTTAGAGAGTGAACCGGAAGGCATTGAGGCTGAGCGGAAGCTTGACCATGAAAACCGGGCACTTGAGAACGAAAACGACCGGATGTTGTAACCGTGCTAGAGTGGAAAGGGTGAACGACGATGGATAGCCATTATCACACGATTTTAGTAGCAGTCGACGGCTCCAAAACAGCAGACTTAGCTTTTGAAAAAGCCGTTCAGTTCGCGAAACTCGATCAAGCAAAACTCGTCATCACACATGTCATCGATATTCAAACCTTTGCGAATGTCCGTGCGAACCAGCGCTTCATCGATCAAAATGTCACGGAGTACGCCCAGGAACTCCTTGATAAATATCAAAAACGGGCGGTCGAGGAAGGCGTAGCGGAAGTTGAACTGGTCATCGAAAGCGGATCACCGAAAACATTAATCCCGAAAGTCATCGCACCGCGTGTCGGGGCAGGGCTGATTGTCTGTGGCGCTGTCGGAATGAATGCAATGGAACGAATCATGATCGGGAGTGTCTCTGAAAACATTACCCGTTATGCGAAGTGTGATATCTATATCGTTCGCCCGAAAACACTCAAGTGAATACCACACAAACAGGCTGTTTCGATGAAGAATCGAAGCAGCCTGTTTGATGTTCAGTGATGTTTTTAAGTTAATAAATAATAAAAAATGCCTAAGATGATCAAAATGACCGGCAACAAGACTAGATACATCCAGGACATGTTTTTGGCTGTCTGGCTGTTGCTGTACGTTTCTTCGTTCCGACTCTGTCCGACCATTACTGTAAAAATAAGTCCAAGTACACAGATTACTAAAGCAATCCAAAATAAGACGGTCATGTTTAGCCCTCCTTCAGTAAGATAAATCCTCTCTCCCATCATAACGAAAATTGGATTTACATGTCAGGATAATTGTGACAGTTTGGAGTTGACGCCATCTGGTTTAGGGGCTAAACTACTGATATGAGTTTAGGGGGTAAACTAATCATGAAAGAAAATCTGCGGGATGCCGTTCAATTATTTGAAGAGGTGATGATTCACGGGACAGAACGTGTCCTGAAATCAGTTGATTCACCGGTTTGGCGTCTCTATTCACCAGAACAACTCCATTTGCTGAAGCTGGTCGATAAATATGGACCGATTGCTTCCGGACGGATTGCCGTCATCCAAGGAGTTCATAAAAGTGCGATTTCCAATCGTCTGAAAAAGTTAAATGAACACGGCCTGGTCGAAGTCGAACGTTCGGAAGATGATCACCGGACAAAACGGATTGTTTTGACGGAAGCCGGGAAAGAAGTCGTCGAAGCGTCGGACCAAGCGATTTACAGTTATTTGGAACAATTGATTGATGGCAAGGTCGACGATGATGAGATCAAACAGTTCATCGAGACGTTCCGGAAAGTCAAAGCTATTTTAAAGATTGAAGATTAATTCAGAAAAACAGACACAGAAGAGGTGGAACGGGAATGCGACAAATCGTCAAATGGCGTTGGCCGATCGTAATCGTCTTGTTGCTTGCGACAGTCGGATTATTTTTAGCGGCACCAAACTTATCGAAACAAGCAGAAGATGCGGGTGCCATTCAGCTCGCGAGTGATACGGATTCACAACGGGCAGCGGATATTTTAAAAGCAGCCGGTGCAAGTGAAGAAACGATTTCGCTGGTCATTCCGCTAAAGGAAGCCGTCACGAAAGAAGACCGGATGGAAATCGGTCAAATCGTTAAAGATTTAGAGAAACTGGATAAACCAGTGACTGGAGTCCTGAATCCGTTTGAGAGTAAGGAAACGGAAGGACAACTGATTTCAAAAGACAAAAAAACAGTCCTCGTTCCGATTACCGTTGATGGTTCACAGGAAGAAATCACGGCACTCGCTGAAGATATCCGAAGTGATCTCTTACCGGATGACCGGACGATCTATCTGACGGGTGAATCACTCATCAATGCCGATGTGAACAAAAGCTCACAAGAAGGGTTAAAACGAACGGAATTAATCACAGTCGGTCTGATTTTTGGACTGTTGTTAATTGTTTTCCGTTCGATTGTCACACCATTCGTTCCATTATTTGCGGTGGGTGTCACGTATTTAATGAGTCAATCATTTGTCGCCTTTTTCGTTGATTGGTTCGGATTCCCCGTCTCGAACTTCACGCAGATTTTCCTTGTGGCGATTCTCTTTGGGATCGGGACGGATTACTGTATCCTGCTTCTGAGCCGGTACAAAGAAGAGTTGACTGCCGGACATGATGTCGAGACAGCCATCGTCAACACCTATAAAACAGCGGGACGGACTCTTCTCATCAGTGGTCTTGCCGTCCTCGTCGGCTTCTCGGCAATCGGGTTCGCTGATTTCCCGATCTTTAAATCGTCGGTCGCCGTTGCGGTCGGAATCGCAGTCTTGTTACTGGTTCTCTTTACACTGGTTCCGTTTTTCATGGCGACGTTAAAAGAGAAATTGTTCTGGCCGTCAAAAAATGCGGCGAGTCATCAAGACAGTCGTTTGTGGGCCCGGTACGGTGGATTATCGATTCGTCGTCCATTGCTTGCGATGGCAATCGTCGCTGTGGTGACGATCCCGACCCTGTTCACGTATGATGACGATCTATCGTTCAACACCGTCGATGAGATTGGTGCAAAATATGAAACGGTCAAAGGATTAAATGCCATTTCAGACGGCTTTGGTGCGGGTGAGTCGTTGCCGGTCAATATTATCCTGAAGGACGACCAAAACATCGTGACTGAAAAAACGGTTCCTTATGCAGAACAGTTGAGCCGCGAACTGGTCAAACTGGATGGCGTCAAAACTGTCCGGTCCATCTCACGTCCGACGGGTGATGTCATTGACGATTTATATGTCGATCAACAACTTAAACAAGTTGCATCTGGTCTGACGGATGCAAAAGATGGACTCGGTGAAGTCGGTCAGGGTCTTCAGACTGTAGAAGACAACTTACAGACTATCAGTGGTCAGCTTCCGGCCGGAGATCAAGCGTCGGCAGGAGCAGCACAGCTGCAGCAGGCCGCAGACGGTCTCGGTCAAATCAATCAACAGTTAACGCTTGTTGGTCAAGGGTTACAATCTGCGGAAAACATTCCGCAAACTGTCGGGACATTGACAGCGTTATCCGGTCAATTGATCCAAATTCAAACGGGGATCGCACAAGCGGCAACCGGGATTGAAACACAAGGTGCACAAGCCGGTCAACTCGGTACCGGATTAACCCAACTGGCGGATGGTGTCGGATCTGCCAATGCAGGGCTTGGTAAAATCGAAGACGGATTAACGGAAGCTGCCGATTTCCTGAAAGAGATGGGGAACGCCAAAACGATTCGCGGTACCGGGATGTTCATTCCAAAAGATACCTTAGCGAGTAAAGACTTCGAACCTGTCATTGACCGTTATACGATTGATGATCAAACCGGTCTGAAATTCGAAGTCATCCTGAATGATGATCCGTATTCACCGGAAGCGATCGAAACGGTCGCTGCCATCAAGAAAACGACAGCGAGCACACTGAAAGCTACACCGCTTGAACAGGCACAAGTTGCTTACGGCGGTATCTCAAGCATCAACAGTGATTTAAATGATACGTCAAAAGCCGATTTTTCACGGACGGTCGTCATCATGATCATCAGCTTGTTCATCGTCCTTGCGATCATGTTCCGTTCATTGATCATGCCGCTGTTTATGATCGGTTCGCTCCTGTTGACGTACTATACGTCGGTATCGATTGCTGAACTGATCTTCGTCAACGGTCTTGGTTATGACGGCATCAGCTGGGCCGTTCCGTTCTTCGGATTCGTTATGCTCGTCGCTCTTGGTATCGATTACTCGATCTTCCTGCTCGACCGGTTCCGCGAAGAAACGATCAATGGACTCGAGACGAATGAAGCGATGTATATTTCGATGAAGAAAATGGGATCTGTCATCATCACGGCGGCCATCATCCTTGCCGGAACGTTTGGTGCGATGATGCCGTCGGGTGTCCTGAGTCTGGTTCAGATTGCAACAATCGTTATCACGGGTCTGCTCCTGTACGGATTGATTGTCTTACCGCTCCTGATTCCAGCGATCACGGTATCGTTCGGACCGGGTGTCTGGTGGCCGTTCCGTCAAAAGCAAAATAAGAAGTAAGTCGATTCGACTGGTCCATTCGGAAATCATCCGGATGGACTTTTTCGTTATACTACAAACAGGAGGCGATGAAAATGCAACAGTTTAAACAATTAACGGACCGGATCTGGTATCAAACGCCGGTCAGTGAAACGGATCGGCCGATCGTTGCCGTCATTACGGGAGACGACCGGAGTATTGTAATTGATGCCGGAAACTCAAGTCAGCACGCGATACTCTTTTTGGACGAGATGGAGAAACAGGGGCTAGGACGACCGGATCTCGTCGCATTGACGCATTGGCACTGGGATCATATTTTCGGCATAAAACAGATGGCGGTACCAACGATCGCGACGAACCGGACAGTGGAAGAAATGCAGAAAATGCTGGACTACGAATGGACGGATGAGGCACTGGAAGAACGGATCCGTCAAGGCATTGAAATTCCGTTTTGTGCGGATGCCATCAAACTGGAGTTCGGGAAGGATCGGGAGATCGAAGTCATCTTGCCGACGATTCGTTTCACGGGAGAACTTGGAATCGACCTCGGGGGCGTGACGTGTCTGTTACGGCAAGTCGAGAATGACCACTCACCAGGGAGTGCTCTTGTCTATATTCCGGAAGAACGGGTTTTATTTTTAGGAGATGCCATGTATGCGGATATTTTCTCCGACAAGTGGAATTATACGGTCAATCAAACAACTCGGTTGTTAGATACGATTGCTGAATACGAGGCGGATTATTATGTCTGGTCTCACGGCGGAGCGATGGCAAAAGACGCGTTTGAGCAAGAGGTACACGTCTTACGCCAAATCATCGAAGTGACAAAACAAGCAGAAGGACATGTATCGGAGATGCGCCGGCTGTATCGTGATCTGGTCGGACGGGACTTGACGACAGACGAAGAAGAAACACTCGTATTTTTTGCGAATGGTGCAAAAAAATAATTAAAACAGCAGGTCCTTAACCGTTCATTCGAGAATTCCTATAAGTATAAGATGGAAAAAATCGGATTTTAGCAAAGGGGTTCTCGTAATGGATCGTAAGTCTGAAGATCGGAATGAAACGGCCAATCGTGTATTTTTTGGAACAGCTAACATTTTCACGATCCTTGTAGTGATTGGCTTTGCCTTATATCTGCTGTATCAATTTTTTGTGAAATGACTGATCACCCTGTAGCTCAGGGTGATTTTTTTCGTTTTAGGGGAGTGCAAGCGAACCAGATATTGGGTAATCCTTAACTGAGGGTACAAAGAAAACTCACTTAAAAGGAGGCACTTCAACTATGAAACGCATCCAGATTGCCGACTTTGATCGTCGAATGCCACCACTTGAACTGCGAGAGATGGATGACTATTACGAAGCGGTATTGGTATCAAACTATGATGAATTGTATCCTTCGACCCAAGTACGGACGATACAGTTGGCAGATATTTATGTCAATCTTGTGATGACTTCTGAAGGGGCGCATCTCGTATCCGCGCTCTTTTTAAAACCGGTCGAAGTACCGGATATCGTCGCCTGGATGCAACTCTATACGATAGGTTTTGCGACAGCGGATACAACAGGTTACTACGTGGAACAAGCAGATGAAATTTTAGAAATCGTCTTATATCAAGGAAATCCGATTGTCATTGCGACGAGAGGAACCGATCGATTGTACTATGAGACGGAAGGAGCGATTGAGATGCGGCGGGAATCAAGCGAAGTGATAGGGAAAAAACCGTTGTTGTATTTGAATGGGGAAGCCTGGTTTGAGGTTCCTCATCTTGAATTCAACTCGAATCAGGATGAGGTTCATATCAATGGAACCTTTTTATTTGCAGACTATATGGATACGTATCAGGGACGGGTCGGATTTTTCCGGAAAACGGATTCGAATCTGCCGATTGTCTTACTGGTCGGTAAAGCCATTATCGAAATGGAACTGACAGAAAATCCGGATGGAAGCCGTATCCTTGTCATTGAGCAGCCATACGATGAAGCTTAATTTTCCCGTGAGGATACCGTGGATTTTTTCTGAGAAAAGTTAAAAGGACGAATCTTTAGCTAATCATGAAATCCCTTACAAAATATGCGAGAATAGGAATAGAGACAAAAATGGAAGGGATGCGGGACGAACATGGTGAAAGAGATGCCACGAAATTCTAAGTGGATGCGTTCCTACAATCGGGCACTGGTATTACGTTTGATTCGGATGCATCAACCGATTTCACGGGTCGAACTGGCACAACAAACAAAACTGACGAAACCGACCGTTTCGAATATCGTCGGAGAATTGATTTCGGATCAACTCGTGACAGAGCGTGAACTCGGTGTCTCAAACGGAGGACGAAAGCCAATTTTGCTTGAACTCGTGGCGAAAGAACAATATGTCATCGGGATTGATGCGACAAGTCACCGTTTCATCGGAGTCATCGCGGATTTAAGCGGAAATACGATTCACGAAGTGGAAACGATGGGGAAATTTGATACAAACGAAGAATTAATGGAGGCCGTCGTTCTGTTGTGTGAGGAACTGATTGAGGCAACGGAGCAGGTCGGAACGATTCACGGCATCGGCATATCCGTTCACGGGATGGTCAATCCGGAGACCGGAGTGATTCTGTTTGCTCCTCGTTTTCATCTCCACGATGTCGCCTTAAAGGAACATTTGGAGCAGCATTTTGCGTACCCGGTCTTCATCGAAAACGATGTCCGGGCTCTCGCTTCCTTCGAATTGTTATTCGGAGAAGGTGTCGGAGTCGATCAATTTTTCTATCTGTATGCCGGAGAAGGGATCGGGGGCGCGTATGTCCTGGACGGGAAACTGATTGACGGCGAAAATCACATTACAGGTGAGGTCGGGCATATGCGGCTTGATTTGGACGGTCCGATTTGTTCCTGCGGGAATCGGGGATGTCTCGAAGCGTTGGCTGGGGAAAAAGCGCTGTTGCGTGATTTTGAAGCCATTGACCCGCAAGTCAAAACACTGACGGAACTGAGAAAACGTCTGACGGACGGGGATCCGTATGCGAAAGCCGCGTACCACCGGGCCGGCGAATACATCGGAATCGGTGTCCTGAATACGATTCATCTGATCAATCCGAAACGTATTTTACTCGGGGGCCCGATGTTCGAACTGGCACCATCAATCGTCGATCAAATTAAAGAACGGGTCGAGCACACGGCTTTGACGACCGCTTCACGTGAAACCGACGTCAAGATGGTTCCTTGGAGTGAAAAACAAGGGGCGCTCAGCGCGGCTGCTTTGGCGACCAATAGTATTTTCCGAACGATTTAAAATCAGCTTGTTGGATGACGGTGTTGCTTACCGGATTCAACAGGCTTTTTTTGATGGAAATAAACGTTGAAAAAATATTTTTTGAAACCGTTTACAAAACAAATCAGCATGTGCTATAGTTTTCTTAAAGTTAGATAATAAATTTAATTTACTAAGTTTTCATCAACTAGTGGAGGTGGATGCAGACCGGCAGGGACCGGTTAAGCTGAAACAGAAAGAAGGGGGCGTCGCGCAGATGGAAACAGAGGATTTATGGGTTTCCTACCGTGAAGCTTTCGGGCGTTACGGAGCAATCCGTGGCTTTTACGTGAACCGTTTGACAGGAGATATGACGGAACAACAGCCGGGAGATAAGCGGTCTGCAGATCAGGACGGCGTTCTCGTTCGGCCACGACAAGATGGAGTCTTTCAATTTCGAATGTCGTCCGTACAAGGGGTACTGACGATTCGGTCTTCAGAACTTCATCTTCGAAAAAATGAGAACGGATACATCGAATTACGGGTGTTGATGCAACACATGCGCACAGCCGGTTGTTTGACGCTCGGTGGAGAATTTTATCTGTTCGTGACACCGGAAGTGGACACGCTCGACTATCGTCTGCGACTGATTGCACGGGTCTTGATTCAACTCCAACGGATGCCGATTGGCATGGAAGTCATCGAACAATGGTGTCAACACGCAAAGTTTGAAGGGCAACAGCTTAGAAAGTACGCTTGACCACTCACATACAAAGGGGATCACTCACATGAAATTCAAAAAAACAAAAGTTCTCGCAGCTGCATCAGTTCTGACATTATCGGCACTTCTCGCAGCTTGTGGCGGCGAAGATGAAAAACAAGCCACAACCAAAGACGGAAAAACGATCATTTCCTGGTGGGGTTGGGCACCTCAGCCTGAAGCTGGTAAGGAAGTCGTCGATGCCTTCAATAAATCACAAGACAAATACGTCGTCGAATTCAAACGGTACAGTGAAGATTACGAAAAGCAACTTCAAGTCGCGATGTTAT
The DNA here is from genome assembly GCF_049942815.1 of Exiguobacterium sp. R-39. NCBI lineage: Bacteria > Bacillati > Bacillota > Bacilli > Caryophanales > Exiguobacterium > Exiguobacterium sp. R-39. The sequence goes on from NZ_CP187965.1 coordinate 386,016, forward strand.
CTGGTAAGGGACCAGACATCATCGGCTTAAAAGAACCAATGATTCAACAATACAAAGACCGTGTCGTACCGGTCGATTCTTACATGGATAAAGCAGCCGGCAAAGGATGGAAAGATAAATTCGTTGAGCTCGGAATTGATCAAACGACGATTGACGGCAAACAATATGCAGTTCCAATCGGCTTTACGGGTCAAGCCTACTTGATGTACAACAAAACGATGCTTGATAAATACGGCGTGACGCCACCGAAAAACTACAAAGAAACAGTCGATGCTGTCAAAAAGATCAAAGCGTCCGGTGATAAAGTCATTCCGTTGATGCTCGGAGCAAAAGATGCCTGGATCGATATCGATGTCTACAACGTCTTAAGCCACCAGGTAGCACCGGGTTACATCCAAAAAGTCTTATCTGGCGAAGCGAAATGGACAGACGACGAGATGGTCAAGACAGCGCAAATCTGGCAAGATCTGTTTGAAAAGAAAGTCTTCCAAGAAGGTGCACTCGGACTTGCGACATACAATGACGGGATGAACCAGTTCTTCGATAAAAAAGCAGCGATGTGGGTCATCGGTTCATGGGAAGCGCACTCGATGACGACAGCTGAGAAAAAAGACAAATGGAAAATCAAAGATGAGCTTGGCTTCACACCACTTCCAAACCTTGCAGGTGGAACAGAACAACCAATCATCGCATCAATCGACATGGCGCTTGCCGTCAACAAAGAATCAAAACAACAAGAAGGTGCAGCTGAGTTCGTTGCCTTCATGAGCCAAGGTGAAGGACAGGAAGTCTACATGGGCGAGTTCGAAATGGCACCGGGAATCAAAGAGGTCAAAATTGATTCAGATGCAGCCTTCACATCCGAAGGGGAAAAAGAGTCGTACAAAATGCTGAACGAAACACTTTCTAAAGCTGTAGCAAGCCGTGGTATCCGTGATACAAAACTTAACGATATCCTCGGTAAGGAACTTCAAAACATCGCGACGGGTCAAAATCCGAAAGAAGCACTCCAACGTGTTCAGGATGCAGCCGATCAATCGAAAAAATAAGAACGATACAGTGAAGTGGTGCGCCCTGCGTGCCACTTCCTGATTTTTAAGATCAAGAAAGTGGGGAAATCGTTATGCAGACAGAGCAACAAGAATTGCCGATCAAACCAAAAGCGGAAACGCTGAAACCAGCACCCCGTTCAAACGTTCCGAAAAAGAAAAGAAAAGGCAAAATGAAGCAAAACATGGTCGGTTGGGCGTTCGTCGGACCCATCGTCCTGTTTGTCGTCGCGTTTATTTATTACGGGATTTTCTATAACGCGTATAACTCCTTCTTCTCATGGGACGGGATTTCGTTCGATAAAGTCTTCGTCGGGTTTGAAAACTACGCGGAAATGTTCCGTGATCCGGATTTCTATCTCTCGCTTAAAAACACGTTCATCTTCACGATTTTAACGGTTACGATTCAAGCCTTTATCGGTCTTGTTCTCGCGTACTTCCTGCACACACAGGGACCGTTACGGACTGCCATGAAATCGGTCTTCTTCTTCCCGGTTGTCCTGAGTCCGGTTGTACTCGGTGCCGCGTTCTCACAAATTTATGACTTCCAATTCGGTTACATCAACGAATTTCTCCGGGCAATCGGTCTCGGCAGCTTAGAACAAAACTGGCTGGGTGATCCGGATATCGCGTTGTACTCGGTCATTGCCATCAACATCTTCCAATGGACAGGTTCATCGATGGTCATGTACTACATGGCGATGCTGACAATTGAAAAAGAAATCTTTGAAGCCGCTAAAATCGATGGTGCCGGATTCTTCCGGACGCTTTGGAGTATCGTCTTCCCGAACTTAAAAGGAACGACGTTCACGTTATCGATTCTCGGTGTAATCGGTGGTCTGAAGACGTTTGACCTGGTCTGGATCACGACGGCCGGTGGCCCCGGTTCTTCAACAGAATTCATCTCGACGTACCTGTTCCGTAAATCGATGCTGCAACAAGAAGTCGGTTTTTCAAGTGCCGTTGCCATCATCTTGCTGACAATCGCTTTACTGATTACGTACATCCAGTTACGTGTTCAAAAGAAAATGGATAACTAAGGAGGAACGTCCCATGAATGTAGAATCTAAAAAAAGCCGTTGGGTAATCAACCTCGTCCTGATGCTTGCTTCGATCGTCTGGCTGTTCCCGATCTTTGTCATGTTCAAGGAGAGCTTACGTGTCAACGGATTTGAAAACTATATCGCAACGCTGCAAAACCCGAACTTCCCGACGTTCGTCTTTAACAGTTTCTTCGTCGCCTTCTTCATGATCATCATCTCGATCACGATTCTCGCGTTTGCAGCATTCGCCTTTTCGAAACTCGAATTCGCCGGGAAACGTCTGCTGTTCAACATGGTACTCGCCGGTCTGATGTTACCGGTCGCTTCGATGATTGTGCCACTGTTCTTCACGTTACGTTCGTTTGACGGTCTCAACAACCACTGGGGTTTGATCGGGGCAGAAGTTGCCTTCTTCCTCCCGTTCGGTTTAATGCTGATCAAAGGATATTTTGACGAATTACCAAACGAATTAATGGAAGCCGCGTACATTGACGGCGCAACGATCTTGGAAGTCTTCTTCAAAGTCATGTTGCCGCTCGCGAAACCGGCTCTTGCGACAGCGTTGATCTATGCGTTCCTCAACTCGTGGAATGAGTATTTGATGGTCCTGACGTTCATGACGGATCCGGCTTATCAAACGGTCACGATGGCACCAAGTTTCTTCAAAGATGCACTCGGCGGTGACCCGGGTAAAATCTATGCGTCACTCGTCTTAATCAGTTTACCGACAATGGTCTTCTATATCTTCTTCCAACGTTTCTTCCAAAAAGGAATGACGGCAGGTGCAGTAAAATAATTTGTTTTCAGTCAGGAGGAGCACAATGTATTTAGGCGTCGATTATTACCCGGAACAAACTCCACGTGCGTTATGGGAGGAAGATTTCCGTTTGATGAAAGAACTTGGTGTCAACGTCGTGCGGTTGGCGGAATTTGCCTGGACGATGATGGAGCCGGAAGAAGGAGTTTACGACTTCCGGTTTTGGGACGATATCATCGAACGCTTAAGTGCCGCCGATTTTGATATCGTACTCGGGACACCGACGGCGACACCGCCGGCATGGATGTGCCACAAGTATCCGGAGATTCTTCCGGCAGACGAGCATGGCGTGACAATCAGCTTCGGAGCCCGTCGTCACTACACGGTTCATAGTGAAACATATCAAAAGTTTTCGGTTGCCATTACGACTGAAATGGCGAAACGGTACGGGAAACATCCGCGTGTGATCGGTTGGCAGACGGACAACGAATACGGTCATGAAAAATCAGATCGTTCTTACAGCGACATCGACCGGGCTGCATTCCAGCTGTGGCTGAAAAACCGCTACGAGACGCTTGACGCGTTAAATGAAACATGGGGAACCGTCTTCTGGAGTCAGACCTATACGGCATGGGAGCAAATCCCGGTGCCGCGGAAAGTCTACCAGGAACATAATCCGTCGTTACTCGTCGACTTTGACCGCTTCTGTGCCGACGGGTATAACCATTACAACAAACTCCAAGTCGATGCACTCCGGGAACATATTCATCCGGACGCCTTCATTACACATAACCTCGTTTACAGTGATATGGCCGTCAATCAACAGCAGATGGCACAGGATCTCGATTATGTCGCCTTTGATAACTATCCGGTCTGGGGTGGTTTGCCGGAACCGAACCGTTTCGAGAAGATGGCCAGCGATCATGACCTTTGCCGCTCCTCAAAACAAGGGAAAAGTTTTTGGGTGATGGAACAGCTCAGTGGAGCGCAAGGCTGGAGCAAAATCGGTTACTTGCCGCGTCCCGGTCATATCCGGTTGTGGACGTATCAGGCTGTCGCGCGCGGCGCCGAAGCGATCGTCTATTTCCGCTTCCGGGCTGCTTTGTTCGGGACGGAAGAGTTTTGCCACGGTATCATCGATCACGATGGAAAACCGAAACGCAAATTCAACGAAGTCAAACAGATCATGACCGAACTCAATACGTTTGGTGACGAGATCAATGCGAGCAGCTATCAAGCGGAAGTCGGCGTCTATTTTGATCAGGAAAATGTCTGGGCCTGGACACATCAGCCGCACAGCGATGCGTTTGATTTCCGGACCGAGTTCGTCCGGTTCTACGGCGGTGCCGTCCGTCGTCAAGCGTCGACGGATATCGTATTCCCGGGTGACAAACTGGATCAATACAAATTAATCATCGTTCCGCTGTATTTCCTGACGAACCCGACATTTGACCAAGCACTGATTGATTACATGGAGCAGGGCGGACACGTCATCTTCACGTACCGGACCGGCGTCAAGGACCCGCATAACAATGTCTTGCCGTTAACGTTACCAGGGAAATTCGCACCGTATGCAGGAATCGAAATCGATGAGTACGAATCGTTGCAGGCTGTACAGGAAAACCGGATTGAAGGCATCGGAGCATTCGCCGGACAAGGTTCACCGGCCCGAATCTGGTGTGACTTGATTACACCGACGTCAGCTGAACCGCTTGCTGTCTACCGGGATACGTTTTATGACGGGGTCGCTGCCGTGACACGTAACGAATACAAAGGAACAATTACCTACATCGGCGCATCGATTGATGATGCGATGATCGATACGATTTACCGGCAAGCGTTTCTCGATGCCGGCGTTCAGACGTTTGAAGCGCCGGATCAAGTCGAAGTCGTCCGCCGTCACGGGGAGACACGTGATTTCCTCTTCCTGATGAACCATGATACGAAAGCAAGCCGGGACGTTGTGCTCGATGCTGCCTATAAAGAGTTGAATACGAACGAGACATATAGTGGAACAGTGACACTCGCCCCGCTCGAGACGCTGATTCTGACAACGTAAGGAGGAGAACGACCATGGCCATTCTTGAACTGCCGAATCAGCGGTTCGTCCTCGAAGGACAACACGTCGCGCATGTCGTGACGATCGGACAGCACGGTAAAGTGTTGCATACGTATTTTGGAGCACGTCTGCCGTATCCATCCGACTATGAAGCATTGCCGAATCCGGTTCTTGCGCACAGCTCATTTGAATCACCGGATGGTGTCGCGGTCTACGACTTCATTCCGTTTGGTGAGATGGTCTACACGGAGCCGACTTTAAAATCAGAACGGGAGGACGGACAACGAATCAGTCAGTTCGCTTTTGAACGCGCCGAGCAATCCGGCAGTGGATTGACGTTATGGTTGTTTGATTCGTTACAAGAACTCCGGGTCGGCATCAAATACGACCTGTACGAAGCGTACGATATGATCGGACGGTCGCTCGTGATTGAAAATACCGGAACACAACCGGTCCGGTTGACGACAGCCCAATCCTTTGCGATGGGAATTCTGCAACGACCGAACTTGAACGTGCACCACTTCGCGGGGACATGGACCGGCGAATTCCAAAAACAGGTGACACCACTAACGCCGGGACGTAAGACGATTGACAGCCGGCGGGGTGTGACAAGTCATCAGGCGAATCCCTGGTTTGCACTTGAACAAGGGGCGACCGAATCAACCGGGGAAGTCATTTACGGACATTTTGCCTATTCCGGTAACTGGTCGATGCACTTCGAGCAGGATGCCTTTGGATTCGTTCAAGTATCCGGCGGGATGAATGAGTTTGATTTCAGTTGGAAACTCGAAGCCGGTCAACAGCTCGTGACACCGGACTTTTATATCGGGTATGCGGCAGACGGCTTTTCCGGGATGAGTGCCCGGGCGCATGATTTCCAGCGTGACATCATCATGCCGGAATCGGACCGGAACAAGGTCCGGCCCGTCCTCTACAATTCCTGGGAAGCGACCTATTTTGACGTGACGGAACACGGACAACGGGCGCTCGTCGACCAGGCTGCTGCGATTGGTTGTGAACTGTTCGTCGTCGATGACGGCTGGTTCGGTGAACGAAACTCTGATCAGGCCGGTCTCGGTGACTGGGTCGTGAATCCGGAAAAATTTCCGGACGGTTTAACCCCGTTGATCGAGTACGTGAAACAACAAAACATGCAGTTTGGTCTATGGGTCGAACCGGAAATGGTGAATCCAGATTCAAACCTTTACCGGACGCATCCCGATTGGATTTACCATAGTCCCGGTGCACACCGGACGACATCACGCAATCAGTTTGTTCTGAACCTTGGTTTACCGCAAGTCGAACAATTTGTGTTTGAGATGATGGATGAGTTGCTTGAGACACACGCGATTGATTACATCAAATGGGACATGAACCGTGCTTTTTCAGAACCGGGCGTTCCGGAAGCAACACCAGCAGCACAACAGGAATTATGGAAGCGTCATGTTGATGCCTTGTACCGGATCTTTGACGAGTTGCGGACACGTCACCCGGAAGTGGATTTTGAAGCCTGTGCCGGAGGCGGCGGAAGAATTGATCTTGGAATTCTCAAACGGACGGAACAGGTCTGGACGAGTGATAACACGGATCCACTGGACCGGTTGACGATCCAACATGATTTCTCGTTTGCCTATAATGCGAAGATGATGAGTTGTTGGGTGACGGATGGTCCGAACTGGCTGAACGGCCGGAACTTACCGCTTGCGACACGTTTCGTCTCATCGATGCAAGGAACACTTGGCATCGGCGGCAACTTAAGCGAATGGACAGCGGAAGAGTTAACGGAAGCAACCGAGTGGATTGCGACGTATAAAACAATTCGGGAAACCGTTCAATTCGGACGTCAGTACAGGTTGTCGGCAGACCGCATGGCGGCTTCCCTCATGCAATATACGTCAAACGATCAAACGGTTGTCCTGGCAGTAGCGCCGATGCGTCAGCACGGCTCAAACCAGTACCACTTCCGTCTGAACGGACTTGAGAAGACAGGTTTGTATCAGGTCGACGGGCGTCAGCTCAGCGGGGCCTACTTGATGCAACAAGGATTGACGATTACTTATACGACAGATTATGAAGCCCGTTGTCTACACATTCAGCCGGTTCACCGCAGCCTTCCTACATCAGAGTCAAAGGAGCCGATCGCATGACAGACCAGACATTAGAACAGATTTTTGAACAACAATTCGGTCAACCGTCGACCCACCGCTTTTTTGCACCGGGTCGTATTAACTTGATCGGAGAACATACAGACTACAATGGTGGACATGTCTTTCCGTGTGCTTTGACGCTTGGAACGCATGCGGTTGCCCGCAAGCGCGATGATGCGGTCTTCCGGTTTTATTCGCTGAACTTTGAAGCTGACGGCATCATCGAAGTCGCAGGGGATGACTTGACACATCAATCTGCCGATGGCTGGGCCAACTATGCCAAGGGCATGATTCATGTCTTACGGGAAGCCGGTTACCGGATTGATACAGGGTGCGACATTTTAATCAAAGGTGATATCCCGAACGGGGCCGGACTGTCTTCGTCCGCTTCTCTTGAACTGGTAATCGGTGTCTTGCTCGACAAACTGTACAATCTGAATGTCGACCGGATTGAACTTGTCAAATACGGTCAACAGGTTGAAAATCACTACATCGGTGTCAACAGCGGCATCATGGACCAATTTGCCATCGGGATGGGCAAAGCGGGATACGGACTCTTACTTGACTGTGAGACACTTGACTATACGTATGCACCACTCGATTTATCCGGTTATACGATCATCATCATGAATACGAATAAGCGCCGTGAGCTGGCCGATTCGAAATACAACGAACGCCGCTCGGAATGTGAAGCAGCACTGACCTATCTGCAACAGTACCGTCCGTATGCATCACTCGGTCAATGGTCGATGGATGAATTCGAAACGATTTCTTTTGAAGATGAACGATTGCAACGACGGGCACGTCACGCGATTTCTGAAAACGAGCGGACGTTGCAGGCGCTCGATGCTCTAAAAGAAGAGAGACTCGAAGCATTCGGTCAACTGATGAATGCCTCACACCGTTCGTTGCGGGTGGATTACGAAGTGACGGGGAAAGAGCTGGATACATTGGTCGAAGCGGCGTGGGCGCAACCGGGAGTCCTTGGTGCCCGAATGACGGGTGCCGGTTTTGGCGGTTGTGCGATTGCCATCGTCGAAGACGAAACGGTCGAGACATTCATGACGGAAGTCGGTCAAGCGTACGAGACGACAATCGGTTATCCGGCATCGTTCTATACGGCAACTGTTGGTGATGGAGCACGAGAAGTCGAACAGGAGGTCATTTAAATGGCAGTACTCGTAGTAGGTGGAGCAGGTTATATCGGATCACATGCAGTCTATCAACTGGTGGATGCCGGTCAGGACGTCGTCGTGGTCGATCATTTAAAGTCGGGTCACCGTGAAGCCGTTCATCCGAAAGCCCGTTTTTACGAAGGGGATATCCGGGATCGTGCCTTCCTTGACACCGTGTTTGAGACGGAAACAATCGATCAGGTCGTTCATTTTGCAGCCTTCTCGTTAGTCGGGGAATCGATGGAGCATCCGCTCGCTTATTTCGACAACAACGTCTACGGCACACAAGTGTTGCTTGAAGCGATGATGGCGCATGATGTGAAGCAGATTGTCTTCTCATCAACCGCGGCCACATACGGCGAGCAGGAACAGATGCCGATTCTCGAGACGGCAACGACGAACCCGACAAACGCCTACGGTGAAACGAAACTGATGATGGAGAAGATGATGCGTTGGTGTGAAACCGCGTACGGTCTCCAGTATGTGGCGCTCCGTTACTTTAACGTCGCCGGCGCACGTGCAACAGGTGAAATCGGAGAAGATCACACACCGGAAACCCATTTGGTTCCGCTCGTCCTCGAAGTCGCCAACGGTCAACGGCCGATGATTTCGATTTACGGCGATGATTATGCGACGGAAGACGGCACGTGTATTCGCGACTATATCCATGTTGAGGATTTAATCGATGCCCATCTGCTTGCGCTGGAGTATCTAAAACAGGGCAACACGAGTGATGTCTTTAATCTCGGTTCAAGCCGCGGCTTTTCGGTCCGGGAAATCATCGAAGCTGCCCGCCGCGTGACGGGACATGCGATTCCGGAACAAGTCGTCGCACGACGTGCCGGAGATCCGAGTACATTGATTGCCGGATCCGATAAAGCCAAAACGATCTTAGGCTGGACACCAAGCCGGACGGAAATCGACACCATCATTCAAGATGCATGGCGTTGGCACGAACAGCGTCCGCAAGGTTACAAAACACCTGTACGGTAAAGAGAGAGTTAGGAGAGTGAAGGCGATGAATGAACTCATCAAACAATTAATAGAGCAGGCGGTCCGTCAACGGTTGATTGAAACGGAAGACACGGTATATGCCCGAAACCGGCTTTTATCCTTGCTCGGGGAAGCTGCATATGTGGATCCGGGAACAGTCGGCACGCGTCCGATTCCTGATCTTTTGGACGAGATGATTGAACACCAGATCACGGCCGGAAAGCTGGCACCGCGTCTCGACGAAAAAGAACGGCTGGCGGCAGAATTGATGGATGTGTTCGTCGATCGCCCGTCTCAGATTACTTCGACTTTCCGTCAGTTGTACGCTGAAAATCCGCAACAGGCGACTGACTATTTTTATCAGCTTAGTCAAGCGAATAATTACATCCAGACGAAACGCATCGCCAAAAACATCCAGTATCAAGCGGACACGGTCTATGGTGAAATCGACATTACGATCAACCTGTCGAAACCGGAAAAAGATCCCCGTGAAATCGCGGCAGCACAAACGGAGGTCGTCGAATCGACCTATCCGACCTGTCTCTTGTGTGTCGAAAACGTTGGATATGCCGGACGGAGTAATCATCCGGCCCGTGCCAATCACCGGATTGTGCCGCTGTCACTCAGCGGTGAACCTTGGGCATTACAATATTCACCGTACGTCTATTACAACGAACACAGTATCATCTTGTCGCAGGAGCACCGGGACATGGTCATTAACCGTCAAGCCTTTGCGCGGTTGCTTGAATTCGTCGCCCAGTTCCCGCATTATTTTGCCGGATCCAATGCAGACCTGCCGATCGTCGGTGGATCGATTTTGACGCATGATCATTATCAGGGCGGACGGTATGAATTTGCGATGGATCGGGCGAAGACGCTCCAAGAGTTCGTCTTACCGGATCATCCGGATGTGGCCGGTGAAACATTACACTGGCCGTTGACGGTCGTTCGGTTGAGCAGCATCGATGCTGACGCATTACTCGATGCGGCGGACGACGTCTACCGGACGTGGCTGACGTACGAAGATGCCGATCATCAGATTCTCGCGGCAACAAATGGTGTCCGTCACAACACGGTGACACCGATTGCCCGGATGCGAGGCGAACGGTTTGAACTGGATCTCGTCTTACGAAACAACCGGACATCGACGGATCATCCGGACGGAATTTTCCATACCCATGCCGATATTCACCATATCAAACGCGAAAACATCGGTTTGATTGAAGTGATGGGACTCGCCGTTTTACCGGCCCGTCTGTTAGGTGAACTCGAGGAAGTCGAACAATTTGTGACAGGAACAGCCGCTTCGACGGCTCCTTCCCACCAAACATGGGCAACCGAATTGAAAGCAGCATACAACGGGCAAGACGTGACGGACTATGTCCGCCAAGCGGTCGCGGCCAAATTTGTCCGCGGTCTTGAAGACTGTGGTGTCTTTAAACAAACGCCGGGCGGGCAGGCGGGACTTGACCGCTTCCTTGAAACGGTCAGCCGCCAAGTGGCAGGTGATCGACGATGACGAAGCAGACACAATTAATTCAGGAAACGAATCTCATTCGTCATACGCTGACGCAACCGGGAATCGAAGTCGAGATTTGGAATTATGGCGGCATCATCAACGATATCCGTGTTGCGGATCGGGACGGCCGGATCGAGAGTGTCGTCCTGGGTTTTGATACGTTAAAGGAATACCAGGATTATTCCCCGTACTTCGGGGCAATTGTCGGACGGGTTGCCGGACGCATCGGACAAGCGCAAATGGAAGTGGAAGGAACCGTCTATCCGCTCGCAGTAAACGATGGAACGCATCATCTGCACGGAGGAATCAAAGGGTTTGATCAAACATTTTTTGACATCGTCGAAGCCACAACGGACCGGCTTCACCTCCGGTTGTTCAGTCCGGACGGAACGGAAGGGTACCCCGGGAACGTCACGCTCGATGCCATCTATCAGCTGGACGGTCTCGCCTTGACGCTGACGATGCACGCGACGACGGATCAGACGACACCGTTGAATCTGACGAATCATACGTACTGGAACCTGTCCGGAAACTTGAAACGGGATATCCTTGATCATCACTTGACGATCCCGAGTAAAACGTATTTACCTGTTGGAGAAGATTTGTTGCCGACCGGTGAGTTGCGGGACGTGAAGGGGACTCCCCTTGATTTTCGAACGGGACGGCAGATTCGAAGCGGTGCGGAATCCGATCATCCGGAAACGGTAGCCGCGGGACATGGATATGATCATCCGTTTCTCTTATCGGGACAGCCGATTCGCTTGGAAGACATGTCAAATGGCCGTTATGTAGAAGTGACGACGAATCAACCGGTCGTCATCCTCTATACGGGGACGCAACTCGAGACGGATTATGAGATCCGCGGTGTCGGTGCTCGTCCTTCGCTCGGTCTGTGTCTCGAAACGCAAGTTCATCCGAATGCGGTGAACGAACCAAACTTCCCGGACATTTTGGTTGAACCGGATCAGACGTACCACTGGGAAACGACGTACCGGTTTGGTGTAAATTCGGTATAAAAAAAGAGAACGGATTCGATTGATGTCGAGTTCGTTCTCTTTTGCTATGTTAGTGCGGTTGAGAAGAGGAAGTCTGTTCGATTGCGAGCAGTTGTCGTTTCATGTTCAGACCACCCCAATAGCCCGTCAGATCCCCTTTTTTTCCGATGATTCGATGACAGGGGACGACGATCAGGACACGATTTTTACTGATGGCGGTTCCGACGGCGCGTGTCGCACCCGGTCGATAAATCCGTTGGGCGATATCTGAATAAGTCACCGTCACACCGTATGGAATATGGCATAAGGCCTGCCAGACTTCCAACTGAAAGGGCGTGCCGATCAAATGAAGCGGGAGAGAAAACCGGGTGCGTGTTCCGTCTAAGTATTCGATGAGTTGTTCCTGGTACGGTTGCATGATCTGCGGATGCTCAATCAGTTTGGCCCGGGGTAACTGTTTTCGGGCCCAGTCGCTTAATAAGTCCCGGGGTTCGTTCAATGCCCCGACATAACACAGGCCATCCGTTGTTGCCGCGATTGGAAACGATGTTTCGTTCCAGCGTAACGTCGTGAAGTATAAGTCCATCATCGTACCTCCTTCAACCAAAAGATTCGCGCAAGAAACCGGTCACCCCTTCTCCAAAAGAGGGCGGGGACCGGTTTTAGGATTACGACTTCGTTAAGACATCTTGTTGGCGGGGCGACAGGTGAATTGCGTGTCCGATTAACGATTCGACGGCTTCTGTCCAGGCTTCGCTCCGGCTCGGATGCGGCATGATTGGGAAGCGGACATCTTCTTCCTTGGCAGCCATCTCAAGAGCTTGTGCAAACGTTCCGGCGAGATCGACGGCGCCTTCGCCCATCATATGAACGCCTAAAAGGAGATTCGTCGTCGCATCGGAGATGACCTTGATGAAACCACTTCCGGCTTCAATCATCGTTGTTCCATTGGCATTAAGGGGAAATTGGCCGGTCCGGATCGAATAACCGGCGTCCGTTGCCGCCTGTTCCGTCAAGCCGATGGAGACGATTGGCGGAAGAGACCGGATGATGGTCGGGTAATAGGGTACCGTCGCATCGGCCAGTTGTCCGGATAAATGTTCGGCCGTCCGTTTCGCTTCATGGATGGCGCGTGTCGCAATCGCAGGACCAGGTGTTACATCTCCGATGGCATAAATATGCGGACGGTTTGTCTGTCCGAATGGATCGACGGGAATCGTTCCGTCTTCTGCTACCGTCACACCAATCCGCTCGAGTCCGAGTTCCAACGTGTGCGGAACGCGAGGCAACGATTGAAACAAAAAAGGAGCGGACCAGGTCGTCTCCTGTCCCTGTTTGACGACCGTAACGGTCACTGCCTCTTCTGCTTCGATGGCTGTGACGGTCCCAGAGACAAGTTGAATCTTTTGTTTTTTTAAGAGGCGTCGGAGTTCTTTGTTTATACTCGAATCCAACTGGAAGTCGTCGGCAATCAACGTGACCGACGTACCAAGAGCTTGAAAACTCATTGCGGCTTCGACAGCGATATAGTCTTGTCCGATGATGACGAGACGTTCAGGTAATTCGGTCAGTTGGTATAACTGTTCGGCATTTAAGATAGAGGGAGAATCTTGTTCGATGCTGTGGCTTCCGGTCGCAATCACGACGTCGGTAAACCGGTACGTATCAAACTGATGCCCCAGCTCGACCCCAATCCGGTCGTCTGCTAAAAATGAAGCGGTTCCGTGCAAGATTTCAATCGCGTTTGCCTGACAGAGCGCTTCGACTCCCGTTCGTAATTGACGGATGGTCCGTTCCCGGTACTCGACCAATTGACTGAAATCGTGGGTCGGGTTGAAAGAAAAACCGAGAGCAGAAATGTGATTCATCTGTTGTTTGATATCTGCGGCATGAGCGACGACCTTGGACGGGATACATCCTTTGTTCAAGCAAAGTCCACCAAGCTGTGCCTGCTCAATCAAGGTGACGTTGCGCCCCAGTTGACTGGCACGGATGGCAGCGGTGTAACCGGCCGGACCACCACCAAGAATCACTAAATCACGTTCTTGTGTCAGTTCACCTACGACCATTTAAATCAGCTCCATTAATAAAGTAGTGGGGTGTTCGATTAAGCCGGCGAACCGGTTCGTAAAAGCAACGGCCGTCGCGCCGTCAGCGACACGGTGATCAAAGGACATCGATAGATTCATCATCGAGCGGATGACGATCTGATCGTGATCATCGACGCAGACCCGTTTTTTTGTTTTGTGGAAGGCAATTAAAGCCGTTTCTGGGTAATTGATGATCGGGGTCGCGCCTGTACTTCCGAGGGGACCGACATTACTCATCGTAAAGGTGCTTGGTTTCAGATCGGCAGCTCGCAAGTCTCCTGTCTTGGCACGGGCGGACAGTTCCGCGACACGCGTGTGCAACTGTTGCATCGTCAGTTTGTCTGCGTCACGAACGACCGGGACAATCAGTCCGTCCGCCGTCTCGGTTGCGACACCGATATGATACTGTTGCTCGAGGATGATCTGTTCGTTGGCTTCATCGAGTTTTGCGTTAAACACCGGGAAGTCCTGGAGTGCGACAATCAAGGCTTTGATGAAAAAGGCGTTGACGCCGATCGGTTTACCGGCCGCCTTTAATTCTTCGCGCAAGGCGAGCAAGCGGGTCATATCCACTTCTTCAAAATGCGTGACGTGCGGAATCGTAAAGAGGGACTGTGTCATTTTTTTCGCAATCTGTTTCCGGATGCCGCGGAACGGAATCGTTTCGAACGGTTTAGCAGAAGGGGTACTTGTTTGTTCGACGACATCTGCCTTCTCGACAGAAGCAGTTGTATCGAGGAACCGCCGGACATCCTCCTCCGTCACGCGACCGGATGGATCGGAAGGTGGAACTTGTTCCAAATCAATCCCGTGTTCGCGCGCGATTTTACGCGTGTAGGGGGTAGCCAAGACACGCCGACTACTCGATGGAACAGCCGGTGTTAGGACAGACGGCCGGACTTTGATTTGTTCCGTCGTCTGCCGGATCGGTTGTTCCGCAGTTACGGCCGTTTCTGTTTCAAGGGCTTCAATCAATAATAGGACCGTACCGACCGAGACGGTTTGACCAACAGGGATGATGAGGTCCGTAACGACACCGGAAACCGGTGCCGGTAATTCAGCGACCATTTTATCGGTCGACACTTCGACGACAGGCTGATCAATTGTGACACGATCCCCGACCCGGACCAGATAGTTCGCAATTTCACCTTCCGTCATCCCTTCACCGACGTCATGCAACTTTACTTCAATCATCACGTTCACTCCTTAAAAATCGACCGTACGCTGGATCGCTTCAAGCACACGCGTCGGCGTCGGGATGTAATGGTCCTCGAGGGCGAATAATGGAACGGGCACGTCGAACCCGGTGACACGGGCTACCGGGGCACGTAAATATAAGAACGAGGTATCATTGATCAGCGCAAGCAAATCGTTGCCAAGACCCCCCATAGCTTGTGCTTCGTGGATGATGACAGCCCGTCCGGTTTTTTGAACGGAGGCCGCAATCGTTTCACGATCAAGCGGATAGAGCGTCCGCAAATCAATCACTTCACAGGAAATACCGCGGGTCGCAGCTTCCGTTGCGGCTTTTTGTGCGACTTGGACCATCGCTCCCCAAGCAATCAGTGTCACGTCCTGACCTTCGGTGACACATTTCGCTTTCCCGATTTCAACCGTATAGGCTTCACTCGGAACCGGCTCCTTAAAGGCCCGGTAACTCCGCATCGACTCGAGGAATAAGACCGGATCCGGATCTTCAATGGCCGCAATCAATAAACCTTTCGCATCATAAGGAGTGGAGGGACAGACGACTTTTAAGCCCGGCATCGAAGTGAAAAGGGCTTCCGTGCTGTCGGAATGAATCTCCGGCGCCCGAATGCCGGCGCCATAAGGGGCACGGATGACCATCGGCACGCCGTAACGTCCCATCGTCCGCATCCGGATCCGCGAGACGTGGGTCATGATTTGTTCGTAAGCAGGATAGATGAAGCCGAGAAATTGGATTTCGACAATCGGCTTAAACCCGTTGACCGCGAGACCGATTGACGTTCCGACGATTCCTGCTTCGCTCAGCGGCGTATCGATGATCCGGTCCTCCCCGAACTCTTCCTGCAGACCGTCCGTTGCACGGAAGACACCCCCGTTTTTCCCGACATCTTCACCTAGTACAAGCGTCGTCTCATCGTCCGTCAGTTTTGTCCGTAAGGCATCGGTAACAGACTGGACGAGCGTCATCTCCGTTTGTCGGTTGATTGGTGTCGCCATATCAATTCCCCCTTGCGGTCAGATAATCTGTTTTTTGACGGACTAAATCGTCCGGTAATGTTGCGTACGTATGATCGAACAAATCGTTGACGTCAGGCGGCGGGAAAGCTTCCATCGTTTTGACGGCGGCTTCGACCTCTTCTTGATGCCGCGTCCGGATGGCTTCGATTTCCTGTTCATCGTAGAAACCTTGTTCTTTCATGAAACCTTCCAAGCGGGTGAGGGGATCGATTCGGTCCCGGGAACGGTCCTGATCCCGGTATTTCGACGGATCATCCGCCGTCGTATGGGCACCGAATCGCCACGTGACCGCTTCAATCAAGGTTGGTCCGCCACCGGAGCGTGCCCGTTCCAGTGCAGTCTGCATCGTGAAATAAACGGCGAAGACATCATTGCCGTCAATCCGGACGCTCGGCATCCCGTAAGCCAAAGCCTTTTGGGCAATCGTTTCCGAATGCATCTGTTTTTGAATCGGGACGGAAATCGCATACCCGTTGTTTTGATTAAACAGGATGACCGGAGCCTGGAAGACGCTGGCGAAGTTCATGCCTTCGTGGAAATCACCTTCCGATGTGGCCCCGTCCCCAAAGTAAGCGACGGCGACCTGGGTTGATCCTTTTCGTTTTTCTGCCCAGGCCGCACCGACCGCATGCGGGATTTGTGTGGCAATCGGAACAGCGGGCGGGAAGATATGCAACTCATCCGTCGGGACACAGCCTTCGACACGTCCGTTCCAATACAAAAATGTCCGGACCATGTCGGCGCCAAACGTCAGCGTCGCTCCGTGATCCCGGTACGTCGGGAAGACCCAGTCCTTGTCCTGCAGTGCATACGCACTGCCGACCTGTGCCGCTTCCTGTCCTTCGAACGGCGCATAGGTCCCGAGCCGTCCTTGACGCTGCAGATTGATGGCTTTCCGGTCGAATGTCCGGATCCGGTTCATATGTGTGAAGAGTGCGAGACTCAAGTCTTTTGTCAGCAAATCATTTTTAGATGTATCAAGGACGTGTCCTGCATCATCAAGTATCCGGTAAATCGGAAATTCGGTTTCCATTCGTGTCACCTCCATTTAGTCGTTCCGGATGTTCCATTTCGGTTTGATCGTATTCGTAAAAATGTTGTTATGGCGTGAGCGGATTTGAATCCGTTTGTTGCACATCCGATTGGCTGCTTCGAGTGTCGTGATCGATTCCGCATGAGACTCGTGGAATACTTCGAGGACCGCATCATAAATATGTTTGGTTTTTAACAGGACACGTTCATGGTTCGCCCCGTATAGTTCGTCGGCAACCTGAATCAGACCGCCGCCGTTGACGATATAATCGGGTGCATATAAAATACCGCGTTGCTGTAATTCGAGCGCAAGGGCATCATCGGCAAGTTGATTGTTGGCCGATCCACAGATTGCCTTACACTGGAGCTGTCCGATGTTCGCTGCTTGGATGACACCGCCATAAGCACAAGGCACAAAGATGTCGGCATCCGTCAGGTGAATTTCATGAGCGGCAATGACACGAACCGTTCCGGGTGTTTTTTCCGCTTGCTCGACGAGAGCAGCGAGAATGGATTCGCTCAAATCGGACACGTACAGGTTAGCACCGGCAGACAATAACTGTTCCGCGACTTTATAGCCGACCTTTCCGAGTCCTTGGACAGCGTAACTGGCCCGGCTTAAATCATCGGATCCGTATAACGTTTCGACCGTTGCCCGTAAGCCGTAAATGACGCCTTCCGCTGTTGGAATCGATGAATCGCCGCTTCCGCCGAAAGCTTCCGGAATCCCGACGATCCGTGACGTTTCCCGGCTGGCATGGACGAAATCTTCCATCGTCGTGCCCATATCCGTTCCGGTGTAGAAACGTCCGCCGAGTGAATCGACGAATCGTCCGAAGGCACGGAACAATTCGGGTGTTTTGTCCGTCGCCGGATTACCGATGATGACGGCTTTCCCGCCGCCGAAATCGACGTCAGCTGCTGCACATTTATACGTCATGCCACGCGACAGCCGCAAGACATCATCGAGTGCTTCATCGACGGTCGAATACGGTGCCATCCGGCAACCACCGAGGGCGGGTCCGAGTGTCGTATCGTGAATGGCAATGATCGCCTGCAGACCGGACACAGGATCGTTACAAAAAACGACCTGTTCGTGACCGGAAATCTTCTCCATGATGGATGGTGATGGATCCGTGGATGGGTTCAACATATTCATAGTAAACATCCTCCTGACTTTAGTAAGCGCTTTCATTTTGCTCTTTAAAAAACACGCGGCGTCAACTTTTCCTGAATCAGCTGCTTATTTAAAATGATTTGTTTGACTTCCCCAAGACCGATGACACGATCACCTTGTCTGACTTCGACTTTGGCTACTACACGGCGGGATGTGAGCTCGCTGACAGTGGCTTCGATGCGGATATTGGATCCGAGTGTCGCCATTCCTAAATGCTTCAAGGAAACAGCACCACCGACTCCTTCTTCCTGTTCTTCCAGGTAGGGGAGGATGAGTTTTCGAGCGGCCCATTCCATATGATAGACCATCGAGACGGTAGAGTAAGCCGGGTGGACGACCACACCTTCGAACTGAGCGAACATTTCTTCTGTGACAATCGCCTCGATGACAGCAGAGTCGCCGAGCGACAAACCGTTTTTCATATCGTTTCCCCCTTGCCTGTGACCACAGCTGGTCTTACCAAAAATAGTATAACACTTGTCACACGATATTTTATCAATCAGTTACGAAATGAGCAAACATTTTCAGGAATATTTTCCAAAAAGAAATATCATTTTTAGTGTTTCTCTATAGGAAAGGTCTTTATTCAGACTTTTAATTGAAAAAAAGACCGGAATCAAGAAAGTTGGGAGCTTTTAACAAAATGAAGGATTGACAACATTGTGAACCTATCGTAGTTTAATGGTATAACCGTTTTAAAACGGACGTTTATTTATTGTGTTATATAGACGCGGGAAGGGGTGCCACTTGTATAACGAAATCCTGGAAACGATGGAAGCGGAAGAACGATCCCGCTTACAGCTTGCAAGTTTACGTGAGACCGTTCGTCATGTGATGGAACATGTCCCGTTTTATCACACCCGCTTCATGGAACGGGGACTTAATCCGGAGGAATTCCAAACGATGGCGGATATTCAAAAGTTACCGTTCACATACAAAAGTGATTTGCGGGAACAGTATCCGTTTGGCTTATTTGCGGTTCCGCCTCAGGAAACGGTCCGGATCCATGCTTCATCCGGAACAAGTGGAAAACCGACCGTCGTTGGTTATACACAAAGCGATTTGGATGATTGGTCGAAAGCTGTCGCACGTGGTCTGGTCGCCATCGGTGCTGAAAAAACCGACTTGTTGCACAATGCTTACGGATACGGTTTATTCACCGGCGGACTCGGTCTGCACAGCGGAGCCGAACAACTCGGGATGACGATTGTTCCCGTGTCCGGCGGTAATACCGACCGGCAAATCACGTTGATTGAAGATTTCCAGCCCCGTGGAATTTGCGGAACACCGTCTTATATGTTGCATCTTGCGGAACGGATGGAAGAAAAGGGGTTTAATCCGAAAGCGAGCAGCCTCCGGTACGGGATTTTTGGAGCCGAGCCATGGTCGGAAGAACTGCGGAAGACCCTCGAAAACAAGTGGGGGATCCGGGCTTTTGATATCTACGGTCTCAGCGAAATCATGGGACCGGGTGTCGCAATGGAGTGTCAGGAACAAAACGGATTGCATCTGATGGATGATTTGTTTATCACGGAAGTCATTGATCCCGCAACGGGCGAACCGCTACCAGAAGGAATGGTCGGGGAACTCGTTTTTACAAGTTTGAAAAAGAAAGCGCTTCCAATAATTCGGTATCGTACCGGAGACTTGGCATCCGTCACGACAAAAATGTGCGGCTGTGGTCGGACGACGACCCGGATGTCGCGGGTCAAAGGGCGGACGGATGACATGATGATCATCCGTGGCGTCAACGTCTTTCCGTCCGAAATTGAACGGATCTTATTACAGCAACCGGGTGTCACACCCCATTATCAAATTCACCGGATTCAACGGGCCGGGCTTGAAGCGCTGGAACTGCACATCGAACTCGAAGCCGGGACAGTTGCTGAAGAACTGAAACGGGTCATCTGTCATGCCATGAAAACCGAATGTCTGATCTCGGTGGATCTGATTTGTCACCCGCCATACGGTCTTCCGCGCTCTGAAGGGAAGGCTGTCCGGATCATCGACCGTCGCGCAATGTCCGAGAAGAAGTTTGTTTAAGCAGAGGAGGAACTGAAATGTACGATGCGACGCATCTTTTTGAACCACCGGTCATGACTGAAGAAGAAAAATTGGAACGGTTTAAAGAACGAATCGAAAACGGGGAAAAAATCGAAGCGGACGACTGGATGCCTGATTTCTACCGCGACACGCTGATCAAGCTGATTTCCATGCACGGCATCAGTGAAATCATGGGGGCTTTACCGGAAAAGGAATGGGTGCCCAAAGCCCCATCGTTACGCCGGAAGCTCGGCATCATGGCAAAAGTCCAGGATGAGATGGGGCACGGTCAACTCCTGCTTCGGGTCGTCGAGGATTTGATGAAGCCGTACGGAAAAACACGGGCCGACTTGATGGACGATTTATTTACGGGACGCCTCAAATTCCACAACGTCTTCCACATGCCGACGCGTTCGTGGGCAGATGCCGGAACAATCGGCTGGCTCGTCGACGGAGCAGCCATCATTACTCAGACGAATATGCTCGGGGCTTCATATGGTCCTTATGCGCGGGCGTTGCAACGGATTTGTGCGGAGGAAGTATTCCATGCCCAGCACGGTGAGTCGATTATCATGGCACTGGCGGAAGGGACACCGGAACAAAAAGCGATGATTCAGGAATCCCTGGATGAATGGTGGGAATCCCTCTTGATGTTCTTCGGTCCGGCGTCGAAAGAGACGACCGGTACGTCCAAACAGGACGTGACGATTGCCTACAAAATCCGGACGAAAACGAACGAAGAGTTGCGTCAAAATTTCTTTACGAAATACGTTCCCCGGATCCGTTCGCTCGGACTCGTCATTCCGGATCCGACATTACGATTCGACGAGGAGACAGGACAGTGGATTTACGCCCAGCCGGACTGGACGGAATTCAAGAAAATCATTCAAGGTGGCGGCCCCCGTTCGAAGGAACGGCTCGCCTTACGTCAAACTTCGTATCAAAACAATGCGTGGGTACGCGAGGCACTTGCTGAGACGATCGGCTGAAGGAGGAGAGACCATGACGGAAACGTTTTATCAGGAGTTCGAGATTTTCAGTAAACGGACGCCGAATGCCGCTTTTACGCATCAGTTCAGTTTACTGGCACCGAATAAAGAGATGGCCCTTTTGATGGCGCAGGAAAACTTCATGCGCCGGGAGCCGGTCGTCGACATCTGGGTCGTCAAACGGGAAGATATCCGGGGAATGACTCCGGATGAAAAGCTGATGCTGCAACGGCTGGATAACAAAGATTACCGGACGACGAAAGGGTACGGCTACCTGAAGAAAAAATGGCGTCATTATGAACAACAGATGCTCGACGAAAAAGAAATCATGTCCTGGCAAGGAGGCGATTCCAAATGACGGAAGCAGAACGTTTGGCCTTGGGCTCACTGCTCTATCAATTAGCAGATGATGACTTTTTATATGCCTACCGCGGATCGGAATGGTTGGGACTCGCCCCGCATATCGAAGAAGATGTCGCGTCGTCCTCGATTGCTCAGGATTCGATGGGGCATGCGGCCATGTACTACCAACTGCTCGAAGAAATCGGCGAAGGAAAGGCTGATGCACTCGCTCACGTGCGGCTTGCGCATGAACGGAAAAACTCGGTCCTCGTCGAACGGGTCAACGGACCGGGATATTATATGGAGAATCCGGAATATGACTGGGCGTATGCCGTCGTGCGCAACTATTGTTATACGCTTGCGAAAAAGGTACGGATCGACTCGTTGAAAAAAAGCAGTTATGCGCCGCTCGCAGCACTCGCCGTCAAGGTCAACATGGAGTTGTACTATCATTTGTTGCACTGGCAAACGTGGTTCACCCAGCTGTATCAATCAACAGAAACAGCCCGTCAGAAGATGGATGCGGCTCTTGAACGGGTACTGGCTGACTTCGGTGACCTGTTTGATTACGGGGAAGCAGCAGAAAGGATTGACGAGATGCGCCTGATTGAGGGGCAGGGGATTTTACTGGATCGTTGGTATCAGGCACTGACACCGGTCCTCGTCGATCTGAACGTCACGTTGCCGGAAATGAACATGACCTACAACGGACGAAACGGTGAACATTCTTCTGATTTGAACGATGCCTTATCGACGCTCGGGGAAGTCTATCTGCTCGATCAGTCAGCGGTATGGTGAAGGAGGAACGGCAGATGGTGACAAGACTAGAACAGGACATCCGGGAAGCCCTGGATACAGTTAAAGATCCGGAAATCGATGCGGTAAGTATTCTCGATCTCGGAATGGTCGAAGCGACGGAATGGACGGAGACCCCGTTCGGATACGATATCCGGATTACGCTTCTCCCGACATTTTTAGGATGTCCGGCGCTTGATATCATCCAAAAGAACACCGAATCCGCTTTGTTACAAGTGCCTCAGGTCAATACGGTCGATGTCGTTTTCCTGTTTGATCCGCCGTGGACCTCGGACCGGATTACAGAACAAGGAATTACCGGTCTGAAGTCCTTTGGAATTGCCCCGCCGCGGGTCGTCGACGGGAAATGGGAAATCGACTGCCCGTACTGCGGATCGACGTTCGTCTCGATTGAAAATCTGTTTGGTCCGACGGCTTGCCGGAGTATTTTATATTGTAAATCATGCAAAAACCCATTCGAGGCGATGAAACCCGTCTCTACTCTCATGTGAAGGAAGGTAATCATTATGGTAAAACTAATCGCGCTTTATACACATCCGGAGAACAAGGAACAGTTTGATGAGCATTATTTCAATGTCCACGGTCCACTGACGGCCAAGATTCCCGGTCTGCAACAGATGACGGTCACGAAAATCGTCGGTTCACCAATGGGCGGAGACGGTAAATACTACTTGATGTGCGAAATGGTCTACGAAAGCCATGAAACGATGAAAGCCGGCATGCGTTCACTCGAAGGAAAAGCGTCTGGTAAAGACTTGATGGGCTTTGCGGGAGATCTTGTGACGCTGATGATTGGTGAAGAAGTCCATGCTGACGCCACAGTACGTTAAGACAAGTATCGAGGGGCGAATCGGCCGGATTCGACTGAATCGCCCGGAACGTTACAATGCCTTGAACCGGACGATGATCCGGGAAATCGTCGAAGCGATGGAACGATTCGATCAGGATGAGGCGGTCGCTGTCATCGTCCTGAACGGAGAAGGAAAATCCTTTTCAGCCGGAGCCGATATCGATGAGATGCTCGACGCGACACCGATTTCCATGGAACTGCTTGATCCGTTTGCCGATTGGGACCGGATCAGTCGTCTGCATAAACCGCTGATTGCCGCGGTTCATGGATTTGTGCTCGGCGGTGGGTTTGAACTGGCACTGGCCTGTGATTTGATTTATGCGACACCGGAGACTCAGTTCGGTTTCCCGGAAGTCGGACTCGGTGTCATGCCGGGCGCCGGCGGGACGCAACGCCTGACGAAACGGATCGGCCGGACCCGGGCCCTTGAATGGTTGTGGACGGGCGACCGGATGCTGGCATCGGAAGCAGAATGTCTTGGAATCATCAACCGGATTGTGGAAGCGGATCAACTCGAAGCAAGTGTTTTGGCCGTTGCCGAACGGATTGCGGCACAACCGGTGATGTCCGTGCGACTGATCAAAGATGCAGTCGATAAGGCAGGCGACCTGTCGTTGCAAGACGGCATGGATCATGAAAGAAGAAATTTCTACTTACTATTCGGGACGAATGATCAGACGGAAGGGATGCAAGCCTTTCTTGACAAACGTCAACCGACATTCAAAGGAAACTAAGGGGAGTGGGAGCTATGTCAACGGTACATGAAAAAACAATCGAGATGAAACGTTCCGTCTATCATCTGGTCATCAACGGCGAGCAAGTCGAAGGGACATCAGGGGAGACCTTCAAGACCTATAATCCGGCAACCGGCGAAGTCATCGCCGAAGTCGCAAAAGCTTCAAAAGAAGATGCCAATCGTGCGGTGCAGGCGGCACGGGAAGCCTTCGATCACGGAAAATGGAAAATGTGGCCGGTTGGTCGCCGGTCGCAAGTCCTGAACAAAATTGCCGGTATCATGCGTTCACGTTTCAACGAATTGGTGGAACTTGAGATTCTCGATACCGGAAAATCCCTCGCGGCAGCGCAAGGGCAAATCACGCAAGCGATTGAAGACTTTGAATTTTATGCCGGAGCCATCGTCGGTCACCGTGGTGCCGTCAATAACGTGCCGGGGCAATTCCATAACTACACGGAAAAAGAACCGGTCGGTGTCTGTGCCCAAATCATTCCATGGAACTATCCATTGATGATGGCGGCCTGGAAAGTCGCACCGGCGATTGCGGTCGGCTGTTCGGTTGTCGTCAAACCGGCGACGCTGACACCGTTGACAGCTATCATCCTCGGCGAGATTTGTCTCGAAGCCGGTGTACCGGCAGGTGTCGTCAACGTCATTCCGGGGTCGGGTCGCGAAATCGGCAACCACTTGGTGGAACACCCGAATGTCGATAAAGTCGCCTTTACCGGTTCGACACCGGTTGGAAAAGATATCATGGGCCGGGCGTCGGAAAGCTTAAAACGCGTCACGTTGGAGCTCGGCGGTAAATCACCGAACCTCGTGTTTGAGGATGCTGACATCACGGCAGCCGTCGACGGGTCACTGTTTGGCATCTTCTACAACAGCGGGCAGTCGTGCGAAGCACGGTCGCGCCTGTATGTCCATGAAGACATTTACGATACGTTCATGGAACAATTCGTCGCCAAAACAAAACAACTGGTGCTCGGTAATCCGTTTGATAAAGGGACACATGTCGGGGCAATCATCGATCAACAACAGCTTGATGTCATCGACGGTTATGTCCAGTCGGCAAAAGCGGACGGAGCTACGATCTTGACTGGAGGTCAAATCGAGAAAGTGGCTGGTTTTGAAGAAGGTTTCTGGTATGCACCGACAATCATTGCCGATGTCACACATGAGATGAAAGTTGTCCAGGAAGAAATCTTTGGACCGGTCGTCGTCGTGATGAAGTTCAAGGATGAAAAAGAAGCCGTTCGTCTGGCAAACGACACAGAGTTCGGACTTGGGTCGGCAATTTGGACAAAAGATGGAGCACGCGCGACGCGGATTGCGAATCAGATCAAAGCCGGTATCGTCATGATCAACTGTCCGTTCTCGGCCTTCCCGGGCACACCGTTCGGCGGCTACAAACAATCTGGTTTCGGACGCGAACTCTGCATCGAGACACTTGATTTATATACGGAAACGAAAAGTATCCTGTCGTATTACGGCAGTCGTCCACTTAATCCGTTCGGACTGTAAAAACCAAGCGTGCGGACGTTCGTCCGCACGCTTTTTAAAGGGGGAAATCAGATGATGGTTCAACAGATGGTGGTCGTAGGGTCAGGTGTGATGGGCAGAGGGATTGCATACGTGGCAGCAGCCAGCGGATTTGACGTGACATTGGTCGATGTCGAGCAACACTTGCTGACATCCGCACAACAGGAATTGGAACAGATTGCCGATAAAGCCATCGTCCGCGGAAAAATGACGACGGAAGAAGTCGGGCAACTGTTTCAACACTTAAGTTATGCAACGGATTTAAAGGAGTCTGTCAGAGACGCAAATCTTGTCATTGAAGCCGTTCTGGAACGGCTTGATATTAAGCGGACCGTGTTTGAGACACTTGACCGCTTTGCACCGGCCGATTGTGTTTTTGCGACGAATACGTCGACGATGAGTCCGACCGAGATTGCTTCGTTTACGAAACGTCCGGAACGGGTCATGGCGATGCATTTCTTTAATCCGGTGCACCGGATGCCGCTCGTCGAACTGGCACGCGGGCTGGAAACATCGGATGAAACGGTCATAATCTGCGAAACCGTTGCGCAACAAATGGGAAAAGA
Source organism: Exiguobacterium sp. R-39 (assembly GCF_049942815.1). Lineage (NCBI taxonomy): Bacteria > Bacillati > Bacillota > Bacilli > Caryophanales > Exiguobacterium > Exiguobacterium sp. R-39. Next base: position 412,159 of record NZ_CP187965.1, read on the forward strand.
GACCGTCGTCATCCGGGAGTTTCCGGGGTTCGTCACGTCACGAATCAGTGCCCTCGTCGGCAATGAAGCGTTTTATATGCTGCAGGAAGGACTCGGCACACCGGAAGAGATTGATAAAGCAATTAAGCTCGGACTGAATTATCCGATGGGACCGTTTGAACTCGGCGATCTTGTCGGACTCGACACCCGCTTAAACAATCTACGGTATCTGCATGAAAAACTGGGTGAAAAATACCGTCCGGCACCACTCCTCGAACAGTACGTCAAAGCAGGACGTCTCGGACGAAAAACCGGACGCGGCGTCTACGATTATTCGGACAGCGGGGTGAAGAGCCGATGAGACGTGTCGCCATCATAGATGCTGTCCGTACACCAATCGGCCGCTATAACGGAGCACTCAAAGACGTCCGGCCGGATGATTTAGGGGCCTGTGTCATTCAAGCACTCATCAATCGCAATCCGGGGGTGGATCCGGTTCAAATCGAAGAAGTGATTTTCGGAAATGCCAATCAGGCAGGGGAAGACAACCGGAATGTCGCCCGGATGTCCGGCTTGCTCGCAGGTTTGCCGGTTGAAGTAGCTGGAACGACCGTCAACCGGTTGTGCGGTTCCGGACTCGATTCCGTCATCGCCGCAGCCCGGGCGATCGCGATGAACGAAGGGGAAATCTATATTGCCGGTGGAACGGAAAGTATGACCCGGGCTCCACTCGTCATGGGAAAGTCGGAAACAGGGTTCGCCCGCGGGAACACGACGATCTATGACACAACGATCGGTTGGCGGTTCGTCAATGAAAAACTGCAAGGTATGTACGGAACAGACTCGATGCCGGAGACGGCGGAACACGTCGCAACCCGGTACGGGATTTCACGGGAAGCGCAGGATGATTTTGCCTTTTTAAGTCAGCAACGGGCGAAACAGGCGATGGAAACACATCGTTTTCAAACAGAACTTGTTCCGGTGCAGTATACGACACGCAAAGGACAGATCGTCGAAGTGGACACGGATGAACATCCACGTCCCGACACGAGCCGTGAAAAGCTCGGAACGCTCAAAAGCCTGTTTCCGAATGGCACCGTCACGGCAGGGAATGCTTCCGGTATCAACGACGGGGCAGCTGCCTTATTGCTCATGAGTGAAGAAACGGCGGAACGTCTCGGACTGACGCCGCTCGCCTATTACCGGGCCAGTGGTGTCGCCGGCGTCGAACCGGCTGTCATGGGAATCGGACCGGTCGATGCGACACGGAAAGCGCTGGACCGGGCGGGACTGACGGTCGACCAGCTGGATTTGATTGAACTCAACGAAGCGTTTGCCGCACAAAGCGTCGCCTGTATGCAAGAACTCGGATTACCGCCGGAAAAAGTCAACGTCAACGGAGGAGCCATTGCCTTTGGTCATCCGCTCGGTGCAAGCGGAGCACGGATTTTAACGACGTTAATCCACGAGATGTGCCGCACGAATCAGACATATGGTCTGGCGACGATGTGTGTCGGGGTCGGACAAGGCATTGCCCTCGTCGTGGAACGGGAGGGACTCACATGATTCATTTGGAACGACGCGACTACGTCGTCATCATTCGGATTGACCGGCCGGAACGGATGAACTGCTTTGATTATCCGACGCTGGTTGAGCTGCAACAGCTGGTCACGACCGTTCGTCACGATCCGACCATCCGGGTTGTCATCTTTACCGGAACAGGGAAGGCGTTCAGCGCCGGTGCTGACTTGAAGGAACGGGTGACGTTAAACGAAACGGAAGTCCGGCGAAACGTCGAAGCCATTCGTGACGTCTTCACAGATATCGCCCATCTGCCGCAACCGACGATTGCTGCGGTCAACGGTCATGCACTCGGCGGCGGTTTCGAATGGATGCTCGCCTGTGATTTCCGGATCATCGTCGAAGGGGCATTGGTCGGATTGACAGAAACCAGTTTCGGCATCATTCCCGGTGCCGGCGGGACACAACGGTTGCCGCGGTTGATTGGAGAGACCCGGGCGAAAGAACTGATTTTCACAGCCAGGAAAATTGATGCACAGACCGCTGAACAGTACGGGATTGTCTCGCGTGTCGTCGCAACAGGGGAAGAATTGATGGCAGTTTGTCTTTCGTTTGCGGATGAGATGTTACAAAATGGACCGGTTGCCATCCGACAGGCTAAACAGGCGATTGACCAAGGACTCGATCAATCTCTCTCGGAGGGCTTGAAAATTGAAACATCCGCTTACGAAGCGGTCATCCCGACGGAAGATCGGCTGGAAGCGTTACGCGCCTTCGCCGAAAAACGGACGCCACAGTTTCAAGGAAAATGAGGATGGTCGTCCTCTGAAATAACACGTATACTAACGGTACACAAAAAAACGTTATATTAAAGAGAGAGTGAATGACATGAGTGCGAATACCCAATCGATGATTTTTACGGTATACGGAGATTACATCCGCCATTACGGCAATCAAATCTGGGTCGGCAGTCTGATCCGCCTATTGAAAGAATTCGGTCATAATGAACAGGCGGTCCGGGTTGCCGTTTCCCGGATGGTCAAACAAGGCTGGTTGACGTCACAAAAACAAGGGACAAAAAGTTTTTATTCGTTGACCCCGCGCGGTGTTGAGCGGATGGAAGAAGCCGCGCGACGGATATACAAATCGACGCCTCATGTCTGGGACGGGAAATGGCGGACCTTGATGTACACGATTCCGGAGGACAAACGGCAAATTCGGGATGAATTACGAAAAGAGTTGTCCTGGAGCGGTTTCGGGAATTTATCGAACGGGGTCTGGATTTCACCGAACCCGCTCGAAAAAGAAGCGGAGCGGTTGATTGACGCCTACGGTATCACCGAGTACGTCGATTTTTTCGTCGGCGAATATCATGGACCGCAACCGGATCAATCGCTGGTCGAACGCGCTTTCCCACTGGATGAGTTGCAAGAACGGTATGAACGGTTCATTGCGGAATACAGCCGGCGTTATATCGTCCATCAAAGCCGGATTCAGCTTGGCGAGATGGACGAGGAGCAGTGTTTTGTCGAACGGACGACACTTGTCCATGAATACCGGAAGTTTTTGTTTACCGATCCCGGTCTGCCGCAAGAGTTGTTGCCGGATGAGTGGAGCGGTCATCATGCCGCTTTGCTGTTTGAACAATACTACCGGTTACTCGCGGAACCGGCGAGCCGGTTTTTTGAATCGATCTTCCGTGAAACGCATGATGTGACGCAAAAAAGTGCTGACTATGATGCATCGGAACATCCCTTGTTCGCGGAACGATAAAACAAAAACGCTCATCCCGAAGAAGCGAGATGAGCGTTTTCGTGCCGACAATCAATTTTTAGCAAGCTGTTTGCGAAACGCATATCCTTTATCGACATATGAATCAATTGATTCCTGAATCATCTCGAGATCGGCTGCCGTGAGTTCGCGCACGACCTTGCCCGGTGATCCGATGATGAGCGAACGAGGCGGGAATTTTTTGCCGGACGGGATTAAGGTGTTGGCACCGATGATACATTCTTCCCCGATTTCAGCATGATCGAGGACGGTTGCTCCCATTCCGACAATCGAGCGCCGACCGATTTTACAACCATGTAAAATAGCATTGTGTCCGACCGTCACTTCATCTTCGACAATGACCGGTGCTCCCTCGTAAAGGTGGATGGTCGCATTGTCCTGGATACTGCAACGTTTGCCGATCGTAATCGGTCCTTCATCGCCGCGCAGGACGGCATTGAACCAAATCGTCGATTCTTCGCCAACGGTCACGTCACCAATCAAAAAAGCACCGGGGGCGACAAACACATGTGTGGCTAGCTTTGGTGAAACATCGCGGTACGGAATATTCATAAGGACGCCTCTTTTCTAAAAATGAATTAAAATTCAGTCCTACTTAGTATACCATTCTTAACAACGGAAACGGAGGGAGACCATGTCTCGTCTATGTACCACATTACAGATTGATGTGCCGATCATTCAAGGGGGTATGGGGAATATCAGCCATGCCGAACTGACGGCGGCGGTCTCGAATGCCGGAGGTCTCGGAACGATTGGATGCGGAACGATGACGCCTGTCGAGGTCAAACAATTGATTGACGCGACACGAAGCTTGACGTCGCGTCCGTTTGCCTTGAATATCGCCATCCGGGTCTCACCTTATACCGAACAGTTGATTGAGTTAGCAATCGAGGAGCGGATTCCGGTCGTGTCCTTGTCAGCCGGTAATCCGGCTCCTTTTTTATCGAAGTTACGGGAGGCGGGAATCCGGACGATTGGTGTCGTTGCTTCCGTCAAACAGGCAATTAAAGCCGAGCAGTCCGGAGTGGACATATTGGTAGCGGAAGGCGTCGAGGCGGCGGGAATCAATTCACCGCTCGAGTTGACGACGATGACCCTGATTCCGCAAATCACGGATCATGTCACGCTTCCCGTCCTTGCCGCGGGCGGCATCGGCGACGGACGTGGTCTTGCAGCAGCCTGGATGCTCGGAGCAGAAGGCGTGCAGCTCGGAACCCGGTTGATTGCGACACAGGAATCCCGTGTCCATGAGCACTATAAAAAACACCTCGTGCAGGCGGATGATCTCGGGACACGAATCATCGGCCGAGAAGTCGGACAAGTCCGGCGGGTATTGAACGGACCGTACGTCGAGGCGTTGCAGCCGACATCACTCGCTGCCTTTCAAGAACAGACGAACGAATCGTTTCATATCAAAGGGGCACTCGAAGGCGACGAGACGGCAGGATACGTCAATGCCGGTCTCGTTTCCGGTTTGATTGATGATGTTCCGACCGTTGCGGAACTCTTTAACCGGATGATGGATGATGCTTTCGGACGAATCGAACGGACATACCGGGCATTCCAGTAACGTGAATATAAGCGCAGCTGACCGATCAGGTCGGCTTTTTTTGTGTTTCAGGACATTTGTCCTTTAAAAAGATGACAGAATAGGGTCTACTCGTAACTAGAGAAAAAGGAGGATGAAGATGCAAGGAATCGTGTTTGCCTTATTCAGTGGATTGTTTATTGCCTTACAAGGCATCTTTAATGCCCGGCTCGGTGACGCGGTTGGTCCATGGTTATCCGTAACCATCGTCCATTTCGTTGGTCTGATCGGATGTTTATTGATTTACGGCTTTGTTCGGGATCGTAAAATCGGCGGTTTTCGCACGTTACCGCTTATTTATGCGAGCGGCGGATTGCTCGGTGTTTTAGTCGTCGTGACGGAACTGACGTCGATTCAATTACTCGGCATGACATGGGCGATGTCGCTGTTGCTCGTCGCACAGATTCTGTGTGCCTTTGTAATTGATTTGAACGGCTGGTTCGGAGTCATTAAAAAAAGCAGTAACAAAGGGCAGTGGATCGGAGTCGGTTTGATGTTGACCGGCGTCCTGATCTTTTCATTTACCTGAGTAGGAGGAGATAGAAATGGGATTAGGCATGTTTTGTGCCATCGTCGCAGGGATGATGATCAGTTTACAAACAGTTTTGAACGCACGGATGAGTCATGTCTTTGGTGCCTGGGCGACGACGACGTTAGTCTTTTTGGTCGGTCTGATTGGTTCGTTGCTTGCCTTGGTTTTCTTTCGGGGCGGGGAGGTCGCAGCGCTTACGGAGGTCGAACCGCTTTATCTATTTGGCGGTTTCGTCGGTGTCGGTGTCGTATTTTGTGTCATGCGGGGTATTCAACTGCTCGGTCCGTCCATCGCGATTTCCGTCGTCCTGATTTCGCAACTCAGTTTTGCGTTGTGTGTCGACGTTTTTGGCTGGTTTGGTTTACCAAAAGTCGATTTATCGTTTGGGCAGATCATTGGTTTAGTCGTCATGCTGAGCGGCATCTTCGTCTTGAAACGGTATCAGGTCGTGGACGAGTCAAATCAAACAGATGAAATCAAAGCGATTTCTTAAAAACATCGTCAACCACTCAAAAGAGATCACGGCTTTCACGCGACTTTTACAGTAAAGTGCGTGAAAGGGTGATCTCTTTTAAAAGACGCTTCGTTTAAATCAGACGGATACTTCTTCTTTCCAGGCGACGTCGATAAAGGCATCACGGCCGGAGGCTTTCCGGTCTTTTTTGTAGTGGGCCGGATTTTTTTTATGGAAGTCCTGATGGTATTCTTCCGCCGGATAGAAAGAAGCTGCCGGTTCGATCCGTGTAACGATCGGTTGTTTGAAACGGTTTGTTGCAGCCAGTGCATCACGTGACGCAATCGCTGCAAGGCGTTGTTCTTCCGTATGGTAAAAAATCGCCGGGGCATACTGTATGCCACGGTCCTGGAATTGTCCGCCGGCATCGGTCGGATCCGTTTGCGGCCAGTACAGTTCGAGTAACCGTTCGTATGAGAACAGTGCCGGGTCAAATGTAATCTCGACGACTTCGGAATGTCCGGTCGTTCCGGTTTTGACCTGCTCATATGTCGGATTGTCGACGTGTCCTCCTGTATAACCGGACACGATACTGTGAATCCCCGGTAATTCCTCAAATGGTGTCACCATGCACCAGAAACATCCTCCTGCAAATGTTGCTTTTTCCATGTCATCTCTCCCTTTCTCCTGGCCTCTTGAGCCGTAATGCTCTCATTTCTGACAGCGAGAAAACGAAAACGACTCCTTTGCTTGGTTGCAAAAGGAGTCGCCGCTTTTTATCAACCAAAGCTTTCGCTTTGCTGGTCGTAGCACCTTGCTGTGCGCAGGTTGCTGGGACGTCATCGATCCAGATCTCTCGGTCCACTCTTGATAAGTGTTATATGAAGTTGATGTAAGTTCGTTATCATTGGGATGATAATACCATTCATAAAAGTGGAAAGTCAATTCTTATGTTTGCAGGGCACGAAGAACTGTCGCCCCTAACGTTTTCGCCCCGATCAGTAAAGCCCGCTCATCGATTTCGTACTTCGGATGGTGTTGCGGATAAATCGTGCGTCCATCTGTTTTCGCGGAGCCGGTAAAGAAATAACTGCCCGGAACCTGTTCCAGGTAATAGGCAAAATCATCGGCTGCCATCATCGGTTTCATTTCACGGACCTGTGCTTCCGGCAAAAAACCGGCCGCTTCCCGGACGAGCTTCGTTTCATCCGGATGATTCCAAAGGGACGGGTAACCTGTCGTGAAATCAATGGAATAATCAGCGCCGATTCCGGTGCAGGTCGTCCGTGCGACGAGATCCACCTGTTGGCGCAACTGATGCCGGAGTTGTTCGTTGAACGTCCGGATTTCTCCGACAATCCGGGCTTCGCCGGTCACGATGTTCGGTGCGGTTCCGGCATGAAATGAACCGATTGCAACGATGGCCGGCTCAAACGGATCAACGCGCCGGCTGACGAGGTGCTGAAGATTACAGACAAGCTGTGCACCGGCGACAAGTGCGTCCTGCGTCCGGTGTGGCGCTTGGGCATGACCGCCTTGACCATGAACAACGATTTCAAATTCATCGATCGCACATAATGTATGCCCGCTGTGATAACCGATCGTTCCGACCGGAAGATCATTTTCGAGGTGTGTGCCGAAAATCGCATCGACACCGTCGAGACAGCCGTCCTCAATCATTTGAATCGCACCACCCGGAAATACTTCTTCACCGTGTTGGTGGATAAAGACGACAGTACCTGTTAATTCATCCCGGATGGCTTGAAAAGCAGCGGCGAGTCCAAGGACAATCGCCGTGTGTCCGTCGTGTCCGCAAGCATGCATGACACCGGGACGGATTGAGCGGAACGATAATTCCGTTTCTTCCTGGAGCGGTAACGCATCAAAATCGGCCCGGACCGCAATTGTTTTTCCGGGACGGGTGCCGGTCAGTGTCGCGACGATTCCGCTGCCACCGACGTTCGCACGGTAAGGAATACCGAGTGCATCATAAAACGCAGCAATTTTAGCAGGCGTCCGGACTTCCTGGAACGATAATTCCGGATGGCGGTGAAAGTCACGGCGTAAACGAATCATCTCTGATTCATACTCAGTTAAGTAGGTGAATAAATTTTCTTGCATCGAAATCATCCTTTTCGGTATGTCTTGAGTAAAAATGGGTACATATAGAAGTAATCAATTAGAGGAGGAATCAACATATGGGTGAAATCATTGTCAATGCCGTTTTTACAGTCAAAGCAGGATTAGCTGATCAAGTCTTTCCGATTCTAAGTACAGTCTACAAAGCAGCGCAAAACGAGCCGGGCTGCCTACGTTATACGTTACATCAATCGATTGAAAATGAACATCAGTTCATGCTCTATGAAGTCTACCAAGACGAAGCAGCACTTGAGGCTCATATTGCATCGGACCACTATAAAGCATACCGCGAACAAATTGAGTTGTATCTTGAGGATCGTCAAGTGACAAAGTATGTCGAGATGACATTCTAAATCAATGAAAGAAGGGCGTATGGATCCGGAAGGGTCCATACGCCTCTTTTTTTGTTACATCGATTTGAAGCCAAGAAAGTGTTCCCGCCAACGCGGTTCATAGATCGAGTTGATTTGCAGCTGTGAGCCACCCGCATGAATGAAATATTCATTGTCGAGCATGATGCCGATATGCGATGGTCCATCCGTATACGTATTTTCGAAAAAGACGATATCCGATCGTTTCCCGCTACTGATTGTCGTCCGCCGGTTCGTAAAGAAAGCCCCGTACCAGTAACCACTGACGTTCGTCCGGCCGCCGTACTTTCCGGCTTCGTTCGTTGCGTAGTGAATCAGTCCCGAACAATCAAAACCGCCGTTGGCTGCCGTTTGAGAACCCCACGTATACGGCGTTCCCAAGTGTTTCGCGGCTGCTTGGATTAACTTTTCCCCGCGCGATGTATTCTTCTGTGCGATCCGTGCATCCGTCTTGACGGTGACAGCGCTGACCGGCAGATAAACAGGTGACCAGCCGGACTGAATGACATAAAAATTGCCGACCCGATACCGGGGATAGACGCGTTTTCCCTGTTCAATCAATCCGGCACTTTTCGGACTGACGGGTGTTGCAAAATAAGACGTCGTTGTTTTGACTGTATAGATTTTTTGACGGTTGATTGCTTGTTGGGCGTAACGCATATCCGGTTTCGTCGTCCCGATGTATGGATTGATGACGTAACCGGTCGTTCCGTTCGGTAGGCGAACCTTCCAAAAGTCATCGTCAATCGCCTTTAGACCAATCAGTTTCGTGCCTTTGCTTAAATAACCGGCAGGGCGGCTATACGCGACATCGGCTGAAAAGAGTGGGGTCTGATCAAAATGGACATAAAAGACCGTTCCGACTTTCGGACGCGCGACCGGTTTGTTTAAGCCGAGTTTGCTCGAGTCGACAAAACCAAACGTCGTACCGATCTTGACGCGGGTGTAATAGCCGCTTGTGCCGTAAATCGACAGCAGGGTATTTTTCTTCAGTGTACCGATTTTCCCTGTCAGACTGGCTTTCGGATGAACGACTAATTTATCTTCGAGGACGTAACGTGTTCCGGTGACATCATACAAATCCGGTTTTCTCGTCACAAGATCCGTTGTCTTGACGTAGCCGTACACTGACCCGACTTTGACGCGTGTATACACGCCGCTTGTGCCGTAAATATCGATGGATTCCGCCCGTTTTATAGAGCGAAGAACATTTTTGGCTGTCGTATCTTTAAAGATCGATGTGTTTTTGTTCGCATAACGAAGTCCTGTTTTAACGAAGACTTTTGTTGGGGCAAGCGTATTTGTTAAGACGTACGCATATTGTCCGCGGAATAAAATCCGGCTGTATGCACCGCTCGTTCCATAAACCGTCAGCAGGGTATTCGTCTGATGCTGCTTTAAGACGGGACTGGATACATTGGGAGCAGAACGGATTGCTGTCGGTGTCTGAACGTATAAACGATTTGTTTTGGCATAGACTTTTAATGGAGCGAGCGTATTTGTCAAAACGTACGCATATTGTCCGCGGAATAAGATCCGGCTGTACGCACCGCTCGTCCCGTAGACCGTCAGCAGGGTATTCGTCTGGTGTTCTTTTAAGACGGGACTCGATGCGTTGGGTGCTTGGCGGATTGGAGTAGGAGACTGGACATACAAACGGGCTGTTTGTGCAAAAAACTCCAAATCTCCTAACTGAGCCGTCAGGACAAATCCATAGACACCGTTTAAGCGGACTCGTGTATAAGCACCGGATACACCGTAGATGTCGACTAATTGATTTTGTGCCAATGTCCCAAGCAGTTTCCCGGTCGCCGCAGCGGTTGGGTAGACGTTGGCAAGTTGTTGACTGTACTTTTTGCCGGTTGCTTCATACGAGACGACCGGTTTCGTTCCGAGGTGAGCCGTTAAGACAAAAGCATATGTACCGTTCCACTCAATCCGGGTAAAAGTTCCTGACGTCCCGAACGTCTTGATGGAATCGTTTTGTTTCAACGTGGTGAGAGGTGTTCCAACTGCATCGGCTGTTGGATAAACCGACGTTTTTTCCTGAACGAACCGTTCACCGGTCATCGAGTACACAGGGATCGTACTTAAATCCGCTGTCAGGACGAACAGATAGCCGGTATCCTGTTTAATCCGGGTGAAGAGACCGACCTGACCGTATGTATCAAGCTGCTTATTTTGGTCAAATGTTTGTGCTGTCGCCGTTGAAGAATCTGCTGCTGTATAAAGAACTGTGACCTTATTCGTATACCGGCTGTCGATTCTTGGATATATAGGGGTATCCGCTAATTGATCTGTCTTCACGAAACGATAGACGCCATCGAGCAGGATGCGTGTAAACAGACCTTCTGTCCCGAACGTCTCGACTTCAGTTGTGGCAGAAAGGGTAGCGACTGCTTCTGTACTTTCCGGTGTTTCGAAGACGGGGGTATCGGTTTGGGTAAACAGTTTACCGGTTGCAAGTTCCGTTTTCTCGTCGACGACCGTTTGCGAAATGTCTCCTTCTGCCAAGGTACTGATCGGGAATGAACTGAACAGCATGACGGAAGCAGCAAGTGTCGTGAACCATTTTTTTGAAAGAGGCATCGTATGTAAAACTCCATTTCTCTAGAAAATTAATTTTTACTCCAGTTAAAAATAAGTTTACCATGTTCATTTTTAAAGGTGTAAAAAGATATCAAAAAAAGTCAATCATCAACCAAATGCTACACAAGGAAATGAAAAACCGGCCCCTCCTGGATAAGAGGCACCGGTCTGATTTATTTTTAATCGTCTTCATGGTCGACCTGCCACTCCCAATCGAGCATGCCGTAAATGAGGGAATCGCGCCAATGGTCTTCGAGATAAACCGTTTCGCGGAGTTGACCTTCTTTCGTCATCCCGACTTTCTGGAGGACACGTTCTGAAGCGACGTTTCGCGGATCACATGTTGCTGTAATCCGGTGTAACTCCAGTTTCTCGAATCCGAATTCGAGTAAAAATGCGGCAACGGATGTCGCATAGCCGTTTCCCCATTCATCCGGCGACAGAATGTAACCGATCTCCGCCGTTTTGTGTTCGGTATCGGTGATCACCAGTTCACCGGCTCCAATCACACGATCATCCGGGAAGGTGACGGCGAAGACATACCGGCGGCGCGGATTCTCAAGTTCGCTTTCAAGTGCGTCATGAATAAATTGTTTGCTGTCACTTTCGGAGTTGGGTCCCCACGATTGATACTGACTGACGATGGGTTTTGAGGCATAGGCATGGACAGCTTCTAAATCTTCTGGAGTAAAACGACGGATCCGTAGTTGCTCATTGATTTTGTAGCGCATGATGGACTCCTCCTCTATAGTTGACTCTTTATAAGATATTGGCTGTTCAGCCGGATTTTCCTGTTTGACAGGCAAAATCGGGCGTGCTAAAGTCGGGGTATCGAATGAACAGAATAGTAATCCTCTAGGGTTCCGTTCGGCTGGACCAAGGGAGGAACATAAGGGGAACCTTATGCAACGGAGGGATAAAAGCCCGGGAGTAAAGCGTTTAGGCGCTTGCTCCCGGGCTTTTTTGTTTGATTCGAAACAGAGGAGGAAACAACATGGCAAAATATTGGTTAAGCATCATCCTGGCATCCTTTTTTGAAGTCGGTTGGGTCATCGGATTAAAACACGCAGCGACCCCACTCGAGTGGGGAGCGACGATTGTCAGTATCATCGTCAGCTTCACGGTGTTAATCAAGGTCAGTAATCATCTGCCGGTCGGAACGGTCTATGCGGTGTTCGTCGGACTCGGAACAGCGGGTACGGTCGTAACGGATATCGTCTTATTCGGTCAGTCGGCATCCATCATCAAGTTGATGTTGATTGCAGTCCTGTTAGTGGGCGTGATTGGTTTGAAATTAGTCAGTGGGGAGGGGGAACAACAATGAGTTGGTTCTATTTGATTCTGGCAGGACTATTTGAAATGTTAGGTGTCGTCCTGATCAATACGTTTAATCAGCAAAAAAACACCAAAAATCTGTTGTTGATGTTCGCTGGTTTTGGTCTCAGTTTTTTATTCCTCACTTTGGCGATGAATGAGCTGCCGATGGGGACGGCCTATGCGGTGTGGACCGGAATTGGAGCAGCAGGTGGTACGATTCTCAGCATGATTTTTTACAACGAAGCGAAGGATTGGAAACGGATTGTTTGTATCGGTTTAATTCTCAGTGCGACGATCGGTTTGAAGCTGGTCGGAGAATAAACATATCATTTAGATTACTTTTCCTGTTTGAGCCGACTGGGTGGCATATTTTAGCTGAAAAAAGGAAATACTCCTTATAAGACAAGTACGTCATTAAATTCGTGCATAAGGGGATGGATTGGTATGAAAACGAAACAGTATATCGGAACGTTTTATAAAGAAGAAGAACTGATTTCAAAAATGGATGAGTTGCATCAGCAAGGTCATCGCGAAGAAGATTTTTATATCATCGTTAAAGAAAAATCGAATCTTCAACTGGTCCGCAGTCAGATGGACGCGGAAATCGCGACGACGAAACCGTCGTGGATTGACCGGATTCGCGGGAATCAGGGACGTGATCAGGAAGTAAATGATCTGTTTGGTTCACTCGATTTACCGGCGGATCAAGTCGAGGTCCATAAGACGGAAGTCGAAGGCGGTGGATTCGTTCTGTTACTGGAAGTTCAGGACATTCAGTTCGATCCCCACTTAAACACGGACAATACACATCCTGACGTCAAAGTACGTTACGGCAGTTACGAAGAAACGCATACATCGGACGATGCCAATTCAAATGCCCAACTCGGATCGGGAAATCCGCTTGATGTCGATAAAGACTCAAAAGAAGAACACGCGGAGATTGATTTGCACCGTGCGGGTACGGATAAGATGCCGCAAGACGAAGAAGCCATTCATCATGCCAAGTTAAAAGAAGATCGTAAACCGGATATCGCGATGCGCCGGGACGATGATTTTAAGCGTCCGGAGTGGGAAGAACAAAAAGTACGTCACGAAGAACAGCAGCAGGACGGGAAAAAAGACGACATCCACCGTCCGAACCGTTCGGCGGATCATTCCGATGATTTAGCAAAACAAGATCACGGAAATGATTTGGACCGTTAATGCATACAAAAAGGCTGACGCTCATGTCAGCCTTTTTGTATGGGGCGATGTTTACGTTGATGTAAGCCTCGTCTTATTTTTTATGCATGTCGTCCGGATTCGAGCCGGTCCGCTCATTCCGATTGAGCTGATCGATTTGTCGCATGTCATCCGGTGATAACACAAAATCAAAGATGTCCAAGTTTTCCTGAATCCGGCTTGGTGTGACGGATTTCGGGATCGCGATGATGTCATGCTGAAGATGCCAACGGAGAACGACTTGAGCAGGTGTCTTACCGTGACGTGCCGCGATGTCTGTGATGACCGGGTCTGTTAAGGCATCGCGTCCCTTCATCAACGGGCTCCAGGCTTCGACGACAATCCCGTTCTTTTGGCAAAATGCGCGAATCGCTTCCTGACTTAAGAACGGATGCAGTTCGATTTGATTGACGGCAGGGACGACGGTTCCTTCTTCCAATACCCGTGTTAAATGCGGAATGTGGAAATTCGATACTCCGATCGCTTTTGCTTTGCCATCTCGATACAGCTGTTCTAAAGCACGCCACGTATCCATATACAAATCCTCGTCCGGCATCGGCCAATGAATCAAGTATAAATCAACGTAATCAACCCCGAGCTTTTGGAGACTGGTTTCAAACGCGGCCAGTGTCCGTTCATAACCTTGATCCTTATTCCAAACCTTTGTCGTCAAAAAGATATCTTCCCGTGGAATCCCCGAATCCTTTAAGGCGCGACCGACACCGGCCTCGTTTTCATAAATCATTGCCGTATCAATGGAACGGTAGCCGACCCGTAAAGCTTCCCGCACCGCTTCATACACTTCCTGTTCCGGGACTTTAAACACACCGTATCCCAGTTGCGGCATGACCAGCCCATTGTTCAACGTAACGAATTCCATTTGAATTCCCCCTTAAGATAATAATCCTGTCTTACCCAGTTTACGCTTTTCACTTTCGAAAATCGAATCAAAGGAAGGGTTGAATTGGCACAAGGAAATCCGTATACTGAGCGTTAACAAATAATGGGAGGGATCAGGATGATTCGTCAAGCCGTTTTACAATACATACACGAAGAACAAGCCGTCGATCGGCTTTCAGAACTGTTACGGGGGAGAAAAGCGGTGCTGATTCACGGTGAACAGGCATTAAAATCGTCCGAACAGTATTTGCCGGAATTGCCGAAGCTGCTGTTTTCCGGACATTGTACAGATCAGCAGGTAATAGAGCTTACAGAACAATGTGCCACGTACGAAATGATCATCGCTCTTGGCGGCGGGTCCGTCATTGATACGGCCAAACAAGTGGCCGTCAAACGAAATTGCCCGTTGATTGTCATTCCGACGATCGTCTCGAACTGTGCCCCGTGGACACCCCTTAGTGTCATGTATGATGAACGGGGTCGGTACCTTCGTTTTGACACGATTCCTGTCGTCATTGAAGCATTATTGCTCGACCATCGGATTTTAGCAGCCAGTCCATATGATTATTTTGTTGCCGGACTGGTCGATACATTAGCGAAATGGTACGAAGCCCGGGCGCTGAGCGGATCGACTTCTGACCATCCTGTCGTCGAATCGGCCTTACGGATGGCAGAACACTGTAAACGATTAATTTTGCAGACACCGATCAGTCCAAAACAATTTCAGGAGTATTCGTCCCCGATTCAACATCTGGTGGAGACGGTCATTCCGCTTGCCGGAAGTGTCGGTGGATTCGGTGACGAAGCAACACGTGGGGCGATTGGTCACGGTGTTCATAATGCGTTATCTCCGTTCCCGTCGACGAACCGAATTTTACACGGAAGTAAAGTCGGTTACGGCTTGTTGATTCAGGAGTTATTGTTAGGTGAAACAGTGTCCTATACAGAGTTGCGACAGTATTTGATTGAAAACAAACAACCGACGACGAGTACAAATCTAGGATTGACGGAAGCGGAGCGAGCCGACTTGGCGCAACGAATTGGTCAGGAACCGCTCTGTCAACTGATTGCGACGGATTGGTCGAAGGCGACCGTTCTTTCGGCCTTAATGAAAAATGACCGGGAAGCAGTACTCATATCTTGATGGAAATATAAGATAAAGCCCCTCTCCTCGAAGCGGAGGAGAGGGGCTTTACGATTACTGTGCTTTTGCCAGTTCTGAGTACGGTGCGGGACGGCCGAGCAGATAACCTTGTCCGAGATCAAATCCAAGTTCGCGGCAGAGATCGAGTTCTTCCTGACGTTCGATGCCTTCCGCAAGAATCTGAATCCCCATCTCTTTTGTTAAATGACGCGCTTTTCGTAAAAAGGCTTCATTTTCTGTTACAGTGTCACAGTTTGAGATGAAGGCACGATCAATTTTGACATAATCCGGTTGGAGTAACGACAACATATCAAGCGTCGAGAAGCCGGCACCGACATCATCGAGTGCTACTTGGATGCCTTGTTTTTTATATTGTTCGAAGACATGTTTCAAGTGATTGACGTCTTCGATTTTTTCCGTCTCGACGACTTCGAACACGAGCCGGCTTGGATCCACGTTATACCGTTCGACGATTTCGAACGTATGACGCAGGCAGTACTCCGGATTGTAGATGGTCGAAGGGAGGAAGTTAATAAAGGTTTTTTGCGTTCCACCGACCAGATGTGTTGCCCGAATCGCTTCTTCACGCGCCCGTTGATCGAGTCGGGAATGAAGCCCCATTTTGGAAGCGGTCGAAAAGAGCAGACCCGGGGACATCGGAATCGTTTGGTCAGCGGCCCGAAGCAACGCTTCATTCGCAAAAAGTGAGTTGTCTTGAATGTTGAAGATTGGTTGCAGATGACTCGTCATGATGCCGTTTTGAATGAAATCAATGGCTTGTCGGCTCTTCAACTGTTCGAGTAAAACAGAAGCTGCAAGTACAGGTGTCACGAGACGTGATCCGTTCGCCCGGCAGGAAACCGGAAAATCCCCAATCTGTAACGTAGAGCTAAGGATTTGTTCCAACTGCTCAAATGAACTGTAAGAAAATACTTCTGGCGCAGGCGATTGAATATGTAAAGAACCGGCCTCGATAAAACGGATTGTTGTTGTACATTCGGCGCAAGGATGCCACATGAATGGGTGTCCACCTCTCTTGGTAAAATACGTCTGTAAAAGATGTATTTATTAAATTAGTTAAAGTCTTTACCCGAAGATAATCTATAAATAAACCTGATATCAACTATTTGTCCTTCAATTGACCAAAGTAAAAAAAAAGATAGGTACAGTTCATCTTTTGATGAACCATCCTGTCTTTTTTATCGGTTAATCGGTACATAATTTAAAGGATTACGATCGAATCCACAAAATCCAAAGCGTAGCATGCAGTAAAATTGCTAACGGTACAAAGAGTTGGAATTTGGCGGTCCGTGTTTTATGCCGGACGAGTTGCATTGCCAAAAGCGTCCCGAGAGCGCCGCCTAAAAAAGCAATTGTCAACAAGGTGGCTTCCGGCGTCCGCCATTCGTGTTGCTGCGCTTGGCGTTTATCCCGCCACATTGAAACAAATCCAATGACGGTCATGATGCCGTAAAATACAACGATACCTGAAAAAATAGTCATAGCAGTCCTTACCTTTCCGCGCCGCCGCCGCCGGAACTTCCGCCGCCGCCCCGGCTGCCGCCACCGCCTCCACCACCACGCATGATAGCGGAAAAGATGTTGATGATGGCAAAAAAGAACATCCCGCCGGTGAACTTCATATCGAGGAATAACAAGAGAACGAGACCGGCGCCAATCAGGACTTTTGCCCATGTACTCAAACCGCCGTCCGCACTTTTCTTAACCGGATCCTTCGATTCAAGCGACTGTTCTTTCGAAACGACACTGACGACCG
This sequence comes from Exiguobacterium sp. R-39, assembly GCF_049942815.1. Taxonomy (NCBI): domain Bacteria; kingdom Bacillati; phylum Bacillota; class Bacilli; order Caryophanales; genus Exiguobacterium; species Exiguobacterium sp. R-39. The sequence goes on from NZ_CP187965.1 coordinate 429,482, forward strand.
CTTTATATGTTTCGGACGCTGCTTTACCATACTCGCCTTGATCACGATAGGGAACAGCGTACTTGTCGAGGATGCGTCCCGCTGTGATGTCGGTCAGAATGCCTTCGAGCTTATAGCCGACTTCGATCCGGAAGTTCCGGTCTTTTTCGTTTGGGGCCACGACAACGAGAATTCCGTTATCTTTTCCGGCCTGTCCAATACCTTGAGCCCGGAACGTTTCATTGGCATACGTGCTTAGATCTTGTCCTTTTAAATCCGGCACAGTCTTGAGCACGACCTGTGCCGTTGTATATTGTTCGAGTTCTTGCCCGAGACGAGCGAGTTCCGCTTCTTCCGACGCGGTCAGCAGCTGTGCATCATCCTGGATGAAGAATGCTGCGCCCGTGCGTTCTGACACGGCTTCGGCAGTCGGAGTCAGAAGGAAGAAGACGAGGAACGCGGTAAAAAGCAGTCGCGTTCGTCGCCAAATCATTTCGAGTCACTATTGAAGTCGACCGTCGGATTTTCACGGTCACTTTCGGAGATTTCATAATATGGTTTTTTCTCGAAACCAAATGCCGAAGCATAAAGCGAAGTTGGGAAACTGCGACGTTTTTTGTTATAGACTGTCACAGCATCATTATAATCTTTACGGGCAATACCCAGACGATTTTCCGTTCCTTCGAGTGTATCCATCAACGATTGGAACCGTTCGCTTGATTTTAAGTCCGGATATGTCGTTTGCAACGCGATTAATCCACGAAGCGAAGATGTGACCTGTTGATCGGCTTCAATCCGTTGTTCTGTTGAAGCAGCACGTGCTAAGCCGGCTTGTGCTTCAGCGATATCACCATACACTTTTTGTTCCTGACCGGCGACACCTTTGACGGTTTCGACGAGATTCGGAATTAAATCCGCCCGGCGTTTGATTTGATTATCGACTTGCGACCACTTATTTGAAACATCTTCTTCCACATTGACGAGACTGTTGTATTGTCCGATTGCTAAAAATGCAATGAGGACGACGACCGCAATCCCGATGATGAGAGGTAACTTGGAACCTCCACGATTTCTACGAGCCATAACGATGACCACTCCTTTTTTCTGTATCTCAACTATATATACCCTAATCGTTCTTAATTAGTTTCATGAAAATGAAAAACTACCAACGATTCGCTGGTAGTTTGAGGATTACATGTAGACGATGACCGCAAGAATGGCTGCCAGGACAAGGCGGTAAATCGCAAACGGAACGAGTTTAATTTTGTTGATCAGTTTCAGGAAGAAACGAATCGACAGTAACGCAAAACCGAACGAAGCGATGAAACCGACGATGTAAAAGCTGAGGTGTGCCATTTCGATGTACTGCCAGTTTTTAACGAGTGACAAGGCACTTGCACCAAACATGATCGGAACAGCCATGATGAACGTAAAGTCTGCTGCCGTCCGGTGATTCATCCCGAGGAACACCCCTCCGGAAATCGTCGAACCGGACCGTGAGAAGCCCGGCCAAAGCGAGATACACTGGAATAGGCCGACAAGAGCTGCCTGGCGGTACGAAATCTGATCAAGCGTCGTTGTTTTCGGTTCTTTTGGTCCGAATTTATCAGCCGCAATCATCAAGATGGCACCGGCTGCAAGACCGATGATGACGGTATCGATGGAGAAGAGGTTTTCATCGATGAAGTCTTCGAACAACAGACCGAGAATGGCTGCCGGAAGTAAACCAATCAGGACGTGACGTAACTTTAATTTGTGTGTACCGGTTGCATCGTGTTCACCTTCAATTTTGTAAAGACCGATTAAACTGAACAACCGTTTCCAAAAGACGACGATGACGGCTAAAATCGAGCCGAGCTGGATGACAATCTTAAATGTATTCGCGGAGTACTGAGTTAAGAACTCTGAAGTCTGCAGCCACATATCATCGACGATGATCATATGTCCTGTCGAGGAGACAGGGGCGAATTCCGTCATTCCTTCGACGAAACCGAGTAAAAGTGCTTTAAGTAATTCAATGATAGTCATGTTATTCTCCTTCTATATTTTTCTATTTAAAAACATATCATGTTTTATTCTTCTGAGATAGAACTAATCAAAATATCGGGCGCAAGTCTGAGACAAATGTGACTTGTTGAAAAAGAAATAAAGGAGTAAGCTATTCTTATAATCAAACAAACGTTTGAATGAGGTGGGAGAATGGAAGCGAAAACAGAACGTCTTCAGATTACAGGAATCGATTGTGCGAACTGTGCTGCGAAAGTGGAGCGGGGTGTTGCGAACGTAACAGGCATTGAACAGGCAGATTTGGATTTTGCCGGTCAGAAACTTTATCTGACGTATGAAAAGGACGTTGCATACGACGAGACGTATCAGGCAGTCATTGAACGGATTCAGCAGCTCGAACCGGATGTACAAGTGATACGGACAGCATCCGCAGAAGCAGTTGATCCGCATCAACAGGTGGGACATGACCATAGTCATCCGCACGATCACGGTCCATTTTTAAATCGTACGAAAAAAATACAATATAGTATCGGGATGATATCCTTCATCGGTGCCTTTTTTGTTCCGGGATCAATTGACCTTCTATTTTTTACGATTGCCTACTTTTTAATCGGTTGGGATGTCCTTCGAACCGCTGTAAGAAATATCCGGCAAGGTCAAGTGTTTGATGAGAACTTTTTAATGGTCATTGCGACGGCTGGTGCTTTTTTAATCGGAGAATATCCGGAAGCCGTCGCTGTGATGCTGTTTTATCAAGTCGGTGAGTTTTTCCAACACCGTGCCGTCGATCAGTCGCGTAAATCGATTGCCGCGTTGATGGACATCCGGCCGGATATCGCGACGCTTGAGGATGGCCGGCGTGTGAGTTCGGAACAGGTGAACATCGGTCAACGGATTATTGTCCGGGCAGGGGAGAAGATTCCACTGGATGGGACTGTTCTTGAAGGGGAAGCGTTCATCGATACGACGGCATTGACCGGTGAATCGATCCCGCGGCGTGTCCGTCCGACCGAGCCGATTTTAGCCGGGACGATTAATACCGATGGTCATCTGTTGATTCAGGTCGATCGACGATACAGTGAGTCGACCGTCGCTAAAATTCTGGATTTAGTCGAAAATGCGTCACGCCATAAAGCACCGACGGAAAAATTCATTACACGATTTGCACGGATTTATACACCGATTGTCGTCGTGATTGCAACACTTCTTGCCATCGTGCCGCCACTCGTTGTGACGGGAGCGGCTTGGAACGACTGGATTTACCGGGCACTTGTGTTCCTTGTCATCAGTTGTCCCTGTGCGCTCGTGATTTCAATCCCGCTCGGCTTCTTTAGTGGAATCGGTGCTGCTTCGAAACGCGGTATTCTTGTCAAAGGCGGAAATCATCTCGAAGCGTTACAACAACTCGATACGGTCGTCTTCGATAAAACGGGAACGTTGACGGAAGGTGTGTTTGAAGTCGTCGAACTGAAAGCCGTGCATGGATCGGAAGACGAACTGCTTCGCGTCGCAGCGACCGTTGAGCAACACTCGAATCATCCAATCGCAAAATCGATTCAACGGATGTATGCCCTGCATGGTTCTATTCCGACCGCTGTTCAAGACTATCAGGAAGTAGCCGGTTCCGGCGTCGCCGGACGGTTCGGCACGGATCAGATTCAGGCGGGAAATGCCCGGTGGTTCAAAGAACTCGGCTTGATGCCGCTCGATCAGACCGAAGACGGGACTTATGTGCATGTTGCCCGAAACGACAGCTACCTTGGATATATCCGGATTGCCGACCGTATTAAAGATACGACGATAGAAGCATTACGCGAACTAAAAACACTCGGGATTCGCCAGACAATCATGTTGACCGGAGACCGGCGGGAAACGGCGGAACGGATCGGGCAGCAAATCGGGATAACGCAAGTAAAGGCAGAACTGTTGCCACATCAAAAAGTGGAACAACTCGAAGCGATCTTAGATCAAGCAAAGGGACAGGTCGCGTTTGTCGGGGACGGAATTAATGATGCTCCCGTATTGACGCGGGCGGATGTCGGGATTGCGATGGGTGGACTTGGAAGTGACGTCGCGATTGAAGCAGCGGATGTCGTCCTGATGACGGATGAACCGAAACAACTGGTCGAAGCGATTCGGATTGCCCGGTCGACACGCCGGATCGTCTATCAGAACATTACGTTTGCATTAGGTATCAAAGGGATTTTCTTATTGCTTGGTGCCTTTGGTGTTGCGACGATGTGGGAAGCCGTTTTTGCCGATGTCGGTGTGACAGTCCTCGCTGTCCTAAATGCGATGCGGATTTTACGAAAATAAGAATTCAATCTACAAATAAAACCTCTCCCATATTTACACGGGAGAGGTTTTATTGATGTTACATCAGCCAAGTGCGACGTCAAGAATCATCATAACAGTGAAACCGACCATCAGACCAAGTGTTGCCAAGTCTGATCCGTTTTCAGCCTGTGATTCGGGAATCAATTCTTCGACGACGACGAAAATCATTGCGCCGGCGGCAAACGCCAAAGCATACGGCAAGAGCGGTTGAATAAAGAAGACGGCAGCAGCACCGACCATTGCAGCAATCGGTTCGACGATCGCCGACAATTGTCCGTAGTTAAAAGCCCGCCGACGTGACATGCCTTCTCCGCGAAGCGGAATCGACAAAGCAGCCCCTTCCGGCATGTTTTGAATCCCGATTCCAAGTGCCAGTGTCAAGGCACCGGCAACGGTCGCACCATCCATGTTCAGTGCGGCGGCACCGAACGCGACACCGATCGCGAGTCCTTCCGGGATATTGTGGAGCGTAATCGCGAGAAACAGCAACGTTGTTTTTTTCAGACCGGTCGAAGGACCTTCAGCGGTTTCGAGCGGAGCGGATAAGTGCAGATGGGGAGTTACAAAATCCAGGAGGCGGACAAAAAAACCGCCTGCGAGGAAACCGATTGCGGCCGGCAACCAGGCAATCCCACCATCTTTTTCCGTAAATTCAATTGCCGGGGCAAGCAAGGACCAAAACGACGCCGCAATCATGACACCGGCTGCAAAGCCGAGCATCATATTCATGACCCGTTTTTCAATCGTCGTAAAGACGAAGACAAGTGCGGCCCCGAGTGCCGTCAATCCCCAGGTCATCATACCGGCAAGCAGGGCTTGCATGACGACCGGAAGTCCGGTAAACCATTCCATCATACCAATCAATCCTTCTTTCAATGACAATTCTTAAAATAAGTGCGTATCGTACAGCAGCTTCTGTCTCTTCTACCCGTTTTCGATCCGGATGATTCGTCCGAGCGGAATTTCAATCCGTGAGGACCCGCGCAAAACAAGGTACGCGCGCTCACGGTGAACCTGCTCGATGAATCCGGATGTCGTGACATAGCCTCTTTCACTATAATACGTGATTTCGAGCTCGGTTCCTTCTATTAATGATTGTTCGAGTAAAAAATGCCAAGGATACTGCAGTTGTTCATCGATGACAGGAAAATCGATGTGATGTTTTTCAAGATAATAGGCTTTAAGCAACTGGATGTGTTCCGGCATCAAAAAGGGAAGCCACTTGAGATTTCCGCGGTCACGGTAACGTGTCATGTAAATCACCTCCCGGATGTCCGCCGACGAATCGGAGGCGGCGTTTCGCGACACTTGTATCGAGGAAAGACACCGCCAGCCGGATCGTTCCTTTTCCGTAACGTAAATTGACATGGTCGATGGCTTTTAATAACCGTTTTCTGCGCCAGACCTTTGTATTGTCTTCAAACAAGGACAATTGAAGTGTTCCCTGATCCGGGGTGAGTTGTCCGAGGGCGACCGATAGAAAGCGAACCGGTTCACCGTCGAGCCAATTCGGTTCGAACAATTGGAGGACGTAACGCAACAACAGCCGTTCATCGGCGGTCGGATAAGGCAGGCGGAGCTGTTTCGAAAAGCCATCCCGGGTGACATGGCGGGAGTAGCGAACGCCGAGATGCACCGTCCAACCGACTTGATTAGAAAAACGGACCCGTGCGGCGACATCACCTGCTAATTCGGAGAGGACTAAACGAATCTGTTCGTACTGGTAATAGTCACGCATCAAGGTCACTCCATGGCCGATCGTTCGTTTGGCATCGGATGTGGTCTGAAATAAAGTCAGGGGATTGATGATCGTCGGAGAACTGTCAATTCCCCAGGCGTGATGCCAAAGTTCTGCCCCGATTACGCCGAACTGTTCGTGCAGATCTTCCACCCGTGCTGCTGCCAGGTCACCAATCGTTTCGATACCAAGCGCCAGCAAATGCTGTTCCATCATCCGTCCGATGCCCCACATTTTACGAATCGGAAAATCGTGCAGCAACCGGGAAACATCCGCATATCCGCATCGTGCGATGCCTTCACGTTTTCCACGTAAATCAAGGACCAGTTTTGCGATGACATTGTTCGGACCAATCCCAATCCGGACCGGAATGCCGGTCTGATGCCAAATCGCCGTCTGGATTTTTTGAGCCGTTTCAACATCTGAGCCAAAAAGCCGTTCCGTTCCGGTCATATCGATAAAGTTTTCGTCAATCGAATAGATCCGGATCGCGTCGGGAGGTGCAAACTGATGCAAGACATCCAGTACTTCGATTGATGTTTTCATGTATGCCAGCATCCGCGGTTCGACGAGCACAATCTGTTTCCGCTCACGAGAAGGCAGCTGCTCAATTTGATAAAGACGACTAGCTGTCTTAATGCCAAGTTGTTTTAAGGCGGGACTGGCCGCAAGAATAACGGATCCGGATCGATGAAGGTCTGATACGACAGCGAGTTTCGTCGTCAAAGGAGGAAGGTTTCGGTAACGGCATTCGCAACTGGCATAGAAGGAGACACTGTCGACACAAAAGATGCGTCGATCGGGAAAAGAGATAGTCGGGTTCATCGGAAACACTCCTTGATACATAAAAGAACGTTTGTTCTTGTTTTTGATTTGACTATATCATGGTCTCAGTCGGTCTCAAATCAAAAAACCAAAAAAAGAGTCAATCTTTGCTACACTAAGAAAGATGAAAGTGAAGTAAAGAAAGAAGGGGAAGTACGTGAAAAAACAAATCATTCAATTACCCGAGTTACCGCATCAATTGACACCAGAAACCTTTGCGGATGTCGAAATCGATGACCCGTATCTGTACCAAACGCTGTATGAAAAAGAGACATTACCGGTCGAGCTGACAGAACGGCTGGACGTCAATCAAGTCTGTTTTCGGAACGTCTCGTTTGCAGGACTGGTTTTTGAACGGGCTTCATTTGAAAATGTCCGGTTTGAACAATGTGACTTGACGGGCTGCCAGTTTCAGGACAGTCGTTTTCACCGGATCGTCTTTGAGGATTGTCGTCTGACCGGGATTCACTTTGAGTCCAATACAATCGATCATGTGACGATCAAAAACTGTCAGGCTAATTATGCTCAAGTTATCCGGACAGCGTTACGTCACGTCGCACTGGAGCAGACGACGATGCGGGAAAGCCATTTCTTTGAAATGAAGCCAACCGATTTCCGTCTGCATGAAGTTGATTTATCGGAAAGCCAATGGGTCGAGACGGCGTTAAAAGGACTCGATCTGCGGCATGCCGATCTGTCCGGAATCACGATTGATCCACGCTTCTTACCGGGTGCCGTCGTTACGGAAAGCCAGGCCATCACATTTGCCCGTTTACTCGGACTCGTCATTCCAAGTCACGATTAACGATAAACAAAATGAAGTCCGCTGTCCCGGTAGTACTCGGGACAGTGGACTTCATTTTGTTTAGAAGGAAATGGTTTCACCGTCATCCGGGATGAGGAAATGTGCGGACAGATGATGAGCGGCCAGAAAGTCGGCAATCATATCGCGGCGCAGGAGACAATGGTTGACGGTCTCGAGATGCGAGACGATGATCGTGGCTTCAGCCGCCGCTTCATGAACAGCAAGCAGATCACGCTGGGACATCGTAATCGGTTCGCCGGTCAGGAATTGTGCAGCACCACTGTTGACGATGATGATATCCGGCGCATGTTGTTCGATTGCCTTCGCGACTTCATCACACCAAATCGTGTCACCGGTGATATAGAGCGTCGGTTCGTCAGGATGTTTCAAGACGAGACCGGACACCGTACCCATCCGTTGACCGATTTCACCGACACCGTGTTGTCCCGACGTATGGGAGACACGGATATCACCGAGCGACAGTCCGTTCTCAAACGAAGATACATTCGTGAACCCGGCTTCGCGGATCGTGGCTGCATCCGACTCATTTTGTGCATAAAGCGGAATTTGTTTCGGTAACACTTCTTTTGCCGTCTCGTCAAAATGGTCGGCATGCAGATGGGTGACGAAAATCGCGTCCGGATCAAGTAACGTCGCGATATCGACCGGTAAGTCGACGAGCGGGTTCGGAACGGCATTAGGTGTGTGACCAAACGGCGGTAAGGTTCCTTTTTCACCGAGAAACGGATCGATTAAAAATACTTGATTGGCATAAGTGACGACGAGTGTCGCATTACGGATCTGTTGAATATCCACAGGCAGTCTTCCTTTCGGGTTGGGAATGTTTCACTGTTCGTTCATTTCCCATTCAGACGCCGGACTAATCATATCTGCTCGTCGATCGTTTTCGGAAGCAATTTTTCCATCGCCAGGACATCGACATAATACCCGTTAAGCATACCCTGTTCCTTAAATGTTCCGACAATCCGGAAACCGGACCGGATGTACAGTTTTTGACCGAGTCTGTTAAACGGAAACGTAAACAGAATCAACTTGTGGAACCCTTGCGTAATCGCGTGTTCTTCAATGACATGGAGCAGTTGACGCCCGATGCCTTGTCCGCGGTGGGTCCGGGTGATGTAGACCGATAGTTCACCGACCGATTGATAGACGGGGCGCGGATTGTAGGGGTCAAGTGAGATGAAGCCAAGGATCGTCGTTCCTTCATACGCTACAAACCCGGCATAGCGGGGTGTCCGTTCCTGATACCAGTCCTGCATGAAAGATAATTCCTTGGTATCCGTTTCAAGCGTCGCGATCCGATCTTCGATGCCTTCGTTATAGATGGCGAGGATGTCTTGTAAATCAGCTTCTTGGACAGGACGAATCATCATACACGTGACCTCCAATTCAAAAGAGTCTTTTCTTCATTATATAGGAGGAAACGAAAACAAGCGGTATGTTTGTAAGATAGGAATGGAGCAGAAAAAAACAGACAGCCGGATGGACCGGGCCGTCTGCTATTCGGATGTTTCCTCAGTTTGTAGTTTCGATCGGATCTTTTTCGTAAATTGGAACCCAACCATCCGTTGTCACGAAAATCCGGACCGCAACGACTTGGCGATCGTCCTGTAGTGTGAAGTAATGACGTGTATTGACGGGAACGGAAATCAAATCTCCGGGGTTCAGTTCAATGTTGTAATAGCCGACTTCGTCGTCCTGGATCGCAAAGACGCCGTGACCGCTGACGATGAACCGGACTTCGTCATCCGTATGGTGGTGCTCTTTTTGGAAGTTGACGAGCAACTCATCTAAGTTCGGTGTCGCATCGGACAGTGAGATGATATCGGCCGTCTGGTAGCCGCGGCGTTCCGAGACGTCCGTAATTTCCGGCTCGAACGTATCGAGAATCGTTTGTTTGTCCGCGTCCGTCAGCGTATAGGTGTCGACCAGTTCTGCCGGGAGTTTCGAGACATCCCATTGTTCATACAGGACACCACGTGAAGAAAGAAAAGCGGAAACCTCGTTTTGATCCGTATACCGTTCGTTTGTCTTTTGGAAAAGTACTGTTGCCATTTTAAATTCCTCCTTTTAATGAATCGCCTGTCGGCACGTTTGCAGTTTTAACGTGTAGCTGAATAAAAATTCAAAGGCTTCCAACTGTTTTTTCGCTTCAAAGGCAGTCGGTGCCCAGACGGTGATCCCGTGATTGCGAATCAGGACGGCACCGCTTTCCGTTTTTACATGCTTGGCAAACACTGCGGCAAGAGTCGGGATATCCGCATGGTTCGCAATAACCGGTACGACGACTTCCGCATCTTCTTCCCAGCGGCCGAGTGCCTTGATGATTTCCTGACCGGTAAACCGGATTTCCCCGCGGTCTCCGTAGAGTTCTGAAATGACATTGTTGTCGACGGTATGGACATGAAGCGAGCAGCCGGCCGTCGTCCGGTTAAAAACTTCGACATGAAGTAACGTCTCCGCGGAAGGACGTCCGTTTTGTTCGCCGATCAATTGACCGGTCGCGTCAACATGGACGAAATCGTCTGGCGTGTCCTGGCGTTTATCTTTGCCGCTTGCCGTCACAAGAAATTCCGTCGGACTGCTGTTCGTTCGAATGGCGAGGTTACCGCTCGTGCCGGGAAACCAGTCGCGTGCGGCGAACTCCTGCTTGATAGCGCGGAGTTCTTCGTATCGTTTCAAGAATGTCATGCATGCACCCCCGTGGTCTGTAAGTGTTTGACGATGTCATAAAACGTTTCAAACGGCGTATAGGGAATACCGTGCTGTTCACAGAGTGTTATCAGATAATCCCGGGCATAGACGTGATCAGCCTTTTTCGCCAGTTCAAAATCCGTCACGGAATCGCCGATTGCGATGATCGTATCGCCGTCCTGCTTCAACTTCCGGGCGATTGACGTTTTACAACAGCCGCATTGATTGTTGCATGCCGCATCGCAAGCGTGTGGCCATTCAATCCGGACCGTCTCTTCACTGAAGTCACTGCCGTTGCAGTAAATCGTTTCATCTGTCAGTAAACAGGCAAGAATCGGTTGGACAAAAAAGTCAATTCCGCCGCTGACAATCGCAAAGTCGATTCCGTTTGATTTGGCAAAGGCGAGTAAGGTGTCGAAGCCGGGACGGATGACTGCCCGATTAATCAAAAAATCGATATACTCCTGTTTTCGATCTGAGGGCAACAATCGGAACATCTGTCCAACCCCGGACCGGATCGACAGCGACCGGTCGAGCACACCTTTTTTTAATGGTTCAAATGCTTCTTGCGGGGCAAACTCTTTCATCAAGGCGATGATGTTGTCGTGTTCCGTCACCGTGCCGTCGAAGTCACATAAAATCCGAGTCGTCATTTCGTGATCCCCCAGGCGTCAAGGGCGACCCGTAATTCTTCCTGCCGCGTTGCGGCACTTGTCAGCGATTCTCCGGTCAGTGCGGCGTCGAGCGCCTGACGAAATGCAAGGACACCGGCCGCTGCCCCTTGCGGATGACCGTGAACGCCGCCTCCGGCATTGATGACCGAATCGGTACCGAAATCACGGACGAGCTGAGCGACGAGGCCGGGATGGATGCCGGCGGACGGAACCGGCAGAATCGTCTTCGTTTCTCCGATTCGCGTCGCTTCAACGGCGATCCCGCGGGCCAAATCTTTGGCGAGTGCAACGTTACCATAGGGAGACGGGAACAATGTCAAGTCAGCACCGGCCAGTCGGGGTAACGTTCCAAGCAGAACAGGAGCCGAAATACCGTATTCAGGACTTGCGATCAAGGCACCGCTTAAGGCCGGGTGATTAAAAATCGGGACGGAAATGTCCGCATCGGCAGCCAACTCGCGCAGGACATCGAGTCCGTATGTAAACGTGTTGAGCAGGAAGGCCGTGGCACCTGCTTCAATCAGGCGTTTTGCCTGTTCCTTCAAGCCGAAGACGGGACCGCTTAACGTAATTGCATAAAGCGCCCGTTTGCCGGTGCGTTCATAATGGGCGTCGAGGACTTCCCGTCCGATCCGTGCCCGGTCGAGTGCCGGCGTCAACGGATTGTCGTATAGAATCTCATCATCTTTAACGAGATCGATGCCGCCCGCGAGCTGTGCTTCGAGTTGTTCCTGTAAAAAGACGAGGTCCCGTCCGATGACTCCTTTAAATATGCTCATCAACAGGGGACGGTCATGGACCTGAATCAATTGACGGACTCCTTCAATCCCGAATTTGGCACCGGGAAAGTCGTTCGTGAATGACGAGGGAAGCTGTAAGTCGGTTAACTTGATTTGTCCATCGAGCGACAGTTTACCGAAGACCGTCGTTAAGATAGCGGAAAAGTCCCGTGAGACGTTGTGTTCCGGATAACGGATCGTAATGTAACCTTTGCCGTCATGTTCTTCTGTATGGACGACCTGTCCTTTAAAGGATTCCAGTTGTTGTTGTTCCAAGTGATTTAAATCGGTCCATGAACCGACCGTCAGACCGAGCGCGATTTGCTCTGCCCGTTTCGGCAACTGATCAGTCGTTCCGAGTTGGTATGTTGCGGTAATGTACGCCATATGAATCGTCTCTCCCTTATTGAAAAATACAAAAATGGTCCCTCGTCAATGACAAGAGACCATGAAAAATTGCGCGTGGACTCTTATCTGTCAGCGTATTAGCTGCAAGAATTAGCACCGTGCCAAGTGGTCGGTTGCTGCGACATCGTAGGGCTCGTCCCTCCGTCTGCTCTTGATAAGAATTGGATGAAATTGTGAAATCTAATTGCAATTTTTACATGAGATCCATCACTTGTCAAACTATATTTTGAAAATTTATTTTTTTGAAAATACTTCTTCTATAGACGGTTCCGTTTTTGAATCCGTTTCACTAAAAATTGGAATTGACAGACGGCCAGCAACGCACGTAGTATTCAAATCAACATCAAATCACATGACAACTACATATGACTCTTATCGTGAGTTGGCAGAGGGAATTGGCCCGAAGACGCCGCAGCAACCGACCATCCGGCACGGTGCTACATCCAACAGACATTCGTCTGAGAGATAAGAGGACGGAGTATTCTGCCGCGCCTCTTTTCTTTGACGAAAAGAGGCGTTTTTTCGTGTGATCAACAAGGAGGAAACCAGAATGGGATACCAAGCATTTACAGTACAGGACGCGATTGAACGGGTCCGGACACTCGGATTAATCGGCAATGAACCGGTGACGGCAGAAGAGATCGGGGACGGGAATTTAAATCTCGTTTTCCGGATTCAGGAAGGAGAAAAACGGCTGATTTTAAAGCAGGCGTTGCCATATGCGAAAGTCGTCGGGGAAAGCTGGCCGCTGTCGCTCGAACGGGCCTGGATTGAACAATCGGCCTTAAAAGAATTCGCAAAAGTCGCTGTTCCTTTCGTTCCGCACGTCTACCATGCGAGCAAGGAAGAAGCGTTTACGGTGATGGAGGATTTGTCGCATTTGACGATCGCCCGGACCGGCTTGCTCGAAGGGGAAAAGTATCCGTTACTCGCGGAACACATCGGTTCGTACCTGGCGCGGACACTGTTTTATACGTCGGATTTTGCGCTTGGACCGGTCGCGAAAAAACAAGTGGCGCGGAACTACTACAATCCGGATCTCTGTGATATCACGGAAAAATTGATCTTCACAGACCCGTTTTATGATGCGGAAACGAATGCGATTGAAGCAGGCCTCGAAGCGGAAGCGGTTCGGTTATGGCAGGATGCAGAACTGAAACGCGAAGTCGCGAAACTGGAAACACTGTTCATCACAAAAGGTGATGCATTATTGCACGGTGACTTACATACCGGAAGTATTTTTGCTTCAGCCGATGAAACGAAAGTCATCGATCCCGAGTTCGCCTTTTACGGACCGTTTGGTTTTGATGTCGGACAATTCATCGCCCATCTCTGCTTTGCCGCGTATCCAAACTATGCCGAGTTACGGGATGGACGGGTGAAGGATATCGATACGTTTTGGCTGACCTTTGCGTCGACGTTCAAAGCATTATGGGAACGCGAAGCGGTAGAGCCGTTCCGTTCGGCGGGCGGACTTGTCGACGATGTCCTCAGTACGATTTTACAGGACGCACTGGGCTTTGCCGGTTGTGAGTTGATTCGGCGGACGATTGGATTGGCACCGGTTGCGGACCTCGAGAACATCACGGACGCGGGGGAACGACTTGAGCGGAAACGTCATGCGTTACGTCTTGGAGTGGCATTGATCAAACGCCGGACCGAATGCAAGACGTTCACCGATTTACGGAACTTCGATTTGACGGAGGAACTCAGCCGATGAGCCAATTCGTCCAAAGCATCATCTATGACAACGGGACGGTGACGATTTTGGATCAGACCCGGCTCCCGGAAGAAGAACGATACGAGGTTATCCATGACTTGGCGCAAGCGATTGACGCCATCAAACAATTACGTGTCCGCGGTGCCCCGGCCATCAGCCTGTTCGGCGGCTTCATCCTTGTGCAGGAAGCATTCCGCCGGACGACAGGGTCACTTTCTGAAGCGAAACAAGAACTGTTGACGGTGTCGGCCCAATTGCTCGCAACCCGGCCGACGGCGGTCAATTTGCGGAACGTGCTTGATGAGCTGAATCAAATTATTGTCTCGAGTACGGCGCTTGCCGAGTTACCAAAACGGTTGGAACAAAAGGCGCTCGAACTGTATGAAACGGATGCCAAGACATCCCGGCAAATCGGGATCCACGCATTGGAATTATTTGAGTCCGGTGACCGGGTTCTGACGATTTGTAATGCCGGATCGATTGCGACAGCGGCTTACGGGACGGCACTCGCCCCGTTTTATCTCGCGAAAGAACAGGAAATTCTGCTCTCCGTTTATGCATCGGAAACGCGGCCGTTACTGCAGGGAGCGCGTCTGACGACATGGGAACTGCAACGGGCCGGTATTGACGTGACCTTGATTACCGATAATATGGTCGCCCATACCATCAAAGAAAAAAACATCACCGCCATCATCGTCGGTGCCGACCGGATTACCCGAAACGGGGATACCGCGAATAAAATCGGGACGTTTCAACTGGCATTACTGGCCCGTGCTTTCGGGATTCCGTTTTATGTCGCGGCACCCCTTTCGACCTTTGATTTGACGAGCTTGTCGGGAGACGAGATTGAGATTGAAGAACGCGATGCCCGTGAAGTGACGCAATTCGCAGGGAAAGCAACGGCGCCGGCCGGTGTGGCCGTCTTTAATCCGGCGTTTGACGTGACACCGCACGAATTGATCACGGCAATCATTACGGAACTGGGAGTCATCAAGCATCCGTCCGTCGAAACGATCGAGCAGACAATCGGACAACAAATACGTTAAACAGACTGGGGAGATCGAAATGAAAAAATTAGCATTTGCGGTACTTGCACCGGCGGTCTTGCTGGCTGCTTGCGCCAATAGCGAAGCGACACCGACGAAAAAAATCAGTGGTGTACCGGAAAGTGTCCAGGGAGACGTCAAAATTGCCGTCATCCGCAATCTGGCATCCGATGACCATACGAAACAGTTTTTGGACGGAGCTCGTTCGGAAGGGGAAGCGCTCGGTTTTCAGGTTAACACGTTCATCTCGGAAGGCAATGACGTCAAATTCAAGGAACTCGTCGCCCAAGCCGTCCAACAGGATTATGACGGACTGATTATCTCGCACGGAAAAGAGGATTATGCCTACGACATGATCAAACCGGCGATCGACAAAGGGATCAAAGTCGTGACGTTCGATACAGTGACAAAGAAAAAGGACCAGACGTTAAAAGGCATCACGGAAACGTTCCAGGATGATCATAAACTGGCACAGCTTTCACTCGATGAAGTAACGAAAGTCAAAGACGATCAGCCGGTCCGGGTCATCAAACTGTGGTTCGGTCCGGGATTTGCCCCGCTTGACCGCCGTCAGGAAATCTACAAGACATACGAAGCAGACGGAAAAATTAAAACGCTTGAAACAGTCGGACCAACGAACTTCCAGGATGTCCAAGGCGATATTGCGGCGAAGATGAACGCGATTCTCGCCAAATATCCGAAAGGAAGTATCGATGCCGTCTGGGGTGCTTGGGATGAAGTCGCCAAAGGAGCCTATAAATCCTTAAAGGATAACAAACGTCAGGAGATTCCGTTGATTTCAATCGACGTTTCGAACCAGGACATCAATCTGATGCGTGAAAAGGGCAGTAACTGGGTGTCGACGAGTGCCGTCGATCCGCATTTGATCGGACAGACGGATATGCGTCTGCTGGCGAAAAAGCTGGCCGGGGAAAACACACCGGACACTTTTGACCTAGACGCTAAACTGGTCGAACAAAAAGCACTGAAAGCCGATACGACGATGTACAATCTCGATACGATCATCAAAGGCTGGAGTACGTCCGAAAAGTTCAATGAACCGTGGATGGAAAAACTGCGGAAAGCGAATGACGGGAAATGACCCGTCCGGTGAAGGAACAACGACTGGAGATGCAGGGAATTTCAATCGAATTCCCCGGCGTCAAGGCGCTGGACGATGTTGATTTTTCCGTGGGCCGCGGGGAAATCCATGCGCTTGTCGGAGCGAACGGAGCCGGTAAATCCACGCTGATGAAAGTGTTGGCCGGGGCGTACGATTCATATGACGGAACGATTTGGTTTGACGGTGTACCTCTGACAATCGATTCACCGGCTGCCGCAAAACGGGCCGGGATTGAAATCGTTTATCAGGAAGTCGATACGGCACTGGTCGGTTATTTGACCGTGGCGGAAAATATTTGTCTCGATGTGCTGACGAACGGACAGCTGAAAGGGTTCATCAGACGGCAGCGATACGAGGAAATAGCCGAACGTGCTTTACGGAAACTGAAAGCATCAATTGATGTCCGGCAGCGGGTCAGCGAGTTGCGTCTGGCCGAAAAACAACTGGTCTTGATTGCCCGCGCCTTGGTCCAGGAGAGCCGGTTCCTGATATTGGATGAGCCGACCGCCCCGCTCAGCGGACGGGAAACGGAGCAACTGTTTCGCATCATTCGTGAGCTGGCAGAGACGGAACAACTGGGCGTCATCTTCATTTCCCACCGGCTGCAAGAACTATTTGAGATTTGTGAATCCATTTCTGTCATGCGGGACGGCAAGCTGGTGTCACGTCAGCTTCTTGCCGGACAAACAAAGGAAACAGTCGTCGAACAGATGCTGGGCCGGCGTCTGCGCCAATCGAAACGGGAAGCGCGTCCGGCGGGTGCACCATCACTTGAACTCGACCGGGTCACAGTCGCCGGACAACTGGATGACATCTCGTTAACCGTCCGTGCCGGAGAAGTGATCGGAATTGCCGGACTCGTCGGTGCCGGTAAGACGGAACTGTGTAAAACGATTTTCGGATCGCTTTCTGTCACTTCGGGATCGATTCGTCTGCATGGAGAAACACACCGCCTTCGTTCGCCGAATGATGCAGTCCGGCTCGGTATTGGGCTGGTGCCGGAAGAACGGCGGAAAGAAGGGATTTTAGTCGCAGATCCGATTGACCAAAACATGACGGCAGCCAGTCTCCAACAATTCGTCAACCGGTTCGGATTTATACAGAAAACAAAGGAGCGGACCGCAGCTCAAAAAATCGTGCAGCAACTGTCGATTAAAGTCAGCAGTACCGAGCAACGTGCCGCCGACTTATCCGGCGGGAACCAGCAAAAAGTCGCCATCGGGAAATGGTTGCTGGCAGACGCGTCCGTCCTGGTATTGGATGAACCGACAAAAGGCGTCGATGTCGGGGCGAAAGCGGAAATCTTCCAAGTGATTGATCAATTGGCTGCAGAACAGAAAGCCGTCATCTATGCGTCGAGCGAACTGGATGAACTGCTGGCTGTGACCGACCGGATTTATGTCATGTATGACGGACGGATCGTGTCTGAAACGACCACTGCGGAAACGACCGAAGAACAATTATTGTGGTATGCAACAGGAGGACAACAGAATGAATGATGTATTGCAAAAACCGACGGCAAAGCCGGACGCACCACGAACCGCACCGGGAAAACCGTTATTACGCTTTTTGAACGACTGGGGCATCGTCCTCGCGATTGTTGCACTTATTCTGTTCTTTGCCATGACGGCGCCGAATTTCTTGCAAGGGACGAACCTGGTCAATATTTTACGAAGCATCTCGATTGTGACCATCATCGCCATCGGATTAACGGTTTCGTTGACGGTCAACGGGTTTGACTTGTCCGTCGGTTCAACCGCAACCTTTGCCAGCTCGCTCGTCGTCTCTTTTTTTGTCTGGTACAGCCTGCCGCTCGGCGTCTCGATTGGTCTGGCCCTCGTAATTGCCTTGGCGGTCGCACTCGTCAACATTTTGTTGATTGTGAAGTTTAAGATTCCGGATCTGTTCGCCACACTTGCGACGATGTTCATTTTTGAAGGCGTCGCGATGACCTATACCGGTGGCGGATCAATCAGTGCCGGGATGCCCCGTCTCGACGGAACACCGACGGTCGGATTGATTCCGGAGTCGTTTTTAAAAATCAGTCAGGCGCCTTGGATCATTCTGATCATGCTTGTCGTCGTCGCCGTGACGCATGTCTTTTTGAACCATACCCGGCATGGACGTTTTTTGTACATCATCGGCGGAAATCCGGAAGCAGCCCATCTGACCGGCATCCGGGTCAACCGGTACCGGGCACTCGCTTATCTGATTGCCGGATTACTGTCGGCTGTCGGCGGGATCTTGCTGGCGTCGCAAGTCGGTTCCTCCCAAATCAATGCCGGATCCGGTTATTTGATGCCGGCTGTTGCAGCAGCGTTCATCGGTTCTTCATTTGCCGGACAAGGGAAGCCGAATGCGCTCGGGACACTGGTCGGTGCTTGTCTCGTCGGAATTCTTGAGAACGGGCTCGTCATGTTGTCGGTACCGTATTATTCACTGAACATCATCAAAGGTGCCGTTTTGGCGCTTGCCTTGGCTTCGACCTATTACCGTTTCAAAAAAAATTAAAAAAAGTGGTTTAACTTCGAATAGAATAGGTAATATTCAGTATATGAAAGGATGGTGATGCACATGAATGATTATCAATGTATAGGGAACGATCGCATGTCGCTTCGAGAAGAAGAGGATCACCGGACTTGACGGACGCAACATGACAATAGACACGAAGTGATTCGTGTTTTACGTGCAGATTGCACGGTTCAAGAACGGTTTACGATATGTGATCGTTCCTGAAAGCAGGAAGGGGGAGTCGCGAACAGCGGCGCCCCCTTTTGTGCGTATTCAGCTATCCCTATGCCTTTAAAAGCATCGACAGATATGAGATGATATAAAAAGTCAGAAAATTCAACTACTAAACAGCAAGGGGCCAGACAATGCGAACATATACGAAGGAGATTCAAGCGATCATCGACAACGTAGAAAAAGTAATCATCGGAAAAGAAAACGTGATTACACAATCTTTAGCAGCATTACTTGCCGGAGGTCACGTGTTACTCGAAGACGTACCGGGTGTCGGAAAGACGATGCTCGTTCGCGCATTCAGCCGTTCGATTGGTTTGACATTTAAACGTGTCCAATTCACACCTGATCTGCTGCCGTCCGATTTGACGGGGGTTTCGATGTATAACCAAAAGACGAGTCAGTTTGAATACCGGCCGGGTCCTTTGATGGGAAACATTGTCCTGGCAGATGAAATCAACCGGACCTCACCAAAAACACAATCTGCATTGCTCGAAGGGATGGCGGAAGCGAATGTCACGGTGGATGGAGAAATTCACACGCTTCCTAATCCCTTTTTTGTCATGGCGACTCAAAATCCGATTGAACATGAAGGGACGTATCCGCTTCCGGAAGCCCAACTCGACCGGTTTTTGATTAAGGTCAAGATGGGTTATCCCGACTTTCAACAAGAAATGAAGCTATTGACGCGGTTCGAACGGGATGAACCGATCGAGACGCTCGAGTCCGTCATCACACGTGACGAATTGTTACGGATGAAAGAGGCCGTGAAGGACGTTCATGTCTCTCAACCGGTTAAAAAATATATCGTTCAACTGGTCCAGGCGACACGGACGCATGCATCCCTTTATCTCGGAGCCAGTCCGCGGTCTTCGATCGCCCTGATGAAAGTGGCACAAGCCTGGGCGTACATGGAAGGACGGTCATTCGTCTTACCGGATGACGTCAAGGAGCTGTTGACGCCTGTGCTCTCGCACCGCCTGATTTTAACAGCGGACGCACGCTATCACGGACAGACGGCAGAACGAATTCTCGAACAAGTGAAAAAAGAAGTCACCGTGCCGATTCAGCAGGATGTGGAGTCCTTATGACGAGATGGCAAATCGGTTGGCGTTACGCCGTCTTGCTGATCACACTCACCGCGTTATGGGTCTATGCCCGGATTGACGGCGGGAATGTCGCATCGCTGTTGGTTTATGTCATGGCAGGATTGACCGTGTACTGGACACTGTTTTTGATTTGGCCCGTCACGCAAGCGTTGGCGACGCGGGAAGTCTCCAATAAGATGTTGATTGCCGGAACCGATATACCGGTCTCGCTTCAAGTACGACGGAAGTTTCCGTTCCTTGTCGGGGCCGTCGACGTGACGGAAGCCGTTCCGGATGCACTCAGTGAAGAACCGCTGAATATCCGGCATCCGCTGCGGGCACATTACCGGAAAGTCGAACACATTGATTATTTGATTCCATCGATCCGTCGTGGACTGTATCAAATTCCCGGTTGTGTACTGGAAATACGCGATCCGTTCGGCTTGTTCATGCGGAAAAAGCTCTATCCGGTCGAAACATATCTGGCAGTCGAACCTGCCCGGTTGGCGGTTCAACTGCCGCACGAAGATGACCGTGGTGACGGCGGGATTTCTCCCGTTTCACTCGATCTCCGGCAATCGTCCTTTACGGTCGTCGGTGTCCGCGAATACGTCAGCGGGGACCGAATGAATCAGATTGACTGGAAATCGACCGCGAAACGGCAGGGATTGATGACGAAAACGTTTGAACGGGAACAGGAACGCGAGACGACGATTGTATTTGACGAAGGAACGGTCAGTGATGAGAACTTTGAAAAAAGTATTTCCATGCTGGCTGCCGCGACGGATCAACTGAACAAACGTCATCTGAATTACCGGATTCACCTCGTCGGGCACGGTGTGCAGTCCTTATCGTTGCCGCTTGAAGGCGCGAAGTTGACCCACTATCTGATGACGGCGCAACCGAGCCGGACCCGGTCATTCATCGAATCCTGGGAATACTCTTCGAAAGCGTTACGACTGAGCGGAAATGTCCTGTTCATCACACCGGATCTCGAATCCAACAATGAAATGTGGATTTCGAAAGTCCGGCAGGAAGCAAGCGTTCATGTCTACACACCAAAGAGGAGGACGACCGGATGATACGACGACTGATTTGGAATCTGCTTGCAGGATTACTGTTTGCGAGCTTCATGCCGCCGTTACTCGAACTGACGACATTTGAGAGTGTCATTCCGTTCTTGCCGCTCCTGTTGACCCCCCTCCTGTTGTCGCATCTGCGGCGCAGCTGGTTTTTACTCGGCAGTCTGCTTGCGTTACTCGTTTCGTTTTACTTTATTTTGATTCCCGGAGAAGCACCGTGGAACTTGTTCCGTGAAATCGCGAGCGACATCAACCGTGTCATCAACGGAGAGTTACCGGGACGTCCGGCATTTGCCTTCTCGATTGGACTGATCAGTTTTTTGATCGGCTATTTGGCGCGGCGGACGTTTCCGAACCGAGGCTTTGTTTTCGGGCTGGCGCTCGGCGTCATCGGCTTCATTGCCTACTGCGACACATGGACGGATTACTCGGGAGAACAGTTCATCATCTATCCGATCGTCCTGGCACTGTTTCTGTTGTATGCGACAGAAGTCAGCGAACGTCCGACGGCGTCTTACGTCCGTCCGCTCAGTGCGTTGCTTATCATCGGAGCGACAGTGGTTGCTGCTGTTCAAAGCCCGGTCATTACGGCGACGTGGCAGGATAGCTGGTATGACTGGACCGATGGTTTCGAGAGTGAGGGCACATCGTCGAGCCGGATTCAAAAAGTTGGCTACGGCAACAACGACGAGCAGCTCGGCGGTCCGTTCCAGATGGACGACCGGGAAGTCTTTCAGGTCGAAAGTGAAGGCAGCCGTTACTGGCGTGTCGAGACAAAAGACGTCTATACCGGAAAAGGCTGGGTCCTGTCGAAATCAGAACCGGAAATTGATTCGCGGGGATTTTTCTCGCACTTCGGAGATGATGTCAAGACACGGGAAGAACGGGCGACATTTGAACTGTCACGGGAGCTGCCGTTTGTGCCGTATAACGGGGACAATGTCCGTTTGAGTGTAGATAAGCAACGGCAAAATCTGTTGATTGATCCGGAAAATCAAAAGGTCTCGTATCTGGATGATGCGGAACGCCAGCAAAATTATCAGATTCAATACACGTATCCGTTGTTTACGGAAGAATTGCTCCAGACGGATGAGCCGATTACATTGTCGGAGATGGAGCAGGACCGGTATTTACAGTTACCGGATACGTTACCGAATCGTGTCCGAGATCTCGCGGAAGAGATCGTCGCGGACGAAGACAGTCCGTGGGACAAAGCGAAGGCGATCGAAAGTTATTTTGAGCAGGAAAACTTCGAATACAATACGGAAGAAGTCGCCGTACCGGAAGAAAATCAGGATTATGTCGATCAATTTTTATTTGAGACGAAACTCGGCTACTGTGATAATTTTTCGACGTCCGCGACCGTGTTATTACGCGCTGCCGGTTTGCCGGCCCGCTGGGTAAAAGGATTTACGGGCGGCGAATCGGATGTCATCGGGGCAGCCGTGACGAGTTATACGGTCCGCAATAAAAATGCCCACTCGTGGGTCGAAGTCTATATCGAAGGACCGGGTTGGGTACCGCTCGAACCGACCGTCAGTTTTGACGGAGCCGGACAATATACGATTGATCAGGAAACGAATAATGAGACCGAACAAGCGAATCCGCAACGCGATACGGAGACCGATACGGAAACCGCAACACCGGAACGTCCGCAGGAGAATCTGCTGGATGAAGAACAAACGACGACAGCAGCGCAGACCGAACAACAATCGTTTCCGATTTGGCCGGTTGTCGGTGTAATCGTCGGACTGGTATTCTTGTATCTGTTCCGGAAACCGTTGACCCGGACCGCGGCGATTTTATTTTTCCGCAACCAGCTTCATAGTCCGGAAGGATTCAAGCGGATGTACCGTTTCTTATTGCGCCGTCTCGACAAACAAGGCTTCCACTACAAGGACGGCCGGACACTGACGGAACTTGCGCATGAGGTTGACGGATATTACGAAACGTATGCGATGCGTCCGTTGACGGATGCCTATGAACGGATGGTCTACGGAGGCGAATCGTTATCGGTTGATAAAAAACGTGAATATTTCGAAAATATCATTCGACGGATAGAGGGTTGATATTTTCGAATTGATACAGTTACAATGGGAACAACGTAAATCATACATGCATCTCCTTTGTATATACTCGCGAATATGGCGTGAGAGTCTCTACCGGGTCACCTTAAACGACCTGACTATGAAGGAGCAGACCCTTCGTATACACTTTTTTGTGAAGCGGCCTGCTCTTTTTCCATTTATCTATGGGGGAAGAGTGGGCTTTTTTCATCGGGGTACGCATGAAATTGGAAAGGCGGGAATAGATTTGGAAGCACATTTGGACCAAGAAATGATCCTCGTCCTCGACTTTGGAGGTCAGTACAATCAATTGATCACACGCCGCATTCGTGATCTCGGAGTTTACAGTGAACTGCATTCGCATAAGATCACTGCAGCGGAAGTAAAAGACATCGCACCAGCCGGTATCATCTTCTCCGGTGGACCACGGAGTGTCTACGCAGAAGACGCGTACCGCTGTGATCCAGAAATCTTTGACCTCGGCATTCCGATTTTCGGAATTTGTTACGGTATGCAATTGATGTCGCAACACTTTGGTGGAACGGTTGAACGCGCCGGACACCGCGAGTACGGAAAAGCGACGTTGACACTCAACGATCCATCGCCGATGTATGCGAACCTCCCGCTCGAACAGACGGTTTGGATGAGCCACAGTGACCTCGTCACATCGGTACCAAACGGTTTCGTCGTCGATGGAACAAATGTCTCGTGCCCAATTGCTTCAATCAAAAACGAAGAGCTGAAGATGTACGGCGTCCAGTATCATCCGGAAGTCAACCATACGATGTTCGGTAAAGAACTCTTGAAAAACTTCCTCTTCGAAGTCTGTCAGTGTACGGGCGACTGGTCGATGGAAAACTTCATCGAAATCGAAATCGCAAAAATTAAAGAAGAAGTCGGCGATAAAAAGGTCCTTTGCGCCCTTTCAGGCGGCGTTGATTCATCCGTCGTCGCGGCACTCATTCACGCAGCAATCGGTGACCAGTTGACATGTATGTTCGTCGACCACGGTCTCTTGCGAAAAGGGGAAGCCGAAAGTGTCATGAAGACATTTGCGGATCACTTCCACATGAACGTCATCAAGATTGACGCGCAGGACCGCTTCCTCAACAAGTTAAAAGGGATCTCGGATCCGGAGCAAAAACGAAAAATCATCGGGAACGAATTCGTTTATGTATTCGACGAAGAAGCGTCGAAGCTGACGGATATGGACTTCCTGGCTCAAGGAACGCTTTATACGGATATCATCGAAAGCGGAACAGATACGGCCCAAACGATTAAATCACACCACAACGTCGGTGGATTGCCGGAAGACATGCAGTTCAAGTTGATCGAACCAATCAATACGTTGTTCAAGGACGAAGTCCGCGAACTCGGAAAAGAACTTGGTTTGTCTGACGAAATCGTCTGGCGTCAGCCGTTCCCGGGACCAGGTCTCGGTATTCGTGTCCTTGGTGAAATCACAGACGAGAAACTCGAAATCGTCCGCGAATCCGATTTCATCCTCCGCGATGAAATCAAAAAAGCCGGTCTCGAACGCGAAATCTGGCAGTACTTCACAGTCTTGCCGCCACTTCGTTCAGTTGGTGTCATGGGTGACGAGCGGACATACGACTATGCCGTCGGAATCCGTGCCGTTACATCAATCGACGGGATGACATCGGACTGGGCACGCATCCCGTGGGACGTGCTCGAGAAGATTTCTGTCCGGATCGTCAACGAAGTTCAGAACGTCAACCGCGTCCTGTACGATGTGACGTCGAAACCACCTTCAACGATTGAGTGGGAATAAGAACTAGACTTGCTGAGGAGATTCGTCTCATGAAGCCTGTCCTACCAACGTGTTAAAGGACACAGGTGAAAGGAAGTCCGTTTCACCTTCAACAACTCTATTTTAAAACGAAGCTCTCTTTTGTTCACACGATTTGTGAATGAAAGGGGCTTTTTTCGCGACTAAAATCATGGAACTGTTGAGTGACGTCAAACTGAACCAACAAATTCTAAGGAGTAAAATAAGACACACCGAGCTGTGTATCGTACAGTTGATATAATATGAAGTCAGTAATGAAATGGAATAGGTGGCGAACCACTATGATTGATTGGACATGGCCTGAAGTTGATCGATTAGAGCATCAAGAGAATTGGAATGAAGCAAAAGAATATCTTATAAAAGCATGGCAACAAAATCCGACGGACTTAAAAACGACTGTACGACTTGGCTTTTTTTGTTGGTATGTCGTAGTCGAACAAGGGCCGCTTGGGATTACAGATGCAGATATAGATACGGATGAATTAGAGTCTTTTTTGACTGAAGTGACAAATTTCGGTTTGGCTCATTTTATAACGCATGAAGATTTTCTCTGGTGTTTTGGTTATATGATTTCCATGTTTCCTTATTACTTTGGAGACTATGAACAGTGGGAAGAAAAAGGGATTTCCATGTTAAAGCATGCTTATGAACTGTATCCTGAGGAACCTATATATAAATATTCTTACTTAGGATCTTTCACGAATACTTATCGAACACGTCGAACACGTAAGAATGAATTAAAGCGGGTAAAAACTGTTTTAGAAGATCGATTTAGAGGAGAAGGCCTACTGTCTGAGTACTTTAAAAGTATATTTAGCTAACATTCCAGATGATTTTTAATCCTCAATTTTTTTGCATGAGATCTGATGTATAAAAAATGTGAAGAAGTATAGAGGGGTTAAGGCGAAATATTAGTTTTTTTGTTGATTAATGCAAAACATGGAATGCCAGAAGAAAGTCTGTTGCTAAACCAGCGCGGACTTTCTTTTAATTAAACATGTGAAAAAAATGTTTAATTAAAAAAGAAGTAGGGGAAATTTAAAATGTTGGTATTTAAAATTACTTGTAAGCGTTTGATATTTGATTTTAACATTGAATTTTAAACGCTGTTTATCCCAAAGGAGGAGAAGGTCATGAGTAGAAAAGAAAATACATTTATCGACGTGTTTAATACCCAAGCGGAAGTATTAAGTAAAGTGAATGAATTAAAGGCACAGGGTTACAATGAAAGCGATATGTATGTCGTCGCACAAGATAAAGATTCGTTTTCTATGTTAAAAGACCAGACAGACGTCCATGTGGATACTACAGGTGAAGAGCAGCATCAAGGGTTCATGGGGAAATTTATGGCCGCCTTCTCTGAAGATTCTTCTGCGGGAGCATTCAGTGGTATGGGATTGGATCGTACTGAATCGGAAGAGTACCGCCGTCAAGTACAAAACGGCAAATTAGTATTGTATGTAGACAGTGAGTATGGGGATTCTTACGAAAAACACAATCAAAGTTATGGTGTTGCTTCAGATATGAACGGGGATCAAGGATACGGTACGACTTCCGGAGTGGACCGGAATCAGGATTATGATAACTCTTCAAAAACGGATCGGACATCTTCTATTGCACCAGATGCTGGAACAGAGGAAGAACGTCTTCGCTTGCATGAAGAACGTTTGAACGTTGATAAAGAAAGAGTTCAAACTGGAGAAGTAAATGTCAGCAAACGTGTTGTCGAAGATCAACAATCCATCGAAGTACCTGTTGAACGCGAAGAAGTATATGTGGAACGTCGACCGGTCAACGAGAGCGAAACAAGAACAGATGCTTTTGTAGATGAAAATGATTCGATTCATGTTCCACTTTCTGAAGAACGCGTTGTCGTTTCAAAACAAGATGTTGTTACTGAAGAAATTGTCGTCGGGAAACGGAAAGTTCAGGATACGGAAACCGTCTCAGAAACAGTTCGCCGTGAAGAAGCAGATATTGATGATAGTGTGAGTACTACTAATAACCTGGACCGAGACAACGATCTTGATCGGGATAACAGACTTGACCGAGATAATGATCTTGATCGAAACAACGGACTTAATCGAGATGACAGAAGATAATTTTTTAGTTAATGGTTAAGAGGGCGTAGCTTATGAGCTACGCTCTTTTTATTTATATGGAATACGATATCTTGGTACAAAGACGCTGACCATCTATATATACATACTTTATAAGTTTGTGGTTAAAAGGCTCATCGCCTCTGCTTATTTTAATGAGCTTACGATAAGAAAAGGATATTGGCGATTGTTCTTGTAGTTGGCTTGGGAAAAATCACGATTCGTTTTCAGTTATCCCCGCTCTTGTTTAAGAACGACAGACGTAATTAGGAAAACTTGGAAGAAGTGAGTTAATTGAGAAAAACGCTTCCAAAACCGAACGTTCGGATTATTTAAACGACTAAATTTCGTTTTTATGGTTGACCCGCGATTTTGAGCATGCTACGATGTGTCTGTTCTTATTTTAATTATCCACTAAAAAACAAAAAATAATGCCGTATAATTCTGGGGATATGGCCCGGAAGTCTCTACAGGAACACCTTAAAGGTTCCTACTACGGCGTGCACTGATTCTGGTGTGCGCTTAAAGAAACGGCTTTTACCGCTTAGGTAACTGCCGTTTTTTTCGTTTCTTGAGACGGCTTATTTGGAAAGAGGGCAATCATGAGCACACAGATGAAACCGCAACAACCAAAACAAAAGGAGAATGCGATTGCGCGTTACTTCGATTTTAATGGACTCGGTACGAATATGCGGACAGAGTTCATCGCCGGTATGACGACGTTCTTCGCGATGGCCTACATCTTGTTCGTCAATCCGAACACACTCGCAGAAGCGGGAATGGATGCGGGAGCGGTCTTCGGTGCAACAGCACTTGTTGCCATCATCGGTTCGGTTACGATGGGCTTACTCGCCAATTACCCAATCGCTCTGGCACCAGGTATGGGATTGAATGCGTTCTTCGCTTACAGTGTCGTCATCGGAATGGGGATCCCATGGCAAACGGCTTTATCCGGTGTTTTAGTATCCGGTCTGGTCTTCATGGTGTTAACAGCGTCTGGTATTCGGGAAACAATCATCAATGCGATTCCAGAACCGCTTAAAATGGCAGTAGCTGCCGGAATCGGTTTATTCATTGCTTTCATCGGCTTAAAAACGGGCGGTATCGTCGTCGCCAATGAAGCAACACTCGTGTCACTCGGTAACCTGGGGCAGGGGACGACATTACTTGCTGTCTTTGGTTTAGTCATCTCAGCTATCTTGATGACACGCGGAATTAAAGGGGCGATCTTCTTCGGAATGATCATCACAGCCATTGCCGGTATGATCTTTGGTTTAATTCCGGTCCCGTCAGGTCTCGGTGAAATCGTCTCAGCACCACCAAGTATCGCACCGACATTCGGTCAAGCATTCTTACACTTTGACGAAATCTTCACAGTCCAGATGGCAGTCGTCATCCTGACATTCTTCTTCGTTGATTTCTTCGATACAGCCGGAACACTTGTTGCGGTCGCAAACCAGGCAGGATTGATTAAAGAAAATAAAGTCCCGCGTGCCGGCCGCGCCTTGATTGCAGATTCGACGGCAACGGTCGCGGGTTCAATTCTCGGAACGTCGACTACGGTCTCTTACATTGAATCAAGTGCGGGTGTCGCAGCAGGCGGTCGTTCAGGAATGACGGCGATCGTTACCGGTTTATTCTTCGGACTTGCATTGTTCTTCTCGCCACTCCTCGCAGTTATCACAGCACCGGTAACAGCACCGGCATTAATCATCGTTGGTGTATTGATGGCTTCATCTCTTCTCCAGATTGACTGGAAGAAGTTCGAGTACGCGGTTCCGGCCTTCTTGACGGTCATCATGATGCCGCTTACGTATTCCATTGCAACCGGAATCGCTTTCGGATTCTTGTTCTATCCGATTACGATGATTGCAAAAGGTCGCGCGAAGGAAGTCCATCCGATCATGTACGCGATGTCACTCGGATTCCTTGCTTACTTCATCTGGTTACACTGAGTTTCCTTTTATAGTTAACGTCTTTCTTCTATATAGAAGAAAGGCGTTTTTTTTATGCAGGAGGGAAAGGGAAATAAGAGGAGGTGTTTCCATGATTGAAAAAATTACAGGTCCTGTCTTTGAATACTTGGCGGAGCATAAAGGGTTGATTGAAACGGCGCGGAAGGTGGGGCTGCCGTTAGGGGGAACATTTTTTGTCGGTGGACAACGGACGGAAGAAACCATCGAGACGGTTCGAACCTTAAATCAGGACGGACGAGCAGTCACAGTGGACTGTCTCGGTGAATTCATCGAAACGGAACAAGATGCAATCGGGATTGCTGATGAATGCATCAAAGTCATTCATCGGATTTCGGAAGAAAAGTTGAATGCGCAAGTCTCATTGAAACTGACTTCAGTCGGATTAAGGTTAAATCCGAAAATTGCAGTTGCGCAGATGACACGGATTTTGGAAACAGCAGAAACGTTTGATTTGCGTGTCACGATTAATATGGAAGAAGAAGCCGTATGTGAAAGCATCATTCAAGTTTTTGAACAATTGCATCGTCGTTTTTCAAATGTCGGAATCGCTTTGCAAGCCAATCTATACCGAACGCGTTTTGATCTTGAACGATTGCATTCGACGGTTCGTGTCGTCAAGGGTGCCTATACGGGTCCGGAAGACATTTATATCGAGCGGAAAGAAACGGTGGATGCGACGTATTTACAACTCGTGAAACAAAATCTTTTGCAAGGCTCTTATACGCAAGTCGCGACACATGACGAAGATATGATTCAAGAAGTCATTCGATTCGTCCACCGACAGGGAATTGGATTCGATCAATTTGAATTCCAGATGCTGCAAGGGATGCGGCCGAAGCGGCAACAGGAATTAGCAGCTGAAGGATATCGTGTCGTCATTTATGTCCCTCATGGTGTCGACTGGTATACGTATCTGATGAAACGTTTGGCGGAACGACCGGCCAACATCGGCTTCACGGCAATGAGCATGTTAAGACTCTAAAGGCTTTACAAAGGGTTTTTAAATCCTTTGTAAAGTTTTTTTGAAATAATGCTTGTGTTTGTCGAATTTTGTTGGTATATTAATAAATGTTCCAGCGAGACGCCTTTTATAAACGGTTTGTTGGGGCTGAAAAATCTTTTCTAAAACGTGGTTGACATAATCGAAAGAACCTGTTAATCTATTGAAGTCGCTAACACGACGCGGAAGAAATGACGAACTTTGAAAACTGAACGATGAGGCAAAAAAACGTATCTTCGGATACAAACAATGAATGAAGCGCAAGCTTCGTCAACGTGACTTCGGTCACAACAACGAGCAAGTCAAACACTTTATGGAGAGTTTGATCCTGGCTCAGGACGAACGCTGGCGGCGTGCCTAATACATGCAAGTCGAGCGCAGGAAGCTCACGGAACTCTTCGGAGGGAAGTGAAGGGAATGAGCGGCGGACGGGTGAGTAACACGTAAGGAACCTGCCCCAAGGATTGGGATAACTCCGAGAAATCGGAGCTAATACCGAATAGTTCTTCAGACCGCATGGTCTGATGATGAAAGGCGCTCCGGCGTCACCTTGGGATGGCCTTGCGGTGCATTAGCTAGTTGGTGGGGTAATGGCCCACCAAGGCGACGATGCATAGCCGACCTGAGAGGGTGATCGGCCACACTGGGACTGAGACACGGCCCAGACTCCTACGGGAGGCAGCAGTAGGGAATCTTCCACAATGGACGAAAGTCTGATGGAGCAACGCCGCGTGAGTGATGAAGGTTTTCGGATCGTAAAACTCTGTTGTAAGGGAAGAACAAGTACGAGAGGTAATGCTCGTACCTTGACGGTACCTTGCGAGAAAGCCACGGCTAACTACGTGCCAGCAGCCGCGGTAATACGTAGGTGGCAAGCGTTGTCCGGAATTATTGGGCGTAAAGCGCGCGCAGGCGGCCTTTTAAGTCTGATGTGAAAGCCCCCGGCTCAACCGGGGAGGGTCATTGGAAACTGGAAGGCTTGAGTACAGAAGAGAAGAGTGGAATTCCATGTGTAGCGGTGAAATGCGTAGAGATGTGGAGGAACACCAGTGGCGAAGGCGACTCTTTGGTCTGTAACTGACGCTGAGGCGCGAAAGCGTGGGGAGCAAACAGGATTAGATACCCTGGTAGTCCACGCCGTAAACGATGAGTGCTAGGTGTTGGGGGGTTTCCGCCCCTCAGTGCTGAAGCTAACGCATTAAGCACTCCGCCTGGGGAGTACGGCCGCAAGGCTGAAACTCAAAGGAATTGACGGGGACCCGCACAAGCGGTGGAGCATGTGGTTTAATTCGAAGCAACGCGAAGAACCTTACCAACTCTTGACATCCCCTTGACCGCTTGAGAGATCAAGTTTTCCCTTCGGGGACAAGGGTGACAGGTGGTGCATGGTTGTCGTCAGCTCGTGTCGTGAGATGTTGGGTTAAGTCCCGCAACGAGCGCAACCCCTATCCTTAGTTGCCAGCATTCAGTTGGGCACTCTAGGGAGACTGCCGGTGACAAACCGGAGGAAGGTGGGGATGACGTCAAATCATCATGCCCCTTATGAGTTGGGCTACACACGTGCTACAATGGACGGTACAAAGGGCAGCGAGACCGCGAGGTGGAGCCAATCCCAGAAAGCCGTTCCCAGTTCGGATTGCAGGCTGCAACTCGCCTGCATGAAGTCGGAATCGCTAGTAATCGCAGGTCAGCATACTGCGGTGAATACGTTCCCGGGTCTTGTACACACCGCCCGTCACACCACGAGAGTTTGCAACACCCGAAGCCGGTGAGGTAACCGCAAGGAGCCAGCCGTCGAAGGTGGGGTAGATGATTGGGGTGAAGTCGTAACAAGGTAGCCGTATCGGAAGGTGCGGCTGGATCACCTCCTTTCTAAGGAAAACGTCCCTTACGGGACATGCCCATCGTTCAGTTTTGAGAGCTCGTCTCTCCGTCTCGCAAGAGACACTCGCACCTTGAAAACTGAAGACATCAACAAGACATCAAATTTTTTATAACCATGTCATTAGACGTGTGTTCTTAGAATACCAAAATGCTAGATCAAGGTATGAAGGGCGTACGGTGGATGCCTTGGCACTAGGAGCCGATGAAGGACGCGACGAACAGCGATATGCTTCGGGGAGCAGTAAGTATGCTTTGATCCGAGGATTTCCGAATGGGGGAACCCACCATCCGTAATGGGATGGGACATGTTACATGAATACATAGTGTAGCGTGAGGCAGACCCGGGGAACTGAAACATCTAAGTACCCGGAGGAAGAGAAAGCAAATGCGATTCCCTGAGTAGCGGCGAGCGAAACGGGAACAGCCCAAACCGGAGAGCATGCTCTCCGGGGTTGTAGGACACTCTATACGGAGTCAAAAAGGAAGACAGTAGGTGAACGACCTGGAAAGGTCGGCCGAAGAAGGTGACAGCCCTGTAGCTGAAACTGTTTTCCCTCCAGAGTGGATCCTGAGTACGGCGGGACACGTGAAACCCCGTCGGAATCCGGGAGGACCATCTCCCAAGGCTAAATACTCCCTAGTGACCGATAGTGAACCAGTACCGTGAGGGAAAGGTGAAAAGCACCCCGGAAGGGGAGTGAAATAGATCCTGAAACCGTATGCCTACAAGTAGTCAGAGCCCGTTAATGGGTGATGGCGTGCCTTTTGTAGAATGAACCGGCGAGTTACGATAGCGCGCGAGGTTAAGCTGATGAGGCGGAGCCGTAGCGAAAGCGAGTCTGAATAGGGCGCCATAGTGCGTTGTCGTAGACCCGAAACCAGGTGATCTACCCATGTCCAGGATGAAGGTCAGGTAACACTGACTGGAGGTCCGAACCCACGCACGTTGAAAAGTGCGGGGATGAGGTGTGGGTAGCGGTGAAATGCCAATCGAACCTGGAGATAGCTGGTTCTCCCCGAAATAGCTTTAGGGCTAGCCTCGAGGTTGAGAGTTCCGGAGGTAGAGCACTGATTGGACTAGGGGCCCCCACAGGGTTACCGAATTCAGTTAAACTCCGAATGCCGGCAACTTATACTCGGGAGTCAGACTGCGAGTGATAAGATCCGTAGTCAAGAGGGAAACAGCCCAGACCGCCAGCTAAGGTCCCAAAGTGTATGTTAAGTGGAAAAGGATGTGGCGCTGCCTAGACAGCTAGGATGTTGGCTTAGAAGCAGCCACCATTCAAAGAGTGCGTAATAGCTCACTAGTCGAGTGGCGCCGCGCCGAAAATGTAACGGGGCTAAACATACCACCGAAGCTGCGGATTCCGTAAGGAATGGTAGGGGAGCGTTCCAAACCGCTGTGAAGCTGTACCGTAAGGAGCAGTGGAGCGTTTGGAAGTGAGAATGCCGGTGTGAGTAGCGAAAAGAGGGGTGAGAATCCCCTCCGTCGAAAGCCCAAGGTTTCCTGAGGAAGGCTCGTCCGCTCAGGGTTAGTCTGGACCTAAGCCGAGGCCGAAAGGCGTAGGCGATGGATAACAGGTTGATATTCCTGTACCACCGATCCACCGTTTGAACAATGGGGGGACGCAGGAGGATAGTGACGCATGCGGATGGAAGTGCATGTGTAAGTTTCGAGACCGTCTGATTGGCAAATCCGTCAGGCACCAAAGTCGAGGAACGATGCGGAGTCCCGTAGGGACGAAGGTCACGATTTCACACTGCCAAGAAAAGCCTCTAGTGAGGTGGAAGGTGCCAGTACCGTAAACCGACACAGGTAGGCGGGATGAGAATTCTAAGACGCGCGGGATAACTCTCGTTAAGGAACTCGGCAAAATGGTCCCGTAACTTCGGGAGAAGGGACGCTCTACATTGAGTAGAGCCGCAGTGAATAGGCCCAAACGACTGTTTAGCAAAAACACAGGTCTCTGCTAAATCGCAAGATGACGTATAGGGGCTGACGCCTGCCCGGTGCTGGAAGGTTAAGGGGATGGGTTAGCGCAAGCGAAGCTTTGAACCGAAGCCCCAGTAAACGGCGGCCGTAACTATAACGGTCCTAAGGTAGCGAAATTCCTTGTCGGGTAAGTTCCGACCCGCACGAAAGGCGTAACGATTTGGGCACTGTCTCAACGAGAGACCCGGTGAAATCATAGTACCTGTGAAGATGCAGGTTACCCGCGACAGGACGGAAAGACCCCATGGAGCTTTACTACAGCCTGATATTGAGGCTTTGTGCATGATGTACAGGATAGGCGGGAGACGTCGAGACCGGAGCGCCAGCTTCGGAGGAGTCACCCTTGGGATACCGCCCTTCATGCATAGAGTCTCTAACTCGCAGCCGTCATCCGGCTGGAGGACCGTGTCAGGCGGGTAGTTTGACTGGGGCGGTCGCCTCCTAAACAGTAACGGAGGCGCCCAAAGGTTCCCTCAGAATGGTTGGAAATCATTCGTAGAGCGCAAAGGCAGAAGGGAGCTTGACTGCGAGACCTACAAGTCGAGCAGGGACGAAAGTCGGGCTTAGTGATCCGGTGGTTCCGCATGGAAGGGCCATCGCTCAACGGATAAAAGCTACCCTGGGGATAACAGGCTGATCTCCCCCAAGAGTCCACATCGACGGGGAGGTTTGGCACCTCGATGTCGGCTCATCGCATCCTGGGGCTGGAGTAGGTCCCAAGGGTTGGGCTGTTCGCCCATTAAAGCGGTACGCGAGCTGGGTTCAGAACGTCGTGAGACAGTTCGGTCCCTATCCGTCGTGGGCGCAGGAAATTTGAGGAGAGCTGTCCTTAGTACGAGAGGACCGGGATGGACGCACCGCTGGTGTACCAGTTGTTCCGCCAGGAGCATCGCTGGGTAGCTACGTGCGGACGGGATAAATGCTGAAAGCATCTAAGCATGAAGCCCCCTCCAAGATGAGATTTCCCTTTGAGTAATCAAGAAAGACCCCTCAGAGACGATGAGGTAGATAGGTCACGGGTGGAAGCATGGCGACATGCGGAGCTGAGTGATACTAATCGGTCGAGGCCTTGTTCTAGCAGATGCATTGTTGATGACTTCAGTTTTGAGGGCGCGAGCCCGTCGTCTGGTGACGATAGCCAAGTGGTCACACCCGTTCCCATGCCGAACACGGAAGTTAAGCACTTGAACGCCGAAAGTAGTTGGGGGCTTCCCCCTGTGAGGATAGGACGTTGCCAGGCAAACGGTGGTTCTGGAGCATACGCTCAAGGGCCGCCGCTTTTTTATGGACTTTTTTTGGTTTTTTCACATATATAATAAGGAAGGAATGTGATACTCATGGCAAAAAAACAAAAAATGCGCGTTGCCGTAGAAGAAAATGAAACGATCAGTGAATGTCTGGATCGGATCGATGCCATGGGTTATCGTCCGACCGTCCGACGGGAAGAACCGATTTTTGGACTGGATGCGAATGATGAACCGTATCCCATCCGTCAGCAAATCATTTTTGACTGCAAACCGAAGCTCGAAGCTGAGAATGTCTGAATCGAGGTCTCTTCTCAAACACACGACTCTTTCGTAAAAGAAAGGGTCGTATTTTTTTGTGGTTTTCTTGTCGTTCGTGTTGAATGCTTTTCAAATTTCCGAATGCTGAACGAAATGAATTCAACAATTTATCCATAAAACCGAACGATGAATTTTCAGATAATTAAATTGTTCGCCTTTGGTTGACGAACGGACCGAAGTCTTGTTAAGATGAAGGCGTGATAGGAAGATTGAATATAACACCTCGTATAATAGCAGGGATATGGCTTGCAAGTTTCTACCCGACGACCCTAAATCGTTGGACTATGGGGTATATGGATGTTCGTCGATAATTCTTTGGCGTACCTTTTTATACCCTAAGCCACCCTTTTAGACGTGGTTTGGGCTTTTTTTATGCAAAAAGAGGAGGAGACGCAGATGAGTAAGGTAGAAATCGGAGTCATCATGGGCAGCCAATCGGATTGGGTGACCATGCAGAAAACGTGTGATGTACTGGATCAATTGGACATTGGTTATGAAAAGAAAGTTGTATCGGCACACCGGACACCTGACTTAATGTTTCGATATGCCGAGTCAGCCCGGGAACGAGGGCTCAAGGTCATCATTGCCGGGGCAGGCGGAGCCGCTCATCTTCCGGGAATGGTTGCTGCGAAGACGACATTACCGGTAATCGGTGTCCCAATTCAAAGCAAAGCACTTCAAGGCATCGATTCCTTACTCTCCATTGTCCAAATGCCCGGTGGTGTTCCAGTCGCGACAGTTGCAATTGGTGACGCCGGAGCCAAAAATGCGGGTTTACTTGCTGCTCAGATTCTTGGAACGGTTGACGAACGGATTGCCCGAGCTCTTGATCATATGCGTGTCGAACTGGAAGGAGACGTCATCGCTTCCGAGGTGCATCTGACATGAAACGGGTTGGTATCTTAGGTGGAGGTCAATTAGGTCGGATGATGGCTTTATCTGCACGCCAAATGGGCTATTCGCTCATCACACTTGATCCAACTGAAAACGCACCGTGTGCGCAAGTAGCGGATCAACAGATTCAAGCACCGTTCACGGATGTCGAGGCCGCAAAGCGACTTGCTGCTGAATCAGACGTCGTGACCTATGAGTTTGAGAATATCTCACACGAAGTAGCGGAAGCAATCGGTTATAAACTGATTCACGGGACAGAGCTTTTGTTTCGGACCCAACACCGGATTCGGGAGAAAGAACTGATTGAACAGCTTGGTTACAAGGTGGCACCGTATCAGGGAGTTCAGACAAGTGAAGATCTCCTTGGAGCCAAACGGCAGTTAGGTCTCCCATTCGTCTTGAAAACAGCCCGCTTTGGTTACGACGGGAAAGGCCAGACGGTCATTCGGACAGAGCTGGATTTACAAACAGCGATGAAGACCTTTGAAGCAACCGAATATGTTGCTGAAAAATGGTTACCGTTTGATCAGGAGATTTCCGTCATCGTCACGCGAAGCGAGCGGGAAACGAAGGTCTTCCCGGTCAGTGAAAATATCCATCAAGACAACATTCTGCATCTGTCAATCGTTCCCGCCCGCATCCCAATCGACTTGGAACAAAAAGCGATTGAACTGGCGACACGTCTCGCAAACGATGTCGATTTGATTGGCACACTGGCAATCGAACTGTTCGTCGTCGGCTCCGAACTGATCGTCAACGAACTGGCGCCGCGCCCGCACAACTCGGGTCATTATTCGATTGATGCGTGCGAGACGTCACAGTTCGAGCAGCACATCCGCGCTATCTGCGGACTGCCGCTTGGCGACACCCGCTTGACGACACCGGTCGTCATGGCGAACATCCTAGGTCAGCATATCACGGCATTAGACGAGGCATTACCGATGTTATCCTCGCGGACGAAAGTCCATTTATACGGAAAACAGGACGCAAAACAGGGGCGGAAGATGGGGCATCTGAACATCTTGGCTGATTCGGTCGAAGAAGCGTTAGCCGAAGTTGAGCGCCTGCAGATATGGAAGGAGACGGTTAGATGATCGAACGCTATACACGTCCTGAAATGAAAGCGATCTGGACAGAACAGAACAAATTCGAAGCCTGGTTGAAAGTTGAGATTTTAGCATGTGAAGCCTGGAGTGAGCTTGGCGTGATTCCAAAAGAAGATGTCCAGTTGCTCTGGGAAAAAGCTTCCTTTGATGTCAACCGCATCAATGAGATTGAACAGGAGACACGACACGACGTCATCGCCTTCACACGTGCCGTATCGGAGACACTTGGCGAAGAACGCAAATGGGTTCATTACGGACTGACGTCAACGGACGTCGTTGATACGGCGTTATCGTATCTGTTGAAACAAGCCAATGATATCTTGGCGGCCGATCTCGATCGTTTCATCGAGATTTTAAAAGTCAAAGCCAACGAACATAAATATACGGTCATGATGGGACGTACACACGGCGTACACGCCGAGCCGACGACGTTTGGTCTGAAGCTGGCCCTTTGGTACGAAGAAATGAAACGCAATAAAGTCCGGTTCGAGGCAGCACGGGAAACAGTCGAATACGGCAAGATGTCGGGAGCGGTCGGAACGTTTGCGAACATCGACCCGTTCATCGAAAAATATGTCTGTGAGAAGCTTGGTACGAAACCGGCACCGGTCTCGACGCAAACCCTGCAACGTGATCGTCATGCCCATTACATGTCGACGATTGCCTTAATCGCGACATCGATTGAAAAGATGGCGACGGAAATTCGCGGTC
The DNA here is from genome assembly GCF_049942815.1 of Exiguobacterium sp. R-39. Classification (NCBI taxonomy): domain Bacteria; kingdom Bacillati; phylum Bacillota; class Bacilli; order Caryophanales; genus Exiguobacterium; species Exiguobacterium sp. R-39. The sequence continues at coordinate 467,654 of NZ_CP187965.1, forward strand.
TGCAAAAAACGGAGACCCGTGAAGTCGAAGAATTCTTCGCTAAAGGTCAAAAAGGATCATCGGCGATGCCGCATAAACGGAATCCGATCGGTTCGGAGAACATGACCGGTCTTGCCCGGGTCATCCGCGGGCATATGGTGACAGCGTACGAAAACGTATCGCTGTGGCATGAACGCGATATCTCCCACTCGTCTGCGGAACGGATCATTTTGCCGGATGCGACGGGATTACTCAACTACATGCTGAACCGGTTCGGTAACATCATTAAAAATCTGACGGTCTTCCCGGAAAATATGAAACGCAACATGGACCGGACGTTTGGTGTCATCTTCTCCGGTCACGTCTTACTCGCCTTGATTGAAAAAGGTTGGTCACGTGAAGCGGCGTACGACTTCGTCCAACCGCGGGCGATGCAGGCATGGGAAGAACAAATCATGTTCCGCGATGTCTTATGGCAGGAAGCGGATATTCAAGAACTCTTTACAGAAGAAGAACTCGATGCTTGTTTTGATCCGACGTATCATACGAGCCGGGTCGATGAAATCTTTGAACGGTGTGGCTTGAACTAATCAACCTGAGACGGGAGTCTGACTCCCGTCTACATCTTAGGATCATGGGGGACGAAATCGATGCAACCACTTTATGAAGGAAAAGCAAAACGATTATACACGACGCAGGATCAGGATGTGCTCCGCATCGTCTACAAAGACGAAGCTACGGCATTTAATGGAGAGAAGAAGGCAGAGTTTGCCGGTAAGGGAGAACTGAACAACCGCTTAACGAGCCACTTTTTTGAGGTCCTCGCAGCGGCAGGAATTCCGACACACTTCATTGAACGGACATCGGAGCGCGAACAGCTCGTACGTCGTGTCACGATCATTCCACTGGAAGTCGTCGTTCGAAACGTCGTCGCCGGCAGCCTGAGTAAACGGCTGGGCATCGAAGAAGGAACGGTTCTCGAAACACCGATCGTCGAGTTTTATTATAAAGATGACAGCTTAGGCGATCCGCTTGTCACACCGGCACACATCAATTTACTGAAGATTGCGACTACAGAGGAGCTTTCCTTGCTTGAACAGGAAGCCAACCGTGTCAACGATGTCTTACGTCCTTACTTTGATGAAAAAGGAATCACATTGATTGATTTTAAACTCGAATACGGTAAAACACCGGCTGGCGAGATTTTACTCGCAGACGAGATCTCACCGGATACATGCCGGTTATGGGATAAGGAAACAGGCGAACATCTCGATAAAGATGTCTTTCGCCGTAATATCGGATCACTCATCGACACGTACCAAACACTATTCAATCGCCTAGGGGGAAACGGACAATGAAAAAGGTTACAGTAGCAGTCGCATTACGGGAAAGTATTTTAGATCCACAAGGTGTTGCGGTTAAAGGCGGTCTTGTTCAGCTTGGTTTTGGGGGTGTCGAAGAAGTGCGGATCGGTAAACGGATCGAGTTGCTCGTTGCGGATGAAACGACAGACGCGATGATTCATGAGATGTGTCAGAAGCTGCTCGTTAATACTGTGATGGAGGATTATCGTTTTGATGTAGAAGAGGTGACGACCGCATGAAGTTTGCCGTTATCGTTTTTCCCGGATCTAACTGTGATCTAGATATGTATCATGCTGTGAAAGATGCGCTTGGTGAAGAAGCGGAATACGTCTTCCATACGGAAACGTCTCTCGAAGGATATGACGGCGTCTTGTTGCCGGGCGGCTTTTCTTACGGGGACTATCTCCGGTGTGGAGCGATTGCTCAATTCTCACCGATCATGGAAGAGGTAAAACGCTTTGCGGCAGAAGGCAAAACGGTTCTCGGCGTCTGCAACGGGTTCCAGATTCTTGTTGAAGCCGGACTTCTCCCGGGTGTCTTACACCGCAACACGGGACTGAAGTTCATGTGCCGCACGGTTGAACTGAAGGTCGAAAACAACGAGACACGCTTTACATCAGACTATGCTGCGCAGGAAACGATAACGATTCCCATCGCACACGGAGAAGGCAACTACTACTGCGATGACGCCACATACGCGATGCTACAGACGAACCGTCAAATTGCCTTTACGTATACGGATAACCCGAACGGATCACGCGGCGACATCGCCGGCATCACGAACAAAGCCGGGAACGTCCTCGGCATGATGCCGCACCCAGAACGGGCAGTCGAGCTGCTGACCGGCGGAACGGATGGACTTAAGTTATTCACTTCACTCGTCAAACAGGGGGCACACCATGTTAAAACAACAGTCTGAACCAACGATGGAGCAAATTCAGGAACAACGGATCTACGCAACAATGGGACTTAGTGACGCAGAATACGAGATGGTCGTCAACTTACTCGGACGCCAACCGAACTATACGGAAATCGGCTTGTTTTCCGTCATGTGGTCGGAACATTGTTCATATAAAACGTCGAAGCCAGTCTTACGCCAGTTTCCGACGACAGGTCCACGCGTCCTGCAAGGTCCCGGTGAAGGAGCAGGTGTCGTCGACATTGGTGACAATCAAGCCGTTGTCTTTAAAATCGAGAGCCACAATCATCCATCAGCCGTTGAACCGTATCAAGGTGCAGCAACCGGTGTCGGTGGCATCATCCGTGATATCTTCTCGATGGGAGCCCGTCCAGTCGCGTTGATGAATTCACTTCGGTTCGGTCATCTCGGGACGCCGCGTGTCAATCAACTGTTTGAACAGGTGGTCGCTGGAATCGCCGGGTACGGGAACTGTGTCGGGATTCCGACCATCGGAGGAGAAGTCGGATTTGATCATTCGTATGAAGGCAACCCGCTCGTTAATGCGATGTGTATCGGCTTGATCAACCACGAAGACATTCAAAAGGGTCTCGCAAAAGGCGCCGGTAACTCGGTCATGTACGTCGGTGCAGCAACCGGTCGTGACGGCATTCACGGAGCGACTTTTGCTTCAGAAGATCTTGGGGAAGATACCGAAGCGAAACGTCCGGCCGTTCAGGTAGGAGATCCGTTCATGGAGAAGTTGTTGATTGAAGCCTGTCTTGAAATCGTCGGTCATCCGGCACTTGTCGGGATGCAGGATATGGGCGCCGCCGGACTGACGTCCTCGTCAGCCGAGATGGCTTCGAAAGCCGGTATGGGCATCGAGATGCATCTTGATGACGTCCCTCAGCGCGAAACCGGGATGACAGCTTATGAAATGATGTTATCGGAATCACAGGAACGGATGTTGCTCGTCGTCGAACGCGGACGCGAAGCAGAGATCGAAGCCATCGTCAGCAAATGGGGACTCCATGCGGTGCATGTCGGAGAAGTTATCGACGAGAAAGTGCTTCGTCTCGTTCACCACGGTAAGATTGTCGCTGAAGTACCGGTCGATGCACTCGCGGAAGAAGCACCGGTTTATAACAAACCATCCCGTGTCCCGGCTTATTATGAAGAGTTCCAAGCAATGGATGAAACGTTACCGGTCGTCGAAGATGCTGTTGAAACATGGCGGGCCTTGCTCAAACAGCCGACGATTGCTTCAAAACGTTGGGTCTACGATCAATACGATCATATGGTTCAGACGTCAACGGTCGTCGCACCGGGGTCTGATGCAGCCGTCATCCGGGTTCGCGGAACGAACAAAGCACTCGCGATGACAACCGACTGCAACAGCCGGTTCGTTTACCTCGATCCGTTTGTCGGCGGACAGATTGCCGTCGCCGAAGCAGCCCGCAACATCGTTGCGAGTGGTGCGACACCACTGGCGATTACCGACTGCCTGAACTTCGGGAATCCGGATAAACCGGAAGGCTTCTGGCAACTTCAGCAAGCGACGGCCGGAATGGCCGAAGCGTGTCGTGTGCTCGAGACGCCGGTCATCGGCGGGAATGTTTCCTTATACAACGAATCTGCCGGAAAAGCAGTTCATCCGACGCCGGTCGTCGGGATGGTCGGTCTCCACGAACAAACGGAGTGGATTACGACACAACACGTCAAGCAAGCAGGCGACGCTGTCTACCTACTCGGAGAGACGACAGCGGAATTCGGCGGCAGTGAACTGCAATACCTGCAATTCGAAAAATCATTCGGCAAAGCACCGCACATTGACTTAGCCGTCGAACAAGAACGGTTACTCGCCTTGCAAGCGGCGGTTCAAGCGGGACTTGTCACGGCGATCCATGACGTGGCAGAAGGTGGTCTCGCCGTTGCCTTAGCCGAGATGACATTCGGGACGACGCTTGGTCTTGACGTGATATTTGACGGACCAGCCCTGCACCTGTTCAGTGAATCGCAATCACGTTTCGTCGTGACGGTGAAGCCGGAACAGGAAGCAGCCTTCGTCAAGCAGACAGGAGCGTATAAATTAGGATACGTTACCAATCAAGATGCTTTGCAAATTAAGACAAACGATACATTCATCGAAGCGACACGTTCAACACTGCAAGCCGACTGGGAAGGGGCGATCGCGTGTTATATGACATCAAAGGATTAAACGAAGAGTGTGGGGTGTTCGGGATTTTCGGACAACCGGAAGCGGCGCAGCTAGCGTACTACGGACTCCACAGCCTCCAACACCGGGGACAGGAAGGAGCAGGAATCGTCGCGAGTGACGGGAAACTGCTTCTGCCGCACCGGGGACAAGGGCTCGTCACGGAAGTTTTTTCGCAGGAGACGCTTGATTCCTTATCAGGGCACCATGCCATTGGACATGTCCGTTATTCGACAGCCGGGGGAAATACGCTCGAGAATACACAACCGCTCCATTTTAAATCACGAACGGGCGACTTGGCGCTGGCGCACAACGGAAACCTCGTCAATGCCGATTCGTTAAAACACTTACTTGAAGCGGAAGGGGCGATTTTCCAAACGACGAGTGATACGGAAGTCGTTGCCCACCTCGTCAAACGGAGTAAGTTACCGACGCTTGAAGACCGGATTGCCGATAGTCTGGCCCGGCTCGTCGGTGCATTCGCCTTCCTGTTCTTAACGGAAGATACATTGTATGTTGCGGTCGATCCACACGGTCTGCGGCCGTTGTCGCTCGGTAAAACACCGGACGGCGGCATCGTCTTTTCATCCGAGACATGTGCCTTTGACATCGTCGGTGCCGAGTTCATCCGTGATATCGAGCCGGGGGAGCTCGTAACGATCACAACGTCCGGCATGTCATCACGTCAGTATATGGAACCACATGAGCGGGCGATGTGTTCGATGGAATACATTTACTTTTCCCGTCCCGATTCGATGATTGATGGGGTCAACGTCCACACGGCACGAAAAGCACTTGGCAAAAAGATGTTCGAAGAAGCACCGGTCGAAGCAGACGTCGTCACCGGTGTGCCGGATTCGAGTATTTCGGCAGCCATCGGGTACGCGGAAGCGAGCGGCATTCCGTATGAAATGGGTTTGATCAAAAACCGTTATGTCGGTCGGACGTTCATTCAACCGTCGCAAGAATTGCGCGAACGCGGTGTCAAAATGAAACTATCGGCGCTGCGGGGAGTCGTTAACGGTAAACGGGTCATCATGGTTGATGATTCCATCGTTCGCGGAACGACGAGCCGTCGCATCGTCGGACTGTTACGGGAAGCAGGGGCAACGGAAGTTCATGTCCGGATCACGGCACCGCCGATCACCAATCCGTGTTATTACGGCATCGATACATCTTCCAAAGATGAATTGATTTCCGCCCGGTTGACACCCGACGAGATTTGCCGGGAAATCGGAGCCGATTCGCTCGAGTTCCTGACAGTCAACGGAATGGTCAATGCGATCGACCGACCATTTGAAGGACCGTTAAAAGGTCAATGTACGGCTTGTTTCACAGGCGAATATCCAACGCCGATCGGTACGTTGGAATTAGAAGCTAAACTTTGAACAGATGGGGGAACAAAGCATGAGTAAACAATACGAAGCAGCAGGTGTCAGCCTGACGGCAGGATACGAATCCGTTTCTCGAATGAAAAAACACGTGGCCCGCTCGATGCGCAAAGAAGTCATGACGGGACTCGGCAGTTTCGGTGCAATGTTCGACCTCAGCCAATTGAATCTGAAAGAACCGGTTCTCGTCAGCGGGACGGATGGCGTCGGCACCAAGCTGAAGCTTGCTTTCGCCCTCGACCAGCACGATACGATCGGGATTGATTGTGTCGCGATGTGTGTCAATGACATCATTGTCCAAGGCGCAGAACCTCTTTATTTCCTCGATTACATCGCCCTCGGGAAAGCTATTCCGGCAAAAATCGAGCGGATTGTCGCCGGTGTTGCGGAAGGCTGTGTCCAATCCGGTTGTACCCTGATCGGCGGGGAAACGGCCGAGATGCCGGGGATGTATGCAGACGGTGAGTATGATATTGCCGGCTTTGCCGTCGGTGCCGTCGAAAAACAAAAATTGATCACAGGAGAACACGTTCAACCGGGAGATGTCATTCTCGGTCTCGCTTCATCCGGTGTCCATTCGAACGGCTTCTCACTCGTTCGAAAAATCGTCGCTGAAAGCGGTCTGCGGTATGAAGATGAGCTGATGATGTTCGGCAGTACGATCGGCAATACATTACTGATGCCGACCCGGATTTACGTCGAAGCGGTCAAAGCGGCCCTTGAGACAGAAAAAATTCAGGCGATGGTCCATATTACGGGCGGCGGTTTTTACGAAAACGTGCCGCGTGTTCTTCCTGAAGGATGCGGTGCGACGTTTGACCCGAAAAAATGGCCGACGTTACCGGTCTTCGATTGGCTCGAACAAGCCGGAAACGTGCCGCGTCACGATATGTACAACGTCTTCAACATGGGAATCGGCTACATGATGATCGTCAAACCGGAAGATGTCGATGCCGTTACGGCACGTCTTGCCCGTGAAAATGAGACGGTCTACACAATCGGGACAGTCACGGGTGAGCCGGGCGTCCGCATCCATGGAGTCGATCAATGAAAATCGCCTGTTTTGCCTCGGGAAGTGGCAGTAATGTCGAAGCATTGTTCGAAGCGATTGAAGAAGGACGTCTGCACGCTACGATTGAACTCGTCGTCTGTGATCAAAAACAAGCGAAAGTGATTGAACGGGCACGCGCACGTAATTGTGATGTGTTTGTGTTTACAGCCAAGGAGTATCCGGATAAACCAACGTTCGAGCGGGAAATCGTTTCTGAGTTACAACGGAGAAATGTGGAGCGGATCATCTTAGCCGGATACATGCGGTTGATTGGAGATGTCCTGCTGTCGCATTATGCCGGACGAATCGTCAACATCCATCCGTCACTGCTCCCGGCGTTTCCGGGAAAAGATGCGATCGGTCAAGCATTTCGTGGCGGAGTCAAAATCACAGGTGTTACAATTCATATAGTCGATGAAGGTATGGATACAGGACCGATCATCGCACAAGAAGCGGTTCGGATCACAGAGGATATGACACGGGAAACGCTCCAACAGGCGATTCAGCAGGTGGAGCACGGATTGTACCCGCAAGTCATCGAAGAGTGGATGAAAGAGGAGGCAAACGTATGAGAGCGTTAATCAGCGTATCAGACAAAACAGGTATCGTCGAACTGGGACAAGCGATGCATGAAGCAGGGATCGAATTGATTTCGACAGGCGGGACACATCAAGCCCTTGAAGCAGCAGGACTTCCGGTCATTGGCATCAGTGAAGTCACACAATTCCCGGAAATGCTCGACGGTCGGGTCAAGACCCTCCATCCGATGGTTCACGGTGGACTGCTCGGACGCCGAGACCTTGAAAGTCATCGCGAACAGATGGCGGAACAACAGATCAAACCGATTGATTTTGTGGTCGTCAACCTCTATCCGTTTAAAGAAACGGTCATGAATGAAGATGTCTCGTATGCCGATGCGATCGAGAACATCGATATCGGTGGACCGAGCATGATCCGTTCGGCTGCCAAAAATCATGCCGCCGTGACGGTTGTCGTCGACCCGGCCGATTATCAGGCGGTCATCGAGGAAATTCATCTGGGCGGAACGACATTCGAAACCCGTCAAAAGCTGGCAGCCAAAGCATTCCGTCACACAGCGGCGTACGATGCGTTGATTGCCGATTACTTCCTGACACAGACGGGTGAAAAGTTCCCCGATCAATTGACGATTACGCTCGAAAAAGTGCAGGACTTACGGTACGGAGAAAACCCGCACCAGGAGGCTGCCTTCTACAAAACCCCGATCTACCGCGGGGCTTCACTCGCATCCGCGAAACAGCTCCATGGGAAAGAATTGTCTTATAACAATATCCAGGATGCCAATGCAGCACTGGAGATTCTTGATGAGTTCCGCGAAGCGGCAGCCGTTGTCGTCAAACACATGAATCCATGCGGCGTCGCCGTCGGTCCGACGATTGATGAAGCGTTCCGTCGTGCGCATGCAGCGGATCCAGTTTCGATTTTCGGCGGAATCGTCGCCTTGAACCGGGAAGTCGATCTCGCGACAGCGGAACAACTGAGCGGTATTTTCCTTGAAATCATTATTGCTCCATCCTTTACGGAAGACGCATTTGCGTTACTGTCGGCGAAGAAAAATCTCCGGTTACTGGAACTGGATGTCAAACGGGTTCAAGCAATCCGCTATACGGCAGTTGCCGGCGGGATGCTTGTTCAGGACAGTGACGATGAGACACTCGATGACGCGTCAGCACGTGTCGTGACAGACCGGAAACCGACAGCCGCTGAATGGGAAGACTTAAAACTCGCTTGGCGTGCCGTCAAACACGTGAAATCGAATGCCATCGTCATCGCGAAAGATGAAGTGACGGTCGGCGTCGGTGCCGGACAGATGAATCGTGTCGGTTCAGCGAATATCGCGATTACGCAAGCCGGCGAGAAAGCGATTGGGGCTGCAATGGGCTCGGATGCGTTCTTCCCGATGGACGATACGGTCGAAGCAGCAGCAGCGGCCGGGATTACAGCCATCATCCAACCGGGCGGATCAATCCGTGATCAGGAATCAATCGATGCCTGCAACAAACACGGCATCACGATGATCTTTACGAACGTGCGTCATTTTAAACACTAAGCGGAGGCGAGCCGAATGAAAGTATTAGTAGTCGGTAAAGGTGGACGCGAGCATGCGCTCGTATGGAAATTGGCACAGGATGTCCGGATCGAGACAGTGTATGCAGCACCCGGCAACGTCGGGATGACGGAAGCGGTCTGTGTGTCGATCCGGGAAGACGCGATTGAAGAATTGGTTCAGTTCGCACGGGAAGAGCAGATCGACTGGACGATTGTCGGACCAGAAGGACCGCTTGTGCTCGGAATCGTCAATGCGTTTCAAGCAGCCGGCCTAAAGATTTTCGGACCGTCCCGCGAAGCAGCAGCGATTGAAGGCAGTAAACAATTTGCGAAAGCTTTGATGGACCGGGCCGGTATCCCGACGGCGGACCATGCCGTCTTTACATCAGCGGCTGAAGCGACTGCTTACATCCGTCGGCAGGGTGCACCGATCGTCGTCAAAGCGGACGGACTGGCAGCAGGGAAAGGTGTCACGGTTGCGACGACGATTGAACAGGCTGTTCAAGCGATTGACGAAATTTTTGGCGGCGATTTCGGTCAGCAGAGCAGTGTCGTGATTGAAGAATGTCTCGTCGGTGAAGAATGTTCGCTGATGGCTTTCGTACATGAAGAAACCGTCATTCCGATGGTCCTGTCGCAAGATCATAAACGGGCTTTTGACGGGGACTCCGGCCCGAATACAGGCGGAATGGGGGCGTACAGTCCCTTGCCGCAATTTGACGAACAGGCCGTGACGGAAGAAGCGATGCAACGTGTCCTCCGTCCGCTTGTCGAGCAGATGGCAAGCGAAGGGATTCCGTTTACCGGCTTCTTATACGCGGGTCTGATGTTAACAAGTCGCGGACCATCCGTCATTGAGTTCAACGCCCGTTTCGGTGATCCGGAAACAGAAGTAATTTTGCCGCGGCTTGAAACGGAGCTGCTTGACGTCATCATGCCATTGATGCAGGGTGACATTCCGGAAGTCGCCTGGTCGGATGAAGCGGTCATTGGTGTCGTCATCGCGGCGAACGGTTATCCGGAACAACCGGTTACGGGTCAGCCTGTCCCAGCAGATACAATCGGGTCAAATCTCCTTGTCTTCCACGCGGGCACGGCCGCAGGGGATGATGATGTGATTCTTTCGGCCGGAGGACGTGTCCTCGTCTGTGTGGCGAAGGCAAAAGACATGAAGCAGGCCGTAGCGAGCGTTTACAGCGGACTTGATTCATTTGACCGGACCGGCTTCTTTTACCGGACGGATATCGCCAAAAAAGCATTTCGCACGACATAATTTCTTGCTTTCCATAAGCCGGTTCTGCTCACATCAGTGTGAGAGGGCCGGCTTTTTTGACGGGTACGGCAGAACATGACTTGTCTTCCATGGCAGTTTTGTGTTATTTTGGCGAAATGACTCGAATTGACGACGAATAAGCTTGAAACTTTTCCGGTAACATTTTAGTATAAGAAATATAAGAAAGCGTTTTCAAATATAAAGGAGGTCGAGCTTTCATGAAAAAAAATTGTGGACGGTCCCCATGGACGAAAACAGAAGTCCGCACGCATCAAGCGGTCATCAACGGAAAGCTTGCACCTACACTCGTGATTGAAAATGCGACGTACTTAAATCAAGGACTCAAAACATGGCGGACAGCCAACATTTGGATCAGCGGCGACCGGATTATCTACGTCGGACCGGACATGCCGGAAACGGCGGATGAAGTCTACGATGCGACGGGAAAATTCATCGTCCCGGGTTACATCGAACCGCATGCCCATCCGTTCCAATTGTATAATCCGGCGACACTTGCAAAATTTGCGGCAGAGCGCGGAACGACGACACTCGTCAACGATAATATGCTGCTTTTATTAGAGCCGACGGAGCAAGCGTTTGCGCAGGTCGACGCACTGGCAGACCTTCCAACATCGATGTACTGGTGGGCGCGACTGGATGCTCAAACAGAACTGGATGCCGACAGCATCACGATTGATAACCGACGGATTCAAGCGTGGCTGAAACATCCACAAGTCATCCAAGCCGGTGAATTAACGGGCTGGCCGCGACTGTCGCAAGGCGACGACGAGCTGTTGCAATGGATGCAGGATGCGATGAAACTCGGCAAGCCGATTGAAGGACATTTTCCCGGTGCTTCCGCCAAGACCCTGACGAAAATGGCATTGTTCGGCGTGACGAGTGATCATGAAGCGATGACGGTCGAAGAAGCCTTGACCCGCCTCGAACTCGGTTATACGACGACCATCCGCTACTCCTCGATTCGCCCGGATCTACCGGATATCTTTGCCGGTCTCGTCGAAGCCGGACTGCAAAATTATGAAAAAGTGCTGGTGACGACGGACGGATCGACACCTTCCTTTTATAAAGCCGGATTGATGGATGAGACGATCCGATTGATGCTTGCTGCAGGGATTGCTCCGGAAGAAGCTTACCGGATTGCGTCTTATAATGCAGCGCGTCACTTTAACCTCGATCATCTGCTCGGCAGTATCGCACCCGGACGAATTGCGCATTTAAACATCCTTGAAGCGAAAGATAAGCCGACACCGGTCGATGTCGTAGCCCGCGGCACCTGGGTCCGGAGAAATGATATTCCGTGTTATCCGGTCGAAGCGCTGGACCGGGCGATGGATTTGATGCCGGCTTCGCAAGTCGGGATTGAGTTAACCGAACAGGACTTTTCCTTCAGCATGCCGGTTGGTCTTGAGATGGTCAATTCGGTCATCATGAAGCTGTATCAGGTCGAACACGATACAAGCATGCAAGTCTTGCCTGCCGGATGCGATGAGTCCTTCTTGATGCTGATTGACCGGGAGGGCAAATGGCGTCTGAATACGGTCTTGAAAAACTTTGCGACACACGTCGGCGGGCTCGTCAGTTCGTATTCGATCAGCGGCGATATCCTGTTGATCGGAAAATCGAAGCGGGACATGCAGATTGCCTTTGACCGGATGAAATCATTCGGCGGTGGTGTCGTCCTTGTCGATGCCGGGGAAGTAATCGCAGAAGTTCCGTTGACCTTAATGGGGCAGACATCCGATTTACCGCTGGAAGATTTGATTGTGCAGGAGACGGCACTGCGGGAAGCGTTATTCGCACGCGGCTATCAGTATGAAGACCCGATTTATACGCTCTTGTTCCTCGCGTCGACCCATTTGCCGTATGTCCGGATTACGCCGCAAGGCATCTATGAAGTGTTACGGAAAAAAGTACTTTTCCCGGCAATTTTACGCTGACGCTTGAAATTTAAAACGTCGCACTTTAAACTGTTAAAGAGCAACACATGGGAAAGGGAGTTAGACGATGCAACTCGATAAATTGCGTGGAAAAGAACTCGATCAATTATTTACAGCCATCATGAAGATGGATTCATTAGAAGATTGTTATACGCTGTTTGAAGACTTAGCGACGGTCAATGAGATCCAGGCATTGGCACAACGTCTTGAAGTCGCCCGTCAGTTACGCGAAGGTAACACGTATCATAAAATCGAAAAGGCGACAGGTGCTTCGACAGCAACGATTTCGCGTGTGAAACGTTGTCTGAATTACGGTTCCGGTGGCTATGACTTAGCACTCGCACGATTAGGTCTCGTAGAAGAGGAAGTAGCGGATAACTAACCGGTTATCCGCTATTTCTGTGAAGGAGGACGAAGCCTGATGGACTTAGCGTATCAACAAAAACTGCAACATTTCATTCGAAAACTGACGCCGATCCAGTCACTCGTCATTATTTATTTTGTAGCCGTCATCATCGGCGTCATTTTACTGGGGTTACCCTGGTCGACACAGGGCAATTACGACTGGGATTTCACGGATCTTGTCTTCATGGCCGTCAGTTGTGTCAGCGTGACCGGATTGACGACAGTCTCCGTCTCGGACACGTTCACGACGTTCGGTTACTTCATGATCATGATTCTCGTACAGGTCAGCGGGATCGGATTGATGTCCCTGCATATCGCGATGTGGGTCATCCTCGGCAAACGGATTGGCTTTCGGGAGCGGCAACTGGTTGTCCGTGACCAGAACCAGACGACGATGCAAGGGGTCGTCAAATACATTCGGGAAGTCATCATCATCATCCTGTCAATTGAAATCATCGGTGCTCTTATTTTAGGTTTGTATTATACGAAATATTTTCCGACGCTCGGCGAAGCGATGCTGCAAGGATTGTTTGGTTCGGTCAGCGCGACGACCAATGCCGGGTTCGACATTACCGGAGAATCCCTCCTTCCGTTTCGGGGAGATTTATTTGTCGTCTTTATGCAGATTTTACTGCTGACGCTTGGTGCGATCGGTTTCCCGGTCCTCGTTGAAGTCCGTCGGTACATCTCGTATCGGGCGACCCGTCAAGCGACCCGTCAACCGTATCACTTTTCATTATTCACGAAATTAACCGCATCGACGTTCTTCATCCTGGTTTTATTCGGAACGGTCAGTCTGCTGCTGTTTGAGTGGAATCAATCGTTTAAAGGATTGCCGGTCAATGAAAAAATGGTCGATGCCTTGTTCCAATCGGTGACGACCCGAAACGGCGGACTGACGACGGTCGATATTACGTCGTTCTCGCAAGCCTCGATTTTTGTCTTGTCAATTCTGATGTTCATCGGAGCGTCGCCGTCCTCCGTTGGGGGAGGGATTCGGACGACGACATTTGCCGTCGCCGTCCTCAGTGTCATCGCCTTTATTCGCGGCGAATACGGCATCAAGATTTTTGGACGCGAGATCGGACAGTCGGACATTTGGAAAGCCTTTGTCGTCATCGTCGTTTCGACCGGTGTAACGATGATTGGACTGATTGTCCTGCTGATCTTTGAAGATGCCCCGTTCCTCGTGCTGTTTTTTGAAGCCTGTTCCGCGTTCGGAACTACCGGATTGTCGCTTGGAATTACAAATGAGTTATCCGATGTCGGCAAATGGACCTTATCCGTCCTGATGTTCATCGGACGGATTGGTGTTATTTCGTTTGTCCTGTTGCTGAAGGCGAATCAACCAAAACGGAATTACAATTATCCGAAAGAATCAGTCATCATCGGTTAAGGAGGTTGTGACGTGAATCGGACATTTTGGATCAACTTTGGTTATATCTTTATGGTGCCGGCTTTACCGTTTTTAGCACTCGTCAACGGACGGGCGCTCTGTTCGCCGGATTCCCCGTTACTGGATATCCCGGTCCTGGGTTTTTTCCTGGCAGAACCGTGGGCGTTTGCCGTCCTTTATGCCTTTTTTGCACTGGGGCTTGCCGCGTTGTTAACGAAACGCCAGGTCCGGACTTGAATGGCTTCTCCCATCCCGCTCTGCGCGAGATGGGATTTTGTTTTATACTGGGTACAGAGAATGAGAAGAGAGGATGGAACGAACATGTTGTTACCCTATAACGAATGGCGTCATGTCTTTAAACTCGATCCGGCAAAAGAGATTGAAGAGGCTGCTCTTCAAGCGATTGCGACTTCGGGAACGGATGCCATCATCGTCGGAGGGACCGATGATATCACCCTCGATGCGACACTGGATTTACTGATGCGCTTGCGGCGGTATCCGGTCGCTGTGGCACTGGAAGTATCGGAGCTTGAGGCCGCGACGATGGGATTTGATGCATATTTGACGCCGAGTGTCCTCAACAGCGGAACGCTTGAGCACGTGATTGACAAGCAAGTCGAAGCGCTGGAAGAAGTCGGACATATGCTCGCGCATCAAGATCTGATCGGGGAAGGGTATATCGTCCTGAACGCTGACGCCAAGGTCGCCCGTGTCACACAAGCAAAACCTCTTAATGATGATCAAGTGGTCGCTTACGCGCAACTGGCGGACAGTGTCTTTCGGATGCCGATCATTTATCTCGAGTACAGCGGTATGTATGGTGATCCGTCACTCGTCGCCTCCGTCAAACGGGTCTTGAAGCAAGGCCGTCTGTTCTACGGCGGTGGTATTGATTCCATCGAACGGGCACAGGAGATGTTGACACATGCCGATACGATCGTCGTCGGCAACATCATCTATGACAATTTAGAAGCGGCACTTGCGACTGTCGCAGCAACACGATAAAATATAAGAACAAAAGTTCGGAATATAGAAATGAGGCTATTTAGATGTTTAATTTAAGTGAACAGCTTGTCAGCGGATTGAACCCGGAACAAGCAAAGGCAGTCAAACACACCGATGGACCGCTCTTGATCATGGCGGGAGCAGGCTCCGGGAAAACCCGTGTCCTGACACACCGCGTTGCCTATTTGATGGCAGCAAAACAGGTCGCTCCGTGGAATATCCTGGCGATTACGTTTACGAATAAAGCGGCACGTGAGATGCGTGACCGGATTTCACGGTTGGTCGGCGGTGTCGCGAATGACATCTGGGTCTCGACCTTCCACTCGATGTGTGTCCGGATGTTACGGCGTGACATCGAAAAAATCGGCTATAACCGAAACTTCACGATTCTTGATTCGAGCGATCAACAGTCAGCACTGAAGCTCGTCTTAAAAGAACAAAACCTCGATCCGAAGAAGTGGGATCCCCGGTCGATGCTGTCGATTATCTCGAGTCAAAAAAATGAACTGCGCAGTGCCGAGTTCTACGCGTCCATCGTCACGAATCCGTATGAAAAAACGGTTGCTGAGATTTATAAAGGATACGAAGCGGTCCTGCGTCGCAACAACGCCCTTGATTTTGATGACTTGATCGGGAAGACGACAGAACTGTTTAAACAAAATCCGGACGTCCTGTCGTTTTATCAACGAAAGTTCCAATACATCCATGTCGATGAGTATCAAGATACGAACAAAGCCCAGTATGATCTCGTCAATCTCCTGGCAGCAGCCCACCAGAACCTATGTGTCGTCGGGGACTCGGATCAGTCGATTTACCGCTGGCGCGGAGCCGATATCGCAAACATCCTGTCGTTTGAGGAAGATTATCCGACAGCGAAAGTCATTCTGCTCGAACAAAACTACCGTTCGTCGAAACGAATTTTGGATGCAGCGAACCATGTCATTCAAAACAACAGTACCCGGAAAGATAAGAAACTGTGGACGGAAAACGCAGAAGGCGAAAAACTGATTGTCCATACAGCGGAAAATGAGCGGGAAGAAGCGTTTTATATCGTCCAGGAAATCCGGAATGCATTGCGTTACGGCATGAAACTAAACGATGTCGCAATTCTGTACCGGACGAATGCCCAATCGCGGGCGATTGAGGAAACGTTGCTGAAATCCAATGTCCCGTACAAGATGATCGGCGGCACGAAGTTCTATGACCGTAAAGAAATCAAGGATGTCCTGGCGTACCTGCGCCTGATTTCAAATCCGAACGAAGACTTATCATTTGCCCGGATTGTCAATGAACCGAAACGCGGTATCGGAGCGACGACGATTGATAAACTGCGTGATTTTGCCGACCTGCAAGGCGTGTCATTGATGGAAGCGATCCGCGACATCGAATTGTCGAGCATTGCCCCGAAAACGGCAGCGAAACTGACGTATTTCCGGACAATGATTCTTGGCTTACAGCAAATGCAGGAATTCATCAGCCTGTCCGAACTGGTGGAAGAAGTCCTTGAGAAAACCGGATACCGCCAAGTCTTAAAAGAAGACAAAACACTCGAAGCACAAAGTCGTCTCGAGAACATCAACGAGTTCATCACAGTCGCACAAAACTTTGAAAAAGAGACCGAAAAAGCCGATCCGGAAGACCAAACGATCATCGCGTTCTTAACGGATTTGACGCTGGTCGCCGATGTCGATTCACTGGATGAGAGTGATCCGGGGGAACAGGTCACCTTGATGACGTTACACTCTGCAAAAGGACTCGAGTTCCCGATCGTCTTCCTGATCGGGATGGAAGAAGGATTGTTCCCGCACAGCCGCTCCCTGCAGGATGAAGACGAAATGGAAGAAGAACGTCGTCTCGCCTATGTCGGAATTACGCGGGCTGAAAAACGATTGTACTTGTCCCACGCGCGGATGCGTTCACTGTATGGCCGGACGAATGCCAATCTCGAATCCCGTTTCCTTGCCGAATTACCGGAGGAAGTATTGGAACGGACCGGTAAAAAACCGAAGCCATTGCCATGGGAAGATCGACCGGTACCGCAAGGAAAAGCCGTCATCGGCCGATCGGTCACGAAACCGACAGCGATGAAGACATCAGGCGCAGAATCACTCGGCTGGAACGTCGGTGACAAAGCGGAACACGGAAAATGGGGACGCGGAACCGTCGTTCAGACACGCGGAGCAGGGGACAGCTTAGAAATCGATATCGCCTTCCCGGAAGTCGGTGTCAAACGGTTGCTTGCGAAATTCGCACCAATCAAAAAGGTATGAGTGGAGGCGTCAAGATGATAGAACAGGCACGAATCGAGGAATTACGCCAAAAGTTGAACCAATACAGTTACGAATATTACGTCCAGGATCAACCGACTGTTCCGGACAGCACCTATGATCAATTGTTACGGGAACTGACGGAACTTGAAACGGCACATCCGGAACTGATCACGCCAGATTCACCGACGCAACGCGTCGGTGCTGCGCCGCTCGATGCCTTCGAGAAGGTGACTCATGATTTACCGATGCTATCGCTCGGCAATGTCTTTGACGAAACAGAAATCCGGGAGTGGGTCGCCCGCATCGAACGCTCACTCGGCCGGTCGACGACGTATGTGGCAGAGTTGAAGTTTGACGGACTTGCGATTTCCTTGAAGTACGAAGACGGACAACTTGTCCGCGGTGCGACGCGGGGCGACGGAACGGTCGGCGAGAATATTACACAAAACCTGCGGACAATCAAAGCCTTACCCCTTCGGTTACGTCGAAATGAGACGGTCGAAGTCCGAGGGGAAGCCTATATGCCGAAACAATCATTTGAACGCTTGAATGCGGACCGGGCAGCACGTGAGGAAGCCTTGTTCGCCAATCCGCGTAATGCAGCAGCAGGGAGCTTACGCCAGCTCGACTCGTCGATTACGGCATCCCGCAATCTGTCCTTATTCGTCTACGGTGTCGGTGTCAATACACTGAGTGCCCGTTCGCACAGCGAAGCGATGCTTCAGCTGGCTGAGCTCGGGTTACCGACGAACAAGGAGATGCAGACGTGTGAGACGGTCGAAGAGATTTTAGCCTACATTGCCCACTGGACGATGGAACGTTCTAATTTACCGTATGAAATCGACGGTATCGTCCTGAAAGTTGACCGGTATGACGATCAGGAAGAACTTGGCTTCACGGCGAAAAGTCCCCGCTTTGCGACGGCGTATAAATTTGCCGCAGAAGAAGTCATGACGACAGTCGAAGAAGTTGATTTCAGTGTCGGACGGACAGGGAAAGTCACGCCGCGCGCCCGGTTTGCGCCGGTCGTCGTCGCTGGATCAACCGTCAGTTATGCAACATTGCACAACGCGGACTTCATCACGGAAAAAGATATTCGACTGCACGATCAAGTCATCATCAAAAAAGCCGGAGACGTCATACCGGCAGTCGTCAGCGTTGTCGTTTCAGAACGGACAGGGAACGAACAACCGATCGAATTTCCGGCTCATTGTCCGGCCTGCGAGTCGGAACTTGTTCGATTGGAAGGCGAAGCGGATATTCGGTGTGTCAGTCCGGAGTGTCCGGCCCAGCTTGTCGAAGGCATCATTCACTTCGTCTCGCGTCAAGCGATGAATATCGACGGTCTCGGCGAAAAAGTCGTGCGTCAATTGTATGAACATGAAGCCATCCGGACGCTCGCCGATTTGTACCGCCTCGACCGGGATGAATTGTTGACGTATGAACGGATGGGTGAAACGTCGGTCGATAATCTTCTGACTGCGATTGAAGCGTCGAAGCAAAATTCTTTGGAACGGTTGATGTTTGGTCTCGGGATTCGATTGGTCGGTCAAAAAGCGGCGTACCTGCTGGCAGAGCGGTTTGATTCACTCGACGGCATCGCACAGGCGGAATATGAAGATATTTTAGCGATTGATGGAATCGGCAGTAAGATTGCCGATTCTGTGACGAAGTATTTTGAACATCCGGAAGCGCAAGCCTTGATCAAGGACTTAGCAGAACTCGGACTGAACCAACAGTTTCTAGGACAACGGGTCGATCAATCGAATGCACCGCTCGCCGGTAAAACGATTGTGTTGACCGGAACGCTCGAATCACTGAAGCGTTCAGAAGCCGGGAAACGGCTCGAGTTGCTTGGTGCGGACGTGACCGGCAGCGTCAGTAAGAAAACGGACATTTTGGTAGCCGGAGAAAAAGCCGGTTCGAAATTAACGAAAGCCGAGTCGCTCGGAATCGAGATTTGGAATGAAACACAATTGCTTGAAGAGTTGGCGAAATACGAAGGGTAACAGAAAATCCGTCAAACAGATGATTTAAATAAAAACAGGGAAGGTGGCATGCATCATGCGCCTTCCCTGTTTCGTATTGAAGTGTACGGAGAATTACAACGATTCGGTTTTGATTAAAATCCCTTGTTTAATCAAACGATTGGTTGCCGTTTCCGGCGGATCACACGTAATCAGTGTAAGGGTTGCTTGTTTGACGTCTTGATTTAAGACGGACAAATCCGTTGGTTTGACAAGTTGTGAGGTCTTCATTTGATAGGTATACCGATGACTTTTTGTCGTCACGATGACATGTGCACCCGTTTTCAACTCGGGCAGACGGTTGAAATGCAGTCCTTTCGTGAAACTGCGGTGTCCCGCTAAGGCGTAATTCCCTTTACCGGGCGCGCCGGTTCCTTTCAGATGACCGATGCTTTGATCAAGAATGGTCGTCGAAGCACCTTCTAAGATGACCTGTTCAAAATCAAGTGATGGAATCGTCAGTAAGCCGCTACCGTTTGTTGCGACCGGTTTCTTCGTTTCCTTGGCATCGACCGCCTTTAAATTTTGTGTCCATTGCTGTTTTAGTTCGTCAGCGGCCTGTTGTTTTTGATGATTGGTATACATCGGCCAAAGAATGAGCAGGATGCCGGCAATCAAAAGAAGAAGACCAAGAAGTCGTCGTTTCATAAAAAAATCCTTTCATCTGCTGAAAAGCAGGATATACTTTTTTGAAAATCAGGGAAAAACTACACCTTCCCCGATGGAAAACTATTCTGTTATGATAGAGAGAACGATTTTGAAAACATGGGGTGCGAAAACAGATGAAATCTAAAAAAATAGTCGCGTTGACGTTGACGAGTACATTATTCCTCGGCGCGTGTTCGTTTGATTTATCACAAAAAAGCGATACAAAAGAAGTCATTACAGAGAGTGAACAAGGAAAAGAAGTCCAGGCTGTCGTCAGTCCGGCGATTGATACGACCGATTCCTATTACCGGACCGTCTTACCGTTCCGGCCGAGTGTCGCTCGCGGGATGACACAAAAACGAGTCAGTTCACGCCTGGAGTTGGATGAAATCGAGACCGGATTGATGCGTCACTCCACTCAATTTTTTGCTCCGGATAAATACTATTATCAAGAAGGACAACTGCTCGAGGCCGATCAAATTGCCCAGTGGTTGTTACGAAAAGGAAAAGCCGGGGATGGTGTCAGTGATCCGAACGGCTTGAACCCTGCCTATACGACCGGAAAGTCTTACAAAGAAAAAAACCAAAAGTCTCCTTTGATTCTATCGCACATTTTGGAACAGGACTACATGTTGGAAGAAGATAAAAAACTCGAACTCGGCGGGACATCCGTCGCTTTAGTCTTAAACAGCGAATATGTTTTCCAGGATGAAAACTACGGTCCGACCTATACCGTGAAACTCGACGAGAAAAAAGTCATCGCAGAAGGAAAACGGATGGCAAATGAATTGGTCAAGAAAATGCGGAAAACGGACGGTATCAAAACGACACCGATCCACGTCGCCTTGTATTTGCAGGAAAGTGAAGGGTCACCGGTTTCCGGACATTATGTATCTTCCGCCTTTATCGGGCGCGGCAATCAGATCAGTTCGAACGACTGGAAGAACTATGATGAAAAATATTATTACTACCCATCGGGTGCCGCGACGAACGATGTCCGTGATGATGCCGCGAAGTTTGATTTGTTCAAGGACCGCCTCGAAGACTATTTCCCGAACTACACCGGTATGATGGGAGAAGGCTTTTATCAGGAAGGTGAACTGAAGAAGTTGGAAATCAAGATTCCGGTTCAGTTTTACGGAAAAGCAGAACTCGTAGCGTTCATTCAATACGTGACCTACTTGCTCGAAAATCGTTGGGAATACAATCGGAATGTCCCGACAACGATTACCGTCACGAACTTGAACGGCGATACGGAAGCGATGTTATTCATCGAGCCGGATACGAAAAAACCGATTGTCAAAATCCGTTGATTTCATTTGAACAGACAGATTCCTTGCGCAAGCAGGAGTCTTTTTTGTTGAGTCTAAGCTGACTTTTAAGCACAACAAAACAACGATTTACTATTGTCAGATTTCTTTAGATTTACGAAAGCCGTCTTGAAGGCGCATAATAGAAAAGAAGCATCATGCGAATCAGCAGAGACACGCTGGATTCGCCTGTTTTAATCCATGGTAAGGGAGCGGGTCGCATGAAAGGTGGTATTTTTTCACAGATTAGCGCCGTCCACGAAGAGTTGCCTTCTTCTTCGCGGAAAGTCGCTGATTTTGTTTTATCGCATATGAATGAAATCGCGGGGATGACGATTCATCATTTAGCCGAGGAATCGGGAACAAGTGCCGCAGCGGTCGTCCGTTTTTGCCGGGCACTCGGTTTAAAAGGATATCCAGAACTGCGGATGCGGATTTCAGCGGATACGGCACGAACCGATTTAAAGGGGTATCATGATATTGAAAAAAATGAACGGCCTGCTGACTTAGTGGAAAAAACGGTCAGCAACAGCATTCAAGCCTTACAAGATACGGCGAAACAATTGAGTGAAGACCGGATTGCCGAAGCGGCGGATGTCTTGGACCAGGCACGCGCCATTTACTTTTACGGAATCGGGGCATCGAACGTCGTCGCGTTGGATGCTGCACAAAAATGGACACGCGTCGGGAAACTGACGATTCAGGAATCGGATCAACATCTCGTCGCGACGATTCTTGCGAACGCCAGTCCGGATGATGTCTTTTTTGCGATTTCTTACAGTGGTGAAACCGAGGAAGTCGTCGAGTTAATCCGGCTTGCCAAGATTCGCGGGCTGAAAGTCATCAGTTTGACGCGGTTCGGGGATAACCGGGTCAGCCAGTTGGCGGATATCGCCTTATGGACGTCACGGGCGCCGGAAGCGCCGTTACGCAGTGCGGCCTTAAGTTCGCGTCTCGCCCAGTTGTTTGCGATTGATGTGTTGTTTTTATCCTATGCTGCCGTCCATTATGACGATACGATCGAACGGCTGCAGTATACACGGGAAAGCGTCAAGATGTTGCACAGTAAAAAATAGGGGGCGTACATAATGAAACAGACAGTGGAAGAGATGGTGGAGCAGTTATTTCCAGTGATGGTCGAACGGCGTCGGTATTTACATCAACATCCTGAGTTGTCGTTTCATGAGGTCGATACCCCGCAATTCATTGCGGATCGATTGACGGAGCTTGGGATTGAAGTCCGGACCGGTGTCGGTGGCCGGGGGGTAGTCGGAACGATTCGCGGAGGAAAACCGGGAAAAACGGTCGCACTGCGGGCAGACTTTGATGCGTTGCCGATTCAGGATGAAAAAACCGTCGATTACCGGTCGACCGTGCCCGGTGTCATGCATGCATGCGGACATGACGGCCATACAGCGACGTTACTTGCCGTCGCCGAAATTCTGGTCCGTCAGAAAGAACAGTTGGCAGGGAACGTCGTCTTGATTCACCAACACGCGGAAGAAGTCGTTCCGGGCGGGGCACGGGACATGGTTGCCGACGGATGCCTCGACGGTGTCGATGTCATCTTCGGAACCCATCTGTGGTCGACGACGAAACTTGGAACGATTGGTTACCGGATCGGTCCTGTCATGGCAGCGGCCGATAAGTTCGAGTTGACGTTGTTCGGGCGCGGGGGACATGGCGCGAAGCCACACGAAACGATTGATGCCGTCGTACTCGGGGCGACGGTCGTCAAAGAGTTGCAAAGTATCGTCAGCCGCCGACTCGATCCCCTTCAGCAAGCGGTCTTGACCATCGGAACACTGCATGCCGGGAATACGTTTAATGTCATTGCCGACAGTGCGGAACTGACCGGGACAATCCGGACATTTGATCCGGAAGTCGCTGAGCAAATCGTCCACGAAATGGAACGGACGATTAAAGGCGTGTGTGACGCGGCAGGGGCGACCTATTCGTTTACGTACGAAAGAGGATATCCGGCGGTCGTCAATCATCCGCAAGAAACGAACCTTTTACGGACCGTTGCGTCTGACATCATGGGTGCGGATCACGTCTTTGAAATTGCTCCGACGATGGGCGGCGAAGACTTCGCGTATTATCTGCAACAAGTACCCGGCACCTTTTTCTTCACGGGAGCAGGGGACGAAACCTTTTATCCCCATCACCACCCGAAGTTTGACTTTGAAGAGCAGGCGATGCAGCATGCAGCCCGTATTTTAATCGAAGTGACCTTACGTTATCTCGAAGAGTCCAGTAATTGACGAAAAGACACCCGTTTTCCGGCCGATGATGACCGGAAGACGGGTGTCTTTTTCATGTGCTCTCTTATAAGATTTCTTGAACCCGACCGACTTGTCCGTCTTCGAGACGGACTTTGATTCCGTGCGGGTGATTCGGCGACTTGGTCAACAGATCCTTGACGATTCCTTCCGTCCGTTTACCTGTCCGCTGGTCTTGTTTTAATACGATACTGACGTGTTGTCCGATTTTAACATCGGCGCGTTTTTTACCATCCATGTCTTGATCGCTCCTTTTTCATAATGCTAGTTGTCAGTATATCATGGTTTCCTGGAGCGAAACTTGTTTGAGGAAAATGCGTAAAGTGAAAAGAACAAAAGAATCGTCAAAAAAAGTTTGACTATATTTGACCAATTGACTGACCAATTCTATAATTAAGATACAGAACAAAAAGTTAAGGGAGTGATCAGCGTGGCGAAAGACTATTATCGAACGCTTGGTGTCGAGAAGACGGCATCGAACCAGGAAATCAAACGGGCATACCGGAAGCTTGCGAAACAATACCATCCGGACGTCAATCAGGAAGCGAGTGCGGATCAGCGCTTCAAAGATATCCAGGAAGCGTTTGATGTCCTCGGGGATGAAGAAAAACGGGCACAGTATGATCAATATGGAAGTAACTATGAACGGATGGCTGGAGCGGGTTATGGACAGTCAGCCGACTATGACGATCTTTTCCGCCAATTCAACGGACGTCAATCCCGGACGGCGGGATCGGCAGGGCAATCGTTTGGATTTGAAGATATGTTCGGTTCGTTTTTTAGTCAAGAACCGGAAGAAACGGACGAAGAACTCGAATTGACGGTTCCGTTAAGTCATCTCAGTCAGAATGACAAGGTGACGATCCGACTGGCGACAGGAGCCATTCAAATGAGTCTGCCGAAAGATTTGTATGACGGGAAAAAAGTCCGGTTACGCGGGAAAAGTTCGAAACGCAACCGTAAAGGAATTGCGGGAGATGTGTACGTGACGATTCACCTGAAGGATGATGATCAATTCCGCCGGCAGGAAACCGATGTCATCTCGACTGTCCGTGTCTATCCGACGGTATTTGTTCTCGGTGGAGAAGTCGTGGCAGATACGTTGGAAGGAAAACGTGTCAAATTAAAAATCAAGCCCGGCACAAAACCGGGAGCCCGTCTTCGGATCCCGAATCGGGGACTCAGTAACCGGGAGGGACACCGCGGTGCCTTGCTGGTTCAACTGGAAGTCAAATTACCGGAAATGGAACCATCGTTTTATGAAGAGTGGGAAAATCGTTTATCTGTGAAGGAGTGACGGGAAAATGGATTTCGAAAAATTAACGGACCGGGCACATGAAGCCATCGTATCGGCACAAGCCATTGCCAAACAGCGTCGACACAGTGAGATTACAGAGTGGCACTTGTTGCTGGCTTTGCTTTCACAAGAAGAAGGCATTGCACGGATTGTTTTTGAGAAACTCGATCAACGGATCGACCAGTTGGAGACGGGCGTCAATGAAGCACTCGGACGGTTACCGGCGCTCGGTCAATCCTCGACGCCGCGAATCAGCAACTCCTTATTGCAGGTGTTGACGGAAGCAGAAACCGAAGCCCGTTTGATGCAAGACGATTACGTTTCTGTCGAGCACTTATTGTTAGGTCTTGTGAAACAATCGAGTCCGGCGACACAATATTTGCGGAGTCAGGGTGTGACCGAACAGGTCTTGCGGGAAGCCATCATCGAGATGCGGGGCAACCGGAAGGTGACGACGAAAAATCCGGAAGCGACCTTTGATGTCCTGAAGAAATACGGGCGGGATCTCGTCGCGGATTTCCGGTCCGGTAAAACGGATCCGGTCATCGGACGGGATGACGAGATTCGCCGGGTCATCCGGATTCTCAGCCGGAAAACAAAAAATAATCCCGTCCTGATTGGCGAACCTGGGGTCGGTAAAACGGCAATCGTCGAAGGACTGGCTCAAAGGATTGTCCGGGGCGATGTACCGGAGAGTCTCAAAAACAAACAGTTGTTCAGCCTCGATATGAGTACGCTTGTCGCGGGTGCCAAATACCGTGGTGAATTCGAAGAACGTCTTCAGGCGGTCTTAAATGAAGTTAAGGAAGCAGAAGGACAAATTCTGTTGTTCATCGACGAATTGCACACGATTGTCGGTGCCGGGAAGACCGAAGGCGCGATGGATGCCGGAAACATGCTGAAACCGATGCTTGCCCGCGGAGAGCTGCACTGTATCGGTGCGACGACTTTAGATGAATACCGGAAGTACATCGAAAAAGATCCTGCACTTGAACGCCGCTTCCAACAAGTGCTGGTCGCGGAACCGGATGTCGAAGATACGATTTCGATTTTACGTGGTCTGAAAGAACGGTTTGAAATCCATCATGGTGTCCGGATTCATGATAATGCCCTGGTTGCGGCAGCCATCCTGTCAGACCGGTACATCACGGACCGTTTCATGCCCGATAAAGCCATTGATTTAGTCGATGAAGCGTGTGCGATGATTCGGACCGATATGGAATCGATGCCGGCGGAACTGGATTCACTCGTCCGCCGTGTCATGCAACTTGAAATCGAAGAAGCCGCACTGAAAAAAGAAACCGATGAAGCATCCCGGAAACGACTCGAGACCCTGCAACAGGAACTCAGTTCTGTCCGGGAAGACGAAAGTGCGCTCCGGACACGATGGGAACGCGAGAAAGACAGTTCCCAAAATGTCCAGCAGTTGCGGGCAGATCTTGAAAAAGCAAAACTGGCTCTTCAGGAAGCTGAAGGACGGTATGATTTGAATACAGCCTCGGAAATCAAATACGGACAGATTCCGGCACTTGAAAATCAGTTGAAAGTGGCGGAAGAATCAGCGGAACACGTCGCGCATGAACTCGTCCGGGAAGCCGTGACGGACGAAGAGATTTCCGATATCGTGTCGAAGTGGACGGGAATTCCCGTCAGCCGTCTCGCACAAGGGGAACGCGAAAAGTTACTGTATTTAGAAGATACGTTGCATGAACGTGTTTTTGGTCAGGATGAAGCAGTCCGGCTGGTCTCGGATGCTGTCATCCGGGCGCGTGCAGGAATCAAAGATCCGAATCGTCCAATCGGTTCGTTCCTGTTCCTTGGACCGACAGGAGTCGGGAAAACGGAACTTGCGAAAGCTCTTGCAGCCGCCATGTTTGACAGTGAAGAACACATCGTCCGGATTGATATGTCCGAGTATATGGAGAAACACAACGTTTCCCGCCTGGTTGGAGCACCTCCCGGTTATGTCGGTTATGAAGAAGGCGGTCAATTAACAGAAGCCGTCCGTCGGAGTCCGTATTCGGTGCTGTTGTTTGACGAAATCGAAAAAGCACACGGGGACGTCTTCAATATCTTACTTCAAGTACTGGACGACGGCCGTTTGACCGATGCGCAAGGACGGGTGGTCGATTTCAAGAACACGATTGTCATCATGACATCGAACATTGGATCGCATATTTTACTCGAAGCAGCAAAAGACGGTGATATTGATGCGGCCGAAGAAGAAGCGGTCCGCCAAGAACTGAAAAAGTATTTCCGGCCGGAATTCCTGAACCGGATTGATGACACGATTCTGTTCCATCCTCTCCACCGGGCGGAAATCGAACGGATCATCGACAAGGCCGTCAGCAAGATGGCAGAACGTCTGTCAGGTCGTGAAATTACGATTGATGTCACAGAAGCGGCGAAAACGTTAATTTTCAATGAAGCGTTTGAACCACAGTACGGTGCCCGTCCGATTAACCGGTATATCCAGCGGACGATTGAAACGAAACTGGCACGGGCTCTGATTAGTGGATCCATCCAGGATGGTTCGCATGTGGCGATCGATACAGATGGTACAGAACTCGTTATCCGCTAAACTATAGTTTAAAAGGTCGTCTCATCCTCTGACAGTCAGGGGAGAGACGACCTTTTGAATGAGAAGGAAAACTAAAAAAGAATAACGGCATACCTCGTGACGAAAAAGCATGATAAGCTAATGAAAACGACAGGAAGAGGGACTCCGATGAACGTAACGCAACAACAACTAGAAGAATTAATCGCTGAATGCCGCCCCTATACGGTGCTCGGGCAGGTGGCGAGTTATATACCAGAACTGGCAAAATCGGAACCGACCCAACTCGGAATCGCTGTTTGTAATGCAGACGGCAGTTTTGTATCCGCGGGAGACGCCGAAACGATGTTCACCTTACAAAGTGTTTCAAAAATCATCACGTTAGCCTTTGTCCTCGAGACATTTGGTGAAGATTACGTGTTCTCGAAGGTCGGTATGGAACCGACGGGAGACGCGTTCAACTCGATTGCGAAGCTTGAAGAGACGATTCCGACGAAACCCCTGAATCCGATGATCAACGCCGGAGCACTCGCTGTGACGAGCATGTTACCGGGGGAAGATGCAGCCGATAAGCTGAACCGGTTACGCCAATTCATTGCCGATCTGCTGGATATCGAACTCGATATGGTCAAATACGATGCAGAGGTCGCGAAGTCCGAATTCGAGACGACCGACTTAAACCGGGCTCTGCTGTACTTCATGCGGTATCATGGAGTCATCGAAGGAAATGTGGAAGAAATCATCGATGTTTATACGAAACAGTGTGCGATTTTGACCAATTGTAAAGGACTCGCGATGATGGGGAAAATTTTAAGTCAATCCGGAAAAACACCATCCGGGAATCAAGTCATCTCCCGCCGGAATGCACGGATCATCCGGGCGATCATGACGACATGCGGCATGTACGATGCGTCCGGTGAATTTTCAGTCCAGGTCGGGTTACCCGGAAAAAGCGGGGTATCGGGTGCCATCGTGGCCTGTGGTCGCAGTGACTTCGACATGGCGGACCTTGGAATCGGTATCTTCGGACCGGCACTTGACCTGAAAGGAAATTCGATTGCCGGAACGAAGATGCTGGAGTTGCTCGTCCAGCGTCATCCTTAATCAAACGACAGTTGATCGAGCAGTTTCGAAAGCTTTTTCTCAAGACGGGTGATTTCTTTTTGTTGTTGCGCAAGCTCGTCGTCAGGAACGCTGAAAAGACGCCAGCGTTCGAGGCGGTTATACGTATCATTGATGTCACCTAATTGGGTTTGAATCCGTTTTAACCGGTCGACGGACGATTTCGGGAAATCGGTATACGGACGTAAATACTCGACCGTATAGCGGTAGAACTTTGTTGCAAGCCGTAACTCATGCATCATCTGAATACGCTTATTCCCTTCCTTATGCTGAACTTTTTCATAATGAAGTTTCTTTTTGTCGAATCGTTTTTCAACTGTCTGAAGAAGATCTTTTTCATCAATCCGTTTTAATTGTTTCGTCAAGCGACCGGCTAAAAATCGACGGACGGAGCGGTCGAGTTCGTCGGAAATCAACAGATGCATCGTTTCGAGTAACGTGGCCCGTTTGCCTTGCAGTTGTAAGGCGAGGTGTTCCGCGAATAACTGCTCAATCGGAGAAGTGACACCTTGTTGACTGAGTTGAACATCAAGATCCCGGACTTGACCGAACGCAGCCATCAATCGTTTCCAGATGAGATAGATTGGTTCCTCCGTTTGATCGACTAACTTCGCGAAGGTGATTAATTTACGTAAACGGATCCGCGCCTGGTGAACGTCTTCCGGGTTTTTAAATGTTTGGGCTTCCTCGGCATAATGATTAAATGTCGACCAGGTCTCGAGTAATTCAAAAGTTAAATTTTCCGCATCACGATGATTCAAATGAATCCCTCCTTAAATAATTTACGTAGAACAAATAGCAAACTTGAATGCTTCAATAAAAATAGGGTGCAGGTTGCCCTGGAATGTGGTGGAACAATGTTAGAGACAACTACGCTATCGGGAAAGATTCAACAGTTCATGAAGATTTTCTTTCCGATTCTGGTCACACAGGTAGCGTTTTACTTAATTAGTTTTTTTGATACGGTCATGGCCGGACGATATGGGTCGGCTGATTTAGCGGGCGTCGGCGTCGGAGCCAGTCTGTGGGCACCGGTTTACACAGGATTGACGGGTATTTTATTAGCCGTGGCACCGCTTGTCTCCCAAGCAATGGGGGCACGAAAAGAGCGGGAAGTGAAGCGGATCGTGATTCAGGCATTGTATGTCTCCGTCGTCATCATCGTTTTGACGGTTCTGCTTGGACTCGTGCTCGTGAATCCGATTTTGAACCAAATGGAATTATCGGATCAGGCACGTTATGTTGCCCGCATCTATCTCGTCATGTTAGGTTTTGGAATCATTCCGATGTTCGTCTTCTTTGTCCTGCGCACCTTAATTGATTCGTTAGGCAAATCGAACATCACAATGACGTTATTATTATTCTCTTTACCCATTAATGTGGCTTTCAATTATCTGTTTATCTTCGGAAAGTTTGGTTTTCCGGAACTGGGCGGGATTGGAGCAGGAGTGGCAACAGCCATCACATACTGGATTTTATGTATCGCGGTTGTTGGTGTCGTCTTGAAAGGTGAACTGTTTCAACGGCTCGGGATTCTCCGTCGTTTTTATAAACCGGATGTAACTCGAATCAAAGAATTGGTATTGCTCGGTGCACCGATTGGATTAGCAATCTTTTCGGAAGTCAGTATCTTTTCAGCCGTGACTTTGCTGCTTGGCGCCTACGGCGATGTCGTCATTGGAGCCTATCAGGCAGCGATTAACTTTGCTTCGTTCGTTTATATGATTCCACTCTCGGCCGCATCAGCCCTGACGATTACGGTCGGGTTCGAGATGGGAGCCAAGCGGGTCAAGGACGCCGTCCAGTACGTGTGGATCGGCTTGTTGCTGTGTCTGGTCGTTTCCTTGTTTTCAGGTGGACTGCTGTACGTTCAAAATGAACGGATTGCGGCACTTTACAGCAACGATCCGGCAGTCATCAAAATGGCGGCTCATTTCATGATTTTAGCGATTTTCTTTCAATTATCCGATGCAGTCGCGGCACCCACTCAAGGGGCACTTCGCGGATTCAAAGATGTCAACGTCACGTTTATTTTGACGATTACCGCGTACTGGGTCATCGGACTACCACTCGGATTTTATTTTGAGCGGTTTACGGAACTTGGACCGGATGGGTATTGGTGGGGATTGATCATCGGACTTGCCGTCGGAGCCAGTCTTCTCTTGCTCCGCCTGATGCATCTTGTCAGAAAATCAAAGGAGGTCGTGAAATGAGATTCAATAAACAACGTGTGTTGACAGTGGCGAAAATCATTTTGCCGATTATCTTGATTGCATTCATTTTTTATCAGGGTCAAAACGAATTAAGAAGTCTGTCGTTAAAGGAATCGATTCGGGCGATTCAGCAAATTCCGTCCTGGAAGTTTATTTTATTGATTGTATCGGGGCTTGCAGCGGTCGCGACGATGTTCTTTTATGATTTCTTTTTATTGCGTTCGCTTCAAGTGAAGGTTCCGATCGGATTGATTTTCCGGGCATCCTGGATTGCCAACTCGTTTAACGGCATCATCGGTTTCGGCGGACTTGCCGGAATGGGGGTCAGAACCGCCCTCTATCGACCGTTCGTCGAAGGAACCCGGTTATTGAAAGCCATCGGTTGGATGGCACCGACACTGATCAGCGGATTATCGATTTTATCGGCATTATCCTTATTAAACGTCTTTCCGGCATTTGAAGTGTTGGATTTAAAGAAATGGTTATGGCCGGTCATCATCGGTGTTGCCTTCTTCTTCCCGGTCTATCTGTTGTTTACTTTCCGACGGGGGAGCAGCAGTATCCGTCCGTCGTCGATCGCCCTCTATTCGCTTGTATCGCTTGCGGAATGGTTCAGTGCGGGAGTCGTCGTCTATTTTATTTTGGCGGCCCTCGGAACGGATGTCAGTTTTTCTAAAGTCATCGGCGTCTTCATCATCGCCGCGACAGCCGGTCTGATTTCGATGGTACCGGGAGGATTCGGTTCGTTTGACTTGGTCTTTTTGATCGGTATGCAGCGTGCCGGCGTCGAAGAAGGTATCGTCCTTACCGGATTGTTGATTTATCGTCTTGTATATTATTTGATTCCTTTTGTGATCGGGGTCATTTTCTCGGCACGTGAGTTCAGCGGTCCGGTCGTCAAAATGATTGAGGATAAACCGATTGTCGGCCCGTCGGTTGAGGTCGGCGGCGTCATCTGGCGGCTTCAGTTACGTTTTTTAAGTAAAGTCCGACATTTTACATTGGCCTTGATTACGTTACTCGCCGGCATCGCGATTTGGGGTCTGGCGATTTTGCCGCCAAACTCGACACAGTATGAATATTTGGAAGCCCGTCTGCCGCATGAATTGTTGTTGCTTGCGAACAGTTTCTTTTTGATGGCCGGCTTGTTGTATGTACTGCTTGCACCGTCTCTGTACCGACGGACTAAACGTTCGCTGTATATGATTTATGGTGTTTCGGCTTTTGCTTTGATCGGGATGGCACTGCGCGGATTTAACTTGATCTCCTTGTCTGTCGTGTTGATCGTGCTGGTTTTAGTGACGATGTCACGGAGTGCCTTTCATCGTGAACGGACGTTGATCACGACGACTCGACTGATTAGGGCCGCTTTTGCCGGTTTTTTATACATCGGTGGATTCATCTTCTTCGGATATGCCTTTTACACACTCGGTTCGGCTGACGGAACAAAGGTTTATCCTGCCCATGAGATCTTCATGTTTGCCGCGAGTGCATCGATTTTTGCACTTGTCTACACACTCGTCTTCATTCGTTTATTCAATACCTTTAATCAGCCGGTCTTGGGTGAAAAGTTAGATCTGCAAAAAGTTAAGGATGTCTTGACGGAAGAAGGGGGAAATTATTTAAGTCACCTGGCTTTTCTCGGAGATAAACGCTTTTTCTTCTCCGAGTCCGGACGTTCATTTATTCAGTTCAGTCAGACCGGAAACCGGATTATGATGCTTGGTGATCCGAGCGGAAATCCGGAAGAGCATTCCCAGTTGATTGCCTGTTTCTTACGGCGTGTTGAGGATTTAGGTTATATCCCGAACATCTATCAGATTCAGGCACAGAACATGTCGT
This sequence comes from Exiguobacterium sp. R-39, assembly GCF_049942815.1. Taxonomy (NCBI): domain Bacteria; kingdom Bacillati; phylum Bacillota; class Bacilli; order Caryophanales; genus Exiguobacterium; species Exiguobacterium sp. R-39. The sequence continues at coordinate 500,248 of NZ_CP187965.1, forward strand.
TGTATCATGATTTCGGCTTTAATTTCTTTAAGCTTGGTGAAGAGGCGATTGTCGACATGACGACCTTTACCGTTTCCGGGAAAAAACGGGCCGGCTTACGTTCCATTAAAAATCGTTTTGAACGGGAAGGGATGACGTTTGAAGTCGTATCGCCTCCATTTAGTGAAGCGTTGCTGAATCAATTACGTGACATCTCGGATGAATGGTTAGGAGGGAAATCCGAAAAAGGATTTTCATTAGGCTATTTCAACGAGTCTTATTTGAATCAAGCGCCGATCGGCATCATGCGTGATGCCAATCAGCAGATGCTTGGATTCATGACATTCATGCCGGCGTATCAGGAAGGTGTTCTCTCGATTGATTTGATGCGTTTTCGTCCGGATGGTCCGAACGGGATCATGGATGCCATGTTTATCCGCTTGTTTGACTATGCGACTGAGCAAGGCTACCACACCTTTAATATGGGAATGGCTCCTCTCTCATCCGTTGGTGAGGACGAAACATCATTTTGGCAGGAACGTGTAGCTGCCGACGTATTCAACAACATCCGGTACATGTACAGCTTTACCGGGTTGAGACGCTATAAAGAAAAATATGATCCGAAGTGGGAAGGACGTTACCTCGCATATCGCAAACGTCAATCATTAACAATTGCGATTTTAAAAGTGACACGTCTGATTTCGAAGAAAAAGGACCGGATTTTATTACCGTAATCAAAGAAGATTCTGGACTAGACTCCGGAATCTTCTTTTTCATAATCAGTTAAATGTATAAAGGTCTATACAACTAGAAACAACAGCGGTATACTAATGGTGAAGAACCAACACTTGTCGGAATCAAAAAGAGAAAGGAAGAAACAAGATGCCAAGCATGATTCATGCAGAAATTTATACGGGACATACTGTCATTCAAGACGGATTCATCCGCTTTGAAGAGACCATCCAGGAAATCGGGAAGATGTCAGATTATACACCGCGCGACGAAGTCGTCATCGATCTTAAAGGAAAACGACTGATTCCAGGAATGATTGATGTTCATATCCACGGTGGATATGATGTCGACACGATGGATGCGAACGAGGAAGCGATGCACCGGTTGAGTAAAGCGATGCTTGCGGAAGGTGTCACGTCTTTTTTTGCGACGACGATTACCCAAGACTGGGACCAAATCACGCGGGCACTAGAAGTCACACGGGACGTCATCAATTCCCGGCAGACCACGATTGAAGGGATTCATCTGGAAGGACCGTTCATTAATCCGGACTACGCCGGAGCCCAACCGTTGGAATACATCGTCGAACCGGATGCAAATCAATTTTTAATATGGCAACAGGCATCCGGAAATCAGATCAAACTGGTCACGTACGCTCCGGAACAGCCCGGTGCCCGAAACTTTGAAGCGGTGGTCCGAGAGACGGGTGCGATTCCGTCTGCCGGACATACCGATGCGACATTCGATCAAAATCATTTAGGTAATGTCACCCACGGGACGCATCTCTATAATCAAATGCGCGCCTTGCATCACAGGGAACCAGGGACGGTCGGGTATTGTCTTCTCGAACGATCGGTATACGCGGAAATCATTCCGGACGGGATTCATAGTTCAAAAGAGATGGTCGAATTCGCTTATCGGATGAAAGGGTCAGACCGTTTGACGGTCATCACCGATGCGATGCGAGCGAAGGGATTGTCGGACGGAGAATATGAACTTGGTGGACAGACGGTGCACGTCAAGGACGGAGCCGCGCGTCTTGAAAGCGGGAACTTGGCAGGCAGTGTCCTGACGATGGATCAGGCGTTACGCAATATCATCACTTTTACCGGCTGTTCACTCGAACAAGCGGTACAAATGACTTCGATCAATCAGGCAGAAGAATTTGGCTTAACACATAAAGGGCGACTCGAGCGGGGCAAGGATGCGGACTTTGTTGTATTGACGACAGACTTGGAAGTCGAACAAACCGTTCACCGCGGGAAAGTGCACCGATTTACAAACGGAAAGGGGTAACAACTAATGAAATGGATGATTGTAGAAAAAGCAGAAGAATTGGCAAATGTCTCGTACCAACTGCTCAAACAGGAGATTTTAAGACACCCGGAAGGATTGACGATTGGACTGGCGACCGGCAGTTCTCCGCTCGGTGTGTATGAAGAATGGCGCAAGGATCAAGTGGATTGCCGGCATGTGACGACCGTCAACTTGGACGAATACGTCGGACTGAGCCCGGATCATCCGCACAGTTATCATACGTTCATGCAAGAACATTTGTTTGATGCGGTCGACTTTAAAGAATCCTATGTACCGATTGGAAACACGATCAATCCGAGTCAAGAGAGTGCGCGGTACGAAGAACTGGTTCGGAAATTGGGAATCGACATTCAATTGCTCGGCATCGGTTCGAACGGTCATATCGCATTTAATGAACCCGGTACACCGTTTGATGCGACAACCCATGTGACTGAGCTGACCGAGTCGACCCGGATTGCCAACCAACGTTTTTTCGATCGGTTGGAGGATGTTCCGACTGAAGCGATCACGATGGGAATCGGAACGATCATGGAAGCGAAGAAGATTTTGTTAGTCGCTTCAAGCGAGCGAAAAGCAGAGGCGATTCGCGACATGATGGAAGGTCCGGCAACGACTGCTTGCCCGGCGACGATTTTACAACGTCATGCCGATGTGATGGTTGTTCTTGACGAAGAAGCCGCAAGCTTGTTATCGGACGAAGCAAAACGTACAGGCAGAGCTGCCTATACCAACTTCATGAAATGAAACAACAACTCGTCTTTGATGAGACCGGACTGCTTTAGACCGTTCTTCTCAAGAGGCGAGTTTTGTATTGAATTTCGGTTTAGCTGTTCCATCGCAAAAGCAGTGAAGACACATGATCTTAATCGAATCGTAAATTGACATTTTAATAAAAGTCGGGATAATGGAGAATAGTGAACTTTACAGAAAATTTACATGAAAATGAGGGCTTACAGATGCAGACGAGATCAGCAAGAAAGAGGCAACCGAGTGCTGGCAAGATGTTCATCAAAGTGATTGCCGCCTTGTTATTACTTTTGACCGTCATCGGTTCCGGTTATGCGGGAGCGGTTTTCATAAAAACACAGGAAACACTGGCGAGAACACAAATCAACATTCCGGGTTCGAAAGTCAGTTCGAAATATGATGATGTCCCGTCCGAATCTTTTTTGATTTTAGGAACGGATGAGACGAAAGCCAGTAAAGAACGCAAGGAACCGGCACGATCAGATGTCATGATTGTCGGTGTCTTGAATAAAAAGACGGAGCAATTGGTACTGACCAGTATTCCGCGGGATTCACTCGTCAATATCGATTACTCCAAATATGATGTGCCGTACGGGAAAACGGGTGTCGAGCAGGATAAAATCACCCATGCGCATTATTTTGGTTCGATGGACAAATCGAGTTCATACAACGGAATCAAACTCGCCCGTGAGACAACGGAAAATCTGCTTGGTATTGAAATCAACCATGTCGTTAAAGTCAATTTTCAAGGATTCGTTCAGTTGATCGATGCGCTGGACGGAGTTGATATCGATGTGCGTTATGCGTTCAAAGAACAGGATTCAGCCCGTAAAGCCGGAACGATTACCGTTCCGAAAGGCATGCAACATTTGACTGGGGAACAAGCACTCGCTTATGTCCGGAATCGCCATGATGATCCACTCGGTGATATTGGTCGAGGGCAAAAGCAGATGCAGGTCATTCAGGCTGTTGCGAAAGAAGCCGCAAGCTTCCGTTCGCTTGGTGCGTACCGTGATATCTTAGACGCTGTCGGAGACAATGTCGAAACGAACTTAGGACCAAATGATTATCTTCGTTTAGCTGATTTTACGACGGCTTTACGTAATACGACAGAATACCAGCTCGCAGGTGAAGGATACATCGGCATCAGCGGGAAATGGGAATATCATCTGGACCCGAATCAACTTGATCGTGTCAAAGCCAATTTGACCAAGGCGATGCAAGGACAAGAAGTTTCACCCATAAAAGAAGAGACAAGCACACCGGAGGAAACGGATTCGACGACAGTCGAGCAACCCGTTCAATAACTGTTTCAGACGGATGAGCCTAAAAAAGCACACGTTTCAGATACTTTCTTGAAAAGTATCCTGAAATGTGTGCTTTTTTGCTCGAAAAAAAGAAAGTGGACTTCTCCTGACTTCAAATCAGACTCAGCGTTGCCTTTCCATTTCGACCGTGAACGTATACCGGTCGCCGCGATAAGCAGAGATGACATATTCAAACGGTTGATCGGTGGCAAGGAAAGTCAGCTGCTCGACGGACAACACCGGTGAACTGACCGACAGACCGAGATGTTGCGCTTCTTCTTTTGTCGCGAGGCGTGATTCGAAAGTCTGACTGGCACGGCCAAGGTTGAGTCCACTGGCTTCAGCAAAGGCATAGAGAGACGTGATAGCGACGTCCTGATTCAATCCCGGCAACAACTGTTCCGGGATGTAGACCGTTTCGAGCGCAAGCGGTTGTTCGTTTGCGATCCGTAACCGTTTTAATTCATAGATTTTGGCTCCTTCACGAATACCAAGTTTATTCGCGATTGTCATTTCAGCAGCAATCGTCTGGTAGGACAACAATTCACTTGCCGGTTCCAATCCAAGATGTTCCATCTCTTCAGAAAAACTGGTCAAACCAGACAGTTGCATGACGATTTTTTTATTGGCAACGAATGTACCGCGTCCTTTTTGACGAATCAGATAACCGGCGTTGACGAGGTTCGAGATGGCTTGACGGACAGTCATCCGGCTGATTTGATGGGCCTCGGCGAATTCGCGTTCTGAGGGAATCAAATCGCCCGGTTGTAATAGACCTTCTTCGATTTGTTGCTTTAAGGCAGCCTCAATTTGGTAGTAGATTGGAAGTGGTGAATTTTTATTGATGTGCTGAATCACGGCATTTCGTCCCTTCGCGGTCGATAGTCTTTCATCTAGTGTACTAGGAAATGAAGATGTCGACAAACGATTGTAAGTGATTTGTGTCATAATAGAAGCAAATTCAGTACAAAAAAGGTGGAATGAAGATGCGTTCAGAGCAAATTTATCCGGACGTCCGGACATTCGAATCAATCGTGACGGGTACGAAAGAAGAGCAGGGACACTGGGTGACGCTGCAACAAAGTTACTTTTATCCGGAGAGTGGGGGACAGCCTGCCGATCGGGGCACGCTGAACGGTATTCCCGTATTGGATGTTCAGCTTGAAGACGGACAGGTCTGGCATCGCCTCGAAAGTCCACTTCTTAAATCCGAAGTGCAAGGTGAAGTCGATGATGTCATTCGAACGGACCATGCAGCGCAACATACGGCGCAACACGTCATTTCTGCGATTCTTCAGGACGAGTTCCAAATCAAGACGATCAGCTTTCGGACCGGTACGGAAGAATCGACGCTTGATCTCGATCTTGACGCATGGGACGACGCCCTTCAAAGTCGACTGGAGGAACGGTTGCGGACGGTGATTCAAGCCAACCTCCTAATCACGGCGACAGAGTATACAGAAGAAGCGGCACTCCGGTTACCTTTACGAAAGACCCCTCAAGTAACCGGGAAAATCCGCGTCGTTCAAATCGGTGAACTCGATTACAGTGCCTGCGGAGGGACACATCTGGCCTTGACGTCGGAACTGGAACTGATTTTATTTACAGGACTGGAAAAGGTTCGAGGAAATATCCGCTTGGCATATGTAGCGAAAGACCGGGCATTTGGATTACTGACGACGGAACGACGTGTTTTAGCAGAAACGGCCCGTGCATTATCAGCTAAAAAAGATCAGGTTCATCTCGTCGTCGAGGAACTGAAACAGGAGCAGGTGCGTCTGAACCGTCAAATCGGACAGGCTGAAGATGCTCATGTCAAAGCGGTCTTAAAAGAACTTCTGGCGACGGACGAACCGGTCCTGACTGTGCGACATGATAAGGAAGACATCCGTTTCTCGGAAAAACTGCTGAAAGCCGTAGCCGAAGCAGGACGGACAGGATTCGTCTGGAACGAGACAGCTAAAAAATTATTCATGTGCAGTGCCGGTTCCATTCATCTCGGGCAATTTGCCAAAACTCATCTTAAGCAGTTTAATGGACGTGGCGGCGGAAGTGAAAACAATGCCCAGGCATTATTCCAAACGTATGAAGAGGCACAAGCTTATGTAGAAGCATTAAAGGAGGAATTACATACATGACAGTGATTCAAGTGAAAACAGCCGAACAGCAACAAGCAGTCCGAATGATCCGGGAACGGGTTTTCGTCGAGGAACAAGGGGTTCCCCGCCATTTGGAATATGATACACACGATGAAACAGCGATTCATCTGCTCGTCCTCGATGAGCAGAATCGTCCTGTCGCAACGGGGCGGACGCGTCCGTATGATGAGCAACGGATGAAGGTCGAACGCGTCGCGACACTTGCGGCGACAAGAGGAAAAGGATACGGTGGCGAACTGATGCAGGCGATGGAACGGATTGCCCGCCGTGAAGGGCGGACGATTTTGACACTCGGTGCCCAGGTCCAGGCAATCCCGTTTTATCAAGGGCTTGGTTATGCAATTGTTTCCGATGAATTTGACGATGCCGGCATCCCGCACCGGACGATGGAGAAAAAAATTTAACGCTGATTTTTTAAGAAATCCTGAAAAAAGGGTTTCTTTTTTTGAAAGTCTATGTATATATATAATTCATAGTGAATTTTTATACAGACAGATACAGTCGAATTCAAGGAGGAAATAAGAATGACAAAACAAAAATTGATTTTAGCGTATTCGGGTGGACTCGATACTTCAGTCGCCATCAAATGGTTGAGCAAGGATTATGACGTCGTCGCATTATGCATGGACGTCGGCGAAGGAAAAGATTTGTCAGTCATCAAAGAAAAAGCGTTACTTGTCGGAGCAATCGAATCCATCGTTCTTGATGTCAAAGACGAATTCGCAAATGACTTTGTTTTGCCGGCCCTTCAGTACGGTGCGCATTATGAAGGAGCCTATCCTCTGATTTCCGCCTTATCTCGTCCGTTGATTGCTGAAAAACTGGTCGAAGTGGCTCATGCCCACGGTGCCACAGCAGTCGCCCACGGCTGTACCGGAAAAGGAAACGACCAAGTCCGGTTCGAAGTTTCGGTTGCAGCACTCGATCCGTCACTCGAAGTCATCGCGCCGGTTCGTGAATGGAAATGGTCACGTGAAGAAGAGATCGCTTATGCGAAAGAAAATGATGTACCGATTCCAATCAATCTTGACAGCCCGTATTCAATCGACATGAACTTATGGGGACGCAGTAATGAATGTGGCGTTCTTGAAAATCCATGGACAGAGCCGCCGCAAGATGCCTATGCCCTGACGGTCGCACCGGAAGACGCACCGGATCAAGCGGAAGAAGTCATCATCGGTTTTGAAGCAGGTGTCCCGATTTCAATCAATGGTACAGCGTATCCGCTGGCAAAACTGATTACCGAACTGAATATTATCGCCGGTGCACATGGCGTCGGACGGATTGATCATGTCGAAAACCGTTTGGTCGGAATCAAGTCACGTGAAGTCTATGAGTGCCCGGGTGCAACGGTCTTACTGAAAGCACATGCAGCCCTTGAGACCATCACATTGACGAAAGATGTCGCACACTTTAAACCGATTCTCAGCAAACAATATGCAGAAACGATTTACAACGGATTGTTCCATGCTCCGCTGACGAAAGGGCTCAAGGCCTTCTTGACGGCAACGCAACAGGACGTGACCGGCGAAGTCCGTGTCAAACTCTATAAAGGGAATGCAACCGTTACAGGACGTCAGTCAGCCGTTTCATTGTACGACGAGAAACTCGCGACCTACACAAAAGAAGATGCCTTTGATCACGAAGCAGCGAAAGGATTCATTAAATTGCATGGTCTTGCGATTGCGACACATGCCAGTGTCCATCGTCAGGAAGGCGTGAAAAAATGACGAAACTATGGGGCGGACGTTTTACGGAAAGTGCTTCCGCTCAAGCGGAAGCCTTCGGCGCATCGATTTCATTTGATCAGAAATTAGCCGCCGTTGATTTGCAAGGGAGTCTTGCGCATGCACAGATGTTGTATGAACAAGGGATTCTTGAGAAAACCGAGTGGCAACAAATCGAAGCCGGGCTGAAACAGTTAAAAACGACACTCGATCAGCACGTCTACACGACGGTTGACGAAGATATCCACATGAATCTTGAACGGTTGCTGACGGAACAGATTGGTCCCGTTGCCGGGAAGCTGCACACGGCGCGCAGTCGAAACGATCAGGTCGCGACTGATTTGCATCTCTGGATGGAACAACATGTTCTCGAACTCCTGACCAGCATCCGTAATCTGCAATCCGTCATTACGGAACAAGCGGAGCAACATGTCGAGACGGTCATGCCGGGTTACACCCATCTGCAGCGGGCACAGCCGATTTCACTGGCACATCACTTGCTCGCTTACTTTTGGATGTTTGAACGGGATGCCGATCGGTTGACGGATAACTTAAAGCGGATCCGGATGTCGCCGCTCGGTGCAGGGGCACTGGCGGGAACGACTTTCCCGATTGACCGGTTCAAGTCAGCCGAGCTGCTTGGTTTTGAACAGGTCTATCCGAATAGTCTGGATGCGGTCTCGGACCGGGACTTCGTCATCGAGTATCTCGGTATCGCCTCAACAGTGATGATGCACTTGTCACGCTTTTGCGAAGAAATCATCATCTGGGCTTCACAGGAGTTTTCATTCATCGAATTATCCGACGCGTTTTCAACGGGATCGAGTATGATGCCACAGAAAAAAAATCCGGATTTCGCAGAACTGATTCGCGGTAAAACAGGACGTGTCTATGGTAACCTGATGGGCTTCCTGACGACGATGAAGGCTCTTCCGCTCGCTTACAATAAAGATATGCAAGAAGATAAAGAGGGTGTCTTTGATACCGCTGATACGGTGTTACAATCCGTTCAAATTTTTACAGGCATGATCGAATCCGCTACGTTTAAGACAGAAGCGCTCAAGAAGGCGACGATGCAAGACTTCTCGAATGCAACGGAACTGGCAGATTATCTGGTCACAAAAGGGATTCCGTTCCGGGAAGCGCATGAAATCGTTGGGAAAGCCGTCCTACATTGTGTGCAGAGCGGATGTTTCTTAAAAGATTTGACGCTGTCGACGTATCAGACGTTCCATCCGGTCATTGCGGAAGATGTATATCCGTTGCTCGATCCGGTTCAAGCCGTCGCACGACGGGGAAGTTACGGCGGGACCGGTTTTACAGCCGTCCGGGAACAACTCACATTAGCGAAGAAGTACCTTGAAAAATGATAAAATTCAAAAAAAGTTTGGCAAATCACTGGATTTAACAAAAAATGTTTGCTATAACTGTAACTAACAACCGACAGATAGAGGCGCGGATGACATCAGTAGCAACACTTACAAAGGCAAGCATGCCAAGTGATGTGAAAGGGGAAATCCGCCGAAGTGAACAGGAAAATGCTTTTTCCTGATTGCTGGTACAACGGTTAAGATCCGTTGTACTGCCGAAACCCACGTTTCGGAGCGCTATCTTACGTAAAAGAACGAATGACACTGTCATCGTTTGTCCGATCGTGATAACGACGGGCCGTAGGAACGCTCCTACCGGCCCGTCGTTTTTTTCTGTTTCGGGACAAAAGGAGATAGGATTGTGACAACTGTACTTAAATTTGGTGGTAGTTCGGTTGCGACTGTCGAACAGATTCAGTCAATTGCGAATTATTTGAAGAATCGGACGGATCAAGGGGAGAAATTAGTCGTCGTCGTATCAGCGATGGGGAAAATGACGGATTCATTGATTGCCCAAGCACAAGCGATTACCGACCGGCCGGAACGGCGCGAACTGGATCGTCTGCTTGCAATCGGAGAAGAACAGACGATTTCGTTACTCAGCATCGCGCTGAATTCACTCGGGACAAAAGCCTTGTCGCAAACGGGAGCCCAAGCCGGCATCAGTACGATGGGGCTGCATACGAAAAGTAAAATCAAACAAATCGACGGTGAACTGCTCCGGAAAAAACTTGAAACCTACGATGTGATCATCGTCGCCGGTTTCCAAGGGGTCAATGAACTGGGGGATGTCACGACACTCGGACGCGGCGGATCAGATACGACAGCCGTTGCCTTAGCAGCCGTCCTTGATAAACGTTGTGAGATCTATACGGATGTTGACGGTGTCTATACGGCAGATCCACGGATTCATGCTGCAGCGCAGCCGATTCCGCACATTTCATACGATGAGATGATGGAAATGAGTGCTCTTGGCTCAAAAGTCATGGAGATGCGCAGTGTCGAACTCGGTAAAAAATACGGCGTCCACATCTTCGTCGGAAAAACACTAGAATCGAAAAGAGGGACTTGGATTATGGAGGCAACGGAAACGATGGAACAGAAAGCAGTAACGAGTGTCAGTGTGACGAAAAACGTCCTGACGGTATCAATCAAACACGTTCCACAGACGAATTCAGCGGTCGCGGATATCTTTGAACTGTTGTCAGGTCGCCACGTCAACATTGATATGATCAGTCAGACGACGTTTGACAGTGACATCTTCCTTTCCTTCTCTTGTCCGTTAGACGAAGAAGAGTTTTTGGAAGAGGCCTTGCAGGATATCATCAATCGTTTCCCGACCGTCAAAGTCGATCGTCATAACCAACATGCCAAATTATCGGTCGTCGGAATCGGCATGCGGGACGCAACCGGCGTCGCTTCGAAATTATTTGCGATTTTCCGGGCCGAAAACATCACGTTTTATCAGGTTACAACATCAGAGATCAGCATCTCATATACGATTGCCCAAGCTGACATCGAACGGACCGTCGCAGCAATTGCTCAAGCATTCGACCTGTAAGGAGGAAATCATATGTATCATGTCGCAGTCATTGGCGCAACCGGCGCCGTTGGTCAAAAAATGTTACAAGTCCTGGCGGAACTCGACTTTCCGGTTCGTCAGATTTCAGCGTACGCTTCAGCCCGTTCTGCCGGGAAAACCGTCCAGTTCAAAGGACAGGACGTCACGATTCAAGCATTATCGGAGCAGATTACGGAAGACGGCATCGATGTGGCGCTGTTTGCAGCAGGCGGCACCATCAGTGAGCAGTATGCACCGTTACTGGCTGCAGCAGGCACACTGGTCGTCGACAATTCAAGCGCCTTCCGGATGCAGGCCGATATCCCGCTTGTCGTACCGGAAGTGAATCCGCAAGCAATCGGACCAAATGACCGTTTGATTGCCAACCCGAACTGTTCGACGATTCAATCGGTCGTCGCCCTGGCGCCGCTTCAACAATTTGGTTTGAAACGTGTTAACTATACGACGTATCAAGCCGTGTCCGGTTCCGGTCAAAAAGGAATCGAGGATTTAGCCCGCGGCAGCCGCGGCGAAGAACCGGTCAATTATCCGCATCCGATTCACGATAACATTCTGCCGCATATCGATGTGTTCTTACCAGACGGTTACACGAAAGAAGAACAGAAAATGATTGACGAAACACGAAAAATCTTCCAGCTACCGGAGTTACCGGTCAGTGCGACATGTGTCCGGGTTCCGGTCACGAATTCGCATTCTGTCGCCATCAACGTGACATTCGAGCAGGAGACAAGCGTTGCCGCCATCCGTGCCTCATTAGCGGAAGCACCAGGCGTCATTCTCGTCGATGATGTCAGTCAAAACCAATATCCGATGCCGCTTGATGCAAGCGGAACAGATGACGTCTATGTCGGACGGATTCGTCAGGATAAAAGTCTTGCCAATACATTCCACATCTGGTGTGTCGCCGATAACATCCGTAAAGGGGCCGCTTCGAACGCTGTCCAGGTAGCGCGTCAAGCACTTGAAAGTTCAATCCATTCTTAAAAAACGGGGAGGAATCGATATGTTTAAAGGAGCAGGAACAGCACTGGCTACACCATTTACATCAACCGGTGAGCTGGATTTAGCGGTATTTGAACAACTGATCGAACAACAACTCGCAGCGAATATTCAAGCGTTAGTCGTCGGAGGGACGACCGGAGAAGGGTCAACGTTGACGAATGAAGAGTTTGAAACATTACTGGAAACGGCAGTCCGTGTGACAGCCGGACGTGTACCGGTCATTGCCGGGACCGGAACGAACAATACGGCACAGACGATTGAAAAAACACAGACGGCAGCCCGACTTGGTGCTGATGCGGCAATGCTTGTCACACCTTACTACAATAAGACATCACAAGCAGGACTCGTCGCCCACTTCACGGCGGTTGCGGATGCAGTTGATTTGCCAATCATGCTCTACAATGTTCCGTCACGGACAGGGGTCGCGATTTCCATCGAAACAGCCGTCACACTTGCCAAACATCCGAACATCCAAGCGTTTAAAGAAGCAAGCGGTGACGTCAGTTTCATGGGCGAATTGATGACGGCCTTACCCGCTGACTTTGCGGTCTTCTGTGGCAACGATGATCAAATTCTTCCTTATATGGCATGGGGGGCACAAGGCGTGATTTCCGTCTTGTCGAATCCATACCCGGCAGAAACGCAGGCGCTTGCAGAAGCGTTACTGGCAAACGACTATGTTACGGCACGACGGATTCAAAGTGATTTGATGCCTGTCATCTCCGCGTTGTTCAGCGATGTCAATCCGATTCCCGTCAAAGCAGCGCTCGAAGAAATCGGACTGGCGGTCGGAGCACCGCGTCTGCCGCTCGTCCGTCAGTCGGAAGCGGGACATGCGCATCTGCTTGAGATGATGCGGAGTTACAAAGGAGTGGTTGGATGAAACTCGCCATTCACGGATACGGGGCAACCGGACATTTCGTCCACGAACTGGCACCGGATGATGTCGTCGCCGTCATCGATAAAACGAAAACGGCGGATCAGGTCCCGTCTTACGGTACGCTTGCCGAAATGACGGAGTCGGTCGATGCGATCATTGATTTTTCGCATCCGAGTCTTTTGCCGGACTTGCTTGCTTATGGGATTAAAACGAAGACACCACTCGTCATTGCGACGACGGGTTTCTCGGAAGCGGAACTGCAGACGATTCGCGATGCTTCGACACAAATTCCGATTTTCCAATCGTATAACATGTCGTTTGGAATCGCGATGATGCAACAGCTGTTAAAAACACTCGTTCCGCTCGCCGGAGCATTCGACATCGAACTGCTTGAGAAACACCACAATCAAAAAGTCGATGCACCGAGCGGGACGGCGGAGCTGTTGCTCCGGACCATCCAGGATTTACGAGATGTCCAACCGGTCTACGAACGGGAGTCGACGCGTGAGAAGCGGGAGCCAAACGAAATCGGAATGCACTCGATGCGTGGGGGAACGATTTTCGGCGAACATGAAGTATTGTTTGCGGGCGTCGATGAATTGATTGAAATCAAACACACGGCGTTATCAAAAAAAGTATTCGCTTCAGGTGCCATCAAAGCGGCGGAAGCGCTCATTCAAAAATCAGCGGGACTCTATACACTGGAGACGCTTTACACACAGGAGGATTCACATGTTATTAACTGATGCTTATGAAATTGCAAAATTCATTAAAGATGCTAAAAAACAAACACCGGTTAAACTGTACGTCAATGGTGACTTGGCAGGACTGACGATTGAAGGAGCGACGGCATTCGGAACGGATCAATCAAAAATTTTCTTCGCTGATGCAGGACTTGCTTCAACTTTCTTAGAAGAATATGCAGACCGGATTACTGAAGTGCATGTCGAATATGACCGCCGCAACAGTGCCGTGCCGATGCTTGATACACGTCATTTGAATGCCCGGATCGAACCGGGTTCATGGATTCGCGATCATGTCGTCATCGGCGATAACGCGGTCATCATGATGGGCGCAATCATTAATATCGGTGCATCAATCGGAGATGGTACAATGATTGATATGAACGCTGTTGTCGGAGCACGTGGCACAATCGGCAAAAACGTTCATGTCGGCGCCGGTGCCGTGGTCGCAGGGGTTCTTGAACCACCTTCAAAAACACCGGTCATCATTGAAGATGGTGTCTTAATCGGAGCGAATGCCGTCATCCTAGAAGGTGTTCGTGTCGGAAAAGATGCGGTCGTCGCAGCAGGCAGTGTCGTCACAGAAGACGTTCCTGCAGGCAGCGTAGTGGCTGGTACGCCAGCACGTGTCATCAAACAGAAAGATGCAAAAACAGCAGAGAAGACGCAACTGGTGGATGATTTACGTTCACTCTGATTGACGTCGAAGAGGAGGAAAACACATGGCAGTGGATACACAGTATGGAGAAGCAATTTGGTTAGACGGGGTTTTTCATGATCCAAAAGAGGCAAATACGAGCGTCATGTCCCATGCGATTCATTACGGAAGCGGATTTTTTGAAGGCATCCGTGCGTATGCGACACCGGATGGTCCGGCGATTTTCCAATTGACGGAACACATTGAACGTCTGTTCCGCAGTTGCGCGTTCTATCACGTGACGATTCCTTATACAGTGGAAGAACTTGTTCAAGCGACGATTGATCTGGTCGCCAAAAACGGCTTTGAGTCTTGTTACATCCGCCCGTTTGTTTTCCTCGGTACACCGTGGCAGGCATTGATGGCAAAAGATACGACGGTACACGTCGGGATTTCTTGTTGGGAACTTGGTGAATACTTCGACAAAGGTGCCGGTATCCGGGCAAAAGTTGCTTCGTATCGCCGCGTTTCGTCGACAATGATGCCGATGCAGGCAAAAGCTGCCGCCAACTACATGAACTCGCAACTCTTAAAAGGAGAAGCACTTCGCGACGGATTTGACGAGGCGATTGCTCTTGATATGAACGGAAACGTCAGCGAAGCGAGTGTTGCCAACTTGTTCATGTTGAAAAACGGGACAATCTACACGCCTTCACTCGATTGTTCAGTATTAGACGGAATCACACGCCAAGTCATCATGCGTTTGGCACAGGATCAAGGCTATCCGGTCGTCGAGCGTCATATCGGCCGTGATGAGTTATACGTTGCAGACGAAATCTTCTTAACAGGTACGGCTGCAGAAATCACAAGTGTCGGTGAAATTGATCATATCGTCATCAACGGCGGAACACGGGCTGTCGCAGATGAGTTACTTGATCTTTACCGTCAAGCAGTTTCGGGTCAACTGCCACAATATGCATCGTGGTTGACTTACGTGACACCAGCCATCGCAGAATAATGAGTTCACGAACTATTGTTACCATCGATCGGGAAGCGGTGCGGCATAATGTCGCATCGGTTTTCGCCCGGTCCAATAAGCAGATTTTTGCCGTCGTCAAAAACAATGCTTACAACTTAGGAATGATTGAAATGGTTGCCACATTGATGGAAGCCGGTGTCCGGCATTTCGCAGTGGCAGAAGTCTACGAAGCAATTGAAATCAAAACGAATTTTCCAGACAGTTATGTCCTGGCGATGAATCCGGCATCGCACTTCAAAGAAGTCCGATTGCACGGAGTAGCGCTCGGAATTCCTTCGCTCGACTGGCTGCAACGCCATCAGGCGGATTTATCGGGAATTGAACTTCATCTAAAAATAAATGTCGGGATGAACCGTTTTGGTGTCAGTTCGCTTGAGGAAGCGCTAGCAGTTCTTGAAACCGTACAGGAACAGGAACTGATATTGACGGGTCTCTATACGCATTTCCCGCTAGCCGATGAGCCGGGAGCCGATCATGACGGTCAAGTCGAACGATTCCTCAAAATCGGGAATCCGTTACAGGAGAAACACACATTCACGTACATTCATGCCGAAAACAGCGCGACGATCGTCAAACATGATCCGCGGCTGGCCTGCTGTAATTATGTCCGGCCCGGCATCTTCCTGTTCGGTTACTCACCGATTGAAAAAATGGACTGGCTCGTGCCCTCGCTTCGGATGACGACGGAAGTCGTTGAGATTCGTCAAGTGGAAGCAGGCGAACACGTCGGCTACGGTACGTCGTATACGGCACCGACAGCGATTCGTGTCGCCGTTCTGCCGGTCGGCTACGGGGACGGGGTCGTTCGCGGACGATCTTCACTGCCCGTCATCATCAACGGGAAACGTTATCCGATCATCAGTAAGTTATTCATGAGTCATACGTTCATTGCCGTGGATTCGACGGTTGAAATCGGAGATAAAGTGGTGTTATATGGCGATGGTATTGAAATCGATGATATCACCCGGACCGGGACAGCTAATAATTCGGAGCAGATGTGTGCCCGTTCGTGGCGTTTGACACATCGTTATTTATAAGGGGGAATTCAGATGTACGGAAGCCGATATTTGACGGAACAAAACAATGCACTACAGATTGACGGGATGGAAGCAACAAAGCTTGCCGAACAATACGGGACGCCACTCTATATCATGGCAGAACGTGAATTGACGGACCGTCTGGCGACTGTACGCGATGCCTTTTTAGAAAAATATCCGAATACGTATGCCTCGTTTGCTTCTAAAGCCTTGACGATTGGTGCCGTATATCAGCAAGTCGTCAAACACGGTCTTGGAATCGATGTCGTAACGGGCGGTGAACTGTTTATTGCCCGCAAAGCGGGTGTGCCGGCGGAACGGATTTATTTCCACGGCTCGAACAAGTCGACACAGGATTTACGGTACGCTGTCGAAGAAGGTGTCGGTAAGATTGTCATCGACCATTACGGAGAAATTGCTCAACTCAATCAGATTGCCGCAGAAGCGTGTCAAACGGTCCACGTCCTGATTCGGATCGTGCCGCAAGTCATCGGTGGTGCACATACGAAAATTCAGACGGGCGGTGTCGATACGAAGTTCGGGTTCTCGACGCATGATGATTCGTATTTGGAAGCCGTCGAAGCTGTTTTAGCGGCGGAACATCTAGCGTTACTCGGTATTCATTGCCATGTTGGTTCACAAATCCAAGAAATTGAACTGTTTGAACGGACAGCCCGGACGATGATGGGATTCGTCGAAACGATTCGTGAACGGACATCCTTCATCGCAAGTGAAGTCAATCTTGGCGGCGGATTCGGGATTGCCTATACGCAAGACGATCAACCGCTTGATTTTGAACAAACGATGGAGCGGGTTATGTCGATCATCGATGAAGAGACGACACGTCTTGCGATCGATTGTCCGCGAATCGGGATTGAACCGGGGCGGTGGGTCGTCGCAAATGCCGGGACGACGCTTTATACGGTCGGTGCCATCAAGGAAGTGCAAGGTGTGAGAACGTATCTATCCGTTGACGGCGGAATGGCGGACAATATCCGTCCTGCTTTATACGGGGCGGTGTATGAAACCGTCATCGCGAATCGGATCGAAGGAGAAACACGTCATGTGACCGTTGTCGGTGCAGCGTGCGAATCAGGGGATTTAGTTGCCGAATCGGCTGATCTGGCCGAACCCGTCAGTGGAGATACATTAGCGGTCTTCGGGACAGGAGCTTACAACTATTCGATGGCAAGCAACTATAACCAATTTTTACGACCGGCTGTCGTTTTTGTTAATCAAGGTGAATCGCGCGAAGTCGTCCGTCGCCAGACGTACGACGATTTGATTCAATGTGATCTTGGTCTGAAAAATATTCCGTCGTCTTAAGAACTGAAATCATTCAAAAAGCGTCCTCGTCGTAATGAACTGAACCAAAAAAGTTAGACAATAAATAATTCGTCAGGCGACCTTGAGGACCTGAGTCCGGTATTCCACCGGGCTCAGGTTTTTTAGTCGTCTCTTAATACGACGATGGTTATAGTACTCGATATAACGCTTGAGCTCACATTTGAAGTGGTCCATGTCATCGAACTCCTTGAGATATAGGAGCTCTGACTTGAGCACGGCGAAGAAGCTTTCGATGGCTGCGTTGTCGAGACAGTTTCCCTTACGGGATATACTTTGCGTGATGCCGTGCTCGTGGAGCGTATCGATGAACGCTCGGTATTGATAATGCCAACCTTGGTCGGAATGGAGGATTGGTTGGGCTTCTCCATCGAGCCTTCTGATTGCCTGGTCCAACATTTCGCCGACGAATTGGTATGTGGGACGGTCCGACATGGTATAGGCAATGATCTCACGGTTTCCCAAGTCCATCATCGGCGAGAGGTAGAGCTTCTCCCCGAAGAGGTGAAACTCAGTGACGTCGGTCACCCATTTCTGGTTCAGGCCGGAGGCCTTAAAGTCCCGTTGGAGAAGGTTAGGCGCGACCTTCCCGACTCGCCCCTTATAGGAGCGGTATCGCTTCATGCGGACGAGGCACTTAAGCCCGAGCTCGTTCATGAGACGGCGTATGGTCTTCGGGTCGTGCCGGAAGCCCTGGCGTTCGAGGAGTGCGTGGATGCGACGATAGCCACATCGCCCCTCGTGTTCGTGGAAGAGGGTATGGATGGCTGCCTTCACCTCCGCATACTTGTCTTCGCCCGTCAGGCGCGTCCGCCAGTAGTAGTAGACGCTTCGGGCCATACCGAGCACGCGGAGGAGTCCCGGGACGGGATAGATCGCCTGCAACTCGTCGATCACTTGCGCCTTGATCCGGTTCGTCGCGCGTTCTCTTCTTGAACCAAGGCTCTCAATTTTTTTAACGCAGCGTTCTCCATCTCGAGGTACTCGATTCGCTCCTTGAGCTTCTCAACCTTTGTCATCTCTTCAGGATTCTTTTTGCGTCTCGCCATCGGGGCACGTCTTTTCGGTCTGGCGACCAGACCCTCGACCCCTTCCCGTTCATACGTTGATCGCCAGTTCGAGATCATCCCTGGGGAGGAGATTCGGTATTTTATAGCCGCCTCTATGCGGGACAGCCCGTTGGTCGCCATGTCATTTAATACCTCCAGTTTAAATGTCGGCGAGTGGGTTGTATAGGAAGGATCGAAGATCGTCTCCCCCCAACTTTCATAGAGACGCGACCAGTCACGGATTAGTTGACGCGCTATCCCGAATTCTTTCGCCACACCTTGGTATCCGTCTCGTCCCGTCAGATAACGTTCAGCGACCTGGATTTTAAACGCCTTCGTATATTTGACCATAAAAAACACCCCATAAAAGTTGGATTTTCATGTCCAACTTTTATGGGGCAGTTCATAAAGACCGGGACGCTTTTGTGTTACTTCGGAATGACAAGGACTTGCCCGACGGAAATCAAATTGACGTTAGTGATTTTATTGGCACTGGCAAGAGCGGTGACCGTCACGCCATACTTCGTTGCAATGGAATATAACGTGTCACCGGCTTTGACAGTATAGGTGACGGTAGTGGTTGGAGGCGGGGTTGTCCCCGGGATGACAAGGACTTGTCCGACAGTGATCAGATTGTAGTTCGTGATGTTGTTGGCTTTAGCGAGAGCGGCAACTGTGACATTGTAGAGGTTTGCGATTTTATAAAGCGTATCGCCCGATTTAACCGTATACGTTTTACTGCCGCTTGGAGGCAGCTTCAGTAATTCGGAGATCGTGACGAATTTATATCCTTTGGCTTTGAGTTGCGAAATCATCGATGGAAGTGCAACCGGTGTGCCGGGTGCACCAGCCCCTGTATGCATCAGTACGATGGATCCCGGGACGATGTTTGGGACGACACGTGCCAAAATGGCTGTGGAACTGATACCTTTCCAGTCAGTTGTATCGATGTTCCACTGAATCGTTTTCGTGTATCCGGCATTACCGACGGCGGCAAGGACAGCATTATTGCTTGCGCCAAACGGTGCCCGGAAAATCGGTTTAGTCGTCCGGCCGGTCAATGACTTGATTAAATTTTCCGTTTTTGATAGTTCACTCGTCATTTGTGTGGCGGTCAATTTCGTAAAGTCAGGGTGCGTATAGGAGTGATTTCCAAGCTGGTGCGTCGGTGTGGCAGTTGCAATGTTTTTGATACGTTGCGGATGATTGTTTGCTCCTGTACCGGTCAAGAAAAAGGTCGCTTTGACATTGTTGCTTTTGAGAATGCTGAGGATTTTAGCAATATTGGTTCCGTCAGCTCCATCATCAAACGTCAGTGCGACGACTTTACTCGTCGTCGATCCTTTTGTGACAAACGTCGAACTGGCTGCATCTGCCGTCAAACCGTAACTAAAGAAAGGAAAAAGCGATATCAACACTATCATGATGATCCGAATCCATTTCCCGTGCATGTGTACGTCGCCTCCTTTTTCTAGGATGACTGCGTCTCACTTGTCTCTACTTATCTATTACCCTTTTTGAGCAAAAAAACTAAAAAAGAGGGAAATAATTCCCGAATTATTATCAATTTAAACGGAATTGGTGCAAATAATTGTTTAGCCTCGAAATGAATAGGGAACTTATAGTATATGGAAATAGTAAAAGGAGTGGAAACGGATGATTGAATTTAAAAACGTCGGTAAGCAATTTAAAGACAACGTTGTCTTAAAGGGCTTGACGCTCGAAATCAAAGAGGGCGAGCTGGTTGTATTCATCGGACCGAGTGGATGTGGAAAAACGACATCCTTAAAAATGATCAATCGTTTGATTGAACCCTCGTCGGGGACGATTTTAGTGAATGGAAAAGACATCATGAAGACGGATACGATCGAATTACGCCGGCATATGGGATACGTCATCCAACAGACCGGTCTTTTTCCGCACATGACTGTCCGGGAGAACATCCAATTGATTGCCGGACTTGAAGGGAAAGACCACGATCAGATGGATATTCGAACGGAAGAGTTGCTGCAAATGGTCGGTCTTGATCCAAAACAATTCATTGACCGTTACCCGAGTGAACTCAGTGGTGGACAACAGCAACGCGTCGGGTTTGCCCGAGCCTTAATGAATGACCCGGACGTCATCCTGATGGATGAACCGTTCAGTGCGCTTGACCCCGTCACACGAAATGACCTCCAAGAAGAATTATTCAACCTCCAGGAAGAAGTCAAGAAGACGATTGTTTTCGTCACACATGATATGGATGAGGCGATCAAGCTGGCTGATCGGATTTGTATCATGCGCGATGGGGAAATCGTTCAGTTTGATACACCGGAAGAAATCTTACGTCATCCGAAAGACGAATACGTCGAATCCTTTATTGGGAAAAATAAGATTTGGAGCAGTCCGGCGTTCATTAAAGCAGAGGACATCATGATTGAAGATCCTGTCTCGATCAGTGGGAAACGGACTCTGTTGCAGGGGATTGAAATCATGCGGGGACGTAAAGTCGACAGCCTGTTGATCACAGACCGCGATCGCATCCTCCAGGGAATCGTCAAACTGAAGAACATTCAAACGGCTCCTGATAAAGGTGTCCGGATTGAAGACGTCATGGAAGGGGAGCTGGTTGCTGTTGATGAGCAAGACTCCTTGCTTGATGTACTTGAAGTCATGAACCATGAAGAGACAGGGTATCTGCCGGTAACAAATAAATCAGGACAATTACGTGGATTAATTACAAGAAGTAGCTTGCTTTCCGTCTTGAGTGAGCAGTTCATTCAGGAGGAGGAAGTTCAATGAATGGATTTTTAGATTATGTTCAAAATAATACCGGTCAAATTTTTGACTTATTGCTCGAACACTTACAGTTGACTGTGTTGGCAGTCGTCATTGCCGTTGTACTAGGAATTCCAATCGGTATTCTCATCACGCGGTATCAACGTTTTGCGAAGCCGATCCTTGCATTGACAAGTGTCGTCCAAGCTGTTCCAAGTCTTGCCTTGCTCGGATTCCTGATTCCGTTCATCGGAATCGGTTCAACACCTGCTATTATCATGGTCGTTCTCTACTCACTGCTTCCGATTGTCAAAAACACGTACACCGGGTTATCAAGTATTCCGGGAGACATGCTGGAAGCAGCGAAAGGAATCGGGTTAACGGATCGTCAGATTTTGGGTAAAGTTCAAATTCCACTGGCGTTACCGATCATGATGGCCGGAATTCGGATTTCTGCCGTGACGGCTGTCGGTCTGATGACGATCTCTGCCTTCATCGGTGCAGGTGGACTGGGGTATCTGGTCTTCTCCGGTATTCAAACTGTTGATAACAATCAGATTCTTGCCGGTGCCATTCCTGCAGGCATCTTAGCATTAGCGATTGATTTCATCGTTAGCCGGATTGAGTATTCGGTCGCGCCGAACGGAATTCCGCTTGCGGACGGTCGGGTGAAAAGCAGAGCCCGTAAACGCCGGAAAGCAATGTCGGCCGGAAAGAAAATTGCAATTGCAGCGATTGTTTTCCTATTGATTGGCGGAACCGTTGCCTATTCGTTCTTAAAAACGGATAAAATCGTCATCGGTTCAAAAAACTTTACGGAACAATTGATTTTAGGAAATATGTTAGCCGATTTAATTGAAGATAAAACCGATTTGGAAGTCGAACGCCAGCTCAATCTCGGAGGCACAAAAGTTGCCTATGGAGCGCTTGAAACGGGTGAAATCGATGCCTATGTCGAATATACCGGTACATTATTGATTGATGTCCTGAAACAAAAACTGGAAACCGATCCGGAAGCCGTCTATAAGAAGGTCGGAAAAATGATTCCGGAAAAGAGCCAGGTTGATGTTCTGGAGCCAATCGGCTTTAACAACACGTACGCTCTTGCGATGACAAAAGAAGATATCAAAAAATATGATTTAAAAACGGTCTCTGATATGGCGGGTGTCAGTAATCGCCTCATTTTAGGATCGACGATTGAGTTTGCGAACCGCGAAGATGGATACCTCGGATTGAAAGAGAAATATCCTGATATGAAATTCAAAGATGTTCAGCCTGTCGATGGTGGTCTTCGTTATACTGCATTGACAAATGGAAAAACAAATGTCATCGACAGCTTCTCGACAGACGGCTTATTGAAAAAGTTTGATCTGACAGTTCTTGAAGATGATAAAGAATTTTTCCCACCGTACTATGCAGTCCCGATTGTACGTCAAGAAACGCTCGAAGAACATCCGGAACTAAAAGAAGTCCTGAACCTGTTGAAAGATAAGATTACGGATAAAAAGATGCAGGAATTGAACTTTAAAGCCGATGTTGAAAAAGAACGCCCGGAAGATGTGGCACGTGAATTCTTGATTGAAGAAGGATTAATTAAAAAGTAAAACAAAAGAGAGCCGAGGCGGGAATCCGCTTCGGCTCTTTATCATGCGCGCTGACGCGCTATATCGTTTTGGAAAATAGGTAATCCTGGTGGTAGATCATTATTTTTTGATTCGACTAGCGAGCCAAGCGCGAACTGTATTTTGCTGAATCATACATGTTCTTCCTCTCTTGATTGAATTATTCCTAAACTCAAGGACTTTTGCTCGGCATCGTTAACAATACGTGCTTGTAACTCTTTCGTCAACCCATCTGTTTCATATACGGGTAAAGTCGGCAAACCGTAACTTGGATTATTTGTGGATGAAAACAAGTCAGCCATTAACCGTTCTTCGAACAATGGTGTCATTTTAAATCCTCCTCCGTCGTGATTCCTGCCTTACATCTACAGTGTAAGGGAAAGATGTAAACAGGATAGAAGAGAATTGTTAAAAACAGGTGAACTTTGTAAGCGTTTTCACGTTGTCGTCAAATCTTCTTTTACCGGCTCACAGTCAGTAGCATACTGTTGACCACGTTTGACGTATTTCCGAATGGTCCGTTCCATGATGAACCGGTCATGGTCGTTGATCTCACGAACGATTTTTGCCGGAACACCCATGACCATCGAGTTCGGAGGAACGACCATTTTAGGTGGAACGAGACTTCCTGCTGCAACGAATGCACCTTGTCCAATTTCGGCTTCATCCAAAACCGTCGCCGACATTCCGATCAAGGCACCTTGACGAATGATTCCCCCGTGGATCATCGCCATATGTCCAATCGTGACATCATCTTCAATGATCGTCGGATAGCCTTCATACTGATGAATCATCGATCCGTCCTGGATATTGACACGTTCGCCGATTTTAATCGGTCCCTCATCTCCGCGGATGACAGTGTTGAACCAAACGGTCGAATCCTTACCGATTTCAACTTCCCCGATGACCTTAGCGCCGTCCGCGATATAGACACTTGGGTCGACGTTTGGAACCAATTGACCTACACGATATTTCATATCTGTTCCTCCATTTCATTTTGAACTGTACGTTTTCATCTTGACGGCTTGAAAAATAAATTGCAACTGCTTCCAAACTAATTGTAAGATGGTAAAAATACCGTTCACAACAGGAGGAAACAGGATGAATCAGACAGTTCGGGCACGACTTATTACAATCGCCGCCAAAAAAGAAAAAGCGGCGGTCGTCTACAAGGGGATTCAAGTCATCGATGTGATGACCCGCGAGACGTATCAAGCGGATGTCGCAGTGGATTCCGGTTACATTGCCGCAGTCGGCGACGGATATGAAGGAATCGAAACGATTGACGGAACAGGTAAATTCATTGCGCCGAGCTTCATCGACGGACACGTCCATATCGAGTCATCGATGGTGACACCAAGTGAATACGAGCAAGCGATTTTACCGCTCGGTGTAACGACCGTCATCGCCGACCCACATGAGATTGCAAACGTAAAGGGAGCGGAAGGGCTCCAGTTCATGTTGGACGATGCAGAAGGACTATCGCTTGACGTGCGAATGATGTTACCGAGCTGTGTTCCGGCGACGTCATTTGAACATGCCGGAGCGTCGCTCGATGCAGCGGCACTCGAACCTTTTGTTAATCATCCGGGAGTGCATGGCTTAGGGGAAGTCATGGACTATCCTGCTGTCGAACGGGCTGATCGTGATATGCTGAAAAAAATTGAACAAATCGAGAGTGCTGGTAAACTGGTCGATGGTCATGCCGCAGGACTTGGCGCACGTGAATTGAATATCTATGGTGTAGCAGGTATTCGGACGGATCACGAAGCAGTCAGTAAACAAGAGGCAATTGAGCGGGCACGTCGCGGATTATACGTCGAAGTCCGGGAAGGATCGGCTGCCCGGAATCTCAAGGAAGTGCTCGACGCAGTCACGGAAAGCAATGCCGGTCGATTCCTTTTCTGTACGGACGATAAGCACCTGGACGACACGTTACGTGAAGGAACGATCGACTATAATATCCGCTATGCCATACAGCACGGTATTAAGCGTGAAACGGCCTATGCAATGGCTTCTCTTCATGCAGCTAATGCGTATCAACTAAATGACCGTGGAGCAATCGTACCGGGACGTCGTGCGGACTTTGTCACCTTGCAGGATGCCGATCAAGTGATCATTGATGAAGTGTTTGTCAGTGGAGAGCCGGTCGCCCGAGCCGGTAAAACAATCATCTCATCCCAAAAGATAGCGGTACCGTCGACATTGCGCGGCGAACTGAAAACGAAGCCGATCACGGATCAAGTTTTTGAATTAGTATTAGAAAAACCGAAAGCGCATGTCATCGGAATCATCCCGAAAAGCATTGTCACGGAACATTTGATTTTGGATGTGCCTTTACAGGACGGGAAATTTGTCCCCGTCCCGGAACAGGACTTATTGAAAATCGCCGTCATCGAGCGTCATAATGCGACCAACTTCTCAGCAGTCGGCATCGTTAAAGGGTTTGGCATGAAGCGAGGTGCCATTGCGGCGACGGTCGCCCATGATTCGCATAACCTTGTCATCGTCGGAACATCGGATGCCGAGATGAAACTTGCGGCAGAGCGTCTGATTAAGGCGGGTGGAGGTGTCATTGCGGTCAATGGGACAGAAGTTCTGGCGGAGTTGCCGCTTGAAATCGCTGGATTGATGACGAGTCGTCCTTTCCAGGAAGTCGGAGATACACTCGAAGCGCTCAATGATGCACTTGATGTATTAGAAGCCGACCGTTCCTTTAATCCGTACTTGACGATGTCGTTCCTCTGTTTGCCTGTCATCCCGAATCTGAAGTTAACGGACAGCGGATTGTTTGACGTTAAAACGTTCCAACATATTGCAGTACAAGCTTAAATGAAAAGGTAAAGTCCACGAAAGGTGATGACGTGGACTTTACCTTTTCTTAATAGTTTTCCGGTTGAATCATTATTTGATCCTTGTTATAGTAGGTCTTATATCTTTGTGAAAAGTGTAGCTTAATGAAACTTTTCAGGAGGATACTCCGTAGAAAAGAAGAGAACAATCAGAAAGGACAGATTCAATGGATAAGTCATATTTTGAAGGTCATGAAAAGTTGATTGCTGATGTATACCGTTCGTTTATCGACCAGTTTCATGAGTTACCAAACAACCGGCGTACAAAACGTCAGTTACGAAATCTTGCGTTTTCAGTGATTCGACAGGCTGGTCCGACCTATCAGGAACGAACCATCTTATACGCATTTTTTGCTGAATTTTTCCGTGCTGTCGAAGAAGGACAGCGGGAAGAAATCGAATTTTATAAACAAATCGCACAGTAAAGACCCCGATCGGCTCCGGCAGAAGGGGTCTTTGTTGTATACAAAAACCGGTCACCAAGGGAAGCCTGGTAACCGGTAGGAGGATACTTATTTTACTTCCATCCATTTGAAGCTCATGTCTGCTCCGAATGGGTGACGATATAGTTTGTCGATGTTCGCACGTTGCAAGTATGCTTCACCTTTTTGGTAGATTGGAGCAATCGCATAGTCTTCTGCCAAGAGCATTTTTTCAGCTTCTTGAAGCGTCGACCAACGTTTTGCTTCATCCGGCTCTGCTTTTGCTTCTTTAATCATCTTATCGAACTCTTTGTTCGAGTATTCCATACGGTTAAAGCTTCCGCCTGTTAACCACATATCGAGGAACGTCATTGGATCCTGGTAGTCAGGGCCCCAACCGGCAGCAGAGATGTCGTAATCGCCTTTAGACTCGAGGTCCAGGAAGTTTTTGAACGGTTGTTGCTTGATGTTGACCGTAAGACCCGGTAAGTTTTTCTCGAGATCACCTTTTAAGAATTCAGAAACTTTCTTGAAGGCATCTTCATCACGTGACAACATATCGAGTTCTACTGTTTTGACACCGAGTTCTTTTAGGCCGGCATCCCATGCTTTTTTCGCTTCTGTTGCATCAAAGCTTTGGAGATCTGGATATTTGGCACGGAAATCTTCCCCATCCGGTGTGAATGTAAAGTCTTTTGCGACGATGAAGTTAGCCGGTTTTGAACCGTCATTTAAGATGACGTCTGTAATTCCTTGTTTTTCAAAACCAAGTGCAAGCGCTTTACGGATGTTTTCGTTTTTAAGTGCTTTATTTTTTTGGTTGAATCGGAGGAAGTTGATCCGTGCATCTGGACGTGTCTTGTAGTTGTCGGATTTTTCGTATTGTGAGACGAACTCCGATGTGATAGGTGCGAAGTCGACGTCTTTCGACTCGAACAAGTTGACACCAGTCGAAATTTCTTTAACGACTTTTACATCGATTTTTTCCATTTTGACGTTTGCTTTATCCCAGTAATCCGGGTTTTTCTTATATGTCCAACCGGAATTAGATTGCCACTTATCCAAAATGAATGGTCCGTTGAAGAGCATCGAGTCGACGTTTGTCGCAAACTTGTCGCCTTTTTCTTCGACAAACGATTGCTTGAGTGGTAAGTAAGTAGGGAAACTTGTCAATCCGAGGAAGTATGGAGCCGGAGCTTCCAATTGCACTTCAAGAGTTTGATCGTCTACTTTCTTGACACCGAGCGAATCGAGTTCTGCTTCACCGGCTAAGATTTTGTTAGCATTTTTTAAATCCTGAAGGATGTATGCGTACTCTGCTCCTGTTTTTGGATCGAGTGCACGTTTCCAAGAGTAGATGAAGTCGTCTGCCGTAACAGCTGAACCATCTGACCACTTGGCATCTTTACGGAGTTTAAATGTATATGTTTTC
The DNA here is from genome assembly GCF_049942815.1 of Exiguobacterium sp. R-39. NCBI lineage: Bacteria > Bacillati > Bacillota > Bacilli > Caryophanales > Exiguobacterium > Exiguobacterium sp. R-39. The sequence goes on from NZ_CP187965.1 coordinate 527,987, forward strand.
TTATCATCTGATACTTCGACACTTTCTGCGATTCCGGCAGTCGGTTTGTTGTCGCCGTCAAGACGGTAGAGACCTTCAAAGACGTTGTTCGTAACGATGATGGATGTTGAGTCCGTTGTTTTTGTTGGATCAAGTTGTGGCACATCCGTAGTCGAGATGAGTGTCACCTCTTGTTTTTTTTCTTTTGAGGAAGAAGAGTTTCCATCTGATTCATTGCTTTGGCCACAAGCTGCTACTGCGAGCAGCGCCATGCTGGATAGTCCAGCAAAGGCAATTTTAGTTTGTTTCTTCATGTGAAAGATGACCCCCCGATTAGATTGAAATGATTTCAGAAAAGTGTGAACATAATGTAAATTTAAGTGAAAGCGAGTAAAAATGCAACATAAATTTTCTGACAATTCTTATTGATCAAGGTCTATATGCTCAATTCCGAGTGTTTTCAAGTAGTCATAAAGTATGAATATTGTCAGTTTATGAGGGGAATACATCCGTAAAGTTAATTGTCGACCGTTACTATGCAGGCGCATATTAGTGATACGAACTCCTTGTTGTTCCAAAGCTTCTTTTACATATTGAGCGTTTGTTTCACTGGATAGTATCAAATGAGCAACCATGACGTTGGCTTCGAAACGACTATTGTTAAAACGTTTCATTATTCTCGTGATTATTTCTAAAGAAAGAAACAGAAAAATTACTAGAAAAGCGGCTTCATAAATAAATCCCGCCCCGATTGCTATGCCTATCCCGCTTGAACTCCAAATGATGGCAGCTGTTGTCAAGCCGCTGACGATATCATGAGGTCGTCTTAAAATGACACCGGCTCCAATAAAACCGATACCTGCAATGACTTGAGCGACAAGTCGCATTGGGTCCATCTGAATATTTGGCGCAATCTCGCTGTAAAGAAGGACAGACTTAATGGAAACAATGGTTAACAGACAGCTAATCAGGGTAATTACGAGGCTAGTACGTATACCAACAGGTTTGTTTTTGATTTCACGCTCAAATCCTAAAATAATTCCAAAAATAGCAGAAATCATTAATTTTAAAAAATCTTCTAGTTGGAACGAATGGATCCAATTCATGTTTATCAAATCCTTTCTTTACAACGGCTTTGATTTTGTTATAATGAATTTTGTGTCTTTCGAATGAATATACGTTTGATATGAATAGATATACAAGAAATAAAGGACGTGTTAGAGAATGAATCAACAAAAGATCGGCTTTTTTGCTTTAGCCGCAATGGTCATTGGATCGATGGTCGGTGGAGGTGCCTTTAATCTGCCGGGAGCGATGGCTCAAAAAGCAAGTGCAGGTCCAATTTTGATCGGATGGGGAATTACTGGTCTTGGTATGATTATGCTGGCACTGGTATTTCAGCACTTAGCAAACAGTAAACCGGAACTTGAGGGCGGCATTTACGCGTATGCCCGTGAAGGATTCGGACGATTTGTCGGTTTTAACAGCGCCTGGGGATATTGGGTCTCGGCCTGGATCGGGACAGTTGCCAACATAACGTTGGTCTTTAATGCACTCAGTTACTTTTTCCCGATTTTCTCATCAGAAAATCGTGTATTTTTGTTGATAATGAGTATTTTCGTCGTCTGGGGACTTTTTTTCATCGTCTCGAGCGGGATTAAAGAAGCGACACTTGTCAACCTGATTACGACGATCGCCAAGCTCGTTCCGATTTTGATCTTTATTTTACTGGTAGCAATTGCGTTTAATGTGAAGACGTTTAACCTCAATTTTTGGGGAGAAGGAACAGAATTAGGCAGTATCTTTACGCAAGTCAAAGGAACGATGCTTGTAACGCTTTGGGCCTTTGTCGGGATTGAAGGGGCTGTCGTCTTGTCGACACGCGCCAACAAACGGAGTGATGTCGGGAAGGCGACAGTCGTAGGACTTGTCGGAGTACTTGTCATCTACATCCTGATTTCCGTCTTATCGCTCGGTGTTTTGAACCAGGAGCAATTAGCAGGATTACAAGAACCGACAATGGCTTATGTGCTCGAAGCTGCCATTGGTCCGTTTGGAGCCACATTGATTATGATCGGATTGATCATTTCGTTATCAGGAGCATTGCTCGGATGGACGATTCTTGCATCTGAAATTTCCTACCTTGTCGCGAAAGACGGTGCGTTTCCAAAGTTCTTTGCAAAAACGAACCGTAAAGGGGCGCCGGTCGGTGCGTTACTGATCACTCAAATTGCGACCCAGTTCGTTGCGGGTATCGCCTTATTTTCTGCACAGACGTATTTAGTCTTATCCAGTATTGCCGGAATTTGTGCTTTGTTGCCGTATCTGTTGTCTGCCGTATACAGTGTCCGTTTTTCACGAGCAGAACGTAATACGAAGATGTTAATCTTCTCGACGATTGCTGCTGCCTATTCACTGTGGCTCGTCTACGCTTCAGGGATTTGGTATATCGTCATCGCAGCCCTCGTCTATGCACCGGGTATCATTGCCTACCTGATGGCAGAACGGGAACAGAAACGGGGCGGCATGTCGCGTTACGAAATGATTGCAAGCGGAATTTTAATTATCTTAGCTGCCGTTGCGATTTACGGAATGGTCGGAGGTCAAATTCAATTGTAAGACAAAAAAGCAAGAGGGACGTTAATATCCGTCTTGATAGACAAAACAGGAACCGGATCAGCATCCGGCTCCTGTTTTTTTGTTGTCTGGTATCTATCTCAGTCTTCAGAATTTGCTGAGCCGAAGCGGTGTTCCACTGCATCAACAGACAGTGGTTCAGAGAAAATGAATCCTTGCATTTGTTGGCAAGGCGTCTCTTGTAAATAATGTAAGGCGGTTGCCGTTTCGACACCTTCTGCGACGAGGTTCAGCTTTAAGTTTTGACCAAGTTGAATGATTGAGTCGAGCAACCCGTTTTCTCCTAAATCGATGCCGTCAATGAAGACTTTATCGATCTTGAGTTCATCAATCGGAAAAGCACGCAAATATTGTAAGGAAGAATAACCTGTTCCAAAATCATCAATCGATAATCGGAAGCCAAGCGCTTTAATCAGTTGCATCCGTTCAATTGTCCGCTGTGTTTGTAAAATTGCGATGTTCTCCGTCAATTCAAGGGTGACGAATTGCGGATTAATTATTTTCTGGGTCACGACGTGTTGCAGCGTCCGGACGAACGAGTCACTTTGGAACTGGTGCGGTGAAATATTGATGGCCATCGTCAAATCAGCCGCAATCCGTTTCTGCCAAATGGCGAGCCGCTCACAGGCCTCGATGACGACCCAGTTGTTAATGGGTGTGATCAAAGCGGCTTCTTCCGCAAGTGGAATGAATTCATCAGGAGGAATGCTCCCGAGTGCCGTATGATTCCAACGCAACAGCGCTTCAAAACCATCGACATGCTTGGTTTTCAAGTTGATGATTGGTTGATAGACCAAATGAAGGGCTTGATCCTCTAAAGCCGTAAATAATGAGCGTTCGAGCTGTAATTTCCGGGTGAACTGCTCATCCATTTCATGGGTTAAATATTGAATCGTTCCTGTACCGATTGATTTTCCGGCATACAAGGCCATTTCCGAACGGCGGTACAAATCTTCAAGTGATTTGGCTTCCGAAGGATAGACGGTAATTCCGAACGTACAGGAGATGATTAAGGAATGCCCATTAATATAATAGGGACGTTGCAATACTTGTTGCAGTTTCCGGGCATACTGGAACAGGGCATTCCGGTCGGTGACTTTTAGCAATAAACCAAACAAGTCACTCGTCGGATGGAACGTTAACAGCTGTTTTGCATGGTGAGACAAACGTTTGGCTAACGCTTGTAACAGTTGGTCGCCTACATGTGTACCGAAAGAATCGTTGATGACTTTAAAACGATCAATATCAAATAAGATGAGTGAGATCGGGAAATCATCAGATGCTTTGGAGAATAAGACCTGACCTTCACGAAGGAAGCCTCGTTTATTCAGCAGATGGGTCAATTCATTATGATGGACTAAAAAATCAAGTTCCTGTTCGAGATGTTCGGTTTCCGTAATATCGGTACCAATGAAAATATGTTGGAAACGGACACCATTTACGTCATACACTGGAATCAGGGTGGCACGAAGGACTTTTTTAGAATCATCCTGGGTCGAAATCGATAGTTTTCCGGACCAGGCCTTTTTTCTTTTGATTTGGGAGCGGATCGTCGGAAGAACCTCTTCCGACGAATCGAGGAGGATCGTCCAAGCTTGACCAAGCAACGCATTTGGACAAAATCCTGTAACGTCTGTCAAGTTGGCATTGGCATATTGAATCGTTCCCCGTGCGTCGAAGATGGCGACACAAGCGATTTGATCAAACGCATATCGTAAATCCATCAATCCCTGGAATAACGGTTTGCTTGCATTTTGTTGAGTAGAAGAAGGCAACTGACAGAAAAAAGCACCAAACGGCTCATTTTTGTCATCAAAGAGCGGTGAGACGAGTAACGTCGCTGCTGAATGTTCACCTGACTTATGCAGAAATGTTGTATTGGGTAATTGGATCGATTGTCGTTTTTTTAAAAATGAATGCCAGATTTGCCGACTGAACGTAGCATCTTCCGGATCAAGGAGCGGAATCAATTGTCCGATAACTTCTTGTGCCGACCAGCCCCAGCAGGATTCGGCAGCCTCATTCCAGGAATGAACAGTTAAATCGACGTGCAGAATAAATGCAGGTAAGGGAAATCCTTGCATGACAGTTTCATAGGAATTAATGGTCGAACGATCCATTACGGACGCACACTCCTTTTAAATGATCAGAGATGACGGTTCACTTGTCTTGTCTATTCCCAGTATATTCAATTTTCATGCGGATAAATCCTGTATTTCGATTGAAGATTATCTGTTTGAATCTGTTATAATCAGAATGAAAGCGTTTTCTAAGCGAAAAAAGGGGGATTTATCATGAATCAAACAGAGAAAATTATTTCACAGACAGAGAAATTCGGGGCACACAATTATCATCCACTCCCAATCGTCATCTCGGAGGCAGAAGGGGTTTTCGTTAAAGATCCGGAAGGCCGCGAGTATATGGATATGCTTAGTGCCTATTCAGCTGTAAACCAAGGACACCGTCATCCGAAAATCATCGAAGCCTTAAAACGGCAAGCGGATAAAATTACGCTGACATCCCGCGCCTTTCACAATGACCAGCTCGGATTCTTTTATGAAAAGGTCGCGCAATTGACAGGAAAAGATATGGTCCTGCCGATGAATACGGGAGCGGAAGCGGTCGAGACGGCAGTCAAGGCAGCACGTCGCTGGGCGTACGAAGTCAAACAAATTCCGGGAGATGCCGAAATCATCGTCTGCGAAGGAAACTTCCATGGTCGGACGATGACGGCTGTTTCGATGTCAACAGAAGCCGAATATCAACGCGGATTCGGACCACTCTTACCGGGCATCAAAACGATTCCGTACGGGGATTTGGAAGCACTGAAAGGTGCCATCACGGAAAATACAGCTGCCTTCATCGTTGAGCCGATCCAAGGTGAAGCGGGTATCCTGATTCCGTACGAAGGATTCTTGAAAGATGCTCAAGACGTCTGTAAGGAACAAAACGTACTACTCGTCTCGGATGAAATCCAATCAGGACTGGGCCGTTCGGGTAAATGGTTTGCTTCGGACTGGGACAATGTAACACCAGATATGTACATCTTAGGAAAAGCACTGGGTGGCGGCGTGTTCCCGATTTCTTGTGTGGCTGCCAACCACGATATCCTGAGTGTCTTTAATCCGGGATCGCATGGTTCGACATTCGGTGGGAATCCATTGGCCTGTGCGGTATCTGTCGCTTCACTCGAAGTTTTGGAAGAAGAGAAGTTGCCAGAACGTTCACTTGAGCTCGGAACATACTTTATGAACCGTCTAAAAGAAATCGACAATCCGATGATTAAAGAAGTTCGTGGACGTGGACTGTTCATCGGTGTCGAATTGACAGAAGCTGCTCGTCCGTATTGCGAAGCATTAAAAGAAAAAGGATTGCTCTGCAAGGAAACACATGAGACAGTCATTCGTTTTGCACCACCACTCGTCATCACAAAAGAAGAATTAGACTGGGCATTCGAACGGATTGAACAAGTCCTCGGCGTCTCGGTTGCACAGTAATAAACTACTCCCTATCGGAAAGCGATAGGGAGTTTTTTAATCGACTGATTTTTGGATTTAGGACAAATGAGAGCAGAACGATGTTTGAATCTGTTTCAGGTGGGAACATATTATTATGCGTTAAAAAAATAGGGGGTAATGAACATGTCAAACGATAGCGGATTAAGCAAAAAAACGGATGGTTTAGTTGATAAAGTTGCCGGAAAAGCGAAAGAAGCGCTTGGAAAAGCAACAGGAGATAAATCAACAGAACGTGAAGGCAAAAAAGATCAGCTTAAAGGCGATGCTAAAAAAACGGTTGGAAATGTTCAACAGAATCTCGAAGATACAAATCGTCGTTAATCTGTACCCATTAAGGTCCCTTGTGTAGAGGGATCTTTTTTTATGAAAAAATATGTATAAAGGTCTAGTCATTTATATGTGTATGTGGAATAATAATAAATGTTAAAGCGTTTTCATCGTCATGTCATTATTTGTTTTTATTTAAGAAAGGGTGAAGTATATGTTGCAGTTTCTTCAACGAATCGGTAAGGCCTTAATGCTACCGATCGCCGTTTTACCAGCCGCAGGAATTGTCCTTCGACTCGGTTCAGCCGACATGTTGGATGTTCCATTGATGGTGGCAGCAGGTGGTGCGATTTTTGATAATCTTCCACTGATTTTTGCGATTGGTGTCGCGATCGGATTATCGATTGATGCAAGTGGCGCTGCCGGCTTGGCAGGGGCAGTCGGGTATCTGGTCTTAAAAACGGGTGTCGACTCCATGAACAAGGATTATTCGAACGCTCAAATTCAGGCTAAGTACGATGCAATCGCCGCCATTGTCAATGACTCCTCGACGAAAGTGGATGGGGCGACCTTAAGTTCCATTGCCAATCAGGCAACTTTAGGTTCGATGGTCAATATGGCTGTGTTCGGCGGGATCATTGCCGGTATTGTCGCCGGTTTGTTATACAATCGATTTTACAATATTAAATTACCGGATTGGTTAGCGTTCTTCGGTGGACGCCGTTTTGTTCCAATCATCACTTCGGCTGCCATGCTGATCCTGGCATTCATCTTTGGTTACTTATGGCCGTTCATTGAAGATGGCATCAATAATGCGGGAGAATGGATGGTCAGCCTTGGGGCGGGAGGAGCCGCACTGTTTGGATTCTTCAACCGTCTATTGATTCCTGTCGGTCTTCACCATGTCTTGAACAATATTTTCTGGTTCGTCTTCGGTTCATACGAAAAAGCGGATGGAACGATTGCGAATGGCGATATCGCACGGTTCTTCGCAGGAGATCCAACAGCCGGTATTTATCAAGCAGGATTTTTCCCAATCATGATGTTCGCTTTACCGGCAGCGGCCGCAGCGATGGTCATGGCAGCACGCAAAGAAAATCGGAAAGCAGTCGCGGGAGCGATGATCGGTTTGGGATTAACGTCGTTCCTGACGGGAATTACGGAACCGATTGAGTTTTCGTTCATGTTCTTATCTCCGGTATTATATGTTATTCATGCCGTATTGACAGGTGTTTCCATGGCAGTCGTCAACCTGCTCGGTATACTGCACGGATTCTCCTTCTCGGCCGGATTCATCGATTATGTCCTGAACTTCGGAATCGCGACAAAACCGTTACTTTTACTGGTCGTCGGTCTGGTGTTCGCGGTCATCTATTACTTCCTGTTCTACTTCATGATCACGAAATTTGATTTGAAGACGCCAGGGCGTGAAGATGAAACACTTGTGACGGATGCAGGACCGGTCACAGGGGTATCGGACGATAAGTATGAGCAACAAGCAGCCCGGATTTTTGCGGGATTACAAGGAACGGAAAACGTCACATCGATTGATAACTGTGCGACACGTCTCCGTCTCCAAGTGAAAGATTCGACTATCATTGATGAAGCAGCGATTAAAGCGGCAGGCGCAAAAGGTGTCATGAAGATGGGGGCAAAAAATGTCCAAATCATCATTGGGACGGATGTTGAATTTGTCGCTGATGCGATGAAACGTCAAAAATAATGTCAAAAAAACGACCTTTCCTGATTAATCAGGAGAGGTCGTTTTGACGTGGGGCAGAGCTGGTCGACTGTTTCAAACTGCTGACATAAATCGGATAGAAAATCCCAATCAGTATGATGATGATCCCAATCCACTGTGAACCGGAAAGATGCTCACCGAGTATGAGGACCGAACAGATGACCGCAGTCGGCAGTTCTGCTGCACCAAGCAGTGAGACGCTGGCAGGACTTAGGTGTGGAGCTCCTGCTGCGAACAACAGCGGTGGTAAAATTAAGGCAAACAGACCAAGCGGAAGGGCATACCAGATCAGTCCTTGTTCGAAATTCGCTGCAGTCAAGAATGTCGTAGGTGGATACATGATCATGACGAACAGAAGTCCACCCGTCATCATATAAAAACTTTTTTTAATGACAGGTACATGATTTGCGACCCGACCACTGGCAAGCAGGAAGATCGAGAAACTGACGGCTGCTCCAAGTCCAAACAACGTACCGCGCACGTCAAGAGCGCTGGTGTAAGCCGCGCTGGCTAAAATAGCACCACCAATTAACAGGATGGCAGATAAAAAATGGGGGCGTGAAGGCAATCTTCTTGCAAGAATCGAATCAATCACGACACCAATCCATGTGAATTGGAAGAGGAGAATGATGGCGACAGAAGCAGAAACAGTTTGCAGGCTTTGGTAATACAGGTAGCCGGTCGTTCCGCTTGAAATCCCGATTGCCATCAAAGTAAAAGCAGTTTTAGGATGAAGACGAAGATTTTTCGACAGCAGAGCTAAGATGAAAATCATCAGCCACCCGAAGAAGAATTGGCTTCCGGAAACAGCGGCCGAATTAAATCCTGCCTCGTAAGCCAGTTTGACGATTGTCGACAGGACGCCGTAACTAATGGCGCCGATTAAGACGAAAAGTGTTGCTTTTGAACGATTCATACAGATTCCTCCATGTTTTAAAACGCACAAAAAAGGTTGCAACGGGGCCTTGTCCAGGTTTTTTGGACAGGGTTTGGTTGCAACCTGTGTGAGTTATTTAATGTTGAGTCCAGCCTTTTTGTAAAAGGTTGGCTTTAATTCATTGTAGCGGACGGTCAATTGATTAAAGGTTTTGAGTGCCTCTGTTGCTTGACGGGAAGTCCGGTTTAAATCAGCTGTTGCTTCATCAATCTTAACGAAGTTCGGTTTTTCGGTCAAGTAGGAAAGCACTTTCTTTTCTGAAGCAATCGTCGCCGCATAACGTTTCAAAAACGTATCAAAAGCCTTCTCACGCTCTTTAAAGACATCGATAAGGGCTGTGCCGTCTTTTTTAGCGGCAGACAACGAAGATAAGGTACTCGTTAATTCCGCAAGGTCTAACTCATCAAAAGCACGGGTACGGATTGTTTGTTCTTGTTTTAACAATTTGACACGATTTTGATTCAGAGCGGTCAATTCATCCCGTTCATTTTGCGCCCGTTTAATATCATCGGCCCCAGCTTCGAGGACGGCTTGATAGGTATTGACGGAAATTTCATCTTGACGCGTCCGTTGCTCGGCGACGACTGCTGCTTTTTGTTCGGACTTCGCTTGTTCTTCCAACTGCTCGTATATCGAAGCGGCCGGGTCACTCGAGCAGGCACTGAGAACCAAGAGGCCGAGACAGGTCAAACAACTGGTGAGGATCATCCGTTTATTAATCATGAAAGGAACTCCTTATAAATTAGAGAATTTTGCGAAATTATACGGGACATGAAAATCTTCATCATAGATGGAAAACTGATAGCCTTTTTTCTTTAATCCAGCAACAATTGCCGGTAATGCCCGCAATGTTTGTGGTTGTTCATGCAACAGGATGATTTCGACCGGGTCTTCTGCACGGCTGATGACAGTTTTGGCAACTTCCTTGGCACTATCTTTGTAGTACCAGTCCATCGAATCGATCGACCAATCCCACACCCGAAGTTTCGCCTGTTCGATTTCTTTTGCAATCGACTTGTTAATACCAGGTGTTGATCCATAAGGAGGACGTGTCAGCAACGGACTGTGATTCGTCAGTTGTTTGATTTGTTTTTGGACTTGAAGCATCTCGGGAACATACTGTTTTTTCTTATACAGGGTGTCATAATCATGAGTTTCACTGTGTGGTCCGATATAATGTCCAGCCTTTGCTATCGAGCGGACGACATCCGGTTGTTCATCGATGTTACTTCCGATCAAAAAGAAAGTCGCTTTAACTTCTTGGTCTTGTAACGATTTCAAGATGTCCGGAGTCAATGCAGTCGGTCCGTCTTCAAATGTCAGATACGCCACTTTTTTAGTAATCCCGTTCCATTTCTCGACGCGTGCCTTATCCAGGTTCGGAGTCGGAACTTCCCGCAAAGATTGGACGGGTTTTACGCTCGCTTGTTGTTGTGTCGAAGCAAGGTACTGATAAACGATATAACCGCCAATCGGAAGAAGAATCATCGCCAGTACGATCAAAAGCTTAGCGAAATACTTTCGTTTTGGTTTTCGGTGTCTTGGTCCAAGGCCGATTGGATTGCCTGAGTTGTATGAATCCATTGATGTCTGAGCTCCTTTACGGAAAATCTTATGAGTTAAATGTAACATTTTGTCTGTTTCATTTGTAACAAAAATATTACAAAAAGATGACTACAGAACCTATAATTCAAAAAAAGTTGATTAAGATAGAAATAGTGTTATATTTTCAAACAAAAAAGAAGTCCATCCGCTACCGGAGACTTCTTTCTTCAAGCAACTTTACGATTAGTGTTCTGTAACAGCACACTCATCACATTCTGTTTTATACGATTCGCATTGTTCATCCATTTCTTTTCCGCAATGAGAGCAGGTTTTGACCGGAAGTTGACGGTAAAACTCGGGAGAGGTCTCTTGGTAAAGGGGTTGTTCCATGATTGTATTCCTCCTCTTAGTATATGGATGTACCAGCAAATAACACTGAATTTATTTTATTGTACTAGTACAGATTTGATATGTCAATCTTTGTTTTATAACAGAAGAGTCTTTAGCGAGTCTTGTCATATGACAGGTAGCATAGAGGATGATACGATAACAAAGTAAACAGATGTACTTAGAGGGGGATCATTATGAATCAAACACTATCTGACACACTATCAATTTTGACAGAACGCCGGTCAGTTCGTCATTACGATGAGACATTCACGCTTTCACAAGAAGAAGTCCAAGAATTGGTTGAATTGACGACAGCTGCACCAAGTGCCTGGAACTTGCAACATTGGCATTTCGTTGCCTTCCATTCGGAAGAAGCGAAACAACGATTAGCTCCAATCGCTTACAATCAGCCGGCCATCAGTTCTTCTTCCGTCGTCATTGCCGTACTAGGGGATTTACAGGCAAACCGAAACTATAATCCGGTTTATGGACCAGCCGTAGAAGCAGGAGGCATGACGGAAGACTTGTTTGACTCGATCAAAGGACAAGTAGAAGGGGCATATCAAAGCGAGTCTTACGCGAGAGATGCAGCCATGTCAAACGCAAGTTTAGCTGCGATGCAACTGATGCTAGTTGCTGAAGCAAAAGGACTCTCGACACTCGCGATGGGCGGATTCAATCATCAACTCTTTACAGAAACGTTCATTACAGACGAACGTTATGTCCCGGTCATGTTGATTGCTGTCGGGAAAGCAGTCGAAGACGCGAAAAAACGTCCGGCGCTCCGTTTACCGGTCGATCAAGTGACGACCATTCTATAAGTAAAAGGGAGGGGTTGACTTAAAATAAAGTTCAGCCCCTTCATTTTTATTTTTCATATTTTTTTAGAAAAGTACTTGTCAGATGGTTAGTTTCTTGCTATATTAATACATGTCCTAGCAAGTACATAACGTACTGCATCATGATTCTGTAGCTCAGCTGGGAGAGCGCTACCTTGACAGGGTAGAGGTCGCTGGTTCGAGCCCAGTCAGAATCATACCAAAAACCCGTTCATCTTTGGATGAGCGGGTTTTTTTGTTTTAATCATTGGCTTGAAGTTCATCTTCTGTCACCCATTTATGATTTTTAATCGTTTTTCCACCGGTTGTCGGTTTAAAATCGACCATATACACGGTTGTCTGATCTGCTTGATCAATGGTCGCTTTTGCACCATCCATACCTTTCATGTGATCAGCAGCTAAAGTCACCTCATCACCTGCTTGTAACGGTGAAGCCGGAACCGGGTTAAGTTCTTCCTGAATCACCCATTTATGATTGCTGACTTTTTTACCACCGTTCGTTGGTGTATAGCTGACTTCATATACTGTTGTATCAAATGAATCGACGATTGTTGCTTTTGCGCCATCCATCCCTTTCATATGATCAGAGGACAGAAGGACGTCTGATCCGTCTTTAAACTTCGGATTTTCAGCTTGTTTCAGTCCAGCGGGAATTTTCCCGTCACTTGAATGCATCATCCCTGCATGGGAATCGTTCTTATTATCATGCATATCGTGTGAAGTAGAGGAATTGGAATCAGATCCGCAGGCACCTAAACTTAGGACAGCAGAAAGAGCGAGTGATGTAACGAGTAGTTGTTTTTTCATAAAAAAATACCTCCTGTAGTAATTTGGTTATGTGACTACTATACCCGTGTTTCGTGCAGAAACCGTGCAGAAAGAGTGACAATTCAATTACCTGACTGAACGAGTCATTGGAAAAGTGTATCGTAATAGTGAAGAAAAAGGAGGAGCAGGGCATGCGGCATATTTCGTACTACATTGGTCTACTTTTTTTGACTGCCATTCTTTTCATCGGCGGCATTCTGTTCAGTACCCTCTATTTAAACCTTGTGAATCAAAGGACGAATGAAGTGGTCCTCGGTTTGCTGAACCGAGGGAACACGCACCGCGATGTCCTCGAGGAATCATTTCATGCGGAAACATTGGAACATGTCAGTTTGATGGAATCAGCATCCGAATTTACAGTCGTTATCACGGATCAAAAAGGAAAAATTTTAAAGGCTTCGCATCCACTTACTCCTAAAATGAAAGTAGAGCTTATCCATACGGAATTTCAAACACAACGAAAAGATCGGATTTTAAGAGCTCAAGCGGAAACGAAGGATTTTTTAATGACAGATAGTCCAATCACGATTTCAGGTGTTCATCGTGGGCATGTCTTCATGTTTGCTCCGGAAACGTTAATTCAACAAGTCGTTAACCCGTTAAGACAACAATTCATTCAAGTTGGTATCATTGCCGTTCTTCTGTCGCTTGCGACTGTCGTGCTGTGTACACGATTGATTTCAAGACCGCTCATTGAGATGGAGCGTGCGACGGCCAAGTTGAAAGAAGGAAACCTTGACGTGGATTTACCGGTAAACCGCTCGGATGAGCTTGGGGCACTGGCACGCTCCATCACACAGTTGGCAAAAGATCTCGATTTTTTGAATCGTGAACGGACAGAATTTTTAGCAAATATCTCGCACGAACTTCGAACTCCGCTGACCTACATGAAGGGTTATGCGGATATATTACATCGTCCAAACTTGCCGGAATCTGAAAAAACAGCTTATCTGTCGATTATCAAAGAAGAAAGCGATCATTTGAGCACATTGATTGAACAGCTGATGTTACTGGCACGTTCCGATACGAATGCATTCTCAGTCGAACGAGTGCCGCTTGCGCTCGATCAATTGATTGTCTCGACGACAGAGAAAATGCGACCTGCAATTGAAGAAAAAGGGCTGCATTTGCATGTATCAGGGGAACCGGTAGAGATAGCAGGAGATGAAATTCGGCTCAAGCAAGTGCTGATAAATGTATTGGATAACGCAAAAAAATATACAGCAACCGGTGAAATCGTCGTCCGATACGGCAGGAATGAAACAGGACCGTATTTTCAAGTACGTGATACAGGAAGCGGCATCAGCCAAGAAAGTTTACCCCATGTGACAAAACGTCTGTACCGCAGTGAACCGTCACGATCACGAAGCCGGGGCGGATCAGGGCTTGGTTTGACGATTGCCTTGGCAATCGTTCAAGCACACGATGCGACATTAGATATCAAGAGTGAAAAGAATGCCGGGACGAGTGTGATGATTCAATGGAAGGTGTGAAGAAATGGCTCGAATTTTAATCGTTGATGATGAACAACGGATGCTTCAATTAATGAAGTTATATCTGGTACCCTATGGTCATACATGTCATTTAGCCGACACGGCCGAAAAAGCGCTCGGCATCGTCAAGACCGTTCCCATCGATTTGGCTTTACTCGATGTCATGATGCCCGATATGGATGGATGGACGTTGTGTGAAAATATAAGACGAATGGCTGATTTTCCAATCATTATGGTGACAGCGCGGAATCAAATGGAAGATGTGCTACGGGGGCGCAAAGTCGGTGCAGATGATTATGTGGCAAAGCCGATTCATGAAGGAGAATTATTAGGACGAATCGAACTGTTGATTGGTCGAGAAAAGCGGGAGCAGTATGCATTTCATGGACTACAGTATGACGTCGCAGGATATCATTGTACATTCGACGGACAAAAAATCTTACTGACGAAAACAGAGTTTCAACTTTTAGGAAAACTCCTGACGTCCGTGAATGGCGTCTTATCAAGAGAACAATTGGTTTTGTCGCTGTGGGGCGATGATCAATCGATTGAACCACGAACGATTGATTCTCATATGCGTCATCTTCGTGAGAAATTGCGCCGTTCCGGTTTTCCAATCGATGAGTATTTGGAGACTGTCCGAGGTGTGGGTTATCGTTTGCTGGAGCAGACAAAAGACAGCTAAAAGGAGAATTGAAATGACAACGACAATTTATTTGGTCCGTCATGCGCATTCGACCTATTCTACAGACGAACAAGCGCGTCCTTTATCAGAACAAGGGAGATACGATGCGGAACAACTGACGACTCTTTTTGAAGGGATTAAACCGGACCAGATTTACGCGAGTCCGTATCGGCGAGCGATTGAGACGGTCCAGCCTTTAGCAGAACAATACGGATTAGTCATTCAAGAAGCAGCGGCTTTTCAAGAACGGTTATTGGTATCCGGAGAACTGCCGGATTTTCAACAGGCTGTCGGTTATGTATGGGAACATCCGGATGAAAATCCGTATGGAGGTGAATCAAACGTTACGGCACAACGGCGTATCGTGCCTGAGATCAAACGATTACTAGAAAAACATAAAGATCAAACCGTCGTCATCGGAACACACGGGAATATCATGGTGTTATTAATGCAACATTTTGATCCGGCATATGGATATGCGTTCTGGAAAACGCTAAAGATGCCGGCTGTGTATCAAATGACATTTAAAGACGAAACCTTCCTTCAGATTGAAGAAGTTTGTCAGCATAACTAAAAAAACAGGAGATTGTCCCTTCGATAAGGGACCTTCTCCTGTTTTGATTATGCTTTTACCTTTTCATGTTTTTGGATTAAATCAGCTGTCAGCTGACCTGATAAGGTGACCATCGGGACACCACCACCTGGATGTGTGGAACCACCGACGAAATAGAGACCTTCGTAGAGATCACTCTTCGATGGAATCTTAAATCCACCGTTCTTTTTCCGATCGGCTGCCACACCATAAATCGAGCCACCGTTCGGACCATATAGGGATTTCAAGTCTTCTGGTGTAAAGCGGTATTCAAATTCAATCGATTCGCGTAAATCAGTCAGTCCCATCCGTTCCAATTTATCGAGGACGACTTCACGGTACGCATCCCAATCGGTTTTTCCATCTTGTTTCGTCAGTGGTGGCACGTGTGTCAAGACGAACAAATTATCTTTTCCTTCAGGAGCCTGTGACGCATCGGATTTAGAAGAAACACCGACATAAATCGTTGGATCTTCTGGCGGAACACCATCCTTGAACATTTGGGCAAATTCCCGTTCCGGATCATCAGAGAAGAAGAAGTTATGGTGTTTCAAGTCTTTGTATTCACGGTTAACCCCAAGTAACAGAACAAGACCGGAAACGGAAGGCACGAATGACTGATTTAATTTTTTAGCATGTTTTGGTCCTTTTTTCTCTGAAATGAGATGTTGATAGGTCGGAATGACCTCAAGGTTCGAGACGACGACATCAGCCGGATAAAATGTACCGTCTGTCGTTTCCACGCCGATTGCACGCTTGCCTTCTGTGACGACACGTTCGACAGGTGTGTTGACGTGAATGGTCACCCGGAGTTCGTCAAGCACCGTCTTCATGGCACGGGCGATATTGTACATACCACCTTTGACATAATAGATGCCGAGACCCATCTGAACATAAATCATTTGATTGAAGACAGCAGGAGCTTCATATGGGTTGGATCCGACATACATGACCATATAGTTAAACAGTTGCTCCAGGTATTTGTTGTTCAAATGTTTTTTTGTACCGCTTGCTACTGTATTGAGTGGATCCATTTTAAGTAATTCAGACATCGTATGGTATTTTTTTAAGTCCTTCAAATCTTCGAGACTGTATTTATAGAAACTGTCCAAACACAGGTCATACATTTTTTTGGAATAGCTGAACAATTCGACGAAGTCAGCTTGGTCGGAGACTTTTTTAAATTCTTCCAACATACCTGGAAGATCGCCTTTGACGTCAAGTTGTGTACCGTCTTCAAAGAAAGTCCGCCATTGCGGTTCGATCCGCTCGATTTCTAGATAGTCGTCGAGTCGACGGTGAACGCTCGTAAATAATTGCTCGAGTACCCAAGGCATCGTCAAGATCGAGGGGCCGGTATCAAACGTAAATCCTTGACCACTGCGTTGATTTAATTTACCGCCAACGTTTCCGTTTTGTTCAAGCATCGTGACTTCATAACCGTCCCCAGCGAGACGAATTGCGGCTGACATACCTGCTAAACCTGCTCCAATGACGACTGCTTGTTTCTTCAAAAAAATCACATCTCCTTATGTCTTAGTAGATAAACGGAATCAAACGTTTTCTTCTGCGGGCCCAGGCAGTATAAGCAGGACCAAATCCTTCTGTCAACATCCGCTCCTCGATTCGAATGCGGTGAAGCAAGGTGAGAAACATCAGGACGCCGGCGCATAACGTGACAAGTAAGTTCCCGAAGTATAACGGGAAACCTAACGTGATGAAAAACAGACCGGTATAGAGAGGGTGGCGTAAGGACCGATAAGGACCCGTGCTGACAAGCTGATCACCTGGATTGACAGCGACATGGCGGGTGAACTGATGCTTAAGATGATAGATTCCCCAGTACCGTAGCGCGACACCTGCACTTAACAGAAGCAATCCGATTTCGCGATAGAAGGAAAAAGATTTTGAACCACTGAAGAGAATGGAAAAAAGAATGGTGGCGACTAACGTAGCTAAAATCCAATAAAAACTTCGCCGTTCTTCCAGCGGAGAAGGTTCCTTCTTACGGTTTCGGAACAGAAACAATTCGAGCAACCAAAGAAGAGAGACGGCGATGAACACTTTGTCTAAAATGGTCATAAGATTCGCCCCTGACTAATGCCAATCATTATTTAAAGAAAACGCATACAAGAAATGTTTACCCGAAAGAACAAATGTTCAATCCTCATATCTGACCATATGACCTCTTTCGGAAACCGGGCAATTAATTCATTTTGATTACACCTGTACAAAAAATGGTGGCGTTTTGAAATGAATGTTATTCTAAAATTAAAGACTAATTACCCTGTTTTGGAAAAAAGGAGTTTTAAGAGATATGAAAAAAATAAAGCAAACGGTGATCGGGTTACTGGCGATTCTCCTCTCACTCGTCAGTTTTTCACTGGCCGCAGAAGCATCCAGTTACCGCCAGGCGAAAACACCGCTCAATCTGCGAAGCGGAGCTTCGACAACGAAAGCGGTCGTCGCAGTGATCCCGACTACTGTCTATGTCAATGAAATCAGCCGACTTGGGACATGGTCGAAAGTTCGTTATGGAACACAGACAGGGTATGCCAGTACAAAATATTTACTGACGGATCAACAAATCGGCGGATTACGCATCGGCAAGACATTAATCGTTAATCCAAATCTTCCGTTACGTTCGACGTATGCGCCGGGAGAAAGTACGGTTGCGCGAGCCGCATTTGAAAAAATGAAACGGGCTGCCAAAGCGGAAAAGATTACGCTGGTCGCATTCAGTACATACCGTTCGTACGCGTATCAAAAAGCCTTATTTGAAAAATATGTGGCACGGGATGGGTTTGAGAAAGCCAGCACGTACAGTGCCCAACCGGGAAAAAGTGAACATCAAACAGGACTGGGTTTTGATATCGGAGGCGCCGATTCATCAAAATATGCAAAGTTCAGCTTTTCAAGTACAAAAGAAGCAAAATGGCTGGCTGCCAATGCACACCGTTACGGATTCCATCTCCGTTACCCGCTCGGAAAAGAATCATGGACAGGCTACACATATGAAAGCTGGCATTACCGTTATGTCGGAGCAACGCTTGCGGCGCAGCTGAAAATGACCGGATTGACAATGGAAGAATATTATCAATTAGCACCGGGTAAACCAAGTACGCCATAACAGGTTTCGCTTCAAGCTTTAAATGGTAAATAAATGGTGTATTCCTCATCGTCAGCAGCAGTCTGTCTTTTTCGAAAGAGGTGGAAAGTTGTGGCGAAAAAAGAAGATAAGCACCATATCATGACCTTTACATTTGAAGAAGAAGCGACCTCGTATCAGGTATTCAGTGAATTAAAGAAATACCATGCGAATGGTCAAGTCGATTTTGAACAGATCGCTGTCATTAAACGAAATGCAAGCGGAGCCTTTTCCTTTGAAGATGCCGTCGACTTGAGCGGATCCAACAAAGCCTTTAAAGGTTCTTTAATCGGTATGGCAGTCGGGATTCTCGGGGGACCGTTCGGTATTTTATTAGGTTCGATGACCGGGATGCTGATTGGCGGATCGAAAGACTTAAAAGAGAATCAAGCTGTTCAAGAAACATTCAAACGGACACTTGGTGTGATTCCACCCGGCAAGACGGGAATCATTGCAATCGGGGAAGAATTCGAACCATCCGTACTGGATGGACTGGTCGCGAAACATAATGGAACGATTGATCGGACAGATGAATTGCTCGAAAAATAATCAAAAAATCCTTCCCTCATCATGAACTGCCCCATAAAAGTTGGACATAAAAATCCAACTTTTATGGGGTGTTTTTTATGGTCAAATATACAAAGGCGTTTAAAGTCCAGGTCGCTGAGCGTTATCTGACAGGACGAGACGGATACCGAGGTGTGGCGAAAGAATTCGGGATAACGCATAACCTGGTCCGTGAGTGGTCACATCTCTATGAGCGCTGGGGGGAAACGATCTTCGATCCTTCCTATACAACACACTCGCTGGCATTTAAACTGGAGGTATTAAACGACATGGCGACCAATAAGCTGTCCAATAGAGAGACGGCCGTAAAATACCGAATTTCCTCCCCGGGGATGATTTCGACATGGCGATCGACGTATGAACGGGAAGGGACCGCAGGTCTGGTCGCCAAACCGAAAGGACGTGCCCCGATGACGAGACGCAAGAAGAAGGATTTTGAAGAGATGACAGAAGTCGAGAAGCTCAAAGATCGGATCGAGTATCTCGAGATGGAGAACGCTGCGTTAAAAAAATTGAAAGCCTTGGTTCAAGAAGAGAATGCGCGACGAACCGGATCAAGGCACAAGTAATCGACGAATTGCGGTCAATCTATCCCGTTCCGGGACTCCTCCGCGTGCTCGGAATGGCCAGGAGCGTCTATTACTATTGGCGGACGCGCCTGACGGGCGAAGACAAGTATGCGGAGGTGAAGGCAGCCATCCATACCCTCTTCCACGAACACGAGGGACGATGTGGTTATCGTCGCATCCACGCACTTCTCGAACGCCAGGGCTTCCGGCACGATCCGAAGACCGTGCGCCGTCTCATGAACGAGCTCGGTCTCAAATGTCTCGTCCGCATGAAGCGATACCGCTCCTATAAAGGACGGGTCGGAGAGGTCGCACCGAATCTTCTCCAACGGGACTTCAAGGCCACCGGCCTGAACCAGAAATGGGTGACTGACGTCACTGAGTTTCACCTGTTCGGTGAGAAGCTCTACCTGTCGCCGATGATGGACTTGGGAAACCGTGAGATCATTGCCTATACCCTATCGGACCGCCCTACATATCGATTCGTTGGTGAAATGTTAGACAAGGCAATCGGGAAGCTCGACGGGAAAGCCCGACCAATCCTCCATTCCGATCAAGGGTGGCATTATCAATATAGAGCGTTCACTGGTACGCTCCACGAGCACGGCATTACGCAAAGCATGTCCCGTAAGGGCAACTGTCTCGACAACGCAGCCATCGAAAGCTTCTTCGCCGTGCTCAAGTCAGAGCTCCTGTATCTCAAGGAGTTCGATGACATGGACCACTTCAAATGTGAGCTCGAGCGTTACATCGAGTACTATAACCATCGTCGTATCAAGAGACGACTAAAAAACCTGAGCCCGGTGGAATACCGGACTCAGGTCCTCAAGGTCGCCTGACAAATTATTTATTGTCTAACTTTTTTGGTTCAGTTCATCAAGAGGGGAGGATTTTTTAGGTTAAGATTGACGTTCTTTTTTTACTTTTTTGAAGAAGAAGAGTTCGTAGACGACCGGGACGATGATGAGCGTCAAGAGTGTTGACGTCGTCAATCCGCCGATGACAGTCAAGGCGAGACCTTTTGAAATCAGGGTACCGGATGACGTTGTCAGCGCGAGCGGGACAAGCGCCATGATAGTAGCGAATGCCGTCATCAGGATTGGACGAAGTCGTGTCTTACCGGCTTCAATCAAAGATTCCCGAATCGGAAGTCCACGTGTGATATTCTGACCAATCCGGTCAACAAGCACAATCGCGTTGGTCGTGACGATTCCGATCAACATGAGGAATCCGATCATGACACTGACAGACAATGGTTCGTTAGCTAGGAACAGCGTAACGAGCGAACCGATCGGAACGAAGATGAGCGATGATAAGATGATGAACGGAATCCGTGCTTTTCCGAACGTGATTAACATCGTCAAGTAGACGAGACCGATGGCAACGACGATGGCGATTCCAAGAGATTGGAAGATTTCAACCGTGTCATCATTTCCGCCGCCACTTGTTAAGGAAACGCCGTCCGGCAAATCGATTTTTTCGACAGCAGCTTTGACGTCACTTGAGACCGTTTGGACGTTATCGCCTTTGACTTGACCCGAAACGCGAGCGTAGACTTTACCGTCCAGCTTTTGAATCGATGTGAACGTATCGACTTCATTGACGGTTGCGACATCTTTTAAGGCGACAGGACCGGCAGCCGAGAAGAGTTGGACATTTTCAAGGTCTGCTTTCGACGTTAAGTCTTCCTTGTAAGACAATTGAACGTCCTGATCTTTGTCATCGAGATTCAGTGTACCGACCGTGACCGGTTTAGTTTGGTCGTTGACCGTACCAAGAATCTGGAAGCCGGATAAACCACGATCACTGGCTTTTTCAGAATCAATTTCAACGAGGAATTGTTTTTGTTTCTCGCTAAAGTTATTCGTAACATATTTCAAATCGTTGTTTTTGTTCAGATTGTCTTCCACCAGTTTAGCTGCTTTTTGGAGCGCTTCTAAATCAGTCGAGAACAAATCAACATCCACATTATTATTGGATGGTGGACCCCCTGTCGACAACTCGGCAACGCTGATTTTGACGTCGACACCATCTTCTTTTGCGATATCATCCATTTTGGTTTCAAGGGATTTGATCGTTTTTTCGACATCTGCTCCATCTTTTAAGTTCAAGAAGTAGCTGGCTTTGTTATCGAGTCGTAACCCGGTCGTGAAGTCACGTGCTCCGACGGATGTCGTGACATCAGCAATGGCGTTTTCCTGATCGAACATTTTTTCCATGTTGAGCGAAACATCACTCGTTTTCTCAAGCGATGTTGCAGCAGGAAGTTCGAGTGAAGCGGTTAATGTTTTTGAAGCTTCATTCGGAATGAACGTAAAGCCGAGTTGCGGTACGATCGCAAGCGAACCACCGAGTAACAAGAAGGAAACGACTAAGATGATCGCTTTATGTGACAATGATTTTTCAATCAGTTTGCCGTACCAACGTTGTAAGACACCTTCTTTTTCTTCCGCTGGTACCTTTTTAAAGGCGAATTTCGCTAAGATCGGTACAATCGTAATCGCGACAAGCAGGGAAGCGAGTAATGAGAAGATGATGGTCAACGCGAACGGTAAGAAGAATTTACCTGTGATACCGCCGACAAAGCCGATCGGCAAGAAGACGACGACGGTCGTAAGCGTCGAAGACGTGATAGCTTTTAAAATCTCTTTCGTTGATTGTTCGATGATTTCATTTGTCATACCGCCATCTGATTTACGGACCCGCCGGAAAATGTTTTCAATGACGACGATACTGTCATCGACAACCCGACCGACAGCCACTGCCATACCACCGAGTGTCATGATATTTAATGAAATATCCTGCCAGTTCAAGAAGATGGCCGCAATCAAGAGTGACAGCGGAATCGAGACGATTGCGATGATCGTCGCCCGGATATTCCTTAGGAACAGAAGGACAGCCAGTGAAGCGAACAGGGCACCGAGTAATCCTTCTTTGACAAGCGTAGCGACGGATTCTTCGATATCTTTCGCAGAATCAATGCCAATCGTATAATCAATTTGGTCATCATATTTGTTTAAGATTTTTGTGACGCCGTCAGCGATTTCAACCGTATTGGCGTCTTGTTTTTTTGTGATGGCCATCGAGAGAGAATCTTTTAAATCATAACGTGTTTTTTCACTTTGCTTCGAGACGGCTTCAATGGTAGCAATGTCTGAAAGACGAACCGGTTCAGCTGGTTGCGTTTCTTCTGCCGGAACACCGGTAGCACCTGTTGCACCAGCGGGAGGTCCTGATTGAGCAGGTTGACCCTGGTTGCCGGAAGCAGCGCCTGAAACAACATTTGACGTGAGTTGGAGATTTTTTAGTTTATCCAAGTTTTCCAGTTTTTCTTCGACACGGATTGGAATCTTCGAATCACCTTCTGCGAGTTGACCAGACGGGAAGGAAACATACTTGGCATTGATTTGTTCTTTAATGCTTGATAAAGATAAACCGGCAGCTGTCGCTTTTTTATTGTCGACAGTAATTTGGACCAAGTCATCTTTGTAGCCACCAACCGATACACTGTTGATGCCCGGAATTTTATTCAGTTCCGGTTCGATTTCATTTTTTAGAAGGGACTCAATCTCTTTTCCGTCTTTACTAAAGAAGGAAATGTTGTAGATCGGGAACGATCCAAATGAGAAGCGGTTCAACTTCGTTGTTGCTTCTTCCGGAAGGTTAGCATCCTGGATCGCAGCATCGATTTGTTGTTCGACCTTGTCCATATCGGTATCAAATGGGAATTCGATATTGATGATCCCGATACTTTCATAAGCAGAGCTCGTGATTTTTGTCGAGCCCTCGATTCCTTTCAATGCTGTCTCGAGTTTTGAGACGACCTGTTTATCGACATCATCCGGAGATGCGCCCGGATACACAGCTTCTACTGAAATTTGAGGAAATTCAATTTCAGGAAACTGATCCACTTTAAGCTGAGAAAACGAATATACGCCGCCCAAAACTAATAAAATGGCAATAATAAATACAGCGACAGAGTTCTTTAAACTAAACCTTGTTAAAAAATTCAACAGTTACCCCTCCTTTATTTTATATGTGCTTATTTACATAGTAGAGGACGAAACGAAACCCTGCAACTTTGAACTGTAGAGCAGAAAGAAAAAAATATAATGAAAAAATCAGAGAAAAGTCTTTACAGTTTTCAATATGTTGCTATAATAAACATATACCCAGGACACACGATCATGATTCTGTAGCTCAGCTGGGAGAGCGCTACCTTGACAGGGTAGAGGTCGCTGGTTCGAGCCCAGTCAGAATCATACCGAACTCCCGTTCATCACACGATGAACGGGAGTTTTTTCGTATAAAAAAGCTGTTCCTTCATTATATGAGGGAACAGCAACGTGAGCACTTATTGAATTTCTAATCGAAGGTCGCCCATCTTTGTCCAACCGGCCATCGTCGTCATGCGGTAAAAGACGAGCGTCAAGACACCGGGAAGGACGACGCCGGTTGCAAAAAAGATCAGGAACGCATTAAAACCCTGATTAACGAAGATGTTGAGTGGGGCAATCATTGAATTTAATCCGAGACCCGCAAGTTCATAAGGAACTTCAAGTGAAAGAACAAGTGTGGCGATGGGTGCGGAAATCATCGCGGCCAGGAAGGGTGCGACGACAAGGCGCGGATTTTTAACGATATTCGGAAACTGAACCTTTGGTGTGACGAAGAACGAAGCGATCAAACCGCCGGGATCCGTTTGACGATATGCCATCAATGTAAAGCCGACAAACTGAGCCGAACAACCGATTAAAGCAGCGGCACTGGCGACCGGGTCGAGTTGAAGGGCGATTGCGAGTGCAGCCGATGAAGCGGGTGACATCAATAAGACACTAAAGATAAGAGCAATAACAAGTGATGTCGCAATCGGTGAAGACTCGACGGACGCAGTAACCATTGCGCTGAATCGTGTGAGGAGAGGTGTTGTGACGGCAGCGGCACCAAGACCTGTAAAACCGCCGGCGAGAACAGCACTGACCGGGATGACCATCATGTCGAATTTTGTTTTCCCTGTCATTCGTTTTCCGACGAAGACGGCCACAGCAGCTGCGAGTAACGCACTGATTGGTTGCCCCGGTACGAGGACAAGACCGGCATCCGTCGGCTGAAGTGCGGCACCGCCAATCGTAGCAGCAATCATTGCACTGAATAAGACTAATGTGTTTCCGCCAAGCTGATAAGCAATTCCGGCTCCGAGTGCGGGGGCGAGTAAGACTTTGGCGACTCCGCCGATTGTCAGTAACATTTCAATATGTAAGAGGTTTCCGAACGTCTCAATCAATAATCCTACTCCTAACGTCACTAACACTGCATTTGCCATCCCGGCAGATACTTTCACCATTCGATCCATCGCATATTCTTTCAACTCACTCATCCTCTCTCTATTTCGTTTTGCCATTAAAAAAACCTATCCGGTATCGGATAGGCGCCATTATTCCTGCGGGCGCCTCATTCGATGCATCGAAAGGAGGGCCCAAAATCAATTCCGAAAATCAGCGGAAAAGGTTTCAGTCCCTCGAGCATAGAATAATCAGTCGGCCAGCAAGTTGGTGTACATACATAAAGTGATTCCCCTCTCAACGAATTTTTCTAAGCCTAACATGAGTAAGATGAATAATCAATATTTTCTGACAATTTATTTTTCATGATTTTTGAACTTAAAATCAGGGGAAAGGTAAGAATGGCATAAGATGAACATTGGAGGCGGTTTCATGAAATTTGCAGTCATTACGGATATTCACGGCAATGCAACGGCACTTAAAGCAGTTTTAAAAAGAATAACGGAAGAAACAGATGTCTCAGAAATTTTCTGTCTCGGAGATTTGATTGGTATCGGACCACAAACGAATGAAGTCATCGAAATTGTACGATCGATACCACAAATGACGACCATCAGCGGAAATCATGACGAAAATGTCCTGGCGTTGATACACGGTCAAAAATATCCTGATAGTTACCGTCATGCGAAAAACCATCATCAATGGATTGCCGACCAGTTAACACCGGATAATCAACGTTTTTTGGAGCAGCTCCCAAGAACCGTCCGAAAAACATTTTCGGAACAGGAAGCATTGTTTACACATTATGCATATCTAGATGAACAGAAACCAATCGGAGAGGAACCATTGGCGGAAGCGGTTGACGGAACAGAACAATCCTTGCCGAATCTGTTTAAAGGACACCAGGCGAGCCTGATTTGTTTTGGACACCATCATCCGAAACAAGTAATCCGGGCAGAGGGCGTGACGTACTTAAACCCGGGGGCGCTCGGCTGTCAGCCGGAAGCTGTGGCACCATTCGCCTTAGTCGAACAGAACAGCGGAGAATGGAAGGTGAATGTCATTGAAGTGAAGTATGATGACCGCCCGTACTTAGAAGCATTTAATGCGGCACCGATGCCGGAAAAAGAACTGTTGCGTAAACTTTTTTTGGGAGGAAGAACATGAAAAAAACGATCCGGCTATAAAAGTACAGATCATTTAGTGAAAAACGATGTTTTTATAAAAAGCGGCTTAAAAGAGAAAGACCTAAAGGGACGGCAATGAGTAAAATCCCGATGATCCGCTTCGCCCGGCTTCGTTTCCACTGAAAAGCGAGCGACAGGAACGGGGATAAAAGAAATCCGACGAACATCGTGATTAACGTCAGGATAAAAAACAGAAAGTCTGTTTTGGAACTGGTGCGGGTGTACGATTTCCACATATCAACGAGCGATACAATGACGTAGACCAGCAAAGCTAACGTGAAAAGAAAATTGGACAGTAAAAGCTGGGACAAATAAAACACTCCATTCAGGTACGAGTAAGAATCGATAACGCAAAAACAGCCTCTCAATTTATGGAGAGGCTGTTTTCATTATAACAATTTTAACATCGCTTGACTGATTGTTTTTAAATCAAGCGGTTTCCCAATCAGCGGCCATTCAGAAATCAAGGCAATATACGTCTTGAACAGTAAGAACGCAGTTACTTCGACCGGAACTGCCGGAGAACGTTTTTCAAGTTCCAACCGTGTCTCAAGCAGATTCTTTATATATTCGACGATATGCTGCTCGATTCGAATCCGTAGCTCCGACATCTCCTGAAGTTTCAATGTCTGGGTTTCCTGTGTGATTTGTAAGATAAACAAATGCTGCTGTTGATGATTGACAATGGCATCGATCATCGCCTGTTTATTTTCTTCGACCGAAGCCGTTGTCGTATAGGCGTTTTCCGCTTCTGCCTTCATCTCCTGCAATACGCGTGTGACGAGGGATTCAAACAAATCAAGTTTACTTTCAAACAATTGATAGACGGTTGGTTTTCCGACATGAGCCCGTTTGGCAACCCGTTCGATAGTCGTTCCTTTATATCCGAGTTCCGAAAAGCAGGCCATCGCTGCATCTAAAATGAGATGTTCTTTATCAGACAGTGTCATGGCGTTTTCTCGCTTTCGTTGAGAGTAAGATGCGTTTTCCACCTAATGCACCAGCGAAGCTGATAGCGAGAGCAGAAAACAGAATCAAACCAAGAATCTGACCGTTTGTGATGAGTGTATCGGTAACTCCGATTCCAAGTGCCTCACGGAAACCTGTGACCGAATACGTCATCGGCAGGAAGCGGTGAATCGTTTGGAAGAAGCTTGGAGTCATTTCGACCGGGAACGTACCGCCGCTGCCGCCGATTTGAAGCAGCAGAAGTAAGAAGGCACTGAACTGTCCGACACGACCGAAGAGCATTGTTAACGTAAAGAGCAACGTGATGAACGTCATCCCTGTTAAGGCAGCGAAACCATACAGCGCAGGGGTGCTTGCAACATCAGCATCTAGAACATAGACGATGGCGACGGAAGCCGCAATCCCTTGTAAGGCACCAATCGGTAAGATGATGGACAGTTTTCCGACGAGGAACCGCCATGTTAATGTCTCACCATGTTCAGGACGGATCTGGTAAACGGAAGAGAACATCAAGGCACCGGCAAATAAAGCGATGCTGAGGATGTAAGCCGCAAGACCTGATCCGTAGTTGTTAACGGTTGAATAATCATGTTCTTTTAGGACGACCGGCTCAGCGAGCATGTTGTCCCGGGCATTCGATGGTTTGATAGTAGCATCTTTCGCTCCTTTACCCAGTTCCGTTTTCAGCGTGTTGGCGCCGTCAGCGAGTTTCGAGTTCCCGTCTGCTAGACGGGAAGCACCGTCCGTCAGTTGACCGGCACCTGATGAAAGGGCGACAGCACCATCGGATAGTTGACCCAGTCCTGAAGTTAAATCACCCGATGCAGTGCTCAGGTCGTTGGCACCAGTTGCGATTTTTTTGGCACCAGCGGTCAACTGTGTACTACCAGCAGCTGCTTTGTGGACACCATCTGTATAGGTTGTCAAGCCTTGATTGAGCGTATTTTGACCTTGTTCTAAGGTTTTTGCTCCGGCGAGCAGTTGTGTTTGACCTTGCTCCAAACGTTTTGAACCTGCGAGTAACTGGCCTAATCCACCATTAAGTTTCGAAACGGCAGATGCAATATCTTGTCCGGCGACAGCTAACTGATTGATTTTTGCTGTCGCATCATTGGCTTTCGCAAGACTAGCATCAAGTGCTGTCTCTTGTTGCGCTAAATTTTGAACATTTTGTTCCATCGTCGCAATTGATGCCAATAATGCTGCTTTTTCTTCTTCTGTTAATGTCTCAGACGAAGCGATGACCGCTTTGATGTTTGCCACGTTTGCTTCAAGTGCTTCACGACGCGTACTCAAGTCTTGTTTTAACGTGTCAGCAGCATCATTGACGGCTACTAGAGAAGCATTTGCTTCTTGAGCACGGGCATTCAGTTGATCAAGACCAGCCGTAAATTGTGGAAGGTTATTGTCGAGCTTCGATGCTCCGGCAGAGGCCGTCTCAAGACCTTGACGAAGTTCGGTCGTTCCAGCAGAAGCTGTCTCAAGACCTTGACGGAGTTTAGTGGAACCGGCCTGTAAGTCCGTTGATCCTTTAATCAGTTTTCCACTGTTAGCATCCAGTTCATTCAATCCACCTGATAACTGGCCGGACTTTTCTGCCAGTGTCTGCGCCCCTTCGCTCAGCGTATTAAGACCGGTTGAAATTTGTGCAGAACCGTCAGTCGCTTTCGTTAAATTCGTGGACAAATCGTTTGTACCACTCGTCAATTTTCCGAGGTTAGTCGTCAGTGTTTTAGCGCCGTCGGTTGTTTTCTTCGCGCCATCTTCAAGTTTAGCGGAACCTTCGGATGCATCTTCTAGTCCATTGGCAATTTTTTTAAGGGATCCGAAAATCGCACTGCTGTATTGTTTCGTGACGGATTTCCGGATTTTTTCGTTCAATTGCTTAGCGGCAGCGCTGGAAATCTGCGTACCGGAATAGTTTTTGGCTGGATTCAGATAATACTCCAACTCAATTTTTTTCGGGTGATCGTCGAGTAAAGTAGTCGCATTATGAGAAAACTTCTTCGGGATGACGACTGTCATGTAAATATCACCGGCGCGAAGCTTTTTAGCCGCATCTTTGCGTGAGAGATACTGCCAGTCAAAGTCATCATTTTTTTTCAGTTTTTTGACGAACTGATCTCCGATGTCAATTTTTTCTCCTTCGAACTTCGTCGCCTTGTCTTCATTGACGACTGCGACCTTGATGTTTTCTGTCTTACCATACGGATCCCAAAAAGCAGATAAAAAAATCGAGTTGTAAAGAAACGGGACGAGGATAAGTGCAAGAATCACGATGATCATCATCGGGCTTTTTAGTTTTTTCCATTCTGAGCGAAACATAAATCAAATCTCCTTCTTGAAACTAAAAACTAATTTAAGTTTCTGGTTTTGATGAAATTTACTTTACGCCTTTTTATGAAGGAAAGCAACTACTTAAGTCGATGAATTGCTGATAAAAAGAATTGTTTCTCTTTTGTAATCATTCCAGACGAAAAAACACCCAACCAATGAAGGAAGGGTGCATTTCAGATTAAGGGATTAATAAAATTTTTCCGGTGCTCTGACGGCTTTCCAAATAATCATGAGCCCGTTGTCCGTCCGAGAGGGAGAAGGTAGTCGGAGAGGCGATTTGCAGTTGACCGGATTCCAACCAGCTGAACAGTTCACCGGCACGACGAAGACGTTCCTCTCGCGTCGTCAGAACGTTCCATAAGTCACCACCGGTCAGTGTTTTCGAAGTATCCATCAGGAACCGTGGATCGACAGAAACCGGATCACCACCGGCCATGCCGTAAAAGACGACTGTCCCGTGTGTTTTCGTCACTTGAAAACTGTTCATCAACGTCGAGCCGACCGATTCATAGACAACGTCGACACCGCGCTGATCGGTCAATGTTAAAATCTGTTCGACCCAGTCGTCCGAATATAAGAAAACATGTTCAGATCCCACTTGTTTGGCGATGTCTGCTTTTTTCGCCGATGACGTCAAGCCGATGGGAATGGCTCCGTGTAATCGGACGATCTGTGTCAACAATTGACCAATGCCACCGGCTGCTGCATGGATCAACACTAAATCTTTTGGTCGGATCGCATAGCTGTCCCGTGTCAAATAGTGGGCAGTCAAACCTTGTAGCAGGACAGCGGCTGCCGTTTCATACGAAACAAAATCCGGTAAGGGAATCACCTGATCGACAGGTGCAGCGACGAACTCGGCGTTAGCATTTGGGACGTCAGCAAAGGCGACCCGTTGACCGACCTGTAAATCCGATACAGCGTCTCCGAGCCTGGTAATGATACCTGCCCCTTCATACCCTAACAGATAGGGTGGCGTTCCCTCTAAATGATAATTTCCTTTGCGACGGTAGATGTCGGCAAAATTCAAACCGATGGCTTTCATCTCAATCAATACTTCATTCGGTCGAAGTTCAGGCGTTGGATGTTTTTGATAAGTCAGGACACTGGAATCTCCGAAGGAGCAAAACGTAAGAGCCTGCATAGATACACTTCCTTTTTAGTAGTTGTTAGATAGAAGTAGTATAATTCACTCAAACAGAAAATCCTTTTGATATGCGTTACAGTTAGGAAAAGAAGGTGGGGAAAAATGAAAAAAATCATGCTTGGCGGTATTCACTTTTATCAGAAAGTGATTTCACCGATGAAACCGGCGACGTGCCGATTTTATCCGACGTGTTCTCATTACGGCAAAGAAGCAATCGAAAAACATGGCGCCATTAAAGGCGGCTATTTAACGACCCGACGATTGATGAGATGTCAGCCGTTTCATCCGGGTGGTCTTGATTTTGTACCGGAGACCTTTGACTGGAAGGCACCGGTACAACGTGAAAATCCGGCAGAACAGCAAAAATAATTGGAAAAGGAGTCTGAACTCGGCATACACTTGAGTTCAGACTCCTTTTTATAAAAGCGAAAATCGTTTTAAAGATCACCTGTTAAAAATTGCGCTTTTCCTAGTCCGAAACTCCAGTCTGCTGCATCATTCTCGACAATCGAGATCATCAAATCGTCTGGCGAGAGTCCGCATGCCGCTTCCAAGCGTTCAGCCAGCAAACGGTAGAGAGCTTGTTTTTTCTCTTCTGTCCGTGTTTTGCTGGTCACGCTGATGACCACGACCTGATTGGAGCGTGTCAATCCGAGACCTGTATCCTCGATGATCATTTCATTCGCTTTATGCGTGTGAACGATTTGATAGCGATCTCGTTCCGGCACGTCAAAGGCTTCAAGCATCGCCTCATGTGCGGTATCGAGTAATAGTTTCAGTTCTTCATCCGAACGTCCTTCGATTACATCAAAGCGTAGTAATGGCATAGTTATCTTCCTTTCTAATTGTCATCCATATGTAGAAGTACAGGAGAGCCCTGTACTTCATTTGACCGACTTATCTTATTCGAAAAACGGTTTGTATTGACGGCGTTCGTGCATGACAGACAACCATTGGACTGTCGAGAATTCTTCAAGCACCCATTCTCCGTTGAAACGACCGAGACCTGAGTCTTTTTCGCCTCCAAACGGCATATGCGGCTCATCGTTGACGGATTGGTCATTGATGTGGATCATGCCTGTTTCAACCTGAAGTGCAAATTCTGTTGCCCGTTCAATTGAAGAACCGTGAACAGCACCACTTAATCCGTAAGGAAGTGAGTTCGCGAGTTCAAGCGCTTCTGCGTCATCTTTAAACGGAATGATGACAGCGACTGGTCCGAAGATTTCATTTTTAGCAAGCGGCATATCGTTCGTGACGCCTGTGACGACTGTAGGAGCAATAACGTTTCCATCTGCTTCACCACCGACGCGGACTGTTGCACCTGCTGCTTTTGTTTTTTCAATCTCTTCCATGATGCGATCGACTTGTGATTGGTTAATCAATGGACCGACTTGCGTACGTCCATTCGATGGATCACCAAATTGAAGTTCCTTGACACGTGCGACGTATTTTTCAACGAATTCATCGTGAATCGATTGAGCAACTAGGATACGGTTGGTTGACATACAAATTTGACCTTGGTGGTAGAATTTGCTGTAAACCGCTGATTCAACGGCACGATCAAGATCAGCGTCGTCAAGTACGACGAAGACGTTGTTTCCGCCGAGTTCGAGTGCTGTCTTTTTCAAATGTTTCCCTGCGAGTTCGCCGATATGGCGACCTACTTCAGTGGAACCCGTAAACGAAATCAAGCGTGGGACCGGGTGCTCGACGATTGAGTCGCCAATTTCTGATCCGCGACCGACGATGACGTTTAGGACACCTTTCGGTAAGCCGGCTTTTTCAAATAAACTGGCGAAAATCAAGCCACCTGAAACCGGT
The DNA here is from genome assembly GCF_049942815.1 of Exiguobacterium sp. R-39. Classification (NCBI taxonomy): domain Bacteria; kingdom Bacillati; phylum Bacillota; class Bacilli; order Caryophanales; genus Exiguobacterium; species Exiguobacterium sp. R-39. Next base: position 560,468 of record NZ_CP187965.1, read on the forward strand.
GTATCGGTTGCCGGTTTAACGACGACAGCGTTTCCGATTGCGATTGCTGTTGCGATGGAACGAACGGCAAGGTGGAACGGGAAGTTCCATGGGCTGATGACACCGATGACACCGAGTGCCTTCCGGTAAATCCGGTTTTCTTTGCCCGGTACGACAGACGGACGAATTTCGCCATGCATCCGTAGTGGGAAAGTAGCAGCTTCTTTAACGATTAGGACAGATGCAAGAAACTCACCTTCTGCTTTGATGCGCGTACTGCCTGATTCTTTGATTAACCACTCGACAATCGTTTCTTTCTCTTCGTACATGACTTTCAAGAATTCTTCGATTAAAGCCTGGCGTTTAAGTGCCGGCACTTTCGCCCATTCTTTTTGAGCGATTTTAGCAGATTGATAGGCATCATCTAAATCGTCGTTATCAGCTGCCGAAATTTCAAACAGTGTTTCGCCTGTAAAAGGATTCGTGTTTGTCATGTTGCTGTCACTTGCGCCTTTGCGCCACTGACCGTTAATAAAAATCTTAGTGAAGTCTGTATTGAGTGTTGATTCAGTATGCTGTTGCATAACTTTTCATCTCCAATTCGTTTTGATAACACTTAAGTTATTCACGTTATGTGAAGAAGTAAAACACAAACCGACACTTTCACAAAGTGAATTGACTCGGCGGATTTTAAAAAGATATGGAGAAGACGTTTTACTAGATGAAGAAACAGGAATTAAAAAAATATATCGATATATTAGAGTGGAGTGGATGAAATGTGCAGAAGTTGAGGTTGGTTTACCGGGAAACAAACTGGTGGTGGCCGCTCCTTTATGGAGTAGGTGGCGCACTATTGACGGCGATCGTCCTGCTGATTGATCTGTATGCAAAAGAACTGTTTCCAAGCAGTTGGAAAACAACGCTTGGTTTAGCTCAAACGATCCATAGCGCAGTCTTTACCGGATTACTGACGATGATGACATTTACGTTCTCGACCATTTTAGTCGTTCTGACAACCTATTCCTCACAATTCTCACCCCGCACCTTACCGAACTTTATTGAAAATCGGCAAGTCCAGCACATTTTCGGGATTTTTATCGGAACCGTCACTTATTCGATTACTATGCTGTTCTTCATGCGACCATCGCTGAAAGACAGTGTCGTCGCCTCTGCCGTCGCAGTCATTGTTGTCTTGATTGCGATCGTTGCGTTTGTCGCATTCGTCCATATCGTCAGTCAATCGATTCGGGTCACGACCTTACTCGATCGTTTACATGAAGAAGGACGTACGCTGATTGACAAGCACGTTGAAGCGATAGAAGAAGGGCACTACCAATTGTTTCCGGACAAGCAGGCAAGTTATCCGTTTAATCTCACCGCTGCGCAAACCGGTTATTTACAAGCAATTGATTACGAATTATTGATGAAGTCAGGCGGACATGTCACGATTGATGTGACAATTGGAAGCTACATCACACAAGGGCAACGGATCGGCAGTGCCGAAAAAGAGGACGCAGAGCAGGGAATCCTCATCGGACCGACACGTTCCGCAGAACAGGATTTTCCGTTTGTGATTCAAAAGCTGTCAGAAGTAGCACTTCGGGCGATTTCACCCGGTATCAATGATCCGAATACGGCGCGTCACGCGATGCGGCAAATCGGTGACTTGTTCAGACGGTATACGATGCTTCCGGACGGCAATCTCCTGGTGAAGGGGGAAGGGGCTGTTACCGTCAAACGGCTCGCGTTTTCTGAACTGTTGTATTTGACGTTTTATCAACTTCGGCATTACGGCGAAGAAGACATTTCAGTTCTAGTGACGATGCTTGAGTCACTTCAAATCATGAAACGGAATGCTTTACCGGAACACAGAGCGAGCATTGACCGGTTCATTCCGTTTGTCTGCTCGGAGGTCGACTGGTCGGCATTAAACGACTGGGACCGTCAACATTTGGAACAGGCTCAAAAAAGGGCACTTTCATGAAACCAGTCGAAGCTTTTTAACGTAATCAAGAAGAGAAAGAACAGCAGAAAGTAGGAGATTGACATGACCATCATATTATGGAGTTTGATTGCAGTTTGTTTTTTAGCTGCTTTCGGAGGACTGGTTTATCCCGTCATTCCAAGCGCACCTTTACTCGTCATTGGATTTTTAATTTATGGATTTGGATTTGGCTTCACTGAGTTAACCGTCAGTTTCTGGATCATTCAGGCCATTTTCATCATTTTGTTGTTTACATTGGATTACCTGGTCAGTTCGTATACCGTCGACCGGCGTGGAGGCTCGCAGGCTGCGAAAATTGCAACGACCGTCGGCTTGATTGCCGGTCCCTTCATCCTGCCGGGTATCGGATTGTTGATTTTTCCGTTCGTCTTTGCGATTTTAACAGAAAAAATCATCAGTAAAAAAACGTGGTCAGACTCTGTTTCGATCGGAATCGGGACCGTACTGGGAATCCTGTCGAGTGCCTTGTTAAAAGGAATCGCGATGTTATTAATGATTGTCGTATTCATCATGTACGTCGTGTGAAGAAAAAGAAAGATTATCTGCAAGTACACATTTTCCGAGAGTTCCGTTATAGTATGAATATGAAAAAGTAGAGAAGCTTGTTCATTAAAAACAAGCTTCTTTTTGATGGAGAAGACCGATAAGAGGATTGTCGGCTTAATTTAAATGGAGGTGAATCCCCTTAGTTTGGGGAAACGATTGGACAGTACACACGCAGTGGAGACATTCGATACAACAACGATTATCATTCGGCTTTTGATTATTGCACTATTAATTGTGTTGACCGCTTTTTTTGTCGCAGCAGAATTTTCAGTTGTCAAAATGAGAATGTCCCGAATCGATCAATTGATCACAGAAGGCAGTAAAACCGCGAAGACGGCTAAGAAATTATTAGACAACCTGGATTATTATTTATCCGCCTGTCAGCTTGGAATTACCGTGACGGCCCTTGGATTGGGATGGTTAGGGGAGTCGACGGTCGGTGCGATTCTTGCAATGGTATTCAAGGAGATTGCGCTTCCGGAATCGGTCTCGACGGTTGTTTCCTTTACGTTAGCTTTTTCCGTCGTGACATTTTTACACGTCGTCCTTGGAGAACTTGCCCCTAAATCGCTGGCTATTCAAAAAACAGAAGCCATTACGATGTTGCTTGCCCCGCCGCTTTACTGGTTCGGGAAAGTCATGAAACCTGTCATTTGGTTGCTGAACGGATCTGCCCGTGTCTTCTTGCGTTTGTTTGGAGTCGAACCGGTTGGTCATGAAGATGCCCACTCGGAAGAAGAAATCAAAATCATCATGACGCAAAGCTACAAGAGCGGTGAAATCAATCAAACAGAACTTTCGTATATGCAGAATATTTTTTCGTTTGATGAGCGGATTGCGAAAGATATCATGCTTCCGCGAACAGACTTGATTACGATTTCGAACGATGCGTCGATGGAAGATATCATCGCCCTTGTCGAAGAGTATCAATTCACGCGATATCCGGTTGCAGAAGAAGGCGACAAAGATAAAATATTAGGTTTTATCAACGCGAAGCAGTTGTTTACGGATCATATGGCGAACAAAGGGAAAGCCTTGAGCTATTATGTACACAACCTTCCAATTGTCTCGGAATACTCGCCCTTGCAGGATGCGATGTTGAAGATGCAGGTCGAACGCACACCGATGGCGCTTGTCATCGATGAATACGGCGGAACGGCCGGTGTCATCACGATGGAAGACATCCTCGAAGAAATCGTCGGTGAAATCCGGGACGAGTTTGACAAAGACGAAAAAGCAGATATTGAACAGATTCATGAGCGCTTGTACCGGATTTCAGGTCGAGTTCTGATTGATGATTTAAACGAACGCTTTAACCTTGGAATTGAAGAAGAAGATATTGACACGATTGGTGGCTGGGTCATGGCGCAGGATACGGAAGTATCGAGTGGTCAGGAATTCCGTTACAAAAACCATACGGTCAAAGTCATGGAAGTCGACAACCATCAAGTTAAATCAATTTACTTGCAGTTACCGGAAAAAGAACCCGTTACAGAAGAAATCGTTTGAATGTAAGGAACAGGACTACACTTCGGTGTGGTCTTTTTTTGTCAGAAAGAATACCTTTGATTGTTTATTCTTCTCCAGACAGTGGTAATACAGTTTATGTGGCCAAAACAAGCTACCAAAATTAGCGGATAAAGGGGTTCTTATTCATGACGAAAACAATTCTTACTTCACGTGCAACTGCAGTAGGGGGACGCGATGGAAAGGTCGCCTCTGACGATAACGTAATCAATTTAGATCTTGTGATGCCGGGTACGAAAGGCAAAGAAAATATTCCTACTTCAAATCCAGAACAATTATTCGCAGCAGGATACGCTGCATGCTTTGACGGGGCATTCAACTTGATGGCCCGCCAAGATAAAAAACGTGTCGAGACACGTACGAATTCCGAAGTCAGCTTACTCGAAGACGAAGAAGCAGGCGGCGTCAAAATTGCTGCTAAGCTTGTTGTTGAAGTAGTTGGCGTAACAGAAGAAGAAGCAAAAGACTTACTCGAAAAAACACACCAATTCTGCCCGTATTCAAAAGCAACACGCGGCAACATTGATGTTGATTTATCGGTCAAAGTAGTAGAATCCTTAGAGAACTGATTTGTTCTGAAGAGGGAGGGAAGTAAGATGTCTCCAAAAGAAACGGATCGACCAAACGAAAAGTTTGAAGATGAACGAAAACGTTTGACAGACAAGGAACTTGAGCTTTCACCCGAACAGCAAAAAGAAGTTTTAAAAGGTAAAGATCAGATGCCGGATGATCCGGTGTCACCAAGAGATCGAGGACTTGATAAGTAATATAAATTTTTATTTGGGGGATGAATGAAATGGGGAAAAAAGTAGCAGTTGTGCTTGCAGATCATTTCGAAGATGTAGAATTTACCGGACCTGTCGATGCGTTAAAAGAAGCGGGTCATGAAGTGACAGTCATCGGAACAGAAAAAGGTGCGGAATTAGTCGGGAAACAAGAAGAAGCAAAAGTGAAAGTCGATGTAACAATTGATGAAACTTCTTCTTCAGACTTTGATGCATTGTTGATTCCGGGCGGTTTTTCACCGGACTTACTTCGTGAAGACGATCGTTTCGTTACATTTACGGAAGAGTTTGATTCATCTAAAAAACCAATCTTTTCCATCTGTCACGGTCCACAATTGATGATCAATGCAAAGATTGTCAAGGGACGTAAAATGACAGGATATAAATCCATTCGAATTGATTTAGAGAATGCGGGTGTGACATATGAAGACAATGAAGTGGTCGTCGATGACAACTTCGTGTCAAGCCGTCAACCGGATGATATCCCGGCATTTAATCGCGAAATGTTAGCAAAATTAGGATAACTGTTTAAAGTAAAAATGAGCGTTCGTTGACTTAGGTCAGCGAACGCTCATTTTTAGTTCTCTGGATAATCACAGAGTTCGGTAATGACACCATGTGAATGCCGGGGATCCATATAGATCAATCGTCGACCGAGCGGAGTTTGGCGGTACGTATCTTCTAAAAATGTAATTCCCCGTTCTTTTGCCTCTTTAATAGCTTGATCCAAATCATCCACACGATAAGCAATATGGTGGACACCTTTTCCCCGTTGTTTTAAAAAACGGGCAATCGGACTTTCCGGACTTGTCGGAGTCAACAACTCAATGTGCGCATCTTCAAATTCGATGACAGCAATATTAGAAGCAACCCCGGGCGTCGGATTACTGTACTCACGGATCAATGTCCCTCCCAAGATAGTCGTATAGAACGTAATCGCTTCTTGCATATCCCGGACAGCGATGCCAGTATGGTCCAAATGCATAAACAGTTCCTCCTTTACTTCGATAGTCATAGTGTGTCAAACTCTTTCCCAACACGCAATGTAGAAGGTTCGATTGAAGGATCTATATAAAGGCGAAAAGAGAACTTATCAAAAATGACATCTCACTGAAATATAATAGAGGGAAAATGAATGCTATAATCAAAAACGTTCTTATAATTTTTAAAAAGTATTATTAAATTTAAATAACATCATTCGATTACTTATATAAACCACACAGAAAAAGAGGGAATACTACATGAAAAAAACGTTCGCGTCGCTCATCGTTTCCGCACTTATTCTTTCATCGACTCCTCACTTCGTAGCAGCAGATGACTTAAGTGAACAAAAAGCTAAAAATGAACAAAAACAACAAGAAAATGCTAATACTCAAAAAAACTTAGAATCGTCTGTGAATCAAGAAGGACAAAAAATTTCGAAGACTCAGCAAGAAGTGAATCGTCTAGACGAAGCATTAAACGAAAAAATATTTGCAGTTGAAACAAAAGATCGTCAAATTAAAGCAACTGAAGCTGAAATCGTTGAACTTGGGAAACAGATTAAAAAGTATAAAGCGAAATTAAAGCGTCAGGAAAAGCTGCTTGGTGACCGCCTTCGTGTCATGCAAGAAAATGATGGGAACTCCATTAAATGGGAAGAAGTCATCTTTGGTTCAAAGGATGTCGGAGATCTTGTCAGCCGTGTGTTAGCAGGGAAATCAATCTCGCAACAAGACGATAAAATGATTACCGACTATCAAAACACACAAAAGAAATTAGCAGCTGCTCAACAAGAACTAAAAGATAAAAAAGCTAAACTTGTGACGGAGAAACAAGAACTAAAACGTCAACAAGCTGAACTTGAGCAACAGCTTAAAGAACGAAACAAACGCTTAAAAGAACTCCGGAAACAAAAAAAGAAATTTGAAACGCAATTGATGGATGCAAAAGAAGTACAACAAATTTTGATTGCACAAGAACAAGCGATTGCAGCTGAAAAAGCAGCACGCGAACGTGAAGCAAGAATCGAAAAAGAGCGTCAAGCACAAGCGGCACGTGAAGCAAAAGCACGTGCAGCAGCACAAGCGGCACAAGCAGCAGCGGCTCAAAAAGCAGCAGCTGAACAACAGGCGGCAGAAGCGGCCGCTGCTAAAGCAGCAGCACAAGCGGAACAAAAATCGTCAGCACCTGCAACTTCAACAAAACAATCTACACCATCTGTGACTGTGCCAAAAGCAGCACCAACACCAGAACCAGAACCAGCGGCACCAACGCCTGCACCATCATCTTCTTCTATGTTTATTCATCCAACAAGTGGATCAATCACACAAGGATATGGTTCAGCAAGCGGTTCGAATGGTTACTCTTTCCACAATGGTATTGATTTCGGCGCTCCAGTCGGTACCCCGATTGTTGCAGCGGCAACAGGGACAGTCATCACTGCATCAAGTGGTGGTCCGTACGGTAATCATGTCATGATTGCACACCAATTAAATGGAAAAACGTATACAACAGTTTACGCGCATATGAGTTCGTTAAATGCACATGCCGGACAACGTGTCAGTCAAGGACAACAAATCGGAGCCCTTGGTAGCACTGGGAACTCAACAGGCCCACACTTACACTTTGAAATTCATGTAGGTGGTTACAGCTACAGTGCTTCAGGACCAGCAAATTCTGTAAATCCAATGTCGATGTTATAATAACGAGAAAAGACGATTGCTGCGGCAGTCGTTTTTTTATGTTTTTATAAAAACATAAAATGTTATATTACAATAAAACGCTTTCAGTTGAAACACAAATGAAATTTTCCTGAAACTATTACGGTGCTATAATCAATCTCAGACAGAAATACTTTGAATTAAATACTTTTTAAATAAGAAATCATACATAAGCGAGGAAACCAAACATGTTTAAAAAATTGTTTGCAACGGTATTGTTAGGGGCGTTACTTGTATCCACTGTGCCGACTTCTGGTCAAGCTGCAACGATTAAAGAAAAGAAATCTCAAAATGCAACAGAGCAACGTCGCTTGGAAAAAGCCATCAAAAAACAGGAAGCTAAAATATCGTTAGAGCAACGCGAAATTAATAAAATTGATGCGGCCATCAACGAAAATATTTTCAGGATTTCGGAAAAAAACAAGCAGATTAAACAATTGAATCTCCAAATTGAAGATCTTGAGGCGGAAATCGCCCGCTACGAAATCATGCTCACCCGGCAAGAAGAATTGCTTGGGGACCGCTTACGTGTCCTTCAAGAAAATGATGGTAATTCTATAAAATGGGAAGAAGTCATTTTTGGTTCGAAAAACTTGGGTGATTTGTTTAGTCGTGTTATGGCAGGTAAAAAAATTGCCGAACAAGACGATAAAATGATTTCTGATTATTTGGAAACACAAGAAAAGCTAGCAGAAATGAAAAAAAATCTTATTGCTAAAAAGGCGGAGCGTGTTCAAGAGAAAGAGTCGTTACTCGTCCAAAAGAAACAGTTAAAACAACAGATGAAAGAACGGAGTGCGACCCTGAATAAATTACGTAAAGGGAAAACAAAGTTCACGACTAAACTGTTAAATGCAAAAGAATTACAAGCGACTTTAGAGGCTCAAGAAAGAGCGATTGCGGCAGCAAAAGCAGCAGCGAAAGCAGCAGCAGAAAAAGCGGCCGCTGAAAAAGAAGCAGCTGAACGTGCTGCAAAAGAGGCGGCAAAATCAACGCGTGAGTCAAGCGAAGCAACGGTTCTTCCGACTCCTGTCAGCAGTGTGCCGACAGGATCGGCGAAGTTTATTCGTCCGGCTTCAGGCGGTGTTTCACAAGGTTTTGGACCGGCTAGTGGAGCGAACGGCTATACGTTCCATAATGGTGTCGACTTCAGTGGACCCGTCGGATCACCGATTCGAGCAGCAGCTTCCGGAACAGTCATTACGGCTGGTAGCGGCGGACCTTATGGGAATCATGTCATGATTTCGCATTTCCTTGACGGTCAGGTGTATACAACAGTGTACGGTCATATGAATTCGTTATCGGTTTCGGCAGGTCAGACGGTAACTCAAGGTCAAACGCTTGGTACTCTTGGCAGTACCGGGAATTCGACAGGACCGCATCTACACTTTGAATTGCATATCGGTGGATACCAATACAGTGCGACAGGACCAGCTAACACGGTCAATCCACTTGGATACCTTTAAAAACGAGCTTCGGCTCGTTTTTTTAATGGTGCTGTGATACAGTGAAAAAGAATTTAAATTACGAGCAACTAGGGGAGCTGGAGGAGTCCGGCTGAGAGGAAAACCATTCTGTTTTCGACCCTGTCACCTGAACTGGATAATACCAGCGTAGGAAAGTTGAGATCGAAGACATGAAGACTTCAATCAGTAGAACTGGTTGTTCATGGCGTCGTCTGCTTTTTTACAGCGGACGGCGCTTTTTGTTGTCCGTTTTCTCCTTATTTGCTCCCAGGAAAGTGAGGAATTGGAATGAAACACGTATTGACGATTGCTGGATCCGACTCCGGAGGTGGAGCTGGAATTCAAGCAGATTTAAAAACGTTTTCGGCACTCGGTGTATACGGAATGAGCGTCATCACGGCGATTACGGCACAAAATACGTTAGGTGTTCAAGCGGTCGAGGACGTATCCCCGGAGCTCGTGGAAGCACAGCTGACATCCATCTTTTCCGATATCCGTGTCGATGCGGTCAAGATTGGAATGGTTTCCAATCAAGACACCATCCGAGTGATTGCACAACAACTGGAAAAACATCAACTTCCGGTTGTTCTCGACCCGGTCATGGTCGCGAAAGGGGGTTATAGCTTATTGCAACCGGATGCAGAACATGCCTTGCTCGAACAGCTGTTACCATTGGCTACACTTGTGACTCCTAATATTCCTGAAATCGAGCGGATGATTGGCGGAACGATTCACTCGCTTGCCGATATGAAACAGGCGACGGAAAAACTGGCTGAAAAACGGACGGGTGCTATTTTGCTCAAGGGCGGACATTTGGAGGGACGGGACGCTACTGACCTTTTATATACAGACGGGCGATATGTCGTCTTTGAACAAGAACGGATCGAGTCCCGTCATACCCATGGTACAGGCTGTACATTATCTGCTGCCATCGCTTCCTATCTTGCACTCGGTCTTTCAGTGGAAGACAGCATCCGTTATGCAAAACGTTATGTGACGGAAGCCATTCGCCACGGCTTTGCGCTCGGACGCGGTGTTGGTCCGACGCATCATTTTCATGAACTCTGGAGGGAGACACATGTTACGACGCATCCATGATAAAAAACCGTTGATTCATCATTTAACGAATACTGTAACCATTAATGACTGCGCCAATATGACACTGGCACTTGGTGGCTCTCCTGTGATGGCAGATGATCTGCTGGAAGTGGAAGAAATGGTCAGGCACGCAGATGCCGTCGTAATCAATACAGGGACAATCAATCCGGACATGCGCCAAGCCCAACTTTTAGCAGGAAAAACAGCTAACCGATTGGGGAAACCGGTCATTTTGGATCCGGTAGGCGCAGGAGCGACGACATTAAGAACAGATTTTATGAAGCAGTTAATGGATGAAATCACCTTTACGGTCATCAAAGGAAATGCATCGGAAATCAAGACATTGCTCGGACAGGCCGCTCGAACGAAAGGAGTGGATGTTGCCGAAGGAGAATCCCTGGATTTTCAAAGTGTCCATACCTTTGCAGGTGAAACGAAACAACTCATCGTCGTAACGGGTCCGATTGATTTTGTGACAGATGGAAATCGCCAGTATCATCTGGATGTCGGGACGAAACGTCTTGGCCAAGTCACGGGAACGGGATGTATGACCGCTTCTTTGATTGCGACGTTTTTAGGAGCAGGATACGATCGTTTTGAGGCAGCCGTATTTGGGACGTATGCTATGGGAAAAGCAGGGGAGTCGGCTGAGGATTCTCCCGGTATCGGAGGTTTTCGAACCGGGCTGTTCGATGCAGTGAGTTTGATGACAGAAAAAAGTTTGCCGGAGGTATAAATTAATGGACACTGAATATTTGATTTATGCCGTGACCGATCGACGCTTGCATCCACATCTTTCCCTGGCAGACGCCGTCGAAGCATCGATTAAAGGAGGCGCAACGGTTGTTCAATTACGGGAAAAAGACAGTTCCGGTAAAACTTTTCTGGAATCAGCCATTGCATTAAAAGATCTCACCGCACGTTACGATATTCCGTTCATTATCAATGATCGGATTGATATCGCTTTGCTGGTCGATGCCGGTTTGCATATCGGTCAAGATGATATTCCCTTAATTGAAGCGCGCCGTTTGTTACCGGAAGCGACGATTGGTGTTTCTGTTTCAACAGTGGAACAAGCTGTTGCAGCAGAACGGGAAGGCGCAGATTATTTAGGGGTCGGTTCACTCTTTCCGACAGCAACGAAACAAGATGCGACATTCATGGCGCGAGCGACGTTGGAACAGATTCGTAAAGCCGTTCATATCCCGTTGGTGGGAATCGGTGGAATTACTGAGACAAACGTTCCGGAACTTGGTTCTCTAGTGGACGGATATGCCGTTGTTTCAGCTTTATTTGCAAGTGAAGACATTGAGCGAACGACGAAAAAGTTTAAGACGACCGTGAAACAAGTGCGTCAGAGCGCCTCAGGCAGGGTATAGTTCACGTAGAGGTGATGGTCGTGAAATGGCAGTCTGTTCGATTTCGAGGACGCTGGATTCGGTATAAAATCGAACCACAAGTCATTCGAATCGATAATCGCGGGAAATATCATTTAGGTGCAGCTCTATTTCCTTTCCCGAATCGTTATTCGTATCAATTAGCTGTGTTATTAAAGAATAAATACCGACAACAGTATAAACGTTCCTTGCTCATCCAAACGAGTTCAATCGCAACTGAAATCTGGGGGCACACACATCTGGATATTTTTTACCGGATGATGTTACCTCTTCCGTTACCATGCTTTTTACGGAACCGCTATAAAGAACGTTTGAAAAGTACAGGCGTGATCGATATCGGTGTGCGTGCTGTCGATTCAAACCGGATTGTCTGGGATATCGGAAATTTTTTAGGTGGCTGGTTCTTTTACGCGATCTCAAGACGAAACCGTGAGAAATGAAAAGATGATTCAAACAGGAATGTCCAATGAAAAAGTCTGCTTTCCGCTCTAAACGACGGGAAACAGACTTTTTTGAGTTTCTGATTTTTGGAATAGCAGGCACTAGTTGAGTCCTGAAGTGATTTTCTTGCAATTCACTTGAAACGATGGTGGAATGAAAGGGAAAGAGGTGATGACGGTGGATGCACCACGTTGTGAAACGATTGCCATTGATCAAGTACGTGCAGAAGAGATTGGACAAGTCGTCGATACGATTCCAACGACAGACATTGGAAAGTTGTTCAAAGTCTTGTCAGATGCCACACGGTTAAGGATTGCTTACGCCTTGACGGTGGAAGAGGAACTTTGTGTCTGTGATGTTTCGGCTTCGGTGGATTGTTCGATTGCAACAGCTTCTCACCATCTCCGTACCTTGTTGAAACAAGGACTGGTGAAATATAGAAAAGAAGGTAAGGTCGTCTACTATTCGCTGGACGATCATCATGTATCGTCGCTCGTTCACTTAGCAATGGAGCATGTAAATGAAGGCAAGGCGTCCTCTTGAGTGTACTGAACAACACAACAAACACGTATCGTTCTCATGGACGATACGTGTTTGTTGTGTTTTTAGATCGGTGAAATAAGATGATAGTCGTTGCAATCAACAAAAAAGCTAAAATCGACAGGCTGAAGGACATACGTTTATACTCTGCCGTCATTTCAGTAGTCAATTCCAATTTTTGTTCAAGATCACGATATAATTTTTCTTTGATTTGTGACAAGTCTTCAAGAATCGTTTGTGTGGTTTGAGTTGTTTGCTTGGCTAATTTTTTAGCACGTTGCGGATGATCTGTTTCGTAAACGGTAAAAACTTCTTGAATCTCTTCCTCCCACACATTGTTACGTAATAGTAAATCTTTAACCGCACCGGGTGTCTGATTGGATGAATTCAGTACACGTCGCAAATCATGAACTTTAGAAGTGGAAAAGTAATATTGTTCAATGTAACGGTCATCTTCATATAATAACAGGCCGCGAACGGCATTTGCCCGATCGCGATTATGTTCGATCAATTGGTCGACTTGTTTAATCATTAGAATATCTTGTGTATGCATCTCTTCCGTCAAATTAGAAATCGTACGATATCCGCTTAAGGCATACAAAAGGGGAATCGAGGCAAACAGACTGACAATCAGGATGAGGATGATACAGTGCCGCCATAGTTGATTCATAAAATCCATCCTTTTTCTACAAAACTTAATGTCATTAGCTTAACCACTATTTCCCAAAAAGTGAAGGATTACTCAAAAAAATATGGAACATTTTCTTTGATTTTGCGTATTATACACAAAAAACCGCTACAACGAGTGTAGCGGCTACAGAATGTTAGACGATTAAAAAGAATAGGAGTGTTCTTTATAGTTCCCGAAGACCGTATGAATTTCAGAAAACGTAACAAAAGCGTTTGATTCGACAGAGGACACAATTTCCTGGAGCTTGAGAATTTCATTATTCTGGACGACGACATAGACCATCTTTTTCGTCCGTTTCGAATAACCGCCACGTGCATCAAGAATTGTTACGCCACGTCCGAGTTCTTTTGTGATTACTTCATTGATTTCATCGGCTTTTTCACAAATGATGATACATTGTTTAGAAGCGGAGTAAAAACTATACACTGTCTGAAGTGCTTTCGCCCGAACGAAACTCATGATTAACGCATACATGACATGCTTCAAATCAAATACGAACCAGACGAGTACATAGATGACTAAATCCTGCATTAAAAAAATACGGGGAAGCGGCCAATTGTGAAAGCGGGCATAAAAGAATTTTCCAAGGATGTCGAGTCCGCCTGTCGAGGCGCCGCCAAAGAAAATTAAAGCCATCGCTAAACCAGAGACGAGGCCGGCAAAGATGGAAGCAACCAGTGGATCATTTAAGGATTCCGGAACGATTTGCGTCGGAATCCAATCAATTAAAAATGATGAAGCCAGGACGATGAGACCGGATAAAAACATAAAACGTTTTCTCAAAAAACGAAATCCAAGTAAAAAAAGTGGAATGTTTAAGACAAGTTGTGTCAAACCAATTGGCGTGTGGAATAATTCCTGAACAATAAGTGTGATTCCCATGATTCCGCCGGATCCGATATCGTTTGGCGACAAGAGAAGACTGATGTACAACGAGTACAGCAATGTCCCAATCAAGAGAAAACCGATTTTCTCTGTACGTTTTTTCTTTGCAGGCTGTTTAGTTTTCATTGTAAGTGATGAGAAATCTCATGCTCCTCCTCCATAAAGTATCTGCCTGCAAGAGTACGCTGATATGAAGATTAATTCAACCCCTGATTTGAAAAAAGAACAATAAGATCAGCTGGTTTTAAGAAAGGAGAGCATTTTTTTGAAAAAAATCATACTGTTCATTCTGTGTATCGGGATCGGGCTGTCGGCAGGTTCGTGGGTCGTCTGGAATCAGCAGCAGCCACCGGAAGAAGAAAGTTTTAAAGATGGTCATGTCATTGCACGTCATGTCGGGACATCAGTGTCCAATACCGCTGCGATTGAAGAATTGGTCAAGCAGTTGCCGTTTTCCGAAGTGCTGACCGGTGTAACAGTGGATGGTACGGCAGTCAAGCTGACATACAAACCTACCGAAAAAGAACAGGCGGACTGGACAGGAAGCAGCGGGAAGATGATCGAATCCGGCAAGGCCTCATTTTTGGAAAGTCGTTTATCCAAGTTGATCATGCATCATACGTTAGCACTTTTTTTGAGTGTATCTGATTTATCCGAACTTCAAATTCATTATCGGGACTCATTTTCTGATGTCACGTTTGATATGGACAGACTACGTATTGAAGACTATACACCCCGGGATATTGAACGTGCCAGTTCTTCCGCAAACCGGTTTAATCGTGTCGTTGTCGAGGACTATGTACTCGTAGATTCCAGGCGGGCGGTATTCTTTGAAAAGTTCCAAGAATCGTTGCGGATCCTTCCTGAAAAGTAGTTGTATTCACCAAGAAAAAGCACTTTTCACAAACTTGACACAATGGTATCGGTTACATCCTTTTCTTTTAATAAAACGCTAAATAGTGTCTATTCATGACTTGAACATCTTATAAGATGGAAGTATGATAATAAATGAACAGACATTGTGAAGTGCTGAACAAAAGAAAGTGGGGTTTCTACAATGAATGAAGTAGAAGCATTAGAAGGATTACGGAAAAAAGCTGTCAAATCGACGCAAATGCTACGGATGCGTCCGCTCGAATATTTGGTTCGAGCGATGTTAGCAGGAGTATTCATTGGTTTTGCCATCATATTTACACTTAAAGCAATCAACGGTTTATATTTAAATGAATCACCGGTTACGACACTGGTCGGTGGGTTAACGTTTGGTGTCGCGCTTGTCTTGATCGTGTACGGGGGAGCAGAATTATTTACCGGAAATACGATGTATTTCACGACGTCGACAATGCGTGGTTTCACTTCGAAAATGGATACGTTTAAAGTATGGACATTATGTTTCATCGGAAACGGTCTCGGTGGACTCGCTTTCGCTTTACTTTTCTCACAAACAGGGATTATTCAGGAACTTGGAATGGAGAACTGGTTGTTTGCTGTTTCCGAGACGAAAATTCATCATACGACATGGGAGATCTTTACACGAGCCATTTTCTGTAACTGGATGGTCTGTCTAGCGATTTTCATTCCGAAAAACATGAAAAATGAACTCGCACAAATCATGATGATGATGATTTTGGTCGCTGTATTCTTTGCATCCGGCTTTGACCATGTCATTGCCAACATGGCATTGTTCTCACTTGCTTTAGTCGTCCCGCATCCGGAAGCGATTTCCTTTGCCGGCGCGATTCATAACCTGGTTCCGGCGTTGTTGGGAAACATTATCGGTGGAGCACTGTTCATGGGAATGGTTTACACATGGCTCAATAAATCGAAGCTTGAAGTAGATCAATCGAACGAACAGGCCGCAACAATCAATATCGCTTCAAAACAAAAAGCGTAAAATGGTAAGTTCTATGCGTTGAAGAGCAAAAAAGAAGGATCCGATGAAAAAATCGGATCCTTCTTTTTTTGATGTTTGCCATTAGTGCCTGTTGTCATTCAAGGTGTTGAAAACGATCAACATCTGCGGCCAGTTCTTCATAAATAGCCTCGACGATTTGGGCATCATCAAACAGTCCTAAAATATTTTCGTCAGGTAAAGCATCGACCGGGGACGTGAAGTAAAGAACAGCGGTCAATAAAAGTTGCTCCTGTTCCGGTTGCATCTCGAAACGTTTGTTGTACAAAGCGCGTAACATGTCGAGCAACTGTTTGAGTTGGAAGTAAAGAACAAGTTCTGCTTCGCGTTCGACATCCGAGCCGTCCTCAGAGGCAAGGTCTGTCGTCAACCGGGCTAATCCGAGTTCTCCTTGGATTAATAAGTCTTCTTGTGCTTTCGCATTTCCGACAGCTGTTAATGCTTGTCGGTGGAAATAGGTATAAGCGGATTTAAAATCTCCTGGTGTAAATTCCATCATCAACACTCCTTCTGTATCTCTAGTTTCGCCTTATTTCTTGCAAAATTGCAACTATTTCGTGAAAATAAGAGTAATAGTTGAAAGGGGATTACATAATGCCGACTCAAGAACAATTAAAAAAGTATGCTGCACTTGCCGTACGTACAGGAATCAACCTGCAAGCCGGTCAACAGCTCGAAATTCGGGCGGGGATTGAAAATGCACCGTTAGTCCGTGAAATCACGCGTGTTGCTTATGAAGTGGGAGCTTCAAATGTCTACGTTCAATGGTCAGATGACGAAATGACGAAAATCCGTTATTTTGATGCACCGGAAGATTCATTTGATGCATTCCCGGAATGGTTAAAAGCCCGTTTTGATCAATTGGCAGAGGAAAAAACAGCCTTCTTGTCCGTTGTCAGTGAAGATCCGGATTTATTGAACGGTGTGGAATCAAGTCGAATTGCACGAGCGAACAAAGCCGCTGGTGTTGCGTTGGCAAATTGGCGCAAGTTCGTCATGAGCGATAACGTCAGTTGGTGCGTCATTGCAGCGCCGTCAGATGCCTGGGCGGCAAAGGTATTCCCAGACTCAGAAAACGCTGTAGAAGACCTATGGGATGCAATCTTGAAAGCGACACGTGTCGACCAGGACAATCCGGTCGTATCTTGGGAGCAACATGATGCCAACTTGCGGACGAAAGCTACCTTCCTGACAGAAAAGAAATACAATAAGTTGCATTATTCAGCACCAGGTACAGAACTGACGATTGAATTGCCGGAGCGTCACGTCTGGCTCGGTGGAGGTGGACCGAATGCGGATGGCGTCGACTTCATCGCCAACCTGCCGACGGAAGAAGTCTTCACGTTACCGAAGAAAACGGGCGTCAACGGTCATGTGTCAAGCACAAAACCACTCAGCTACAGCGGGAACCTGATTGATGAATTCACGTTATGGTTCGAAGACGGAAAAATCGTTAAAGCTGAAGCGAAACAGGGACAAGCAGCGCTTGACGAACTCATCTCATTGGATGAAGGTGCCCGTTATCTCGGAGAAGTGGCCCTCGTGCCTCATCACTCACCGATTTCAGATTCCGGTATTTTGTTCTACAATACGTTGTTTGACGAGAATGCTTCATGTCACTTGGCGATTGGTCGCGCCTATTCCACTTGCCTTGAAAATGGACCAGGTTTGTCCAACGAAGAATTAGCCGCACAAGGTGCGAACGATTCAATGACACACGTCGATTTCATGATTGGTTCAGGTCAGATGTCAATTGACGGCGAATTGTCTGATGGTACACGCGAACCACTGATGCGTGACGGAAACTGGGCAATCTGATAAAGGTTTTTGCGTATTGGAAAGAAAAAAGGGAGCCACCGGACATGATGAACATGTCGGGTGGCTCCCTTTTTTGATCTGATGTGCTTGAAAAGAATTAAGCTTCTTCTCCGATGATTTTCACTTCAGGTTCAAGTAAGATGCCGAACTTTTCTTGAACGGTTTCCTGCACGTGGCGAATAAGCGAAATGTAGTCAGTCGCTGTCGCGTCTTGGATGTTGACGATGAAACCGGCATGTTTTTGAGAAACTTCTGCACCACCGATGCGTGCACCCTGTAATCCGCTATCCTGAATTAATTTACCAGCGAAATATCCTTCCGGTCGTTTAAAGACACTCCCGCAAGAAGGGTATTCAAGTGGTTGTTTTGTCTCACGTTTATGTGTCAAATCATCCATCATTTCTTTGATCAGGGCAGGATCGCCTTCTGTTAGTGAAAAACGTCCTTCTAAAATGATGTACTCTTTTTTCGAAAAACAGCTCGTCCGGTATCCGAGCTCAAGCTCTTCCTGTGAGATATTCAATAACTCGCCTTTACGTGTCAAGACGGTTGCGCTGTGGAGACAGTCTTTTACTTCTCCGCCATATGCTCCGGCATTCATGATCAGGGCTCCGCCAATCGTTCCGGGAATACCGCAGGCGAATTCAAGCCCGCTTAAAGCATGGTCGTAGGCGATACGTGAAGCCTGAATAATCGCAGCACCGCTTTGAGCAATCAGTTCGTGACCTTCAACCGAAATATCCGTTAACTTTTCAAAAGATAAAACGATCCCACGGATACCCCCGTCACGGACGACGAGATTCGAGCCGTTTCCGAGCATCGTCAACGGGAGATCATTTTCGTACGCATAACGGACGGCGAAGGCAGTTTCTTCGTATGTCGACGGGATGAGGAAAAGATCTGCCAATCCACCCATCTTCGTATACGTATGGTTTTTTAAGGGTTCATTAATTAAAACAGCTTCTTTTGCAATACCTTCATATAATCCAGCTAACAATTGCTCAGTCATCATGTCTCAGTCCTTTTTCATAAATTCCATTCAGCCAAAAAAACGCTCAAAATATATTTTACACTAATTCCGTGATTGATGTTTAGCATACTGTTCCCAAAATACAGAGTTGACAGATAAAAAGCAAGCTGTTCGGGAAGAATGTAATCGAATCAACATGTATATGTTGTTTTCTTTTTATAAAAATGAACGGATTAGGAATGAATGAAAGTAAAAAAGGGATAAATAAAGAAAAGACTGTTATTCGGAAAGCGGGGGATTGAAATGGAGAGTGAACGACTGGAAATGCGACCGTTTGTAGAAGAAGATTTTACTTTTTATAAAAGTCTTGTGCAAAATGAACAAGTCATGCGGTATATCAACGGCGGTGTCATGCTGGAAGAAGATGAGGCGCGAAATTGGTTCGAACGTCAATTCGATCGTTATGAGGATGAACGGCAAACAGGTTTTTTACTGTTGATCAAAAAAGAGACGCATGAACCCGTGGGTTTTGCCGGATTAGTTTTACAACAAGTTGATGGAATCGATGAATTAGAAGTCGGCTACTGGTTGACGCCCATTCATTGGAAAGTAGGGTATGGCAGGGAAGCGGCCAAACGATTAATGCGTGAAGCGTTCGAACGGGGACATAATCGTCTGATTTCAATCATGCACCCAAAAAATCATTCTTCGCAAAATGTCGCTCGTGCGAATGGGTTACAATGGGAGAAAGATACGATTTTTAACGGAATTCCAGTTGTCATTTATTCTTGCCGGTTATCCCGGCTGTTCAGAGGTTGATTTTTCAAAAGTACAGAGGAGCGGATCAGGTATGTATCACACGAAGTGGATGGCATTTGATGAGTTGGATGGTGCACGCTTATATCAATTATTAAAATTAAGAACGGATATATTTGTGGTAGAACAGAACTGTCCGTATCCAGAACTCGATAACCGTGACCAAGAGGCGCTGCATGGTCTAGCGTACGACGGGGAACGCTTGATTGGCTGTCTGCGTATCTTACCGAAGAAGCCGTCGGGCGCAGTCGCAATCGGTCGGGTGGCGGTACAAACCGATTACCGGTCAAACGGTGTAGCAAGAAGACTGCTGAATGAAGCGATTGCCCACATTCAAGGACAGAATGAAGCATTGATTGATCTTCAGGCTCAGGCACATTTAAAACAATTTTACAGTTCATTTGGTTTTAAGGAAATATCGGACGTATATTTGGAGGACGGAATTCCCCATCTGGACATGCAGATGAGCGTAAAGGAAGTTTCAAAAAGACTTCAGGAATAAGACGGACAAACCGATGAAGAGAGCAGGAAGAACTTTGTCTGGAGGTGAGTCAGTCATTGAAAAAAGTACTGGTCATTCTCGCGTTAAGTTTGATTGGCGTGTTGTCGTTTGCTGTCGGAATTTCCTACGCTGAACTTCAAAGCAGCCAGCGCAGTGCGGAAGAGCAGTTAGCGAAGATGTTGCAGGCACAACATGACATCGATAAAACGTCACTACTCGAAGTAAAGGCCTCTTTTTCAATTCAACATCGTCAAGTGATTAAAGTACGTCTGCGCGGTGAACCGGCCATCACTTATAAATTCATTCAGCCTAAACAACAGATTGAATACAGCGGTTCGATTGGAACCAGTGTCGAAAAAACCGGAAAACAGGATGAAGCATTCCGGAATTCACATCTTCAGGTCAGTAAAAAATGAAAATCTTGGTCGCTTCCTTTTCCGTAGAAGCCACCAAGATTTTTTTTGAGCCTTTCAAGACGATTCAATATTGCGTACACTACGAAGAGAGACAACATGCAGGAGGACTAAAATTATGAAAAGATTTGTTAAAAACGAAGCAATCGCTCCAGCGATGACTGCTTTTCTTACACTTGAGAGTGAAACCTTTCAGACATACAATCAACTATTGACAGAACAAGAACGAAAAGCTTTGAATTTTATCGGACGAGCCGTTGCGTTGCAATCAGATAAACACCTTACTTTAGCCCTTGAGACGAAACAACCGCTGATCGAGGTGGATCGCCTGTTGATAAAGTTGGCAGAAAGCGGTCAGGGAGCGTCACTCTTTCAACAATTACTTACGAATGGACTGGATTTGAATCAAATCATGACAGTGGAAGGCCACCGGTCGCTTGTCAGACAGCCGTTATCTTTCCCGGTAGGTCTATATACCGTCTATGATCACGTCTTGTTTCAACTTGCCGTCGATTCAGGTTTGTACCTCGATTACACAACGGTTTTGCAACGGAGTGACCGTTTTCTTGAAACGGATGAAATCAACACACTGGATATCGTCTTATTGTTGACGCACGAACAAGCACTGGATGAACAGAGCCTTTCTCTGTTTAAACATCCGGCGACCGTCGGCTTGGTTGAACGTCTTCAACGAGCAAAGTTCGAAAGTGTCCGACCAATCATTGATCATACCCGTTACGAAGTAGCATTTCAGTATGCCAAACATTTTCCGCTCTTTTATGCCATCGTCGGTCGCCAGACTGAACAATTTCCGAAAATGTTAGAGGATGTTTTGACGGAACCAAATCAGCAAGAAATCGTAAAAGATGCATTGTTGGCGTTCCATAATCATCAGCCGGGTCTTGCGGCAAGCATGGGAACGGACTATTACGAAAGTTTATTTGTCATCGGCAGCCAATTAAAACAACAGGCAGGCATTGATTTTAAGGAACTCGACAATCAATATGTACTCGATGAATACGTGGACATCGTTCAGCGGTTACGTGACTAACGAAACCGGTTCAGAGGAGTAACGGTGCCAATTCGAAAAAATTTGAATATCACAAAAAGCAGTCGGCTGATACAGACGAAGCGCTTCTTGATGTGTAGAACAACAATACACTTCAAACGATAAGATATTTTTCTTGTGTAACTTCGTTTGGAAGGTGTCTAAAATCCGGCGCCCGTAGCCTTGATTTTTTAATTGCGGCAAACAGGCAATTTCCAAAAGGCGGACGACTTGTTTATGCTGTTCCATTAAAATGGTTCCAACAATCGTTTTCTTGTCATAGACGAGATAAGGCAAAACACCTTGGTCGATTAAATAATCAAGATGGGCAGCATCGTAAGGAAAAAGAAATTCAGAATAACGGATGGCGTCGTTACGAATCGTCAAGAACAAATGCCGATTACGTGAGGAGAGAGGTTTGAACTGGACGGAGGCAGGTCGATCGTGTGTCAGACCAATCAGCCGAAACTGTTCACTGGATAAACAGTAACCTAAAGCGTTCCAAGTCGTGACAAATCCAAAGTCGTAAGGCGGTATGATTTGGACATCGATGTGACGGGGAGAAAACAAAAGTGCCTGTGAATGGACATAATGTGCGAGACGTTGGAATGCCTGTAAATCGGTGTAGGAAGCATTTAAGAGCTGAACAGAATGTTCGAAAACATGAAATCCGAGCGTAGCCTGCACACACTCTTCATTCCAAATCGTCCATTGCTGATGTTCGGTCGGTGGATAGGAAAATGATGAAGGGGGAGACGGATTGGTGCGGAGTAAATGATGGACCAAACGGCGTTGTGGATGAGATAACTGATCATACGATAAAATGTTCAACACGTGCACGTCCTTTCAGAAAAAATGAAAGCCAGTACATGAAGTATAACAAATAAATGGAATTAAAATGGTTATAATTGAAATTTAAGGTAAATGATTAGGTGGTGATGAGATGGCGAAACTGCTGATGGCGTTAGGCCTTTTTTGGATCTTGATTGGCATGAATCCTGTCCAAGCACAGGAAATCGAAAAAAAAGAAACAATCGTCCGGGAATCCACGACGTACGGTAGCTACGGGACGATGGATGAGATTATCACGGATCAAAAAGAGCCGACTTATGATGGCTTCGACTCACCAAATGACATGGCTTTTTTATTCGCCTGCATTGCGTTACTTGCGACAGTCGGATTAGGAATCGTGAATGCAACAGACTAAAGGAAAACGACGATAGGTTCTCGGGGATTACCGGAGAACCTATCGTCGTTTTTTTACCGGACATTGTCTTTTAAAAATGAATATGTTTTCGACGACCGACCCGTTCGATTCGGTCGTGTTCGTCATTTAATCCGGCCTGTTCAAGCAAATCCAGATAATACCGGAAGGGTGTCGAACGATGTGAAAAATAAGGGATATATTCTGTAAACAGCATTGCTTCAGCACGTTCGAGTTCGCGTAAGGCGATTAGGGCATGCAGTTCAGCAAAACGTATCTCTTGATATAACACGAGAATATCTGCGTCGATTCGAACTTTCATCTGGAGTTTCTTCGCATGTGTGTTCAACAATGCGACATAGGATTCCCGTTCACTCACATTCGTGCAATGGGTGAGGACGGCAAGGAAGAGATCACTTCGCTCCGTGTCGACATCGATTGGCACTTTGACAGCTGTATAGATGGCTCGTTGCATCCAAGACTGGTCTGATGCATCAAGTTTATAATAACCGACAAGTTCCTCGAACAATTCCACTTGCGTCACTTTAATCAACCGGAAGGGATCATTACTTAAGAAAAGCGGTTCTTCTCCGGCAGCTGAGGAGAGTAAAAAAAAGAATTCCTCAAAAGCAACCCGTGTTCCATTTTTCCGACCGATATAATGCCGTAAGTGTTTGAGCAGGCGTTTCGCAGTCACATACCAGTTTTTTTGTTCGCGCATGGAGACGAGCTCATTTGGCTCCAAATAGTGAAAATCATAAGCAAGCTGGATGAATTGTTCCGTTTGTTCGATGGTTTGTTCAACGGTCGGTTGGTCGTGTTCTTTTTGTAGTCCTTTATACTTAGCAAACTGGGATAACATCAAATCAAGGTCTTTTTCTTCGATGACTTGTTTGGGGAGCTGGCGATAGATTTCTACGATGATGTCGCGAAGGGTCGTATCGCCATATTGTTCAAGTAAAAGACGGAGCTTACGAATTCTCATGATCGCCCTCCTTCGACAAAAAGACACAACACTAGTTCTATCCTTTTCCCGATTTTTTTAAGAAGTAACCGACAGCGGGCGGAATTAACAGACGATTGTTTTTGAACATGGATATCTAACATTTGCACTTACTTAAATGTTTGCCTATCGT
The DNA here is from genome assembly GCF_049942815.1 of Exiguobacterium sp. R-39. Taxonomy (NCBI): domain Bacteria; kingdom Bacillati; phylum Bacillota; class Bacilli; order Caryophanales; genus Exiguobacterium; species Exiguobacterium sp. R-39. The sequence goes on from NZ_CP187965.1 coordinate 584,349, forward strand.
TAAGAGAATCATTAATCAAAGGGAGCGATTATTCATGAATGAAACAATCGAACAATTACTTAGCCACCGGTCTATCCGTAAATTTAAGCCCCATCAATTAGATCAAGAGACAATTGAGACGCTCGTTCGTTCTGCACAGTCGGCTTCTACGTCTTCTTATCAGCAGGCCTATGCCATCATCGGCATCGAGGACGAAGGACTTAAACAACAGTTGGTAGGTGTGGCGAGCGGTCAATCCTATGTCGCGGAAAACAGTTACTTTTTCGTTTTTTGTATCGATTATCATAAGCATATCTTAGCAGCAGAAATCGCATCAGGTTCCGTCGATCGGACGGTCGAAACGACGGAAGCGCTGATTGTCGGTGCGGTCGATGCCGGCTTAGCCGCCCAAAACTTAGTCATTGCAGCGGAATCATTAGGATACGGGACAGTCTATATCGGTTCGCTACGCAATGATGCTGCCAAAGTGAGTGAACTGTTGGCGTTGCCGAGCCATGTCGTTCCATTATTCGGAGTCGCGGTAGGGATTCCTGATCAACAGCCAGGGAAAAAACCCCGCCTTCCGATGGATGCGGTCTTCCACCGGAATACGTATACTAATGACGACACGATGCGCCGATTGTTGTCACAGTATGAAAATGAAACGTCTGCATACTACGGCGAACGGACGGATGGACGCCGGACAGAAGGCTGGGTCTATCAGATGGCTGCTTCGATGAAGGATCCGAAACGGACGTATATGCGTGACTTTTTACAGGAAAAACATTTAGCCCGAGATTGATACGGAGGTAACCTATGGAAGAATTTCATTCAGGACGTTCTCGTCTAGAACGTAAACGTCAGGAAGAGTTGCGTGAATCAGAAAAAATGGAGCAGGAAAAGGCATCGCGGGAATTCGCGGATGCACCTCGTGAGAGCGGACGATCTGCCAGTCAACGTTATTTAGACGAGCCGTCAAGACGATCGCGCGCGCATGAGGCTGCTCCTGAAAAGGCATCTAATGCAAAACGTCTGCAATCGGGTGCCGGAACCATCGTACGTTCAGGAACCCGATTAATTAGTTTAGCGCTGAATCGTTTTAGCCAACGCCGTGCATCAAGAAGCGGCAGAACGAAAGAACCAGTACGTGAAGCAGGTTCTGAGCAACGATTGAAAAAACAGCCGGTCCCAAAAAAGAAACGCCGATTCAAATCAAAGCTGATTGGTTTCTTATTACTTGTCGTGATTGCGGCCATTATCTTTGGATCACAACCGTTTACGTTTCTTCTAATCGGAAGTGACGCGCGACCGGGAGAGTCCCTGCGCGGTTCGAGATCAGACTCACTGTCCGTCATGCAATTCGTACCGCTCTCGCGGACAATTCAATTGACGTCGATTCCGCGGGATACGTATACGCCGATTGACTGTGAAAACGGGAAAAAAGATAAGATCACCCATGCGTTCGCTTACGGTGGCGAAGACTGTACGACCAGTGCAGTCAGTGGACTTCTGGATCAAGAGATCGACAGTAAGATTGTCATTTCATTTGACAGCTTCATCGGATTAATTGATGAAATCGGAGGGGTTGATTTAGTCTCGACAGGAACCTTCTCGGAACAAGATGCGAGCGGGAAAGCCAATCAGTATTCCTTCCAAAAAGGGAAAGAATATCATATGGACGGAGCGATGGCGTTAGCGTATTCCCGTCACCGTAAAACGGATACAGACGTCGCACGGGCGAATCGTCAATCGGAAGTCATTCAAGCAGTGGCGACGCATTTGATGAAACCGACGGGCTGGTCCAGTATTCCCGGAGCGAACCGCTATATGAAGGAAGAAATGAATTTAGATGTCAGCTTCCGTCAGATGATGTCAGCCGGTTTATCGCTCGCTTTGTTCTCAGAACGGGAACACTTTGAAGTTGAAGGTGTCAGTGAGCGGATGAATGGTATTTTCTATGATTTCCCGAAAGAAAAAGAGCTGAAGGAACTACGTGCGAAGCTCGATACGACATTTTATGGGACACTAAAAAACGATTAATTTTTCAAAACGGGTTTGTTCTTTCTCGAACAGTGGAAATTACTAAAGGTGACTAATCTATCGAGGAGGGACCTATCATATGAAAGTATTAGTTGTAGGTGCATCAGGTACAATCGGAGCTCGTGTCGTCAAGTCGCTCGCAAAAGGTCATCAAGTTACGGTCATCGTCCGCCATCAACACCTGGTGGAACGATTTGAAAAACTTGGTGTCAAGGCGCACTATGTCGATATCGAAACAGAACTCGAAAAAGTCATCGAACAGGGTGTTTCCGGTCAGGATGCTGTCATCTGTGCAGCGACAGCCGGTGTTGACGGGGAACCTACGGAAATCGAGTTACTCGACCGGACGGTTGCTTTAAAAACGATTGATGCTGCGAAAAAGGCGCGTGTTCGTCATTTCGTCCTCCTCAGTGCCTATGGTGCTGATCGTCCCAATCAGTTTAAAAAAGAAATGTATCCGTTTTTCGCTGCAAAAAACGCAGCGGAAGAACAGATTGAACATAGCGGACTCACTTACACCATCATTTGTCCGGTTGACATCGTTGGCGGAGAAGGACGCGGATTAATTGAGGCTGATGAAGACTTGAAGGATGTTAAGGAAGCTACAATTTCGGAAACGGATGTTGCTTCAATCCTGGTCGCTGCTGTCGACAACCGAGCGGTCTTTAATCGCCGCCTGGAAGTTAAAGAAGGTAAAACGGCATTAAACGAAGCGCTTGGTGGAGATGAAGCAGTTGGAAGCGTTAAAGACAACCGCCAAGTGAAAAAGCAATTACCACGTTATAATTAACGAAATGATGTAAAAATCGCTGAACGTATAAAGGTCGAAAGAAAAGTCGGTCTGAATCAGGAAACAGGAGTTGGAGAATATCCAGCTCCTGTTTTTTTGTACGCAAAACAAACTTCATACAAGACGGACAAAAAAGGTGAGCCCACACAGTCTACCTTTTTTGTCACAAAATAAGTGGACGATTCTGCTACACTGAACACATAGAGGAGTGACGAAATCAGTGAAAAAATATGTAATGTACCTGATGGCAGCAGTAATCATTTCAGGGATTGCCTATACGAGTTATAGCGCGTACCAGACCAAACAAAACCAACAACAAATCCAGGCGAAACAACAAGCAGAAGGTGGACTCGAAACAGGAATGAAAGCGCCTGACCTCGAAATAGAACAAGATGGTCAACCGATTCAATTGTCTGATTTGACGAATCAACTCATCGTCATCAATTTTTGGGCGACCTGGTGTCCTCCATGTCAGCAGGAAATACCAGAGTTAAATGCTTTCGCCAAGTCAACATCGATTCCGGTGTATGGGATCAATGTGACGACCGCAGAAAGACGATTGAGCGACGTGGAGCAGTTTTTGAAAAAAAATCCTATTACGTACTCGGTCCTTTACGATACAAAAGGACAATCAGAGAAAACGTATCAACTAGTGGCGATGCCAGCTACTTATATTATTGACGAAAAAGGGGCAATTGTCGGGAAACATGTAGGACCGGTCACGGAAGAAATGTTGAAAGAAATGGTGCGGAAGATCGGAGGATAACCGGATGGAATTATATTGTGAGGTGTGTACGTATCGTCAAGTCATTGAAGTCGGTCAGCAAGAAGAGTGGAAAGGATTTCCGTCCGTGTTGACTTATGGTATGGATAATTACGCATCAGCGTTACCTTTTTTATTCGTTCCGCCGTATCAAGAGCCGTTAGTCAGTCGTCAAAAAATTGATGACCGGATTCGGGCAGATTTGATTCGAACGTACCACGCCCACATCGATGAAATTGAGGACGGGTGGGTACCGCATCAATATGATGTATTTCAGTGTCCGACATGTCAACAAATCTCAACACGATTTTGGTGTGCCTTGTTTTTGAGGTCGTCAATCATTGAACCGATCCATCGGTGTGAACAAGATAAATCGGTGTTGGTTCGACTTTCTTTGGATGAAATCACACAAACGTCCTGTCCCAACTGTGAACAACAGACACTCCATATCCGTTAAACGTACAAAAGCCATCTGTCGCAAGAAACGACTATTCGAGACAATGTGTCTGCTAGTCATTTTAAGCGGTCAGATGGCTTTTTAAATGTCAACCCATTTGCCGAAACGAAAACGTTTGAAAGGAAGACTGAGTAGAACTAGTTGCGTCAATTGAGTAATTTGATCCGTCGAATAATATTGTGTCACCAAGCCTTGCTTCAGTAGGCAAATAGCGACGGGGGATGAAACTTGAACCGTTCTCCCAGAGAAGAACAGCATATTTGCCATCAAGCCGTTCCAGTGTGCCACGTTTGATCATAATCGAACTCCTCCTACAAAATTACATCGAACGCATCCTCAGGGTCAGGTGCAAGTTTCTCTTTTTATAATTCGCTGTAATTTTTTAATCTTATGTTTGGTATATTCCCATTTCCTTTTGAATTTACACATGTTTATTTGCAATTGCTGAATTCTGTACAATATTTGTCAAACAAAATGAAAATGAATATATTTTTAAATAATTTTCCAAGAAAAAAGCAGAACTGAAAAATCAGTTCTACTCTCAATACTATTCGGTGAAAGATATTGTTTAAGCCACCAAGTTTTCGGCAACCTTTTTAGTCGGACGAATAAAGGCAAACACAAATGTGAAGAACGGGGAAAGCAATAAGAAAAAGGCAAATGGTACGTACGCGGTAACGGGAACACCGAGTGTGGATGCGAAGAAGGCACCGGATACGCCCCAAGGAATCAACGGATTCACGAGAGTTCCCCCGTCTTCGAGAGCGCGTGAGAGGAAGCGCGGATCAATCGAACGATCTTTAAAAATCTTTTTAAATGCTTGACCGGGTAACAAAATCGACAGGTATTGCTCACCGGCCATAAAATTGACCCCGATTGAAGCAAGAGCAGCCGATGAGATAATACTGCCATCCCGTTTTAGTTTTGAAACCGTTCTTTCGATGATGACATCAATGACGCCAATCCCGCGAAGAACGCCACCAAAAGCCAGAGCGAGCATGACAAGCGAGACGGACCACATCATCGACTGGAGACCACCTTTACTGACGATACTCGCGACAGTGTTGTTGTCTGTTTCGATCTTTAATCCATTTTGAATGACGCTCATCCATTGTCCGACATTCCAGTTGCCTTGTGTCAATCCCGTCAATAGCAGACCGCTTAGGACGCCGGCGATCAAAGTCGGAACGACAGGAGTTTTTCGTAATGCAAGAATCATCACGAGTAAAGGGGACAGTAGTGTCCAAGGTGAAAGATTGAACAGAAGCGCCAACTCTTGTTGCGTAGACCCGATGGTTTGCGAATCAATTGCGCCATTTCCCTGTCCGAAGATGAAGAAGAGGATGAAAGTGATTGTAATGGCGGGCACTGTCGTTCCCATCATAAAACGAATGTGGTCAAAGACAGAGACATTAACGATTCCGGGTGCAAAATTCGTTGTATCTGATAATGGAGACATCTTATCTCCGAAACAGGCACCGCTGATGATGGCACCGGCGGCAAGGGCAGGATCGACACCAAGTGCTACTGCGATTCCCATCAAAGCAACACCGACCGTTCCGATTGTTGTAAAGGAGCTACCGGTAAACGTGGAAACAATCATCGTAATGATTAAAGCACTTGGTGCAAACCATGTTGCAGAAAGTGTTTCAAGTCCGTAGTGGAGGAGTGTCGGAACAGCTCCGCTCATCATCCAGACAGCAATCGTCATACCGACAAGTAACATGATCAAGATCGGTTTGATTGCTTCACGAATACCATTGATCATATGTTGTTCCAGCTGTTCGTATTTAAAGCCACGAAAAGCGGCATAAGCTACGACAAAAATCAGACTGGATAATATAGCGAGGTGCGGTTCGGCTTTGGCACCGAATATGACAGATAATAATATAATGATACTAACTCCTAGGACAGCTGCGGATTCACGAAAGGATATACGCATGCTTCCACCTCCTTGATTCTATGTTGCGTTTATGCTTGTTTGCTTTTACGTACGAAAGTAAAGAACAGTTGTTATGTTAAAGGATATGAATTCATTCGTCAACTATCTGAATTTCACTCGATATAACTAAAAATCATCGGAATATACGAAAATGTGACGATTTTTTGTCGTAAACGCTTTCTTTTTCACTGAAAATCTTGCACAATAGGAAATAAGAGATGTCGATTTTGTGAACAGGAGGGAATACATATGTTTACTGCAATTTTTTTCGTAGTCATTGCAATAATGGGAGCCAGTGTTTATGGAATTGATCACATGGTCGCTCAGAAAGCAGAAAAAAGATAATTTGATTTTTAGATAAAAAAGGCTTTGATCAGTCACATCTACCACGATGTCATTGATCAAAGCCTTTTTTTATGTTCAAAATAAATAAAAATACATTTGACAGCATAAATATACATATGTTTAAATCGAGTTATCATTTAACGGCAAAGGAGTTTCCATCATGAAATGTACGATTGTAGGTGCGACCGGATATGCTGCGATTGAGCTGATACGACTGATTGAATTACATCCTCATTTAGAAATCGTCTCCTTGATCAGCGATTCGCAGACCGATCAGGAAATGAATCAGTTATACAGTTTTATGAATAAAAAACAGTTTCCGGTACTGACAGCTTTCTCATTGGAACAGATTGAAGCAGTTGAAACCGATCTTTTATTTTTAGCAACGCCAAGTGGAATTTCTACTAAATATCTAAAACAGTTACATGACTGGAAAGGAACAGTCATCGACTTGAGTGGAGACTTACGTCTTGAAAAAGCATTGTATGAAGAATGGTATCCCCATGAAGGAGTCGATTCGGACCTTCAAAAAAAAGCAACCTACGGACTGACGGAATGGAAGCGGGATCAGATTAAGGACAGTCGTTTGATTGCCAATCCCGGTTGTTATGCAACGGCCATCTTACTTGGATTACTCCCATTATTAGAAGAACACGTAATTGATCCGTCGCAAATCATCATTCATGCAAGCTCTGGATTATCAGGTGCAGGAAAAACGTTGACGGAACAAACACACCATGTCCGGTCGAGTGAAAATGTCAGATTGTACAAAATGAATCATCATCAACACATTCCGGAAATTGAATCCATTGCTGAAGAGATTACCGGACACAAAATCACTGTGTCTCTCGCGACTTATCTAGTACCGCTCAATCGCGGGATCATGGCGACGATGACGTTACAGCCTCTTGTCGAAAAAACGGAAGCGCAGTGGCGAACATGGTTCAGTGAAAAATATAAAGAAGAACCATTTATCCGCGTCGGACAAGCCGATCCGGAAATCAAATCGGCAGCCGGAAGCAACTACTGTGATCTTTCGGTTTACCTGGATACGCGTACAGGAAGACTGACGGTCGTATCCGTCCTGGATAACATGCAAAAAGGCGCATCCGGACAAGCAATCCAAAATGCGAACTTGATTAGTGGATATCCAGAAACGCTCGGTCTGACACAACAGCCATTCTTTATATAGAGGGGACCATGACTATGTTGAATATACAACTGACATCACCATTAACCGTGACGACACCAAAAGGATTTAAAGCGACAGGAATCCATGTCGGACTTAGACGTAAACGGAAAGATTTAGCACTTTTAATATGTGAAGCGGGTGCCGATGCTGCAGCGGTCTACACGACCAATCAGGTCCAGGCAGCACCGATTACGGTGACGAAACAGGCGATGGCAACATCAGGCGGAAAGGTACATGCCGTTTTAGTCAACAGCGGGAATGCCAATGCCTGTACAGGTCAACTCGGACTCGAACATGCATATGCTTCGCAACAAGCTGTTGCCGAGCAGTTTCAATTGGCTCAGGAACACGTTGTCATCGCTTCGACCGGTATCATCGGACAACCGCTCGCCATCGATACGTTACTTCAAGGAATCGAACAGTTGCAGCCGGAGAAAGGCGAAGAGAAAGCCGATGATTTTGCACTGGCTATTTTGACGACCGATACAGGTACGAAAACAGCCGGGCGCCAAGTCTGGTTAAATGGAGAACTGGTTTCGGTCTGCGGGGTTGCGAAGGGTTCGGGGATGATTCATCCGAATATGGCAACGATGCTTGGATTTTTAACGACCGATGCCTCAATTCCTTCTCCGTTATTACAGGATACCTTGAAATCTGCAGTCAACCGGACGTTTAACTGTATCACCGTCGATGGTGACAGCTCGACGAATGACATGGTGATGATTCTTGCGAGCGGGGCCGCACAATCACAGTCAATCCAACCGGGAACAGACGAACTGGCACAATTCCAACAAGCAGTTGAGGAAGTATGCCAGGACTTAGCGAAACAAATTGCACGTGATGGTGAAGGTGCGACGAAGCTGATTGAAGTCAACGTCCATGGTACGGCGAATGAATGGACTGCCCGGAAAATTGCCAAACAGATCGTAGGATCTTCACTCGTGAAAACAGCGATTTTTGGTGAAGATGCGAACTGGGGACGTATCATTGCAGCTGTCGGCAGCATTGATGAACCGATTGATGTCGGACAAATTGATATCCGGATCGGTTCTCAGTGGGTCCTGCGTCACAGTATGCCGATTTTATTTGATGAATCGTTAGCGTCGCGAGAACTCGCACAAGAGGTTGTTGAAATCGAAGTACATTTAAATCAAGGACCTGCCAGTGGCTATGCATTTGGTTGTGACTTGACGTATGACTACATCAAAATCAATGCGAGCTACCGGACATGACGAAACGTAAATTAATCAAACTGGGTGGAAGTATCTTTGAACAATTGGATCCGCGTTATTACGAAGAATGGAATCAGTGGCTTGCTAAGAAAAATGAATTGATTATCCTCCATGGCGGTGGTCCGGCTTTATCGGCCTATTGTCAGGACATGAATATCAAAGCCGAATTCAAAAATGGTATTCGGATGACGACAGAAGCAGTTCTTCTGGGAGCGGAACGGGTTCTCGGAGGAGAAGTGCAATCCAAAATCGTCTACACCTTGAATGAAAATGGACTGCCGGCAATCGGTTTGACGGGAATTGACGGAGCCAGTATTCGCGGAAAACAGCAACCGGCGTTCGGAGCAGTCGGAGAAGTGACGCAGATTGATCCGAAGTTGTTTATGACACTGATGGAATCGGGATTCATCCCTGTCGTCACCTCTTTGATTACAGGGATGGAAGGAACGTTGAATTGTAATGGAGACACGTGTGCGGTTGCTTTAGCGGCAGGGCTGGCTGTCGATGAATTCGAATTACTGACAGATGTATCCGGTGTCAGGCTGAATGGAACGTTTCAGACAGAGGTGACAGTTTCAGAACTGGAGGCGGGCATCGGATCGGCGGAAATCGATGGTGGAATGATTCCGAAAGTCGAAGCCGTCATCGAAGCGGTCCGACAAGGGATACATCAGGTCAAGATTCGTTCTGGACACGACGTGACGAGCCGAGGGACACGGATTAAGGAGGAAACCAATGAGCGCTTTACTACCGACGTATTTACGTCATGATATTGAATTAGTCGAAGGGAAGGGATCGTTCGTCAAGGATACGACAGGGAAAACCTACCTGGATTTCATGATGGGAATTGCCGTCTGTAACACCGGTCATCGTCATCCTCATGTGGAACAGGCATTACAGGAACAACTGCAAAAATTATGGCATACGTCTAATTTATTCGTCAGCAGTAAACAGGAACGAGTCGCAGCGATGTTGACCGAAAACAGTCATTTGAGCCATGTCTTCTTTTGCAACAGTGGGACAGAAGCGAATGAAGGGGCATTTAAGCTGATTCGAAAATGGACGCAGAAAAAAGAAATCCTGACGTTTAGTCAGTCCTTCCACGGAAGAACCTTCGCCATGATGGGAGCAACGGGTCAAGACAAAATTAAAGCCGGGTTCGGAGAGATGGTTCCGGATTTTAAGCATCTGACTTTTAACGATTTCGACAGCCTTGAAATGATCACGGACCAAACTGCTGCCGTCTGGCTTGAAGTGATTCAAGGAGAAGGCGGGGTAATCGTAGCGGGAAATGCCTGGTTAGAAGCGTTGATGGAGAGAGTTCGGAAGTTTGATGTGAAAGTAGTCATCGATGAAGTACAGACAGGTATCGGACGCACCGGATCGCGTTTCGCCTTTGAGCAGACGCCGTTAAAGCCGGATATCATTACCGTGGCAAAAGGTCTCGGAAGTGGATTCCCGGTCGGAGCAATCATCACGACACCGGAAGCGACGGCCATTTTCACACCGGGTACCCACGGTTCGACATTCGGAGGGAATCCATTGGCGATGGCGGCGGCAGAAGCGACACTGGATTTATTGTTAAACGATCAGCAAATGAAACAAGTTCAACTAAAAGGGCTTTATTTGATGCAACAACTCGCTCAATTGCCGAAAACGATGGTTCAGGACATCCGCGGACGTGGATTGATGATTGGGGTTGAATTTCATGAACCGGTCTCACCGCTGATCTCGGCGTTGCAACAATCCGGAATGCTCGTCGTCAGTGCGGGATCAAATGTCATTCGATTGTTACCATCTTTGTTCGTTACGGAACAGGAACTCGATACGGCTGTCGAAAAGATCAAGTCAGTATGTCAACAGGAGGTCATGATGTGAAAGCGTTAGGGGCATTAAAATTAGCGGATGGGCAAGTATATCCCGGTGAGTTCATGGGCACTTCGTCCGTTCAAGGAGAGGTCGTATTTTTCACGGGAATGACCGGTTATCAAGAAGTGTTAACCGATCCTTCCTACCGGGGACAAATCATTGTTTTTACGTATCCCCTCATCGGACAATATGGCATTTCAGAGCAGGATTCAGAAAGTTGCCAGATTCAAGTATCGGGCGTAATTGTTCAGACATTGGCGAACAACGGATTACGGTCGGACTTGGCTGATTGGTTGGCAGCATCGGATGTACCGGTTTTGACTCAAGTCGATACGCGGGCACTGGTCCATCATTTGCGCAATCATGGTGATCAAATCGGTACGATCACAAGCGACGCCTCACCTGTTCAGAAACAGTCGAACTTGATTGCGGCCGTCTCGACGAAACAGCCGGAAACTTATCAAACTAGTCACGAAGCCGGACATATCGTCTGTCTCGACTACGGGGTTAAAAAATCGATGATTGAGGCGTTGCAGGTACGTGGGATGAAAGTGACGGTCGTTCCGTTTGATACACCGAAGTCGGTCATCGACGCATTGCAACCCGATGGTCTGCTTTTCTCAAATGGACCGGGAAATCCGAGTCAGCTCGATCATTTGATTCCTGAAATCAAGGAACTGGCGCTTGCCTATCCGACGCTCGGCATCTGTATGGGGCATCAACTGATTGCGAAATCTTTTGGTTGTCAAATCGAAAAACAGCATCACGGTCATCGTGGAGCCAATCATCCTGTCCGTCAGGTAAAGACCGGACGTGTCTTCATGACATCACAAAATCACGGGTATGTTGTCCAGGCGGGCAGTGTCCGGAAATCTGAATTGAATGTCGCATATGAGCATATCAACGATGGTTCAATCGAAGGGCTGTTTCATCCGACACACCCTATCTTGACAGTTCAGTTTCACCCGGAAGCCCATCCCGGTCCACTGGAGGCAATGGTGATATTTGATCAATTCGTGACGAGCATCTTAAAGCAGGAGGTAGCATATGCAGGAACATAAAAAAGTCCTGGTCATCGGATCAGGCCCGATCGTGATTGGTCAAGCAGCAGAATTTGATTACTCGGGTACACAGGCATGTCAAACACTTCGGGAAGCGGGATGCGAGGTCATGTTGATGAATTCGAATCCGGCTACGATCATGACGGATCCATCAACAGCGGATCATATCTATATCGAAGCAATGACGCTTGAAAAAGCGACTGCCATTATCAAACGTGAGCGACCGACCCATTTATTAGCGACAGTTGGGGGACAAACCGCTTTAAATCTTGCTTTATCACTCGAAGAGGCGGGAGTGCTTGAGCAGTATCAAGTCGAACTGCTGGGAACATCACTTGAGACGATCCGGGACGGCGAAGACCGCGAACGGTTTAAACAACGGATGCTGGAACTGAATCAACCGCTCCCGATCAGTCAAACGATTGAGACACTGGAAGAACTGGAAGGATTCATGGAAAAGGCAGGAGTCCCGCTTGTTGTCCGTCCTGCATTTACGCTAGGAGGAACCGGGGGCGGTATTGCTCAAACGAAAGCAGATGCCCGCAAACTTGCAGCGAATGGACTTCAGGCCAGCCCGATTTCACAATGTCTCGTCGAAGCCAGCATTGCCGGTTATAAAGAAGTCGAGTACGAAGTGATGCGGGATGCTTTTGATACGACGATCATCGTCTGCAACATGGAGAATATCGATCCGGTCGGTGTGCACACGGGAGATTCTGTCGTCTTCGCACCCATCCAATCGATATCCGATCAAATGAATCAAACCTTACGGACGGCATCACGGGAAATCGTTTCAGCGCTCGGTGTCGTTGGGGGATGTAATATCCAATTTGCAATCCATCCGACAGAACAGACGTACTATGTCATTGAGGTGAATCCCCGGGTCAGCCGTTCTTCGGCTTTAGCTTCAAAAGCAACGGGTTACCCGATTGCGAAATTAGCGACCCGTCTTGCACTCGGTGAGCGTCTCGATGATTGCATCAATCCGGTGACGAAAGAAACGATGGCCAGTTTCGAACCAGTCCTGGATTATGTCACAGCTAAAGTTCCTTGTTTCCCGTTTGATCTTTTCCCTGTAAGTGACCGCACACTCGGTACGCAGATGAAGGCGACCGGAGAAAGTATGGCGATGGGGAAGACACTCGAGGAAGCCTTACAAAAAGCATGGCGCGGTGCCGGAATCGAACAAGCCCCGTTGTATCCGGGCTGGATGAAAGAGGCCGAAACGGATGTATTATGGCAGGAAGTCAGCCAAATCACGGACCGCCGATTGTTAGCGATGTTGGCATTGCTGGACCGACAGGCGACGACACACAACGAGTTAGCTGAAAAAACACAAATCCAGTCATTGTTCATCACGACGCTCGAGACTTTGATTCTGATGCAGGAAACGTTGGATTTGAATTTAAAAGAATCGCTGCAACAAGCAAAACGCTTCGGATTTACCGACCGGCAGATTGCGCAGATTGCCGATGTATCGGTGGAAGTCGTCCAGCAACAACGCCGTTCCTTTCTAATTCTGCCGAGTTTTCAAATGATTGATACCTGTGGAGCAGAATTTTCAAGTCTGACGCCGTACTTTTACGGCAGTTGGTCCGGCCGGACGGAAGTCACGCCATCCAGCCGGAAGAAAGTTGCTGTCCTCGGGGCCGGACCGATTCGGATCGGACAGGGAATCGAGTTTGACTACTGCTCGGTCCATGCCGTCCGTGCCTTGCAGCAAGCCGGTTATGAAACGATTATGATCAACAATAATCCGGAAACCGTTTCGACCGACTTTGAGGTCGCGGATCGTCTTTACGTCGAACCGTTGACGATTGAAGATGTTGTGCATGTCCTGGAAGCAGAGCAATGTCAGCAGGTGCTTGTCCAGTTCGGCGGACAGACCGCCATCACACTGGCAGCCGGGCTCGAACAGCTGGGTTACCAGCTGTTAGGGACGACGGCAGACACAATTGACGAGATGGAAGACCGTGATCGTTTTTATCAGTTTTTGGACCGGTTACAGATTGACCGCATACCGGGTCAAGAAGTTTCAAACCCTGAAGAGCTGACAGCAGTCGTACAAAAACTTGGTTATCCGTTGATGATTCGTCCATCGTACGTCATTGGCGGAAAAGGAATGCATCGTTTAACGACAGCAAGCGATTTAGAGAAATTATTGCCGGAAATCGCATTTCCGATCCTGGTGGATGCGTACATCGAAGGACAAGAGTTCGAAGTCGACTGCATTTCAGACAAGACAACCACGTACGTACCGGTCATCATGGAACAAATTGAAGCCGCCGGTGTTCATTCGGGTGATTCAACGATGATTTTACCCCCGGTTTCAGCTTCGGCAGACTTACAGGACGAGATTGAACGGATTGCGCAAACAATCGGTCAACACTTGGATTACCAAGGGGCCTTCAATATTCAGTTTGTCGTCAAAGATCAAACGATCTATGTGCTCGAGATTAATCCCCGCGCATCACGGACGTTACCGATCGTCTCGAAGGTGACGGGACAACCGTTGCTTGAATGGGCTGTTCAAGCAGCCATCGGGATGCAAGTCGATGCCTTGCCGACTGCTCGATTGACATTGCCGTTTCATGCCGTCAAGACGCCGGTTTTTTCAACATTGAAGTTACGTGGGGTTGATCCGATGACAGGTCCTGTCATGCGTTCAACCGGAGAAACGTTACAGTGGACGGAAGCGGGATTTGCCAAAGAACGGTTCGTCTTCGATCAGACGACGAAAGCCGCGATGTCGAAACGCACACGTCGTATCTGTGGAGCGGGAACCCACACATGGTCGGACGGAGAGGAACTAGAGCAGGATACCGAGTTTGATACGTGTCTCGTGTTCTTCTCAAAGGCGGAAGAGGAACGGATCCAACGGGAAAAAGCACTTGCTCAGGGAGCGATTGTCATTACTGAAGAACATCTTGCCCACTATTTTGAATCCGTCCAAGCTATACCGATGTGTACCGTGAAACGGTTAGCCGAATGGACGAAACAAAAGGAGCCGATCCAATGACGACAACACAACGATTAAAACATTTGCTGACACTGGAAGAGTTGACCGCAGAAGGACTGACTGAGTTGCTGGAACTGGCGAAGGCCGTCAAAGCCTCTCCTGCGACTTATGCTCAAACACTTGCAGGAAAAAAAGTTGCTTTGCTGTTTGAAAAAGCATCGACGCGCACACGGATTTCTTTTGAAGTCGGTGTCGTCGAATTAGGGGGATATCCGGTCGTCTTAAACGGATCGGATATGCAAATCGGTCGCGGAGAATCTCTCAGCGATACGATTCAAGTCATGAGCCGTTATGTTGACGCCTTGATGATTCGGACCTTTGCCCATGAAACGGTCGAGACGTTAGCGGCACACGGGACAATTCCAATTATCAACGGATTGACTGACCTTCATCATCCGTGTCAGGTGTTAGCTGATTTACTGACGATCGAAGAACATTTTGGTCAACGTCAAGGCAAGATACTCGCTTATGTTGGAGATGGAAACAACATGGCACATTCGCTGCTTTTAGGAGGAGCGTTAAGTGGAATGACAGTTCGAATTTGCAGTCCGGCCGCCTATGCACCGGATCAAACGATTATCGATCAAGCAAAAGTACTGGCACAAAAGTCAGGCGGCCGAATCGAACAATATACGGATCCTGTTCAAGCGGTTGCGGGTGCAGATGTCATCTACAGTGATGTATTTGCCAGCATGGGACAAGAAGAAGAGTCGGCAGATCGTCTGAAAGCATTCCAAGGATATCAAGTCAATCAAGCGTTATTGATGACAGCTGCTGACGATGTGATTTTCCTGCACTGTCTTCCGGCACATCGCGGGGAAGAAGTGACGGCAGAAGTCATTGACGGCAGTCACTCACTTGTATTTGACCAGGCGGAAAACCGGCTCCATGCTCAAAAAGCATTAATGATCGAATTGATTGGAGTAATGGACTAAGCGAAAAGACAGACTGTTGGTTCCGATAAGGAACACAGTCTGTCTTTTGTTTTAATCGTATTGACGCCGGGCGAGCTGCTCAGTCTGTTCTTTTGTAATCTGCCGTTTATTTTTTTCGTGCAACCGCCCCATGAAGGACGTTCGCTGCCATGAGGGCGACCAGTCCGACTCCTTATGTGCACGTAAGGCTAAGATGTAGTCGTAACTCAAATGAAGGCGTTCAATCATTTCCGTGCGAACGTCACAAATATGACCGTGTCCTGGAATAAGTAGCTTTACCTCATACTCATAAATGAACGATTCAAGCAATTCAAGCGTTGTTAAATATTCACCCGAATCGTGTTCAATCAAAGGAATTTCGACGTCGGATGCATAGTCACCACAGACGAGGATATGGAGCGGCATCACCACGAACGATAAGTGAGTAGATTCATGACCGGGAGTCAGGAAAAACATCAGTTTGGTTTTACCGATCGTCAACGTCGTTTCGGACTCCTCGATGACGTGTGTAATATTCGGAAAAAGGACAGGGGACTCGATATAGTATTCGTCATTAAAATTTTGGACTTCTTCCAGTGCTGCCGTCCGGTTCACATCCACAAAGCGGCGAGACGCGATCGCGATCGCATCTTTGAAAGCATAGGCACCTAATATATGATCGAAATGGGCATGTGTATACACAATATAAAGAGGACGGTCGTGTCGGATGATTTCCACATCGCGGCGGATTGTTGCGATTTCATCCGGTAACCAGCCCGGATCAACGACGATCAGACAGTCGGGTGTCTCAATCAAGGTCGAGGTCGTTTTCATTAATGTACTTTGGTAGACCGTGACACCGGGCATTTTCATTTGAATCATGACAGTCCTCCTCTTTTCTTGTAGTAACGTTTTATACCGAACTATACCCGAAAGCAGACGGAATGTATCCTGGAGACAACAAAAAGACGGCTTGCAAATTGCAAGCCGTCCGCCCTCGAGGGCATAAAAGTCGTTGACCTATGTGTCGTTGACCTATGTTATGTCATAAATTGGAGCGGGTGAAGAGAATCGAACTCTCATCATCAGCTTGGAAGGCTGAGGTTTTACCACTAAACTACACCCGCAAAAGTGACTACATGAAATATAGTAGCATAGCAAAGCGTTTATTTCCATAACTTTTATGAAAAAAGGTAATTCTTTCGATTTTATGTGTACAATAATAAGAGCTAAATCGTTTACATGAGCTTCCTGTAACGAGAGTGAGTGGCTGAGGATGGAAAGAGGAGCGAATGACTGGTGAACAAAGTTCGAGTTTGGAGCGAACAGCTGATGGGAAAAGGATGGATGGCCACATGTCACCATCAAATCGATCGTTATCGCTTCACGACAGGAGAGTGGTTTCTTAACGCAAGCTTACTTGCCTTTTCAATCGAACAGGATGCAGATATGCTACCGGACGTGCTTCCGAACGAATTGAGGATCCCCTTAGTATCTGAACGGATGAAACAGATATTGGAGCGGCTGACACCGTTTTCCGTCCAATGTCTTCGTGTCCAGCTGAAGACACGAACGGGACTCATCAATTACTATCTCATCAATATTCTAGCGGTAAGACGGGTGGAACATCTACATAAGACGGAAATTTTCCGCACTCTTCGGAAAAAACAAGTCTACTTCATGACGGAGCGAATCATCAGTACATCGCTTGGTCCCCACCACATCTTGCGGGATGAACGTACGGAACGTATTTTCCTCTCGGATACGCTAGCACGGTGTTTCCAGCAACTAGCCGTGACAGGCATACATTTTGACGAGATAAATCGAATGGAGGAAATTATATGAAACAGTACACGGTCGATAATTGGATTACACTGCAATATCCAAAAACGTTTGAATACCAAGAAGAGGAAACATTCGTTAGTTTTTATTCGACGGAAGAAAATGCGATGGGGACGTTACAGTTATCCATCTACGAGTCGGATGCAGAAGAACTGACACCTTTTGAAGCGGCAGAACAGGAAATCAACTTATTGGTGGAAGAGTTTGGTATTGAACTGACTGGACCACTTGAAGCACGTCGGAATTCTTCCAAAGAAGCACTTCTTGCTGTAGACGGGAAAGAAGAGGAGGTCTTCATCCGGATTTATGCATATTCAGACGGAGAACGACTTGTTCTATTAACGTATTCTGCAGATCGTGAGTCACTGGAATTGGAAGAAATTGAAGCGATGATCTTATCATTGAACTGGATTCACTAATACAAAAGCGAGGTGCCCTCAATTGAGGGCACCTCGCTTTTGTTCATTATGGATGTCCTTGTTTCCGCAGTGAAGAAAGCGGATGTGAGCCGATCTGCTTGTTCAGCCAACCTGCGATATCCGCAAAAACACGGATCCGCTCAAACTCGTGGAATAACTCATGCCGCAATCCACGGTAGACCGTGAGTTGCACCCCTTCGACACGAACCCGGTTGTAGGAATCAAACAGGGCATGAATTCCTTTGCCGTCGAATGCGACCGGGTCATCTTCCCCGGCTATCAGCAGCAACGGTAAATGACGCGGATGTTGATACAGATAAGCCAGTGAGTTGACGGATTTGGTCGCCGACAGTAATTCGTTAAAAAAGCCGAGTGTGACGGTTTGCCCCGATAGAGGATCTTCATCGTAACGTACGACGGATTGAGGATCGGAGGATAACCAGGCATTCGAAGAGAGTGCCGGGAAGAAACGTAAGTTATACCGACCGAAAATTAGCTTACTGAGTCCTTCTGCCGGATGTTGAGAAGAAGTTTGTTCGATCAGTCGTCCGACAATTTTTTGACTGACGGTGCCGAGTAAACCATTGTCTGTCGGAGGACCGCTTGCGATGACCCCTGCCAACTCGTGTCCGAGTGTTTGGCCAAGGCGTCTTGAAATGAGTGAACCAAAACTGTGACCAAACACGAAAATCGGTAAATCCGGATAACGATCTTTGATATCGTAAACCAGTTCTTCAGCATCCTGCATCAATTGCGCAAAACCATGATTTGGCTCCAAATGCCCAAGGGAGTCCAGTTGTTGTGCGCGTGTGCCAAAACAACGCACATCCGGAATGATCGTATGGTAGTGGTGGGCATAGAGGAACTCTGCAAACTCTTGGTAGCGCGCACCGTGCTCCATCATTCCGTGAAAAACAATGACGACCCCTTTCGGAGCGGTAGCTTCTAACAGATGCATCGTCGTCGTGTAGCCGTCTGATGCAATCCAGTGTGTATGGTCGATTGTCACATCTATCATCCTTCCCTGATTAAGAAAGTCCGTATATTGTTCCGTCTTCAGAAATTCCCATCTTATTGGCAGCTGGTGTTTTCGGTAAACCCGGCATGGTTAATACATTCCCGGTCAAGGCGACGATGAACCCCGCACCGATGGATGGTTTGATTTCGCGGACAGTAATCGTAAATCCTTCGACACGTCCGTACTTGCTTGGATCATCCGTCAATGAGAAAGGTGTTTTTGCCATACAGATCGGCAGATGTCCCAGTCCCTGCTCGGTGCAACGCTCAAGCTCACGTAATGCCTTTTCTTCGAAATGCACATCTGCTGCACCATATACTCGTTTAGCAATCCGTTCGATTTTTTGTGTCAGCGGCAGTTCGGCCGGATAAAGCGGAGTAAACTGACTCTCTTCCTCCAAAGCCTCAAAGACCTGCTCCGCCAGTGCTTCTCCACCGGCTCCCCCTTGGCTGAAGACTTCGCTTTCAGCGACGCGGATCTTGCGTTCACGGCACCATTCGAGCACCGTCTCGCGCTCCGTATCGGTATCGCTTGCGAAACGATTCAAGGCGACAACGGCCGGCACGCCGAACAAATCCATTGTTTCAACGTGCTTCTCGAGTAAAGCCAGTCCTTCGACTAAAGCGGATAAATTTTCTTCCGCCAATTGATCCTTTGCAACCCCGCCATGCATTTTCAACGCACGGACAGTCGCAACGACGACAACCGCATCCGGATGCAGATTGCCAATTCTGGATTTAATGTTAAAGAATTTTTCTGCTCCGAGATCTGCTCCGAATCCGGCTTCCGTGACGACATAATCACTCAGCTTCAAGGCAGTACGTGTCGCAATCAGCGAGTTACAACCGTGGGCAATATTTGCAAACGGACCGCCATGGATTAAAGCCGGTGTGCCTTCGACCGTCTGGACAAGATTTGGGCGGAAGGCTTCTTTTAAAAGTAACGTCGCAGCACCGGCAGCTTCGATATCCTGAACTGTAACCGGTTGTTGATCATACGAATAGGCGACGACAATCCGGCTGATCCGTTCTTCTAAATCCGTGATGGAATCGGCGAGGCAGAGAACAGCCATGATTTCCGAAGCGACCGTGATATCAAACCCATCTTGACGCGGAACGCCATGAGCCGGTCCACCCAGTCCGATCGTGATTTGTCGCAAGGCCCGGTCATTGAGATCGAGGACACGTTTCCAAGTGACCCGACGAGGATCAATTCCTAAGTCATTCCCTTGATGAAGATGATTATCGAGCAGGGCACTGATTGTATTGTGGGCTGACGTGATGGCATGCATATCGCCTGTAAAATGAAGGTTAATTTCTTCCATCGGCAAGACTTGGCTGTAACCGCCACCGCACGCTCCGCCTTTCAACCCCATCGTTGGTCCAAGTGATGGTTCGCGTAAACAGATCATCGTCTTATGATTGAGGCGATGCAATGCTTGACCAAGTCCGACCGTCACTGTCGATTTTCCTTCGCCGGCAGCCGTCGGATTGATCGCCGTGACAAGAATCAGTTTTCCATCCGTCTTCGTCGCCAATCGTTTAACTAATCCGTCCGTCAACTTCGCTTTGTATTTTCCGTACGTATCATAATCCGCATCGGTTAATCCAATATGTTTAGCAATTTCGGAGATGGGGCGCAGAATGGTTTGTTGGGCAATTTCTAGATCAGAACGAATCGTTTTTTCCATGGCGTAATCTTCCTCTCAAGATGAATTTCTCTATATTTCCTTAATAGTAGCGTATCTGAAACTGACACGCCAAATAATCGTTCAATATATTCCACCCAACTTGTCAAATGGTTGCGTTTTCATTTTATGGAAAGTTGCGTAGTCTAGGGATAGAGGAGGGATGAGCAATGGCAGTAAGCAATAAGAAAAAAGTAAAGCGCGGACTTGAATTTTGGATGTTTGTCGGACCCGTCTTTTTAGTGTTCGCAGTGATTGTTCTCGTACCTTTTTTTAATGGTGTCATGTATTCATTCACGGATTGGAACGGAATTACGGGTGAATTAAATTGGATTGGATTTGATAACTATGTCCGCCTCTTTACAGTGGACGAACAGTTTCAGCAGTCCTTTTGGCTGACGACAAAATATACCGTCGTTGCCGTAATTTTAACAAACCTGGTCGGATTCATTTTAGCGTTTTTACTCACGCAAAATATTCGGACACGAAACTTCTTACGGACGATTTTCTTCATGCCAAACTTAATTGGTGGATTGATTCTTGGGTTCGTCTGGCAGTTTATTTACGTTAAAGGATTTGCGTCGATTGGAGAATTGACAGGTTGGAGTTTATTCGAACTTCCATGGCTCGGTGACGCCCGAACTGGTTTCTGGGGCATTGTCATCGTCTCGATTTGGCAAGGTGGGGGATATATCATGGTCATCTATATCGCTGCCCTGCAAAATGTACCGCAGGAACTGATTGAAGCAGCCAAAATCGATGGAGCCAACCGATTATCCACGTTGCGAAATATTACGATTCCACTGATCATGCCGTCTGTTACGATTTGTCTGTTCTTGACGATTTCTTGGTCCTTTAAATTATTTGATACGAACTTATCGCTGACAAATGGTGGTCCGTTCAAATCGACAGAAATGCTTGCGCTGAACATCTATAAAGAATCGTTTACAAACAATAACCTGGGTCTTGGTTCTGCCAAAGCGATCATCTTCTTTGTTGTCGTTGCCGCGATTACCGTTACTCAAGTCTACTTGACGAAAAAACGGGAGGTGGAAGCATGAGTACTGCACAACCTTTGCCGAAACCGGAACTGACGCCGGAGAAACCGGCACCGAAAAAGCGTGGTCGTTATTCCGTACGTCTCGGTACCGTTGAGATTGCCGCACTGTTGATGGGCTTACTGTATATGATTCCGTTTTATTATGTCATTTCGAACTCGTTTAAAACGCAAGGAGATATCTTTACAAATACATCGGGGCTTCCGAAAGAATGGATCACCTCAAACTATACAGATGCCTGGGCAGCGATGAATTTTGGAAAAGTGTTTCTGAATTCTGTCATCATTACAGTTGGTGCAAATGCAGTTATTGTTATTTTTTGTTCGATGGCCGCCTGGAAACTTGTTCGGACGAAAACCCGCTTGTCGACCATCATCTTTTTCCTGTTTGTCGCCGCGATGATCATTCCGTTCCAGTCGATCATGATTCCGTTATCGAAGCTGTCGGGTGATCTCGGTCTGCAAAACAGTTATTGGGGTCTGATTTTGATGTATCTCGGCTTTGGTTCCGGCTTGTCGATTTTCTTGTATCATGGATTCATGAAATCGATTCCGGAAGAGATTGAAGAAGCAGCCATCATTGACGGTTGCTCGCAGTGGGGCGTCTTTTGGCGGATTGTGTTCCCGTTGCTTAAACCGATCACGGTAACGATTGTCATTTTGAACACACTTTGGATTTGGAATGATTTCTTGTTGCCGTCCCTGATGTTGCGTGATGTCGAACTGCGGACGATTCCGCTCGCAACGTTCTATTTCTTCGGTCAGTACACGAAGCAGTGGGACTTGGCGCTAGCCGGATTAATTCTCGGGATTATTCCGTTGTTACTCTTCTTCTTTGCGATGCAAAAACAAATTATTCAAGGGATTACGAGTGGTTCAATCAAATAAAGATGTAAGCGCGTTCTCGCTTCTGCGGGAACGTTTTTATATGACATATCTAGTCTGATTAGTCAGATTATTTTATTTTTTTTTGAAAAAAGGGCTTTTCAAATGCTTGCCGGATGGTGTACGATGTTCTCAATTCAATTGTAACAACGACGTTGAAGGGAAGAGTAACATCTTGTAAAACCGGATTAGCGAGCTGGGGGCGGTGAGAGCCCAGTCGGAAACAAGTTGCGAAGAACATCCCGGAGTCGCTACCCGAACACTGAAGTCAGTAGGCGTAGCCGGAGTTGCCTGTCCGTTATCATATGGCCGAAGATTGAGATGATAATTGATCATCAGTCTTTTGAGTGAGCAGCTGAGCTGTTAACATGGGTGGTACCGCGGAACCGAGTCTTTCGTCCCATATTCTTGGGAGAGAAGGGCTCTTTTTTATGGCTTCTTTTTCAAACACACAATTGAGGAGGAAGAATACCATGACAACACTCGTATCTATGAAACAGACACAGGAAGCCATCACACTTGTAAAAAAACGCTTTGAGGAGCAGTTCTCGGCACAACTCGGATTAACACGCGTCGAAGCGCCGTTATTCGTCGAAAGCACACTTGGAGTCAACGATCATCTGAACGGAATCGAACGTGTCATCCGCTTTGATGCAATTGACCATCAGGCAGAACTCGAGATCGTTCAATCTCTTGCGAAGTGGAAACGCCAGGCACTCCACACATACGGATTCTCAAAAGGGGAAGGCTTGTACACATTGATGCATGCCATCCGTCGTGATGAAGTACTGGACGAAACTCATTCGATTCACGTCGACCAGTGGGACTGGGAACGTGTCATTACAAAAGAAGAGCGGACGATTGACTACTTGCAAACGACGGTTCGTGCGATTTACGAGTCGATTCGCCAAGTGGAACGTGAAGTCGAAGAGAAACTTGCGATTGAAGCGATTTTACCGGAGACGATTCATTTCATGACGACACAAGAACTTGAAGATGCATACCCGACACTTTCGACAAAAGAGCGCGAGACCGAAGTGACGAAAGAGTATGGTGCTGTCTTTTTGATGCAGATTGGTGGTGCATTGGCATCCGGAGAAAAACATGACGGTCGAGCAGCAGACTACGATGACTGGACGCTCAACGGTGATATTTTAGTTCACCATCCGGAAATCGGAGCATTTGAACTGTCGTCGATGGGTATCCGGGTCGACCGCGAAACATTGCTGGCGCAGATCGAAACGACGGGCGAACACACGAAACTTGATTTCCCGTTCCACCAAGGTGTATTGGCAGAGAAACTGCCGCTGACAATTGGTGGAGGAATCGGACAATCCCGGATGGCGATGTTCCTCTTGAAGAAACGTCATATCGGTGAAGTTCAAGCATCGGTCTGGTCGGAAGAAACACGCGCGTCGTACCGTGAACAAGGTGTGCACCTGCTGTAAGAACGAGTGATGTACTGATAAATCTGATTCAAAATGTCCTACTGGCCATGATTTCATGGCCAGTAGGACATTTTTTTATAGGGTAAAATAAGTTCATCCGACCTCAGACGGAGGAAAGACGTGTGAAAACACGTTATAATGGGCATATGAACTAATAAGAGAGAGGTGAAGACATGTCAGCGATACTCATTACAGGATTAGTGTTTGCCCTACTTTTCGTCGTGTTTCTTTGGTTTAACATCAAAGGATTACGGACGATGTGGCGTGATTACAAACGCACGGGATCAATGATGGCACTTGGCTTCTTTATCGTCGGAATCATCGGGATCTTTACAGGAGTCTGGACGACGCTCGTCGTCATCATTTATTATCTTCTTCGTCCTGCACGAGGCTGATTTAGAGGAGTGGTTGGATGTTAGAATGGTTGTTCTCAGCCGGAGAGTCGAATCTCTGGCTGTTTTTAGGAATTATGATTCTTGGACTCGGGACGGAATTAATCCCGGCTGAAGTCGGGTTGCCGGTACTCGGTCTTTATGTATCAAACGGGACAATTAGTTGGACCGCAGCCGTCTTGATCGGTTTTCTCGGCAGTCTGATGGGGGCGACATTATTTTATTTTCTCGGTCGTTACGCCGGACGTCCGATTTTGGTTCGTTACGGAAAATGGCTAATGATTAAGGAACGGGAAATCGTTCAAGGGGAACGAATCGTATCGAAATACGGTTCCTGGTCAGCATTGTTTGGCCGCTTCTTCCCGGTCGTTCGTTCTGTTGTTTCCATTCCGTGTGGTTTGTTCAATTTGTCTTTCAAACGATATGTATTGGCCTCAAGCATTGGCTTGTTCCCGGTATCGTTCTTCTATGTGTGGTTAGGAGAAAGGTTTGGGGTGGAACGGGCAGAGTCGATGTTGAAAGGACTCGAACAGGAGTTATGGTGGATTCTTGGTATTATCGTCGTCGGAATCATCGGATACATTGTGTATCGCCGCGTTAAATCAAAGCGTTAAGAGAAATGACCAAAAAGAGCTGACAGCGACGTCAGCTCTTTTTGGTCATCTCTTTTTGCGGGAATAAAAAACGTTTGAGTGTTTTAATCCGATGTTTTGGTGTTAATAGAAGTAATTGATCCCGTCCTTCAAAAATTGTATCGCCGCGTGGTGTCACGATTTGATCGTTACGGATGATGGCCGTAATTAAAAATTCCTGCGGCAGATCAATATCCGAGATGGCTTCCCCGACAAACGGATGAGAGTTCGGAATCGTCAATTCGATGATTTCCGCATTCGGTTTACCGATCGACATGAACTCAATGACCGTTTGAATCGTGGATGAACCGGTCTCGTTTAAATGAAGCCGGTCCGCCAAGAAGGTCAACATACTCCCTTGGATTAACGTCGATAACAAAACAGTGAAAAAGACGATGTTGAAGATCATGCCGGCATTATCGATTCCGGCAACAAGCGGATAAGTTGCGAGAATGATTGGAACAGCTCCTTTTAAACCGGCAAAAGAGACAAATACTTTTTCCTGCCAGGAATAGTTAAAGGGAAGGAGACTGAGCCAAACGGAAACCGGACGAGCGATAAAGATTAAAATCAAAGCGAGGGCAATCGATGATAAAATCACCTGTGGATCAAGCAACTGTTTCGGAAACACAAGTAATCCGAGCACGATGAACATTCCGATTTGCGCCAAGTGCGCCATGCTCATTGTGAAACGGACGAGCGTCTGCCGGTAGACCAACTCATGATTGCTAATATAAATCGCTGTCACGTAAACAGCGAGGAAACCGCTGGCGTGAATCGTGTCCGCAATACCGAACGAAAGAAAAGCGAATGACATTAGCAGAATCGGATAAAAGCTCGAGGAACTGAGATCAATCCGGTTAAGTAATGTTGAAGCAATCCAGCCGATGAATAGACCGAGCAGTAAACCGATCACCATTTCCCAGACTAGCGAAGTTAAGCCGGAAACAAGTGAGGCCTCTTTAGGATTCGTCACGAATTCCAGGAAGAAGACGGTCAGAAAAACAGCCATCGGATCATTCGTACCGGATTCGAGTTCCAGCGTCGATCCTACTTTCCGCCGGACGGATTGTCCGCTGAGTACTGAAAAAATCGCGGCAGCATCCGTCGATCCGACAATGGCACCGAGGAGAAAGGCGTTAGCCCAGCTGAATCCGAGAATATAATGGGACGCAACGGCGACAATCGTCGTTGCGATGAAGACACCAAACGTTGCAAGTGAAAGAGAGGGTGACAATTCCGTCTTCACTTCTTTCCAGGCAGTTTGAAGACCTCCCTCAAATAAGATGATAATCAGTGCCACGGTACCGAGCAATTGCGCCAGTTCCGCATCATCGAACCGGATAAAACCGGTAATATCACTGCCGGCAATCATACCAAGAGCGATGAAAATCAAGAGAGCGGGAATGTTCAAGCGACTGGATAATTTCGTTGTCCAGACTGCGGTAAATAACAATAAACCAATCAATAAAATCGTGAACTGTAGGGACATTGCATCAAACTCCTTCGTTAAATAGTATCTATTTTTATCATACACTAATCCCGACTTTTTTTATCGGATAACGATTGTTCAATATTTTCCACCGCACCGGACAAAATTATCCGTTTTTATTGCAAGCGTTTTCATTTATTGTAAAAGCGTAGCACGATTATCAACTCGAAAATCAGGGAGGTATCCGAATGCGTAAACGTAAATGGGCAGCACTACCAGTTATGACGACCGCAATGGTCGTAGCACTTGCAGCATGTGGTGGCGGTGGGACACTCAATAGTGATGACTCAAAGGACAGTGGCTCTTCTAAGGACGGGAAGACCCTCAACGTATTCCAATTTAAAGCTGAAATCGCAAAAGACATGGAAAAGATGGCAAAGGCCTATGAAAAAGAAACAGGCGTAAAAGTCGTCGTTCAAACGGTTGGTGGCGGATCGGATTACGGCGCAGCCTTGAAATCGCAGTTTGCTTCAGGGAATGAACCGGATGTCTTTAATAACGGTGGATTTACAGAAGCGAAAACATGGCAAGACAAATTGGAAGATCTTTCGGATGAAAAATGGGTCAGTGATTTAACAGACCTTTCAAAAGAACCGATGACAATTGACGGGAAACTTTATGGTATGCCGATGAACCTGGAAGGTTATGGTTTCATCTACAATAAAGAAATCTTCAAGAAAGCCGGTATTACAGAGTTACCAAAAACTTTAACAGAATTAACAGAAGCGTCTAAGAAACTGAAAGCGGATGGTGTTACGCCATTCTCAATCGGATACGGCGAATGGTGGATTCTTGGAAACCACTTAATGAATATCCCGATGGCGCAACAGGATGATCCGGATCAGTTCATTGCCGATTTGAACTCTGGAAAAGGAAAGTTCGAAGACAATAAACAATTTAAAGAGTTTATGAACTTGTTTGATTTGACGATCGAATACGGAAACAAAAATCCGTTGACGACGGATTACAATACACAAGTTTCTCAGTTTGCTGAAGGGAAAACAGCAATGATCCAACAAGGAAACTGGGCGCAACAATTGATCACGGATGTTAATCCGGACATCGAGATGGGCTTCATCCCGATGCCGATCAATGATGATAAAGAAAAAATGGACCGCCTTCCGGTCGGCGTTCCGAATAACTGGGTCGTCAACAAAAACTCGAAAAATAAAGAGGAAGGTAAAAAGTTCCTCGAGTGGATGGCGACATCTGACACAGGAAAAGATTACATGGTCAACAAGTTCAAGTTCATTCCGGCTTTCAAATCAATCGAAGCAGCCGATCTTGGACCACTGGCTGACGATATCATCAAGTACTCTAAAGAAGATAAAACCATCTCATGGAACTGGTTTAAATATCCGGACGGCGCTGTCAATGAATTTGGTGCCATCATGCAGGCATATGTAGGGAAACAAAAAACATCGGAAGAGATGTTACAAGACTTTACGAAGACATGGGAAAAAATGAAGAAATAATAAAAAAAGTGCTGTTTCCAAGAAAAATTGGAAGCAGCACTTTTTTTTGCACGTTTTTTTATTCATTAATGCAGAAAAAACAATTGAATGAAAAACAGAACGGCGAACAGATAAATCAAGAAGTGGACCCGCTGTTTTTGTACAGCCTTCATGATGGGATAGATGATGAATCCGAACGCGATACCTGTTGCGATACTGCCGGATAGCGGCATGATGATGATCACCATGAACGCGGTAAAAGCTTCGCTGAAATCTTCCCACTGGATCTGTTTGATGTTTTGTAGCATCAATGCACCAACAAGGAGTAATGCCGGAGCCGTAATGGCCGGAACGCTTGAAATCGATTGAACGATTGGGCCGAAAACTGCTGACAGCGCAAACAAGATTCCAACTGTGACGGATGTCAAACCGGTTCGTCCGCCGGCTGCGACACCGGAAGCCGATTCGACATAGGCCGTGGTTGGACTTGTTCCGAACATAGCTCCGGCAATCATCGCCGTTGAATCGGATAACAAGGCACGTTCACTGTTTTTCAGGGAACCATCCTCTTCGATCAGTCCAGCCTGTTCACCGACTGCGACCATCGTACCGGTCGTATCAAACATCGTGACGAGCACAAACGAAAGCACACCACTGAAGAGTCCGTATTGAATGACGTCTTGAACGGCAGTGAGCGGATTCGCGACAAGAATGCCTTCCGGTAAAGTCGGCAAAGCAATCAAGGTTTTCGAGAACGTCAACTCACCGGTCAAGAAAGCCAGCAGTCCGGATAAAATCATCGCGTACAAAAGCCCGCCCGGAACACGTTTAACTGTCAGAATAGCTGCTATCAGTAAACCGACTAACGTAATAAGGGCTTCCGGGGATGTTAAGGAGCCGATTGTAATCAAGGTTGCAGGGTCTGCGACAAGGATTCCGGACATTTTCAAACCGAGGGAAGCAATGAACAAACCGATTCCTCCAGTGATAGCCAATTTGAGTGTGGTCGGAATGACTTCAATCAATTTAGTCCGTAAAGGGGACAGGGATAACAAAAGAAAAATAATGCCGGCAACGAAGACGACCGATAAGGCTGTTTGATAAGGTATTTTTTCACCAATTACCAAGGTATACGTAAAATAAGCATTTAATCCCATTCCCGGTGCTACGGCAATCGGTAAGTTAGCATAAAAGCCCATCAATAACGTCCCTATCAGCGTGGCAATAATTGTCGCCGAGAAAGCTTGATCTTGTGGAATTCCTGCTTCGGACAAAATGGTTGGGTTGACGAATAGAATATAGGCCATCGTGATAAACGTGATAAAACCAGCTTGAATTTCACGTTTGACCGTTGTATCGTGTGCGGATAGTTTAAACATGAACCAAAGACCACCTTAATCTTAAAAGTTTGTTAAAAACGAACATTAACGATGTTATATCAATATTCATTCGGAATCAAGTGTTGTTTTTTTAGAAATCCAATTTGAAGAAAATCGTGAGGGGCACAAACAAATAAAACACGTACATGTAAGCGGATACAGCTATGCTATACTACTTATTAGAAGAAAAAGGATGGAGGAGACGGCGATGAAGAGCATCCGAACACGTTTGATCCGACTTGTCGTCTTAGCGATTCTGATTCCGACGACGCTTGCTACATCAGCTTCTTATCTCTATGTACGGAATCAAAATGTGGAGCAGGCGGAACGTTCAAGCTTGAGCGCTTTGAAAAGAGGAAGCAACCAAATCAGTCATTATATGGAAGATATAAGACGATTACCGACAAGTTTGTATGCGAATCGCTCCTTACTCAATATTATGAATGTCGGGGCGGATGCTGAGCTCAGTGAATCGGAGGGTGTGATTTCACGGGCGCTTCTCGGACTCTTTTTATCCAGACAAGATATTGAGCAGCTTCACTTCGTCATCTTAAAAGGAAACTCGGAGTACTCGGTTTATAACATGAAGACATCCAGCCGGGGGAAGTTTGATTGGTTACAGGAGACCGACTACTTTCGTTTGATGAAACAAAAAAACGGCTGGTTGATTGATCCGGCACATCAGATTACTGCCTATAATACACATACGATGATTTTGGATGACAAACAGATCGTCAGCTTCCGTTACCGGATCAATCGTGTGGAAACAGATGAACCGCTTGGATTTCTTTCTGTCGACATTCCAACGAGTGTCTTTGAACAGCAATTAAAGCTGTTTGAAAACTTCCCCGGTGAATCGCTTTGGCTGTTGAATGGAAATCAATTGATTGCCAAGACGGGAAAAGAGCTTCCGGTCACGAATGACCGATTTACAGGTAAAAGTGGCAGCATGCGGGTCGGGGACTCCTTCATCGTTTATGCCAAAACGAAAACACAGGGTGTTCCTATCACACTTGTTAAGACGACGCCATACGCCTCTGTCGTCAAAAGTGCTAATGAAACAGCCCTGATTTTAATTTTGATCGGAATTGGCTCGTTAGTCTTGATGATTATTGCAGCAAGTCTCGTAGCACTTGAAATCACAAAGCCGATTAAACAGCTGACAGCAAACGTGTGGCGTGTCGAACAAGGCGATTTATCGGCTCAATTCATTGCGACAACCAATGATGAGATTGGATTGCTGAATCGGCAGTTCCAGCGGATGATTCAACGAATCGACCGGCTGATCAAACGTGAATACCGTTTGGCACTGGAAAACCGGACGAATGAATTGCGGGCCTTACAATCCCAGTTGAATCCGCATTTTTTGTTTAATGCCTTGCAATCAATCGGGACGACGACGTTACAGGGCGACCGAAAAGTTGCATATCGTTCGATTACAGGACTTTCGCAAATGATGCGTTATTCGATGAATAATGAACAGACAATTGTGACGTTGAAGCAGGAAGTCGATCATCTTCAGTCCTATATGCGTCTTCAGCAGCAACGCTTTCCCGATCGATTCCGCTACATCGTTGATGTGCCGTGGCACATGAATTCGATTGAAGTCCCGAAAATGATTTTACAACCCTTTGCTGAAAATTATTTTAAGCATGCGTTTAATCAACAGGTAGATGCAACCGAAAACTATCTCGCCTATAAAGTCAGAAGTGACGGGGATCAACTGATCATTCAAGTCGAAAACAGCGGGGCAGTCATGGAATCGACGGAACTGAAAAGTATTGATCAAACGATGCGGATGCACCGCCGGCCGGAAGACCGTCAAACATCCGGGATCGGTCTACACAATATCTACGAACGTCTATTAATCTTTTATGGAGAGGAAGCCAGTATGATCCTGCAGTCTCCAACTGAAGGTGGTTTTAGAATCGTCATTCGAATTCCCGTTGAACAGGAGGAACTATGATGAATGTATTGATCGTAGACGACGAAAAACATGTTCGTGATGCCGTTAAATTGCTTGGCGAGTGGGATACATGGCAGGTAGACAACATCTTTGAAGCGGATGACGGAGTCACTGCCAAACGTTTTTTGGAACAGGAAAAAATCGATTTGATGTTAACAGATGTCGAAATGCCCGGACTGGACGGACTAAGTTTACTCGAATGGACAAAAAATCATCATCCAAAGGTCGTCACGATTGTATTGACAGGGTATGATGATTATACGTATATGCGTCGTGCGATTTTGCATCAATCGTTTGATTACTTACTCAAGCCAATCGATCCTGATATTTTAAACGATGCTGTCGGGCGTGCGATGGAATTGATAGGTCCTGTTCCGGAACAAGGAGAAGCGATTGATCAGATTGCGAAGTACATTGCGACACACTATGCGGAAGAACTAACGCTTCAACTCATGAGCGAACGCTTTTACTTAAGCCGGGAATACATTTCAAGACGATTCAAACAACGTTTTTCGGTCAATCTATCGGATTATATTCAAACGATCCGTTTAAATCGGGCGAAGGAATTGTTGGGTGAGACGGATGCTCGAATCTACGAGATCGCGCTTGAAGTCGGATACCATGATGATAAATATTTTCGGAAAGTCTTTAAAAAGCAGTTTGGAATGACTCCAAATGAGTTCCGGGAGTTGTTGTCGGTTTAGTCACTATTTAGAGGAGGAATCGTACATGAGCGTACACATTAACGCAACAGAAGGTCAGATTGCAGAAACCGTATTACTTCCAGGAGATCCACTTCGTGCAAAATACATTGCCGATACATTTTTAGAGGACGTCGTTTTGTATAACGAAGTTCGCGGAATGTATGGTTTTACAGGAACGTATAAAGGTAAAAAAGTTTCTGTTCAAGGAACAGGGATGGGTGTCCCGTCGATGTCGATTTATGCAAACGAATTAATCCAATCATACGGAGCTAAAAACCTGATTCGTGTCGGTACTGCCGGCGGGATCACGCCGGACGTCAAAGTCCGCGACGTCGTCATCGCGATGAGTGCGTCACACGATATGGCACAAAACCGGGTTCGGTTCAACGGACTGGATTATGCGCCGACAGCATCGTTTGACTTATTGCACAAAGCTTATATGACAGCGAAAGAACACGGCATCGATGCAAAAGTCGGTCAAATCTTCACGACCGATCAATTTTACCAAGATGATTTCCACCACTTCAAAAAATGGGCGGACTTCGGTTGCCTCGCAATCGAGATGGAAGCGGCAGGTCTCTACACACTCGCTGCAAAACATAAAGTCAACGCCTTGACGATCTTAACGATTTCCGATCACTTGTTGACGGGTGAAGAGACGACGTCGGAAGAACGTCAAACGACGTTTAACGACATGATGAAAGTCGCACTTGAAACAGCAATCCAACTGTAAACGGAAGGCGGAGAAAAGACTCTCCGCTTTTTTTATTTGCCCTGGCAGCTATGGTAGAATGAGAAGGAAGAAATGAATGAGCTCACAAGGGGGATTTACGGATGGGATTGACGACAACGGGATTAGATGTAGCACGTCAGGTCGAGGTACAACGGACTTTTTTCAAGACAGGCGCAACAAGAAGCATTGCTTTTCGTTTAAGTATGTTGACGTTCTTGAAACAAGCGATTGAAACGCATGAAGCAGCCATTTACGATGCCTTGAAAGTCGACTTGAATAAAGGGCGTCAAGACGCTTTTACGACAGAAATCGGTTTTGTCTACGGCGAAATCAATCGGATGGAAAAACAATTGCGCCGTCTTGCAAAGCCGCGCCGTGTGGGGACGCCATTGTTGCATTTTGGCTCGAAAAGTGAAATCCGTTTCGAACCGTACGGAAACGTTCTTGTCATCGCACCTTGGAATTATCCTTTCCAACTTGCCCTTGCACCTGTCGTAGGCGCGATTGCAGCGGGGGATACCGTCGTTTTGAAACCTTCGGAATTAACGCCAAACGTCTCACGTGTGCTACGCGAAGTCTTTGAGACGGCCTTCCATGAACGTTTTGGTGTCGTAATCGAAGGTGATGCGGAAGTGAGTACAGCAGTGTTAGAAGAAAAGTTTGATTACATCTTTTTTACGGGTTCGACACGCGTCGGAAAAATCGTTCATCAGGCGGCAGCGAAACACCTGACACCGGTCACACTTGAACTCGGCGGTAAGTCTCCGACGATTGTCCACAAGGATGCAGACTTAAGACTCGCGGCGAAACGGATTGCCTGGGGCAAATGGTTAAATGCCGGACAAACATGTATCGCACCGGATTATGTTTTTGTTCATCGGGATGTACAAGAAACATTCCTGCGTTATATTGAGGAAGAAGCATTTTCACAGTATGGAAATGGGGTGGGAGTTGGATCATACGTCAAAATTGTATCCGACAGTCACTTGGAACGCTTGACGGGCTATCTCGATCAGGGAGACATTGAATTCGGCGGACAAGTCAATCCGGAAACAAGAAAAATGGCTCCGACCGTCATGACGAACGTTCCTCTTGATTCGAAATTGATGCAAGAAGAAATTTTCGGTCCGATTTTGCCGGTTCTTGTATATGATGAAATTGAAGATGTCATCACATTTGTCACAGACCGTGATAAACCACTTGCACTCTATTTGTTCACAGAAAATGACTTCGTCAAGGAACGTGTCCTGAACCGGATTTCCTTTGGTGGCGGTTGTGTGAATGATACGCTCATGCATGTCGCACAGCATAACTTACCGTTTGGTGGTGTCGGTGCCAGCGGGATTGGTGGATATCATGGCAAGTACAGCTTTGAAACGTTCAGCCATCAAAAAGGCCTTGTACACAATACGACGAAGTTTGATTTACCATTCCGTTATATGCGTTCAAATACTGATTCCAAATGGATGCGCTTTTTGTTATGATGGTTGAGGTTTGATTAATATGAAGTGTTATAAAAAGTAAATTTTTGTTGAATTAAGGAGTACATGTTTTGAAACGTCAATTACGTCAGTGGATCAAGAAAACTAAACTGGTCGAAACGGGATTGCACCTCGTGATGCGGTTGTTTGCTTGTTTGCCGGTTCACCCAAATCGCTTCCTTTTCGAAAGCTTTTTAGGAAAACAATACAGCGACAATCCACGTGCCATTTATGAAGCGTTAAAACAAGAACATCCGGAACTTGAGTTGATTTTCAGTAAAGATCGACAGAGTGTATTAACGGATCCGACGGTGCAGACAGTCAATCGAATGACGATTCGCTGGATTTATCTGCTCGCTACATCGCGCGTCTGGATTTCTAACAGCAGGCTTCCCTCTTGGTTGTTCAAACGAAAAGGGACCATCTATTTACAGACGTGGCATGGAACGCCGTTAAAGAAGCTGGCACTCGACATGGATGATGTGCAGATGGCCAATACGACGACAAAACGCTATAAGCGTGACTTTGCGCGTGAAGCATCAAAGTGGGATTTTTTGATTTCACCGAATGCCTATTCAAGTCGGATTTTTCGACGGGCCTTTCATTTTTCAGGTGAAATGCTTGAAGTCGGTTATCCACGCAATGATGTGTTTTACCAGACGGAACGGCATCCGGAAATCGTCGAACGGGTTTATTCGCGGTATCAAATTGATCGGACTAAGAAAATCATTCTGTATGCGCCGACCTGGCGAGACAACGAGTACGTGGCACAAGGATC
Source organism: Exiguobacterium sp. R-39 (assembly GCF_049942815.1). Lineage (NCBI taxonomy): Bacteria > Bacillati > Bacillota > Bacilli > Caryophanales > Exiguobacterium > Exiguobacterium sp. R-39. The sequence goes on from NZ_CP187965.1 coordinate 619,319, forward strand.
GTATTCCTTTACGTTGCCATTTTCGTTGGAACAGTTCGAAAAACGGTTTGGTGCTGAATATACGTTGCTGATCCGGATGCATTATTTAGTAGCGGATCAAGTGGATACGTCAGCTTATCTATCTGTCCACAACGCTTCGGATTACCCGGATATTTCAGATTTATATATCGCAGCAGATGCTATGATTACAGATTATTCATCCGTCATGTTTGACTATGCTCATCTGAAACGACCGATGATTTTTTACACGTATGATTTAGAACATTATCGGGATCAACTGCGCGGATTCTATTTTGACTTTGAGCAGGAAGCACCGGGTCCGCTCGTTTTACAACAAGCACGATTATTTGAAGAGATTGATCGGTTGCATGAATGGAGTAATCGATATGGCGCAAAATTTGCTGCATTTGAAAAGAGATTTTGTCAATGGGATGACGGAACAGCGTCTTTACAAGCCTATCAACGTCTTTTGCAACCTGTCAGCAATCAGCATAAAGGAGAATTATCATGAAAAAAGTCATCACGTACGGCACATTTGATTTACTGCATTGGGGTCACATCAACATCCTCAAACGCGCAAAGGAAATGGGCGATTATTTAGTCGTCGCGATTTCGACGGACGAGTTCAATCGATTGAAACATAAAGAATCGTATCACAGCTTCGAAAACCGTAAATTGATTTTGGAATCGATTCGTTACGTTGACGAAGTCATTGCGGAAAACAATTGGGATCAGAAAATCACCGATGTACAAGAACATCAAATCGATACATTTGTCATGGGAGATGACTGGGCCGGTGAATTCGATTTCTTGAAAGAATATTGTGAAGTCGTTTATCTCAGTCGGACGGAAGGTATTTCGACAAGCCAGATCAAAACGGAGTTAGGAAAAGGTTCGTGAACAAAAAAGACCACACCCTGCGTGCGGTCTTTCTTCATGGAAGGGAGGGAATAACGTGAGAGAGAGTATCGTGCAAATCTACTTGCTGCTTTTCCGGATTTTCTATCGAATCTTCTGCTTGTTACCTGTGAGACCCGTGACGCTCTTTTGGGTCACTTACGGTGATAATGTGAAACCGATCAATGATGCGCTCCTGACGGAATTTCCGAACGAAAAACGGTATTTGATTTATGATAAAAAATTTGTGAAATATCCGGAAGCATGGTCGGCGGAATATGCATTGCCTTATCGCAGACTGAGTTTTATTCGGCTGGCGTACCTTCTTGCAACATCGAAGCATCATTTCATCGATAACTATATCGGCGAATATAGTGTCGCCCCGATTCGTCAGGGAACAAAACGGATCCAGTTATGGCATGCTGCAGGGACACTAAAGAAATTCGGTTTGACGTCATCAAAGAGTTTGATGGTACCGAAGCATGTCCTGCGACGTTTCAAACGGGTGTACCAGCGTTATGGGGACTTCATCGTACCGGGAGGAGCTTGCGCGAAACAATTCATGGGACCACATGATCTTCCGCGGACAGTCTTCAAAACATTTGGTGTGCCCCGGACAGATTACTGGTTTGACGAACAACATCAACACACCAAAAAAAAACTTCACGATGCTTACGTCAAACAGGAACGTCGTATTCTATTGTATGCGCCAACCTACCGGGAATATAATGGAATGGAAGGACAGACTGTCCGCCAACTCGAACAATTGACCGATCAAGGATGGACAATTCTTGTCAAATTACATCCGACGGTCCGTTCGATGTTCACACATCAAAAAAAACATGTGCACTTCGTTACGGACGAATATTCAATCAATGATTACTTACTCATCACCGATGTATTGATCACCGATTATTCCTCGATTCCTTTTGAAAGTTGTCTGCTGGATGTTCCAACCATTCTTTACACACCAGATATCGACACGTACCGGCAGATTCCGGGTATCATCGATTCCTATCCGGACCCGTTACCGGTTACTTGCACAAATCAATTTGATGTTATATTGAACTGGATTAATTCGGATGCAGCGCTAGAAGAAAGCCGGACAGCGATGGAAAAATTCAAAACAGTCTGGTATACGGAACAACCGGGACAAGCGACACGTCGGATTGTCGATCATTACTACCGGAAAGTACGTTGAAGTAAAAAAATGATCTATGTTTTTAAACGAAACTAGAATCATTTTTTTAAAAAATTTTGTGAAAACATGAACAAAGTTTGACAATCTTTTGAAAAAACGTTTTTTTGACGTGTGATGTTCTATACTAGGAGCAGAAGGAATCAAGGAAAGGAGAATGCGAAATGCTTGCTTGCGGAACAACAGAAGCCAATACGTTTGTCTTATCAGCAGAGACACGAATGATACTGGAAGACTTCATGACAGAGGTGACGTTTAAAAAGGATTCAATCGTTTGTTGGGAAGGTGAGTTAAACGATAAGTTGTTTTATGTGAAGCAAGGCGGTGTCAAACTGTCTAAACTGACGAAAAAAGGCAGCCCTTTAATGATGTTTTTATACTTTAAGGGTGATTTGTTCGGTGAGTTTGATGTCGGCGAAGCATTTCCAAGTTCTTATAGCGTTGAAACAATGGAAGACAGTGTCCTGGGTGTCATTTCGAAAACGAAGCTTGAGGAATTGATGAAGCAGGACGGTGTATTTGCCTTAGAAATCATGCGTTGGCAAGCCTTGATGCGAAAGCAGTCCGAAACGAAACTGCGTGACCTGTTGTTGTTTGGGAAACAAGGTGCACTGGCCTCGACCTTACTCCGGTTGATTGCCATGCATGGAAAACAGGTTGGGGAAGACTATGTCATTTCCAAACGACCATCCGATAGCGAACTCGGTCAGTTGATCGGGGCGCCGCGCGAAACGGTCAATCGCATGTTTTCCCAGTGGAAAAAAGACAAGGTCATTTCATCAACGACGACTAAAATCATCGTCCATGATGCTAACTATTTGAGAGATTTATGCCATTGTGAAGGATGTCCGGTAGGTGTATGCCGGATTTAAAAATAAAACGAATCCTCTTGTCCTTGAGACAAGGGGATTTTTTTGAGAGCTTCTTCTTAAAATGTGAACTTTATGTGTGTTTTTAGAAGGGAAAGCGAGAAATCGTCACAAATGGTGTGACATTTATCACGGTCTCAAGCGGTACGTCTTTTCTAGAATGAAGACAGGACATCAAGTTGAAATGAGAAGGGAGATAGGCATCATGAGCAGTAAACCAGAACCGAATTTATCAGGCACAATCGTCGCCGTTTTTATTGTTGCTTCCGTCATCATCGGGATGTGGGGATCGATTTTTCTATTATTTAGTTCCAGATAAGGAGGAGAGGCAATGCACATTCATCGTTTGGAGAAAATTTGGTTAGTATTTGGTTGTGTGATGTTAGCCGTTTTTTTAGTCATCATTGGTATTTCTGCTTTTGCATCCGGCAATCAACCGCCGTCTGACGCTACATTAATTGATCCGACACAAGTGGATCAGACCAAACCATTTGATAAACCGGGGTTGAAAAAAATTGACGAAAACCGCTATGAAGCAGTCATGGTGTCGCAAGCGTTTCAGTTCACGCCACAAGATATGGTAATTAAAAAAGGGGCAACGGTAGACTTTCTCGTGACGTCAAAAGATGTCGTTCACGGTTTTGAAATCGTAAAGACAAATGTCAACATGATGGTCGTACCCGGTCATATCAATTCAATCGAATATACCTTTAAAAAAGCCGGAGAGTATTTGATTGTCTGTAATGAGTATTGCGGAAGCGGTCACCATATGATGTCGACAAAAATTAAGGTGGTGGAGTAAATGAATGCCATTTCGAGAAAATTAAAAGAATTTGAGATGGAGCGGGGAATGCCGGCGACGGCAATTGGCTTAAAAGAAGCGAAACTGGCTTTTGCCCATGTCAGCTTTTCGCTCGTCGCCTTGTTGATTGGCGGGTTATGCGGGTTACTGCAGACACTCGTGCGGACCGGTGTGATTCCGGAAATTGCAGGCGTCGGCTATTATGAATTATTGACGGCCCACGGGTTGATGCTGGCGATTGTATTTACGACATTATTTATTTTTGGCTTACTATTTTCTTTTTTAGGACAATCGTTTGGGCGTTTCGAAGAATTTCCAAGACGGCTCGGTTGGGTCGGATTTTGGTTTATGATGCTTGGTGTCGTCCTCGTCACATGGATGGTCCTCGCAGGAGAAGCTTCTGTTTTATATACCTTTTATGCACCATTGAAGGCTCACCCGGTGTTTTATATCGGACTTGTCATCTTTGTTGTCGGAACGTGGATTTCTTCCGGTGCGATGTTCCGGATGTACGCGGACTATAAACGGGAGCACAAAGGTGTTCATCCACCGCTTCAGGCATACATGAGTATCATGACGGTATTGTTATGGGTCGTCGCGACACTCGGAGTCGCTGCTACGATTTTGTTTCAACTCTTACCGTTGTCACTCGGTTGGACGGATAAAGTCGGAATTGAGTTGTCACGGACGCTCTTTTGGTACTTTGGTCATCCGCTTGTATATTTTTGGCTGTTGCCGGCATATATCGTCTGGTACACCGTGATTCCGAAAATCGTCGGCGGAAAGATTTTTTCAGATGCATTGGCCCGGATGTCCTTTTTATTATTTTTACTGTTTTCCTTCCCGGTCGGATTCCATCATCAATTGTTGGAACCGGGTATCTCAGCCTTTTGGAAATACATTCAGGTCGTTCTCACGTTTTTGGTCATCATCCCGTCACTCATGACAGCCTTCTCGATGTTTGCGACTTTTGAACTGGCAGGGCGGCGTCAAGGCGCAACCGGACTGTTCGGCTGGATCAAGAAGATGCCGTACCGGGATGTCCGCTTTTTAGCACCGTTTGTCGGAATGTTATTTTTCATTCCGGCGGGAGCAGGTGGAGTCATCAATGCGTCGCATCAATTAAACATTGTTGTCCACAACACACTGTGGGTGACCGGTCATTTTCATATCACGGTCGGAGCTGCCGTTGCCTTAACGTTTTTTGGAACTGCCTATTGGTTGGTCCCCTTGCTCAGAGGACGGACGCTGACGAAACAACTCAACCGGATCGGACTGATCCAAACGATGTTGTGGACGGTCGGTATGCTGTTCATGTCGACAGCGATGCATATTTCAGGGTTACTCGGTAATCCGAGACGAACAGGTCCGGCAGCTTACTTCAAAGATTCGCTTGTTGCCGACTGGATTCCGTATCATGTTGCGATGGCAATTGGCGGAACGATTTTATTCCTTTCCATTCTGTTGTTCTTATTTGCGATGTTCCAACTCGCTTTCCGGGCACCGAAAGGCATGGAAGAGTTCCCGGTTGCTGAAACAGAAAAAGCAGCGATGCAAACACCGCTGTTCTTCGAAAATTGGAAGCTTTGGATTTTCGTGACGTTTGCGTTAATTGCATTTGCCTATACGGTTCCAATTTGGCATATGATTGAGAATGCGCCGCCTGGAGCACCAGGCTGGAAATTGTGGTGACAGAACGAAAACAAATAAATGACCGGGTTCCTCTGAGATACAGGAGGAACCCGGTCATTTTCATTGAGTATGAGAGCAATTGTAAGTATAGAAAAATGCTGAAGATTACTTAACGATGTTGTGTTTAAACGCATAAACGACAGCTTGCGTCCGGTCAACGACATCAAGCTTCGACAAGATGTTCGAAACATGTGTTTTGACAGTCTTCAAAGAGATGAACAGTTCGTCGGCAATTTCCTGGTTCGCCATTCCGCGTGCCATCAGTTGCAATACTTCCTGTTCGCGTTCTGTCAAATCATCATGGAGATGGCTCGTTGGTTTTCGTAAACGTTCCATCATTTTCCCCGTGACTTGGGCCGCCATGACGGATTGACCACTTGCTGTTTTTCGAATCGCTTCCGCAATTTCAAAGGCACTTGCTGTTTTTAAGACATAACTCATTGCACCGGCCTCGATGACAGGGTAGACCTTTTCATCATCTAAAAAGCTGGTGACGACTAGAATTTTGGCATCTGGCCATTCTTTTCGAATCAACCGTGTTCCTTCAACGCCATCGACCGGCTCCATGACTAAATCCATTAAAACGACATCCGGACGATGTTTCAATGCAAGCTCAGCACCTGCTTGTCCGTCCGATGCTTCTGCTACGACCTCGATATCTGGTTGAGTGGACAAAAAAGCAGAAACACCTGCACGGACCATTTCGTGATCATCGACTAATAACACACGTATCATACTTGCACCATCCGATCTTTTCTTAATTTTACTTCAATTTGCGTTCCTTGTCCCGGAACACTGACGAGACGAATCGCTCCACCCATCTCAGCTGTCCGTTCCCGCATCGAATTGATGCCGTAAGAAGCGAGTTTTTTTTCATCGACGATAAAACCAACGCCGTCATCATTCATGCTTAAGATGACTGTATCATTGAATTGACGAAGTTCGATGTCCATATGTGACGCTTTGGCATGGCGCAATGCATTGGTCAGTCCTTCTTGGACAATCCGGAACAATTCGTTCTCAATCGGGCGGGGTAATTCGATGGATTCAAGCTTCCAACTCAGCTCGGTGGACTGCTTTCTTGATAACTCTTCCAACAATTGAGTCAGGCCTTGCTGAAGGGTCATGCCTTCGAGTTCGACCGGGCGTAATTGTAATAACAGGGAACGCATTTCTGACTGTGCCGTCTGGGCCATTGTTTCGACCAAATCGATTTGTTTGGCAGCTGTTTCAGGTTGCGTCAGAATCGTCTGTTTCGCTGCTGTCGTCATCATCGAGATGGCATACAGCTGCTGGGAAACAGAGTCGTGTAAATCACGGGCCAGCCGTTTTCGCTCTTCTGTAATGGCCTGGACACGGACTTGTTCGATGTGTTGGGGACGGGTACTGATTTTTTGAACGGTTTCGACCTGTTCATCAATCCGTTTCCCGATCCGCGACAGACGTGTCAGCGTGTGGAAATAAGGACCGTTGACAATTGTCACTTCTTTTCCTTGCTCCAGTTCAATGATGGCCGTTGTGACTCTCTTGAAATCGCGCCGTAAAAAGAAATAGTGGATACTGCCAACTGCTAACGGTAATAAAAGCGATAAACCGATGACGAGCAGAAAAACAGGAAAGTCCTGTTGACGGACGAAAAGTACATGCCAATTGACTTGGCGTGTACTTAGAAATAATAACGTCGTCATCACAGCCGTCAAAAAACCGGTCATGACCTGGAGTGCGATGACACCAAGCGGAAATTGATCACGTTTCATATCGAGGTCACCTCCACGTTCCCGATTCCAAGCATGACATGAATCCGGACTTTTCGGACAGCCTTGTCATATTCGGGGGCACGGTACTGGATTCGGCGATTAAAGAAAGTCGGAATACGACGGACATCTGTCTTGACGCTCCCGAAACCAATCGATGTATCGAGCGTGTAATCGTAACCGGACGGTAACAGGATTCGGACATCACCGACGACACCACTGACGACGATCAGTGTTTCGCCTTCCGGAACATAAGCATGCGTCAAGTCGATTTCGAGATCACGGACGATGAATTGTTCGCTCAAATCTTTTAAAACGTAGGGAAGTTCCTGTTGTGTCGCAAAAGAATAGGCCGGTTGAATCTTAATGCCTTCCTCCTCATATAAGCTCGATGAAATTTTTGAGAAGAAAAATTCCCGGACAGAGTGACGGGTTACGAGAATGATTCCGAGATACAGCAGAATACCGGCGATGACGAATCCGATCGCTGCCGAACTGAGGACGACACCGGCTAAGATGATTGTACCAACGATGTAAAACAGGATAGCCAGTTTTTCATGATTTCTTTTTCGGAAATGAATCCCGACATAATACAGGAGGAAGGGGAAAAGCACTCCGAATAATACATTTCCCGCGCCTGTCATCAAATCATAGAATAGTCCGAGAGCAAACAGGATCGACACGTAGCCGACTAGTTGTTTTGTACTTAATCGTCGCACGGGCAATCTCCTTCCTGACATGACAAAGGGAGGCAAGAATGCCTCCTTCGTCCGAATACTTATTTTTGGAAACGACGTTCGAGATCGGCAATCCGCGCATCAATATCATCTTCTGCAATCGGCGCTTCCTCTTCTTTCGTTTCAGGTTCGTTTGTTGTGAATGGATGTTGTTCTTGTTTAATAGTAGCATTTGGTTCGCGTTCTAGCACCTGGTTCATCTTCGATTTTAAATTCGAGACGTTTTCACGCATCATCCATTCATACCGTTTGTTTTGTAAGTCTTCCAGCTTCAGTTTCAATTCCAGTGCTTCCCGTTCGAGCTGATTGAGCTCACGTTTCGTTTCGACAATCAGTTCTTCAAAGAAGCGGAACTGTTCCCCGTAATGTTTCGACTCGATGGCCGCCCGTTCTGCAAGTTCTTGTTCGCCTGCTTCTTTGGCGATTTCAACTTGTGTAAAACGTTTATCTGCGAGTTCCTTCGCTTCATCCTGTTTTTGTGTCAGTTCAACAAGCAACGTCCGTTGACGTTCCAGTAAACGGTCGATTTCTTTTAAGTCCGATTCGGTTGTCCGGATGTGGCGGACCAGCTTTTTAGCAGGTGCTTCTCCCTGATCGGCGGCTTTTTTTACTTCTGTCATCATTTGATTGGCAAACTCATTTAATTGATCGAATACGTTTTTCATCAAAAATTCCTCCTTGGATGTTAAATCTACAAAGTATCGGTTCGTGATGTACTGTCCATTTGTTAGCGTTTTTGATCGAGATCTTGCCAATCGGCTTCAAAGTGGGACGATGCGGCCGGACGACGGCGGGCGAACAGTTGATTCAAATCAACACGTTGCAGTTTCATACGCATGTATCCGATGTAGAGTGCAAGTGCGGCAGCGATCCCGACAACAGCCCAGATGTTTGATAGGGCAACACCGATTCCGATTGCTGCGAACAGTCCAAATCCGATTTTCGCGAAAACGCTTGATGTTTGGATAAACTTACTGATGGCGTAAAAAGCGAGTAGCGCGCCGAGCCCGAGTCCGATCATATGCGGTAATGTACCGATGACGACAGCGAGAAGGGCGAGACCGGCAAGTGCCATCAAGACCTGTTTTCCTTTTGATTGCTTCATGATGAAGCCTCCTTTTTCTTGATACTCTTATCTTACCGAAGTGAATCCGCAATCACGACGCCCTTCGGACCGGAATCATCTCCGACTTGAGGCGGAGGAGGGAAGTCTGACTTTAATGAGTCTACTAGGTCAGCTGAATAGAATATGGTAAAATTCGACTATAAGAAACGAGAGGAGTGGTGTTTTTATGTATGCAATCAGCCACATAACAGAAAACCATATCGGAACACAGGGAGGGGTTTCCCTCCCTTAAATCAGAGGAGGAGACCATTTGAACGAATGGGGTAAAGTACCGGCACATGAAGTCGGTATAAATGAACAGTTAGGTCGTGTCACGGCAGTCTTTCAAAAACAGTTCCGTGTGATGACGGCTGACGGGGAAACATTAAGTGAGTTATCCGGAAAGCTGCGATTTGAAGCCATGACGAAATCCGAATTGCCGGCAGTCGGGGACTGGGTGATTCAGAGCGGACGGGAAGCCGGTAAGGGACGGATTGAACGTGTCTTGCCGCGAAGTACGCAATTTTCCAGAAAAGCAGCCGGAACGGAAACCGAGGAACAAGTTATTTGTGCGAATGTCGACATTGCATTGCTCGTCATGGCATTTGGACATGATTTTAACGTGCGTCGCCTGGAACGATATCTGACGGTCGCCTGGGAAGCCGGGGTCACACCACTTATCGTCTTGACGAAAAAAAGTTTAGTGGATTCGGTCGACGAGTTCCTGTCGGAGATGGAAACCGTCGCCTTTGGGACACCGTATTTCGCTGTGGATTCGTTGACGGGTGACGGGGTGACCGAATTAAGAGACGCGTTGCACCCACGGGAGACGATTGTCCTGGTCGGCTCATCCGGCGTCGGGAAATCGACACTCGTCAATGCGTTGGCAGAAGAACAGCTGATGGAAACGGGCGGTGTCCGGGAAGATGATGAACGGGGCCGGCATACGACGACACACCGGGAGTTAAAACGATTGTCGAACGGTCTGTTACTCGTCGATACACCGGGAATGCGGGAACTCGGATTATGGGACGGAACAGAAGGACTGGCAGCGACCTTCTCGGATATTGAGGAGCTGGCGGAATCCTGCCGTTTCCGGGACTGTCAGCACGTAGAAGAACCAGGCTGTGCTGTCCAAGCCGCTTTGGCAGATGGAAAGCTGTCGCGCGAACGGTGGGACAGTTTCCTGAAGCTGAAACGTGAAGTCGCTTATGCAGAACGAAAGCAAAATGCAGCTCTTCAGGCAGCAGAAAAAGAGAAGTGGAAAAAGATTCACAAACAGGCCCAGGCACGGACGAAACTGAAGTATCAAAAACGATGATTTTATTTAAAATCACAAAGGAACGACACCTTTCTGACGAATCAGAGAAGGTGTCGTTCCTTTTGTTGAAAAGATCTTTAATCACGGTCAAAATCGATCGTACCCGTCAAATCTTCAAGACGTTTCAAATCATTTTGAATGACCTCAATGTCACTCGGCTGCTGTTCGCGCAATTGTTTTGTCCCGACCGGATGAACGGTCGCATGTTCATGTGGATCGAGCGAGATGGTCCGGTTCGAAAGACGGTCGTTAAAGTAACGGTCATGTGATACGAACAACAATTCACCCGGAAAGACATCGAGGGCGGCTTCGATTTGTTCGCGGGTCGTCAAATCAAGGTAGTTGGTCGGCTCATCGAGAATCAACAGACGGGCACCGGAAAAGTAAAGGCGTAAGAACGCAATCCGGCACCGTTCACCCATGCTTGCTTCAGTAATTGGTTTATATACCTGATCCCGGCGAAATAGAAAACAAGCGAGCAGCGTCCGGGCATCGGTCTCAGAAATCGTCGTTTCCTGCATCAACGTGTCGAGCAGAGAGCCGGAAGTCGGTAAATCCGCAAGTGCCTGCGAAAAGTAACCGACTGTCAGAGCAGGATGGCGTGTCACCGTTCCTTCCGTCGGGTTGAGCTCCCCTCGAATTAGCCGGAGCAAAGTCGTCTTGCCGGAACCATTCCGACCGATGACGGCAATCCGGTCGCCTTGTTGTATGGAAAAACTCAGTTTTTGAAACAATGTCCGGTCATCGTACGAAAAGGAAACGGCGTCCAGTGCAAGCAACTGCTTGGCGGCAAACGATGCCGCTTCAAAGGCTACATGAACGGAGGACGGGGATTCCGGTTTAGCGACACGGCGGTCGAGCACCTGCTCGAGTTGTTTTTCTTTCGCCTTAAATTTTTTAGCTTGTTTTGCTGCTTTTTTCTTGGCGTAAGGATTCCGTTCACTGGCGTGAGCGACAGCTTGCTGATGCCAATTTTGATACTGGGTAATCATCCGTTTGAGTTCCTTTCGCGTTTTTTCCTGCTTTTCATACTCGCGTTCCTGCGTCAGGCGTTCCTGTTCTTTTTGCTCACAATACGCTTGGTAGTTTCCTTTATACCGCGTTGCCTGACTCGGAGTCAGTTCAAGGACAGCCTCGGCTGTCGCATCGATGAAAGCCCGCTCATGTGACACATACAGGATGGTAAGCGGTGTTTGATGCATCCAGTGAATCAACCAATCCAGCGTATCCGAGTCCAAGTGATTGGTCGGTTCGTCGAGCAGAATGAAATCCGGCTGTTGGACCAACAGGCAGGCGAGTTGAATGCGTGTCTGCTCGCCGCCGCTCAGTGTATTGAATGGGTGTGTCCAGACGTGTTCCGGCAATTGCACTTCTTTTAACGCCCGAGCGGCGTCTGTCTCAAGTGAAAAAGCATCGAGATCGAACGCAGCTTGGTAGTTTTCGAGTGACGATGAGTGGAGAGCCGCTTCCCTTGCTTCGTAACGTACTCGGTCAGCCTGTTCAACAAGCCGAATGGCCGGTGTACTGGAAGTGAGATGTTGGGCGACATGTCCAACGTTCGTATAGCCGCGGAAGATGTTTCCTTCCGTCGGCTGAAGCTGTTTTAAAATCAGCTGGAAGAGTGTCGTTTTACCGACACCATTGGAACCGACCAAAGCAATATGCTCACCGGGACGGATGGAAAATGACACGTGTTGAAACAACGTCTGTTGTGGAAGATCAAAGCGTACATCATGAAAAGATAAGATTTCTGCAGGCATATGTTCAGCTCCTTTTGGGTTCATTTCAGCATTGATGAAATGAAAACACACCATCCGAAAGCGAGCGGATGGTGTGCAGGAGGGCAGATCAAAGAAGGTATATTCCGAATGACGGAAATACCGAAAATGAGCAGACTCGTAGCGTCAGTCATCCGCAACTCATTGCGAAAGTGATGAATTCTTTCATCATTAGACAGTAGCGAGTGAATGCTTCATTTCGGTATTGTACCTCCTATTCATAGACTATGTGTTCAGTGTAGCAACTTGTCGTCAGCAAGACAAGTAAGAATCGAGCAATACTTGAGCCGCAGCAGCTTCCTCTGGATTTGGCGGCAGAACATCCGCTAATGGATAATCGAGACCGAGCGCTTCCCATTTGTAGACGCCAAGCTGATGATAAGGAAGTACTTCGATCCGTTCGACATTACCGAGTGTCCGGATGAATTCACCGGTCTGGCGCAGGAACGTCTCCGTCATCGTCAAACCGGGCACGAGAACGTGGCGGATCCAGACGGGAATGTTCCGTTCTGCCAACCGTTTGGCAAAGGCAAGCGTATTGGCATTACTGCGCCCCGTCAGAATCCGGCAGGTCGCATCATCAATATGCTTAATGTCGAGTAACACGAGATCCGTGTAATCGAGAATCCGGTCGATATTTTTAGGGACGACCGAACCGGCTGTATCGATGACGGTATGCAAGCCTTTTTGTTTTGCTTCCCGAAGTGCTGCTTCCAAAAATTCCGGTTGGGCAAGGGGTTCTCCGCCGGAAAATGTGATACCACCGCCTGTTGCTTCAAAAAATGATCGGTAACTTTCCGCTTCTTCAATGATTTCCGTTGCCGAGACGGAACGACCACATCCGAATTCCCACGTATCCGCATTGTGGCAGTATTGGCAACGTAAAGGACAGCCTTGCGTGAAGACGATGAAGCGAATACCCGGTCCGTCGACCGTGCCGCAGGATTCAACAGAATGAATCGTTCCGATTGTCATAGCCATTTCAGTCCTTTCTTTCAGTTAAAGTGCACCGTGGAACGTCCGGTTGATGACGTCGATTTGCTGTTCGCGGGTCAACTTGATGAAGTTGACGGCGTAACCGGAAACGCGGATCGTCAATTGGGGATAAAGTTCCGGATGTTCCATCGCATCGAGTAATGTCTCCCGGTCGAAGACATTGACGTTTAAGTGATGTCCTTTTGAAGTAGTTCCGCCCATGTAGCCGTCAAGCAGTCCGACTGTATTTCGAATTCGTGTCGGTTCATCTTTCCCCAGTGCTTTCGGGACGATGGAGAACGTGTAGGAAATGCCGTCAAGGGCATGTTCATACGGTAATTTCCCGACGGAAGTCAATGCGGCGACGGCACCCTTCGTATCCCGACCATGCATTGGATTGGCTCCCGGTGCGAATGGTTCACCAGCACGTCGTCCGTCCGGCGTATTGCCGGTTTTTTTGCCGTAGACGACATTTGAAGTAATCGTCAAGACGGATTGAGTCGGTAAAGCATCACGGTACGTCGGATGTTTCCGGATTTTTTCCATAAACAGTTTGACGAGATCAACCGCCATCTGATCGACCCGTTCATCATTATTTCCGAATTTCGGGAAGTCACCTTCGATTTTAAAATCAACCGCAATTCCGTCAGCATCACGAATCGGGGAGACTTTAGCGTAACGAATGGCGGACAGGCTGTCGGCCACGACAGAGAGTCCGGCGATACCGCAAGCCATCGTCCGTAAGATTTCCGGATCGTGCAACGCCATTTCGATGCGTTCGTAACTGTATTTATCATGCATGAAGTGAATGACGTTCAATGTATTGACATAGAGTTCCGCCAACCAGTCAAGCTGACGGTCGTAAGCAGCCATGACCGTTTCATAATCTAAGACATCATCTAAAATCAAGTTCGTCTTTGGAGCAACTTGAATTTTAAGTTTTTCATCCATGCCGCCGTTTAACGTATAGAGCAATGCTTTTGCTAAGTTCGCCCGTGCTCCGAAAAATTGCATTTGCTTCCCAATTTTCATGGCGGAAACACAGCACGCGATGCCGTAGTCGTCGCCATAAATCGGCAACATCAGATCATCATTTTCATACTGGATCGAACTGGAGAGAATCGACATCTTGGCACAAAATTCTTTAAAGCCGCGCGGTAGTTGTGTGGACCAGAGGACCGTCAGATTCGGTTCTGGAGCCGGACCGAGATTGACAAGTGTCTGCAGGAAGCGGAACGAACTTTTTGTCACGTTGGAGCGACCGTCCTCACTCATCCCGCCGATTGATTCCGTGACCCAGGTCGGATCACCGGAGAATAAATCATTGTAGTCCGGTGTCCGGAGGAATTTGACGATTCGCAGCTTCATGACAAAATGATCGACAAGTTCCTGGGCAGTCTGTTCCGTCAAACGTCCTGACTGTAAATCGCGTTCGATATAGATATCAAGGAACGTCGAGACGCGGCCGAGTGACATCGCAGCCCCATTTTGTTCTTTGATTGCAGCGAGGTAAGCAAGGTACACCCATTGGAACGCTTCTTGGGCGGTTTCCGCCGGACGGGATAAGTCGCAGTCATAACGTTGACCGAGCTCGGTCAGTTCTTGTAACGCCCGAATTTGTTCGTTCATCTCTTCACGGTCCCGGATCATCGATTCGGATAAGAAGCCGCCGCGGTCTTTTAAATCTTGTTTCCGTCCTGCAATCAAGAAGGCTGTACCGTACAGCGCAACACGGCGATAGTCTCCGATAATCCGACCGCGTCCATAGGCATCCGGAAGACCTGTGATGATACCCGCTTTACGGGCAGCACGCATTTCAGGCGTATAAGCATCGAACACGCCTTGATTATGTGTTTTACGATATTCACTAAATGTTTTTGTTACGAGGGGATCGGCTTGGAAACCATAGGCTTCTAAAGCATCATTGACCATTCGAATCCCGCCGTTCGGATGAATGGAACGTTTAAATGGTTCGTCGGTTTGCAGACCGACGATTTGTTCGAGTTCGCGGTTGAGGTATCCTGGACCGTGTGACAGAATCGTTGAAGGTATCGAAGCATCGACGGCATAGACGCCACCACGTGAACGTTCTTCACTTGTTAAATTCATGATTTGTTGCCACAGTGTTTCCGTAGCCACGGTTGGTCCTGCAAGAAACTGATCGTCTCCCCGGTATTCTGTCCGGTTTCGACGGATGAAATCAGCTACGTCAATTTGATTGTTCCATGCGCCTGTTTCGAATTGTTGCCATGCTGGTGTTTTTTCAAGTAACATCACGAACACTCCTTTGTTTTTAAGGTGAACAGTCCAAGATACATCCCCTATGTGAATAGTGTAACAAACATTAGGGGGGAAGAGTTTTACATCCCGGTGAAAGCGTAAAGGACTTGAAAAACGTTGGTACATAAGGAATCCGTTAAATGTGTACCAGTGATTGGAATATGCTTAAAAAACAGAAAAAGGGCGAAATAAAGCCATATTTTAAATTCTGTATCACTATTTTTATATGTATCTAAACAAGACAGTTCGAATCGTGATAAAAGTCACACCGGGTTATCTTGTATTTTTATGACGTATCGTTGACAATGAAAAAGGGAATATAGACCGTGGAGGTGCATAAAATGGATTTTTCGATGTTGGAAGACCGTGCCGATTATAGAGCAGGTGATTGGGTGACGTTAAAAGTATCGACTGAAGGAACACCGCGAACGGGAATGATTACGGAGTTTGAGGAAGACGGCTTTTGGATTCGTTTTGAAGATGACTTTGATTTTGAAGACTTCATCGGATATAAAGAAAAATACTTGGTGAAGCTGATTCGTCGCCCGAATGATGTCCGATCCGATTACCCGGTGCTCAGTCAGTTTCCGAAACTGGCGGATGAACTTCAAGACCGGGTCATTCAAGGGTTTGATATTTTGACGGAAGAAATAAAGAATGACCAGGAAGTGGTATATCACATCCGGCTCATCGACGCAGGGAACGAATACACACAAACGTTACGTGGTCTGCGTGACGAAACGACCGATCAATTTGAATATGTCACAGAATGATGCAGAAGAGAGTAGGAGAATACACGTTATGGACTTTATGAAACCTTTTATTACAGAAGCATGGGAACGCGCCCGCTTCGAAAAAATGATGCCGGTTCAAGAACAGGCGATTCCATTATTACGCGAAAGAAAAGATGTTTTGGTCGAAGCACCGACCGGGACCGGGAAAACATTAGCATATGTCATTCCTGCATTAGAATTGATTGATGAAAATGAACCGCATATCCAAGTCGTGATTACAGCACCGACACGTGAACTGGTCATGCAGATCCATCAAGTCATTCAACTGTTTTCGCAAGGAAGCGGCATAAAATCAGGTGCCTTCATTGGTGGCGTCGAACTCAAACGCCAGCATGAACGATTGAAGAAAAAACCGCAAATCATCGTCGGAACCCCGGGACGACTCGTCGAACTGATTGATTCTAAAAAAATGAAGATGCATAAAGTAAAACTGATAGTTTTAGATGAAGCCGATCAAATTTATGAGAGCGGCATGAGCGCGTCGGCAACACGAATTGCCAACAGTGCACTGCGGGATCGTCAGCTGGCCTTTATCTCGGCGACATTGCCGGAACGAACAGCTGAATGGGGAAAAACATTATTTGCGAACGAGCCTGCACGGATTAAAGTAGAACGTGTCATGAGTACGCAAGTGAAATTCGGTTATATCGAAATGTCACGCCGTCTTAAACCGGAATACTTGCGTCGCCTGGCGAACATGCAGGGAGCGAAAGTATTGACGTTCATCAATAACCGCTCATTCCTTGGACCGTTAAACGGCGAACTCAGTAAATTCTCATTAAAATACCGCATTCTTGACGCTGAAAAAGGAAAACGGGAACGGATGGAGACACTCCGTTCGTATAAACGGGGCGAGTTCCCATTGCTCGTGACGACGGGCCTCGCAGCTCGTGGACTCGACATCGAGGCGGTTACCCATGTCGTCCATTATGATTTACCTGAGTCATTCGATGATTTCGTTCACCGTTCTGGACGGACAGGACGCGGGAATGCATCTGGTATGGTTCTTGCCCTTGTCACGGATCACGATTTGAAACACCTGAAGACCCTGACTAAGCAAATGGGTGTGGAAATGGAAGAGATGGAAATTTATCGTGGCGAAGTGATTCCGAAACGGGAACACACGGAACCCGAAACAATCAAACGACCGGCGAACCCACACCGGAAAGGACCGACACGATGAAAAGCGAGCGAAAAATAATCCCTTTTCCAACGACCGTATCGGAAGCGGAGATGAATACGGCGCTTAAGAAGATGTATCAAGAAGCCGCAACGGCCAGAAGTACAGACTGGGTGGCCTTCATCGAAGAAATCGCAACGGAAGGACGTTGGTATTTGAAAGACGCTGAACTGTTCCGTGATTTATTCGTAGATTGGGCAATTTTTTATGAAACCGATGAACAAGGGAAAACGCCGCACGGCCGTTTTTTAGAACAGGTCAAGGAAGACATGTCACCGAGTCTGTACCGTGCGCTGAGAGGTTTGGCGGATCCGGTTCCCTCGTTGTTTCTTGTTGAGGAAGAGCGGGTCGTCGACATCATGTCAAAACAGACGTATCAGACGGAGTTAGCAGAAATTGAAGTCGAGCCCGGTGATTTGTTGGTCGGTAAACTTCTTTATATCTCGGGGAAATGGCGTTTTGCGATTGCTTACATGAAAGTCGCCAAAGCATTAGTTCCGGAAGTCCGGATTCTTTTAGCTGATTTCGTAGACGAAGTAGGAGAAGATGCCTTGTTACGTCAGTATCCCGAATTTTGTGCCGAGTTGATTGATTTATTACTCGATATTGAAGAAGGAAACATCGCACCACGTCCAGAATAATCAAAACCGGCCTTTCCGAATGTTTACGGAAGGGCCGGTTTTTTTGGACAGGTACACTCATTCAATCTCGGAACGATAAATCCCAACCCCATTTTTATCTTGATGTTTCACACGATACATTGCTAAATCGGCATGTTTGAGCCATTGTTCTAAATCAGTTTCCGGATCGTGGCGTGCGACGCCGACACTGGCAGAAACGCGTAGCAGTTCTCCGCGATAATGATAGGGTTTCGACAGCTGATTCAAAAAGACTTTACAGCGTCGTCTTAAGGAAACTTCATCCTTCGCCGAGGTCAGTAAAGCAAATTCATCCCCGCCAAGCCGGTAGACGGATTCGTCGGCGGATAATTCGGACGCAAGACGTCGTGCCACTTCTATCAAGATATAGTCTCCGGTTTCATGGCCGTACGTGTCATTAATTTGTTTGAAGCCGTCCAAGTCAATCAAAGCCAGATAATTCAAGGTAGATGTTTTTTCATTAAACATTTTTTCTAAAGAACGGCGATTGCCGATGTGCGTCAATCCATCATGATAGGCATGGTATTCGATTTGCTGTTGTCGTGCCATTCGCTCTGTCACATCATGGAGAATCAGGAAGTGACCAACGGCAGTATCGGCTATCTTGATAGGAATCAGAATCAATTCGAATTGTTGATTCGCTTCATTTTGATAATGATTTTTTTTCGTTTTCAAGGCAGTCTGAACATGTTTTAATTTATCTGTCAAATGATCAATTGTCATGGCGGGGAGACCCAAAATTCGTTGAGCAGCCCGATTCGCAAAAATGGGTTCTTGAAGCTTATTAAAACGAACGATGGGGTCAGGGTGTCCGAGGAACAATGGGATGACTTGTTGTTCACTTGCTTTAATTTGTTCTGTTCGCCGCTCAACCCGTATCGCCAACTGCTCATTCCGGGTATCTAACTGATGGACGATGGATGTATGTTGCCGTGTGATGAAAATTTGGCGGACAATCAATAACAATAAGATGACAAAGACATCCCGTTTTGTCCGTCTTCATCGAGGAAATAATGAAAGAATAACGGCAAAGATAACAACGGTAGCCAAGCGCGTTGGACGATAGATGATTTGTTAGTCCCTTCAAAGATGTGATCAATGTGCCAAAGGATGGCCGCACTTTGGGCCAAACGGATAAGAATTGGTGAGAAAATCAGATACTGCATCGTGAACGCCGGAAAGTAGACGGATGATATTTCGTAAATTCCACGAATGAAAATTGATAAAAAGAGCAGAAGCAAAGTTGTTCGTGATACCCAATGCGTGTCCTGGATAAAGAAAAAATAAAAGAAGACGAACAAACCGAGTGACGTATTGATGATGACGACAAGTGAGTATGGAAACGGATTGACTGCAGGATTAACCAGTTCATTCAGAATATGAAACGCAACAAGTGCGAAAAAAATGACCAAAATGATGGCATCCATAAAAGCCAAGAGGTGTTGACCAAAACTTTTTTTAGATGCAATCCGGTAAAAAATAGCATATAAAAACAAGTAATGGGACAACGAAAACAAGACCATGCTGTAGAGTCCGGAAAAGCTTTCAGCAGGACTGAATAAATGAATTGTTTCTAAGATCGATCCGATGACGGATAAACATAAAGAGCCAAGAGTGAGCAACCAAAAATTTCGTCTTGGAACGATCAGAAGCTGTTCTTTTTTATAGGCGACCAGGATAAAAAAAGTAATCAATACCAACGATAGGTATTGTAGGATTTGCTCAACGATAAGATTTGGAATCGATTCGTTTGCAGAAGCAATTACCATCAAGACCGTGGAAATGATCAGTAAGAGTGGAAACCATTTTATGAAATAGGGAGATTGCTGCACGAAACTGCCTCCTCACATGAATTGGTCTGTCTTTTTCTCATCATACACTGCTTTTGTCCGGTTCATGTGATTCAAAAAAATAAATCGTATCCGTCCGTCATGTTGACGAAAGGATACGATTTATAAAAAGGCAGGATTACTTTTTGTAGCTTTCGTACGCTTCCACTTTTTCGGACAGGTATGTCCAGTATTCCATCAACTGATCGACTTTTGCTTTCGCCTGTTCGATTTGTTGATAGAGATCGTTGACCTGACCTAAATCACTCCCGGAAGAAGCCAGCTTCTGTTCAAGGGATTCGGCATGAAGTTCGGCTTCTTCAATTTGAGACTCAATCGTTTTCCAGTCGAGTTGTTCTTGATAACTCAATTTCTTAGGAGTCTCGGCAGGCGGTGTCTCGACAGGTGTAGCGTCTTTGACGACAGGCGCAGTTTCGATAGTCGTAGACGGGAGTTCCCGTTGCTCCAAATAATCAGTGTATTGACCATAATAAGACACGATCTCGCCGTTTTCGAATGCCAATAACCGATTCACGACACGGTCGAGGAAATAGCGATCATGACTGACCGTGATGACCGTTCCGGGGAACGAATCGAGGTAATCTTCCAATACGGATAATGTTTCCGTATCCAAATCGTTGGTCGGCTCGTCAAGGAACAGAACATTTGGTTCATCCATCAGGATGGTCAGCAGTTTTAACCGTCGTTTTTCACCACCGGATAATTTACCGATTGGTTTATATTGTGCTTCTGGCTTAAATAAAAATTGTTCCAACATCTGACCGGCTGTGATTTCTTGACCGTCCAACGTCGTGATGACTTGGGCAATCCGTTCGACTTCTTCAATGACGCGCCGGTTAGGGTGACTGAATTCTGCGAACTGGCCGTAGAATCCGACTTTGACGGTTTCGCCATGAATAATGTCACCGCTCGTCGATTCTAGACGTTTGGCAAGGATGGATAATAAAGTGGACTTGCCGCTCCCGTTGCGGCCGACGATTCCGTATCTTTCCTTACGACCGAATAGCCAATTAAAGTCGCTGAACAACGTCCGGTCGCCAAACTGATGCTTGACATCAACAGCCTCGATGACTTTTTTGCCGAGTCGTGTTGAACCGACCTGAACTTCGAGTGATGCTTCGTCTTCTTCGTATGAAAGTTCCTGCAAGGCATCGACACGCTGGATCCGTGCTTTTTGTTTCGTTGTCCGTGCTTTCGCTCCGCGACGTAACCAGGCGAGTTCCCGGCGGAGAATATTTTGACGTTTTTCCTCCATAGAGGCAGTCCGTTCCCGGCGTTCCGCACGCTTTTCTAAGAACGATTCATAATTACCGACATAGAAGTAGGCTGTTCCATTCGCGATTTCCATCATGTGGTTCGTGACACGGTTCAAGAAGTAGCGATCATGGGTGATGAGTAAGATCGCCCCGCGGTATTCCTTGATTTGTGACTCGAGCCAAGTAATCGTCTCGGCATCGAGTTCATTGGTCGGCTCATCGAGTAGCAAGAGATCAGCTTCGTCGAGCAATGCTTCAGCCAGTCCGACACGCTTGCGTTGTCCACCTGACAACGAACCGATAGTCGCTTCAAGATTCGTGATACCGAGTTTGTTTAAAATCATTTTGAGACGGGATTCTGTATCCCAGGCATTGGCAGCATCAATTTCTGTTTGTGCACTGATGAACCGTGTCAATAACGCTTCATTGCTCGGGTCTTGTTCAAGCGCCAGGCGCGCAACCTCATAATGGCGAAGTGCATTGATAGTGGGGGTATTACCGGATAACAAGACTTGCATGACCGTTTGATCTTCCGGATAATCCGTTGACTGGGACAGCAGACGGATCCGGTAATCATTCGGATGTTGAAGCTCACCTGCGTCCGGTGTTTCTTGTCCGGCTAATATATGGAGTAACGTTGATTTTCCTGTACCGTTGACACCGATGATTCCAATCCGGTCACCGGGACTGACGGAAAACGTCACGTCTTCGAATACGATTTTATCGGCAAATTCTTTTTTTAGTTGATCGACTTTAAGTAACATGTCAGACTCCTTCTACAATTTCCTTGATTTGCTGTTCGACGAGAACGACTAATTCTTTTTGCGACATTGATTTAGGATCAATCGGTTTTAGAATCGTAACATCGACGGTCGCCGGACGAATGCGTCCGGTTTCCTCCATGACACGATAACTGCCCGAAATCGCAATCGGAACGACAAGTGCACCACTGGATGTGGCCAGTGTAAAACTCCCTGCCTTGAACTCGGCGACAGGACCGCCTTTAGAACGTGTGCCTTCCGGAAAAATAATCATCGACTGACCATCTTTAATCGTCTCGATTCCGGCCCGGATGGCCTTTAACGATTGTCGTCGATCTTTGCGGTCAATCATGACACATCCCATCAGATTCATCCAGACATTGACGATGGGAATCTTATTAACTTCGATTTTTGAGATGAACGCTTTTGGTTTATCAATTTTCCCGAGTAGAATCGGAACATCAAAATTTCCTTGGTGATTGGCGATAAAAACAACCGGTTGATCGGCCGGAATGTTTTCCTGACCGGTCATCCGGACTTTGACTCCGGCAAGACGGAGCAGTGAGTTTGCCCAGGCATGGGCAACTTTTTGTGTGTATACATATCGTGCAGCGTGTGTTCGACGTTTTGCCCCCGGGAGAAACGGTAATGTAAGGGGTAGAACCAGTCCGAAAAATATGAACCAGATGATTGTGCGTAACATAGTGGCATCAGACTCCTTTTCTGCTTTCATTATTATTGTACAAAAAAAGACCGGGTATCGCACCCAGTCTCCGTCATCATTCCCAATAACGAGGTTCCGACTCTTCTTCGGTCTCTCCAAGTTCAAACGTCAAGCGACGGGTCGTCGGATTAATCGAGAAAGAGGCGTTAGTATTATCAATCTGTTTGATTTCCATCGTTTCCTCGTCAAGGATTAATGTCAGTCGGACCTTATCTTCGTGATCGACAAGCAAGACACCGTCTTCTTTTAACCACAGGTCGATGACAGGCGAGTAACGAAGGGTCCAACCGTTGGATAAGGGAATTTCATTCATAGTGACTCAGTTCCTCCTAGTAATACGAAGTTAAAGCGGTTCTTTATTTATCATGCTGTTCTGTCGCTGATAATGCAAGTGGTGGAATGGATTCCCGTTGCTCGTAAGATAATTGATACGATTGTTCCCGCTTTTTCATCCGTTCATACTGCTTTTTGACTCGACGGTGTTGCACATATTCATGATAAGACTGGTGAGATGTCCGAATGAGTTGTCTGAAAGAAGAGAGCGATAAGCAGATGGCAAGTGTGAAAACGAATACACCGATTGAATCTGTATAATAGCCGGTCGTATAGCTCAAATATGTACTGATGAGACCCGTAAACGTCGTGAAAAGGTAAAACCACATGACATGCCCTCCTTGTTTAGATGATATACATCTTTAAAGGAATTCGTGGTAAAACCAGGATTTCCTGTATCACCCTGTGAAACTTCGGGAAAAATAAAAAAATCCACACGCTTAGTGTAGATTTTATGGAGTATCGATATGTTGGAGTGCAGGTGTCTTTGGAGACAGATCTGTACTGTTCGAACCTTCTGCAAAGACGATTCCGATCGTTGCGAGGAACGCAAAAAAAGCAAATACCAATGTTTTTGTGAAGCGTCTTGCGAAAGAACGCGATTGAATGTTATGAAACATGTTTTTCCCCCATATTTAACTAAACTAAACCTTCTTTTTCCTATTGTTTTATCATATCTCTTTTTTTCAAAAAAATCACTCAAATCAGAACCGTTCACAAAAATGTCATATTTGTTCACTTTTGCTTCATGTCAGAGAGGGGAGGAAAAAGAGTATAGTATGATAGGTGATACGCAGAAACCGGGAAAAAATGATGGAAACGACAGAAGGGAGATGACCACTCATGGCATTACGCGCAGGACAGGTTGTCACATTAAAAGTAGAACGAGAAGCAGAGTTTGGTGTTTTCTTAAGCAACGGGGAAGAGGACATCTTACTTCATAATAATGAACAAACGAAAAAACTGGAACTTGATGAAGAAGTAGAGGTCTTTCTTTATCAGGACAATGAAGGACGACTCGCCTCTTCGATGACGATTCCAGAAGCGTCATTTGAAGATTACGTCAAAACGACGATCAACGGCACGCGTTACAATACAGGTGTATTCGCCAATATCGGAATTCAAAAAGACGTGTTAGTATCACTCGATGATTTGCCACAGCGCCGGACATTCTGGCCGGAAGAAGGAGATCAGCTTTATATCCGCCTGAAGCATGACCAGAAACTTCGTTTACTCGGAGATCCCGCTCCGTATGCTTATTTCAACTTACAGGCAAAACCGGCACCGGAAGAGTGGAATAACATGGACGTTGAAGGGCTTGTTTTTGCTCAACGGGACCCTGGTGTAAACGTCTGGGTCAATGAACAGACGATTGGTTTTCTCCATGAACAAGAGATGGAACGCTGGCCGCGACTTGGAGAAGTTATGAAATTACGGGTGACAAATGTGAAGCCAGATGGTACAGTATTACTTTCAGCAAGACCACGTGCTCACGAGGCAATCGACATCGATGCGGATTTAATCATGAATCATCTGCTTGAACATGACGGTCAGATGGCGTATGGTGATAAGACACCTCCTGAGACGATTGATGAGGTATTTGGCCTAAGTAAGGCTGCCTTCAAACGTGCTTTAGGTCGATTGTTGAAAGACAAAAAAATAGAAAAACATGAAACGGGTATTCGGTTAACGAAATAAGTTGACCAACTTAAGCCTACGTTTCGAATAAATAGTTAGGAATTCATCATTTTGGTGGTTGCGGCTGGTACTTACCGGCGACCATTTCCAAATAAAACCCCATCACTAGTGGGGGCAAGCGGCGCGAATTCGAGCGTTGTACGGTCCGGGCATCATGCCTTTCCCTCGCCCTTATGGCAACGATTATGATGGTGACTTCCCTAAACATTATTATACGCAGAAATAGCCCCTATCTTTAAGGAAGAGGTTCTGCTATAATAGGTAGTCGATTGTATTCGTTACGGTAGCGTCTGTTTAGTGGCAGACGCTTTTCATATGACAAAGGAGAGTATTTAGCATTGACAACATTTCGTGAATTAAATCTTAGTGAGGCACTTATCAAAGGTGTCCTAAAAATGGGCTTTGAAGAAGCAACTCCAATCCAAGCAGAAACAATTCCAGTCGGTCTTAGCGGCGTTGACTTAATCGGTCAAGCGCAAACAGGAACAGGGAAAACAGCTGCATTCGGTATTCCAACAATCGAGCGTCTTGACGCAAAATCGCGCCATATCCAAGCATTAATCCTTGCACCAACTCGTGAACTTGCGATTCAAGTCGCAGAAGAACTAAACCGCATTGGTGAAGTAAAACGCGTTCATGCCTTGCCAGTATACGGTGGTCAGCAAATCGACCGTCAGATTCGTGCGCTTCGTAAGAACCCACAAATCGTCGTCGCGACACCTGGTCGTCTAATGGACCACATGAACCGTAAAACATTAAACCTCGACCACGTCCAAACAGTTATCTTGGATGAGGCAGATGAAATGTTGAACATGGGCTTCGTGGAAGATATCGAAAAAATCTTGGGTACACTTCCGCCGACTCGTCAAACACTTTTATTCTCTGCGACAATGCCGCCACAGATTCGTAAAATCGCAGATCGTTTCATGACGACTCCGACTCACATCAAAGTAAAAGCAAAAGAAATGACTGTCGAAAACATCGACCAATCATTCATCGAATTAAAAGAAAACCAAAAATTCGATGTGCTTTGCCGCTTGATTGATACGGATTCTCCGGAACTCTCAATCATCTTCGGTCGTACGAAAAAACGTGTTGATGAGATGACAGAAGGACTTGTCCAACGTGGATACACGGCTGACGGTTTACACGGTGACTTAACACAAGCAAAACGTGACCAAGTTATCCGTCGTTTCAAAAAAGGAACAATCGATATCCTTGTAGCTACAGACGTAGCGGCACGTGGTCTTGATATTACAGGCGTTACACACGTTTATAACTTTGATGTCCCGCAAGATCCAGAAAGCTATGTTCACCGTATCGGCCGTACTGGTCGTGCTGGTAAAACAGGATCAGCGATTACTTTTGTTACACCACGTGAATTCGGTCAGATCAAAACGATCGAACGTGTTACAAACAAAAAAATGTCGCGTCGTCATGCACCGACACTTGATGAAATCCTAGAAGGTAACTTGAAACTTGCTGCACAAGAATTAATCAAACGTGTAGAAGCGAAAAATGCTCAAGAGTATACAACACTCGCTCAGGAACTTCTTGAAGAGTACGAAGCAGTTGAATTGATTTCAGCAGCACTTAAAGGATTAACGAAAGAGCCGGATGCAACGCCAGTTCAAATTTCGTCAATCGAACCAATCCGTGTGAAACGTTTTGGTAGCAACGGTGGCGGCGGTAACCGTCGTCCTTACGGTAACAAAGGTGGATCAGGTTCTGGTTCTTCTTCTAACCGTAGCAGTGGCGGATACCGTGGCAGTAACCCACGTGGTGGGGAGCGCCGTGAAGGCGGTCGTCCTTCTGAAGGAAACCGTAGCAGCAGCACATCTTCTTCTTCAGATCGTCGTGAAGGTGGATACGCTGGTCGTAACCGCAGTGAAAGTGATCGTAACCGTGGCGGACGTAAACCACGTTTTGAAAAGTAAGAAGTTTGAACCGATTTGTCACAGACAAGTCGGTTCTTTTTTATGAAATCTCGTGCTAAAATGAGCAATGAACGATATAGAGAGGGCGGAATCTTGTGTATATTACCTACGCTTTGGCATTCATTTGTCTGATAGTGCTAGTCGTCGCAACGAAACGAATTAGTGAACAGACGACAAAAGGGCACTTCCGTTATATTCCTTTGGCGACTTTGTTATTTGGCGGAATTATCTTTCTTGTCTTGGCGATTGGCAAGGGCGGGGCGACCGGCATTCAATACGGAGTCCTCAGCATCATTTATCTTACAGCGACATTTGGTGTTTATCTGTACATCGCAATCAGAAAAGATACGACCTTATTTTAAAGACAGGACCTCTCTGATTACAGAGGGGTTCTTTTTTTGATAAGATGGAACAAGAGAAAAGGGGGGCAGAAGAATGGATGCCTTAGATGTCATTGTTCATCCCGAACAAATTGAAGCTTGGTTTCAGCCGATTGTCGGAGCGGCGCCTTTTAAAGTGGAAGGGTATGAAATTCAATCCCATTTCCGGGGAGAACCATTAAAACCGTTTTTTCAAGAAGACGATGTACCGATTGAGTATCAACTCGAAGTGATGAGTCATGTCATTCGACATGCGTTTCAAAAAGTACCGACGGATGCGCATTCGTTTGTTTTAATCCGCTGCCGACCGGCCTGGCTGTTTGAGAACGGAGGGGAAGATTTTTTAAGCATCTTGCGTGATGCACAAATCGATTTTCCGGAAGACCGGTTATATGTCACATTAACGGATGTGCAAGTCGATGATTTTGATCGACTCGGCCGGATCGTCGCCTATTATCAAAACTCCGGTTTGAAGGTCGCATTAGACCGGGCAGAAGCGACCAGTCTGGAACGAGTCTTTTCGATGTCGCCGGATATGTTGATTGTCGATTTGGCATCGATGATTGAGAAAAAGACTGTGTCGGCCAGTTATCCGCATTTACTGCAGACGATGGAACATCTCTGTGATCAACTCGGCGCGCCGTTGTTGTACAAAAATATCAGCCATCTTGGTCAGTTGCGTTATGCCTGGCAGCACGGCGGACGATACTATATGGGAAATTTACTCGGTGAAACAACACCGGACTGGGTAACGACATGTCCGGGAATGGAGATTCTTCTTCACGAGGTCCCGATGTTTTATAAATATGACCGGGAACAGATGAACCGGCTGTTTCAGCTGGAGCAGGATTGGACGATTCGTTTTAACGAATATTGCCAGTCGATCAAAGCAGAGGAAGACCTCGACAGTTGGCTGTTGATGCTTGCGAAAAAGATGGAACCGGAGTTTATCCGCTTTTATATCACGGACGCGAACGGCTTCCAGCAGTCATCGAATATCAGTAAAAAAAGTGGGGACTGGAAACGGTATTCGTTTTACCAAGGGTACAATTGGAGTTTCCGGCCGTACTTCATCCGAACGACGGTCGCAATGGAACGACGGCATACCGGTTACTTATCCGACCGTTACGTCGACTTCAGTTCAGGTGAACAGACACGGACCTTCAGTATGCCGCTGAATAATGGGATGTTCTTATTTGCTGATATTTCAGCAGACTATTTATATCAAGAACGATTGAGTGAATGAGGAGGAAATGAATGATGTTGGATTATGATTACGATGCACTACGTGAAATTGGACGGATTGTCGCGATCGCCCGCGATGAGATGGCAAATGCCGTCAAACCAGGGATTACGACAAAGGAACTGGACGAGATCGGGGCACGTATCCTGAAAGAACAAGGAGCGGAATCCGCACCGATCGTCATGTATGATTTTCCGGGAGCAACTTGCATCAGTGTGAACGAAGTGGCAGCACACGGTATTCCGGGTGCGTATGTCATTCAAGAGGGAGATATCGTGAATGTCGACGTTTCCGCTGTGAAAAACGGTTACTACTCCGACACGGGCAAAACCGTCATCGCAGGACAAGCCCGTCGTCCGGAAGATGTCCGCTTAGTTGAAGTCTCGTTGTCTGCCCTTGAAAAAGGATTAGAGAAAGTGAAAGCCGGGACAAAGGTGAATCAAATCGGCAAAGCGATTTATGCCGAGACACGCAAGAGCGGATTTACCGTCATCCGGAACTTGGCGGGTCACGGGTTAGGGAAGACGTTGCACGGCGAACCGGAGTCGATTTCGAACTACTTCAGCCGTGAGGAAAACGACTTGTTAAAAGAAGGGCAAGTCATTGCCGTTGAAACGTTCATCTCAACAGGCGACGAATTTTGTATGGAAGACGAGAAGGACGGTTGGACATTATACACACCAAATAAAAGTTTGGTTTCTCAATTTGAACATAGCGTCATCGTCTTAAAAGACGGGTATGAAATCTTAACAAAAGTCGATTGAGTCAGGAATCGTCAATCGATTACACCAAACAGGAGTATCAAGTCCCTCGATTCGAGCGGGATGTGATACTCCTGTTTGTTTAGAGCATTTTTGTTGAGACGGCTAATCGTTCAAGGCGTTCGCGGGAAACCGGATGTTCCGCATACCGGATCGAGCCGTTTTCGACGATGTAGTCCTGTTCTAGCAAATCTTCAATGAAGTATTGATCGGTTCCGGACATATCAATCGGATAAGCAAGTCCCGGTAAAGTGGCGAATGCCAACGTTTGGCGTCGGCCAATCCCGCTCTCAAACATGCCGCCTAGCCAGTACGATGGCGCCATGCTTCGGACATCGAGCGCTGCTGTCAAACCGCCGAGACGAGCCGGTTTGATGTTGATGATTTGACCTGCCTGCAGTGTCCGCATCAGCAAGGCATCCTGCGTCGTCTGAATAGATTCATCGAGACAAAGCGGTGTCTTGAGTAACGAGACAGCCTGCTGATGACTTAACCAGTCATCAGCAGGAAACAGCTGTTCCATCATCAGCAAAGAGAACGTATCCCACTCTTGAAGGAGTGGTAAATCCGACAAATCAAAACTTCCGTTGGCATCAAACATCAACGGAGCATCCGGAAAAGTCTTTCGAACCTGTTTAAGAATAGCTGTATCCGTTGGAGCCAGTTTCAATTTAATCCGCTCGAATCCATCAGTCAATGCCTGACCTACAGCTTCAATTGTCTGATCGGCAGAGGAACGTCCGAGTGCTTTTCCACACGGAATTGCCAGCGTCGCATCACCACCCAAATAGGTCGCAAGGGAGATATGTTCCGCTTGTGCAAACAGTTCATGAACGGCCCCGTCAAACATCGCTTTTGCCATCTGATTTCCTTTGATCGGCTGAAAGCGTGCAGGGACGTCAGCGGGTGACGATAAAGGTTGTGCCGCAAGCAAACGGTAAAGGAGCGGTGACAGGGCACGAAGTGAGTCTTGTGTTTCTGCCGTATACCAAGGTGTCTCAAAAGCGACACCTTCTCCGTAGCCGATTCGACCTTCTTGATCGGTCAACCGGAGAATCGTTGTCTGTCGTTTCGACAACGTGGAGATGGCGGTCTGCATCGGCTGACGAAACGTCAAATCCACATCAAATAGTTCCGCGCTGCGAAGGGTGATTGCCGTCATAGTGACTCCTTCAGCTGACGCCGAATCAGTTTACCGTTGGCGTTACGCGGTAATGTATCACGGTAAAAATAAGTGACGGGACATTTGTATTTTGCCAGTAAACGTTCCATTTCTTCGCGGATACCGGTCTCTGGCATCGTACTGACGATGAAAGCGACCGGTACTTGCCCCCAGATCGGGTCAAATCGTCCGACGACACCGGCTTCCGTAATACCTGAAATCGATAATAGGGCAGCTTCGACTTCGGCCGGATAAACATTTTCACCACCGGAAATGATCAAATCACTTCTACGATCCAATACATACAAGTAACCATCGGCATCGATTCGTCCGAGATCTCCTGTCTTCAAATAGCCATCCGCTGTAAAGGCGGCTGCAGTCGCCTCTGGATTAGCAAAATAACCGTTCATGACAGTCGGGCCTTTGACTTCAATTTCCTGGTAACGATTGATGCGGATTTCCGTCGGAGCAATGGCTTTACCGGCAGAACCAATCTTTCGAATCGCTTCTTCCGGCAGGAGTGTCGCGACTTGGGAAGCAGTCTCGGTCATTCCGTACGTTTG
Organism: Exiguobacterium sp. R-39; assembly: GCF_049942815.1. NCBI lineage: Bacteria > Bacillati > Bacillota > Bacilli > Caryophanales > Exiguobacterium > Exiguobacterium sp. R-39. The sequence continues at coordinate 650,028 of NZ_CP187965.1, forward strand.
CATGACGGGAATATCACGGTCTAACGCGCGGGTCAGAATCGGTAAAGGTACGGGACCGCCACCGGTCAGGACGACACGCAAATCAAACCGGCGCAGTCCGGCTTCAAGCAAACGATCTAACATGACTGAGACGAGAGAAATGTGTGTAATGTGTTCTGTCTTGATCCATGTAATGGTCTTATTCGGTGAAAAATGAGGTTCAAGGATAAGTGGAACACCATAGATGACGGAACGGTAGACGACAGCTAAACCGCTCATATGAAACAACGGTGTGACGACAAGGAAACGGTCATCCGGATAGGAGCCGGTATGACGGGCCGCATTCATGGCGCTCGAAAAGTGATTGAGCATCGTTTGTTCGACCGCTTTTGGCCGTCCGGTCGTTCCGCTCGTAAATAACATCGACTGGATATAATGTTTCGGCATATGACGCACGAGAACATCGGGCGCCGGATCGACTACTTGAAACGGGAGCCGTTTGACCGGTGCATCAATCGGTCGGTCTGAGATGACGAACCGGACATCAGCTTGTTTAAGTTGCATCTGCACTTCCGTTTGACTCAAGCGGATGTTGATTGGAACGATCGTCAATTCAAGCAACTGGGCGGCGTGAACGGCGATGATATAACTGCTGCTGGAAGGACCGTATAACGCGATACGATCACCACGGGAAAGCAGGGGAGCCCAGGAACTTGCCAGTTCATGTGCTTTTGTGTAGAGCGCGGACCAGGTCAAACGTTCGCTGTCCGTGATGAGAGCAAGATCATCCGGTTGTTCTTTAGCACGTGTGTAAATCCAAGGGTACACGGATTACCACTTCCTTTCTGGATGATGATAAGAAAAAGGTTCAAACGTCTTTCGACATTGAACCTTTTTTGTATTATGGGAATCGTGGAAACTGTCCAAAGTCAGGATCACGTTTTTCTTTAAACGCATCGCGTCCTTCTTTTGCTTCGTCTGTCGTGTAATACAGTAATGTTGCATCACCCGCAAGTTGTTGGATACCTGCAAGACCGTCTGAATCGGCATTAAATGCAGCTTTTAAGAAACGAAGTGCTGTTGGTGAGTGCTGAAGGATTTCAGAACACCATTGGATTGTTTCTTGCTCCAGATCAGCCAGTGGAACGACCGTATTGACGAGGCCCATGTCAAGTGCTTGTTGGGCATCGTATTGACGGCAGAGGTACCAGATTTCACGTGCTTTTTTATGACCAACGACGCGAGCGAGGTAACCAGAACCATATCCAGCATCGAATGATCCGACTTTAGGACCCGTTTGACCGAATTTCGCATTGTCAGCTGCAATCGTTAAGTCACAGACAAGGTGAAGAACATGTCCGCCACCAATTGCATATCCTGCAACCATTGCGATGACCGGTTTCGGAATAACACGGATCAGGCGTTGTAAATCAAGAACGTTCAAGCGTGGAATTTCATCCTCACCGACATATCCACCATGCCCGCGGACTTTTTGGTCGCCGCCTGAGCAGAAAGCAAGATCGCCTTCACCAGTCAAGACGATGACACCGACGTTTTGATCGTCACGTGCACGTGAAAAAGCGTCAATCAGTTCGTGGACGGTCTTCGGACGAAAAGCGTTGCGGACTTCGGGACGGTTGATCGTAATTTTAGCGATCCCATTCCATTTTTCATACTTGATGTCTTCGTAGCTACGGGCAGATGCCCATTCTGGAACGTATCTCATTTCAATTCCCCCATTTAATTAATTAAGAGTAGTTTCTCTACTATTGTAACAAACTTTTCCGGTTGGTCGATATGTGGGGCGTGTGATGCACCGTCAATTAAATGAATTTTTTCGGGTAAAGCAGCTTCGATAGCAATTTTTTTAAATTTACTGTCCTCGGTCCCGACAATCCAGTCAATTGAAGAAGGGTCGAGTAAGTGCCAGACCGGAGCCATATTGCCTGTTCCTTGAGCGATCAAAGAAGCGGCCAGTCCTTCCGGTGATTGTGCCAGTCGTCCACGGCGGATCGACTCCCGTATTTCAACCGGTAAATGACGTTGACTTGCAAAAAGCCGGAGCGACTCCCAGTAATCGATGAAAGCTGTCAGACCATCCGTCAATAAACGATCGGCGAGACGGCGATCGGCTTGACGACGTAACCGTCGTTCATGTGCCGAGCGGATGCCTGGTGTCGTACTGATGGCAATCGTCTGTTTCACCTGTTTCGATGTCGCAGCAAGCAGAAGGGCGATTCGACCGCCCATGGAATAGCCTAACACCGACCAGTCTTCGTCACGGGTCGCAAGTAAGGTCTGCAAATCCTTTACCTGTTCCGTCAGGCGCATCCGTTGGTAAGGAGCAGCAGCTGTCCGACCATGTCCGAGCAAATCAATCCGATAGACGGTATAGTCTGATTGCAACCGGCTTTCGAGCAGATCCCATGTGGCACTGCTCCCGGTAAAACCGTGTAATAGCAACAAAGGCGGACCGCTTCCTGTCATCTCGACATGGTATTCCTGATGCCGCAGTTTCATCGGAATGCGTCCTGCAATGCCTGATTCGTCTGTTCCCAAATCAAGCGGTGGAGACGAACGTTTTCCGGACGATCGGTGACGATTTCCAAGACACGTGTCGCAGTCGCTTGTTGCTGCAACGTCGACTTGAGCTGCGTAATCGATGAAATCCGTTCATATTCTACCCCGTAGCCGGCAGCCAAGTGGCTGAAATCAACGTCTTGTGCCGTTCCAAAAAGGGGTTCAAACAAAGCAGGATCAAGATTTTGTTGCGGTAGAAAACTAAAGATACCGCCGCCGGTGTTATTCACTAAAAGTATCGTGATCGGGACAGATCGTGCCATCATCAATCCGTTGATGTCATGTAAGAACGCAAGATCACCGACCAGGAGGTAACGATTGTCGGCTTCATATGTTGCGCCGAGGGCACTTGAAAGAATCCCGTCAATGCCATTGGCTCCTCGATTGGCGAGGATACGCAGCGGCGTACGCGTCGGTAAAAACGTATCGAGGTCGCGGATCGGCATACTGTTCGAAACAAATAGACTGCCTTCCGTTAAATCATTTAATGCCCGGACGACGTTGTATTCCGTCAGCTGGTCTGCATCCAAAGAAGAAAAGACAGTCTGGACGATGTGCTCTGCCCGTTGAAGGGTCTTGAGATAAGATACATCATGCGTTATGACGGGGACAGTCTTCATTTGGCTCGGATGACCACTTAAAAAGTGGGCCTGCAACTGGGGATCACGCCAATTTCCGGGATGCCCGACAACTGTCGTTGGAATACCTTTTGACCAAAGAAGATATGGTTTTGATGTCGGCATCGCACCGAATCGTAAAATATGATCCGGTCGGATATCATCGTGAATCGCTGTTTCTTTTAACCAGGTATCGTAATAGCTGAAAACCGTATCGTTAGAAGAACGGCGGCCTTGACTCAATGGATCGGCTAAAACCGGAATCCGCGCACGGTCGGCATAGTCAAGGATGATTTGTGTATCCGCAAGAGAAAGTTGAGGTCCGATGACAATCAAAAGACGCGGAATTGATAAAATTTCAATCCATTTTTGTGTATGTTTTTCTACTGCCGGTTGATGCGGTTGTCCGACCGGCTGACCCGTTTGCAGTAAATCCAGTTCTGGAATCAATGGTTCCCGAAGTGGAATATTGATATGGACCGGACCAGCAGGCTCTGCCAGGGCGAGAAGAACGGCGCGTTCCGCTACGTGCTGTACGTACGGAAGAGCAGTATCTTCCGGCAGCGGCAGGTCAAAGGCATGCCGTACCTGCTTCCCGTATAGACCGACTTGATCAATCGCTTGGGGGGCACCGACTCCACGTAATTCATGGGGGCGATCCGCCGTCAATACGATTAACGGCAACTCGAAGATGTTTGCTTCCGTCACGGCAGAATAATAATTCGTGGCTGCCGTTCCGCTCGTACAAATCAAAGCGACCGGACGCAATGTATCTTCCGCACGTGTTAAACCAAGGGCAAAAAAACTAGCCGACCGTTCGTCAACGAGGACGTGGGTACGGCTAAAAGGGTGAAGAAAAGCAGCGATGGCAAGGGGGGTCGAACGAGATCCGGGACTGATGACAAAATCCCGGACTCCGCCTTTCACTAAATTATCGATTAATGCATGCATCCATTTAGTCAACATAAATATCATCCTTTTCTATCGTACAAAGATGCGACAGGGCCTGTAACATCGGTGATAGTTTTGTATCGGTTTCTTCCAGTTCACTTTGGAGAACAGATCCTTCGACAATCCCGCAACCCGCATAAAGAACAGCCGAGCGGTCGGTGAACAGACCGGAGCGGATGGCGACGATGAATTCACCATTTTCCTGTCCGTCCATCCAACCGACGGGAGAACCGTACCAGCCACGTTCGAACGTTTCGATTTCGCGGATCGCAGCGACGGCCGCCTCCTTGGGTTCTCCACCCAGTGCAGGTGTAGGGTGAAGCTTCTCGATCAGCTGAAACAGACTGACTTCAGGTGAAAGTGTTGCATTGATCGGCGTATAGAGATGCTGGATATGGCGATTCTTCAGCAACATCGGTTCATCCGGTTTGGTGATCGCTGTCGAGAGTCCTTGAAGTGTATTTTCAATCGAGTCGACGACAATCGCGTGTTCGACACGGTTTTTATCATCCTGTAACAATGACTGTCCCAGTGCGGCATCTGTCGTCTCAATCGCGTGTCGAGGAGCGGATCCGGCAACGGCGGCTGTTTTGAGCTCAAGACCGGATTTTAAAATCAATCGTTCCGGCGTCGCACCAAGGAAAGCTTCATCTGTCGTCGGTTGAAAGAAGAAGATATAACTGCCCGGCTGCGAAGACTCGAGTTCTTCGACGAGTCCTGCCAAATCAATTGGCTGATCGAGCTCATAGACGACCTCACGGGCTAAGACGATTTTTTTAAGTGACGTTTTTAAGAGTTGTGCCGCTTGATGAAACGAGGCTTCAAAAGCATCATTTCCGTCACGCGTCAGACGAATCCGTGTCACGAATGGAGTGGACTTCGGTGTATGCAATTCTGCATATTCTACTGCCAACTGGTTGAGAATCTTTTCTGCGTTAGATTGCGGTTCAACGAACGCAAAAACCGTTACCGTCGTTCGTCCATCCTGTTCCAAGTAAAGATACTTGGGAATGGTCATCGACGCTTCTCCAAAAGAAGACCAACGATATTCAGTATGCTTGAGTTCAGAAAAAGAAAAGCCGCAAAAGGCAAATAAATCGGTGCCGACATGATCCCGATTCAAATTTGACCACATGGACTGCATCCGTAAGAAACGATCGTGTCCTGCCGTCTTTAGTTGTTGCGTAATGCCAAAACCAATGGCACGCATGGACCGATCAGGTGTCGTAAAATAAAAGCGTTCTTCTGTTCCGAATGACAGTGCGCTGACATCCTGCGTCTCGACATTCCACGAATACGCGGCGATAATAGACCGTTGATATGCATTTGCATGACCAACAGCACGTTCAATACATTGTTTAAGCTCATGTTGAGCGTAAGCCATACCGCTCATTGCCCCCTAGTCTAAAGATACTGTGATACGTTTCACTTATTCTCAGTGTAAACTTTTTATCTGAAAAAAAGAAGGAATAAGCTATCTGGGATTGAGCATTGACAGTAAAAAACGAAACCCGATACACTTAGACAGGAAAGGGGTTTATTATATGAATAAATCAATCGCTGTATATTGGCGAATGACACGACCGCATACGTTGACGGCAAGTTTTGTGCCGGTCGTCGTAGGAACGGCTATCGTGGCACCACGGATCGAATCGTTACGGATGGATCTGTTTTTTGCCATGTTGATCGCATCGATGCTGATTCAGATTGCGACGAACTTATTTAATGAATATTATGATTACAAGCGGGGACTCGATACGGAAGAATCGGTGGGGATCGGAGGATCGATTGTCCGCGACGGTTTTAAGCCGGGAACGATTTTAGCATTTGCCTTCTCGTTATACGGCATCTCGGCCCTGCTTGGTATCTATTTGTGCCTTGAAACAACATGGTGGTTGCTTTTGATTGGAATCGTTTCGATGTTCGTTGGTTACATCTACACAGGAGGACCATTACCGATCGCTTATACACCGTTCGGAGAAATCGTCGCCGGTTTTTTCATGGGGTATGTCATCATCGCGATCTCAGCTTATCTGCAAATCGGTTATGTTCCGACAGAAGCAGTCGCAATTTCGATTCCGGTATCCATTTTAATTGGATCGATTCTACTCGCGAACAATATCCGTGATCTCGACAATGACAAAGTCAATGGACGAAAGACGATTGCCTGCTTAGTCGGTCACCAAAAAGCAGTCTATGTGCTGATCGCCTTTTTTGCTGCTGCCGTCCTGTCGCTGTTGATTGCCGTACTGGCCTTTAACGTCACATGGTGGGCACTGCTTGCTCTTTTAAGCATTCCACTGATGATTAAAGCCGTGAAACTGTTCTGGCGTGACCTGCCGCCGCAGGAATTAATGCCGGGTATGGCGCAGACGGGGAAGGTCAATACAATCTTTGGATTATTGCTTGCGATCAGTTTGACCATCGCCAATCTCTGATGGAAACAATAACGCTTTTTTGAATGGAATCCCGAACGATCGACAGACAAAACTGTCATCGTCGGGATTTTTTTGTTGGGATCATGAAGGGTCTGATTGGTTGTAACAGTTTTGAAATTTTACTATAATGGAGGCAATGTGCCTAGAACGCGTATAAATCCTTCGGGTTCATGAAATTTTTTTAGAGGTGGAACAGGAATGAATAAAATTGCGGTAATCGGAAAAGTATTCGTCGACATAAAAGGAACTTCGTTTGCACCCTTGCATAAGGATGCGAAAAACGTCGGGGATATCACCTTCTCGAATGGTGGTACAGGACGGAACGTAGCACAAAATCTCGCTGTTCTCGGAAATGATGTTCGTTTTATCTCGACGGTTACGAACGATCAAATCGGTGTCGGGGTACTCGAAGAGTTAAAATCTTATGGGGCCAACGTCGATCATGTAGAGATGCTCGAAGATCATGGAATGGGGATGTGGCTTGCAGTCATGGACAATGAAGGAGATTTACAGACGTCGATTTCTAAACAACCGGACGCTAAACTCCTGGAAGAAGCCATTCTTCGTCAATCCGTCTATGCGCTTGACGGAGTGGATGCAGTTGCGATCGATTTGGATTTATCGGTGACAGTTCTCGAACGGTTGATTCATATCTGTCGCAAAATGGAGTTACCGCTTTACGGCGTCTGTGGACATTTGAGTGTGATTGAGCGTAATCGCCACCTCTTACAAGGATTTACGGGCTTCATCTGTAGCCGTGAAGAAGCTGAGATTTTATCGGACCTATCGATTGTAACGGTAGAAGACGCCATTCATGTAGCGAACGAACTGGCGAAAAAAGGAGCACCCTTCACGGTTGTCACAATGAGTGAGTTAGGTGCTGTCTATGTGGACCGCCGGACAGCGACTTCTGGTCATGTTGGGACGAAAAAAGTGAAAGTAGTTGACTCAACAGGTGCTGGAGATTCATTCTTTTCTGCCGTGCTTTCCGAATTGACGGAATCCAAGCGGGCAGAAGATGCACTTAAACTTGGAATGAAGGTTGCCGCACAAGTCATTGCATCCACGGAAAATGGATTGATTCCAGAAATGCTTGAGACCATTCGTTGAGTCCTCAGATGATGAGGAGGAGTGAAAATCAATGCCGATTCAAAGAAGTGCCATTATTCTAATCAATGAAGCAGATGAAGTTGCCTTGATTCGTCGGGATAAGCCGGGTGAGACCTACTATGTGTTTCCGGGCGGCGGACGAGAAGCAGGCGCAACATTAGAAGAAACCGCCATCCGGGAAGCGCATGAAGAGCTTGGAGTGGACGTGGAACTTGAGGGAGTTGCCGCGAATGTTCGATTTAACGGATTGGACAATCCGTATTACTGGGCAAAAATGACGGGTGGTATATTTGGAACAGGGACGGGAGAAGAATTCGAGGATCTGTCGTCCGGATATACACCGCTCTGGATCAAACGTGAAGAGCTGATTCATTTACCGGTTCGTCCGACATCGCTTGTACAAAAATTGACGAAGATGACGGAACGTTTTTATGATATCGAGCTTATAGATAATTGAGGTTTTAGTTGAAATAAACAGGGAAAAAGTATAGTAAGACAATGAGGTAGTCCTGGACTGCCTCTTTTTTATGAAGGGGAGATGATGATGGCGCATACACGTGATCCTAAAGGGTTAGCCCTTAATCTAAAGCAACGCATGTCCGATCACAACATTACGGATTACGCAGGAACGTTAGCTTATTATTGGTTCTTATCGATTTTTCCAGGCATTATTTTTGTTATTTCAGTATTATCATTCTTTGATATTGATCAACAGACGCTTGAATCCCAAATTCGTGATTTGGCGCCGGGTGGATCGGTCAATACGTTTACGGATGTCATTTTCCAAGCAATCAAGGAACCGCAAGGCGGTCTCTTGTCAATCGGGGCGATTTTAGCGATCTGGTCGGCTTCCAAAGGCGTCGATCGTCTGATTACGACAGCCAATCATGCCTATGGTGATTTTTCACCCCGTGGATTCGTCGCAGCACGTGGAATCGCATTGATTCTGACCGTTGTGCTCGGAATCGGAATGCTCTTGTTGATTGTCTTGAACGTATTAGGTGGGCCGATCATCAGTTACTTAGCCAACTTTGTCCTGCCGATTGATATGGGGCAAAAAATCCTGTTGACGGTCTTGCGATATGCCATTTCGACTATTTTGCTGATTTTGATTTTGTCGATCTTCTACCGTGTCGCTCCGAAACGTCCGATTTCCTTTAAAGAAGCGATTCCCGGGGCGGTTTTCGGTGTCATCGTATGGCAGTTGTTATCGGTTGGATTCGGATTTTATGTATCGAATTTCTCAAATTACAATCAAACGTACGGTTCGCTCGGAAGTGTCGTCATCGTGTTGTTATGGTTGTATTTTACAGGGTTGATCATTTTACTCGGCTCTGAACTGAATGCGTCGTGGGAACGTTTCATGAAAAAAGCAGATCCGAAAAAGATGGAAGAAAAACGATTAAAAGAGCAAGCGGATCTGGACTCGATTCCAACCAATACATTTGGTTGATTTTAAGCTCCATCTATTCTTTGAACGTCACACCAAAAAAGCATCTACTGTCGGTAATCGACGGTAGATGCTTTTTGATTGGATTACGCTGCTGCTTGTTTTGAAAAAGTTGCAGGAGTTGCCGGGAGAGGCATATCTTTTTGAAGGAGGCGTAATCCGTTCAAAATGACAAGAATGGTCGAACCTTCATGACCGACAACTGCGAACGGCATGATGAGGAACTGTGACAAATTCGAAATGATTAGCAGAAGAATGACACCGATTGCGAGTGTGATGTTTTGTTTGACGACACGATTCATCTTACGCGCTTTGTTGACGGCATAAGCCAGGCGTCCTAAATCATTTTTCATCAAGACGACATCGGCTGTTTCAAGAGCAGCATCTGTTCCTTCACCCATTGCGATACCGACATGTGCAAGTGCAAGAGCGGGAGCATCATTAATTCCGTCCCCGACCATAGCGACTGTTTTTCCTTCAGTCTGGTACTGCTTGATATAACGTACTTTGTCTTCAGGAAGACATTCGGCAACGTAATCTGTCAGGCCCGCTTCCTTCGAAATCGCAGCAGCAGTCACAGGGTTGTCTCCTGTCAACATGATCGTCGTGATCCCAAGTGCATTTAACGACGCGATAGCTGTCTTGGCTTCAGGACGAATCGTATCCCGTAATGCATAGAGCGCAATAATTGACTGTCCGTTACTGACATAGACGATTGTATTTCCTTGTTCTTTTAACGTTTGCTCCATCGATAGGAAAGGATCGGTCAATCCTTCGTGGAACGCATATTTTCCAATCCGGTACGTTTGACCGGAAACTGTAGCTTCGATTCCGTAGCCTGTCACATCCTTGAAAGCGGATGGTTCGATGATATCCGTTTTTAAGTGTGTAACAATCGCTTGTGCCAGCGGATGATTCGATTGTGCTTCAATGGATGCGACCACTTGTTTGACGGCGAATGCATCAATTTCGTCAGCATAATGGCTTTCCGTGACGATAGGTTTCCCGGTCGTTAATGTCCCGGTTTTATCAAAGACGATCGTATCGACTTGTCCAAGTGTCTCGATATGTGCCCCACCTTTAAATAAGACACCGTTTCTAGCAGAAGCGGCGATTGCTGCTAAAGCAGCCGGTGTGATCGAAGCGACCAAAGCACAAGGAGAAGCGACGACGAGTAAAATCATGGCCCGATAGATACTCGTTTCAAATGTCCAACCAATTAAGTAATGGGGGACAACCATCATCAAGGCGACGACGAGTAAGACGATTTTGACGTAACGGCTTTCGAACCGTTCGATGAATTGTGCGGATGGTGATTGTTCGCTTTGAGCGTTTTGAACCATGTGAATGATTTTTTGGAACAGGGACTCGTCTGCGGCTTTTGTCATCTCGATCGTCAACACACCGTTCATGTTGACCGTTGAATTGTAAACGGTATCGCCTACTTGTTTTTCAACCGGAATTGATTCGCCGGTAATCGATGCTTCTTCAATCGCAGCTTGACCACGGATGATGGTTCCGTCGACAGGGATACGTTCCCCCGGGCGGACGTAGACGAGTTCTCCGACGACCAATTGCTCAAGACCAACGACTTCAAGCTTACCATCGGCATTTAATCGCGTGGCTTCTTCCGGCTGTAAGGACATTAAACTTTGCAGTGCCCGTTCGTTTTTATTCATAGTGTAGGTTTCAAGAGCACCGGATAAAGCGAAGATGAAAATCAAGATGGCACCTTCCATCCAGTATCCGATAGCTGCTGCACCGATAGCAGCCAAAATCATCAATAATTCTACATTCAAGGTTTTGTCATGATAGGTTTCCGTTAATCCTTCTTTTGCTTTCGCATAGCCTCCGATTAAGTAAGCGGAGAGATAAAGCGTGACATAGCCTGTGGCTGGAATGTTGATCTTTTCGAGCGTATAGGCAATTAAAATCAATATTCCGCTAAAGAGTGCTAAAATCAATTCGTGATGTTCCTCCCAAGCATGACGGAGAGCGGAACGCTGATGGACATCAGTAGTAGTAGAGGTAGTCATATGGAAAAGCTCCTTTCAAGTCTAAATGAGAAAAGAAATCATTATGTTAAAACAATGAGAATGTTGATTACCAACGTTTTCTCGTGAATGATAATGAGTTTCATTGTCGCTAGATTATAATAATTATTATCTGTAAAACTACTATACCATGTCTATGTCAAAAGGAACAGGAAAGGAATTAGCAAAAATGAAAAAAATATTGACCGATCGATTTGGTATGGTTGTGCTCGCTTTAGTGACGACCTTCCTTTGGGGAAGTGCGTTTCCCTTCATCAAAAAAAGTTATACGCTGCTTGCCATTACTTCAACGGAATACGGAGAACAACTGTTGTTTGCCAGTTACCGCTTTTTTATCGCCGGCGTCTTATTGCTTATTGTCAGCGTCCTGATTTTTAAGCAACCGATTACATTAAAAAAGCGGACACTCGCGTACAGCCGGCTTGGCTTCTTTTTGACGTTTCTTCAATATGTGTTCTTTTATATCGGGCTTTCCTTATCGACCGGGGTTCAAGGATCGATCATTGCCGGATCGACTTCTTTCTTTCAAATGTTGCTCGCCCATTTCCGGTATGAAGATGACCGGTTGAATCGATTCAAAGGACTGGCCTTGTTTTTAGGATTTACGGGCGTGATTTTAGCCAACTGGCCGCAAGGGTCAGCCGGTGTATCGTTTGGGAGTGGTGAAGTCTTACTGATTCTCGCCATGATTTCCGGCGCATTCGGAAATTTAATCGCTAAGGAATATTCGGCAAGTTACCCGGTCGCACCGATGACGGGTTGGGCCATGGTCATCGGATCAATTGGTTTATTCATCGTCGGAGCCGTCTTGAATGGGGACTGGTTCCCGTTTAGCTTCACGAGTACGACGGTCTGGATGCTTGTTTATTTAGCATTTTTGTCAGCGACTGGATTCACGTTATGGAATCTTTTGATGAAATATAATCCGGTCAGCCGCGTGTCACTGTTCATGTTTTTTGTCCCGATTTACGGCGTGACGTTATCTGCGCTCATTCTCGGGGAATCCATTCCACCGCAAGCTTTTATCGGTCTGTTGTTTGTCGTTGCAGGCATTCTTGTATCGACGTACCTTCCGATTTGGTTTCAAAAGCGGAGTTGACGAAGATTCTGAATCATGCAAAAATAGTCTCAATCAATCTGTTATTTTTAATCGTTTGTTGCTGAGCCGACTCGTTCGGCTTTTTCTGTACGGTCATAAAACCACCGATTCGGCCTTGCCATAAAGGCTAGTGCAACCAAAAAACGAAAGGAGATGAGAGAAGTGGAACGGAATGAGATCGTTCGAAAGATCATTGCCAACCGTCGTCCGCGGGATGAGTTTGCTCGCTTTGTCGTCACCAGTGTCAGTCAACAACTAAAAGAGACGCATGGGGATGTCGCGGTGGAAATCGTTGAGGCGGAAAGAGGATACGACTCCGTTTGGTCAATCAACGGTCGAGAGGTCATCGTCTTATTGGAAACGGAAGAATTGAAACGTGCAAAAGAACAGCCGTACGCAATCGACGATAAGCTCTGGCACAGTTTTCGGCAAGAAGGAATCGTAAAATAAAAAGACGGTCGTTCCATATGGGACGACCGTCTTTGCTTATTTACAGCAACCGGGATACAGGCTTTGAACGAAAAAGAAGATAAGCGAGTGTCGCGAGAACCAGTACGAATAAAATGAAATAGAATCCTGGGGGCAACATGACGAATAAACTACCGGAAATCGGACCTAGAATCGAACCGAGGCTAAACGAAATCCCGGCAAGCAGGTTCCCGGTCGGCAGCAGATGATTTGGCAGCTGTTCGGTCATATAAGCGACGCCTAAAGAATACGTCGAACCTAGAGCCATGCCGCTGATTGCAAAAATCAGGAACAATGCACCGTAGCTTTGGAATAAAAAACAGGCTGTCAAAAATGCGAAAGATCCGATGCTGAGGACAGTGATCAGCGTCCGCCGTTTTCCGAAATGATCGGCGAGACGTCCAAGCGGTAATTGCATCAATAAGGAACTGACGACAAAAGTTGTGATCAACGTACTCGTCTGGGATAGCTCATAGCCGTTTCGTGTTGCAAATACAGGAAAGCTGGCGTTCAATGTCGCTTCTAAAAAGCCGTATGTGAAGCCGGGCAACAATGTAAACCAAGCACTCGTCAAGACAAGACGATAACGGGAAGCCGCAGACTGAAGCTCTTCCGGCATGACATCAGACGGCTTCTCGTTCGGTACTCGTCTTAAGGCAATCAGGACGAGGACAGTCAGTGTTCCGGTCAAGACGAACGGCAGCCAACTGATCCAGTCGACGAGTGGTGCGGCAAGTGGTCCAAGGGCAAAACCGAGTCCAAATGCCATGCCGTACAGAGACATCGTCCGGCCAAGCTTATGGTTCGGTGTAATGGAGGTAATCCAAACTTGAGAACCGTAATGGAGAGTCTGATCCCCGAAGCCGACGACGAATCGCAGTACCATCCAAGCGAGAACGCTTGGGATGAGCGGGAAAGCAAAGACGGCAACAGCCACTAAAGCAAGACCGAACGAGATGACAGGAACATACCCATGGCGCCGCAACGGTTTTTCCATCAAGGGTGCTGCGACGATGACACCAATATATAGTACAGCAGCACTCAGTCCATTTATGTAAGCGGGTGTTCCTTGACGTTCGAGCAAAATGGAAAGCAGCGGGATGAGTAATCCTTGGGTGAAACCTGAAATAAATACAATCGAAAGAATCAAAGCAAAGCGACGCGACAAATCAAACAACTGCCTTTCCTTTTTTATATAAGCATAACATGTCCCGGATGTACGTCTGTACATCCGGGACATGTTATGCTTATTGTTCTTTTTGTTCAGTTGGTTCGAACCGTGTTGGACGTGGCATATGCAAAAGATGTTCGTCCCAATCCGTTTGGTCGAACACTTCATCGTGTTCGATACTGTGAGACGCTCGAATGCCAATCATCATGATTCCAAGTACCATACTGAACATTCCGATAATCGCGACAATCCCGACGAGCCATTCCATTTTTGAAACCCCCTTCGAACAAGGAAAGTGTGTCAACTTTGTGACAGACTTTTCCCGTTTTGAAAGAGACTCAAACCTGGTCAGAGGCGGCTGGATTGCTGTAGGAAATCGACTTCCGGATAATAGGCATTTTTGACGAGTGCATTTGGACCGAGACATTGAATGGCGGGACAGTGACAGGACAAACTTTGATTGAGCTCAGTTTTTTGCCACATCGCATACGCATCGTTGAAGGAAGTGTCCTGAATCGTCCCGAGTGAGGCAAGTTCATCCCCGAAATCCGTCACGATGATTTCACCGTCAAAGATATTGACGTTCAGGCGTGATCGGCCGTCAGGGTCATTACGGACGGAAACATTTGGTTCCTGACGTAAACGACGGTGGAGCTCTAAATCTTCTTCTTTCATCGAGCAGGCATAAAATGGCAGGGTACCGAATAACATCCAGACATTTGGATCCCGGACATCAAGAAGACGATGGATGCCGTCACGGATTTCATCCAGACTGGCGGCTTCAATCATCGAGGCGAAATCTGCCGGGTACATTGGATGAACTTCATGGCGGACACATCCCATCTCAACGATTTCCTGGTGGATGGCTTCTAGATGTGGCAGTGTTCGCTTGTTAATCATCGTTTCTGCTGAAACGAGGACGCCACGTGCGTTCAGAATCCGGGCGTTTTCCTTCATCTGTTCAAACAGCTTCGTCCGTGCTTCACGAGAGGGTTTCCGTTCCATCATGGCGAAGCCGCCATCAATAAAGTCGTCCGCAGTTCCCCAGTTATGTGAAATATGTAAGACGTCAAGATACGGGATGATCAGCTCGTACCGCGAAAGGGGAAGTGTTAAATTTGAATTGATTTGGGTTTTAGCTCCCCGTTCGTGGGCATACTTAAGTAAGGGCACGACGTATTCCCGGACCGATTTCATCGACAGCATCGGTTCTCCGCCTGTAATCGAGAAGGCACGCAGATGTTCAATCTCGTCCAGTCGTTTGATGAGCAGTTCGACCGGGATGGTAGGTGTTTCACTGTTCGACAACATATAGCCGACGGCACAATGTTCACAGCGCATGTTACAAAGGGTCGTCGTCGTGACTTCGATGTTCGTCAGTCGGGCTTGTCCGTACTGTTCGATATCACGGTACGCTTCCCACGGATCATTTTTGATGGTGATGGGTGATTTTAATGACATGATACATTTTCCTCCTTTTTAAAGCTTCACTACGTATCGTATGCTAAATGTATACAGGAATAAAGAACAAGAAAGGAAGTCAGAATAATGGGAAAAGCAAGAACTGATAAACTTGGGCAGATGAATGTGCTAAAATCAAGAATGCAGCTTTTATGCCATACGATCGATTCATTGGATGAAACATCAGATATTGAGGATTTGGAACGTTTAGCCGTCTCCTTGGATCAGTTGAAAGCCAAGGTGCTTCGTTATGCAAAAGATATGAAGGAACATGAGGAATCAGAGAGCGGTTCGAAATGACCGCTTTTTGATTTGGATCATGGAAAGGATGAATCAGATGACAACTAAAATTAAACTACAGGTAGGCGAAATTCGTTCCGTAACCTGCTTACGCATGGGAATCAACGGAGAAGGAATCGCGACACTCGAACGACAAATCGTCTTCATTCCAGGTCTGCTTGTCGGGGAAACGGCTCAAATCGAGATTACAGAAATCCATAATAACTTTGCGAATGCAAAAATCTTGAAACGTGATGTCCGTTCACCGGACCGTGTGACACCGTTATGCCCGATCTACAGCCAGTGCGGCGGATGTCAGCTCCAACATATGAGCTACGAAGGGCAACTCCGTTATAAAGAAGACATGGTCCGAAATGCCTTTACGAAATCGACGAAGCTGAATGTCGAGAAATCGGATATTCGTCCGACAATCGGGACGACGGAATGGGAATACCGGAATAAATCACAGTTTGCGGTCGGAAAAGAAGGAACACAAATCGTCAGTGGATTGTACTCAGCGAACTCGAACCGTCTCGTTGCAATCGACGAGTGTATCGTTCAAAACAAAGAGACGTTACGCGTCAACAAAGCCGTGACGAAAATTTTGAATGACTACAACGTTCCGGTCTACAATTCGGCCAAACAAGACGGTGTCATCCGGAACATCGTCGTTCGGACAGGCATCAAGACAGGTGAAATTCAAGTCGTGTTAGTCGCGTTCAAAGACGGCTTTAAGGATCTTGAAGGTTTGTCACGCGATATCTATGATATTCCGGGTGTGATTTCAGTCGCCTTGAACATTAATGATAAATTGACGTCACGTGTCTTCGGTGAACAAACGGAAATTTTGCGCGGTGTGGAACGAATCGAGGAACAGATGGGTGAGTTCACGTATCAATTGTCACCGCGTGCCTTCTTCCAGTTGAATCCGGAACAAGCCGAACGGATGTACGGTGAAATCGTTAAAGCAGCAGCCTTGACGGGCGAAGAACGTGTTGTTGATGCTTATGCAGGTGTCGGCTCGATTGGTCTTTGGATTGCAAAAGGTGCAAAAGAAGTCCGTGGAATGGAAATCGTCGAGGAAGCGGTCGAAGATGCGACGGCACACATGAAACAATACGGATTTAACCACGCACAGTACGTGGTCGGGAAAGCAGAAACTTGGATTCCGCGCTGGGTGAAAGAAGGATGGATTCCAGACGTCTTCATCGTCGATCCGCCTCGTTCAGGATGTGATACGCAACTGTTGAACGCAATGATTTCGTCAAAAGCGAAAAAAATCATTTATGTTTCCTGTAATCCACAAACGTTGGCACGTGACTGCGATCATTTGATGAAAGCCGGCTACAAAGTCAGCTACATCCAGCCGTACGACATGTTCCCGCAAACGGCGCATGTCGAAGCCATCGTTGTACTAGAGAAAAAGAAAAAGAAAAAGTTTTAAACAGATCGAACGGATATATGAAGTGATTTCTATATGAAAAAAAGGAAAACGGCGACTGAAGCCGTTTTCCTTTTTGTTCCGTCTCACGACTTTTTAAGTTTGTTGTAACCAATTTTCATCCTGTTCTTGAAAACACCGTTTGAGATCAGCGACCCGTTCTGCCGGTAAAGGTCCTTTTTCCAACAAGCGGATATTTTGGACCAGATGCTCCGGATTGGCTGTTCCGATGATGGCACTTGTGACACCGGGTTCAAAAACGGTAAACCGGAGTGCGGTTTCAAGCCAAGAAGCTTCTTCAAGCGGGAAATCGAGTTGCTGTGCCCGTTCCCAGTAAGGTTCGACATATTGCCCGGCCGGCCGGGACTCAAACCGCCATGGTGCATTGGCAATCGGACGTTTGGCGATGATACCTTTTTGTTGATGATGAATCAGCGGGATTGAATCATTCAATGCCCGTTGATCATACAGATTAACGGACGTTTGAAAACTGTCGAATCGTCCCGTCGTGATGGCATAGTCGAGATCTTCCCGGTCGCCTGAATAAGCAATCAGTCGGACTTTTCCGGCCTGTTTCGCCCGCTCGAGCGCCTCGATGACGTCATCTTGAGCCAGTATCTCTTTACTGCAGGAATGCAAATGGACGATATCGATAAAGTCTGTTTTCATCGTCAAAAGGGCTTGATCAATCCCGCCGACAACAGCTTGGAATGTCCAGTCTTGCGTACGCGGGACATCATACCCGACCTTCGTCGACAGGACGACATCATGGCGGTGCTGCTTCAAAAAGTCACCGAGCCGTTGTTCGGATAAACCGTAACCGCGGGCGGTATCAAATAGACGGATGCCTGCATCCAACGCTTGATGGAGGATATAGCTTGCTTGCTGATCGGATAAATCATCGGAACCGATATGACCGGCACCAAATCCGAGAGGGGAGACTTGGATGTCAGTGTTGCCAAATGAACGTAATTCCATGCTTGTTCCTCCTTTGTTTACTTCTCTACACTATACGAAGAAAACGGTTGCATCAATCGATATCCCTCGATGGATGCAACCGTTTTTTATAAAGATAAATCAGATAAAACACCAAAAACAGTCCAACAATCAGCCACGGGATCATCGAATCCCGTTCGATCAATTCATTGACGGCGAAAGCTTCGAGGACCAATGCGGGAACTTTTCCAATCGTACTGGCAGTTAAAAAGACAAGTGTCGAGACACCGCTTGTCGCACTTAAAAATGTGACGAGTCCGGATGGCGCAAACGGCAACAGCCGTAAAAAAAGAATTGTCCAAAAGGCATCCCAACCGGTTTGCTTCGTTAACCTGGCGAGCCACTTCAAGACGAACGGGGACTGAATCAGCGGTTCGACACGCCGGAAACCATGACGATAGACATAAAAGGCCACTCCGGCACCTAAAGCTTCGCCAAGAAAAGATAAATGCAGTCCATCCCAAAAACCGAAATAAAGTAAATTCGCTGCCGTGACGAAGGCACTTGGCACAACGCCGAACAGACTGATGACGATACTGACTAAAAGACTGATTGGTACAGCAAACATATCCGCTTGCTGCAACCAACCAAGGAGTGTTGCTTCGATAATAAAACGTCCTTTCAGGCGTAGAGCAATCAATGCTATTCCATTAACCAATCAAAAACCGTGACATTAAGAGAACCCGTCGTCCTCGTCCGGTAACAACGGTAACGTGATCAGGACGGTTGTTCCCTGACCGAGAGCGGATTCGAATGAAATGGTTCCGTCGTGCCGGTCAATGATGTGTTTCGTGATGGCAAGTCCAAGACCTGTTCCGCCATCTTTTCGTGTTCGTGATTTATCGACCCGGTAAAATCGCTTCGTCAAGCGCTCCAAGTGTTCCGGCGGAATGCCTTCTCCTTCGTCCCGGATTGTACAGACGGTATGATCACCTTCTGTTTTCGTCGACAGATAGATATGTCTTGAAGCAGGGGTGTAGCGTAAAGCATTGTCCAACAGGTTTCCGATGACTTGTTCCAAACGGTCATTGTCACCGAGAACGATTTGACTTGGATCAAAATCGGTGACGATGGACACGCCTTTTGCTTTCGCAATCGGTTCCATCCGGTAAACGACATCTTCCAGGACTTGGCTGAAAACAAGCGGTTGCTTCGTCATCGGATACGAGTCTCGTTCAAGTTGGGCGAGATCAAGCAAGTCATTGACGAGGCGTTGCAACCGTTCCGTTTCCCGCTCGATGATCTGATAATATTGATCCCGCGTTTTTTCATCCAATGCTTTGTCTTGCATCATTTCCGTATAACCGCGGATATAGGAGAGTGGTGTCCGTAATTCATGACTGACGTTCGCTAAAAATTCCTTCCGCTGTTCATCCACTTCACCGAGAGATTCGGCCATCTTATTTAAGGTTTCTGCCAGTTCCCCGATTTCGTCATCCGATTGGATCGGAATCCGGTAAGCAAAGTCCCCTTGAGCATAGACGGTGGAAGCCCGTTTCATATCAATCAGTGGACGAATGATCGTATCGATGATTTGACGGCCGAAAATCACAAGATTCAGCACAATCAATCCAATCATAAAGAAGATCATCAGACGAAGCGGGCGGAACGGTTCACTGATTTGACCGAGTTCCAGATACAGAATCAGTGTCCCGACAAGTCGGTTGTTCTCAATGATCGGGAAACCGGTCATTAAGATATCTGTTCCTTCGATCGGATGGGTCCGGCTTGAAACGATGGTTTCACCATTGCGCAACTGTTCGATATCCGCATTCGTCAGGAACCGGAGACCGGTCGGATTTTTCTTCAGAAAATCGATGAAAAACACCTTGGATTCGGTCAGTTCATTCGTATAGGTCATCCCATCGTAAAAGGCACCGGACAATCCCTCTGATTCATAAATGTTAATCAGTTTTTCACCCCGGTTGAGCAACAGGTCTTCCTGCGTTTGAAGGTAAAACCGGTCATACAGATAAAAGGTTAATAAGACGAATAAGACGGCAGAAAAAACGCTTGTGAACCAAATCGTAATCCAAATCCGGCGACGAATGGTATACCGCTTAATCATACTTCCTCGAATTTATATCCGATGCCCCAGACCGTCTGAATCGAGCCGCCGGCTTCACCGAGTTTCAGGCGAAGTGTTTTGATGTGAGTATCGACCGTCCGCAAGTTTCCGATGTAGTCTGCTCCCCAAATCTGATCAAGCAATTGTTCACGGGAAAAGACTTTGTCGTTGTTTTGGACGAACAAATGAAGTAAATCGAATTCCTTGCGTGTTAAACTGATTGGTTTTCCGCTGACATGGACACTGCGGCTTTCTGTATCGAGTTCCAGTTTACCAATCGTCAATGTCGCCGACTGATCGACCGTAAAGCGATGCGACCGACGGAGTGTCGCTTCGATACGGGCCAACAGTTCACGGGGACTGAACGGTTTCGTGATATAGTCATCAGCACCGATTTTCAGACCATGAATCCGGTCGAGTTCGTCAGAACGAGCCGTCAACATGATGATCGGGACATTCGAGAATTCACGAATGCGCATGCAGGCCGTTAAACCATCCATTTCCGGCATCATGACATCCAGCAAGACAAGATGAAACGTATCGCGTTGCATTTGATCAAGCGCTTCTTGACCGTTTGAAGCGGTTGTCGTCTGATAGTTTTCTTTTTGAAGATTCGAGACAAGCAGATCACGCATTTGTGCTTCGTCATCTACGACAAGTATTTTAAAGGATTGTTCTGGCATCAGTAATCACTCCATTTCATATAGGAAGAGGTGACGGCTTCTCCCGACAGGTGAATTTTCCTTATTATCATACCATTTGAAGCTTTCGATCCGCATCAAATGTACGAACAAAAAAGCACAAGAGGCAGGTGCCTCTCATGCTTCGAGTTGTTGTTCGTAGACCGTTTCGAATTCGCGGCCATGGATATACATTTGAAAACTTGATTTCGAGACTTCGTACAACGTGAATTGAGTTTCCCCGGTGTTCAGCTGTTCAAGTAACGCTGGTCGTAATTCATCGGCACAAAAAGCATAAGGCAGTTTTTCCGCTGCTTTTTGTGAACGGATGTTAGTCTTCCGGATTTTCATGAAAACACTTTCGAATTCGAGATCAAAAAATAGTTCTGCAAAGAATGCTTCTTTTGCAAGATTGTTATAACCTTTCCCATGATACGGTTTACCTAACCATGTACCGAGAAACCCATACTGTCCTTCGATATCGAGTAAACTGATTGTACCGATTGGTTGGTCAAATTCGTCTAGGATTGTGCGTGAGACAAGCTCACCGCGTTCTTCCTCTTCGATTGCCTGCTTTGTAGTAAACAGAAATTCATCAAAGTACCGTGTTTTTTGGCGGACGTACGGATATACGTCTTGATGCTGCATCAGTTCGAACAAATCAGCGCAGTCGCTCAGCTCCCGTTGCTTGAGCATACTTCCATTCCTCCTTCTTAAGACCGCTAGAATGATTGTCGAAAGCTACCTGTCTGACTCGTTTGAACCGCGCATGGTATGCCTTCTTCAGTTGTCGGATAAGATAATATTACCTTCTTTTTTTAAAAAAGCAAGCAAATAATTTTTGTGAAAAAACATACGAAAATAAGACATTTCTTGCAAACGAAAAAGCCTCACTTTCATAACAAAAAAAGCCTATGATTTTCAACGGATTTCCGTTAAAATCGTAGGCTTTTTTCTTAAGACATCGATGTCAGATGGGTATGTTCAAAAATAACTTTTCCGTCAATCATGGTCATCAAAGGCTTCGCCAGATAATCGAGCGGGAAGTGACTCCAAAGAACAAGATCGGCATCTTTTCCAACTTCAATGGAACCGACACGATCCGCAACGCCAATCGAACGGGCCGGATTAATCGTGATGGCACGAAGCGCGATATCAACCGGCAGTCCTTCACGGGCGGCAAGACCGGCACATAAATTTAAATATTGAACCGGTGTGTACGGATGATCCGTCGTGATTGATACTTCAAGACCATGTTCATGCAGGACACGATACGTTTCCCATGTTTTATTTTTGAGTTCGATTTTTGACTTTCGTGTAAAGGTCGGACCAACCGTGACATGTTCAATCGGTAATTGTTGCAGTTCTTTGGCAACGAGATGACCTTCTGTACAATGTTCGATTCGGACATCGAGCTCAAACTCTTCTGCAAAACGAATCGCTGATAAAATATCATCGGCTCGATGGGCGTGGACACGGAGCGGCATTTCTTTTTTGAGGACCCGTTCAATCATCCGGTGCGCAAATGTATCTGCGGTCCGTTGCATCTTCACTTCAAGAAACGCTTCCCGCAACATACCCATGATTCCCATGCGCGTCAATTCACCGGCACGACCGGCACTATGGACACGTTTTGGATTTTCACCGAGCGCAATTTTTAATCCGGCATACTTCCGTAAAATCATATCATCGATGAAGCGGCCATATGTCTTGATGACACTTGTGACACCACCGATGATATTCATGCTGCCCGGCATGACTTGTACCGTCGTGACACCATGTTCGATCGCTTCTTTGAATCCTTCGTCGAGTGGATACACGCCGTCGATTGCCCGCAAGTGGGGCGTCATCGCGAAAATGGTTTCATTGGCATCGTTTCCGACTGTACCGGTTCCTTCATCGTACAAACCGAGATGGGTGTGGGCATCGATGAAACCGGGAAGCAGGAAGCGGCCTTCTGCTTCGATGACACGTTCGTTCTCTTTGGCATCCAACAATTCATTGATTTCATGAATCTTTCCATCTTTGATTCGGATATCGCCATAAAAATTATCTGACGTAATCGGAAAAATATGTGCATTACGTATTAAAACATCCAACATTGTTCAACCCCTGTATTAGTTTGTGTGCTCGAGATTCTGAAGTGCATCCTTTAATTCAGCATACCGAAACTTGTAGCCGTTTTCGAGAGCTTTTTTTGGAATGACACGGGCACCCTCGAGTACGATAACACTTTTTTCTCCTAGAGCGAGCTCGAGGGCAAAGCGTGGAGCCGGTAACCAGTGCGGACGGTGCAACACTTTTCCAATCGTTTGACCAAACCGGCGCATCGTTTCCGGATGAGGGGCTGTAATGTTGAGCGGACCGTTGACAGACGGTGTCGTCAGTGCGAACAGGAACAGTTCGACAAGATCGTCGATATGGACCCAGGAAACCCATTGTTTCCCGTCGCCCATCGTGCCGCCGCCGAATAATGTATACGGCAGGCGCATCAATGGATAAGCACCGCCTTCTGTACTGAGGACGACACCAATTCGCGGATGAACGAGACGCACACCGCTGTCGGCAATCGGTTGAGCGAGATTTTCCCATGCGACGCAGACATGGCTGAGGAAGTCGGCAGTCGGGGGGATAGTCGTTTCTTCCGTAAACGTCTGATGGCGGTCCTGACCGTAAATTCCGACGGCAGAAGCCGATAGGACGACATCCGGTTTTGAATCGAGGCCCTGAATAATCCGGACGAGTTCTTTCGTCGAGTCAATCCGGCTCTCCAGGATGACGCGTTTACGTTCTTCTGTCCAGCGCCCTTCATTGATGGAAGCACCTGCTAAATGGATGAAGGCATTTACATCGTTTAAGTGATGTTCGGGTGTTGCTGTATCCGTCAGCCATTCAACGTAAGAGACAGCACCTTCTGTTGCCTTCGGTGAACGGGTTAAAATGACAATCTGGTGGCCTTCGTTAAGTAATCGTTTTGTTAATGCCTGTCCAATCATTCCGGTTCCGCCTGTAATCGCTATTTTCATAACTAGAGTCATCCTTTCGTTCAATCTATATGAATACTTGTACATATGTTCCCGTTTGTCCATTTCACTCAAACCTCATTCAACATGTTATCGTTGCAGGAGAAGATGAAAAAGGAGGAACCGACTTGAAAATCACACGGATTTCAACCCAAAAGAAAAATACGGAACGCTTTAATATCTACATCGAGCGTGAAGGGAAGGAAGAATATGCGTTTGCCGTTGATGCCGATATCCTAATCAAATACAATCTGCAACGGGATAAAGAGCTGGACGATGATTTCGTCAAGGAAGTGCTGACGGCGGAAGAACAACAAAAAGCGTACCGCTTATCACTCAATCATCTGTCATATCGGATGCGGGCGACGAGCGAGGTGGAATCGTATTTGATCGAAAAAGAGACGCCGGAACATGCCGTCAAGCATGCCATCAAACGATTGACCGACCAAAAATATTTGAACGATCAACAATTTGCGGAAGCGTATACCGCGACAAAAAAAGCGACGACACCGCAAGGACCGGGTAAAATCCGCCGGGATTTAGAAATGCTGAAGATTCAAAAGACGTATATTGATCAGGCATTGACAGCATTCACGGAAGAAGAAGAGCTGGAAAAGGTGTTGAAGTTTCTTCGGCAAAAACAAAAAGAACTGGCCCGCCGATCGGTTCGGGAACTAAAGCAGAAACTGCAACAAACCCTGATGCAACGCGGATTTTCATCGGAGGTCTCGAAGCTCGGGATTCAACAAGTGTTCGAAGAGGTGGAAGCTGACACAGAAGAATCTGCCGCTTTGTACCAGGCACGAAAATATTATCCGAAGTATCGGAACCTGGAACCGTTCGCCCGGGTTCAAAAAACACAACAAGCATTGGTTCGAAAAGGATTTCCGTATGCACTCGTTTCGGAAGTGATCGAACAGGTTAAGCAGGAAGAAGCGGACGGAATATAAGTTTTCACTTCATTTTAAAAGATTAGACACAAAATTGACAATTGTTCGATAATTATGCTATTCTACGCTCAGATTAAGAAAAGGAGGAACCGTCAAATGAAACAGCCAATTGTAAACGCACTTATTAAACAGCTGAATATGGCGGAGACTCTCGAACTCGTATAAACACTACTTTCAGTGTGCGATTGACAGGGAATCCGTTCCCCGAGCACGCAGACCATATCGTCGATTCACATCGTCTTTAGAAAGGCAGATGGATTCTCGGACTGCTCCGGAAATCCGTCTGCCTTTTTTGCGTGCTTGGAAACGTGTAACACCATTATGAACGACAAAGGGGGGAGCCATCGTGCGATTATTTCGCCAACTCAGTTGGTTTCTGAAAGAACATAAAAAATCGTATTTGATTGCCGTGTTACTACTGATCGTGACCGGCTTCATTGACTTGACACCACCGTGGTTGATCGGAAAAGTGATTGACGGACTACGTTCCGGATCCATGGACCGGACGACATTGATTCAATATGTGGTAGGTCTGACCGTTATTTCCATTACGTCTTTTATTCTGACGTACTTGTGGCTTGCGAAATTATTCGGGACAGCCTTTTTACTCGAACGGACGTTGCGCAGCCAATTCTTTACGCATTTATTAAAGCTGACGCCAACTTTTTACCAACGCAACCGGACCGGGGATTTAATGGCACTTGCGACCAATGACTTGAAGGCAGTAGAACGGACAGCCGGCTTTGGTGTCCTGACGCTCGTCGACTCGTTAAACATGACGGCCATTACACTTGTCGTCATGGGAGTGGCAATCGATTGGAAACTGACACTTGCGGCATTGTTACCGATGCCGATTCTCGCTTACGCGATGAATAAACTCGGCAGCCAGATTCATGGACGGTTCATGACGGCGCAGGATGCGTTTGGCACGATGAATGACCAAGTCGTGGAATCGATTTCCGGTCTGCGGGTCATTCGTTCATTCGTTCAGGAAGACATCGATGTCAAAAAATTTGATGCTGTGACGAGTGATGTATTTGATAAAAACATGCACGTCGCAAAAATTGATGTCTTATTCGAGCCGATTATCAAATTACTCGTGGGAATCAGTTATCTGATCGGCTTATCGTTCGGGACTTATCTTGTCTTTACGAACGACATCACGCTTGGGCAACTCGTTGCCTTTAATATTTATCTCGGGATGTTGATTTGGCCGATGTATGCATTCGGGGAATTGATTAACGTCATCCAACGCGGAACAGCAAGCCTCGATCGTCTGCAAGCGACGATGCGGGTGAAACCGTTGATTACGTCAACACCGGTCGCAGATGTGGATTTTCCGGAAACAATCGTTTTATCTGATCTAACGTTTACGTATCCGGGAACGAAACAGCCCGCCTTACGCGATATTAACGTGACAATCGAACAAGGCAAGACAATCGGGATCGTCGGTCCGACCGGCGCCGGAAAAACAACATTGTTGCGGCAGTTTTTACGCGAATATCCGCTGGGGCGCGAGATGTTGCAAGTCAACGGGATTCCGTATGAAGACGTCGCCTTGGAAACGGTCCGCGGCTGGACCGGTTATGTCTCGCAGGAACATCTTTTATTCTCGAAAACGGTACGGGACAATATTTTGTTCGGTGCCGGAACGGCAACGGAAGCTGAATTGCAGGAAGCGATTCGTCTCGCTTCGTTCACGACAGATATCACGATGCTCGATCAAGGTCTTGAGACGTTGGTCGGCGAACGTGGTGTCACGTTATCCGGTGGACAAAAACAACGGCTGTCGATCGCCCGGGCAATGTTGAAAAAACCAAAATTATTATTGCTTGACGATTCGTTATCCGCGGTCGATGCGAAAACCGAATCGCACATCATTGAAGCGATTCGAACCAACCGCGAGCAGGCAACGACATTGATTGTCGCACACCGTTTGTCTGCTGTTGCCCATGCGGACGAAATCCTTGTCCTGCAGGATGGTCAAGTGACCGAACGGGGCACGCACGAACAACTGATGAACCATAGAGGATGGTATGCCGAACAGTTCGAACGGCAAAGTGAAGAAACGTAAGGTAGGAGGTGTCGAACGTGAAGGAAGAAGAATTGTATTTATTAGATCCCGTTCGTCGGAAAACGACGATTCGATCGCTTGTCCGTTATGCGATGTATGAAAAACAAGCGATTTTCCTAGGATTATTTCTATTGATTTTAGCAGTCGGAGCAGAACTGACCGGACCTTATATTGCGAAAGTCATCATCGATGAGCATATCGTCGCGATTGAAAAGGACTGGGTGGAAGTGAAAGATGGAGGACGGGTCGAGTATGACGGGCGTCAATTTGCGAAGAAGCAGGACGTCCAGTCCTCTGCCGTCATTCAATCCATTTCGATTGTCCAGTCAAAAGACGGTTATTATTTTGTACCGAAACAAGTCGTGAGCGGTGGAGAACGCAGTGTGGAGGATGGGACGTTGACCGTCACGCGGGGCGATGAGGTATTTCGTTACGCAAACGTCGCGAAGCTCACACAAGGACAAGTGTATGATTTTTATGCTTCCGACTTAAAAGCAGTCGGCTGGCTATCCTTGATGTATATCATCCTGCTGTTAATCGCAGCCGGTCTGAACTGGGTGCAACAAATCCTGCTTCAGCGGTCGGCGCATAAAATCGTTAAACGGATGCGGCTTGATGTCTTTACACATTTACAACGGTTGCCGGTCCGCTATTTTGACCAAACACCGATTGGGAAGATTGTCAGTCGTGTAACGAACGATACGGAAACAATCCGTGATTTGTATTTGGGTGTGTTGGCACGGGTCTTTTCAGGACTGATTACGATGGCTGGAATTTTAGTAGCAATGTTTTTCCTTGATGTCCGTTTGGGATTAGTTTCGTTGCTGATTATTCCGATTGTCTACTTCTGGATTCAGTTGTTCCAGAAGCTCGCGACGGAAAATAACTTCAAAGTCCGGTCGCTTGTTGCTGATATGAATGGTCAATTGAATGAGAATATTCAAACGATGCCAATCATTCAAGCGTATGCGCGGGAAAAAGAAGTGTTGGCGGAATTTGAGCAGAAAAATGAAGAGAACTATCAAACCCGCTCCAAGTTATTGCGGCTCGATGCCTTGATGTCGCATAACTTATCTTATTTCTTAAAAAACCTGACGCTTGCCTTGTTGATCTGGGTCGTCGCCGGAAAAAGTCTGACCGATGGGACGTTTTTATCGCTCGGTATTTTATACGCCTATATCGATTATGTCTCCCGGTTATTTGAACCGGTGACTCAAATCATGAATCAACTATCACCACTGCAACAAGCACTCGTTTCGGCAGACCGCATGTTCCAACTGCTCGATGAAAAAGGCGAAGAAGTCGGAAAAGGACGTTTACCCCGTTTCGCCGGTCGCGTGGAATTCAAACAGGTCGGCTTCAGTTATGATCCGGGCCATCCTGTCTTACAAGAAATCGAGATTGATGCCCGTCCCGGTGCGACCGTCGCTCTCGTCGGACATACCGGAAGCGGGAAAAGTTCGATCATGAATCTTCTGATGCGTTTTTATGATCCGTCATCCGGTCAATTGTTGATTGACGGACAAGATGTTACGTCGCTGCCAAAACAGGCGGTTCGTGACCACATGGGCATCGTCCTGCAGGATCCATTTTTATTCACCGGAACGATTCGGTCGAACATCACGCTCGGAAATCCGGCAATTTCGGAAGAGCGGATCCGGGAAGCGATCGTGGCTGTTGGAGCAGACCGGTTCATTGACCGGCTTCCTCAGGGACTTGATGAACCGGTCATCGAAAAAGGGGCGACCTTATCGGCCGGTGAACGGCAGTTAATCAGCTTTGCCCGGGCACTGGCATTTGATCCGGCCATTTTAGTGCTCGATGAGGCGACAGCGAGTGTCGATTCCGAGACGGAAGCGATGATTCAAGAAGCGTTGTTGACCTTGACGAAAGGGCGGACGACGTTCATCATCGCCCACCGCTTGTCAACGATCAAAGACGCCGACGAAATCATCGTCCTCGACCAAGGACGGATTGCCGAACGCGGTACGCATGACGAGTTACTCAAAAAACAAAAAATCTATGCCAAAATGTATGCGTTACAAAGTAAACGGAATCTCGAACTGAAATCAAGCTAACTCCATCATTTTTCTTCCTCTTTTCGTATATACTAATGACGAAGAGGGGGAGTTTTTTTATGGAGACACGTATGAGTCAGTTATCAAAATATGAATTAGAGATGCTCGTGACGAAATTAAATGAGCAGAAACGTAAAGCCGAGCAACATGGCAACATGAGTGAAGTCGAGGTGATTATCCGTAAGATTGCGATTGCCCAAAGTTATTTAGTCGACGCCAGCCGGTTTGAGACGGGGCGTTTTTACCGGATTGCCGGAGAAGATGCACGATTCGAACTGCATTTCGTCAACGGTGTCATGGGCTGGGGGCATTTTGAAGGGACAGTCAACGAAGTGGCGATTCCACTCGCGTTGATTCAAGAAGAGGAGGAATGACGATGGATCAAAATCGTTCAGAAGCATTAAAAGGATTGTCGGAAGAATTACAAGAAGTCAATGAGACGCTGACACCGCTTGAAGCCTTGACGTGGGTGGAAGTCTTATGGGAAGATTTTGAAGCGACACTTGCACGAGCGGGAGAAAAATACCAAGGTGAGGCAGTTGCCGTCCGTTTCGTTCAGCAACAAATCAAGCAACACGGTTCGATGCTTCACCGTTTCAATACGACAAATGAGAAATTCAAGCATTTGATGATCGGGCGCGACGACCAGTCATTAAATTAAAAAAGGACTCGCGGTTCGGAAGAATGTCTTCCGAGCATGGCGAGTCCTTTATTCATAAAGCGGGAACGAATAATTTTTTTTGCAACGTCCGTTCACTGAAGACCCATCCTGTGTAAGAACTGACGATTTGACGTGACGTCGCATCGACCCTTACGACAGCAACGAACGGATAGACTTCTTTCGTGAAGTAACGTAAATTCGTGAAACGATATTCAACGATTCCGTCTTTTCGGGAAACGGTATACGTATGAATTTTAGAGAACTCAAGGAAAGCCTGTAAATCGGCGTTCTCTTTGACGATGTCGTATAATTCGTCACCGTGCGGTTCATTCTTGATCCGGAAATTGCCGCATTCGACGACGGTCCCGGAATTGATTTTGACGACCGCATATTCATTTCGAAGACGTGCGGCGACATGCCATTCGTCCCATTTCATTCCGGGAGAAATAAACAGTTTGTGGGCACCGCCATAATAACGGGCTGCCGTTGCCAAGGCATCATTTCGCAACTTAAATTGAACCGCGTAATAGATGATGACGATCGCAATCAGAATCGGGAAAATGACGATTGTTGCACGGGTCAATAACCAAATACCGAACGCACCGTAATACATCGTGAACAGATAGGGATCAAACGTATTGATGACGCCCCACCCAATCCAGGTCTTCTTGAACGGATGAAGTGCCTGCGTACCGTAAGCATTAAACAGATCGACGAAGACATGAAGGGCGACAGCAATCTGTGCCATCAGCCATAATGAAGTTGGTGGAACGCCGAACAGGGCGCCGATGACAATCGACAGTAACAACGGCCAGGCAATCAAGGCAATCAAACCATGGGATTTACCACGGTGTTGTCTCAGGTAGGCACTGTTACCTTTAAATTTAAATACAGTATCAAAGTCTGGAGCATGGGAACCGACCAACGCCGTCGTCGTGACAGCCGCAAACAGCGTAGCGCTTGCAGCGACATCCGGTTCAAGTGTAGAAATGGCGGCGAGGCAAAGTCCCATTCCGATATGCGTACCAGTATCCAATGCGAATTCGCTCCTCTATCATAGTATTCAGGATCATAAAAAACGTAAATTGATTTTAAGGTTAATTGAACTTACTATAACGTATCAAATAGAAAAGAGGTAATATTTTGACTCTTGTTACAGAATATTTCACAAACTTTAATAAACGGCATTTTACAACGGAATTGGTTCAGTGGTTTTTACGGGAACAACGACAATTACCGTGGCGTGAAACGAAAAACCCCTATCACATCTGGATCAGTGAGATCATGCTGCAACAAACACGGGTCGATACGGTCATTCCTTATTACCACCGGTTCACGGAACGGTTTCCAACCCCCCATGATTTGGCGGCAGCCGACCAAAGTGAAGTCTTAAAATATTGGGAAGGCTTAGGGTACTATTCCCGGGTTAAGAACCTTCAAATCGCCGTTCAGGAAGTTGTTGAAAAATATGATGGAATCGTACCGGATGAAAAAGAACGGTTTGAAAGTTTACGGGGAGTCGGTCCCTATACGACAGGTGCCGTTCTTTCGATTGCCTACGGCCATCCGGAACCGGCTGTTGACGGGAATGTCATGCGTGTATTATCCCGGGTTCTCGGGATTTATGACGACATTGCGGCGCCGAAAACACGGAAAGTCTTTGAAGCGGCTGTTCATGAATTGATTGATCACGCGGATCCGTCAAGCTTCAATCAAGGTTTGATGGAACTCGGCGCGATGGTCTGTACACCCAAATCACCGATGTGCGGACTTTGTCCCGTCAATGATGTCTGCTTTGCTTACGAACGGTCCGTTCAAGCAGAACTTCCCGTTAAAACCAAAAAAGGCAAAACCCAGACGATCCAGTATGATGCCCTTGTCTATGAGGAAAATGGACAAGTCGCAGTCATGCAACGTCCGGATACAGGACTCTTGGCCGGTATGTGGCAGTACCCTTTGATTGAATCGACGGAAGAACAGCCCGGAATACGCGTTGGCAGTGTCAAACATATCTTTTCGCACCGGATTTGGGATATCACGGTGTACCGTGTTACGACACAACCGGAAGGAACTATTTTAATGGATGAACAGACATATGAAAAACAACCGATTTCCGTTGCTCAGATGAAGATTGATCGTTTATTAAAGGAGGAACTCTAATGGATCATTTTTATACAGAAACGAAAGTGCCGACGACGAAGGAGCAAGCCTGGTCCTTTTTAAGTGATGCCAAAGCCCTGACGGGGATGACGACGTTTCCGAAAGTACAGACGAACGGGGATACACGGACATATGCGGGGAACACGATTCAGCTGAAGGTCGGTGTTCCACCGGTTTTTGTAAAGTGGGATTCGATCATTCCAATGGTCGGGAGCGACTTGTTCGTGGATGTCGGAGTCAAGGTGCCATTTCCTTTTACAGCCTGGTGTCATCTTCACCGTGTTGAGGAACGGGCGGACGGGGTCTACATGATTGATGACTTGGTCTATAAATCGTATTTACCAAAAGGGTTGGTGGACTTATTTATTCTGAAGCCGATGTTTCAGCAGCGGAAACAGGCGATGTTGCATCATTTTTCAAGTTAAATACCAGTCATTTTCCTGAAAAAGTAGCCTTTCGTTTTTCATGTGTTCTGAAAATGGGTATAATAAGCACGAGAGTATAGAAAAAACTGAATAAAAAGCTTCAGAAAGGAGTAGCACATGAGTCGATTCCCAAAAGAAAGTAGCAAGATTGAGATTCAAAGTTTCAAACATAACGGCAGCTTACACAGAGTTTGGGAAGAAACGCTCGTGCTTAAATCGACGGAAGAAGAATTGATTGGATTCAATGACCGGATCATGGTCAGTGAATCGGATGGTCGTCAGTGGCGGACACGAGAACCCGCGATTTGTTATTTTTCGACAGAACTCTGGTTTAATGTAATCTGTATGATTCGTGAAGACGGAATCTACTATTACTGCAACTTAGGGTCACCTTCGACGTTTGATGAAAAGGATCGAGCAGTCAAGTACATTGATTATGATTTAGATATTAAAGTCTATCCGGACATGTCTTACATGATTTTGGATGAGGATGAGTACGAAAAACATCGCCGGGAGATGAACTATCCGAAAGCGATTGATCGTATTCTGAAGGACAACGTTCAGATTTTGATTCAATGGATCCGCAGTCGCAAAGGTCCATTCAATCCAGCTTTCGTGGAAACGTGGTATCGTGAATACGAAACAAGATATCGGAGATGATGGTTCGCCATCGTCTTTTTTTAGTGGAAAGAAGGGAAATACATGGGTAAAGCAAAACAAAAACAGTTAAAAGAGAAGGGTTCCATCCGGCGGTACATGGAATTCGTCAAACCGTATAAAAAACAAATTCTCTTAACGGTGTTCGTCGGGATCATCAAGTTTTCGATTCCGTTAGGATTGCCGCTGCTCTACAAGTACATCATTGACAATTTACTTGATAATCAGACCGTTCCGCTGGCGGAGCGCAGTAAAGAGCTGGCCTACTTGATCGGAGCCGGATTCTTCGTATTCCTTGTCATCAAACCGCCGCTTGAATACATTCGGCAGTATCTGGCCCAGTGGTCGGCGTCAAAAATTTTATTTGATGTCCGGAACCGTCTGTTCGATCATGTTCAGAAATTGTCACTCCGCTTTTATTCAAATACGAAAACCGGTGAAGTCATCTCCCGGATCATCAATGATGTCGAACAGACAAAAGATTTTGTCGTCACCGGACTCATGAATTTATGGCTCGATATGATTACGATTTTGATTGCCATCGCTATCATGTGGACGATTGATCCGAAACTGACACTCGTCGCCATCATTCCGTTGCCGTTTTACGCACTCGCGGTCAAGTTCTTTTACGGACGACTCCGCAGTCTGACACGGGACCGTTCCGCAGCTCTTGCTGAGCTTCAAGGACACTTGACGGAACGGGTCAACGGAATGGCAGTCATTCGCAGTTTTGCGCTTGAACCCCATGAAAACCAGGCGTTCAAAAAACAAAATGACGGATTCTTGACAGCGGCCTTACGCCAAACGAATTGGAATGCCCGGACGTACGTCGTCGTCTCGACGATTACCGATTTTGCACCGATTTTGATTTTCGGAGCAGCAGCCTTCCTCGTTCTGAACGAACAGGAATCACTTGGGACGATGGTCGCCTTTATTGCCTACATTGATCGTCTGTACGCACCGCTCGGTCGTC
This sequence comes from Exiguobacterium sp. R-39, assembly GCF_049942815.1. Lineage (NCBI taxonomy): Bacteria > Bacillati > Bacillota > Bacilli > Caryophanales > Exiguobacterium > Exiguobacterium sp. R-39. The sequence goes on from NZ_CP187965.1 coordinate 683,871, forward strand.
TCGTGAACTCTTCGACGACACTGACCCAGTCGATTGCCTCGATGGACCGGATGTTTGAATTCCTGGATGAGCCGTATGACATTACGGAAAAAGCCAATGCGAAAAATCCGGTTGCTGTCAAAGGGAACGTCCAGTTTGAAAATATCAGCTTCTCATACGAAGAAGGCGGCGAACGGGCGATTGACCGGTTGACGCTCGATGTTCAGGCGGGAGAACGGATAGCATTTGTCGGGATGTCGGGCGGTGGGAAATCAACACTGGTTAGTCTGATACCCCGTTTTTACGACGTGTCATTAGGGCGAATCACGCTTGACGGCGTCGACATTCGTGATTTGAAGTTACGTGGTCTTCGCGATCAAATCGGTATGGTCATGCAGGAATCGATTCTGTTCAGTGAATCGGTCGAAATGAACATTAAGATGGGAAATCCCGAGGCAACGGATGAAGAGGTGGTCGCGGCAGCGAAAGCGGCCAATGCCCATGAGTTCATTGAACGTTTGGCGGACGGCTATAAAACACCGGTCGGCGAACGGGGTGTCAAATTGTCTGGCGGACAAAAACAACGTCTGGCAATTGCCCGGGTATTCCTCAAAAATCCACCGATTTTGATTTTGGATGAAGCGACGAGTGCACTTGATTTGGAAAGTGAATCGATGATTCAGGATTCGCTTGCCCGTCTCGCGAAAGGACGGACGACGTTTACCGTCGCCCACCGTCTCTCGACCATCACCGATGCCGATAAAATTGTCGTCATTGAAAACGGTCAGATTACAGAAATGGGACGTCATGAAGAATTAATGCGAAAACGTGGCGCCTACTTTGAACTGTATGCGATTCAAAATCTAGAACTCGTTGAATGAAAAAAGGCTGTTCCGAAAAAATCGGAACAGCCTTTTTGTATGAATGGTTGATTTACAGTTGGGCGAAAGCACGGTTGACAGCAACAATTGTTTCGTCAATGTCTGCTTCCGTGTGAGCCGTCGTCAAGAACCAGGCTTCGTATTTAGAAGGAGCGAGGTTGACGCCTTGTTCAAGCATTAACTTGAAGAAACGACCGAACGTTTCACTGTCGGCACGTTCAGCACCTAAATAGTCGATGACTGTTTCGTCCGTGAAGTAAACCGTCAATGCACCTTTAAGACGGTTAATCGTAATCGTGACGTCATGTGTGTCAGCAGCCTCTAGTATTCCTTGTTCGAGTTTTGCACCGAGACGGTCGAACTCTTCGTATACACCGGGCTGTTCGAGCAACTCGAGACAGGCGATTCCAGCTGCCATCGAAGCCGGATTTCCCGCCATCGTACCTGCTTGATAGGCAGGACCAAGTGGCGCAACATGTTCCATGATATCTTGGCGTCCGCCATAAGCCCCGATCGGCAGACCGCCGCCGATGATTTTTCCGAGCGCTGTCATGTCTGGGCGGATGTTCAAGAGTTCTTGTGCACTACCGTACATGAAACGGAAAGCAGTGATGACCTCATCATAGATGACAAGAGCACCGTGTTCATGGGTGATGTCGTTGATCGCTTCGAGGAAACCGGGTTGAGGCTCCACGATTCCGAAGTTTCCGACAATCGGTTCGACAAGCACACAGGCGACTTGATCGCCCCATTCTGCCATGATTTGACGGTAAGATTCGATATCGTTGAACGGTGTCGTAATGACTTCTTTGGCTGTCGCTTTAGTGACGCCGGCCGAATCAGGTGAACCGAGTGTGGCAGGACCGCTACCGGCTGCAATCAGCATTAAGTCCGAGTGACCATGGTAGCAACCGCTGAATTTGACGACAAGTTCACGTCCTGTATAGGCGCGGGCGACGCGGATCGTCGTCATGACGGCCTCTGTTCCGGAGTTTGTGAAACGCACCTTTTCTAAAGAAGGGATCGCTTGTTGGAGTTTGTGCGCAAAGTCGATTTCGAGACGGTGGGGTGTTCCGTATAACAAACCGTTGCGCGAAGCGTTCGTGATCGCTTCCGTAATATGTGGATGACCGTGACCGGTGATAATCGGACCGTAAGCTGCTAAGTAATCGATGTAACGATTGCCGTCGACATCATAAAAGTAAGCTCCTTCTCCACGCTCCATATAAACGGGGGCACCACCTCCGACTGCTTTATAAGAGCGGGATGGGCTGTTCACACCTCCGACGATACATTGTTGTGCTACTTCATATAATGCTTCGGAAGTCGGGCGATTTGCATGAGTTGACATGATGATTCCTCCAATCCTTGATACGTGAAAAATATCACGATATGATTGTATCATGTCCGTCAAACGTGGAGCAGAGCCGTTGACGGAAAGAGAGAATGTAGGTAGACTAATTATAAAGATTACAATCTAATAATCAATGAAAGATAGAAATGAGGGGATGACGTGGCGAACGAAATGCTAGATGATGCAGTACGCTCTTTACGGGAATCAGGCGTTCGGATGACACCACAACGTCATGCGATTTTGGAATATTTAACGACGGGACATACACATCCGACGGCAGATGAGATTTATCGTGCGCTCGAACATCGTTTTCCAAATATGAGTGTGGCGACAGTTTATAATAATCTACGGGTTTTTAGAGAAAAAGGGATCGTAGAAGAGATGAATTATGGAGATGCTTCAAGCCGTTTTGATTTCGTTACGACGCGTCATTACCATATGATTTGCGAAGGATGCGGGAAAATCGTTGACTTCAACTATCCTGTTTTAGATGACGTTGAGACGGTTGCGGCGCATTTAACAGGTTTTAAAGTAGATCGTCATCGTCTTGAGGTTTACGGGACTTGTCCGGAGTGTCAATCAAACGTGCATTAAAAAAACGAGCTTCCTTAACGGGGAGCTCGTTTACTGTGTTTATTGTACTTTTCATCGAATTCTTTTCCTTCAAGGTTACGATCCATCGTCAGAGGTTCGTCGCAGTGCATGCATAAATCGACTCGCCCGAGGACTTTCGTCTCCTTGCCGCAGTTTGGGCAGGTGACGACTGCTGCTTTCGTCGAAGTGAGTCCGATCAAAAAATAGAGAGCCGTACTGGCGAGGACCATTACAAATCCGACAAGCATGAGGATGACCATGATGATTTCGAATTGTTTTAACAAAAGACCGCCATACATGACAAGCATTCCACCAAAGACAAGGAACATTGCCAAGTTACGGGCGCGGTTTATTTTATTCTTGCGTTGTTTTTTCACATGAATTCCCCCTGTAGTCAGTCTAGCATATTGTTGGATCGAGTCAGAAGCAGGAACGATTGATTTTTTGTCGAAAATGGTAACGGACGAATGATCAGAGTAACGAGTATGGAGTAGAGAAGGGTGAGAAGGAAATGGAACAAGCAACACGAACGATTTATTCAGAATATGCGGCTTATCCGGAGACGCAAGGCATTATCTCTGTTGAAAAAAGGCAACCGAGAGACTCTTTGACCGATCAATTTGATGTTTTACTTTTAGTAATTACCCGAGATCCTTCTATCGAGTGGACAGTGAAACATTATCGTTTGGATACACTTCGGGTTTCATTACATCTTGTGCATGAACAAGTCCTTTCCCGTTGGTTGATTTTAAATGCGAATCGCCGCGCTGTCCATTGGGTGTCGGAAGGGACTATCATTTTTGAACGGAATGACTATTTGACAGATTTAAAAAAACAACTGCTCAATTTCCCGGAAACGGAACGCTGTTTACAGATGTCGCTGTCATTCGCAAAACTACTGCGCCGTTTTCAGGACGGAAGAAATCTGTTCAGTCGCGGGAATTATTATGATGCCTATACGCATGTCCATCATGCACTGCATCATTTGGCCCGATTGTCCGTATTGGAAAAAGGAGCGCATCCGGAAGTAGTCGTTTGGGAGCAGGCGCGACTGGACGATCCGGATGTCTACAAATTATATGAACAACTACTGTTAAGTGAAGAAACATTGGAACAACGGATTCATTTAGCGCTGATCGGACTAGAGCATTTACTGCAATCGAAAGTATTGTCCGGTGGCAGATACTTATTCGAAGTCATGCGAGAGCACGACCATCCTTGGACGATGCAAGAATTGATGGAAGAAAGCCGTTTGACAGAATTGAAAGTTGATTTAGGTAGCTTGATTGATTTCTTCATCCGGAAAGGGTTAGTCCGGATTTCGTACCAACGTACGAAAGGACTTGGAGTTGAACTCGTGACATATGAACCGGTCGTTTGACAGACCGGTTTTTTGTTTTTTAAAATTAAATAGAGTAAGCATATATAGAAGAAAAAAATAATAACAAGAAAAATGATTAAAAAGCATTGACGTTATTATCTCGAGATAGTATATTAATACATGTCGACAGGCACACGCCATTGACGCGATGAAAAAAACGAGAAAAAAACGGTTGACGCATAAGCTATTCCGTGATATCTTATTAAAGTCGCTGAAAACGACACGACGAACTTTGAAAACTGAACGATGAGGCAAAAAACGTATCTTCGGATACAAACAATGAATGAAGCGCAAGCTTCGTCAACGTGACTTCGGTCACACAACGAGCAAGTCAAACACTTTATGGAGAGTTTGATCCTGGCTCAGGACGAACGCTGGCGGCGTGCCTAATACATGCAAGTCGAGCGCAGGAAGCTCACGGAACTCTTCGGAGGGAAGTGAAGGGAATGAGCGGCGGACGGGTGAGTAACACGTAAGGAACCTGCCCCAAGGATTGGGATAACTCCGAGAAATCGGAGCTAATACCGAATAGTTCTTCAGACCGCATGGTCTGATGATGAAAGGCGCTCCGGCGTCACCTTGGGATGGCCTTGCGGTGCATTAGCTAGTTGGTGGGGTAATGGCCCACCAAGGCGACGATGCATAGCCGACCTGAGAGGGTGATCGGCCACACTGGGACTGAGACACGGCCCAGACTCCTACGGGAGGCAGCAGTAGGGAATCTTCCACAATGGACGAAAGTCTGATGGAGCAACGCCGCGTGAGTGATGAAGGTTTTCGGATCGTAAAACTCTGTTGTAAGGGAAGAACAAGTACGAGAGGTAATGCTCGTACCTTGACGGTACCTTGCGAGAAAGCCACGGCTAACTACGTGCCAGCAGCCGCGGTAATACGTAGGTGGCAAGCGTTGTCCGGAATTATTGGGCGTAAAGCGCGCGCAGGCGGCCTTTTAAGTCTGATGTGAAAGCCCCCGGCTCAACCGGGGAGGGTCATTGGAAACTGGAAGGCTTGAGTACAGAAGAGAAGAGTGGAATTCCATGTGTAGCGGTGAAATGCGTAGAGATGTGGAGGAACACCAGTGGCGAAGGCGACTCTTTGGTCTGTAACTGACGCTGAGGCGCGAAAGCGTGGGGAGCAAACAGGATTAGATACCCTGGTAGTCCACGCCGTAAACGATGAGTGCTAGGTGTTGGGGGGTTTCCGCCCCTCAGTGCTGAAGCTAACGCATTAAGCACTCCGCCTGGGGAGTACGGCCGCAAGGCTGAAACTCAAAGGAATTGACGGGGACCCGCACAAGCGGTGGAGCATGTGGTTTAATTCGAAGCAACGCGAAGAACCTTACCAACTCTTGACATCCCCTTGACCGCTTGAGAGATCAAGTTTTCCCTTCGGGGACAAGGGTGACAGGTGGTGCATGGTTGTCGTCAGCTCGTGTCGTGAGATGTTGGGTTAAGTCCCGCAACGAGCGCAACCCCTATCCTTAGTTGCCAGCATTCAGTTGGGCACTCTAGGGAGACTGCCGGTGACAAACCGGAGGAAGGTGGGGATGACGTCAAATCATCATGCCCCTTATGAGTTGGGCTACACACGTGCTACAATGGACGGTACAAAGGGCAGCGAGACCGCGAGGTGGAGCCAATCCCAGAAAGCCGTTCCCAGTTCGGATTGCAGGCTGCAACTCGCCTGCATGAAGTCGGAATCGCTAGTAATCGCAGGTCAGCATACTGCGGTGAATACGTTCCCGGGTCTTGTACACACCGCCCGTCACACCACGAGAGTTTGCAACACCCGAAGCCGGTGAGGTAACCGCAAGGAGCCAGCCGTCGAAGGTGGGGTAGATGATTGGGGTGAAGTCGTAACAAGGTAGCCGTATCGGAAGGTGCGGCTGGATCACCTCCTTTCTAAGGAAAACGTCCCTTACGGGACATGCCCATCGTTCAGTTTTGAGAGCTCGTCTCTCCGTCTCGCAAGAGACACTCGCACCTTGAAAACTGAAGACATCAACAAGACATCAAATTTTTATAACCATGTCATTAGACGTGTGTTCTTAGAATACCAAAATGCTAGATCAAGGTATGAAGGGCGTACGGTGGATGCCTTGGCACTAGGAGCCGATGAAGGACGCGACGAACAGCGATATGCTTCGGGGAGCAGTAAGTATGCTTTGATCCGAGGATTTCCGAATGGGGGAACCCACCATCCGTAATGGGATGGGACATGTTACATGAATACATAGTGTAGCGTGAGGCAGACCCGGGGAACTGAAACATCTAAGTACCCGGAGGAAGAGAAAGCAAATGCGATTCCCTGAGTAGCGGCGAGCGAAACGGGAACAGCCCAAACCGGAGAGCATGCTCTCCGGGGTTGTAGGACACTCTATACGGAGTCAAAAAGGAAGACAGTAGGCGAACGACCTGGAAAGGCCGGCCGAAGAAGGTGACAGCCCTGTAGCTGAAACTGTTTTCCCTCCAGAGTGGATCCTGAGTACGGCGGGACACGTGAAACCCCGTCGGAATCCGGGAGGACCATCTCCCAAGGCTAAATACTCCCTAGTGACCGATAGTGAACCAGTACCGTGAGGGAAAGGTGAAAAGCACCCCGGAAGGGGAGTGAAATAGATCCTGAAACCGTATGCCTACAAGTAGTCAGAGCCCGTTAATGGGTGATGGCGTGCCTTTTGTAGAATGAACCGGCGAGTTACGATAGCGCGCGAGGTTAAGCTGATGAGGCGGAGCCGTAGCGAAAGCGAGTCTGAATAGGGCGCCATAGTGCGTTGTCGTAGACCCGAAACCAGGTGATCTACCCATGTCCAGGATGAAGGTCAGGTAACACTGACTGGAGGTCCGAACCCACGCACGTTGAAAAGTGCGGGGATGAGGTGTGGGTAGCGGTGAAATGCCAATCGAACCTGGAGATAGCTGGTTCTCCCCGAAATAGCTTTAGGGCTAGCCTCGAGGTTGAGAGTTCCGGAGGTAGAGCACTGATTGGACTAGGGGCCCCCACAGGGTTACCGAATTCAGTTAAACTCCGAATGCCGGCAACTTATACTCGGGAGTCAGACTGCGAGTGATAAGATCCGTAGTCAAGAGGGAAACAGCCCAGACCGCCAGCTAAGGTCCCAAAGTGTATGTTAAGTGGAAAAGGATGTGGCGCTGCCTAGACAGCTAGGATGTTGGCTTAGAAGCAGCCACCATTCAAAGAGTGCGTAATAGCTCACTAGTCGAGTGGCGCCGCGCCGAAAATGTAACGGGGCTAAACATACCACCGAAGCTGCGGATTCCGTAAGGAATGGTAGGGGAGCGTTCCAAACCGCTGTGAAGCTGTACCGTAAGGAGCAGTGGAGCGTTTGGAAGTGAGAATGCCGGTGTGAGTAGCGAAAAGAGGGGTGAGAATCCCCTCCGTCGAAAGCCCAAGGTTTCCTGAGGAAGGCTCGTCCGCTCAGGGTTAGTCTGGACCTAAGCCGAGGCCGAAAGGCGTAGGCGATGGATAACAGGTTGATATTCCTGTACCACCGATCCACCGTTTGAACAATGGGGGGACGCAGGAGGATAGTGACGCATGCGGATGGAAGTGCATGTGTAAGTTTCGAGACCGTCTGATTGGCAAATCCGTCAGGCACCAAAGTCGAGGAACGATGCGGAGTCCCGTAGGGACGAAGGTCACGATTTCACACTGCCAAGAAAAGCCTCTAGTGAGGTGGAAGGTGCCAGTACCGTAAACCGACACAGGTAGGCGGGATGAGAATTCTAAGACGCGCGGGATAACTCTCGTTAAGGAACTCGGCAAAATGGTCCCGTAACTTCGGGAGAAGGGACGCTCTACATTGAGTAGAGCCGCAGTGAATAGGCCCAAACGACTGTTTAGCAAAAACACAGGTCTCTGCTAAATCGCAAGATGACGTATAGGGGCTGACGCCTGCCCGGTGCTGGAAGGTTAAGGGGATGGGTTAGCGCAAGCGAAGCTTTGAACCGAAGCCCCAGTAAACGGCGGCCGTAACTATAACGGTCCTAAGGTAGCGAAATTCCTTGTCGGGTAAGTTCCGACCCGCACGAAAGGCGTAACGATTTGGGCACTGTCTCAACGAGAGACCCGGTGAAATCATAGTACCTGTGAAGATGCAGGTTACCCGCGACAGGACGGAAAGACCCCATGGAGCTTTACTACAGCCTGATATTGAGGCTTTGTGCATGATGTACAGGATAGGCGGGAGACGTCGAGACCGGAGCGCCAGCTTCGGAGGAGTCACCCTTGGGATACCGCCCTTCATGCATAGAGTCTCTAACTCGCAGCCGTCATCCGGCTGGAGGACCGTGTCAGGCGGGTAGTTTGACTGGGGCGGTCGCCTCCTAAACAGTAACGGAGGCGCCCAAAGGTTCCCTCAGAATGGTTGGAAATCATTCGTAGAGCGCAAAGGCAGAAGGGAGCTTGACTGCGAGACCTACAAGTCGAGCAGGGACGAAAGTCGGGCTTAGTGATCCGGTGGTTCCGCATGGAAGGGCCATCGCTCAACGGATAAAAGCTACCCTGGGGATAACAGGCTGATCTCCCCCAAGAGTCCACATCGACGGGGAGGTTTGGCACCTCGATGTCGGCTCATCGCATCCTGGGGCTGGAGTAGGTCCCAAGGGTTGGGCTGTTCGCCCATTAAAGCGGTACGCGAGCTGGGTTCAGAACGTCGTGAGACAGTTCGGTCCCTATCCGTCGTGGGCGCAGGAAATTTGAGGAGAGCTGTCCTTAGTACGAGAGGACCGGGATGGACGCACCGCTGGTGTACCAGTTGTTCCGCCAGGAGCATCGCTGGGTAGCTACGTGCGGACGGGATAAATGCTGAAAGCATCTAAGCATGAAGCCCCCTCCAAGATGAGATTTCCCTTTGAGTAATCAAGAAAGACCCCTCAGAGACGATGAGGTAGATAGGTCACGGGTGGAAGCATGGCGACATGCGGAGCTGAGTGATACTAATCGGTCGAGGCCTTGTTCTAGCAGATGCATTGTTGATGACTTCAGTTTTGAGGGCGCGAGCCTTTCAAAAAAGCGCTTGACGTTATGGAAACATAATGTTAAGATGATAGATGTCTGGTGGCGATAGCCAAGTGGTCACACCCGTTCCCATGCCGAACACGGAAGTTAAGCACTTGAACGCCGAAAGTAGTTGGGGGCTTCCCCCTGTGAGGATAGGACGCTGCCAGGCGATCGTTCCGCAATAGCTCAGTGGTAGAGCAACCGGCTGTTAACCGGTAGGTCGTAGGTTCAAATCCTACTTGCGGAGCCATTTATTACTTCTTCACCACATGCAATGGAGAGCTGTCCGAGTGGCCGAAGGAGCACGATTGGAAATCGTGTAGGCGTCATAAGCGTCTCAAGGGTTCGAATCCCTTGCTCTCCGCCATAACATTTTCAATTATAAAATGGCCCGTTGGTCAAGCGGTTAAGACACCGCCCTTTCACGGCGGTATCACGGGTTCGATTCCCGTACGGGTCACCATTTTTTATCATCGCGGGGTGGAGCAGTCTGGTAGCTCGTTGGGCTCATAACCCAAAGGTCGTCGGTTCAAATCCGGCCCCCGCAATTATTACATACGGTCCTGTGGTGTAGCGGTTAACATGCCTGCCTGTCACGCAGGAGATCGCGGGTTCGAATCCCGTCAGGACCGCCATTATTAAGGCTTTGTAGCTCAGTCGGTAGAGCAGAGGACTGAAAATCCTCGTGTCGGCGGTTCGATTCCGTCCAAAGCCACCATATGATTTTTAATGTTTTCCCATTTGTGGGGGGGTAGCGAAGTGGCTAAACGCGGCGGACTGTAAATCCGCTCCCTCGGGTTCGGCGGTTCGAATCCGCCCCCCCCCACCACTTTAGGGGCATAGTTTAGCGGTAGAACTACGGTCTCCAAAACCGTCAGCGCGGGTTCGATTCCTGCTGCCCCTGTTTTATTATTATGGCGATTGTGGCGAAGTGGTTAACGCACCGGATTGTGATTCCGGCATTCGTGGGTTCAATTCCCATCAGTCGCCCTTTTATTATTGGGCTGTGGCCAAGTGGTAAGGCACTGGATTTTGATTCCAGCATGCGAAGGTTCGATCCCTTCCAGCCCAGCTTTTTGTGCGGAAGTAGTTCAGTGGTAGAATACGACCTTGCCAAGGTCGGGGTCGCGGGTTCGAATCCCGTCTTCCGCTCCAATAAATGGCGCCATAGCCAAGTGGTAAGGCAGAGGACTGCAACTCCTCTATCGTCAGTTCGATTCTGACTGGCGCCTCCAATAATTCTTAATTGAATAGTTTTGCAAGAGATTGTGCCGGTGTGGCGGAACTGGTAGACGCGCACGACTCAAAATCGTGTTCCTTTGGAGTGTCGGTTCGATTCCGACCACCGGTATCTTGCGGGTGTAGTTTAGTGGTAAAACCTCAGCCTTCCAAGCTGATGATGAGGGTTCGATTCCCTTCACCCGCTTTTACCTTTGTACGATCTCATTTAAGATTCACCTGATTATGCGGGTGTAGTTTAGTGGTAAAACCTCAGCCTTCCAAGCTGATGATGAGGGTTCGATTCCCTTCACCCGCTTACCTGAAAAGAGCAACGTGTCGTTTTTAATTGACACTTTGCTCTTTTTGTTTAGCATGGAGATAAACAAGCGAAAGGAGAGATACGATGCAGGGGGAATTGTTGAAAAAAGAATTGCAGAGGTATGCCAAAGAAATTGGTATCGATGAATTCCGTATTACGACAGCGGATCCTTTTCTGGTGATGAAACAGCGTCTCATTCAACAACAAGAAAAAGGATATGCTTCCGGATTTGAAGAACCCGATCTTGAACGGCGGACGACACCAACGCTGTTACTGGATGATGCCGTCTCCATCATCGCAATCGCCGTCGCTTATCCAAGTAAGCTCAAGGATGCTCCGCGTGGAAAAGAAGGGGAACGGCGCGGAATCTTTGGACGTTCTTCTTGGGGACTGGACTACCATCAGGCTCTGAAGCAGCGATTGACATTGCTGGAAGAAAAAATTCAAGAACTGATCCCCGGAGCTCGATCACGTTCGATGGTCGACACGGGAGAACTGGTCGATCGTGCGGTCGCAGAACGGGCAGGGATCGGATTCAGCGGGAAAAACTGTTCCATCATTAGCGAGGAACATGGTTCTTATCTTTATTTAGGAGAATTGATTACAGATCAATATCTGCCTCCGGATGAGCCGGTCGAAGAGTTGTGCGGTTCCTGCAATAAATGTCTCGATGCTTGTCCAACGGATGCACTGATTGAACCGGGTGTCATCGATGCGAAACGTTGCATCTCGTTCATTACGCAAACGAAGACTCTGATTCCTGAACATTTCCGATATGCCCTCGGAAATCGTTTATACGGTTGTGATACCTGTCAGCAAGTTTGTCCATACAACCGGAAAAAACATGCCACACAACACAGCGAACTGCAACCTGATCCGGAACAGGTCAAACCGTTACTCATTCCGTTGCTTTCTCTTAGTAATCGTGAATTTAAAACACGGTTTGGTTCATTATCGGGTGCATGGCGTGGGAAAAAACCAATTCAACGTAACGCCGTCTGTGCGCTCGTACATTATCAAGACCGGACGGCACTCGAGGCTTTGCGAGTGATGGCTGAAACCGATCAGCGGGAAGATATGCGAGCCCTTGCCGTCTGGGCAATTGGTCGGATTGCCGGTCAAGAAGCAAAAGACTATATCCAAGGGCGTCTGTTGACTGATTCTGCGGAAGATGTTCAAGTGGAAGGGAATCGTTTGCTTGAGGAATGGGGGAGCGGGCATGCCGTATAAAAAATTGACCTATACGTTTGGTGAGTTGGTTATCGGGTGGGAAGAAGATGAAGTCGTCTATCTCGATTTTGGACATGACATGAATCGTCTGAAGCAATATCTTGACGAAGCTGCCTATTATGAGGCACCGTTGCCTGATTTTCTAGCCGATGCACTTGAAGCATATGAACGAGGACAGCCGGGCGCATTGGATGACGTTCCTTGCCGGCTAGAAGTGACCGTCTTCCAGCAGCGTGTCTTGGAAGCGTTGAGATTGATTCCGTTCGACCAGACAGCAAGTTATGGACAACTGGCACGAATGATTGGTTCCGAAAAGGCGGCCCGTGCAGTCGGAGGTTCTTTGAATCGGAATCCAATCGCTTTGATTTATCCCTGTCACCGGATTATTGGGGCATCCGGTAAAATGACGGGTTTTGCCAGTGGCATTGCCCATAAAGAAGCGCTGCTTGCGCATGAGTTAGGAGAGAAGAATTAATGGCCATTCACGTCGTCATGTATCAACCAGAAATTCCACAAAATACAGGTAATATTTCACGGACATGCGCAGCGACGCATTCAGTCTTACATTTAATACGACCGCTTGGGTTTTCAACGGATGATAAACAGTTGAAACGGGCAGGTCTTGATTATTGGGAGTTCGTTGATGTAAGGTATCATGATTCGTTGGAAGAGTTGTGGGATAAACATCCGGATGGGACGTTCTACTATATCACGAAGTATGGCGAAAAATATCCAAGCCAAGTGGATTTATCGAACGTTGAAGAAGACTACTTTTTTGTTTTCGGACGCGAAACAAAAGGATTACCGTTAAACGTCATTGATGAGAATCTGGATCGTTGCATCCGTCTTCCGCAATCGAATCTTGTTCGTTCGCTCAATGTCTCGAACACGGCTGCCATCATCGTGTATGAAGCACTCCGGCAACAAGGATATGCGAATCTACTGTAAAACAACAGATCCCCCTGACCCGAATGAACGGGCAGGGGGATTTGTTTTATTCGTTACCTTCAGGTTTTTTGTTGTAGCCTGCAGTAAAAATCGCTGTCAAGAAAGCGAGGCTAACGCCTACCATTAAAATAAATGCCATTTTTGCTTCCCCCTTTAGTCTCAATAACCGATATAATCTATTATAGTATACTTGTAAGTGTAATTGTGTGCTACATATGAAATTTCTATGAATGGAGATTCGAAATGCGGACGAACGTCTACTTATTGAGTTATGCCCCTCTGATCAGCATCCTGCTGTTCAGTACGTCTCTTGCGATTGCTACGTCTGAGCTTGCACTGACGTGGTTGAATGACGTCGGGGTCTACGACGAGCTACTACAAATACTTAGTGCACGTAACACGAAGTTGCTCGTATGGCTTGGCTTTTTAATCATTTATTTCATGATCTTCAGTTCTTTGAAACTGATTTCCGATACGATTAATCAGCTTGGGTTTGCGTTTTTCATCAAAGAACAGGTGGGAACGACATTGAGTATGTTACGCCCCGGCAGTATTCTCCTGTTAATCGGAGGATGCATCAGTTTTGCATTCATGACATCGTTCCCGTTAGTTTGTCTCGTACTGGCAAGTTCTTTTTTATTCTATTTTTTCTTTTACGTGTTTCAAATCAGTAAAATGACCTCCACTGCAGGAGCCATCGGACTAGTGGTATTTCTTTTTCTGGCATGGGGCATATTACTGGCCGGATTGACCTGGGTCGGACTGAGCTTGTTCAATTCGCTAGGACAAGCCGTTTTGTTTACGAAATAAGTCATTGGACAATCGAAGCCCACGTTCTGACCTGTAATGTACTGTTCGCTTCGCTTGGGAAGGCACGGGGAATATCTGCCCCAAGCCAGATTCCTCCGACATGTTGATTCTTTATGCCGACAAACCACATGTCTTTATTGTCATTTGTCGTACCGGTCTTGCCTCCTGTATAGGCAGGATTAGAATCATAACCCAAGCGTCCTGTTCCATAGGTCATGACGTTGTGGAGCCCTTTGCGCAGTAATTGGTTTGTCCGGCTCGACCAGATCCGGTCCGTTGACATCGTATGCCGGTAAAGTGCTCCCTGATCCGTCGTGATGGTGCGGATCATCGAAGAGGGACTGTAAAGTCCATCATTGACAAAGGTTGTATAGGCACTAGTCAGTTCAAGTGGACTGACGCCATACTTCAACCCGCCTAATGCACTGTTGTAGGAATTATCTTCTTCCGTCCATTGACTGAACCGGAACGGTCGGATCGTCTTCAATCCTTCATTAAACGAAACAGAAAAAGCACGTAAGGCTGGTGTATTGTAGGAGTAAGCAATCGCATCAGCAATCGTCACGCTTCCGAGAATCCGGTTGTTACTGTTTTGCGGACAGTACCCGTCAAAACAAACAGGACTTCCGTCCAATCGACTCGTTAATGTTTTTTTCGTCTTTTCAAGGTAGGGACCATAAACAAGTAATGGTTTCAACGTTGACCCAGGCTGACGGTAAGACTGAACCGCCCGGTTGAGCTGTCCCGGTACATTGGACTTGTTGCCGACAAGTGCTGTTACACCACGTGTATCTCCATCGATTCCGACGTAAGCGCCTTCAATCGGTTGGGGGAGTTGTTGAATCGCTTGTTTGGCCCGCGTCTGTTCTGCCGGATCAAGATAAGTCTGAATGACGGCGCCATGTTGATGTAAATACTGTTCAGCCTGTGACATGCTCAAATTTTTTAAAGCGGCTGTTTGGCGGATTGCTTCTGATACGCTGGCATCAATGTAATCAGGATACCGGATGGTCGGCTTATGAAACGAAAGGTTGACCGACTGCTTCCGGGCTTTGTTTGAAATGTTTTGCGTCTGCTGCAAAGCTTTTAAAATGCGTTGTTGGCGTTTGCTTGTATTTTTCGGAAACCGCAATGGATTGTAAAGAGACGGATTGTTTGGAATCGAAGCCAAATAGCTGACTTCCGCCCAGTTTAAATCTTTTGCATGTTTTCCAAGATAGGATGTTGCTGCGAGTTCGATGCCGTAGATATTATTCGCAAAATAAGCTTGATTGACATACGCCGTTAAAAGCTCTTTTTTTGAATATTTTTGTTCCAATTCGATCGCAATCAAAATTTCTTTTATTTTTCTAGTATAGGTTTTTTCTGTGGAAAGATAAGTCATCCGTGCCAGTTGCTGGGTGATGGTACTCCCGCCTTGACCTTTGTTATCGCCGGATTGATTTTCTGTAAACGCTCGCAAAATACCGGTGATATCATAACCGTCATGTTGATAAAATCGCCGGTCTTCAATTGCAATGAAAGCCTGCTCGACCTTTGGCGGTAAAGCATTTGCTTTCAAATCATTCCGGCGTAACCCGTCATAAAGCTCGAGGCGTTCTTTTTGGTACGTGACAGTAATCGGTTGATACGATGCGAGGGGGCGATCAGTCGTTTTTTGATCTGCCCAACGGAACAAATCCTGGGCAAGATCCAACTGATTACGAACTGAAAAAAGTGTTAGTACTAAACTAAAAGCTAAAGCCAACACTAAGGTGTATCCGGTCGTGATTCTCATGAAAACTCCTTTCAAACGGCATTTCATTCCTATTATCGGTCTTTTATGGAGAAAACAGTAGAGAAATTTAAGAAATTTGTATTTTAATAAACCTATTTTGCAGGAATGTTATATTAAAAAGAGAAAAGGTGGGTATATAAGAGTATCTGTATAAATTAAAACACATGATTGATGGACAAAAAGAGCACAAACTGGAGGGGACGAAATGGCTAAAAAGAATGTCGTCGCGATGTTGCTTGCTGGCGGAGAAGGAAAACGTCTAGGAGCACTTACGAAACACACTGCAAAACCGGCGGTCGCGTTTGGAGGGAAATATCGAATCATTGATTTCCCGTTATCTAACTGTACGAACTCAGGAATCGACACAGTAGGAGTCTTGACGCAATATGAACCACTTGAACTGAACCGCTATCTTGGAATCGGAAGTGCCTGGGATCTTGACCGCCGTAACGGTGGATTAACGATCCTGCCACCATACCAAGCCCAAAACGGGAAAAACTGGTATGAAGGAACGGCGAATGCCATCTACCGGAATATGAGTTACATCAACCAATACGATCCAGATTATGTGCTTGTATTGTCAGGGGATCACATCTACAAAATGGATTACGAAAAAATGATTGAGGAACATCGTCAAGGGGGAGCAGACGTCACGATTTCTGTTCGCGAAGTCCCTTGGGAAGAAGCACCGCGCTTCGGGATCCTGAATACGGACGAAGATCTTCGAATCAATGAATTTGAAGAAAAACCGGAAAATCCGAAATCAAACCTGGCTTCGATGGGAATTTACGTCTTTAACTGGGATGTCTTGAAACGTCACTTGATTCAAGATGCCGGGGATGCAGAATCAAGCTTTGACTTCGGGAAAAACATCATTCCGAACATGCTATTTGAAAACCTAAATATTCGTGCCTATAAATTCAAGGGATACTGGAAAGACGTCGGAACAATCCAATCACTTTGGGAAGCCAACATGGATTTACTTGCAGCGGATCCGGAGTTTGATTTGTATGAACCGTCTTGGAAAGTACACTCCGTCAATCCAAATCAACAACCACAGTACATCGGGAACAATGCTTCAATCGATACTTCGATCATCAACGAAGGATGCCATATCGAAGGCGAAATCAATCATTCGGTTCTCTTTTACGGCGTTGACGTCGCAGAAGGTTCACTTGTGAAGGATTCGGTCATCTTCCCGAACGTTAAGATCGGTAAAGACGTCACGATTCACCGAGCGATTCTCGCAGACGGCGTCGTCGTAGAAGACGGGGCAACAATCGGAACACCGAACGGCGAAGTCTTTGTCATCGAAGCGAACAGTGTCATTCCGAAAAATGAAGTCATCAAAGAAGCGATCCAATAAGGGGGAAGTACCGATGAAAACAGATTTACTAGGAGTCATCAATCTGAGCGGTGAAGAAGGATTCTTTAAAGAATTGACGGAACACCGCAACTTGGCTGCCGTACCATTCGCAGGTCGTTATCGACTCATCGATTTCACATTAACAAACATGGTTCAAAATGAGATTGCGAATATCGGTGTCTTTACACTTGAAAAATACCGGGCCATGATGGATCATCTTGGATCCGGCAAAGAGTGGGACTTGGACCGGTCAAACGGCGGATTATACATCTTCCCGCCGGCTTTATCACAAGATGCCCATGAATTCCGTGGTGATTTATCAAACTTCCATTTACACCGCGACTTCTTTTTACGCAGTAAAGAGAACTACGTCGTGATTACAGGATCAAATATTTTATCCGCTGTTGATTATCGCGATGTGCTGCGTGAACATAAATCATCCAATGCCGATATTACGGTCGTTTATACGAAGCGTGATTTGCCGTGTAACTATTGCCGTCCGATTCGTTTTAGTGAACAGAACCGTGTGACGGCAATCGGTTCACGCGGGTATGAACCATCGGATGAGACGTTCTACATGGAAACAGTTGTCCTGTCAAAAAACTTGTTCGTCCGTCTCGTTGACGAAGCAATCGGTCGCGGGGAATATGATTTGCTTCAAAGCATCATTCGTTCTCAATTAAACCGACTTCATGTCCATGGTTATGAATACACAGGTACATCACAAGTGATTCATTCCCTTCGTTCGTACTACCGTGAAAGCATGCTGTTACTCGAACAGTGGGGAGCAATCAACGACTTCCAACACGTTTACACGAAAATCAAACACGAACCACCGACACGTTACTTACCGGGATCTACAATCAAGAATTCACTTGTTGCGAACGGATGTAAGCTAGAGGGAACGGCAACGGACAGCATCCTCTTCCGTGGTGTCAAAGTCGGAAAACATGCGCGTATTAAAAACTCGATCATCATGCAAAAATCAGTCATCGAAGAAGGCGCAGTCGTTGAATACGCGATCCTTGACAAAGAGGTAACAGTGAAACGCGGACAAGTCATCCGTGGAACGGCTGAAGAACCGATTGTCATCAAGAAACAAACAATCGTTTAAAAGGGGATGTCATTATGAAGGTATGGTTTGCTGCCACAGAAGCGACACCATTCATCAAGACAGGGGGGCTAGCTGACGTCGTCGGCTCGCTCCCTTTAGCGCTTGCTGAAGAGGGTGCGGAAGTTTCGGTCATTTTACCGAACTACGGTCAAATTAAAGAACAATACAAACAAGAGATGGAATTTTTATTTGATTTCATCGTCCCGGTCGGATGGCGTCAACAATTTGGAGCAGTCTTGCGTCTAAAACAAGACGGTGTGACGTTTTATTTCATCGACAATGAATACTACTTCAAGCGCGATGGTGTAATTTATGGTCATTATGACGATGCGGAGCGTTTT
Source organism: Exiguobacterium sp. R-39 (assembly GCF_049942815.1). NCBI lineage: Bacteria > Bacillati > Bacillota > Bacilli > Caryophanales > Exiguobacterium > Exiguobacterium sp. R-39. The sequence continues at coordinate 702,208 of NZ_CP187965.1, forward strand.
GCGTACTTCTCAAGAGCGGTCCTTGAAATGATTCAACGTGTCGATGCAGAGGAAGTACCGGATGTCATCCATTGTCATGATTGGCAAACCGGCGTCTTACCGGCTTTCTTACGGATTCATTATCAGCATCTCAACCGTTATCAGGAAATCAAAACGGTCTTTACCATCCATAACCTGCAATATCAAGGTGTCTTCCCGGAAGAAGTACTGGGTGATCTGCTTGGTCTTAGTCACGAACACTTCACTGCAGACGGAATCGCCCATAACGGTCTCGTCAACTATATGAAGGCTGGTCTTGTCCATGCCAATCAAATTACTACTGTCAGCCCGTCTTACCGTGATGAAATCATGGATCCCTACTACGGGGAAACACTGGAACCGGTCTTACAACACCGTGCCGTCGACGTCCGAGGAATTTTGAACGGAATTGATTACAGACAGTTCAGTCCGGATACGGATGAACATCTGGTAGAAAACTATGATGTGAAGACGGTTGAAGAAGGTAAAGCAGTGAACAAGGCAGCCTTACAACAGGAACTTGGCTTACCGGTCAATCCGGATGTGCCGTTATTTGGCTTTGTCTCACGTCTTGTCGATCAAAAGGGAATCGATTTACTCGCCCATATCCTGCCTGATCTGTTCGAACTCGATGCACAGTTCATCATTCTTGGTTCGGGAGAAGCGGAGTATGAAGGGTTGTTCCAGCATGCGTCAACGATTCGTCCGGACAAGGTAGCTTCCTACATCGGTTTTGATGTCGGACTCGCCCAACGGATTTATGCCGGCAGTGACGCCTTCTTGATGCCGTCACGTTTCGAACCGTGTGGCCTTAGTCAATTGATCTCGATGAAGTACGGTTCGTTGCCGATTGTTCGGGAAACCGGTGGCTTGCGTGACACTGTCCAACCATTTAATCAGTTCACTTTAGAGGGAAATGGCTTCTCGTTCTCGAATTATAATGCGCAAGAGTTCCTGGATGCAATTAAACGGACGATTGAGACGTATCATGATAAACCTGTATTCAAACATCTGATCGAAACAGCGATGCAAGAAGACTTTAGCTGGATTCGCTCCGCTGATGAATATTTGGCGCTCTATCGTTTAATCGCACCGTCTGTTGACTGAAGGGGATTACGGGAAATGGGGTTTTTAGATGTTCCAAGACAAAGAGAAGTTCAAGAAGAGGTTTAATGAGCGGTTTATTTCCATGCATGGTAAAGCATTGGATGATGCAACAGAAAATGACGTTTATCAAACGTTAGCCTATATGGTACGGGAATACGTCACAACGGATTGGATGCGGACGAAAGAAGCTTACATCCATAAAAAAAGTAAACAAGTCTATTATTTTTCACTTGAATTTTTACTTGGTCGATTCCTCTACAATAACTTGTTGAGTCTCGATGTGTTAGAAGAGGTACGAAGCGGTCTTTCAGAACTCGGCTATGATTTGGCTGATTTGACGGAAGAAGAACCGGAACCGGGTCTTGGGAATGGAGGACTCGGTCGTTTAGCAGCCTGTTTCCTTGATTCACTCGCAGCACTCGGCTTACCGGGCCATGGAAACGGCATCCGCTATCAATATGGATTATTTAAGCAAAAAATCATCGACGGCTACCAAGTCGAACTTCCGGATAACTGGTTGAAGAACGGCAACATGTGGGAAATCCGTCGTTCCGACAAAGCGGTCGATATTCCGTTCGGAGGAAACGTGTGGTTGGAGGAAGTGGAAGGCGGCAAGTATCGTGTTCATCATGAACCGGCAGAAATCGTTCGTGCTGTTCCGTATGACATGCCGATCGTCGGTTATCAGAACGGCATCGTCAATAACTTACGTCTATGGAGTGCTGAATCACCGTATGACGACGATGAACTGTTAAGCCAACACCGCGGCAACTACAAAGACTTACTCAGTCACAAACAAGCCATTCAGACGATTTCTGAATTCTTATATCCGGATGATACGACATATGAAGGCAAAGTCTTACGTCTGAAGCAGCAGTATTTCTTCGTCTCGGCAGGACTCCGGAGTATCTTATTGTCACATAAAAAACGAAACACATCGCTGAAGCATTTAGGAAATCAAATTGCGATTCATATCAACGATACGCATCCGGTCGTTGCGATTCCTGAATTGATGCGGATTTTGATTGATGAAGAGGAATATTCTTGGGAGGAATCATGGCGGATTACGAAAAGTGTCATGTCCTTTACAAACCATACATTGCTTTCGGAAGCTTTGGAACGCTGGCCGGTTGATCTGTTCCGCAATCTATTGCCGCGCATTTATCTAATCGTCGAAGAAATCAACCGTCGATTCTGTAAGGATGTCCTTGATAATTATCCACATCTGGAAGCGAATATGCGTGAAATTGCCATTATTGCGGACGGGATGATCAACATGGCGAACTTAGCCGTCGTCGGTACCCACTCGACGAACGGTGTAGCCCAAATCCATACGGAAATCCTCAAGCAACGCGAAATGCGTTTGTTTTATGAGATGTTCCCGCTTCGCTTCAATAATAAAACGAACGGAATCACACATCGACGCTGGTTCCTGTTATCGAATCCGGCACTTGCAAATCGTGTAACGGAAGCAATCGGGGACAGTTGGATCAATCATCCGTCTGATTTACAAAAACTGACGAAATTCGCAGAGGATACCACGCTTCAACAGGATATCCAGGCAATCAAGTTGGCGAGTAAAAAAGAATTGGCAGAGTTGATTGAGAATGAGACGGGAATCGTTGTAGATCCACATTCGATTTTTGATGTGCAAGTCAAACGGCTTCATGCGTATAAACGACAATTACTTAACGCGCTTCATATTCATTCGTTGTACTACCGTCTAAAAGAAGATCAATCGTTCCAAATGACGCCACGGACCTTTATTTTTGGGGCAAAGGCGGCCCCGGGCTATCATTATGCCAAAGAAGTCATCCGTTATATCAATTCTTTAGCGAAACTGATTAACTCGGATCCGGATGTCAGCCCTTATATGAAAGTCGTATTCCTTGAGAATTATCGTGTCTCGCTTGCAGAAAAGATTTTCCCGGCAAGTGATGTCAGTGAACAAATTTCGACAGCGAGCTATGAGGCGTCAGGAACGGGAAACATGAAATTCATGATGAACGGCGCCTTGACGATCGGGACACTGGACGGTGCGAACATTGAGATTCGCGATGAGGTGGAAGATCCAAACATCTTCATTTTTGGACTGACCCCACAAGAAGTCATGAACTATAAAAAATATGGCGGCTACAGTGCGTACGATCAATACAGTGCACAACCTGAACTTCGTCGCGTAATCGACGGACTTGTGGACGGATCGCTTTTCCCGACAGGTGAGTTCCAGGCAATTTATGATTCACTGTTGACGTACAATGATGAATACTTGATTTTAAAAGATTTCTTATCGTACCAACAAGCACAGGAAAGAATCGGGCGTGCCTATCAGGACACTGAAAAATGGTACAAGATGGTCATCATGAATATCGGGAAATCGGGCGTCTTCTCGAGCGACCGGACCATTAAAGAATATGCCAATGCCATTTGGAACATCAAACCGGTACAAATCTAAAAAAAGTCCGATGGAAATCGGACTTTCGTGTACGTTATCGTGCGACTTCATCCGTTTGGCTGATCCAGTCGCTGTACGATCCTGCATAGAGCCGGACATCGGTTTTCCCTAAAGCGTGCAAGGCAAGGACATTGACGCAAGCGGTCACGCCGCTGCCGCAATAAAGAATTGGAGATTCCGCTTCGAGCAGATCAGCGTACAATTCCTTCAAATCTTCCGCATCTTTCAAGCGGCGGTCTGGTGAGATTGCCTTTTCGAAGAAGCAATTCACGGCCCCCGGAATGTGACCGGCGACGGGATCAATCGTTTCGTTTTGACCATGAAATCGATCCGGTGACCGGGAATCCACGAGATAGGTTTCTGCCGGACGATTTTTAACCTCTTCATATTGAATCAGCATGTCGTCTTTAAAGTCGGCTTGATAAGTTGATTTTTTTAAAACAGTTGATTCCGTACTCATGGGGAAGTCAAATGCGAGATAAGATGACAGTCCGCCTTCAAGGACGACGACACGTTCATGCCCGGCCCATTTAAAGAGCCACCAGGCACGTGCTGCGTAAGGGAAGCCATCATCATAAAGGACGATGAAATCATCGCGCTGGACCCCGAGTGACTCCAACGTGTGGATCCATTGCTCCTTTGAAGGCAGTGGATGGCGTCCGCCCGTTTCGGAACGTGGTCCTGATAAATCAGTAGATAAATCTAAATACTGTGCGCCCGCGACATGGCTTTCCCTAAACGCATCACGACCATAATCGGGTTGCTGCAAATCATAGCGACAATCAAACCAGCGAATCTGATCCGTATGGACAAGTTGTTGCAAGTCAGTCATTTGAATGGTTGGAAACATGAACATCACCTTGACCCTTTCTAAAGTAATCATATGAAAGGTACCGTTTTATCGCAAGTCGTAACAAATATCTCGTACAAACAAACTTAAAGGAGTGGACACTACATGTCATGGAAAGAGACGTATCAAAAATGGAATCAGTTCGCAGGATTAGAAACTGAACTAAAAGAAGAAATGACGGCGCTTGCGGCAGACGACAAAGCAGCCGAAGAAGCCTTTTACAAAGAGTTGGAATTCGGGACAGGCGGTATGCGTGGTGAGATCGGTGTCGGGACGAACCGGATGAATGTCTACACGGTGCGTAAAGCCTCACAAGGGTTTGCTGACTTTATCAAGGCAGAAGGAGCGGAAGCAGTCGGGCAGGGAATCGTCATCGCACATGACTCCCGTCATTACTCTCCGGAGTTTGCATTAGAAGCAGCGAAGACGCTTGCCAGTAACGGGATTAAAGCGTACTTGTTCGACGGACTCCGTCCAACACCTGAATTGTCATTTGCCGTGCGCGAACTCCGGGCAGCAGGCGGAATCGTCATTACGGCGAGTCACAATCCACCGGAATATAACGGCTACAAAGTCTACGGGAATGATGGTGGACAGTTGCCGCCAAAAGAAGCGGATGATCTTGTCTCTTACGTCGATCAAGTCGAGGACGAACTTTTAATCGAGCTTGAAGCGGAAGAAATCTTGCGCGCGAACGGATTGATTGTTCGTGTCGGAGAACAGCTGGATGACGCGTACCAGGAACAATTAAAAACAATTCGTGTGTTACCGACGATTCAGGACGAGTTGACAGCACCTTTAAAGATTGTCTTTACTCCGCTTCACGGGACAGGCCTTGTACCGGTCACGGTAGGATTAAAGAATTATGGTTTTGAGCATGTAACGGTCGTCGAAGAACAAGCGAAACCGGATGGCGCCTTCCCGACAGTATCTTCTCCGAATCCGGAAGAGCATGCGGCATTTAAGTTGGCTATCGAGTACGGAGATCGTGTCGATGCGGATGTGTTGCTTGCGACAGACCCGGATGCCGACCGTGTCGGTGTTGCGACACGTGATGCGGAAGGAGAATGGGTCGTCCTCACGGGAAACCAGACAGGTGCGTTACTGCTTGATTACATCTTGTCTCAAAAAGCGGTACAAGGCACATTACCGAAAAATGGTTTTGTCGCGAAAACGATTGTCACATCGGAACTTGGTGCTTTGATTGCAAGACATTACGACTTGCATGTTGAGAATACGTTAACAGGATTTAAATTCATCGGTGAAAAAATCAAACAATACAATGAATCCGGAGAATATGAATATCTGTTTGGTTATGAAGAAAGTTATGGCTACCTGATTGGAGATTTCTGCCGTGACAAGGATGCCGTCCAGGCCTGCCTGCTTGCTGCTGAGATGACAGCGTATCACAAGAAAGAAGGACGGACGCTCTATGAGGCGTTACAAGCCATCTATGAACAGTTCGGTTACTTTGAAGAGTCACTTCGTTCATTGACACTAAAAGGGAAAGACGGTGTAGCACAAATCGGCCGGATCATGGATACATTCCGTGAGCATCCGCCAAAACAAGTGGCCGGTGAAAAAGTCGTCTTATTTGAAGACTATGATGCAAGCATTTCGCATGATTTGGTACAGCATACACCATCACCGATTAACCTTCCAAAATCAAATGTCTTGAAATTTACGTTAGAAGACGGTTCGTGGTTCTGCCTTCGCCCATCCGGGACTGAACCGAAAATTAAATTCTATTTCAGTGTGACATCACCCGATGCTGCAGAGACAACACGTAAACGTCAGATGATTGAAGATGAAGTCATGCAAGAAGTGGAACAGATTCAGTAAGGCCTGCGTTCCAATTAAAAACCGGTAAAGAGGAAACTCTTGCCGGTTTTTTTTATGAGAGGGCGTAACTCGTGCAACCGTTACCAATTTCATGTAAAGTGAACGATGAAGCATCATATAGAGATAGGGAGATGAGTAATGATGGAACGGATACAGTTAACAGAAGATCTTTCATTTTCAAGGGTCATACATGGTTTATGGCGATTAAACGAATGGGAAATGACTGCAGAGCAGCGTCTTGAACTGATTGAACAATGTTTGGCTCTCGGCATCACAACATTCGACCACGCCGACATCTACGGCGATTATACGAACGAAGGGTTGTTCGGTGAAGCACTGGCTCTCAAACCTGAACTCCGCGAACGGATGGAAATCGTCACAAAAACAGGAATCAAGATGAAGGGAAACTACTTCTCGGATCAAAAACTATCATTTTATGATACAACAAAAGAACATATCATTGAACACGCGACACGTTCATTAAAGGAACTGGGTGTCGACTACATTGATACGTTATTAATCCATCGTCCGGATCCATTGATGGATCCTAACGAAATTGCAGAAGCCTTCGTTGAGCTGAAAGAGTCAGGAAAAGTCCGGACGTTTGGTTTGTCAAACCATACACCGGCACAGCAAAGTCTGATTCAATCACGACTGCCGTTCATGCTCGTCACAAATCAGCTTGAACTGTCTGTTGCAGAACTGAAGCACTTCGAAGACGGTTCTGTTGATCTATGCCACGAAAATGAAATGCCGCTCATGGCGTGGAGTCCACTAGCTGGAGGGCGATTATTCAAAGATGAGCAGTTTGCGCCGCTTCGCGACAAGCTCGAGGAAATCGGACATGACATCGGTGCAGAAGCAATCGATGAAGTAGCCTATGCTTGGTTGCTCAAACATCCGGCACGGATCATGCCAATCGTCGGTTCTGGAAAAATTGACCGCATTGAATCAGCTGTTCGGGCGACCCGACTCGAACTGTCACGTGAACAGTGGTTTGAAATCTTAAAAGCTTCCCGTGGACGGGATGTCGATTGAAAAATAGCCTTCGGGCTATTTTTTTTACAAAAAAAGTCCCATCTCAAGGGGGAGTTGAGATGGGAGTATCTATAGGGTTATGCTTCGAGGCGAAGCATTTCCTGACGATATTTATCTAAACGTTCTTTGCTGGCTGTAACAGCTGCTTGATCATGGACCTGGATAGCATCGAAGAGCGTACTGAGCTCATAATCGATTTCGAGGCGTAGCACTGGAATCCGCTGCTCTGCATCTTGTCTACGGAAAGCTTCAATTACTTGTTTCATCTCGGCCACGCTCCTTTTAAAGTTATCAGATAATTCTGATTTTTATTAGTATACTTGATTATTCCCGTGTTGGCTAGTATTAAACCTGAAAAAGATTAAAAAAAACACTTGGAATGTGTAACGATTCCAAGTGTACTTATTCTATTCCGGAATACTGAATCGGGCTTCAAGACGATGTTGCACCGCTTGAATTAATGTCGACATGATCCAATAAATCGCAGCTGAGAACAGTAACAACGGCATGACGAGATAGGTTGTTGCTGAAATCTGATCCGATACATACGTCAGTTCTTCAACGGCTACAATTGTCCCGAGTGAAGTCGATTTGATAATATCAATAACCGAGTTCGACAGGGGAGGAATGGCACGTGAAAGAGCTTGTGGGAGGATAACATCCTTAAACGTCTTCCGGCGTGGAATTCCGAGTGAATCCGCAGCTTCCCATTGTCCGCGATCAACAGACGAAATCGCTGCCCGGAACGATTCCGAGATGTAGGCCGAGAAGTGAAGTGACAGGCCAAATGCTAGCGCTTGGAAGCCGGTCAGTTGAAGGACGACGAGACCATTGTATAAAATCAGAATTTGCAGTAACAGTGGCGTTCCTCGGAAAAATGAAACATACAATCTTGCGAAGCCGCTTAAGACGGCAAAACGACTATCCCGCATGACAGCAAGAATCAGACCAAGAAAAAGCGCAAAGACGATGGCAAATCCACTTGCAAGAAGTGTAGTGCCAATCGCCTTTCCGTAAACGTCCGCATTATCGCGGACGATTGTAAACAATTCCATCACTTACTGATGTCCTCGTTAAAGTATTTTTTCCCAAGATCTGCGAGTGTGCCGTCTTTTTGCATCTCTGCGAGTGCTTTGTTGAAGTCCTCTGCATACTTGCTGTTTTTCGCCATCATCAGACCTGATTCGTTTTTGTCAAACGTCTCACCGACGGCTTTTACTTTGTATCCTGCTTTTTTAAGCTCTGTCAGGACAAACAGACGGTCGTTCATCGCAGCGTCGACACGACCTGCTTCAAGGTCTTTTAAGACTTGGTTTGCACCTTTGTAGTACTTGACTTTCGCACCGGCTTTTTCCGCTGTTTTCGCGTAGAGTGAACCTTGTGTCGAACCGACTGTTTTTCCTTTTAAGTCGTCAAGCGTCTTGATGTCATTTGTTTTGTTGTTAACGATGATTGTTGAACCGGAAACTGTATAGGCATCAGAGAACGCATATTTTTCTTTCCGCTCATCTGTGATTCCCATTTGGTTTGCGATGACGTCGATCCGTTTTGAATCAAGTGCCGGGATCAATCCTTTAAAGTCCATCGCTTTGTACTCGACTTTATAGCCGGCACGTTTTGCGACTTCATTCATGACATCGATATCATAACCTGTCAGTTTGCCTTTTTCTTTATACGTAAATGGTGGGTATGTTGCTTCTGTTCCGACCGTTACGATTTTTTCGTCTTTGTTTGCTTCTTCGTTAGAAGCGCCGCACGCCGCTAACACCCCCGCTGTTGATAGTGCTGCTACTGCTAGCTTTAGTCCGTGTTTCATAGCGCTCTCTCCTTTTAATGAATAAATGATTTCAATTCCTAGTTTTCGAATAGGATTAATTTAAGACTACAAGCAGTATCATACAAAGTTACAGGAACGTCTGTCAATAAAAAAGACTGCCCACGAATGGACAGCCTGACTGCGGTTACTGAACTCTTAAAGATTAACGGATTGTTGCTTCTGTTGCTGCATCGAAGAAATGCGCTTTTGTCATGTCGAAGAAGAGGTCTAAATCTGAACCCATCTCGACGTGTGAACGCGAGTCGACACGTGCTGTGAACGCTTGGTTACCGACTTTTGAATAGAGGTAAGACTCGGCTCCCATGAGCTCAGATACTTCAATGTGTGCCGGGAAACGGTGAGCTGTCTGTGTATCTTGATAGATCAACTCAGCATGAATATCTTCCGGACGGATTCCGAGAACAAGATCTTTACTTGTGTAGCCACGTTCGCGGAGGACTTTCATCTTACCTTCAGGAACTTCAAATTTCTCTTCTGTACCTGTGACATGGAAGAGACCGTCTTCCGCGAGTTTACCTGTCAGGAAGTTCATTGACGGCGAACCGATGAAACCAGCAACGAACATGTTATCCGGGTGGTCGTATACTTCTTTTGGTGTTCCGACTTGTTGAATGAGTCCGGCTTTCATGATGACGATCCGAGTCGCAAGGGTCATCGCTTCCGTCTGATCGTGCGTCACATAAATCGTCGTCGTTTCAAGACGTTTGTGCAACTGGATGATTTCCTTACGCATCTGAACACGTAGTTTAGCATCCAAGTTCGAGAGCGGCTCATCCATCAGGAAGACTTTCGCATCACGGACGATGGCACGGCCGATTGCGACACGCTGACGTTGTCCACCAGAGAGGGCTTTCGGTTTACGCTCCAAATATTCTTCGAGTCCGAGAATACGTGCTGCATTGTCGACACGCTGTTTGATTTCGTCTTTCGGGAACTTCCGAAGTTTCAGACCAAATGCCATGTTGTCATATACGTTCATATGTGGATAAAGGGCATAGTTTTGGAAGACCATTGCGATATCGCGATCTTTAGGTGCTACATCATTCATTCGTTTTCCATCGATGACGAAATCTCCGCCTGAAATTTCTTCGAGACCGGCAATCATCCGTAATGTCGTCGATTTACCGCAACCTGATGGTCCGACGAAAACGATGAATTCTTTATCTTTAATATGAAGGTTAAAATCATCCACTGCTTTTGCTGTTCCTGAATAAACTTTATCAATATGCTCAAGACGAATATCTGCCATGTGTACATCCTCCTGTAAATTAAGTAATCGGTTACTATAACGCTTACAAGACTTAGTATAGGAGAACTGGTACGAAAATCATATGGACAACATGCCTGAATGTAAACGTTATCATTTGGTCACTATGCTACAAGAAGAAGCGTATAAAGAAACATCGCACCCTCGAACGACCGGATATCGATTTCCGTCTGTTCCGTGAGCCGGTCGAGCCGGTACTGAAGACTGTTTCGATGTAAAAAGAGATGTTTAGCCGTCAGTGAAACATTCAAGTTGGCGCGGCAAAAGGCATCAATCGTCTCGCGTGATTCGCGTTCGAGCGGTGTGATGAACCGTTCGATCAAGTCATCGCGGATATCTGTCGACAGTAACGTCAACCGCATCAGGGCAGGCAGGAACCGTTCAATGTGTAATAAGGGAAGTTCACGTAAAGCAGCCTGCTCTAACCGGAATTGAGCTGCCAGGTCTCCGGATTGGCGTTGTTGGCCGATCAAGACCTTGCCGTCCATCAGAAAATCAGACTGGAGAGCTGTAAAAAAATCATGTAAATCATTTTCTGTGACAGACTCTTCCCGTTCAATGACGACAAGACGATTGGATGTTAACGGGATGATCCAACTCGACGGAGGAAAAAAAGAAGTCAGCAGTTGTTGCAAATCTTCGCCGGTCCGGACGTCAAGTTGTTCAAATAAGAAATGAATCATCCGAAACGGGTCTGCTTCTTCACTGTGCTGTTGTTCCAACCGATGACGCCACGTGACAATCTGATCGGAATCAGACGTAACGACCCGTTCTGCAATCAGGTCGAGTAAGTCGAGTTCACGAGGGGTAAGAATCATATTTTCAATCCCGAAACGAAGTCCATCGGCTAACTGATATACGGTATACTTATCGGTACAGTACACGGTAGGATCGGTGGAGAGATGATCCTTAAATAAGACGGTTAATTGATGTAACATACGAGGCGCCTCCCTAAAAAGTTCTACTAAGACTTTACCACAATACCAAAATCGGAAGGAACGAGGATCTATGCAAGTAGAAGTTGATTTGGTCATAAAGATGATTGGAATGATCATCATTGGAGCATTGATTGGAGCAATCACTAATCATCTTGCAATCCGGATGTTATTTCGTCCGCTTGAAGCAAAGTATATCGGCAAGTACCGCATTCCATTTACACCGGGTTTAATTCCAAAACGTCGTGACGAACTAGCGGCGAATCTCGGACGAACAGTCGTCAAACATTTATTGACTCCGGAAGGAATCAGCAAGCGGCTTCAGCAACCGGTCGTATATGAAGCCATTACCCGGATGATTCAGCAGGAGTTACAGAAGTGGACGCGCTCGACGAAAACGATTCGCGAAATTGCTGAACGATTTGTCACGAATCCGGAAGGTAAGTTACAACATCAAATGGAACAGCGGATTGATCAGGAACTAGCAACGATGGCTGTTTCGATTAAAACAGCACGTTTAACAGAAGTCATCGGGGATGGCGGAACGACAAAAATCAAGGCAGCGGTTCCCGGGATTGTTGAAGCATTACTTCACCAGACCGAACAGTACTTTGACAGTCCTGCCGGAAGAATGAAACTGGAAGAAACAGTCGCTCAGTTCATTCAAAGTAAATTAGGCGGAGGCATGTTCGGGATGTTGCTGGCTAATGTCAATCTCGTGGAAATGATTCAACCGGAACTCAAACGGGTAATACAAGGAAAGTCGACACACCAGTTCATCAGTGAAATGGTCGAACAAGAAATCAGTGTGTTACTAGAGCGGCCGGTTGAAGAACTGCTTGGAGCGGAGACGGAACGACAAATCATCGAGCGGATGAAATCAGAGATCTTAACGCGTATTCCATTGACGAAATTATGGGATACGCAATTATATCAACTACTGCAACCGCTTGAAGCCCGGATCAGTCAAGAAATGGTTCCGATGCTTTCTAAACAAGTGGTAGTCCGTCTAGTCGAACAAGTCGAACGAATCATGGCGACACTTGATCTCGAAACGATTGTTCGGGAGGAAGTCGATTTACTCGATACCGCGTATCTGGAAGAAATCGTCTTGTCGATTTCAAGAAGAGAATTCCGGGCTATCACTTGGCTTGGAGGACTATTAGGTGGTTTAATTGGAATGATACAAGCGATACTTCTTATCGTTTAACAAAATTGGAGGGTTCAAAGATGTCTGAAACAAACTTATACGATCATGCTTACACGCTAGAACGTGCACTACGCGAAACATCAGAATACACGACACTGAAGGATTTGTACGCGCAAGTCAATGCGGATCCAATGTCAAATGAGCTATTCGCTTCATTCCGCAACGTGCAACTTGAGTTACAACAAAAACAAATGCAAGGTGAAGAAATCACACCTGAGGATATGGCATCGGCACAAGCGAAGATGCTGGAAGTCCAAAACAATCCATTGATTGGTCAACTGATGCAGGAAGAACAACGTATGCACACGATGTTGACGGAAGTGACACAGATTATCATGAAGCCACTCGAAGAACTATACGCACCGATGATGGAACAAAATCAAGACGACGTTCAGTAACATCATGAGAAAGCCTCGCTTCCGTTTCATCGGAACGAGGCTTTTTTTATAATGTTTTTTCCGTTGGAACCAGGCGTGGGAGGTAAGCCCGTTCAAAATGAATCAGTTGTCCGGCGCGGGTCACACGTGCCCCGCGGTGCTCCAAGTCTGCTTCTTTCAGGCGGCGGATACCTTCTTGACGTGCCTCAGAATCGGAGGGAGCGTCAAAGGTATCATCCAGTAACGTTTGTCCTCGATCTGAAAATGCGGTAATCGTATAAAGCATGGCTGATTCCTCCTTATCCGAAATGACTAACTTAAGTGTAATGAATAGATATTCATTTTACAAGTAGGAATCAATGTCTTGCCACGTTAACTGTTTGGAGAGGGGTGGGGTTTCAAGATGACTGACGCTCATACCAATCAGGCGGATCGGACCTTTAAATTCAATTTCATTAAACAGTTTGGTCGTCACCCGGAGTAACGTTTCTTCATCAGCCGTTTCTTCTAAAAACGTATAACGTTTAGAACGCGACTGGAAATCTTCAGTCTTCCATTTAATCGTGACGGTCCGGCAGACCAGTTCTTTTTGGTTCAGTGTTTTGACGACGGACAGTGCTTCGCGTTTTAGCGTTTCGAAAATGGTATCGATATCTTCTGTATCTTCTTCGAAGGTACTTTCAGAGCCGATGGATTTCCGTTCCCGGTGCGGACGGACCATTCGCTCGTCTTGACCGTGCGCCATCGTATACAGTTCGGTTCCCCGGTCCCGACCGAGCAATCCCCGCAGTTCAGCTATCGGCGATTGTTGAATATCTGCGACCGTTTGGAAACCATGTTTCTGAAGTGTTTGCTCCGTGACTTTTCCGACTCCGTGTAAATCCCCGATCTTTAATCCGGATAAAAAAGGTAAAACATCATCCGGAGGCAACACGGTTAATCCGTTTGGCTTTTGATGGCCGGAAGCAATTTTAGCGACAAGCTTTGAGTTTGATACGCCGGCGGAAGCAGTCAAACCTGTCCGTCGTTTGATTTCAGCCAGGATGTACTGGGCAATATGCGTCGCACTTGTCATCTGCAGGTTGTTTTCTGTGACGTCCAGATAGGCCTCATCTAACGACAGCGGTTCGACAAGAGGTGTGATCTCAAGAAACAACTCCATGATTTGGGCACTGACCGCACGGTACACTTCAAAACGGGGACGCAGAAAAACGGCCCGCGGACAGAGCTGAAACGCTCGCCGTGACGGCATCGCACTGTGAATGCCGTATTTGCGTGCTTCATACGAACAGGTCGCAACGACACCCCGCGCATGAGGAGGACCACCGACGATGACAGGAACACCTTTTAAATGTGGTCGATCGCGCTGTTCGACAGAAGCATAAAACGCGTCCATGTCGACATGAATGATTTTTCGTCCCATCATCGTCTCCTCCTTTCTTTCAATCCGTTAATTCGTTACACTTAGTATAACGAACTTATGTTCTGTTATCTATTTTTTTAGTCGCGATTTTTTATTCGGCATCCGGACGAGCGCTCCTAACCAGCCGCGGCGTTTCATCCAATAAAAGATTCCGCCGGTCGTAAGGAAAATCAAAAAGAGGGCACTGGCATATCCGTATTTCCAGTCAAGTTCGGGCATGTTTTTAAAATTCATTCCCCAAATCGCACCGAGCGCCATCATCGGTGTGGCGACGGCTGTGAAAATCGTCAAAGCTTTCATGATTTCATTTCCTCTGAAGTTCGAAACGGTTGTCGACAGATCGAGCAATACTTCAATATCTTTTTGATAGTGTTCAATCAGCATCAACAGACGTTGCACCCGTTTTTCAGCCAGTTGGTAAGGTAAAGCCTCCGTATACGTATTTTGCCGAACGAAAGCTTCGGGACCTGCTAAAACAAGCTCACGGAACGGGACGACCAAGTCGGACCAGTTTTCGATGGTATCGCGTAAGCCAAAAATGCTATCAAGCGAATTTTCGTCGATGCTTCCCCGAAGCTCATCTTGTCTCAAAAACAGTTCGGTTTCAAAAGCATCGATTCCCGGGAAATAGGTATTCATTTGAAGTGATAACAGGGCATAAAAAGCTTCGAAGGGGGTCGTAGTCTCGAACGGTTCAATTAAGGAAACCGTATGTTCCGATAAGCCGATTGTAATCAGTTCCGTAGGTGAAAGATAATAACAGATGGAGCGGCGGTCACTTTTATCAGCCGGATTTTGCCAGGTTACGATGGAGCCGTACAATAAATCGAGTTCGACACGTGTAAAGTTCATATCTTTTGTCGAGAGTTGATTCAGCCAGTCCAACTTAAAGGCATCGGTTGGTGTTTCAGAATGAAAGTATTCTTCAAATTCAGCAAGTGTTAAAAAACGATGCCATGTAAAGAGTGAGTCGGATTCCATGTTTTGAGCTCCTATATAGTAGAATGGTAGAGTGACGTCTGACAGTCAGAGAACTATGTAACAGTTCCAAATCAAAATGAGTCTAGATAAATAAAAAGGATGTGTTGTGAAATGAAAGGTATCGGTCAGTTAGCAGTTGGAGAAATGCTCGATCAACGGGTCATGATCAAGCAGGCATTAAAAGGAATTGCTGCAAACGGAAAACCTTATCTGACATTGATTTTAGCAGATAAAACGGGAGAAATTGAAACAAAGATGTGGGATACGAGTGATCTTGAAAAATATGCACCGAAGTTTATCGTCCACGCGGCAGGTGAAGTGATGGATTACCGAGGACGAACACAATTGAAACTGAAGCAAATTACTGTCCTGGACGATACGAATGTGGAAGACTACATTCAATCGGCTCCTCTTCCGCGGGAACAGATTGAAACGGAAGTACTTGGCTTCATCGAATCGATGCAACATGCCGAGATGAAGAAGCTGGTCAAGCATCTGGTCATCAAGGACTTCGATGCGTATTTCACACATCCAGCCGCAGTCAAAAACCACCATGCATTTTATTCCGGTTTATCGTATCATGTCCTGTCGATGCTAAAACTGGCTGACCAAATTGCCCGTCTTTATCCTACGTTAAATCGTGATTTGTTGATTGCAGGTGTCGTCCTGCATGACTACGCAAAAATCAAGGAGCTGTCTGATCCTGTGACACCGGAATACACGCTTCCCGGAAAGCTTGTCGGACATATCTCATTAATGGTCGCAGAACTGGAAAAAGTCGGGGCGGAGTTACACATCGATGCAGAAGTATTGACGGTCTTACAACATTTAGTCCTGAGTCACCATGGCCGTCCGGAGTGGGGATCGGCTGTCGCACCACAGATGCGTGAAGCCGAAGTATTATTTTTGATTGATAATCTGGATGCGCGAATGACGATGATGGACCGTTTGCTTGAGTATGTCGAGCCCGGACAATTTTCTGAACGGTCATTTGCGTTAGATAATCGATCGTTTTATCGTCCCAAGCTATGAAGAGATGACTTGAAGTGATTCAAAAGAATTTGAAATTGATCAGAGGAGTGAACTTCATGAAAACCAAACTGTTCGAAGCAATCCAAATCGGGGGACTGTCCTTCCGGAATCGTGTCATCATGGCACCAATGTGTATGTATAGTGCGAAAGACGATGGCCTTGTAACCGATTGGCATGTCACACACTATGCCTCACGTGCTGTTGGGGGCGTTGGAGGTGTCATCTTAGAGGCAACGGCTGTCACACCGGACGGACGAATCTCAGCAGGTGATCTAGGTGTTTGGTCGGATGAACATATCGACGGACTTCGTCGCATTGCAGATCAAGTGAAAGCGGCGGGGGCAAAAGCAGGCATTCAGCTGGCGCACGCCGGGCGGAAAAGTACGACGGCTAAACCGCCTGTCGCACCATCAGCAATCGGATTTGATGATTCATACGACCATCCGCATGAACTGACTGTGGAGGAAATCGATGTCATCAAACAACAATTCGTCGAGGCGGCACTTCGTGTCGAACAAGCGGGTTATGATTTCATCGAATTACATGGAGCGCACGGCTATTTGATTAATACATTCTTATCCCCGTTGTCGAATAAACGCCAAGATCAATACGGTGGATCAATGGAAAATCGGATGCGCTTTTTGCTTGAAATCATTGATGAAGTTCAAGCAAAAACCAACTTGTCATTATGGGTCCGGATTTCAGCAGCAGACCATGCAACAGGCGGGATGACGGCGACGGATTATATTCCGTTAGCCGAGGAACTGTTAAAACGAAAGATCGATTTGCTCGATTGCAGTTCTGGAGCGGTTGTTGCCAATGCAGTTCCGGATGTGTATCCCGGCTATCAAGTGCCGTATGCAGCTGAAATCAAACAAGCCACTGGAATCAAGACAGGAGCCGTCGGTCTGATTACGACGGCGACGCTTGCAGAAGAAATCATTCGCAGTGAACGGGCGGATGTCATCCTGCTTGCCCGTGAACTTTTGCGTCAACCGTACTGGGTCTACCATGCGGCAGCAGAACTCAAAGACGAGGTCAGTTTACCGAAACAATATGAACGGGCTCCGATTCGTTAATAGGAATAAAAGCATAACCAAAAAATCCCTGCCTTCCATGATGGAAGCAGGGATTTTTACGCTTATTGTTGTTGCTGTTGCATCTGTTGTTGCATTTGTTGTTGTTCTTGCTTATCGAGGTCAAACGCATCCTTGAAGTCTTTGTTCTCGATTTTAACGTCGTACTTCTTCATCAATGAACGGTAGATGTCGTTTGGATTGACTTGAGCTGCTTTTTCTTCAGCTAATGCCTTTTTGATTCGATCGGATTCTTTTTCGAGCGTAAAGTCTTTTTTCTCTTTACGGTCTGTTACTTTAATGATGTGATATCCGAATTGTGTTTTGATCGGGTCAGAAATTTTACCTTCAACGCCATCCTTGAACGCATAATTTTCGAATTCCTCGACCATTTTACCTTTTGTGAAGTATCCAAGATCTCCACCTTTTGTTGCGCTACCAGTATCCGTTGATTTAGCTTTAGCGATTTTAGCAAAATCGCCGCCTTCATCAAGTTGTTTCTTGATTGCTTTTGCATCTGCTTCTTTTTCAACAAGAATGTGGCTCGCTTTTACTTCCACTTTTTCCTGATTGAAACGCTCTTCGATTTCTTTATCCGTAACTTTTGATTTTGCTGATTTTGCTTCTGTTAAGAGCATTTGTGTCCGAAGCACTTTTTCGAATTCTTTTTCGCTTTTAATACCGGCTGTTTGAAGTGTCGTATTGAACTGTTCTTTATCTGGGAACTGATCTTTTGTTTTCTTGACTTCAGCTTCTACTTCTTTATCTGTTACTTTTTTACCGTATTCTTTTTCAAGCAGTTTGTTCATCGTTTGTTGGAAAGCAATTTGTGCACCTGCTTTTTGGTACGCCTCGTCTTGGACGTCCGCTTTATTGACTTCTCCACCTTTGTAGTTGATGACAGCTTCGTCATTTGAACCACATGCTGCTAATGTGAATACACTTGCCACTGCTGCTACACTTAAAAGTTTCTTTTTCATACATACACCCCTAATTTACCATTTATTTCAACCGTTCTATCATATCATATCTTCGTTATCTTGACAGCTTTCCGCAAAATCGAAAGTGATTTGCTCTTACACCATGCTATCACATCAAGTACAGGAGGGGAGGACTATTTTTGTGGGAAATTGTGAGGCATCGCAACGTTTTGAGACAGAACGGTAAAGGGAACGTTACTTTCAAAAGACAGAAAAAACGTCCTAGGCCTCAAGGCTTAGAACGTTAACTCGAAGAATTCATGCAAAGGTCATGCTTTTTTGATCGAGTCGATCACCGGGTCTTGTGGACGCCGGTCTGCTTCTTCTGTAATCATTTTTGATGTCTCGGCAAAAATGTCCATGAAGCTGTCGCCGTAAAGACGGCGAACGATTGCTGATATGTCTGTCAGCTCTGGGAATTTACCGTAAAGTTCCTGGAGTGGTAACGAAGCACGGAAAACACCGTTCTCTTCTGGGCGGAATGCTTGAATCGTCTCAAGTAACAGACTTTCGCCTTCCGGGGTCAGTTGGACGTAGGTATTTCGTTTATCCGTCTCCTTTTTTGAAAACGTCAAAAGTCCACGGTCTTCTAATTTTTTAGAGAAGTTGAATGCAGTCGAGACGTGCATCACACCGTATTTGGCGATTTCAGAAATCGAGGCACCACCCAGTGCATGGGAAATCCATAAAATATGGTGTTCATTAATATTTAAATCAAAGGGTTTGATCCAATTTTGCCAATCTTTTTCTACCGTTTTCCATAGTGCTTTGCTCAATTGGACAATTTTATGACTGTATAACAGTGCTTCTTGTCCAGGATATAATTTTTCGTGTTCCATATCTGACTCATCCTTTCGAAAGGTGACAATGGCTCAAACGCGCAAAATGCAAACTATACAAAAACAAATCGAAGCAGCGGACCGTTATTGTTGGGGAGTAAGATGATCGACGTCTTGTTTTGCCTCATCAGCAAATTTCTGAAGACGTGCGAGTGATTCTTGAACCTCTGACTGATACTGGGAGACATCTCTTGTAACTTCCTCTTTAAAAGTCGTACCAGAAAGTTTGGCTGTCTCTATTAGATTCTTTCCCTCTTGCGTCAAATCCTGCACGTTCGTTACGATTGTAGAATAAGAATTTCGACGTTGTTTACCATTCGAAGAGTCACTTTTAGTACCTTGGCGAAGCGCCTTCAAACCGTAAAAAGTCACAAGCGACAGCGTAGCACCAAAAGCGACCCAGTTACGATGGGGACGCTTCGACATAGTTTTACCTCCTTTTGATATTAAAATATTTGTTTCGTATTATTTTACCGAAAATTCGATATTAGAAACCTATTTCGGCAATATTTCTAAAATGAGTCAGTAATTGAACGGTTTTGGGTACCGTCAGAGACGATTTTTAATGGATTCGGCGATTGTTGCCAATTCTTCAGCCGTATACTCTTCATTGTGCACTTCCCATTTCGCACCAAAGCCATCGTGTTTGTCGTGGCGCGGAATGAGATGGAGATGGAAGTGAGAAACAGATTGTCCGGCAACTTTCCCGGTGTTCGATAAAAGGTTCATTCCGGCAGCGCCTGTTTCCTGTTGTAAAGCACGACTGATTTCCGGAATGGTTGCAAAAACAGCCTGTGCACTTTCTGCGGATAAATCGTAGACGTTATCAGCGTGCTGTTTTGGAATGACAAGCGTATGACCTTTCGTTACTTGTGATAAATCGAGAAAAGCCAAAACTTCTTCATTTTCAAAAACTTTATGGCTTGGGATCTCATGGTTGGCAATCTTACAGAAAATACAGTTTTCTTTTTGCAATGGACTCACTCCTTCAGATGGATATAGCTTCAGTATACTCGACTGAATCGGTCTTGCGGGCAATTGACAAGGATATGAAGGGTTTCTAAACTAAAGGAAATCCTAAAAAAGAAGGTAGGGGAAACGAAGATGCCGTCTCGCATCACTGTATATGAAAAAAAGAAAAGACGAAATCAGCGAATCGGACTCATCGTGGGAATTATTGTACTCGCTGGTCTGATTGCTTGGATTGGATGGAGTCAAATCAAACCGGCTGCCGAACGGCAACAGACAGATCAAGTGTTTCAAAAAACGGTACAGGAACAAGACCGGGAAACGTTTCAACAATTAGTGTATCTCAACAACAAACCGTTAAAGCTTGCGGAAACAAATCAGCTCATGAAATGGTTTAAGGCAGACCCGGAACGGCTTGAACGAACTGTAGCCGAAATTAAATCTGATCAAAACAATTATCCGAAAGAAACAAAACGAACTAAGCAACAAGATTTATTTTCATTGAAAAAACAGCCGGGACGATTTTGGTTCGACACGTACACTTTGCATTTGAATAAACAGACATTGGAAGTGAAGGTTGATACGGAAACGGCGTCCATTTCAATCGATGATGCGCCAGCAGGTAATGCGGATCAAGAGGCTCCCTTAACCATTAAACGTTTTCCGGGCGAGTATGAGGTGTCAGCCCGCGTGGAAGCGAACGGAAAGACGGGACAGGCGACTGAGACCGTTCAAATAGGAGATCAGAGAACGACAACGGTTGTCTTTAAACTGGCACAACAGATTGCACCGGATAAGAAGGAACAATACGGTGTCGATATCGAGAAGCTGCTCGAAGCGGAAGTGAAGGCAAGAACCGGTAAGACGGTCGAACAGATGACGGATTATATCGGCCGAAGCCAATCCGAAGTAGAAAAATCATTTGGCCCTCCGACAAACCAGATGGCCAACAAAACGATATATGACGGATTTGAAATGGTGTATGAGAATCATGAAGTCAAAAGTATCTTAATTGATTTGAATAAAACAACGTCTGAGCTCGAAGCAGTCGCCGGCAAGCCGGAATCTAAATCGACGGAATCAGTCGGGACGGTCTGGAAATACCCATCAAGCTTTTTTGACGATTTGTTAGGGTGGTTGAATATCAAGTCAGAAAAACGTGTCATTGAACGATCAGGTAAAATGTGGCTGGAGTTACGTAACTAAAAAAAATCCGCAGATCAAACAAAAAAACCACTAGAGACATGACGTCTTTAGTGGTTTTTTTGCAGTAAATCAGATTATCGTTTGTTGACCGCACGAAGGATGAACGAAACGATTAAGATTAAGATAATTGCACCAAGGATAGCTGGTACGATTGCGAAACCGGCAACTGACGGTCCCCAACTTCCGAAAAGAGCTTGTCCGATCATTGAACCGACAAAACCTGCGATGATGTTACCGATAACTCCACCTGGTACATCTTTACCGAGAATAAGACTTGCTAACCAACCAATAATACCACCAACGATTAAAGCCCATAAGAATCCCATTTAAAACACTCCTTTTAGTTTTAGTAGTTTAAATTATTTACGACGTACTGAACGGAGAATCAACGATACGATGAAGATTAAGATGATTGCACCAAGAATAGCTGGAATGATTGCAAATCCGCCGATAGTAGGTCCCATTGAACCGAAAATAGCTTGTCCGATCATTGAACCAACAAAACCTGCGATAATGTTACCAATGATGCCGCCCGGTACATCTTTACCAATAATTAGACTAGCGATCCAACCGATTAATCCACCGACGATTAAAGCCCATAAGAATCCCATTTAAAAACACTCCTTCAATAAAATTTACATACTAATCATTATTTCAATAAATCATTTACGACGTACTGAACGAAGAATCAATGACACGATGAAGATTAAGATGATAGCACCTAAGATAGCTGGAATAATAGCGAAACCAGCGATATCTGGTCCCATTGTACCGAAGATTGCTTGACCGATCATTGCTCCGACAAAACCAGCAACGATGTTACCGATGATACCACCTGGTACGTCTTTTCCGATGATTAGACTAGCTACCCAACCGATTAATCCACCGACGATTAAAGCCCATAAGAATCCCATTTGGAACCCTCCTTTTCTTACTTTAGATTTACCTGTTTTCAGGCAGTTGTAAACACATTGAAAGATAAAAGCATTTAAAATAATCATTTCAACCAGCGAGGTAAAAACGTTAAAAATAAAATGGCTAGACGATTATACCAGTTACCTCTTAGAGAAACTCGTATTTAAAATGCTACTTTCAATTTTTGTAAGTCGTTTTCATATATTGATGTAACGATTACACTTAGAGTAATTACCGTAAAAAGATGTATTCAAACCTTTTCTTAATAAAAAAATGACTCAAACTAGAAAAGTGAGATTGAATTGTCTAGGATGGTTAATGAAGGGAGTCGATGAGAGTGTTGTTAAAAATAAATGAGTTATCAGGAGGATATGGAGCAAAAAAAGTCCTCCATGATATCAATATATCGGTAAACCAAGGAGAACTGGTCGGCTTAATCGGTCTGAACGGTGCCGGAAAATCAACGACGATTAAACATATCCTCGGTTTGTTGCCGGTCAAGTCAGGAGAAATCTTGATCAACGGTGTCAGTTTAGAACAGGATGAACAAACATACCGGAAACAAGTCGCCTACATTCCAGAGCAACCGATGTTGTATGAACAATTGACTTTACGTGAACATTTGCGCTTGATGGCGCAAGGATATGCAGTTGAGGAAAAAAAAGCTCAGGAACGAATCGATCATTATGCAACCCGGCTTCGAATGACTAAACAGTTAGAGTGGTTTCCGAGTGTTTTTTCCAAAGGGATGAAACAAAAAGCAATGATTCTCTGCGCTTTGGTGACGGGCAGTGAGTTGTTGATCGTCGATGAACCGTTCGTCGGACTGGATCCGCTCGCCATTCGTGAATTGTTAACGATTTTCAGTGAATTAAAAGCAGATGGGAAAGGAATCCTGATGTCGACGCATATCCTGGAGACGGCAGAACGTCATTGCAATCGGTTCATCTTACTGCATGAAGGGCGAATCGCTGCAGAAGGAACAACCGGAGAACTTCGAGACCGGTACGATTTGAAGGACGGCTCCCTTGATGATATCTATGTCGCGGCCATCGAGGAGGCCGAACGATGACAAGTTCCGTTTTATGGAGTACACGATACCAGGCTGCTATGGCGGAAATGACAAAATATACCCGGTATATGGCGAACGGCGGGTTGCTGTTTACCGTCTATTTCGTCGTCTTGTACGGCCTTGTCGTGTACGGACGATTTTTAGATCAACTGGATCCGTCATTCCCCGGAAATCTGGTCATGGGAAGTCTGTTCATCTTCTTAGCCTTTTATCGCTCGACACGAACCTTTTTAACCGAAGCGGACCAAGTCTTTTTGCTTCCGAGTCTGCCACATCTTACCGGTTACATGAAGCGGGTTCGAACCTATAATGCTCTATTTGGCATGATCCGGGCAGTCATCCCGTTTCTCGCTGTCGCAGTCTTATACGTTCGGACAGAAGAAACTTCACCGATCGGATTGTTCAGTTTGTTTGCAGCCCTAAGCATGATTGGTGCCGCAGCTAACTTATCGAAACTCGAAGGGGTCGGTCATCGAATAGTCCTCTTATATGCAACCGGTGCCGGCGTTCTCGTCATGTTGGGAATGGGTTCATTCAGCATCGTGGTGACGAGTTTGTTATTGCTGACACTTCATTTGAAAAAACAGGATCAGTTACCGTTGATGGACTGGATTGCACTGGAACAGGAATCACGTGACCGTTTTTACCGCATCGCAAACTGGTTTGTCGATGTCCCACGATTGTCGACGACATATAAGCGCCGACGTCTCCTAAGTCTTTTGGTAGAAAAAATCGGGTTTGACCGTAACCGGACATTTGACTATCTGTACATGAAACAATTCATTCGAAGCACGGACGGGATCGGTTTGATTGTTCGTTTGACCTTAATCGGAGCCGTCTTTATGTGGCTTGGAAAAGACAATGAATGGTTAGTCGTTCTTGCTGTACCAGCCTTCAGCGGACTGACGAGCTTTCAATTGGCTCCGTTTACACGGGCGATCGACTCGCATCTGTTGACCCGCTTACTGCCGTTTGGAGATGCGACGGCTTCAAAACGGAAAGTTCTTCGGATTATGTCGTTTTTACAAGTGTTGATTTTGACATTGATCGGGTATCTGATCAGCGGTTTTCCGACCGTCGTCGCAGGTGCTGTTTTGGCACTCGTTGTTGCTGAATATTACGCCAGAAAAAAATAACTGTAGTATCAAAGAAAAAATCCCCCTCTGCCATTACGGCAAAGGGGGATTTGAGGATACCTCTCAATTGACTTTTTCGGTCGATTCTTCCTGTTCATACTCAGGGTGCAACTCTTTGTTGACCGGTGCAGGAAGGTCGTAAGAAGCCTGTCCGTGCTCGGCAACATCGAGTCCACGCAGTTCGTCTTCCCGTGTAATCCGGAGACCGATGGTTACGTCGAGCAACTTGAGGAAGGCATAACTTAAGACACTGACTACGACGACTGCGAAGACGACACCAAGGGCTTGAACCCCAAGTTGTGTAAATCCACCGCCGTAAAACAGTCCGGCTTGTCCAATTCCTGTGATTTCAACCAGTCTCGGCGAAGCGAAGAATCCGGTAGCGAGTGTGCCCCAAATTCCGGCCACACCGTGAACAGAGAAAGCACACAATGGATCATCGACACGACGGGCAAGCAGGATGCTTGTTCCGTACGTGATGACTCCGGCCAGGAAGCCAATGACGACGGCTCCCCAGGGCTCGACGAAGGCACAAGCCGCAGTGATGGCAACAAGGGCGGCTAAGACGCCGTTGATGATCGACGGGATATCTGCGACCCGGCGGTGCCAAAAGGAAATGGCGAGCGCACCAAGAGCACCAGCAGCTGTCGCAAGTAATGTCGTCAAGGCGACATAGCTGAAGAATCCGTCAGCGATCGTTAACGTCGAACCGGCATTGAATCCAAACCAACATAACCAAAGAATGAAAGCCCCGACGACGGAGTAGATGACGTTATGACCGAGTAAAGGTGTTTGTTCCGCACCAATCCGTTTTTTCAGGATCAGAGCAGCGACGAGAGCGGCAATCCCACCTTGTAAGTGGACGACGGTCGAACCGGCAAAATCCTGCATTCCGAGAGAACCAAGGAAGCCGCCGGCCCAAACCGAACGGGCGATGATCGGATAGATGATGGCGACGAAGAACGTCCCGAACAACAAGTAGACGGATAGTTTTGCCCGTTCCGCAAAACCACCCCAAGCGATCGCGAGGGATACGGCGACAAATGACAGTTGGAAGAGGAACTTGACATCGATTGTTACATTTGACCAGTCAAGGCTTGAAAACCCTCCTTGAAGGAAGAATCCTTCTGTTCCGATTAAACCTGGACCATCTCCGAACGTCAGTCCGAAGCCGATCGCCCAAAAGGCAAGGGCGGCAACGGAGAAGCTGATTAATTGTTTAACCGCGACATGCCCGGCATTTTTAGCCCGCAACATTCCTGTTTCGAGTAATAAAAATCCAATCTGCATTGTAAAGACGAGTAAGGTAGCGAATAAGACATAAAACGTATCAACCGAAACTAACATTTCTTCTAAATTCATCATCGTTCCTCCTTTATCAATTTAAAGTATGTGTTTACTTTAGACGGAAATCCTTTCCAAGAAACGTCTTGTGTCAGAAAATCTGACATGGTATTTTGAAGGAAAGGAGTGACGAAGATGAATTACCGGGAGAAGAAGGTGATGACGATTGGGATTGTCTGCGAATTAACCGGTTTGTCGGAACGTCAAATTCGTTACTATGAAGAACGAAAATTGATTTTTCCAGAGCGGACGAACGGAAAAACACGAAAGTACTCGTTTACAGACATTGAACGATTGGTAGAAGTTGCGGAAAAGATCGAAGACGGATGGCGGACACACGAAATCCGTGAAAAAGAACGGAAAGTAACGGAACAACAACGTTCGGATTTGATCCGTGGACAGTTGAATGCTGCTTTCGGACTCTATAAGAAACGGTGAACATTTGATGAACGGGTAACAGAACTGTAATTTTGTAAACGATTTATTGGCACACCGTTCTGAATTTCAGATATAATGTTTCTGTGTTCACAAACTTATCGTGCGTTATTTTGGGGCGTTAGAACGAGTATAAAGGGGTAGTTATGATGAAAAAATTTAATGATACATTTTTGCGGGCCATTCGTGGCGAAGAGGTAAGCCATGTACCGGTCTGGTATATGCGACAAGCAGGTCGGTATCAAGCGGAGTATCGTGAAATCAAGAAGACACGGACACTGTTTGAGATTACACATGATCCTGAGTTATGCGCATATGTCACAGAACTACCAGTGAAGCAGTTGGGAGTCGACGCAGCGATTCTCTATAAAGATATTATGACGCCATTGCCTTCGATGGGTGTCGACGTAGAGATTAAAAGCGGCATTGGTCCTGTCATTGCAAATCCGATTCGGACAATGGACGATGTTCAAGCGCTCCAACCATTTAAAAAAGAAGATATTCCCTACATTTTCGAGACGATTAAACTGTTGCGTGAACGTCTCGAAGTTCCGTTAATCGGTTTTTCGGGGGCGCCGTTTACATTGGCCAGCTATATGATCGAGGGTGGTCCGTCAAAAGGCTACCATAAAACGAAAGCATTGATGTATGGTCATCCTGATGTATGGCATGCTTTAATGGAGAAACTCGGAGATATGGTCATCGATTATATCAAAGCACAAGTCGATGCCGGCATCCAGGCATTCCAAATCTTCGATTCGTGGGTTGGTACGACGAGCCGGAATGATTATGTTCTGTATATCAAACCGACGATGGAGCGTATTTTCACGGAATTGAAAGAAACGGGCGTTCCGATGATCATGTTTGGCGTTGGAGCAAGTCATTTGGCGGAAGAGTGGCACGATCTGCCGCTGGATGTCGTCGGACTCGACTGGCGGTTGTCGGTAGATGCAGCACGTGAACGCGGACTGACGAAAACCTTACAGGGAAATCTTGATCCATCTTACCTGCTTGCCCCATGGGAGATTCTCGAAGCAAAAACAAAAGAAATCCTTGATATGGGAATGAAACGTCCCGGTTTCATCTTTAACTTAGGACATGGAATTTTCCCGGAGGTGGATCCGGAAGTCTTAAAACGTCTCACTGCATATATCCATGATTACTCGAAAGAAAAAATGGAGGTAGCGAAATGAAAACATTAGGATTACTCGTCATGGCGTATGGTACGCCGTATAAACCGGAAGACATCGAACGTTATTACACACACATCCGTCGTGGACGCAAACCGTCTCCAGAAGCATTGGCTGAACTGACAGAACGGTATGAAGCAATCGGTGGTGTTTCACCACTGGCGCAAGTCACGATTGATCAAGCGGAAGAATTACACCGCCAATTGTCGGAAAAATATGCGGGTGAAATCGAATTCAAGCTGTATTTGGGTCTGAAGCATATCGAACCATTCGTCGAAGATGCTGTAGAACAAATGGCGAAAGACGGCATCACAGAAGCAGTCACTGTCGTACTTGCACCGCACTACTCGACGTTCAGCATCCGTTCATACAACGGTCGGGCGAAAGAAGTGGCAGATAAACACGGCATTCATTTGGCTTCTGTTGAGTCATGGTACAAAGAAGAAGCGTTCATTGACTGGTGGGGTAAAGAAATCCGGAAAACGTTTGATGCATTACCGGTACCGGAAGAAAAAGCGGTCTTGGTCGTGTCCGCACACAGTTTACCGGAAAAAATCATCGCGAACGGTGATCCGTACCCGGAACAATTAAAAGAGACAGCAGACCTGATTGCGGCACGTGCCGGTGTCAAACATATGATCACAGGCTGGCAATCAGCCGGACAAACGCCAGAACCTTGGCTGGGACCAGATGTACAAGATTTGACGCGTGACGTTTATGAAGCAAAAGGGTATGAAGCATTCGTCTACGTTCCTGTCGGATTCGTTGCCGATCACTTGGAAGTCCTGTTCGATAATGATTATGAGTGTAAAGTCGTCTGTGACGAACTGGGTATTCATTACGCACGTCCGATTATGCCGAATGCAGATCCTGCCTTCATGAGAGCAGTCACCGAGGCTGTTTCGAAACAGGTCGGCAGTTATGTCAAGTAAACGTCTCGTCATCGTCGGCGGTGGTATTACTGGTCTTGCCGCTGCCTATTACGCAGAACGTACTTTTCCTGATTTGAACATCACGTTGCTTGAAGCCGGAGAACGTCTGGGCGGAAAAGTCGCGACGTACCGAGAAGATGGTTTTACGATTGAACGCGGACCGGATTCTTACGTCGCCCGAAAACATATTTTGACGGATTTGATTGAAGCAATCGGACTGGGTGAAAAACTGGTCCGAAATAACACGTCCCAAGCGTTTATTTTGGATACGGGTGGTCTTCACCCGATTCCTAAGGGTGCGGTCATGGGAATTCCGACGGATCTTGATCTGTTTCGGGAAACGACGTTACTGACAGAACAGGAAAAACAGGAAGTCGCTGACTTGTTGTTGCATCCGTCGGAGGAGTTAAGGATTCCTGAACAGGACATTCCGCTCGGAGAGTATTTACGTCCGCGGCTCGGGGATGCACTAGTCGAAAAACTGATTGAACCTTTGTTATCCGGGATTTATGCCGGTAACATCGATCAGATGAGTACGTTTGCGACGTATCCCCAATTCGTCGCGAACGAACAAAAAGCCGGTTCACTGTTTGAAGGGATGCGTTTAATGCGTCCGCTCGATCAATTGCCGCAGACTCCGCAAACAACAATCAAAGCGACGGGACAGTTTTTATCGCTCGAAACAGGACTCGAATCGTTGATTGAACGATTGGAAGAGATGCTCGAACGTTCGGAAGTGCGGCTGGAAACGCCATTGCTTGAGATTTCACGTGAAGACGGACGCTACCGGTTGAAAACGGATCATGGTCCGGAGTATGCAGATTACGTACTCTTGACGATTCCGCATCCTCAAGTCGTCAAATTGTTGCCGGATGCCCACTTGCCGGAGCTTGAACAGTTGACGACGCACTCGACGGCGACGATTACGATGATTTTTGATCAACAAGAGTCGTTACCGATTGAAGGAACAGGTTTTGTCGTCAATCGACGGGCACCATACTCCATCACGGCCTGTACGGCGATCGATCAAAAATGGAATCATTCCGCTCCAAATCATACGGTCCTGCGTGCATTCGTCGGTCGACCGGGCAATGATCATTTGGTTTATGAATCAGATGAAGTTCTGCAACAAGCTGTGTTGCAGGATTTAGAGAAGATTTGTGGACGGGCATTAGAACCGAAACAAGTCATCATCAGCCGGTTGGTAGATGGTCTTCCTGCATATACAGTCGGTCATGCCGATCGAATTCAGCGCGTCCGGGAGGAAGTATTGGCACAATATCCCGGCATTTATCTCGCAGGACTTGCCTATGACGGGGTAGGATTGCCGGATTGTGTAGCCAGTGCAAAAACAATGGTTGAATCAATTGAATTGGAACAATCCCACGCGGATGAATCCGTCAATGAATCATAAAATCTTATCCAGTGCAGGAAACTCCATCTTTTTTAGGAGTTTCCTGCACTTTTTTGTTTTATTTACTTTGAAAATAAGGAATACCTTATACATTGCAGCGGGAAAAGGTGACAGGTAGAACAAAGGAGGAGATCCAGTGCTTGACGTGTTGAGTACGATGCTCGTTATATTGGCTTACGGCTTGATTATCATGAATTTATTGGCGGTCGTCACCGTTATTTTTTTGGAACGACGAGACATTGGCGCAACATGGGCATGGGTTCTGATTTTGTATTTTGTTCCGTTGATCGGGTTTCTGATTTATTTATTTTTTGGACGTCTCTTGAAAAAAACAAATTTTTATCACGTCGAACAAACGGAAAAACAAGAACAATCACGACGCGTGACGCTTCAATTAACCGAATTGGATAAATTCGAGACACAACAGCGTCATCCTGCTATCGTCCGGTATGACCAACTGATCCGGATGAATTTAGTGTCGAACGATGCGTTGCTCAGTTTTAAAAATGAGGTCGTCATTTTATCGGACGGTGAGCAAAAATTTAATCGGATGATGACCGACATCGTAAATGCGGAACACGAAATTAACATCCAGTATTACATCATTCAAAAGGATTCGCTTGGACAAGCGTTAATTGCCGCTTTGACAAATAAAGCGAAACAAGGAATCAAAGTCCGGTTGCTCTATGATGCGGTCGGCTCCCGTGATTTGAAACGGTCCGACTTTAAGGAATTGATGAAATACAACGGGGAAGTGTTCGCTTTTTTTCCGCCGACAATCGGTTTGATCAACTTCCGTCTCAACAACCGAAACCATCGGAAGTCATGTATCGTCGACGGGAAGATTGGTTATATCGGCGGCTTTAACGTCGGAACGGAGTATTTAGGGATCGACGAAAAATTCGGCTACTGGCGCGACACGCATTTCCGGTTAGAAGGAGAAGTCGTCCATGATCAACTGGACCGGTTCATTTTGGACTGGAATCAGGCCAGTGACAGCTATACGGCAAAAAATGCTTTTTATTATGGCGCCCATTCGATTGAACAGGAGCTGCCGATGCAGATTGTGACGTCGGGTCCGGATTCAAAAACGGAATATCTCAAAAATCTGCTGATTAAAATGATTTCATCCGCGAAAGAATCGATCTATATCCAGTCGCCCTATTTCATTCCGGATACCAGTTATATGGACGCCTGCAAAATGGCGTTACTGGCAGGTGTCGAAATCCGAATTATGATTCCGAACAAGCCGGACCATCCGTTCGTCTACTGGGCGACGACAGCGGCAGCAGGGGAACTAATTGATTATGGAGCAAAAATCTATACGTATGAACCTGGATTTCTCCATGCGAAAACGATTGTCGTCGATCAGGAAATCGCATCCGTCGGAACGACGAATATCGATGCCCGGAGCTTCAGATTGAATTTTGAGATGAACTCGATCGTCTACGATCAGCATGTTGCAGAAGAACTGGCCCGTCTGTTTGAAGCAGACTGTCTCGTCTGTGAGCAACTGACGGCTGAAAAATATGCGAAACGATCCCGACTCATTAAGTTTAAAGAGAGTATTTCCCGATTGTTGTCTCCGATCCTTTGAGCGGAATCAAAAGGGTCGGAACAGGAATATCATGCTGAAAATGGTATAGTAAAATGGAAAAAGATAAAGGAGAGTGAACGTTTTGGCAAAAGCAATCAAATTATTGATCTCAGACATGGATGGTACGGTGTTATCCAGTAAACAGAAAATAGAACCGGAAACGATTGCAGCCATTGAAGCTGCAAAAGAACAAGGCATTGATTTTGCGATTGCGACAGGACGAAACTACTTAAATGCAAAAGAATTGACGGATCAGGCAGGGATCACATGTCCGATCATCGCGTCGAACGGAGCGCGCGTTTTGACCGTTGACGGGGAAGAACTGAGTGCGACGACGCTGACAACTGAGCAAGCGCAACAAATTTACGGCATCATCAGCCAATACGAAGTATTTTTTGAGATGTTTTGTGACCAAGGTCTCGTCACGGCACAAGGATCAACGATTGACGCCGCCTATGATTCGCTCAAGGAAATGAGTCAGGAAAGCGACCGGGCAAAGGATGTGCTCGACTTTTTCCACAATCGTTATTACGTCAATGAAGATGTCAAGATGATTGATGGATTCCGCTCATTCATTCGTAACCAAGCAGGGCAGGTCTTTAAGTTCATTTCCTTCTCTTTTGATCAGGAGTTGATGAAAAAGATTTGGAAAGAAATCGAACAAAAAGTGGACGGAATTTATGTGACGTCGTCCGGTCATGACAACATTGAAGTCATGGCACTTGGTGCCGATAAAGGAACAGCGGTCAAAACACTGGCAAAGCACCTTGGAGTGTCAATCGAAGAGGTCGCCGTCATCGGGGACAACTTAAATGATGTTCCGATGTTCAAAGTCGCCGGAATGGCGATAGCGATGGGGAATGGTCATGACGACGCAAAAGCGATTGCGCATCAAGTGACGAAAACAAATAATGAAAATGGGGTCGGCTATGCGATTCGTCAGTTGGCTGATCGGGCATGGACGTAACAAGAGAGGGGTAACAGGCATTGTTCAAAGCGTTTAAGGAGTTTGCGTTTCGCGGAAATGTCATTGATTTGGCAGTAGGGGTCATCCTCGGGGCTGCCTTCAGTGGCATCATCAAATCTTTGGTCGACAGTATCTTCATGCCGTTGATCGGCATTATCATCGGTGGAATTGATGTCAAAGGATTGTCCGTCGAGGTCGGAAATGCTAATTTGTTATACGGTCAATTCCTGCAAGCGAGCATTGAGTTCATCTTGATTGCATTTGCCTTGTTTTTGTTTGTGAAAGGCATCAATGCTTTTCGTCGGAAAGAGGAGACGACGGAAGAAGTCGCAGCTCCGACGACGGAAGAAAAACTGCTTACGGAAATCCGTGATGCACTGGTCCGTCAAAATGATGAACGCATGACATGATCAACAAAAGACTCATTTTCCACTGGAGCTCGTCCGGTGAAAAATGAGTCTTTTTTAAAGAATCGTTATCAGATGATTTTCGGAACAGACTTGGAGGGACAGTTGCTTATCGATGCCCTTATCAAACTGAATCTCGAGAACGTCGTCCATCAAATGAACAATCGTTCCCTCGCCGAAGGATTTATGACGAATTCGCATGTTCTTCTCGACGGCAAGAAGCGGTCCTGCCGGTGTATCGTTCAAACGCGGAGCATAGCGGGCTTCTTTTTGTGCCTTTTGATCCGGATTGAGAATCTGTCGGATATTTGCGATGAATAAGGATTCTTCGACCGGCTTTGACTTATACCGGTAAGACAAAAGATGAAGATCGTGCCGTGCCCGTGTCATACCGACATAAAACAGGCGGACTGCTTCTTCCATTTCTTCGAGTTGTCCGTCTTTGTAAGATTTGATGTTATCAGACGACGGAAGAACACCGTTGATCAGATCAATCATGAAGACACGATCGAACTCAAGTCCCTTGGCACTGTGGAAAGTCGATAAGGTAACGGCATTTTGATGTTTATTGGACTTCGCTTGACGCATTAATTGTTCGAGATGCAAAATCCGTTCTTTAAAGGCAAGGGACGTCGGAAGATCACTTGCAACATTTTCAATCGTATTGAGCATTTCAAGTAAAAAATCAATGCTGAATCCAAGACTGTCACTCATTTTTTTCAGGTTTTTTTCATAGCCCAGTTCATTACGAATCAGTGCCAATGCGGCAGCAGGACGGGCAGTTTGCATGGCAGCAAAGACCGATTTAATGGTTTTGAGTTGTTTTTTTTGATAAAACTTCATCTCGACATGATGAAGCAACAAATCAAACACGTTTTCTCCGTTCCGTAATTCGTACAGACGCTGTAATTGAACTTTTGAGATATACCCTGCAAATTTCGTATGAATTTGCGCCAAAACATCCACATCGGAAGGGTCGTTTGCCAATTCGATGAAATGTAAGATATCCTTTAAAACCCAATGGCTAAAGAATTTATGGTCGACGTCCTTGATATAAAAAGGAATGCCGGCTAGATCAAGAGCATTCATGATGTTTATCGAGGACGAATTATTACGGTATAAAATCGCTACTTCTTTAAAATTCGTTTCCTCACGTAATTGACGAATGACATACCGCGTTTGGTCTTCGTACGCCGGTAACGTTTCAACGGTGATGGCACGGGACGACGGATTTTCCGTATACATTTTCTTCGGGTAACGGACCTTATTACGCTGAATGAATCGATTGGCGGTCTCGACGATTTCTTTAGAGGAACGATAGTTTTGTTCCATGTACAATACGGTCGCATCGGGATACGTATCTTTAAAGTGGATGATTTTTGATACATCCGCACCGCGCCAGCTGTACAGCGTTTGATCATCGTCGGCGACGACACAAAGGTTATTGTGAGGCAGTGCCAGTTTTTCGACAAGTTGATGCTGAACTAAAGACGTATCCTGACTTTCGTCCGTTAAAATATACTCAAAACGCCGTTGGTACGATCTAAGCAGTGCGGCATCTTCTGACAGAATCGTATTGGCATACGTCAACATGTCATCAAAGTCCATCAGCGGATGGAGGGGATCCCGCAGTTTAAATTGTTCATAAGCTGAGTAAATCTCCGGAAAATGTTTAATGGTCGTTTTTAATGTTTCAACATCCTTCGTTACCAATAACCGATTTTTAACGAAAGAAATCATTCGCAGTAATTCATCCATCTGATCTTCCGTAATGACGCTCCGGTTAATTTCTTGGAAAATCCGGCGAAGAATCATTCGTTTATGCAACGGCTGTTCCGGACGATGTGTTGCCGATTTTTCAACGGCTCCTTCGATAATCGTATACTGAAGGCGACGTGTTGCCGCATAATCACGGACGACTTGAAAGGCAAAACTATGGATCGTCGAAAAGGAAGCCGTCGTCCCGATTAAATGATGAAACCAATCATGAAAACGTTCTGCCATCTCATGAGCAGCGGCTTTGCTGAAAGTTAATCCTAAAATAGACCGGGGATTCACCTTTTTTTCGAGAATCAAATAGGCAATTTTAAAGTTCAATGTTGTGGTTTTTCCTGAACCCGGGGAAGCGAGTAATAGGAGCGGACCTCGATCGTGCTCAATCGCTTGGCGCTGGACAGCATTTAGTTTGTTCCCGGTTTCCATCTCCATGCGTTCAAAAAAGTCTGGGGACATCGGTTTATTCACCTCTTACCTTTGTAAACTCAATTTTCTTTTCTTAGTTTAGCATTTTCAGCCGGACAATTGATTAAGTCTACACAAGAAGTGGAATATAAGTAAAGATAAAATCTTTTACAGGAACGTTCCTGAATCATTGGCTAAAACATCTAGAACATGTAAAATGGAAATAGATGTAAGGGGAGTGTTGGGTCTCCTTGACTAATGGAAGGCGGAAAAAAGTATGTCTCAAGTAAAGCTGTTTATGTATACCAATGAACATTATGAACAATGTGATGCGTTTATTCTTCCGGAAGAACAAATCCAATTTACGACATTTCCGACCGAAGTCGTGTCGGAAGCGGTAAGTAATCCGGACAAGTTTCCGGTCGTCATAAAAAAAGAGATGGAAGTCGTCGGATTTTTCATCCTGCATTTAAATCCACCGAAAACATACCGGACAGATGAACGCAGTGTCCTGTTGCGGGCTTTTTCGATTGATGCAAGACATCAGCAACAAGGCTATGCCAAAGAAGCAATGATGCAATTACCTGCATTCGTGAATGAACATTTTCCAGAAGTAACGGCGATTACGTTAGCGGTCAATAAAAAGAATATCGCGGCAAAATCCTTGTACTTTAAAACAGGTTATGTGGACACGTTACAATCTGTCATGGGTCCGATTGGCGAACAACACATATTAGCCTTTGATCTTCAAAAAGAAACAGCTCCTCAATAAAAAGCACATTCCACAGCTGATCTGTGAGGAATGTGCTTTTTTTGCAGGAATAAAAAAGAATCAACGGCTTACAGGCTGTAAATGGCCAGCTGAGCCGTCGCGTCACCTGTCAGAACGATGCCTTGGCTCGTCGTTTTCGGGAAAATCCGGGCGGAAGCAACGGCTTCCCCGTCATTTAGAAATACTTCGATTGACGAACGATCAACGAACACCCGTAAGGTATGCAATGGTTCGGTCAATACGGTAGAACGAGTCGTACCATATTCGAGTGCTGGCACATCTGCCCCTGATTGTCCGCGATCAATGGTAAATCGATTCGTTTGTTGATCGTATCGCAGAACGGTTTCTTCCTGCTCGCTGACCCGAAGCTTCACTTCCAATTGGTCGGAAGAAAGTTGCAACTGGGACAACTCGAGCTCGAAAATTTCTGCTTGTGCAGGCAGGACTTCACGGACCAACTTCAGTTCCTTTTCGTACAACGTTTCTTTACGGAGTGACGTTAGTTCCTGAACGGGTTTTTGACGCAACTGCTGATTTTCGAGTGTCAGTTCTCGCGGCAACGTCAAACCGTGTGCCCAGTTATAACGGTCGCTTGGATACGAGATGTCAGGTAACCCCATCCAGCCGACAAGAATCCGGCGTCCGTCTGCTGCAAGTGTCGTCTGGGGAGCATAAAAATCAAATCCGAAATCAAGTTCCACAAAATCCTCATGTTGGAAAGCAAGCTCGGGAAGGGCGAGTGGTTGTCCCATCAAATATCCCGACTGGAAGATGTTTTGGTAACGATCTCCTGCGGGAGCAATCCCTTGCGGACTGAACAGTAATAGTCCTTTTCCGTCCAGTTCAAAATAATCAGGACATTCCCACATGTAACCGAATTGATCGTAACGGGTGACGAGTTCGCCCATCAAGGTCCAGCTCTCCGCATCTTCGGATTGATACATTACTGTGCAGCCGGTCAGATCGTCACGTTGAGCCCCGATGATGCAATACCATGTACCGTGATGCTGAAACACTTTAGGGTCCCGGAAATGCTCGGTATAGCCATTTGGAACGGTTGGAATGGCAGGGGGCAGATGCTTGTCAATCCGGCCGTCCGAACGAAGGTGACCAACGATTTGACTCGTGTGTCGCTTCCAATCTGCATCCCGTTTGTTTCCTGTATACATGATATGGATCTGATCATTTTTAATGAAACCACTTCCGGAGTAAGCACCGTGTGAATCAGGATCATCGTTTGGAATAAGGGCTGCTCCCTCATCAAACCAGTGCACTAAATCCTTTGAAGTCATGTGGTACCAGTATTTCAATCCGTGAACGGGGCCGAGCGGGAACCATTGGTAAAAAAGATGATACGTGCCGTTGTGATAAACAAATCCGTTCGGATCGTTCAACAAACCGGTTGGGGGTTGAATGTGGAAAGAAAACCGCCAAGGTGAGTTGCGTACTTCTTCTT
Source organism: Exiguobacterium sp. R-39 (assembly GCF_049942815.1). Classification (NCBI taxonomy): domain Bacteria; kingdom Bacillati; phylum Bacillota; class Bacilli; order Caryophanales; genus Exiguobacterium; species Exiguobacterium sp. R-39. The sequence continues at coordinate 739,468 of NZ_CP187965.1, forward strand.
TCATGAGTTGATACACTTCCGGTGCAAGATCGGAAAGCGGGCGATAGCGTGCTTCGCGTGTCCACTGATTCATGTTGTCAGCTCCTTGTTGTAAGTAGTTGGGGATTGCTTCTTCTATGCGTTCACATTACGGAGAAGCGGTGATCTTGTCAATGAAGCCTCTTAATGATGGAAGGTCAAGCATCCTTTGCCCCGGTGTTTGGAATCATACAAAGCAAGATCCGCACGGTGAATGACTTGTTCGATCGATTCTTCGGTCGAACGAACGGCGACTCCGATGCTGGCTCCAATAAACAAAGTTTGTTGATTCAGAAGATACGGATACGAAAGCGTGTGGATGATGTCCTTGCCGTACCGGTCGATATCTTCCGTCGAAATCTGTTCGTTGAGGATAATCAGAAACTCATCCCCGCCAAGCCGTGCCGTAATCCCTTCATAGCGTAAGGATTTTTGAAGACGGTCGGCAACTTCGATTAACAATAAATCACCCATCGCATGACCATACTGATCATTGATTGCTTTAAATCCGTCTAAATCAAGATACAGGTAAATCTGATCATGCGTTTTACGAGACAGTTCATCCAGATAATCAGATAAACCATTCCGGTTCGGCAGTCCGGTCAAAGCGTCATGAAGGGCGAGTGACTCGTAGGTCGTTCGTTCTTGCTCGGTATGGGTCAATTTCGTCGTCAGTTCGCGTAACGCGACGGACAGTACTTCTATCTCACGAATCCCGGTATGTGACGGAATCGATTTTGATCGATCGTGTTGCATGGCTTCTGCTGCCTGCGTGATTTTCTTTAAGGGGCGAGTCAACAATCGGGCTACGAACCAACCGATGATGGCTGTCAGCAAAGAAGCAATCAATCCGGCAATCAAGATGTAATTTCTCAGAGTGCTTGCATCTGAAAAGGCAACTTGACTCGGTTGGCGGACGAGAACGGTCCAGCCGAGACCGTCGTAGTTTTTATAGCCTTTACTTTTGGCGACACCGGTTAAGTATTCCTGCCCTTTTTCCCAGTCGGAAATCCGGTATCCTTTTTGATTTCCGGCTAACCAGGCAGACGGTAAGTTTTTCCCGCGCCACTGTTTCGGACCGAGAAGGACCGTCCGGTTTTGTTTACTGACGATGAAGAATTCGACATCTTTAATCTGTGCGGTAGAACTTTGGAAGCTTTGTTCGATTTCCTTGGCCCATTCAAAGCTGAGATGTGCGGCGAGGACGCCACTCATTTTTCCGTTTATAAATAGCGGTGTGCTGATATCGACGAACTGTAACGGTTCGCCGCTCGGGTTGGGAAGTAATTTGGCCAGTAAAACAGCATCATGCACATCTCCGATAAACGGTTTTTTTTGTGCTTCCTGAAAGACAGGACGCGCTTTGATTGATTGACCTTCTAGAATTTTCCCGGTCGATGCAACGACTTGTCCATCAGGATCCATGACGCCAATCCATGAAAAGTCAGGGATTTGTTGTTGCAACTGTTCAAGCGTATTGCGTGTTTCAGCCGGATTTTGTTCGTCACGAATCGTCGGTAACGTCCGTAAGACGTTGACTTCAGCGGTACGGGACCACATATAGTGATCCAGTTTATCGGATAACTGATAGGCAGTGGCAGACAAAGTCGTTCCTACTTCATCCTGTAGACGGTCTGTTGCACGATTGCTGATTAAAAACGTCAAGGAAAGTGTCATGACGAAAAAAAGACCGGCAATCAATAAGGCGAGTAAAACATCAAAACGGATAGAAAATTTCTTCATAATAAACTCCAATTCCATTAATGAGATAAACAGGATTCTTCTCATTATTTTAGCATACGATCATCGCATGATTTCATTTTGATGAAAACTTCGACGGGTTGATTGTGATTGGATATTCCATATCGTTCGAAGCGGAAACCGAGATCTTCCCAAAAGCGACGTCCTGATACATTTTCAGGTAGGACGGCTAGACGAATGACAGGACAATCATGTAAATACTGTTCGTGGAAAAGACGGAAAATCATCGAACCGATGCCCTGGCGATGAAGCCGTTCGGGCATTAAAAACAACCCGATCCAGGTGGAATGATCGGTTAGGTGTTCCGGTAAATAATCGATGAGGGCAAGTATATCTTCCCCGTCAAGACAAAGGAGGCTAATCGTATCGTGATTTAAAAATTCTGCTTCTAATTCGTGTTCTGATAAAGGAAGTAATCGACCTTCCAGTTGAACATAGTGCGGGTGTTCAGCATAGATGGATTGAATGGTTGGAAAATCTATTTTTGTCACAGGAACAAATTGAAGTGGCATCAGGGTTCCTACAGTTAAATAGAGTAGTGAACATCTTTTAGTATACGATTTTGAATTGGAAATGGATTACATAATTGTAAGGATAGGAACTTTTTTACGTTGAATCACGTACACTGAAGTAAGAAGAACAGCAAGAGGAGGAAAAAAGATGCTGAAAATTGAACACGTATCAAAACGTTTAGGCAAAGAACAGATTTTAAAGGATGTCAGCTTTGAAGTGTCGCCAGGAGAAGTGTTTGGATTTCTTGGACCAAACGGGGCAGGGAAAACAACGACCATCCGAATCATTACAGGACTAATGGAACAGGATGAGGGGACAGTCACCGTCAATGGTTTTGACGTCGTCCATGAACGCTCAAAAGCATTGACACAAATCGGTGCTATCGTCGAAAATCCGGCATTCTACACCTACATGACGGGCAAGCAAAATCTTGTTCATGCCAAGAATCTGATTCCGGGTCTGACTCAGGTTGACTATGAGGCATTAGCGAAACTCGTTGGTCTTGAAGGAAAACTGTCGAAAAAAGTCGGTGAATATTCACTCGGGATGAAACAACGTCTTGGAATTGCCCGGGCCTTGTTACATAATCCGCGGGTTTTGATTTTGGATGAACCGACGAATGGACTGGATCCGGCCGGGATTGCCGAACTGCGCGAATATCTCCGGGCAATGGCACGCGAGCAGGATATTGCGATTTTGATTTCCAGCCATATGTTAGGTGAGATGGAACAAATCAGTGACCGGTATGCGATCATCGACCAAGGGGTCATCAAATCGGTCGAGTCTGTTCGAAATGAGACGGGAGCCAAAATCATGATTCGTGTTCCGGAAAATAATGTACGCGACGTCATTGAAGCATTGCGGGTTGCCAACTATCCGGCCGAACGCTTGAACGATAAAATCGTCATCACGGCACCTGAAACCGAGACACCGGCTATCGCCCGATTAATCGTCCCGATTGCTGATTTACATGAACTGACTGTAAAACGAATGACACTGGAAGAACAATTCTTGCAAGTGACGAAAAAAGAGGGGGATTCACATGCTTTCGCTCATACAAAATGAATGGATGAAATGGTGGACGATGAAAAAATCAAAAATCGTCTTAGCTCTATACGTCGTTATCGTCGTTGGACTTGTCATTATTACGAAAATGAATGATTTTGACATGACGCGCAGTGATTATTATACGTTGGTTTCGACAATTTTATTCGGCTTGCTTGGCATCATTACGATTGTCTTCACGGCGGAAACCGTTGGGAATGAAGTCCGCTACGATACGATGAAACACCTATTGATGAGTCCGTATTCGCGGATGATGATTTATTTTTCAAAGCTGTTGTTCTCAATTTTAGTCATGCTTGGACAATTCATCTTCATCGCGGTCATTACGTACGCTGCTTCGTTTGCCTTTTCTGAAGCCGGTGACAGCATCCAGTGGCGTGATACCGTGTTGTCGCTCGTTAGTCCGGTTTTCACAATTTTCATGACGTTATTCTTCTCACTTATCTTCCGCTCTGTCGGGATGATTATCGGCTTCACCGTGCTCGCCCAGTTCTTTACGTCGATTGTCGGGAATGTGTTACTCGCCTTCAAACCGGAAATCGCGAAATGGATTGTTTTGATGCATTTGGACTGGTCGATGTACTTCAAAGGCGCCTTGACATATGGAACGGCAGAACCGATGGGAACGACATTGACGTTTTCTGTCATCTTCGTTCTGGCACACATCTTGGTGTTATTCGGCGGATCAATTTTGATTTTCCAAAAAAAATCATATCTTTAAATCTAAAAAAAATCCTGTCTCCACTGTGACATTCACAGCGCGGACAGGATTTTCTGCGTCAGGTGACACGACGGGTGATCGGAAATGTCTTTTGGAAAAATTCAATCAGTGGACCATTTAACAACAGAAAGACGAACGTTCCGACACCGATCCCAATCAATTCGTGTTCGACGAACGACAAGATGCTGGCAATCAAAAATGGAATCGCCAGGCTGACCGTTGCACCAATCGAAGTACTGTTGAATCGGCTGATCAATGATTTCATCAAGTAATCGGGCGGCATCAGGACGAAACCGATTTGCAGATACAGGGCAAGTCCGAGCGAAATCAACGGCATCCCGATGATCATATACAAAATACGCGCCCACAAGGCGACCGGTGTATAAAGGAGCTGGTGAATCGATAAGAAGAAATCAATCGCTGTCCCGAACAGGACGACAAGGGAAAAACTAAGTAAAATCGTCCACCAACTGAAACGGCTGCCAAGGAGTAAAGCACTGATCAGCGCAAAAACATGCAGGACGACGATGGCGAGTCCGACGGTCAACGGCGAAATTCGGGCTAACGCTTCACTGGCAGATGTCCACGGGGCGCTCCCGATGGCGGCCGTGACCATGAAGCTGTTGCCGAGGGCGTTAATAAGGATGGAAAATAAATAAATGATGATTCTTTTTTGTTGACTCATGCGAGGCACAGGGGAAAAGCTTCTCCCTATGCTTCTCACCTCCATTTCAAATCAGTATCGTTAAGCTATACCCTAATTTAATCGTTCTTTTCATTTGTTTTCATAAAAAGAGGATTGCGGAAAACATTGCGGAGACGACATACTAAGAACAAATCAAAGAAATGAGGACGCTATATGACGTACTTTGGTCAAAAGATTCTACCGTCTGTAAGAAAGTTGGAAGACTTTGAAAAAATGTTGAAAAGTCCTTATGAATACGGTGTACTACTCGAGATGCACGTCTCGCGCTTAAAGGCCGTTTATGAATTGGCACACCGGTATGATAAAAAAATGTTTTTGCATATGGATTTAGTCCAAGGGTTAAAAAACGATGAATTTGCGACCGAATATGTCTGCCAGGAATTAAAGCCATATGGGGTCATATCGACAAAAGCGAGTGTCATCTTAAAAGCCCGTCAAAAAAAGGTCAAGACGATGCAACGGATGTTTTTACTTGATTCCAGTTCGCTTGAAAAAAGTTATCATCTGATGGAGCGGACGCAACCTGATTATATCGAAGTATTACCGGGATTGATGCCGAAGTATATCGAAGAGGTCAAACGAAAAACCGGCAAACTGGTATTCGCGGGTGGATTGATTGATACCGTTGAGGAAGTAGAACAGGCAATCGCGGCTGGAGCATCGAGTATTACGACATCCAATAAAGAGTTATGGAAATACTTTGAACCAAACAAATGAAAACGCTATGATAAAGATCACGTAAATCGTTTGACAGCGTTTTCATCGATTGTTATAGTGAAAACAAGTTGATACGAAGTGACGGAGAAATCGGAGATTCACGCTTTCATGCTTTTTGAGAACATTCAAAAAGCCGAGGCGCGAATCTCTTTTTTTTGTTGCTTTTTTCACATACAAAGGGGGAAATACGTATGTCACCGGTACTAGCAGAATTTTTAGGAACAGCGCTTCTCGTAGCATTCGGGAATGGTGTCGGAGCAGGTGTTACATTAACCAAATCCTACGCAAAAGATGCCGGCTGGATCGTCATTACGTTAGCCTGGGGGTTTGCGGTAGCGCTCTCTGCCTATGCGGTGGGTCAATTCAGTGGCGCCCACTTGAATCCGGCCGTAACACTTGGTCTTGCTTTTGACGGATCATTTGCATGGGCGGACGTTCCGGGATACATCGTGGCACAAATATTAGGTGGAATTGCCGGAGCGAGTATCGTATTCGTTCATTACTTACCGCACTGGGCAGAAACGAAAGATCCGGCGGCAAAACTGGGTGTTTTCGCGACATCACCTGCGATTCCACATACATTTGCGAATGTCATGAGTGAATTGATTGCGACATTTTTGCTCGTCATTGGAATTTTATCGATTGGAGCCAATACGTTTTCAGACGGTCTGAATCCATTGGTTGTCGGTGTCTTGATTGTCGGTCTCGGAATGTCATTTGGGGGGACGACAGGATACGCAATGAATCCGGCACGTGATTTAGGTCCGCGAATTGCGCATTTTATTTTGCCGATTGCAGGAAAAGGTTCTTCTAACTGGGGTTATGCCTGGATTCCGGTACTTGGTCCGGTTCTTGGTGGAAGTCTCGGTGGATTGTTTTACCGATCTGTCTTCTCCGGGAAAGATACACCGGCATTTGTGATTGTCGGACTTGTGACAATCATCATATTAGGTTTATGCTATAAATTCGGTGTTCGTCCGAATAAATCAACGTCAGTGAAGTCGAAGTCAGCTTAAGCTTAACTTACTAGATACAAAGGATGGGGAAGAGATGGAGAACTACATTTTGTCATTAGACCAAGGAACAACGAGTACACGGGCGATTTTATTCAACCGTTCTGGAGAAATCGTTCATTCCGCACAACGTGAGTTTACGCAGTACTTTCCAAAACCGGGTTGGGTTGAACACAATGCTAATGAAATTTGGGGAAGTGTCCTTGCAGTTGTTGCAACCTGTCTAACGGAAGCTAACGTTAAGGCGACACAAATCGCCGGAATCGGTATCACGAACCAACGGGAAACAGCAGTCGTCTGGGAGAAAGAGACTGGAAAACCGATTTATAATGCAGTTGTCTGGCAATCGAGACAAACAGCTGAGATTTGTGACGAGTTGCGGAGTGCCGGTCATGCCGAACTATTCCGTGCAAAAACAGGTTTATTGATTGATGCCTATTTCTCCGGAACAAAGGTGAAGTGGATTCTTGATCACGTTGAAGGTTCACGGGAACGGGCTGAACGTGGTGAACTATTGTTTGGAACAATTGATACATGGCTGATTTGGAAGTTGTCAGGCGGTAAAGCCCATGTCACGGATTACTCCAATGCCAGCCGGACGTTGATGTATAACATCCATGAACTGAAATGGGATGACGAATTACTTCAGCTTCTCGATGTTCCAAAAGCGATGCTTCCTGAAGTCCGTCCGTCTTCTGAAGTTTATGCCCATACAGCTGGCTATCATTTCTTCGGTGAATCAGTTCCGATTGCCGGTGCTGCCGGAGATCAGCAGGCTGCTTTATTCGGTCAAGCTTGTTTTGAAAAAGGAATGGCGAAAAACACGTACGGAACGGGCTGTTTTATGCTACTGAACACAGGCGACAAAGCTGTGACATCGGAACACGGTCTCTTGACGACCATTGCGTGGGGAATCGACGGAAAAGTCCAGTATGCGCTCGAAGGCAGTATTTTTGTGGCCGGTTCAGCGATTCAATGGTTACGGGATGGTCTTCGCCTGATTAACGATGCGAAGGAAACAGAAGCTTACGCGACACGTGTGACTTCTTCAGACGGTGTTTACGTTGTTCCTGCCTTCGTCGGTCTCGGGACACCTTACTGGGACAGCGATGTCCGTGGTGCAGTCTTCGGTCTGACGCGCGGAACGGAAAAAGAGCACTTCATCCGGGCGACACTTGAGTCACTCGCCTATCAGACGCGTGATGTCTTGACGGCGATGGAACAGGATTCCGGAATCGAAATGTCTGCCTTACGTGTCGACGGCGGGGCCGTCAAAAATGATTTCCTCATGCAATTCCAGAGTGATATCATTCAGGCACCGGTCGAGCGTCCTGAAATCAATGAGACAACGGCTCTTGGCGCGGCGTATCTCGCTGGTCTGGCTGTCGGATTCTTTGAAAACCAAGAACAGATTTCGGCGCATTGGAAGATGGATCGTCGCTTTGAGATGAACATGGCGGAAGCGGAAAGCGAAGATCTTTACGGTGGATGGAAAAAAGCTGTTCAAGCGACGATGTTGTTTAAATGATGTGACATATGTTATAGTAACAACAAGTTAATAAACCGGTCGGAGAATATGGAGAGACCACAGCAACAGTTGACACCGTCAGTCTGTTTGTTGTGGTCTCTTTTTTTTCGAACCTAAACAGGAGGAACTATTCATGGCAAACCAACAATTTTCAAGCAAAAACCGTGCAGAGGTCTACAATCGATTAACGCGTGAAGAACTCGATCTACTTGTCGTAGGTGGAGGAATCACGGGGGCAGGAATCGCTCTTGATGCTGCGTCACGTGGCATGAAGATTGGACTCGTTGAGATGCAGGACTTTGCAGCGGGAACGTCAAGCCGTTCAACGAAATTGGTACATGGTGGTTTACGTTATTTGAAACAATTCGAAATCCAAATGGTTGCCGAAGTCGGGAAAGAACGGGCAATCGTGTATGAAAACGGACCACACGTTACGACACCGGAATGGATGTTGTTACCGATGCATAAAGGCGGTACATTCGGACCGTTCAGTACGTCAATCGGATTACGTGTTTATGATTTCCTGGCAGGCGTTAAACGTTCAGAATGGCGTTCAATGTTGTCAGCCAAAGAAACATTGGCAAAAGAACCGCTTGTAAAACAAGACGGTCTAAAAGGCGGCGGTTACTACGTCGAGTACCGGACAGATGACGCCCGTTTAACGATCGAAGTCATGAAAGAAGCGGTTGCTCACGGAGCACGTGTCGTCAACTACACGAAAGCGGAAGAAATTCTGTATGAAAACGGAAAAGTCGTCGGAATGCGTGTGACGGATCTTGCGACAGGAGACGTACATGAAATTCGTGCGAAAAAAGTCGTCAACGCAACGGGTCCTTGGGTCGATGAATTGCGTGAAAAAGACGGTTCGAAAGTCGGCAAACAACTGCGTTTGACAAAAGGGGTTCACGTCGTCATCGACCAGTCAAAATTCCCGCTGAAACAAGCTGTCTATTTCGATACACCGGATGGCCGGATGATTTTTGCCATTCCACGTGACGGAAAAGCGTATGTCGGAACAACGGATACGTTCTTTGACAAAGACACATCACATCCGAAATTTACAGTCGAAGACCAGGAATATGTTCTCGATGCAATTCATTACATGTTCCCTGAAGTGAAAGTGACAGCGGAAGATGTGGAATCAAGCTGGGCCGGTGTTCGTCCATTGATTTATGAACAAGGAAAAGACCCGTCTGAAATTTCGCGGAAAGACGAAGTATGGCAGTCTGAATCCGGTTTGATTACGATTGCCGGCGGAAAACTGACAGGCTACCGTAAAATGGGTGAGCACGTCGTTGATCTCGTCGCCAAATTATTAAAACAAGAAACAAACCGTGCCTATACACGTTGTGCGACAAAAAACATGCCGATTTCAGGTGGCCATGTCGGAGGGGCAGCCGGGTACGCGAAGTTCTTGAAATCACAAGCACCGGCAAACGGATTAACATCAGAAGAAGTGTTATTCCTTGCGAAACGATACGGTTCGAACATACCGGTCGTTCTTGAATATGCGGCATCGTATGATGCGGCGGAAACAGAATTACCGCGTGATGTCTATGCACAGCTTCATTACGGAATCAACCACGAAATGGTGGCACGTCCAATCGACTTCTTCATCCGTCGGACCGGCGCCGTCTTCTTCGATATTGCTTGGGCACGTCAGCATAAAGAAGCAGTCATCAAAGAGATGGCCCGTCACTTGAACTGGACAGCTGCACAAACAGCAGAATATACAAAAGAACTTGAGATCGAAATTGAGGACGCAGCTCACGCACTCGTCACAGAATAAATACTTGTTCGACAAAAACTCCTTTGCTTTCGGCGAAGGAGTTTTTACTGTCCTATGAAATCAGATTCATTGCAAGCGAACGCCCGGGCGATTATGCTAAACATACATGATAACTACATGAAGGAGATGGAACACGATGAAAGTTGAAGTCTGGTCAGATTATGCCTGCCCATTTTGTTATATCGGTAAGAAACGTTTGGAAAAAGCGATTCAGGAGAATGGAGCGACAAACGTCGAAGTTGAATTTAAAAGTTTTGAACTCGATCCGTCAGCACCGGAAACACCAACGATGGGATTGTACGAAATTTTAGCATCAAAGTACGGGACATCTGTTGATCAAGCTCGATCGATGTCGCAAGGTGTCGTCGATGCGGCGAAAACCGATGGTCTGTTCTATGAGATGGACCGCGTTGTTCCGGCAAACACATTTAAGGCTCACCGCCTGACTCAACTTGCGAAAAAGCATGATAAAATGGATGAAGTATCAGAAGAGTTATTCCAAGCTTATTTCATGAATGGTGAGAACTTAAACGACGATTCGATTTTGATGCGCATTGCGACTACTGTTGGACTCGATCCAACAACGGTAGAAACCTTCCTCGCATCTGACGAGTCTTCCGATGAAGTGCGTCAGGAAGAAGATATGGCTCGTGAACTCGGTGTGACCGGTGTGCCGTTTTTTGTATTTGACCGGAAATATGCCATTTCAGGAGCGCAGCCTGTTGAAGCATTCAGCCAAGTATTGGACCGGGTGCAACAAGAACAAAAAGTAGAAATCGTAGCTGAAGGTGATGCCTGCGGAGTCGACGGCTGTAACTAAATTTGATTGTTAAAGGAGTACATGAAACTTATGAAATTCATTTTCCATCCAGATATCCACGATGCACGGATCAATCTTGCTGTCGAGGACTTTATTTTGAACAATTTAAATGTCAGCGAAGAAGATTATTTCCTGTTCTACATCAACGGTCCGTCGATTATTGTCGGTAAAAACCAAAACACGAACGAGGAAGTCAACTTAAAATATGTTGAGGAAAACGGCATTCATGTTGTCCGTCGTTTATCAGGCGGTGGTGCCGTTTACCACGACCTCGGAAACCTGAACTTCAGTTTCCTGACAAAAGATGATGGAGATTCGTTCAATAACTATAAAAAATTCACGGAGCCGGTCGTAAAAGCACTGCACAAATTGGGTGTCGAAGCAGAGCTGTCCGGTCGTAATGACATTCATGTCGGAACCCGGAAAATCAGCGGAAACGCCCAGTTTACGACAAAAGGCCGGATGTTCAGCCACGGTACATTGATGCTTGATTCAAACATTGAGGAAGTTGTCAATGCGTTGGTCGTCAGTGAAGAAAAAATGCGTTCAAAAGGAATTAAATCGGTCCGCAGCCGGGTCGCAAACATCTCTGAATTTTTAACAGAGCCGTTGACGATGGATGAGTTCGTCGAACATCTCCTTGAATCGATTTATGAAGGAAAAGAGATGGAACGTTATGTCTTGACGGACGAAGACTGGGCAAAAGTCCATGCGATTTCAGCAGAACGGTACGGGAACTGGGATTGGAATTTCGGTAAATCACCGAAGTTTGATGTGATCCATAAAAAACGTTTCCCGATTGGAACGATTGATTTCCGCTTGAATGTGAAAAAGGGAGTCATCGAAGAAGCGAAAATTTACGGCGATTTCTTCGGAGTCGAGGATGCCGAGGAAATCGCACGGGCATTGGAAGGCAAACGGTATGACCGGTCTTCGTTACGCGAAGTCTTGAGTCAGTACGAATTAAAGAAATATTTTGGTGCCGTGGAGCTGGACGAAGTGCTTGACGTTTTAGCATAAGCTTTTTTGGGAAAACTCTCTCTATCAACTTGCATAGGGGGAGCTTTTTTCATGGGCTACAATAAAGATAACTTTTTAGAGGGTACATTAAACGACTTCATCAATTTTGAAAAAGTTTCGGAAGGCTTACCGAAAACGGAAGATCAACAACCGTTGCCGTATTATGAACGGGACGATTACCGTGCTGCCGGGAAATTAAAAGGCAAAGTGGCTATCGTAACGGGTGGTAATTCAGGAATCGGGCGTGCGATCTCGATTGCCTATACATTAGAAGGTGCTAAAATCGTCATCGCGTTTTATGGTGATCAAGAAGGTGCAGAAGAAACAAAAGCCCGTCTCGAAGAACTTGGTGGCGAAGTGTTACTTTCGCAAGGAGACATCGGAGACGGCGCGTATTGTGAAGAACTCGTCCAAAAAACCATCGACCGTTTTGGTCGTCTTGATATCGTCGTTAACAATGCGAGTATGCAAAAACCGGAAGATTCGTTGCTCGACATTACAGACGAGTCAATGGAAAAAACATTCAAAACAAATATTTTCGGGATGATGCGCTTAGCACGTGCGGCTTTACCTCACTTGACACTCGGCTCGGCCATCATTAATACGACGTCTTCGACAGCATACGAAGGAAACTCCCTCTTAATCGATTATTCGTCGACAAAAGGAGCCATCGTCAGCTTCACACGTAGTCTGTCAATGAATCTTGCGAAACAAGGGATTCGTGTCAATGCCGTTGCTCCAGGTCCAATTTGGACACCATTGATCACAGATACATTCCCGGATGAATCGGTCAAAACGTTTGGTAAAAACACACCGATGGATCGTCCGGGACAACCGGCAGAAATGGCTTCGGCCTACGTCTTCTTAGCTTGTAACGATTCAAGTTATATGACGGGTCAAGTCCTGCATCTAAACGGTGGCGTCATCGTCAACGGTTAAAAAGAAAGAACGTGAAAACGTTTCCATAAAATGCTACACTATCCATACAGGCGGACACGTCATGTATGGATTTTTTTTGCATTAAAAATGAACGGTTATTCATTCGAAGGGGGAAGCTAGTTATGATGGGATTGATTCATTCGGTGGAAGAAACAGCTCGGCAACGTCCGGATAGCATCGCCTACGTATTTGAAGATGTCGCAGTCAGTTATCATGAATTTGTTGAGAAGTTTCACCGGGCCGCCGGAGCACTCGAGTCACATGGAATTCGAAAAGGGGATCACGTTGCTCTAATACTTGGAAATAGTCCGGCTTTTTTGATTGGGTATTATGCTGTCATGAAGCAGGGGGCAGTTGCCATCCCAATCAACCCGACCTATACGCCAGATGAACTCGGTTACATCTTAATGAACGGCGATGTTAAAGGGATTTTAGGAATCGCACCGCTTGTCGAAGCAGCAAAAGAGCGATTGGTTCATTTACCGCATCTTTCTGTCGTCGTCTCCGTTCCGTTTAACGGTCAAGTCGGTCCGGAAGAACGACTTGGAAATGTTCAGTTCACGACGCTTGAGCGGTGGTTAGAGATTGAACATCCGATTCAGGAAGTGACGTATGAAATGGATGAGACCGCTGTTATCCTGTATACGAGCGGAACGACAGGGAAACCAAAAGGAGCGATGTTATCACATCGAAACCTGACTTCCAATGCCCGTTCCATCGGGGAATACTTAAATGTCTCGGAACAGGACCGGACACTCGCTGTGTTACCGATGTTCCATGTCTTTTGTTTGACGGTCGTGGTCAATGCGTCACTGGCACACGGGGCAACGGTTGTCATTGCTGCCCGCTTTTCACCACAGGAGACGTTTGAACTGGCGAAAAAAGAACAGGTCACGATTTTTGCGGGTGTGCCGACGATGTATAACTTCCTGCTACAGACAGTAAAGGCGCATCCGGAATATACGAATGCGTTTGAATCCATCCGTTTATTCGTTTCAGGTGGAGCGAGTTTACCGGTACCGTTGCTTCAATCCTTTGATCAAACCTTTAACTGTCATATCCTTGAAGGATACGGTCTGTCCGAAGCGTCTCCCGTCACATGCTTCAATCCTTTGGACGGAGTACAAAAGCCGGGCTCGATCGGACCTTCGATCATCGATGTCGAAAACAGGGTCGTCGACGAACTCGGGCAGGAAGTACCAATCGGTCAAGTCGGAGAATTAATCGTACGTGGTCCGAACATCATGACCGGTTACTATAAAATGCCGGAAGAAACGCAAGCGACGTTAAAAGAAGGATGGCTCTACACCGGCGACTTAGCAAGACAAGATGAGGATGGATACTTCTATATCGTCGACCGGAAAAAAGATATGATTATCGTTGGCGGATATAATGTCTATCCACGTGAAGTCGAGGAAATCTTATATCAACATCCATCGATTGTCGAAGCCGCCGTCATCGGTGTACCCGACGAAGAAATGGGCGAAGCGGTAAAAACATTTGTTGTCGTACGTGAACCGTTGACGGAAACGGAAGTCCTCGACTTCTGTGCCATCTCACTCGCTAAGTATAAGTGCCCGACACGAATTGAATTTATTGAACAATTGCCACGAAATACAACGGGTAAGATCTTACGGACTGTCTTGAAAAAACAACCAACCAGTTCATGATTTCAATATAGAAAAAAAGAACTTCAGGTTTCTGAAGTTCTTTTTGTGTGCATATAGGTAAGGAGGGGGAGATAAAATGAATATTGCTTTAATTGCGCATGATGAAAAAAAAGACGAGATGATGATGTTTACACGAGCATACGAAGCTTATTTTGCCAAAAATACGTTATATGCCACGGGTACGACAGGGCAACGGATCATGGAGGCGACAGGATTAACGGTCCACCGCTGTAAGTCGGGACCGCTTGGAGGAGATCAGGAAATCGGTGCGATGGTCGCCCGGGGAGAAATTGATATCGTCATTTTTCTGCGTGATCCTCTTACAGCCCAACCCCATGAGCCCGACGTATCGGCCTTGATTCGATTATGTGACGTCTATGATTTACCGCTTGCAACAAATGTCGGAACCGCCGAAATCTTGATTAACGGATTGGAACAGGGCGAGTTTCAATGGCGTGAAATCATTCGGAAACGTCATGAAGAAGAACAACGGAAATTTTTAACCGATTAATTCTCTGAGAATGCTTCTCATTTTCTATCAAGCATGATATAGTCATCTTGAGGATGATACTGATTATCAATTGCGATAGAAAAGGGTGGCGAAAACAATGGAAATTATTTTAATGGCTGGTGTAACCGTCTTACTTGGTGGCGGCGCCACGTTCCTGACACACGTAGTGAAAACGGAACGTCGTCATGTATCGGCAAACACAAAAACACATGTAGAACGTGCGACATATCCGTCGTTGCGCCTTGTAAAATAATTAGTTGGACTGAACGCCGCTCTTTTCTTCAGAAAAGAGCGTTTTTTTGTATAATTTTAGATTCTCCCATAATTCTGCGGAAATCCTTTGTTACACTGAAAAAAAGAACTTAAGCAGGAGTGATGAAGATGCATACGATTTATTTAGTTGACGATGAGGTGAACTTGAACCGCGTTTTGGTCAAGTATTTGGAACAGGAAGGTTGGCAAGTAAAATCGTTTACATCCGGGGAAGCGGCGGCATCTGCCATCATTGAAAAACCTGATTTGTGGATACTTGATATCATGTTGCCGGACTTGGACGGCTTTCAGTTGATCAAACGGATTAAAGCGCACGACGAAACGACGCCGGTCATCTTCATTTCGGCCCGGGATGAAGACATTGATAAAATCATTGGACTGGAGATGGGATCGGACGATTACATCGCTAAACCGTTTTTACCGCGCGAACTGGTTATTCGTGTAAAGAAAATTTTAGCACGTGCGTATGCGACACCGAAAACCGGTCTCATCCGGTACGGGGATTATACGATTTATCCGGAAAAGCGAGTTATCGAAGAGAATGGTCAAGAGATTGATTTGACCTCGAAAGAATATGATTTACTGATTCTGTTTGCTACGCAAATCGGAACACCGATGTCCCGGGAACAAATCTTAGTGAGCGTATGGGGCGACGATTATTTCGGATCAGACCGTGTCGTCGATGATCTCGTACGCCGTGTACGAAAAAAACTTTCCAAACTAGAACTTGAAACGATTTACGGAATCGGATACCGTCTGGTGGCTGCATGAAGAATCGGAGTCTGGGTTTTCAAATCTGGGCGATGTTCCTGTTGGTCATTGCAACACTCTCCATTGTCATATTAGTCGTCATGCGGTCGTCGATTGGTAACTTCATCGATGAGCAAGTCTATGCGACATTAGAAAACAGTGAAGTCTTTTTTTCGGAAGATGCCTCTGTCATCGAGATGTTACAAGACAATCCGATTGAATTCGATCGACGGAAACAGGAGTCACGCTCGGTCAATGTCTTATTGTTATCGAAAAATGGAAAGTTATACTATGGCGGGGCACCGCAACAGCTGGTCAATCAAATGTATCGTGATGCTATCGATCAAGAAAAAGAAATGCAAAAATACACGACCCGTCTTGATAAGGAAGATGTCTACTACAGTATCCTAAAGATGGAGATTAAAGGGGAAACCTATTACCGTGTTTCATACGTTTGGGATGCCTATCGGCAGGAACTCATCACTCAGTTATTTTCGAAAATTGGCTGGGTCGTTGCGATTGTCAGTATCTTGACCTTATTCATTGCCTTTTGGCTAGCCAGACGACTGACCCATCCTTTAATCGAGATTGAGCGGGCGGTCGGTAAGATTGCAGCTCAGAAGTGGGATACACCTCTTCCTTTGGACCGTGGCGATGAAATCGGACGATTGGCCAGGTCAGTTGATGCGATGCGAATGGACTTGGAAAAACAGGATAAAGCTCAAAAATCCTTGCTTCAAAATATCTCACATGATTTAAAAACACCGATCATGGTCATTCGCAGTTATGCCCAGTCGATTTCGGACGGAATTTATCCGGACGGTGATTTGACCGGTTCTGTTTCCGTCATCGAAGAAGAAGCGGAACGATTGGAGAAAAAAGTCGCAGCTTTGTTATATGTAACAAAACTTGATTATTTTGAACTGGATCGTTCAACATGGGATCATGTGGATTTGGACCGCATGGTTCATTTGCTTCAAAAACGGTTTGTCGGCACAAAAGTATTGACATGGAAAATTTCCGGGGAAGCGGGCATTGTGTTAGGCGAAGGGGAACAATTACGTGTGGCATTGGAAAATGTATTGGATAATGCGATTCGTTATGCCGAGTCCACGATTGAGATTCGCCTGTCCGGCACAAGGCAGTCGGCGACAGTCGAAATCCTGAATGACGGTCCGCCGTTAGAAACGTCCTCTCCGCTGTTCCATCAATTTTCTCGTGGAAAAGAAGGCAAGTTTGGTCTTGGGTTATACATCGTTAAACGGATTGTCGAACGGCACGAAGGAGAAGTGACAATTGATAATCTGATTGCGGGAAATGAAGAAAATAAAGTTTGCGTAAAATTTAATTTTCCAAGACATTTTGAGGAAGAAACAGCCGGAAAAAAATAAGATCTTAAAAAACGAGATAGCCGTATCTCGTTTTTTATTTCGGGAAATAATGAGGTCGTTCAGACAAAGTCATTTTGAATTTGATATAACCATACTAATACAAGAAAGGGGAAATCAGGATGCGACATAAAATTACGGAAGAAACATTAGCCCTTGTACCAAAGTATGGTCCATACGGTGAACCGCAAACTTTACTTATTCAAGAACAGTCAGAAGTCGTGTTAGAAGGTCATCCGATCAAGTTGATTGAAGAATCTTGTTTGTATTTTGGTTCGTCGATGCGCGGAAGAATTGAAGCGGCTCGACATATCCTGGGGCCGAATCGGAAAACACCGGTCTTAATCGATTGGAAGGCGCAAACGATTTTCTTCCCGACGACTGCGAAGGAGAAGGCGGAATGTATTTGGATTAATTTCAAGCAGATGAAAACCGTTCAAAAAAAGGGGGATACCGTTCAAGTGGAATTTCAAACAGGACAACGGATTGACACTGATGCTTCGGCTTACAGCATCGAACGGCAACGGATTAAAACACTGGAATTGGCTTACGAAATGCAACGGAGATTTCAAGAAGAACGACCGACGACGTTTAATAAAGCGCGATAAGTGGAACAATCTAACAGGAATCACTACTTAATACAGCGAATAGACAGTAAAGTGCGAGAGAGAGAATTAAAGGGAGGTGAAGCGGTCGAAAGACCGCTACACGATGAATGAATCATATGAATGGTTAAACCGTAGAAAATTACAACCTGGATTTGGTGTGAACGGTGGACGGCGTTTTATCAGTTCACGGATTGTTCGTCCTGAAAATACGCCGGGTAAAAGAGTCAAAGGTGTCAAACGCGCCCGGCAGCTTGTCGTCGACGAGTCAGGAAATCGACGGTGGGTGACGAAACGAATCGTTGTAACGGATGCCGCAAAACACATGACCATCAACCGTCGTGCATCGGTTGCTCAGAAAGAGGTCACGGAATCTCGATTGGAGCAAGTGAAACAAAAACTGACGTCGAAAAAAGTACTATTACCTGTACTGGCAGCAACAGGATTGGCAGTTGCCGGTGGAGTATTGGCGTACGTTATGCGCCGGAAAAAACGAAATACAAAAGAACAGCTATAACCTAAAACAGATGACGAATCGTCTGGATATAGTAAAAGCCGTGCTCTCCCCATGAATGAATGAGGGTAGCACGGCTTTTATGTGAGGAAGACTGCAGTTTCTTATAAAAAACGTTTACGAATCGATGTCGCAAGAGCCTTCTCAGAAATTTCTTCTAGTTCTTTTTGATTGGTTGGATCAAAACTGTCATTGTAGAATCGGCCGACGAATTCGACTCGATCGTAATCGAGTTCTTTGAAAATCAAATGTTTATGATCATCGTAGAAGACAACCCGGTAATAATCAGAGCCACGTTCAAGCGTCACAAGTGCCCGAATATGTTCTAAACGTTTTTGTTCATCTGACTTTTCTTCTTCAACAGGTTCTTCTGTCGTTTTAGCTGCTTCAGCCTGTTCGAGTGCGCTTTTTACCAATTCACTCTTTTTATCTTGTTCTTCAGTCATAGTTATCGCCTCCAGTTCTTATTTTACATTGAAACGTACCGATGAGAAAGGAAAATCCCTCATCCGTTCTGATGGGCATCACAAATGCGTAGCACATTGAAGGCACCGATTCGTAGGCGCTCAATTAAACGCGTGGCTGCCTCTGTGTCCTCGATGGTCTCTTCAATGGTCAGCATCATCAATTCAATCCATCGCACAGCGTGTACTTCTCTGATGGGCAAAAGGCGATGAATCATCGCCAGATTCATCCGTTCATCCTGTCCATCGTATTGTTTTGGACCACCTGTGAGTTGAATCAAAAATCGGATTTGTGCTTGTTCGACACGTTGGCGGTCCGGCGGGAATAACGGACGGAGAACATCATCTGTATACACACGATTATAGAATCGTGTGACAAGTTGTTCGAGTGCGTCTTTTTGACCAAGGTCTTCGTATAGCATACTTGTCCCTCTTTCTGTTCCAGCTGATGAAGACAATCATTATCTCAATCTTTACCCGCTTTTTGCAACTCCACACAAACCGATCGACAAATGATTTAAAATGGACAAGGAAGAGGACGAAAAAGAAAACAAGTTATCTGGATTGAAAAACGGACGTTTGTTCGTATTTATGAGATAATAGTACATATAATCATCCTTATAGATGAGCGCGCTTGTTGTTTTCAATACTCATCTCATATGAGCGGAAAAAAGACAGCATAAAGCTCCTCGATATTAATTAAAGGAGGTGAAGATCAGCCCACCTGATGGTACGAAAACAGGTGTCAGCTGATCTGACACAATGAATTACATGCATTTAGGTCGTGCCGGTACAGGCAAGACGACAACATTAATTGAGCAGGTAATTGACCGGTTAGCTGAGCAACCGCTTGGTCCATCCATCTATTTCATCGTACCGGATCAGATGTCTTTTGAGATGGAACGTCGTATCGCGACGGATCCCCGGCTGTCGGGTCTTGTCCGGATGGAAGTCATGAGTTTACGCCGGTTTGCTTTCCATATCATCCGGGATCATGGAAACCAGGCGATTCCCTTTTTAGACGAGACCGGGACACAGTTGTTACTGCGTCAAGTTGTCGAAGAAGCGGAAGAAGAATTGAAGATTTTTAAACGGACGAAAAATATGCCCGGCTTCTACAAAGGATTGGACGAATTGATTGCCTCGTTTAAACGTTCTTTGGTAAATCCGGATATGTTGCGTCAAATCAGCAGTGCATCTCCCGAACGTTCACCGAAATTAAATGATTTAGCGCTGATTTACGAGCGCTTTACTGAACGAATCTCAAATAAGGCGCTTCATGCGGACGATTATTTCACGACATTGATTGAGCTGTTACCGAAAGCTGATTTAAGTGACGTTTCAGTCTTCGTTGATGGATTTTATGAATTTTCGTTACAGGAACAACAGGTCTTACTGCGATTGATGGAATTGACGAAAGAGATGCATCTTAGTTTTACACTGGATGTCGAAGACGTCTATGCGAAACAGTCTGAGTTTGGTGTGTCACAACGCTGCTATATGCAGTTGATCGAACAGATGAAAAAACGACAGATTGCGCATGAAGACATCTATTACACACAGACCGTTAAATTTCAGACAACAGGGTTACAGATGCTTGAACAAGCGTTACTGTCGCCCGGATACCCGGCGACGGATGACGAAGTGAACGGGTTGACGCTTTCTGCCGCAGTTAATCGTCAAGTTGAAGCAGAAGCGGCTGTCAGAAAGGTGATTCAACTGGTACGCCATGAAGGGTATCGGTTCAAGGACATCGCGTTTCTTGTCCGCCACCTTGAACCGTACGCCGATCATTTAGAACGTGCTTTTCAACTGTATGACATTCCGTACTTCCTGGATCAACGGGAATCGATGGTCCATCATCCGATTGTCGAATTAGTCCATGCCGTCCTTGAAATCGTCATGACGGGATATCGGGAAGAATCTATTTTTCGTCTGCTGAAAACAGAGCTGATTCCACTTCCGGCAGAGGATTCACGATTAGCACTTGATCGTCTGGAAACATTTGTCCTGGAGCGGGGAATCAAAGGTTCGATGTGGAAAAAACCTTGGCAATTGAAGCGACGTCTAGCTGATGAAATCAGTTTAACGGATGCTGAGTTACAAGAAGAACAGGAACTGAACGAATGGCGTCAATTCCTGGTCGAAGCCATTGAACC
This sequence comes from Exiguobacterium sp. R-39, assembly GCF_049942815.1. Taxonomy (NCBI): domain Bacteria; kingdom Bacillati; phylum Bacillota; class Bacilli; order Caryophanales; genus Exiguobacterium; species Exiguobacterium sp. R-39. The sequence continues at coordinate 760,412 of NZ_CP187965.1, forward strand.
ACTGGAGAAGCGATTCAAAGCATCTAAGACGATGAGTGAATACACACGGGCGTTATACCGTTTCTTGGAAGAACATCATTTGACGGACCGGTTAACGGTTTGGAAGCAACAAGCACTCGAAGTCAATGAACTCAGCCAAGCAAGAGAACATGATCAGGTGTACGAAGCGGTACTGCATCTCTTTGAACAGTTGGAAGCTGCGGCACCGGAAGCCACATTGACGACAGAACTATTCGTCCAGATGGTCGAGACTGGACTTGAAAGTCTCCGCTTCTCCCTTGTTCCGCCTTCGCTCGATCAAGTGATTGCGACGGATTACGTCCGGGGACGTTTACAACAGGTGAAAGTGGTCTTTTTACTCGGGGCCAATGACGGATTGATTCCACTCGTGGAAGACCAGTCTAAATTGCTGTCAGAAGGAGATCATGACTTCCTCCACGATCAAGGCATTCCGGTCGGTAAAGCCTCTTTGGACGTATTTGACGACGAATTGTATTACCTCTATCAAGGGGTGACAGCGCCAAGTGAAGCGTTGCATATCAGTTATGCGCTGGTTGACGAGGACGGCAAAGCCCTTCAGCCGGCATCCATCATCAAGCAGATCAAACATCAACTGTTGCAGGATCGCCCTGTGAAAACATCCTTTGCAGAAGCCGGTGATCATGCACCGGATGATCAACTTCAGTTCGTGACGAGTCCGGAACGGGCGGCAGCGGCAGCGGCAATCGAGTTGAGACGGCTGCAACGTCGTTATCCGATTCAACCGTCCTGGTTTGATGTGTACAATCGTTTGCTCGAAAACGGTCGGGGCCGCGAACGAATGGCGCTGTTTTCCAGTGCCTTGTTTTATCAAAATCATGCAGAGCCGTTACCGGATGATTTGGCGCGTAACCTGTATGGTGACACCATCAAAGCCAGCGTCTCCCGGTTTGAGACGTACAATGCTTGTTCTTATAAACACTTTGCCCGGTATGGATTGCGGTTAAAAGAACGGAAATTATATAAATTCGAAGCGCCGGACATCGGGAACCTATTCCACGGAGCACTCAATGATTTATCGATGAATATCAAAGCCTCGGGAAAACGCTGGCGTGAACTGGATGACCAATCGTGCAGTAATCTCGCGAAAGAAGCCGTCGAGAAGGTGACACCGGAAATTCAAAATGCGATTTTGATGAGTTCGAACCGTTTTGGATACATCAAGAAAAAATTAACGGACGTCGTCGAGCAAACTGCAAAAATGCTCGTCAAACAAGCGGAACGTTCTGAATTCGAACCTGATTTATTTGAAATCAGTTTTGGGAACGCCATGTTTCCACCACTTCGCTTCACATTACCGGATGGTACCGAAATCGAATTCACCGGTCGAATTGACCGGGTGGATCAAGCGACAATTGGCGATCAATTGTACGTCCGGGTCGTCGACTATAAATCGAGTGCTAAAGAGTTGGATTTTGCCGAAATCTATTATGGTTTGGCGATTCAAATGCTGTTGTATCTAAAAACAGTCGTTGAACAGTCGGAAGTTCTGTTTAATCAGCAGGCAAAACCGGCCGGTGCCTTGTATTTCCACGTCAAAAACCCAATGATGCGTGGAGATTTATCGGCGGATGAAATCGAAAGGAACCGGTTGTTGCTCGAATCGTATCAAATGCAAGGCATCATCGTTGAAAATGATGAAGTATTACGGGCAATGGATCAGATTGCGTACGATGAACGTCAAAAGTCACCGCTCGTCAAAGTGACATTCACGAAAACCGGTCTTCATAAGTCGCACACGAAAGGTGTCGTCAAAGAAGAAGAATTGACGGCACTGATGGATCACGCCTGGGATGAATTGAAGACGAGCAGCCAATCGATGTATGCAGGAGATATTGCGATTGATCCGTTTGATTACCAGGAACGGATACCTTGTACATTTTGTGAGTACCGTTCCGTCTGCCAGTTTGATCAATCTCTCGGAAACGACTACCGGCAATTGAAACCGTTGTCGGAAAAAGAAGTCTTGGAACGGTTGAAGGAGGAGACGGAATGAGTGTGCAGTGGACAGATGAACAGCAACGGGCAATTGATGCGAGAGGTGGACATATTTTAGTATCCGCTGCCGCCGGTTCAGGAAAGACAGCCGTACTCGTCGAACGGTTGACGCAACGTGTCATCAATCAGGAAGATCCGTTGACAGCCGACCGGATTCTTGTCGCGACGTTTACGAACGCAGCAGCTAAAGAGATGAAGACACGTGTCATCGAAGCAATCGAAGCAAAAATTAAAGATGCTCCAGATGACCTTTATTTAAAAAAACAACGGCAAATGATGAACCGTGCTCAAATCACGACGATCCATTCCTTTTGTTTATCGATTTTACGCGAAAACTATTACCGGATTGGTCTTGATCCAGCTTTTCGCATTGCGGAAGAAGCAGAGCTGTTGTTGCTGCAGGATGATGTTTTGGAAGAAGTGTTTGAGAACTACTATGCTTTAGCAGATCCGGCGTTTTATGAATTGATTGATAGTTACACATCAGACCGGGACGATCAAGCAATGTTGACCTTAATCTCGAACTTATATCGATTTTCTCGTTCACTCCCGGATCCGGAAGCATTTTATGACCACTTGATTGCGCAGTACGATCAACCGATTGATCCGGATGAGTCCAGTTTGTTGACACGATTATTTGAACTCGAATGGGAACGTGTCGCGCCGGTCATCAACCGGTATATGGAATTATCGTATCGTCTGCGACAAGCCGGATATGACGAGATGGCAGACATGTTGGTGCAGGACGTCGCACCGATCCGGCGGATTAATCCGGAACAGGACCGCTGGACGACCGTCGCCCTTGCTTTTCAGGCCGTCGAATTCGGCCGCTGGAAAGGAATCCGCGGAGACGAGGAAATGAAGAAATTCCAGACCGAACGGACGCGTCTCGTCGGTGATCTCAAAAAGATGCGTGATTTGTTCGTTGAGAAGGACGGGGTTGATTATCTGGAAGATTTACGTTCGCAACTGGGGCATGTCCAGATGATCGTCACGCTCGTTCGAAGTTTCTCGGCAGCCTATCTTGAAGCGAAGCAGCAGCGGGGCATCGTTGATTTTTCCGACCTTGAGCATTTTGCATTAGCCATCTTGGAACAGGACGGAGAGGCAACGGATGTCGCTCGTTTGCTCCAAGAACGCTTCATTGAAGTTTTAGTGGATGAATATCAGGATACAAACGAAGTGCAGGAACGGATTCTGCGGCTTGTTTCAAAATCAGATGAAGCAACCGGAAATCTGTTTATGGTTGGTGACGTAAAACAATCGATTTATAAATTCCGTCATGCCGAGCCCGGATTGTTTTTGAATAAGTTTAAACGATTCCAACAAACAGAAGTCGGGACACGAATTGATTTGACGAAAAATTTCCGAAGCCGTTTAGAAGTCTTGGATGGTACCAATCATATTTTCCGTCAAGTCATGGACGAAGCCGTCGGAGAAATTGATTATGATGAAGCAGCTTATTTGCGGCTAGGGAATCTCGGATATGTCGAATCAACCCAAGTCAATCCTGAATTGCTGTTAGTGGACCAGACAGACACGAATAAAGAAGAATTGGAAGCTCAAGTCATAGCGACACGCATCATCGAGATGGTGAATGATGAAAATCCCTACCTCGTATTTGATGCAAAACAAAAGCGTTTCCGTAAATGTGAATACCGTGATATCGTCGTCCTCGTACGTTCGAGAGGAAAACGGGTCCAGGCATTGGTCGACGTCTTTGAACAATACGAACTTCCTGTCTATGCGGATACGACGGGCGGTTATTTTCAAGCATCCGAGATTCAAATCATGATGGCGCTCTTGAAGACAATCGATAATCCGTTGCAGGATATCCCGTTTGCCAGTGTCTTGCGATCACCGATTTTTGGATTGACGGATCGGGATTTAGGACGGATTCGTGCTAAATCGAAAGACGGGTCATTCTACGAAGCAGCTACTCTTGTGGCGAAAGAACAAACACCGCTTGGTTTGCGTGTCGGTGAAGCGCTCAATCAGTTGCAAAACTGGCGCACGGAAGCACGCGGGAAGTCGCTTGCGAGCTTAATTCGTTCCTTGTTTGATCAAACCGGTTACTTTGAATACGTCGGTTGTCTGAACGGGGGACGGAGCCGGCAAGCGAATTTAAATGCTCTGTACGAACGAGCCCATCAGTATGAGGCCTCCGGTTATCGGGGATTGTATCGCTTCTTACGTTTGATTCATCGTTTAGTCGAACGCGGGGAAGATTTTTCAGAAGCCCGTTCGTTAGGGGAAGACGAAGATGTCGTCCGAATCATGACAATCCACCAATCAAAAGGACTGGAATTCCCGGTAACGATCGTCAGCCAGTTAGGTAAGCAGTTTAATAAACAGGATCAAATCCAAGCGATTCAACTGCATAAGACGTATGGCATTGCGCTGGATGCGATTGATCCCGTTAAACGCCTGCGTTCCGGAACACTTCTGAAAGAAGTCATCCGCCGGGAAATGGACCGTGAAATGAAAGCGGAAGAGATGCGTGTTCTTTATGTTGCAATGACACGGGCGAAAGAAAAGCTGATTCTTGTAGGGGCAATCAAAGGTCTGGAAGATCAGCTTGCCAAATGGCAGGATCAACCGTTCGATGAGCTTTTGTTGCCGGAACTGGATCGCCGAAATGCTAAGACCTATGCGGACTGGGTGGCACCAGCTGTCCTGCGTAATTTCCTACTGAACGAACAGGAACAACGCTGGGCATTCCGGGTCATTGCACATGACGAGATTGCTCCTTATCAAGAACTGACCAAGATGGTCGAGCAACTCGAACACGTCCGTGTCCTTGAGAAAATTGATTATGCGGGTGACGAGACGCTGAATGCGCAGATTGAATCTGCTTTTGCGTATCACTATCCGTATCAAGTCGCGACGGATACCGCTGCGAAACAAACCGTTACGGAGTTGAAGCGGACAGAACAACTCGAACGGGCTGCTTTTGAATCGACCTACCGGCAATCGACCTATTACCGGACACCCCAATTTTTAGGTCCGACATTAACGGGAGCCGAACGCGGAACAGTCTTGCATTTAGCGATGCAGTTGTACGAGTCCGGTCGTCCCCTTGAAGAGCAGATTCTCGACTGGCAACAGGCGGAACGCATTTCAGACTTGGAAGCCCGGACGATGCGGGAAGCTATGCCTGAATTGACGATGTTCTTTGCTTCAGAAATCGGACAATTATTTGAGCAGCGTCTTGTGACGGGAGATGTCTACCGTGAATTGCCGTTCACCTATAAGATTGATTCAGCCCGATTCCGGACAGACTGGCATGGTCCAAGTGATCAGGCCGTCATGCAGGGGATTGTCGACTGTCTGATTCACGACGGCGAAACATATATTCTGCTCGATTATAAATCGGACCAAGTTTTTGAAACGATTGACGGTCAGGATCAAGCAGAGATATTGCGAACACGTTATGCAACACAGTTGAATTTATATCAAGAAGCGTTGGAAGCCATCTTAGACATTCAAATCAGCCGGAAATTAATTTATGCGTTTGCGCTCCAAGAAGTGATTGAAATTTACTGATTACCTCACGTCTGACGAATTGATTCTGTCACCTGTTCAGGGAACGGAATCAATTCGTTAGACGATTTTCATTTCTAAATATGAAAGAACTGTGTAAAATGAAAAGGTATGTAAAAAGAATAACCAGATACCGTAGGAGGTTTTATAGATGGCACGTATTTTATTAGCGGAAGACGAAGATGTGTTACGCATGTTGGTGCTCGATACATTAGAAGATGAAGGGTATACGATTGATGAAGCGACAGATGGTGATGAAGCCTATCAGAAAATCATGAGTCAGCATTATGATCTCGTTTTGCTCGATTATATGATGCCGGGAATGACGGGGATTGAAGTCATCGAAAAGGTACGACGTCATCCGGACAAACAAAATTTAAAAATCATGATGTTAACAGCAAAAAGCCAACAATCTGATCGGGAACGGGCAGAAGAAATTGGAGCGAATTATTTCTTTTCTAAACCGTTTAGTCCACTCGAATTGATTGATGTCGTAGGAGGAATATTGAGTGATCATCCAGTGGATTAATCGAAAAATCGGACGCCAGTTAATGGCCTCCTTTTATATCGTTTTAACGACACTTATGATTTCTTCACTGATTGTCTACAATTATACCGATACGAAATTACAAGAAACCCGATTGAAGCTAGAAGACATAAGAGAACGAAGTGCCCGTGCCGGCGCACTGTGGGAAGAATGGCAGGACCTGCAGTTTAACATGCGGGGCTATGCGCTGATTGGTGATCAGGAAATTTATCAGAAGATGGTCAATCAACGGAAAACCATTGATGAACAAACACGCTGGTTTGAAGAAAATGCAATTTATCAACAAGGAAAAGATTATGCACGTTCTTCACGTGAACTCTATGCGTACTACTTCGAGTCGATTTTGCCGTTGATCCAATCGTATGTGGAAGCGAAGGAATCCGGAACGGTCACGGAATCTTTTTTGGAAGGGAAGACACTAACTTCCTTACCGCTCGGAAAAGAGTTGCAGGCGAATGGACGAATCAAGCTAGACACTTCTGGAAACATTGATGTCTTGTCGGAAATCAATAAAAGTGAGTTAGCACTTGGCGGATATCGAGACTTTTTAGAAGACTGGTCAGAAAAAACAAGCGGACAGTTGGAGCGGGAAATTCAGACGACTCAACTGATTTGGCTGTCGAACATCATCGTATTAGTCGGTGTATTGATCTTCTTCGTTTATCCGTTCATTCGTAAAATTACAGCAGAGTTGTTATCACTCGTCAAAAATAGCCAACGTCTAGCCGGTGGTGAAGACATCAAACATGTCAAAGTTTCTGGACGGAAAGATGAGATTGGAATTTTAGCTTTGTCCTTCAATCAAATGGCGAGCTCGATTTCCGAAAATAAACAACATCTTTTAGCCAAAAACGAAGAATTGCAGGCACAGCAGGAAGAACTGCAGGCGCAACAGGAAGAATTGCAGGCGCAGCAGCAGGAACTGGAGGAAGCACTCGAGTTGACGATGCGCAACGAACAACACCTGCAATACCGTAATGATTTGACTGAAACGCTGGCAGCGAGGGAAGCGTTGACGGCTTATCCGGAAATCATTGAAAAGTTAATTGCCATCACGGATTCGGAAATCGGAGCGCTTGTCTTCGTCGATGAAGGATCTGCCTACTCGATTGTGACACACGGGATGACAGATGAACTTTCGGAGCGGTTGTTAGGAAGCGATCTTTCTTTATTGAAACGGGCTGAGTCATTGAAAAAAGCTGTCCATTCCTCTAAACAGGTCGCAAGTGATCATCCGTTACCGTATCCATACTATATGTATGAGACGGCAGTCCCGATTCTCGATCCGGCGTCGGAAGAAGCAATCGCGTTCATTTATCTGGTTCGTTACCGGGACCAGTTTACGAATGAACAGATGCGTGACATCATGTCATTTTCACGTCAGCTGTCTCTGTCGTTGCTCCGCATGCGGTTATTTGATGAAATGAACCGTGAGAAGACGAAAACAGAACGGATTCTGGACTCAATTCGTGAAGCCGTCATCTATATCGAACCGGGAAAAGACGAAGTATTCGTCAATCGTCCTTTGTATGATCTGTTTCCAGAACTTCAATATGGAGCGACAAAAAACGAAACCCTTCAAGGGTGTCTCGATACCATTCATGCTGTCGTGGATGAACCGGAAGTGTTTGCACGCTATATGGAAGGTATCTTACGAGGCGAAGTTCCAAAAGACAGTCTCCAGTTTTCAATCCATCAACAAGTCGTCTTTATTCAGTTTTATGTAGAAACGATTGAAGTCGAAGGAATTCGAAAAGGAACGATGCTCGTCTTGCGTGATGTGACGAAGGAAACAGAGATGGACCGTCTGAAATCGGAGTTGGTCTCGACTGTCTCCCACGAATTACGGACTCCGTTATCTTCCATCTATGGTTTTACGGAACTGATGTTGAACCGGAAGATGGATCTTTCAAAACAAGACAAGTATTTAAAAACCATCCATTCAGAAACGGAACGTTTATCGAATCTCGTCAATGATTTTCTTGATGTTCAACGGATGGAAGCGAGAATTCAATCCTATCAAAAAGGATTACTTAATCTACAACCGCTTTTAGAAGAAACGACTCAATTCTATGCGGCGTCGACAACAAACCATACGATCACGTTCCATTCCTCAACAGACATTTGTCCGCTGATTGAAGCGGATGAGGAAAAAATGAAGCAGTTGATGAATAATCTATTGAACAATGCCGTCAAGTACTCTCCGTTAGGCGGTAATATCGAAGTCGTATTGGAAGCAAATCGACACCATGTCCAGTTTGCCGTACGAGACGAAGGAATCGGAATTCCGAAATCGGCTTTGGCGAAGTTATTCGACAAATTTTATCGGGTGGATAATTCAGACAGCCGGAAAATTGGCGGGACAGGTCTGGGTCTTGCAATTTGTAAGGAAATTGTCGAAGGACATGACGGAGAGATTACGGTCGAGTCGATTGAAAAGCAGGGCAGCACGTTTACTGTGAAGCTACCGACACACGTCTCGGAGTACGCCGTTATTTCTGACGGAATTGATATGTCAGGAAAATAACACTATATCTGAAGCTTAAAATCAGATACGATGAATGGAGAATGAATAAAGGGGGAATTCAAATGCCGATTACTGCATTTGTACACACACACGTTTTATTATGGGTTTTACTGCTCGTTACATTTTTTGTTGCATTCTCGATGTACAAAAATGGAAAAAGTGCTGCCAAAGGTGTTCACATGGCGTTTCGTCTCTTGTTGCTCTTGACGTTTGCGACCGGACTTTATCTTTACATCAAAATCATGGGTATGTCCGCTAATCCGGATGGTTTGTATCACGCCAAGATTACAGCAGGTCTCCTCGTCTTGATTTTGGGTGAGTTGACACTCGTTCGTTTGAAAAAAGGAAAATCTTATTCTGGTTTCTTACTTGGATTTGGAGTGCTGGTTCTCGTAACAATTTTCCTTGGTTACTCGTTACCATACGGCATGCAATTCTTCTAAATCGATTTTAATCAAAACGACAAAAAAATAATCTGTTTGTTTGGTTTACACACGTTTCTCATGATAGAGAGGAACGTGTGTTTTTTTGTGTTTACAATCTGTTGTTATTTGGGAAAAGGGATATATTACGCAGTCGAGAGGGGAACGCTTGTGGCACAGTTGAAAGAATGGACAAAAGTTTTCCGGGCAAGAAAGTGGATGAAGCGAGCAGAACCGATTTTACCGTTATGGCACGGTTATATTGGATATAAGTATGGTCTGTTTGATGTTTTAGGATCAGGGGCGACACGGGCCGAAGCACAAGTCCGTCTTAAGCAGCCGTTGACGACAGAAGCCTTATCCCGTTGGTTTGAAGTCGGGTTGGCGGTAGGACATTTAAAAAAGAAAGACTTGCGCTATACAGCGACACGTCATGTTTTACCTGAATTATCAAAAACAGATGAGAGAAGCATCGGTTTTATGTTATCCGAGTTGATGGAACTTCATCTGCCTGCCTTGTTCTCTTATCCGCAATTTTTAGAACATGGTCAACAAAAAAAGTTTGATGGCGAAGAACACGGCGACATCGTAGCAGAAACATCTGCGCTGGTGGAAACTGTTGCATTTCCTGCTGTCCGTCACATCATCCGCAGTCAAAATGTGACATCACTACTTGATATCGGCTGTGCCTACGGTGGTTACTTACGTAAAATTCACGAAGCATTGCCTGAACTACGACTGGCAGGAATTGATATCGAGGAATCGGTCATCGCGGAAGCGAAACGACGGGATACGACCGGAGAAATTGATTTTACTGTCGGGGATATTAAAACATACGACGTCAAAGAAACATATGACGGCGTCATGATGAACAACATTTTGTATTATTTCCCGAAAGAAGAACGGCTTCGTCTTTTAGAAGGTGTCCGGCGTTTCGTTAAAGATGACGGGACGGTCATTTTGGTCACACCATTACGCGACAGTGAACATGGTGCACCATTCTCCGCGGCATTCAATGCGTTCATGACGTTACATGAAAATCTTTACCCGTTGCCGGGGAAAGAAGAATTGACAGAACAACTTCATGCTGCCGGTTTTAAAAATGTGGCGATTTCACCATTTTTAAAAGAAGGAGCTTGGTATATCGTAACTGCAAACGCCACTTCCTAAAGGAAGCTTGGCGTTTTTACAGTTTCAGGACAGTTCAGATTTGTGGGGAGTAGTATGTGATTAGTATAATAGTTAAAACGAGTAGAGAAAAGGGAGAGATTCGTGTGAAGCAGCGTGTAGCCGTTATTGGAGCAGGACCTGGAGGGCTCGCTTGTGCGATGTTGCTGGCAGGTAGAGGAATAGATGTCACCGTATATGAAAAACAACCAATCGTTGGGGGACGAACGTCTCGCGTACAGGTCGGAGATTATCAATTTGACCGTGGTCCTACCTTTTTAAATATGCCGCACATTTTAGAAAATTTGTTTACAAGTATCGGTCTGGATATGAAGGACTATTTGGATTTGAAAGCGCTGGATCCGATGTACACCCTCTATTTTAACGGGGGAAAAGATCACTTTACGATGACGACGGATCGTGATCGGATGAAACAAACGATTGAGCAGCATTTCCCTGGAAATGGGGAAGGGTATGACCGTTTTATGGCAGAACAAGCCTTGAAGCTGGCGAAACTGATGCCGATACTGCAGACGAAGCACGATAAACTAACGGATTATCTGTCTCCACGCGTCATTACGGCACTTCCGCGTCTTTCTCTTGGGCGTTCTTTATATGATGTCCTGTCCGATTATTTTACGAGTGAAGAATTGAAATATGCCTTTACGTTCCAAGCTAAATATTTAGGCATGTCAGCTTGGGAGTGCCCGGGTGGCTTTTCTATCTTGTCTTATATGGAACATGCTTACGGTGTCCATCATCCAATCGGTGGAATGAATCAAATCCCAGAAGCGATGAAACGGGCAGTGGAAGAACTCGGGGGAACCGTCCATCTTAATACAGGGATCAGTCAATTGATTTTGGAAGGGACGACCGCGACAGGAGTCATCCTCGAGTCGGGTGAACATGTTCTATACGATGATGTCGTTGTCGGAGCAGACTTTGCGCATGCGATGAATCATCTTGTTCCTGAAGGTGTTTTAAAAAAATGGTCGCGTCCGAAAATTGATCGTAAAAAGTTCTCTTGTTCGACGTTCATGCTGTACTTAGGTGTCAATAAATCATTTGATGCCCCGCACCATACGATTTATTTTGCTGATGATTATGAAAGAAATGTCCGGGAGATGACTCAGACATTGGAATTATCAGATGACTTTTCATTTTATGTCCAAAATCCATCAATCATCGACGGAACACTTGCACCGAAAGGGAAATCATCTTTGTACGTCTTAGTACCCGTTCCGAATAATTATTCCGAACTTGACTGGGCGATTGAAGGACCTAAACTGCGTCGTCGTGTCCTCGATGCACTGGAACACCGTTCTCCATATAAAGGTGTCGAAGCGGCAATTGAAGTGGAAGAGATGTTTACACCAGATGACTGGGAAGCGATGGGCGTGCACCAAGGGGCAACATTTAATTTGGGACATCAATTAACACAAATGATGTACTTTAGACCACACAATCGTTTTGAAGAACTGCATCACGTTTATTTAGTGGGAGGCGGAACACATCCTGGAAGTGGACTTCCGACCATCTTTGAATCAGCTCGGATCACGGCGGACTTAGTGACAAGTGAAGTAGGTGTCGGAAAATGAAGATTGGATTCGTCGGAGCAGGTGTCGGAACTTTACACGCCGCGTTATTGTTAACAAAACGATACCCGGAAGTGGAAATCACAATTTTTGAAAAAGAGTCACGTGCAGGTGGTCGACTCGCATCTGTTGATTTCGAGACAGGCGGAAGAATTGACCAGGGTCCCACAATCGTCTTGATGCCTGGAAAACTCCAGGAACAACTGAAAGAAGCTGGTCTGGAAGGTGTTGAGCTGGAGCGGATTGACCCGTTGTATGATCTGCATTTTGATGACGGAACGATTGTGACAAAACAAGCGGATGTGGTCGATCAAACGATTGCGATTGAGCGTCAATTTGGAGAAGGTCGCGGATTCCAAGAATTTATGCAACAAAAAGCAAAGGATTATGACGTCAGCGTATCGAAATTTTTAGAGCGGACCTATTTCCGTAAACGTGATTTGTTACATCCGGATATGTTAGCACCTTTAGTAAAGATGCATGCGATGGAAACAGCACATGATCATTTAAAACGTTTCTTTAAAAGTAAACACTTGCGAATGGCTTACAGTTTTCCGACTTTTTATATTGGAGGAAATCCTTATACGACACCTTCGATTTATGGACTGATTCCTTATCGGGAACAAGAAGAGGGCGTCTGGTACGTTAAAGGCGGATACTTCTCTTTAGCGGAGCGGATGTACGAAGTATTAGTCGAGCGAGGGGTTACGTTCAAGTTCAATCAACCGGTCGACCGTGTTTTGATACAACAAGGTCAGGCGAAGGGACTTGTCGCTGCAGGGCAAGAATACACGTATGATACCGTTGTCTTGAACGGTGAATTTCCATTGATGGAATACCTGGTAGAAGGTAAGCAACCGAAAAAGTATGTGCCATCCGGCGGAACATTACTGTTGTACTTTAAAATTGACGGGAAAGTCGATTTACCGGTTCATCGTTTTTTAATGCCAAGTGATTTAAAACCGTTGATGACGTCCATCTTCAAAAAAAATGAGTTGCCAGAACATCCTGCTGTCTATTTATTTAATCCAAGCAAGATTGATGACTCGCTGACGGAATCAGGTACAAGTGTCGTCTATGCATTAGTGCCATCACCACGCGGATTTAATCAAGAGAACTATGAAGCGCACGGGTTTATTGATCAGATTTCAGAAAAAATCGAGCAGCATCTACCTGGTTTCCAAAGTAAAGTTACAGAAATGAAAATACGCACACCTCAAGACGCACAAGATTTTGGGTTGTATGAAGGTGGAAGTTTTGGTATTGCACCGACGATTCGTCAATCAGCCGCCTTGAAAACACAAGCCAAACCTTATGCTGATATTGATCGGTTGTATGCAGTAGGCGCATCTGTCCATCCGTGTGGAGGCGTTCCGATCGTCATGATGGGAGCGACATTACTTGTCAATCGAATGGAACAAGAGATGAGGTGGAAAAATGGATACAGTGACGAACGCATATCTAATATGTGAACAAACGATTCAAGATGGATCAAAAACCTTTTATAAAGCCTTCTCTTTATTGCCGAGACAGGATCGAATGGCAGTATACGCCATCTATACGTTTTGTCGTCATCTTGATGATACGGTAGATGAATCAGCGACTCCAAAAGAAAGTTTAGCGGAATTTTTGGAAGAGTTTCGTTTATTTCGATCCGGTCAATCGATTAATAAACCATTATGGATTGCACTCGCAGATGTCTTTAAAAGATATGAGATGGATGAAACGCCATTTTTAGAACTGGCAGAAGGCATGCGGTGGGATATCGAGAAAAACCGATATCAATCACTGGAAGAGACGGAAAAGTACAGTTATTACGTCGCGAGTACAGTTGGTTTGATGTTGTTGCCGATTCTTGCACCCAAACAAAATGATTTACGGGAGTCAGCCATTCAATTAGGAATCGCGATGCAATTAACAAACATTCTTCGCGATGTAGGCGAGGATGCAAAACGAGGACGCGTCTATTTACCGAAAGACTGGATGGATCAGTATGGTGTGACGACGGAATCGTTGCTGACGGGAACCCCTTCCGGTGATTTTGCTGGATTGTGGGAAGCACTGGCGTTAAGAGCCGAACATTTATATGATGCAGCAACGCCTTCGTTTGATCGCTACCCGAAAGAAAGTCGCCGTGCGCTGAAAGTGGCGTCCTTACTTTACCGGGGGATTCTGGACGCGGCACGGGATAATCAATATGATGTGTTCACAAAACGTGCCTATGTCAGCCGGTGGCAAAAGATGAAGTTACTCGCTACGATTTAACGAAAACCCCATAAAAAAAAGACCTTGGCGGGGACCAAGGTCTTTTTTTTTTATGGAGTTTAGACCGGGGAGTCTAAACTGAAATCTGTTTGTACAAAATCAGATACATAGTTCCAACAAGACAGGTCGCGATCCACGGGGATGGATCTGTTAATGATTGAGCCATCTGTAAACTGATTGGGATGAGACGATCTAAGGGGGAACGTCGTAAGTCATGCCAAACAGTTTACGGTGGTGTATCTATTGAACAAGTGGGTCTTGAACAAATGATTGAGACAAAACAGATATGTTAAGTTCCTAAACGCTTTTGACTCGGGGAAGTCACCATGCGCTTGATTGAGGATGTGGGGTCAATCACTACCTCTTGAACTCGAAGTAATCGTATCAAATCTAAGTTGTCCGTACAAGTAATTGATATGCAATTCACATAACGTTCACAGGGTGGAGGCGACAGCGGACACGATTCGTTCGCTTGCCAGTTTTCCTGAAAGCGTTACCATTGGACTACCGCCACCGGGATGCGTCGATCCGCCGGCAAAAAACAAATTGTGAACATTCTTTGAACGGTTGCTTGGACGCATGAAAGCGCCACGTGTGCCGTTTGAAGAAAGACCATACAGCGAACCATGATATGCTGAAAATTTTTGTTCAATGTCTTGCGGAGTGATCCGCTGTTCGAATAAAACATCAGACGTGATATCGATTCCGAACTGTTGCAGACGTTGATTGATAATTTTATCATACGTATCAAAATCAATGGCAGACCCTTTATGAGTAGCTGGAGCATTTACAAGAACAAACAGATTATCGCCGGCTTCTCCCATTTCCGGTGCAGTGACCGAAGAGTTCGAGATGTAAATGGTCGGTTCTTCTGCATAACGATTTTGATTGAACAAAGCCTCGAACTCAGCTTCATAATCAGAAGAGAAAAAGACATTGTGATGTGCGAGTCCATCAATACGGCGTCCAAGTCCGATACACCGGACATAAGCAGAAATCGACGGCTCCATTTGTGAAGGTGTTGGATTTTTGAAGTCAGGCCGGACGGTTTCTGAAATCAATCGTGGATACTGTGTCAGCAAGTCCCCGTTTAAAACGATGAAATCAACAGACAGATAATCTACGTGATTGAGTTCAATTTCTGTTGCCAACTGATTTGTCACTTCAATCTGTGTCACTTCGTCTCCTAACCGGAAAGTAACACCAAGTTCACGGGCACGACGGGCAAATCCTTCGGCGATGGTCGTATTTCCGCCACGGGTGAAATACACACCGTCATTTAACTCGAGATGGGCAATCAAACCGAATGTAGCGGGTGCTTGAAACGGACTGCTTCCAATGTAGGTCGCATAGCGGTCAAGTGCTTGAATCAGCTGGGGATCCTTAAAATATTTTTTGTGCAGTCCATGAAGTGTCTTTAAAGGGTGAACCTTGATCATGTCGCGTAATAAGGAAAAATTGAAATAAGAGTCGATATTGATGAAAAATTGTTGTTTAGCAATGTTGTACAGTTCTCTAACCTCGTCCTGGTAGCCCGTAATGTCATTTTTAGCAAGCTGACCATTCGTGAAGCGGTCGACTTCAGTCCGCATCGCCTCACGACCACTGGCGAACGTTAACGAACGTCCATCCGGAAAGTGATTGACGGTATGACGTGGCAATTTTTCAAACGTAAAGTAGTCATCCGGATCTGCTCCTGACTCTAAAATGACGGATTGAAAGATTTCAGGCATCGTGATGGTATTGGGACCGAAGTCAAACCGGTGTCCCTCAGACGTAATCGGCATCATCTTTCCACCGATGTGTTCGTTGCGTTCAATGACAGTAACGTTAAACCCTTTTGAAGCCAGTGAGATGGCGGCACTCAAACCGCCAAGCCCCGCTCCGATGACTGCGATATGCTTCATAACAATAAAGCCTCCTTAAGAATATGTCCGACCCTTCCAACTGATTTCCCTTTTATTGAATCTTCGAATCATCGCCGTCGCAAGCAGGACGACATAAAGAATGACCGCAAGTGGATGCCAAAGCCAGGCATGAAAAATCATTGCCTTCCGGTCAATGCGGTAACGGGCAATCATGATCAAAAGAAAAGCTCCGAGTGTCCAAATCGACGGGAATATGAACACGAGTGGTAAAGCGGCGGCTTGGACAAGGTAAAACAACAGGAAATAGCTGCCTACTGCATAAGAATCGTTCATACCGCGGAAAACGTTTTTCAGGAAACCTTGCCAGACATCGCGGTTAGTCGCATACATGTCACAGCTAACATAGGGAGCCACATGAACGAGTGTCGTAGTAAAACCATTTTGTTTAAAAGCACGACACAGCTCCAAATCGTCGACGAGTGCCATTTGAATGGCTTGATGTCCACCGACGTGTTCGTAAGCTTGCCTTTCGACGAGCACGACCATACCGTTTGCCGCTGCAAAGGCAGGATGTTTGACCTTCCGAAAGGCAATCGGCAGATGTTGGGCAATCAAGACGTGCTGCATCGGAATCAGACACTTTCCGAGAAAGGTCGGAACGGGGAATGACGGGAAGCCCGACAGGAACACAGCCTGTTCTTTTTGCAATGTCGCATAGAGCCGGGGAATCGTATCTGCTGCCAAAGTAATATCAGCGTCTAAGAACAACAGGTACTCTTCATCCGTCGCACTCGCGAGTTGATGACAAGCATGGACTTTCCCAGCCCAGCCAGATGGTAAATCAAGACCATCGATGATTGTGAACTGGTCCTCTCCGCCGACAAGGCGGACTAGCAAATCACGTGTCTGATCAGTCGAGCGGTCTTCATATAAATAGACATGCATATTCGGATGAAGCGCTTGTCGTAACGAACGAATCAGTTTCTCGACATTCCGTTCTTCATTTCGAAGTGGAATACAGATTGCAAGACTTGGCGGAAGAACAGGTTCACTTAATTTCGGTAAAAAGGACAGATTGATGAACGTGTAGAGACAAACAAAAGTTGCAATGACGAACAGTACTACCATCATGAACGGATCGCCTGTAACCACTGTTCCGTTTTAGCGGGGAGCGGCTCCTTTCTCGTAGTCAATACACGATATGATTCAATCCGTTCTTCGATTGCGTCAGTCCGGACGTCATCATACAGTCGGGTCATCGAATTCGTTAGATAACGTAACTGCTCCGAACTTCGTGAATCGGGCAGCTGGATCGTCCGGGTCCGGATATAGACGTCCGGCTGTTGTTCATGACTGAAGGAATAGTAAAACGAAAACAGGGAGATGGAGCGGGCTGATTTTGCCAGATGTGTTGCTCCGCTGCTGAGCTGAAGCGGCCGTTCTTCCTGATGCCGCTCTTCTCCTTGAGGGAACATCCAGACACTGCTACCGTTTGCGAGTTGATTTTTTGCATACTGCAGGCTTTGTTTGATTTCCGCAAACGAACTCCGATCAATGGAAAAGCCGCCGAGTCGAGTAAAGAAAGGAAAACGTTCCAGTCCCTGCTCATCAATCATGACGTAAGGGTCGTGACGCAAAACCGTTTGATCGAGATGAAACAAAATCATGCCGTCCCACCACGATCCGTGCGTCGCGAGCATCAAGCCGGGGGTCGGTAAATCATCCGCCCGGTAGAGAATCCGGTGGAATTGTTTTCTGATTAAACGTTCTTTGACGTATAGATGAAAAGCGTATTCAGCCAACTTGTTTTTGTTTGCTTTTTGCAAAAGGAACACCTCCTTGTGTAAGCCAATACGTGACACCTGCGAGAAGGCTGATCAACGTGACACCGTAAAGACCGGCGACACCTGCCGTCAGACCGAACAGCGTATGGAGCATTAAAAACAGATACTGGTTGTTTCGTTCAAGTGCCGTAATGGTAACCTGCTGTTCGAACCGGGAAATCAGAAGCGCAAAGAAAAGTGCCGTTCCATACCAGCCCAAAAAGTTTTGGGTTGGTATGTCATAATACAATCCACCATTTTGCCAGATCCAATACGATTTGACGTTAGCTGCTACTGGATCGATCGCTAAATCCAACCAAACGGCAAACAGCGGCACCAGAATCACAGTATTGAAGCGAAATGGAAACCGGCGTGAGAAGGCAAGACTTGCTCCCATGACGGATAACCAGGCGGCACCGATCGTAATGGGTACACCGAGCAGTTGCACACCAAAATCTGCTTCATAGGCGTATGTACCGAACGGCCACCCCGTATGGACGCCGATGGATTCGATAAGAATTGAACCGAAGAAAATCACCGGAATGATGAAGCGTCCTTTTGGCAGGGCATCCCAAAGATAAAGAGCAGCATACAAGCCGGATGCAAATAAAAACACGGCGTTCGCCCACTCAAGCCAAGGGGGCAGTAACGAGAAACCGACTAAAATCAGTCCGATGAAAAACCAAATCGTGAAAAATAACCAAAGTTTTTTTTGAAATCGATCCATCATAAGTGTGTCCTCCATCTTAATTTATTCTGATATTAGTATACCTGTAGGAAAGGGCGCCGAGCCAGAATGGAGGTGGAATTCATAGTATTAAAAAAACAGACCGTATGCAGCGGTCTGCTTAATCGATTTGATGATTTTTTTGTTTTTTCTTTTTGATGAAGGAAAATAATAAAAAAGCGATATACAACGGAACTGCGACGAACCAGAAGGTCGACCACTCGTTGCTGCGGGCAATCATCACATAAGTTACATACAGCAGTGTAAATGTGATGACGAATGTGTGTCTCGGTACCGGAATATCCTTGAAGCTCGGAATCTTGACTCGACTTACCATCAAAAAAGCAAGAGCCGTAAAGACGAGCGGCACCATTAAATCATTCATACGTCCACTGAACAGGGTGACGACAGCTAAAATACCTCCAGCCGCTGTAATCGGGACACCGGAAAAATAAGCTGAAGCTACATTGGTAGCTGAAAGATTGAAACGGGCTAAGCGAAAGGCACCAAATAGAGGGAACAAAGCCGCAATCAGCAAACCGATTTCTCCAAAGTCATAAAAATAAGTGTAATATGCCATCATGGCTGGAGCGACACCAAAGGTCACGACATCAGCAAGCGAGTCCAGTTCTTTTCCGAAGTCACCCGCGACACCAAGCATCCGGGCAATCCGACCATCCAAACTGTCGAGCATCATTGCGATGACGATCAGTAGGGTCGCATTTTGAAAATCTCCCCGCGCCGCCATGACGATGGCAAGAAAACCACAGTATAAATTTCCGAACGTAAAGAGGTTCGGAATAGAGTTACGTACACGTTCTTTCCACAAAATGATTCCTCCTGCCACTTCTTCGATACTATCCATCATATCATAAACAACTGGTAGATATCAGCGGTTCATGAAGACAATTCCATTCGTGAAGCGCAGAAAATCATCAGGAGCGAGTTTGATTTGCAGACCACGTTTTCCAGCCGAAATAATGATGAATTCTTGATTCAGGGCCGAATCCGATAAAAGGACCGGGAAAGGTTTTTTCGCACCAATCGGGGCGACACCTCCTCGGATGTACCCCGTTAGTTGCCTCAAGTCTTTCATTGGTACCAAATGTGTTTTCTTGGCTGACACTGTGCGGGCGACGGCTTTTAAACTGACTTCTTCTTCGCCGGAAATGACAGCAAACACATGTTGATGGGAGTCTGTTTCTAAAACTAATGTTTTAAAAATAGACGAAAGCGGGTAATTAATCTTTCTAGCGACATTTTGAGCGGATAAATCCTGTTCATCGACAGGATAGGAAAGCATATCAAACGGGATGTCAGACTGCTTCAGAAGTCTCGCGACGTTCGTTGTGGTCATGTTGGTCTCCTTTGACGACAGCGTATTGAGCCCATTTCCGACTGTTCCAACGTTTCAAGGCAAAGATGCCACGGAACCATTCGTCTGCAGAAAAGGCGATCCAGATACCGAGTAAACCAAGTCCGTATTGCAAGCCGAGTGTGTAACTAAGAACGACGGCAATTCCCCACATTGAGAGAATACCAATCGCGACAGGGAAACGAACGTCTCCGGCTGATTTCAATGTTCCCATCAGAACGATATTCATCGCACGTCCCGGTTCAAGAATGACACTTGCCCATAATAACGGAATACCGATGGCGATGATTTCCGGGCTAGATGTGAACATCGACAGAATAGATGTGCCGACTGATGCAAGGGCAACGGCAGAGACGAAGCTTGCAAAAACAGCGATTTTCAGCGTTTTTACAGCACGTGTATGCGCTGCTTCAAATTGTTGCGCCCCAACTTGGCGGGCGACTAACAATTGTGTTCCTTGTGCGATAGCTAATGTAAACAAGAAACAAAGCATCGTGATATTCGAGACATAAACACGTGCCGATAGAGCAGACTCTCCGATTGTGGCAATGAAGCCGGTAATGATTAATTGAGAAAATTGATATGAGACACCTTCTCCGGCAGAAGGAATTCCAATATTCATGATGCTTTTAATATCACGTCGGTTGATTTGCACCAAATCTTTTAACTTAAATCGTAAAGACAGTTTTCGGTAAACAACGAAAAAAAGTAAAGCGACGGCGACAGACCGGGCAATGACGATGGACCAGGCGACTCCGGCGACTCCTAGGACAGGAATACCAAATAATCCGAGGACGGCAATGACATTACCGAAAGCACTGACGAAGTTCATCAGTAACGTGACGTACATAGCATTTTTTGTAAAACCGTGACTGCGTAAGATGGCACCGAGTGTAAGAGAGATGGCTTCCAAGAATAAAAAGAGACCAACAATCTTTAAGAACGTTTCGCCATATACGAGTGTTTCTCCTTCTAAAGAGAAGAATCCGAGCAATTGTTTTCCGAACAAGGCAACAAGGACGGAAATGATTAAACCGATATATAAGTTGATGGAAAAAGCAGATCGTGCGGTCTGGCGGGCATCCTGAATCCGTTTCGCCCCTAGATATTGACCGATGATGATCGTTGCTCCAACGGATGTGATGTTAAACAGGATGATGAAAATGTTCAGCACCTGATTGGAAACACCGACAGCTGCTGCTGCACTGTCTGAATAGTAACTAAGAATCAATGTAGCGATGATTCCGAGGCTCATATGAAGCGCGATTTCAATGAATAGCGGCCATGTAATTTGGAATAATGATTGTTGTTTAACTGTTTTCATAAATTTAATTCCCCTTTAAGTTCTTAAAACGTATTGTCTTTCTGTATCTTTTGGAAACTATACGCCTTCAATTTTCATAATGAAAGAGCAAAAGTGGAGCTTTCATAAAAAAAGAAGGTATTTAAAAGGATTTTCATAAAACATCACGAATACATCATAATGAATGGATGTTCATTTTTGAAATGGAGGGGAATGGAATGAAAACTGAAGTCAGTTATACCGTCGAAGAGCAGATTGCGACTATCACGTTATCACGTCCGGAACGATTAAATGCACTTACAGCAACACTTTTAACAGAGCTAGCGGAGTCCATCGAAGAGGCAAATCAAGATGATAGCGTTCGGGTCATTATTTTGACAGGAGCCGGGCGCGGATTTTGTGCGGGACAAGATTTAAAAACCGTTCAACCTGGCATGGATCATGGCGAATACTTAAAACAATATTATCACCCGGTCATTCGAGCACTTGCGACGACGAAGAAACCAACCATCGCAGCTATTAATGGCGTAGCTGCGGGAGCAGGTTTATCGCTGACATTAGCCTGTGACTTCCGAATCGTGCGGGATGACGCAAAATTATCCCTTGGCTTCATCAATATCGGATTGGTTCCGGATGCCGGTGCTCCGTATTTCTTACCCCGGCTGATTGGATCGGCCAAAGCGTTGGAACTGGCTCTGTTAGGTGAAACGATTACGGCACAACAAGCATACGACTATCATTTGGTGACAAAAAATATTGACGCTGAACGGTTTGAACAGGAAGTGGCATCATTTGCCGAGCTTCTTGCCAATCGCCCGACGAAAGTCATCGGGTATATCAAACAGTTACAAACAGCGAGCTCCGAATCAACACTCGAGGATATGCTGGCTCAGGAGATTATTTATCAATCCCGTGCCGGAAAGACAGAAGATCACCAGCAAGCGGTTCAGGCTTTTTTAGAGAAAAAAGCACCCGTTTTCAGCGGTCGCTGATGACAGTGTGAACGATCAATAGGACCTTCCGGCAATCTGCCGGAAGGTCCTATTGTGATTCACTTGATTTTTTGTTTGATCTTTTGAGCGGTCGCATGAGTCCGATTCGTTAGGCCAGTTGAGATTCGAAATAGCATGATTCCAAGAAAGGCGGAAACGAAAATATACAATCCGGTCAACGTGACGAAAGCTCCGCTGGCAAGCGTGATGAAGAGAATCGAGAATTCTCCACGTGGTCCTAAACAAAATCCGGATTCAATCGCATGATAGTTGGAAAGTCCAAAAGCTCGTCCACCGAGAAAGCCGACAAGGAACTTCGACAAAAGTCCCCAGACAACCAGGGCAACGAAAAACCAGTCTAATGGAAGTCCTTCCGTCATTTCAAATGACATCCCGAACGAAATGAAGAATAACGGTAAAAGCAAATCTTGAAATGGTGTGACCAATCTTTTTAAATAACGTGTCTCTTTAATTTCCGTCAATAAAATCCCGACGATGAATGCACCCAGCACTTCGGACAAACCAAACATGATACCGATTCCTGAGAACGTCAAAATTAATCCGATGATACCGATTCCGGCGTCAGGGTGCCGGTAAAGGGAGTCAACAACTCTCGATTTTTGGCGGATGAAGACCGTTAAAAAAATCAGGGCACTGAATAAGAAAATAAAGCCAAGAAAAATCGTTCCGACTTTTACGAAAGTGAACTCCTGTGTTCCGAGAACAAACGGGGCACTTGTCAATAAGAGAGGAGCCGCCAAATCTTCAAAGATAAGTAACGAAAGGACAAACCGATTCACGTCTTTGTGTTTATCCGGTTCGCGGTCGAGCAGGCGGGCCGAAATCGACGAACTTGTCGCATAAAGAACACAACCAATTAAAAATGCCTCAGGTACCGAAAATCCGAAAGCCAAAGTCAAAAGGAAGGTACCGCCAAACGATAACAGAAGATCAATCAGTCCCGCTTTCCAGATGTTGCGAAACTGGATTAACAAATCAGCGACAGAAAACTTTAGACCCAGCAGGAAAAACAAGACGATGATGCCGGCTTCTCCACCGAGCTTTAATTCTTCCGGTAAATCATAATAAAGACCAAGTATGATTCCAATTAGAATAAAGGCAAGAATGCTCGGGAGATGAAACTTTTCACTGAGATAACTGACGACGAACAAGCCGATCAGAATCAATCCCGCATACAGAAATAATTCCATGAGAGAGTATTCCCTCCTTTCTTTTCTCTTTACCCTAATTTAAAAGCCTTAAGGGGCCTGTCACAGAAATGAAAAAAGACAGTCTTTTTGCTTTTGAGCAAAAAGGCTGTCTGAAAATCAAATTACTTGAATGATTGTTCCGGTATACGGAGCGAGCGTCATCTCTAATGAAGGAAGTGGTGTGTTTGAAAAGAGATCCATTCCTTGACCAGACTGAGGAGCGGGGATTGTAGCTTGATGATTGGAGTTATTGAAGTAGACGTAATACGTCCCGTCTTGACTCATCCGGCGCATGACAATGGTATTGGTTTCGTCGTCGGCATGGACGAATGAGATATGACCGTGATTGGCAAGTGTCTTATGCTGCTTTCGCAATTGAAGTAAATGTTTCGTATACATCAGTAGATTTAAATCCTGCTCTTCCGGATTCCACGGCATACATTTTCGGCAACCCGGATCCTGATCACCGTCTAGTCCGATTTCATCGCCATAATAGATGACCGGGCTTCCGGAAAAGG
Organism: Exiguobacterium sp. R-39; assembly: GCF_049942815.1. NCBI lineage: Bacteria > Bacillati > Bacillota > Bacilli > Caryophanales > Exiguobacterium > Exiguobacterium sp. R-39. The sequence continues at coordinate 784,332 of NZ_CP187965.1, forward strand.
TCAGCATTGATAACAACAGGAGCCGCATCTTATTTTTATCGTTTCCGGCACGCGTCAAGGCACGTGGCGTATCATGTGAGCCAATCAAGTTAAACGTCACTTCGTTAACGTTAATCGTATTCGAGAATAAGACATGCGACATATCATTCGCATAGGCAGAAGCGGATGTTTTGTCGAGTGCAAAGAAATTGAGCGCTGCATTCGTGAACGGATAGTTCATGACGGCATCGAACTGATCTCCGAGCAACCATTCCTGTGAATCATGCCAAATTTCTCCAAGAATATACGTCTCGGAATTCACTTCTTTGACGACAGAACGGAAATCACGCCAGAAAGCATGGTCGACCTCGTTCGCAACATCGAGACGCCAACCGTCGATTCCGAATTCTTCGACCCAGTAACGGGCGACATGGAGTAAGTATGCTTTTACTTCCGGATTTTCCGTATTGAACTTCGGCATTTCGGGAACAAAGGCAAACGTATCGTAGTTTGGCATCGGCTCGGTTACGAGCGGGAAGTTGCGGAGGTGGAACCAATCGCGGTAAGAAGAATTACTACCGTGTTCCCGAATGTCAGCAAATGCTTTATGGTGGAAACCGGCATGGTTAAAGACGGCATCGAGCATGATACGAATTCCGTTTTCATGCAGCAAATCAACCATTTCCTTGAACTTTTCTTTTGTTCCGAATTGGGGATCGATTTCTAAATAATCAATCGTGTCATACTTATGATTGGATTTGGCTTCAAAAATCGGACAGAAGTAGATACCGGTGATTCCAAGATCAACTAAGTAATCGATTTTATCGATGACACCCTGGAAATCGCCCCCAAACAGATTTGTCGTTGTAGGTGCAGTACTGTTCCAAGGAAGAGTACCGGCAGGATCATTGGCTGAATCCCCATTGGCAAAACGGTCGGGGAAGATTTGATACCAAACCGTATCCTTGACCCAGTCCGGAGCATGGAAGACATCGACTTTGTTCAAATAAGGTACACAGAAGTAGTACCCGGTGTCATCTAACGGTTTTTCATCGAACCAACCACGCTCGGTAAACACCTGGCTCGAATGTCCGTCATGGAGTCGGAATCCGTAGCGCAGACGACGAAAAGGAGGAACGACATCGATGAACCAATAATCGAACAACTCGTCTGAACCACTCCGTTTCATAGGTGTTTCGAATGTGTTCCAATAATTCGATTTGGACGGATCAAAATTCCAATCGGCATCGTCCGGGTTTTCGGTATGCCAATCATATGGATCTCCCCAGATAAGATCGACGTGATCCACATCATTTTTTTTTGTCTGCAATCGAACATGAATCGTTTTGTCATCATACTTATAGACGAACGGTGACATCGCGCGATGGAAAACAGCTTCTTTCAGCATTTTGGTCACTCCCTATGTGCAATCGCTTGCATTCTAATATAATTGTCTTCGACCTAAGAATAGTGAAGCGCTTTCTTAAAGTCAATTGGAATTCCAGAAAAAACAAGAGGAGATAAAGAATTCTTCCACATTAGCGCAATCGATTGCACTTAGTTGTGCAAATTGATTAAATGTAAACGTTTTCTTTTTAAAATGATTTAACTAATGCATCCAATCGGTTTTTAAGAATACTTTTCGAAAATCTTTTTTGAATGTAAGGAAATATTTAAAGAAAAGGACTTGTCAAAAGGATTTTAGATTGTATAATAAAAATGTAAAGGTGATGCAAACGTTTTCATAAAACGCTTACAACCGCTCGGTTGTTATCATGAGAAAATGGTTGTGCCTTTATGCAAACGTTGTGCATCAGAACTTATCATTCGTACGTTAACTTGGGGAGGAATTTTCGAACATGGAAATCAAAAAATTAGTAGCAGGTCTTTCAGTATCTGTCATGGCAATCGGTGCTCTTGCAGCATGTGGCGGTGGAACGGATTCAGGTTCTTCTGATACAAGTTCAGAAGGCGGTAAAAAACCAACGAAAATCGTGATTTGGGAAGATACAGAAAAATCGGAAACAACGAAAGCCGCTGCTAAAGCATTTGAAGAAAAAGAAGGCGTCAAAGTTGAAGTCAAAGAAGTTAAAATGACGGATCAACAAAAGAAAGTTGCTCTTGATGGTCCTGCAGGAAAAGGTCCGGACATCATTCTTCTTCCACATGATCAAATCGGAACAGTCGTTGACCAAGGGTTGATTGCTGAACTCAAAGACGGTGAGAAAGCACTCGAACCTTTCATCGATACAGCTAAATCTGCCGTTACATTTGACGGTAAAGTTTACGGCTATCCTAAAGCAGTCGAAACACCAATCCTTCTTTTCAACAAAGATGAGTTAAAAGAAGCACCTGCTTCAATGGACGACTTATACAAAGTCTCAACAGAACAGAAAAAAGACGGAAAGTACGGTTTCCTCGCACTTTGGGATAACTTCTACTTCGCACACGGTCCAATCGGTGGATACGGTGGGTACGTCTTTAAAGAAAACGGTGGAAAACTTGATCCTGCTGACATCGGTCTTAACAACAAAGGTGCAGTTGAAGGAATGGACTACATCGGTAAATGGTACAAAGAAGGTCTCTTCCCGAAAGGTTTAATCGGCGGTGGCGGTGGTCAAGCAATGGACCAATTGTTCGGCGACAAGAAAGCAGTCGCAGTCATGAACGGACCATGGGCAGTCGCAAGTTATAAAGAAAAAGGCATCAACTTAGGTGCTTCAGCACTTCCGAAACTTCCAAACGGGGAAGCAATCAAAACATTCGTAGGTGTTAAGACGTATGCTGTTTCAGCTTACTCTGAAAATCAAGAATGGGCAGAAAAGTTCCTTGCGTCACTGACTGGCGAAGAAAACGCGAAAGCGATGTTTGAGAAATACAATGAAATCCCACCGGTCACTTCACTTCAAGAAGATGCAACAATCAAAGATAACGAAGTGGCAGCAGCTGTCTTCGCACAGTCTAAAGACGGTGTACCAATGCCGAACATCGCTGAGATGGGTCAAGTTTGGGAGCCGATGGCAGCAGCACTTCAACTCGTTGCTACAAACAAACAAGACGCACAAAAATCAGCTGATGACGCTGTAAAACAAATCAAGCAACAAATCGAAGCAAACAATCAATAATCAACTGAATCACTGACACAGAATTAAAGAAAGGGGGATCTTGGATTCCCCCTTATCTTTATGGTTGGAAGAGAAGCCTGAGGTCAGACATGACCTTTGGAAAGGAGAACAGACGATGGCGGCCATTGCGACACCACAACCGACGAAAACACCAAAGCCAAAAACGAATCACCGGACGATTGCAGCAGCGATATCGATCGTTCCAGGGATGGGGCAACTGTACAATAAACAATTTTTAAAAGGTGCGACATTCTTTATCGTCGTTCTGTCATATTTTTTAGTAAATTTCGAGCTGTTTTTTAAAGGTGCCGGGAACGGTCCCGGAGATCGTGGAGCGATCTGGGGATTGATTACACTCGGTGAGGTACCAGGCGTAAGGGGGGATCACTCGATCTTCTTGATGGTCGAGGGAATCATTGCATTGATTCTGCTTGTGTTTGGTATCGCCATTTACGTCTGGAACTTTATCGATGCGTATCGAATCGGTAAACTTCGTGATTTGGAATTAGAAGTACCTTCTTTGAAAATGCAGCTGCGGAACTTCCGGGACAATGGATTCCCGTACGCGATGCTGATTCCATCGTTGGTTCTCCTCGTCTTCACGGTCGTCTTACCGTTGATTTTCACGTTTTTGATTGCCTTTACGAACTATAAGTTCAACAACTCACCGCCTGCAAAGCTTGTCGACTGGATCGGGATTCAAAACTTCCTGAACATCTTTACGGTCGATATCTTCCGTGACACGTTCGTCAGTGTCTTGGGATGGACGCTCGTCTGGACAGTTGCTTCGACAACCGGTGTCATTGCGATTGGAATTGGTCTTGCGGTCTTGTTAAATCAAAAAGGATTAAAAGGAAAACGTTTCTTCCGTTCGATTTTAATCCTGTCATGGGCTGTACCGGCATTCATCACGATTTTGATTTTCCGTTCGATGTTCAATGAGACGTTTGGTGTCTTTAATACGACATTGCTTCCTGCCATCGGCCTTGACAGCGGTGTCGAGTGGATGACGGATCCGACATATACCAAGCTTGCTTTGATCGGAATTCAGTGGTGGCTCGGTTTCCCGTACATCATGACATTGACGACAGGGATTCTGCAGTCGATTCCAGAAGATTTGTATGAAGCAGCAACGATTGACGGTGCGACTTCAGGTGAAAAATTCCGCCTGATCACACTACCGATGATCCTGTTTGCAACAGCACCAATCTTGATCACGCAATATACGTTTAACTTCAACAACTTCAATATCATCTATCTCTTTAACAACGGGGGACCGGCTGTTCCGGGTCAATCGGCCGGCGGAACGGATATCCTGATCTCCTGGATTTACAAACTCTCGCTTGGTTCGAATCCGCAATACGGATTTGCCGCAGCGATTACACTTGTGCTGTCGTTCTTCATCATGACGATTGCCGTCATTCAGTTTAAACGTTCAAAATCATTCAAAGATGAGGATATGATCTAATGAGAAAACAAAACCGAATCAACATGGCGTTGTCATACCTCATTTTGACGATCGCCTCAATAATTATCGTGTATCCACTCTTATGGGTTGTCGGCACATCGCTCAACCCGGGGAAAAGCATCACCTCGGACATCTTCCCAAGCAATCCGACATTAATCCATTACTTTGATTTATTTGATGCGACACAAACGGATTACGGGATGTGGTATTTGAACACCATCAAAATCGCTGTCATTACGATGGTTGTCTCAGTGGCATTGATTACGTTGACGGGTTACATTTTTTCACGGTACCGGTTCGTCGGCCGTAAAAATTCACTGATTTTGTTCCTCGTGCTGCAGATGGTGCCGCAATTCGTTGCCATTATCGCGATTTACGTCCTGTTGAACATGTTGCAATTGTTTGATACGCACTTGGCATTGATTCTTCTGTATGCAGGGGGAGCGATTCCAATGAACACGTATCTTGCAAAAGGATATTTTGATACAATACCAAAAGAACTGGATGAAGCAGCGCGGATGGATGGAGCAGGACATCTACGGATTTTCTGGCAAATCATTCTTCCACTTGCAAAACCAATGGTTGCTGTTATTGCGTTGTTCAACTTCATGGCACCGTTCAACGATTTCATCCTGGCGTCACTTGTTCTCCGTTCGCCGGAAAAACAAACGTTAGCTGTTGGACTGTACAACATGGTTTCAGAGCAATTCGACAACAACTTCACATTGTTTGCGGCAGGTGCTGTATTATCAGCAGTACCAATCGTTCTTCTGTTCTTCGCTTTCCAGCGTTTCTTCGTGTCTGGATTGACGGCAGGTGGAACGAAAGGTTAATCAATCAAGGGGGAATCAGCGGCATGAGACGAGGCGTGATGCTTCTCCTCTTGCCGCTTCTCTTGTCTATCGGAATATTTCCACAGACAAGCGAAGCTGCAGGATGGGAAAAAGAACGAATGTATTTCATTATGGTCGACCGGTTTGAGAACGGTGACAAAAGCAATGATTTAGAGGCCGATCCAAACGATCCGAAAGCTTTTCAGGGCGGTGACCTGGCAGGTGTCACGAAACGTTTGGATTACATCAAGGATGAAGGGTTCACATCGATTTGGCTGACACCAATCTTTAAGAACCGACCAAATGGTTATCATGGGTATTGGACGGACGATTATTACGAAATCGATCCGCACTTCGGAACAAAAGAAGAATTTAAAGCACTGGTCAAAGAAGCACATATACGTGACCTTAAAGTCGTGCTCGATTTAGTCGTCAACCATTTAGGTCCGAACCATCCGCTCGTAAAAGAAAAACCGGACTGGTTCCATGAAGAACAGACGATCATGAACTGGAACAATCAAGCGGAAGTCGAGAACAATTGGCTGTTTGATTTACCGGACTTTAATACAGAAAATAAAGAAGTCGTGAAGTACTTGATTAATGTCGCGAACTACTGGGTGGATGAGACCGGAATCGACGGTTACCGACTCGATACAGTTCGTCATGTGCCATCGGATTTTTGGAAAACCTTCATCCCGGCCGTCAAAAAAGAACATCCGGATCTCTTTTTACTCGGAGAAGTATTTGACGGCGATCCGCGTAAGATTGCGACCTATTCTAAATTAGGATTTGATTCCGTGACGAACTTCCCGTTTTACTACGGGATCAAGGATCAGTTCGCCCGCAAAAATGGTTCAGCGGAAGAACTCGATTCAGTTTATAATCGAGATACTACGTTTAATCCGAAAGCGATGTCATTAGCGAACTTTATTGATAATCATGATTTAAAACGCTTCATTACGGAAGCCAAGATTGGCGGAGCCGCTGATGAGGAACGGCAACTGCGTTTAGCGTTGTTCGCCTTGTATGCAGCACCCGGTATGCCGATCGTCTATCAAGGGACAGAGATCGCGATGCCTGGTGGAGAAGATCCGGGAAATCGAATGATGATGGAATTCGATAAAAACGATAAGATGCAGGAATATGTACAGACGTTAAATAAGATGCGTAATAACTATCCGGCTTTCGAAACAGGGAAACAACGGCTGGTGGCTAAAACCGATCATATGGCCGTCTTCGAACGAAAAACTAAAGATCAGTCTGTCTTATATGCCATCAATTTAGGGGAAAAGAAAACGACGTTGCGTGTGAAAGCAGCAGAAATCGGTGACGATCAACGCCTTCGGGGATTATTGTTCTCTGACGTGGTACGTCAAGACGGAGATGCCTATGAAGTGACGCTCGATGCAGGCAGCGCGAACGGCTATGTCGTGGAACGTTCACAGGTCAACTGGGTCTCGCTCGTTGCGATTGGATCAATCGCTCCAATCCTTGCCTTAATCATTTTATTCGTCCATCGACGACGGATCAATCGGACAAAGGAAACACACTAAAATACATTTGTAGGGAAATGATGAGGTGAAAGGGATGCAAGTAACAATCAAGGATGTCGCAAGAGAAGCGAACGTTGCACCATCAACGGTCTCGCGTGTAATTGCCAACAGTCCGCGCATCAGTCAAAAAACAAAAGAACGTGTCCGCCAGGCAATGGAAGAGTTAGGCTACTATCCGAACGTCCATGCCCGGAGTCTTGCCAATCGAACGACTCAAGCGATCGGTCTTGTCATGCCGAGTGCGGCAACGAAAACACTGCAAAATCCATTTTTCTCGGAAGTTATTCGCGGCATTAGTACGAAAGCACATCAAAACGGTTATTCCTTATATATGACGACGGGGGTTTCGGAAGAAGAAGTTTACGAAGGCGTTGTCTCGATGGTTCAGGGTCGTCGAGTGGATGGCGTCATTGTCTTGTATTCCCGAACAGATGACAAGGTCGTTCAATTTTTACAAGATTCGAAGTTTCCGTTCGTCGTTGTCGGGAAACCATTTAGTGATTCCTCACATGTCACGTACGTTGATACGGACAACTATCTTGCAGGACGAGAAGTCACGAAGTATTTACATCAACTCGGACACGAATGCATCGCGTTTGTCGGAGGATCGCAGGATTTAGCGGTCACGCAAGAACGGGTCGGTGGGTATAAGACAGCTTTAATGGAAGAGGGACTACCTATCCATGAATCTTATATCGTCAGTGCACCATTCATGACGACCGGAGGAGCGGACGCCGTCAAACGGTTGATGTCGCTGGAACACCCGCCGACGGCTGTCGTCGTCAGTGATGACATGATGGCGCTTGGTGTCATGAGTACGCTGAATGAGATGGAAATCAGTGTGCCTGATCAAATGGCCGTCGTCAGTTTCAACAATTTATTCATCGCGGAGTTTTCCAGTCCGCCGTTAACGTCGGTTGAAATCAACATCTTCGGTTTAGGATTTGAAGCAACGAACTGTCTGATTGAACAAATGAACGAAGAGGCGACACCCTATGGCAAACGTGTCATTGTTCCTCATTATTTAGTTGTGCGTCAATCTTGTGGCGGCACGGTAAAATAATTGAATACCATCCTGAAACACCACTTTTCCGTTCAGGAAAAGTGGTGTTTTCTTTTGAAGAAAAAAGAACCGTAAACCAATCAGGAACACGAAATGACCGTGCGAATCGAAAAAGATTTTTATTTTCGTGCAAACGATTGCATTAACGATGATTATGTGTAGAATAAAGAATGTAGAGAAAATAAAAACGCTTACAAAAAAGGTGCTTGAGCATCTATGTGATTAATAATAAAGGAGCGACTTATAATGAAACGATTGTTTGATATTAATGAGTGGAAAATTACGGAGCAGGGTTTTCATCCGGAGGATAACCGCCTTGCTGAATCGATGACGGCGATTGGGAACGGCCATATGGGAATGCGCGGAAACTTTGAAGAAGATTACTCGGGAGACACGCATCAAGGGATGTACGTCGCCGGTGTCTACTACCCAGATAAAACACGGGTCGGCTGGTGGAAAAACGGGTATCCGGAATATTTCGCAAAAGTTTTGAATGCGGTGAACATCATGGGACTTCGTGTTTCGATCAATGGAAAAAATGTCGATCTGAACGAGTGGGAAGTTGTCGACTTCAAACGGGAACTCGATATGCAGCATGGAGTTCTGACACGGACGATGCTGATCAGAAATGGTGTGGAGGAAACAAAAATTGAATCAAAACGTTTCTTCTCGATCGTCGATAAAGAACTGGCTGCACTTCGATATACAGTCACACCCGTCAACTTTGATGCGGAAGTGGTCATCGAATCATACCTGGACGCTGACGTCGAAAACGAAGACTCCAACTATGATGAGAAATTCTGGCTTCCTGTAGAGCACGGAGCGGAAGAACGATTTGCCTATGTTACTTCTAAAACGAAGAAACTGGATTGGCACGTCACAGCGGCCATGATTACCGATGTCGAGGGTGCGAGATGTGAAGTGCTTGAAAGTACATTACAGTATGTCGCGAATCGTTTCACGAAACAGGTACCGGCAGGCGAAGCGGTGACAACTGAAAAATTAGTAGCACTCGTGACGAATCGTGATTATGAAATTGAAGACTTATTGGCGCAGGCGATGAAACGTGTCAACGACGCGTTTGATACCGGATTTGATGGAGTGCTTGCAGCGCATGAAGCGGCCTGGTTGAAGCACTGGGAAGAAGCGGATGTGAAGATCGAAGGCGATGTTGAAGCGCAACAGGGGATTCGTTTTAACATCTTCCATATGTTCCAAACATATACAGGCGAAGATTCCCGCCTGAACATTGGACCAAAAGGATTTACCGGGGAAAAATACGGTGGCGCGACCTATTGGGACACAGAAGCATACTGCCTGAACTTCTATCTTGCGACATCGAAGCCTGACGTGGCTTGGAACTTATTGAAGTATCGTCATAACCAATTGCCGCAAGCGAAAGAAAATGCGGATAAGAATGTTGGCATGAAGGGTGCGTTATACCCGATGGTGACAATGAACGGGGAAGAGTGCCACAATGAGTGGGAAATCACGCATGAAGAAATCCACCGGAATGGTGCGATTGCCCATGCAATCTATAACTATACGAACTACACAGGAGATACATCCTACCTCGGGCAATACGGATTTGAAGTACTTGTTGAAATCGCACGTTATTGGGCGAGTCGCGTCAATTATGTCCCGCATAAAGATGTCTATATGATTCTTGGTGTCACAGGACCGAATGAGTACGAAAATAACGTCAATAACAACTGGTATACGAACTTGATGGCTGCCTGGTGTCTTGAGTACGCTCAGACGGTCTACCGTCATCTTGAGCAAGAGGAACCGGCACGTCTGGAAGAATTGATTCATCAATTGGCTATTACGGATGAAGAATTAGCACACTGGGCCGATATTGATCAGAAAATGTATTATCCGAAAGACGATTCCGTTCCGGATGTGTTCATGCAGCAAGACGGTTTTATGGATAAAGAACAGATTATGGTCGCGGATCTTGATCCAAAACATCTTCCTTTAAATCAAAATTGGTCATGGGACCGTGTCTTGCGTTCTGTCTTCATCAAACAGGCCGATGTCCTGCAAGGACTCTATTTCCTGACAGATCGTTTCTCAATCGAAGAGAAGAAGAAAAACTTTGATTTTTATGAACCACGGACGGTTCATGAGTCATCCCTTTCACCGTGTATCTATTCCATCATCGCGGCAGAAGTCGGTTATGAAGAAAAAGCCATGGAACTTTATCAGCGTTCCGCACGGCTTGACCTTGATAATTATAACAATGATACAGAAGATGGTCTCCATATCACATCGATGGTCGGATCGTGGATGTCGATCGTTCACGGGTTTGCCGGACTTCGTGTCGAGCAGGGAACGCTGTCCTTCAAACCGATGTTGCCGAAGGGCTGGACCAGTTATTCGTTCCGGATGCAATGGCGCGGACATCATATCTTGGTTCAGGTCAAACAGACAGAAGTGTGTATCGAACAAAATGTGGGTGGAGCATTCACGTTACAGCTTCATGGCGAAACAGTTGAAGTCCCGGCAGAAGGTGCGGTTACAATCCCGGCTTCCATGACCGTCTGATAAAATCGAGAAAAGACAAAACCGTAAGTTTTATATGAATCAGGGTGGCAGATTTCATATCTGCCGCCTTTTTTCATTTGAAGAAGAAAGTGTTCAACTTCTGAAAATGAGAGCGTTATCAAAAAAAGAAATATAATTCTTTCTTCATCTTGACTATCCGGACACAATTGTTATGTGCTAAAGTGTTCCAAGATAGTTTACGAATGAGAGGAGAACAAGGTGTGACAGCGGTTGTAAAGGAAAGTATGTTAAAAGTGATTGTCGCCTCGATTGGCGGGTTCGTCATCGCAGTAGCGATGAACTGGTTCTTGATTCCAAGTGGTGTTTACTCGACAGGATTTACAGGACTGGCCCAAATTTTAACGCAGGTCTTGCAAGGAACGGCGTTTGCTTTTGGGGAAAACGTCTGGTTTTTAGTCTTGAACTTGCCCTTGATTGTTTTGGCATGGATTATGCTCGGACGCAGTTTTACCATCATTACATTGATTTCCGTTTTGGCGACAACGATTTTTATCGGACTTATTCCTCAGTATGCTGTCATTCCGGGTGATCAGACACTCAATGCCGTGTTCGGTGGTGTCTTGCTGGCGATCGGAACGGGGATTACGATTAAATTCGGGGCATCGACGGGTGGTTTTGATATCGTTGCGTTGATTTTCGCGCGTTTCTCTGACCGTAGCGTCGGATTATACCTGTTTGTGTTGAACTTCCTGATTGCAATCCTCGCTGGAGCGTTGTTTGGTTGGTCAACGGCACTGTACACGATTGTATTCATTTATGTCACTTCAAAAGTCGTCGATGAAATCCATACAAGCAATCAACGGTTGACGATTTTCATCATTACGAATCATGCCGACGATATTACGACGGCACTTCACCAACACATCATTCGAGGCATCACCCAGATGCCGGCAATCGGTACGTATTCACGGGCTGAGAAGTCGACGCTGATGATGGTCATCGAACGGCACGAGTTGCGCGATATCGAGCGCATTTGCCGCGATGCAGACGAAACGGTGTTCATCAACGTCGTTGCGACAGATTCTGTAGTCGGATACTTCCGCAAAGGATGATTGAAAATTAGGGGGGCACAACAACAAAGCCGGCTTTTCTGTCTGATGGACAGAGAAGCCGGCTTTGTTTAATGACATCAAATCAGACCGAGGACATGTTTCAGGTAGTAGGCAATCCCGTCTTCCTGGTTCGACTTCGTTTTGCCGTTAGCAACCAGTTTTAACGCGCCGATGGCATTGCCCATCGCGACGCCATGCCCGACATACTCGAGCATTTCCAAGTCATTTTCTTCATCACCAAAAGCAATGATCTGTTTTTGTTCAATCCCGAGATGACGCGAGACTTGTTGTAAACCTATGGCTTTACTCGTACCTTTTCGCATGACCTCGACCATATATTCCGGTTTGACCCACTGGCGGTTTAAGACCGTTTCGGCATGAATGCTCGAAAGTTCGGACCGGATTTCCTGGACATGTTCGCCTTTCGCATGAATCAGCAGGGATGTCGGTTCATGTTGCAAGACCTTCCGTAAATCACCTGTCGTCACGGATAAGGCATGATCCGTGTAGAATTCATAAATACCGGTCGGATCGTTCTGGAAGTAAACATGATCCGTCACTTCGCAGACGATATTTTGTGTTTTCGAGTCCGCTACCGATTCCAAGATGTGCTGAACAGTTTTCAGCGGAATCGGATGATGGCTGACTTCAAAATGACGGTCTTGCGGATGGTGAACAAGTCCGCCGTTAAAATTGACGATCGGTGTCGTCAATCCGAGTTCGTCGTAATAGCGTTTGGCGTGCCGGAAAGGACGCCCTGTCGCGATGACGATTTCATGACCGTTGTCGCGTGCAGTTCTTAACGCATGTAAGTTGGCCTGACTGATGGTTTTGTCGTCGCGTAATAATGTCCCGTCCAAATCGACGGCAATCAGATGACGTTGCATAGGATACTCACTCCACTCTGGATTCATTACGCTTACTGTAGCATAATCGGCTGAAAAATATCTGAAATTGCCTGCTTTTTGAATTCAGGAAAGCGTTTAAAAAAATCGGAGAAAAGCTGTCTATGGTCCTAAAAAATGATATACTACGAAACGTAGGACATTAAAAAGTAAGTTAAGAAATGGAGGGGGAAGAATGCGTTTTCTCGTTACATTCTTCTGGTCGTTCTTACTCGTGAACACAGCTGTGTTCATCGTATCAGCGGTCGATGCAGTCACGTATAACTTCGGATTCGCGACAGCTATGTCAGTCGTGACTTCACTTGTCGTCTTCGCACTTGATGCAGTCAACGAAGATCTTGGTCTTGGTCAAGGGACAAAGGCAGAATAAGGTAAAAGCGAGATATCGTCATTCGGACGATAGGCTCGCTTTTTATGATTTAGCTGAGAACACTCGTGACTTTAGTGACGAGTAGTTCAAAGTTTAGGAGGCAAGTGATGATTGTACTTAAAAATGTGACCCTAGCCGGGGGAGTAACGGATGTATGGGTTGGTGGGGGAAAGATTCTCGCAATCGGTTCCTATACAATGGACGAACGGCTGATTACGCAGACGATTGACGGATCAGGCAAACAATTGGTCCCAGGATTACTCGATGGACATGTTCATCCGATCGGCGGAGGCGGGGAAGGTGGTTTTTCGACACGGACGCTGCCACTTTTGGCAACTGATTTTCTGGAAGCCGGCGTCACGACTGTCGTTGGATTACTGGGAACAGATGGATGGACGCGGACTGGAATCGATCTGCTTGCGCACATGCGCGGCTATATGAGTCAAGGTATCCGTTCCTTCCTCTTGTCAGGCAGTTACGCGGTCCCTCCGGTTTCGATTACGCAGTCAATTGCGGAAGATATCCTGTTGATTAACGAAGTCATCGGGATTGGTGAGATTGCCATCAACGACCATCGTTCGACACATCCGACTGTTCCTGAGGTGGCACGACTTGCTTCGCAAGCACGGATTGCCGGTCTTTTAAAGGGGGTCCGGGGGACGATGAATGTTCATATCGGGGACGGAAAACATGCGCTTGACCTGCTCAACGAAGTGGTCGAAACGACCGATATTCCGATTACACAATTTTTACCGACCCATATCAACCGCAGCGAACGGATATTTGACGCCGGTTTACGTTGGGCGAAACAAGGCGGACGGATTGATTTTATGACCTGTACGACGGAAACGTTCATTGAAGAAGGGGAGATACCAGCAGGTCAGGCACTACAGCGTGCTCTTGCTGCCGGTATCCCGTTACGTCAGATTACGATGTCGAGTGACGCCGGGGCCAGCTTACCCGCCTTTGATGAAAGCGGGAAACTGCTTCGTCTTGAGACCGGAAAGCCGACATCGATTTTGGATGCGGTCCGTGATGCGGTGAAACATGGCGTGCAGTTAAAGGACGCGATCCAAACTGTTACATCAAACGTCGCAGAAGCATATGGCATTTCCGGAGGACTCATCCAGGAAGGCGAGCGTGCTGATCTGTTACTGATTGATGACGCTTTGCAAATCGATACGATTCTTGCAGAAGGGCGTGCTATAATGATTCAGAAAAAATGGCTGTTGCCAAAATGACGGAGGGATACTGTGTCAAAGAAATCTAACCGTGTAAAACCAACAAAAAAACCGCAATCGAAAGCCAACTGGATTACAGCTGGTGTGATCGCGCTGATCGTCTTAATCGGGGCGACGATGTTACTGTTTACGGATCGAGAGGATTCTGCATCGAAAAACGGTAATTTAACGGCCGGTCAAGTGGCGGATAAGCTGAAGTCCGGCGATGAATTTTACACGTATTTTTATCAGACGGGATGCGTACACTGTGAGAAAGTAAAACCGTATTTAGTGCCACTCGGTGAGAAACAGGACATTCCATTTGAACAAATTGATCTGGCAGTTGAACAGTCGGCTTGGGATACGTTTGCCATCGAAGGGACGCCAACTGTCGTTCATTTCAAAGATGGGAAAGAAGTCAGCCGGGTATCCGGTGAGCAGACAGAAGACGCCTATAAAGAATTTTTCGCAGGTAAAGCCGTTAAAAATTCTGAAGAAGAGTCGTCAGGTGATTTAAATGATTAAAAAATGGTTCTTTACGCAACTGTTTGAACTGAACGGTCATCCAACCGTCGCGAAACAACTGCGTCGCTTTGCGATGAGTCCGGTCAGTCGACCGCTGATTCAACCGTTCGTTAAGATGTATGATTTACAAATGCATGAGGCCAATCAGCCGCTTGAATCGTATAAGTCGTTACATGAATTGTTCGTTCGAAACTTAAAAGAAACGGTTCGTCCGATTGACGGGTCAGAACAGGCTGTCGTCAGCCCGTGTGATGGCGTTTTATCCGTTGTCGAGGATTTGACGGAAGAAAGTCGTTTTACCGTCAAAGGACAGACGTATTCAGTTTCCGAGTTGCTCGGTTCGCATCACGAAGCCGATCACTACATCGGAGGACGGGTATTGATTTTTTACCTCAGTCCGCAAAATTATCATCGTGTTCATGTACCGGTTGATGGGACAATCCGGACCAGTTACACGCTCGGCCGTGATTCGGCACCGGTCAACGATCTCGGTCTTTCCTATGGGAAACGACCTTTGACGCGGAATTACCGTCGGGTCACACGTATCACACATGGGGAACACGCACTTGAACATGTCATGGTCGGTGCCTTGAACGTGAACACCATCGTCCAAACGAATCAAAACCGAGAAGTCAGACGGGGCGATGAGTTCGGCTATTTTTCATTCGGCTCAACAGTCGTCTTGATTTGCCCGAAAGATGCCATCACATTAGAAACGGACATCAAAGGTCCGGTTTTGATGGGGCAACGCATCGGTTATTGGAATTCATGAATGGAGACGCTCCCGTTACGAAGGGAGCGTTTCGTCATGCTTAGGAGGAAGCTATCATGCAGGTTTTAATGTTTACGGGAGCATCGGGTTCGTCGCTTCAAATTTACGGGGCCTTATTCATTTTTTTAGTGACCTATGCATTTATCATCAGTGAAAAAATCAGTCGGGCAATTGTCGCCCTGTTAGGTGCATTAGCAATGGTGATATTCGGCATCGTCCGGTTGGAATCTGCCTTGTTTGAATACGTTGAATGGGGAACAATCGTCTTATTGATCGGGATGATGATTTTAGTGACGATTGCCAATCAGTCCGGATTGTTTGAATACATTGCCATTCGGGCGGCTAAAAAAACAAAGGGAGATCCGGTAAAAATCTTGATTTTACTATCCGGATTGACGGCACTCGGATCTGCCTTTTTAGACAATGTCACGACGGTCCTGTTGATTGTTCCAATTACGTTTTCGATTACGAAGGTCTTAAAAATCAAGCCGTTTCCATTTTTACTGGCGGAAGTCCTGTTTGCCAACATCGGTGGAACGGCCACATTGATCGGTGACCCTCCGAACATCATGATTGGAGCCGCTAATCCGCATTTGACGTTCAATGCCTTCTTATTGAACCTCGCACCTGTGATTGTGCTGATTACAATCGTGACAATCGGTATTTTGTATATGATTTTCCGCAAACACTTACACGTGGAACCGGAAGACCAACAAAAATTGATGGAGATTGACGAAAACAGCTACATCGTCAGCCGTAAATTAGTCACGCGCAGCAGTATCGTCCTGGTAAGTACGATTACATTGTTCGTCATTCATCCGTTACTGAGTCGAATCGGTCTTCATTTGGAAGCACCTGCCATCGCAATCCTAGGAGCGACTATCTTAATGCTGCTGACGATTGAAAACAACCACCAATTGGAGGAAGTATTCGCCCGGGTAGAGTGGACGACAATCTTTTTCTTCGCGGGACTGTTTATCTTAGTCGGCGGAATTCAGGAAGTGGGCGTCATCCGTTTCTTGGCAGAAAAAACGATCACGTTGACAGGGGGAGACATCCAGACGACAGCAACCGCTGTTCTTTGGTTATCCGGCATTGCCAGTGCGACGATTGATAATATTCCGTTCGTCGCGACGATGATTCCATTGATCAATGATGTGGCGACAGGAATTGGATTGTCACCCGACAGTCAACAAGTCGACGTCTTATGGTGGTCCTTGTCGCTCGGAGCATGTCTTGGAGGGAACGGAACATTGATTGGCGCGTCAGCCAATGTGATTGTCGCGGGATTAGCTACGCGGCAAGGGGAGAAGTTCACCTACGGAAGATTCTTACTTTACGGGGCTCCGATCACCATCGTAACGCTGATTATTTCGCAACTCTATTTATGGATCCGCTATTATTGAAGAAAATTTTTGAAACGGAAGAGACATGTACTCTTTCGTTTTCTTTTGGTCGTCGCTCTATCAAATGGATTGTGCTATAATCGAACGATAAGAACATAACTGTTTCTTAAACTTAACTATAGAGCTAGACCATTATCTGGAGGTTTTATTCTTGTTTAAACGACTTTATCCAAAACATTTTGTGGCGTCGATTTATGATATCGACTTAGAGATGTTAAAACGAAACGGTGTCAAAGCAATTTTGACGGATCTTGATAATACACTTGTTGCTTGGAATATTGCCGATGCTCCAGACGAATTGGTGTCATGGCTCGATATGGTGAATAACCAATACGGATTTGACGTCATCATCGTCTCGAATAATAACGGCGATCGAGTCAAGAAATTTGCGGATCCACTTGGCTTACATTATATTGCACCGGCCCGTAAACCTTTACCGATTGGTTTCAAACGTGCGTTGACGGAATTTGGTTATCACGCGAAGGAAGTTGTCTTCCTTGGAGATCAATTGTTTACAGATGTGTTAGGCGCAAATTCAGTAGGTATCGAAGTAATTCACGTTCAACCCGTCGTCAAGACAGACGGTGTCGTCACAAAATTTAATCGCTTGATGGAACGGTTGATTTTCCGTCGGATGAAACGCAAAGGGATCTACAAATTGACGCAACGTGTCAAAGAAGATCCGGCAGTGTTAAAACACCCGATTGAGACCCTTCGTCAAGATAAGCAGCAATGACCCTGTCATACCGGTAGATGAAAGGATAGGCAGCAGTCGCAACATGTACGGCAAAAGGTCGGAAGTTACGCTCTTGGAGTGGCGTGCAGGGCGCTACGTTGAATAGAGAAGGGAAAGTCCCGATGCGGCTCAACACACATGGAAGAAATCAATTGCGCAGGCTGTGGTGTCGCGATCCAAACAGAGGATCCGAAAGCACCTGGTTATGCGCCTAAATCTGCACTTGACCGGGAAATGGTCATTTGCCAACGTTGTTTTAAACTGAAGCATTACAACCAAATTCAAGACGTCGCATTAACGGACGATGATTTTGTCAAAATCTTAGATGGAATCGGTCAAAAAGATGCATTAGTCGTTAAAATTGTTGATATCTTTGATTTTAATGGAAGTTGGTTACCCGGATTACACCGTTTCGTCGGAAAAAATGATGTTTTGCTCGTCGGAAACAAAGCCGACTTGCTACCAAAATCACTTAATCCGAATCGCTTAATGAACTGGATGCGCCAAACATCAAAAGAGCTGGGCTTACGTCCAGTCGACGTGCATCTGATCAGTGCGAAAAAAGGACACGGTGTGGATGAACTGGCAGAGAAAATCGATTATTACCGCAAAGGACGCGACGTTTACGTCGTCGGCTGTACGAATGTCGGTAAGTCGACATTGATTAACCAAGTCATTAAACGATTCGGGGAAGAAGAAGAGGCGGTCATCACAGTCAGTCACTTCCCGGGAACGACACTTGATTTAATTGATATTCCGTTGGACGATAACTGTAATCTGTACGATACACCAGGAATCATCAATCATCACCAAATGGCACATTACGTGGATGCAAGAGACTTGAAGTTGATTACGCCGAAAAAAGAAATCAAGCCGCAAGTGTTCCAAATTCATCCACAACAAACATTGTTCTTCGGTGGTCTGGCTCGTCTTGACTACATGGAAGGCAACAAACGGTCATTCGTCATCTATATGTCAAATGACTTGAAAGTACACCGGACGAAGCTCGATAAAGCAGACGATCTGTATGCGAATCATAACGGAGAATTGTTATCACCGCCGAATGAGAAGACGCTTGAGATGCTTCCGCCGCTCGTTCGACACGAGTTCAGTCTACGCGACAACATGAAAACGGATATCGTTTTCAGTGGACTCGGTTGGGTGGCAGTTCACGGAAAAGGCGGACGAGTTGCTGCCTACGCACCAAAAGGTGTTGCTGTCTCATTACGTGAGGCGCTTGTCTGATGCAATTTGCTGTCATCGGTCATCCGATTGCCCATTCGCTTTCACCCATGTTGCATGAAACATGGCTGAAGGCGGCTGGGCTTTTCGGTTGTTATACCACGGTAGATGTCGAAGTGAACGGATTGGAAGCGTTCGTTCAGAAGGTAAGAAAACGGCAGTTTGATGGAATCAATGTGACGATTCCGCATAAGTCGGCGATCATTCCTTTTCTTGATCGTCTGGAGCCGGCAGCAGTACGCGCCGGTGCCGTCAATACCGTCTATTGGGACGGGGAGGAACTGGTCGGTGCCAATACGGACGGAACCGGATTTGCCCGCGCCCTTGCGACACGAACGAATGCGAAAAACAGTTTAGTGATTGGAGCAGGCGGAGCGGCCCGCGGCATCATTCCAATGCTTCCCGGTCATGTTACTGTCATGAACCGGACGAATCAGACGGCTGAACAGGTGGCTGCTGAATTCGGGCAATCTGCTGTTCCTTGGTCGAGCACACTGGATTTGATGCCGTATGATGTCATCATCAATACGACTTCTGTCGGAATGGCGCCCGCGATTGATCAGACGCCGATCGAATTGACAGCGACGACGGCTTTGATTTGTGATATTATTTATCGACCGACCCCGACCCGTCTTTTGCGGGAAGCGACCGCAAACGGGCTTGATACACTAGATGGTGTTTTAATGTTTGTACTACAAGCGGCTGAAGCGTTTGAACGCTTCACCGGTCATAAACCTGATCTCGCACTCGGCGAGCAGGTGATTAGAAAGCAATTGGAGGAATCATAATATGTTAACAGGTAAACAAAAACGGTATTTACGCGCGACGGCTCACGACTTAAGCCCGATTTTCCAAGTCGGAAAAAACGGTGTTGGTGAAGCGATGTGTGCAGATTTGATGGATGCACTTGAAAAACGTGAACTCTTGAAAGTTCAAGTTCTTCAAAACTGTGCTGACGCTCCGAAAGATGTCGCGGCTGAGCTCGTTGACGGAACAAATGCCGAACTCGTTCAAGTCATCGGAAAAGTCATCGTTCTCTACAAGGAATCGAAAGAGAATAAGACGCTTCAATTACCACGATGAAGATCGGTTTGATGGGCGGAACATTTGATCCACCCCATATCGGTCATCTGCTGATTGCCGAACAAGCGAAAGAGCAACTTCAACTGGATGCGGTCTGGTTTTTGCCGGCAAAACTGCCGCCGCACAAACAATCGACCGTGACGAGTGCGGCGAAACGGCTGCAACTTGTCCGAGAAGCCGTCCGGGACAATCAGGATTTTTCAGTCTCCGAGATTGAGTTCGAACGGGAAACGAAATCGTACACGTTTGATACAATCCGGGAACTAAAGAGACGTTATCCCGAGCATGCATTCTTTTTCCTGATCGGTGCGGATTCATTAGTCAGTTTAGGGACATGGCACCGGTCGGAAGAATTGTATAAGGAAATCGAATTCGGGGCAGTTGCACGTCCGGGAAGTCGTTATTTGATTCCGGAAGGCGCGCGTGTCACGGCAGTCGACATGCCGTTGCTTGAAGTCTCTTCGACTGACATCCGTCAACGGATGGCGAGAGGACGCAGCATCCGTTATCTTGTTCCGGAACCGGTCCGACAATTAATCGAGGAGTGGAACCTCTATGCGACTTGAAGAAGCGAAACGAATCATTAAGGAAACGTTGCCCGAAAAACGCTACATCCATACACTCGGTGTCGTCGAGACCGCCATTCAAATGGCACGACAATACGGGGTTCAGGAAGATAAAGCTGCTTTGGCAGCCATGTTGCACGATTATGCGAAATATCGGAATGTGTCCGAGATGCAGCGTGTAGCAGTGGAACTTGGACTGGATGAATTACTCAATTATGATGAAGAATTGTTGCATGCACCGGTCGGGGCAGAACTCGTCAAGCGAGAACTCGGCATCGAGGACATGGAGATTTATCAAGCAATTGCTCATCATACGACGGGTGCTCCGGATATGCCGTTGCTCGATCAAATCATTTTTGTCGCAGATGCGATTGAGCCGAATCGTCAGTATCCGGGTGTCGAACAGCTTCGGCAGATTGCGCAGGAAGATTTGACGCAAGCTGTCATTGCGACACTTGTCCAGACGATTTCATTTTTATGCAAAAAACAAACAGTGATTTTTCCGTTGACGATTGAGACGTATAATGCGTTCGTTCCGGAAAAACGAAAGGGGACCGTCCTATGACAGTCGAACAAGAATTAAAATTAATCGTAAATGCAATTGATGATAAACGTGCCGAGGACATCGTCGTACTCGACATGTCGAGTATTTCGCCGATCGCGGATTACTTCGTGATTTGTGAAGGGAACTCGGAAAAACAAGTTCAAGCCATCGCGCGTGAAGTGAAAGAAGTCGCCCACAAAAACGAATTACCAATCAAACGACTAGAAGGAATGGATGCAGCGCGCTGGGTCCTCGCGGATCTTGAGAGCGTCGTCGTACATGTCTTCCACCGTGATGACCGTGATTATTACAACCTTGAGAAACTATGGGCAGATGCTCCTAAAGTCGAAGTCGAGATCGACTAATGGCGTACGAACAGTTTGCGTATGTCTATGACGAACTAATGCAAGATGTCCCGTATCCTGAATGGGTCGCGTGGGTACTTGAACAGGTCGAGCCCGGCAAAAGAATCGCAGATATCGGTTGCGGGACCGGAACGGCAACCTTGTTACTGGCTGACCATTATGAAGTCACCGGCGTCGATTTATCGGAAGAGATGCTTGAAATTGCTCAAGAAAAAGCAATGGAGACCAATCGGCACATTGATTTTTGGGTACAGGACATGCGGGAACTGGAATTGCCGGAACCGGTGGATGCGATAACGATTTTATGTGATTCCTTGAATTACTTGCAGACGGAAGCAGATGTCAAACAGACATTCGACAGTGCAGTACGTTTGTTGACGAACGGTGGAAAGTTGTTGTTTGATGTTCATTCCCCTTATAAAATGGAGACATTATTTAACGGGAAAACGTACGCGACCCATGCTGAGCAAAGTTCGTATATCTGGTTCGCGGATCCCGGTGAAGAACCGTTATCGGTTGTCCATGAACTGACCTTCTTTATTGAAGGCGAGGACGGCCGGTACGATCGTGTCGACGAGACACATCATCAACGGACGTATCCGCCTGAACAATACATTACCTGGTTGCGCGAAGCAGGTTTTCGTGTATGTGCCGTAACCGGTGATTTTACATCCGATGCACCGACTGAAACAGCCGAACGTATTTTTTTCGTTGCTGAAAAAATATAAACGTCTCTAACCATCAACGGATCTCATGTTGATGGTTTTTTTATGTTGTTTTAGGTTAGCAAGGCAATTGGTTGAAGCAAGGAAAACTAAATGAAACGAAAAGAGGGGCATGTCACCGGATAATAAAGAATAGTCCTGTTCAGAAGCGACGGAAAGATTGATACAGTCGATGAGACAGGAGGGATATGGATGACGATTCCACGTTTACAGCAAGTAGCAACGATTGCGGTTGTTCTCTTACTGCTCGTTGTCTTATTTGTTCCGCTGCCTTCATGTTCGAACGAGGCATTGGTTGAAAAACCGGCAGTCGTTGAACGAGAACAGGAAGCACAGGCAGAAGACCGTTCGGCGGATCAGACGCTCGTCCAGAAAAAAATCATGGTTGATATCAAAGGGGCGGTCAAACGGCCCGGTCCATACAGTTTTCGACTCGGTGATCGCGTTCAAGATGCCATTAAACGTGCAGAAGTGACGGCAGAAGCGGATATCAAACAACTTAATCTCGCAGCACGTTTAATTGATGGTCAGGAAGTGATTGTTCCGACTAAGAAACAGGTTAAGACATCCAAGAAGGCAGTACCCGAAACGTCTGAACAAGCGGAAGTGCCAAAAGGATTAGTTGATTTAAATGCAGCGACGGAAGAACAACTGTTGGAAGTACCGGGAATCGGTCCTGCGAAGGCCAGTGCGATTTTACAATACCGGGAAGAAAAAGGCGGCTTTGCAACATATGAGAATCTGGGCGATGTGAAAGGATTTGGACCGAAGACGTTGGAAAATCTGAAAGCTTATCTCATCGTCTACTGATGCCGCTGTTGCCTTTATTTTTTATGATCGGACTCATCGCCTTAAAAGAATCCCTGTGGCTGGTTGCGGTCTGTTCGATGATTCTTGTACTGAAATCCTGGTCGATGTCGAAGTACTCTGTTTTGTCGCTCGTTGGACTGACGATTGTATTTTTAATGAGTATGACGACAGAACAGCTGGCTGCGCCGATTCAGGTCATCGATATTTTGGACGCGAAGCAGAATGGCGACAGAATCCGTTATCTCGCCGAATCCGAAAATCAGCAAATCGTTGTCGCAGCCACGTTGGATGAAAAAACAGACCGTGACTATGAGCGAATCGGGCAACGGTGTGAAGTCGAGTTGGAGGAACGGCCGGTATTGCCTCGAGTGAATCTGGGCGGATTTGATGAAGCCCGTTGGATGCGAATCGAACAGTTACGAGGGAAGTATGAGGTCGTAACGTGGGGGAAATGTACTGAGACACCGGGACTTGGGGCGAATGGACGCCGTATTCGTCAGCAGTGGATGACGCGGATTGAGCAACTTCCGATCAAACAAGCCTTGTACGTGGAAGCCTTAGTATTAGGGGAAGATCGTTTGATGGATCAGACGACGATGGAACGTTTCAAAAAGTTCGGTTTGCTCCATGCGATTGTTATTTCCGGTTCACATATCGCCTTTTTGATTGTGACGATGTTATGGCTTTTAAAAAAACTGCGGTTGACGCGGGAGCGGAGATTTGAATTTCTATTAATGACCCTGCCGTTGTACGGATGGTTGACGGAGTGGAGTGCTCCAGTCACACGTGCAGTGTGTGTCGCCATGGTACTGCTGTTCTGTCACCGGATCAATCGGCGACCGGATCCCTTGGTGGTCATCGGTACAATCGGGGCATTTCAATTGGCAGTCTCGTATACGTATCTGTACGATGTCGGATTTCAACTGACCGTCGGATTGACGATCTTTTTATTACTGTCCCGCAAGATGTGGGAAACGATCAAACGTCCCTGGAACTGGTTGCTGATTAGCTTTTGGGCGCAAATCATGACAAGTCTAGTCCTGCAATTGGCGCAACAGACAGAAGTTTCCTTTTGGTCCCCGCTGTTGAATTTGATTATCGGGGGATGGATTGAATGGGTGATTCTACCGCTGTCTTTCCTTGTCAGTGCAACTGTGCTGATTCCGTCGTCTGATAATCTGATTGGTCTGCATGGTAAGGCTACTTCTTTTTTGGATCAAGCATTGACTTGGGCGGAGAAACTCCCCGTTCCAACCGTTGCGGTTCATCTGTTTTCGCTTCCTGTGTTTCTGATTATGGCAGGAGTGGTCCTCACAGGCTGGTGGTTGGCTGAGCGCAAATGGTTCGGTCATCTTGTCCCGCTGGTCGGGCTGCTCGCAGCGAGCCTTTATATGGATCAGCAAACGCCGGAACGAATCACCTTTCTTGACGTCGGACAGGGAGACAGCACCATCATCGAAAAAGCAGGAGAAACGTTTGTCATTGATACAGGGGGAACGTTTTCCTTATCACTTCGTCCCCCGTTGCGTCCGTTTGATCCGGGAGGGCAAATCGTAGCCCCGTTTTTACATACGCGGGGAGAAACGCGGATTGAAGGGCTGGTCATCACGCATGCAGACCATGATCATATCGGCGGATTGCTAGGGGTTTTGCGAAAAATTCAAGTCGATACGATTTATATGGGTCAGTTCGACAATCAAGATGCGAAACGCCACGCGTTGATCGAACAGATTGAAGCGACAGGAACACGCATTGAATACATTCGTTCAGGACAACGGATTCGTCCCTGGCTCAAGGTATTGGCTCCTGCAGCGAGCGAGGAAGAAGAAAATGACCGGTCGGTCGTTTTACTTGCTGACGTTGCCGGGAAACGTGTCTTATTGACGGGAGATGCGAGTATCAATCAAGAGGAAACATGGTCCGTCCCCAAAGTCGACATTTTAAAAGCGGGGCATCACGGTTCAAAAACGTCAACTGGAGAACAGCTTTTGCAGAAAACGGATCCGGAACTGATCATCATTTCGGCAGGACGAAATAACCGGTATGGTCACCCTCATGCAGAAGTATTGGAGCGGACAAGGAATCGGAATGTCATGCGGACCGATCAATCGGGAATGATAACTTGTTCTGCAACAGGCTGTGAACCTATGCTAAAATAAAAAACAGCAACCCCCCAAGGTTGCTGTTTTACTGATTATAGGCTTAAGAATTTAATGACAACGCCAATGATGAACAAGACTGCGAAAAAGCCGAACGATGCGCCAAAACCGACCGCTGAGTCAAGCGCGTCATTACGTTTTGACTGAATATCGTTTTCAAACGCATTCTCACTTGGTGGACGTACTGAATGTGCCATGCTGCATTCCCCCTAAAAATAGATTCCGCTTCTAGTATAGCGGAATAAAAGAGGATTATCTATGATGAAGTTAAGAACAAACTGTGAAATGTGGTGGGGAAGATGAAAACACCTTGGCTTGTCAACGGAAAACTGGCGAACCTTTATTTATTATATGGAACGGAACGACATCTTTTGGAAGAATGGGAACGTGAAATCGTCAAAGCCGCATTGCCGGACGGCGAACGCTTTGATTACATGAAGATTGATTTAAACGATCAACCGCTCGATGCGGTACTCGATGAAGCGGAAACGGTCCCTTTTTTAAGTGATTACCGTGTCGTCATCGCTAAACCGGCTACTTTTTTGACAGGTGCAAAAGACAAGAAAACACATAACGTGGAGCGGTTGACTGAATACATCGTCCAACCTGCGGATTATGCAGTTGTCGTTTTGATTGTTGAGGCGGAAAAACTGGATGAGCGAAAAACGATTGTCAAACGGTTAAAAGACCGGGCTGTCGTACTCGAAGCAAAAAAACCGACGACGGAAGAACTGTTTCGTTTCGTGATGGATGCGGTCAATGACAAAGGGTACCGGATGGAACGGCCTGCCATCGAACGATTGATTTTCCTGACGGGTGAGATGTGGGCGACACTGACACGTGAACTGGATAAACTCATGCTTTATGCCGGAGATCATCCGACGATTGAACTGGAAGATGTTAATTTACTGGTGCCGCGGACGTTAGAGGATAATGTGTTCCAACTGACGGATTATCTGATGAAACGTCAACTTGAACCGGCGATTCGATTGATTCGCGATCTCGAAAAGCAGGGACAGGAAGTGTTGGCGTTACTTGGACTGATGGCACGACAGTACCGGATGATGTTGTTGTCCAAACGTCTGGCGGAACAAGGGTACGGGGAACGGCAAATCGCGTCCAAAGTCGGGGCGCATCCATATGCGATCAAACTCGCCCTACAGGCTGGTAAACGGTTTACGTTCGCGCAGCTCGAACAGGCATTGGTCGCAATCACGACGACAGACGAGGGTATGAAGACGGGCCGAGGTGACAAACGGATATTGTTTGACGCCCTGATTGTCCGGCTCGCTACATTATAGGAGGCAGAGCAGATGGAGATTCGAATCATTTCAGCAACAGAGGTCATTCCACTTCGAAAAGAAGTATTACGTCCCAACCAGCCGATTGAAATGTGTGTCTATCCGGACGATGATCTCGAATCCACTTTTCATTTAGGAGCCGTCAAAGACGGAAGGATTGTAGCTATCGGTACTTTCTCCAATCGTCCTCATGAGGCGTATCCGGAATTGACCTATCAATTACGCGGAATGGCATCGAGTCCTGCTGTCCGTGGAGAAGGATATGGAAAAGCATTGTTAGAAGAGGCACGAAATCAACTGAAAGCAAAAGGTGCAGACGGTTGGTGGTGTAACGCCCGACTCAATGCCGTTCCTTTTTACGAACGATTGGGTTTGGCAGTTGCAAGTGAGTCATTCGAAATTGAAGGAATCGGTCCGCATCATGTCATGGTAGATCGTTTCTGAGAAAAAAGAAAAAAGGCTGACTCAAAAGTCAGCCTCTTTTAGATACAAAAAAATCACCACCGGAGCGGGCTCCGAGAGGTGATCGATCACTGTATCCTTCAAAGAAGAATTAAAGTGCGTTTACGAGACGAGCGAGACGTGATTTGTCACGACCAGCTTTGTTGCTGTGGATAAGACCTTTAGCAGCAGCTTTGTCGATTTTCTTAGATGCTGTGTTGAAAGCTACGAGCGCTTGCTCTTTGTTGCCTTCAGTAGCGAAAGTTTCGACTGCTTTGATAGCTGAACGCATAGACGATTTACGTTGTACGTTAGCGACGCGGCGTTTTTCAGCTGTTTTAACACGCTTGATTGCTGATTTAATGTTAGCCATGGATGATTCACCTCCAAGAAAACTCATTCGAGATTTATATTCGCATATCTGCATTTATCGTTCAACAGAACAAACACAATTGTAGCAAACGTTTTTCTTAAAAGCAATAACAGCTCTAGGGTTTCTTTCGATTTTTGTTTTTTTGGAAAACAAAACGAGATGGTGCACCCCGTGTGATTTTTGGTATAATGAAGCGTATGTACGTTTGACTATAAGGTAAGGTGACTATAAACATGAATAATGCAGATCGTTTAAAGCGGCAAAAAAGTATTCGTAATTTCTCTATCATCGCTCATATCGACCACGGGAAATCGACACTTGCTGACCGTATTTTAGAAAAAACAGGTGCTTTGACATCACGTGAGATGAAAGATCAGACACTGGATGCGATGGATTTGGAACGTGAACGTGGGATTACCATTAAGTTGAATGCTGTTCAATTGAAGTATACGGCAAAAGATGGTGAGGAATATATCCTCCATCTGATTGATACACCGGGACACGTCGACTTCACATACGAAGTTTCCCGTTCCCTCGCAGCTTGTGAAGGAGCTGTCCTCGTCGTTGATGCGGCGCAAGGCATCGAAGCACAAACACTGGCTAACGTGTATTTGGCACTGGATAACGACTTGGAAATCTTGCCGATCATCAATAAGATTGATTTGCCTTCAGCAGACGTCGAACGTGTTCGTCAAGAGATTGAAGACGTAATTGGACTGGATGCTTCTGAAGCGGTTCCGACATCCGCGAAAGCCGGTATCGGGATTGAAGAGATCCTCGAACAAATCGTTGCGAAAGTTCCGGCACCGACGGGTGACCCGGAAGCACCGCTCGAAGCGTTGATTTTCGATTCGTATTACGATGCCTACCGTGGTGTCGTCGCGTCGATTCGTGTCGTCAACGGGACGGTGAAAGTCGGTGACAAGATTCGGATGATGTCGACCGGAAAAGACTTTGAGGTCTTGGAACTCGCGGTCTCGACACCGAAACCGCTCCGTCAAAAAGAATTGACGGTAGGAGATGTCGGTACGTTATCGGCTTCGATTAAAACAGTTGGTGATGTTCGCGTCGGGGATACGATTACCTTGGCGAAACAACCGGCGACAGAAGCTTTACCGGGATACCGGAAGATGAACCCGATGGTATACTGTGGTCTGTATCCGATTGACGCAGCACGCTATAATGATTTGCGTGAAGCGCTCGAACGTCTTCAATTGAGTGACGCAGCACTTGAATTCGAGCCGGAAACATCACAGGCGCTCGGATTCGGTTTCCGTTGCGGATTCCTTGGTATGCTTCACATGGAAATCATTCAGGAACGGATCGAACGCGAATTCAACATCGATATGATCACGACGGCTCCATCGGTTATCTATCATGTGACGACGACGGCCGGAGAAGTACTCCATGTCGATAACCCGTCGAAGATGCCGGAACAACAAAAAGTCGAGTTCATCGAAGAGCCATACGTTAAAGCAGCCGTTATGACACCAAACGACTATGTCGGTGCTATCATGGAGCTCTGTCAAAAGAAACGCGGAACGTTCATTGATATGGAATACATCGATACGGCACGTGTTAAAATCACGTATGAACTCCCGTTATCGGAAATCGTCTATGATTTCTTTGATCAGTTGAAATCAAGCACAAAAGGATATGCGTCGCTGGATTATGAATTGATCGGCTATCAGCAATCGCGTCTTGTTAAGATGGATATCTTACTCAACAATGAAAACGTCGATGCCTTGAGTTTCATCGTTCACCGTGATTTTGCGTACGAACGTGGGAAAGTCATCGTTGATAAATTAAAAGCACTCATTCCGCGGATGCAGTTCGAAGTACCAATTCAAGCGGCCGTCGGAACGAAGATTGTCGCCCGTTCGACAATCAAAGCGTTACGGAAAAACGTTCTCGCCAAGTGTTATGGCGGAGACATCTCGCGTAAACGTAAATTGCTCGAGAAGCAAAAAGAAGGTAAGAAACGCATGAAGATGGTAGGCTCGGTAGAGGTACCGCAAGAAGCCTTCATGTCGGTTCTGTCGATGGATGAAGATTAAGGAAGACACAAAGGGGGCGTTTCTGGCGCACCCTTTTTCTGTTTAAGTGAAGAAAGGATGAGGCGAAATGACTCCACGCGCCGCATATGTCCACATTCCGTTTTGTGAGCATATTTGTTATTACTGTGACTTTAATAAAGTCTTTTTAAAAAATCAGCCGGTCGACGAGTATCTCGATGCGTTGGAACGGGAAATCGAGCTGACGTTACAACAGTACCCGACTGATCGGCTCGAAACGATCTTTATCGGCGGAGGAACACCGACCGCCTTAAACGAAGATCAGATGCAACGTCTGATGGATATCATCGCGAAGCATCTCCTGCCGCTGACGGATGACGCTCTTGAATATACGGTCGAATCGAATCCGGACGGTGTCTCACCGGAAAAACTCGACATCATGAAAGCGGGCGGCGTCAACCGGGTCAGCTTTGGGGTCCAGTCGTTTGATGACGGATTACTCGAGCGCATCGGCCGGACGCACCGGGAAGCCAAAGTTGCCGAGACGCTCGAACATGCCGCAAAACGGTTTGACAACATTTCGGTTGACTTGATGTTTGGTCTGCCGAATCAAACGCTCGACCAAGTCAAATACGATGTCGAACGGGCGTTACGTTTACCGATTACCCATATCTCGTCGTATTCGTTGATTCTTGAGCCGCATACGGTTTTTGCGATTCAGGAACGAAAAGGGAAGTTGCCGTTACCGACACAGGATTTAGAAGCGGATATGTACCGCTTAATGATTGAAACGATTGAAGCCGGTGGATTGCATCAATATGAGATTTCAAACTTTTCCTTACCGGGTCGGGAAAGCCGGCATAACCGGGTCTACTGGGAAAACGACGAATATTACGGATTTGGTGCCGGTTCACACAGTTACATCAACAAGACACGGCGTGCGAACATTGCACCGATTCCGCACTATATCAAAGCAGAGGGTTTACCGGTCCGAAATGAGACGCCGTTGACGGAAGTCGAACGGATGGAAGAAGAGATGTTCCTCGGATTACGGATGAAAGAAGGGGTGTCGGAACGACACTTCGAAGAAAAATACGGGCATTCGCTTGATCAAGTGTTTGGACAGACGATCGCGAGACTGTTACCACGCGGACTCGTCGAGCGGACAACGACCCATCTTTGTTTAACGGACGCGGGTGTACCGCTCGCTAACGAAGTGTTTGCCGAGTTCATCGGGGAAGCGGAAGTCGAAGGGTAAGAGAATAGTAAGACCGTACGAATGAAAACGGCGTCCATACGAAAGTATGTCGACGCCGTTTTATTTTTTCGATTTTCGTAAAAAATAGGCGGTCGTTCCGATGATCGCGATGAACACCCAAACGAATACACCGGCCATGGCAAACAGTTCGAGCATAGACCTCATCCTTTGCGTCGTTTGTTTCACTGTATCGCAGAATGGGAAAGTCTTCAAAGGGTTCAGCAAATTGGTTGACATCATTTCCAGGATTCCTTATAGTAAAGATGTAATTAGCACTCGTTAAAAGTGAGTGCTAACAAAATAAGGTGGTGAAGAAGGTGCTGACGGATCGCCAATTGTTGATTTTACGTGCAATCGTCGATGATTATATCAAAACCGCTCAACCCGTCGGCTCACGGACGCTCTCAAAACGGAGTGACGTGACGTTCAGTTCCGCGACCATTCGAAATGAGATGGCGGACCTCGAAGAAATGGGATTGATTGAAAAGCCGCATACTTCTGCCGGCCGAATTCCATCCGAGCTCGGATATCGATTTTACGTCGATCATCTGATTCGTCCGGAAAGCATCTCACCGCAAGAGGCGAAAGCGTTAAAATCGTTATTTGCCCATTCCGTGAATGAAAATGATCGGTTAATCCGTCATACAGCGGACTTGTTGAGCGAATTGACACATTATACGACGCTTGTATTAGGTCCAAAAGAAGAAGGACAACGTCTCCATCATTTAGAGCTGATTCCCTTGGCGGAAGGACGTGTCGTCATCGTTCTTGTGACAGAAACCGGTCACGTCGAACATAAGACACTTCAGCTCGCGGAAGCTCTCTCACGTGAGGCGGCCGGTCGCTTGATGGAACGGTTGAACCAGACGTTACGCGGAACGCCGCTCAGTCAGTTGCGTCTCCGTCTGCTTGAAGAAATCAGACGGTTCCGTTCCGAACATTCGGAGCAGACGACGCTGCTGTCAAAAGCACTTGATATCGTCTTGACGGATCAGCATGAGGAACGCCCTTTGATTTATCTCGGGGGGAAAGCGAACATGTTTGATCAACCTGAGTTTCAGGATGTCGCGAAACTGCGTCCGGTCCTCGAATTGATTGAACAACAGGAAGCTTTGTTCGATTTCTTGAGTCCGAGTCTCGATAATCAGATTTTGATTACGATCGGCAGCGAAAATAACGTCGATGCCTTAAAAGACTGCAGTGTGATTCGTGCCCATTATTCCGTTGACGGCGTTTCGCTCGGAACATTGGCTCTGATTGGTCCAAAACGGATGGATTATAATCGAGGCATCAATTCGATCATTCATCTTTTACAAGCATTCCAAACCGAGTTGCGTAAAAACAACTTGGATTGAATATAGAAAGGGGCTCGATTCAGAGTGGAAGAAAATAAACAGAATCAAAACCTCAATACTGAAGAAACAAACGAGCAACAAACAGAAGCAGAAACAGTTGAAGTAACAGAAGAAGAAGTCGTCCAGGCGGATCTCGTCGAAGAGCCGGCGGCACCTGACTTTGAGGCACAACTCGCAGAAGCGAAAGCATCAGAATTACGCCTCCGTGCGGATTTTGACAACTTCAAACGCCGGAACCGGATTGAAGCCGAAAACCGTGCGAAATATTCTTCGCAGACAATCGTCGAGAAGTTGCTCCCATTAGTCGATAATCTTGACCGTGCGCTTCAAATCGAATCGGACAACGAAGAGACAAAATCTGTCCTTGCCGGTGTCGAGATGGTCAAACGCCAATTGGTGGAAACACTTCAAAATGAAGGTGTCATCGAGATTCCAGCAGTCGGGGAAGCCTTTGATCCGAACCTGCATCAGGCAGTCGTTCAGGAGCCGAGTGAAGAACACGAATCAGGTGTCGTCACAGCGGAATTCCAAAAAGGATACAAATTACACGATCGTGTCATTCGTCCAAGTATGGTCAAAGTCGCAGAATAATCTACGTTTCGATCTGATTTAACACTACTAACTATTTGAAGGTGAGGAATTTATCATGGCAAAAATCATTGGTATTGACTTAGGAACAACAAACTCATGTGTCGCAGTAATGGAAGGCGGAGAGCCTGTCGTTATCGCAAACGCTGAAGGAAACCGTACGACGCCATCTGTCGTTGCTTTCAAAAACGGTGAGCGTCAAGTCGGGGAAGTCGCAAAACGTCAAGCCATCACAAACCCGAACACAATCATGTCGATCAAACGTCATATGGGTACAGACTATAAAGTTGAAGTAGAAGGCAAAGACTACACACCACAAGAAGTATCTGCCATCATTCTTCAAAAACTCAAAGCACAAGCGGAAGACTACCTCGGTGAAAAAGTAACGGAAGCGGTCATCACGGTTCCGGCTTACTTCAACGATGCAGAACGCCAAGCAACAAAAGATGCAGGAACAATCGCTGGTCTTGACGTCAAACGGATCATCAACGAGCCGACGGCAGCAGCACTTGCTTACGGTCTTGAAAAAGGCGAAGACCACACAATCCTTATCTATGACTTAGGTGGCGGTACATTCGACGTTTCGATCCTTGAACTTGGAGACGGTGTCTTCGAAGTTGTTTCAACTGCCGGTGACAGCCGTCTTGGTGGCGATGACTTTGACCAAAAAATCATCGATCATCTAGTCGCAGAATTCAAAAAAGACAACGGCATTGATCTTGCACAAGATAAAATGGCGCTTCAACGTTTGAAAGACGCTGCTGAAAAAGCGAAGAAAGACCTCTCAGGCGTCTCTTCCACACAAATCAGTCTTCCGTTCATCACGGCCGGCGCAGCAGGTCCGCTTCACCTTGAAATGACATTGTCACGTGCGAAGTTCGACGATTTGACAGCTGATCTCGTAGAACGGACGATGGCACCAACTCGTCGTGCTCTCAGCGATGCTGGCATGACACCGGACAAAATCGATAAAATCATCCTCGTTGGTGGATCGACTCGTATTCCTGCAGTTCAAAAAGCAGTTCAAGATTTCACAGGCAAAGAATCGTTCAAAGGGGTTAACCCGGATGAAGTCGTTGCCCTCGGAGCAGCAGTCCAAGGTGGCGTATTAACAGGGGATGTCAAAGACGTTGTCCTTCTCGACGTTACACCACTCTCGCTCGGGATCGAAACAATGGGTAGCGTGATGACGAAGCTGATCGACCGTAACACGACGATCCCGACTTCAAAATCACAAGTCTTCTCAACAGCTGCTGATAACCAGCCAGCCGTTGACATCCATGTTCTTCAAGGGGAACGTCCGATGGCGTCAGATAACAAAACGCTTGGTCGTTTCCAATTGACAGACATTCCGCCAGCACAACGCGGTGTGCCGCAAATCGAAGTTAAATTCGATATCGATGCAAACGGAATCGTCAACGTATCAGCGAAAGATCTTGGTACGAACAAAGAACAGTCAATCACAATCCAATCATCAAGCGGCTTGACTGAAGCGGACATCGACCAAATGGTCAAAGATGCGGAAGCGAACGCAGATGCGGATAACAAACGTAAAGAAGAAGTGGAACTTCGCAACGAAGCGGATCAACTCGTCTTCGCAACAGATAAAGCAGTCAAAGATCTCGGTGAGCAAATTGACGCAGCAGATAAAGAAAAAGCGGAAGCAGCAAAAGAAAAAGTTACAGCTGCCCTCGCAGGAACAGACATCGAAGCAATTCGTGCTGCGAAAGACGAATTATCAACAGTCGTTCAAGAATTGACGCAAAAAGTTTACGAAAACATGGCTCAACAACAAGCGGGCGCTGAAGGTGCGCAAGCAGGCGGACAAGACGACAATGTCATGGACGCTGAATTTGAAGAAGTCGACGACAAAGACAACAAATAAGTAACCGACCGATTTTTCGGGCGCTAGAGAGAGCCAAAGCGTAATCCGCGCTTTGGCTCTTTCCATGTCGCCTGAAGTTCGGTAAAATCAAACAGTATGAAATGAATCGGACCTAAAGAGAGGAAGAATGCACGTGGAAAAACGCGATTATTATGAAGTGTTGGGCGTCGCGCGCGATGCCTCAGCAGCAGAAATCAAACGAGCTTACCGGAAACTTGCCCGGACCTACCATCCGGATGTCAATAAAGAGGCAGATGCCGATCAAAAGTTCAAAGAATTATCGGAAGCCTATGAAGTCTTGTCAGACGACAATCAACGTGCCCGTTACGACCAGTTTGGTCACCAGGATCCATCGCAAGGCGGCGGTGGCTTCGGCGGAGCGGAAGGTTTCGGCGACATCTTTGATATGTTCTTCGGCGGCGGACGTCGTCAGGATCCGAATGCCCCACGTAAAGGACAGGATTTACAGTATGTCGAAGAAATCGACTTCATGGAAGCTTTTTCCGGAGTCGAGAAAGTCATTACGATTCCAGTCGAAGAAGACTGCGGAACGTGTCACGGTTCGGGTGCTAAGCCGGGAACGCATCCGGAAACGTGTAAACGTTGTGGTGGATCGGGACACATCAACGTCGAGCAAAATACGATGTTCGGACGTGTCGTCAATCAAACGACGTGTTCGACATGCCAGGGTCGTGGACAAATCGTCAAAGAACCGTGTGAAACATGCCGCGGAGCCGGTCGTGTCCGTAAAAATAAAGATGTCCGCGTCAAGATTCCAGCCGGGATCGACAACGGTCAACAGATTCGTCTGGCAGGTAAAGGGGAAGCCGGTGTGAACGGCGGACCATTCGGTGATTTGTATGTCGTCGTCCGTGTCCGGGAACATGAATTATTTGAGCGTGTGGATGATCATATCGTCATGGATATGCCGCTCACGTTCGCCCAAGCGACGCTAGGAGATGAAATCGAAGTACCGACTGTTCACGGAAAAGTCAGCTTGAAAATTCCAGCCGGCACACAAACCGGGTCACGGTTCCGTCTGCGCGGCAAAGGGATGCCAAACGTCCGCTCAGGCCATCACGGGGATCAGTATGTCAATGTCGTCATCATTACACCAAAAAACCTGACAGACCGTCAAAAAGAACTGCTTCGTGAGTTCAACGAAATCAGTGATGAAAAAGGTGTCGAAGAACAACACGAAGGCGTATTCAGCCGCATCAAAACATTCTTTACAGGGTGATTCACTAAAGGAGCGTGACAGAAAATGAAATGGTCGGAAGTCTGTGTCCATACGACACAAGAAGCAATCGAAGCAGTCTCGAACATCTTACATGAAGCAGGAGCAAGCGGTGTCGTCATCGAGGACGTCGAAGATTTCGAGATGATGTCACACCGTGAAGATAACTTCGGTGAGATTTGGGATGAGAAGAAGCGCGATGAATATCCGGACAGCGGTGTACTCGTCAAAGCGTATCTTGCGGAAAGCAGTGATTTGACGGATACGATCAAAGGAATCGAACGCGACATTCAGATGCTGACGAAATTCGGTCTGACGATTGGTGCAGGAACTGTCACGCTGACACAAGTCGATGAGGAAGACTGGGCCCATTCGTGGAAGCAGTTTTATAAGCCGGTTAAAATCAGCCGTCATTTAACGGTTGTACCGATGTGGGAAGACTACACACCGCAACCCGATGAAAAAATCATCGAACTCGATCCCGGGATGGCATTCGGAACCGGAACACATCCGACGACAGTTCTCTGTATCCAGGCAATCGAAAACTATCTTCAAGAAAATGATCGTGTCGTCGATGTCGGAACCGGTTCCGGTGTGCTTGCGATTGCAGCAGCTAAACTCGGAGCAAAAGACGTCTTTGCCCTTGATTTGGATGAAGTCGCTGTTCGTTCCGCGACGGACAATGTGGCATTGAACCAGGTCAGTCAGCAAGTGACGGTCCGCCAAGGCGATTTAATGAAAGAACTTAAAGAACCGGTTGAGTTGATCGTCGCGAACATCTTAGCCGAAGTCATCTTGCTGTTCGTCAACGATGCTTATGAACTGACTTTGCCGGGAGGTCACTTCATCGCTTCCGGAATCATCGGTCAGAAAAAAGACATGGTGCGTGACGCGATGGTAGCCGCCGGATTTACCATCGTCGAGACGACGAAGCTTGAGGACTGGGTCGCCATTATCGCGAAACGTGAGGCTTAAGCCGATGCAACGATATTTCGTCGAACAGACCGCACGTGCGGGAAATACCTTTACACTGCCCAAAGACGACGCGCATCATATGAAAAATGTCATGCGGATGGATGTCGGGGATGAGATTTTAGTGTTAGACGGCACAGGACTGTTCCGTTGCCGACTCGAGCAACTTGATAAGCAAACTGCCGTCGCAGAAATGCTTGAAGAATTGCCGATTGAGACGGAACTTCCAATTCACGTGACGATTGCTTATGCCTTACCAAAAGGGGATAAAGTCGAACTCGTTGCCCAAAAAGCGACGGAGCTTGGGATCAGCCGTCTGCTTGTGTTCGAATCGGCCCGTTCGGTCTCGAAATGGGATGCGAAAAAAATCCCGAAAAAGCTGGAACGCCTACAAAAAATCAGTAAAGAAGCAGCGGAACAATCCTACCGGGCACACTTGCCGACGATTGAGTATGTGACGTATGATGAAGTCCTACAACGTGCTGCTGATTATACGGCGTGTTTGATCGCTTATGAAGAATCGGCGAAAGAAGGGGAGACGGCAGCTTTCGCTTCTACGCTGTCCCGGCTTCAGTCCGGGGACTCCTTATTGGTTGTGATTGGTCCGGAAGGTGGACTGACGGAAACAGAAGTATCGCGTTTAACCGCTGGCGGTTTCGTGCCGGCAGCCCTCGGACGACGGATTTTACGGACGGAAACTGCACCACTCTATGTCCTGTCCGCCGTATCGTATCATTTTGAATTGAAAGGGTGAGTGAAATGGCAACGGTAGCCTTTCAAACGCTTGGTTGTAAAGTCAATCATTACGAGACAGAAGCCGTCTGGCAACTGTTCAAGGATGCGGGATATGGACGTGTCGACTTTGCAGATCATGCCGACGTCTACGTCGTCAATACATGTACAGTAACGAATACGGGTGATAAAAAGAGCCGGCAAGTCATTCGACGGGCCATCCGTCAAAATCCGGACAGCGTCATCTGTGTCACCGGGTGTTATGCGCAGACGTCACCGGCTGAAATCATGGCGATTCCAGGAGTCGATGTCGTCGTCGGAACACAGGACCGTCATAAGATGATTGGTTATATCGAACAGTTCCGGGAAGAACGGATGCCGATCAATGCCGTCGGTAACATCATGAAAGCGAAAATCTACGAAGAACTCGACGTGCCGGCTTTTACCGACCGGACACGGGCTTCCTTGAAGATTCAAGAAGGATGCAACAACTTCTGCACGTTCTGTATCATTCCCTGGGCACGCGGTCTGATGCGTTCGCGTCAACCGGAAGATGTCCTGAAGCAGGCGCAACAGCTTGTCGACGCAGGATACAAAGAAATTGTCCTGACCGGCATTCATACAGGCGGTTACGGGGAAGATCTCAAAGACTACAACTTGGCGAAATTGTTAAAAGCTTTGGAATCCGTGACAGGTCTCGAACGGCTTCGGATTTCGTCGATTGAAGCGAGCCAAATCACGGATGAAGTATTAGACGTCCTCAAAGAGTCACCGATCGTCGTCCGCCATCTCCATGTTCCGATTCAATCGGCATCAGATACCGTGTTACGCCGGATGCGCCGGAAATACACGATGTCGGAGTTCGGTGAACGGATTACCCGCTTAAAAGAAGTCTTGCCGGATTGTGCAATTACATCAGATGTTATCGTCGGTTTCCCGGGAGAGACGGAAGATGAGTTCATGGAGACGTTTAACTTCATCAACGACCATAAGTTCAGTGAATTGCATGTTTTCCCGTATTCAAAACGTACGGGGACACCGGCTGCGATGATGGATGATCAGGTCGAGGAGCACATCAAAGAACAACGTGTCGCCCGCTTGATTGCCTTGTCGGATCAGCTGGCAAAAGAATATGCATCGAAGTATGAAGGAGAACTGCTTGAAATCATTCCGGAAGAATTTTCGGAAGAAGCAGGTGGCCGTCTCGTCGGTTATACGGATAATTACTTACGTGTCGCCATCGAAGGAGACGAATCATTGATTGGTCAACTCGTTCGCGTCAAAATCATAAAAGCAGGTTACCCGATGAACGATGGGCAATTCGTTCGCGTCATGGAGACGTTAAAAGAGCAAGCCATCTAAAAGGAATTCGCCTTCTGATTACAGGAAGGCGAATTTTGTTTTCCTGCCAATAAATTATTTTGTTTTCAGGTAACGGATACGCTACACTGAGTAAAGATTACAAAAGAGAAAGAGGACATCCACTTATGCGAATCAATAAATTTATTAGTGAAACAGGATTTTGTTCCCGCCGGGCAGCAGATAAGCTCATCGATGCCGGACGTGTGACAATTAACGGAAATGTAGCTGAGCTCGGCTCGCAGGTCGAAAAAACGGACGCCGTCGAAATTGACGGACATCCGCTTCAAGCAAAGCCGGAACTCGAGTATTTGATTTTAAACAAACCGGTCGGCATCACATGTACGACGGAACGTGACATTGAAGGTAATATCATTGATTTCGTCAATCATCCGAAACGGATTTTCCCGATCGGACGACTCGATAAAGACTCGGACGGATTGATTATCCTGACGAATGACGGAGATATCGTCAACCGGATTTTACGGGCAGAAAACAATCACGATAAAGAGTATATCGTGACGGTCGATGCACCGATTACGGAAACATTTATCGAAGGAATGGCAAGCGGCGTCGAGATTCTGGGAACGACGACGAAGGAATGTGTCGTCGAACAGCTCGAGTCGCGGACGTTCCGAATCGTTTTGACACAAGGATTGAACCGACAAATTCGCCGTATGTGTAAAGAGTTCGGTTATCGTGTCAAACGCCTGCAGCGCGTCCGAATCATGAACATCGAACTCGGTGATTTACCAATCGGGGAATGGCGTGATTTGACGGAGTCGGAAATGAAGACATTGTTCCAGATTCTCGATCAACAATAAGCTGAAAAGTCGCCATGATGATGGCGGCTTTACTTGTATACATTGAAGGAGGTTCATCGTGGATAAACGGGGAATGAGTGCGACGTTCGTCGCCTATGTGATTGGAGGATTGTTACCGATCTACAAACTGTTTGCGGATCAAATACCGGCCTGGACGGTCGTCTCGATTCGCATCATCAGTGCTTTTATCTTTGTCACGTTGTTACTGCGACTGACAGGGAAGTTTAAGCACGTCAAGCAACTTTGGCGAAGCAAACGTCAACGGAATACCGTTTTAGCGGCAGGACTCGTCCTTGGGGGAAACTGGACCTTGTATTTATACGCAATCGGCGAAGGGTATCTCGTCGAGTCGTCACTCGGCTATTATATTAATCCACTGGTCAGTGTCTTGTTCGGCTTATTATTTTTCGGTGAACGTCTGAACCGGGCCCAGTTACTAGCGATTGTCAGTGCTGTCACGGGTGTCCTGATTCTAACGTTCGGGTACGGAAAGTTTCCGATCATTGCGTTTTCACTCGCCATCTCATTTGCTTTTTACGGCGTTCTTAAAAAGAAGGCGGCGGCAGAACCGTTATCCGGTCTGTTTCTTGAAACACTGGTCACGCTGCCTTTTGCTTTGTTGACGCTTGGTCTGACCGGAGCGAATCCGCTCGCCTTGCCGACGGAAGCTTTGTTCGCGATCGTCATGTTAGGAGTGGCAACGGCGATTCAATTGATGTTGTTTGGATACGGAATGCCGAAAATCCCGTTCGTCTATGTCGGGATTTTACAATATATCGCTCCGACCTTGACCTTGATTCTCGGAGTCTTTTTATTCAATGACGTCTTTACACCGATTCACTTCATCGCGTTCCTGTTCATTTGGCTGGCCGTCGCTGTCTTTACAATCAGTGGGATATCAAGCGGACGAATGAAAATGAAAAAAGTATCGTGATTGAGAAAAGAGGAAATTATTCATGAATAAATCAGGTTTTATCGCAACATTATCCGCCTATATCATTTGGGGTTTGTTGCCGATCTACTGGAAATTACTTGCGACCGTCTCGAGTGAAGAGATATTAGCCCACCGAATCGTCTGGTCGTTTATTTTCTTACTGTTATTATTATCCCTTCAAAAAGCATTGCCGAAGTTTACGGGGGCATTGAAAAACCCGTTCACCCGTCGTCTTTTTTTCTTGAACGGACTGATCATCAGCATGAACTGGTTTATCTACATCTGGGCGGTCAATCATAATTTTATTGTCGAAGCATCGCTTGGGTATTACATCAATCCGATCGTCAGCATCGTTTTCGGGGTGTTCTTTTTCCGGGAGAAACTGTCACGGATTGAATGGCTCGCGATTCTCCTTGCGACGATCGGCGTCTTGATTCTGACGATCGGTTATGGGAAGTTTCCTTGGATTTCGCTGGCGCTGGCCTTCAGCTTTGGTTTTTACGGTGTCGTCAAAAAACAACGGCCGCTTGAGTCAACGGTCAGTTTGACGATTGAAACACTGGCTCCGTTACCGATTGCCATCCTGTTCTTAGGATACATGGGTATCAGTGGACAAGAGACATTTACGTCGTCTCCCTTTGTGATGATCGGACTCTTT
This sequence comes from Exiguobacterium sp. R-39, assembly GCF_049942815.1. Lineage (NCBI taxonomy): Bacteria > Bacillati > Bacillota > Bacilli > Caryophanales > Exiguobacterium > Exiguobacterium sp. R-39. Next base: position 825,333 of record NZ_CP187965.1, read on the forward strand.
TTGACAGGTATCATTACCGCTGTTCCGTTATTATTGTTCGGATTTGGAGCGCAGCGGATTCCGTTTACGGTCGTCGGTTTTCTGCAATTTGTTGCTCCGACATTGTCGCTTGCCATCGGTGTTCTCCTGTACGATGAACCCTTTACGAGAACGCACTTGATTGCGTTTACATTCATTTGGTCGGCTGCCCTGGTCTTTACCTTGAATGGTTTATTGATTCGGAAAAAACAGTTACGAAAAGTCGCGTAAAAAGATAGAAGTCTGACCTCTTGCGTGATAGAATGAAAACAGAGTCTAAGGGATATCCTTAAGGAGGAAATGAATCATGAATTTAGCAGGAATGATCGACCATACCGCTTTAAAAGCAGAAACGTCACGTGCTCAAATCGAAACACTTTGTAAGGAAGCACTCGAATACAAATTTGCAAGTGTCTGTGTCAATCCGACAAACGTAGCACTCGCGGCAGAACTTTTGAAATCAGATGACGCAGTTAAAGTCTGTACAGTCATCGGCTTCCCACTTGGTGCAAACACACCAGAAGTAAAAGCATTCGAAACGCAAGATGCTATCAAAAACGGTGCAACAGAAATCGATATGGTCTTAAATATCGGCGCATTGAAAGACGGCGATCTTTCACTTGTTGAACGCGACATCCGTGCGGTTGTTGAAGCAGCGAACGGTACACTCGTCAAAGTCATCTTCGAAAACTGTCTTTTAACAAAAGAAGAAATTAAAACAGCTGCTGAGTTATCCGTTAAAGCAGGTGCAGATTTCGTCAAGACATCAACTGGCTTCTCGACAGGCGGCGCAACGGTGGAAGATATCCGTCTTATGCGCGAAACGGTTGGACCTGACATTGGTGTCAAAGCTTCAGGCGGCGTTCGTGATTTCGAAGGAGCAAAAGCAATGATCGATGCTGGCGCCACACGCATCGGTGCTTCTGCCGGAATCGCCATCGTCACAGGCGGTTCTTCAGACAGTGATTATTAATTTAAAGTGATTATCGAGCATGTTCTGTTCTACAACTTTGGTTGTGAACAGGACATGCTTTTTTATTTTGGGATAATTCTGAATTTGATTTTTAGGTTAAGAAGTCAGACAACCTTTCCGATAATCAATTGTAGAACAGTGAAGGGAAGTGGAAATATGTCAAAACGATTCAGTTTGTCCGTACTAGTATTGACAATCGGTCTGGCAGGTTGTGGAAGTATCATCGATGATCCGCAACAAGCAGTGAAGGAGCGTCGAAAAATGGCAGTCGTTTTATCCGATGTCGGATTAGGAGATCAATCGTTCAGTGATGCAGCGATGAGCGGCATGTCCTTACTGCGTGAAAAAGAAGACTGGTTCATTGATTATAGAGAATTAAGTGAAACAAAGTCATATGAAGCGGCATTTGCCACATTAGCCAAACAACAGCCGACCGTTGTCGTCGGTCTCGGTTTCATGGGACAGGCAGACCTGGAGAAAGTCGCCAAACAGTACCCAAAACAGCAGTTTGCACTGATTGATGCCGTGTCGGAACTACCGAATGTATTATCCGTCACATTTAAAGAGGATGAAGGCAGTTATCTGGCGGGAGCAGCGGCAGCGATTCAGTCCGACAGTGAAACGATTGGTTTCATCGGCGGTATGAAATCACCGCTCGTTGAAAAGTTTGAAAAAGGCTACCGGGCCGGTGCAACAGCGATTAATCCGGACATCCGTGTCCTCGTTGATTATGCGGAAGACTTTGCTGCGCCGGACAAAGGACGGGAACTGGCAAACGCTCAAATGAAAAAAGAGGCGGATGTTTTATATGCGGCGGCAGGGCTTACCGGAAGTGGTGTTCTGGAAGCGGCAGAAGAAAAAGGAAATAAGGCCATTGGTGTCGACAGTGATCAAACGGCAATTGCACCGGACGCAGTCATGACGTCGATGTTAAAACAGGTCGATCTTGCGATTACGAAAATTGGCGACAGCGTTAAGGCATCGGGTCTTCAATCCGGTCAAATCGTGTTAGGGGTCAAAGATGGAGCCATTCAATTAGCACCGATTCGTAATGCCAACTTTACAGCAAAAGAACTGCAACGACTCGAACAATTGAAACAAGAAATACTGGAAGGCAAGGTGAAGGTCCAATGACGTTACGAAAACGATTTTTAATTTCGACGCTCGTGACGATTGTCAGTGTCGTCGCCCTGATGGGTTGGACATTATTCGAGCTGCGGCAAATCCAGTCCTACAATGAGGATTATGGAAAACAATTAGTCGAGATTTCAGAACTGGAGACCAAGTTACTGTATGAGCAGGCGGCCTGGAACCGGTTAGCAAGCCAGCCGTCAGAAAACCAAAAAGAACAGGCACTTGCCTTAAGTGAAAAAAATGAAAAAGCTGTTGATTCATTACAAAAAACTTATTTGATTGATCGGTTTAAACCCGATTTGAATCGTGCCAAAATGAAGTATACGGTCTTAGCAGAGAAACGGACGACATTATTAAATGAGCTCAATCCAATCGCGATTCGTTCCCATGCAGCTCAGGTGGAAGGGGTATTAAGCGATTTATACACGTTACATACGAAGAACGGTGAATTTTACGATGTACTGCAACAAGAAGCGAAAGACAAAACGTTGAATCTGACGCGTTCAGTTTTAATCGCGACATTCATCCTTTTGATTGCATTAGCACTCTACAATTGGTACTTTGCTCGGAGCATCACCCGTCCAATCAGCCGGGTCGTTAAAACAGCGGAACAGATTTCACAAGGGGATGTCTCACAACAACTCCAGGTATCAGGACGGACGGATGAAATTGGCCGTCTTGAGTCAGCAATCGCCCAAATGCAAGGGACATTGCATGGCGTCATTGGAACGATTAGCCAAACGTCGACGACCATTAATCAGATGAGCGAACAGGCGACAGCTGAAAATGCCAATATCGTTGAAGTATCTGGAAACATGACACATGCCATCAATGAAATGGCCAGTGGTACGCAAACCGTCTCAGATGACTTACAAACGACCGTCAGTACGATCACGGATATGAGTACATTGTTCGAACAAAGTGAACAACGGGCGCAACAGGCATTGAGTCAAGGACAGCTCGCCGATACAACGATGGGGAAAAGTGCCACCATCATGCAGGAACAAGCGGAATCACTGACGACGGCTACTCTCCAAAATCAGGAACTCGGTCGCAAGTTGGCTGGATTCTTACAACAAACACAGCAAATCGAACAGATGGCACAACTCGTCTCAAGTGTCTCGGCACAAACGAATTTACTATCGTTAAATGCTGCAATCGAAGCAGCACGGGCAGGAGAGGCGGGACGCGGGTTTGCTGTCGTTGCGAGTGAAGTGAAAAAGCTGGCGGATGAAACACATCAAGCAACCCGCTCTATTTTCTCTTTGGTTCGTTCAATTCGGGCAGACGGAGCAATTTTGCAGGAAGCGTTACTTCAATCTGAAAAAGAACAAGCACACCAAGTTCAAAACTTTGCAGAGGTGACAGCAGCATTCGAAGAAACCCGGGGACATGTGACGGATGTAACGGAAGCTGTTCAGTTCATGACAACGCAGCTGCTTCAATCGAAAGACCAGGCCAATCAAGTGGTCAATCAGGTCAGTTCAGTCAGTGGCGTGATGGAAGAATTGGCTGCGGGGAACGAAGAGGTCGCAGCGTCGATGCGTGACCAACAAGCATCATTTGAACAAATCCATCAGTTGATGCTGGAACTGGAACAAACGACGACTTCACTCGATCAACAAACCAGCCAGTTCAAACTGTAATTCAAAAAGAAACATCAAAAAATCCCTCATCGGAGTTATTCCGGTGAGGGATTTTGCATCAACAGTTAAAAGAAGTCACTTGGATTCAGTTCGTTTGTCCGGCCATTGGCATTGTATTGATAACCGCCGTCATGAATCTCAAAATGAAGGTGGGGACCGGTTGAATTTCCGGTACTTCCAAGGTTACCGATTTGTTGTCCTTGTTTCACCTGTTGACCTTGTTTGACGGTCAGGGAATTCATGTGCGCATAAACGGTCGTGTACGTTTTTCCGCCGATACTGTGCGACAGATACACGTGGTTACCGTAAGGACCGCCTGAGCTTGCCAAAATGACAGTTCCACTCGCAGAAGCAACGACTGGCGAATTCAGTGGACCTGCAAAATCAATCCCGTTATGATACGCATAGCCGTTACTTCCGCTGGCAGCACCCATTCCTTGTGAAATGGAACCGGCAGCCGGTTTAATGAACTTTCCAGTTGCTTTGGAGAGGACTTTTGTACTTGCTTTTGTAACAGAAGCAGGTTGCGCCGATTGCGCGGCTGCTTGTTTTTCTGCTAGTCGTGCAGCTCGGGCAGCTGAACGGGCTGCAGCTTCTTGTGCCTTCAATTGAGCGGCTGCATCTTTTAGGCTCAAGATGTTCGTTTCGATGGAACGTTTTTCTGTCTTCAAGCGTTTCAGCAACGTTGTTCGTTTGATTTTTTCTGCCGTTAATTCACGTTGTTTCTTTTTTAGAAGCGTGCGATCATCAATCAAATCGACACGGGTTTGCTTCAATTCTTTTTGAGCAAGTGCCAATTGATGTTTGTTGTGTTCGTAATCTTTTAATAAAGAAGCATCGCTTTCAGCAATCGTATTAAAGGCATTAAACCGGCTGATCATATCGCCGACATCCTTGGCACCGAAAACGGCTTCGAGAAGCGGATCCTCATCTGCTTTCGACTGGCGGACTGCTAACCGGTCTCCTAACATTTTTTCCTGCTTGTTGATCTTTTCGCGCAAGGCATCAATTTTTTGTTCCAATCGTTTGATCTGTTTACGATTGCGATCAATTTTTTGTTGATTTTCAACGACCTGCAATGTCAATCCATTGATTTGTTGATCAAGGGCATAGACTTTTTGCTGGGCTTTTGACAATTGAGCTGTCTTTTTTGAGAGTGCCTGCTTTTGCTTTGACTGTTGTTGCTGGTTTTGCTGCTGTTTTTCTTTATAAGAACTTGCTGCTCCGACCGGATGGGCAAGTGGACTGAAGAGTAATGTCATCGTCATGAGGGACAGACCGAGTGTTTGTTTTAAAGATGATTTCATAGTTGAATCAATCATTCCTTCCTTAATCAGATACATTTTTTAAAATGTTACCTGTTCTACTCTAACAAGAAATAGGTCAAGTCTCCGTTACAGTTTCATTAAAAATATTATATGGAAATTATCAGGGAGTAACATTCCTTTTTGTAAATCATTTTTTGAATTCTTTCAAAAGAAAGAGAAAACTGTTGGCAAAACAGGAAAGAAGAAAAAATAAAAAAAGTGAATACCAGGATTCACTTTTAAAAAAGGCGTGATATGTTTTTGTAATATTAACAAGAAGTGAAAAAAGAAGCGTTTGATGCATCAACAAAAAGGTTATAAAAATTAGTTTTGCTTTATTCTTCGTAAATCATTTTTCGTGTCATTCCGCCGTCGAGAACCAATGTTTCTCCCGTCAGGAAGTCGTTATCAGGATTCGTCAAAAACAGAGCAGCCCGGGCGACATCTTCAGGTTTTCCGACTCGTCCGGCCGGGTGCTGACTATGATCTTCTGGTGAAAGTTCATGATAATTTCCGGTTTCAATCCATCCGGGAGCAATGGCGTTGACCAAAATCCGGTCGGGTCCTAAAGAAACGGCCAAAGCATGCGTCAGTGCTACAATCCCGCCTTTAGTAGCCGCGTAAGATTCCGTATCCGGCTCGGACATAAAGGCACGGGTGGAGGCCAAATTGACAATCCGTCCACCGGCCGGGTTTTTCTTCAGATAAGGGGCGGCGGCTTTTGTCGTTAAAAAGATGCTCCGCAGATTGGTATGTTGAACACGGTCCCATTCATCGATCGATAATTCAAGTAACGGTTTACGAACCATGATGCCGGCATTGTTAATCAGGATATCAACTCGACCGGTATGTTCGATGGCTTTATCAATCAATAGGTTGACGTCTTGTTCATCTTGAACATCCAAATGATAAAAATAAGCGGTTCCGCCGTCGGCTTCGATTTCTGCTGCCAGGTCATCACCCGTCATTTGATCAATGTCGGCAAGAATGACTGATGCGCCTTCCTTGGCATAAGTCTTGGCAAGTGTTGCTCCAATGCCATTGGCGGCACCTGTGATGATGACAGTATGATTGATATGATTCATTGTAAATTCCTCCTGGGGAATGTGTAGTTGGGTAGACTGCTATAATCAGATAGCCGAAAATGAATCGATTAAAACATACTGGATCCTTGAAGAAAGGATTATCCAGATAGGCATTAGGGAACATAAAAGGTAGCTAACGCTACTATTATGTTGAATGGGGGATTTTTGATGGATTTATCAAATCAAAAGCTCGAAACAGAACAAGAAAAATATGCAGATGAAGCTAAAGCGTACATCAATCAACCTAAAAAAACGAATTCGATGCTGAAACGAGCAATTGATAAAATAAATAAAAACTCAAGTTTATCAGTTGTGTTCTCGCCGGTCCGCTTATTTGTCGACATGGTTCGCTCTTACCAATCAGGGGAATATCGAAATATTCGCCGGACGACGATTTTGAAAGTCATCGGTGCTTTGATCTATCTCGTTTCTCCGATTGACCTGGTCCCTGATTTTGTACTTGGATTTGGTTTTGCGGATGATATCGCCATCGTTCTGTTCGTGACAAAAACAGTGTTTGAAGAATTGACACGTTTTAGTGACTGGCAAGATGAGCAACAAAAAGCAAGCACACAACCGCTTCAAAGTGAAGATGCGTATTAATCGGATGGATTGATCCTACCCTGCCGCTGACATGGAGTCAGCGACGGGGTTTTTAGCCGTGAAACCGAACACGATTTCTGTACGCTACCTCAAAAGTTCGTTACACTGGAGTTAGAAGAAAAATCCAGTGAAAGGGGGGGAATCATGGCTTGGCATTCGTGGATTGAATCGTATGGCTATTTCGGAATGATGTTGACGTTAATGTTTCCATTTTTACCGAGTGAAGTACCGTTAGCTTATGCGGGCTACCTGGTACATACGACGCAATTTAATCTCATTATCATGTTGATCGTCGCAGTACTCAGTTTCGTGATTAGTCAAAACATCTTTTTTACGATTGGTCGGCTCGGAAGTGACCGTCTGCTTGCCCGTGTATTTAAATGGTTTCGGATTTCTGAAACGAAGATGAATCAGTTTCAACGTCAAATGGACACACGCGGCCGTTTTATCCTGTTGTTGTCGCCGATGTGGCGGATGGGATTTGCCATCGGGGCCGGATTAACAGGTGTTTCACGGTGGACGTTCACAGTTGCCACGACAATCTCCTTTTTTGCCTGGTCAGTCTTTTTCATTTGGGGCGGGAAAAAACTGGGGCATGGTATGATGGGACGGCATCATGAACTCCATCACTATACACCTTGGTTCATCGGGTTATTCGTATTCGGAGCCGGATATGTCTATTTCCGGAAGAAAACGCTTATGAAAAAACAAAACGCTTTAAAAAAATAGAGGAGTGTTCATATGGCAGTGATTTTATTTGATATCGACGGAACATTGATTGATTCAACCAATCAAATGACGGAGGCAATTCATCTGGCGATGGAAGATATGCCGCATCTTGTCAAACCATCAAAAGAGAGTGTGCAGTCCAGTTATGGTTTGGCAGGGAATGCTTTTTGGAGAAAAGCGATTCCGGATGCTTCAGAAGAAGATATTCGCGCGATTCGAAAAAAACGTCACCATCATCTAGAACAGACGATGGCGGGACAGGATGTTTTGTTTGACGGGATTCGTGAGACGTTAGAAACGTTAACCAAACATGGACACATCGTTTCGACAGCAAGCAATTGTGGCGTTCACTATTTGAATCTAGTGCTCGACAGTCAAAACATTCGCTCGTATTTCACAAGTCCGAAATGTCTGGAGTCGGTTCAAGGGAAACAAAAAGCCGATATTCTAGCAGCCCATCGAGATGAATTCGGAGCGGTCGAATATTTGATGGTGGGAGACCGTTCATCGGATGTCGAAGCAGCACGGATCCAACAGATGCCCGTTGCGATTTGCCGGTTCGGTTTCGGAACGGAACAGGAGTGGAATTCGGCTGATTATCAGTTAGAGACACCGATGGACGTATTGAAATACGTGTAATAAAGATACAAAAAAGAAGCGATGCTGACAGCGTCGCTTCTTTTTTGTATCAATCAAAATCGAGCCGGTATTGTTCATGATTTGTCCATGGACGGAAACGACGGAATAAGTGGTGGAATAAGAGACAAAGAAGAATCGGTAAAATGATGAAGAGTCCGAAGACAACCGAGATATTGCCCCATGTCCAACCGCCGGTCATTAAATGTAACGCATTGATCGGTCCGATCAGGCCTGACATGCCGAAACCGGCACTGAACGGGGTTCCTTGAATCCCAAGAACACCAGCCAGTCCGCCGAGAACTGCTGCACTGCACATGACAGGTAAAATCATGATAGGGTTTCGGATGAAATTTGCCATCTGGATTTTAGGAGATCCTAAAAAATGAGCAATAGAAGTACCCCGTGAATTGGCTTGCCAACCGGCAATCGCAAGTCCGAAACCGGCGGCACAGACACCTAAGTTGGCAGCACCGGCGGCAACACCGGATAAGCTGATTGCAGTTGCGATTCCGACGGTCGACAACGGAGAGACAATCAGGACAGAGAAGATGACGGCTAACGTGATGCCCATCAACACAGGTTGAAGGACCGTAAAATGAGTAATCAACTGACCGATACTGGCAGTGATTTTTGTGACATAAGGATAGGTCAGGACACCGATTCCGCCTGCTCCGACAATAATTAAAGTCGGAATGACGAGGACAGTATACGTTTTAAACCGATTGCCGATCCACATAACGAGAGCCATTGCAATGGCAGCCGTTAGTCCGGCATTGATGACATCCCCCGTGCCGACGAATAAGTAACCTGCTGTATCGGTCCGGCTGGCGACACCTGATCCAACGACAGTCGCGAGACCAATCGATGTAGTCTCGATGGGCGACGTCTTAAACTGCATCGCTACGGCGACACCAATCACCATCGGTAACAAACGCATCGCAAGCGCGGTAGAGTCGATGATATGTTGGGCGGGAGAAAAGTACGGAAGCAAGGCTTTGGCGAGTTCGCCAAGTAAGGCTCCGGGGATAAGTGCAACTAAAATCCCGATACTAAGACCGTTTAACACATGGATTCCGAATTGGCGGTCAAACCGTTTCGAAGTTGTCTTCATAAAAATCACTCCTTATGTATCACTTTTGTGCATAACAGTATAAAAGCGATGAATTGTGTTTAATCATACGAAAGTCTCTGTAGCACGTCAAGGTAAAAATGGAATTTTCTGAAAAAATAAAGGCAAAGTATTCGCACTCACAGGATAGGACTGCTAGAGTGAAAGAGTAAAAATCGGGGAGGGAACAGTTATGTCAGAACAACAAATCGTATTAGCCAACAGACCGGACGGACGTCCGACACGGGAGACGTTCCGGTACGAAAAGATTGAACTGAATGAGTTGCAAACGGATCAAGTCCTGTTAGAGACGCTTTATATCTCAGTTGATCCATACATGCGGGGACGAATGAACGATTCCCGCTCTTACTCTCAGCCATTTGAACTGGATGCACCGATTCAAGGAGGCGTAGTCGCACGTGTCATCGAATCAAAAGCGGATACACTCGAAGTCGGCGACATCGTCGTCGGAATGCTTGATTGGGCAACAAAATTAGTCGTGGATGCCAAACAAGTCCGTAAAATTGATGCATCATTGGCACCTGTCTCAACGGCACTTGGTGTACTTGGGATGACTGGTATGACGGCTTATTTCGGATTACTGGATATCGGGAATCCACAGCCCGGTGAAACGGTTGTCGTCTCGGCAGCAGCCGGAGCAGTCGGCTCGATTGTCGGACAAATTGCTAAAATCAAAGGTGCACGGGTCGTCGGTATTGCGGGAAGTGATGAAAAAATTCAGTATCTCAAAGAAGAACTCGGATTTGATGAAGTCATCAATTACAAAACGGAGCAAATCGGAGAAGCACTCGATCGGACCTGTCCGGACGGCGTCGATGTCTATTTTGAAAATGTCGGCGGGGAAATCGGTGATGCAGTACTCAACCGCTTAAATCCATTTGCCCGTATCCCGGTCTGTGGAGCAATTTCCGGTTACAATGAAAAAGAAGATATTGGGCCACGTGTGCAATCCAAACTGATCATCGCCCGTGCCCGGATGCAAGGTTTCTTAGTCGGAGATTACGGAAAACGTTTTAAAGAGGCAGCGGAACAGCTGGGACAATGGGTCAATAACGGTGAATTAAAGTATGAAGAAACGATTTTTGAAGGGTTTGATCAAGTGCCGGATGCGTTTCTCGGACTGTTTGATGGTTCGAATACAGGAAAATTGTTGGTCAAGTTATAAGAAGACGTCAAAAAAGGTTTTGCTTTCCTTTATGGGAGAGCAAAACCTTTTTTTATGGAAAATCCTATTTATTGATCAGCGGGATCTTTTTTTAATTCTTCCAAGTCTGGATCCGGATGCTGTGTTTCAGCCGGTTTGATACCGGGATCAGATGTTTCCGCGGGTTCCGGATCCGGGTGTAAGCCGACATCTGCTGTTTTGTTTGGCAAGTCTTGTTTTTTATCCGTCATGATTTTGTCATCTCCCTTATCATCAATACTTTTACATTTACCCCAATTGATTGTTCTAAAACGAAAAGCGACAGGTTTGAGTTCATTGTTTTGTGCGAAACACGTTGTGAACCAAATCGACTCCACGCATTTTTGTCCTGATTTCATGACGAATGTCCGGGAAACCGTTAAAGGCTTCACCAAGTCTTTACAAAAACCTTGCAGATCCTTTAAGTCTCCTTTGAACTGGACTCGTAGACTGATAGGGAGATGAAAGAAGGAAGGGTGTATACGCGTGAGTGGACAACAATTTAAAAAAGCAGTCATGAAACAACTTCAATGGGTACGCGAGGAGAAGCAACGGCTTCGATTGGAATCAAAGGCAAGTGTTGCTTCCATTGAACGTTTACAGAAACTCCCGGTACTGACGATGAAGACCGGAATCCGGCCTAATACTTCCGGACGTCCTTCAACAACAACGACTTATCACGAACAAAGTAACAGCGGATTGTTACAGGAGATTGCATATGCAGATATTCCCCTGCACAGCGGAACGCGTTATTTTGAGCAGCGGCCACTGGAAGTCGCCATCGTCTGTTCCGAATTCATGTATGCCTACTATCAAGATGCGCTCCACTTACACTACGTCAATCCGGCAACGTTTGAAGAGGTATTTGAAAAACCGATTGACCTGTTCCTGGTCGTATCCTCATGGAAAGGACTTCAGGGAGATGACTGGAAAGGTGTCGCCACACCGACCTCCAAAAAACGGGCCCGTCTGATGGAAATGATTCGGCAGGTGAAGGGGAAAGAAATACCGGTTGTTTTTCAATCGACAGAGGATCCAAGCAACTTTGACCGTTTTAGTGATGTGGCAAAGGAAGCGGATTATATTTTGACGTCAGACGAAGCGATGATTCCGGAATATCAAGTGTTATGCGGGCATGACCGGATTGAAGCGACGACGTTCGGGGTGAATCCAATCATCCATAATCCGATTGGTGCGACACGCAGTCGAAACAAACACGTGTTGTTTGCCGGCAGCTGGATGGCAAAGTATCCGGAGCGTGTCAAAGACACCGAGATGTTATTTGATGGTGTCTTACGTTCCGATCATACACTCGATATCGTTGACCGCAACTATCAGTTGAACTTACCGGATTATCATTTTCCGCAACGTTACGTCTCGCGCGTCGCACCATCGATTCCTTATGAGACATTGCAACAAGTCAGTAAGTGTTATGACTGGGTGTTGAATTTAAACAGCATTAAATATAGTAAAACGATGTGTGCACGACGAATCTATGAATCCCAAGCACTCGGAAATCTGATTTTGTCGAATTACAGCATCGCCGTCAACAATGATTTTCCGAACGTGTTTACCGTCCATGATCATCAAGAGGCGCAAGCGATTTTAGAACGTACGACCGGGGATGACGTGAAGCGACTCCGGGCAGAAGGCATTCGTTCCGTCATGTCATCCCATACCGTCTATGACCGGATTGATCAGATGGCCCGCTTGCTGAAATTACCTGTCCAGCCGTTGCGACGAAAACTCCTGGTTGTCTTACGAAAAGTGACACCGGAGCTAAACCGGATGCTAGAACACCAAACCGTATCACCGGATTGGATTTACCGCGAAGAAGACCTGACGAAAGAATTATACGAGCAGACCGATTTAGTCGCTGTACTTGATGGGACGGAGTCATACGGAGAGTACTACCTTGAAGATTTAGTGAACGGATTTAAATACAGTGATGCCAGCATTGTCCGTAAAACAGCTCAAGATGAGATACCATTCGTCATTCAGGACGAGCTGGGCCGGACGGGTGGCAGTATGATTTGGCGTGCTGACTTTTCTTATGAACAGTTCAGTGAAGGGAAGATGGCAGGCAAAACATTGCTTCTTGATGCACTCGAGTGGAACGAACAAGGGAAGTCATCTGCTGTTGAAACACCGATACTGTCCGTCGTCGTGCCGATTTTTAATAATGGATATCATCTCACGTATAAATGCTTTGCCAGTTTAAAACGAATGGATCGATTTGCCGAGACGGAAATTATCTTAGTGGATGATGGATCAACAGACCGGATGACGTTACTAGCGATTAATCGTCTCGCGCGACGACACGGCAACGTCGTAACCTACCTGTTCCCGACAGGCGGAAGCGGCAGTGCGTCACGTCCGCGCAATAAGGGTGTTGAACTGGCGCGTGCCGAACGGATTGCGTTCCTGGATCCTGATAACGAAGTGTTGAGTGACCGGTATGCCGAATTGTTGAAGGAACTCGATCAAGACCCGACACTCGATTTTGCAGTCGGACATATGAAAAAGCTGGCCGAAAAAACAAGTATCATCGCTTTACCGAAAGTTCGGAAAGAAGGACGGATGGTTTGCGATCAACCTAAAACGTATTTGCTAGAGAACCGCTTTTCCGTCCAAAGTATTCAAGCGTTAGTCGTCAAGAAAAGCTTTTTGCAGAATCATCAGCTGGAGCAAGTCGTCGGAGCCGTCGGACAAGACTCCTTGTTTTTCCAAGAAATGATGTTGCATGCGGACCGTGTCTTACTCGTCAACCGTGTCATTCATTATTACTACGCCGCAGTAGCAGGTTCGACTGTCAACTCCCTGACCGTTCGCTTCTTTGAACGCAGCGTCGTCCGGGAAAAGGCCCGGGCTGAAAAGTTTGCACGTTATGGTGTCCTCGATGCCTACAAAGAAACCCGCTTCGAACACTTTTTTGAACATTGGTATTTGGTGAAACTTCGTTACTGCAGTGATAAAGATTTTGGTCCGAGCGTCGCGCTCCTCCGAATGATTGTCGCTTTTTATGAACCGGTGACATTGACGAATCCGTTGATCCGCCGATTCGTTGAACTTGCGGATAAAAAACAGACTGATGCTATTCAAGCATTGTTATTAGAGGAGGTACGGTGATGCCAACAAAACAGATGACACGACCAAAAGATGAAATCCGTGCCGCTTATTATGACCAACTCGGAGTCCAGTTCGGAAAAAAAGTCCGCTCACGGATTCACTGGATTATTCGCGAGACAAAGGGCAGTCAGATTCTCGACATCGGTTGTTCAGGAGGACTCGTCCCGATTTTACTCGGTCGTGAAGGGAAACAGGTTGTGGGAATCGATGTCTCACCGGAAGCCATCACAGAGTCAAGACAAGCATTGGAAAAAGAAGCACGTTCGGTCAAAGAGTTGATTCAGTTTGAAGAAGCCAATCTGATGACGTTTTCAAACAGTCAACGTTTTGATACGGTCTTGATGACGGAAGTTCTCGAGCATATCGGCGAACCTGAACGGTTTGTCCAAAAAGCCTGTTCCTTCCTGAAACCGGGTGGACGGCTTGTCGTAACGGTTCCGTTTGGTGTCAATGACTATGCTGACCATAAGCGGACGTATTATTTACATCATTTGTTGGAGCAATTGACACCCTATGGAACGATTGATCGATTGGAGCGGATGGACAAGTGGTTAGGCGTGATTGTGACGCTTCATGAGGAAAAACAACAGGTCCGCAGTATGACGAATCAAGAAATCGACTGGTTGGAAACGGCTTTTGAAGCAATCGAGCGGATGCATTTGACTGAAATCGTTCGATTAAAAAACCAGCAAAAGAAATGGGAGCAGAAACAGCTGAAACAGCAGACCAATGAGCAGGAATATGCGGAGTTATCATCAGAACATGAGCGGCTGTTACAACAAGTGACCGAACAAGAAGAAACGATTGCACTGTTGGCACAACAGTATCAGTTGGTCCTCGAACGGTATGAAGGAGCACTTGTATCGAATCTGGATGTCTTGGAGGCGAATACGCAATGGAAATTAAAATACCAATCACTGGCAAATTCAAAACTTGGAAAAATCGCCGTCCGTTACTGGAAGTTCCGGCGAAAGCTCAAACAAAGACGGGCCCGGAGACGATGAATGTGTTGATGATCTGTCAAAATTTCTATCCGGAAATCGGCAGTGCTGCCAATCGGATGAAAAATATCTTTAAACGGATGGAACAACAAGGAAGTAACGTCCACGTCCTTACATCAGAACCACTGTACCCGACGGCGGAATTGTATACGGACGCGATGTTTTGGGACGAACCAAGTTTGGATGCAGCTAATATTACCCGGATTCAACCACGTGACCTGCGGGCGACGACAAACTTATGGCGACGGCTCCGGTTGTTTTTAGAACAGTTTGTCCTGGCGGTCCGGGAAGTACGGCAGGATCAAAAACAATATAGCTACATCTATGCGACGACGCCTTCCATCTTTATGGGACTGGTCGGAGTCGTTGCCAAGTTCATCAAAAAAGCACCACTCGTGTTAGATGTCCGCGATTTGTGGCCGGAATCACTGGTCGGTGTCGGTATCACGAAGTCACGTGTGTTGCTTGCCCCGCTCTACTGGCTTGAGAAATGGATGTATCATCGGGCCGATCAAATTGTCATCAACAGTGAAGGATTTCGTTCGTATATCGAGAGCAAAGGGATCGCACCGGAGAAAATTCATTACATTCCGAATTCAATCGAAGAAAACGAATGGTTGATTAAACGGAGGAAAGTGTCGGAGCAGGTCCGCGTCGTCTATACGGGCAATATTGGATTGGCACAGGATGTGTTCTTATTACTTGATGTAGCGGAGCAATTACAAGAGGATGGAAACATTGAATTTCACGTCGTCGGATACGGCTACCATAAAGAAAAGTTTGAAGAACATGTCTTAAAACGCGGACTGACGAATATTCATTTCATGAACGCGATGCCGAGATGGGACGCGCTGAAACAACTTGCGAAAAGTGACATCGCCTTTGCGACGTTAGTCGAAAGTACGGCATTCGATACGGTAACGCCTGGGAAAATCATCGACTATATGGCAATGGGATGTGCGATTGTCGGAGCCGTTTCAGGACATGCGGCAAAAGTGATTGAAGAGGCCGGTGCAGGATTCGTCTCACGGGAGCGGTGTCGTGAGACAATCGTCGGAAAAATCCGGTATCTCGCAGAACATCCGGAAGCGCGTGAAGCAATGGGCCAATCGGGTGTAGCGTATGTTCAGACCCATTTTGACTGGGAACAAAATCAAGAACGATTGTTTGAAGCGATTCGTAAAACCAATTTTCAAGTAGTAGGGGTGAGTGAATGAAACGGGTCGGGATGTTTGTTTGGAATACGTTTACGAATGATGCACGTGTATTACGGGAGTGTACGGCACTCGCGGAAGCAGGGTATCACGTCGATTTATATTGTCTAAATGATGGCACATTACCAGCGATGGAGTATCACCCGAGCGGCTTTCAAATCATCCGAATTGAACGGACACCTCCTTTTGAAACAATCCTTCGTCGTCTGAAGAAGCGTAACCCGGTTACGCTTCTGGCTGGCGCAGGATTGTTCTTGTTCGTTCCTTGGCTGATTCCGGTTGCCGTCATTCTGTATATGTTGCAGAAAAGCCGGTTTATCCGCTATGCACTTTATAACAGCTTCGGGATTGTCCGGATGACACGGGCAGCACGTAAGCGGAACTACGATATCATGCATGCCAACGATTTAAATACATTACCGCAAGCGATTTCGGCCGCGAGAGGGGCAAAAATCGTCTACGATTCGCATGAAGTCCAGACGGATCGGACGGGCTACGGAAAAGGACAAGGCGGTTTAGAACGTCATTTATTACGATTTGTGGATCAGACGATGGTCGAAAATGAGACACGTGCCGATTACCACTTAGCCCTTTACGGAGAGCGACCGGCCGTGTTGCACAATTATCCATTTTATCAAGAAACGGTACCGGAAGCACGCCCGCTCCGTCAAGAACTCGGAATGGACGAAAACGAACCGATTTTATTGTACCAAGGCGGTATTCAGGAAGGACGGGGGCTCGGGCGGTTGATTGAAGCGATGCCGTTGATTCGAAACGGCACACTGTTGTTCATTGGCGACGGAAAAATCAAACCGGAGCTTCAACGGCTGGCGGCTACGTCCTCAGAACGAGAACGTATTCATTTTATGGATAAGGTACCGCTTGATCAGTTACCGAGTTATACAGCAGCAGCGACAGTTGGGTTTCAAGTGTTAGAAAACGTTTGTTTTAACCATTATTCGGCCTCTTCGAATAAATTATTTGAATACATGTCAGCCCTTGTCCCGGTCGTGGCAGCAGATTTACCGGAAATCCGTGGTGTCGTCGAGACAGAGGCCGTCGGACTGATTGTTGACGTTGAATCACCTCAATCGATTGCCGCTGCCGTCAATCAAATCGTCGAAGAGGACGGGTTACGTCAGGCGATGAAAGAACGGACAAAGCAGGCACGGCAGAAATACAACTGGGATAAAGAAAAAGACCGATTATTGACTGTCTACTATGAATTAGTGAAGTAAATGAACGAGAACAGAATCGAGAAACAACAAAGATGCAGGTAATTCCACGCTGAAGAACGATGGAATTGACCGGATTGTGTTGTTTCTCTCGCGAATGCAACAAAAGTTCGTTGTTTATTTACAAGCTTTACAAAAAGCATAGGAAAAGGGCGGAATGTAAGGTCTGTGAAGAATGGTTTAAGAGATGGTTAGAAGCATTGGAAACACAAGCAATTGTCGTTATGGTCTAGGTACAGCCACGACACAGTCAGTTTTTCTGACGTGAAGGACTAACTCGTACCTAGATGGAGGAATGACAAAATGAAACTTTGTACAATCGGACTCGGATATATTGGATTACCTTCTTCAGCCATGTTTGCAGATCACGGAACGGACGTCGTCGGGGTCGACATCGACCCGCGCATCGTTAAGATGTTGAATGCGGGAGACATTCATATTGAAGAACCGGGACTTGAAGATGTCATCAAGCGTGTCGTCGCAAACGGAAAGTTTCGGGCAACACTGACACCGGAACCGGCAGATGTCTTTTTAATTGCTGTTCCGACACCGAATTTAAATGACACGTATAAATCTTGTGACTTGAAGTATGTCCTGTCAGCCGTTCAGAATATGTTGCCGCACGTTCAAAAAGGCAACGTCATCATCGTCGAATCAACAATCGCTCCGCGGACGATGGATGATCATGTCCGACCATTAATCGAGGAGGCAGGATTCATCATTGGTCACGACGTATTCGTCGTCCATTGTCCGGAACGTGTCCTTCCGGGACAAATTCTTCATGAACTCATTCATAACAACCGGATCGTCGGCGGCTTGACATCAGCTTGTGCAGATGCCGGAGCAGCGGTCTACGAAACGTTTGTTCAAGGGGAAATCGTTAAGACGGATGCGAAGACGGCAGAAATGTCGAAGCTGATGGAAAATACGTTCCGGGATGTCAACATCGCGTTAGCCAATGAACTGACGCAAGTCTGCCATAAGCTCGAAATCAACGTGCTGGACGTGATTGAGATGGCGAATATGCATCCACGTGTCAACTTGCATCATCCGGGACCAGGTGTCGGGGGACACTGCCTTGCAGTCGATCCTTACTTCATTGTCGCGAAAGCCCCGTCCCTTGCACGAATCATCCATACAGCGCGGGAAACGAATGTCAACATGCCACACTTCGTCGCAGAACAGGCCGAGCGTCTCGTCTCTTCGCGTGTTCGACCGAAAATTGCTGTCTTTGGCGTCACGTATAAAGGAAACGTTGATGATATGCGGGAGAGCCCGGCTGTAGATGTGATTGAACAATTGATTGACCGTGGACTGGATGTCGCAGTTTGCGATCCGCATGTCGAACGTTCGATTTCCTCACGTTTTGAACTAGTAGATGAAATTGAAGCGATTCAGGGAGCGGATCTTGCCCTTGTCTTAGTCGATCATGATGAGTTTAAACGTTTTGATTCACGTCGTCTTGCCAACCAGATGCGGACACCACTCTTATTTGATACGAAAGGAATCGTCCAACCGCTCGAAGACGTTACAGTCTTAAACTTCGGTAACTTGCATACGCATCAAACGACGGAAGTGGACGCAAAAGCGATATGAACGGAATTCATACAATTGGGAAAGAGTTGAAAGATCATTTTTATCTGATCTTTCGTCTTTCACTTTATGAGACAAAAAGTCTATACAGCATGCAATACCTCGGTTGGTTTTGGGAAATCATGACGCCGCTCCTGCAGATTGGTGTCTACTGGGTCGTCTTTGGTTTCGGGATTCGCGGCGGACATCCTGTTGACGGAATTCCATTTGTCTTCTGGTTGGTCAGTGGATTGATTGCCTGGTTTTTCATCGGCAGTACGATTCCGAGCGGTTCACGTTCGATTTACGGTCGGGTCGCTTTAGTCTCGAAAATGCACTTTCCGCTTAGTACAATCCCGGCGTATGTCATCTTGGCGCAGTTCTATCGCCACCTTGCCATGATTGCGTTGACGATTGTTCTGGGGATGGCATTCGGCTATTTCCCGGGCTGGCATACGTTTGAATTGTTGTATATCGTGCCGGCAGGTGTGATTTTCCTGTATGCCGTTTCACTGTTGTTATCGGCCCTTTCGACCATGATCCGTGATGTCCAAAATATGGTGACGTCAGCCATCCGGATGTTGATGTACTTGACCCCAATCATGTGGATCCCGCCGGACCACAGTTTGTTTAAGACGTTGCTGATGATTAATCCTCTCGTCTATTTGATTGAAGGATACCGTTCGGCGTTGATTGGAACCGGTTATTTACTTGATCATGTCTGGTACGGTTTCTACTTCTGGACGGTGACATCCGTGCTGTTGGTAGTCGGAGCAGCGGTCCATTTGAGATTCCGCCGGTACTTCATTGATTACGTCTAGGAGGAGAAAACATGAGTCACGTCGTATTTGAAAATGTTTCAAAACGTTACGTCCTATATTCACGCCCAATCGATAAATTAAAAGAAGTGTTGTTTGGTAAAGTCAGCGGGAAACCCTTTTATGCGTTGAAAAACGTCTCGTTTTCCGTCAAGCAAGGTGAGATTGTTGGAGTGGTCGGAATCAATGGAAGTGGTAAATCGACATTGTCGCACCTGCTTGCGAACGTGACACCGCCGACTTACGGTCGTGTGACGCTCGGTGGTAAATCCGCATTGATTGCGATTTCGAGTGGTCTGAACAACCAATTGACCGGGCGGGACAATATTGAACTGAAAGGCTTGATGATGGGATTGAATAAAAAACAGATTCAAGCCATCACGCCGGAAATTCTCGAGTTCGCAGATATCGGGGATTTCATTGATCAGGCGGTTAAGACATACTCGAGCGGTATGCGGGCAAGGCTTGGTTTTGCAATCTCGATCAACATCAATCCGGACATCTTGATTATCGATGAAGCCTTGTCAGTCGGTGACCAGACGTTTACGGAAAAATGTCTCGATAAGATGCGGGAGTTTCGTGACCAAGGAAAAACAATCTTTTTTGTCAGTCATTCCTTGAATCAAGTCAAAAGTTTTTGTACGAAAGTCCTTTGGCTCGAGTACGGAGAAGTCCGGATGTTTGGTCCGACAACGGAAACGATGGCGGAGTACAATAAGTACCTTTATTGGTACAAACAACTTACAAAAAAACAAGCGGCACATTATGTTACGAAAAAACGAACAGGGCGAAGTGATGAAATCGAGCGTTCAACACGCGGTGAAACGATTGAATTGTCGTCATGAATAACGGATAGGGGATGGAACGAATGAAACGAGTCATGTTAGTGTTCGGAACGAGACCGGAAGCAATCAAGATGGCACCTGTCGTCAAAGCATTGGAAAAACGAGAAGGAGTCGAACCGATTGTCGTCGTGACGGCACAACACCGGGAGATGCTGGATCAAGTCCTAGAACTGTTCCAAATCGTTCCGGATCATGATTTGGATTTGATGCGTCCACGCCAGACACTCGAAGAGATGACGGCACGGATTTTGAATGCGATGCGTCGTGTCCTGGAAAAAGAGCAACCGGATTTGGTGTTGGTCCATGGGGATACGACAACGACATTCGCTGCTTCACTCGCCGCCTTTTACCAACAGATTCCGGTTGGACATGTCGAAGCCGGTTTACGGACGTATCAGAAGTATGCACCGTTTCCAGAAGAAATGAATCGTCAATTGACGGGTGTACTCGCGGATTACCATTTTGCGCCGACAGATCAAGCAGCAGAAAATCTGCGCCTCGAGAATAAAAAAAGTCCGATCATCGTGACCGGTAATACCGTCATTGACGCATTAAAAACAACTGTGTCTGATGATTAC
Organism: Exiguobacterium sp. R-39; assembly: GCF_049942815.1. Classification (NCBI taxonomy): domain Bacteria; kingdom Bacillati; phylum Bacillota; class Bacilli; order Caryophanales; genus Exiguobacterium; species Exiguobacterium sp. R-39. The sequence goes on from NZ_CP187965.1 coordinate 846,171, forward strand.
ACGCATCCCGTTTTAAAAAGTCTTGCAGCAAGCGGTCGCAAGTTGATTCTGTTGACTGTTCACCGTCGGGAAAATCATCTGCAATTATCGCAGATTTTTGATGCCATTGAACGATTAGCAGACAGTCATCCGGATATTGAAATTATCTATCCGGTCCATCCGAATCCGGTTGTACTCGAAGCAGCCGAACAATTGAAGCACCATCCGCGTATCCGATTAATCGAGCCACTCGATGTCTTCGATTTTCATAACTTGGCAGCCCGGGCGACGTTGATTTTGACGGATTCCGGCGGGATTCAGGAAGAAGCTCCTTCGTTAGGTGTCCCGGTTCTCGTATTACGTGAGACGACGGAACGGCCGGAAGGTGTCGAGGCCGGTACGTTGAAACTCGTCGGAACGGATCCGGAACGTATTTATACAGCCGGTCATCACTTGCTGACAGATCCGATGGCATACGACGCGATGGCGCAAGCAGCGAATCCCTACGGAGACGGGCATGCGGCTGAGCGGATCGTCGATGCTATTTTAAGTGAGGTACCGGTATGAGTTCACGACCACTGGAACTGGCGAGTTATCAATTTTTTCCGCAAGGCAACCGGGAAAAGATTTTACTTGAAGAAGATCAGAAAGGGGTCTGGTTTGATTTTCAAGAAGCCGATCCGACTAATAAATTGTACATCCAGTTGTTTGATCAAGGGTTTCAGTATCCTCCGTCAAAATTGTATCGGGCAGATGCTTCCTTTGAACAGGCAGAGACAATCACCCTCACTTGTGAATTAGAAGCAACCGAACCGTGTGATATTCAAATCTTTAAGATGCAGTACGGACAAAAAAAACGGATGCATTCCGAAACGGAATGGTTGACAGTGGACGGTCCGACTACATGTTTCTTTCAACTGAATCGAGTTAAAGGAGCCGACTATTTCAAAATCGCATTCAAATTTTTACTTGAAGGGGACATGCGGGTCCGGTTGACGATGTTACACATCAATCGGCTTGTTCCGCTCAAACAGGAGGAATCCTATCATGTTATTTAGTTCAACGATTTTTCTGTTTTTATTTCTGCCGACGGTACTGATTGTCTATTATCTGTTGCCGAGAAGCTTTCGAAATGGCTGGCTCCTCGTAGCAAGCCTTTTCTTTTATGCGTTTGGTGAACCGCGATTTGCATTATTGATGCTGTTAAGTGTCGGCATTAATTATTTCTTTGCATTATTCGTAGACGTCTACCGCCACCGCATCGGTGTGAAATGGATCATGTTCAGCATGATTGCTGTCAATTTAGGATTACTTGGCTGGTTCAAGTACAGCGGTTTTTTTGTTCAGTCTGTCAATAAGACGTTTCATGCCGATTTTTTTGTTCCGGAAATCGTTTTACCACTCGGAATTTCCTTCTATACATTTCACGCGATGAGTTATGTCATCGATATTTACAAGGAAAAGGAAGCCGTGCAAAAAAATCCGCTTGATTTAGCATTGTATATCGCCTTTTTCCCGCAACTGGTCGCAGGACCGATCGTCCGCTACAACACGATTGCGAGTCAGATTGAATCCCGTCAAGAAACCGTATCGGACTTCTCGAAAGGGGTCCGCCGATTCATCATCGGATTATCAAAAAAGTTGATTTTAGCAAATGGCTGCGGTCAAGTAGCAGATGCCATTTTTGATATGAAGGATTTATCAATGGGGCTCGCATGGATTGGGATCATTGCTTACGCCCTGCAGATCTATTTTGATTTTTCTGGATACAGTGACATGGCAATCGGACTTGCATTAATGTTCGGCTTTCATTTTCTTGAAAACTTCAACTATCCGTATATTTCGAAATCAGTGTCTGAATTTTGGCGTCGCTGGCACATTTCACTTGGATCATGGTTTCGGGATTATGTGTACATTCCGCTTGGAGGGAACCGGGTTTCACCCTGGAGACAATACCGGAACCTCGGAATCGTCTGGATGTTGACCGGACTTTGGCATGGAGCGAGCTGGACGTTCGTCGCCTGGGGCGTCTATTACGGAATCTGGATCATGCTTGAAAAAGCATTTCTCGGGAAGTTATTGGCGCGAGTCCCGGTACTGGCAACGGTCTGGACACTCGTATTGGTTCTGGTCGGTTGGGTCTTTTTCAGATCGGAAACGTTCCCGGAAGCCATCACGTATATTCAAGCAATGTTTATGCCGGACGTACTTTGGGATGACCGTGCGAGTTACCAACTTGTCCAAAACGGTGTCATCTTAGCACTTGCATGTCTTGCCGCAACACCGATTCCAAAACGGATTGGAGAACGATTTGTCCAGTCATCGGGCAAAATCGGACAGACGTTGCAATATGGATATGCGATGGTTTTGTTATTCCTCGCGACATCTGCACTGGTTGCAAGTACATTCAATCCCTTCATTTATTTCCGTTTCTAGAGAGGAGGAACACCAGTGGCGCAACCTATTGAAAAGAATCAGAAACAGACACAACCGGGAACTACGTTTGAGAAAAAGATGATGTGGCTGACGATCATCAGTTTTTTTATCATTTTGCTGACAATCGGAATTGGAACGATTCTTCGCGACGACCGTGTCAGTTCCCAACTTGAAAATCGAACACTTGCACATTCCGTTCAACCGACTATGCAAGGAGTGGCTTCCGGTAAGGATATGCTGAAGATGGAAAGCTATTTTGCGGATCAGTTATTGTTACGTGGTACTTTCGTTGAAATGCAGGCACGTCTATCGAAAAATTTGTTTCAACAGCCGTTTCGAAATGGGATCTACACTGCTGAAAACGGCTATATGATTGAACCGAGTCAAGCGGCACAACCGGTCATTCCGAGTGCTTTTCAACAGTTCACGAAAGATGTTGATCGGCCTGTCTACTTCGCACTTGCACCATCCAAGACCGTTATTGCGGAACGGGATGGAATCATTCCGGACTATGTCGCCTCAAACGCTGAGCAACGGTACAAGACGATGCAAGCCGGCTTTATGAAAGCAGGAATTACATCGATTCCCCTTGATGCGTTAAAGCTGACGGATTACTTTAAGACAGATCATCACTGGAACGTAGATGGTGCCTATCAAGCCTATGGCGAAATTATCCGTACAGTCGCCAAAACAGAACCGACGTTAAAAAAAGTAGAAGTCGATCCTGAATCAAAACGCGCATCGGAACATCCGTATTTTGGTTCACTCGCCCGCAAGACGACACTTGCGTATGCGAGCACAGGAGACAAAATTGAATATTACGATGCCGGCCAATTTAAGGGTATCGACGTCTGCTACGACAAAAAATGCGGTCAGCCGTTGATTGATGAGCAATTTATTAAGGAAGAGGGCGACTATGCCGACCGTTACGAAGTCTTTATGCGCGGTAACCACGGTATTTTATCAATGACGTCAAAAACGAAAGGACCGAAGTTACTTGTCCTCAAAGACTCCTTCGCCAATCCTGTGCTGCCGTTTCTTGCCCGAAGTGCGAATCTCGAAGTCGTTGATATCCGCTATGTCCATAAAGACTTTGATGCCTCTGAATTTGCGAAGCAAAAAAATGTGGATGCCGTCGTCTTTTTACACAATGCGAATATCGCCGGATTAATGAAGACGTATCAGCAGAAATTATAGGAGGTACCGCTGTGGAATCACGTTTGCGAAAGAGGCGACCTTGGATTGGATGGCGTGTAATCAGTGCATTGTTATTGGCATGCATCTTGATTGTCAGCGCTACGACCGGGTATGCTTTTTTAAAGTTGCAACATACGGCGGACGGTTTCATTACTCCGCTAAAAGGGCAAAAAAAGCTTCCGCTTGAAGTGATGCAGCCGGTCAACGTCCTGTTGATTGGTGTGGATGAACGAAAAAACGATCCGGGACGGGCCGATGCCATCATGTTATTGTCGTTTAACCCGAAAACACCAAAAGCGACATCACTGTCGATTCCACGTGATATGCAGGTGACACTGTCAGATGGTACGAAAACGAAAATTAATCATACCTATGCTTACGGTGGAGTGGAAGAGACGATTGAGACGGTTGAGAAGACCTTTGACGTCAAGATTCCGTATTACGCCAAAATCAATATGGAAGGTCTGATCGAGCTGGTCGATGCGGTCGGCGGAGTCACTGTCGATAATCCGTCTGCGTTTAGTTGGAACGACCGGCGTTTACAAAAAGACTACGCTGAAGGAAAAATAAAACTGACCGGACTTGAAGCGAGCGGTTATGCACGCATGCGAAAACAGGATCCGCTCGGGGACATGGGACGGCAAATTCGTCAGCGGCAGGTACTTGAAGCTGTCGGCATGAAGCTTGCCGGACCCGATATCCTGACGAACTTGGAAGATGTCAGTCGGGTCCTGAAAAATAACTTTAGTACAAATGTCACGTTTTCCGAAGCAGCCCAACTCGCACAAGAAAATCAGGCGGGATTCGAGCGGTTAAAACCGTTAAAACTTGAAGGGGAAGGCTATATCGCAAGTGACGGTGTCTGGTATTTCTTTGCATCGGATCACTCGATGAAAGTCACGAAGCAGGCAATTACTGAAGTGACGGATCGTCAATCAAAATGAAAATATAAGAGGGTGACTGGGAAGTCAGCCTCTTTTTTATGGTCATACGTCCGCGTTGGTCCAAAAGTCTTATTTTCTTTAGTGAACTAAAATAAGCTTTGACAGAGCAGCCGAACGAATGGAGAATGAAAATGAAAACGATTACATAAATCCAAGGAGGATACGGCATGAATCGATGGAGATCAGTCTGTGCAGTTGTGCTAACGTTTGCACTGATGTTTAGTTTAGTTCCGGTAAATGGTCTGGCACTGGAAAAAGGAGAATCGACACTGGTCATCATTCACTACAAAGAAGATAAAACGTCAGAAAAAGATTGGAATCTCTGGTTGTGGGCAAATGGGCCGGATTATTTCCCGAACAAGGCACATGCCTTTAACGGTCAAGATGCTTACGGAAAAATTGCCGCTTACGAATTTCCGGTTGATCAACCGGAGAAAATCGGTTTCATCGTCCGCGATGATTCCTGGAACAAAGATGCCGGTTCGGAAAACGACCGCTTCATCACAAAAGACATGATCAAAGACGGTGTTGCCGAAGTTTGGATTGAATCGGGTAGCAAAGAAGTTTCACCGGTTAATCCGACGGGCGGCAATGACGTCGAGTCCGTCAACACGAACATTCATTATTACCGGTATGACAATGACTACGAGAAGTACGGGGTGTGGGCATGGCCAAACGCTCAGGATGGAAAACGGTTTGAATTTGACGGTCAAGACGCATTTGGCGCTGTAGCAAACGTCATACTGGCGAATAAGACGAAGGAACGTCTTGTCGGAATCATTCCTCATATCGAAGGATGGTCTGAAAAAGACGGAGCGGATCGTTTCTATTATGCGGGAGCGAAGGATATTTGGCTGATTGAAGGCGATCAAACGGTTTATTACAGCCAACCGGATATCGATCGGACGCCAAAATTCAAAAGTTTCCTGGCCGATGATTTTAAGACGATGACGTTGAAAACGAACTCGCCGATTACGTCAGAAGATTTAAAAACGCTGACCTTTAAAGGACTCGTCAATCCGCTTGTCACACAAGTGGATGCGAAGACGTTAAAAGTAACCGTCACGACGGACATTGATTTAGCAGATGTCATTACGGTCTCGCACCCGGTGTTCGGGGAAGGGATTTTAGAAGCAGGAAACGTGTTGCGTTCCGATGCTTTTGACAAAAAATATGCGTATGATGGAAAACTCGGCACGTCCTATCAAAAAGGAAAAACGACGTTCCGCGTTTGGGCACCGACTGCGCAAGCCGTCGAACTGGAACTCTACAAATTACCGAAAACACAAGCGGCCACTACAAAGAATATCGTCCGTGAAGTGAAGATGGTCCGTGGCGACCGTGGGGTCTTCAGTGTAACGATCAAAGGCGATCTTGACGGAGCAGGATACACCTATGAAGTCAAACACGCTAAAGAAACGACACGCGCCGTTGATCCTTATGCGACAGCCGTCGCTGTCAACGGAGATCAAGGAGTGGTCGTCGACCTGAAAGAGACGAACCCAAAACGTTGGACAAAATCAAAAATGCCGCTGAAACAAACAACTGATGCCATCATTTACGAAACGCATGTCCGGGATTTGTCGATGTTTGATGTCACAGGAAACACGTACGATTCAGGCATCAAGCAAAAAGGAAAGTATCTCGGTGTTGTCGAGCCGGGAACACGTTTGTTGAAGGATGGTAAAAAAACGAAAACGAAAACAGGACTCGATCATTTGAAAGAGCTTGGCATCACGCATGTCCAGTTCATTCCGGTCTATGATTTCAATACGGCTTCTGTCGACGAAACGAATCCGCTTAAAACATACAACTGGGGCTATGATCCGAAAAACTACAATGCACCGGAAGGCTCTTACGCGACGAATCCGTACGATCCAAAAGTCCGGATTAAAGAAATGAAACAAATGATTCAAGGTTTGCACGATAACGGACTTCGTGCCGTCATGGATGTTGTCTACAATCATATGTTTGACGCGAAAGCATCGAATCTCGATAAAATCGTTCCGGGTTACTACTACCGTTACACGGAAGGCGGCGATCTCGCCAACGGAACAGGTGTCGGAAACGATACGGCTTCCGAACGGAAAATGATGCATAAATTGATTGTTGATTCTGTCGCCTACTGGGCAAAAGAATACTGGTGGGACGGTTTCCGCTTCGATTTGATGGGGATTCATGACGTCAAGACGATGAATGCCGTCAAAAAAACAACAACTAAAATCGATCCGTCGATTCTTGTCTTCGGGGAAGGCTGGAGTCTCGGAACACCGCTTCCGGAAGCAGACAAAGCCAACCAGACGAATGCCAAGCAAATGCCGGGAATCGCTCATTTCAACGATAACTTGCGCGATGCACTTAAAGGAAGTGTCTTTGAAGACACGGATGCCGGTTTCATCAACGGTAAAACAGGTCTTGAAACACGCATTAAACGCGGAATCGTCGGTGAGATTGCGTACAGCAAAGACATCACGGGATTCGCAGCAGAACCGAATCAAGCCATCACGTACGTCGAAGCCCATGATAACCACACATTATGGGATAAGTTGAACTTAACGAATCCGACAGATACGGATGCGACGAAAACAAAGATGCACCGCTTGGCGTCAAGTATTCTGCTGACGTCACAAGGAACAACATTCATCCATGCCGGTCAAGATTTCATGCGGACAAAAGGCGGCGACCACAACTCGTACAAGTCACCGGATTCCGTTAACCAGCTCGACTGGAAACGTAAAATGGACCGTCAAACTGATGTCGACTATATGAAAGGTCTGATTCAAGTCCGGAAAGCAAATCCTGCTCTTCATTTAGGAACAGCAAAAGACATCCGCCGCTACCTGACGTTCACATCGTCACCAGAGCAGGTTGTAGCGTATCAATTATCAGATGATGCGCCTCAGCAAAAAACAGATCTTTATGTCGTTCACAATGCGAAACGTCAAGCCGTCAAGATGACGTTACCAAAAGGAACATGGAATGTGATCGTCGATGGTAAAACCGCCGGAACAAAAACACTGAAGAAAGTATCAGGCAACGTGACGGTTGATCCGCTCAGCTCGTACGTCCTAAAAAAATAATCAACTCAAAAACGCGCCGCCCCTGTGAATGACTCACGAGGGTAGCGCGTTTTTCATCTAAGGAAAAGTTAAGCGTAACGCTCGTCTTCTTCCTCTTCTTCGTTCAGGTTACCTTCTTCTGATTTTGCGACGATAACGGCACAAGCGGCGTCACCTGTGATATTGACGGCTGTCCGCATCATATCAAGCAGACGGTCGACCCCGATAATCAAGGCAATCCCTTCGACAGGCAGATTGACGGACTGGAGAACCATCGTCAGCATGACGAGACCTACACCCGGTACGCCGGCTGTTCCGACAGAAGCGAGAACGGCAGTCAAAACAACTGTCGCGAGTTGAGAAGGCGATAAATCAATTCCATATACCTGAGCGATAAAGACGGTGGCGACCCCTTGCATGATGGCTGTACCGTCCATATTGATCGTCGCTCCGAGCGGTTGAACGAAACTCGATACAGAACGCGGCACTTTCAGTTCACGTTGTGCCGTCTGCATCGCGACCGGTAACGTTGCGTTCGACGACGAAGTCGAGAAGGCAAACAGCATGACCGGAGCAAACTTTTTAAAGAAGAAAAACGGATTCATTTTTCCGAGCAGTGAAACGGTTGATCCGTACGTCAGCAGAGAGTGGACAATCAAGGCCAGGATAACGACTCCCATATAGAGACCCATCGCTTTTAAGGAATCAAATCCTTGTGAGCCGACAGCAGAGGCAATCAAAGCGAATGCGCCGAGTGGTGCCATCTTCATGACGAGCCCAATCAAATACGTCATCAAGTCATTTCCTTGTTCGATGAATGAACGTAATGTCGAGACCTTGCTGCCAAGGAACGTGATGCCGAAACCGATGAAGACGCTGAAGACGATAATTTGTAACATGTTGCCTTCTGCCATCGACGTAATCGGATTGGTCGGGAACATGCCGACAATCGTATTGATTAAACTCGTATCCGGTAAGTTGCCTTGGTCATATTTCAAGTTGTCTGTTGCAAAATTACCGAATGTCCCCGGTTTAATTAACAGTGACAGACCAAGGGCGATGACGATGGCGACGGCTGTCGTCGTCATGAAATACGTGATGGCTTTTCCGCCGACACGGCCAAGCTCTTTTGGATTTCCGAGTCCCATGACTCCAAGGGAAATCGAGAAGAAGACGATCGGGACGACGAGCATCTTAATCAGGTTCAAGAAGATCGTACCGATTGGTTGAAGCGCATACTTATTCAATCCTTCGTAAATAGATTTGTCTGGTAACATGGCGAGAATGATTCCGAGGATAACTCCTAAAATCAATCCCCAAATAATTCGCTTGGCTTCTTTCAAATGAAAACAACTCCTTTTTCAGATAACTGTGTCTATTTTGACACATCATTCACCATTTTGACAAAACATTTCATAAAATTTCAGAAAACGCTTACAAAATATTTCGGTTTTTTTAGTTGAATAACCATGAATTTGTTGTAAATACGGGAGCAACATGAGACTATAGAAAAGAACAAAAAGGAACATCTCAGGAATGAAGCAAAACTGGTTAATCAACTATTGACCATTTTGTATATTCCTACTATAATGTTGTATGACGTGTCTGACACGTTTCCTTTAGTCGGTAATATCGGAGGGAGGGAAAACTAGTGGAAACTCGTGTACGTAAAAATGAATCACTTGAAGACGCACTTCGTCGCTTCAAACGTGGTGTTTCAAAAGATGGTACGCTTGCTGAAGTTCGTAAACGTAAACACTACGAAAAGCCAAGTGTAAAACGTAAGCTTAAATCGGAGGCTGCGCGTAAGCGTAAGAAGTTCTAACGTAAGAGAGGGTGTATCCTCATGAGTCTTCAAGAGCGTTTGACAGTGGATATGAAGGAAGCCATGCGTTCGCGTGAGAAAGATCGTCTTACGACGATTCGGATGGTGAAGTCGTCCCTGCAAAATGAAGCGATTAAACTCGGTAAGCAAGAATTAACTGATGAGGAAGAGCTAACTATACTCTCACGTGAGATGAAACAGCGCAACGACTCCCTCCGAGAATTCGAACGCGCTGATCGTCACGACCTCGTCGAGAAGATTCAAGCAGAGATAATCGTGCTCGAAGCTTATATGCCAAAACAACTTTCGGAAGAAGAAGTTCAGGAAATCGTCAACGCAGCAATTGCGCAGACGGGTGCCTCGGCTCCTTCGGATATGGGGAAAGTAATGGGTGTCGTCATGCCGCAACTTAAGGGTAAAGCGGACGGTGCTTTAATTAATCGCCTTGTTAAACAACAACTACATTAACCCGTTTTGAAAGGTGTCCTCCGGGATGCCTTTTTTTATGCAATAAAATCGGAAAAATTCGAAAATTGATAAAAGTTATGAAACCTTTTCTAAGATGAAAGCGTATATAATAAAAGTAACAATGAGCCATGTTCAGAAAGATGAAACATGTTGTCGTCTGATTCTGATGAAAAAGGGGTGAACGAAGTAATGTCTTTTAGCTTAGGGATGATTTTAGCGGTCTTCATGATCGGTGTCCTCATGTTGCTGGTCGAAATATTCGTGACAGGGTTCGGGATATTCGGCGTACTTGGCATCGGCGCAGTTCTTGCCAGCTTGATTATGGCGGGTGCGACGGTCGGTCAGGTGGGTCTTGCTGTCGGTTTGGCAGTCTTTTTATCGCTTGCTGCCGGATTTTGGGCGTATCGTCGGATCAAATCGAACCAATCGTTATTATGGCGAGGTTTGATTTTAACAGACTCCACATCGTCGGAAAAAGGATATCTCTCTCATCAAGATAAAGAACAACTGCGTGGCAAAATCGGGATTAGTTTGACACAACTTCGCCCGGCAGGAACGATTGAGATTGATGGAAATCGAGTCGATGCTGTCACGGAAGGGAATTTTATTAACGCCGGTGAACAAGTCGTCGTGCAAGACGTCACACACGGACGAGTCATCGTTCGAGTCCAAAAAACGAAGGAGGAGTCACTCATATGACACCCGAACTATTGACCGTTCTACTCGTATCAGGAGGAATACTTATTTTCCTCGCGATTTTCTTTACGCTTGTCCCGATCCCGCTTTGGATCAGTTCACTTGCCGCCGGGGTCCGTGTCTCCATCTTTACATTAGTCGGAATGCGACTCCGTCGTGTTACACCGTCAAAAATCGTGAATCCATTGATCAAGGCAGTGAAAGCAGGAATCAACCTCAATACAAACCAACTGGAAAGTCACTTTCTTGCCGGTGGTAATGTGGACCGTGTCGTCAACGCCTTGATTGCGGCACACCGTGCGAATATTGAACTCAGTTTTGAACGGGCGGCAGCGATTGATTTAGCAGGTCGGAACGTGCTTGAAGCCGTACAGATGTCCGTTAACCCGAAAGTCATCGAAACGCCATTCATTGCCGGTGTTGCAATGAACGGGATTGAAGTTAAAGCAAAAGCTCGGATTACGGTCCGTGCCAATATCGACCGCCTCGTCGGTGGTGCGGGTGAAGAAACCGTCATCGCCCGTGTTGGTGAAGGGGTCATCTCGACGATTGGTTCATGTCAAGATCAAAAAGAAGTTCTTGAAAATCCGGAAATGATTTCCCGGACGGTCCTTGCGAAAGGTCTTGATTCAGGAACAGCATTCGAAATTCTCTCGATTGATATTGCCGATATCGATATCGGTAAAAACATTGGTGCCGTTCTTCAGACGGATCAGGCGGAAGCCGATAAAAACATCGCTCAAGCGAAAGCGGAAGAACGTCGCGCGATGGCGATTGCGAGCGAACAAGAGATGAAATCACGTGTCGAAGAAATGCGTGCGAAAGTCGTGGCGGCAGAAGCGGAAGTCCCGCTTGCGATTGCGGAAGCACTGCGTGACGGAAACTTCAGTGTAATGGATTATGCCAACTACTTGAACGTGACGGCTGATACGAAGATGCGTCAAGCCATCGGTGGTCAATCATCGCCGAACGACACACAATAAAAGGATGATCTAGATGGAAAGCTTAATTTGGGTCGGACTGATGATTGCCTTTGGTGTAATCTCGGTTATCTCAAAAGCAGCCGATCAAAAGAAGACCAGTTCTTCAACACGTGTTCCCTCTAAAGAATTTGGCGACTATGTCAAGAAAATGGTCGATCAAGTGGAAACGAAGCTTCCGGAAAATCGGGAGGTTCCACCTCCGATCAAACGGAAACAACCAAAGCAGACACAACCGGTCAAGCATCAGCGGACCGAATTGCAACAACGCTTGGATGAACGGGATCGTGTGAAAGCTCAGAAACAATCACGATCGAATCTGGGCAAGATCACTGGAAGTATTTCAAGTGATGAGATTGGAAAAAGACGGGATAAGAAAAAAGGGATGCAGACAACGCAAGAGGAAATCCGCCAGGCAATCATCTGGAGCGAAGTCCTTGGACCGCCGGTATCAAAACGGGCGTCAAAATCCCCGCATCGTTAAAAACAGGTCAGCTCTCGTGTAAGTGGAGAGCTGATTTTTTTTTGTGAAGACACGATGGGAAAATCACGGGCTCAGCAAGGATAGAAAACGAAAAGAGTTAAAACAAGGAAACCACATCTTGAGGATGGGTTTTTCTTTCCATCTAATCTTCTTAAATGATAAAGTGGACTAGAACAGATTTATAGAGATGACGTACTGTTATCCATCATTAGGAGGCCAATCATAACGTGATATTCAATGAAAGAATCCCATTCGTATTTTCGAATTCAGAACAGATTCAAGCATTCGTAGGACCGAACGATGCCGTACTAAAAACGATGGAAGCGGAGCTGGAAGTCCAACTTACCCATCGTGGTGATGAATTGCTGGCGCAGGCGGAAGAAGAACGGTCTGTCGTGTTAGCAAAACAGGTCGTCGGTGTCTTAAAGCAACTGGTTGATCGGGGAGCCGTCTTAACGGAACGTGACGCAACAAGCGCAATTCAACTGGCGCGACAAGACCGGGTCGATGAATTACTCGAATTATACGATACGGTCATTCATACGAATCACAAGGGAAAACCGCTCCGGGCAAAAACACTTGGTCAAGCCCGTTACGTCCGGGGAATTGAAAAATGTGATTTAACATTCGGTATCGGACCGGCCGGAACCGGGAAAACGTATTTAGCGGTCGTCATGGCAGCAAAGGCCTTAAAAGAAGGTTATGTCAAACGATTAGTATTAACACGACCTGCAGTTGAAGCAGGGGAAAATCTCGGATTCTTACCGGGGGATCTAAAAGAAAAAGTCGATCCGTATTTACGTCCGCTTTATGATGCGTTACATGACGTGCTTGGTGTGGAACACACAGCCCGTTTGTTGGAACGGGGTGTGATTGAAATTGCACCGCTCGCCTATATGCGGGGGCGGACACTGGAGCATGCTTTCGTCATTTTGGATGAAGCGCAAAATACGACAAGAGAACAAATGAAAATGTTTTTGACACGTCTTGGTTTTCACTCGAAGATGATTGTCACAGGCGATTTAACGCAAGTTGATTTACCTCGGGGAAAAGCATCCGGTTTACAAGAAGCGTTGAATTTACTTGGCAATGTTCGCGGCATTCATTTTGAACACTTTAGTTCGGCTGATGTCGTCCGGCATCCACTTGTTCGGAAAATCATTGATGCGTATAGTCAAGAACTCGATTGAAGCGCAACAGGTGAGTCTTGAAGTGGAAAGGAGACGAACGGATGCGCAAAGTAGGTATGTGGATCAGTCTGCTGACACTCGGCTTTTACATCATCGTTTCGACGATGATGTATGTCAGTGTCCGGCCCGAAGCACTGTCAGCAGATCCATTTTCGATTGCAGAAGAAGATATTCGGTCACCGCTGACGATGGAAGACCGGGAAGCCACCCGGTTACTGAAAGAAAATACGGTAGCCGCAATTGATAGCCAATACACGATTAAACAGGAATATGCTGCACAGCAAATCGATAAAGTCGAGCAACTGTTTGCAAGTCTTAAAGGCATTAAAAAAGCAGAAGACATCGGTCGAATCAAACAGCGGCTCCGGGGAACGGAAGCCGCGGATTTACTGCAAGACGATGAATTGCGGCTTCTTGCCACATCGTCTACAGCAATGCGGACGACGACACGCGACGTTGTGATTACGGCCATTGAGGAAGCGATGCGGCAACGAATTTCTTCTGATGGCGGTGAAGTGGCGGAAGCGCGTGAAAATGCACGACTTGATATTGAACGGTCCGCCTTATCGTTTTCGATGAAGGCTGTCGGAAAAACGCTGACTGATCAATTGATTGTTACGAACTATGTGTACGATCCCGAGAAAACAGAGCAGTTGCGTAAGCAGACCAGCGATAAAGTGGAACCGGTCTTGATTTCTGAGGGAGAAGTCATCGTCAAACGGGGAGAAGTCATCTCCCAGGATGCCTACCGTCAACTGCAGCTCGTCGGTCTGATTTCTGACCGGCAATCCCTTAAACCTTTGTTTGGAACGTTGATTGTCAGTGCTCTGATGACACTGTTGTTGTTCGGATTCATCAGTCGATCCAACTTACGTTATGCAAAGATGGGCAGAGTAAAGCTGTTCAGTTTGGTGTATTTAGTTGTGATATTGCAACTTGTCGTGACGTACGGGATGGCTTTCTTGGCAGACGATATTAATCCGGCTCTGTATTTACTAACGCCGACTGCATTTTCAGCGTTAGTTTTGCGTAATTTATTGAATGAGCGAATCGCTTTATCCAGTACCTTGTTCATGGCTCTAGCAGGTACTTTTTTCTACAGTACGAACCAAAATTTCAGCTTTAATATCGCGATTTACTTATTGGTCGGCGGGTTAGTGGCCACCTATTTCCTACGTTCCAGCTTGTCACGCCGGCGGATTTTCGTCAGCAGTTTGACGATTGCTTTAGCGAACGTAGCGGTTTTCCTCGCTTTCGTACTCATGCGTAGTGGACAGTTGGAAGTGAAAGAGACGTCGATTCTGTTAGGGTTTGCCGTTGTCAGTGGTATCTTCAGTGCGATCTTGGCGATTGGATTATTACCGTTTCTTGAGATGACATTCGGTATTTTAGCCCCGACACGTCTCTTGGAATTGTTAAACCCGACCCATCCCTTGTTAAAAAAACTATTGGTCGAGGCTCCGGGAACGTATCATCACAGTATGATGGTCGCAAATCTTGCCGAGACGGCTTGTGAAGCGATTGGCGCGGACGGGTTGCTTGCCCGCGTTGGTGCGTACTATCATGATTTAGGGAAAACACGGCGTCCGCTCTATTTCATTGAAAATCAGCATGGACTTAATCCGCATGACCGTCTGACACCGGAAGAATCCGCTCGAGTGATTCTTGCCCATACGGATGACGGAGTGGAACTGTTGGAAGAAGAAAAGTTACCGAGTGTCATCGTCGATATCTGCCGGGAGCATCATGGTACGTCATTACTCCGTTATTTTTACGTCAAGGCAACAGAACAAGGTGAAGTCAATGAAGCGGATTTCCGTTACTCGGGTCCGAAACCACAAACGCGCGAAGCGGCAGTCATCATGATTGTCGATTCCATCGAGGCAGCGGTCCGATCCATGAAGTCTCCGACTGAAGAGGGCATTCAGGAACTGGTCAAAAAAATCATTCGCGAAAAATTGTTGGATGATCAATTTTCGGACTGTGAACTGACGACACGTGACATTTACCGGGTCGGTGAAAGCGCCTGCCACACGTTATCCGGGTTATTCCATGAACGGATTGAATATCCTGAATTAAAGAAAGAGGAACTTACATGAATATTTACATGACAGATGAAGGTACATTGTTGACGGAAGAACAACTGAAATTAGTGGAAGCGATTTTGGTCTATACCGCAACAGAAGAAAAGATTGAAGCGAACAGTGAATTATCCGTCACGTTCGTGACAAATGATGAGATTCAGCAAATCAACCGGGAATGGCGTGGGAAGGATCAAGCAACGGACGTCATTTCGTTTGCGATGGATGAACTGGGAGAAGATGAGATTGATTTTGAATTGCTTGAGGATGAACCAGTTGTGCTTGGAGATTTGATCATTTCCGTGGAACGTTGCCGGGAACAGGCGGCGGAATACGGGAATCATTTCGAACGGGAACTTGGGTTCCTGGCCGTTCATGGTTTCCTGCATCTTCTCGGATACGATCATATCGAAAAGGCAGATGAAGAGATCATGACGAAGCGTCAGGAGGAAATCCTGCATCACTTTGAACTGTACCGAGGAAAATTGTGAAGACGTGGTGGTTACCATTCACCCATGCGATGAACGGGATCCGTCAGGCGGTAAAGGAAGAACGGCATATGAAGGTCCATTTTACGATTGGGTTGATTGTCCTGGCGCTTGCCTTGTATTTACCGTTGACATGGATGGAACGGGCGATTTTATGTTTAACAATCGGCGTAGTCATCAGTGCGGAAATGTTCAATACCGCCTTTGAACGGACCGTTGACCTCGTCACGGAAGAATGGCATCCGCTTGCAAAAGCAACAAAGGATATCGCGAGCGGAGCTGTGCTTGTGTTGGCGCTTACATCAATTGCGATTGCACTATGCATCTTCGTTCCATATTTGGTACAATAAGAATCCGGCCTTTTTTTGGCCAATACCGTTCCTAAAAGGGGAAAAATGACATGAAAACAGAACAATTACTCGAACAGGCTAAACTTGCACGCCAAAAAGCGTATGTTCCTTATTCAAAATTCCAAGTCGGAGCTGCCTTGCTCACGAAAGACGGACAGGTTTTCCATGGCTGTAATATCGAAAATGCGGCGTATGGTCTTTGCAACTGTGCTGAGCGGACAGCGATCTTCTCGGCATGGGCACAAGATGCACGTGAATACGCAGCGATGGCTGTCGTAGCAGATACGGAAGGACCTGTCGCACCATGCGGACAATGCCGTCAAGTTCTGTTTGAAATGTGTGACGCGGATATGCCGGTCTACTTGACGAACCTGACGGGTGACGTCACGGAAACGACAGTTGGTGCTCTCTTACCGGGTGCATTCACGAAGGGAGATCTTCATGTTTAAAGAAGGATTTAAATCAGGATTCGTTTCGATTATCGGTCGTCCGAACGTTGGGAAATCAACGTTCTTGAACCGTGTCATCGGACAGAAAATCGCCATTATGTCGGATAAACCACAAACGACACGGAATAAGATTCAAGGTGTCTATACGACAGATGATGTGCAAACGATTTTCATCGATACACCGGGAATCCATAAACCGAAACACAAACTCGGTGACTTCATGATGAAAGTTGCGACAAACGCCTTACGTGAAGTTGATGCAATTCTCTTCATGATTAACGTGACCGAACCAAAAGGTAAAGGTGACGAATTCATCATCGAGAAGTTGAAGGATTTGGATACACCGATCATTCTTGTCATGAATAAGGTCGATTTGATTCATCCGAACGATATCCCGCCAATCATCGAATCGTATCAAAACGAATTGAACTTCGCAGCAGTCGTTCCGATTTCTGCTCTTCAAGGAAATAATGTCGAACCGCTTCTGCAAGAAATCTCGAAAATCTTACCGGAAGGTCCGATGTACTATCCGGCGGATCAAATCACCGATCATCCGGAACGATTCATTATCTCGGAAATGATTCGTGAGAAAGTCCTGCAGAAGACACGTGACGAAGTGCCGCACTCGATTGCTGTCGCCATTGATCAGATTAAGACACGTGAAGACGGAAACATGGTCGATATTCACGCAACGATTTTGATTGAACGTGATTCACAAAAAGGAATCATCATCGGCAAACGTGGTGCCCTGTTAAAAGAAATCGGTTCAGAAGCACGGACGGACATCGAGATGCTGCTTGGAACAAAAGTCTACTTGAACCTTTGGGTGAAGGTTCAAAAAGACTGGCGGAACAAAGCAGGTCAACTGCGTGAACTCGGATTCCGAGACGACGAGTATTAATCGATGATTGATAAGGCGGAAGGGCTTGTCTTACGGACGGTCGTGTATGGTGAATCGAATAAAATCATTACACTGTTGACACGTGAATATGGCAAGCTCGCCGTCATGGCCCGTGGTGCTAAAAAACCCGGCAGCCGTTTCAATGCAGCGAGCCAGCCGTTTATCCGGGCCATTTACGTGTATCCACGTTCGCGTGGTCTCGGTCAATTAAAATCAGCAGACGTCATTACAGGGTATTCGAAAATTCGTCAAGATGTGTTTTTGATGGCTTATGCGATGTATCTTCTTGAACTGGCAGATAAAGCACTTGATGAACGGGTCCCGCAGCCGGCACTCTATGATTTGTTTGTCGATGGTCTTGAAGCGATGGACGAAGGACTCGACCCGGATGTCGTCTCCTTCATCATCGAACTCCGGTTATTACGTCATCTGGGAATCGCCCCGCACTTAAATGGCTGTACGATTTGTGGCAGTGCCGAAGCGCCGTTTGCCTTTTCGTTGAATCACGGTGGTTTACTTTGCAGACGACATCGTCATGAAGATGAACATGCTGTTTCTTTGACGGAATCCGTGGCGAAGATGTTGTATGTCTTTTCCGTTTATGACTTTTCCCGGATTGGTACAGTCGAGGTGAAGCCGGAAACGAAACGTTTATTGCGTCAAATCATGGATGCTTATATGGAACGGTACAGCGGTCTCCGCCTTCGTTCGAAACGGGTTCTCGATCAATTACTGAATCTCGGAGACGATTGACAGATGCGCTCTACGTTCGGTAGAATAGGTGCGGAAGAACTAACTAAACGAACACGATGAGAAAAAGGAGTAACACCTGATGTTCAGTCAAGCGATTTCGGGATAGTGCGAGCCGGAAATGAAGCAGGTGCGAACGGCATTTTTGAGTGTTCCCGGTCAAAGAGTGGCATGCCGACGCATGCAAGTAGGGTGGAACCGCGGGCTCGTCTCGTCCCTATGTACAACCTTGTTGTACATAGGGACGTTTTTGCGTTCCCGCATAAATTTGGAGGTGGAAGTCTTGAAGATGACAGTACAGGAAATGATCTTAACACTGCAAAAATTTTGGGCTGAACAAGGGTGCTTGACGATGCAAGCCTATGACGTGGAAAAAGGCGCCGGAACAATGAATCCGATGACGTTTTTACGAAGTCTTGGACCAGAACCCTGGAACGTTTGTTATACAGAACCATCACGCCGACCAGCGGACGGACGCTACGGCGAAAACCCGAACCGCTTGTATCAACATCATCAGTTCCAAGTCATCATGAAACCGTCACCGGACAACATTCAGGAACTGTACTTACAAAGTCTTGAATTGCTCGGCATCAATCCGCTTGAACATGACATTCGTTTCGTCGAAGATAACTGGGAAAACCCGACATTTGGTGCCGCCGGACTCGGATGGGAAGTCTGGTTGAATGGGATGGAAATCACGCAGTTCACGTACTTCCAACAAGTCGGCGGGATTGAATGTAATCCGATCGCAGTTGAAATCACGTACGGAATCGAACGACTCGCATCATACATCCAAGATGTCGAAAGTGTCTTTGATTTGGTCTGGACAGACGGCTTCAAATACGGCGATATCTTCTACCAGCCGGAGTTCGAACACTCGAAGTATACGTTTGAGACATCTGATGTCAATCTCTTGTTCACATTGTTCGATCAATACGAAAAAGAAGCCAACCGGGCACTCGATGAGAACCTCGTCTTCCCGGCCTATGACTATATCTTGAAATGTTCACATACGTTTAACCTGCTGGATGCCAAAGGGGCGATTTCCGTCACGGAACGAACGGGCTTTATTCACCGTGTCCGAAACATGTCGCGCCGCTGTGCCCAAAGTTTCATCGAAGAACGGGAACGTTTAGGTTTCCCATTGATTAAATCGAAAGCTGGTGAATCGCATGCATGAGTTATTACTTGAAATCGGTCTTGAAGAAATGCCTGCCCGTTTTGTCTTACAATCGGAGACACAATTAAAAGAACGTGTGACGACATTCTTAAATGAAGCACGTATCACGTTCGACGCGATTGAATCATTTTCGACGCCACGTCGCTTGGCCGTTCTCGTAACCGGAATGTCGGAACGTCAGACTGACTTGGAAGAGACGCTTAAAGGACCGGCGAAACGGATTGCAGTGGACGCGGACGGCAACTGGACAAAAGCCGCCCAAGGATTTGCACGCGGTAAAGGTTTGACGACGGATGATCTGTTCCTTCAAGAAGAGAAGGGGATCGAATACATCTTTGCGACGCGCAAAGAATCAGGGCAAGAAACAGCAACACTTTTACCGGGACTCAAACAAATCGTTGAAGCGATGTCGTTCCCGAAAAATATGCGTTGGAGCACGCAGTCATTACGCTACATGCGTCCGATTCGTTGGATGATTGCTTTACTGGATGATCAAGTGATTCCGTTTGAGGTGGCAAATGTTGCGACTGGGCGGACGACACGCGGACACCGTTTCCTTGGACAGGACATTACGATTTTACGACCGAATGCCTATGTTGAGGCACTTGCCGGAGAACATGTCATTGTCAGTTACGAACAGCGTCGCCGGTTGATTGAGGAACAAATTCAAAAACTCAGCACACAAGAAGGTTTTGAAGTGCCGATTGATCCGACGCTACTTGAGGAAGTCACGAATCTGGTCGAATATCCGACTGCGTTATTCGGAGCATTTGACGAAGCGTACCTCGAATTGCCGGAAGAAGTACTGATCACGACGATGAAGGAACACCAACGCTATTTCCCGGTTAAAAAAGACGGAACGTTGCTGCACTACTTCGTCACTGTCCGTAACGGGAATGCGATGCATCTCGAGAACGTAGCCCGCGGAAACGAAAAAGTCATTCGGGCACGTCTTGCCGATGCACAGTTCTTCTATGAAGAAGATAAAAAAGCGGACATCGATGCCCAAGCAGCGCGACTTGATAAAATCGTCTTCCATGAAAAACTTGGAACGACAGGTGAAAAAGTCCGTCGTGTGCGCGGGATGGCGCTGCAGTTGGCGGAACGATTCAATGCGGATAAAGCGAAAGTCGAACGTGCCGGAACGATTTATAAGTTCGATCTTGTGAGCCAGATGGTGTATGAATTCACAGAACTGCAAGGTATGATGGGTGAACGTTACGCCAACATGAAAGGGGAAGACGCTGAAGTCGCAGCAGCGATCCGGGAACATTACTTGCCACGTTTTGCCGGGGATGAAAGTCCAGGCACACCAACCGGTACGGTATTAGCTGTTCTTGACAAGATGGACAGCGTGGCTGGATTCTTCGGTGTTGGTATGATTCCGAGCGGTTCGGCTGATCCATATGCGTTACGACGCCAAGCTCAAGGAATCGTTCAGATTCTTTCAGACCGTCAGATTGAGATGACGTTGTCAGAGCTAATCGATTTCGTCGTGTCTTCTCAATTAAAAGCAGGTCTTTATCAAGCGGATGCAGAAACAGTTAAAGCAGCAATGGAAGACTTCTTCAATCAGCGTCTAAAGTTCCGCTTATCGGAAAAAGGATATCGTCATGATGTCATCGAAGCGGCACTTGAGCCGAAGCTAACAGTCGAAGCAAATGAAAAACGGGCAGCGATGCTTGAACAGGCCACACAACAACCAACCTTTAAGAAGACAGTGGAGCAACTCAGCCGTGTCTTGAACATCTCGAAAAAAGCAGAGACGGTTGTGGCGGTAAATCCAGCGCTCTTTGAAAATGAAGCAGAACGTGCCTTGCATGAACAAATCGAGCAACTGATTCCAAAAGTCGAAGCAGCAGTTCAAGCCTCTGACTATAACGAAGCGATTCAAGTGCTCGAATCGAGTGTTCCGGCCATTACTGCTTATTTTGATGGAACGATGATCATGGCGGATGACAACGCAGTTCGGACGAATCGTCTTAGCGAGATGAAGCGGTTTGCGACGGCGATCGAACAAGTCGCACGATTCAATGCACTCACTTTAGTGTGAATAAAGGACGGATGAGCCGATGAAGTTAAATGAACGGCAGAAAAAAATACTCCAAATCGTTAAAGAAAACGGTCCGATCACAGGAGAGCAGATTGCATCTGAACTCTCCTTGACGCGGGCGACCTTACGTCCGGACTTATCGATTTTGACGATGACCGGCATGCTGGAAGCACGTCCCCGCGTTGGTTATATGTATGTCGGTAAAAAGAATACCTCCATGTTGCATGAAAAACTGGATACGTTGACCGTTGGCGAATTCATGTCTTCTGCGAAAGTGATTCATGAAGGAATGACGGTTTACGATGCGATCGTTCATCTGTTCCTCGAAGACGTCGGTTCGCTGTTCGTTGTCGGCAAAGACCATGCGTTAGTCGGTGTCTTGTCGCGGAAAGACTTTTTACGGGCAGCAATCGGAAATCAGGAACTGGACTCGTTACCGGTCAACATCATCATGACACGGATGCCGAATCTGACGGTTTGTGAGAAATCAGAGACATTGATCGGAGCAGGAATGAAACTCATCGAAAAACAGATCGATTCCATGCCGGTCGTCGAGCAGGTGGACGGAATCTTAAAAGTCGTCGGACGCATGACGAAGACGAACATGACAAAAGTGTTGGTCGCGCTGGCACGAGATGAAGAACTTTAATAGGGGGGTTCGCAGATGAGACAACGTATTTATGTAGTAAGTGACTCGGTTGGTGAAACATGTGAATTGGTCGTGCGGGCAGCAGCGATTCAGTTTCCGGAACAAGCGATTGAAACAGTCCGGATTCCATTCGTCGATGACGATCAAGTCATTTATGATTTAGTGTTACACGCAAAAGAAGAGCAGGCGACAATCGTCTATACCATCGTTCATGCCACCCATCGCCGGCTTCTTGCTGAAACGGCACATGCACACGAAGTCAAGGCGATTGATCTGTTGGGTCCGTTACTGGATACAATGGAGGGACGTCTTGGGATGCAGCCGAAAGAAGAACCGGGACTGATTTACCGGCTGGACGAAGAATATTTCCGGAAAATCGAAGCCGTTGAATTTGCCGTGAAATATGATGACGGTCGCGATCCGCGCGGTATCAAACGGGCGGATATCGTATTGATTGGTGTATCACGTACCTCGAAGACGCCGTTGTCTCAATACTTGGCGTTAAAACGTTACAAAGTTGCGAATGTACCGCTCGTCCCGGAATCGATTCCACCGGAAGAACTGTTTGATATCCCGAAAGAAAAATGTTTTGGATTATTGATTTCTCCCGAGAAGCTGATTGACATCCGGATGGAACGTCTCCGTTCGCTTGGACTGAAACCGGAAGCCGCTTATGCACAGATGGATCGAATCAATCGTGAACTCGATTATGCAAAAAATCTGTATGACCGGATTGGTTGCCAAGTCATCGATGTGACAAATAAAGCGGTCGAGGAAACGGCCAATCTCATCTTGACAGGGATTTCCGGCAAATCACATGACTAGTAAAGTATGCTTTCACGTAGTATACTAATCTAGCTGCTTAATGAGATGATGCAAATTTTCTAATGAAACGGAACGAGTATTCGTTCCGTTTCATTGCGGGTATATGTATATAAACGTTCGAAAGGAGAGGTGACCAATTGAAACGGCTTCCTGACGAATTGGTTGACCAAGTCCGACAAGCAACGGATATCGTTGAATTGATATCAGAACGTGTAGAATTAAAAAAACAAGGGAATCGTTATTCAGGGTTATGTCCTTTTCACTCTGAAAAATCCCCTTCTTTTTCTGTTTCTCCTGATAAAGGCATGTATTACTGCTTTGGATGCGGGGCAGGGGGAAACGCGATTACTTTTGTCATGGAGACGGAAGGGATGAGTTTTCCGGAAGCTGTCGTCAAGCTGGCGGATCGAACAGACATCAAATTACCAGAATTTGAACGGTCTGATCAAACGGAGTCCACACCCGATCAAGAAAAGAAATATCGGATGCGGGAAGCGCACCGGATTGTAGCGGATTTATACCATGAAGTCATGTTGCAGACAGCTGCCGGTGACGCCGGAAGAGAATACCTCGAGCAACGGGGCATCCAGGAACCGGCGATGCGGGAATTTAAGTTGGGATACGCACCGGACCAGGACCGGTTTACGGTAGATTCATTGGCACGGCGTAACTTTGATTTGGATGAGATGGTAGAAGCAGGCCTGATTTCAATAGGCAGAGATGGCGATTATCGCGATCGATTTAATGGACGGGTCGTATTTCCAATTTCAGATCGTGATGGCACGATTGTTGGATTCAGTGGTCGCTCCATTGACGGAAGAGACCCGAAATATGTGAATACAGCGGAAACCCCTCTTTTTAACAAAAGCGAATTGTTGTTTGGTTTTGCCCAGGCACGTGGTGCCATGCGGAAAAATAAGCAGGTTTTACTTGTCGAAGGGAATTTGGATGTTGTACGTGTCGCTCAAGCGGGTATACCCTATACGGTAGCTTCTCTTGGAACGGCACTGACTCCCGTCCATGCTCAAAATTTAGGTAGAATCGTCGATGAAGTCATAGTTTGTTATGACGGAGACAAAGCGGGACGTGCCGCGACCCTTAAAGCATTACGTTTATTGGAGGATGTTGCGGTCGATTGTTCTGTGATTCGTCTTCCGGATGGAGAAGATCCCGATTCTTTTATCGGTACACAGTCGGAAGAGACCTTTCTTCGTTTAATCGAGCAGGAACGGATTTCAAGCCTTGAATTCAAATCTTTTTATTTTCGGCAAGGAAAAAACCTTCGATTAGAAGGAGAACGGGTCCGTTATATTGAAACTATGCTTGAGGAGATTGGTCGAACGGCCAATCCATTGTTACGCGATATCTATTTAGGGAAACTGGCTGAAGAGTTCCACTTGTCGAAAGAATCACTGTTGTCGCAAGTTAAGCCGTTGCAACCGCAACAGGCTAAACCGAAACAAGAGCGACGGCAGGAGACACAAGTCGTAACCTCTTCTCCTCAGGACCGTACTTTCTCGAATTGGAAACGAGCCGAACGTTTTCTTCTCGCTTATATGATCCGTTCAGAGGAAGTAGGTCTTGAGGTACGTGATCAGCTTGGTGTGGCGTTTAACGATCCAGCCCATCAACTGATTGCAGGGAAACTATATGAATTTTACGGAACAAACACCCCAGCGGATCCTGATCGTTTTCTGACGATGCTCCACGATGCATCGCTTCAGCGAATCGTAGCGGATCTGGAGTTTATGTTAATGCCGGAATATGATCCGGATTTATTGAGTCATTATATTCGTGCCGTTCAAAACGAACGGCAACGACGGACGCTGGACGAGGAAAAGTCGCAGTTGAGTCAACAAACAGATATCCGTGCTCAAGCGGAGCTAATGCAGGCGATCATCGAACGGAAACGACGTTTGAAAGATCGATGACCTGCTGCATGATGTGGAAGGAGTGTATGGTTCGATGGCAGAAAAAGCAAGATCAGAAGCGGAAATACTCCGTCTCGCGAAGGATGAACTAATCGCGCTCGGACACAAGAATGGTGAACTATCGCATCAAAAAATCGAGGATAAACTCAGTTCGTTTGAATCGATGGATGCGCAACAATTCGAAGAATTCCTTCAACTGCTCGAAACAGAAGGCATCAAGGTCAATAACGATGGGACGGGTGACGACAAGGAAGAAGCGGATTTAAACGATCTTTCGGTCCCGCCGGGCGTTAAAATCAATGACCCTGTCCGGATGTACTTGAAAGAAATCGGGCGTGTCGATCTATTGAACGCCGAAGATGAAGTCGAACTCGCGAAACGAATTGAGCAGAACGACGAAGAAGCTAAGAAACGTTTAGCGGAAGCTAACTTACGTTTGGTCGTTTCGATTGCGAAGCGTTACGTCGGTCGCGGCATGCTGTTCCTTGATTTGATTCAAGAAGGAAACATGGGACTCATCAAAGCGGTTGAAAAGTTTGACTATACAAAAGGATATAAATTCTCGACTTACGCTACCTGGTGGATTCGTCAGGCCATCACACGTGCAATTGCCGATCAGGCACGGACGATCCGGATTCCGGTTCATATGGTCGAAACGATCAATAAATTGATCCGTGTCCAACGTCAATTACTTCAGGATTTAGGACGTGAACCGACTCCGGAAGAAATTTCGAAAGAAATGGAAATCACACCGGAAAAAGTACGTGAGATTCTGAAGATTGCACAAGAACCGGTATCGCTGGAAACACCGATCGGGGAAGAGGACGATTCACATCTCGGAGACTTCATTGAAGACCAGGATGCGACAGCCCCTCAAGATGCAGCGGCCTACGAGTTATTGAAAGAACAGCTCGAAGATGTCCTCGATACGTTGACGGACCGCGAAGAAAATGTGTTACGTCTTCGTTTTGGTCTAGACGACGGTCGGACACGCACACTTGAAGAAGTCGGGAAAGTATTTGGTGTCACACGTGAACGGATTCGTCAGATTGAGGCGAAAGCGTTACGGAAACTACGTCATCCAAGTCGTTCAAAACGTCTAAAAGATTTCCTCGATTAATTCAAAGTGTGAAGAAAATATGAAATTTTAGTGAGAAGGGAGAAAAAGTTTTGTTTTTTTCTTCCTTCTCTGTTTTTTTTACAGTAGAATAGTAACGGGGAATACCATTCAGTCACCAACTTGGTTGGGTAGAGAATATGGGGGGGAATCCAAATGCGTAATCCGTTAGTACCGTTCGCATCGATTGCGATCATCGCCATCATCGCCATGATTTCATTGTCATACTTTGGGGTCGATCAGGTCAAACAAGCAGAAAAAGGTCCATCAACAGCTGAAATGAAGCCGGAAGATCTGTTTGCATCTAAAGGATGTACAGGATGCCACGGTGGAAATCTTGAAGGTGGAGTCGGTCCGAACTTAACAAAGATCGGCGCGAAGCTGAAAGAAGAAGAAATTAAAGAAATCGCTATGAACGGTAAAGGGCAAATGCCTGGCGGTCTTGCGAATGACGAAGAAGCCGCTGCTTTAGCAAAATGGCTCGCTGCAAAGAAATAAGTCAATCAACATCCGTCTCTTCTCCGAGATGGATGTTTTTTTGTGATGAATTTTAGGGAAACGACTGTTTCTTTTTTACGCCAAGTCCGCTATTTTTAAATGAGAACATGAATCAGGAAGGATGAAATACATGCAAACGAACGTCATACTTGATCAACGCCTACAAAAAGTCGTGTCTTATATTCCACAAGGAGCCGTACTCGCAGATATCGGATCCGATCACGCTTTTGTGCCTTGTTACTGTATCCAGCAAAACTTGATTGAACGCGCGATTGCCGGTGAAGTCAACGTGGGACCAATGGAAGCGGCACAAGGACAGGTTGCGCTTGTTCAATTAGAAGATAAAGTCGATGTCCGGCTCGGGAGTGGCCTGACTGTCTTAACACCGGGTGAAGTGACGGCAGTAACGATTGCCGGAATGGGCGGAACGTTGATTGCTTCGATTTTAGAAGAAGGCAAAAATCACTTATCCGGAGAAGAAAGATTGATTTTACAACCAAACGTCGATGCCGTTGATGTGCGGAAGTGGCTGCTCGCTAACGGCTATGCCTTATTATCAGAAGCGATTGTCAAAGAAAATGAGAAGATTTATGAAATTCTTGTTGCGGAAAAAGGAGAAGAATCATTATATTCCGATGATGTCGAACAACGAGAGTGGGAATTGTATTTTGGTCCGCAATTGACACGGGAAAAGGCACCGGCATTCATTGAAAAATGGCAGACTGAAAAACAAAAACGACAATATATCCTGGAACAAATGCAGCGCGGGAACGATTCGGATGTCTTGCAGGGAAAAATCGCGAACATCGAACGGTTGATTCAAAAAATGGAAGAGGTGACGAACTGATGGCAAACGGTCAACAAGTCATCGAGCAGTTTGAGACATTTGCGCCGAAAAAATTTGCCTTTGAAGGAGATCCGATCGGCTTGCAAATCGGGACACTCAATAAAGAAGTCAAACGGGTCCTTGTCACATTAGATGTATTGGAGTCTGTCGTGGATGAGGCAATTGAAAAACGAATCGATTTAATCATCGCCCACCATCCGCCGATTTTCAGCAAACTTCCAAAAGTGACGGATCAATCGGCTGCGGGACGTATTGTCATGAAATGTATCAAACATGATATTGCCGTCTATGCCGCCCACACGAACTTAGATGTCGCGGAAGGCGGTGTCAATGACTTGATGGCAACGGCATTAGGCATCACGGATACAAAGGTTCTGGTGCCGTCTTTCGAAAACACACTGTATAAACTCGTTGTCTTCGTTCCGGAATCTGCCGTGCAACAGGTCTCGGAAGCGTTAGGGAAAGCAGGAGCGGGGCATATTGGAGCATACAGTGACTGTCAGTTCCACATGACGGGAATCGGGCAATTTAAAGCAACGGCGGAAGCGAATCCGTATGTAGGACAACCTGGACAACTGGAGCATGTTAAAGAAGTGCGAATCGAAACGATGGTCACGGAATTAAACAAAAAACAAATCATTCGGGCGATGATAAAAGCCCATCCGTATGAAGAAGTCGCGTACGACGTGATTCGTCAAGAGATTGAATCGCCGTCACTTGGTCTCGGGCGGATTGGCCGATTAAAAGAAGCCGTTCCCTTAAAAATGTTTGCCGAACAGGTCCGGTCAGCCTTTAGGGTTGAGAACTTACGGTTTGTCGGTGATGAAAACCGATTGATTCAAAAAGTAGCTGTATTAGGCGGAGACGGGAACAAGTATGTTTCGACAGCAGCCTTTGCCGGAGCAGATGTATTAGTGACAGGTGATTTATATTTCCATATCGCACATGATGCGATGGCACTTGGACTTGCCGTAGTTGATCCCGGACATCACGTTGAGTCGGTCATGAAACAGGGTGTCGTCAAACTATTAGCAGAACGATTTGAAAAACAGAACATCAAAGGTGTCGACTTGTTTGTCTCAGAGACGAATACAAATCCGTTTCAATTTCTTTAAAAAAATGATTCCTGACCGTCGAGTACGGTCAGGAATCATTTTTTTAAAGTATTTTAACTTTTGGTAAGATACGGCGCAATTCGAGGAACGGCGTCTTGTCATGCGTACTGATATCAGCAGGATCATACTGTTGTAAGAAGTCGATGACTTTTTTAGTAATGGGTGTTGGCGTTGAAGCACCTGATGTTACACCAACCTGGTTGACACCGTCGAGCCATGATAGATCGAGTTCCGTTAAATCACCAATCCGGTGAGCCGGCGTTGCGGCAATATCAAATGAAACTTGTGCCAGACGGTTCGAGTTGTTTGAACGTGGATCGCCGACGACGATGACTAAGTCGCAATCACCAGCCTGTTCTGCAACAGCTTCCTGGCGGACTTGCGTCGCATTACAAATTTCATTATGCACTTCGACATGCGGATATTTTTCGCGGACATGCCCCATCAACGCTTGGACATCCCATTGGCTCATCGTCGTTTGATTCGTGACGATAATTTTTTTATTAGCGAGATGAGCAGGCAACGCTTCGATGTCTTCGACTTTTTCGATCAAATGAACGTGTTCTGGTGCCACACCTACGGCTCCTTCAGGTTCCGGATGACCGTGTTTACCGACATAGATGACTTCATAGTCATCAGCGACAACAGTCCGGATCAAGTCATGTGTCCGGGTGACGTCTGGGCATGTTGCATCGACGACAGTCAATTTTTTCTCGGCTGCGCGGGCATAGACTGCTGGCGAAATTCCGTGTGCTGTAAAGATGACGGTTCCTTCTTTGATCGTTTCGAGTGCTTCTAAACGGTCAGGACCATCTACGGTCAAGACACCCATCCGTTCGAATTCGCGTGTGACGTGTGCATTATGGACAATCATGCCTAAGATATGGATTGGTCGTGGTAAGTTATCATTTAGTGCAGCTTGTTGAGCAAGTTTCATCGCATCAACAACACCGTAACAATAACCACGGGGACTGATTTTTTTAACAAGCATAGTCTAAATTCTCCTTTTGTATGGAAAGAATGATTATTTAGAGTGTACCATTGATTCAAGTTGAATGAAAATAGAGGAGTCTGCCGAAAGAGAATATCATGATATACTAATTGAGTTGTCTAGAAATGAGGAAGGGGTGAAAAGATGGAGACGAAAAAGATGATGCGGTCCTATTTTTTCCAAATCACGGCTGTTTTGTTCATTCTTATTTGTCTTGTCATCTCGGCACTTGCCTTTACAGCAGACCGCGTCACGATTTCACGAGTCGAACAGCAGACAGAAAAACAGAGTGAAAAAAGTGTCGAAGTCTCAAGTAATGCGCTGCGTGACAGCGTCGGGAACTTACACGAAAAAATCATGAGTCTTCAATTGAATGTCACAAATATGAGTAATCTCGATCGGGCGATCCGGGATTCGAATTTGCTCGATATCGATACCGGATTTAAAAGCTTCTTTTATTATGATCGTAAAACCGATAAGATCACCTGGTTTTCGAGTGAAGATCGTCGTATTTCGGATTCGAAGATTCGTCGCGATGACTCTTTTATACAAGCCTTGACGAGTACGGATTTTCATATGAGTCCACGTTATGATATAACAAATGATTCTTTGACCTATATGTATGTCTCGGTTCGAAATGGCAATGAGCGGGTCGGTGTATTTGGTGGAGGGCTCAGTCTGATGAATTCCGTCGTTTTTCGAAATTCACTGGAATCGTTTGATGATGATACGATGGCCTATTTGTTTAACAGCCAAGGTGAGCCGCTCGCAACCTCGAAAAACCTCGTAACCGATCAAGAACGCCTCTTGAGTCAAAGTGTTGTCGATCGGGCTTTCAAAAGCAGCAAACCGTATGAAATCTTTAGTACAAATAAAGATATGTACTATTTTGCACGTGATTTGAAGGTGACCGATTGGAAAATACTGGTGCGGACACCGCGGAGTGTATTTTACGAACCTGTCTATACGACACGACAACAATATCTGGTCATTGCAGCACTTACACTGGTGCTCAGTCTGATCGTCGGTTATTTGATGTCACGGCAATTGACGGCACCGCTACTGGAGCTTGTTCAAAAAATCGAAAAAAGTACGACGCCGCAACCGATTACCCTGGAACGTTCCGGCTCAAATGAAGTCAAGACCTTGGTCACCGCCTACAATGAATATGCGCAACGGATGGAACATGCACGGGTCGAACAGTTGAGTCAGCAACAGGTAATCTTACATCAGGAAAAACTGGCATCGCTCGGACAACTCGCGGCAGGGATTGCCCATGAAATCCGAAATCCATTGACGCCGGTTAAGATGGCGTTGCAATTGCTGTCAGAAGAAAAACAAAATAATCCGGATATGATGCAGATTGCATTGTCTGAACTGGACCGGGCCAACCAGCTGATTCAGACAATGCTTGATTTATCCAAAAATGATAAAACAACGCTGGCGATGGCACAGATTGACATGAAAAAAATGATGGAGAAGTTAACGTTCATCCTCGAATCGAAATCACATCCTTATGAAGCAGACTGCAAGATTTACACACCGGCACACATGCCGTCGTTGTATGCTTCGGAAAATGGCCTGTTGCAGGTGCTGTCGAATTGTATCGGAAATGCGCTTGACGCTGTCGATTCGAAAGGGTCGGACGGAATTTGTCACGTCCACCTTCATGTCTATCCGGATCAGTTTGTGTTTATCGTTCAAGATAACGGTGTCGGAATGGACGAAAATCAGATTTTAATGCTGGGTCAGGCGTTTAACACATCCAAAATCAACGGCAACGGGTTGGGATTGTTCATGTCCAATCAAATTGTCCGTCAGCATAATGGAAGAATCGAAGTCGACAGTAAAGTCGGTGTCGGCACGACGGTACAACTCTTTTTCCCAAGACGGGAGGAGTAGGCATGAGGTTCAACAAGTCCTGGTTGTTTGTTTTGATCATTTGGATTGCATCCGTCCTCGTCATTTCCAACATGTTTGTCCAAAAGGAAACAAGTCCTAAACGGAATGTCGTGGGGTTTACGATTGTCAATGACAAACATGAATTTGCACAACGGTTGATCAATGCCTTTAAAGCGGAAGCGAAAGCGAATAAATATGAAGCGTTAGTAGCGACGTCACAAAATTCCCGCATCAGTGAACGCGAACAGATTTTAGAATTCGTTCAACTGAAAGTCGATGCCATCTTTATCACGACACTGGATGATGTCTATATCGGCAGTGCCATCGAAGAAGCCAAAAAAGCAGGGATTCCTGTATTTGCGATTGACCGTATGATTCACTCAGATGCTGTCGTGAGTTCGATTACATCTAATAATCAAGTGATTGGGGAACAATTGGCTTCCTATATTAAGAATGAGTTAATCAAGCGTACAGGTCAGTCAACGGGTCGCATCGTCGAGATCACGGGTACGGCAAACGTCTATACGACAAACGAACGGCACCGGGGATTCTTAAAAGGAATCGAAAATGAGCCAACGCTTTCGATTGTCGATTCGGCCAGCGGAAACTATGATCCGGTGACATCCGAACGTGTCATGCGGCAGGTGATTGACTCCGGAATTCCGTTCGATGCAGTCTACTGTCACAATGATGATATTGCGATGGGCGTACTCGAAGCATTGAAAAAAGCGAAGATTTCCGGAAAAATAGTTGTCGGAATCGATGGGAATCGTGCTATATTAGAAGCTGTTGACATGAAATCGATGGACGCGACAGTCGTCCAGTCCGCTGAAGAGATGATGAAAGTTGCCTTCAGCGCGTTGAAGCTTCATACGAAAAACAAAAAAATTCCCGATCGTTTCTATACGTATTCATATTTGTATGACGGTAGTAGACCAATACCCATGTTGAACTGAAGAAATAGATGGTGAAGGCGGACGATTCGCCTTTAATTGTTAAAGAAAGAGAAAGGATGGTGACAAATATGAATGGATTTACCCATTTCGATTTGCACCCGTTCGTCGTCGAAGCACTCGAAGACGCACGTATTAAAAAACCAACCGATATTCAATCCCGGATTATTCCGGCAGCGCTCAAAGGGCGGGATATCATTGGACAATCACAGACAGGGACAGGAAAAACGTTATCGTTCCTCTTGCCGATCGTTCAAAATGTCAATCCGGAACTTCAAGAAATGCAAGCCATCATCGTTGCGCCGACGCGCGAACTGGCTTGGCAGATTCATGAGGAATTGAAATCAATCCTCGTCAAACAACCGGATTACATCAAGACAAGTCTTATCACAGGTGGAATGGATCGCGAACGTCAAATCGGACGTGTCAAAGTCTCACCGCAAATCGTGATCGGAACACCTGGACGTATTTTGGATCTCTTTAAAGAACAAGCATTGAAACCGCATTTCGTGAAACATTACATCATCGATGAAGCGGATCAAATGCTCGACATGGGATTCCTACCGGAAGTCGACCGGATTGCTCAAGCGCTTCCTGAGAAGTTGCAGATGATGGTATTCTCCGCAACGATTCCTGAAAAACTGCAACCATTCTTGAAAAAATACATGAACAATCCACGTTATGCGCATGTGGATCCAAAACAACAGACAGCGAAAAAAATCGTGCACCATACGGTTCCGGTCAAGCACCGCGATCGTTCTGATTTGACGTTGAAACTGGCGAAAGCCCTCAACCCGTATATTTGTCTTGTCTTTACGAATACGAAAACAGAAGCCATCGAACTCGAAGCTCTCTTCCTTGAAGCGGGACTCAATGTCGGTTCGCTTCATGGTGACTTGCCGGCCCGTCGCCGGAAACAAGCCATCAAGGAAATTAATGAAGCCAAATATCAGTATGTCATCGTAACGGATCTTGCTGCACGCGGCATCGATATTTCAGGTGTTTCCCACGTCATCAACCACGGGATTCCGAAAGATCTCGACTTCTATGTTCACCGTGTCGGTCGGACAGGTCGTGTTGATCAGGACGGATTGGCTTACACATTGTTTGAAGATCATGAGAACGGTTCGATCAACCGTCTTGAGGACCGTGGTATCGAATTCATCAACGTGGATGTGAAGAGTGGTCAAGTCAGCGAAGTGAAAGAACGACGCCGTGCAAAACCACACATGAAGACAGCGGTTTCGAAAACAGCTCACAGCCGTTTATCCGGTGAAGCTGCAAAAGCGAAAAAACGTGTCAAACCAGGTTATAAAAAGAAACACCAGTATAAGCTGAAAGAAACAGCAAAACGCGAACGAATCAAAGAACAGCGCGGAATCGGGCGTGCTGAGCGTAAAGCGAACGCCAGTAAAACAAAATAATCAGTCCTCGGCATTTCAGCCGAACGGCTTGAGCAAAGTCTACGAAAGAATTCGTGGACTTTGTTTTTTTTAGTATCGCTAAAGGTTCTTGTTTTTTTTGACATTTGGTACACTAGAAGCAGAAGAAGGGTGGAATTTTTAATGAAAATCGGTTCACATGTGTCTCTGTCAGGCAAAAAAATGTTACTCGGTGCGAGTGAAGAAGCAGCCTCTTATGGTGCAACGACCATGATGGTCTATACAGGAGCACCCCAAAATACAAGACGGAAACCGATTTCGGATTTGCGGATTCCAGAAGCCTTGTTGCATATGGAAGCAAACGGGATTGAAGAAATCGTCGTCCATGCACCTTATATCATCAATTTAGGCAATACGACGAAACCGGAAACGTTTGAATTAGCCGTCTCATTTTTAGGAGAAGAAATCCGGCGGGCGGAAGCTCTCGAAAAAGCAAAACATATCGTCCTGCATCCAGGCGCACATGTCGGTGCCGGGGAAGAAATCGGAATCAAACGAATTATTGAAGGGCTCAATGAAGTATTAACGGGAGATGAAAAAGTAAAAATTGCTCTCGAAACGATGGCCGGAAAGGGGTCGGAAATCGGTAAGACATTTGAAGAGCTGGCAGAAATCATTGCCGGTGTGACGCATAATGACCGCCTGTCCGTCTGTCTCGATACATGTCACGTCCATGATGCCGGCTATGACCTGATTCATGACCTGGACGGAGTATTGGAATCGTTCGATCGTATCGTCGGAATTGACCGTCTTGGCGTGATCCATGTCAATGATTCGAAAAATATTCGCGGTGCCAAAAAAGACCGTCACGAAAATATCGGATTTGGTGAAATCGGTTTTGATCCGTTACATCGAATCGTTCATCATCAGGATCTGGCCCATTTACCAAAAATCCTCGAAACACCGTATATCGGACTGGATCCCAAAAAGAAGGTCGCACCTTATCGTGAAGAAATTGCCATGTTACGCTCAGGAAACTTTGACGCCGAGTGGCGTTTGCCATTGATCGGTACATCCATTTAAATGAGAGAGGTGTCTGTCGCGTGTGCCATCTACTAGTCGTTGAAGAATCAGAATTTGCCTTAAGGCGAGCAGTCGTCTTATATTATGAAACGAAAGAACCGTTTTATTTACCGGCGGAGCTAGCCGAAGGGGAAGAAGTATTTTTGGCGACGAAAGATGGAATCGTTGCGTATGCCGAAGTTTTGTTCAGCGAATACACAACACGACCGGCAGATCCGCATTGGCTGACAGAGGCGGATGAACAGGAACGCACGTATGCCTGCCTGGATTTGATTAGCGTGGATTTACGACACCCGCTGTTAGGGTCACCGTTGTCAGGGTTACAGGTAAATCCCGGACAAACGGATTTGAAAGTCAGACAGTGGTTGGTCGAAGCCTGGCAAGCCGGTCATTTTGAGTCGGATGTGACAACAATCGATCAAGCAAAAAACCGTCGGATGGAACGTTTTCGTGAGCGGAATCATCCCGCGCCGCTAAAAGCGTGTTGCGAAATGTGTGGAAACACGCAGCAATCAATTCTCGAATGGCACGAACATCACGGGCACTTTCAGACACTTTGTCCGACGTGTCATCGAGTCGCACATCAAAGTATCGAAAAAATGGAAGACGTTGCTGCCACGTCGGATCAAACTTCTCCCAAACAGTAAGTGTC
Source organism: Exiguobacterium sp. R-39 (assembly GCF_049942815.1). NCBI lineage: Bacteria > Bacillati > Bacillota > Bacilli > Caryophanales > Exiguobacterium > Exiguobacterium sp. R-39. Next base: position 881,626 of record NZ_CP187965.1, read on the forward strand.
TCAGTGGGTTATTCCTGAGTCGCTTACTGTTTTTCAGATGGCGTCTCCATGATATAATCAAGGCTTATAATTATTATCAGTGAAAATGGAGTAACTGGAGTGAAACAGGATGCATATGATTGATATTTTAATTGAACTGCTTATCTTTGGATATGCCGGTTTTTCATTGTTCCGTTTCACCAAAAAGCGAAAAAAGGAAAATGTGCGACATGCTAAGTAGAACCGACTTGTCAAACAGCTTGTGATGACGTCAATTGGGACAAAGTCATTGCGGACGCACTATAGAAATAACAAAAAGCGTTTTTCTTCTCGATAACAGAAGAAAACGCTTTTTATGTGGAATAGGAATATTTCTGTCAATCAAAACGGCCAGCGATCAGCGAGGAATAAAAATACCTTCATCCCAAGGAACACACCGAAAATTCCAACGATGGCCGGAAAGACAGGTGGAGCAGGGATTGGTAATTTAAGAGCAGTAAAGACGACACCACAGATGATACCTGCTAGCAATGATAATAAAATTTGTTGAAGCATGAGGCCCAGTCCTTTCTTCATATGAAAAAACGCTTACAAGCTTATTATATGAAGATGTCTGACGTTAAACAACGATTATTTTTTAGCAGCAGTTGGATCAAAGGTGATCTTTTCTTCAGCCCGTTCAACCGGTGTCCATTTTTGTTCGAGTGGGTGTTCAAAAGACGGTTTTACTTTTAATTTCCCGTTCGTATAGAGCTGAATCAGGATTTGTGATTCACAGGCTTGCTTGCCTTTTGTTACATAATGATAATTTCCTGATTCATCCTGTTCGCGTGCTTTGACGTTATCCGCCATCGTTAAAGCCAAACAATCCTTGATGTAGTTTTTCTGTTCCTCATCAATGATCGGGAAAAGAATTTCAATCCGTTTCCGCATATTACGTGTCATCCAGTCGGCACTGGAACAATAAATCAAATCGTCTCCATTGTGGTGGAAGTAAAAAATCCGGGAATGCTCCAAATAACGATCGACGACGGACGTGACACGGATATTTTCCGAGATACCTTTGATTTGAGGGCGAAGGCAACAGACGCCGCGAACAATCAATTCAATTCTGACTCCTGCGCGTGACGCTTGATACAGTTTCACGATAATGTCTTTTTCCGTCAAACTGTTCATTTTAGCGACGATTCGACCATTACCATGTTTTTTATGATATTTGATTTCTTCATCAATCAATGATAAAAATTTCTCGAGCATCGAGTTCGGGGAGGTGTGAAGGGCATTCCATTTAGGTTGCTCCCCATAACCGGACAACCAGTTGAAGAAGTTCGTTGCATCTTCTGCAATTTGTTCCCGTGCCGTCAAAAGACCGATATCGGTATATAATTTAGCTGTGGAATCATTATAATTACCTGTTCCGAGATGGACAAACCGTTGAATCCGGCCTTCCTGTAACCGGACAATCAATGTAATTTTTGAGTGTGTCTTTAAATCGCTGTAACCGTAAATGACGTGAGCACCTACTTTTTCCAACTGTTTGGCCCATTCGATATTTTTCGCTTCGTCAAAACGTGCTTTTAATTCAACGAGCACCGTAACCTGTTTCCCGTTCTCTGCAGCAGTCTTCAATGCTTTGATGATCGGAGAGTCGCCGGACACGCGGTATAACGTTTGTTTAATCGCCAGGACGTTCGGGTCGTTAGCAGCCTGCACAATCAGACGGACGATCGGATCAAACGTATGATACGGGTGATGCAGCAAATAATCCTGTTGCAGAATTTGATCAAACAAATTCTTCGATTTTTCAAGTGCCGGCGGTTCGACAGGCATGATCGTCTGATAAATCAAATGGTCGTATTCGACCCCGATCTGGCTGTAAAACGCAAAAGCGAATGTCAAATCAATTGGACCATCGACGGCATAAATATCCCGGTCTTGTAAGTCGAGCACATCGCGTAACATATTGAGTAAGTTCGTGTTGATGGCATTCTTCTGAATTTCAAGTCGAATGCCGACTCCCCACCGCCGTTTTTTCAGTTCTTTTTCAATCAATTTTAATAAGTCGTGTGTTCCTTCTTCATGGAACGGTAAATCTGCGTTTCGTGTAATCCGAAACGGCATCGCTGATAAGACACGATAGCCTTTAAACAAAGAGTCAATGAAGGAAATGATGACATCTTCCAGTAAAATTACAGCAGTCGTTTCCTCATCCTCTACCGGTAAATCAACGAAACGCGGCAGGACGGCCGGCACTTGAACAAGTGCCAGGTTCCGTTTTGAACCGTCTTCCGCTTCAAGGGCCGTCGCAATGTTCAACGATTTAGACGAAAGCATCGGGAACGGACGGTACGCATCGACCGCAACAGGTGTCAGAACCGGAAAAACTTGTTCTCTGAAGAATGCTTTCACATATTCTGCTTGCATTTCATTTAACTCGTCATTCTTCAGGAAAGAAATTCCTTCTGCTTTTAGCGCCTGGGTGACGTCTTTAAACGCTTCGTATTGTTGATCGACAAGCTCTTTTGTTTTCGTAGCGATGGCACGTAACTGTTGTTTCGGTGTGAGTTGCTGTTTGTTTTCGGGTTTATTGAATCCAGCCAGTACTTCATCCTTTAATCCACCGACACGAACCATATAAAACTCATCTAGGTTGGAACTGAAGATACCTAAAAACTTAAATCGTTCCATCAATGGATTTCGTGTATCCGTCACTTCTCCTAAGACACGTTCGTTGAATTGTAACCAGCTGATTTCCCGGTTATTAAAAAACTCTGGGGAGTCAATCTTCACGTAAGGCCGCCTCCTTTATTGTCAAACTGAATGGACCGATCAATAATACGTTCTAGGTGTTTTTTTTGTTTCTCTGCTTTTTCGACTTCAAAACCGTAATCATGATCACCGGTATCGAGAATGATCCGGATATCTTTTTTATCTTTTTCAAGAGTAACTTCAAGACTGTCGACGGCACGACGTTCTGTCACATCAAGTGCTTCCGTCAATTTCAGAATGGATCCGAGTAAATCAAACCGCTCGATCGATTTATCCGTGAACCAATCCTTAAACGGTTTTAAGAGCTGTTGCATCCGTTTCGAAGACGAATATGAACTGACGAGTGCCAAAGCTAAACGGTCTTTATGCGTCATTCCTTTTAAATCGGTATTCGTCAAAAGATAAAACGTTTGATTCGACCGGGTATCCGGATTGATGTACTGCCCACAATAAAGTAAGCGACTGGCGGAATCCAGTAATCGTAAGTCAGCGGCCCGTTCCGGAATAATTTCGAGCGTCACCAATTGGCGGTAAATTGATTTGGCAATCGTGCCGAGATAGTTCATCCGGTCACGGTTGACTTTGTAATCACTTTCCAGTTGATAAAGACTTTCTTCGCGTACATTCTCGATACGCCGCTGTTCCTGTTCGTGTAAATCATATTCGTAGACAAGACCTTCCCGTAACCCGTAATTACTCATCACGAACTGGTCTGCCTCGATATGTAGTGCCAGTTCATGAATTGCGATTAACGCTGGTAAGAAGATATCGACCCGGTCCTTGGATAACCCTTCGACTTTCATCAACTGTTTAGGCGCTTTGTCTTCCAGTTCGTCAATCAGTTTCCCTAACTCTTTCGACCGGACTTGGTATTGATGGATCCCATGCAATGGATAGTCGAGTGTACACTGATGAATGCGGACGAAGTTTCGTGCGGATCCGCCGACACCGATTAATGGAAGTTTTTTATTTTTCATCCAAGGAATCTCGTCGAATTGTTCACGCAGGAATTTAATCAGTTTCTTTTGTTCACCTGACGTCATGGTTTCTCCAGAGAGAAATTGACGAGTCAACGTGACAGCACCGAAAGGAAAACTATGATAAGCAATCATTTCCCGGTTCTCAATCAACGTGACTTCCATGGATCCGCCGCCGATATCAACGGAATATCCATCGGTCAGGAAAGTGGAATTGATAATCGCGAAATAGCCGTAGTAAGCTTCTTGTTCATCAGACAGGACCTGCATCGTAAAGGGCGTTTCCTGTTCGACAGCTTGGACGATGTCCTGCCGATTACTCGCATTTCGAATGGCCGCTGTCGCCACGCAAATGGTTTCTTCGACGTGGTGGGTAATGCCGATTTCGTGAAACCGTTGTAGCGTTTCGCACAGTAACCGGATACCGACTGAGTCGAGGGCACCATTCTCATCAATATGAGCGGAGAGGCGAGCGACGACCTTAACATTAATTTTTTCGATATATCGACCGGAATCGATTGGATGGAAAACGACATACCGGATCGAGTTGGACCCGATATCGATGACTGCTAATTCATTCTTCAAAACAAATCCGCCCCCTTTGAGTACTCAATCCATCTTTTCCCGAATCAGGGATTCTGAAAACGACAGCTTGTATCCTTTTATTGTACCTTGTGCCTCTCCCTAAAAGCGTCTATTCACAAAAAAGTTACATCGGTTGCAACGAATGAAGGCTGGCGCTATAATAAGACAGTTGATAAGACGTAACTATTCCGTTTTAACATGAGACGGAAGGAGAGAATAAACATGACAGAACCCATTATTGAAATTAAACAACTGACATATGATTATCCGGATCGACGTGTCTTGAATGAAGTGACGTTTAATGTACAACAGGGACAATTCCTGGCCATCGTCGGAGAAAATGGATCCGGCAAATCGACGTTAATCAAATGTATGCTCGGTTTATTAAAACCTAAAGGTTCGATTCGTTTGTTCGGACAGGATCAAGCAGCCTTCAGTGACTGGTGGCGGATCAGTTACGTATCTCAAAAAGCGGCATCGTTCAATTCAGGATTTCCGGTCACGGTCGCTGAAGTCGTCGAGATGGGGTTGTATGCGAAAAAAGGATTATTTCGGCGTGTGACGAAGCAGGACCGTGAAAAAGTAAAGACGGCGCTTGAAACAGTCGGCATGTGGGATCGACGCGATTCGAAAGTCGGTGACTTGTCAGGCGGTCAGCAACAGCGGGTCTTTATCGCCCGGGCGCTCGTCAACGATCCGGATTTGATGATTTTAGATGAACCAACGGTCGGAGTCGATCAACGGTACGTCAAAGAGTTTTATGAAATCTTGGAAGAATTGCGACGTGATAAAAAACGGACTTTCGTCCTTGTGACACATGATATCCACTTCGTCAGCAAGCTCGTGACGGATGTGATTCATCTCGTTGACGGGCGACTCGGTTGTAATTGCGGTATTAAAGAATACTGGGAACTGGACGAGCAGACGATTCGTTCCTTGTATCCTGTTCCGGGACGTGTTCTTGTCCACCAAGGGGAGGTCGTCCAGTGATTGAAGCGTTCATGACATTAAAGTTTTTACAATATGCGCTTGTTGCGGCGGTATTGATCGGTTTTACGGCTCCGTTGATCGGTTCATTCGTCGTCGTCCGGCGAATGAGTTTGATTGCGGATGCGTTATCACACGTCACACTAGCCGGAATTGCCCTCAGCCTGTTGATATCCGGTATGGTTGCGAGTCTGGTCGATTTAAATCCGCTTTATCTCGGAATCGTGACATCGGTCATGGCAGCGTTGACGATTGATTGGCTGCGCGCGAAGTACAAACATTTTCAAGAGCTTGCCATACCGATCATCATGGCGACGGGAATGGGGCTAGGTGCTATTTTCATCAGTCTGGCGAACGGCTTTTCAATGGATCTTGTATCCTTTTTATTTGGAACGGTCTCGGCTGTGACTTTGACAGATGTTTATACGATTTTGATTGTTACAGGTGTCGTCATTTTATTTGTGATTTCGTTTTATAAAGAGTTGTTATTTTTATCGTTTGACGAGGAACAGGCGCGCGTGTCCGGAATTCGTCTTCGGCTGGTGCACATTTTGTTCATGATCGTTGTTGCCCTGGTGATTGCGATTAGTATGCGTGTCGTCGGGATTTTACTGGTATCGAGTCTAATCACCTTGCCTGTCGCAGCAGCGCTTCGACTTGCCAAAAGTTTTAAGGCGACGATTTTTTATGCCATCGTGTTTGGCGAAGTGGCGACGATTAGCGGTTTGATTTTGGCGTATCAATTTGATTTAGCGCCCGGCGGCATGATTGTCATGCTGGCGGTCGCAGAGCTTATTCTCGTGATGCTGATTGAACGTTTTTGGATCGGAGGGAAAATGCATGAAAAAAAACATCGAACAAGCGCGTGAACGGATGAAAGCATCCGGATTCAAAATGACACCGAAGCGTCTTGATTTATTGGCGTATCTGTTTGAAGCCAATCGGTATGTCAGTGCGCGGGAAGTCGCGGAAGAGTTGCGCCCATCACATCCTTCGCTCAGTTACGATACGATTTACCGGAATTTAAATGATTTTGCGGAAATCGATATTTTAGAGACAACTGAACTGGACGGGGAAATGAAATTCCGGGCCGCCTGTCAGTCTGGTCATCACCATCATCATTTGATTTGCCGGACGTGTGGAAAGACGGAAACACTGGATGTTTGTCCGATGGAATGGGTGTCACCGATTAAAGATTCAGGATTTGAGGTCGAAGATCATAAATTTGAGATTTATGGCCGTTGTGCCGCCTGTCAGAAATAAGGAGTTATCCGGTGTATTCCAAGTGAAAGCATCATTCAACGCAAGAGAGGGAGGACGGAGATTTATATCCGTTCCCCTTTTTTTGGGTTGACCCCTCTCGATTTGTTCTGGCTTGAAATGAAACAAAACGGGAATAGGACGAACAGAGGTGATAAAAATGATTTATGATGCACAGGAAGCACGCCAAATTGATGAATGGGCCAAGACATCCGGTCTGCCGCTGGAAGTTTTGATGGAACGAGCAGGTAGTGAAATCGCGAAGCGAATCAAGAGCATGCATACGAAAAAAGAACGGATTCTGATCATTTGTGGGACGGGGAACAATGGGGGAGACGGTTATGTGATTGGCCGTGAACTCGTTCGTGATGGATACGATATTACGATACATGCGCCATTCGGTAAGACGAAGACTACGACGGCTCAACTTCATCAGCATTATGCGGAAAACTTCGGACTCGTGACGGAGGCGGTCTGCGGGCAATACGATTTGATTGTAGATGGTGTCTTTGGAACCGGATTTGACGGAACCCGACTGACGGAAACAATACATGATTTATTTGAATGGGTCAGTGAACAACAACAGCAAGGGGCGAAATTGTATGCGATTGACATACCAAGCGGCGTGCCGTCCGACCAAACGACCGATTTTTCCGGACAAGCACTAAAAGCAGATGTTACGTTTTTACTTCATGCCTTTAAACGGTCTGCCTTCTTGTTGAAGACAGCCTCATTTTTTGGAAAACCGGAACAGATTGATTTGGGTTTGCCGGCCTTTGGCGGATGGCAATTAGTGACCGAATCGATTGCTCCGTTGTTGACCCGCGATCCTTACGGGCACAAAGGAACCTACGGAACGGCATTACTGATTGGTGGAAGCGAGACGATGCCGGGATCGATTCAACTGGCTGCGCGTGCAGCACTTCGGTCAGGAGTGGGGAAATTACAAGTTGCGACGGTACCGGCAGCTCAGATCGGACTCATCGTTAACGCGCCGGAAGCGATGGTTCTCGAACAGACGATGACAGCAATCCAAGAAATGATGAAGCAGGTGGATGTCGTTGGAATCGGACCAGGACTTACCTCGGATTCGACCGCTGACTGGGTGGAGTTCCTGCTCGCACAAGACGTTCCGGTAATCCTCGATGCAGGTGCCTTGATTCGCGACAGCTATCCGGAACGGAAGGAAGCGATTGTTGTTACACCACACATCGGTGAATTCGCACGAATGACAAATCAAACTGTCGAAGAGGTTCAGGATGATTTATTTGGACAAGCAAGCGAATATGCTGTCTTACATCAAGTGATTGTTGTCTTGAAAGCCCACGTGATTCTTGTCGCGACGCCGGAGGGTGGCGGTTATGTCATCAACGGGGCATCGAGTGGATTAGCGAAAGGAGGCAGTGGTGATACATTGTTTGGTATCCTCACGAGTCTGATTGGTCAAAAAGATTATTTTAAACATATTTCGGTCGAACAATTGATTGCACTTGGTGCTTCTTGGTATGCTCAAGCATCCAAACAGGTGGAACAACAGCTTCATCCCAGTAGTATTGTCGCGACTGATGTGATTAATCAGCTCGGACAGGTAAAGCATCAGTAAAAGCGTCAAGAATAGGTATGTTTCTTCAGCACAGAAGAAAGATGCCTATTTTCAAGGAAATAATTGCTAGTAGTGGAAGAGCAGGAGTATGATGAAGTGGCGCCGAATGGCTATGACAGCCTGAATTTTTAAGAAAGGAGGAAACAGATGCCTGTTAAACCAGTAGATGAGATTGTCCGCAATCAGCAGCGGTGGATTGGGAATTTTGCGTTGTTCTTAATGAGTGTCGGAGCACTGATTTTTTTAGGGACGACAGATCAAACGATTCAAAACGCGTACTTAAATCAATCGACGACTGTGGCCGTTTTATTTTGTGTTGGGATAGCGACATTTTTGATTAGCCGGAGTCAGTTGTCCACTCACTATAAATCACATTTTTTGTCCATCATGTTACTGAGCATCCCGTTCGTATCTATCAGTATGTTGCCCTATGCGGCAGTCACCGTCTGGGCCAACTGTTTTTTATTTTTAATGATTGCCTTGATTGCCTATGACCGGATTATGATTTGGTACGCCATTGTCATCATCGTCGCGACTAACATATTTATCATGGTTCGATCGAATACGATACTTGTTGAAATTGATCCGACAGATCATTATGCCCGACTAGGGATGATTGGGATTGCAATCTGTATCGCCTTAATCATCAATCATCTGCACCTTCGTAATCTCAGTCGTCTTCAGCAATTGGCTGATCAATTACATGAGTCCGCTCGTCATGATCTACAGACACAATTACTGAATGTCCGGGGACTCGAAGAACGATTTATGAACACAAATCAAACAGATCTTATCTTAGTCGGTGTTCATTTGGAAAACTATCATGAACTCGTGCGGTATTTTGGAGAGGAAATTCAGCAACAGGTCTTATTTGATTGTATCGAACGATTAAAGACATTGTTACCGCCTTATTTGACGATGGTTCGAGTCGAGGGAGGAACACTGGTGGTCGTCATGAAAAAGCCGCCTGGAGTATCGTGCCGGGAAGAAATGACACGTCTCAGTCAGCGGATGTCCACTCCATATCAAATCGAACACCATCAGATTTATGTGAACCTGTATATGGTCATCGATGATGGAGAAGTGGATCAAACTAGTATGACGAAACGGATTCATCAAATCACGTCCGCCTTCCCGGAGAGTATCCGGGATTCAGAAAAAGTGATGTGCTTGAATCAAGAATGGCGGCACGAACAGTCACTTCGCATAGCAGCAGCAAAAGCCTTATCAAGAGCCGATGTGAATCGCGATTTTTACCTCGTTTACCAATTACAGTATGATTCGAATCAGGACCGCTTCATTGGATTAGAGGCTTTGATTCGCTGGAATACGATGATTCCGGGAGCCGGACGTCCGACGGTATTCATTCCAATCGCAGAAAAAAGTGACCTGATCATCCGTCTAGGCGAGTGGATTTTTGAAGAGGGATGTAAAACAAGAAAACGACTGATTAGTCTGGTTCCAGACGATTTTAGTCTGTCCGTCAACGTATCTCGCCGGCAATTGACACATGATTCTTTTATGCCGTTTATTGAACGGATGTTGTTAAAGTACAGCTTAAAACCAAAACAAATTAAGATTGAAATTACAGAAAGTCAGTCTTTGGATTTTGAAAGCCAACCGATTCTCCGGGCTTTGCGCCGGATTAAGACATTGGATTTCCCGGTATCACTGGATGATTTTGGAACGGGACATGCCTCTTATCATGTTCTCGAACGTTTATTACCGCTTCGTCAGCTTAAGGTACCGAAGCAATTCATTGAACAAGTCGAAGAGTCTGAAAAGCGACAGTCCATCTTGGAATCGATTTTTCAACTGAGTCAGTCGATGCATGTGGAATGTATCGTCGAAGGAGTTGAGACAGGAGAAGAGGTTCAAATTGCAAAGGACATCGGTATTCATTTATTCCAAGGTTATTTTTTTGCAAAACCTGTTCTGCTGGAAGAAATCATTTGTTTGCTGGAAACGAAACAAACGGAAACGACAGAGTGACGTCGTTTCCGTTTTTGTTGTTTAACGAATGGGAGCAAACTTATGGATTTGTTGCACGGCCTCGTTCCAAGATGAGACACGGACGATATTGTCAGGGACAGGACGACGATTGTAAGGTGCATCAAATAAAATAACGGGAATCGAGGTGTCTTCCGCAATTTGAATCGCATTTTCGAGACGATCCTCCATGAAGAGGTCAAGGGACAAATCACGGACGACTTGTACTTTATCGTGTGAGCCGGTCATGATCAGAGAATCAAGCGGTAATTCATGTTGTTTAATCCATTCTTCGGTTACGGGACGGACGATTTCTGACCGTGCCGTCACGTAATGGAGATCGTATTGTTTTCTTAAGTCCCAAAGGTGTTGTTTGACAAGTTCTTGGGGGATGGATTCACGATAGATGCCGAGTTCATGACCTGATTTGACCATGAATTCCCAAAACTCGATTTGCTCCATGTCCGTATAGGTGTGAAGCTCGTATTCAGAGGCCATCTCAAAATCAATCGATGTCCCGAGATATTTGTTCATATAATTAAAGCACGAAGAAGGATGAGTGATTGTTCCATCAATATCAATTCCGATTTTCACTTACATCACCAACATTCTATAAATTTTCTGCCACTAGTATAACACAGTCGAAAAGCGGAAACGAAAAAAAGAGTCGCTCCCGAGGAGGACTCTTTTTTATTAGGCTTGACTGGCTTTAGCGGCTTCTTTTTCCGCTTCTTTTTCAAGAACGATCGCATCGATTTCTTTTTTCAATTCTTCGACCATCGTTGCTTCCGGTACTTTACGGATGATTTCTCCGTGACGGAATAACAATCCTTCGTTACGTGCACCGGCAATTCCGATATCGGCTTCGCGGGCTTCACCAGGACCGTTAACGGCACAACCAAGAACAGCAACTTTGATGTTGACTTGAATTTTATCAATGTAATCTTCGATTTCTGCAGCAATGGCCATTAAATCGATTTCAATCCGTCCGCATGTCGGGCAAGAAATCAACGTTGCAGCGTTTGCCGCAAGACCAAATGATTTCAAGACTTCTTTTGCGACTTTTACTTCTTCTACCGGATCGGCAGAAAGGGAAACCCGGACCGTGTTACCGATACCACGTGATAGAATCGCACCGAGACCGGCGGCTGATTTTAGTGAACCTGTACGTAAAGGACCAGATTCCGTGATACCGACGTGCAATGGATAATCAAACGACTCAGAAGCGAGCTGATATGCTTCAAGTGCCAATTGAACATCAGAAGCTTTTAAAGAAACGATGATATCGTGGAAATCGAGATCCTCGAGAATCTTGATGTGATGTAATGCGCTTTCAACCATCCCACGAGCAGTTGGATAACCGTATTTTTCGAGAATATGTTTCTCGAGTGAACCGGCATTAACACCAATGCGAATCGGGATATTTTTGGCTTTTGCAGCCGTCACGACCGCTTCAACTTTTTCGCGACGTCCGATATTACCCGGATTGATCCGGATTTTATCAACACCCGCCTCGATGGCCATGAGAGCGAGTTTATAATTAAAGTGAATGTCTACGACAAGTGGAATGTTAATCCGGCTCTTGATTTCTGCAAGAGCAAGCGCATCACGTTCTTCCGGACAAGCGACACGGACGATTTGGCATCCCGCTTCTTCAAGACGTAAAATTTCAGCGACAGTCGCTTCGACGTCGTGTGTTTTTGTTGTCGTCATACTTTGAATGATGACTTCATTACTTCCACCAATGACAAGGTCCCCAACACGAACGGGACGAGTCTTAGAGCGATGGACCATTTTCGGCATATCGAAAATCTCCTTTTGCGGCATAACGCCAGATTGTTTATGACTACTTGTACTATCATATCGAACTATTCCCTAAAAATCGAGAAACAAGAACGAAAATTGAACATTTACAATTGTTTAACACGAATAAGGGAAAGTCAATCCGTCGTCGGACGGACGTTTTTTCCTTAAATGCAAGGATACATCTAATTTCAAGAAGACGGGCGGGACGTTTTTTTCTTCAGGCGAACAAGCAGGAGTGGTGTCAGCGAATAAATGACATGACCGATTATAATGAATGTCACTCCTGAAGTCTGATATCCGAATTGGTACAGGAAAACACCAATCGGGAAGGTCCAGACGTTTGCGGCGACGGTATAAGGAAACACTTGGCGAAACGCCCAGGGTCTTGGCAAAATCCACTGAATGAACCATCGATTCAGATAAGAGACGAATAAGAGATATAACAAGATGGCAATCGCAATGAAGATGAAATGCAGGGTGAACCAAATGATAAACGGAATCGACTGTTTCAGAAAAATGCTATCAATAATTGTCGACCACAAGGAAATCCATGCTAATCCACAAAAATAAAGGGAGACATCGGCAAGTCGAGTCTTTAAAAATCCACGGTTTGGAATTAAGGTAGTTTGTAAGTAATTAAGCAGTTGACTTAAAAAATGCAATGAAATCACTCTTTCTTCTGTTTTATAACAAGATTTAAATTTTTGAAAAACCTTTTGTTTAAAGGGGTATTCTGTATTGGTACAGATTAATAAAACCTTAACAATTGAATATGTGAAAATCTATTTACAAGTTCACCAGACCTTTAAATAATAGGGGAGGTTGAAACAATGAATTCTTAACAACAAATCAATTCCACTTTTTATATGAGGAGATGACAAGATGAACTATGATTTACAGGAAATGATCTTCACCTTTATCGGTGGACTGGGTATTTTCCTATTCGGTATTAAGTATATGGGAGATGGTCTGCAAAAAACAGCGGGAGACCGTCTACGGTACATTTTAGATAAATATACCTCCAATCCGTTTCTCGGAATTTTGGCCGGTATCGTCGTTACGGTCTTGATTCAGTCGTCATCGGGAACGACCGTCATCGTCGTTGGTCTGGTCAGTGCCGGTTTGATGAACTTACGTCAAGCAATCGGTGTTGTCATGGGGGCAAACATCGGAACGACGATTACGGCCTTCATCATCGGCTTTAACGTTAAGGAAGCTGCACTTCCGGCGATTGCGCTGGGAGCGTTCCTGATTTTCTTCTTCAATAAAGAACGGATTCAATACATCGGTCAAATTTTCTTCGGGTTTGGAGCGCTCTTCTATGGGTTGACGCTCATGGGAGACGGAATGGCACCGCTTGAATCAAGCGAATGGTTCCGAGAACTGACAGTATCGATGTCAGATAGTCCTTTGCTGGGTGTATTTGTTGGAACCATTTTCACAATGTTAGTTCAATCCTCATCTGCGACAATCGGGATTTTGCAAGAATTATATGATGGCGGAATGATCGATATTAAGGCTGCGCTACCCGTCTTGTTCGGTGATAATATCGGAACAACGATTACGGCTGTTCTCGCGGCTCTCGGCGCTTCGATTGCGGCAAAACGGACAGCTGCGGCGCACGTCATCTTTAATATCGTCGGAACGATTTTGTTCTTGATTGCCTTACCTGTATTCTCGAGTTTCATCACCTGGATTACAGGAGCGCTTGATCTTGAACCGAAAATGCAAATTGCTTTTGCTCATGGTACATTTAATGTCGTCAACACGTTGATTCAATGCTGGTTCATCGCGCAAATCGCATGGCTTGTTCAAAAAGTCGTGCCGGGAACGGATACGACCGTCGATTCGAAACCACGCCACTTGGATCAAAACATCTTAAACCAGTCGTCGTCACTCGCATTGAATCAAGCAAAACTTGAAGTGTTACGAATGGGTGAATTCTCAAAAGAAGGGCTTGGGAAAGCGCACCGTTATACGCAATCACATGATAAAAAAGACGTCTCGGACGCCGGACAGATCGAATATGCAATTAACCATTTGAACACTGAAGTCACAAGTTATCTTGTTAAGGTCGCGGCACATGATTTATCCGAACGGGAATCAAACGATCACTCACTTCTCATGCACGCCGTCAACGATTTTGAACGGATTGGTGATCACGTCGAAAATGTCATCGAACTGGTTGACTTCCAAATCGTCAATCGGATTACGTTTACCGATAAGGCTAAAAAAGAATTGGATGAAATGTACATCTTGACGCAAAAAATCGTCGAAACAGCCATTAAAGCCGTTGAACTCGATGATGTTTCACTGGCACGTCAAGTGCTTGAGTTAGAAGGGAAACTGGATTCCCTTGAACGTTCATTCCGCAAACACCATGTCTTGCGTGTTAATGCAGGGGAGTGTACCGGTCAGGCCGGAATGATCTTCGTGGATCTGCTGTCGAACCTGGAACGGATCGGTGACCACGCCGTCAATATTACGGACCTGGTACTCGAGCAACGTTCAGGAACAGCCTGAATAGGTGAATGAAGCAAGAGGAATTTCTGAAAAGAAATTCCTCTTTGTTTTTGTGAGATAGTTTATTGACATTCGAGTTTGATTTTAGTAACCTTATATTAGTTGTTTCAAACCATCATGGCGGTGTAGCTCAGCTGGCTAGAGCGTACGGTTCATACCCGTGAGGTCGTGGGTTCGACTCCCTCCGCCGCTACTATTACTTAAGGACCCTTAGCTCAGCTGGTTAGAGCTGACGGCTCATAACCGTCCGGTCGCAGGTTCGAGTCCTGCAGGGTCCATTTTAGAACGCACACTCTTTTTTAAGAGTGTGCGTTTATTTTTGGTTGCTTGGGGAATATTAAAGATATTGTAATAATGTTCATACAATACTATTCATACTATGGCAATTTAAGGGAGAGCGAAGAGAGATGGAACGTAACCATACAATGATGCAGTTTTTTGAGTGGCATGTAGAAAATGATGGGAAGCATTGGCAGCGCTTAAAAGAGAGAGCGCCGGAACTGCGTGCTGCAGGCATCACATCTGTTTGGATTCCGCCAGCGTCAAAGGGACAATCAGATGAAGACACAGGGTATGGCATTTACGATGTCTATGATTTAGGAGAGTTTGATCAAAAAGGGACGGTCCGCACGAAGTACGGGACAAAAGACGAGCTAATCGAAGCCATTCAAGTCGCACACGAAAATGATATCGCGATTTATGCCGATGTCGTCATGAACCATAAAGCAGCAGCAGATGAACTCGAGACGATTAAAGTCGTTGAGGTCCATCCGGAAGACCGTTCGCAAGAAATTTCAGAAGAATTTGAAATTGATGCCTGGACGAAGTTTACGTTCCCCGGTCGAAACGGTAAATATTCGGATTTCATCTGGACACATGAATTTTTCAACGGTACGGATTTTGATGCCCGGGAAGAGAAAACGGGTGTCTTTAAGATTTCCGGTAAAAATAAAGACTGGAACGATCAAGTAGACAATGAATTCGGAAACTATGACTATTTGATGTTCGCTAACATTGATTACAACCATCCTGAAGTGCGTGAAGAGATGATTAACTGGGGAAACTGGTTTAAAGAGACAATCAATTGCCAAGGTTTCCGTTTGGACGCCATCAAACATATCAACTACGAATTCGTCAACGAGTTCGCAAAATCGATGATCGGAGATAATCCGGACGGTTTCTATATGGTCGGTGAGTTCTGGAAATCGGATTTAGATGATTGCCGTCAATTTTTAGACAGTGTTGATTATACAATCGATTTATTTGATGTGCCGCTCCATTATAAATTCCATGAAGCGTCGCAACAGGGACAAGAATTTGATTTAACGACATTATTTGCGGATACACTGGTTGAATCCCACCCGACGAACGCGGTGACATTCGTTGATAATCATGACTCGCAACCAGGTGAATCGCTCGAGTCGTGGATTGATGACTGGTTCAAACAACATGCCTATGCATCGGTACTCCTTCGTAAAGATGGTTATCCATGTGTCTTCTACGGTGATTATTATGGTATCCAAGGACCTCACCCGGTCGAAGGCAAAAAAGAAATGATCAATGCTTTACTGTATGCCCGTTACCATAAAGCATATGGCGAACAAGAAGATTACCTTGACGATCCACATTGTATCGGTTGGGTCCGTCGTGGTGTCGAAGAATTCCCGAACTCGGGATGCGCTGTTTTACTTTCGAATGCGGACATGTGCGAAAAACGAATGTTCGTCGGTGAGACGCGTGCCGGAGAAGAGTGGTTTGATTATACGAACCACCAAGAAGAACCGGTTGTGATCGATGAAGAGGGCTTCGGCGTTTTCCCGGTTCCAGGCGGCGGTGTCTCTGTATTTGCTCCGCGTGACGAACAGTAATTTTCGAGGGTCATTGCTTGCGCCTGACCAACTATTTTTGCTAGTCTTAAAGAGTACTTAAATTCCGAAAATAGGATAAAGGGGGACATGAAAATGTCAAAATTTGAATTACCAGAACTCGGCTACGCTTATGATGCGCTAGAGCCACATATCGATGCTCGTACGATGGAGATTCACCACTCTAAACACCACAACACGTATGTCACGAACGTCAATGCAGCACTTGAAGGGTCAGAGCACGAAGGAAAATCACTTGAAGAATTACTTCAAAACCTGGATTCACTTCCTGCAAACATTCAAACAGCTGTCCGTAACAACGGTGGCGGTCATTGGAACCATTCGTTCTTCTGGAAACTCTTGAAAAAGAACGATGGTGCAGCACCAACTGGTGAACTTGCTTCAGCAATCGACGAGTCATTCGGTTCGTTTGATGCGTTCAAAGATGAGTTCGCAAAAGCAGCTACAACACGTTTTGGTTCAGGTTGGGCTTGGCTCATCGTTGACGGCGGGAAATTATCAGTCGTTTCAACACCAAACCAAGACACACCAGTCATGGAAGGGAAAACGCCGATTCTCGGACTTGATGTTTGGGAACATGCGTATTACCTCAACTATCAAAACCGTCGTCCTGATTACATCAACGCCTTCTTTAATGTCGTTGACTGGGATCATGTGGCAAAACTTTACGCTGACGCAAAATAATTAGTATATCAAAACATCGATTTCCATTTCGGGAATCGATGTTTTTTAATGCGGAAAATGATGGGATAGGTTGTTATGGAAAGTTTCCTTCTATATAATGAAACAAGATGACTTTTTGAACGATAGGGGAGTACGCCATGGCGAAACGAATCACGGTGAAGGGAAAACGGCGGAATCATCTGCCACTTCGCCTTAACTTAATGTTTTTTGTAGTATTTTTATTGTTTGCGATTTTAATTTTCCGCTTAGGTGTCGTCCAGATTGTGAATGGTGAAAAGATTTCACGTGAAGTTCAAAAAACGGAAATGATTGCTTCGAAATACGAAGTTCCGCGTGGGAAGATTTATGACCGCGATGGCCGGTTGTTAGTCGATACGATCTCGAAATACTCGATTGTCTATCGTCGTTCCCAGAATACGAAAGTCGACGAACGGATTGAAATCGCTTCGCGTCTTGCGGCAATCATCAATCTTCCGAAAGACGATTGGAAAGTCACGGAACGTGACATGAAAGATTACTGGGTAGCTGTCAACAGTGAAGAATCAGATCGACGGTATAAGAAGGCAGTGGAAAAGCGTTATCCAAACGCTGAAGAACAGAACAAATTGTCAATTTCGGAGCAGGATCAAATTCGCCTCGATACGATTACGAAAAAAGATATCGATTTTGATGATAAGACGATGGAAATCATCGCCATCAAACACAACATGGAAGTCGGTTATGCCCTGGACCCGCAGCTCGTTAAATTAGGAGCGAATGCTAAAGAAATGGCGATTATCGATGAAAACCTTGAAGATCTAAAAGGAGTATCGGTTGAGCCGTTTTATGAACGCTCATATCCATATGAAGGAACGTTACGAAATATCTTCGGGAAGTACTCGAAAATTCCTGCAGAACAACAAGCGGAATTCAAGGCAAAAGGATACAGCCTGAACGACCGGGTCGGAACATCATTCCTCGAGCAACAGTATGAAGATCTGTTGCGCGGAAAACCGGCTTACGATGTCTATGAAACGTTTAACGGTGAACCGGTCGGTGAACCGAATCGTGAAGAAGGCGAATCCGGGAAAGATCTCGTCTTGACGGTTGATGCAGAATACAACAAACAAGTTGACCAGATCTTGCAGCAAGCCATCAAGATGGGGCGCGGCATGGGAAGCGGTTATCTTAAAGAAGGATACGCTGTTGTCATGAATCCGAAAACCGGAGAAATTTTGGCAATGTCCGGTCAGAAGCTTGACACTGCGACGAATAAATTCAGTGATGTTGCCATCAATAACGTGTTGACTTCTCTGCAAATCGGTTCAACGATTAAAGGGGCAACAGTTGCGATGGGGCTCGAAGAAGGAGTCATTCGTCAAAACGAGGTCATCAATGATGCGCCGATCACAATTGGTGGGACGAAAAAAGGATCGTACGTCAACATGGGACCGATTACGGACCTGACGGCACTCGAACGTTCGTCAAACGTCTACATGTTTAACATCGCGATGCGGATGGCGAAATACCCGAGTAACGGTGTCGCTGGCGCGAGCGTCGATGCGGCTGCAGCGATCATGCAGAATTATTACAGTCAATTTGGTCTCGGTGTAACAACAGGAATTGATCTTCCGTATGAAGCAAAAGGGGTACAAGGTACACCGGACCGCGTCACGCTCTTGATGGACCGCGTGATTGGTCAATATGATGCCTTTACACCACTTCAAGTTGCGCAGTATGTTTCGACACTCGCGAATGGCGGGTACCGTGTACAACCGCACTTCTTAAAAGAAGTGTTGGCTTCAAACTCGATTGAAGACGAAACGAAGAAAGTTGATTACAGTTTTAAAACAAACTATTTAAACCGGATTGAAGTCAGTCAAGCGAATATTGATCATGTCCGTGAAGGATTCCATCGTGTTGTCAAAGGAGAACGCGGGACTGCGAAAATCATTGCCCAAACCGGCATCGATGCGGCAGCGAAAACAGGAACGGCGCAGGTCAGTGTTTACGGCGAAGACGGAATTGCACTTCGGGATGGAAGTGGACAACCGGTTCGCTCGTTGAACTCGAACTTAGTCGGCTGGGCGCCATACGACAATCCAGAGATGGCATGGGCCGTGTTCCTTCCATATATGGAGCAGGAAACCGTCAACTCGAAAATTGGTCATGATTTAGTGAAGGCATACTTTAATGTGAAAGATGTTCCATGGCAAACTAAGCCAAATTAACTAGTAAAGCGAAGATGAGGAAACTCATCTTCGCTTTTTTTTGTATGGATTGACCTGTTTTTCTAATGAAGTTGAGTTTGTAAACGCAGAAACACACGCCTTTACAATTCTTTTACGTTGGATTCATTTTGGTTTAATAGTTCATCGGTAGTATAAGTCTTGTAAGGAAAACGGATATAAAGTCGTAGCGTTACCAGCGACATACTTCGAGGAGGAAAATTAATCATGTCTTGGATGAAAAAAACAGCTCTTATCACAACGGTAGCGTCAATCGCAGTAGTCGGTGCGGCATGCGGAAATGACAAAGGCGGCTCTTCAAGTTCTTCAGATCTTTCAGGAAAGATCGCAATTGATGGATCTTCAACAGTCTTCCCAATCATGGAAGCAGTCGGTGAAGAGTATTCAATCGAACAACCAGACGTCGATGTCACGGTCGGAGTATCAGGTACAGGCGGCGGATTCAAACGTTTTGTTGTTGGTGAAACAGACCTTTCAAATGCATCACGTGAAATTAAAGAAGAAGAAGCAGCGGAAGCTGAAAAAAATAGTGTGGAATATACGAAATTAGCGCTTGCTTACGACGGATTAACAGTCGCAATCAGCAAAGAGAACACATGGGTCAAAGAAATGACACTCGACCAGTTAGAAAAAATTTGGTTAGACCCGAATGTGAAGACATGGAAAGACGTGGATGCTTCTTATCCAGCAGAACCAATCAAATTCTTCAGCCCGGGTAAAGATTCAGGAACATTTGATTTCTTCTCAGAAAAAGTTCTTGAGAAAAAAGATATGCGTAAAGATGTTCAACTTTCAGAAGATGATAACGTCCTCGTTAAAGGGGTCGAAGGAACAAAAGGTGCGATTGGTTACTTCGGTTATGCCTACTACGCGGAAAACAAAGATAAGTTAAAAGAAGTGCCGCTTGTAGCTGAAGGAAAAGACGCAGTTGATCCGACACCGGAAACAATCAAAGATCTTTCTTATCCGCTTTCACGTGAGATCTACACGTACGTCAACAACAAATCATTAAAAGACAAAAAACAAGTGGCGGACTTCGTTAAATTCACAAATGAAAATGCAGGTGACTTATCAGAAGAAGTCGGTTATATCAAAATGCCGCAAGATCGTTACGATGAAAATACAAAAGCCATTGAAGATGCAATGAAATAACCATCATTACACAAGGACGGCCCGAAAAAAGGGAGATTTCCCTTTTTTGGGGTCCCGTTCTTATGTAGGTATGATGAAGTAGGGAGCGAAGAAGGGTGAATCCATCATCAAACAAATCGGTTCGCGAGCTGATCCAAAAGAACCGACAACAAAAATTCAGTATGAAAAACATCATGGAACGTTTTATGCCGATCGTACTATTTCTCTGTGCGTTCGTTTCAGTCGTTACGACCATCGGCATCATTCTCACGTTAGTTATTGAAACAGAACACTTCTTTGAAGTCGTCTCGTTCAAAGAATTCTTCGGCAGTACAAGCTGGTACCCGCTGAACTCTCAACCGGAGTATGGAATTTGGCCGCTGGTCGTCGGAACCCTTGAAATTACCGTGATTGCGATGCTGGTTGCCGTGCCGATCGGACTCACTTCTGCGATTTATTTAAGTGAGTATGCATCAGAACGCGCCCGTCGTGTTCTCAAACCGATTCTTGAAGTATTAGCCGGCGTTCCGACAATCGTTTTCGGATTTTTCGCCTTAACGTTTGTTACACCGTTACTTGTTAAATTAATTCCGGGTCTTGCGATTTATAATGCGTTAAGTCCGGGGATTGTTGTCGGAATCATGATCATTCCGATGATTGCCTCGATTTCAGAGGATGCAATGAGCTCAGTTCCGAAAAAAATTCGGGACGGCGCATTGGCACTGGGTTCAACACGTCTTGAAGTCGCTTTAAAAGTGGTTGTTCCGGCTGCACTTTCCGGAATCATCGCTTCCATCGTTCTTGGTATGTCACGCGCAATCGGTGAAACAATGATCGTGACGATTGCCGGGGGATCAAACCCTACGGCTGCAGTTAATCCGTTGGAGCCGGTTCAGACGATGACGGCTTATATCGTTCAGGTTGCCCTTGGTGACGCAGGATATGGAACGATTGAATATTACAGTATCTACGCTGTCGGTACGTTGTTGTTCGTCTTTACTCTTTTGATGAACTTACTCGCGAACTGGATCACGCGTCGTTTCAGAGAGGAGTATTAAGATGGCCTTACCAGAAAAACAACCTGTACAAAAAAAAATTATTGATCCTGTTGCTGTGAAAAAATCAATCAGCCAACGTCTTGTCGTCAATAATGTCACGAAAATCATTTTCCTGATCGGACTGTTATTCGGTTTAGTCGTGCTTGGTATTCTTCTGTTTGGCGTCGTTCGCGACGGGGCAGCCTGGTTATCACTCGACTTTCTTCAAAATTCACCTTCACGCCGACCGGATCGTGCCGGGATTTATCCTGCGTTGATGGGCTCAATCTTCTTAATGCTCTTGATTATTCCGATGATTTTCATCCTGGGTGTCGGAGCTGCGATCTATTTAGAAGAGTATGCGAAAAAAGGACGGATGACTTCTTTCATCGAAGTCAACATCTCAAACTTAGCCGGTGTTCCGTCAATCGTTTTCGGATTACTCGGACTTACGTTTTTTGTTCGTAACATGGGCTTCGGATCGACCTTGATTGCCGGAGCACTCACGCTTGCGCTGATGAGTTTACCGGTCGTCATCGTGTCATCGCAAGAAGCGATTCGCGCCGTACCACAGGCAATGCGTCATGCCTCTCTAGCACTGGGTGCTTCGAAATGGCAGACGACATTCAAAGTTGTCTTACCCGCATCCCTTCCAGGGGTCATCACAGGAATCATCCTTGCCGTTTCACGGGCAATTGGAGAAACAGCACCGCTCATCATGGTCGGAGCAGCTATCTTCATCGCACGGGCGCCGGAAGGTATTTTCTCAGAGTTTACGGCCTTACCGATTCAAATCTACAACTGGACAAGCCGTCCGCAAGCTGACTTCCAAGGTCTTGCTGCTGCCGGAATCATCGTCCTGATGGTCATCCTCTTAACGATGAACTCACTTGCGATTTGGATTCGAAACCGTTTTTCAAAACGATACTAATCAACTGGATATAACGAATTACGTTCTGAATCACTAAGGAGGAACACAGATGATGGATACGAAGCTGACGACGAAACCAGCCAAAGAAGGGGTAAAAACAATGAATCAACCAGTAGCTGCGCGACAAAGTGTATACCGTGTAAATGATTTGAACCTATGGTACGGTGATGATCATGCTTTAAAAGATGTCAATCTTGATATTAAACAAAATGAAGTAACGGCAATCATCGGACCGTCAGGATGCGGAAAGTCGACATTCATCAAGACCTTGAACCGAATGGTCGAACTCGTTCCGATCGTACGGACGAATGGTGTCATTGAATACCATGGTCGTAATATCTTCGATAAGGATTATGAAGTCGAAGAATTACGGACATCGGTTGGAATGGTCTTTCAGCAACCAAACCCATTCCCGAAATCGATTTATGATAATATCGCTTATGGACCACGTGTTCATGGGGTGAAGAACAAAAAAATCTTGGATGAAATCGTTGAACGAAGCCTACGCGGAGCAGCGATTTGGGACGAAGTCAAGGACCGTTTGAACGAGAACGCTTACGGACTGTCAGGCGGACAACAACAACGTCTCTGCATCGCCCGTTGCCTGGCAATCGAGCCGGACGTCATCCTGATGGATGAACCGACATCCGCTCTCGACCCAATCTCGACGCTAAAAGTTGAAGAATTGGTACAGGAATTAAAAAAAGATTACTCGATCATCATCGTGACGCATAACATGCAACAAGCAGCACGTGTCTCTGATAAAACAGCTTTCTTCTTGAACGGTGAAGTCGTTGAATTCGATCAGACGGATCGAATTTTCTCAAATCCGAGTGACAAACGGACAGAAGACTATATCTCAGGACGATTCGGATAACGAGGAGGAACTTTTCAATGGCAGCAAATCGGACGATTTTTGGAGAAAACCTGGCAGTACTCGATCAAAAAGTATTTTTGTTAGCCCGGAAGACAATGCAACAGATTGCAACAACAGCGGAAGCACTCGAAAAGTATGACCGTGAGATTGCTCTTAAAGTCATCGAAAATGATAATGAGCTCGATGCACTCGAACTTGAAATCAACGACGATGCGATTTTACTGATCGCGAAACAACAACCGGTCGCGACTGATTTACGACGGTTGGTGACGGCAATGAAGATTGCGACGGATTTAGAGCGGATTGCTGACTACGCGGGAAATATCTCGAAAGCCGTTTTACGTGTCGAGACGTTCCCTTACGTGATTGACATCTCGTTATTAAAAGAAGCATTCGAAACATTACTGGATATGACGGAGACGGCAATCGTCGCGTATCGTGATGGCGATATTGAAAAAGCGAAGGCGCTGTCTGATCTCGATAACATCATTGATGACACGACCTATAAAGCGTTGCGCCAGTATATGCGGCATATGTCCCTGCAACCGGTTGTAGTGGATGAAATCATGCAATTCACAAATATTTGCCGGTATATCGAACGAATGGGCGACCATTTAACGAACGTAGGTGAGCATTTGATTTACATGGCAAAAGGAAAACACTATGATTTAAATAGCTAAGTACAGTAGGCTAGAGGGAAATCCTCAGCCTACTTTTTTTGTAAAGGATTTTGAAACAAGTTTGTAGAATAAGAAAGAAGTGAATAAAGAGAAAGAGGTGATAGGTAATGCTTGAAAAAATCATAAAATTAAAAGAACAAGGACTAACCATTAAACAAATTGCAGAAAAAGTGGAATCGACAGAAGGTAAGGTTAAATATGCCTGGAGTAAATACCGAAAGTCGCTAACGGAAAATAAAACAGTTTCAACGGAATCAGCTGCGGTCACCAAACCTAATAAGAAGAAGGCAGGCGTAACCGTGAGTGCTCCGAAACAAAACGAAATCGTACCGGCATTGACAGCAATCCCTTCATTGGAGCGAGATGCATTTGGAATGGCGACTCATTACGAAGACGACATCATCCATGCGATCGTCCAATCTCCGACATCTGTCTATGTTTACTGGGAATTGTCTGAATTGTCTCGAAAGATGCTTGAGACACATTACCACGCATCATTCGATTCATTCCGAAAAGAAATGCGGATCATTGATGTGACGTTACGTGATTACGAAAAAGGTGAAGCGAATCGTACGTATCAATTTGAATTGCCGGAAATGACGAATACATGGTTTGTCCGTCCGTTGATGCCGAACACTACATACATCATCGAATGGGGTATTCAAACCATCGACGGAGATTTTCTTCCTGTCCTCCGCTCAAAACCAATCGAGACACCACGAGACGAGCCTGTCGTAGATGGACGTTTTGCAGAGGTTGTTGCTCATTGGCAATATGGAGAACTGGAACAACCGGAATGGGTCGAAGTCTTGCGTCCGTATTCCTATTTTGATCGCGTTCGCTGAAGATAACAGATAGAAAGCAGAAGGAGAGGAAGAACAGACATGCGCAAAGGTTATTTTTCATTAGTGTTACATGCCCATTTACCATATATCCGACATCGGGAAGCCCATCGTCTAGAAGAAAGATGGATGTACGAAGCCATCTCCGAAACGTATATTCCATTATTGTGGGAAATCGATCGCTTGGAGCGTCCGCTTGGTTGGACGATCAGTATCTCGCCACCCGTCATTGAGATGTTAGCAGATTCACTCATCCAAGATCGTTACGTGGAGCACCTGGACGATACGTTACGATTGATTGAACAGGAGTTACAACGCGATTTAGGGAACGAGGAACGTGATGCCTTGCTTTTCTATAAAGAACGGTACCACGACTTAAAAGTAACGTTTGAGCATTGGGGCCGGAACTTAAACAGCGCCTTCCGTCATTATAAAGAACAAGGGTATCTTGAGTTGATGACGTGTACCGCGACACACGGATTCAGTCCGCACATGTTGTCGGAACAAGCAGCACGGTCTGAAATCCAAACCGGATTAAACTGTTTCGAACGCCATTACGGCTATCGTCCGACGGGTCTGTGGATGCCGGAATGTGCGTATACGCCAGGTCTTGATAAAATCATGTACGAAGAAGGAATCCGGTATACGTTCGTTGACGAACATTCTATCCTGAATGCGGATCCTGCCCCGAAACACGGGATTGGTGCACCTGTCTATTCGCCGCATGGTGTTGCATTGTTCCCGCGTGATCAAATCATCTCGGGCCGGATTTGGAGTTCGGTCATCGGTTATCCTGGGCATCCGGATTACCGTGAGTTTTACCGCGACCTTGCATATGACCGCGAATGGGATCAAATCGCCGAATTCATGCATCCAGAAGGACTTCGTTACGATACAGGATTAAAACTTCACCGGGTGACGGGCGAGTCGGATCAAAAAGAATATTATGTCCGGGATTGGGCTTGGAAAAGGACAGATGTCCATGCGACTGATTTTGCGGAAGCACTTGCCAACCATTTAGATGAGCAGAGCGCACAAGATTTTCCACCATTCCTCGTGACGGCACCGTTCGATGCTGAGTTATTTGGACATTGGTGGTTCGAAGGGCCGGACTTCCTCGGAAAAACGATGGAACGATTCGAAGATTACGGGATTGAGTCGATTTCTCCGGCGATGTTTTTGGAACGTCACTTCCAGGATATCGAAACGGTTCACATTGCGATGGGAACGTGGGGACGCAAAGGTTATGCGGATGTCTGGATCAATGAACGCAACGATTGGATGATCCGTCACTTGCACCAACTTGAAAAACGTTTGGCAGGCGTCGTTGCCCGGAATCGTCATCAGGATGAATTGACGGTGAAAGCCAAACGTCAGTTGATTCGCGAATATCTGCTTGCCGTCTCGAGTGACTGGCCGTTTATTCTCGATGGACAGACAACGGCACAATATGCAGCGAACCGGTTCCGTGAACATATTAAACGATTTGAAGAAACGGAACGTCGTCTCGATGCGCAGGAGCTGACGCTTGATTGGCTAGAAGAGCGGTATGCAGAATATCCGTTCCTCGCTGATACCGACATTGAACCGGATGTCTTCCTGACTCCGCATGATTATTATGTGGCCGTTCAACGTGAGGTATCGTGGAACAGCGAAGCTATTTTACTTGTGACGACGCAATACGATGATTCAAACCGTCCCGTTGCGGAATATGCGAAACGATTAGCCGCATCAGGTGAAAATGTTTATGTCATTACATCAGGGACAGCCGGTTATCAGCATCAAGACGGTGTGCATGTCTATCAGGTCGAGGTCAATGGTCTACCGCTCGTTCAGACGTATAATCAATTGGCCGGCTTAAATCTGGCAGTCTTGCGTCAAGCACAGGCATTGAATAAAATCGTCGAGTTCCGACTTGTTCATAACTTTAATATGGAGACGGCTTCAGCGTCTCAATCCTTTGCTGAAATGAACGGCTTACCACTTGTCAGCAACGTGTATGACTTGGAAAGCGAACGTTCTCCGTCAGGAACAGGTGGGCTTGTCGTAGCAATCAAGCGACTCGAAGGAGAAGCATTACGTCATTCAGACGTCATTTATCTCGAGCGAGAAGAAGCAAGAAACGGGATCGAACATGATTATCATGTCGCAAAAGAACTGCGTACATTCCAGGTGGACCTTGAAAATCCATACCAGCATGTAATGAATCCAAAAAAGAACGGATGAACAGTTGCAATTCACTTCCTTTCTTGGTACGATACTTGAGTATGCTTAACCTTATGTAAAGCAAAAATACTTGATACATCGAGAGCTAGATAGGAGGGAATCCCATGCGCGTTAAAATTACTTTGGCTTGCACTGAAACTGGTGACCGTACTTATATCACTAAGAAGAACAAGCGTAACAACCCAGAGCGTCTTGAGTTGAAGAAATACAACCCACGTCTCCGTAAGCACACACTTCACCGTGAAGTAAAATAATTGAGATGGAAGCCGTCACCTTGTGTGATGGCTTTTTTGTTGAATAAGGGGGATTCGCAAGATGGAAAAACGGGAAATTCGGCGATTTATTACAGATCAGTTAAATCAGTTAGAGCATCGTGAACAAAAAGAACAGCAGATTTATGATCATTTGTTTGCTTTACCGGAGTGGAAAAATGCTCAATCCATTGCCATCACACTTTCCTTTCGCAACGAATGTGCGACAGAGCCGATTATTTTGAAGGCCTGGGAACTGGGGAAACAGGTTGTCATTCCGAAAGTCATGCACCAGGAGATGCGATTTTTTGAATACTTACCGAACAGCCCATTGATAGAAACAAAGATGGGCATTCGGGAACCGGATGACCAGGCGGTAGAGAGGTCTTTGAGTGCAGTGGACCTTTGCATCGTTCCGGGACGGGCGTTCACACGTCAAGGCTACCGTGTAGGGTGGGGAGGCGGTTTTTATGATCGGGTATTAGCTGATTATCATGGCCATACGTTAGCGGTTGCGTTTGAGCGTCAACTGGTTTCTGCGTTCGAAGTGGAACCCTTCGATCAACCGGTTCAGCAGATTGTAACCGAGTCTGAGGTCGTTGTATGCCAGTAATCTACGGTATTTTATTTTGTTTTTTCCTCGGCTATATCGGATACCGGCTGCGTTTTCTGACCATCAGCGGCAGTATTTGGACGCTTGTCGTCGGGGCGCTTGTCCTGTCCGGATTCGGTTACCCCGGGCTTCTGATGTTATTGCTTTTTTTCGGCAGTTCCAGTCTGTTGTCGAAACTTGGGAAACGAAGAAAACAGTCGGTGAATCAAATCGTCGAAAAAGACGGACCGCGTGACGGCTGGCAGGTTCTTGCGAACGGAGGGATCGCAGCGTTGGCTTCGATGGGATTTCTCTGGACAGAACACACATCGTTTCTTGTCTTATTTTTGATCGTGCTGGCTGCGTCAAATGCCGACACATGGGCTTCTGAAATTGGTCCTTTGTCAAAAAAAAATCCTTTTCTCTTAACGGGACGGCGTGTACCGGCTGGAACGAGCGGCGCAATTTCAATCCTTGGGACGACCGCAACGATTGTCGGCGCCTTGTTCATAGCGACAGCAGGCGATCTACTGTTCGACTTATCGACGGACATCTGGTTGTTGGTGACGTTAGGCGGCATCATAGGAAGTTTGTTTGATACATTGTTCGGCGGGACGGTCCAGCGGAAATTTCGATGTGTGGTTTGCCTCAAAGAAACAGAAAAACGTCTTCACCACAATCAACCGACTCTTTATGTAAAGGGATGGAAATGGCTTGGGAATGACGGAGTCAACTTTTTGTCGAGTACGTTAGCCGGAATGTTTGGTTTTATTGTGTATCGAATGTGGTAAGTGGAAATGGAAGATGTCGCTTTTCCTTATGTTAGGATATTATTGACACAAATTAGACAAGATGTGAACGGTTTCATAAATACCCAAACTTTGTGAAAGATGTTACAATCTATTTGTGAGATAGTTAACAAACTTTTAAATTACCTTCAGAAGGGTGGATATAAAGGATGGAATTACATGCGAAAGTGACACGTGTAGCGTTAATTGGTGCGGGGGCTGTTGGTTCAAGCTTTGCCTATCAGATGTCGACGGCGGGATTGTGTGAAGAATTGGTGATCATCGATGTGAATAAAGCCAAAGCAGAGGGCGAAGCGATGGATTTAAATCACGGGACACCTTTCAGTTCTTCCCCGATGCGCATCTGGGCAGGGGATTACTCAGACTGTAAGGATGCGGAAGTGATTGTTATCACGGCAGGGGCGCCACAAAAACCGGGCGAAACCCGACTCGATCTTGTTGCTAAAAATGCGTTGATCATGAAAGAAATGATACGCCAAATCATGGAATCTGGTTTTGATGGCATCATCGTCGTTGCATCTAACCCGGTTGACATCATGGCTCATCTGGCATGGAAATATTCCGGTCTTCCAAAATCCCGTGTCTTTGGATCAGGTACGGTTCTTGATACGGCCCGTTTGCGTCAAATGCTCGGTGAATACTTCCATATCGATTCCCGTAATGCGCATGCCTACATTCTTGGAGAGCACGGGGACACGGAATTTGCAGCCTGGAGCAACTCACGGATCTATGGTAAAACGATTGATGAATTGTTAGCGGAAAATGATCGTTACTCTCAAGCGGATCTTGATCAAATTTATATCAATGTCCGGGATGCAGCGTATCACATCATCGAACGAAAAGGGGCGACCTATTATGCGATTGGTCTTGGACTTGTTCGAATCGTCCGGGCGATTCTCGGAAATGAGAACTGTCTCTTAACGGTCGGAGCACATGTCGACGGACAGTATGGGATTTTCGGTATCCATATCGGTGTACCCGCAATCATCAACCGGCAAGGTGTTCGGGAAATCATCGAAGTTTCTTTAACGGAAGAAGAACTTAAAAAATTCCATCACTCAGCAGAAGTGTTGCGTCAAACGATGGAACCTGTTCTCCGTTAATATTGAGCCGACCGCCTAAAGCGAAAAAATCATTCTTTTTCGACAAATCGAAAAGGAGTGATTTTTTTTGTGCTGAAAATTCCGGATTAAACTAGGTTTTATTTTACTAGAAAAAGGTTATGTAAAGGATAGAAGAGTTTCTCATGTCATATTGTCTAATAGTAAAAACGCATAAAGGGGAGAAAGACAGTCATGTATACATTTCGGAAGTTAACGAAAGAAGATGCAGAACAGTATTGGAGTCTTCGACTGGAAGGATTAAAAAATCATCCAGATGCGTTTGGTCATTCGTTTGATGATGAACAACAAACACCAATTAAAGATGTTCAAGAAGGGCTGGAAGGCGATCCGGATTCGGATGAAGTATGGCTCGGAATATTTGACGGTGAAAAGTTATTTGGATTTGGTCAGGTCAAGCCGTACGAATTATCACGCGAGTCGCATAAAGCGATGATTTCTGGTGTGTATGTGTCACCGGATTATCGTGGCGGAACAGGACGTGCTCTAATGGAAGCGTTGATTGAAGAGGCAAAGCAACTTCCTGATGTCGAACAAGTCATCCTGGCAGTGCTTTCCGGCAATGAGGCCGCTCAGAACCTGTATGAATCACTGGGCTTTGAAGTATACGCGGAAGATCCGGACTCCGTTAAACTGGAAGATGGAACATACCGCGATGATATCTGGATGAAAAAATACGTCTAATGGAGGATGAATCAATTCCTTTTTAAAATTGGTTCGAAGGGAAGATTAGACGTATGAAAAGTCGTAGAGTCAATGTAAATTGAATCTACGACTTTTTTTATTCAGCAGGAAGGCAATCGAAGCAGTGAATGAGTACCCGCCTGTTCCATCTTTTGGTATCATATAAAGGGAAAAACATTCGAAAAAAGGAGTGAAACACATGCAGGCAGTTGTTCAGACGATTCGTGACTTAGTGGAGATTCCTAGTCCGACGGGATTCACCGTTCATGCACTTACATATGTAGAAAACCGGTTCAAAGAAGAAGAGATTACATATAAAAAATTAGAAAAAGGGGCTTTGCTTGCCATGTTGCCGGGGCAGTCGTCGCGGATTCGGTTACTGACAGCACATGTCGATACGTTAGGGGCGATGGTGAAGGAAATCTTACCAACCGGTCGTCTCAGTCTATCGCAGCTTGGCGGCTATGCGTGGACAGCTATTGAGGGAGAAAACTGTTTAGTTCATAAAATGGATGGACAAACCGTTTCCGGAACGATTGTCTTCCATCATTCAAGTGTCCACACGTCACGTGTGACGAATACGGAAGAACGGAGTGCGACGAATATCGAGGTCCGACTCGACATCCGTTCGACAACGGCAGAAGAAACAAGGGTTGCCGGAATCGAAGTAGGTGACGTCGTAACGTTTGATCCACGGTTCGTTCATACGGAAACGGGATTCGTAAAATCACGTCACCTTGATGACAAGGCGTCTGTTGCTTTATTGTTGGAGCTCGTCAAGAAATGGAAAACGCTGACGTTACCGCATCCTGTCCACATTCTCATCTCCAATTATGAAGAAGTGGGCTTTGGAGGAAATGCCGGTTTTTCAGAAGATGTCGCGGAATACATCGCAGTCGACATGGGAGCGCTTGGAGAAGGACAACATTCGGATGAGTATACGGTTTCGATTTGTGCAAAAGACGGTTCCGGTCCGTATGATCTTGCGTTACGTCATCAGTTCACACGTTTAGCGCAACAGCATACGATTCCATACAAAGTGGATATCTATCCCTATTACAGTTCGGATGCTTCAGCGGCCGTCCATGCCGGACATGATGTCCGGCACGGATTACTCGGTCCCGGGATTGAATCGAGTCATTCTTACGAACGGACACACGAGACATCCCTTAAAGCCACATACGATTTACTCGATGTATTTGTAAAGGAGCCGATGAACGATGAAAACACTTTATGATGTTCAGCAATTGCTCAAATCATATGGAACGATTGTGTACCTCGGTGACCGGGAATCGGATATTGCGATGATGATGCTTGAACTGGACGAACTTGAGCAGGCCGGTGTGCTGGAAAAAAAACAATATGATTCCGCAAAAGTGATTTTAGCATACGAACTACAACAATCGAGAAAAGCATGAAAAGCTTGTGCAACCCTTTGCACAAGCAGATGAATCGGCTAAAATAAAAGGGAAGAATTTTTTATCATGAGGGAGTTATGACGATGAAGTGGTTACTGGGTGTGGATATCGGTGGAACGACGGTCAAGATGGCGATTCTGGATTTACAAGGAATCATCGTAGAAAAATGGGAAATTGAAACGGTCATCTTAAATGATGGCGGACAAATTCCGGGAGACATCGCCCGTTCTTTCTTTGAAAAATGTCAGCAAAGCAACAAGCGGGTCGAAGACTTTGTCGGCGCTGGAATCGGTGCGCCGGGATTCATCGACTTTAATACGGGTGTCGTCGAAAAAGCGGTCAATATCGGTTGGAACAATTTTGAACTCGTCGGAGAGTTTGAACGTTTAACAGGATTGCCCGCTGTGATTGAGAACGATGCGAATGCAGCGGCGATCGGTGAGATGTGGAAAGGGGCAGGGAGCGGAGCGACAGAGCTGCTTGCCGTCACACTGGGGACAGGTGTTGGTGGTGGTTTAATCACCAACGGACAAATCGTTCACGGAACAGTCGGTATGGCCGGTGAAATCGGTCATATCACGATGTTGCCGGAAGGTGGCGTCATGTGTGGTTGCGGCCGTAAAGGTTGTTTGGAAACAATTGCTTCTGCAACGGGTGTCGCCCGACTGGGTCTTGAAAAACGAAAAGGACAAATTACTTCTTTGAATAATATTAAAGCGGTTACGGCAAAAGATGTATTTGAAGCCTATTCGCAAGGGGATGCGGTAGCGACGGAAGTTGTCGAAGAAGTGACATTCCATCTTGGACTTGCTATTTCGAATTTGGCAAACAGTTTTAATCCTGAGATCATTGTCATCGGCGGTGGTGTTTCAAAAGCCGGCGATGCGTTGATGACTCCTTTAAAGGAATCGTTCGAACGATTTGCTTTACCTCGTGTCTTTGGATCAACGACCTTCAAAATCGCGGAACTCGGTAACGATGCCGGGGTCATTGGCTGCGCTTGGCTAGCCAAACAAATGTTTTTAAAAAAGTAATCATATGATTTATTTTTAAGAAGATTCGAGAAATCGAATCTTTTTTTGTTTACATACGTAATAAAAGTATGTGATTGTAAAGTATCGACCGGATTCCGGTTGCATTTTTGTAAAAGTAAGCGTAAAATTTTCACGTGATACGGGTATAAATAGAATATGACATGTAAGACGTGTAAAAGTTCGATTAAAAAGGACACACGTATATTAGGAGGCAGGTTTTTATGCAGCAAGACTCAAGCATCTGGTCGCGTATGCGGCTAAAGGTGGGTCAAGGTGTGCGCAGCACGTATAAGGAGCACAAGCTCTTTTGGATTGCGACACTTCTGATTTGGTTAAAAACATATTTAGCGTATACGCTCTTTTTCAATGTGCCGGTCACCAATTCGGCACAGGCATTCATCTTACTGATTAACCCAATCAGTTCGGCACTGTTTATGTTTGGATTCAGTTTCTTCTTCCGTGGGAACGTTCAAAAATGGTTCATCTACGGGACCCTTGTCGTGGCGACATTCGTCCTGTATGCGGATATCATTTTCTTCCGTTTCTTTAATGATTACCTGACATTACCGGTTCTGTTCCAAACATCGAATGCAGAGACGGTTTCAGCGTCGCTCGGTTCATTGTTATCATGGGCGGATCTTCTGATTGTCGGGGACTTATTGATTCTTCCGTTTTTCTTACGGAAAATGGATATGTCGAAAAATATCGCGTCGCGTGGACGTGCGATTCTCGCTTTCGTTGCAGCGACAGCCGTTTTCCTAGGCAACCTGGCACTTGCGGAAACAGAACGCCCAGAATTACTAACACGTGCGTTTGACCGCGAACTGCTCGTCAAAAATATCGGAACGTTTAACTTCCATATGTACGATGCGTTGATTCAATCGAAAACATCAGCGCAAAAGGCAATGGCCGACAGTTCTGAGCTTTCTGAAGTTCAAAACTTTGCAGATTCAAAGTATGCTACACCAAATCCGGCAATGTTTGGGAAGTACAAAGGGAAAAACGTCATCGTCGTTTCATTTGAGTCGGCTCAATCGTTTGCTGTCGGTTTAAAAGCACCGAATGGGCAGGAAGTCACACCGAACCTTAATAAACTGATCAAAGACTCGCACTATTGGGATAATTTCTATCACAATACAGGACAAGGGAAAACATCGGATGCCGAGTTTATCTTGGAAAACTCGATTTATCCACTTGGTCGCGGATCAGCATTCTTTACAAACGGCGAAAATGAATTCCGTGCCACACCTGAAATGTTAAAAGAAGACGGCTATTATTCAGCTGTATTCCATGCAAACAACAAATCATTCTGGAACCGCGATATCGTGTACAACAGTTTCGGAGTCGATCGTTTCTTCTCGGAAACCGATTACGATTTAGGTAATCCAGAAGATTTAACAGAATGGGGACTACTGGACGACAAGTTTTTTGAGCAATCGTTACCGATGCTAAAAGATCTTCCGCGCCCGTTCTACTCGAAATTCATTACGTTGACGAACCATTATCCGTTCGAAATGCCGAAACCGGAAGATGAGCTCGTGCCACCACTTGAAACGAGTTCGACGACATTAAATCATTATGTTCAAGCACTCGCATACCAAGATATGGCGCTCGGTAAGTTCATCGAAGGATTAAAGAAAGACGGCACATGGGATGATACGATTTTCATGCTGTACGGCGATCATTACGGAATCTCGACGAATCACAATGCTGCGATGGCAGAATTGTTGAAAAAAGATGAGTTAACACCGTATGATGTTGCTCAATTGCAACGTGTACCATTTGTCATCCACTTGCCTGGGCAAGACAAAGGCGTCAAACATGATGATGTTGCAAGTCAAATTGACATCAAGCCGACGTTGTTAAATCTGCTTGGTTACAATTTCAAGGATGAAGTATTGTTCGGAACGGATCTGTTCTCAAAAGAACATAAAGATTATGCGTTGTTCCGAGACGGTTCTGTCGTAACTGATAAGACAGTCTACACACAAGAGACATGTTATGACCGTAAAACCGGTGAAGAAGTCACGGATGAGAAAGACAGCGCAATCTGTAAAGAGTCTGTCAAACAATCTGAGAAAGAACTAGGTTTATCGGATAAAGTCATTTATGGCGATTTGTTGCGTTTCTTACAAACGTCTAAATAATCAAAAAGACGGGAGCGATGTTAAATCGTTCCCGTCTTTTTTGAGAGAGTAGACAAAAAAAGATCAGCTTTCCGTTGTGGAAAGCTGACCTTTTTTTTGTAAAACATGATTATGACGGAATTCCGCCGAAAATCAATGTCGCAATACCAAACCAACCGAATAAGATTACAGTCAGTCCAGCAAATACGAGTGGAAACATTTGACGTTTCTTGAGTGAACGCAAGACGGCCCAAACACCGACGAGTGCAACGATAAAGAAAAGCCAACCGATTGGTTGATCCAAATGCATGACGTACTCCCCCTTAAAAAATCACGTTATGAAGTTCACGAAGATTTCACTTAAATCTCACTTTTTAGTTTAGCCGACTGAGCGAATAAAGTCGAGAGGGCGGGCGACGAACTTTCGACAATTTCGTGTATAGTAGAGAAGAATATCAACAAAGGAGTTTGATGAGATGGAAATCGTAAGTATTACTTCAGGTATGGCTTCGGAAAACGGCTATCTTCTTTTTAAAGACGGGAAATGTCTCGTCATTGATCCGGGAACCGAAGATATACGTTTTTTTGACGAAATTGAAAAGCGCGGAGCAAAGGTCGAAGCAATCCTTTTGACGCATGCTCATTTTGATCATATTGGTGGTGTGGATATGTTGCGACGTTTTACGTCTGCACCTGCCTATATTCATCCAAAGGAAATGAAATGGTTATCGAATCCGAACCTCAACGGGTCCATCAAGTTCAATATGCCGCCTTTAAAAGTGAAACCGGCCGAACAGTTACTGGCAAGCGGTCTGTTGGAAATTGGACCATTCCAGTTTCATGTCATGGAAACACCGGGGCATTCACCGGGCAGTGTCACGTTTTATTTTAAAAAAGAGCAGGTCGCCTTTGCAGGTGATTTGATTTTCAAGCGCAGTGTCGGTCGAACCGATCTCGAAGGCGGCGATCAAGAAGTACTGACGCGGTCCGTCGATCGTGTCATTGCAGAGATTCCACACGATACGATGTTTTATCCGGGGCACGGACCGGAAACGACGTTACGGCAGGAAATCAAACACAATCCATTTTTTTAAGGAAATATAAAAAAAGCCCCTCGTCTTCATTCGAAGGCGAGGGGCTTTTTTGTTCACATTTGGAAATTGGACCAATACGTGAAGACGATAAAGAATACTGTTAAGTACGCTGCAAAAATGTAGACATACGTTTTTTCAGTTAGGCGAAGATAGCCTAATGCTGCAAAGAATACTGTTTGTGCCAAGAAGACGAAGCCCATAACTAAAAATGAATCCGTATGTTCACTTGAGCTAGCATCTCCACCTAGAGCGCCGATAAATGCCATGACTGCAATAATTCCAGTCCAAAATCCGAGTACGCGGTACATTCTCCCCATTCATATAACCCCCTAAATCCGACAGATAGTCAATATACGTACTTATTTTACCAAGCAAACAATCATCCGTCCATCATGTTCTAGTGTTTGTTAAGGAATAACTGTGAACAAAAGATGAAGTTTGAAAAAAACTTGTACAATAGTTGTACAAAAGGTGTACAAAACGAAAAAGGCATGGTATAGTTTCTGTAATGAGAAGCGTAGATTTTGAGAGGAGGAGCAATAATGGCGAATGAGTTGATATTTTTCACATATCCAAGCTGTACATCTTGTCGTAAAACGAAATCATGGTTAAAAGAGGAACATGTTGATGTAGAGGAACGTCATCTGTTCAGAAATGCTCCAACCGTAGATGAATTGATGGAATTACTAAAACTTTCAACGGATGGAATCGAAAGTTTACTGGCAACACGCAGTCAGGCTTTTAAAGATTTAGGGATCAATGTTGATGACATGAAACTAAGCGAACTACTTCGTTTGATGAGTGACAATCCTAAATTATTGCGTCGCCCAATCATTACTGACGGGAAACAACTTGTAATCGGGTATGATAAACCAGGACTCGAAACACTTGCGAAACGTAAGAACCGAATTATTGCTCAAGTATCTTAAAGAAGCCGATTTGTTTCGGCTTCTTTTTTTTTGTATTTTTTGAATAAGGAGGTGTTGGATTGAGAAAAGAGATCAGTCGATTGATTCATCAATTTGAAGCAGTCGGTGCGACCGATGTCCACTTTATTCCGGGTGACCGGTCGGCCCAAGTCATTTGTCGGGCGAATGGAGGGTTGGAAGAACAATCCTCGGTATCAATTGAACAGTATCGGACGATTGTCAGTCACATTCGTTATGAAGCCAACTTAAAGGAGCAAAATGAACGAATCCCTCAAAGTGGCCTCTATCCTCTTGAAGAGAGCGGAATGCGTGTCTCCATCTTACCGAGTCGATATGGTGATGCCATGTCCTGGCGTTTTTACCGTGCGGTTGTTTCGGATGAGGTTGCGGCAAGTTTGCTTGATCCCGAACAGGATTTGATCTGGTTAAAACAGCAAACACATGGATGCATCATCATTTCTGGAACGACAGGCGCAGGAAAGACAACGATGTTGTACTCGTTAATGGCCTCAATGGACGGGAAAAGGATCATCTCGGTCGAGGATCCAATCGAATGTAGCGTACCGGGGATTTTACAACTGGAGTTAAATGCAAAGGCTGGTTTTGACGCAACCCGGTGTTTTGAAGAAATTCTCCGGGCCGATCCAGACTGGATTGCTTTCGGCGAAGTGAGAACAGCTGAGGCAGCACGGTTGACGATCAATGCGGCACTGAGCGGTCATGTCGTTTTGTTTACCTTGCATGCAGGATCGATTGAAGAGGCCTTGTTGCGATTAAGAACGTTAGGAGTAACAAATGAAGAATTGTCCGTCTGTAAAAAAATCATCCACTTGTACCGGGAGGAGGGAGACGTTCGCTGTACCGTCGAAAACTTACAAGCGCTAGTAAATGTCGGTTCTTAAATCGATTTCATCGTCTCTTATCTAAAGGAATCTCGACAAAAGAGGCACTGGATATATTGGTCCGTTTTGAAGATCCGTTGCTCATTCCGGTGATTCATGAGATTCAAGTCCGACTGCAACAAGGCAATCGACTCTCCTTTTCCCTTGAACCGTTAAAACTGCCGACAGCTTTACAACAATTACTTACAGTAGGAGATCAGACGGAACGTCCGCTGATGATTTTACGACAAGTCATTCGGTTACTGGAGCTTGAAAGTCAGATGAAAAAGAAATTTTGGAAGATGGCCCGTTATCCGATTGTCTTGGCAGCCAGTCTGTTGCTACTGTTCATGTTTTATGCTCTTTATGTGTTTCCTTCCTTATTGGAGATGGCGAATCCGGCTACCTTACCTCCATTCGTTCGTCCCCTCCTTCATTCTTCAGCAAAATATGTCATGGCGTTTGCTCCTGTCACGACGGTGATCGGACTTGTTCTCCTGATTCGGCATATTCCGATGAAGCGTTTGCTTCGTATGAAGATGATTCAAAAAATGCTGCGTTTGTATTACAGCTACTTGTTTACAATCGAGGTCGGTTCTTTTATCGATGCCGGATTTTCATTAGAAGAAGCTTTTCATGCTTTGGAACAAGGGCAAACCGGAAAAAAGAAACAGATGTATCAGGTGCTGCACCACCGCCAAAAAAGTGGTCAACCGTTATCGGAGGCAATGCAGGATGAAAATATCATTGATGTCGAAACTGTCGGATTGGTTCATATTGCGCGGGAAAGTGGTGATTTAGGTCCTTTATTACTGGAGCAAGCGGCATTATTGCATGAATCAATTGAGGAAGAAGTCGAAAAGAAACTGTTATTGATTGAACCGGCATTGTACGGAGGATTAACCGTTATGACAGGAACACTGTTTTTAATCCTCTACTATCCGATTCAACTCGCTATTCAGCAACTTCCATTTTAAAGAGATGAGGAGTCAATCAAATGAAACGTTTTATTCAAAATCAACGAGGATTCACTTTACTTGAAATGGCAGCCGTCCTGCTGATCATTTCCTTACTTTTACTCGTTTTGATTC
Source organism: Exiguobacterium sp. R-39 (assembly GCF_049942815.1). Lineage (NCBI taxonomy): Bacteria > Bacillati > Bacillota > Bacilli > Caryophanales > Exiguobacterium > Exiguobacterium sp. R-39. The sequence goes on from NZ_CP187965.1 coordinate 920,656, forward strand.
CGACCATGACGAGCGGGAAAGACCAGGCGAAAGGAGTCAGTTGCGAAGCAAACATCCGTGTCATCCGCTCCGAGGTAAATCTTTATTATGCGAAAGAAAAAACGTATCCGGAATCACTGCAAACCATCAATCGGGGGACAGCGGAAAAACCAAACGAACTTGCTTGCGATCAGGAGACCTATACGTATGATGCGAAGACTGGAGAACTTACGAAAGTTAAATGACGGATTTACGTTAATTGAAATGACCGTTGTACTGGTGATGATCGGATGTCTTTTGATATTTTTATTACCAACCGTCATCGATCGAAGACCGGCCCTGTATACGCTGGAACAAGACATTGGAATCCTCAAACAGGATGTTCAGACCCTACGATTGATTCAATATTCTAAAACGGGTGACCAAAATCAGATGCAGCTCCGCTGGAAAAATGACGGCAAAGGATATTTCATCATGGCGAACGATCGCCTGTTATGGCAACGGACATTTCAACCGGGTCACGCCTGTATCGTTCCTTCGAACGGACGGATCATTTACTTTAAAAGTTATCATTCGACGTATGCGTCGACCTGGGTGTGTCAATCGACGACACAAGCGTTTGAAATCAAATTTTTACTCGGCAATTATCAAATGGTGATTCAAAAAACGAGGTAAATACCGTGGGGAATAAAAACATTCAGCAACAGGGATTCACGCTTCTGGAAGTCGTTTTATCGATGGTTGCCATCGCTTGTTTCCTGATGCTCGCAATCGATCCTCTGTTGTCTTTTCAAAAGCAAAAAAATCAATTGATGGTCGAAACACGCCGTCTCGATCAAATGGCGTCTGATCAAATCGCAGAAAGAAGAACAGGCTACGACATTACAGAAGGGATGTGGTGTAGTGAAGAGGTCTGTTTGGCGAGCTCAATCCGGAACGACACTCCTCGAAATTTCATTGGTCCTTTGGCTGAGCCCGCTGCTGTTGATTAGTCTGATTGCGATGACACAAATCGTCAGTACCGTGCATCACGAGCAACCGATGGAAGAAGAATTATTTTTTCATACGATTGAGCGACTGATGTGGCGGAGTATTTCGTGTGAAAAAAATGGTGATGAAGTTCGCGGCGTAGACGTTGATCCGGAAGAGGATCCGGTCAAATGGCGGCTCGTCCGTGTACAAAATCAAATCCGATTAAAAAAAGAATTTGGAGGCGAACTGACGTATGCCCACGATGTAACGCATTACCAAGTCCGCCAGGAAGGACAGACGCTCATTTTCGAACTCAATCAGCGTCAACGAACCGTTCAGTGCAAGAAGGCGGCTTCATCCTGATCCAAACCCTGTTGTTGCTGCTTGGAATAGGCGTGGCCATCCTGCTAGGGTGTCATCAGATGGATGAAGCGGTGAAACAGGTTCAGTTGGAGAAAGAAGCGCTACAACTCGAGTCGCTCGTGCGAGCCGCAACAAAGGACTGTCGTCAAGATGAAACCGTCCAGTATCCGATTGGTCAAGTTATCTGTACACGGACAGATAAAGGCTTTAAAATGGAAGCGATACTAGATAATGGACAGAGAATCGAGGCGGTTGTTTCGAATGGATAAGGTTTATTTGATTGGTTTTATGGGAACTGGTAAAACAGCGATTGGACGTAATCTTCAAGTGCATTATCATGTCGAAGAACTGGATGAGCGCTTTGTCCAGGAGTATGGTTCGATTACGGAGTTCTTCGCAAAACACGGTGAAACAGGATTCCGGGATCGGGAAGTCGAATTGTTCCGAAGTAGTGAAGCGGAAATTGTCGTCACGGGAGGCGGAATCATCGAACGTTTGGAAAACCGGACGTTCATGAAAGAAACCGGAATCGTCATCTGGATTGATACGCCGTTCCATTTGGTCTGGAATCGAATCAGGACAGACCCATCCCGTCCGCTTGTCAAATCTCGGATGACAGTCGAAAAGTTATTTCGGAGACGTCGACCCATCTATGCGCGGTTGGCAGATATCCGCTTAGATGGTAAGAAGTCTGTCCGGGAACTGGCAAAAGAAATCGAAACGATATTGGAGGAGAACGTATGATTTGGATCAATCTCGGAATTATCGTCTTAGCAATCATCGGTTTGGTGATTTATGGGCTAAGCCTATACAAAAAGAAGATTTCAAAAGATGTGACAGTGATCAAGCAACTACTGGAACGTTTTTCCATTCGTCAACAAACGTTGCAGACGAATATTGATCATACGACGAGCCGGATCAATCAAATCAAAGGAAACGTCGATCATTTGGTCGCGGAGGGGAAACGAGTGGAGCAAGGAGGACGTCAACTCATTGCTGAAGGACAACGTCTTAAAACAGAGGTTGAACATACTGCAGGGCTTAAACCATTTTGAAATGGCTTTCATCGGCTGAATATGAAACAATAGGAGAGAAGGGACTTTGTCCTTTCTCTCTTTCCTTTTGTTCAATTTCCGAATAAACCTAGAATAAAAGATTTTAAATTGGTAGAATGTAATTGAAAGTTGAACAATAAAGAGAAAAGGAACTAAAAATGTTCGTAATTAGGGGGAAAAGTATGAGTCAGACGACATTGAAGAGAACGCCATTGTTCGACATCATTGCACCAACGGGGAAAATGGTCGATTTTGCAGGGTTTGAAATGCCAGTTCTGTTTTCATCCATCAAGGAAGAGCATACAGCGGTGCGGGAACGTGTCGGAATGTTTGATGTATCCCATATGGGCGAGTTGTTTGTTTCCGGATCAGATGCGTTAGCATTTCTTCAACAGACGTTGTCCAATGACATCTCGAAGATTGCGATCGGGCAGGCGCAATACAATGTTTTGTGCCAGGAAAATGGTGGGACAGTAGACGATCTATTGGTTTATCGTTTAACAGAACAGGACTATCTGCTTGTCGTCAATGCATCCAACATTGAAAAAGATGAAGCGCACTTACGTCAGTATTTAAAAGGGGACGTGTTGCTTGAAAATCAATCGGATGCCTATGGGCAAATTGCCGTTCAAGGTCCAAAAGCGGTTGAAGTGTTGCAGGGACTGACGACGCTCAATCTCGAAGACATCAAATTTTTCCGTTTTGCGCAAGGAGAGTTGGCCGGAGTCGATATGCTGGTATCACGCAGCGGGTATACAGGAGAAGACGGGTTCGAACTGTACATGCCGTCTGCAGACGCCTCGACAGTCTGGAAAGTGTTATTAGAAGCGGGTGTCGTACCGTGTGGGCTGGGTGCCCGGGATACGTTACGATTTGAAGCATGTTTGCCTTTATACGGCCACGAGTTATCGGCGACGATTTCACCGATTGAAGCAGGAATGGGGTTTGCCGTCAAACCACAAGTGAAGTCGTTTGTCGGATCGGAAGCTTTGTTGAAACAGAAAGAAGACAGTCCGCGCCGCCGATTAATCGGTCTTGAACTTCTTGATAAGGGGATTGCTCGTCAAGACGCTTCGGTTCTAGTGAACGGAGAACCCGTCGGATTCGTTACGACCGGTACATTACCACCGACAATCGGTAAAGCCATTGCGTTAGCACTTGTACCTACGGAATATGCGACTGAGGAAACGTTCGAAGTCGAAGTACGCGGAAAAAAACTGGCGGCAAAACGAATCGACACACCATTCTATCGCCGGAGCAAATAAGGGGGACATAAAAGATGGATTTTCGTTATTTACCGATGACACAAGAAGATGAAAAAGAAATGTTACAGACGATTGGTGCGGACTCGATTGAAGACTTGCTTGCCGATATCCCGGCGAGTGTACGCGATCAAGGAACTTTGGAAGAAGTGGGCATTCCCTTACCGGAAACCGATTTGATTCGAACGCTCTCAAAACTTGCTGATCAAAACATGAACACGAAGCAGTATCCGTCTTTCCTTGGTGCTGGTATCTATGACCACTATGCACCTGCTGTCGTGAACCATATGTTACTCCGCTCTGAGTTCTACACGGCCTATACGCCGTATCAACCTGAAATTTCACAAGGGGAGCTGCAGGCGATTTTTGAATACCAAACGATGATTTGTGAATTGACGGGAATGGATGTCGCCAACTCTTCGATGTACGACGGGATTACAGCACTGGCTGAAGCGGCAATGCTTGCCTGTGCCCATAAGAAAAAGAAGACAATCGTTCTTTCAGATGGTGTGCATCCGGAAGCACACGATGTCGTGCGGACCTACGCAAACGGTCCCGGACTTGAAGTACAGACATTACCGCTCGTGAATGGTGAAACGGCGATCGCGAACCTGGATGCACTCGATGATGTCGCGTGTGTCATCGTGCAATATCCGAACTTCTATGGACGTGTCGAAGATTTACAAGCATTAGCAGACGCGACGCATGCAAAAGGCGGGTTATTCATCGTCTCGGCCAACCCACTTGCACTCGGCTTATTAGAAGCACCGGGTAAGCTTGGGGCGGATATTACAATTGGGGATTGCCAACCGTTCGGAATTCCACAGAGCTTTGGTGGACCGACATGCGGGTATTTCACGACGACAAAAGCGTTAATGCGAAAAATCCCTGGACGTCTTGTCGGTCAGACGGTCGACGAAGACGGAAAACGTGGTTTCGTCCTGACATTACAAGCGCGTGAACAACACATTCGCCGCGATAAAGCGACTTCGAATATCTGTTCGAACCAGGCACTGAATGCTTTAGCGGCCTCCATCGCGATGAGCGCACTAGGAAAGCGCGGGATTCGTGAACTGGCAACCCGCAACCTTCAGACGGCCTACGCCTTGAAAAAATCATTGATTCAAGCAGGTTTCCACATCGTGGACGACGGTCCGAGCTTCAATGAATTTGTGGTTGAATTGCCAATCGATGCGACAGAAGCCGGCAAACAGTTGTTGCAAGCCGGAATCATCGGTGGTCTGCCACTTGGTACGTTTGACGACAGTCGGAACAAACAAATGCTTGTTTGTGCGACGGAATTACGGACGAAAGAAGAATTGGATCAATTCGTGACTGCGTTAGGAGGACTGACTCATGCATAAAACTAGTGAACAGACATTGATTTTTGAAATCTCAAAAGCTGGTCGTGTCGCCTACAGTTTACCGCTTCCGACGGTCGACGAAGTAGCGGCGGAAGATTTATTGCCTGCGCATTTGCTACGCCAAGAGGACGTGGAGTTGCCGGAAGTATCTGAACTGGATCTTGTCCGTCATTATACCGCCCTTTCGAACCGAAATCACGGGGTCGATTCCGGTTTCTATCCGCTTGGTTCATGTACGATGAAATACAATCCGAAAATCAATGAAGATATGGCACGTCTCCCGGGATTCGCTCATATCCATCCATTGCAACCGGTTGAGAGCGTACAAGGTGCTCTTGAACTGATGTACGACTTACAAGAGAAACTGGCAGTCATTACCGGTATGGATGAAGTGACGTTGCAACCGGCAGCAGGAGCCCACGGTGAGTGGACAGGACTGATGTTGATCAAAGCATACCATCATGCGCGGGGAGATTTTAAACGGACGAAAGTTCTCGTTCCGGACTCAGCTCACGGAACGAATCCGGCATCGGCTTCTGTTGCTGGTTTTGATACGGTGACGGTCTTATCTGACGAGCGCGGATTAGTCGATTTAGCTGATTTAAAGAGTAAAGTCGGAGAAGATACGGCAGCGTTGATGCTGACGAATCCGAATACACTCGGCCTGTTCGAATCGGATATCGTCGAGATTGCGAAAGCTGTCCACGAAGCCGGCGGAAAACTGTATTACGATGGTGCGAACTCTAACGCGATCATGGGAATTGCGCGTCCCGGGGACATGGGCTTTGATGTTGTCCACTTGAATCTCCACAAGACGTTTACAGGTCCTCACGGCGGCGGTGGTCCTGGTTCAGGTCCGGTCGGTGTCAAACATGACTTGATTCCATATCTGCCAAAACCGATCGTGGCGAAAACGGCAGATGGTTTTGTACTCGATTACGACCGTCCGGAATCAATCGGCCGCGTCAAACCGTTTTATGGAAACTTCGGAATCAACGTCCGGGCCTACAGTTATATCCGGACGATGGGAGGCGCAGGGCTTGCCCGCGTTTCGAAAGAAGCCGTCTTGAATGCCAATTACATGTTGGCACGTCTGAAGGGTGCATATGATGCTCCTTATGATGTCTATTGCAAACACGAATTTGTTCTGTCGGGACGTCGTCAAAAAGCACTGGGTGTCCGGACGCTCGATATCGCCAAACGCCTGCTTGACTTCGGATATCACCCGCCAACGATTTACTTCCCGTTGAATGTCGAAGAATGTATCATGATCGAACCGACGGAAACAGAATCGAAGGAGACGCTTGATGCATTTTGCGATGCGATGCTCCAAATTGCGAAAGAAGTCGAAGAGACGCCGGACGTCGTCTTGAACGCACCGCATACGACGGTCGTCAAACGTATGGACGAGACATTAGCAGCACGTAAGCCGATTTTACGTTACCAGCCGAAACAGGAAGTTCACGTCTAAATAAAAAACCATCCCGCGTCTTAATTGACAGGGATGGTTTTGTTATGAAGTAAAAGGAATCAGCTGCGTTTGACTTTTCCGGTCCATTGCTTGAATCCGCCTTTAAGTTGATACAAGTTCGTATAACCGGCTTTTTTCAAGACTTTGGCCGCTTGCGATGAACGCATGTTGCCTTGGCAATACAAATAAATCGGCATATCCTTACGTAATTCTTTCGAACGCATTTTCATCTGACTGACCGGTATGTTACGCGCTCCGATGATGTGACCGCCTTTAAATTCCTGTGTCTCGCGGACGTCTACGATTTGTGCTTTCCGGTAGTTTGCCCGGAATTCCTCTTGTGAGAGCTTCGTGATTCCTTTGACCGGCATGAAGCGCCAGACGATATAAGCAATCAAGGCTACCCATAAGACGATCGTGATGATTGTACTGATTTCCATATCTAAGTTCCAACCCCTTCGTTCATATAACATCTTTACCATTATAGTAAACGAAATCGATTTCGGCAATCGACTCGTCGTTGCGCAGGATAGAAAGGGTCTGATACACTAATACGGAAACGTTTCTGGGGGTGTTCACTTGATCAGAGAGTGGCAAGTATTGACGACGGAAAGAATGGAACCGGCATTGAACATGGCGATTGACGAAGCCTTAATCGGTTTTGTCGGCCGAGGCGAAGTCGCACCGACGCTTCGTTTTTATTCGTGGGAACCAAGGGGATTAAGTGTCGGTCATTTTCAACGGGCGACAAAAGATATTGATCGCAAACGGATCGAAGCACTGGGTATTCCAATCGTTCGCCGGATGACCGGGGGACGAGCTGTCTTACACGCCGACGAATTGACATACAGTGTGATTCTTCCTGAACAGATGGAAGGCGTCCCGAAAACCGTCATTGAAAGTTACCGGATGCTGACAGAAGGAATCCGTAAAGGGTATCATCATTTAGGGATTCCTGTTGAATTTTCGGTTCCGATGACAGAAGAAGAAAAAGACGAATTGCGAAAACCGAAGTCTGCTGTCTGTTTTGATGCCGCATCGTATTATGAACTGGCAGTCGGAAAACGGAAAGTGGCCGGAAGTGCGCAAGTCCGTCATCAAGGCGTCGTGTTGCAACACGGTTCTGTGCCGCTGTCTGTCGATGAAGGGGAATTGTTTGACTGTTTTATGTACGAAGATGAAACGATGCGTGAACGGATGAAAGCACGTTTTGCCGGAAAAGCGGTTGCCTTGAATGAGCTTGCTGGACGTTCTGTCTCATTCGAAGAAGTTCGTCTTGCTTTTGTAAAGGGATTTGAAGATGCACTTCAATTGACCTTCACCCCGCTAGAGTTCACAACGCATCAATGGCAGGAAATTGAGCGGTTGGCAGAGAAGTACCGTAGTGAAGAATGGAACTGGAAGCGCTAAAGAGATGGATTGGAAGGTGATGTCGTGCCGACTCCGAGCATGGAAGATTATTTAGAACAAATCTATATTTTGATTGAAGAAAAAGGATATGCCCGTGTATCCGATATTGCAGAACTGTTAGGTGTTCATCCGTCCTCTGTGACAAAGATGGTCCAGAAGTTGGACCGGGAAGAATATCTCGTGTATGAGAAATACCGTGGATTGATGTTAACGGCAAAAGGACGGAAAATCGGGAAGCGCCTTGTCGAACGTCATGCGTTGTTAGAAGATTTTCTGCGCCTCGTCGGAGTGGATGAATCTTTGATTTACAAAGATGTGGAAGGAATCGAGCATCATATCAGTATTGAAGCACTCGATAAAATCAACGGAATGATTCAGTTTTTTGCCGAACGTCCGGAATTACAAGCGGAATTTCAAAAACATCAGCAAGTACACCCAGAAGAATGAGTGTACTTGTTTTTTTGTCTCATTCTTCTTAAAAGACGAACGATTTTTAATTAAATGTCATTATAGTACGGTTAATGGGGAGGCGGATATGCTATACTGACCGTGAAATCATCGAAGGGGGTGACGGATGGATCTCCATCCGGTTATGGAAATCGTGATTAAAGAGAAGTTAGTATCGGAATCAGAACTTGCGTCAAAAGTAAAAGATCTTGCTGCTGAAATTGAACGTGACGCGGCAGGTCGACAAATTGTTTTAGTCGTCGTATTAAAAGGTTCAATGGTCTTTGCTGCCGATTTGATGCGCGAAATCAAAGGTAGTGTCCAAATCGATACAGTCGCCTGTTCTTCTTATGGCGCCAAAACGGTTTCGTCCGGACGCGTCCAGTTGAAAAAGGACTTGGATCTTGATGTCGAAGGGAAATACGTCGTCGTCGTCGAGGATATCATCGATACCGGGCATACCTTAAGTTTCTTGTGTGAACACATGAAGCTGCATAAACCGGGTGTCTTGAAAATTTGTACGTTACTCGACAAGCCGGCACGACGGGAAGTACCGCTCGATGCCGATTATGTCGGATTTGAGATTCCCGATTATTTTGTAGTCGGTTATGGTATTGATTGTGCCGAGGAATACCGGAACCTGCCGTACGTCGGTTGGGTCGAGACGGATTAAAAAAAACAGTAGCTGTGTAGCCTTATCGGCACACAGCTACTGTTGATTTTGTTTAAAAAGCACGTTTTTTCTTTTTACCCTTTTTTCCTTCAATGACAGTCAAGTGTGGTGCTTTTGACCGGTCACGAAGGGGACGCACTTTATTAGATGTGGCCGTTTTCGTCGTTTTGACCGGTTTCTTCTTAAAATCTGTCCGGCGGGGAGAGGGGTTGTTCTTGGCATGCATTTTTTTAGACTGCGCAACAGATTTTCGATATTGAGAGTTCGTTCCGCTGCTGACGCTATTTCGTGTTAAAAATTTAAACAGCAAGAAGATGATTCCAGCTGTAATCGCAAAAAACAGTAATTGTGAAAACAGACTACCGGGATCATTAGCAAGCTTATATCCAAAGCCGACGAACGCAAACAGTAACACGACAAGTGCGAATGTAGAGCCAATCCGTTGTCTAATCATATTATCACCCCTGTTATCAATTAACCAAGTGCATTCTCATGTAGGTTATGTTCCTGTTTTTCAAGTGCTTCAAACGCGTAAATCGCAACCTCGATTTGAGAATCATCCGGTTCTTTCGTCGTCAAGTACTGTAACCACAGGCCGGGTAAGGCGATGACGCGTAACCCTCTAATGTTTTGCGCTTTATTTGTTAATTGTAAAACTTCAAACGAAAGACCGATGACGACAGGCAACAAGGCAATCCGACAAACAAGACGTAACCATAATGGATCGGTCGGTACGATTAAATACACGAAAAATCCGACGATGACAGTGAAAATCAAGAAACTCGAACCACACCGGTAATGCAAACGGCTGCTTGTCCGGACATTTTCGACCGTCAATGTCTGGCCGCTCTCGACACAGTTGATGACTTTATGTTCCGCACCATGATATTGAAACAGTCGTTTGACGAGCGGGGTCAAGGAAATCAGATAGAGGTAACTGAACAGCAAGGTCAACTTGATCAAGGCTTCCAGTACGTTTTGAATCAAATGTCCTGATAACGCCGGGAAGTAGCTGAAAAGTGAGGCTAGAAACGCAGGTAATAACGTAAACATCAATTTTCCGAAAAAGAACGACAAAACACCGAGTACAGCGACGCCGAGCCATTTCGTCAACTGGCCTTGGGAAGCGTCTTCCGGCTCTTCTTCACCCGGATTGACACCGTAACGGTCACTGGCGAAGTTCATATGGCTTGCTCCGTTTGCTGAAGACTCGACTAAAGCGAACAATCCGCGGATCAAAGGGATTTTTTTACCGACGGCAATCCGTGGTCGACTTGGTTTTTTTTGTTCGAATGTTTCAATCGTATCGTCATTTCGGCGAATGGCTGAGACGGCATGTGTAGCATTTTGGAACATGACACCCTCGACGATGGCTTGTCCACCAACGGGCGCTTGAGCAGTTTTCATAGAGAAACGCATCCCATCTTCAAATAAAATATCGTGTACCGTCATTTTACTCGATTTATAGAAAAAACACTATGTTCAGCTGTCGATGCTAGTCGAAAATTTAGGAGACGGAAAACGACTTATGATACAATGACAGGGACAATCTGGAGGTGATGAAATGCGGATATTCGTCTTGAATGGACCGAACTTGAATTTGCTTGGGACACGGGAACCGGATACATATGGGACGCAAACTTTATCGGATTTGGAAGATCTGATAAAACACCGTTTTAAGGATATTGATTTTCAGTTCGCCCAATCGAACCACGAGGGGGAATTGGTCGATTATTTACATGGAGCGCGCGGATATGACGGAATCGTTTTGAATGCGGCAGCTTACACGCATACGAGTATTGCGTTGCGGGATGCGATTGCGGCAATCGGCGTACCGACGATTGAAGTTCATTTATCAAACGTTCATGCGCGCGAAGCATTTCGGCATCAGTCGATGCTTGCACCGGTTTGCCGAGGTGTCATCAGCGGTTTAGGGATGACGGGGTATCTGCTCGCAGTAGAAGCGTTGATCCAACCGTCTACATAATAAAAGGGGGAAACAGACATGAAACATCGTATCGAAGCACTCCAAACGGCTCTTAAAGAACGTGATTTACCAGGTCTTCTCGTCACGAAGGCGGAAAATATCCGGTATATTTCCGGATTTACCGGCTCGAGCGGTGCGTGTCTCGTGACGTCAGAACAAGCTTACTTCGTGACGGATTTCCGTTACACGGAACAAGCGGCTGATCAAGTAAAAGGAATGGAAATCGTTCAGATTGAACGGTCGATTCCGGAAACGATGGGTGAATTGATGGCGGGAGCCCGCGTGCGTGCAGTCGGTGTCGAAAAAGATGCGATGACACTTGGCTCATTCGAAGCATTCGATCAGGCATCAGCTGTGGAATTGGTTCCGACGACTGGAATCGTTGAAAACCTACGCTTGATTAAGGATTCATCAGAGATTAAGATGATTAAGGAAGCGGTGGATTTAGCAGATGCGACGTTCCACCACATCTTGACGTATATTCAAGCTGGTCGAACAGAACTTGAAGTCTCGAACGAACTTGAATTCTTTATGCGTAAACAAGGTGCGACGTCTTCGTCGTTCGATACGATTGTTGCGTCTGGTTATCGTTCTGCGTTACCGCATGGTGTTGCCAGTTCGAAAGTCATTCAGTCAGGTGAACTCGTGACGCTTGATTTTGGTGCGCTTCTGAACGGATACGTCTCGGACATCACGCGTACTGTTGCCATCGGACCAATCAGTCCGGAGTTACAGAAGATTTACGATACCGTCCTTCAAGCGCAACTCGCAGGCGTTGACGGATTACGTCCGGGAATCACTGGAATTGAAGCAGACGCTTTGACACGTGACATCATCAAGGATGCAGGATATGGGGAATATTTTGGTCATTCGACGGGTCATGGAATTGGGTTAGAAGTACATGAAGGACCAGGATTATCGTTCCGTTCTGAAACGAAACTGCAACCTGGTATGATTGTTACGGTTGAACCGGGAATTTACGTACCACAAGTCGGAGGATGTCGGATTGAAGATGACGTCTTGATCACCGAATCAGGGCGTGAAATTCTTTCGTCTTCACCAAAAGAACTTATTACACTGTAAAAATGGCAAGATCAACATTTAGGAGGAACTTTTCATGGTATCAGTAAACGATTTAAAAACAGGACTTACAATTAAAACATCAGACGGAATGATTTGGCAGGTCCTTGAATTCCAACACGTTAAACCGGGTAAAGGTGCAGCATTCGTCCGGACGAAAATGCGTAACATCCGTAACGGAAACATTCAAGAGATGACGTTCCGTGGTGGTGAACGTGTCGAGCGTGCCCACATCGAACGGAACAAAATGCAATACTTGTATCCGATGGGTGAAACGTATGTCTTCATGGATACAGAATCATATGAGCAATTGGAACTCACAACGGCTCAAGTCGAAGCGGCACTCCCGTTCCTTCTTGAAAACATGGAAGTTCAGATTGCGATCTACAACGGCGAAGTCCTCGGAATCGAACTTCCGAATACAATCGTCATGACGATCGTTGAGGCAGAGCCTGGTGTCAAAGGCGATACAGCATCAAACGTCAAGAAAAATGCGACGGTCGAGACGGGACATATCATCCATGTACCACTCTTCATCGAAGCAGGAGAAAAAGTAACAGTTGATACACGTACTGGTGATTTCACAGGGCGTTACAACGGATAATCCAGCTTTCGAAGCGCCTATTCATCCTCGTCTTGGATGGACAGGCGTTTTTTCCTCTTGTCTTGACTTGCGTCCTTTGGTATGACCAGTTAATATTAGTATTTGAGTAGGCATTAGCACCTGGTATAATATTAAAGTATAATAATAAAGGTGAATGTTGAGATAGGGGATGAAGAAAAATGAAAATCGATCAGTTGAAGCAAGTACTCGAAATGTTGGACCAATCGAGTGTCAATGAACTTTCTCTTGAAACCGATACGTATAAGTTAAAATTAAAAAAACAAAATGATAACATCGTTGTTTCCCATCAAGCACCGGCACCGGCCGCAACACCGGCAGCGCAAGCTCCAGTAGCCGTCACGGAATCAGCAACGGAAGAATCAAATGCTGAAGCAGATACGGTAACGATCAATGCGTTGATGGTCGGAACGTTTTATTCGCGTCCGAATCCGGACAAACCGTCTTTCGTCAAAGTCGGCGATCAAATCGAAGTCGGTCAAGTCGTCTGCGTCTTAGAAGCCATGAAACTATTTAATAATCTGAACTCGGAAGTAGCCGGAACAGTCGTCGAAATTCTCGTCGCAGATGGAGACCTTGTTGAATTCGGACAACCTCTCTTCCGGATTCGTCCTTGAGCGGGGTGATGGCAATGGAAAAACTTTTAATAGCGAACCGGGGCGAGATTGCGGTCCGAATCATTCGTGCGGCAAAAGAACTCGGCATTCAGACGGTTGCCGTTTATTCGACAGCGGACCGGGATGCCCTGCACGTCCGTTTAGCAGATGAAGCATATTGTATTGGAGATGTCAGTTCGACGGCTTCTTACTTGAATGTCACGAATATCCTGGCTGTTGCGACCAATCGGAACGTCACGATGATTCATCCGGGATACGGGTTCCTCGCGGAGAACGTTGATTTTGCCGAGATGTGTGAAGCCTGTGGCATCAAGTTCGTCGGACCGACATCCGCTGCCATCCGTCAGATGGGGATCAAGGATGTCGCGAAACAAACGATGATTGCCTGCGGTGTACCTGTCGTACCGGGTTCTGACGGGACGGTCACGGATGACGAGGCGTTACAACTAGCGGATGAAATCGGCTATCCTGTTATCATCAAGGCAACTGCCGGCGGAGGTGGACGAGGCATTCGTGTCGCCCGTTCACAGGAAGAACTTGTGACCGGTCTGGATGAAACGCGCCGTGAAGCGAAACAAGCATTCGGCAACAGCGAAGTGTATCTCGAACGTTTTATCGAAGAGTTTCGTCATGTCGAAGTCCAGGTACTCGCCGATCGTCACGGAAACGTGATTCATCTCGGGGAACGGGATTGTACCGTTCAACGACGGATGCAAAAACTGATTGAGGAAGCCCCGTCGCCGGCCGTTAGTCCTGAAACACGTTTGAAGATGGGGGAAGCGGCAGTCAAGGCAGCGAAAGCGATTGACTATACGGGAGCCGGGACGATCGAGTTCATCTTTGTTGAAGAGACGGAAGAATTCTTCTTCATGGAAATGAATACGCGAATCCAGGTCGAACATCCGGTGACGGAAATGATCACGGGATTTGATCTTGTGCAGGCGCAGCTCCAGGTGGCGCTCGATCATCCACTGGCTGTTCAGCAACAGGATATTGAATTCCGGGGGCATTCGATTGAATGCCGGATTAATGCGGAAGACCCGGATCACGATTTCCGTCCCCACGCTGGACGGGTCACACAATACGTCGCACCGGGCGGAATGGGCGTCCGGATCGATAGTGCAGTCTATCCGGGGTATATGATTCCTCCGTACTATGATTCAATGGTCGCAAAACTGATTGTTCATGCCGAAACACGTGAAGAAGCATGTGCGAAAATGGAACGGGCTTTATCTGAATTTTGGATCGAGGGTGTCAAAACGACGATTCCGTTCCATCAAAAAGTCTTGGCACATCCGGTATTCCGTCGTGGAACATTTACGACGAAATTTACAGAACGTGAACTAAAAGCAGAAATCGTGAAGTAATCGTGGGCGGGAGTCGATTGTATTTAACTCCCGTCTTTTTGCCGTTCTCTATGTTTTTTGAAAAAAGAATGTGCTAAACTAATTGATTGAGAACGATAAAAAAAGGAGCACGTAAAATCATGATGAAAAGACATATGGCACGCGAACTGGCAGTACAGTCTTTGTTCCAAATGGAACTCTCGGATCTGTCTGCACAAGAAGCCATTGAATTCGCAGTAGAAGGTAAAGAATATGATACGTTTGTTACACGATTGGTCGAGGGTGTCGAAGCCAATAAACCGGAAATTGATCAAAAGTTGCGTGCCGCGCTCGTGAACTGGTCATTTGAACGTCTCGGAAACATTGAACGGACGATTCTTCGTCTTGCGGTGTATGAACTGTTGTTTGAAACTAAAATTCCAGTCCGGGTAACGATCAACGAAGCGATTGAATTGACAAAAGCTTTTGCCGACGAAGAAGCAACAAAAATCGTCAACGGTGTGTTAGGAAAAGTAGCACAAGAAGTGGAACAAAACGGTTTGAAAGAAAATCCGCAAAGCAACTAACTTAAACAGAGAAGTTTGATCAGGCAAAGAGTGAAGTGAATATTTTTTGGGGAGTGGACAAAATCATGGCAGTCGTAATCGATGGGAAACAAGTCGCACAATCGTATCGTTTGAAACTGAAAGAAGAAGTCGCACGTCTGAAAGAACAACGTATTCAACCGAAGCTGACCGTCATCTTAATTGGGGAAGATCCAGCCAGCCAATCGTATGTCCGTGGTAAAGAAAAAGCGGCACAAGAGATTGGTATGGAGTCTGATTTAATTCGACTACCGGAAGAGACGGGGGAATCGGAATTACTTCACTTGATTGAACGTTTGAATGCCGATGCAAGCGTACACGGTATTCTCGTTCAATTACCTTTGCCAAAACATATTGATGAAAGTAAGGTCATCTTCGCCATCGCGCCGGAAAAAGATGTCGACGGATTCCATCCGGTCTCAGTCGGAAAAATGATGATCGGAGAACCAACCTTCTTACCGTGTACACCAAACGGCATTCTTCACCTCATCAAGGAAATGAATGTACCGATTGCCGGTCGTCATGTCGTTGTCGTCGGCCGAAGTCAAATCGTCGGAAAGCCTGTCGGTATGCTGTTCTTGAATGAATCAGCGACAGTGACCTATTGTCACTCGAAAACTGCAGATCTCGGTGCGATGACCCGTCAGGCGGACATTTTGATCGTCGCTGTCGGTGTACCGAAACTGATTACAGCCGATATGGTCAAGCCGGATGCCGTTGTCATCGATGTCGGTGTCAACCGGGTAGACGGGAAGTTGGTCGGAGATGTCGAATTTGAAGCTGTGAAAGATGTCGCTTCGATGATTACACCTGTTCCTGGTGGGGTCGGACCGATGACGATTACGATGTTGCTTCATAACACGATTGAGGCGGCGAAATGACGAATCCTCTTCAGGTTTCCGAACTCGTCCATTACGTGAAGCGGGAACTCGAGAATGACTCGTTGCTCCAACAAGTTCAGGTGGTGGGAGAAGTGTCGAACTTTAAACGACACTCTTCCGGTCACCTTTATTTTACGTTGAAAGACGAACAGTCGCGGATGAAAGCCGTTATGTTTGCCCGCGATGCCGGTCGTGTCAAAACGGACATCCGGGACGGTGCCCGTGTTATCATAACGGCACGCATTTCGGTATATGTCGCGTCGGGTGAGATGCAGCTCTACGTCGAACGGATGATGGAGGACGGTGTAGGTGTCCTTTACGAAGCATATATCCGATTGAAAGAGGATGTCGAAGCCCGAGGGTGGTTTGAAGCGGAACAGAAACTGCCGTTGCCGGCATTCCCGCAAAGAATCGGAATCGTAACATCTCCGAAGGGTGCAGCCTTGCATGATATTGCGACGACGTTACGGCGGCGTTATCCACAAGCTGCCATCGTCTTTGCACCTGTTTTGGTCCAAGGAAAAGACGCAGCACCCCAAATCGTCCGTGCCATTGAAGCGATGAACGAACATCAGGCATGTGATGTGATGATCATCGGTCGGGGGGGCGGATCAATCGAGGAGCTGTGGGCGTTCAACGAAATGTCGGTTGTGACGGCGATTCATCAATCACGAATTCCGATTGTGTCAGCGGTCGGTCACGAAACAGATTTTACGATTTCTGATTTTGTGGCGGATGTCCGCGCGGCGACGCCGACAGCCGCGGCAGAACTTGTGACGCCTGAAGCAGTAGAACTCGAGAAGCGTCTCAATGAGCTGAATCGAAGGTTGACACGACACTACGCTCAGTACATCAACGAACGTAAAGAGCGAGTCAACCGACTGGCAACCAGTTACGGATTGAAATCTCCTCGGGTCTTGTTAGGTTTAAAACAGGAAAGATTGGACCGGGCAGAGATGGGACTTCACCGAATCGGGAAGCAAGTACTTCAGACGAAACAACAAGCGTTGACCAATCAGGTAAATCGATTTGCCCGGATTGCGATGCAGGAACGTCTTGCGGAGCAAGGGAGCCAATTGATTCGGACGCGAAAGCAGCTGGAACGGATTCACACCATCATGCGTTCGAAGCAGGATCGGCTATATCAAATGATTGCCCGACTCGACTCGGTCAGTCCGACGCAAGTCATGCTTCGTGGATATACATACGTCGAGCAGGATGGACGACTTGTCCGCTCCGTAACAGAATTGTCAGATCAGACCTTCCGGGTTCAGTTTCATGACGGGAGTATCCTAGCGAAACGAGAGGATGAAGAAGATGGAAACAGAACAATCCTTTGAAGCGGCTTTAGAGCGATTGGAAGAGATCGTCGAATTACTGGAAGCGGGTGAAGCACCGCTTGAGCAGGCGATGAATTTGTACGAGGAAGGCGTCAAATTGACGGTACTCTGTCAAGGGAAACTGTCGACGGCAGAACAACGGTTGGATCAAATCTTGGAGCAAGATGGCACGTTACGTGAAAAAGGGGGATCACAATGATTGTCTTAACAGAGTGGAAAACGCAAGTGGAACAAGCGCTGGAAACATTCATGAATCGTCTCGAAGCACCGGATCGTCTGCGGGAAGCAATGCGTTATTCGCTTGATGCAGGTGGCAAGCGTGTCCGACCGGCGCTGATTTATGCTGTCCTCGATTCGTATGGGATCGACCGCAAGATGGGTGACGCAGCAGCGGCAGCGCTTGAGATGATTCATACATATTCGTTGATCCATGATGACTTACCGGCGATGGACGATGATGATATGCGACGCGGACGTCCGACAAATCATATTCAATTTGACGAAGCGACGGCGATTCTCGCTGGTGATGCGTTACTGACGAATGCCTTTACCTGTTTACTCGAGACGACGGCCACGGCAGAAGTCAAAGTGAAATTGCTCGAGCGACTTGCAATGGCGGCAGGTGCAGCCGGAATGGTCGGCGGTCAATTAGACGATATGCTGGGGGAGCGCGGCGGAATCAATGACGCGGAAGAACTCGAGTCGATTCACCGTCGAAAAACAGGAGCATTGTTGATTTTTGCAGTCGAAGCAGGTGGTATTTTAGCCGGCGTTACAGAAGCGGATCTCAAACATTTGAAGCGATACGGCCGTCATCTCGGGATCGCGTTTCAGATTCAAGACGACATTTTGGACGTAACCGGAGACGCTGACAAAATTGGAAAACCGGTTGGCAGTGATGAAGGAAATGACAAAGCAACGTATCCGAAACTACTAGGTCTTGACGGAGCGGAACGGGCACTTGCAGCCCAGGTGACGGCAGCAAATGAAGCAATCGAAGCACTTTCCGCCGAAGCGGCACCGCTTAAAGATTTGCTTGACTTCGTCGTCAAGCGTGACCATTAAGAGAGGCGGCGTAGTATGCCGTCTTTTTTTATGCGCCGGGAATGTGGCGTTCGCAAGATTGTTCTAGTACAATGTAGGGTACAAACCATATAAGAATGCAAGGGAAAGAGGCGGTAAGGTATGAAGTTGACAGAGATACAGGATCCGTCATTTTTAAAGCGTATGTCAGTCTCGGAATTAGAACTGTTCGCAGGCGACATCCGACGCTTTTTGATTGAAGAACTAGCAACAACAGGTGGACATCTAGCACCGAATTTAGGTGTCGTTGAACTGACGTTAGCGCTTCACCGTGAATTTGACAGTCCAAACGATAAATTCGTCTGGGATGTCGGACACCAAGCGTACGTGCATAAAATTCTGACAGGACGGGCAGGTCAGTTTGATACGTTACGTCAACACAAAGGGTTGTGCGGGTTCCCGAAACGCAATGAGAGTATCCATGATGTCTGGGAAACCGGACACAGCTCGACTTCACTTTCGGCAGCGATGGGGATTGCTGTGTCGAATGAGTTAAAAGGAAACGATGACCGGGCAATTGCTATCATCGGAGATGGTGCGTTGACAGGCGGAATGGCACTTGAAGCCTTAAACCATATCGGAGCCGAACAACAAAACGTCATCGTCATCTTAAACGACAACGAGATGTCCATTGCACCGAATGTCGGAGCAATGCACCAAATGTTAGGAAGAATCCGTTCTTCCCGCAAAGTCCGTTATGCGCAAGATGAACTGGAAACGTTGATTAAAAAAATTCCTTTGATCGGCGGGAAGCTAGAAAAAGGCGGAGAGAAAATCAAGGAAGCTGTCAAAGGGGCACTTGTTCCCGGCATGTTCTTTGAAGAACTCGGTTTCAATTATTACGGACCGGTCGATGGTCATGATCTGAACGATTTAATTGAACAGCTGAACTACGTGAAGAAAGAAGAAGGACCTGTCCTGCTTCATGTCATCACGAAAAAAGGAAAAGGATACCGTCCTGCTGAATACGACGGCATCGGCACATGGCACGGCCTTGGACCGTACAAGATTGAGTCGGGTGAAGTCATTAAAGGGAAATCAAAAGCACCAAGCTATTCGTTTACAGTAGCAGATACATTGACGAAGATGGCCCGTGAGGACGACAAATTGACACTGATCACGCCGGCCATGAGCGTCGGATCAAAACTCGATTGTTTTGAGAAAGAATTCCCGGAGCGGATGTTTGATGTCGGTATCGCGGAACAACATGCCGTCACGTTCGCTGCCGGTCAGGCAACACAAGGAATGAAACCGGTCGTCTCGATTTACTCGACATTCTTCCAGCGCGCATACGACCAGCTCGTTCATGACGTTGCACGTCAGAACCTCGATGTTACGTTTACGATTGACCGTTCTGGTCTCGTAGGTGCTGATGGCGAGACACACCAAGGTGTCTTTGATATCGCCTTTATGCGCCACGTGCCAAATATTCGGATTGTCATGGCGAAGGATGAGAATGAACTGCAACACCTTCTTTATTCGGCTGTTAAACACGAAGGACCGATTGCTGTCCGTTTCCCGCGTGGAGAAGGAATCGGTGTGCCGATGGATGAGACACTTCATGAGATTTCGCTTGATACATGGGACGTGGAGCGTGAAGGAACGGATGTCGCCATCATGGCGTTTGGTCCACAAGTGCAAGACGCCCTGAAAATCGCGGAACTTCTTGAAGGAGAGTTATCGGTACGGGTCATCAATGCCCGGACGATTAAACCACTGGACGAAAAAATGTTGACGGCTTTATATGCAGAAGGCATTCCACTCGTGACGCTTGAAGAAGCGGTGCTTAAAGGCGGATTCGGTTCAGCTGTTCTCGAACATGCCAATGAACAGGAAGCTTTCCCGCGCGTCAAACGATTTGGTATTCCGGACTGGTATATCGAACACGGCGGCGTCAACGAATTGTTAGAAGAAATCGGATTATTGCCTGGACAAATTGCGGAAGAAGTTCGTTCGTTTGTCAATCAAGGAAAGAAACAGAGTGTGTAACGATTCATGGAAACTGTAAAAAAAATCCGCCTCGACGTCTTACTCGTCGAGCGCGGTTTATGTGAAACACGTGAAAAAGCAAAACGGACCATCATGGCAGGTCTTGTATTCAGTGGAACGGAACGACTCGAAAAAGCCGGTGAAAAAGTGAAATCAGACATCGATTTGACGGTTAAAGGTCAAGTCATGCCATATGTCGGTCGTGGCGGATATAAGATGGAGAAAGCACTTGCTGTATTCGATATCGATGTATCCGGACGGATTGGTCTTGATATCGGCTCTTCAACAGGCGGTTTCACGGATTGTGCCTTACAAAACGGAGCTGCACATATGTATGCGCTGGATGTCGGTTCAAATCAACTGGATTGGAAGTTACGGTCGGACGATCGTGTGACGGCGATGGAGAAAACAAATTTCCGTCATGCGACGCCAGACATGTTTTCGATTCAGCCAAGCTTTGCGACGATTGATGTCTCCTTCATTTCGCTCCGATTAATTCTTCCGCCCTTAAAAGCCATTCTAGCTCAGGGTGGGGATGTCATCGCGCTCGTCAAACCGCAGTTTGAAGCAGGACGGGATGATGTCGGTAAAAAAGGAATCGTTCGGGATGAACGGATTCATGAACGGGTACTCAAAGAGATGGTGGATTTCTTCGTTCGCGAAGGATTTTATGTCAAACAATTAGATTTCTCACCGATTACCGGTGGTGAAGGCAACATTGAGTTTCTCTTGCACGCCGAGCTCAAGACACCGGGAATGGAAGAGTCGGTTGATCCACTTGAAACCGTCCACCTGGCACATGCCGCGTTATAAGTCCAATCGATTTTTGAACAGACTCCGTCAAAGATGATGGAGTCTGTTTTTGATTTGTCAGGAATGAATAGGGCAAGCATGGACTTTTATCGAATTATTGGATTACAATAGTATCAGTGAAGAAAAACTGTGAGGTGCAAGGATGACAAAGGGGCAACGGTTAATCAAGATTCGGGAAATCATTACGCAGTCAGAAATCGAAACACAAGATGAGTTGGTCGAGGAACTTCGAAATGCAGGGTATAAAGTAACGCAGGCTACCGTCTCTCGGGACATTAAAGAACTCCATCTCGTAAAAGTACCGTTAAATGATGGACGATATAAATACAGTTTACCTGCCGATCAGCGGTTCAATCCACTTGGAAAGTTACGCCGGTTACTCGGAGATAGCTTCATCTCGATTGATTCTGCTCAAAATTTGATTGTCATGCATGTCTTACCGGGGAATGCCAACGCATTAGGTGTCCTCTTTGATCATTTAAACTGGCCGGAGTTGCTCGGTACGGTCTGTGGAGACGATACGATACTGATGATTACGCGAAACGAAGAAGCAGCAACGGAAGTGACTGAACGTATTTTAGGAATGTTGTAAGGAGTTGACAAGATGTTAGCTGAACTATCGATAAAACAATTTGCAATCATTGACCAGCTACAGATTGATTTTAAAAAAGGTATGACGGTCTTGACCGGAGAGACAGGAGCCGGCAAATCGATCGTGCTGGATGCGATTGGATTACTGATCGGTGGTCGCGGGTCTGCTGAATTTGTTCGGTACGGTGAGGACAAGGCTGAATTAGAGGGTCTTTTCATGATTGAAGACGGTCATATGGCGTATTCGTTAGCCGAAGAGTACGGGATCGACATGGAAGACGGCATGATTATTTTACGACGTGATTTGTTTGCTTCCGGAAAAAGTGTCTGTCGCGTCAATCATAAATTAGTCACGTTGACGATTTTGCGGGAATTCGGACGGGCGCTTGTCGATCTGCATGGTCAGCACGAACATCAACATTTGATGGAAAGTACGTATCATCAAACGATTTTGGATGATTTCGGACATGCGACGATTGCTCCGATTCTCGAACGGTATCAAGAACGTTTTCAGCAGTATGAAGAAAAACGTGATGCCTTACAAGCGTTGGCGCAAAGCGAGCAGGAATTAGCGCAACGCATCGATTTGCTGTCCTTTCAAACGGAAGAAATCGATAGTGCGAAACTCCGAAAAGGAGAAGAAGAAGAGTTGTTGAGCGAACGAAACCGGTTAGCGAACTTCGAAAAGCTTCATGCTTCTCTCAGTGCGGCTTACGATGCGTTGCATGATGAACGACGCGGTATCGATTCCGTAGGAGACGCGATGCGTGAATTGCAGCAGGCTTCAAGTATCGATGACGAGTTTTCAGGTCAAAGTGATACCCTGGCGAATGCATTTTATGCGATGGAGGAAGTCGGGTATGCGGTCCGTGATCAACTGGAGACATTAGAGTTTGATTCGAATCGGCTTGATGAAATCGAACTCCGTCTATCCGTATTCCAACAGTTGAAACGGAAATACGGGGCGACGATTGAAGAAGTCATCGCCTACGGGAAAAAAATCGGTGTGGAACTGGATGCGATGACAAACCGGGATGAGCGGATTGAGAAACTGAAAACAGAAGTGGAACAGTTGGAAACGGAACTGTTCGAGATCGGTGGCGAGTTGTCCCAAGTCCGGAGAAAAGAAGCTCATCTTTTAGGTGAGGCGATTCATCTCGAGCTGCGTCAGTTGTATATGGAAAAAGCCCGGTTTGAAATTCGTTTCCTACAGGACGGAAAGGTACCGACTTTACGTAGAAACGGAATCGATTTCGTTGAGTTCTATATCATGACGAATGCTGGAGAACCGTTTAAATCACTTGGAAAAGTTGCTTCAGGCGGCGAATTGTCACGTATCATGCTTGGTCTGAAATCGATTTTCTCGCGTTCAGTCGGTGTAGCATCCATCATTTTTGATGAGGTGGATACAGGCGTATCAGGACGTGTCGCTCAAGCGATGGCGGAAAAGATTTATCGTCTGTCGATCGACAGTCAAGTGTTGTGTATCACTCACTTGCCTCAAGTCGCTTCCATTGCGGATCAACATCTGTATATCCGGAAAATCGAAGAGACGGACCGGACGACGACACAGGTCAACGTTCTGACGGATTCGGAGCGCGGAAATGAACTGGGACGGATGATTTCCGGTACACATATGACGGATTTGACGTTGCGTCATGCGGAAGAACTGATGGAACAGGCAATGCATATGAAGGAATCGCTTAAAAATGGGGTGTAACAATTGATTAGAGTGGGGATTGCAGATGATAACCGTGAGATGGTCGAATTGATTCGGCAACATCTATCTGCCCAAGAAGACATGGAAGTGGTATGTGTCGCCTATAATGGCGAGAGTTGCCTCGAGAAATTGGAACATGTCGAGACGGACGTCCTGTTATTAGATATCATCATGCCTCATCTCGACGGGTTAGGTGTCTTGGAAGCATTGATGAATCAAAAGAACAGTCCGGCTGTCATCATGTTAAGTGCGTTCGGAAAAGATGAAGTATCGCAACAAGCGGTTTCACTGGGCGCTGCCTACTTTTTATTAAAACCGTTTAGTCTGGATCAACTCGTCAATAAAATCCGCCTGGTCGTTCACGGTGTTCAGACGAACCAAGCAGAACCGGTTGAAACGAAAGTCGGAACCACGCTACGGGAAATTGGGATCGCTCCGCATATCAAAGGGTTCACGTACTTAAAAGATGCCGTCTTGATGGTACTCGAACGAGAAGATTTATTGGGGTTGATCACAAAAGAGTTATACCCGATGATTGCTAAAAAACATGAAACAACTTCTTCTCGTGTCGAACGGGCGATGCGTCATGCGATTAAGTCGGCCTGGAAAGAAGGTATGAGTGAACATACCTTATTCAACGGACGGATTGAACAACAGAAAAGTCCAAAAAATTCCGAGTTCATTTCTTATGTGTCAAACCATATGAATGGATCTTGAACAGAGAAAAATCAGGTTTGTGCGGATGAACGTATCCGTATAATCCTGATTTTTTTTACTAGATAAATAAAAACTGAATATTCATTAAATAAATGTTGCATAAACTGAAATGTTTGTTATAATAAAGGTACCAAATGATTTGGAAAGACGTCAGATGAACGTCGAGTTGAATTGGTTCCCGGAAAACCGTTCAACACATTTCATCTCAGGTCGCCACCTGTAAACGGCTCAAGAATGATGGACGACATTCTCTTGGTAGAGTTTTTACCAAGGCATTTCATATCTTTTTTGGAAGATTTATTTCAAACAGGTATGAAACTTCACGATTTCGAAGCAAGGAAAAAGTGGAGGGTAACGTAAAATAAACGTCCAAAGCAAGACCAAGCAAGACCAAGCAAGACCAAGCAAGACCAAGCAAGACCAAGCAAGACCAAGCAAGACCCGTAACAAGTACAGTTCGTGAAAAGGAGTGTTGTCTAGCAGTGAATGTTAGCAACCGAATGATCGACTGCGTTAAGCGGATGACATTATGCTTCACCTAGGTCCAAGTAAAGTCAGATGATGGAGTAGCTATATCTTTCTATCGATCGCCCGATAGCCAAATCTGATTTCTTTCAACCTCTTCATTAAGAGGACAACCTATGGTTTTGAAGTACACGAATAGTTCTACTATGAGAGGAGTTCATCCGTAAGTGAAACCAACTTTATATGAATAAAAGGTCCCGCGCTTGAAATGAGTTCAAGAGATGGGGACCTTTTTGTGTGCTTATTTTTTTTGATAACGATCCGATACTTTGCCACGTTTACGATCGCGGTAAAAAACATAACCTGCGACGAAACCGATGCCACCAATAGCTAACGCTAAACCGGTGAACCCTTGTAAAACATATACATAGGCAGAATCCCCTAGATACCGGAAGGGAAACTGAGCTTTTAAGAAAACACTGTCCCGCATCAACTTGATGCCAATGGCACCGATGATGCCCGGGATGAATAAAGATAATAGACCGATGATTCGCATGATTGTGACCCCTTTCCAAGCGTATTGTATCAGAAAATCCAGATGACTGCGAATTCGATTTGCCCTCCTGTTTTAATACAGGTAGGATAAAGATGTAAGCAGTTTCAAAGGGGGAATCAGAATGCATCATCTCTTGATTGTTGGTGCGGGGCGCGGTGGAACAGAAGTATTACATGCTTTTCAACGTTCGCCTTTGTTGACGGTTATCGGGGTCGTCGATTCAGACGAACACGCGACAGGCGTTCAACTCGCAAAACGGGGACAAATCCGGGTAGAAAAAACTTGGGCGGCTTTTCAGGGAACAGCCATTGATTTTATTATTGACGCGACCGGAGAACACGGTGTGCTTGAACAATTGATTCATTATTTTCCGGACGCCGCCGTTTTACCGGGAGAATTCGTTCGTGTGTTACTGGAACGGCTGGCAGAAAAGGAGCGGATGCTCGAAGCGATCATTCATTGTACGAGCGAAGCGATTTCAGTCGCTGATCAGGCGGGTGAGACGATGCTGATCAATCCGGCATATACGCGAATGACCGGTTATACAGAGGATGACGTCATCGGTAAACCGGCAAGTGCTGATATCGGGATGCAGGAATCTGTCCATTTACGGGTACTCGAAACGGGGGAAAGTGTCCGCGATGCCCGGATGAAGATTGGTCAAGACAGACGGGATATTATCGTGAATGCAGCTCCTGTCGTCGTTGATGGTCAAGTACGGGGATCCGTTGGTGTCATTCGGGATATCTCGGAAATGAAGGCATTAACGAAAGAACTGAAAGCTGCCAAACAAAAAATCCGGACGCTTGAAGCGAAATACACGTTTGATGACATCATCGCCGAAAGTGAATCGATGCGTTTTGTCGTCGATCAGGCGAAGCTTGCAGCGACGATGCCGGTCAATGTCTTAATCCGGGGAGAATCCGGTACCGGAAAGGAATTGTTTGCACATGCGATTCATGCTGCAAGTGATCGTCGGTATGAACAATTCGTCCGGGTCAATTGTGCAGCGATTGCACCGAGCCTGCTTGAAAGCGAGTTGTTTGGTTATGAAGACGGAGCGTTCTCGGGAGCCCGTCGTGGCGGGAAACGAGGGTATTTCGAAGAAGCGCATGGCGGCTCTCTGTTTTTAGATGAGATTGGTGAACTGCCGCTTGATGTCCAGGCGAAGTTGTTACGGGTGTTGCAAGAAAATGAAGTCGTTCGAGTCGGCGGAGCTAAAGCGGTCCCGGTCGATGTCCGAATCATTGCAGCGACGAATGCCAATCTCGAGCAAAAAATCATCACCGGGGAATTCCGGGAAGATTTATATTACCGCATCAACCGGTTACCGATTCATATTCCGGCTCTCCGTGAACGACCTGACGATCTTGCGCCATTGACGACACATCTGTTGCGTAAATTAAATCAAAGTTACGGACGATCCGTCGAACGGGTTTCCGAAGACGCTTTGGATGCCATTCGAAAACAGACGTGGAAAGGAAACGTCCGTGAACTCGAAAATGTCATCGGACGTGCACTGATTTTTACGGATAAAACGGAGCAGGTCTTACGAAAAGGTCATTTGCAACTGGTAGTTTCGACGCCACCTAAACGATCGGAACGTCCGAAAAAAGAAATCAAACACCTGTCGGATGAGATGTCGCACGTGGAAGAACAATTGATTCGGGAGGCGCTTGATGTTGTAAATGGAAACAAGACTGAAGCGGCTAAACAATTAGGCATCTCTTTACGAGCTCTTTATTACAAAGTGGAGCGGTTTAATATCCGATGTTGATTTGCAGTTTATTGCATGCAACATATTGCAAATAAATGCAATTCCATGCAAAAATAAAGGAGTGAATGTTGGTATATCGTCGTTTTAAAATTGGCATGAAAATTGCTATTAAATAAAGAGAATGACAGGTAAGGGGGGAAATGGCTTGAGGTTTGAACAGATGGTTCAGCAGGCAGCAGATCTTGAAGATGCAGTCGTTGCGATTGCATCAGCAGATGATGAAGAAGTAATGGATGCCGTGGCGTTGGCAATTGAGAACGATTTAGCCCGTTTTCATTTGTTTGGGGATGCGACACGTATTCAAAAAATGATCCATGATCGGCAGCTGAGTGAGGCGCAATTCGTCATCACGCATACGGCCACGGCACAAGAAGCAGCCGAGCGTGCCGCTTATGCCGTCCGCAAAGGGGATGCGGATGTCTTGATGAAAGGACTCGTTCCGACGGCAACGTTCATGAAAGCCGTCTTAAATAAGGAAACGGGTTTACGGTCAGGAAATGTGTTGTCCCATGTTGCGTTGTTTGAAGTACCGGGACGGGAGACAGCTATCGGATTGACCGATGCTGCGATTCATATCGCACCGACACTGGAAGATAAAGTCCACATCATTGAAAACGGAGTGACCGCACTTCGGGCAGTCGGATACTCCTTGCCGAAAGTGGCGGTGTTAGCGGCTGTCGAAGTCGTTAATCCGACGATGCCGGCAACGATTGATGCTGCCTTACTGACACAAATGAATCGACGCGGACAAATCAAGGATTGCCTTGTTGACGGTCCACTCGCTCTCGATAATGCTGTCAATTTAGAAGCGGCGAAACAAAAGGGATTGACAGGAGACGTTGCGGGGGCAGCCGATCTACTCGTCGTTCCGCAAATTGAGGTCGGAAACGTGATTTATAAATCACTGATGTATTTTGCGCACGCTTCGGTCGCCGCTATCTTGGTCGGAGCTAAAGCACCGGTCGTCTTGACGAGTCGGGCCGATACGGCGGAAGCGAAACTGTATTCATTGGCCTTTGCTTTACTTAATGCGCAGCCTACCAAAAAAATCAAGCAAACAATCTAAGGGGGAACTAACGATGGTTGAAACAAACGTAGAAGCACGATTCAGTATTTTTGAAACAATGGCAATGGAAGATTACGAACAGGTCGTTTTTTGTCACGATAAAGTCTCAGGGTTAAAAGCCATCATCGCGATTCATGATACGACACTCGGACCGGCACTCGGCGGACTCCGGATGTGGAACTATGCGTCGGATGAGGAAGCCTTGATTGATGCGTTACGATTGGCAAAAGGCATGACATATAAAAATGCCGCAGCCGGTCTTAACCTTGGTGGCGGGAAAGCCGTGATCATCGGTGATGCGAAGACTCAAAAATCAGAAGCGTTGTTCCGTGCATTCGGTCGTTACGTACAGTCGTTAAACGGACGTTACATCACAGCGGAAGACGTCAATACGACAGTAGCCGATATGGATTACATTCATATGGAAACGGACTTCGTAACAGGCGTCAGCCCGGCATTCGGATCAAGTGGTAATCCGTCACCTGTCACGGCGTACGGTGTTTACCGCGGGATGAAAGCTGCAGCCAAAGAAGTGTACGGTACAGATTCACTCGGCGGAAAAACAATCGCGATTCAAGGCGTTGGTAACGTTGCCTTTAACTTATGCCGTCATCTGCACGAAGAAGGCGCAAAATTGATTGTCACGGATATCAATCAAGATGCGTTACGCCGTGCGGAAGAAGCGTTTGGTGCTTTGGTCGTCGGACCGGATGAAATTTATAGTGTCGATGCTGATATCTTTGCACCGTGTGCCCTGGGTGCGACATTAAATGATGAGACGATTCCACAACTAAAAGTCAAGATCATTGCCGGTGCCGCGAACAACCAACTTAAAGAAGACCGTCATGGGGACATGCTTCAGGAACGCGGTATTCTCTATACACCAGACTTCGTCATCAACGCAGGCGGCGTCATCAATGTGGCGGACGAACTCGACGGGTATAACCGGGAACGTGCGATGAAAAAAGTGGAACTGGTCTATGATGCAGTAGCGAAAGTCATCGAGATTGCAAAACGTGATCATCTGCCGACTTACCGGGCAGCGGAAAAAATGGCGGAAGAACGGATTGCGACAATGGGCAGTGCCCGCAGCCAGTTTTTACGTCGCGATAAAAACATTCTGGGATCACGCGGTTAAATCAGAGGAGGATTTCAATGAGCGAACGTATTTTAACCATCAATCCGGGGTCAACCTCAACGAAAATCGGAATCTTTGATGGGACAGAGCAAGTGTTTACAAAAACGTTGCGCCATTCAGCTGAAGCGGTCGGAGGACCGCTTTCAGATCAGCTGAAGATCAGACGACAAGTCGTCCTTGATGTGTTGGCACAAGAACGAATTGAATTGAAAGCGCTTACGGCTATCGTCGGTCGTGGTGGTCTGCTTCGTCCACTCGTCAGCGGGACATACAGGGTCAATCAAGAAATGCGTGATGATTTGTTAAGCGGAACGTTTGGCGTTCATGCTTCGAATCTTGGCGGACTGCTTGCGGATGAGATTGGTCAAATGCTCTCGATTCCCGCCTTCATCGTCGACCCGGTCGTCGTAGATGAACTGGAACCGATTGCCCGCCTTACAGGCTTACCTGAACTCGAACGGAAAAGTATTTTCCATGCCTTGAATCAAAAAGCAGTCGCGAAACGGTATGCGAAAGAGATTGGCACACCATACGAGCAGTTACGGCTGATTGTAGCCCATATGGGTGGCGGAATCACAGTCGGTGCTCATCTGAACGGACGTGTGATTGACGTGAACAATGGACTTGACGGAGAAGGTGCTTTTTCACCGGAACGAAGCGGGTCCCTGCCTGTTGGTCAACTAGTAGAACTATGTTATAGTACCAAGTATAAACTCGAGGAAATGAAGCGTCTGGTCGTTGGGTCAGGCGGACTTGTCGCGCACTTAGGCACGTATGATGCGGTCGAAATCGAACGTCGGATTGACGACGGCGATGAAAAAGCCGCTCTGCTGTATGAGGCGATGGCCTACCGAGTTGCAAAAGAGATCGCGGCCCAAAGTGCTGTTTTATATGGTCAAGTCGATGCTGTCATTTTAACGGGCGGACTCGCATACAGTGACCGGTTAACAAAAGCGATTGAAGAACGGATCGCACACATCGGATCTGTCATCCGGATACCGGGTGAAGATGAGTTACGTGCGCTCGCAGAAGGCGTTTTACGTGTACTGCGTCAAGAGGAACAAGTGAAGGAATATGGAGGCGAACTAACATGGCTAGAGAATTCGACGTCGTTGTCCTAGGTGGTGGACCCGGTGGATATGTCGCAGCGATTCGTGCTGCACAAGCCGGGAAAACGGTAGCAATCGTAGAACAAGGAAAACTCGGGGGAACCTGTCTGCATCGTGGATGTATCCCGTCCAAAGCATTTTTAAAGTCGGCAGCCGTCTATCAGACAGTAAAACACGCCGCTACATACGGCGTCGACGTACCGGAATCGTTTTTACGGTTCGAACAGGTCAAACAACGGAAACAAGAGATCATCGATGGTCTCGAATCCGGCATCCAGCATCTGATGAAAAAAGGAAAAATCGAAGTCTTTCACGGCCGCGGTTCGATTCTTGGACCAAGCATCTTTTCACCAATGCCGGGAACAATCAGCGTCGAGCCGGAAGAGGGCGACGGCGAGTTGATCTTACCGCGTCAATTGATTGTCGCGACAGGCTCGCGTCCACGTCCATTGAACGGTCTGGCCTTTGATTCCGAGTATGTGCTTAGTTCGGATGAGGCGCTCGACATGAACGCCTTACCGAAATCGATCGTCATTATCGGTGGGGGTGTCATCGGGATTGAATGGGCGTCGATGTTGACGGACTTTGACGTAGAGGTCACGGTCGTCGAGTTCAGCGACCGGATTTTACCGACAGAAGATCAAGCTGTCAGCCGGGAAGTAGCCCGTCAGCTCAAAAAGCGCGGCGTCAAAATCATGACGAGTGCTGCAGCACAAAGTGACAGTTTCCAGTTAACCGAGTCCGGCGTGACGATTGATGTCGACCGTAACGGCGACAAAACGACGCTTGCGGCAGATAAGTTGTTGGTCGCGATCGGTCGGATGGCGAATGTCGAGGGCATCGGACTTGAAAATACGAACATCGTCGTTGAGAACGGCTTCATCCAGGTGGATGATGAGTTCCGGACGAAGGATAATCACATCTTTGCGATTGGTGATGTCATCGGACGTCTGCAACTCGCTCATGTCGCATCGGCAGAAGGTGCAAAAGCGGTCGAGACGATTGTCAACGGTTCGACGACACCACTGAACTATGCGTTTGTTCCACGTTGTATTTACAGTGTGCCGGAAGCAGCCTCGGTCGGCTTGACGGAAGCTGAGGCTGTCGCAGCGGGACTGGACGTCAAAACGGGGATGTTCTCTTTTAACGGTCTCGGAAAAGCCCGGATTGAAGGGGAAGCGGCAGGATTTATTAAACTCGTTTCCGATGCGAAAACAGATGATTTGGTCGGCGTCCATATCGTTGGACCAAAAGCAACTGAATTAATCAGTGAAGGCGGTCTTGCCCTTGTCCTGAATGCAACGGCATGGGAAGTCGGACAACTCGTCCACCCACACCCTGCACTTTCAGAAGCATTCGGTGAAGCAGCACTTGCAGTTGACGGATTAGCGGTTCACGCCTAAGGAGGAAAAACAGATGGAAAAAATAGAATTCAAAGAGCTCGTCGAACTGGGTTTGACGGAGCAAGATGCGATTCAAATGTTCGAAACGATGGTCCGGGCACGCAAGATTGACGAACGGATGTGGAAGTTGAACCGGGCTGGAAAAATCCCATTCCTCGTTTCCTGTCAAGGGCAGGAAGCGGCCCAAGTCGGCGCCGCTTACGCGCTTGAAAAAGGGACGGACTATATCCTGCCGTACTACCGCGATCTCGGCGTCGTGTTGCATTTCGGTCAGACGTCACGTGACATCATGTTGTCCGCTTTCGCAAAAGCGGAAGATCCGAACTCCGGCGGACGGCAAATGCCGGGTCATTACGGTTCGCGTGCTTTAAACATCGTCACGGGATCTAGCCCGGTGACGACGCAAGTTCCGCATGCCGTCGGGATTGCCCTCGCTGCAAAGATGCGTCAAGAACCGCTTGTCGCGTACGTTTCATTCGGCGAAGGTTCATCGAACCAGGGCGACTTCCATGAAGGGGCGAACTTTGCCGGCATTCATAAATTACCGGTCATCCTGTTTTGTGAAAACAATAAATACGCGATTTCAACGCCGCTTTCGAAACAATTATCGGCGAAACACGTCGCCGACCGGGCAATCGGATACGGGATGCCGGGTGTAACGATTGACGGAATTGACCCGCTTGCGGTCTATAAAGCGGTCAAAGAAGCGCGTGAGCGTGGTCTTCGCGGTGATGGTCCGACGTTGATTGAAGTCGAAGTCGAACGGCTTGTTCCCCATTCATCGGATGATGACGATAAATCGTATCGTTCGGCAGAAGAACTGGCTGAACTGAAAACACGTGACGGAGTTAAACTGTTCCGTGAAAAATTAATTCAGATGGGTGTCTTAACGGAAGAAACGGCACAAGACATCGAAGCGAAACTTGAGCAGGAAGTAGACGAAGCGACGGCTTATGCGGAAGCAGCAGCCTATGATACAGCTGAAAACACACTCCGTTACGTGTACGATGAGGGGGAAACGAAATGACGACATTAAGTTTAATCGAAGCAATCAACAGCGCAATCAAAGAAGAGATGGAACGCGACGAATCGGTCTTCGTCCTCGGAGAAGACGTTGGCGTCCGCGGTGGCGTTTTCCGGGCGACACAAGGATTACTTGAACAGTTCGGGGAAGCACGTGTCATCGACGCACCGCTCGCTGAGAGTGCAATCGCCGGTGTCGGAATAGGGGCTGCGATGTACGGGATGCGACCGATTGCTGAAATGCAGTTTGCTGATTTCATCATGCCGGCCGTCAACCAGATCGTCAGTGAAGCGGCGAAAATCCGTTACCGTTCGAACAATGACTGGTCGTGCCCGATCGTCATCCGGGCACCGTTCGGCGGCGGAATTCACGGCGCACTTTACCACTCACAATCCGTCGAAGCGATGTTCAATTCGACACCGGGCTTAAAAATCGTCATTCCGTCGAATCCGTACGATGCTAAAGGGCTGCTAAAGGCAGCAATCCGTTCGAATGATCCGGTGTTGTTCTTTGAACATAAGCGCGGATACCGTCTCCTGAAAGGTGAAGTACCGGAAGAGGATTATATCGTTGAAATCGGCAAAGCTGATGTCAAACGGGAAGGCGAAGATTTGACGGTGATCACGTACGGTCTTTGTGTTCAATTCGCCCTTGACGCAGCGGCACGTCTTGAGAAAGACGGCATCGATGTTCATATTCTTGATTTACGGACCGTTTATCCGATTGACCGGGAAGCGGTCGTCGAGGCAGCCCGGAAAACCGGAAAAGTCTTGCTCGTGACAGAGGACAACAAAGAAGGCAGTGTCATGAGTGAAGTATCCGCCATCATCGCAGAAGAAGCGTTGTTTGATCTCGATGCACCGATCGAGCGTCTCTGCGGTCCGGATGTACCGGCGATGCCATACGCTCCGACGATGGAGAAATTCTTTAACGTCTCGAGTGAAAAAATCGAGGACAAAATCCGGACGCTGCACGCGTACTAAGGAGGAAACGTCAATGAAAACCGAAACATTAACGATGCCACAGCTTGGTGAGAGTGTAACGGAAGGGACGATTTCCCTTTGGCTCGTCAAACCAGGTGATACGGTCAAAAAGTATGATCCGATTGCGGAAGTCATTACTGATAAAGTCACGGCAGAAGTACCGTCGTCGTTTGACGGCGTCATCGACAAACTGCTTGCTGAAGAAGGAGATACGCTGCAAGTCGGAGAAGCAATCGTAACCTTGCAAGTCAGCGGCGGATCGACAGAAGTCGCGGCAACGGAAGAAGCTGTTCCGGCGATTGAAGAAACGCCGGTCTCGAGTGATCAGTCGATGAAGAAACGTTATTCACCAGCCGTTTTGAAGTTGTCGGCTGAACACGGCATCGATTTGGAACAGGTTTCGGGGACGGGTGCCGGTGGCCGGATTACCCGGAAAGACTTGTTAAAAATTGTCGAAACCGGACAAATCAAGCAACCGGATACAGTCGAAGCACCGACGATTGAGTCGGTTCCGGCAGCAAAACCGGCTGAGCAACGGGAATCCGCGCAACCGTCACGTCCGCAAGCAGCTAAATCAACTGCAAGCACGACAGAAGACGGAGACATCGAAATTCCGACAGCGGGTGTCCGCCAGGCAATCGCAACGAACATGGTCCGTTCTAAGCACGAAGCACCGCATGCCTGGTTAATGATTGAAGTTGACGTGACAAACTTGGTTGAAGCCCGGAACCGCCATAAAGACGCTTTCTTCAAACAAGAAGGCGTAAAATTGACATTCCTGCCGTTCTTCATGAAAGCCACGGTTGAAGGCCTAAAGAAACATCCGATCATGAACTCGACATGGGCGGGTGACAAGATCATTCAGAAAAAAGCGATCAACCTGTCACTGGCAGTCGCGACACAGGAAGCTTTATTCGTACCGGTCGTCAAAAATGCCGACGAGCTCAGCATTAAAGGACTTGCCCGGTCGATTGATGATTTCGGTAAACGCGCGCAAGCCGGACGCCTGTCATCAAGCGAAATGCAGGGCGGAACGTTTACGGTCAACAATACCGGATCATTCGGATCGATTCAGTCAGCACCGATTCTGAACTTCCCGCAAGCCGCAATCTTATCCGTCGAATCGATCGTTAAACGTCCGGTCTGGGTCAACGGGATGTTCGCAGCACGCGATATGGTCAACCTCTGTATGTCGATTGACCACCGGGTGCTCGATGGACTCGTGGCCGGTCAATTCCTGCAGACAGTCAAACAGTCACTCGAATCAATTGACCCGAATCAACTGTCTTTATATTGATTCAGACAAATCTGTTGACAGAAAACGGTTTCCAACGTAACATAAAAACAATTAAACAATACAGACGCAATGACGAAGAGAAGTAACCTATGAAACGATTCAAGAGAGCTGATGGGTGGTGCGAATCAGTATCGGGAAACAGGTGAATGGACTTCTGAGCATCAGACCGAACTTACAGTAGGCTCTGACGGGTACCTTCCGTTATCAGGGACGACGAATCAGGGTGACCGGTTCGTTCGAGGGGACTAGCACTAGTCAACGAAGGTGGTACCGCGGGTTTTCCCGTCCTTCATGTTTATCATGAATGGATGGGAAAACCCTTTTCGTATTCAATTGAATAAATAAATCGATGAATGAGTTAAGTAATCAGACAAATCGTTGTTTCAGAGAGCGGAAGAATGGTGGGACTTCCGTACAAGGATGTGTGATGAATGGTCTCATGAGAGCAGGACTGAACGGTAAGTAGGTCGTGACGGAAGCCCCCGTTATCTCAGGCTACGATGTC
This sequence comes from Exiguobacterium sp. R-39, assembly GCF_049942815.1. Classification (NCBI taxonomy): domain Bacteria; kingdom Bacillati; phylum Bacillota; class Bacilli; order Caryophanales; genus Exiguobacterium; species Exiguobacterium sp. R-39. Next base: position 956,345 of record NZ_CP187965.1, read on the forward strand.
TCGTCAAGACGCATCGGAAAGAGTGGGAACGTTTTTGTTCCAATTGTGAGGTGGCACCGCGAGTCTATCGTCCTCCATACGGCATTTGCTGTATGGAGGACTTTTTTTATATCAGGAGGCGAACAGGATGATCGAGACAGAACAATTGATAATCGAACAAATCGAAATGAACGGCGATGAGTTAACACCGATTTCGATCTTTTTACATCTGGAAGGAGACCGGAAATGTCTGCTTGAAAGTTCGGCGAGCGGCGGGAACGGTCGCTACTCGATCATCGGTGTTAATCCGGTTGAACTGCTTCGGGCGGAAGGCAGTCAAGTGACACGACATCATCTTCAGACGGAAGAAACCGTAACGATGACAGGAAATCCGGTCCAACTTCTGCAACAGTCTGTGACACGGGGAACAACGGATTTCGAGGTTCCATTTTTAAGCGGCGCAATCGGCTATGTCGGCTATGATGCGATTCGGGCCTATGAAAACATCGGACCTGTGCCGGACAGTGATCGGAATTTACCGGACGCACTGCTTGCGGTCTATGACGAAATCATTTTATACGATCATTTGGAACACCGCGTGCATTTGATTCATACGTCACTCGGCGGGCTGACCGACCGGCAGGAGATGGTACGGAAGCTGCATATCCGTAAAACGCAGCTCGAACAAACCGGTCAACAGACGCGGATCGAACGGCCGCTTGAAAATATCGTCTACCAACCGCAGATTGAGAAAGAAACGTTCATTTCGCTCGTAGAGCAGGCAAAACAGCATATTCGGCAGGGTGATGTCTTCCAACTGGTGCTGTCACAACGGTTAGACGCAACATTCGCCGGTGATCCGTTCCACTTTTACCGGAAGTTGCGGCAGGACAATCCGAGCCCGTACCTCTTTTACATTGATTTGGGAGAAGTCATCGTCCTCGGCGCATCCCCGGAAAGCCTGGTTCAAGTCAAAGGCCGTCATGTCACGACGAATCCGATTGCCGGGACACGCCCCCGCGGCAAAACAAAACAGGAAGACATACAACTGGCGGATGAGTTACTGAACGACGAAAAAGAGCAGGCTGAGCACCGGATGCTCGTTGACTTGGGTCGAAACGATCTCGGTCAAGTCTGTCAGATCGGCAGCATTCATGTTTCACGGCAAATGGAAATCGAACGCTTTAAAAATGTCATGCATCTCGTTTCCGTCGTCGAAGGAAGACTTGCGGAAGGACGTACAGGAGCGGACGCATTGATTTCCTGTCTGCCGGCAGGTACCGTCTCGGGAGCCCCGAAGATTCGGGCGATGCAGTTGATCAATCAATATGAGACAAAAAAACGGGAAGTCTATGCCGGAGCGGTCGGGTATTTTGATGTCAGCGGAAATCTTGATTTTGCGCTCGCCATCCGGACGATGGTCATCCAACACGGAAAAGCGTACGTTCAGGCCGGAGCGGGTATAGTCTATGATTCTGATCCGACCTTGGAGTATGAAGAGACGTTGCATAAAGCGAAGTCGTTACTGGAGGTCTGGAAATGATTGTACTGATTGACAACTATGATTCTTTTACCTATAACCTGTATCAATATGCAGCCGTCTACGATGAGATCCGAGTCATCCGAAATGATGCGATTGAAGTGAGCGCGATTGCCGACTTGAATCCGGCTGGAATCATCTTATCGCCGGGACCGGGTCATCCGAGTGATGCCGGTATTTGCCTCGACGTGATTGAGACATACTCCGGAAAGATCCCGATACTCGGTGTCTGTCTCGGACACCAGGCAATCGGTCAAGCATTTGGCGGCCGTGTCATCGAAGCGGATGAGATCCGGCACGGAAAGACATCAACAATCCGGCAAACCGGACGATTGTTTACCGGTCTTCCGGAACAACTCGACGTCATGCGTTACCATTCTTTGATCGTCGAGCGGACGAGCTTACCGGAAGTACTGGAAGTGACCGCCGTGACCGATGACGGAACAATCATGGCACTCGAACACCACACACATCCGACATACGGGATTCAGTTTCACCCGGAATCGATCGGAACCCCGTTTGGACAACAAATGATTCAACGATTTATCGAACTGACGAAGGAGTGACAGGAATGAAGGACGTATTGACGAAATTGACGAATGCCAATCATCTCCGCTTTGATGAAATGCAACAGGCGGCCCGCGCCTTATTTGCGGCAGATGTCACAGACAGTGAAATTGCAGCTTTTCTCGTTGCACTGAAAGCCAAAGGTGAAACGGCGGAAGAACTGGCCGGTCTTGCTTCCATCATGCGGGAAGTCGCACTCGACATTCCGGTGACGGGAACGGATTTTATCGATAACTGCGGAACAGGCGGCGACGGTTCCCAATCCTTTAACATCAGTACGACAGCGGCATTTGTTTTGGCCGGTGCCGGAGCCAAAGTAGCAAAACACGGAAACCGGAGTGTCTCAAGCAAAACGGGCAGTGCCGATGTACTCGAAGCACTCGGTGTCCCGCTCGATGTGACGGCAGAAGACATTGCGAAGTTGCTTGAAGCAAACGGGATTGCGTTTCTGTTCGCCCAACGGATGCACCCGCGTGTCAAACAGATCATGAAAGTCCGCCGCGATTTACGGATTCCGACAATCTTTAATCTGATTGGACCGCTAACGAATCCGGTACCATTAAAAACACAGTTACTCGGAATTTACCGGGAAGATTTGCTTGAGACGATGGCCTTGACCTTACATCGGCTTGGACGAAAACGTGCCATCGTCTTACACGGAGCGTGTGGGATGGATGAAGCATCACTCGCAGGAACAAATCAATTGGTGCTGCTCGATCAAGGCGAGTTGATCCGGTTCAGTCTTCACCCGGAAGAAGTTGGACTGGCGGTCGCGCCACTCGAAGCCATCCGTGGCGGTACGGCTGCAGAAAATGCGGAAATCCTCTTGCGGGTCCTCCGCGGGGAAGCGGGTCCATACCGGGATACCGTCTTACTCAATGCCGGAATCGCTTTGTTTGCGGAAGGGCGGGTCGAGACGATTCGCGAAGGAATCGAACGGTCGGCGGAAAGCATCGATTCCGGTCGGGCACTTGAAAAATTACATTATTTACAACGGATGAAACAACAGGAGGCAATCGGATGAATATATTAGACCGCATCATCGAGACGAAACGACAGGAAGTCGCCCGTCTGAAAATCGACGGGGTCAGAGCGGCGGAACCCCGGAAGCTCAACCAGTCGATTCATCAATCACTTGGAGGGACGGATTTATCCGTCATCGCCGAAATCAAACGGGCTTCACCGTCAAAGGGTGACATTTCATTGCATGTCGATCCTGTTGAACAGGCGAAACGGTATGCGGCAAGTGGGGCAACGGTCATCTCGGTCTTGACCGATCAAACGTACTTTAAAGGAAGCATGGAAGATTTAGCGGCCGTCACGAAAGCAGTCAACGTTCCGGTGCTGTGTAAGGACTTTATGATCGACCGGATCCAGATTGATCTCGCGAAAGCGCATGGTGCCAGTTTGATTCTGTTGATCGTTGCGGCGCTTGACGACGAAACCTTACACGATCTATACGCCTATGCTTATGCGAGTGGCCTCGAAGTATTGGTCGAAGTGCACGATGCGGCGGAGCTGGAACGGGCGGAACGGTTGCAGGCGAAAATCATCGGCATCAACAACCGGAACCTGAAGAAATTCGAAGTCAGTCTCGACACGTCAATCGAGTTACTCAAAACGAAATCAACGGATGTCCGCTATATCAGTGAGAGCGGTATCAAGACCGTTGCTGAAGCGCAGATGCTTCACGCGGCAGGTGCAGACGGAATTTTAATCGGGGAAACGTTAATGCGGGCGGAAGATCCGGCAACCTTCATTCAAGCCGTCAACGGAGTGAAACATGACACGTATTAAGTTCTGTGGGCTGAAGCGGCAAGAAGACGTCCATTTCGCCATCGAACGGGCCGACTACATCGGATTCGTCTTTGCTCCGAGCAAGCGGCAGGTCACATTGACGGAAGCAGCACGGCTTCGGGCAGAAATTCCGGAGACGGTCCAGGTCGTCGGTGTCTTCGTCTCTCCGACGAAACAGGAAGTCGAGGAAGCGATTGAGCAGGTCGGATTGGATTTGATTCAGCTTCACGGGCAGGTCACGGATGAGCTGTACCGGGAGAAGCGGGTGCCGGTCATTCAGGCGCTCGCAGCCGGAACACAGATTACGGTTCATCGGGACGCCGATTATGTGTTATTTGATGCACCGGAAGCGGGAAGCGGTCAAACCTTTGATTGGACAACCGATCTACGGGTCGATCAACCGATGTTCGTCGCCGGTGGTCTGCAGGCAGATAACGTCGGACAAGTGATTGAACGGTATCAGCCGTTTGCTGTTGATGTCTCAAGCGGTATTGAAACGAATGGTCAAAAAGATACGAAAAAAATGCAGGCATTTCATGATGCCGTAAAGGAGACTTTTAAATGACACGTTATTCACAACCTGATGCACTGGGACAATACGGAATCTACGGAGGACGTTACATTCCGGAAACGTTGATGCAAGCCGTTCTTGAGCTCGAACAAGCCTATGCCGAAGTGAAAGAAGATCCGGCGTTTCATGAAAGGATGAATGATTTACTCGAAAATTATGTCGGACGAAAAACACCGCTTTATTACGCGGAACATTTGACGCGGGCGATCGGCGGCGCAAAAATCTACTTGAAACGCGAAGATTTGAACCATACCGGTGCCCATAAAATCAACAATACGATTGGGCAAGCACTACTCGCCGAACGGATGGGGAAACGGAAAATTGTTGCCGAGACCGGTGCCGGACAACACGGTGTCGCGACGGCGACCGTCTGTGCGCTACTTGATCTCGAATGCGTCATCTTTATGGGAGAAGAAGACATCCGGCGCCAGGAATTAAACGTCTTCCGGATGGAGTTGCTCGGCGCGAAAGTCGTTTCGGTAACGCAAGGAAGCCGGACGTTAAAAGATGCTGTCAATGAAGCGTTACGTTACTGGGTCAAACACGTCGACGATACGCATTACTTGATGGGATCGGTCCTCGGCCCCCACCCGTTCCCGGAAATCGTCCGTGATTTCCAAGCGATCATCGGTAAGGAAACACGGGCGCAGATCCTTGAAAAAGAAGGCAAGTTACCGGAAGCCATCGTTGCCTGTGTCGGAGGCGGAAGCAACGCAATTGGCATGTTCCATCCGTTCATCGACGATGAAGAAATCGCATTGTACGGCATCGAAGCAGCCGGAAACGGACTCGAGACGGAGAAACATGCCGCCACGATGTCTAAAGGTGAGGTCGGTGTCCTGCACGGTTCAATGATGTATCTCTTACAGGATGAGCATGGTCAAGTCACGGAAGCACACTCGATTTCAGCCGGACTGGACTATCCGGGAGTCGGACCGGAACACAGCCTGCTAAAAGACATCGGCCGTGTTCAGTACGAAGCAGTAACGGATCAACAGGCACTCGATGCCTTGCAACTGCTCTGTCAAAAAGAAGGCATCATTCCGGCACTGGAGTCGGCTCATGCCGTCGCACAGGCGACGGAACTCGCAAAAGGGATGCAACCGGAAGAAGTTGTCGTCATCTGTCTTTCAGGACGCGGCGATAAAGATGTCATGACCGTCAGAAATGCCTTGAAGGGGGAAGCATGATGCGATTAGAACAAGCGATCCGAACAGTTAACGCACGTGGTGAAAAAGCGTTTATCCCGTATGTCATGGGAGGAGACGGAGGCATCGATCGTCTGCCGGATATTTTAGCGTTTCTTGAACAATCCGGTGCGACGGCGATTGAAGTCGGGGTGCCGTTTTCCGATCCGGTTGCCGATGGTCCGGTCATTCAGGAAGCAGGACTACGGGCACTGGCAGAGAAAATCAGTTTGAAGGATGTCCTTGAGGCGATCCGGATTGCGCGTCAGTCAACTAGCGTGCCAATCGTCGTCATGACGTACTTGAATCCAATCTTCCGCTTCGGTATTGATTCCTTTTTATCGACGTGCCGTGAAGTCGGTGTCGACGGGTTGATCATTCCCGATCTGCCACTCGAACAAAGCGATCAGTTTTTTGCCGGACGCAATAAAACAGACATCGCACTCGTTCAACTGGTCTCGCTGACAAGTCCAATCGAACGAATTGAAAAACTTGCGACGCGCAGCGAAGGGTTCCTTTACGCCGTGACCGTTAACGGGACGACAGGGGGACAAACCAACTTCGGGGATTCACTTGAACAGCATTTGGCGAAAGTGGCGCAACTGAGTCCGGTTCCGGTCATGGCTGGCTTCGGGATCAGTACACCGGAACACGTCCGTCAGCTCAGTACAAGTGTCGCTGGTGTCATCGTTGGCAGTAAAATCGTCGAATTGTTGCAGCAAGGGGATGAAACGGCAATTGAACAATTGATGGCAGCCCGCCTGCCGGACGTGACGGTGTAAAAATAGGAGCATGACAAAACGAGGGTACCGGATTTCATTCCGGCACCCTCGTTTGCTGTAGTATCACTTTTCATTTGTTGGCATGACTTTTTAAAACGTCTGCGACAAGACCCGATACATACGGGCTGCCCCGGTCTTCCTTCTCGACCGATTCAATCATGATCGCAACGAGCAAATCTTTCTTGTCATTATCATAGCCGACGAAAAAGCCGTTTTCCTGACCGTTTTCTTCACCGGACTTCTTTAGTTCAGCTGTGCCGGTTTTGCCGGCAACTTTAATTTCAGGAATATCAGCCGGTAAGGAGTAGCCCGCATGAACGACATCATACAGATCGTCGCGGATCATTGCAGCATCTTTTGCGTCGAGCACGTCTTTTTTCCAAACCTGCTTCGTTTTTTCTTCGGCCAGCAACGTCGGTCGATAAATTGTCCCGTCTGTCAGGAAGATTTCGTACATCGAAGCAAGGTGCAGGATGTTCGTCAGCATCTGTCCTTGTCCGTAAGATGTATCCATCAGCTGACCGTCGGAAGCAATCGAACCGTCGTTTGAAATTTGTGATGCCCGCATCGGATAAGTGAAGGGAATTTTTTCTCCGTACCCGAGTGCTTCAAGACCGGAAGTAAACGTTTTGGTTCCGATTTGTTCGAGTGTTGATTTGGCGAAGTAGATATTATCCGAGTAGACCAAGGCATTATGGAGATTGACCGGATCCGGTGTCTCGTGAATCCGTGTGACGTTGAACCCGTCGACTTTTGTCTTTAACCCGTCAATCGTATACGCTTTTTCCGGATCGAGCGTTTGACTTTTTAAGCCGACCGCTGCCGTCAACGGTTTTTGGGTCGAGCCGGGAGCAAAGGCACTCGTAAACCGGTTTAACAGCGGTTGATCGGGATCGTTCGTCAACGTATCGAGACGGGCCTGTGAAATACCCGTTGTAAATTCCGACGGATCGAATCCGGGAGAACTTAGCAGGACACGGGTCTCACCGGTCCGGGGATCAATCGCGGTCGCAGTCCCCGGATCATCGTTCATCGTCGCATAGGTCGTTTGTTGTAACTTCCCGTCGATCGTCAGCTCGATATCCTGTCCATCCTTTGCTTCCGTCTCGGCGACGGTAACCGTTGTTTTATCCGGCTTAACGATGTTGATTTGGGCACCGGACTTCCCGCGTAATGTTTCGTCGAGTACCTGCTCGAGACCGCGTTTTCCGACTTGTTCGCCTGCTTGGATCGTTTGTTTTGATTGTTTGATGTCATCCGCTGTTGCGGAACCGGTATAGCCGATCAAATGGGAAGTCGCTTTCCCGAACGGATATGTCCGGACTTCCGTTTCCTTGACGCTGATACCGTCGAGTTGCTTGAGGCGGTCGATTTTTGATTTGTCGTTTGCTGTATACGTCTTCAGCGGAACGAATTGTCCGTCCTTGACCCAACTGGCGCCGAGTGCATCTTCGATTGCAGAGACAGGACGATCGAGCAGTTTGGCAAGCGCAGTAAGATCTTTGACTTTACCTGCAACGGCACCGACTTGGTAACCGGTGCCTGTCGTGGCGAGAGGCTGATTTTTGACATCAAGTAAATCACCACGTTTGGCATCGAGCGTAGTCAACTGGACTTGATCCTCTTTCTTGAAATCCTTTAAAACAAACGAAGAATCCCAGTCAATGTACCAGTTTTCCGTATCTTGTTGTTTCTCGAACGTTAACGGGATGTCCTTTTTATAGGAAACCGGTCCGGCCAGTGTCTCAAAAGAAATTTTCACCGGTAAACTTGTCTGTTCCTTCTCTTCGTTTTCTGTGGTTTTCATGCGTTCGACAGAGATCTTTTCAATGGCAAGAGAATTAGCTAATTTTTTTGTCCGATCGACAAACTCTTTTTTACCGTATGTTTTTTGAGTTTCCTTGCTGGCATAATCAGCATACATTTTATCGTAATCTTGTTTTTCCCATAATTTGATATAGGCATCTAATCGTTCTTCAGCTGTCGGTTGATCTTGGCAACCGGCAAGGATGGTCAGTACGAAGCTTGTCGAAAGCAGAAGCGGGAGCGTCTTCTTCAAGGGAAATCCTCCTTTACGGAAAGTTTGTCCTATAACCGTATCATTCTTTGCAAAGGATTTCATCTCGAACGAACGACAAAAAAACTCACGCGAAGACAAACATTCGCGTGAGAGGAGATCAGGTCTTAATTAAAATAGTTCAGCGGGTTGACGCTGTTTGCTGCAGAAGAAGCGCTGTAAACATAGTTTCCACGGTGCATTTCGAAATGAAGGTGTGAGCCGAATGAGTTGCCGGTGTTGCCGATATTACCGATGCGTGAACCCTTGGCAACAGTTTGTCCAACAGAAACAGCTCGACTACTTAAGTGTGCATATACCGTCGTATAGGAAATTCCATTGACGGTATGCTTCATCATGATGTGGTTACCGTAAGCGCCGTAATACCGGGAAGTGATGACTGTACCGGCAGCAGAAGCATAAACTGGTGTACCCGTTGGGGCAGCGATATCAATCCCGTTATGGAACGTGTAACCGTAAGTACCGCTAGCGGCACCATACCCTTGGGCAATCCGTCCGCTGGCTGGTCGTGAAAATCCGCTAGACGCTTTTGTAGATGTCGTAACACTGTATTTTTTAGCATATGTAGAAGAGATGTAACGGGATGTGCCGCCGTAAGAAATTTTTGTCCAAGATCCGGACACGCCTAAATAATTGAAAGTTTGACCAGAATTGACACTACCGACGACTTTGTAAGCAGTCGAAGGACCCGTTCGAACCCGCAACCCGTCTGCGGTTACTTTTACTTTGTACGTTGTTGCTGCTTCAACTTTTTCTATACCCGTTGTAGCGAAACCAGAAACCATCAGTGCTGTCATTGTCATAGTTGTAATCATGCGTTTCATGTAGAAGTTCCTCCTAAAGTGTGAAAGACGACGGACGATTATGTAAGGGAATAAGACCCTTTCAAAGTTGTAAGATGCAAAGCATATGTATTTAATATGTATAAATATTTTCTTGATAGAATGATTATAGCATCGCAAATAACACAAAAATATTTCAGTTTCATTGCAAGATTATAGTTGTATAACATATATTGTAATGGAATATTTTTCATTTATTATCTGAATTTGTTTTTACTAAAATAGAATGTATAGCTCTTTTTATGAAAAAATTTAAAAACCCGTGACGATGCGAGAGACACATCATCACGGGGTATAGGTAAAAAGAATTAGTTGGAAACGGGTGCGAAAACAGTTAAATGCTTGCTTAAGACCTGAACCGTAACGGGAAGATGGCCCGCTGTGTCGCCGTCGGCATTAATTGGGAGACGTTCCTTTGAATCGATATGAACTTCTTTTGTCGTAAAATATTCTACTTGATCAGCGTCAGAAATTTTTCCGGTCAAAAGTTTCGGTAAGGCCTGTAAGGCATCAAAGAAACCGAGCTGTTTGACGATGAAGACATGTAACAGGCCATCGTCGACACGGGCTTCTTTCGCAAACGATTCGAAACCGCCGACGGAATTGGTCAAGGAAATGATCAGGAGAGGCGTTTCACCATCAAACGATTTTTCTTTCGCCGTCAGTTGGATCGGGTAGGGACTGTGGTCTTTAAAGGCTTTTAGTCCTTCAATAAAGTAGGCGACGGAACCAAGTGATGTTTTTTGTTCGACACTTACTTCTTCGACCGCTTCTGCAATCAAACCGACAGCGATGACGTTCATGAAATAATGATCATCATACTTACCGATGTCGAGGGGGCGGGAAGGGGCATCCTCTAAAACGCTGATAGCTTCCTGCGGATCTGTCGGAATGTTTAATGCACGCGCTAAGTCATTGACCGTTCCGAGCGGCACGATGCCAAGCGTCGGTCGATGTTCTTGTTCCGCGATGCCGGTGATGACTTCATTAACCGTTCCATCCCCACCCATAGCGACGACGGCATCATAATGCCCGACTGCAGCTTGTTTGGCAAATTCGGTTGCATCGCGTTCTTTTTCCGTAAAACGGACATTGACTTCCGTAAACCGTTGCGCCAATGTTCCTTCCGCAAATTCAGCGTGTTTCTTTCCAAGTTCTTTACCGGATGACGGATTGATGATGAGCATGACTTTTGACACAAATGATTCCTCCTTTGATTCTACCTGTTCCTATTTTCCCAAGATTCCATAAACATAATCCTGGACAGAAAAAAACCTTGGACATCACGAAGATTCGTCATGTCCAAGGCAACGATGAAATTAGCGGCGGGCGATTGGAGGAGGGGATGCTTCTCCTGCTGGACGAACGGTTTCTTCTTCGTCCCAACACTCTGTATTTTCGATACCGAGTGCTTTCGCCGAGAAGACCGGATCGAGCCCTTTTTCCGTTGTTCCTGGTAATCGTTGATGACTTTTAGGGCGATACCGCCTAAGAGTGAGATGGCCGTCAAGTTGATCAACGTCATACCTGCCATGAAGAGGTCAGCGAAGCTCCAAACCATTCCCAGACTGAGGACGGAACCGATGAAAACAAAGGCCATTGTCGCAATCCGGAATCCGAAGACAGCAGCCGGACTGTTTTTAATGAATTCGATGTTTGTTTCACCGTAGTAGTAACTGCCGACGATTGAACTGAAAGCGAACAAGAAGACACAGATTGCGATGAAGGCAGGAGCGACGGCACCCAGTTGTTCACCTAATGCGTTCTGTAACATCGCGATTCCTTCGCCGTTACCCGAAGCATAGCTGTCACTCAACAAGACGATAGCAGCTGTTGCTGTACAAACGATCAACGTATCAAGGAAAACACCAAGTGTTTGCAGGAATCCTTGTTTCGCAGGATGGGAGACTTCCGCAGCTGCTGCTGCGTTCGGTGCAGAACCCATACCGGCTTCGTTTGAGAACAGACCCCGTTTGACACCAAGCGAAATCGCAGCTCCGACCGATCCGCCGAAAGCTTGCTCGATGCCGAAAGCGCTCTTGAAGATCATGGCGAAGACGCCGGGAAGTTCCGTCAGGTTCGTGACGACGACGAACAGAGCAGCAATCAGGTAAAGACCGGCCATGACAGGGACGACGATGGCTGAGAACTTCGCCACCCGGTGAACACCACCGAAGATGACCAGTCCTGTCAAGACAACGAGTACTCCGCCGACGACAGCTTTATTGACACCGAAGGCATTATCAAATGCGGCCGCAATCGTGTTCGATTGAACGGAATTGAAGATTAAGCCGAACGTGACGGCGATTAAGATGGCGAAGACAACACCGAGCGCACGTTTTTTTAAACCCTTTTCGATGTAGTAGGCGGGACCGCCGCGGTAGGCATTCGTTTTACTGTCGCGGACTTTATAGACTTGAGCAAGCGTACTTTCAATTAAAGCAGTTGCGCCTCCGAGTAATGCAACCATCCACATCCAGAAGACGGCACCGGGTCCGCCGAGCGTAATGGCAATCGTAACACCGGCGAGGTTACCAGTTCCGATTCGTGTAGCGGCACCGATGAAGAAGGACTGTAAAGAGGTAATGCTTTGTCCTTCATCGTCCGTTGTTTTCTCGTTTTTATCGAGTGTGACACGGAACATTTCTTTTAAGTACCGGAACTGAATGAATTTTGTCCGAATCGTAAAGTAGATGCCGACTCCGATCAGTGCCGCGATTAAAACATAAGACCATAATAAGTTGTTGGCAAAATCGACTCCTGATTGTACTGCTTGCTGAAAGGCATCCATCTGAAGAATTCCTCCTAATGTGTTGTAGTAAAAAGGCTATACGCTAAATTATACGAATTTTCAGATAATATGAAAGGTGAATTTTAAAACTTTTTTTCATAAATTAACATGGTTAACTATTTAGAAAGTAGAGAATTTGAACTTTTTTTGAAAAATAAAAGAGACCTGTCGACTAAATCGACAGGTCATACAATCACATAATTTAGGAGGAATGACTCATTCCGAAGCTAAAAATTGTTCGTATTGCGCATCGAGCTGTTGGACAAGTTCTTCACGGATAGAAAAAAGTTTCACCGTCTCTTCATAATCCGTCGTTTCAGCAAGTTGCCGATCAAGCATCTTCAGTTCCTGTTCCAATCGTTCGATCGTCTCTTCTACTTGACGTGTTGTCTGTACTGGAATAGAAGGAGATGGTCGTTTTTTAGCAGAGACGACGTTCTTCGGTATTTTGGCGTCAGGCGGCTGTGTTTGCCGTTTGGTTGACGCATAGGCATACGGACCGGGAAACAGCTCCATCGTCTGATCAAGCCAAAGGGTCTTCGTAAACAGCCGGTTCAAGAAATAGCGGTCGTGCGAAACGGCGATCAACGTTCCGTCAAACGATTCGAGTGCCTCTTCAAGCGCATCACGTGATTCGATGTCGAGATGATTGGTCGGCTCATCCAAAATCAGTACGTTCAAATCGGAGTGGACCAGAACCGCGAGCATCAGCCGCATGCGTTCGCCACCACTTAACGCCTCGACCGGTAAGAAGACCCGGGGGCCAAAAAACAAGAACTGGGCGAGACGCTGCCGCGCCGTTCCTTCATCGAGATCAACGGTCGTGCGAAAAACGTCAATCAAACGTTCACCGGGCGGGAAGTCAACTCGTTGCGACAGGTAGCCGATTTTCACTGACGGTCCACGCGTAATCAGACCGCTTGTCGGTTCGAGATGGCCTAACAGGAGATGCAATAGTGTGGATTTTCCGCTTCCGTTTGCGCCGACGATGGCGATTCGATCTTTTGTCGAAATCTCAAAGTTTAATGAATGAAACAACGGTTGTTTAGAGAAGGCAATACTGACATCCTCGACGCGGTAAACCATCCGGCTCGTTTTTCCATGTGCTGCAAACGCAAGATCGGGGGTCTCGGCGTCAAGCCTTGGGCGTTTGATCCGTTCGATCCGTGCGAGTGCCCGTTCCATCGATTTTGCTTTTCGGAATAGTTTTTCGCTTGGTGGTGACGCTTCGTTTGCCCATTGCCGCAGACGGCGGATCGCTTCCTTCATCTGCTTGATCTTCTTCTGTTGTTCCTGGTAAGCATGGAATTGCTCAAGTAGAAGGCGTTCCTTTTCCTTCACGTAAAACGTGTAATTTCCCTGGTACAGCTGAATCTGCCCCTCCTCCAGTTCAGCGATGCGCGTCACGACCGCATCAAGAAACACACGATCGTGGGAGACGATCAGGACAGCCCCGGCATAATCGGCTAAAAAGGATTCCAGCCACTCGACGGCGTCTAAATCCAGATGGTTCGTCGGTTCGTCGAGGATCAACAACTCCGGCTCGGTCAACAACATCCTTCCGAGGCAGATTTTGGTCTGTTCGCCGCCGCTGAGCTGCTCAAACGGACGGTCCAAAAGGGCATGCAACTGCAAGCCGTTAATCATCCGGTCGATTTTGGAATCCAGCAAATACCCGCCTTGGCGCTCAAAAGCTTCGGTCTCTTGCGTGTAGCGTTCGAGCAACTGATCGATTTGATCCGTTTTTGTCGCCATGTCCCGTTCGATTTGTTGCAGGGAGCGTTGTAAATCGACAAGCGTGGCGAAGGCAGTCCACAGGACATCACGCCCCGTCATTACGTTGTCGAACACGGGAAGTTGTGCCAAATAACCGATGGAGAGCCCGCTTTTTTGATAAATCGTTCCGCTGTCTTCGGAATCAAGACGGGCAATCAAACGTAAGAGCGTCGTTTTACCGCTTCCGTTTCGGCCGATCAAGCCGATGCGGTCTTGGTGCTCGATAAAGAGGGAGACGTCCGTTAAGATATCGTCGCCTCCGAATTGTTTTGTCAGGTGTTGGATGTCGCAGATCATCATATGAAATGTCCTCTCTGGCGCATCAAAAAAAGGAGAGCGCAAACAGCACTCTCCTTGACTCGTGGAAGATGCGCTTTGCTTTATTTTTCAGGTATGAGGTTCGTTAAAAAAGGGCAGACTAGTCCCTTAGAACGCCATTCCATGAAAAATCGCGCGCAACAGATACAGTTGTTCCATCAACCAATGCTTACACGCAGCAAAACCCATGTCTCCACACCACCTTTTCCGATTCAATACATCTATTTTACCATGCCTGACAGAAAAGAAAACGTTAATCTTTATTTAAATAAGCCGGCAATCGAGTTGAAGAATGCACTGAGACCATCAAACAACTTCGCAAAAAATCCTTTTGTCTCTTCTGAGGTCGCGAAGGCCTGGATATCTTGTCCGGCATCTTTTAGACCACTCTCGATTTGACCCCAGTTCAGGTCCGCTTGTTCCATTTGATTAAACAGTCCAGTCAACCGGTCCATCTGAGCATCGGATAAATTGATGTTATTGTTTTGGATGACTTGGACGATGACGTTTTCAATCTCGACCTTCGTTTCCGGCTGTTGTTTCGCGATTTCCGCTTTGATTTCATTCATCAAGTCGGCGACTTTATCCGTCCCGACCGTTTTCCCGACATCGGATGTCACAGAGAGTTCTTGCTGGGCAAGGTCTTTTCGTTCATCCGTCAGTTTGATGCCGGTCTCGGCAGATGTTTGATCATACGCTTTCATGATCCCGGTCAAAGCTGAAGTTCCGGTTACCTTGTACGGGGACGTGATCGTAATGTCCGCATCCGTTACACCCGCTGTGACGAGGGCGTTGAGGTACATGTCTTTTGTGACCCAGGTGATGTTTTCGGTCGCGACAGATAATCCATCACCTTTTTCAGCCAACTCAATTTTAGCGGAAGAGTACATGCCGCCACCCCGTTGTGATTGGGGAATGTTTTTCCCGAGATATTTTTCTTCATCGGCAGATGTTGCAATAATCGGAGTAATGCCTTCCGGTGCATTCAAGCGGGACAAGACCCACGATTTATCCTTTGCCCCAAGTGATTCGCCAAGGGTGACGATTGTTTTGTCGACCACTTGTTCAGCAGATGCGGCCGTCGGTAGCAGTAAGGTAGTAGCGAGTAATGTCGAAGCGGTCCATGTCATGGTTTTATTCATAAAAGTTCCTCCATAAGTTAAGTATCAGGTACTAAATTTAGTCTAATCGACCGGCGACAGAAGAGAATCGGTCTCAAGGACGAGCCGTCATCCACCTTCCGTCATGTTCCATTGTACAAAAAAATGGAGTGAAATGACGAGAATGGGTCAATTCCACATCAAATCATGATAAACTCAAAACAAATCAAATAGCGACCACTAGGGGAGTCAGTAGGCTGACTGAGACGACGGAGACGTTCGGACCCTTTGAACCTGATTAAGTTTGGACTTACGGAGGGAAGTGGCGTGGACGATCCTCTTTTTATGGTCTTTTCACGTCATGCCTGACATCAGGTGTGGCGTTTTTTGATTACAAAAGGGGGAACCAACATGACATTCAGTGAAGAAATCCGGCAAGCGGCAAAACGGTATTGGGACAGCAGCTTTACCCATCCATTCGTGACAGGGATTGCGGATGGAACACTACCAGAAGCAAAATTTCGCCATTACGTCCTACAGGATGCCTATTACTTAAAACATTTCGCGAAAATTCAGGCGCGGGCCGCGTCGAAGGCACAGGACTTCGCGACGATTGCCGAACTCGCGGAACATGCGACGTCGACCTATGCTGCAGAACTCAGTCTGCATCAATCGTTTTTTGAACCGCTTGGGATTTCGGACAAGACACTGGCAGAGTTTGAACCAGCACCGACCGCATATGCGTATATTTCGCATATGCACCATGCAAGTGAAGGGACGCTTGGGGAGACCATCGCTGCGATTTTACCGTGTTACTGGCTTTACTATGAGATTGGACAACAGTTACAGGCAGCGACACCGGCTTCACCGATTTATCAGCAATGGATTGCGACATACAGTTCCGAATGGTTCGAGCGGGTGGTCTTTGAACAGATTGACCGGTTAAATGAGTTGGCAGAGAAGGCGAGTGAACAAGAACGCGTCCGGATGAAACAACATTTCGTCAGAAGCTGTTATTACGAATTGATGTTTTGGCAGATGGGCTGGGCGGAAGAAACGTTTGAACGGCAGTACGAACAGACGATAGAAATGACATCATCCAAGTAAGGAAGGAAATACAAACACCGGATCCGACGATAAGCGGATCCGGTGTTTGTTCTATAGAAAACATCAATCAACTGTGGTGTTCAATCAAATCGGCGAGACGTTGTTTCACGAGTGACGGATTCGTTAAGTCCTGGTTCGATAATGAAAGTTTCGTCATCGTCTCATCGGTTCCTGCCATTTCACTGAACAGCGAACCGAGACTGTGGGCACGGCGGTCGATTTGGACGACGATGTCGATGCCGGACCGGTCTTGCAACAGGATGACTTCGATTTCGTCCAGCTTGTGAGCATAATGAGTACCGCGGGCAGAATACTCAAGTTCCTGCGCGATCGGCAAATCTTTCCGGAAGCGGCCCGGCAATTTCTCTGTATCAGCTTTCTTGAGGCGGAATCCGAGGTTTTCCATCGCTTCAAGGATGACCGATTGGTAGTCATTCGCTTTGACGACGACAGCATCGTGGTCAGAAGGGTCAACCGCCTGCGCGATATCAAGACCCGTCTCGATCCACGACTTCGATTGGCTGACGGAAAGTGGTGTATTAAAAGGGACTTGAAGCGTAAACGGTATTTCCCGTTCGACGTCTGCTTCAATCGTAAACGGGGCTTCATTTAATGCAAACCGGTCCAGTGTGAACGTCGTGAATGCCGTGCTGTCCCCGACTTCTTGTTTGTACTGGGTATTGAAGGCGAGATAAATCCGGGCGATTTCCTGATCGACGTTACCGCCCTTAATATGAACGACTCCTTGAATCGTTCCACCGGGTTCACAGTGATCTTGTTCGAGTCGTGTATCGACCGTTGCGGCACCAATGCCGATTTGTGAAAGAATTTTTTTGAACATGTTGTGTTCCTCCTTTAAATTAAGTATGACGACTAAAAATAAAGCTTGCTTGCTTGTCGAACGCGGGTGAATTTGCTACAGTTTCGAAAGACCAAACAAAAAAAGGACGGGACGATACGTGGAACTAGACCAATTAAAAGACCTGCTCACTGAAAAACTGCAGGCAACTTCACTCATACACGCGACGATTAGTGGTCCGCGCCAAAAATCAAACGATCTGCGTCGAATCAAGTTAAAACCGATTCTACTTAGAGATACGTATGCAATCCAGTTAGAGTTTCAACATGAACGGATCATTAAGCATGAGAATTTAAGTATAGAAGAATTTATTTTGCGAATGGACGACTATTTTAACGAATTTCGTCAATTTTTATTCCGTTTCGAGACGGAAGAAGTCCAGTTCCAACTCTCGAAGAAAATGAAAGTTTCACTGAAGACGACAGGCAAGGAACCGGTAAAGGCCGAACTGTCTCACAATCGAAAGAAAAGCCATTTGTTAGAAGACGGCGTGCCGGTACCGTTTTTGATTCGTCTTGGTGTAATGACGGAAGAAGGACAGGTCAAGCGTCAAAAATATGATAAGTTTAAACAAATCAATCGTTTTCTTGAATTCGTCGAAGACAGTATCGCAGTATTGCCGCAAGGGCGTACGTTACGGATTTTGGATTTTGGATGCGGTAAATCGTATCTGACGTTTGCTCTCTATCATTACTTGAAAATCGTCAAGGGATTTGATTTAAATGTCACCGGTCTTGATCTCAAAAAAGAAGTCATCGAGGATTGTACAGCCATCGCTGCTGATTTAGGGTATGATGATTTATCGTTCCGTGTCGGTGATGTCCATGATTACGACCAGGATACGGAAGTTGATTTAATGGTGACGCTACATGCTTGTGACGTTGCGACGGATGTCGCGCTTGCCCGGGCAGTCGACTGGAATGCATCGGTCATTCTCAGTGTCCCGTGTTGTCAGAAGGAGTTGAACCGTCAGCTGGACTGTTCACCGCTTGACGTCATGCTGCAACATGGATTGATTCAAGAAAAGTTTGCTTCGCTCGCAACGGATTCCATCCGGGCAGAGTTGTTGACATTGGTCGGCTACGATACGCAACTGCTTGAGTTCATTGATTTAGAAAACACGCCGAAAAATATCTTGATTCGGGCTTATAAAAATCCGAAGCAGCCAACGGAAGAAAAAATTGACCGGTATATCGCTTTCCGAGACCTGTTACACGCTAAACCGTATTTAGAACGTGAATTGAGCGGCAGACTTGGACAGATTTCACCGAAACTCGTACAATAAAGAAGACAACGATTTAAAGGGGGAAACAAATACAATGGATTTCCAAATGTATTTTGAAGATGTCGTTCAAACGGCACGTAAAGAAGCAGCAGCTGCTGGTTTTGAAGAATTAACGACGGTCGAGAGCGTCGATGAAGCGATGAAGCGTGACGGTTTGACGCTTGTCCTCGTCAATTCGGTGTGCGGATGTGCCGGTGGGATTGCTCGTCCGGCTGCCGCTTACATCAACCGGATGGAAGGTGTAAAACCGGATCATTTCGTGACGGTATTTGCAGGGCAAGACCGGGAAGCAACAGATCGGGCGCGTGAATACTTCGAAGGATATCCGCCATCATCGCCATCATTCGCATTGATGCAAGATGGAAACATCCTGTCGATGGTCGAACGGTTTGACATCGAATCGTTTACTGCAGAAGAAGTCGTCGAAAAGTTAGAGTCATTGATTGAAATCTACGCGTAACAGTGAAAAAGAGGCTAACGTGAAAACGTTGGTCTTTTTTTGTTTGAACAGAAATAAAACAAAAATAAATGTAAGCGATAACAAAAAAGTATTGATCAAAGAAAGCGAATAAATTCAGGTTTTATGCACTATTTTCATATTTTTATGCTTTACAATGAATAAATATTCGTATATTCTAAAAGCAATAAATCAGGTCGAACTTTTTAGTATTGAATTAGAAAAAAACATAAGTCATACTATTGTTAAAGTTCTGACAATTGAGCGTTGGAAGGGGAATTTATTGATGAAGAAACTAGTAGCAACGGCAATGGCAGGAATTCTCGCAGTCACGATGGCAGCATGTGGGGCCTCGGAGGAATCAAAAGGCGACACGACGAAGAAGAACGATAAAGTATTGACGATGGGAACATCAGCGGATTACTTCCCGTTCGAGTATATCGATACAGCGAAAGGTGATGACATCGTCGGGTTTGATGTAGCAATCGCCAAAGAAGTCACAAAAAATCTCGGTTACGAGTTGAAAATCGAAGACATGGAGTTCGGAAGCCTGCTCGGAGCACTCAGTGCAGGACGTGTTGATTTCGTCATGGCAGGTATGACGCCGACAGACGAGCGGAAGAAAAATGCCGATTTTACGGATATCTACTTCCAGTCAAAAAACCTTGTCATGACGAAGGATAAAGCGATCGCGGCAGATGATGAATTAAAAGGCAAGAAAGTAGGTGTCCAGCTCGGATCAATCCAGGAAGCATTAGCGAAAGACCGGTACAAAGACAGTGAAGCGGTCTCGTTAAACAAGATTCCAGAAATCATTCAAGAATTGAACACAGGCCGGATCGACGCGCTGATCATTGAAGACGCCGTCGCCGTCAAATATATGGATCAAGACGAGTCATTGAAGACATACGAAATCAAGGAAGACGGACCAACCGGTTCTGCTGTCGCCTTCAAAAAAGGAGACAAGATGCGTGACGACTTCAACAAAGAGTTGAAGAAGATGATCGACAACGGAGACATCGACAAACTCGCAGAAGAATGGTTCCAAAAAGAAGCAAAATAAGAGTAGTGCATAGGGGTGGGGGTAACCTCATCCCTTTTGTGCGACGTTAGGAGATTGGTTATGATAGACTTTACAAAGATTCAAGATTCAATCCCATATATTCTGCAAGGAATTCCGGTTCTGTTTCAAGTCGTCATCGTCGCAGCAATTGCCGGGATGCTGATCGGAATCGTAGTCGCAGCGCTGAAGATTACAAAAAGTATGTTTCTTCGATTCCTAGGTCATGCCTATACGGCAGTCTTCCGCGGAACACCATTGATCTTGCAACTGGCGATCATTCATTTTGGATTGCCGCAGTTGACAGGGTATGTAACAACAGGCTATCAATCCGCCATCATCGCCTTTTCCCTAAACTCCGGTGCCTATATCTCGGAGATTATCCGGGCCGGAATTCAAGCGGTCGACCGGGGACAATGGGAAGCTGCGGATGCCCTCGGGATTCCTTACATGAAACAGTTACGGTCGATCATCTTGCCGCAAGCATTTAAAAACATCTTACCGGCCATCATGAATGAATTGATCACCTTAACAAAAGAATCCGCTTTGATTTCGACGGTTGGTGTACTCGATGTCATGCGCCGGGCACAGGTCGTCGGTGGAGAAAAAGCCTTGTATTTTGAACCGTTATTGTTTGCGGGGTTCGTCTATTTCGTACTTGTCATGGGATTGTCCTTGATTGGTCAACAAGTCGAAAAAGCTATGAGAAAGAGTGGTTAATCAGATGGAACCTATGATTCAAGTGACTGATCTGTATAAGCAGTTCGGAAAATTAGAAGTCTTAAAAGGGATCACGACGACGGTCGGACGCGGAGAAGTGGTTGCCGTCATCGGTCCGTCGGGATCCGGTAAATCAACGTTTTTACGTTGTATCAATCTGTTGGAACAGCCTACAAGCGGGACGATTAATGTCGATGGATTTGAACTGACGAAACCAAAAGCGAATATCGCGAAAGCGCGTCAAAACATCGGTATGGTCTTCCAACAGTTTAATCTTTTCCCGCATAAGTCTGTGCTCGATAACCTGATTTACGCACCAATCAACGTGTTAGGTCTTTCAAAAGACGCGGCTGTCAAGCGGGCGGAAGTGTTGCTTGATCGGGTCGGTTTGGCCGAAAAACGGGACAACTTCCCGAACCAGCTGTCAGGCGGTCAAAAACAACGGGTCGCCATTGCCCGGGCGCTGGCGATGGAACCAAATGTCATGCTGTTTGACGAGCCGACATCGGCCCTTGATCCGGAAATGGTCAACGAAGTACTGGATGTCATGAAACAGCTCGCCGAAAGCGGAATGACGATGGTCATCGTTACGCACGAAATGGGCTTCGCAAAAGAAGTCGCAGATCGTGTCCTGTTCCTGGATGAGGGTATTTTGATGGAAGAGGGCAGTCCGGTGGAACTGTTTGACCATCCGAAAACGGATCGGGCAAAAAAATTCCTCGAAAAAGTATTATGATGAAAAGCGTCGACTCGATTAAACGAGTCGGCGTTTTTTGAAAGGGTGATGTTACGTTGTATGAAGAAACCAAAAAATTTGTCGAGAGATTCCATGCAAATGATTTTTCCGGTCATGACTTTGCCCACATCGAACGGGTCCGGACGATGGCGTTACGGATTGCCGAAATCGAAGGAGGCGATGTTCAAATTATTGAACTCGCCGCCCTACTGCACGATGTAGCCGACAGTAAGCTCGGCGGAACGAGTGACAGCGTCGATCAGCATCTACGGCCACTCGTATCGGAACAGGACCGCCTGTATATTCTCGACATCATCAACAGCTTGTCATTTAAAAGGGGTGACCGTCCGCCGATGAAGACGATTGAAGGGAAGATTGTCCAGGATGCAGACCGATTGGATGCGATTGGCGCCATCGGTATCGCCCGGACATTTCAATTTGCCGGTCAATTCAAGGAACCGATGTATGTGCCGGGACTCGTTCCCCGCGAGCCGGGTGACCGGACGGGAAAGACGAGTGCCTTACACCATTTCGATGAAAAATTATTCCGCTTAAAAGAGTTGATGAACACGAAGACGGCGAAAATCATCGCTGAAGATCGTCACCAGTATATGCTGGAATTCGTCGAACGGTTCAAACAGGAATGGGAAGGTCGGTAACTAGAACGAAACAGGGATCCGCTCCAAATGGAACGGATCCCTGTTCGTTAACTTAAGATGACAGCTGTAATCAGACCAAGTGAAGCGAACAGACCTACAATCGCACCGCCCTCTTCATGGGCTTCCGGCATCATCGTCGAAGCGAGCATGGCAATGATACCGCCGCTTGCAAAGGCACCAATCATCGCAAACTGCATATCCGGTAATTCCGCTAAAATGGAATAACCGGCAAGGGAGGCAAGTGCGGAAATCAACCAGACGATTCCCCACATGACAAGAATTTTCTTCTTCGAGAAGCCGTCTTTTTGTAAGCCGGTTGTACTCGACAGACCTTCCGGGATGTTACTGACAAAAATCGCTGCGACAAGAGCGGCGCTGACATTTCCGGATAACAAACTGGCACCGATCATGATCGATTCCGGAATCGCATCCAGAATCGTCCCGAAGAAGATTGCCGTTCCTGTACCTTCGTTACCGCCGGACGATCGTTTTCGTTTACTGGCACCACGGGAGGAAACGAACATGTCAAAACCGGTGAACACGAGTGAACCGACGATAAAGGACACACCGACAACCATCGTCGTGGATTTGTTTAAGGCTTCATCCAATAATTCAAACGTCGCCGCCCCGATTAAAATGCCCGTTCCAAACGACATCACATACCCGATCAACCGTTGTTTAAGAGGGATGAACAAACCGATTAATGCCCCGATGACGACAGCCCCTCCTGCGATTGCCCCCCACATAAAAGCGATTCCCATTTCTATATCCTCCTTACTCATAACTATCTGTATTACTATTTTCCTAAAAAAATGATTGATAAACATAGCTAAATGGAAAAATAAGAAGGGGCGGACAGAAAATAATTTAAAAAGTCTCCCGTCGTGGAGACGGAAGACTGAGAAAAGCATCAAAACGGTTGTTTATTTAACCAATGTCCACCGTCGAGGGCGATACATTCCCCATTTAAGTAGCTCGCCTGATCGGACAGCATCCAAGTCGCAAGACCGGCGATTTCTTCCGGTGTCCCGAATCGTCCGAGCGGGACGTTCCGCCGAATCCGTTCCGCATGTTCCGGAGACATGGCGAGTTTATCGGCTCCACCGGTCCGTTCAATCGGTCCGGGACTGATGGCATTGATCCGGGCCCCGTATTTGTAACCCCATTCGACAGCAAGTGTCCGCGTCAGGTTCAGGACGCCGGCTTTTGCAGCGGCACTCGGTGCGACACTTGGACCTGCCTGCCAAGCATATGAGGCGACGATATTCAAGATTTGTCCGCCTGATACATTGTCCTCCTGCCAGCCTTTGACGAGGGCATGCGAACAGTTGAATGTCCCGTTCAAGACAATATCAATGACTGTTTTCCATCCATTTGGCGAAAGTTCATCAGTCGGACAGATGAAATTGCCGGCAGCGTTATTGATCAGTGCTTCAAGTTGTCCGTATTGTTGCCGGGTTTGATTGACAGCAGCGAGGCAAGCGTCCGGATCCCGAACGTCCATTTGAATGACACTGTGTTTTCCGTCAATCGCCTGTAAGTCCTGATCGGTTTGTTGCAACCGTTCGGCATTCCGTCCGGTCACGACGACATTCCAGCCGGCTTCTTTTAAAGCGATGGCCATCGCTTTCCCCATACCGCTCGTGCCGCCGGTGACAAGTACTGTTTTTGTCATGTATAAAACCCCCTTATAAACTGAATGAATAACCATTCAATATAAGTATTCAAAAAAGAAGGAGTAAACTCCTTCTTTTAAACGGAAATTATTCGACTGCTGCTGCTGTATTCGTCAAGACCGGAACAACTTGTTTTTTCCGTGAAACGACACCTTCAAGATAGAGGAGATGATTTGTTGCATCAAGTCCGAAGGCCCGTTCGACCAGTGATGCTTCAGGTCCGAGAACAAGCGCGACCGAGTTGTTCGTCAAGATATCGGTGACGAGCAACATGTACAAGTCCAATTCTTTTTCAGCAATCAAGGATTCGATCCGTGTTTCGAGTTCTGCTTGACGAAGCAAAACTTCTGCCGTATCAACTGTGTTTGCTTGTGCGATTTCGACTTTGAATGGTCCCATCGAAAACTCTTTTGCATCAAGTGCGATCAACTCATCAACCGTTTTCATTGATAAATCAGCACCGGCTTTTAACATATCGAGACCATAGACGTTGGCATCGACGCCGGCAATCGTCGCGAGTTCACGTGCTGCGATGACGTCTTGCTCCGTACATGTCGGCGACTTGAACAGTAACGAGTCGGAAACGATGGCTGACAACATCAGACCGGCGATTTCCGGTTTAATCGCAACACCGTGTTCTTTGTACATTTTGTTTAGGATCGTCGTCGTACAACCAACCGGTTCTGCCCGGTAATAAAGCGGATCAGACGTCTCGAAGTTGGCAATCCGGTGATGATCGATGACTTCCATCACTTTGACGGCATCGATATCATCGGCACTTTGTTGACGTTCATTGTGGTCAACGAGAATGACGTGTTGTGCTTCTTTTGATACTTCTGTCACGAGGCGGGGACGAGCGACTTTGAAGTAATCGAGCGCAAATTGTGTTTCTCCGTTAATTTCACCAAGACGAACGGCTTCAGCATGAACACCGAGCTCTTTTTTTAATTCGGCATAGGCGATGGCCGATGCAATCGTATCCGTGTCCGGATTTTTATGACCAAATACTAAAACTTTTTCCATGTGTATTCACTCCTAAATGATTGATGTCTCGCCCATTAGTGTACCATAAGTCAGTTTTAGACGGCGTTCATTTTCAAGAGGATTCCGGCGATTTTTTCGCTCCAGTACGGATCGGAGGCATAAAAAACGTTCATTCCGCGTGCCTTGTTTCCAAGAAACGGACCGCGGTAATATTTCCCGTCTTTAGCAAGGTAGTCACGGGCGATGAAGCGACCTGTTTGACGGATCGAGTCTTCAAAGGAAGTATAGGCCGTCGCATTTTGACCGGGAGCGATATCCGTTGCATTGACTCCAAAGAGATTAAACTTATCTTTTGCGATGTCGGACCGTCCGTAATCCGATTCATGAATCGCATGGGCGAGTAAATAGGCCGCATTGATTTGATAGGTACGTTCGACTTGCTTAAACGTCTTGCCCGTACCGATCAAAGGACTGTCGGGAGCATTTTTTTTAATGTAGGCATCCAGTTGCTTTGCTGTCAGGGCGGTCGGTTTCCGTAAATCCTGCGTCAACGTTTTGGATTCGACATACTGCATCGTTCGGTCGTCTAACGATGCCGGTGCTTCACCGGCCGTAATTAAACCACCGAGACCGGCATCGGCGACGATATAATGCAAGAGACGCGCGCCTTGTTTTTCATAATAGGACCGATTACTGGATTGTTCGAGCGGATAAAGAGTCAACCGGTCCGAAGCGACATAACCGGTCAGACCGGCAATCTCGACCCGACTGACCGAATCCGTATAGGCA
Organism: Exiguobacterium sp. R-39; assembly: GCF_049942815.1. Classification (NCBI taxonomy): domain Bacteria; kingdom Bacillati; phylum Bacillota; class Bacilli; order Caryophanales; genus Exiguobacterium; species Exiguobacterium sp. R-39. The sequence continues at coordinate 982,004 of NZ_CP187965.1, forward strand.
AGTAAAGCGAGTCGGCTGCCGGGCGCGACATACGTATGTCGTTTTTTCAACGCCCGGTCCGAATAAATACTTAAGGTCTGATTTGAATTGACGATTCCAATCCCGCTTCCGGTCAAATAGAGATACCGTTCATCGGACGTCCGTTTGATGGCGCCACGGCGTCCGTTGATAAATGCTTTCGCTTCGGTGACGGAATCGAATTCTTCTTCCTGGATGACTTTTCCGTCCCGGTAGAGTTCCGCGACGTATGGGGAAGCCGGAGGAAGAATGGTTTGAGGTTTATCCCGTAACAACAGGAACAATCCGCAACCGAGTAAGAAAAAAAAGACAAGCCCCTTGAAGGAGCCCGTTCGACGGACCGGGCGAGTAGGGCGAATCGTACGTTTAGTCAAAAAATCACGTCCTTCAAAAAAATCAATCGACAACCTGGGTAAAGAATAGGTAACCTAACAAAGAATGGGGGGAAGTCTGTGTTTATCGGATATCGAACGTTAAAGACCGCTGTCGCAGCGGCACTGGCGATGTGGATTGCGGAAACGATGCAACTGGATTACTACGTTTTTGCAGCCATCATCGCTATTTTGAGCATTCAGGCGACAAGAAAAAAATCATTCCGTTCGTCTTATGAACGGATTATGGCTTCGGTTCTCGCGATCGGACTTGGTTTTGTGATCTTCGAAGTCATCGGATACCGTCCGATTTCCATTGCACTCTATTTCATTTTATTTCTTCCACTGACACAACGCCTCCGCCTACAGGACGGTTTTATCACAAGTGTCGTCATCCTTACCCATCTGTATGTCGCACGCCAATTAAACCTCAGCATCTTTTTAAACGAATTGTATTTGTTGCTGATTGGTGTCGGGGTCGGATTACTCGTTAATATGTACATGCCGAGTCTCGACCGGACGATTGCCGAGCGGCGACTGCAAATCGATCAACGGATTGCCGCCTTGTTCTTCGAAGTGGCCGCAGCGATCGAGACGGGGCGGATCAATCAACATTCGCTGACGCTACATGAGACGGAACGGCTGTTAAAAGAGGGGAAGGATGCTTCCTTGAAACGGATGGGGAATGCCATCGGTCGGCGAAATGATGATGAAGACTATCTGTATTTCCGAATGCGCGAACAACAGTTTGAATTGTTAAGTGGAATCGTCCGCAACGTCGATGATTTAGTCCTTGTCGTAGAAGAAGGAAAAAAAGTCGCCGACCTGTTCCGGACGATTGGCGACAATGTCCGCCCCGATGCCGACGCGACACTATTTTTGATGGAACTCAAACGTCTACTCGAAGAATTTCGCGAGTCACCGTTACCGAAGACACGCGATGAGTTCGAAGTCCGGTCCGCTCTGTTGCACATGTTGCAGGAAGCGGAACAGTATTTGAAACTGAAGCAACGATTCGTCGATCAGAAGAGGTAGAACATCGTCGACGCAAAAGTACCGAGTAAGAAAATTGCTAAAATCGTAATCGTGGTCCATTTGATGATCCGTTGTTGTTTTGATGGTTTTGCCATAATAAAACGACTCCTTTCATAGAACGATTGATTATAGCCATTGTACAAACAACGCTTGCGAAGTGCAAATCTGCCTATAGATGGTATACTAAAAAAGCGCTAGTCGAACTGAAAAAATGAGGAGGAATGCAACATGGTGAATGAGCAACGTGTACTTGATACCTTTTTAGAACTGGTCCAGATTGACTCGGAATCAAAAGAGGAAGCACAAATCTGTGCCCACTTAAAAGAAACGTTTACGACACTCGGCTGTGACGTATTCGAAGATGACGCTTCATCCAAAACCGAACATAAAGGAAACAACTTGATCATCACGCTTCCGGCAACAAAAGACGGAGTCGATAAGATTTATTTCACTTCCCATATGGATACGGTTTTTCCAGGACAGGGAATCAAACCAATCATCGAAGACGGATATGTTAAAACCGATGGAACAACGATTCTTGGGGCAGATGATAAAGCGGGACTCGCTTCATTAATCGAACTGGTCCATGTCTTGAACGAAACGAATCAACCGCATGGGAAAATTCAATTCGTCATCACGGTCGGCGAAGAGTCCGGTTTAGTGGGTGCGATGGTTTTGGATCCATCGAAGATTGATGCAGACTACGGTTTTGCTTTGGATTCAGACGGTAAAGTCGGCGATATCATTACGGCTGCACCAACTCAAGCGAAAGTAAATGCAAAAATTTACGGCAAAACAGCTCATGCTGGTGTTGCACCTGAAAAAGGAATCTCTGCCATCACGATTGCAGCAAAAGCAATCGCTAAAATGCCGCTCGGCCGGATCGATGAAGAGACAACGGCGAATATCGGACGCTTCAGCGGTGGTGGTCCATCGACCAATATCGTCTGTGACTACGTCGAAATCTTTGCGGAAGCACGCTCACTCGTTGCACCTAAAATGGAAGCCCAAACGGCGAAGATGAAAGCGGCGTTCGAAGACGTTGCTGCTGAATTCGGAGGGCGTGCGGAAGTCGAAGTCAAAGTCATGTATCCTGGTTTCAAATTCGAAGACGGCGATCAAGTCGTCGAAGTGGCAAAAGCCGCGATTACACAACTCGGTCGGACACCACGTCTCTTGCATTCTGGTGGGGGATCAGATGCAAACGTGATTGCCGGTTTCGGGATTCCAACCGTCAATTTGGCTGTTGGTTACGAAGATATTCATACGACAAATGAAAAAATGCCGATTGAAGAACTTGTTAAAACGGCAGAATTATGCGTAACGTTAGTCGATTACATCACAAATAAATGATGACAGACTAAAAAGAGTGTACCGCAACGTTGCGGTACACTCTTTGTCGTTGTACGATTAAGTTAATTGTGGACGTTCGAAATATTCCATCGACTCAAGAACAAGTTCTTCCGTACATAGTAAGGTTGTTGCAATATCTTGAATTTGGATTGATTTCCCATACTGTTGCCGATAGTTCTCGTTTAACATCTGGGCACTTTGTACGATTCGTGCATAAGTCCGTTCGATTTTGGTCATGGAAAAACCACCTTTCGAATCAGTATGGGTACAGTTTATCATGCTTCCACTCGAGAAAGGTGTATTTTGTGTATAAAAATTGCTAATTTTACGAAAAGGGGAAAAAGATGGAATTTTATTTTTTAGGAACAGGTGCCGGGATGCCGTCCAAACAACGGAATGTCTCATCCATCGCACTGTTACATCCGAAGATGACCTGGTTATTTGATTGCGGTGAAGCAACGCAACATCAGATGTTGCACAGTCCGATCAAACCGCGTAAGGTCAGTACGATTTTCATCACACATCTGCACGGTGATCATATCTTTGGACTACCGGGTTTTATCAGTACCCGGGCTGCACTCGAAGGTACGACGTTGTTGACGATCTATGGACCAAAAGGATTAAAGGAGTGGTTGGAGGCGACATTACGGGTCACCGGGACGTATCTGCGTTATCCGCTCGATATCATTGAAGTCGAAGCCGGTCAGACATATGAGCAGGAAGGATTTCAAATTCACGTCGAAGCGTTGGAACATCGCTTTTTGGCGTACGGTTACCGGATTGAAGGTCAGGAAGAAAAGGGGGCCTTACGCGTCGAAGCGTTACAACAACTAGGCATTCCTTCTGGACCACTCTATCGGCAAATCAAACAGCAGGAAACGTTTGTATTTGAGGGGATCGAACACCGGTCGACTGATTTTCTTGGAGACCCGAAGCCGGGCATCAAGTTGGCGGTGTTAGGAGATACGGTGCCGTGCGATGGGAGTATCCGTTTGGCACAAGAAGTAGATGTCCTTGTGCATGAGGCGACATTTGCTGACTCGGAACAAGACCATGCCGGACGCTTCGGTCATTCGACAGCAAGGCAAGCTGCTGAGATCGCCTTGAAAGCACAGGCTAAAAAACTGTTGTTGACGCATATTTCTGCACGGTATGTCGATCAAGAACAACGGTTGGAAGCGGAGGCGCGGGAAGTATTTGAAGAGTCATACCTCATGACGGATCATCAATCTGTCGTGATTAAGGGGTAAACAACATGGACTTTCTCATCCAATGGTCACTGTTTCTGTTAGCAAGTATCATTCTTGGTTTCTTTTTAGAAAAACGGACGGAAAAGGAACAATATCTTTATTTGAAATTCGTTTTTTATGCATGTTTAGGAGCGGTATCGTTCCCTGTCTATGATATTCAGTTGCCGCTGGGAATTATCTTATTTCTAATTGTTCTGCATCCGAAAAAAAATTCCCGGTACAAACGCTATATGGCCTTATTCGGTTTTCTTTTTTTCCTGCTTCAGCTCATCCTGGGACCGTTCGATACGTTTACGCTCCGGGAAGAGACGCAACAAATGGGTCAGGTCACGATTACGGACGAATCTTTTGATACGCTGATGACGCACATCGACCGTCGGATCGGAGACGACTCGCTGCGACTGGAACAAAGTCAATTGTTGTTTGACCAGGGTGGCAACCTGCGGAATGCAACATTTGAGTTGATCGCGAAAAGTCCGAAGCGTTTCATCCGGTACGAAGTGACCTATCAGGAAGTGACCGGTACATTGACGTACCGTCCCCGGGAAGAAGTATTGACCCGTTCGCTCGAGTCCTACTATCAAAAATTGATCGATGCCTCGACCTCGTTTCAAATGTTGAAGACTTTATCCATCAAGCAGATTCTCCATGAATCGAAGACACCGTATGCCGAGATGGATTTGGATGGTCTGTACGAAACGTTCAGCTTACAGGATGCTACGGTCCTGTTGATTAACGATCAAGGCGAATTGATCCCGTATGTCAATACCGGAGAAGATGTGTTAGCCAACGCGATTCGGTTGACATATCTTCGCTCCGATGGACAATCGTTACGGGAGAAAAAAATACTTTTATACAATTACAGTTTTGAGACCTCAAGACGCAAAGGAGTCGTACGATGAAAAAATGGATATTGATGAGTGGCATTTTCCTGCTTGCAGGATGTGCGGAACAACCGACAGACCAAACTGCTGAAACTAAGGCATGTGAACGTTCGGTCGAAGTATCGGTCGTCAATCATGCGAATGATAAGACATTATATGAAAAAGACATGTGTCTCAAAGCATCTGAGACGGCGCTTGATGCGCTAGAAGAAACGGATCTTCCGGTCGTCAAAACCGGTAAGGGTGAAATGGCATACGTAACGGCCGTTGACGGTATCCGTGAAAAATCAGCCGGAGCAAGCAGTGGCTGGGTATTTGGCGTCAATGACAAACCGGCACAAGTCGGGGCAGGGGCGTACGAACTAAAAGACGGCGACCGTCTGGAATGGCGATTTGAAAAAGATGCAATGGCTTATTTTCAGTAAGGCGGAACGGGAGCGACTTCATCCACTGAATGTCGCTCTTTTTTTAGTGGCGATGTTATCGGTCCCGTTCTTTTTACAGACGCATGTCAGCATGCTGATTGTTTTGACCGGACAATTATTGTTTTTTGTATGGATTCGGCAATGGAGCGTCCTGCGTTACCTGACGTTACCTCTGATTTATATCGGAATGATGTATGCCCCTCTGCTCGTCGGTGCGTCCGTTGATCCATACGGGATTTGGCTGACCGGTCTGACGGTTGCCCTATTCGTGACATCGAGTCAACTGACTTTTACCTTGGTCCGGCTCGAGCAAATGGGTCCGTTATTCCGAATTTTACCGCGACTGACGCGCTTAACGGGGATGGTCCTGGCTATCATCCCCTCGTTGCTCCGTACGTGGCCGGAAGTGAAGATGAGCCACGCCAAACAACCAGTGGCAGAAAAGATGGAACGGGTTGCGTTGTATCATCTGTTACCTGTTGAAGCAGTCCCAAGTCCGTTACGTCGCTTGACGCGTTCTGATCTGTTGATCGGACTTGTGATTACAGGCATGTACATCGCATTATGGTCTCCTGTTGCGGTCGTGTCAGCGTTAGTTTTACCCGGATTAGTGATGTTCTCAAAAGGAGGAATACGGGATGCCTACCATCATTACCGACGAAGAAAGTTCACTTGAACGGTTGGAACAACTGGCTCAGGCAGTTGGAGCCGAAGTGATTCATCCGGACCGTCTGTTGCATGGGCGTGTCCGCGATATGTTAGCGACAACCAGTTTATTTGTCGCAGGTGAACTGGCGACATTACTTGGCTTAGAAGCTTTTTTTGACCGGGAGACAAGTGAACTGTCATCGGGAGAACAGCAACTCGTTTCGCTCGGCTATACATTGTCTGGTTTACCGGAACGGATTTTCTTGGCGGAACCATTTTTATTTTTAGATCAAGTCCGTAAAAACCGCTTGATGCTGTTGTTTGAGGAAATCGAGCGCCGTTTTTCCTGTCACATCACTTATTCCATGGTACACCAACCACGACTAAAACAGCAGAGCGGAACGGGACCGGTCAAAGGAAGGGTCATCGACGAGATGTCACGCATCCGGCACCGCTATCCGTTGCAGTCAAAATACGCTTTGCTAGTCGAACAGATGTCGTTTCGGTTAGGAGAACGGGTAGCCTTGATTGGGGCCAACGGAAGTGGGAAATCAACTTTGTTACGTCTGTTACTCGGTGTTGACCGGCCGCTTTACGGCAAGGTCAAGCGAACCGGGGAAAAATGTTATGTTCCGGCACATCCGGCCTTGGCACCTGTCCTCGACAAGCCGGCCGCTACTTTTTCCGAGCAAAAACAACAATTGATGGAACGGCTTGCCTGGACGGAAGAAGCCTGTTATTTTGATGAACCGACGGCGGGTTTAACCAATCAGCAACGCTCTGATTTTATTCAAACCATGCTAAATCATCCGGACAAGTTGATTATTCTTGCTACACACGATCCCGACCTGATTTTTTGTGCGACCCGTGTCGTGTATCTTGTCCAGGGCGAGATTGCCTTTGATGGTCCGGCGTCGCTGTTCATCGAGCAAAGCAGGTTGTACGAATGGAACTAATCGGCGCAGCAGTCCTCCTCATCAGTTTAATTGTACTTTGTTTCGAGAAACGTCCGATTTCAGAGTCGATGCTTCGGTTCATCGCACTGGTCACGGCAGCGGCGATTGTCGGAAGGCTGATTTTTGCAAGTATTCCGAATGTCCAGCCGGCGACTGCACTGATTCTCTTGGTTGCAGCCTGTATAGGACCGATTTCCGGTACAATCGTCGGGATGCTCGTTGTCGTCTTGACGAGTTTATTTTTAGGAAGCGGTCCCTTTGTGTTATTCCAAATCGTGGCGTACATGGTCGTCAGTCTTCTCTGTGTCTTACCGGGTATGCGAACGAGATGGGTCTTAACCATCTATGGACTGGCGGCAGGTTTTTTTTATGGCTGGATCAGCAATTTAGGTTTTCTGATTTTTACCGATTTTTCGCGAGAAGCGTTTTGGACACTGCTCTTGACGGGAGGTCTGTTTGATTTAGTACACGGCGTTTCAAATGCCGTATTCATCTGGTTGTTGTATCCGATTTTTTTGCGGATTTTGCACTCGTTTGTTGGAAATGAGGGTACATGATAAGTAATCCCATTCGATTGGAGTGAAGCGTGATGCTTAGTTCGCCGCTGTCCATAACGTATCTCGTCGGGTTGTTACTTATTGCGGGTTTGGGTCTGGCATTTGGAAGTATCTTATTGTTGAAGGGAACGGTTCGGGGGCGTTATGCAGGATTTTATTTACTGGCAGCAGCCATTTTCCCCGGAGCGATGCTGATTACTTCCGTCGAAGGCGGACTGGTCGGACATCTCTTTTTTGAGAAAGAATTGTTCCTGTCGATTGTCGCCTGGTTGTTAGTCCTGTCGAGTGGTTACCTCGTCATGGTGACGGGCGCTGTCACGCTTCGGTACGTGTACCGTTATACCTCTATTCCGAAAAACGTTCAAAAATGGATGACGGACCATTTTCATCGTCCGAAACCAAATTAAACGAAACAAGACGTCCATCGCTTTCCGGAAAGGAAAGGATGGACGTCTTTTCTGTGTTCGGATTAGTTGGAAACAGCGAATTCTTCGACCGGTGTCTCTTGTTGTTGCTGATCCGGATTTTGAATTCGTCCAGTCACTTCCGTTAGGAGACGGCGGGGCAACAGTTTAGCGAACGTCACCATGGCGCGGTTACTTGCTCCCGGTACGACGACACGTTTTCCTTTTAACGTTCCCCGGTATCCGGCAAAGGCGACGAGGTGAGACGGCATGCTTTTAAAAGGTAATGTGATTTGGGCACGATCAAAGAAGTTCGTATCCGTTGGTCCCGGGCAAAGGCAGGTGACCGTGACACCTGAACCGTCGAGCTCGGAAGCGAGTGCTTCGGACAACGATAAGACATACGCTTTAGTGGCATAGTAGACGCTCATATACGGTCCCGGCATGAAGGCGGCAACAGAGGCAACGTTCAGGATACGGCCGAATCCGCGATCAAGCATGCCCGGTACTAAACGTTTTGTCAGTTCCGTCAAGGCGACGACGTTGACGTGAATCGAATTTAAATCTTCTGACGGATCGATTTCCGCGAAACGGCCTGATGTCGCAAAGCCGGCATTGTTGAACAATAAATCAACCGTCAGTTCATGTTCCTCGAGGAAACTGAGCACACGGGAGACGCTGTCTGCTTGTGAGAGATCGACAGCGAATGTGTACGCCTTGATTTGGTAACGTTTTTCAAGAACATGTTTCAGCTCGGTCAGTTTCTTTTCGTTGCGGGCAATCAACACACAATCAAACCCGTCGCGTGCCGCCAATACGGCCAAATCAAGACCGATCCCACCGGAAGCACCTGTAATCAAAGCAGTTTTTCGTAACATGTCATACTCCTCCATTCAATTGATGACTCATTCTCTAATCTTTATCATTCCCTATTGTTCCCTTGATTCCTGCTTGATAAGCATCTCCTTTTAGAAGTCCGGTCATTCACTGTATGATAAGAGAATGGTACAAACACAGAAAGCGAGCTGAGTGTCTTGAGGAAAAATGTCACGATTGCCTTATTATTAGCTACATTTTTGGCAGCGATTGAAGGAACGATTGTTGCGACGGCAACGCCCGTCATGGCGAGTGAGTTAAACGGTGCTAAACTCGTCAGTTGGATTTTTGCCGGATTCTTACTGTTCATGGCGGTATCGACACCGATTTACGGAAAGATGGCAGATTTGTACGGAAGAAAACGAGTCCTGTTGTTTGGAATCGGAGTTTTCACGGTCGCATCGCTTGCGTGTGGACTGGCGCAAACGATGGAAACGCTGATTCTGTTCCGTGCCGCGCAAGGAATTGGGGCCGGAGCCGTCCTGCCGATTGCGATGACGATCATCGGGGATTTGTATACATACGAGGAACGTGGGAAAATCCAAGGCGTTTTAAGTGCAGTTTGGGGAATCTCCGGTGTTGCCGGTCCGCTGGTCGGCGGGTTTTTAGTCGAGACGTTATCATGGCGCTATATCTTTTTGTTGAATGTTCCGTTTGCTTTGATTTCCTTTATTATGATTGTCCTGTTTTATAAAGAAAATGTTACCGAAACGTCACGTAAGATTGATTACCGGGGAGCGATTTTATTTGCGACCGGGATGAGTGCCTTACTGTACGGGTTACTTTCGGGAAGTGAAACTGAATCCTTTGCCGAACCGCTGATTTTAATCAGTTTTGCGGTCAGTCTGGTCCTGTTGTTTTGGTTTTACCGGGTCGAGAAAAAAGCAGCTGACCCATTATTGCCACCTGCGGTCATCCGTCACCCCGTCATTCTCGTCATCAATCTGGCCGTCTTCTTTTCTGCCTGGGTACTTGTCTCGATGTCGGCATATATCCCGATTTTTGCGCAAGGCGTTCTCGGGAAAAGTCCGACCGAAGCCGGCTTCATGCTGATGCCGTTATCGTTGTTTTGGACACTGACGGCAATCGTTGGCGGACGTACGATTGGCATCGCCTCACCACGCTACCGGACGATGACCGGAATGGGATTACTCGTCATCGGAATGGCAATTTTAATCGGAATCGGACGGGAATCAAGTGACGTTTTCATTTATTTGGCTGTTTCGTTGATTGGAATCGGTTTTGGACTGGCGCAACCGGTCTTCATGGTTGTCTTGCAGACATCGGTCGACTGGTCACTCCGTGGATCGGCGACTGCCGTCAACTCATTTTTGAGTACGACCGGTCAAACGCTTGGTGTGGCGATCTTCGGGACGTTATTTAACGTCTCGATCATCCAGGCCTTTTCCGACTCAAAACTATTGAACGGCTATTCGATTGATCCGTTTTTTCAATCCGGTACCGCATCGCGTTATGGAACGGATGTTCAGACAGCAGCGGAGCAGGCACTGGCAAATGGGTTGCATCTCGTCTTCATTGGCGGACTTATCTGCGCCATCCTCGCCTTTTTCATGACATTCCGTCTGCCGAAAGTCCGTCCGGAAGATCCGACGAATTAAAAAATACCAGTCAGACAATCTTCTAACAGAAGACTGCTGACTGGTATTTATTTTTTATTCCGCCGTCGTCGCGGCATTTTGTTTGGCGAATTGTTCCCGGATATCCCGTTCATTCCGCCGGAGGAACAGACCGATTCCGATGAGAAGTAAGGCGGCACCGGTAATTTGAATCCAAGTCAACGATTCCTGGAACAGGAAATAACCGAAAATCATGCCCCAGACGGCTTCACCGAGAATCGTAATGCTGACGATACTGGCACTGACACGCGACAAGGCCCAGTTAAACAGGTTGTGACCAAGCAGCGTCGGGAAGACAGCGAGTAAAATATAGATGCGCCAATCGATTTGGAAAGAAGCGACCAGATTGACGGACTGAATGAGCGAGAACAGTAACAAGACGACGGAAGACACGGCATAGACACCGAACGAATACGTATTCGTCGAGACACTCGTCCGGACGTGCTGACCGAGCAGCCAGTAACCGGCGACAAGGATCGTCGCGAGCAGGGCCAGTCCGTCTCCGATCAGCGCTCTTGGACCGACCGCGATATCACCATAAGCGACAAGTCCGCCGCCGAGCAACGCGACACCGACGAAAAAGAGGGCTTTTCGTGACGGGTGTTGTTTAAAGAAGACAGCGTTCCCGATCAAAACGAAAATCGGACTCGCGGTTACGAAGAGCGTCGAGCTGGCAACTGTCGTATAATCAAGGGACAGGAACCACAGCCAAAAATGACCGGCTAAGAGAATTCCGCTTAAAATCATATGTCGGATTGTCGTTGAACTGAGACTAAGTAATTCTTTCAGATGAATCAACGGTAACAGCAAGAGCGTCGAAAACAACATCCGGAAAAAAGCGACGGCTTCGATCGGGGTTTCGGCCCATTTAACAAAAATTGCAGATGTCGAGATAAAAAAGAGAGCCATGAATAAAGTGAAATAGGGCATGTTAACCTCCGCGTGTCTGAAGTAAGGAAAAGAGGGTGAATCAATGCAATTAATCATTGCGGAAAAACCGAAACAAGCTGAAAAACTGGCAGCACCGTATCCATCGGTCAAACGGGACGGATATATTGAAATCAAACCATGTGACCGGTTTCCGGCAGGAGCGAAACTGGCGTATGCCGTCGGACATTTATGTGAGCTGCAGGAACCGGCGCATTATGACGCCAAATGGAAACGATGGAACTATGATCATCTTCCGATTATTCCGGAACGGTTTGACTACCGGTTATCCCGCGGAAAAAGCAAAGCGTTCCAAGTCATCAAGAAATTACTGAACGAACGGACGACGACTTCCATCATTATAGCATCGGATGCCGAGCGAGAGGGAGAGGCAATCGTCCGATTGATTCTCCGGCTGGCGAACAATGCGAAACCGATTCAACGTCTTTGGATTTCCAGTCTGACACCGCAGGCCGTCGATCACGGTTTTGCTCATCTACTGGATGGTAAGGAAACCGAAAATCTGTTTCATGAAGCGATGAGCCGTGCCTGTGCCGATTGGTTGATCGGGATGAATGCTTCCCGTGCCTATACGACGCTGCTCAAGAAAAAAGGCATCGTTGACGTCTTTTCACTGGGGCGGGTCCAGACGCCGACATTATCCTTGATCGTCGAACGGGAAAAGCAGATTGAGAATTTCCGTCCGGAAACGTTTTTTGAAGTCGAGGCGGACTTTACCCGGTATAAAGGGAAGTACATCAATGCTAAAAAACAAACGAAGCTTACAGAACGGAGCCTCGCAGAAGCAATTGTCGCCCGAACAACAGGAAACGGTACCGTAGCAGCGGTCGAAAAGACGGAACAAGTCGAAAAACCGCCGTTCTGGTTCAGTTTGTCATTGTTGCAAACGGAAGCGAGCCGGCGTTTCGGACTCGGCGCAAAGGAAACGCTTGATATTGCGCAAAAACTGTATATCCGGGGCTGGATCAGTTATCCGCGGACGGATTCATCCTTTGTCTCAAAAGATGAAGCCGGTCAGTTCCCGACGATTTTAAAACGACTTCTGAAACAGCCGGAGTATACCGAACTGACGGATATCGTGACGAACAACATTACGAACAATAAACGGTACGTCAATTCAGCGAAGGTCAGCGATCATTATGCGATCATCCCGACGGAAGAAGCGGGAGCTGTTGCGAAACTGACAGGACGTGATGCACAAGTCTACGATTTGATCGTCCGTCGTTTCCTGGCGGCGTTTGCCCCGGATGCCCGGTCGGAAAAAACGGAAATCATCACGGAACGGGAACAGGACCGCTTCATCACAAAAGGCAGCCGGTCGCTTGAGTTAGGATTCAAGAAAGTCTTGAAGGTTGAAGCGAAAGAGCAGGAACTGCCGGCACTTGAAATCGGACAAAAGATGCCGATTAAAAGCGCGAAGTTACTCGAGAAACAAACGGAACCGCCAAAACGCTACACGGAAGGAACTTTGATTCTCGGGATGAAAACGGCCGGAAAAGTGCTTGAAAATGAACTTCAAGCCATCATGAAGGAAATCGAGGGACTGGGAACGGAGGCGACCCGAGCCGGTATCATTGACGGGTTGAAACGACGTGAATACATTCAAGTGAAGAAAAAAGAACTGCATCCGACAGCGAAAGGCCGGATTCTGATTGAAGCTGTCAGCGGAAGTATTCTCGCCTCGCCGGAGATGACGGCGAAATGGGAAAGCCGGCTCGACCAAATCGGGAAGGGTGAGGCTTCAGCGGCCCAGTTCGTTGATCAAGCGAAGAAGCTATCGCAACATTTAGTCCAGGATGCGAAAACACGGGTCGAACAATTGGAAGTCGATCCGACCCAGGTACCGGCAAAACGGGCGCGGGGCGCAACGAACCGACCGGTTGGCATCTGTCCGGTCTGTCAGGCAGAGTTGCTCGATCGGGGCAAGTTTTACGGGTGTAGTGCCTATCAGAAGAACAATTGCGGGTTTACCCTGCCGAAGACGATTCTCGGGGCGCGCCTGACACAAACCGAACTGAAAAAAATGCTCGCGAACGGCAAAACAAAGCCGCTTGAGATGAAAAAAAACGGTCGGACCTTCCAGGCGATGCTGTATTTGGAACAACACCAATTGAAATTTGAGTTTGTGAAGGGAGAAGCTTGATGCATTACGATTTGATGGAAAATAGAACCTTTATACCGATGTTTGAACAATTTTTAAAAGAAGGGACAAAACTGACGGTCTGGTTTCCGAACGAAGTGACGATTGGACAAGCGGATGCCTTGATCGAAGAAGCGGAGGAATTATTCGGAGTGACGGCAGAAGTCATCGATGATCCCCAATCGTTTGGGAAATCATTATTGTTACCGTATTTGACGGAACGGGAAACCCGGGAAGACGATTTCGTCCGCTATGAAACGGTCATGACGGAAGAAGTGAAGGCCATCTTACGGGAAATCACCTTACCGATGATGGCGGACGGTGACTTTGCCGTCCTGTATTCTTACCGGATTGATGCCCCGAACGGTTTTTTGTTTGTTGAAGATTGGTTTAATGCGGAAGTTTCCTTAGAAACTTAACAAAAAACGGAAACCCTTCTTGTTCGTGTTGCGTAAAAGTAACTATCACACGAAACGAGGAGGGTTTGTATGTCGTTATCAGGAATCGCTTCATTGCTTAACGGCAACCGACTGTTGCTGTACATCGAAGGTGACGGCTTTTTTTCCGGAATGCCGGTTTTTATGATGCTTTTTTTTGGGATCATCGTATGTATTTTCGTAATCGGTCTGTTTTCGATGATCACACAGGGGGCCTCGACACACAGTCTGACCCAGTCGCTTCGTCACCACGCGTCGGAACTCGTGACACCATCGCAAGACGGTGCCGAACGATATCTTGACTATCTCCGTTCGTTGCCGTCGTTTCCAGTCGAAAAAACGAATCTGGAGCCGTTCCGGTTGGCGAAAGGAATTGCATCGTTGATTCATCAGACGGATCAAGTGCAGGCGACGACGAAACAAGCTGTTTCGGCCCAATATGCGCGGCTTGGCATTTTGGACGGGGATCCACTTGCAGATGAAGAACCTGTCCGGCGTCATTCGAGTATGCATCATCATCATGATCATCATCAGATGTATGTCAATCAACAAAATACAGAGATTACGAACCATTCTAATTTTTAAATGGCTGTCCGTTCCGTCTATCGGAGCGGGCTTTTTTTGTAAAAATCTCCAAATGAACGAAATTTTCTCCTGTTTTGTGACATCTGTTTGTAACATACAACCGTTTAGATTAAAGTTAGATGAAAAGTGGTCTTTTTTGAGCATATTTAGTGGTTTTGCTTAAAAAAGCTTTAGAATGAGGTTTAGAAACGATTAATTTAAGTTTTTACAGTAGAGGGGGATGAATAGATGAAGTCATGGCTTAATCGAACGATTGGACGCCAAATTATGTCTGCCTTCTATATGATTATATTGACACTCGTGCTGACCTCAGCCGGCGTTTATTTTTATACGAAAAGTCAGGTTCAGACATCACGTCAGGAACTGCTGACATTAAACGATCATCGGACACGCGCGACGAACTTATATGAATCATGGCAAAGTCTTCAGTATGAAATGCGCGGATTCGTCTTATTAGGCGATGAAGCAATGCTGGAAGAAATTGAACGTAAAAAAACGAACATCAATCAACAAACAACGTGGTTTGAGAAAAATGCCCGTTTTAAAGAAGAAAAACAGTATGCAAAAGATGCCCGATCGCTTTATACGGCGTATACGCAACGCGTCATGCCGAGTCTGACGAACTACGTCGCTGCTAAAAAAGACGGGGACGTAACCGAACCGTTCTTGCAGATGGCAACGCTCGGAAAAGTCACGAAAGCACCGACACTCGATCCAAAACGGAAGTTCAATATCAAAACGAAAAGTGCAGCGGATATGAGTTCAAGCATCGTCGATATGGAAACAGTATTCACGAAGTACCGCAACTCATTAAACAAACAAGAGCTCGCGGCGCAAGAAAAGCTGGGAAAACAGGTTAACGCTTCACAGGTGCTGGGGTTCATTAATTTGGCTGTTCTCCTGCTGATCATTGCGTTGCTTGTCCGTCCATTTGTCTCGCGTTTGACCGGACAATTGCGTCAGTTGAATCGGGAAAGCAGCCGTCTCGCACAAGGCGAGGATGCGACACCAATCAAAGTTGTGAATCCACAGGATGAAGTCGGTGAATTAACGACAACTTTCAATCAGATGGCAGCATCGATTTCTTCCCAAAAGATGCAACTCGTTTCAAGTAACGATGAGTTGCAAAGTCAGCAGGAAGAACTCGTCGCGCAGCAAGAAGAATTACAGATGCAGCAAGAAGAACTCGAGGAAGCACTTGATATTACATTGCGGAACGAAACCCATCTGCGATACCGCAATGAATTGACGGAAACACTCGCTTCCCGTGAAACATTGACGGCTTACCCCGCAATCATTGAAAAATTAATTACGATCACCGATGCCGAGCTTGGTGCCATCGTCTTCCTTGACGACGACCGTTATACGGATATCGTGTCGTATGGGATGACACCGGATCAGGAACATCAGTTGTTACACTCTTCGATTTCGTTACTTGAACGGGCACGGATGCACAAACATGCCGTACGTTCGACGAAACAAGTGACGAGTGATCATCCGCTGCCTTACCCGTACAGCATGTATGAAACGGTGGTTCCTGTCATGGATCCGTCAACTAACACGATGATTGCCAGCATTTATCTAGTCCGTTATCGGGATCAGTTCAATGAAGATCAAACGGAAGAAATCTGGTCGTTCTCGCGTCAACTGGCCTTGTCATTGCTTCGGATGCGGGTCTTTGATGAGATTGAGCGGGAACGCGAGAAAACATCGAAACTGTTGCATTCGATCCGTGAAGCTGTCATTTATATCGAAGGCGACAAGATTTTTGCCAATAAACCATTGCTTGCTTTGTTCCATCATCCGTCTCACGATCAATTTGATGAGGGATTGATGACGCTCGATGTCAAGATTGAAGAATTGGCCGTCCAGGTCGATCAACATGAAGCGTTCCTCGAATATATGAGTCGGGTCTGTCGTCATGAGATTCCGACTGAAGGCTTGTCCTTATCCTTAAACAAAGAGGAACGGTTCGTTCAAGTGTACGCGGAAGGAATTCAGTACGGCGGCCGTTTCCGCGGAACGATGCTCGTACTGCGGGATGTGACGATTGAGACCGGTATCGACCGGATGAAGTCGGAGTTCGTCTCGACGGTGTCTCATGAGTTGCGGACGCCGCTTGCGTCAATCTTCGGGTATACCGAGCTGATGCTGGCGAAAGACTTACCGGTCGATCGTCAACAGCGGTATTTGACGACGATTCATTCGGAGACACAGCGTCTGACGAGTCTCGTCAACGACTTCCTGGATGTTCAGCGGATGGAATCGAGTCAGCAACACTATCAGTTCGAAAAACTCGATCTTGGAAACTTGATTCAGGAAGTCGCGGAATTTCATGCCGGTTCAACGAGCAACCATCAACTGACGCTTGAAACCGGGGATCAGCCGCTTCGTTGGATTGAAGCGGACGAACCGAAAATGCGGCAGTTGTTTGGGAATTTAATTAATAATGCCATCAAGTATTCACCGGATGGCGGGGAGATTGAGCTTAAGCTCGAAGCATTGGATGACCGGTTACGGATTCAGGTTATCGATGAAGGAATCGGGATTCCGCAACACGCGTTGCCTGAACTGTTTAGTAAGTTTTACCGGGTCGATAATTCAGACAGTCGGAAAATTGGCGGTACCGGTCTCGGCCTCGCGATTTGTCAGGAAATCGTCCGTGCCCACGAGGGTTTGATCCATGTGGAATCAACAGAAGGACGCGGCTCGATCTTTACGATCGAATTGCCGTTCGTGCAGGTGAGTTCACTTGAAACAATTACTGGAATGGAACATGCGAAAGACCATAAAAGATAAGCAGACTGAAACAGAAGCAGACAACGGACTATCCGTCGTCTGCTTTTTTGTGTAATCCGATTCGGAAGAAACAGAAACGGGAAAAGTAAAAAACAGGGTGCGTGATATCATTCAAAAAGGAGGAATTCACCATGAAAAATATACGGCCGCCTTGTTAAGTTCGACTTCGCCGGAATATCCGTCTGCTGTACCTGATTCGCTTTTTGACAGCCTGTCTGCCCGCGTATGTCATCGAGCGCTTGTTTTGGGAACAACGTGGAATGACGGTGGAGGACGTCGTGTATGCTGAAATCGTATTTGCGTTGACGATGGTTGTTCTCGAAGTGCCGTTTGGTCTGGTCGCTGACCGGTTGGGACGAAAAATCAGCTTCGTAACGGGTGTGCTGTTTGAAACATTATCGTTTTGGATATTGCTTCAGGCATATGAACTGTCGTCCTTTTTACTTGCCATGGTGCTGGCCGGAATCGGAAGTGCTGCTGTCAGCGGAGCGGAAGAGGCCTTGATTTACGAAACGATGAAGCAACTTTTACAAAAGGAACGTTTTGAGAAAACGATTAGCCGTCTGAATGCGACAAGTCTTGCAGCAGCCGGTGTTGCAGCGCTGATTGGAGCTTGGCTTGCGACATCGTATGAGCTGACAGTGCATTATGAACTCTCTCTTGGCTGTTTGATGCTGGCTTTCTTCGCCAGTTGCCTGTTGATTGAACCGGACACGTCCGGACGAACAGTGGTTCCTGTTACGCGTCGCGACCGGTGTCGGTGGCAGGTATTTCCTTCTTTTGCCCGGATTACGTTGCTCAGCATTTCATTTGGTACGACGATCACTTTCTTGGATGAGTTTTGGCAATTGTATGTCCGGGATCGAGAAATTGCGGTCTCCTGGTTTGGCACGATTTTGATTGGACTGATGGTTGCCCAAGCACTCGGTAATCTTTTGCCGAAACCGAACCGTCCGTTTGTTCCTCTCAGCGTTCTCTTGCTCGTGTATGCTGGCGGATTCATATTACTTTCCCTGATCGATAGTCCATGGTCGGTGCTTGTCTTATTTGGTTTGTTTCTAATTTATGGCTGGTCCGAACCGGTCCTGACAACGTGGTTGCAGGGCAATTTGACAGATGACTCGCGGGCGACAGGGAGCTCGATGGTCTCGATGCTTGAGAGCCTTGTGACAATCGGCGTTGGACTGGGTTTCGGACAAATTAGTCAAGACGCCGGTCTCGACGGAGCCTATTTCTATCTCGGACTCGTCTGTGGAGCAATCGGGGCAGGACTCTTGATACGATATCGAAAAAGTCGAAATGTGTAAGGAAAAAGAAGTATTTCCGGTATGAAGTTCGGAAATACTTCTTTTTGGTTATGTCTTGTCTTATGAAACACGCTGTTTATCCTGCACTGAAACAGTATGGCGCAAACGTCGGGCGGAAGGGAACATCAGCAGGGCGACCGCGGCCGCAATCCAGTAGACCGTCTCGATGCTTAACCGGTCTGCAAGCAGTCCGAATAACAAACTGCCGAGACAAAAGCTGAGCGTATATACTGTTTGTTGCATGCTGTAGACATACGGCAAACGGGCGGAAGGCGTCGCTTCCTGTAAACGTGTATTGAGCTCGATTGCCCGTAGTTGGCTCGAGGCCCCTTGCAACACACAGGCGACAATCGCAAAGACCACATGCGGTGCGAACGCAAACAAGACGGTTGCTCCGACCGATAATGCGACACTAAGCGTTAACAGGGAGGCGGACTTGGTCCGGCGGAGCATGTAATAACTACCACCGATCATGCTGAGCAGATAAAACGCATTTAAGATGCCCCACCAGCTGTCAGACACATGAAGATGCGTGTCGATATAGACGAGGAACAACGCTGAAATCCAAGCCGTACTGGCAAAGGCATCGATGCCGAGCAACGTTGTATTCAAGCGGGCCGGCTCAGTCGTCCACGTATAGCGGAAGCTAGAGCGGAACGACGGTGTTTCCTGCGTTTCTTGGACAGGATCCGCGAGTTCACGGACTTGATGACGAAACAAAGCAGTCCAAATGCTCGCTAGGACAAACAGGAAAAACGAAATCGTCAGGACCAGATCGGGGGAACCGAGACTGACAAAAATCGCGCCAAGCGGCCACATGACGAGTTGGACGACTTGATTTGTTCCCTGGACCAGACTGTTAGCTTTTTGAAGGTTGTCTGTGATCCGCGGCAGGAAAGCACTCTCAAGCGGCCGGGCAAACCCGTCTAGAAAGGCAATCCAGACGACGCATCCTAACAGATAACCGAACGGTAAATCAAGAAACACAATCAGACCGAGGCTGATCGTTTTTAAAAGCTGACCGTATAACAAGAGCGAAGCATGACGAAACCGTCTTGCGACATCGGCAAAGAAAAATCCACTGAGCGTCATGCCTGCCGTCACGGCAACCGGGAATAGGGCGGCAGTACTTGCTTGTCCGGTCTGAGCGTACAGGGTAGCAATGAGAGCGACGATGTAGAGCGCGTCTCCCGCATTTGCTACCCACTGGCTGACCAGTAAAGTTGTAAATCGGTTCATCTATAAAACCTCCACATCGTTCGTATTTAGTTAGTGGGTAGGTAATCTAGATGGATTTACATTGGTCGGCCTCATTTCGCTTTTTTTTGATTGTATAAGGAAAAAAATGGATTGTCAATGGAGTCCGGGAAATGAAGTCGATGTTCTTAGACCGGGCGTTGTTTTTTGAGAGCCCGCATATTGAGTGCGACGAACAGGAGGACAAAACCTGCCAATACGACAAGATCGAGCCAAATGTCTTGAAGCCCGTAGCCCCGAGTCATGATATTTTGCAGAGCATGCGCGGCATAAGTCAATGGCATCAACCGGTTAATGATTTCGACCCATACGGGCGCATCACCCAAATCAAACAACCCGCTGAAGAAAATCTGGGGCACGATTGCTAACGGAATGAACTGGATCAGTTGAAATTCAGTCCGGGAAAAACTCGACAGCAGTAAACCAAGCGACAAGGCGACACTTGCCGTCAGGAGATTGACGAACAAAAGTAAGAAGTAGTTTCCCTGTTGCGTCACGTCAAGCACGTTGACGATGAATAACTGAATAAGAATCGTCTGGATCGTGACGAATAAAAAGAAACCGACAAAATAACCGAAGACGATACTCGAGCGTTTGAGCGGCGTCGCAAGCGTCCGTTCGAGTGTACCGCTCGACCGCTCCCGTAAAAAGCTGACACCGGCAATGATGAAGACAAATAGGAAGATGAAAAAGCCCATTAAGGCAGGAGCGATTTGATCAAATAATTCAGCATCCGGATTGCCGTATAAAAATTGGATGTCGGGTTTGGTAAGAGTGGGTGATGCAGGCTGCGGCGTATCGAATGTTTGATTCGTTAATTGCGTCAATTGTTGTTGCAACTGTTGAACGGTTGCCGAGAGTTTCGTGTTGGCTGTGAGTGCTTGTTTTCCTTGAATCGTGATCAAGGTTTCTTGAATGAGTTGGAGCGCTGCTGCGTTTTTTGAAATGTCGCCGCCTTCAATTAAAATTTTCGGCTGATTCTTTTGAAAGGTGATCAAGGCATCAATCTGTCGATCCTTCATGGCAGTGATACCAGCCGCTTTGCTTGAAAAGGTGCGGATGTCTGTTTTGGTTTTCAGTGTATCTTGAAAGGTCACCGGTAAATCGACCGTACCGATTGTCACATCGTCCGAGCTCGAACCGAGAATCGTCGACAGTAAGAACAGAACAAATAAGGGAGCGAGAAACATCATGGCAATCGTCCGTTTATCCCGAAAAATTTGTGAAATGACACGTTCCGCTACCGTCAGAATTTGCATTATACTCGCTCCTTTTGAATGAAAGCTTCATCGATGGAACCAAAACGTTGAATCAAATCATTGGGGGTACCGGCTTCGATTAGACGACCATGTTGGATCAACAATAACCGGTCGCACCGCTCAGCTTCATCCATGACATGTGTCGTGACGAGTACCGTTACACCGGACTGGCGCAGTTGTTCAAACTCATGCCAAAATGTTTTCTTAAGCGCGGGATCAATCCCGACCGTCGGTTCATCGAGCAACAGAAGACTCGGTTCGTGGATCAAGGCGATGGCCAGACTGAGTCGTCGTTTCATTCCACCGGAAAATTGATGGATCGGACGATCGGCATCTTTCTTCAAATCGACGAATTCAAGGACGGTTTCGATACGCGCTCGAAGACGTGCTTTTTTTAAACCGTATAGTTTTCCGAAATATCGCAGATTTCCGCGCGCCGTTAAGTCTTCATAAAGCGCATCCGACTGTGCCATGTAGCCGATGTTCTCCGCTTGGGCGAGCGAGGGTTGTTTGGTGCCGAGAACCATGATCGTCCCGGTCGTTGGTTGTTGCAGACCAATCAACGACTTGATTAAAGTCGTTTTTCCGGAACCGCTCGGACCAATTAAACCGACAATTTCACCTTGACCAATTGAAAACTGGACATCGGTCAAGACCGTGCGTTTCCCGAACGTTTGGGAGTAATGGGTTACGTCAATCATACGATCACATCCCTTCTACTTCTTTATACCCGCTTCGACACCCGATGATGAATCTTCCGTATGTTTTTTTCCTGAACGTGGACGGTCCCACAGTAAACGCAACGTTACATAAAAATAGACGGCAGAGATGATGTAAAACAGACTGCCGATCGTTAAAAAATCAATCAGATAACCGGCAGCTATGATTCCAAGTGCCGACCATAAGGACGTATTGAAATGATAGCGGCCGATTGTCCGGCCAACCGTCGTTAAGGCAAGTTCCTGCCGGGCAAGGATTGTTTTTTCCGTGTTCTTTTGCAACGCACCAAGTATCCCCATGATGATTTGAATCAGGTAGACGTGGCTAATGGACGTCACAATCGGTACGTACAATAAAACCAGTGCCATGCCAAACGTGTGGGTGACAAGCAATGAGCGGTCGCCGAACCGGTCACTCAGACGACCGATTCCGAGGTAAGCGAACGCTGAAGTCAGCGTGAAAAGACCGTAGGCAAGACCGAACTGGGCATAGGAATCTCCAATTTGCCGGACAAGCAATAAATAAAACGGGAAAATGATACTGCTGCTCATTAAAATCATGCTTTGAATACGAACAAAAAGTGAATAGTTCATCATCGTCTCCTTACTTAAAATAGTCGAGATAAAATTGGTTCATGAAAAGGCCATCGGGATCCTGCTTTTGTTTGGCTTCTTTAAAAGTAGCAGCATTCGGATAGGCGTCATGGAACTGCTTGCGTGTTGCGAACGGATAGTACGGCAGGTAGTAACTGCCCTGATGTGCGAGTGTCGCATCAATCAACTTTTGGACAATCCGTTTCGTTTCGTTGATTGATATCGGATCCGTTTCCGTATTGATCAGCCAGACGAGGGCAAACATATCCTGTTTCGCATAGGACAAGGCAGCTGTTTCATCCTGCTCGACATACCGGATCGTGATATTCAAGACATTCAGTTCCTCGGCTGTCAAAATCGACCGCAATTGATCGATGTAGGAAACAAACGAATCAACCGGCACGAAGTATTCCTGGAGTAATTCGGTTCGACCGGGACTCGTATATTCCATAAACGCACTGTCGGAACGCATGACATTGTTACGGGATTCGAACGTTCCACTCTGCTTCAGGAAATACGATTTCTGAAATGACCAAAGCTGATTTTTTCCGAAGTCGCTGTACCGGGAGATGCCGAGTAATGCTTTCGGCAAAGCGATGATGGTTTCTTGCTTGAGCGGTTCCTCTTCAATCGGAGTTGTCCGCTCTGTTTTACGATAGTTCGTGACATACATGTCTTTGAAAAATCCGTCCGGCGCGACAGAAATACGTCCGATGTGCATACGGACGTCATCGTCACCGAGGACATGTTGCCGGAAATAAGCCGGATAATCCTGATAATTCAAGGCGACAGTCTGCTCGGCGTACCATTCATCGTTTGTCAGTTTCAAAGTAACGTCCAAAATGATACCGAAGAGACCATATCCGCCGGGGACCAGGCGGAATAAATCCGCATGTTCCGTCCGGCTGACGTTGACGACGGAACCGTCCGCTTGCAACAGCCGAAACGAATCGACCGTATCAAACAGGGAACCGTAACGGATATCCCGGCCGTGGACATTGACGCTGAGTGCGCCGCCTACTGTAAAGATATTCTGCGACTGCATGACTTGAATTGCTAGACCGTCCGGCTGAATCCGGTCTTGAATTTCACCCCAGGTGGCGCCGCTTTGGACGGTAATCCGTTTCGTTCTGGGAGTATAATCTAGAATCTGATCGTACTTGGTCATATCAAGGACTGTCGTGTCCGGCAGGTATGTCTGCCCGCCTTGACTGTGTTGCATACCGGCAATCGACACCGTCTCCTGGCGTTGTTTTGCTTGCTCAATCCAGGACTTCAGGTCATCCGTCGAAGTTGCCGACCGAATCTGTTTGACACGGGTCGGGAGTAAGTTTGACTGATCGGAACTGTTCAGGACCGGGTGTTGATAAGTCCAAATGGAAAAACTAAAAACCGTCACATAAATTACAATGACGGCACCAATGATTATTCGCTTCATACATCCTCCTAGGATTTGATTGAAATGTCGACCGGATCAAACGGGTGAGACAAATGGGCTGTCGCTGCTTCCGCTTCAGAAAGGGATTGAGTTGAACTACTTATTTGTTGGCGGCGCAAGAGGTAAGCACGCTCGAGGCGGCTGGTCAGTAAGTTGGCAAAGAACACGAGCAAAGCTAAAGCAATCGCCGGAACTAAAAACAGATGGTTGATCCACGAAACGGCTGAGAATTGCAGGAAATAGTAGCCGAACTGGGATGCCCATTCAAAAATGATCGGGGCCGCGCCACCTTCGAATAAGACGAGTGTTCCGCCAAAAAACAAGCCGAACAACGAGAGATGGATCAGGACCATTAATGTCTGAACGAACTGTTGCATGAAGACAATCGTTAGCGTCGGCAACAGATGCGGCCAAATATGTACCCGAAACTGATGTCCAGGACGTCCGCCGAGTGTGCGGGCGACAAGCATGAATTCTTGTGCAAGCAGTTGCCGGGTCTCACCGATTAAATACAGCACCAATGCCGGTAAACCGAGTACCGTTAAGACACTGACTTCGAGGAAGACACGCGAGAACGCGGACGGAACCGAGGCGGGATCTATAAATAGGAAAGCCGGCAATAAAATAAACAAGGCGAGCAACGAAATCGGAATGATCAAGAAACCGTCCAGCAGGAGACGTAATGCCGTATACAGCCGTTTTCCCCGGAAAGCGAGCGGGACACCGATCAGCAAGGCGAGAACGATTCGGGCGAAGGCGACGCTGACACAAACACCAATCGTCCACTTGGCCCCTTCAATCATCACCTGAAACAAATCGTTTCCGGAACGGTCCGTCCCAAACCAACGATCCGTGGAGGGTTCGAGTGGTGAGGTGGCGATAAATGTTCCGTCTTTCGAATAGAGATTTTGAATTTGATCGACCTGTCCGTCACGAAACACGGCATTACCGAAACTGAGTAACAACAATGTTCCAAAGAACAACAGGCACATCCAAAAGATGAAGTCATATCTCAAAACACGTCTCATGAAATCTCTCCTTTCCACGAGCGGGGGATACAAAGTTCTGCCACCGTATCTAATATGAAAAAGGGCAGATAGATTAAAAGCAATAAAACAAGCAGTATCGAAAAATCCTGATTGATTAAGATAAAACGAAACAGTCCCTGGACGTTAAAAGTATACTCGATGACGACCAGACTCGAAAGAATCGTAATGATGTTCGTCCGGAAAAACAGATAAAAACGATAAAACAGATTTGGCATCAAATGTTGCCAAAACAGCCGGGACGAGTGGATACCTTTTGCGCGGGCCAACTCCAGGTAGCTTGCATGCTGTTCTTCCTGAATCCGACCGGTCAGCCATTTGATGAAGAAAAAAACGGTCGTTAAGGATAATGTCAAAATCGGCAGGAACCGGATTGAATCGCTAAATCCCCCAGCAACCTCGATTTGATCAAATCCGGTCGTCTTGAATAAAATGACGATGATGAATTGTGAAAAAATGATCCAAAATAAATCAGGAATCATTTCCAGGAGTCGGGCAGTTTGCGTCAAGACGGAACGGATTTTTGCTCCGGCCCGGTAAAATAAAAACGCATAAAGTAAAGCCGCAATCGATGAACAAAGCAGAGCGCTGCTGAAGATGACGAGCGTCTCCTGAATGAACGGCTGAAGATCCGGAAATAACAGTCTGTTTTCTCCAGCCGTTGCATTGTAATACGTTAATGGATGTGAAGACGTCAACAGACTGAGCTGTTGTTGCACTGCGTTGAAATACTTCGGGAAATCCGGTCGCATCTGAACAATCAGATGCGGTAAAGCACTGATGACGACCAGAACAAAGAAGGCGAACACGAGTTGAGTGGTTTTACGGATGAGAAATGACGGCATATTGTCCCTCCTGCAAGTACGGTTTAACCGATAGCTTGAATATGATCATTACCAATTTGAATCAATTGGCTATTTCGGTGTTTTCGACGTGTGACGTACCGTTCGAATTGACCGGTTGGAATATAGGTGTCCCGCGTCGACAGGGTCGATAACGTCAACAGGATTTGTTTCAGTTGAGGCTGCCCTTCCTGAAGCTTTAAATGGGTCATCCGGTTGTTTGCGTCGAGATGGTTTAAAAACAGTTCAACTTTACAGCCTTCTTTAATCAGCTCACTTGCGAGAAACGCTGTCTGATCAATGAACGTCTCAAAGTTCGTATGCAGTCCGTAACCGCTTGGTCCGGACAGATTCAAGGCGAGGCTGAACGTATCCTGATTGCTCGTCTCAAAGACCTTGGTCTGCAGACGGCCGGTCTTGGCTGTCGCATACCAGTCGATTTCTTTCGACGGCTCAGCCGTATACGGTTTTGCCCCCAGTTGAACGAGCTTATTTTTCAGTGGAGAGTACCGGTCGGCACGATCCCCGATCCGAAGCCGATGCAACAGGAGTGGTGTCGCCTGTGCCGTCAGCGAAGGTAAGACCGTGAAATGAGGAAATGCATCAAAGGTAAACAGATACACGCCCATCCGCCACGGCAGCCGGATTGTCAGGGTGAGTTCGTCAAAATGCGCCGGTCCCCGCCGCATCGCCTGAATCGGGATTTCAATTTGTTCGTCCGATCCGATGACGGCATGATACGTATGCGGGTGGAGCGGATCCATGTCAGGGAAAATGAGACCGTTATCCGTGTGCAGCCGAAGGGTGGTCTTCAGTCCTAATTTTTCAAGGGCTTCAAGACCGAACAGCTGCAAACGCAACGCAGTCGACTCCTGATTAAACATCAGCGGTTCGTAATGTTTCCATTCCAAGGCAATGTCGCGCTTCAATTGTTTTTCAGTCTGCCCGACAACGTAGTGAACGGTGGCGATTGCTGCGAATAAAAAACCGAGTAAGGACAATCCCGGGATGAATAAGAAAACGAACGTTAAAATGACATAAACGGAAAAGAGCCGGCGTTCCAGCCAAAATGGAACCGAACGTTCGATGTGCATGACATCACCCCATTTCAACCGGGACCGGAATGTCATCAAGCAGATGCAGTAATAAATCGGCTTTCGTCGTTTTGATGCCGCCTTCAAGCGTTAACATTAAACGATGGGACAAGACATGTTTCGCCAAGTATTTGATGTCTTCCGGAATGATAAAATCGCGTCCGTTGAGGAAGGCATAACTTTGTGATGCCCGAAGTAAAGCAATCGCACCACGGGGACTGACGCCGACTTCGACGAGAGCATGGTGACGGGTTGCCTGGACGATCGACAATAGATAATCGAGTACATCCTGAGACGCATGAACGCGCCGTGCTTCTTCCTGCCATGTAATCAAGTCGCCGCCTGTCGCGATACCGATGGCTTGTTTCCGGACGTTCGCCAATACTTCGTTCAACAGTTGGCGTTCATGTTCCAGATCAGGATATCCGACTTCAATCGCCACCATGAAGCGGTCGAGCTGGGCATCCGGAAGCGGGAAGGTTCCGGCGGATTCAATTGGATTTTGCGTGGCGATGACAAAAAACGGAGCCGGCATCTGGTACGTTGTCCCGCCGATTGAGACTTGACGCTCTTCCATCGCTTCGAGCAAAGCAGACTGGGTCCGCGGAACAGCCCGGTTGATTTCGTCAATCAAAACGATGTTCGCAAACAGAGGACCGCGCTTATTCTCAAACTCCTGGGTTTTCATGTTGAAGAAGTCGGAACCGATGACGTCAGACGGCAGCAGGTCGGCCGTGAACTGAATCCGGGAGAAGGCACTGTCGAAACTGTTGGCCAGGGCTTTAGCGAGCATCGTTTTTCCGGTACCCGGTACATCTTCAAGGAGGATATGACCTTCGGCGATCAATGCCGTTAAACACAAATCGATGACATCAGACTTTCCGAGATAGATCGTATTGAGCTGGTCTTTTAATTGTTGTAATTTCAATATGTACGCCTCCGTCTAGTGGAATGAACTTCAAACAGCCGTTTTGAAAAGGATTTAAGAAATAAAGCAACTTAAGGAAAAAATACCCAATAATATTAACTGAATTTTAGCACAAATCGAAAACAAGAAGAAACTATTTCTGATTCACTATAAAATGCCAGACGATTACTGACTGAAAGGGAAGGGTACATGAGTAAAAGAACAGATAAAGGGAGGCCATTTTTATGAAACTGATTATTTTCGGAGCAACCGGACAAACCGGGCAGGAGTTGGTCAAACAGGCGATTGCCCATGGACATACGGTGACGGCATTCGTCCGTAATGCAAACAAACTCGAGTTGACGGACGAGAAACTGCGTGTCA
Organism: Exiguobacterium sp. R-39; assembly: GCF_049942815.1. Classification (NCBI taxonomy): domain Bacteria; kingdom Bacillati; phylum Bacillota; class Bacilli; order Caryophanales; genus Exiguobacterium; species Exiguobacterium sp. R-39. Next base: position 1,010,174 of record NZ_CP187965.1, read on the forward strand.
TGGAAGGAGACGTACTTAACCAGGACGCAGTGAATCAAGCGATGCAGGGACAAGAGGCAGTATTGACGGCCTTAGGGACCGAGAGTCTCGCATACAGTGGATTTTTAGAACGGAGCCTCTTGCGAATCGTGAATGCGATGAAGGTGAACGGGGTCGAACGGATCGGATACGTCGCTTCTGCGGGAGTCGACCAGGAACTGCCCGGTGCTCAGGGGTTACTTGCTCAACAGATTCTAAAAAATCCTTTAAAGGATCACCGGCAGGCGATTGAACTGTTGAAACAGGCGGACGTCGCCTATACGGTCGCCCGGCCGCTTCGTCTGATGAACGGTCCGTTGACCGGCTTGTATCGCCAAACAGAGAGCGGGGTCCCGGAGCAGGCAAAACAAATCAACCGGGCAGATGTCGCTCACTTTTTACTGGAAGCAATCGAACAGGACGAACATGTCCGCAGCAGCATCGGACTCGCCGAATAAAAAGAAACCGGTTGTTCAGTGGACGGAAACGTCCTGTGAACAACCGGTTTTTTTTTGAACTTATTGCTGGCGGTAGACAGAAACCGAGCCGCCGTTCACGAAGAATTGACCGTAACCGTCCTGATTGATCGTGACGGAAGCCGTGTTGTTGCCGGTGATGTCCGTCCAGACTTCGCCTTTGTTTTGTGTCCCGACGTACATCCATTTACTGCCGCCCGGACCGTCCGACAAAATCGTCGCAAGACCTGATTTTGTACGATCCGTCACACCTTCACGGGTCCAGCCGATGACGTCGGCGTTATCGAGATAATCGTTTTGTTTTCCGAAGGCAAAGTCTTTTCGCGCTTTTAACAGCGGATCGATTTTTGAGGCAAGCGCCGGGATTTCACGGTTCGACGTGCCCTTTGTTCCGTAGTAATCGCCGTAGAAGACCGACGGATATCCTTGTTCACGCGTCAAAATCATGGCGTAAGCAAGCGGTTTGAACCACGATTGTACGGTCGACTCAAGTGATTGCCCCGGCTGGGAATCATGATTCTCAACAAGTGTGACGGCTTGAACCGGATTCGTCTTGACGAGTGTGCCGTCGAAAATTGTCCGCATGTCATAGTAGCCGCCGCCTTTACTCGCCTGCTCGAACTTATAGTGGAGCGGAGCATCAAAGACCGATTGCTGATAGTTCGTTCGGCTCAAATAGTTTTGCAAAGTGCCGAGATCATTTTGCCAGTATTCAGCAACCGTGAATAACGGCTTTCCGGTCGTCTGACGGACGTTCGCGAGCCAGTCTGCGAGATAACCGTGTTTGATGTGTTTGACGGCATCAAGGCGGAATCCGTCGAGACCCAGTTCATTGACGTACCATTTGCCCCAGTTCTTCATTTCCTGCTGAACTTCCGGATGATCGAAATCGATATCCGCATACATCAAGTAGTCATAGTTTCCATTTTCGGTCGAGACGTCAGTATCCCATGCTTTTCCGGTCCCGCGGAATTTGTAGATGGCACTTTTCGAACGGGATTGATCCCAGTCCGTTCCGTCAAAGTGATACCATTTCCACTTAAAGTTCGAATACGTATTGTTTCGCGCCGCGAAATCAAAACCGGTCCAGGCTTGAATCTGGTAATCCCCCGAGATTTCCTGATTGCGGTTGCTGCCACTCACTTCGACCGCTGTCACGGCTTCTGTGAAATCGGCGCCGCCTTTATGATTCATGACGACATCGCCATATACATCGATGCCGGCTGTATGTAGTTGGCTGATTGCTGTTTTCAGTTGAGCTTTCGTTCCATATTTCGTCCGGACGGTTCCTTTTTGATTAAATTCCCCGAGATCGTATAAATCATAAGCGCCGTATCCGACATCGTTTTGGGTCGTTCCTTTGTAAGCGGGGGGTATCCAGACGGAGGTGATCCCGAGTTGATCGAGTTTTGTTGAATCACTGCCGAGGCGGTTCCAGTGGTTGCCGTCATTCGGAACATACCATTCAAAATACTGCATCATCGTTCCGTTATCTGCCGTCGCCCCTACTGCAATCGGTTGCACAAGTGGCGCTAAAAAAGTAGCGGTCGCGAGTGTAGCGACAATCAAGCGTTTTTGTTTCATGAAAAGACCTCCTATAATTTTATGAAAGCGTTTGCATTTATAGTATATCAAGTCTTGAAAGTTGCTGTATCAACCGTGGCGTTTATTTCTGAACATCTTGTTTTCGTGACTTTTGAACCTGGAATATTTTTTGTGGAGAAGAATAATCAGCCGGTTGACCTGTTCTCAAGAAAAAAACAGGACCATCGGACTCTTGAATAACTGAATGAATTTTGATTCAGTTTAGTTCGAGGGATTTTAAGGTCTTTTGTCCAGCTTCTCAGATGCGAAAGGAGGTGTAAAAATGAGGAGGTAAGACGAGCACATACATATGTAACCAAGGGGGAAACACAGTATGAATTGGAAGTCGAAAATCAGCGGGGCGCTTGTCGCTGCACTTGCACTCGGGTCAATTTCGTTTACACCAGTCATCGCTAAAACAGAACCAACGAAAATCGTTGCCGGACCTCAGATGGTCACGTCACAATCGACAATCGACGCGTACTACCTACCAGCGTCGAGTAAGACAGGAGCAGCATTAAAAGCCTCACTGCACGATATCATCGATAACCATACGCAAGTATCATACGATACGGTTTGGACTGCTCTGAAGGAAACGGATCAAGATCCGAACAATGCAAATAATGTCATCGAACTTTACACGGGTAAATCGATTGCCAAGAGCAGTAATGGTGGGAACGTCGGTCAATGGAACCGGGAGCATGTCTGGGCAAAGTCGCACGGTGATTTTGGAACAAGCAACGGACCGGGAACAGATCTGCATCATCTTCGGGCAGAAGACGTCGTCGTCAACAGCGCACGGGGGAATCTTGATTTTGATAACGGCGGAACGAAGTATGCCGGGTGTGACTGCTACCGCGACAGCGATTCATGGGAACCACCGACACGTGTCAAAGGCGATATCGCACGCATGATCTTCTACATGGCAGTACGCTATGAAGGCGGCGGTGAAATTGATTTAGAAGCATCAGAAAACGTCAGCAACGGCACGAATCCACTTCATGGCAAATTGTCGACGCTAAAAGCATGGAACAAACTTGATCCGGTCGATGCGACGGAAATCAGACGAAACGATATCATCTTTGAGAAGTGGCAGAAAAACCGGAATCCGTTTATCGATCACCCGGAATACGTGACATCAATTTGGGGAAATTAATGTCAGGCAGATAAGGAAGAGCGACACACCGATTTTTTGCGGAAGTGTCGCTCTTTTTGCTGAGAAAACGAGTTGAAACCTTTTGAGTGGTGAGGCGTATAGAAAGAGGTGATAAAAAGACAGCAGGATCTTACCACTGAGGGGACATAATTATGAAGAATACAGTTAAACATATCATACGCCGTTTTTATAAAACCGGTCTTGGATTACTCTTATTGCTCACCGTATTCTGGTTCAGTATCGGTTGGTTCGTCGCAAAGGGGGAACGACCGCTTGCGAACGGAAAACATCCTTACGTCATCGTGCTTGGAGCCGGTGTCAAAGGGGAGAAACCCTCGTTGATTTTAAGCAACCGGATTGAGGCAGCTGTCCGGTACGGAAAACAATTTCCGGATACAACATTCATCTTAAGCGGAGGACAAGGGGACGGAGAAGCGATTTCGGAAGCGGAAGCGATGCGACGGGGAATGCTTCAAGGTGGAATCAGTGAAGAACGGTTGTTGCTGGAAGATCAATCGACATCGACGACTGAAAATCTGACGTTTTCAAAACGACTGTTACCGGAATCGGAAAACCGTGTCTCGATCGTGACGTCGGACTTCCATTTGTACCGTGCCCGAAAAGAGGCGGAACAGATGGACTTAAAGACCGACGCTGTTCCGGCTGAGACACCACTGTCTGGCGTCTTGCGTTACGGAATGCGGGAACGTGTTGCGATTGTCGTAAAATACTTCCAATGAAAAAAAAACCTTCCCGGATTGTCCCGGAAAGGTTTCATTAAATTATTTATTTTGCTGTGACTGATCTTGTTTCGAATCATCGTGTTGCGTGTTGTTCGGTTGGTGCTCAGGAGGCGCCTCCTCTTTTCCGAGTGCCACATCTTTCGCTTCAACGACTTTACTGCTGATCGAGTTGAGATCTCCTTTAGCTTCAGTGACCGTATCTTTGACGGACGACGCATCAGTCTTGACGGTATCAAGCTCCGTGTTGACTTTGTCATACACGTTTTGGACGTCGGATGCGACTTCCTGGATGATGCTTGAAGCGCTTTTCACTTGGTTGATGACTTGTGATGCTTTGCCTGACGGATCTTCTTTAATCGATGAAGCGAGCGTTGAGACAGAGTCTTTAGCACCGCGCAGGCTTTGTTTCGTATTTTGACGGCTAGATGAGCTGAGTAACGTCAGAAGACCGCCGACGACTGCACCTAGCAGCATTCCTGTAAGTAAACTGACTTGACGACCAGATGAAGTTTCCTGATCGAACTGGCGATTCGGATTTTCGGCATGTACAGCATGAGGATCGTTTGGTAAGTTTGGTTGCATGATTGACACTCCCTTAAAGTATGATTTGACACCATGATAGGAATATACCCTTATCTCACAACTAAAAACATGCATTTGTAATACAACAAAAAGACCATCCAATGATATGATGGTCTGAGACGATTTGATGGTGTTACGGCCGGTGCTTGTCATCGTGCTTTTCAGTTAATTTACGGTTGATTTCATCGTAATCGATTTCGATGTCATCCTTGTTGCCTTTATAGCCGTAACCCTTTGAAATCACGAGGATTGAAGCGACTAAGACGAAGACAATGATTAGAATGGAGACGACATAAAGCCACATGATCCATTCCCCCTTTCATTCTTCTATAGTATGACGGAAAAAGCAGCTTTCGTCTAAACGAAAATGTAAATTGTATGCTAAACTATTTTCAATGAATATGTGGATAGAGCGAGGTGACGACATGAGTATACTGGTCGTAGATGATGAGTTTACGAATTTGATGATTTTAGAACGATTGCTTGAAAATGAAGGATACGATGTGGTCAAGGCGATGAGCGGGGAAGAAGCGCTAGAGCTGATGGAAGATCCGTTGTTCATTGAAACACTGGACGTTGTATTACTTGACGTCGAAATGCCTGGAATCAGTGGCATTGATGCGACACGTCTGATTCGTAAACGGTTTGGCCTGGATGAGTTACCGATCGTCATCGTATCAGGTCGATCGAATGAGGAAGATATTGCAGACGGACTTGATGCCGGTGCTTCCGATTACACGACGAAACCGATTCGGAAAACGGAACTGCTCGCCCGTGTCCGAAATGCGATGTCGCTCAAACAGGCGATTGACGCCCGAAAGCGCTACGAAAAAGTCTTGCAGGAAGACTTTGATTTAGCACAAAAGCTTCAGCAAAGCGTGTTAAGTGCAAACATCGAGGACGAAGACATCCGCATCATGGCGACATACATTCCGTCGAAAAAGCTGGCAGGCGATATGTATGCCTGGTACCGGATTTCGCCGAAAAAATACGGAATCATCTTATTTGATGTCATGGGACACGGTGTATCGTCTGCGTTGATTACGATGGGAATGAGTTCGATTTTATTTGAACTCGTGCACCGCATCGGAGATCCGGCGAAAGTTCTCGAGGAATTAAACAAACAGATGAGCCGCCTGTTCCCGGGCGATGAAACAGAAATTTACTTTACGGCCGTGTACTTGTACATCGAACTGGATGAGATGAAACTCAGTTATGCAAATGCCGGGCATCCACCGGGCTTGCTGCGGATGGGGAATCAAATCATTCCGCTTGAAAATACGGGATTACCAGTCGGGATGTTCGAAGATTCTGAGTATACGAGCCAGACGATTGACCTCGTTTCGCCAGGTTGTGTCTACTTGTATACAGATGGCTTCATGGAATTGTACAGTAAGGGAATCGATGAAGGAATCAGTGCGATTCGTGAATTGATTCAGGAACAGGGACCGGCGATTCATCAATTGATTCAACCGGATCAAAGTGATGATGCGGACGATTTATGTCTCGTGACCATCGAAATCAACTAATCTGCAAAAAAACCACTTTCCTTTTGATGGACTTAGGTAGAGGGCCGAAGAGACAGTCGTCTCAACACGCGTTTCTAGGCTAAGGCATTCAAAAGTAAGTGGTTTTTTGTCCATCCATTCATACGCACTAAAAGAAACGGCGGCGCCATAAAATAAAGGCGGCTAAGCCAGAGAAGAAAATCATCATGCCGAAGACAATCCAAAAGCCCATGACTTCGCCTTCCCACGGCACATGAACGTTCATCCCGAACATTCCGGAAATCATGGTCGGGATCGAGATGACAATCGTGATCGACGCGAGAAACTTCATGACGAAGTTGACATTGTTTGAGATGACGGAACCAAACGTATCCATCGTTGAGCTGATAATATCTTTATAGATTTGGGCCATTTCCATGGCCTGGCGGTGTTCAACGAACACATCTTCGAGCAGGTCTTCATCGTCTTCGTGTTTTTCAAGACTCGGTGTTTTGATGATCCGGTCGAGTACTCCGTCGTTTGACTTCAAGGAAGTCATGAAATACACAAGTGATTTTTGTAAATTCATTAATTGGAAAATTTCTTGATTTCGCATCGAACGTTGTAATTCTTCCTCGAGCTCATCCATCCGGCGGTCGATTTGCCGCAGGAACCGGAGATACGAAGAACTGACTTTATATAAGATTTGAAAGACGAATCGGGAACGGTAATTCGTCCGGAACGCGCGGAGTTTTCCGCTTGAGAATAACGTCAGGACATCCAACTGTTGCGAACAGACGGTGATGAAGTGTCTTGACGTCACGATGATACCGAGTGGAATCGTATTGTAACGGCGTCCGGATGATTCTTCTTCAATGTAAGGAACGTCGACAATCATCAACAAACCTTCATCATCTTTCTCGAAACGAGGTTTTTCCTCGACATCAAGTGGGTCATAAATAAAATCCTCAGGAATTTTCGTAGCAGCGATGACTTGATCGGCTTCGTCTTTTGTCGGATTGACAAGATGAATCCAGGAACCTTTCGTAAACTCCTGAATTTCGTTGACTGCCCCCGTCACATCACTTCGATAAATCGTCAACATTGTCTATCCCTCCTGCTCTTCACTTTTTTATTATAGGAATACTATATCGACCGTGTAAATGATTCTCAGATTTTTTTTTAAAACGAATAGTGATAATATAGAAAAGAGGAGGGGAAAAGATGCCTTTTTTTAATGAAAAGAAGTTAGAAGAACTACGTCTGATTGCAGGCGGTGATGATGTATTCTTGCAAAAAATCGGTGAGACGTATATTGCCCAGTTTGATCGGAAGTTTCCGGAATTGAAGGATGCGGTCGAAGCAAACGATGCCGAACAGACGGAAAAATTAGCTCATTTACTTAAGGGTGCCTCCTATTCCGTTGCGGCGGATGACTTAGCGGATGACTTTGAATTGCTGGAAAAAGAGGCGGAGACAGGCTCAGTCGAGAATGCGGCCGGTGTTTTGACCCGGATTGAAGACTGCATGGTAGATTTCAGAAAAATTTGGCTGAATGTATTTCTCGGAAAAAACAGTGATTTCGTTTAATAAAATACGTCTAAACAAATAACCGTTTCCTGATTAGTCAGGAGACGGTTATTTGTTTAGGAAACTATTAGTCAGAGCACGTATGTATCGACGGTTTCAATCAGTCGACCGATTTCTGGTTTTGTAATCTGTGCGTTCACACCGACAGATTCGCCTTTATGACGGAGGTCATCCGAAATCAAGGATGAGAAGACGACGATTGGTAACTCCGCATAACGATCATCTTCACGCAATCGTTTCGTCAAATGCAGTCCATCCATCTTCGGCATCTCGATGTCGGTAATCAAGAGATCGCAGTCGCTGCCTGCCTCAAACGCGTCCAATGCATCTTTACCATTGATGAACCATTTCAAGCCATGATAACCGGCTTCCTCCAGCGTTTCAATAATGAGAGTCCGGAGCATTTCCGAATCTTCCGCAATCCAAATCGTTTTGTTCGACCGGTTGCGGGGTGAAACACGGCGGCCTTCTTCGCGGGCAAAGATGTCTTTGCGGGAAAGTTCCAGCGCAATTTTCTCATAATCAAGCAAGATAATCATCTTGTCTCCCGTCTTGACGACACCATTCGTCAATCCTTCGATGCCGCGGGCAAGTTCGTTTGGTGTATCAATCTGTTCCCATGAAATACGACGGATTTCCGTTACGGAATCGACACGGAGGACACTCTTCTCGCCGTTAAACTCACAGATGATCAAGCGATCATCCGTTGTTTCTTCGTGGGCCACACCAATGACAGTCGGTAAATCGATGACCGTCATGACTTCACCCCGAAGCTCGATCAACCCTTTGACGGCGTCCGGTGTTCCGGGTAATGGTGTCATCGGTAACGGAACGATGATTTCCCGGACTTTCATGACATTGATGCCGAACGTATACGGTCCGCAATGAAAAATAACGATTTCCAATTCATTTGTTCCAGCTTCTAATAAAATATCGTGTTGATTGTACACGTAATTGAGCCCCTTTCCATCCTGCACTGCACTTCTGACTAGTTATCGGCAGAAAGAAGCGATTCTTCCACATCAAAAAGAATAAAAAAGTTATTGAAATCGCTTTCATTTTATGTTAAGCAAAAAGTTTGGCATTTGTCTGACCAATTGATTACAATAGGCTATGCAGCCACACACTGAAGTGAGAGAGAAAAAATAAATGGAGGTCGAGTGGAATGACTACAGCAACAACATACACATACTTATTAGACGGGCAATGGCAGGAAAGTGAATCCAATGAAACCATTGAAATTTCTTCCCCTTATAAAGAAGATACAGTCGGTCGCGTTCAAGCGATGACAAAATCAGAAGTAGACCGGGCTATTTCGTCTGCTAAAACAGCACAAGCGCAGTGGGCGAAAGTCCCTGCCAACAAACGGGCCGAATTGCTTCATGCCTGGGCAACGGAGTTAGAAAAACGTGCGGACGAAATTGGTAAAGTCATCATGCGTGAAGTTGGTAAAGGGCTTGCTGACGGAATCAAAGAAGTCAAACGGACGGCGGAAATCATCCGTTATACAGCAGAAGAAGGCCTTCGTTTTGACGGTCAAATGATGCAAGGAGACTCATTCCCGGGTGGAAGTGCTAAAAAAATCGCAATCATTAAAAAAGCACCGCTCGGCGTCGTACTGGCGATTTCACCGTTTAACTATCCAGTCAATCTTGCGGCTGCGAAACTTGCACCGGCTTTGATGACAGGAAACGCCGTCGTCTTCAAACCGGCAACACAAGGTTCAATCAGTGGTACGTTGATGGTTGAAGCACTTGTCGCGGCAGGATTGCCGTCAGGTCTTGTTAACCTCGTGACAGGACGCGGTTCAGTCATCGGAGATTATTTGACAGCGCATCCGGGCATCAACATGATTACTTTTACAGGTGGTACAGCAACAGGACAACACTTGTCACGTCAATCAGCGATGATTCCACTCGTTCTCGAACTTGGTGGGAAAGACCCGGCCCTCGTTCTTGAGGATGCGGATCTCTCGCTAGCGGCAGATCACATCATCAGCGGTGCGTTTTCGTATTCCGGACAACGTTGCACAGCCATCAAACGAGTATTTGTTCTTGAAGAACAGGCAGATGCGCTTGTCGCAGAATTGTCTGCCCGGATCGCGAAATTGACAGTCGGTTCGCCGGAAGACGAAAGTGTTGTCGTCCCGTTGATCGATGCGAAATCAGCTGATTTCGTCGAAGGATTGATTACAGATGCAAAAGAAAAAGGGGCAACGCTCGTTACAGGCGGAAACCGGACGGCGAACCTGATTGAGCCGACACTGTTTGACCACGTGACACGCGATATGCGGATTGCATGGGAAGAACCATTCGGACCGGTCTTACCCGTCATCCGTGTCAACTCGGTCGAGGAAATGATTGCCTATGCGAACGAATCGGAATACGGTCTTCAAGCAAGTGTCTTCACGGAAAACATCGACGCAGCATTCAGTGTCGCAGATGCGCTTGAAACGGGTTCTGTCCAAATTAACGGTCGGACGGAACGTGGTCCCGATCATTTCCCATTCATCGGTGTAAAATCATCGGGTCTTGGTGTACAGGGTGTCGGACGAAGCCTCGCTTCGATGACACGCGATAAAGTAACAGTGCTCAACTTAAAATAAGAACAATTTTTATGGAAGCGACCTTTCAATCTGCGGAAAGGTCGCTTCTTTTTGCATCCAAATGCTATCGTCAGCCGTATTCTTTTTAGAACTTTAGTGATTTGAGGGCGACAAAGTTTGCCGCTGTCGCTTCTTTCTCTCTATAATGAAGGAAACCATCCAGAGAGAAGAGGGGTTTACCGATGCGACAAGAAGATGAAATCTTTACGTTACCGATTCCGACACCATTTCCTGTCGGAGATATCAATTGTTATCTGCTACGGACCGATACGGAAACCATTTTAATCGATTGTGGTCCGGATACGGATCAAGCCTGGCAAGCCATGCAAGATGGTCTCGGGAAAATCGGAGTGACGGTTTCGATGCTCGATAAAGTGATCGTGACGCACCACCATGCGGATCATGCCGGGCTTGCCTATCGTTTTTCCGAACAGGGGATTCCGATTTATGGACATGCCCGACTAAGACCCTACTTAGAACAAGATCAAGCGTTTTTGAGCAGGGGGGATGATTTCCTGCAACGATTGGCCTTGTCGTTTGGTGTGCCGGACGAAATACGGGCGCTTTTACCAAGTTATTTATCCGCTTTGAAATGGCTCGGGAAGGGACAACTGGATCATGTCCTGCAAGAAGGGGACGCGATTACGACGTCAGGCGCCTATCGAGTCATTGAACTGCCGGGACATGCGAGCGATCAAATCGGTATTCTCGGTCAGTCGGGAGTTCTGTTTGCAGCAGATCATCTGCTGGCGCGTGTCGAACCGAATCCGTTGCTCGAGCAACCGCAACCCGGAGATGAATCGGACATGAAACGGCCGGTTCTCGCTTATATGCGCTCTTTGCGCAAACTGCAGGGAGAACGGATCGAGATTGCCTACACCGGACACGGTGAGCCGATTCGCGATGTTCCGTCCTTGATTGAAGAACGTTTGTTGCAACGTAAAGCGCGCGGCGAACAGTTGCTGAAGCATATCGTAGGTACGAAAACGCTGTTTGAACTCGCACAAGTGACGTACGGAAACCGTTTAAAGAAATCGTTCCCGCTCGTCATGAGTGAGATGAAAGCCCGCCTCGACTACCTCGTGGCCAGTGGACAGATCCTTGTCGAAAAACAGGACGGAATTTTACGGTATACGCGAAAGGGCAGTGAACATGAATCTCATGAATAAAACGGTCGTCTTGACCGGTGCCTCCAGTGGACTCGGGGAAGCTCTTGCATACGAGCTGAACCGGCAGGGGGCGAACTTAATCTTAGTCGCCCGGCGGGAAAATCGGTTGCAACAGATTGCAAAGACACTTCAAGCGGAATACGTGGTTTATGATTTAGAACATTCACCGGAGCGTCTGGCTGATCAAATAGCTGAACGATATGGCATGATTGATGTATTAATCAACAATGCCGGGTTCGGGGAGTTCAGTTTTTTAGAGGAGACGACGATTGAGACCATCGAATCAATGAACCGGGTCAATGTCCTGACGCCGATTCGATTGACGAAAGCCTGTCTCCCGCTGTTTCGTCCACATGGCATGATTGTCAACGTGGCAAGTCAGGCAGGGAAGTTACCTACACCTAAGTCGACGATTTATTGTATGACAAAAGCCGCCTTATATCAGTTTTCCAATGCTTTGCGTCTTGAACTGAGGCCGAAGGGGCTTCATGTCATGACCGTTAATCCTGGCCCGATTGCGACGGAATTTTTTGTTCGGGCGGATCTCAGCCGGAAATACGAAAATAACGTTGCGAGCATCGTGTTGTCGAAAGAAAAATTAGCACGAACGGTTACCCGGGCCATCATCCGCGAAAAACGCGAGGTCAATGCACCTTTGTGGATGGAAGGTTCGGCAAAAGCCTACGGATTGTTTCCGCGGGTCATTGAATGGCTTGGTAAGTCAGGCTTTGATAAAAAATAAAGGGGATTTTCACACATGATAAAACAAATGACTGCAATCGCAGCAACAGGCCTGCTTCTTGCCGGATGTGCGTCTCCAACAGCACCGGTTCAGGAAAAAGTATTAGGTTCTTCCTATACATCGATTGAAAAGGACGCAAACGCAACGACTGTCCGGATGTATATGTGGGGCGGCGATGAGGGGATCAATACCTATATCGATGAATACGTGGCACCAAAAGTAAAAAAAGAGCACAACATTACGCTGAAGCGGGTTCCGATTGAAACAGCCGATTTGATTCAAAAGCTCCGGGCGGAAAAGAAAGCCGGGAAAGAAACGGGCGTCATTGATGTCGTCTGGATTAACGGCGACAACTTCCGGAATGCGAAAAAGGACGGCTTGTTATACGGTGAGATCACGAAAGTGTTGCCAAACATGAAATATGTCGATCCACAGGCACAAGGGTCAGACAGCGGGACGCCGACCGATCATTTGGAAGCGGCATGGGGAAAAGTTCAATATACGTTCCATTACGACAAGGCGAGTGTCGCGAACCCACCGAAGGACCTCCAGGAACTCAAAAGTTGGGTGAAAGAAAATCCGGGCAAATTCACGTATCCGGAAGTGACGGACTTTACGGGGAATGCGTTCGTCCGCCATGTCATGTACGGGGTGGAGTCAAAAGAAACGTTAAAAAATCCGAAAGCAGACTTTAAGAAGACCTGGGCGTATTTAAACGAACTGAAGCCTTATTTATGGAAAGAGGGCAAAACGTATCCGAAAACACTGGCACAGCTTGACCAGTTGTACGCTAAAGGAAGTGTTGCGTTCACGATGGGCTTCAACGAACGCCGGGCGGAACAGGAAGTGAAGTCAGGGACATTCCCGAAAGAGACACGTCCGCTCGTCTTGACCGACGGTTCGATCGCTTCGACCCATTTCCTGTCGATTCCGTTTAATGCGCCGAATCCGAATGGAGCACTCGTTACGATCAACACGTTGTTGTCGCCGGATGCTCAACTCAAGAAATTCGATGGCACGTATTGGGGAGACGGAACAAGTTTAGATTTGACGACAGTAAGCTCAACGGAACGACAGGCATTTGAAGACGTTCCGGCAGCTGCGTCAACACCGAAACCGGCAGCATTCGACGGCAAAGTCCGTGCGGAACTGGATCCGGCATTCTTTGATGTGATCCGGAAAGACTGGCCGGAACGTGTGGCGCGGTAATGCCTGGCCTGCCACCTTGCTGATTACCGGTATGGTCGGCTATGGTCTTTTCGTCAGTCTGTCGATGACGACTTGGAGAGATTACAGTCGATTGTTCCGAGATCCGGTATTTTTGGAAAGTATTGGAATTAGTTTATACGTAGCAGTCAGCAGTACGATACTGTCTGTATTGATCGGGGCCTGGCTGGCTGGATTTTTTGCCAAACAAACGGGATGGACGGCACAGGTTTTGGCCGTTCCGTTATTTTTACCCCATCTTGGCGCCGCCTATTTGGCCATCCTTTATTTGAGTGATTTACCGGTCATCAGTCCGCATGAAGTGAATCAATTCAGCATCATCCTGACGTATCTCTACAAAGAAATTCCGTTTGTCTTTTTTTATTTGTTACCGGTCTATCGGCGCCTCGATCACCGGTATGAAGAACTCGGATTAATGCTCGGGCTGTCGCGACTGAAACGGTTTTGGCATGGAAAAGGCGTATTTTTACTGTTTCCTGTCCTCGAGGCAGCGTTCATTGTTTTTGCCTTTACCTTATTTGCTTACGAAGTCCCGGCGCTGCTCGGTGTGACGTATCCGAAGTTGATTGGCGTCTATACGTTTGATTTATATACGCAAGGGGATTTATCCCGTCAACCGGAAGCCTTTGCCATCAGTGTTCTTTTGACCGGAATCTTATTTTTGTTGTTAGTGATCTTTACACGTACGATTCGTCCGTTAACGGAGCGGATCAGTAAGGGGCGGGTAGAATGAAGAGAAGGGCAATAACAGCAGTAATCGGATTGCTAGTACTCGTTCCGTTACTCGGATTGATTCCGTCGACCTGGACCTGGAACCCGCGATTATTCGAAACGTTGACGACAACGGTTTCAATGATTGCGGTCTTGACATTTCTCAATCATTTGATTGGTTATGTCACAGGAAAGGCGATTGCGTTTCGGGCGGGACGACTCATCCGGTATATGGAACTGTTGATCAGTTTGCCGCTTTTCCTGCCGGTGTTATTATTGTCGTTTGGTCTCTATCTGACGTGGATCCGGTTAGGGCTCGCCGATCAATTTATCGGTGTACTGTTGGTTTTACTGCTTCCGACGTTACCGTACACGATCCGGATGTATACGAATGCGTTTCAAGCACTGGGTGAACAGATGATGGAGCAAATGGTGTTGATTGAACCAAGCCGGTTGAAACGGTTTCTTTTTTTGACAGGACCGATGATGCGTTCTGCGATCCAGTCCGTCACGTTACTTGTAACGGTCATCGCCTTGAGTCAGTATGCGCTCGTTACCTTAATCGGGGGCGGAGTCGTTCAAATGATTGCCCTTGAAGCGTTTCCGCTCTATTCCGGCAATTCCTTGGTTGCCGCTAAAGAAGCGACGATTTGGTTATTGGTTTTACCTTTTTTGATTTATTTTGTGCAACTCATTTTATTAGAAGGATGGGTGCAAGTAGTTCGGAGGCTGTTAGATGGACGTTACGATTCAGCACGTCAATAAACGATTTGGCCAAAAACAAGTCCTGCAGGCGATTGATTTACACATTCCGTCCGGTCAATGTGTTGCACTTGTTGGTCCGAGTGGAAGCGGGAAAACGACGCTGCTGCGATTGATTGCAGGTCTTGAGAAAGTATCAGGCGGTATCATTCGTTTCGGTGAAACCGACATGACGCACGTTGCTCCAAATCAACGGGGGGTGACGATGTTGTTCCAACGTCCGTTACTGTTCCCTCATTTGACGGTCGGACAAAATATCCGGATTGGTATGGCGACAGGTCGTCAACAGGACGTCCAAGAGTGGTTGACCAAAGTCGGATTAACAGGGCGGGCCGATGCCTATGTCCATGAATTATCCGGCGGAGAGCAACAACGGGCCAGTCTTGCACGGGCTTTGGCAAGCGGACCGAATTTCCTGTTGCTTGACGAACCGTTCTCAAGTCTTGATTTACCACGCCGCCGTGAACTGCGGACGCTGATTCGGCGCTTAACGGTCGCAGAAGGTGTGACGACGTTACTTGTCACGCATGACCGTGAGGAAGCGATGGCGATGGCGGATTATGTTTACGTCATGGAACAGGGACAAATCATTGATCAGGGACATCCGATTGAATTAGCGCAAAAAAGTCCATTTTTTGGTGACGGATTGTATCTGGACGGAGAGTGGTATCCGTTATCCGAAGTGAAGTTGGTCTTAAGACCGACGAACGGATTACAGGAACGTGTTACGATTACGAAAGAGCTGACACAGTACGGTGTTCGATTTTATGAAGTTGAACGCCAGACGGGAGAGCGGCTTGTCGTTCAAACGACAGAGACGTTCAGTGAGAAAGTGACAGCTTATCTTGTGAGGAAGGAGGGGTAGCATGTTAGATACGCGCGCCAGAAAAGTCGTCCAGCCCCTTTTTGAGCAAATGGCGACATTATTGAAGAAGATGGGGCTTTCAGCCAACCAAGTGACAATCATTTCCGGCATCATCGGTGCTTCGACCGGTTTTTTTGTCTATAACGATATGATGGGAATTGCAATTTTATTATTATGGCTGTCGGGAGCGCTTGATGTCGTCGATGGCACGATGGCACGACGGGAAAAAACAACGCCGATCGGAACGATTCTTGATTTAGTCCTCGACCGGATCGTGGAATTATCCGTCCTGATTGGTATTGCCCTGCGCTTTCCGGAGACGCAGGTCGTTATTTTATTACTCGTCGCTTCATTCGTCATCGGTATGACGATGTTTCTTGCAATCGGTGCAGTCAGCGATAATTACGGATTCAAATCATTTCAGTATCAGCCGGGTCTTGTCGAACGGACGGAAGGATTTCTTTTCCTGACTGCAATGTTACTGTTCCCAAGCGCCATCATTTGGATTGCCGTCATCTTTTTGATTGCTGAATTGTACACAGTCGGCGAACGGTTTTATCAAGCGTCGAAGGTGTTGCGATGAGTGAATCGGAACAGTTGATGGTCGTCGATTCATCCGGTCAGCGGCTGTATCCGGAGACCCGGGAAACGGTACACCGGGATGGATTATGGCATGAAACGTTTCATTGCTTTGTCATTGATCTCGACAAAGGACACGTTTTGTTACAGCAACGGGCGAAGCAGAAAAAGGATTTTCCGGATTTGATTGATATCACGGCTGCCGGACATCTGCTCGCAGGTGAGACGCCAAGGGATGGAATCCGCGAACTCAAAGAAGAGATTGGGCTTGTCCGGCAGTTTAATCAGTTGTTCCCCCTTGGCGTTTTCCTGGAAGAGTTGATAGTAGGGGACTTGAAAGATCGTGAACGAGTCCATCTGTTCCTGGCGGATTCACCAATGCCGCTCGAACATTATGTCCTGCAAACAGAAGAGGTCAGTCGATTGATCGCCTTACCATTTTCTGAATTTGTACGACTGGCAGACAGGACAGCAGAAACGTTTGAGACAGTTGATCAAGAAATCCTCCGGCGAAATCAATTCGTCCCGCATCCGCTTGCATACTTTAGACGTGTGAGCGAAGGGATTCAAGCATATCGTGTACAACAAATGTAACGAAAGGACGGTCACGCTATTTTCTGCGGAAGTCCTTTCGTCTTTTTTTTGTGGTAAAGCTAGGCAAAAAGTAGCATAATGGACATTTCTTTGAGATAATTAACAATATATACATTTGATGAAAGAAGGTGCAGCCAGTGGCGTTACGATTTGCATTGCTCGGACTGCTAACTCAAGGAGAAGCGACCGGATATGATTTAAGTACGACGTTCAAAAAACAGATGACACACTTTTGGACGGCGCATCATACACAAATTTACCGTGAATTATTGAAGATGGAAGACGATCAGCTTGTGACGAGCGTCTATATCGTCCAAGAAGACTTACCGGATAAAAAAGTCTATTCGATTACGGAAGCCGGTCAAACGGCACTTGTCGCCTGGTTGCGTGCACCAAGCGAATTCAAGCCGAAGATGAAAGATGAAAATTTGATGCGGGTGTCATTATTGCATCTCTTGCCGCCGGATGAAGCGATTCTGTATTTGGAGGAATCGAAGCGACATCATCAGTTTGCCGTCGATATGATGAAGGTCTGGCGGAAAGATCATTTAGAAAACGGGGCAACGCTCGGGGAAACCTTGACGAGTGAATACGGCTTACGCATGATGCTGAATTATCTCGACTGGTGTGACTGGGCGATGGAGGAAATAAAGAAAAGTCAGACGAATGTCTGAACCATACAGTGATGTCATCAATCCTTTGTCAAAACAGGGGATTGTTTTTTTGCGTCGTCAAAAGAGCATTCGAGACAGACGATATGGTACAGTAAATGAATTGTAAAGGGATTAGAGGAGGACTACGAACGTGAGTGTATTTACAGATTATGAAGAATGGTTGGATGAAGTCACGGATGAGATGATTGAACATCAAGTGCATTACGCCGTCGCAGAACTGAAATTAGGCGGAGAGATCGGTGACTATTATGAAGAATCCGGATTGATTGACCGGTTTGTCACGCAACAGTTGGTCTGGTTATCGTTTGAGGAAATGGAACAGATTTTAGATGAAGCGGGAGAGCTGAATCTTGAAATCGTAGCAGACGAAGCAGAATCAGATGTACAACGGTCACAAGTCAAACAGATTCTGAAGCAATCGATTAAACAACAGCTGGTGCTGAAGTCGCAACCGTTCGTCGCGACACGCCTCGAACAATTGCGTCAGGAGCATCCATCTGTCAAAGATCAGTTTGAAGAAGTCCGGTCGGCATACAATCAGGTCGGTCATCTCCTGAAGACGGGGCCGGAACCGACGATTATCCCAAAACGGTGGTACCGGCGGGAACGGGTTGTTCCCCGTGCGTTCACTCCGGCGGAACAAACGAGTTTAGAGCAGGAACATCTCGAGCTGACACCACAATACGAAACACAAAAACAGAAACTTGAAGAACTGAGTCGTGAAATCGCAGCGTATGAGCGGGTTTTACTATAAAGTAAAAACAACAAACCCCTTTTCGGTGCAGACACCGGAAAGGGGTTTTCACTTGCAGGATTGAGTTAGACGGTTGCGAGTTTAGCAATGACGAGTTTAGCGACAGCTTCACTTGATGCAGGATTTTGACCTGTGATGACGTTACCGTCGATGACAGCAAATTCTTTTCCGGCATCGGAAGTCAGGAAGGTTGCCCCTTCACCGCGTAATGTAGTTTCAAGTAAGAACGGAACTTTGTCTTCGAGTCCTGTTGATTTTTCTTCTTCATCCGTGAAGCCGTTGATTTGACGACCTGATACGAATGGTTTGCCATCAATCGTAACGTGGGCAAAGGCAGCAGGACCGTGGCAAACGGATGCGACGATACCGTCTTTTTTGACCATCGCTTCGATTGCACCTGCGACGAGCGGATTATTCGGGAAATCGACGACTGCCCCGTGACCGCCTGGGAAGTAAACAGCATCAAATGATGCAGCATCTACATCCGCAAGTGGCGTCGTGTCGTGTAAGGCACGGCGTGCTTCCTGGAATTTAGGCAGGATTTCTTTCACCATTGATGCCTTATCGATCGGAACGTCGCCGCCTTTGACCGAAACGACCGTGACATCATGACCGGCTTCTTTGAACAGGTTATATGGTGCAGCAAACTCCTCGAACCATAAACCGGTTTTATGGCCGTTCATTTCGTCAGCACTTGTAGATACGATTAAAATTTTTGACATGATAAAAACTCCTCCTCTGTAATAACGTTACAAAGAAGAAGTTTCCCTGCTGTTGAAAAAATCAAACCTCACCGGTGTTCTGTATACGTATGGACGGGAAGAAGTGATAAGACATGCGCAATCTGTTCAGCCGTCAACGGTTCCCGCATCGCGTGCAGATTCGACTGCAGTTGCGACACGCTTGACGCACCCGGCAGCACGATATCAGCTTGTTGATCAATGGCTTGCAGTGCCATGGCCGGGAGGGGATAGTCTTGTAACGTCGATAAAATGTGTTCCAGCTGTTCCTTATCGTACTGTTCGAACCGGTCGACCGATTGAAGACGAGACGTGCTCTCTGTAGTCAGAAGACCTTTGGCGAGCGGTCCGCGGGCAACGAGTTTAATGTTTCGCTCTTGAAGTCGCGGCAACAACTCTTCAATCCGTCGGTCGAGCAGAGAATAAGGTGTCATCAAATAACTGAAATCACTATGGTCAAGCCAATAGTTGATGACGTTTGGACGGAGTGACGAGAGGCCGTATTCTTTGATCCGTCCTTCTTCCTGCAAGTCTTTCATGGCACGAATTGAAGCGTCCAAATCATCGTCCATCGTTCCGCCATGGACATAATAGAGGTCGAGATACGGTGTTTCGAGACGGTTCAGACTCTCAATACACGCTTTTTTCAGGTAGTCGTAGCTCGGGTCCCATGTCCAGCCGGTCCCCGTATCATTCATCCGGTTGCCGCCTTTTGAGGCCAAAAACATCCGGCTGCGATCTTCCGGTGAAAAAGTCTGTCCAATCAGTGACTCGACTGCGCCGTTGGCATAGACATCTGCTGTATCGAAGTGGACGATGCCTTCGTCGAGCGCTGTCCGAAGTATCTCGGTTGCTTCCTCTTGACCCCGTTTTAAAATCGTCATCGTACCTAAACCTAGTGTCATATCAATCCCTCATTTCTTTCGACTAGTGCTACTGTGTATCAGTTTAGCATATTTGATACAGGATGTTCCCGGATGGATTTGTAAGGAATGGGCATTCCGTAGGAAAAGGAAACAGACTTGCAACGGGAATCAAAAAACAGGCATACTGTGAAAGAGAAGAAATTCGATTAGAAGAGGTGTCTATGATGGAAGAAAAAACATTAGAGCGGGAAGTTATTTATGAAGGAAAAGTCTTTAACGTCGAGAAACATGTCGTCAGTCTTCCGAACGGTAATACATCTGTCCGTGAATTGGTCTATCATAACGGCGCAGTCGCAATCATTGCGTTTGACGAAAAGGGAGATTTGTTAGTCGTCGAGCAATACCGGAAAGCGTTTGAACAATTATCGATTGAAATCCCGGCCGGAAAACTGGAAAAAGGGGAAAATCCGGAAGAGTGCGCAGGACGTGAATTGAAGGAAGAGACCGGATACGCGGCAGATGAGCTGACGCATGTGTTTGATTTTTACGGAGCACCCGGTTTTTGCAGCGAACGCGTACATATTTATGAAGCAACGGGTTTGACTGCGGGACAACGCCAACTCGATCCGGATGAATTCTTGGAGAACCAAACGTTGGCGCTTGAACGGGCACTTGAACTTGTCGCAGACGGGACGATTGTCGATGCCAAAACGATCATGGCGATTCAGCATTGGCACATTCGTACATTAAAATCATTCTAAAACGAATGATTTTCAGTTGATAATCATTTTAATTTGAAAAACAGTAGATTATCGGCTATGATAAAACCATCAGTTTCGACCAAAGGGGGCGCTATGATGGAAAGTCGTGTTGAACGCATTAAAAAACAGCTGAGCGGTAAAGGATATAAGCTGACTCCCCAACGTGAAGCGACCGTACGGATCTTACTGGAGCATGAGTCGGACCACTTAAGTGCAGAGAATGTCTTTTTATTGGTCAAAGAAAAAAACTCAGACATTGGACTTGCGACGGTCTACCGGACACTTGAATTATTAACGGAGCTTGAAGTCGTTGATAAAGTCAATTTCGGAGACGGCGTATCCCGATTTGATTTACGGCAGGAAGGTGCGAGCCATTCGCATCATCATCTCGTCTGTATCGAATGCGGATCTGTCGAGGAAATCCTAGATGATATGTTAGAAGAAGTCGAAAAAGAAATCGTCACGCGTTTCCAATTTAAAATCAAAGATCACCGCTTGACGTTCCATGGTGTATGTCGCGTTTGCCAGGAGCGGCATGCACGCGAAGCACTGGAACAATCACAAACACAAACCGTCTGACTGTCCTCATCAAAAAGGGGACGGTTTTTCTTTTTGAAAAATATAGGTCAGACCTCTTCACAACGGTTTACACCTTTGATATGATTGGAAAGTAAGCGATTTCTTAATGATAGAGGATGAGTTCAGTGAGGCAACAACTGGAGACATTTATCGACTATTTAGTGATTGAGCGGCAGATGTCAGCGAACACGGCAGCTGCTTATCGAAATGATTTAAACCAGTATTTGACGACGCTTGAACAGCAAGGGATTTCGTCCGCGGAAGAAGTCACACGCCACCATATTGTCCTTCATATTGAATCCTTGTTACAGGCGCAAAAATCACGGTCGACGGTCCGGCGGTCGACGAGCTCGATTCGATCGTTCCATCAGTTTTTAGTGGAACGTCAAATTGTCCGCCATGATCCGTCACGTCATCTTGATTTGCCGAAACCGGATAAAAAACTGCCGGTCGTTTGGAGTCAAACCGATATCGTCCGTTTGCTTGATTCGGTCGTCGGAAATGATCCGCTTGTCCGACGGGATGCAGCAATGCTTGAATTGCTCTACGGAACCGGTATGCGTGTCAGTGAATTGTTACAGTTGACACTGAGTGATCTGCAACTTGAACTTGGTTACTTGTCCTGTCTTGGAAAAGGTAACAAAACCCGGATTATCCCGATCAGTCAGACAGCGATTGACAGCGTCTCGACTTATCTTGAGCTGGCCCGCAACAGTCTCGGTGGACGGCAAACGGATTATGTGTTCCTCAACAGTCGCGGCGATCGTTTATCGCGGCAGGGTTTTTGGAAGATGATTAAACGCCGGGCAAAAGAAGCGGGAATTGAAAAAGACATCACTCCCCACGTCTTGCGTCATTCGTTTGCGACCCATCTTCTTGAGAACGGAGCAGACTTGCGTGTCGTTCAGGAAATGTTAGGGCATGCCGATTTATCGACGACGCAAATGTACACACATGTCAATAAAGCCAGGCTGCATGATGTCTATAAGAACCATCATCCCCGTGCATGATGGTTTTACGCTTAAAAGGTCTGACTTCAGACAAATAGGGTGTTTTGTCTAGTCCATTTAC
This sequence comes from Exiguobacterium sp. R-39, assembly GCF_049942815.1. NCBI lineage: Bacteria > Bacillati > Bacillota > Bacilli > Caryophanales > Exiguobacterium > Exiguobacterium sp. R-39. The sequence continues at coordinate 1,032,509 of NZ_CP187965.1, forward strand.
GGGAAAATTCTAACGGGATTTATATTTAGTAATAAGCATATAGGAGGAATTTTAATATGGCTCAACCATTCAAACGCGTATTTTTAGTCGTCATGGATTCGGTAGGAATCGGAGAAGCACCGGATGCAGAACAATTCGGTGACCTTGGTGCGCACACACTCGGGCATATCGCAGAACAACGTGATGGTCTGAATATGCCGCATCTCGCTCAGCTTGGTCTGTCGCATATCGAACCTGTTCAAGGTATATCAGCAGATGCTGCGCCACTTGCTTCTTACGGGAAGATGGAAGAAGTTTCAGCCGGAAAAGATACGATGACTGGTCACTGGGAAATCATGGGCTTGCGGATCGACACGCCGTTCCGCGTCTTTGAGAAATTCCCGGAAGATTTAATCGGTCGCCTGGAAACATTCTCGGGCCGAAAAATCATCGGGAACAAACCGGCATCCGGAACAGAAATTCTCGATGAACTTGGACAGGAACATGTCGAGACCGGTGCTTTGATTGTTTATACATCAGCAGACTCCGTGCTTCAAATCGCAGCGCATGAAGAAGTTGTTCCGCTTGAAGAACTCTACCGGATTTGCGAGTATGCCCGTGATATTACACGCGACGACCCGTATATGCTCGGTCGAATCATTGCCCGTCCGTTCCTCGGTGAGCAGGGAGCATGGGTCCGGACTTCAAACCGTCATGACTATGCGCTGAAGCCGTTTGACCGGACTGTCATGAATGAACTCGAAACAGCGGGTCTTGATGTCATCTCGCTCGGTAAAATTGCAGATATCTTTGATGGTGAAGGTGTCACGGACGCGATTCGGACAAAATCGAACATGGACGGTATGGATCAACTCGTCAACCAGCTCGATCGTGACTTTACAGGACTTTGCTTCTTGAACCTCGTCGATTTTGATGCGTTGTTCGGTCACCGTCGCGACCCGCAAGGATACGGTCAGGCATTAGAAGAGTTTGATGCCCGTCTGCCGGAAGTCTTTGACCGCCTGCAGGAAGATGATTTATTGATCATCACAGCAGACCACGGCAATGATCCGGTCCATCCGGGAACAGATCATACCCGTGAGTACGTTCCGCTGTTGGTCTATTCGAAAAACGGGGCTGCAAAAGATCTTGGTATCCGTTCGACGTTTGCCGACCTTGGAGCAACAGTTGCCGATAACTTCAACGTGAAGCTGCCGGCGCACGGTACGAGTTTCTTGTCAGAACTTTAATTTAAGGGAGCGATTCAGATGACAGTCAATTGGAATGAAACACGGTCGTATTTAGAAAGCAAAATGCAGGCGAAACCGGAAATCGGTTTGATTCTCGGTTCAGGACTCGGTGTCCTGGCGGATGACATCGAAAATCCGATTGCGATTCCTTACAGCGATATCCCGAACTTCCCGGTCTCGACAGTAGAAGGTCATGCCGGGCAGCTCGTCTTCGGAACGCTCGAAGGCAAACAAGTCGTTGCCATGCAAGGACGTTTTCATTTCTATGAAGGCTATTCGATGGAAATGGTTACCTTCCCGGTCCGTGTCATGAAAGCAATCGGTGTCGAAACACTGATTGTCACGAATGCAGCCGGTGCGTGTAACGAAGCATTTGAACCGGGAGATTTGATGCTGATCACGGATCACATCAACTTCTTCGGCACAAACCCGTTAATCGGCAAAAACGTTGATGAGATGGGACCACGGTTCCCGGATATGTCGAAGCCGTATGACGCTGAATTGTTGCGTCTTGCCCAAGAAACAGCAGACGAACTTGGTATTCAAGTGCGTCAAGGCGTTTACTTCGGCAATACAGGTCCAACCTACGAAACACCGGCAGAAGTAAAACTCGCCCGGTTGCTCGGTGGAGATGTCGTCGGTATGTCGACAGTTCCGGAAGTCATCGTCGCCCGTCACTCGGATATGCGCGTGCTTGGTATTTCGTGTGTCTCGAACATGGCAGCCGGCATTCTCGATCAACCGCTTCACCACGACGAAGTCATGGAAACGACGGAACGTGTCCGTGCGCACTTCCTGTCACTTGTCCGCGGTTCGATCAAAAAAATGTAAGATTAAGAATTGAAGCCCGATAAAATACGAACGACCCCCTGAGGAGGAACTTATTATGCGTATGGTAGATTTGATTGCAACAAAACGAGACGGCGGCGAGTTACCAACAGCCGATATTAAAGCGATGGTTGAAGGATTCACGAACGGTGACATCCCGGATTACCAAATGTCAGCGATGTCGATGGCGATTTTCTATCAAGGCATGTCAGACCGCGAAATCGCGGATTTAACGATGGCGATGGTCGAATCAGGTGACGTGATTGATTTATCACGCATCCACGGTAAAAAAGTCGACAAACACTCAACAGGCGGTGTCGGCGATAAAATCAGTCTGATCGTCGCGCCACTCGTCGCGTCAATCGGAATTCCTGTCGCGAAGATGAGCGGACGTGGTCTTGGTCACACAGGCGGAACAATCGATAAGCTCGAAGCGTTCCCTGGATTTGATGTCGAGTTATCGGAAGAAGCTTTCGTGACACAAGTCAATGACATCAAGATGGCGATCATCGGACAAACGGGCAACCTGACACCTGCTGACAAGAAATTATATGCGTTACGTGATGTAACAGCGACGGTCAACTCGATTCCATTGATCGCAAGCTCAATCATGTCGAAAAAAATCGCAGCCGGTGCGGACAGCATCGTCCTTGACGTTAAAACGGGTTCAGGTGCTTTCATGAAATCATTTGAAGACGCGAAAGCACTTGCAACAGAAATGGTATCAATCGGGAAAAGTGTTAACCGGAAGACGATTGCCGTCATCACGGACATGGATCAGCCGCTCGGAAACGAAATCGGAAATGCGAACGAAGTCAAGGAAGCGATTGAAGTGCTCCAAGGGAAAGATGTGCGCGATTTGAAAGTCATCGCCTTGACGATTGCATCACACATGGCAGTCCTTGGTGAGTTCTACCCGACGTTTGACGAAGCATACGCGGATCTCGAGACACGTCTCGCAAACGGAGCAGCTCTCGACGTCTTCAAGAAGTTCATCGCAGCGCAAGGCGGCGACGCCTCACTCGTCGATGATATGTCAAAAGCACTCGAAACGAAGTTCGAAAAAGATTTCGTCGCGTCGAAAGCCGGATACGTTTCAGAAATCATTGCCGATGAAGTTGGTGTCGCAGCAATGATTCTCGGTGCAGGCCGGGCAACGAAAACGGATGTCATCGATCACGCAGCAAGCGTTACATTGTTCAAAAAAGTCGGCGACAAAGTCGAAGTCGGCGATGTCATCGCGACACTCCGTTCGAACAAAGAAACACTCGATCAAGCGATCGAAAAAATGGATCATGCCTATCATATTAGTGATACGAAGCCGGAAGCACGTCCGCTCGTTCACGCGGTCATTCAATAAGGTGTTTTCTGACAACCGTCTGGGTTTCTTTCCCAGTCGGTTGTTTTTTGGTATAGTAAAAACAATAACGTGAGGGGGAAAACAGATGAAACCAGCTCAATTAAATGTCGGGGATACGATTGCGATTCTTTCACCGGCTTCTGCTGTCGCAGCGTACGTACCGCGTCGTCTGCAACGGGGAATCGAGACGCTTGAACGGATGGGCTTTCAAGTCCTCGTGATGCCGAACACGACAGCAATCTACAGTCATACGGCAGGAACAATCGGGGAAAGGCTTCAAGATTTACATATGGCATTCCGAAATCCGGATGTCAAAGCGATCATTGCGACGATCGGCGGCTTTAACTCACATCAATTGCTCGATGAACTCGATTACGACTTGATTCGGAATAATCCGAAAATCTTCATGGGGTACAGTGACATTACGGCTCTGCTTTCCGGCATCCAGACGAAAACCGGTTTGACGACGTTCGTCGGGCCCGCGATCTTACCGCAGTTTGGTCAACTGCACGGACTGGATGCATATACGCAGAAGTGGTTTGAAAAAACGTTGATGCAGACCGGACCGATTGGTCAAATCGAAGCATCGGATGAATGGACGGATGAAGGCTTGCGCTGGGACATCAACGATGACCGGAAACGGACGCATGTCGTCAACGACGGATACGTCGTCGCCCGCGCAGGAGAAGGGACAGGACCGATCATCGCCGGCAATCTCGGGACGCTGCTGTTGCTTGCCGGGACACCGTATATGCCGTCGTTCGACGGTGCTGTTTTAATGCTTGAGGATGATGAAAGTGAGACACCGGCGACGATCGACCGGTACTTTACGCAACTGCGTCATCTCGGGGCGTATGAAAAGATTTCGGCGATTGTCGTCGGACGTTTTCACGGAAAAGTCGAGTTTGATCCGGATTTCACGCTGAAGGACATCCTCCTGCGGGCGACCCGTGGATATGACTTCCCGATTGTGCTTGAGGCAGACTTCGGACATACGGATCCGGTCTTCCCGTTACCGAACGGCATTCAGGCATCGGTTACTGCCGGTGAAACGGTTGTGCTCGAAATTCTCGAATCCGCGGTCGAGTGAGTAAAAAACCTGCGTTTTTTGTAAAGATTTGATACACTAGGTAACGGAGCCGCGAATGTCGTGGCGAACACCACAGCTGAAAAGCGCGAAAGGTTGGTATACGATGCAAAAAACTGGATATATCTTATTGGAAGACGGAAATAAAATTGAGTTTGAACTGTTTAACGACGATGCACCGATCACAACAGAAAACTTCGAGAACCTTGCGAACTCGAACTTCTATGATGGATTGAACTTCCACCGTGTCATCCCTGGTTTCGTCTCACAAGGCGGTTGCCCGATCGGAAACGGTACAGGCGGATCAGGTAAGACGATTCCGTGTGAAACGTCAACATCATACCCGCACAAGCATAAAGCCGGTTCACTTTCAATGGCACATGCAGGTCGTAACACAGGATCAAGCCAATTCTTCGTTGTTCATGAGCCGCAACCACACCTCGACGGCGTGCACACAGTTTTCGGACAAGTGACATCAGGTCTTGAACATGCGACAAAAATGAAGCAAGGCGCTGGCATTAAAGAAATTCGTGTCGAAGCGTAAGTGATTTCTTCCCTTCTTTGATGAAAGAAGGGGAGTTTTTTTTTCGTTCAATACGGGAAGTGACAACAGAACCGAAAAACGAAGGAGCGATGCATCATGCGTTTAGCAGGAAAAAAGATCATCCAACTTGTCAGTAATGATTTTGAAGATTTAGAGCTGTGGTATCCGGTCCACCGGTTACGCGAAGAGGGCGCCACGGTCGACATCGTTGGTGAGAAGGCCGATGAAAAATACATCGGAAAATATGGTGTCCCGATTGTGTCGGACAAAACGTTTGACGAAATCAATCCGGCAGATTACGATGCGATTTTAGTACCGGGTGGCTGGTCACCCGATCTATTGCGCCGGTTTGATTCCGTCCTCGCCATGGTCCGTCATTTTGACCAAACGAAACAACCGATCGGTCAGATTTGTCACGCCGGATGGGTTCTGATTTCAGCAGGTGTCTTGAATGGTGTCAATGTCACGAGTACACCGGGAATCAAAGATGATATGACAAATGCCGGAGCAACGTGGCATGATGAACCGGTCGTCGTTGACGGACACATTATTTCAAGCCGTCGTCCACCGGATTTACCGGACTATATGCGCGAATTCATTAAAGTACTGGAAGATTCGAAGTAAAACAGTATCGTCTAAAAAGCGCGCCTCCCTGTCACCGGACAGGGAGGTCTTGTTTGAAATGGGGCAGAGGCATTTGTTTTACAGGAGTCCGCTTTTTTGATGGATTTGACGAAAAGTGAAGCATTTCAGGTCGAGAAGGTGTAGAATAAATAAGTCTCAGTTGATCATGTTCCTGAGAGTTGTTGAAACTAGGAAGGTGTAGAATCAGATGCTAGTAAAATATAAAAAGTTGAATGAACGGACCGCGATGGGGTTAATCGCTTTTTCGTGCGAAGTGAAGGATCCGAAGTATTTGCTTGAAACGGTTCAAACCTATGAACAAGACGAGAATCAACAGTTGTATCTCTATAAACAGGATGAAGATTTTATCGGCATCATCGGATTTCAATTAGTGGATGGCCACGCTGAATTGAAACATATCGCCTTGTCGCCATCGTTCCGTGGGGAACGGATGTCGTATATGTTACTGGATGCAGCCGAAAAGATGTTGCGGACAGAAATCACGGGTGCAACGGACGAAACGAGTCGACTTGTTGAGAAATGGAAAAATCAATAAAAACCGGTCCATGTAGTTACGGACCGGTTTTTCATTTTTTCTGCCGCGCGGCAAGTGCCGCTTGTCGTGCCGTGATGACATCCTGCCGGTCCCGCAGGACGTGTTTATGTCGCAAGAACGACAGGTCCTGCAACTGTTCAATCGGCAGACTGTTGATCCGTTGGTCCAAGTCATGTGCGAGGGGTAACGGAATATGCTCGTAGTCCGGCTGCATGAACACTGGTTGTAAGGCAAGCAGACGGGGGACGTCGATTCCTTGGGCGGACAGTGATCCGGCATGCCGTTCGAGTTTTTGGAAAGCTTTCGGGTAGGTCCGCATCGCTCCCTGTACATTGCCGCGGCGATGATGATAGCGGGCGACGGCGAGCTGAATCAAGGCGACGAGGGATTCATCTTGCCGTTGCCCGGCCTGCCACAGCTCTTCAAGGACTTCGTGGCATTCGAAATAGTCATGTTGGACGTTGAATTCAAAGGCAAATTGTTCGATTGGATGCATGGATGGATCTCCTTTCCTTTTAATATAGCATAGTCGAAATCAGGTGATGTGTGGTATACTAAGGCGCAAAAAACGTTGATGGGCAGGGAGAATCATGGAATCATACAGTGTAAAGATGGATGCGTTTGAAGGCCCGTTGGATTTGTTGTTACATTTGATTGGTAAACTGGAGATTGACCTGTATGACATTTCCGTCTCAATCGTGACGGATCAGTATGTGTCCTATATTCGGGCCATGCAACATCTCGAACTGGATGTTGCGAGTGAATACCTTGTCATGGCAGCGACGCTCCTGCAATTAAAAAGTAAACAACTGTTACCTGTCGAACAGACGGATTTCGAAGAAGTTCCGGATTTTGAAGAGGATCCGACACGTGAAGGGTTGATTCAGCAACTGATCGAATATAAAGCATACAAAGAAGCTGCACTTGTCTTAAAGGAAAAGGAAGAAGCGCGGCTCGAACTGTTTTCAAAACAGCCGGAAGACTTGATGACGTATCTGGATGCGGACAATCAGGATTACAGTGGAAACCTGTCTTTTAGTGACTTGTTGCGCGCTTATGAGAAAATGCGTCAACGCGTCGCCTGGAAAGTACGCCGTTCAAAAACCGTCAAACGGGAAGAACGGACACTTGAACAACAGATGGTTCACATTTCGGAATATGTTTTTGCCAATGAAGGAACGACGTTTTTTGGTTTTTTCACGGAACAACCGACCGTTGAAGAATTGGTCGTCAGCTTTTTGGCCGTACTCGAACTGGTCAAACAACGGGTCGTCGCCTGTGAGCAAATGAACGATGATATCCTGTTGCGTGCCTTAGTGAAGGAGGAGAATCAGATTGGCGTATGAGCGAATCATTGAAAGTTTGTTATTCGTCGTCGGAGACGACGGAATCGATCCGCGTGGTCTGAGTCAAGTCCTTGAAATCAGTGAGGCAGCGGCTCGGGAACAGCTACATGCTCTTCAGACGGCATTTGAAGCGGACGAACGGGTATTGCAAATCGTCGAATCCGGCGGTGTCTTCAAGATGGTCACCCGGAAAGAGATGTCACCGTATGTGCAGGCATATGCCGGTTCTCTTGCAGAGGACAGCCTGTCACGCGCTGCGATGGAGACACTCGTCATCATCGCCTACAAACAGCCGGTTACCCGGGCGGACATTGAAGTCATTCGTGGTGTGAAGACGGAACGTGTCATACACACGTTAAGTGCAAAAGGATTAATTGATGAAGCCGGACGTGCCAAAGGCGTCGGGCGTGCCAAATTGTATAAGACGACGGATCATTTTTTGGATCACTTCGGACTGAACAGTATCGAAGAATTGCCGCCGCTTGAGTTTGAAGAAACACTTGAAGCGGACGGGGATTTGTTTTTCCGGAATGAACCGTCACTAGAGGAGAGAATAAATTAATGGAACGTCTACAAAAAATTATTGCCCAGGCCGGTGTCGCATCACGACGCAAGGCAGAAGAACTAATCACAGAAGGTCGCGTCAAAGTCAACGGGAAAGTCATCACGGAACTCGGGACGAAAGTCGGCGGACGTGCAGAAGTCGAAGTCGACGGAGTGAAGCTGGAACGGGAAGAACACGTTTACTACATGCTGTATAAACCAACAGGTGTCGTTTCGACGGTAGAAGATGATAAAGGCCGTAAAACGGTCGTCGATCTTGTTCCCCCGGGTCACCGCGTCTTCCCGGTCGGTCGTCTTGACTACAACACAAGCGGATTACTGCTGTTGACGAACGACGGCGAGTTTTCGAATCTCCTGCTCCACCCGAAATACAAAGTACCGAAACGTTATATCGTCAAAATCAAAGGCGTGCCGGACTACTATCATGTCAAAGGTCTTGAAAAAGGTGTCGTCTTGCCGGACGGATTCAAGACCGGTAAAGCACGCGTCGAGATGCGCGATGTCGATAAGAAAAAAAATACCGCGATTTTAGAAATGGTCATCTATGAAGGCCATAACCGTCAAGTCCGTCAAATGGTCGAAACACTCGGCGCAGAAGTCATCAAGTTGAAACGGGAACAGTTTGGTTTCCTGACGCTTGCTGGATTAACATCAGGCGACTGGCGTGAACTTTCGAAAAAAGAAGTCAATCAATTGCGTGAGCTGGCGGATCCGGTTGCTCCCCCTACGAAAAGACGTAAGAACACAAAAAAACGTTAATTTGTAAAGCGAGAAGCTCAGCCTGCGGGTTGAGTTTTCTTTGTTTGTGACAAAACGATTAACGTATTTCACATTCTGTCAACAATTAAGCGATTTCAAGTACAATATGGGTGGAGGCGGTGCAACATGAAAAAAACGAATCAGAACCCGGACGAGCGGCTAGCAGCCGCGAAGCAAAAGAAGAAAAAACGTTCATTTTGGCGGTTAATGATCATGACGATGGTATTATTCGCCGGTGCGGTCGTTATCATGCAGTTTGTCGATCAGGCGACACGGGATAAAGACGGTCGTGTCCTTGCCGGAGATGACGCGCCAGGATTTGCACTTGTCGATTTGTATGGAGAAAAACAACATACGATGGACGAGTACAAAGGCAAAGGACTTTTACTCAATTTTTGGGGGACATTCTGTGAGCCCTGTAAAAAAGAAATGCCGTTGATCAACGACAATTACGACATGATGCAAAAAGAAGGTGTTAATTTTGCGGCAGTAAACGTCGGTGAGACACCGGTCCGAGTATCCAGTTTCATCAAGGAAATCGGAGGAACCGACTATCCGGTCCTGATGGATACGAACAGTGCCGTCGAGAAGGCGTACGGGATCTACAACCTGCCTGTGACCTTCATCATCAACAAAGAAGGTAAGGTCGTTGAAAAGTATGAAGGTGAAATTGACCAAGCGAAGTTAGAGGAAATGATCAAAAAAGCAAACGAGTAACGCATCGAGGGGGAATTTATGATGCAGCAGGAATATAAGCAACTGGATATGCGTTATGAGGAAGCCGAGCTTCGCTCAAAACGAAAAAATCAATCATGGATCGACCGGACATGGACATTCTTTTCATCCGTTAAAGTCGGTTTGTGGTTGATCGGCTTAATCATCATCGCAAGCGGCGTCGGAACCATCTTCCCGCAGGAGATGTACATTCCGCAAGCGATTCCGCCGGAAGAATTTTACGGAAAAGAATACGGGACGGCCGGGGAGATTTATTATGCCCTCGGCTTCCATAATTTGTTTGAATCCTGGTGGTACATCGGCTTAATCACATTATTACTGTTATCCATCATCATCGTATCGATCGACCGTTTCTTCCCGCTGTATCGTGCGTTGAAGAAACAACCGGTCATCCAGTCCGACCGTTTTATGGGCGGTCAGCGATTTGGCGCTGAAGCGACTGGAACGGTCAAACAGATTGATGCCATTGAACCATTACTGAAGAAAAAAGGCTACAAGGTCCGTCGTCAAGACAGTTCCTTGCTCGCGGAGAAACAACGATTCGGGCGCTGGGGTCCGTATATCAACCATATCGGGCTTGTCCTGTTCTTCGGTGGAGCGATGTTACGCATCGTTCCCGGCATGCACGAAGATGAGCTGATGTGGATCCGTGAAGGCGAAACGTTGCCGGTCGAAGCGACGGACAATAAGTATTATCTCGAGAATAACTCGTTTAACATTGAGTTTTATGATCCGGCAAAAGAACCCGAGAAATTCAGAGAAGCTCTGAAACGGGCCGGTGGAAGTGTTCCGAAAAACTATGACACCCAGATGACGTTGTATAAAAAAAACGGCATGACGGACGACTTTAAACCGAAACTTGAGAAAGTCAAAACTGGTGAAACAGCCGTCAACCAACCGTTCGAGTTCGGTAATTATCAAGTTTTCCAAGAGCAGTATGCAGCGGATCCGGAATTCAAGACGATGTCATTCAACATCGAGAATCAAAAAACGGGTAAAGTCGTCGATACGATTAAAGTCGACTTGCGCAATCCGCAGGAAACTTACAAATTAAAGAACGGTTATGACGTCGAACTGAAAGACTTCTTGCCGGACTTCGTCGTCAAGGATGGAAAACCGACAACGAACTCGTCCCGTCCCGTCAATCCGGCGTTTGTCTTTACGATCAAATCACCGGAACATCCAAAAGGGGAACGGAGTCTGATCGGAATTAAGCTGAATGTCGGCGGCGATGAAAACCAGTATAAGATGGGCTTCGCCGGTACGGAACTGTCGAACATTTCCGGCGTCCGGATTAAAAAAGATCTGACGCTGCCGTTCCTGTTCGCTGGCGGTATGATATTCATGATCGGGTTGCTGCTCGGCATGTACTGGCCGCACCGCAGACTCTGGTTGAAAGAAACAAACGGGCAGATCAACATTGCCGGATTTACGAATAAAAATGCACTTGGACTTCAAAAAGAAGTCAATCTCGCCTTGACTGAAGTGGGACTTCCGCAACTGGAAGACCGGCAGAAGTTGCGGGAAGAGGGGGAATCGAAATGAATCTGCTTAGTTTAAGCGGTAATTTACTGCTTACGTCGTTCATCTTATATCTGATCAGTACCGGTTTCTTTGCCGTCGCAACAAGTGGTAAAAAGGGACCAAGCCGTTCCGGGAAAATTGCTTTCTCACTTGCTCTTTTGGGATTTGTGGCCCAGCTCGGCTACTTCTTCACACGCTGGGCAGGAGCTGGACACGTTCCGGTTTCGAATCTTTATGAGTACACGACATTCTTCGGAATGATGATGGTACTCGGCTTCCTGATCGTCTACGGGATTTATCGCAACAATGTCCTCGGACTTGTGGCGATGCCGGTCGCGTTGCTTGTCATCGCTTACGCGTCGATGTTCCCGGATGAAGTTCAACCGTTGATTCCGGCACTTCAAAGTGTCTGGTTGAAAATCCACGTGACGACGGCAGCACTCGGAGAAGGGATTCTTGCAGTCAGCTTCGCAACCGGATTGCTGTATCTGATCCATGCGACAGACTTCAACAAAGAATCGAAAACACGGACATGGCTTGAAGTTGTCATGTTTTCACTCGCATGTGTCGTCGGTTATATCATCGTCGGTTTATTGTTCAATGCACTCGGAACGAACTCGACGATCGAGTATGTCGCGAAAAACGGTGCGACGATGCAACATGACTACACGATGCCAGTTTTGACTGGTCCTGAAAACGGAAAGATCATTTCCGGTTCTGGTGCTGTCGTTGAATTACCGAATTTCCTCAATGCCAATAAAGTCAATACGGTCTTATGGTCATTGATCGGCGGTTTAGTCTTGTATATTCTGCTTCGCTTCGTCATTTTACGGAAACGTTTGGCGGAGAGCCTGAAACCGATCGCCCGTAAGATTGATCTCGAGACAGCAGATGAAATCAGCTACCGTGCGATTGCGATTGGTTTGCCGGTCTTCATTCTCGGTGGATTGATCTTCGCGATGATTTGGGCACAGATGGCTTGGAGCCGTTATTGGGGTTGGGACCCGAAAGAAGTATGGGCCTTGATCACGATGCTGTTCTATGTCTTCTACCTGCACATGCGGATCCAGCGCGGCTGGATTGGTAAAAAATCAGCGTGGTTGTGTGTCGGCGGATTTGCCGTCATCATGTTCAACCTCGTTTTCGTCAACTTGGTCGTTGCAGGTCTTCACTCTTACGCGTAAGTAACGAAATCAATTACTGGAATCATCAGTCAAGGATGGACGGTGGAAGGAAACTTCCGCTGTCCATCCTTTTTTAGGCGAGACGATTGATTTCCACGGTCAGAGACGCTATTTCTTTTGTTTCATAGTATACTAGAAGAGTAGTAGGATAGAGTGAGACAGATTAGTTTATGGGAGGAATCAACTGATGTCAGAAGAAGCGCGTATTTTAGTCGTCGATGACGAAGAACGGATTCGACGTTTATTAAAAATGTATCTCGAACGTGAGAACTTTACGATTGAAGAAGCCGACAATGGAGAAACGGCTCTCGAGATGGCACTTGAAACGGAATATGATGTGATTCTACTTGATTTGATGATGCCGAAGCTCGATGGCATGCAGGTCTGTGAAGAACTGCGGAAAACGAAAGCGACACCAATCGTCATGCTGACGGCAAAAGGCGAAGAGACGAACCGGGTCCACGGTTTTGAAATGGGGGCGGACGATTATATCGTCAAACCATTCAGTCCCCGCGAAGTCGTCTTACGTGTCAAGGCAATCCTGCGCCGGGCAAGCGCAACGAAGTTCCTGCATACGGATGCGAAAACAAAAGATGTCATCGTCTTCCCGCACTTGACGATTGATAATGATGCCCACCGTGTCACAGTCGAATCGCAGGAAGTCAATTTGACACCAAAAGAATATGAATTGCTGTATTTCCTGGCGAAGCAGACGGACAAAGTCTTTTCGCGGGAACAGTTATTAAAAGAAGTCTGGAACTATGAGTTTTTCGGCGACTTACGGACCGTTGACACACATGTCAAACGACTGCGTGAAAAACTGAACCGTCTGTCACCAAATGCAGCCCAAATGATTACGACGGTTTGGGGTGTCGGCTACAAGTTCGAGAATAATCCCGCCTGACGATGAAATGGTTACAGAGCGTCGTCATTAAATTGTGGGGAACGATTTTATTACTCGTTTCCGTCGTCTTGATTGCCTTGACGATTTTATTACTCGAATTTTTCAACTCGTTCCATATCGAACAGGAACGGGGCCATTTGGCAAAACTCGGGCAACAGGTCGAAACGGTCTTCCAGGCCCACAGCGGTCTCGAAGAAGGATCTGCGACCGCGATCGAGATTACCGATATTTACGGGGCGACCTTGATTGCGACGACGAAGGATAATACGGTCGAAACGAATATCTCGGAAACAAAAGCAAAGCGGATCATCAAGGAACTCGAACGTCAGAACTGGAAAGCCGTTGACGGTGAAGAAGGGGAGACCGCGATCGGGAACTACGAGACGTTTAACGGAAAAGCAGCTCTTGCTTACCGTGCTCCGTTCATCACGGAAAGCGGAAGCGGGACGATGTATCTGATCGAACAGTTGACGAACATCGAACAGGCCAATGAAGGAGCGCGTCAAATCATTCAGCTTTGTGTCCTGCTGGCCATCATCGGAACGACCGTCTTTGCCTTCTTCCTGTCGACCCGGATTACGGCTCCGCTCCGAACGATTCGTCAAGCGGTCGTCGAGGCCGGTGAAGGAAAGTTTGATCAGAGTCTGACCCAGCGCTCGCGCGACGAAATTGGAGATTTGGCGCTTGCGTTTAATGAGATGAGCAGTCAGCTCAATCAGTACGTCACGGATCTTGATAAGGAACGTCATTTGTTATCGTCCATCTTAAGGTGTATGGCGGACGGTGTCTTGACCTTCTCGGAATCAGGTGAGTTACTGGCTACTAATCCGCCGGCCGAAGCGTTCCTGGCAGGTGGACCGGTTCCGGATGAGTTGATTGAGTTGTTCCAGACGGTCATGCGCAAAGAAAAAGAAATGACGGTTTCCTTTGAACGGGAAGGCCGCTTTTATATCATCATCGTCAGTCCGTTGCTTGAGCAGGAAGAACAAATCGGAGCAGTTGCTGTCCTGCGTGATATGACGGAAGCGCAGCAACTCGAGAAGATGCGTGCCGACTTCGTCGCAAACGTCAGCCACGAACTGCGGACACCGCTTGTCATGCTGCAAGGTTATTCGGAAGCGATTGTCGACGGTATGACCGAAAGTGATGAAGCGACAAAAGAGTTTGCGTCCATCATATACGATGAGTCGCAACGGTTGTCCCGCCTCGTCAATGATTTGCTCGATCTGGCACGGATGGAAGCCGGATATCAGGAAAAACGGGTTGAACCGATTGATGCCGTTCCGTTCGCGAACCGGATGATCAAGAAGTTTAAGCAGATGGGACTTGAAAAGCGGGTATCGTTTGAAGTGACCGGTCCCGACGTGCAGTTTGAAGCTGATCCGGATCAAATGGATCAGGTGATGACAAATCTGCTTGGAAATGCGTTACGGTATACAGAAGATGGACAAATCAAGATTGAAATCACAGAAGATAGGGAAACTATATCTTTATCTGTAATTGATTCAGGGGACGGTATTCCGGAAGAGGATGTCCCGTTTGTCTTTGACCGTTTTTACAAGGCGGACAAAGCCCGGACACGCGGCAAGACAGGGACCGGAATCGGTCTCGCGATTGTTGCAAACGTCGTCCGGTCGCACGATGGAGAAGTCCAGGTCGAAAGTGAACTGGGCAAAGGATCCGTTTTCCGAATTCAATTACCAAAAAAACAAAGGAAGCGAACTTTATGATTCGCTTCCTTTCGCTATAGGAGTGAGTCGTTTGAAAATCTATACTAAATCAGGTGATGAGGGAGATACGTCACTCGTCGGTGGACGTGTCAAAAAAAATGATGTGCGGATTACGCTGATGGGCGAACTGGACGAACTGAACAGTTTTGTCGGACTGGCCCGGACAAAAGCGACATCAATCGAAGTCAAAGAACAATTGACGGTCATCCAGCATGTCCTGTTCGATTGCGGGAGTGACTTGATGTACGTCGAACCGAAAGCATCCCGTCTGAGCACGACTGCGACGGAAGATCTCGAAAGCTGGATTGACAGTCTGACGGAATTGTCGCCGCCGCTCGATAAATTCATCTTACCGGGAGGCACGGAAGCAGCGGCTTGCCTGCACGTTGCCCGTACGGTCTGCCGGCGTGTCGAACGGGCGATGATAGATGTCGAACAGGCACATCATTTGTTACCGTTCATCAACCGTCTAAGCGATTTCTTCTTTACAGCGGCCCGTTATGAAAATGCGGTCAATGAAAAAGCGGACATCGAATATTTACGCAGTGCCCATGTGTTTAAACGAAAGGATGGAGAAGCATGAGTCAGTCATTTCAAACGTGGAACAAACAGGGAACGACCTTTCATCTCGTTCCAACCGATAAATTCAAGACGACGACGGTCCTCGTGACGTTTTCAGCACCACTCGAAGAGAAGACACTGACGAGCCGCGCCTTATTGCCCTACATCATGGAAAAGTCGACAGCTGCCTATCCTTCGATGAAGGCATTACGTGAGCCGCTCGAAACATTATATGACGCAGGTCTGTATGCCGATGCTTCGAAATTCGGGGAAGAACACGTCATCTCGTTCCAGCTCGATGTCGTCCGCGGTGACCTTGTACGTCATGAGACGCTGCTTGAAGAAGCGCTCGATTTACTGGAGCAGATGATTTTTTATCCGGACTTGACAGAGGGTGGATTCCGGGAACAGTTCGTCAAACAAGAAAAACGGTTGCATGCTCTCCGGATCAGCTCGTTATACGATGATAAGATGCGTTTTGCCCAGCAGCGTTTGCTCGAGCTGATGGCACCGGGAGAAGCGGTTTCATTATCTTCACTTGGTACACTTGAAGCACTCGAACAAATCACGCCGGTTTCCTTACGTGATACATACCGCTCGATGGTCGAACAGGACCGGATTGATGTATTTGTCGTCGGTCATGTCACGCAAAATGAGATGGAAGATGCCTTATCGTTCTTACCTTCCCATGATGAAAAGGCGAGTCACTACATTCCGGCTCAAAAACAGGTGGCAGGTGTCAAACGTTCGTCAGAGACGCAACCGATCAAACAAGGTAAATTGCATTTAGGATATCGTGTCAGTGTCGATCCGACGTCCGTCGATTCGATTCGGATGCAAATCGTGAACGGCCTATTCGGAGGATTCCCGCATTCGAAGCTGTTCATGAATGTCCGTGAAAAAGAAAGTCTCGCCTATTACGCGGCATCCCGTTATGCCGCACTGAACAGTGCATTGTATGTCTATGCCGGCGTAGAGACGAAACAGGCGGAACGGGCCGAGACGATTATCGGCGAACAACTGAAGGATCTCAAGGCAGGGCAGTTCACGGATCAGGAACTGACGCAGACGAAGGCGATGTTAATCAATGCCCGTCGGCAAATTCTGGATCAGCCGGGACAATTAATCGGCTGGTTGAATGGATCAAAGATGCGCGGACTGACGCTTGAAGATGAGATTCATCTCATCGAGACGGCAACACATGAGGATGTCGTCCGTTTAGCGGCAACGATCGAGCTTGAGGCAGTTTATCTATTGCGAGGTGAAGAATAATGGAACAGTTGACGTATCACGATACAGACGAAACAGTATTTTTTGAACAGCTCGATAACGGACTTGCTGTCTATTTACTTCAGAAAAAAGGCTACGAAAAGACGTATGCGACGTTTACGACGCGTTACGGATCAATCGATAACCGCTTTAAAAAGGATGGACAGTGGGTCAATGTTCCGGACGGTATCGCGCATTTTCTCGAGCACAAGATGTTTGAGTCGGAGCAAGGGGATGTTTTCCAAGAATTCGGACGCCTCGGTGCATCGGCAAACGCCTTTACATCGTTCTCGCGGACTGCGTATCTGTTCTCGGCGACATCGTTGATTGAACAAAATCTTGAAACGCTGATTGATTTCGTCCAGGATCCGTATTTCACGGAAGAGAGTGTCGAAAAAGAAAAAGGCATCATCACTCAGGAAATTCAGATGTATCAGGATAATCCGGGATGGCGCTTATTCTTCGGTCTGATCGAATCGATGTATGCGAAACATCCGGTCCGGATCGATATCGCCGGGACACCGGAATCAATCGATCAGATTACAGCGGATGATCTCTATACGTGTTACCGGACGTTCTATCATCCGTCCAATATGGTGCTGTTCGTCGTCGGTAATATCGATCCTGCCGAGACGCTTGCCTTGATCAAAGCGAACCAGGCGAAAAAAGATTATACGGATCGTCCGGCGATCGAACGCGATTACGGCGTCGAACCAGACAATGTCTTCCGTAAACGATTTGAACTTGAGCTGGACGTCAAGACACCAAAAGTCTTGATCGGTTATAAAGACAGTTCACTCGGCGGACAGGAACAATTGCGTCGTGAACTGACAAGCGAACTGTTGTTACACCTGTTATTTGACCAGACGTCATCCACATATCTCGAGTTGTACGAAGACGGTTTGATCGACGATACGTTCAGCTTTGATTATTCGAGTGAAGAAGAATTTGCCTTCGCGACATTCGGAATGGAGACGGAAGATCCGGACCGTTTCATCACAGCCTATGAAAAACTGTTGGCTGTCCGTCCCGACTTTGAAGAAACAGAAGTCGTCCGGAAGCGGAACATGATGCAAGGGAAGTTCCTCCGTTCGTTGAACTCACCGGAATTCATCGCAAATCAATTCTCACGTCATGCTCTTGCCGGAACGAATCTGTTTACGTTACCGACTTTGATTGCATCGATTACAAAAGAAGAAATCGAAGCCCGGTTCGATGAATTGTTCGCGCTTGAAAATCGTGCGATTTCCATCGTTAAACCGTATGCTTGACCGATGCGGATTTTAATTACGGGGGCAAGCGGAGCAATTGGTCGGGCGACAGTCTTCCGCTTAGCGGCGGAAGGGCATGAACTCGTCCTCCACACCCACCAAAAACAACATGAGCTTGAACAGATGGTGAAGCAGTTGCCTGTGACGGCGGAGATCGTCACAGGCGATCTGTCTGACCGGAGGAACTTGACGGCATTTTGTGAGAAATTACCGTCCGTTGAAGGATTCGTTCACATTGCCGGAACGAGTTTCAGTGGTCTGCTCGTTGATCAGTCCCGTTCCTCGATCGAGGCGATGATGACGTTGCATGTCGAATCCCTGATTCGGATTGCCCAGACTTTGACGAGCCGAAAAGCTTTTTCAGCATCACTTTCGATCGTCGTCGTCAGCAGTGTATTAGGTGAATTCGGTGCCGCCGGTGAAGTCGTCTATTCGACCTGTAAGGCGGCACAACTCGGTTTCGTCAAGTCATACAGTAAGGAGCTCGGTGCGATGAATGGACGGGTGAATGCCGTTACGCCGGGCTGGATCGAGACCCCGATGAATGCCGTCTTTTCCGCAGAAGACCGGGACCTGGCACTCGCTGAAATACCTGCCGGTCGCTTTGGACGGGTCGAGGAAGTGGCATCCGCCATAACGTATTTAATGGGACAAGATTCGGCGTATATGAATGGTGCCGTTCTCAAAATTGACGGAGGTTGGATGTAATCCGGTGAAATTTGCTTAGGGGAATGCTTTTCATTTTTCAAAAAATCATTTAACATGAGGGATGGATAATCGATTTGAAGAGGAGGCAGGGCGCGTGAGTGAATTCGAACAGTGGTATCTGGAGTACGAACTGAACGTCAATCGTCCTGGTATATTAGGGGACATCGCGTCACTCATGGGGATGCTACATATTTCGATTGTCACGATTAACGGTGTCGATCACCAGCGTCGGGGCATGTTGCTTCAAACCAAGCAACCGGATCAAATCCCGCGACTCGCAGCCATCCTGAAGACGATGACGACGATTGACGTGATCAAACTTCGTAAACCGAAACTCCGGGACCGGATTGCGATTCGCCATGGTCGTTACATCGACCACAGCAGCGGCGAAATCAAGACGTTCCGTTTTGTCCGGGAAGATTTAGGGATTCTCGTCGATTTCATGGCCGAACTCTGCAAACAGGATGGACATCTGTTGATTGGCGTTCGCGGTATGCCGCGTGTCGGGAAAACCGAATCAATCGTTGCGGCGAGTGTCAGTGCCAATAAAAAATGGTTATTTCTTTCATCGACGTTAATCAAACAGACGGTCCGGACTTCGTTGTTCGATGATGAACGGACAGGCGATTATGTTTATATCATCGATGCGCTTGTCTCACAGCGCCATTTCGACGAGCGGCATTGGCAGATTTTACGTGAAGTCATGCGACTTCCCGCTACAAAAATCGTTGAACATCCAGATGCTTTTGTTAAATCGAGCGAATACACGTGGGATGATTTTGATTACATCATTGAATTACGCAACTCGACAGAAGAAATCATTGTCACCGAACCACCTCGTGCCCATGGCGGGAACGATTGGTTCAATTTCGAATAAGTATTGAAAATGGAAGGTGTGTTACCGATGACTGAGCTCGGAACCTACTTAAAGGAACAACGGGAGACGCTAGGAATCTCTCTTGAACAAATTCAAAGTACAACAAAAATTCAAAAACGTTACATTGTTGCGATTGAAGAGGGCGACTATAAACAATTGCCGGGTGCGTTTTATGCACGTGCCTTTATCAAGACATACGCGGAAGCACTCGGTCTTGATGTCGATGAAGTGTTTACGACTTACAAACGTGATTTGCCGGAACCGGAAGCGCAACCTGTCGTTGAGCTGTCCCGGCGTGCGACGTATTCGAAATCAACGGCACCGAAGAAAAGTGTCGCCAAACGGTGGATTCCGAATATCATCATCATTGCCTTGATTTTTGCAATCGGGGTAGCCTTGTATTACGGATTCCAGGCGTTCCAGGATGGTGACGGAACGAAAACGGCGACACCGAAACAAAGTGAGGTCACGATTGATGAAGGTGACGCACCGAGTGAGGAAGCAGACGCGCCGGTAGCGGAAGAATCGAAAGACGAACCGGCGAAAAAAGAAGAACCTGTAAAAAAAGAAACGAAAAAACCATTGGCAGTCAAGACGACAGTCGGTCAAGACATCACCTATGAAGTCCCGACAGATGGTACAATGAGTGTATCCATCCGGATCAAAAAAGATGCATCACCGTCACCGTTCGTCGGTGTACGGGATACTTCTTTAGAAGGACAAGCACTCGCACCTGACCATATCAATGCGTCAGATCCAAACCCGATCGTCGTCAAAAATGCCAAAACGGACGTGATTCGGATTCGGGTCGGCTCCATCAAAGGAATCGACCGGATTCTCGTCAACAATCAGGAGCTTAAGCTTAACCGCTCCCTCCTCGTTCAAAATATTTACTTGAAGAAAGTAGCCACGCCATAAGGCGTGTCTTCTTCATGTCAGCCGTTTTGCTGACATACATAACCCGAAAAGGAGGGATACGAGAATGAACTTGCCCAATCAATTGACGGTCTTACGCGTGTTACTGATTCCCGTGTTCGTTGCCGTCTTAGCCATCAATCCAGACTGGGGACAGTGGGATGTCTTAGGAGCGGAACTCCCGGTTTCCCACTTCGTCGCCGCGATGATCTTTTCCGTCGCCGCCATCACCGATTGGCTCGACGGGTATATTGCCCGGAAAAACAAATTGGTCACGAACTTCGGTAAATTTATGGATCCACTCGCCGACAAGATGCTTGTCGCTGCGGCACTCGTCTATTTAGTCGAACTCGGATTCGTAGCTGCCTGGGTCGTCGTCATCATCTTATGCCGTGAATTTGCTGTGACAGGACTCCGTCTTGTCGCTTCAGATGAAGGGATCGTCCTTGCGGCCGGAAATTCCGGAAAAGCAAAGACCTGGGTCCAGTTGACATCCATCATCGCCTTTTTACTGCACGATATCGGATTTGCGTTATTCAACATTCCTTTTGCGGAAATCACGATGTGGTTGGCGTTGATTTTAACAATTTATTCAGGTCTCGAGTATTTCTCGAAAAATATCAAATTAATTACGAAATCCATGTAAGGTGGATCAAACAAGACTGTTCGTCAAACCGAACAGTCTTTTCGTATAGTTAAGAAAGCGGGGACGTAGGATGAAAGCAGAAATCATTGCTGTCGGAAGTGAATTGTTGTTAGGGGAAATTGCGAATACGAATGCCCAGTATTTATCGGAGTGGCTTGCGACATGCGGCATTGACGTGCATTACCATACGGTCGTCGGAGATAACCGGGATCGGATGGTCGAAGTCGTCACACGGGCCCAGGAACGGGCGGAATTGATTGTCATTACCGGAGGACTTGGACCGACGGAAGATGACTTGACGAAAGAGGTCGTGGCGGACCTGCTCGGACGGACGCTTCATGTGGATCAACCGGCCTACGACCGGATTGAGGCATTTTTAAAAACGCGGGGACGCACGATGACGGAGAACGAAAAAAAACAGGCCCTTGTCATCGATCAAGCCGATGTTTTGACGAACCAGGCGGGATTTGCACCGGGTATGTCCGTTCATACACCGGACCATCAATACATTCTGCTACCGGGTGTTCCGCGGGAAATGAAACGGATCATTGCGGACCATTTCGATCATCTTTTAGGCAAGGAAACGATTAAATCGAGAACATTACGTTTCTTCGGCATCGGAGAGTCGGCATTAAACGATCAGTTGGCGAATCTCATCCGGACCGCCCGTAATCCTTCCGTCGCACCGTATGCCGAATTAGCAGAAGTCCGTCTTCGTTTGACGGCAAAGGCGCTTGATGAACAAGTCGCCCTTGGTATGCTTGACACGCTGGAGCAGCAGATACTTGCCGAAGTCGGGAGTCACTTTTACGGTTACGGCGAAACGAGTTTACCCGAGGTCGTCCTCGACCGCTGCCGGAAAGCCGGTCTGACCCTGTCTGCAGCGGAGTCACTGACCGGAGGTGCTTTTGCGAGCGGTTTGACCGATATTCAAGGCGCAAGTGATGTTTTCCGCGGCAGTGCCGTCGTCTATGCGGATACCGCTAAAGTGAACGTCTTAGGTGTACCGCATACCTTACTTGATGAACAGACTGCCGTCAGCAGAGAAGTTGCCGTTGCCATGGCGGAAGGGGCACGCAAACTGTATCAAACGGATCTCGCGATCGCTTTAACCGGTGAAGCAGGTCCGACGAGCAACAGCGGACGAGCGGTTGGGACGGTCTATTGTGCCCTGGCACATTCAGGCGGTACGGAAGTACTTGAACTGACGTATCCCGCCTTCGACCGTGGTATGATTAGATTACGTTCTGTCAAAGATGCGTACTTCATGCTCATTCAAAATATCAGCCTGACGGACGAAATAGGCAAAAGATGATTTCTTTCAACTATGCGAATAAATGTTCGTAAAAAGCTTGTTATTCGGTCTCAAAAGAAGTACAATAATCTCAGTAAGATAAATAAAAGGAGGCCTGCTACGTGAGTGATCGTAAAGCAGCACTTGAGATGGCATTACGCCAGATTGAGAAACAATTTGGTAAAGGTTCAATCATGAAACTAGGTGAAAGTCCAGATCAGAGAGTATCCGTAATCTCTTCTGGATCCATCACATTAGATATAGCGCTCGGTGCAGGTGGATATCCACGTGGACGGGTAATCGAAGTCTATGGTCCGGAATCTTCTGGTAAAACGACAGTCTCGCTTCATGCGATTGCTGAAGTTCAAAAACAAGGCGGGCAGGCAGCATTCATCGATGCCGAACATGCACTGGATCCTGCTTATGCCAGCAAACTCGGTGTCAACATCGATGAGTTACTGTTATCACAACCGGATACAGGAGAACAGGCACTTGAAATCGCGGAAGCTTTAGTCCGTTCAGGAGCTGTCGATATCCTCGTTGTCGACTCAGTAGCTGCACTTGTTCCGAAAGCCGAGATCGAAGGCGAAATGGGTGACTCGCATATGGGTCTGCAAGCCCGTTTGATGAGTCAGGCGTTACGTAAATTGTCCGGTGCGACAAACAAATCAAAAACAATCGTCATCTTCATCAACCAGATTCGTGAAAAAATTGGTGTTATGTTCGGTAACCCGGAAACGACTCCAGGTGGACGTGCCTTGAAGTTCTACTCATCTGTCCGTCTTGAAGTCCGTCGTGCAGAAGCCTTGAAAAACGGTACAGATATCGTCGGAAACCGGACGAAACTGAAAGTCGTTAAAAACAAAATCGCTCCGCCGTTCAAACAAGCGGAAGTCGATATCATGTATGGACAAGGTATCTCGAAATTTGGTGAATTGATTGATCTTGGAACAGAACTTGATATCGTCCAAAAAAGTGGTGCTTGGTATTCATACAATTCAGAGCGTCTTGGTCAAGGACGTGAAAATGCAAAACAATACATGATCGAACATCCGGATGTTGCGGATGAGGTCGAACGATTGATTCGTGAACATCACGGTCTCGTCGATCGGAAAGAACCGGTTGACTTTGAAGAAGGTCAAGATGAAGATTTGTTTGCAGAATAAGCCGAAAGAGAGTGGAATCGATTCAGATTCTGCTCTTTTTTTGTTGAAAAGAGGAAAACATAGGAATTCTTTCCCGCCCGTTCGTTGACAATGAACGAGTGCTATCCTTACAATATAGATGTACGTTTTTTAGACAGCTTCGATGAATAACCGAAATGAACTAAGAAACACCTTGTAAAGGGGAGGTGAACCCATGGGTACAACAACTTGGATTGTCATACTTCTCCTCGCAATACTGATCGCATTCATCGTAGGCTACTTCTTGCGGAAATCGATTGCAGAAGCAAAGATTCAAGGCGCGGAAACAGAAGCGACGAAAATCGTGGAACGTGCACAAGTATCAGCGGAAGCAACGAAAAAAGAAGCATTGCTCGAAGCGAAAGATGAAGCCTTTAAACTTCGGAATGAAGTCGAAAAAGAGCTTCGTGAACGTCGTCAAGAGTTAACGAAACAAGAAGGACGATTGCTCCAAAAAGAAGAGACACTCGATCGCCGTGTTGATTCCATCGACCGCAAGGAAGAACAAATCAATACGCGTGATGCAGAGATCGCGAAACGGAAGCATCAAGCTGAAGAGTTAGAACGCAAAGTAGAGGACCTGTATGAACAGGGACGCCAAGAGCTCGTACGTGTTGCGAATCTTTCGCAAGACGAAGCCAGAGCTATCATCATGGATGAGACGAAACAAGCTGCCATGCACGATGCAGCCATTCTTCAAAAAGAAATCGAACAAAAAGCAAAAGAAGAAGCAGACAAAAAAGCACGCAACATTCTTTCACTTGCGATTCAACGGTTCGCCGCGGAACATATCGCAGAGACGACGGTTTCGGTCGTCAACTTGCCGAATGACGAGATGAAAGGCCGGATCATCGGTCGTGAAGGCCGTAACATCCGGACCCTCGAAACGTTAACGGGTATCGATTTAATCATCGATGACACACCGGAAGCGGTCATCTTGTCCGGATTTGATCCGATTCGCCGCGAAGTGGCGAAGATGGCCCTTGAAAAACTCGTTCAAGACGGTCGGATTCACCCGGCACGAATTGAAGAGATGGTCGACAAATCACGTCGGGAAGTCGACGAACGGATTCGTGAAATCGGTGAAGAAGCGACATATGATGTCGGGATTCACGGGATTCATCCGGATCTCGTCAAAATTCTCGGCCGCTTGAAGTATCGGACAAGTTACGGTCAAAACGTATTGTTCCACTCACTCGAAGTCGCTCATCTTGCCGGTATGATGGCAGCAGAGCTCGGTGAGGATGTAACACTTGCGAAACGCGCTGGTCTCCTCCACGATATCGGGAAAGCGATTGACCACGAAGTGGAAGGAAGTCACGTTGAAATCGGAGTGGAACTTGGTACGAAGTACAAAGAACATCCAACCGTCATCAATGCGATTGCTTCCCACCACGGGGATACGGAAGCGACATCTGTCATTTCCGTTCTGGTCGCAGCAGCAGATGCCTTATCTGCCGCCCGTCCAGGTGCACGTCAAGAAACACTCGAGAGTTACATCCGACGTCTCGAACGTCTGGAAGAAATCTCAGAATCATTTGACGGGGTAGAGAAGTCCTTTGCGATTCAAGCAGGTCGTGAAGTACGGATTATCGTTCGTCCTGATGTCGTCGACGATGTCCTTGCCCATAAGATGGCAAGCGATATCCGGAAAAAAATCGAAGAAGAACTCGATTATCCGGGTCATATCAAAGTCACGGTCATTCGGGAAACACGAGCGGTCGAATACGCAAAATAAGCAAAGTGGCGGGCGACCGCCACTTTTTTAATTACTTGGAGGAATGTTTCATGAAAATCTTATTTATCGGAGATGTCGTCGGAGCACCCGGCCGTCATATCTTACAGCAGTTTACAGCACGCATTAAATCCAAATATAATCCGACTGTCATGCTCGTCAATGGAGAAAATGCAGCGCATGGCCGCGGGATCACGAAATCGATTTATCATCAGTTACTTGAACTTGGATTCCATGGTGTGACGATGGGGAACCATACGTTTGATAACCGGGACATCTTTGACTGGATCGATGACGCGGATCGAATCGTCCGTCCGGCGAACTATCCGGAAGGTACACCGGGTCGTGGCATGATGGTCTTAAAAGTCGGCAACAAGAAAATCGCCGTCATCAACGTTCAAGGGACGGTCTTCTTACCGCCGCTCGGCGATCCATTCCGGACAGTCGATGAACTGATTGCTGAAGTCGAGGGTGAAGTCGATGCAATCTTCGTTGACGTTCATGCGGAAGCAACGAGTGAAAAAATCGCGATGGGCTATCACTTGGCAGGTCGTGTCCAGGCGGTTGTCGGGACACATACGCACGTCCAGACGGCGGATGAACGGATTCTTGAAGGTGGAACGGCTTACATCACGGATGTCGGCATGACAGGTCCACTCGACGGTGTTCTCGGGATGCGCAAAGAAGATGTCTTGCGAAAATTTAAAACACAGCTCCCAACCCGGTTTGAAGTTGCTGAAGGACGGGAACAATTAAATGGAGTCTTGATTCATATTGATGATGTATCAAAAAAAGCAACGAAGATTGAACGCATCCATTTAACGGATCAATCGATTTTCTTTGATTGAGTTTTGATTTTTGATTGGGAGGTACATGCATGGACGTCCTGAAAGTATCAGCTAAATCGAATCCGAATGCGGTCGCCGGAGCGCTCGCAGGTGTACTTCGAGAGAAAGGTTCTGTCGAAATTCAGGCAATCGGAGCAGGTGCACTCAATCAATCCGTCAAAGCGGTTGCAATCGCAAGAGGATTTGTCGCACCGTCAGGCATGGATTTGATCTGTATTCCGGCATTTACCGACATCATGATTGATGGCGAGGAACGGACGGCAATCAAATTAATCATTGAACCACGATGATGCATCATTGGACATAGGTCCTACGTTAAACCAGACCATTTACTCGTTGGAGTAGATGGCCTTTTTTTATGACGGATTACAGGAAAAAATCAACGGATTCGTCAGCGGAGCATTGTACAAGCATCGGGAAATCGGTATCATGGGGGAGGATAGTGAAGCAGACAGCTTCAATCATTTCAGGGGATTAAAGGAGCGAACGTCGATGTACAATCAATTGTCATGGAAAGTAGGCGGTCAGCAGGGGGAAGGGATCGAATCGACGGGTGAGATCTTTGCCATTGCCTTGAACCGCCTTGGTTATTACTTATACGGATACCGTCATTTTTCTTCACGCATCAAAGGTGGACATACGAACAACAAAATCCGGGTCGCGACACACGAAGTCCGGACCGTCGCCGACGATCTCGATATTCTGGTTGCCTTTGACCAGGAAACGATCGATGTCAATTTCCATGAGTTGCGTCAAGGGGCAATCATCATTGCCGATGCGAAGTTCAATCCGACCAACCCGGATCAGACACGTGCCGTCCTGTATCCGATTCCTTTTACGGAAATTGCGTCCGGACTCGGAACGTCGTTGATGAAAAACATGGTTGCCATCGGGGCATCGAGTGCGATTCTCGGGATTGCACCGGAACGTTTCCAGGCGGTCGTGGAACAGATTTTTGGCCGCAAAGGACCGGAAATGGTCGAGAAAAACTTATCGGCGATTCGCGAAGGGGCAGCGGCATTTGAAGCGATGGCTGGAACAGCGGAACGTTTCGTCCTCGATCCGGCAGACGGACAGCAACGGATGTTTATGATCGGCAATGATGCGATTGCGCTTGGTGCAGTTGCAGGGGGTGCCCGTCTGATGGCAGCTTATCCGATTACTCCGTCGTCGGAAATCATGGAGTACTTAATTAAAAAATTACCGCAGTTCGGCGGAACCGTCGTTCAGACGGAAGATGAGCTGGCCGCAGTTACGATGGCAATTGGTGCCAACTACGCCGGCGTCCGGGCCTTGACGGCATCAGCCGGACCCGGTCTGTCGCTGATGGCAGAAGCAATCGGTTTGTCCGGAATGACGGAAACGCCGCTTGTCATCATTGATACACAACGGGGGGGGCCTTCGACCGGACTGCCGACGAAACAGGAACAGTCCGACTTGATGGCGATGATTTACAGCACACACGGTGAGATTCCGAAAGTCGTCTTGGCGCCGTCGACAGTCGAGGAAGCTTTTTATGATGCAGCGGAAGCATTCAACATCGCGGAAGAATACCAATGTCCGGTCATTCTCTTGACGGATTTGATGTTATCGCTCGGGAAACAGTCTGTCGAACCGCTTGATGTCAACCGCGTTGAAATCCGCCGCGGGAAATTGATGCTTGATGAACTGCCGGAACTTGAAGGAAAAGCGTACTTCAAACGCTATGAAGTGACGGAAGACGGAATCAGTCCGCGTGTCGTCCCGGGTACGAAACACGGTATTCATCATGTGACGGGAGTCGAACATAACGAAGAAGGCCGTCCGTCGGAAGCGACGAAGAATCGGGTCGATCAAATGACGAAACGTCTCCGCAAGTTAAACCGGTTCCGGATGAAGGATGCCGTCCTTGTCACAGAACAGCATGCCACACCGGATATTCTGTTTGTCGGTTTTAACTCGACGCGCGGAACGATTGAAGAAGTGATACCGCGTCTTGAAGAACAGGGCATTCATGTCGATCATCTCCATATCCGGCAGATGCATCCGTTTCCGAGTGAACTCGTCCGTCCGCACCTCGAGCGGGCCAAACAGGTCGTCGTCGTCGAATACAATGCGACGGGACAACTGGCGAAACTGATTCAGATGAACTGCGGTTTTGCAGAAAAAATTGAACATATTTTAAAATTCAACGGCGATCCGTTCTATCCGGCGGAAGTGGTGGAACAAGTCGTTGCAGGAGGGGTTTTCCATGGCAACCTTTAAAGATTTCAGAAACGATGTCAAACCGAACTGGTGTCCCGGCTGCGGTGACTTTTCGATTCAGGCGGCCATTCAACGGGCGGTCGCAAACGTCGGACTGGAGCCGGAGGAACTGGCTTTGATTTCCGGTATCGGCTGTTCGGGACGGATTTCCGGTTATATCAATACGTACGGATTTCATGGTGTCCACGGCCGGTCGTTACCGATTGCCCAGGGCGTCAAGATGGCGAACCGTGAGTTGACGGTCATCGCGTCCGGCGGTGACGGGGACGGATTCGCCATCGGGATGGGACATACGATTCATGCATTCAAACGAAATGTCGATATGACGTACATCGTCATGGACAATCAAATCTATGGTTTGACAAAAGGACAGACATCCCCGACGTCGGCGCTCGGTTTTAAGACGAAGTCGACACCGAAAGGATCCATCGAAAAAAGTGTCTCACCGGTCGAACTGGCATTGACGGCAGGCGCAACATTCGTTGCCCAAAGCTTTTCGAATGACTTGAAAGGATTGACGAGTCTGATTGAACAGGCGACGCAACATAAAGGATTTGCCTTTATCAACGTGTTCAGTCCGTGTGTGACGTTCAATAAAGTCAACACGTACGACTGGTTCAAACAGAATCTGACGAAACTGGATGATCTCGATGACTATGATGCGACGAATCTTGATCTTGCGAAAAGGGTCGTCCACGAACATAACGGTCTCGTCATGGGCTTGATTTATCAGGACGATTCGCGTCCGGATTATCAGTCCCAAATCGACGGGTATGCCGATCAGGGGCTGACTTTTGCAAATCTCGACATGAATGAAGAAACATTTGGTAAACTTGCGGCTGAATTCATGTAAACTAGAAGTGAATGATTGTTTGGTTAGTTGGGGATGCTCAATACTTGGTCTTGACCGATTAGAGAAAGAGGCAAGGACCACGAAGGAGTCGGGGAATGATGACAAAACTAGTGACAGCTGTAGAAGACACGACGAAAGTAAAAACGATGCGGGCACTCGTCAAAGAAGAACGGGGATTTGGCGCCGTTTTAAAAGAAGTGGCGGTTCCGTCACCAAAACGCGGTGAAGTCTTGATCCGCGTCGAGGCGACTTCAATTTGCGGGACGGATGTCCATATTTACGAATGGGATGCCTGGGCAGCGTCCCGTGTCAATCCACCGTACGTCTTCGGACATGAGTTTTCAGGCGAAGTCGTGGAACTCGGGGAAGGGACAAAACGTCTGAAGCTCGGGGACCACGTCTCGGCGGAAACACATATCGTCTGTCATCAATGTAAACAATGTTTACGTGGTCAATATCATATTTGTAAAAACACAAAAATCATCGGGGTCGACACGCAAGGCTGTTTCGCGGAGTACGTCGTCATGCCGGAAGAAAATCTCTGGGTCAATCCGGACGACATGCCGGCCAGCATCGCATCGATTCAAGAGCCGATGGGCAATGCCGTCCATACGGTTCTTGCAAGTGATGTCAGTGCGAAAACGGTGGCAGTCGTCGGCTGTGGTCCAATCGGTCTGATGGCCGTATCCGTCGCGAAAGCGGCAGGCGCTGCGGAAGTCATCGCAATCGATGTCAATCCGTACCGCTTGGAACTTGCGAAGACGATGGGTGCAGATGTCGTCATCGATTCGCGTCATGAAGATGTCCTAGAACGGGTCCGTTTGATGACGGACGGAGACGGCATTGATGTCGTCTGCGAAATGAGCGGTCATCCGGTCGCGATCGGTCAAACATTCGAGATGGTGACAGCAGGAGGAGACGTTAACATCTTGAGTCTGCCGGTCAAACCGGTTGAAATCGATTTGACGAACCATGTCGTCTTCAAAGGAGTCCGCGTTCAGGGGATTACCGGGCGGAAGATGTATGAGACATGGAGTCAGGTGTCCGCTTTCCTGTCGAGCGGAAAAGTCGATGTGAAACCGTTGATTACGCATACGTTACCACTCGAACGGTTTGAAGAAGGATTCGAATTGATGCGACAAGGGAAATGTGGAAAGGTCGTACTACAACCAAGGGGGACAAATTAATGGGTTTTGAGCATTTACGGACAGAATTAGAAGAGATGAAACAAGCGGGAACGTTCCGCGAACTCGTCGCACTTGAGAGTGCCCAGCACAACCGGGTGACGGTCGACGGGAAAGAATTGATTCAACTGTCGTCGAACAACTATCTCGGACTCGCAGCGCACCCGCGTCTCGCGAAGCGGGCAGCGGACGCAGCACTTGAATTCGGTGCCGGAACAGGATCGGTCCGGACGATTGCCGGAACACTCGAAATGCACCAGGCGTTCGAACGGGAACTGGCGACCTTTAAACATACGGAAGCGGCACTTGTCTTCCAATCCGGATTCGCAACAAACCTCGGTGTGTTGTCAGCCTTGCTCGGACCGGAAGACGTCGTCATTTCTGATGCCTTGAACCATGCGTCAATCATCGACGGAATTCGTCTGACAAAAGCGAAACGCCGTATTTATAATCATGTTGATCTTGCGGACCTGGAAGCGGCGCTGCAGGAAACACAAGATGCGCGGACACGTCTCGTCGTAACGGACGGCGTCTTCTCGATGGACGGTAACATTGCGCCACTCCCGGAAATCGTCGAACTGGCTGAAAAATACGATGCCCTCGTCATGGTCGATGATGCCCATGCATCCGGTGTTCTCGGAAAAAGTGGCCGTGGAACCGTTAATCACTTCGGTCTCGACGGACGAGTCGCCTTACAGGTCGGGACACTCTCAAAAGCGATTGGTGTTCTCGGGGGATATGTTGCGTGTGAACAACACGTCAAAGACTATCTGATCCATAAAGGCCGTCCGTTCCTGTTCTCGACGTCGCATCCACCGGCAGTCGTCGAAGCGAACCGGGAAGCGCTCCGCGTCATGGAAGAAGAAACGGAACTGTTTGACCGTCTCTGGGAAAACACGGAATTCTTCAAACATGGTTTGCGTGAACTCGGCTTTAATATCGGCACGTCAACGACGCCGATCACACCGGTCATCGTCGGTGATGAAGCATTATGTCATCAGCTGTCAGACCGTCTGCGTCAACACGGTGTCTTTGCACAAGGGATTGCTTTCCCGACGGTCGCGAAAGGCAAAGCGCGTGTCCGGACGATCGTCACAGCGGAACACACACGCGAAGATTTAGAGCAGGCACTCGAAGCATTTAAGCAAGTCGGACAAGAGTTAGAATTGATTAAATAAGAAAGTCTGAAACTAAAAAGAAGGACGGCCATCACTCGATGCGCCGTCCTTCTTTTTGATATGTTTCCTGCTGGATTATCTCAGTAAACGGCAATCGGTCCGTATGGTCCATCCATGATTTCGAGATCGGTCTCAAAAATATCGGATAGCGTGTCCGCGACCATGATTTCCTGTACCGTACCGAACGCAGCAATCTGTCCATGTTTCATGGCACAAATATGGTCGGCATATTTCGCTGCAAAATTGATGTCGTGTAAGACGGTAATGATTGTTCGTCCGAGCTCATCCGCGACATGACGAAGATACCCCATCATTTGGACGGACCGGGCGATATCGAGATTGTTGAGCGGTTCATCCAGCAACACGTAATCCGTCTCCTGACATAAGACCATTGCGACATAAGCCCGTTGACGTTGTCCGCCTGACAGTTCGTCGAGATAACGGTTCTCGAGTGGTGTCAGGTCAAGAAAGTCGATGTATTTTGATGTGATGGCTTCGTCGTCCGGCGTCATGCGCCCCTGGGAGTAGGGGAAACGGCCGAACCCGACCAGTTGGCGAACCGTCAACCGGGTTACAAAATGATTTTCCTGACGAAGAATCGTCAGGATTTTTGCCAGATCCTTGGACTTCGTACTTGAGACATCGAGTCCTGCGACCTGGATCTGTCCTTCGTCGAGATGCAGCAGACGACCGATCATCATCAGTGTCGTCGATTTACCGGCGCCGTTCGG
Source organism: Exiguobacterium sp. R-39 (assembly GCF_049942815.1). Classification (NCBI taxonomy): domain Bacteria; kingdom Bacillati; phylum Bacillota; class Bacilli; order Caryophanales; genus Exiguobacterium; species Exiguobacterium sp. R-39. Next base: position 1,064,981 of record NZ_CP187965.1, read on the forward strand.
TCCGATCAGTGCGGTCAGCCCGGCTTGCGGGATTTCAAGTTCAAGCGGACCGATTTGGACATGATCCGAATACGTTTTTTTGACTTGCGTTAATTTAATCATAGGGACCCCTTTCGTAATAACACCGTTAAGAAAATCAGACCGCCAAAGAGTTCAATGATGACGGAGACGACGCTCGGTGCATTGAATATATGATACATGAAGAAATAGGCACTCGTCAGAACGAGAAAGCCGATCGAAAATGCCATCGGTAAGACGTATTTATGGTCGTATGTAGAAGCGACCTGATAACTGAGTGTGGCAACGAGAAAACCGAAAAACGTCAGTGGTCCAATCAGTGCCGTCGACATCGACATGAGTAAGGAAATGAGGATGAGGACATAGATGACACTTCGGCGGTGATTGACGCCGAACGAGGTCGCGACGTCTTTTCCAAGGGCGATGACATTCAGACGGTTCGCCGACAGAAACAACAAGATACTGACGATCAGAACGACCGGAATCACGATTGGAAAATAGGCAGCATCGGCATTTGTGACTGAACCGAACAGTCGCGCCTGCAGAATATCGAATTCGGACGGATCGAGCATCCGTCTCATGAAGCTTGCGAGAGAATTCAGTCCGGTGCCGAGGATGATGCCGATTAGCAACATGAGCTGTAAATCGGCATATTTTCCGGATAATAGCCATCCATAGAGGAGCAGACTCATCACGAGCATGAGACCGACTTGGGTCAAAAATGCTCCCGTCCCTGAAAAACCGATCAGAGCCCCTGCACCAAAGAAAAAGATCATCGACGTTTGAATCGTCGAGTACAGTGCATCGAATCCAAGCAGGGACGGTGTGATAATCCGGTTATTCGTGACCGAATGAAAGGCGACGGTGGCAAGGCTTTGGCAGAGTGCGGCAATCGCCATTGTCACGATGGCTGTGATCCGGCGTTCGACGACCGGCCAAAAGGACGGTGATTGAACGGGAACCGGATTGTTGTAGAGCAGGAGACCAAGCGAACAGAGCAGTCCACCGGACAAAAACAGGGACAACAAAATCCAGTAGCGGCGCGCAAGTCGCTTAGAAGGGAAGGCCGAAGCATTCCGGCTGCTCTTATGAGCGGTCGTTCGTTCAGCTGGGGAAGGTTTCGGTTTTCTGTGCATGACTGTACTCATCGAATACCTCCTCTTTTTCGTTGCCGCAACAGGATGAGAATGAAGACGGCTGCACCAACCGTTCCGAGAATCAGTGAAACCGGCAATTCAAAGGGTTGAATCAACGTCCGCGAAATTAAATCACTGACGAGAACCGTCCCCATCCCGATGATACAGACCCACGGCAAGTTACTGCGCAAGTCATCCCCGCGCATCATCGAGACGAGATTCGGCACGATCAGACCGAGAAACGGTAAGTTTCCGATAACCGTCGCGACGATGCCGACGGACAAGGCGATCAGACCCGTTGCAATGATCATCAGACGGTTGTAATGAATGCCGAGACTCGTCGCGATATCCTCGCCGAGACCGACTACTGTCAAACGATTGGCGAGAAAGAAAATACACATCGTGACCCCGACAATAATCCATAAGTATTCATAGCGCCCGATCTGGACGGATGAAAACGATCCGACAAACCATCCCTCCAGCGCCTGGCTCGCCCGGAAATATAAACCTAAGAAGGTGGAAATGGCTGAGATGACAGCACCGAGCATGAGTCCGATGATCGGTACGATCAATGAAGAACGGAGCTGGACTGAACGCAGGAACCAAAAGAACACCATCGTGCCGGCGAAAGCGAACACGATCGCACCGGTCATCCGCATCATCAATGTCGGTGCCGGAACAAGCAGATAGACGGTCAATAGTCCAAGTCCCGCCCATTCAATCGTGCCGGTCGTCGTCGGTTCGACGAGCCGGTTCTGTGTAATCAGTTGCATGACGAGTCCCGCCATCGCCATGGCTGCACCTGTCAGCATCAGGGCAATCGTCCTCGGGACACGTGTAATCCAAAACATAGAAAAGTCATTTGCCGTGTTCCCGAGATCATAGACTCCGGTAAACAGGGAAGTAACGGCAAGGAGACCGATGATCAGCAGGGCGATGATAAACGGTGGCGTCCAAACGACAGAAAAGGAAGGTCGAGCAATCGGCTCAACACTTCCATTCACTTGTTGCGGCTTGATCTGGTCCATTTACTTCACAAATGCTTTCGACACACTTTGAAAAAATTCTGAATAGGTCTGAATTGATTCGTTTAAGTACATGTCCTTTGGTGTATACACAATCCGGTCTTCTTTGACGGCTGTCGTCTTTTGAAGCGCCGGAGCACGATCGATGACATCTTCCGCCGGAACAGCATCTTTGGCGTTTCCGAGCGGAGCGTCACGGTCTAAAACAAGCAAACGGTCCGGATTGCTTTGCGCGATGGCTTCGACCGACACTTCGTCTCCTTGATCGTTACCTGATTTCTGCTTGACTTCAAGTGCCGGTTTCCAGCCGAAGATGTCATACATCGGTCCAAAGACACGACCGCTCATCGGAGCGGAGAAACCGATGTCTCCACCCGAGACGATGACCGACATGACGCTGTCTTTTCCGTTATAGGATTTTTTCACATCCTGAATCGACTGTTCGAAGGTCGAGACGAGTTGGTCGGCTTCTTTTTTCTTGGCAAAGATTTGACCGAGAGTGTGTGTCGTATCTTCAAGACCTTTGACTAACAGTTCACCCGGTGTTCCGGATGTTTCAGGCAATTCGATGTCCAAATCGATGACGGCAGCTTCCGGGACTAACTTTTTGATCTCGTCGTAGTAATCCGCAAAACGTTGACCGACGATGACGACATCCGGATTGACACCGGCGATGGCTTCGAGGTTTGGTTCGAAGTGCATGCCGACGTCGACGATTTCCTTGTCTTTGGCGTACGGCGATTCAGCCGGCAACAGTCCGACCGGAGCGGCAGCGAGCTCGACGTCCCAGGCAGCGAGTGTCTCGAATGTCCGGTTATCGAGTGCAACGACTTTCTTTGGTTGTACGGGTACCTTGACCGTACCGTGTGCATCCGTGATTTCGACCGTTTTTGTAGCAGATTGTTTACTGTCTGTAGTCGTTTCGTTCGCTGTGCCGCAAGCGGCAAGTAAGACGGCGAGTGAGCTCATCACCATCGATGTTTTGAGTGTCCCCATTTTAATTCATCTCCTTTTGGTTTTAGACAATGCATCAAATCAATTCTTTTGTGAATATGTATGTGTTTTTCTTTCACGAATTAACTGATAATGATTATCATTGTCATCTTCAAGTTGAATGATAACAAACAAAAATTGGAGATGCAATGACAATTTTTGTTTGCTTAACTTTCCGATTTTTTATTTCTATAAACTATACGGAAATAAAAATCTCGAAGTATTTTACAAAATTCATATGTTAATAAAGCAGCAATCACTTGCTGATAACGGTCAAATCAGCTGATATAATCATAAAAACAACAGAATTTAAATGATTAGAAGTTGAATGAATGTATTTGTTCACAACAGATACAAGCGTCGGATATTTTTCTGGAAAAGTAGAAGGACAAAGACTGAAGTGACTTCTTCATGTCTAAACAACTAGAGCGTGACGGCTTAAAGTCTGTTACATTTTTTTGGACATTCTCATTTTGAAGCATGAGGACTTCCGAGTTAGGGAAAAGAAAAACGAGCTGATAGCAGAGAGAAAGGGCGTGTGACGATTTGATCAGCAAACGAAAAAAACTTATTGTCCTGTCGTTCGCGTTGATGGCAATGGTACTTGGCGGATGTATCCGGATCCAATACGATGCGACGGTCCATACCGACAAAAGTGTCACCTTGAAAACGACATACGCGGCAAAAGAGCATCCTGTAGCGCGATTACTTAATCTGAACCCGGACTGGAATACGTATGTCAAACAGGCTGAGAAGAACGGGTACGCGGCAAAGACGTTCAAGACGCAGGATGATTACGAAGGCATCCGGATGGAAAAGAAATTTGCCAAATTCGAAGATTTGGCAACGATTAAAGATGAATGGAAAACAGGGATCGGCGGTATCCTCATCCCGCCGGATACAACGTATGAAGTCAAACAGGAAAAAGGATTTTGGTTTAATACGTATCGACTGGATACGAACATTGATTTAAGTATCGACCGGTTGAACATCAAAGGCTATCAGCCGACCGGACAGGTTAAAAAATTAGCCGATCGTTATCTCCGGCAGGCAGATATTGAAATCAATCTTCATGGACCGAAAGTGATTGGTCTGCAAAATGGGGAAAAAATCGACTGGTCGAATCATAATAATGTCTCGTGGAAACTGTACGGGACAAAGGCTAACGAGTTACAGCTGATCGCCTATGTTCCGAATCCGACCGGCTGGATCGTCACGGGAATCGTTTTGTTGATCGGGGTTTGTCTGCTTATCTTTTGGATTGTTCATCACGTCCGGAAATTACGCCGCAAACAACTGCAGACCATAGGTATCTCGGTACTCGTCTGTCTGCTTGTCGGTGGCAGTGCCTGGTGGTTCTTTGCCGACGAGACGTCGAGTGCACCACCGCCGACAAAACAGATTGTCGCGCAACAGGTCGGCGAAATCACGCCGACATTCATGGTTCACGGTCTGTTCGGGACAGAGCGGACCTTCCTGCCGATGATGGAGAACTTCACGAAAAAGAAGCTGGCAGATGACGGCGGACGATGTGATGTGTCACGAAATGGGAAAGTAGTTTGTGACGTCAAACCGTCTACGACCGGTTATCCGCTTGTCCGGATTGTCTTTGAAGACGATGAAGCAAGTCTTGCTAATCAACAAAAATGGCTCAGTACAGCAATTGAACAATATGACCAAAAGCAACAGGCGACGTTTACGGACATCCAACTCGTCGGTCACAGTATGGGCGGAGTCGATGTCGTCGCCTATATACTGAAAGAAGATATCCCGTACCATGTCCGAAAAGTCGTGACGCTCGATGCACCAATCAGCGGCTCGGATTATGCGACGCTCGGGCTGACGCTTGCTCCGTTCGGTACGAATACAAACAGTCCGGCGATTCAGGATTTGGCTGAAAACTCGGCGGCGATGAAAAATCTGAAGGATCGTTTGGAGACATGGCCCCGGGATGTGCTGGTCTATTCTTTTGGAGCGAAAGGTGGAGACTTCAATTTGATTCCGCTCAAAAGCTCGTTTGCGCTTGATGCGTATACGGATAACATTCAAACGAAATCCTATAAGTATGATCATTTTACGATCCATCGCCGGGAACCGGTTTTCAAAGAAGTCCGCAATTTTTTGTTTAAAGAAAATCTGGTCACAGAGACAGAGGAGGAACCGTCATGAAACGGATTGTCATCATCGGAGGCGGAATAGCGGGAGTCACCGCTGCGGCGTTACTCGCTCGAAACGGGCATGATGTGACTTTGTGCGAAGGAAGCCGTGAATGGGGCGGGTCAGCGGGTAAGTTTACCCGCAAAGACTTTACCTATCCGGTCGGTGCGACACTCGGAATGGGTTTTGAGTCCGGCGGTATTCATGACCGGGTGCTGCAGCACCTGCAAATCGACCAGCCTGTCGAATTGCTCGAAACCGTCATGACAATCAAGTTGGACGGGCATGATATCTTCTATTATCGGGAACGGGACCGTTTCATTGCGCATTTAAAGGACCAGTTTCCTGAGCAGGCAGATGCGATTCAACACTTTTTTGATGAACTGGACCGGATCCAGCAACACGTCCGACCGTTAATGCAGGCCTTACCGGCGTTACCGCTCAAAACGTTGCGTGATGCGCGGATGATTGTCCGGGAAACAAAAGCAAGTCTGCCGCTACTTCCCTATCTGGCGCGGACGGTTGGTGACATTCTCCGGAAACATCAGTTGGACGGGACGGTTTTTGCACAACTGATCGACGGGATTTTACTCGATAGCATGCAGACGGGAAAAGAAGCTTCGGCGTTGCTTGGAGCCGTTGCATTGTCGATTTATCATGACGGCGCGTATTACGTTCCGGGTGGACTGTATCAAGTCGCAGAACGTCTGAAAGCTGCTGCTGAAGCGGACGGAGCAACAGTATTGCTCGGTCGTAAAATCACCTCTGTCCGTCAAACGGCGGATGGCTTTTTAATCGAAGATCGGCGGGGACGACTTTTACTGGCCGATGCCGTCATCGGTGCCGTGCCGATCGAAGCGATGCAGAAACTGGTCGAACCGTCATTGCGACTTGCATTGGGCCGGACGTACAAGCGACAAGCTGACTTAACGCAGTGGGCAACATTTACGTATTACGCAGCGATTCCTGAGACAATCATTCAAGAGGATCACGCCTTTCGGCAAATTCACGATCCGCTTCTACCGTCGGGTCATGCGTTCATCTCCATATCCCGGACGGGAGACATCGAGCGGGCACCAATCGGGTGTCGGACGTTGACGATGTCCTGCCATATTCCGATCGGTCAGTTCGCACGCGACGACCGCGCGCAATATGACCGGCAAGTCGAAGCCATGCAGGAAAAGTTCGAAACGATTTTAGAACAAGAATTCCCCGGTTTTCAAGATCAAGTCATTGAACGCCATCCCGGTGGACCGGGTGCCTGGGTTCGCTATACATCACGTCCGGATGGCGGTGTCGGCGGATATCCGCAATTGCCGTCGACAAGTTTGTTTCGCGCTGCCTCGTTTCGGACGGGTGTCCCGGGACTTTATATCATCGGCGATACTGTATTTCCGGGTGCCGGAACAATCGGAGCGACGACTTCCGCCATTCATGTGGCCCGGGAGTTCGGTGTGAAGATTTAGAAAAGAGTTTGGGAAATAATGAAAGAAGCGGCCGGATGGTCGCTTTTTTTTGAGAACAGGATTATGATTGAGGCGAGACGGGAAGTAGTTATTCATGAGCGAAAAAAGAGAGAGAAGGAGTGAACGAGATTGAATCAGTTTGAAGACAAGTGTCAAGATTTCATTCAAGAACGTCGCCCGGAAGTCGGTCCGTTGATTTTTACAAACGCCCGCACCTTCATCAATGCCCGGGGATTAAGCGTATATGAACGAATTTATCAAGGAAAAGAAGAAGTCCGATTGGCGTTCGTCGAACAGACAGCCGGTCATCAAATCGTTTCATTGATGGAAAATACATTTGGAAACGGACTCGTCTACTTTGTGTCGACAGCGACAGCAACATGGGACGGCGAAAATTTCGGTGAATTTACGTTTTAACTACATAATGAGTCCCAGTCCGGTTGAGGCTGGGACTCTTTCATGTCGAAACTTGGATGCGTTTTTAAACGTATACGAAGTATGACAAAACATGCAGCGAGAAGGAGGAACCATCTTGCAACAACAATTAAAACCAAAATCATCGACCCGGCGTCTGGCGACCGTGTCCTTGATTTTCATGGCAGTCGGCTTTATCGTCTCATTGCCGTTTAAAGAAAACGATTGGGTATTTTGGTTGCAGAGCGGTTTTGAAGCAGGGCTTGTCGGCGGAATTGCAGACTGGTTTGCCATCACGGCATTATTCCGGCACCCGCTCGGATTGAAAATTCCCCATACGAACCTATTGCCGAAAAACCGGGAGCGGGTCATCGAGTCGATCGTCCAGATGCTCGAAAAAGACTTGCTCAATAAAGAGAGTATCGTTGAAAAGTTACGGCATATGACGCTCGCCGACCGTTTCATCAAATTGTTGCGTTCAATTGTCCTGTTACCGGCGTTTCGTTCGACGGTCACGGAACTGTTGGCCGGTATTCTACACAAACTGCCGAAAGAAGCGATCCTGAAGGTCGTCGATGAACGGATTTCCGACACGGTCAAAGCGTATCCATCCAAACGATTGGCAGAACGGCTGATGGGATTAAACGAGGAACGGCGTCTTGATGAACTCGCCATCGACCAATTGCTCGGGTACGGGCAACGGTTGCTCGAAGATCCCGTGATCCGTGATCAAATTGGCCGTTTGGCGTATCACGCCATGATTGATCAGGAAAAAAACACCTTTTTACGCGTTACGGCGAAGACGGTACAAAAAGTCTACTCGGAAGAACGGTTGAGCCTTGTCATTCAATCCGTCCTGCTGAGTGTGATTGAAGATATGAAGCAGGTGCATCACCCGAACCGTCTGGCGATTCTTGATCATGTACGCCGGAATTTGGCGCAATTGACGCAAGATGAAGAGCGGCTTGCAAAAATTGATCAATGGAAAGCAGCAGAAGTTGATCGTTTTGATTTGCAACCGGTCTTGAACCGGGCCTACACGACAGGAATCGAGGAGCTGAAAACGTACTTGGCATCTGATTCTTTCTGGGAAAATCGTGCTTTACCGTTGATGAACCAAGCGCTGAACGAGTGGGATCAGCATCCGACGTTCAAAGAAGAAAGTGACCGCTGGATGAAAGATCAGCTCGTACGGTTCGTGGATCAAAACCACCAAAAAATCGGCGGCCTGGTCCGGGAAAACTTAAACCGTTTTGATACGGAAACGTTGATTCATATGATTGAAGACAAGGTGGGGAACGATTTGCAATGGATTCGCGTTAACGGCGCGATTTGCGGATTTTTTATTGGTCTGATTCTTGGTGGGATCAAACTATTCATTGGTTGAGGGAGCGATTGTATGTGGCAGGAACAGTTACTGTTAGAAGACGACTATGACTTTGCCGGTATCCGGAAACGCCTTCGGGGTGACCGGTTACAGGTCGAACAGGACGGTCGGTTGTTTGTTCCGCTCTTGTTGCCGGAGGGAAACTTCATCGGTCAGATGGAAGCATCCGGTCCGCGGACACTGCTCTTGTCCGGAAACGGTCCACAGAAACCGATGGTGCAGCAATTGCGCCGCCGGTTTCGTCTGGATACGACGAATCCAAGCCAGCACTTATCAAACACCTCGCTTTCAGAAGTCGTGGCCACGTTTGGAGCGGAGCGGCTTGTGCTGGATATTAGTCCGTTCACTGCACTCATCCGGTCAATCATCCATCAACAAATCAATCTGGCCTTTGCGCAAGTCCTGATGGAACGGTTTTGCCGGACATTCGGAACGGAACAGGACGGGGTGATTTTCCCGCCGACGGCAGACCGGTTACGGAAGCTTGAACCGGAACAGCTTCGGGTACTGCAACTGTCCGGACGAAAAGTCGAGTACCTCCTGGGAGCAGCGCGGGCCGGGATTGATTTTGACCGGTTAACGGAAGCATCCGACGCAACGATCGCGGAGACATTGATTGCCTTAAAAGGAGTCGGTCCCTGGACGGTACAAAACGTTTTAATGTTCGGATACGGACGGGAGGACCTGTTTCCGGCGTCGGACATCGGCATTTTACGGGCGTTTGAGCACTTGCACGGGACCCGGCCGAGTGTTGAAGAGGCAGTTTCACTGGCGGAAGAATTTGCCCCATACCGTAGTCACGCCGCCTATCTGCTGTGGCGCTCGATTGAATAAGGAACTATTCTTGTCACCCCTCTAAGAGAACGGTATAATAAATGCGTTAAGAACGAGTCATAGTTTGTAGATATGATAAGCGTAGCGGGATCACCGCTTCCGATAGAGGGGACGAATGTTTATGTACACAGATGAACAAATCATCGAAAAGGCCAATGAGATCGCGAAAATGATTTCTGAGACATCAGAAGTAGAACGATTCAAAGCTGCTGAAGCAAACATCAACGGGAACGAAAAAGTTCAAAAGATGATGAAACAAATCAAGTTTCTGCAAAAAGAAGCCGTTAACTGCCAGCATTACGGTAAAACGGAAGCCTTGGCACGTGTCGAAGCAAAACTGGATAAATTATTCGCTGAACTCGACGAAATGCCCGTCGTGCAACAATTCCAGGAATCACAGGAAGAAGTAAACGGACTTCTTCAATACGTGACGGTGACGATTTCAAACGGCATCACGGATCAAATCATCGAAGCGACTGACGGCGATGTCTTGGCGGGGAAAACAGGCAGCGGCATGGATGCAGAAAATAAAAGCGGCGGTTGCGGCTATTAATCAATGAATTGAATTGGAAAAGCCGACGGATTCCCGTCGGCTTTTTACGCGAATGAGGTGAACAGCATGGAAGCAGTCCATAACACGCCGATGATGAAACAATATTTTTCGATTAAGGCCGACTATCCGGATGCCTTCTTGTTTTATCGGTTAGGTGATTTTTACGAATTATTTTTCGAAGATGCGAAACAAGTCGCACATGAACTCGAATTGACGCTGACAGCGAAAAACGGCAAAAATGCCGAACATCCGATTCCGATGTGCGGTGTCCCGCATCACGCAGCGAACGGTTACATCGAACAATTGATTGAACGGGGATACAAGGTGGCGCTGTGTGACCAGGTCGAAGATCCGAAGTTGACGAAAGGGCTCGTCAAACGCGAAGTCGTCCAAGTCATCACACCGGGAACCTTGATGTCATCGTTGACGGAAAAAGAAAACCGCTACCTGGTCGCCGTCGTCGAGCAGGACGGACGGTTCGGTATTGCCCGCGGAGACGTCTCGACCGGCGAAAGTGCCTTGACGAGCGTTGCGACGCTTGATGCGGTCGCAAAGGAGCTGAGCATCATCCTGCCGCGAGAAATCATCGTGACGACAAGTGAACATGAGGCAGCACTCAGCCATTTACAGATTCCATTGACGCAGAGTGCACGCCGGGAAAACCATCCTCACGGTGACCGGGCGATTGATACGGCACAAGCAGACGCCTTTGCTGTGCTCTATGCCTACATGCATGATACGCAAAAACGGTCGCTTGCCCACTTGCAACCGGCCATCGTTTACGAAGCGGCCGACTTCATGCAGCTCGAACCGAATACGGTCAAAAATCTGGAGCTGGTCCGGTCTGCCCGGACCGGCGATAAAAAGGGATCGTTACTGGGACTGCTTGACGTCACGGGTACGGCAATGGGCGGCCGGATGCTGAAGCGTTGGCTCGAAAAACCGTTGCTGTCACAACACACGATTGCCGAGCGGCTGGACGCCGTCGAAGAACTGCTGGCACATTATTTCGAGCGACAACAGTTGAAGGATACATTGCGGGAAGTTTATGACTTGGAACGATTGGTCGCAAAAGTCGGGTACGGGACCGCTTCCGCCCGCGATCTTGTCCAGTTGAAGTCAACGCTGCGTCTGATTCCGCGGATTCAAGCGGCACTTGAAGAATTACTCAGTGACCGGCTCGGACAGCTTGCACTTGGACTTGATCCGCACGATGAATTAACCGATCTGCTCGACCGTGCTTTTGTCGAGGCTCCACCGATTTCGACGAAAGATGGCGGAATGATCCGGACAGGATTTGATCCGGCGCTAGACGAATTACTGGTGGCGTCAAAAGACGGGAAGACGTGGCTGGCGACGCTTGAAGCAAGCGAACGGCAAGCGACGGGGATTAAGACGTTGAAAATCGGATACAACCGCGTCTTCGGTTATTACATCGAAGTATCACGGGCCAATGCCAAACTGTTGCCGGAAGGGCGTTATGAACGGAAACAGACACTTGCGAATGCGGAACGGTATGTGACGCCGGAACTGAAAGAGAAGGAAGCACTGATTCTCGGAGCTGAGGAAAAAAGTATCACGTTGGAATACGAACTGTTCTGTCAGGTCCGTGATCAGGTGAAGACACACATCGAAAGTCTGCAACGGGTCAGCCGGCGGATTGCCGAACTCGATGTTCTCGTCGCTTTGGCGGAAACCGCCGAACGGTATGATTACGTCCGACCAATCACGTTGACCGGTCGGAACGTAACGATCGAAAACGGGCGACATCCCGTCATCGAGACGGTATTGCCACGCGGGGAGTATGTTGCGAACGGCATCAATCTGAATGAAGACCGGGAAATGCTGTTAATCACAGGACCGAACATGTCCGGTAAATCGACGTATATGCGCCAGTTTGCCTTGATTGCCTTACTGCATCAAATCGGATCATTCGTCCCGGCAAGCCGGGCCGAGTTACCGATTTTCGATCAAATCTTCACGCGAATCGGGGCAGCGGACGATTTAGTCAGCGGTCAATCGACCTTCATGGTCGAGATGGTCGAAACGCAAGAAGCGTTGACACGGGCAACCGATAAATCGTTGATTCTCCTGGACGAGATTGGCCGAGGAACGTCGACGTACGATGGAATGGCGCTCGCACAGGCCATTGTCGAACATATTGCAGAGCACGTCGGCGCAAAAACCTTGTTCTCGACCCATTATCATGAACTGACGGTCCTTGAGGACTCGATGCCGCGTCTCGCGAATGTCCATGTCCGGGCTGTCGAACAGGATGGACGGGTCGTATTCTTACACGAAGTCCGGGACGGGAAAGCCGATCAATCGTACGGTATCCATGTCGCGCGCTTAGCCGATTTACCGGATGCCTTGATTGCCCGGGCGGAAGTACTGTTATCTGAATTTGAACAAGCCGATGAAAGGATGGTCGTACCACCCAAACAAACGACAGTTCAGGCGGAACCCGTTGATCAACTGAGTCTCTTTGCTGAGACGGATCCGGTCCGGGAGACGGTACAGACACTGGATTTAATCAATATGACACCACTTGAAGCATTAAACACGCTGTACCGTCTGCAGGCGGAAGCGAGAAAATAAGGAGGACGTCAGGCATGGGAATCATTCGGGAACTATCCGATTCGCTTGCGAACCGGATTGCGGCAGGTGAGGTCGTCGAACGCCCTGCCTCCGTCGTCAAGGAACTGGTTGAAAATGCGCTCGATGCGGGTGCGACACAAATCGATGTCGAACTGGAAGAAGCGGGAATGAAGCGGATGACGATCCGCGACAACGGACACGGTTTTTATCCGGAAGACGCGGAACTGGCGTTTGTCCGGCACGCGACAAGCAAAATAAAGGATGAACACGATTTATTCCGCATCAAGACGCTTGGATTCCGCGGCGAAGCCTTGGCGTCGATTGCATCTGTCAGTAAAGTCACCTTAAAGACGAAACGGGAAGAGCAGGAAGGGATTCAGCTGACACTTGACTGCGGACGGCTGACGAATCGGTCGGCGATTGCCATGAACCGGGGGACGGAGCTGACGGTCGAGCAACTGTTCTTTAATACACCGGCCCGACTGAAGTATTTGAAGACGACACATACGGAACTGGCCGCCATCACGGACATTTTGAACCGGGTCGCTTTTGCCCATCCGGAAGTCAAACTGTACGCGGTTCACGAAGGAAAAGTCTTGATTCAGACCAATGGTTCGGGTGACGTCCGGCAGGCACTTGCCAGTGTCTACGGGCATCAGACGATTCAGGGAACGCTTGTCGCAACCGGTACGACGGCTGATTATCAGTTGACGTGTCATCTTGTGAAGCCGGAAGTGACCCGGGCATCGAAAAATTACATCACCTTGATCTTAAACGGACGTTCGGTCAAAAACTTTGCCCTGACGCAAGCCGTTTTAAACGGCTATCACACGTTGTTGCCGATTGGGCGTTTTCCGATTGCTGTCATCGAAGTGACGATGGATCCGTTGTTGATTGATGTCAATGTCCACCCGGCGAAACGGGAAGTCCGTCTGTCAAAGGAGGCGGAACTCTGTCAATTGATTCAGGAGACAATCCGCTTAACGCTCAGCCGGCAGACGTTGATTCCGAAAGTGACACCGCCGAAACCTAAAAAAGATCCGAGTGCGCAGGAAAAATTAGAATTTTCCTATGTGGCGGAGCCGGTCGAGGAATTGTCTTCCCGGTCTGTCTGGAATTATCCGATTCCGAAACGGACCGAAGCCGGGAACGAGCCTGTCCCGTCAGGCAGCCGGATTCAAAAACCGGACCAATCAATCGAAGTACTGCATGAACCAGTCCCGGAACAAGTGGAACAGCCGGCCGCGACGGGTCCGAAGTTTCCGCATCTCGATGTCATCGGACAGCTCCATTCGTCTTATATCGTCTGTTCGGGAGCGGACGGGATGTATCTGATTGATCAGCATGCCGCGCAGGAACGGATTAAATATGAGACCTATAAGGTCATGTTCGGTCGTCCGCTTGAGCAGAAGCAACAGTTGTTGTTGCCGTATACTTTTGAGATTGCGAGTGACGATATGCGGCGGATGGAGGAAGTTTTGCCGCTACTGCGTGATGTCGGGATCGAACTCGAAGCTTTTGGTCCACAAAGCTTCATCGTCCGGGAAGTCCCGACCTGGTTCCCGTCGCACCGGCAGGAAGAGACAATCCAGGAATTGATGGATGAAGCCCTGATGAAACGAAAAGTCGACCTGGAAACGTACCGGGAAGATGCGGCGATCATGATGGCATGTAAAAAATCGATCAAAGCCAATCATCCGCTGAATTACGAGATGATGCGGCAGTTGATCGTCGACCTCGCTAAAACCGAGATGCCGTTCACCTGTCCGCACGGCCGACCGGTCATCATCGAATGGACGACGTATGAACTCGAAAAACTGTTTAAACGGATTATGTGACGAAAGAAGAGGCATCTGTCTTACGACAGGAGGCTCTTCTTTTTTTGTGCTAGGACAGAAAAAGAAGGGAACTGCTGTGAGAACGGTTACTTATATAAATCCGGGTAATTTCATTGATTGTTCACAAACTGAGGCGGATAATAGGACCCGAATACGTTAAACAAGGGGAAATCATTATGCGTTCAAAATTATTATTGAGTGTGACAATCCTACTGCAGATTGTCCTCATTTCCTGTTTCGCCATGATCGGGGATGTTGTGAGTACAGGACTGCAGTTGCCGTTACCCGGAAATATCATCGGCTTGATTTTATTGTATCTGGCATTAAAAAGCCGGCTGCTCAAAATCAGCTACGTCGAGCACGGGGGACGGGTCCTGTTGCTCGTCATGCCGCTATTTTTTGTACCGGCCTTATCCGGTATCATGGATTACACGGTTTTCATGCGTCAATCCGGCCTTCAGGTCCTGATCATCCTGATCATCAGCAGTCTGTTGACATTAACCGGATCCGCTTTTCTCGTCGATCGATTGGCCCGACGCAAAGAGGGGATCGATGCCCATGAGTGAAGGACTATTTTGGCTGGTGTTGACGACTTTGCTGTTTGGCGGCGCGTTTTGGTTGTACCGGGCGTTTCCGTTTGTCTGGACGCTGCCGATTTTGACCGTGACGGCGGCCGTGATTGTCATCTTATCGCTCAGCGGTACGACGCATGCTGTATACATGTCAGGCGGACAGTATTTATCACGGATGCTCGGACCGGCCATTACAGCATTTGCGATTCCGTTGTATCAGGTCCGGCATCATGTCCGGAAGTTTTTACCGGAAATCGCACTTGGTGTCGGGATTGGAACCATCATTGCCCTGACATCCGACTTACTGCTTGGTCTGTTATTGCATCTTGGCCGGACGACCAATCTTGCTTTGTTACCAAAGTCGGTGACATTGCCTGTTGCTTTGGCGATTTCGGAACGATCCGGCGGCACGCTTGCTTTAACCGCGACCTTTGTTCTTGTGACAGGGCTTGTCGGTTCGATTGTCGGTCCGCGCCTGATGACAGGGCTCCGGATCCGTCATTTTGTCGGACGCGGTGTCGGACTGGCATCGATTGCCCATGTCATGGGAGCGACGAAATCAATGAGTCTCGATCAGCGGGAAGGGGCGGTTGGTTTACTGACGATGATTTTGACGGCAATTCTCGCCAGCGTCCTTGCACCGTGGATCATTCAAATTGTATATTAAAGGAAACTCCTGCCAAGGAAAGATAAAGGTGGTATATCCGGACAATGATTATTTGGGTCAATGGTACATTCGGTGTCGGTAAAACGACGGCTGCCCGAGGATTACAGCAACGAATCACAGGCTCGTATTTATTTGACCCTGAGTTGACAGGTCAACTGTTACGCCAACAGCTTCCGCAAGAGAACCAGGCTGATGATTTTCAAGATGAGCCGCTTTGGCGCCGGTTGAATTTGTTAATGCTCGAACAACTGGATCAAGGTTCTGCCGTCATCATCGTACCGATGACGTTAACAAATAGTACGTATTTTGAAGAAATCATCGGGACGTTAAGAAAAAACGGACACCATGTTCACCATGTAGCATTGATGGCGAGTCCGAAAACCGTCAGACGACGGTTGCGAAGCCGGTTTGAACGCGGACAGTCCTGGGGCGGGAAACAAGCCGAGGACCGGTTGCGTGAGCTTTCCCATCCGCTCTTCTCGCATCATCTCCAGACGGACGGGATGTCGAAACAGCAAATCGTTGATGCCATCGGATTAGTCTGTAATCTCCGGTTATTGCCGCCACGGAGCGTAAGAGACAGGATTGAAACGGCAGGATTGAGGGAAATAAAGGTGTGATGCGAAACGAAAGTTTCGTATCACACTTTTATTTTTATAGTTTTAGTAGGAGGCTTTAGCAATATGAAACAATGGATGACTGAAAAACTAGGGAGACAGCTGATGGCGGTATTTTACAGCGTGTTTGCCTGGAGTGTACTCACATCTGTCGCCAGTTATCTTTATATCGACAATTCGGCTGGTCAGACGAAGGAACAAGTACTTGCTCAACTGCAACAAACCCAGTGGTTCTGGTTTTTGAACTTATTGATTTTTCTTTTATGCTTATTATTCATCGTCCGACCGTTGATTGGCCGGCTGACGATGCAGTTACATGAACTGAATATCAAAAGTCAGCGACTCGCGGAAGGAAAATCAATTTCGCTCGAACACGATGTACTGGTGGAGAACGAAGTCGGACAGCTGACGGAATCCTTTTATCGGATGGCCCGTTCAATCTCCTCGCAACACACGGAGCTGTCACGAAAAAATCAGTTGATGGAACAGAATCAAGAAGCCCTTAAAAGTAAACAAACGGAACTGGAACAGGCACTCGAAGTCACACGTTCGAACGAACTGCATCTGCAGGACCGCAATGAACTGATTGAAACACTTGCTTCGAAGGAAAGTTTGTTTGATTATTCATCGGTCATCAGTACGATTGTCCGTTTGACGAAAACCGAGTTTGGAGCCCTGTTATTGATTAAAAACAATGTGATCTCATCCGTCGTTCCAAAAGAAATGACGGAAGAACAGCAGGAGAGCCTGAAAACCGAATCGTTACTGCTCAAACGGGTCATGATTTCGAAAGAACGTGCCAATTCTTCGAAAAAAGTCGCAAATGACAGTTTGATTGGTTTCCCGTATTACATTTATGAAGCCGTCATCCCCGTCATGGATCAGGCGAAAGATGAACTGATTGCCTGTCTCTATCTGGCACGGTTCGATCAATCCTTCAACATAAAAGAATTGAATGAACTGGAATCGTTTTCGAAACAGATTGCAATTTCCTTGATGCGGATGTCACTGTATGAACAAATGGAATACGAACGAAAAGAGACAGCCCAACTGCTGAATTCAGTCCGGGAAGCCATCCTCTATATCAAACATGACGAAAAAACGATTCTTGGAAATCAGGCGTTATTTGATATCTTCGAATCGTTACAGATCGAAGAAGACAACGATTCGATGACATTCCTCGAAGTACGGCCGGAGACGATGTTTGAGCAGGTCGATCAAAAAGAGGCATTTGAAGCGTATTTTGAAGAAGTCTTATCGGGTCAGATTCCGGAAGGGATGTTTTCGTTATCGATTGATCAAGGGGAATACTTCATTCAGGTCTACGCGGAAGAAATCATGCTTAGTGAACAAGCGAAAGGAACGATTCTTGTGTTCCGGGACGTGACGGCGGAAACGGAAGTTGACCGGATGAAGTCGGAACTTGTCTCGACCGTCTCACATGAACTGCGGACACCGCTCTCTTCCATTTACGGGTTCACGGAACTGATGCTGAAACGGAAGTTGGATCCGGAACGGAACAAACGCTACCTGCAGACGATTCATGATGAATCGAAACGATTGACGGATCTTGTCAGCGATTTCTTAAATGTTCAACGGATGGAGTCCGGGAAACAGTCCTACGATAAAGAAGTGTTTGATCTGATTGATACGGTCCGGGAACAGACACGTTTTTATCAGGCGTCAACCGAACAACATCGTCTGCAGCTGGATGTCGATGAGAACCATGAGTTTTTGATTCATGCGGATAAAAACAGCATGAAACAACTGCTCGGTAATTTACTTCATAATGCAATCAAATATTCACCGGACGGCGGCGATGTCGTCATCTCGCTGACGCATCACCACAATCAGATTGAGTTAAGTGTCCGTGACTTTGGATTAGGGATTCCAAGCAGTGCGATGCCACATCTGTTCAGCAAGTTTTACCGGGTCGACAATTCCGACAGCCGTAAAATCGGCGGAACGGGCTTAGGTCTCTCGATCTGTAAAGAAATTGTCCGGGCACATGACGGCAATATTGATGTCGAATCCATTTTAGGGGAAGGTACCGTGTTTAAGGTGTTGTTACCAAGTGTCTCCGATACATTGATTGAAATGAATTAAATCAAATAGGACAGGGCAGGAAGTGCGGAAAAGAATCATCCGCGTATCCTGTCCTGTTTTTCGTGAACAGTGAGGTTTCTCATACCGGGAGAGGATAGAAGAAAAGTGGATGAGAGCAAATTCCATGCGATTTTCTGAAAACATTTGGTGACGAAACGGCTGTTTTCCTTGCAAATCGTTTCAGATATGCAGGGATTGTCGGTCTTGGAAAGCTCTCGCTATAGTGGGGATACAGATAGAAACCACACGATTTAGGGAGAGATGAAGATGGACATACAGACGTTATATGAACAAATCGTTCAGGATCCGTCAACGGATGAGATGCAGGAAAATGCGAATGTCGATGGGAAATCGCCGCTCGGAAAGCTGAACCGTCTTGCCGGTGTCGCGGCAAAACAGATGATGCAGGACATGTTGTTATCAGCAGAAGCGAAACAGGCACTTGTTGAAAATATCATCTATGTCCACGATGCCGACTATTATGTGACCGGGACGACGACCTGTGTTCAACTGCCGCTCGGGCGATTGTTAACGGACGGTTTTACGATGACCCACGGATCGATCCGTCCGGCACAGGATATCCGGTCGGCCCTGGCACTCGCTGCCATCATCATGCAGGCGAATCAAAATATGCAACACGGCGGACAGTCCTATCCGATGTTTGATTATGATCTGGCTCCGTTTGTCGAAAAAACCTTTCAGCGGCAACTGAAGAAAATCCGGGAACTGGTTCCGAAATGGTCAAATCGACGCAAGCGGGCCTATGCGATGTCTGAAACATATGAGATGACCTATCAAGCATGTGAAGCGTTTATTCATAATACGAATTCGATGCATTCACGCGGTGGCGGCCAAGTGCCGTTCATTTCCATCAATTACGGAACAGATACCTCAACGTTCGGCCGGCTGTTGATTCGGGCACTGCTTGAAGCCACTCGGGCAGGACTTGGAAAAGGGGAGACGCCGATTTTTCCGATCCAGATTTTTAAGGTTAAAACAGGAGTCAATTTTCAGTCGGAGGACCCGAACTATGATTTGTTTCAACTGGCGACGGAAGTGACCGGGAAACGTCTGTTTCCGAACTTTGCTTTTCTCGATGCGCCGTTTAACCAATCGACTGGTACACCGGACGAAGAAGTGGCCTACATGGGGTGCCGGACACGTGTGCTTGAGAACCGGCAAGGTCGAGCTTCTGTCGTCGGACGGGGAAATCTGTCATTTACGAGTCTGAATCTTGTACGCCTTGCCTTGATGACGCAGAGTCTCGATCGGATGTTTGAAGCGGTCTCCGCTTATACGGCAGTGATTTGCGAACAATTACTGGAACGCTATCATTACCAAGCCAACCGGACGGCAGACGAGTTTACCTTTTTATATCGGCATATCTGGCGGGACGGACAGACGCTGGCTGAATCAGACCGGGTCGAACCGGTCTTACGGCAAGGAACGTTATCCGTCGGGTTCATCGGTTTGGCGGAAGCGTTGATCGTCCTGACGGGGCAACATCACGGGGAGTCGAAACTTGCCCACGAAATCGGTCAAGCCTTGATTCGATTGATGCGGACGGTTGTCGATCAGTACGGGGAAAAAACCGGACTGAATTTTTCTCTGCTCGCAACACCGGCGGAAGGACTATCCGGAAAATTCACGGCCGCGGATGCCGAGCGATTTGGTGTAATGGAACGTGTGACCGATAAACCGTATTATACGAACTCATTTCATCTGCCGGTCGATACGACGGTGACCATCCGTGAAAAAATTCGTTTGGAAGCACCATTTCATGCCTTATGCAACGGTGGACATATCACGTATGTCGAGACGGACGGGGCTCTCGCGGAAAATCCAAAAGCAATCGAAGACATCGTCCGCCTGATGGCAGAAGCCGGTATCGGATACGGGTCGATCAATCATCCGATTGACCGCTGTCTGACGTGCCGGACGGAGCAGACGATTGAAACCTCCTGTCCGGTGTGCGGCGGAACAGAGATTGAACGGATTCGCCGGATTACCGGATACCTGGTCGGAACGATGGACCGGTGGAATCCTGCGAAGCGGGCGGAAGAACGGGATCGGGTGAAACATGCGACTACTCCACATTCTCGCTGATTCCGTCGTCGACGGACCCGGCCTCCGGACGGTCATCTTTTTTGCCGGTTGTCCCCACCAGTGTGCGGGGTGCCATAATCCGGAGTCTTGGGCGATGGATGGCGGCGCAGACTACACGGTTCGCCAAGTCCTGGAACAGATTGAAGGCATCGGTTCACGCCGGATTACGATTTCCGGCGGGGAACCGTTTTTGCAACGTACTGCCCTGGCAGAACTGGTTCACGCGTTAGCCGGCTGCGACATCTATCTGTTTACCGGTTACCGGATTGAACAGTTGCTGGAAGATACGCAAGCCCGACAGATTCTGTCACAGATTGATGGTTTAGTTGACGGGCGGTATATCAAAACCCTTCATGATTCTTCCCTGTCGATTCGTGGCAGTACGAATCAACGTATCTTGACGAGGGAACAGCTTCAGACTTTTCTAGGATAAAAAACAGGTCGTTTCTTCTCATGATAGAGAGGAAACGACCTGTTTGAGGTTTAAGCATATTTCTTTT
Source organism: Exiguobacterium sp. R-39 (assembly GCF_049942815.1). NCBI lineage: Bacteria > Bacillati > Bacillota > Bacilli > Caryophanales > Exiguobacterium > Exiguobacterium sp. R-39. The sequence continues at coordinate 1,085,968 of NZ_CP187965.1, forward strand.
CACGTGCTTCATCAATGTGAACGACGTCTTGCTCGACTTTCCGTTTCTTAATGAAGAACGATAATCCTAAAGCCAGTAAGGCGAGCAACGTGGCGATGAAGAACGTATCATTGATGCCTTCGACCATCGATTGTGTGATGATCGTTTGCGGATTCGTCCCGGGCGTTGCATTTGCCGTCAGTTCTTTGGCATAGTCAGCGGTCCGTGATGTCATGACCGTAACGAGCAGTCCTGAACCGATCGCACCGGATACTTGCGACAACGTATTGTTAAGTGCCGTTCCGTGCGGTGTCAAATGTTGCGGGATATGATTCAATCCGTTTGTCATAACCGGCATCATGACCATTGAGATCCCGAGGAAGCGTAATGTGTACATGATGACGAGGAACGAATACGCTGTATCCGCCGTCAGACGACTGAAGAAGAAAGTTGTCAGGACGGTCAAAGACAGACCGATCATGGCAAGGACCCGGGCACCAAAGCGGTCAAACAGACGACCGGTAATTGGTGACATGAATGCCATGACGAGTGCACCCGGCAACATCAAGAGACCGGAATGGAACGGTGAAATACCGCGAATCGTCTGGACGTAAATCGGCATCAGGATCATGGCGGAGAACATCGACATGTTCAAGACCATTGAAATGCCTTGCGATAGAGCGAACATCGGGTATTTAAAGATTCGGAACTCAAGCATAGGTTCATCGAGCCGGAATTGGCGTATAATGAACGAAGCGAGACTGATCACACCAATGGCGAGAGCACCGATGACGGTCCAAGATCCCCAACCGGCAGACCCGGCTGAACTGAAACCGTACAGTAATCCGCCGAAGCCGAAGCTTGATAAGACCAGTGAAAGTTTTTCAAGACGCAGTGTACTCGTGACGACTTCTTTCTTTAATAAGAAGAATCCGATGACGAGGACCAGCAGGGAAATCGGTGTAACGATATGGAACAGCATCCGCCATTCGTAATGTTCAAGCACCCAGCCGGACAACGTCGGGCCAATGGCGGGAGCAAACGTGATGACAAGACCGAAGATGCCCATCGCTTGTCCACGTTTCTCAATCGGGAAGCCGTTTAACAGAACGTTCATGAGAAGCGGCATCATGATGGCGGAACCGGATGCTTGCAACATCCGCGAACCAAGCAGGACCGGAAACAGATCGGCTTGACCGGCGACGATTGTGCCGATCGAGAACAATCCCATTGCCGTTAAGAACAATTGGCGTGTCGAAAACTTTTGAACAAGAAAGGCGGACGTCGGAATCATGATTCCGTTGACGAGCATGTAACCCGTTGTCAGCCATTGAGCGGTGCTTGCTTCAATGTTGAATGATTTCATGATGGATGGTAAAGCGATATTTAACAGCGTCGAGTTCAGGACAGCGACGAAGGCGCCGGCCATCAAGACCGCTAAAATTAAATAAAGACGAGATGATTGCTTCGTTGATTGCATTTCGTTATGCTCCTTTTGTACAGTAAGTCTAGTTTGTTATACACTGATTCTACAACTTAGCTATCTTACCGTCTCAAGCAAAACATTACAAATTATTTGCTTTATACACTAAAGTAAATGAGTGGTTTTTGAAAAACAGATCATTTAAAGAAAAGGATAATGTTATGAACCCGAAAAAGAAACAGCTCCTTGATGCTGCCTACCAACTGTTCGTCGAAAAAGGTTACCAGTCGACTTCGATCCAGGACATACTCGATCAAAGTGTCGTCTCCAAAGGAACGTTCTATAATTACTTTTCATCAAAAAATGAATTGTTCATTGATGTCTTCAATACGGTTTTCGAAAAGATGCGTAATGCCCGCAAAGAAATTTTAGTCGGCCGAGACGTCTCGGATTATGAAACGTTTATCCGGCAAGGGAACTGTTACCTCGAATTGATGCAGAAATATAAACTGTATACGTTGTTTGAAGAAGCGATTGCTTCTAATGAAAAAGAATTAAAAGCATTCATGGAAAATAACCGGTTGCTTGAAATCGAATGGACGTACCATCGTCTGCGTGATTTATTCGGGGAAGCGAAAACACCGTATCTGCTCGATTTAGCTGTCATCTATACCGGAATGTTACAGTATGCGATGTACTTCTTCCGGCAATCGGAACCAAACACGCAACCGGAACGGGTCGTCCGGTATGTCTTTAACCGGTTGACCCATCTCGTCGAAGATGTCAGCCGGACGGAAGAACAATTGATTCCGCCGCGGTTTTTATCGGTCTGGCTCGATCGTCCGCAAGATGAGGTCGTCATCCGGAAAGATTTATTCGAAAAGACGAATGCCCATATGAAGCGGCTGATCACGCTGTCCGCGATTTCAGACGAATCAAAAGAAGCGCATGATGAAGTGCTCGATTTCATTTATGAAGAATTACTGGAACGGAAAAAACCGAAGATCCATCTGTTGAAGCGGGCACTCGAAACGTTGCAGGAAGATCCGATCTTCACCGGTCAGGAAATCATGGTCCGTTATCAGGACATGGTCGACGAAATCGTCCGGATCCGGACACTGTTACAATAAGGGCTTATCGCTTCAGGTGAAACGTCTTATAATGAAAAAATATGTTCAAACCAAGAAATGAGGAATTAGATGTTATCACAATGGAGAAAAGAATGGGTCCTGCAACCGAAGGCGGATTTGTTATCCGGAATCGTGGTTGCCTTGGCACTGGTTCCGGAAGCCATCGCGTTTTCCTTGATTGCCGGCGTCAACCCGATGGTCGGCTTATATGCGTCCGTCATCATTGCCATCATCATCTCGATTGCCGGCGGCCGCCCGGGGATGATCTCGGCAGCGACCGGTGCGATGGCACTTGTCGTCGTCCAACTCGTCAAAGATCATGGTGTGGATTATTTACTGGCAGCAGGAATTCTCGCCGGAATCTTCCAGATTCTTTTAGGCGTCGCCGGTGTCGCCAAGTTATTGCGTTTTATTCCCCGCGCCGTCATGGTCGGATTCGTCAATGCCTTGGCGATCTTAATTTTTTCGGCACAATTGCCGCAGTTTGAAGGACAGAACTGGATCATGTATGCGATGGTCGCGGCATCTCTCGCCATCATCCTGATTTTCCCGCGGTTTACGAAAGTGATTCCGGCACCGCTCGTCGCGATTACAATCATGACGATCCTGACGGTTGCCTTTTCGCTGGATACCCGCGTCATCGGCGACATGGGACAAATTTCAGCTTCACTCCCAAGTTTCTTCCTGCCGAATGTTCCGTTTTCGCTTGAGACACTGCAAATCATCTTCCCGTATGCCTTGTCACTCGCATTCGTCGGTCTGATTGAATCGTTGTTGACGGCGCGGATTGTCGATGAGATGACTGATACGACATCGAATAAAGCGACCGAGTCACGCGGACAAGGAATCGCCAACATCGTGGCCGGATTCTTTGGCGGTATGCCGGGCTGTGCAATGATCGGTCAATCGGTCATCAATGTCACGTCAGGCGGACGGGGCCGATTGTCGACGTTTACGGCAGGGGCTTTCCTGATGCTGTTGATGGTGACGATGAATGATTTACTGATGACGATTCCGATGGGGGCACTCGTTGGTGTCATGTTCTTCGTGTCCTATGCGACATTTGACTGGGGATCCTTTAAAATGCTGAAAAATTCTCCGAAAAGTGACTCTGCCGTCATGCTGGCGACGGTCCTCGTGACCGTCCTGACACATGATTTGTCGATGGGTGTGCTGGTCGGGATTCTGCTCGCCGCGATTCTGTTCGCGTCGAAAATTTCGCGGATTGATGTGAAACGACATGCCGAAGAGAAAAACGTCGTCTACCGGATCAACGGACCGATCTTCTTTGCGTCGACGACGGCGTTCGTCGGACAATTCGATTTGCCGGCAGATCGCGACTTCGAACAGATTACGCTTGATTTTACGCAAGCCCATCTGTTTGATGATTCGGCAACGGAGGCGATTGAAACGGTCGTCTTGAAATATCAGGCGGCAGGTGTGTCAGTCGACTTGGTTTCCTTAAATGAAGAATCACAGGCGCTTGTTGACCGGTTAGCCCGTCGCATCGCCTGAAGAGGAACCGTCCGAGACGTATTTCGGATGGTTCTTTTTTCGTGAAAGCAGACGATTGGAGAGACTTTTCGGTATACTGGAAAAAAAGGGGGAATAGTCATGAAATGGTTTCGGTTTGAGCAAGAAGGAGAGTCACGGATTGGGATCGAGGAAGCAGGTTACCGGTATGACGTGACAGCGCAGGTCTATACGGATTCGTTGCTTGAAGTCATCGCACGGGGCTTCGAGATGGATCTTGATTTGGATGTCGCACTGCGGCTGAACCATGAGATCCGGTTACTCGCACCGTACATACCGCCTCGTAATGTGATTTGTGTCGGGAAGAACTATGCCGATCATATCAAGGAGATGGATACGGCAGGTGCCGGGAAGTTCGTTTTATTTACGAAAGCACCGAGTTCCATCGTCGGTCCGTTTGAGGCAATCGAACGGCATGCTGATCTGACACAGCAACTCGACTATGAAGGAGAGCTCGCAATCATCATCGGGACAACCGGTCGTGACCTGACACCGGAAAATGCATTGGATCATGTCTTCGGCTACAGTATCGTCAATGATGTGACGGCACGTGATCTGCAAAAAGAGCATGTTCAATTTTTCCGCGGTAAATCACTCGACGGTTTTTGTCCGTTCGGGCCGGTCATCGTGACGGAAGACAGTTTTGATCCGGCCGATGTACTGGTTGAGACGCGCGTCAACGGTCAACTGCGGCAATCGGGTTCGACGAAGCTGATGCTCCGGGATGTCGTGACGATTTTAACGGAAGTTTCTCGAGGGATGACCCTTGAAGCAGGGGATATCATTGCAACAGGAACACCGGCCGGCGTTGGACACGGGATGAAGCCGCCGACGTATCTTCAGGATGGGGACGTCGTGGATGTTTCGATTGAAGGAATCGGTCATCTGCAAAATCACGTCAAAGCCTAAAAATGAATACTTGATGACCGTCTTGTTTAAAACCGCTCAGAGAATGAGCGGTTTTTTTGCGTAAACGGTCATATTATGACCGTTTTTGATGTATAATAGATGTATAACAAGATGTTATTGTCGAATAAAGTCATATTTTGAAGGTTTTTTAACGAAAAACATAAAAAAGTGAATGTTTTTGATTGATTTTTGAATGTAAACGCTTTATATTAAGGATGTGGAGGGAAACTCATGTTAACGAAAAAACGCCATCAACTGATTCTCGAGCTGCTCGCCCGGGAAGAAGTCGTCAAAATGCAAACCATTGTTGATCAGACGGGAGCCAGTGAATCAACGATTCGCCGCGACTTATCACAACTTGAATCGGCTGGTCACTTACGGCGGGTTCACGGCGGGGCAACCGCCAACCATATGCAGATTGATGAACCGAGTTATTTCGAGAAAAGTGACCGTTTCGTCGAAGAGAAGGACCGGATCGCAAAAGCAGCGGCCGACCTGATCGAAGACGGAATGTACGTGTATCTCGATGCAGGAACGACGACACTAGCCATCGTCCCTTATCTCGAACAAAAGGCGATTACAGTCGTGACGAACAGTCTTCCTCTAGCGAACACGTTACTCTATCACCGTATCCCGACGTTCGTCGTCGGAGGGCAACTCAAGCATTCGACCCAAGCACTTGTTGGTTACAATGCGCGTGAAGGAATGTTGATTTACCATTTTGATGTCGCTTTCCTTGGGATGAACGGTGTTCATCCGACTCAAGGTTTCACGACACCAGATCCGGAAGAGGCACTCGTTAAGAAGACCGCGATTGAGTTAGCGAAAAAGTCTTATGTATTAGTCGATGAGACGAAACTGGATGACATCAGTTTCAGCCGGGTCGCGTCACTGCGGGCGGCAACGATTATCACGATGACATCCAGTGAACAGGAAGCGAAATACAGTCAATATACAGAGGTGGTGAACGCGAAATGATTTATACACTGACACTCAACCCATCGATCGATTATTACGTCACGTTGCCCGTATTTGAGGCCGGACAAGTCAATCGTGTGGAAAAAGCGGAAAAAGTAGCAGGCGGTAAAGGAATCAATGTCTCGTTGGTCTTAAGAAATTACGACGTCGAGACGGAAGCTCTTGGATTTTTAGGTGGCAGTACGGGACAGTTCATTCGTGACGAACTGGAAAAACAAGGCGTCCTGACAGCCTTCACACCGATTGCCGATGAAACGCGGATCAACGTTAAGATCCGTGCCGATCAGGAATCGGAACTTAATGCGGCAGGTCCTCAAATCAAGGATGAAGAATTGCAGGAGTTACTGGCAGCGTTCGAAACGATGCAGCCGGGTGACATCGTCGTCTTCGCCGGCAGCATTCCAAGCAGTCTGCCGCAGGATTTATACCGGAAGATTGCGCAAGTCCTGACGGAACGAGGCGTGAAGTTCGCTGTCGATACGACGAAGGAAGCCATGCTTGAAGTCTTACCGCTCGGTCCGTTCATGATCAAGCCGAACCATCATGAACTCGGTGAAATTTTTGATGTCGACATCACGTCAAAAGAAATGGCTGTCCCGTATGCGCAACAACTCGTTGAACGCGGTGCGGAAAATGTCATCATCTCTTTTGCAGGTGACGGAGCGTTACTTGTCAACAAGCAAGGGGCCTACACGGCGAACACACCGGCCGGTAAGCTGATTAATTCAGTCGGTGCCGGAGATTCACTCGTCGCAGGATTCGTAGCCAGTTACGCCCTTGGGCGATCGCCGGAAGAAGCTTTTCGCTATGCGGTCACGACAGGCAGTGCGTCCGCTTACTCATTTGGTTTATGTACAAAAGAAGATATTGACCGTTTATTGACCGATGTCCAAGTCGTTGAACTCATTCAATCCTAAAAGGAGTGACAAACTCATGAAAATTACAGATCTGTTAACCCGTGATACGATCCAACTCGATTTACGTTCGTCGAATAAAGCAGCTGTCATCGATGAATTGGTGGATGTACTCGATCGTGCCGGGAAATTAAATGACCGCTCGGCTTACCGCGAAGCCATCCTGGCCCGGGAAGCACAAAGTACGACCGGACTCGGTGAAGGAATCGCGATTCCGCATGCGAAGACGGCAGCCGTCAAATCACCGGCCATCGCTTTTGGACGTTCGACAGGAATCGATTACGAAGCACTCGACGGACAACCAAGCCGCTTGTTCTTCATGATTGCTGCCGGCGAAAATGCCGACAACGCGCACCTTGAAACATTATCAAAACTTTCTGTCTACCTGATGGACATGAAGTTCCGTGATACGATTCTTTCCGCCCGTTCGGAAGATGAAGTCATCGCTGCGATCGAAGCAAAAGAACGGGAAGAAGAAGGTCCGGTCGACGTCTCATCGCCAAACGTCGCACAGGACGCACCATACATTCTTGCCGTCACAGCGTGTCCGACCGGTATCGCCCATACGTATATGGCAGCAGATGCTCTCCGTCAAAAAGCGGAAGAAATGGGTGTCCGCATCAAAGTCGAAACAAACGGTTCGACCGGCGTGAAAAACGGTCTGACAAGTCAAGATATTCAAGAAGCGACAGCAATCATCGTCGCTGCGGATAAAGCTGTCGAGATGGATCGTTTCAACGGGAAACACGTTGTTGAAGTTCCGGTCGCTCAGGGAATCCGGAAACCAAAAGAACTGATTGACCGTGCCGTTAAACAGGATGCACCGGTGTATAAAGGCAGTGGATCAAGCGATAGCTCGAAACCAGCCCGCGGCGGTTTCTACAAACACCTGATGAGCGGGGTTTCCGCCATGTTGCCACTCGTCGTTGCCGGCGGACTCTTAATCGCAATCAGCTTCTTCTGGGGCATCAACTCAGCGAACCCGGAAGATCCATCATACAACGAATTTGCCGCTCAATTGATGTCGATCGGTAAAGCAGCCTTTGGTCTTCTGATTCCGATTCTTGCCGGATTCATCGCGATGTCGATCGCCGATAAACCGGGTCTTGCACCAGGTTTGATTGCCGGTTTCCTCGCAAGCCAAGGGAATGCCGGATTCCTCGGTGGATTGATCGCCGGTTTCCTTGCCGGTTATGTTGTTCTCTTACTGATCAAAGTCTTGCAAGGTCTTCCGAAAGCTCTTGAAGGGATCAAACCGGTCTTGCTTTACCCGCTGTTCGGTTCATTCATCACAGGTATGATCATGTTGCTTGTCATCAACGAGCCAATCGCTGCTTTCATGACATGGTTAACAGATTCACTCAACGGTCTAAGTGGCGGTAACGCCATCCTGCTCGGTATGCTCGTCGCAGCAATGATGGCAATCGATATGGGTGGTCCAATCAACAAAACGGCCTACGTCTTCGGAACAGCCGCTTTAACAGCAGGAAACACGGAAGTCATGGCAGCCGTCATGGCAGGTGGTATGGTTCCACCGCTTCTCGTCGCTTTCTCTTCCACATTGTTCGCACGTAAGAAATTTACACCGCAAGAACGCGAAGCGGGTATCGCTGCTTACGCAATGGGTGCGTCATTCGTCACAGAAGGTGCGATTCCATTCGCAGCAGCCGATCCACTTCGTGTCATCCCGGCAAGCGTCATCGGTTCAGCAATCGCCGGTGCATTGACAATCGTCTTCGGTGTGTTGCTTCCGGCACCACACGGCGGTGTGTTCGTCTTCCCATTACTTGACGGACCATCAGGCACATGGATGGCCGTTCTCAGCTACGCAGGTGCCATCTTAATCGGATCACTTGTCGGAGCCGCTATCCTCTCGATCTTGAAAAAACCGCTCGTCGATCAAGAAGTTGCGAAAAAAGAAATGACTTCTGGTACGGGAACAAAAGCTTCATAAGAAAAAAAGATTCGATAAAAATCACTCCAAGACTTCTTGGAGTGATTTTTTAATTGCCTTTTTCGGGTATTAGAGCAAGAATAGGGGGCGTATCCCCACTATGAAGGAGGTTTGTATATGGGCGGTCAGTCTTTACAAATCGGACCACGTACCATCAAGACCGGACTTGCGGTCATCTTGGCGCTGATTATCAGTAACCTGTTTAATCTAAGCCCGATCCTACCTGCGATTTCGGCAGCTACAACGTTATTACCGTCCGTGTATCAGACATGGAAACAATTCCTCGAGGAAGCGGAAGCCAACCTGATCGGAGCCTTCCTGACACTCGTCTCGTTATGGATTCTAGGTGACAACCCGGCCAATCCACTGGCAATCGGAATCGTCATCATGGCTGCCATCTCGATTTTACTGGCATTTGGTTTCGGCCGGACGATTCCCCACGTCGTCTTGATGATCATCGTCATCCTGGAAAGTGTTGAAGGGGCGACGGATCCGTTGTGGCAAATCGTCCTGATCCGTTACTTACTCGTCATGCTCGGGATCGGTTGTGCCCTCGGTGTCAATGCGCTGATTTTCCCGCCGCGTTACGGGAACGTCTATTATCAGAAAGCCTCGAAACTGTTCGAGAAGCTGCTTGTCGTGACCCGGGCAATTGCCTTTGAAGGGAAAGTCACACCGTACCGGTCAGCGATCGACAAAATGAGCCGTTCGATGCTCGAGACAAAGACGTTATTTAATCTGCACCGGGAAGAAATTCGCGGATCCCGGCAACGGCACGTCTCGTTATTGCGGAATTTGATCATTTTGCAACATATGCAGTCGTGTCTGGAACGGGGGGTTGCGACCGCTGAACGGTTCCGGGAGCGGGAGAAGGCGTTGAATTCGATTGCTGACGAGTTACGGAGCGAATTGTTCTATCACCTGATGCATATTGCCCAGCGTCAGGAAAAAGTCTTGCTGACGTACGATCTGTTACTGACGGAAGAACCACTCGCGATGGAAGACCTCGTCAAAGAAAATATCGCTTTCGTCAAACACTCGTTTCTCGACCGGGATGAACTGGAAGAAGAAATCATCATGGAAATCCTGCCGATCGTCGTTGCGATGAACGAATGGATTCAGGAACTGGAATTGTTTGAGAAACGGCTGAACGGGGCGCTTCGTCGCCATGTGACGTCGCTGTCGATCGAACAGAAATCAGTCCGTGATAAAACCTTTAACCGCTTTAAACGAAAAAAAGCGATTGACGAAAGTCAAAAGTAAGCGTATAGTCCTTCTTAACAGCACTTTAGTTGCTAACAGCATAACAGTATAACAGCATAACAGAACAAAAGAAGTTGGACGAAGACGAAACCGAAGTAGAAACAATCTCCCTGTTTCAGAGAGCACGTGGCGCTGCGAACGTGTACACAGATTGAATCGAATTACAGTTTCCGAGTCTCTTGCCATGCAAGCGGAGAAAACCGTTATCCCGTAATGAAGCGATCTATGTCTACGTAGATTATCAGGGTGGTACCGCGGCCTTTTGTCGTCCCTGTCGAACATCTTTGTTCGGCAGGGACTTTTTGTTGTTCATCTACTTTCAAGGGGGAATTCATATGTCTACACCAATCATTCCAAGTCACTTACAACCACACGTCGCACCACAGCACTACGACGATTACACGCCGACGGATCACGCGGTCTGGCGTTACGTCATGCGACTGAATTTAAAGACGTTACAAGATACAGCCCATCCGGCATACCTCGAAGGACTCGCTGCGTCCGGCATCAGTCCGGAACGGATTCCGGATGTCCGGGAGATGACGGCCAACTTGAGCCGGGGCGGCTGGGGAACGGTCGCCGTTGACGGTCTGATACCGGGCGTCGCATTCTTTGATTTCCAAGGACACGGCTTGTTACCGATCGCAACGGATATCCGCAAGGTCGATAACATTCTCTACACACCGGCACCGGACATCTTGCACGAAGCAGCGGGACATGCACCAATCCTGATGAATCCGACGTACGCAGAATTCGTTCGCCGGTTCGGTGAGATCGGTGCCCATGCCTTTAACCATAAAGCGGAGCACGACGTCTTCAAAGCGTTAAAAAAATTGACGATTGTCAAAGAAAGTCCGTTTTCGACACCGGCTGACATCGAGCAGGCGGAAATCGCCCTTGCTGAAACCCGGACCCATGTGACGGGAATCTCGGAAGCGAATGAAATTTCACGTCTGTTCTGGTGGACGGTTGAGTTTGGTCTCATCGGTGATCTCGACAATCCGCAAATCTACGGAGCTGGTCTCCTGTCATCAGTCGGTGAAAGCCGTCACTGTCTGACAGACGCGGTCGTCAAACATCCGTTTTCACTTGCGAAAGCACTGGCGACGAAACATGACGTCACGAGCATGCAAAAAGAACTGTTTGTCTGCGAATCATTCGCACAGCTCCGGGAAGCCCTGGAAGAGTTCGCGCAGACGATGTCATACGTCCGCGGCGGCATCCACGGATTAACGAAAGCCGTCGAGTCAGGCAACCTTTCGACGCTTGTCTTTGACAGCGGCGTCTCGCTCGTCGGTGTACCGGCAACACAGGAAATTCATGAAACCCTGCACATCGTCAAGCTGACCGGTCCGACGGCGCTAGCTGCGAAAGGTGAAGTCATGACAGGTCAAGGGCTGGCTGATCATCCAGAAGGATTTACACTCCTTCACGGACCGGAGCTGAACGAAGTCTTGCTCCAGGTCAAAGTCGGGGAAGAGCTGGACTGGACAGAAGGTGCAGTTCACGCCACAGGACAAATTTCAGCGATTCAAAACGTCAACGGTCACCGGGCACTCGTCGTCCTGGAAGACGCTCAATTAACGAACGACGGTCAAACGACGGCAATGGACCGGATGGAGTTAGTCGTCGGAGACATCACGTCGGCTTTCCCGGGAACAGAAGTCGAAGCGTTAAAACCGATTCCGGAGACAGTCGAATTCGAACGGATCGAACGTCCGTTGACAGCTGCTGATCCGATTTTTGAAGCCATTCGGGAAATGCGGGAAGGACGGGCCGATCGTCAACTGTTGCCGCAACTGATTGACCGGACGTTGACTCAATTACCGGATGCCTGGTTGTTGCGTCTTGAATTACTGGAACTGGCGGATGAAGTCGATCAGCCCCGGTTAATCGCGGATTTAGACCGTCTGAAGCAGACGTCGGCCGAACGGGACGAGCTGATCAGCCGCGGCATGCGCCTGCTGGATCTTGTCCGGTAATTCAGGCATCGAGAAATCTCCTGAAACCTGTTAGAATGGAAACCGTGTGAAAGTGATACGGAACAGGGGAGTGATCGATATGAAACAACCGAATTATTATCAGGACGTCAAACAATTTCATCAGACGTTCCGTCATCCGGGTGCTGAACAGCCGACAGCGATTCCGCTCGAACGGGGTGTCAAACGGGCGACCTGGACAGCGGAAGAAGCAGTCGTTGAGTTTCTCCACCAGTCGTCGCAAAACGAAACCGAGTTTTTGGCAGCCATCGAGACGTTTAAGACAGGACTTGATCAGGCGGTTCAAAAATCATTGAAGGAAACCTACCCGACGACGGAAGTCGAACGGTTGGTCGGTCAAGGCGATGCGTTGACGGATGCCCTGTACTTCATCATGGGCAGTTTTGTTGAAGCAGGTCTTGAACCGGGTCCGTTGTTTGAAATCGTCCAACAGGCAAACATGGCGAAACTGGGTCCGGACGGTCAGCCGATTTTCCGGGAATCCGACCAAAAGGTCATGAAACCGGACGGCTGGTTGCCGCCGGAACCGCAGCTCGAGGCAGAAGTAGTACGCCAAATGAAGGAAAAAGCATAAAAAAAGGAAGTAAGCCGCATCGATGCGGTTTACTTCCTTTTTGTTAGACCTGATAACGGGATAACGACAGTTTCCCGGGATGCTCAAAGACGACGCCTTCCGCCTCGAGTGCCAGTTGCTGTTCGTCACCGTCGAGTGAAATCTCACCTTTCGCATTCAAGACGCGGTGCCAGGGCAACTGTTCCGTCCGGCTGAGGCTGTGAAGAATCCGGGCCACTTGTCGGGCAGCCCGCGGATTTCCGGCAAGGCGGGCGATTTGACCGTACGTCATGACGCGTCCTGCCGGAATTGAACGAATGACCTCAACGACTTCTTGTGTGAACGGAATCAAGGGGTTTCGTTGGTCGAGACGATGTATTGTTGAATCTTGTCATCTTCGTCAAATCCAATCGTGACATCAGTGATTCCTTGCTGAAGCCGGATTTGCAGTTCGAGCCGGTCTTTGATGTCATCGGCCTGGGCAATCGTCAACGCCGGATCGACTTCAATCTCGACTTCGACATGGAAATGATCGCCTTCCTTGATGACTTCGAGTTTGCTGATGTCCCGGACATCGGCATCTTGCATGATAAGCCCGCCGAGCCGTGCTGCCATCGTTTCGTCTGCTTCTCCGAGGGCGCCGGCTGCATTTTGTAAAAAGACGTTGCCGACGACATAAAACATCATCAGTCCGATGATGATCGAGGCAATGCCTTCCGCCTGATGAAACGGTGTCAGATGCGAGATGATGACGGCGATCATTGCGACAAGTCCGCCGGCCGTTGCGACTAAATCTTCGAGGAAGACAAGGCGTGTCGCCGGTTTTGCCTGCTTTAAGGCACGGAAACTGTCGAGAATCAATTTCGGACCTTTTGTCGTGATACGGGCATCATGTGCGATTTCCTGCATCGCTTTATAAAAGACACCACTTTCAAGGACGACACCGACGAATAAGACGGACAAGGTAATCCAAAAACCGGTTGATTCGGTTGGTTGGATGATGTGAGCAATTCCTTCATGAATCGTTTCGTAGGCCATGATGCCGACGAATAAAATCGCGCCGAGCAACACGAGGTTGACGAGACGGCCAAACCCGTTCGGGAACCGTTTCGTCGGTGCCTTTTTACTGAGGGCGGAACCGATGAAAACAAAAAATTGGTTGGCGGCGTCCCCAATCGTGTGCATCATTTCCGCAAACATCGCGACGTTGCCGGTTAAGACATAAGCGACGGCTTTGATGATGGCGATGACCGAGTTGACGATGCCGGCCGTCAAAGCAGAACGATTGCCCCGTTTTAATAATGTAATGAATTCTCCCATGATGTGTCTCCTTTAGCTAATAAACTTGATTACTAATAGTAGTATGTTACACCAGATGGTCCCGATAAAACCAATTCAAACAAAAAAAGACCAAATCGCCGAAAGACGATTTGGTCTAAAAGAGACTTATGTCAAATCTACTTTTTTGTTGATTTCGTTCGAGTCATCGTTGCCGACTGCTTTTTTCAACAGTTGCTTAACGGATTTTGTTGTGTTGCCGGTTTCCCAATATTCAGCGCCTTCCGTGTTGACCTTGATCAAGACGACTTTTGGATCTTCATATGTCGTTCCGAGATACGCTTCATAACGCGGGCTCCATAATTCTTTTTTACGGGCCACGTCTTCGACGAATTCTGCTTTCCCGCGAATCGAAACGTAAGATTTATCAACGTAGGCGACGTTGACGTTCGGATTTTTAAGAATTTCATTATATTTGCCTGTATCTTTTGATGTAAGGAACCAGAGATCGCCATCGAACTCGATATCCTGAGTTTGCATCGGACGTGAGACAAGACCTTCATCAGAGATCGTCGTCAGCATGGCTGTTTCGATTTTATCGATTAATTTTTTGACCGTTTCAACGGCTTCTTGATTTGATGTATGGTTCGTTGACATGAAAAACACCTCATCCTCTAAGTTTTAATTGCTGCTACTTTAAGAATGTTCCCTGAATTTCAAATTGAAAACGTCGCCATCGGGTAAACAGGCAGTTTAATTGCATTCGATTATCAGACAGGCGTACAGTTTAGACATGAAGTCAACATCAGAGGAGAGATTATATTGAAATTAAGTATTTTAGACCAATCACCGGTCTCAAAAGGACAGACCCCGTCAGAAGCTTTACATGAAACAGTTGAACTTGCGAAGATTGCCGATGAACTCGGATATACACGATTATGGGTATCGGAACACCACTTTGCCAAAACACTTGCCGGATCAAGCCCGGAAGTCTTAATCGCTTACATGGCAGCGGTCACGAAACAGATTCGTCTCGGTTCAGGGGGCGTCATGTTACCACATTACAGTCCGTACAAAGTCGCAGAGAACTTCCGTGTCCTCGAAGGACTGGCACCAAACCGGATTGATTTAGGACTAGGCCGGGCACCGGGCGGTATGCCGCTCGCAACCCGTGCACTCCAGGAAGGATCGTCCCCACGATTCGGCGGAGCAGACTACGGGGCACAACTCGATGATCTCGTCGATTATTTAAAAGACGGGGCACCGGCTGATCACCGGTTTGCAGGACTCGTCGCAACACCGGAAGTCGATACGACACCGGAAGCCTGGTTGCTCGGATCAAGCGGCGGCAGCGCCTTGAATGCGGCGCAACGCGGATTCGGATTCGCCTTTGCCCACTTCATCAACGGACAGGGCGGTCAGGAAGTAATGGATTACTACCGTCATAACTTCATGGCGACGTCGTTCAATGAGACACCGCAAACGCTCGTCTCGATTTTCGTGACATGTGCGGAGACAACGGAAGAAGCGGAACGATTGGCTTCGAGTCTTGATTTGTCATTGCTCCTGCTTGAGAAAGGTATCTCGTCAACAGGCACACCGACTCCGGAAGAAGCAGCCGCTTACCAGTACTCGTTCCAAGACCAGTTCCGGATTGCCGAAAACCGGAAACGGATGATCGTCGGAAATCCGGAAGACGTCGCGCGTCAGTTGCAGAATCTCGCCGATTCGTACGGAACAGATGAAGTGATGATTGCTTCGATGATTGCCGACAAGGACGCAAAACAACAATCACTCCGTCTGATCATGGACGCAGTCAAAGCAACGGTTTAAACGAATGATCAAGGACGTTCATCTCAGCTCGCTGAGGTGGACGTTTTTTTTGTTTCAAGCGACGTGAGTTCTTCTGAGCATTCTGCCCGAACATCATGCCGCAAATGAAAGAATCCGATACTGACGGTCACGAGTAAACCGAATGAACTGATCCCGAGTATCAGAGTGAGCGAGACGTGATCACTTAAGAAGCCGAATAACAACATACCGAGCGGAATGATCCCCATCGCGAGTGATTCCATGACACCCATGACACGACCTAAGTATGCAGGGTCTGTTTGACGTTGAACGAGCAGTTGAATCGGAATGTTTGAGCGGAGGATGATGAACCCTACCGTGAAGGAGAAAATGAGAAAATAACCAAATGTCCAGTTCGATGGAACGATGTCGAGTAACGGCAACAGAGGTGAAAGAAACAGCATACCGACTAAAGCGATTGACTGAAATAAAGTCATCAACGGACGTTTGATCGTAAAGCGAGGCAGAGCAAGCATCAGTGAACTAAGTAAGAGACCAGCACCTAAAGCGGCTTCAATTGTTCCGAACTGGAAGGGTGTAAATTTGAGATGATCGAGTAAAATGATCGGATAGATGACTTCCAAGGCGATGAAAAAGAAATTCAAAACAAGGGCCATTAAGATGAGCGTCGTCAGGACACGTTGTTTGAACAAATAACGGTAGCCTGATTGAAAGTCTGTCCAGAGTGAAGGCGAACTTTCTTCACGGGTAAAAGGGATGACCCGGAACGTCAGCCGCATGTTCCAAAGTGCGGCGAAGGAAAACAAGCTTAACGGTAAGAGGGTGAAGAGATGAATCGGTGCAAAGGCTAACAGGAAACCGGCAAGCATCGGAGCAACAATTGATGAAAGGGAACTGATACTTGAAATGAGGGAATTACCACGCTGTAATTCCGCATCATCAAGCAATCGTGTCAACGAACTCATTAAGGTGACGGAAAGGAAAGTTGAAAGAGCAGTCAAAAGGGCGCTGACGATCATGTAATGCATCGTGTGGACAGGGAAAAAGGTCGCGTAACCTGCAAATATGGCAAGTATGAAGGCACTTGATACCTCGGTCGTGACGATGATTTTTTTCCGGTTCCAGCGATCAGACAGAACGCCGGCAACGGGAGATAACAGAATCCGCGGCAGTGTCCCTGCGAGTAAGACAAGTGCGAATTGAAGCCCGGATGACGTTTCCCGTAAAACAGTCAGACCGGCGACGAACGTAAACAGACTGGCGGCGAACAATGAACAAAACTTGCCGAATAATAACCTTTGTAAATTTTTAGACATCATAATTCCTCCTTTTTGTTCAATTAAATTGAACTTTCCTTTATACTAGAGGAATAGGGAAATATTGTAAATGTAAAAGTTAAATTTAATTTAACTTATTTAATAAATTGAGGTGACAACGATGCTGGGAAAACGCATTAAAAGTTTACGGAAAGCAAAAAAAATGACGCAGTCTGATGTCGCAGACGGCATCATGACGAAGTCGATGCTCAGTATGATCGAAAACGGAAAGGCGACACCGTCCTTACCGGCCTTACAGTCGATTGCCAATCGTCTGCATGTCTCAATCGACGAGTTATTGATTGATCCGCGCGCCGTTGAAATGAAGCAAGTGATTGAAAAAATCAATTCGACCGCAAGCGGTTATTATGCAGAGGGACAGATTGCGATGATGCTCGCACCGTATTTGGAGCCCGCCATCAATTCTTACTGGCAAGGACAAATATATTACGAGTATGGAAGTGCTTTACGTTTTTCCGATACGGAAAAAGGCTTACATTACTTCGATCTGGCAGAAGACGTATTTAAACAGCTCGGATTGCGGGATGAACAGATTAAAGTACAGATTTCAAAAGTCTATTTTTTATTTTTCCTGCGCCGTTATGAAGAAGCGTACCGAAAGATTGACGGGATGATGATTTTTCAGGATGTCCCGCTCGCGCACGAAACGTTTTTGGACTATCAAATGTTACAGGCGATTCGTGTCAGTGTGATTAACGATAACTGGAGTCAGTCAATCGTTTTCTTACGGGAAGGGATCAGCTATATGCGGGAAAAGGGCGTCTACAGTGATGTCAGGAACTACCACCGGCTCCTCGCCTTATTTTTAAGCTTAGAAGAGGACTATGAAGCAGCAGAATTTGAACTCGAAAAATTGCGGCACTTCTTTTTATTTACGGAAGCGACAGCGTTTGATCAAATCCTTGTCGACCTGACAAAAGGATCCATCGCGGTCCACCAGAAGGATTACGCCGGAATTCGTGAGGCACGGGAACGGCTGATCGAAGTCGAGATTGAAGCCTGCCTTCATTACATCGGGTATTTCGAAGTCTACCTTTGTTTGTGGAATGATTCAAAAGAGGAACTCACATTTGACCTGCAAAGCGCCGTTTCTAAAATTTGGAGGAATGCACACTTATGGCGGGCTGGTGGTGAGTACGATCATGCGATGATGTTATATGCGCTCGCGTTTGCCATGCGGGCCGGAGTTGGACTGGACCGTCAAGCAGAAGTAGAAGAATTGACAACACAACTGTCACCCGGTCATTTCAAACAAAAAATTGAACAAACCTTGACAGCATTAACGTAAAAAAAAAGGACCAACCGGGTATCATCCCGATTGGTCCTGTTGGATTAAAGTGCTTTAAAACCAAGTAACTTTTGTGTCCAGTATTTTTCAGACAGGCGACTGATCCCGAGTGACGGTGTATTGGCATGAATGAACTGATCGTTGTTCAACATGATGCCAATGTGAGTCGGACCGGCTGCATACGTATTTTCGAAGAAAATGATATCGCCGCGGACCGGTTGGCGTAATTTCGATAACTTTTGACCAAGGTAGCCGTCGTTGTTCCAGTAACCGTTGACATTGGTCCGGGCCACTTTGTAGCCGGCCGTATTCAACGCATAGTTGATGAAACCGGAGCAATCAAAACCACCGTTAACGGGACTGCTTGAACCCCAAACGTACGGAGTACCGAGATATTGTTGTCCGATGGAGATGGCTTTTTCCATGATGCCGGACGCTGGAATTGTCGTCGTTGGCGGCGTGACCGGTGGTGTCACAGGAGCCGTGACGGATCCTGTCGTAATGTAAGTTTTGGCGACGTAGTAATACGCAGTGCCGATTTTAATCTGGTACCAGCCGGCAGATGCTCCCGTCGTTTCACCGGAGACTTGAACAGTTGATCCGTGTGCGAGTTGCGTAAAGACCGTCGAAGTTGTACTTGGAGCCGTCCGGACATTTAAGCCGGTCGGCGCATCCACTTTATACGTCTTCGATTGATCGACCGGTGTGACCGAGACACCCGGTGTAGGCGGTGGTGTCTCCTTGGCCGTCGCTGAAACATAACTCGAAGCGACATACAGATCTTTTCCATCGAGCTGGATTTGATACCATTTATCAAGCGATCCAGTTACTTTTAAAACGGTTTTATGTGCTAACGTCTTGTAAATTTTAGCGGTCGTTGACGCTGACAGACGGGCATTTAACCCTTCTTTTGCATTGACTTCATATTGTTTGGACGAATCGACTGCTTTGACGGCAGTGGAAACAGGCGGTGTCACCGGCTTCGTGACCGGAGGTTTTGATCCTGTCGTCACTGTCGATGTTTTAGCTGTGACGAGTGTCGTATGGACATAAGCGGACTTATTTTTGTAATTGATTTCGTACCATTCACCGGTTTTCTTTTTAACGGAAAGACTGACATTCTTCGCAAGTTTACCAAGCGATTTCGAAGTGGTCGTTGCTTTCTCGCGCACGTTGACGGATGAGGTGTTCGTTATGTAGGTCGTGGTTGTCGGTGCTTTTGCTGGAATGGTTTTGACGTAAGCGGCAGTGATAAAGGCTTTTTTGGATTGATGACGAATCTCGTACCAGGAACCGGTCTTCTTGACTGCGGTGACCGTCGTTCCTTTTTTGAGAGTCGTAATGACAGGAGCGGAAGTAGTGGCAGCAGTCCGGATATTGACGTTGTCTGTCAAGATGAGTGTCGTTGATGCGGCTTCGACGCCAGTGGCTGAACTGATCAGCGCAAGTGTCGTCAAAGTGAGAAAAGTCTTTTTCACGTAGTGTGGCTCCCTTCCAAATGATGAATCTAGTTCGATCATGGATCGAATCGTTGTTACCATTTTGTCATAAGAAGCCGGGAATTCACCTGATTTTAAAATATATTTTTTGAGAAAGAAATTCGATTCGTTTTCAAAAAAAGAACGACGGTTTGTAAACGAGAATTATTTTCAGTAATCCTGTACACTAAAGATAATTTGAAAGGAGGACTCACATGTTAAAACGATTTTATCAGTATTACATACCGCACAAACGATTGTTTTGGCTTGATTTTTCGTCCGCCTTATTCGTTGGCCTGCTCGAGCTGGCTTTTCCGCTTGCTGTCAAATGGTTCATCGACTCATTGCTACCAGATGGAGAGTTGAACTGGATTATTTTAGTTAGTGTCGGATTGCTCGGCTTGTATGTCATCAGTACGCTGATGCAGTTCGTCGTCAACTACTTCGGGCATAAGCTCGGCATCAACATCGAGACGGATATGCGGCGGCAATTGTTTGGTCACGTCCAAAAGCAATCATTCCGTTTTTTTGACAACACCAAAACGGGGCATATCATGAGCCGGATTACGAACGATTTGTTTGATATCGGTGAACTGGCTCACCATGGTCCGGAAGATGCTTTCATTGCCGTCATGACACTGCTCGGTGCCTTTTCGATCATGATGACGATCAATGTGCCTCTCGCACTCGTCACGATCATTGCCGTACCGTTCCTAATCTGGCTGATCAGTTATGCCAATGTCCGGATGAACCGGTCATGGGACCGGATGTACGGTAACATTGCCGAAGTCAATTCGCGGGTTGAGGACAGTGTGTCCGGAATCCGTGTCGTTCAATCGTTTACGAATGAAGCCCATGAGGTCGCACGGTTCGAAAAAGATAATGCGACGTTCCGGCAATCAAAGATCAATGCCTATAAAGTGATGAGTACAAGTTTATCCGGCATTTATCTGACGACACGTCTGATGACGCTTGCTGTCCTCGTCGTCGGTGCCTATCTCAGCTATACAGAGAAACTCACTTACGGGGAACTCGTTGGATTCATTCTTTATATGAATATCCTGCTGAAACCGATTGATAAAATTACGGCACTTTTGGAACTTTATCCGAAAGGGATGGCCGGCTTCAAACGTTTTCTCGAGATGATTGATCATGACGAAGAACTGAAGGATGCACCGGATGCCATTCATGTGTCGGCATTACGCGGGGCGATTCGGTTTGATGACGTCAGCTTCGGTTATGAAGCCGAACGGTTGATTTTAAAAGACATCAGCCTGTCCATCGAACCGGGACAGACGATTGCCTTCGTCGGGACGTCGGGTGCGGGGAAAACAACGATCTGTTCGTTAATTCCGCGGTTTTATGATGTCACGGACGGTGCGATTACGATTGACGGAATCGACATCCGCCAGATGACGAAGTCGTCGTTGCGGCAACAAATCGGAATCGTTCAACAGGATGTCTTCCTGTTTTCGGGGACGATTGCTGACAATATCGCCTACGGGGATTTGACGGCAAGCCGGACGGACATCATCCAGGCGGCAGAACGGGCGCATCTTGGACAGATGATTGCCGATTTACCGGATGGATACGATACCGAGATTGGTGAGCGGGGGTTGAAGCTGTCCGGCGGGCAAAAACAACGGCTGGCGATTGCACGGATGTTCTTGAAAAATCCGCCAATCCTGATTCTTGATGAGGCGACGTCAGCTCTTGATACCGAGACGGAAGCCATTATCCAGGAGTCACTTGCTGAATTATCTAAAAATCGGACGACGCTGATCATCGCGCACCGCCTGGCGACGATTCGTCAAGCAGACCGCATCCTGGTCGTGACGAAAGATGGAATCGTCGAAGACGGGACACATGAAGAATTGGTCGAAAACGGAGGATATTTCTCACGACTCCTTGACCGGCAACGCGTCTGAAAAACCGGAAGTCAACTCATCATCAGGATGATCATGGCTTCCGGTTTTGTCGTCTTTTTCATTATCGTGGAAGAAAGGCGGAATGATTTCACAAGAACCGGGAACATATAAGGGAAGGGAGGATGGGAAGATGTATGGTTTGTTTTGCGAAAACTATGATGAGACCTATTCGACGTTACACGGGGAATCTTCACATGATTTCCACCGTTTTTTTGCCTTATCTTATACGATTCATGATACAGTCTTTGACAAAACCGCGTTTGATCGGATGATGCAGATCGTCAAACAAAAGACGACCCGGTTTTCAGCCTTACGCAGCCGGTATACGCCGCTCTTGATCTCACATATCCAGTTAAACAGTCCTGAACCGGAGCGATTGCTCGAACGGGTCATCGAGGCGGAGCGACACATCAAACGACGCTTCATTAAAGAAAAGGCAGTCCGACCGTTCTTTGCACTTGGTGAAGTCTTAAACCGTGAGCAGGGAATCGACGCCTTTCCGATCGTGGAACAACTGCGACAGACACGTCCCGTCCTCAATCTGGCAAAACAATATGTGGTGACTTCGACGCTGATGGAGACAGGGCAATTACCTGACTCTTTCGTTGAAACCGTCGAACAGGCCGAAAAATGGCTGGAGCGATGGATGAACCCTTCAAGCGAACGTTTGATGACAGCTCAGATTTTAGCTGCATCCGACGCAATTGACAGTCAAAAAAAACGGATTCAGGTCTGGTGCGAAATGATGGAAGAACGGGAGCTCCGGATTTGGGATCGGATTTTTCCGTTACTGGCGTTACTTGAGACGACCGAACGGGTTGATATGATTTATGTGACGCGTGTCGTCGACCGGGAGCGGTCCCGCAATCGCTTTTCAGATGAGGTCAACTGGTTGATTGCGTTTCATCTGTTGCTCGCGAAAAGCGGCAAAAGTCGTCTGCAATCGGCCTTACTGATTTTAGCGACGCTGGAACTGACGAAAAAACCATGAAAATAACAGCCCAAAAGGATCCTCGGAAAATCAACCGAGGATCCTTTGGTGTGTCTGCTGATTAATCAAACGTCGTGAAGGTGGCATGTTGTTCCACCGGATACAATTCTTTGCCGGCGACATCATTTAAGATGAGTTGATTGCGCGAAACGGACATGCCGAGGTTATCGGCTGCCGGACCGTGTGACAGTTCGAGGTTCGTTGTCGCATACAAGTGATGATTCGCCGAAACGCTTCGGCTGATCCGGTAGTTGGCATCGACCTTCCACGCTTGTTCCCCTTCAAACTCGATCTCGAGTCGGTTGATGAAGCGGGGGAGAGACGGGACGAAGCCGGTCGCAGCGACGACGGCACCGGTTGTTGAAGTCCGTTGGTCATTCAGTTCGGTATGCCGCATCGTGATGGTAAAGTCGTTCTCGTACGAAATCTGATCGACTTCCAGATTGGCACGGATCTTTACGCGATTCTGTTCTTCATTTGATAGATCATACAAATGTTCATAGATAGCTTGCAACGTTTCCGGGCTAATCCCGTTTTGCGACCGAGCGAATTTTGTGACGGCCTCTTGTCTGACAGCTAACGGCAGACTGTTGAAATAACGGACGTAACTCGGAGAGAAGATTTCTTCACCCAGTTTACCGGTTTCGAGCGTTTCAAAAATCGTCGAGCGGGAAATCCATTCGAGTTCGAATGTCTTTTTCCGGTCACTCGTTAACAGATCAAGGAAGATTTCGGCGGCACTTTGACCGGAACCGACGATACTTACTTTATCCTGTTGCAGGATGGTCTCTTTTTCCATGACGTATTGGGTGTTATGAATGACACCTTTATCGAAGCTCTCCGGAATCGACGGTTTTGAACCGGTTCCAAGCACGACGTTGCGTGTTTCATAAGTCGTCCGTTTCCCGGTGGTGACTTCTTCCACCAATACTTCGTAACTGTCACCTGTATCCTGGATGTCGATGACACGGGTCGAAAAATGTAAATCATCGAGCTGCGTTGAAACCCATTTCAAGTACGCATTATATTCTTGTCGGGAAATAAGTAGTTTTTCATAAAAATAAAACGTATGCAACCGGTTGATGGATCGTAAGTAGTTGAGATACGTAAAAGGACTGGTCGGATCAGCCAGTGTGACGAGATCGGAAATGAAGCTCGTCTGCATCATTGAATCCTTAATCATCATCCCGGGATGCCAGGAAAATTGTTCGCTTTCATCAAAAAATAATGTCCGTAAAGGTGTCGGATGAGCCAGGGCACTTAAGCCTAAATTCATCGGTCCGATACCTACGCCAATCAAATCATACATAAAAAAAGCCTCCCAATCGATATTGTTATAAAACAATACCCGATATGGGAGGGTGTTGAAACGTATCTTGTCAGTTCTTTACAGTTGATCCGTCGTTGTCGTTTGCGTCGACACTGTCATTTGTTTGCCGTCACGGATGATGGTCAAGGTGACGTTACCGTCAGATTTGATGAGTGCCGTCTTGATATCAACAAAACTTTTAATCTCTTCCTTGTTGATTTTCGTGATGACGTCTCCGGTTTTTAATTTAGCGGAAGCAGCAGGGCTGTTCGGTTCAACCGACATGACGACGACACCTGTTTTTTGGGACTCCGGTAATTTAACTTGATCAAGCAGATAGCCGGCCGGGAAAGCCGAGACGTCCTGCAGGGACACACCCAGCGTCGGGTGTTTCACTTCACCGTTTGTTTCGAGCTGTTTCAAAATCGGCAGAGCGTCATCAATCGGGATGCTGAAACCGACTCCTTCGACACCGGTCTCGGCAATCTTCATCGAGTTGATTCCGACCAGTTGCCCTTGTTCATTGATCAGGGCACCACCGGAGTTCCCCGGATTGATAGCGGCGTCGGTCTGGATGACCGTCGTATTGAAATCATCCTGTCCATCCTTGTTCGTATCGACGGGAACGGTCCGGTCGTTTGAGCTCACGATTCCGCGGGTGACGGAGTTTTGGAACTCACCGAGCGGATTCCCGATCGCAAGGACGGTTTGACCGGCTTTTAAGTCAGCCGATTTTCCGAGGGTGATGACGGACGGGACGTCACTGGCGTTGACTTCCAACACGGCTAAATCATATGTTTCGTCACTACCCAATAATTTGGCACTGAGTGTTTTTCCGTTGTTTAACGTGACTTCGAGTTTGGACGCACCGTCGACGACATGGTGATTCGTAATGATGTAGGCTTTGCCGTCTGCTTTTTTATAGATGACACCTGAGCCGGAACCTGCGGCTGCTTCTTCCTGACTCATCGCATTACCCGCCTGATAGTTCGTGACCGTAACGACGGCTTTTTGCGCTGTCGCTACAGCGTTCGTCACCGGATCGCTTGTTGTCGTCGAAACTTGTTTTGGCATGCCGTTTGAGAGTGGTGTATCGGCGACTTGCTGTTCTTGGTCCATTAAAATCGGAAAGGCGACCGTCGCGGTAAGTACAGCACCGATGATGCCTCCGGTAAGTCCTGGTAAGAGTTGTCTTGTTTTTCCTGCCATCGAAATCCATCCCTTCATGTGGTGTCTTTTCTAAGATTAATGTATCAGATTTCACCGAACGGAATGAAATTACGGTGGTTTTTCCAAAATGCCTCATCATTCCCCATAATTCGACAACAATCTCAAACAGTTGAGTCGAGCCGGTCAGTTCGGTACACTGAGTGTGTTTCGTACTTAAGCAACCGACTTAGTCGCAAAGGGAGAGATTCAGATGAAGTATGTACTGCGTATTTTATATGGTGCCGGTTTATTGTTCGCCGGAATCGGTCATTTCCGGAATGAAAAGGGATTTGTTAAGATTATGCCCGCTTTCATCCCGTTCAAACGTTTTTTCGTCCAGGTGACGGGGGTCATCGAAATTCTGTACGGTTTGATGTTGCTGTCCGGACGTGGCGTTGATCTCGTCCGGAAGACGTTACCGGCGTTTTTATATGCCGTTTTACCGGCAAATATCAACATGGCGGTCAATCCGAAACCGATTAACGGGAAAACATTGCCGGCTTGGGGATTATGGGGCCGTTTGCCGTTACAGTGGGTCTTGATTGCTTTTGCTAAACGCTTAAAATGAAGAGACAAAAGGGTTACCGGGAGCAGTTGAATCGCACCGGGTAACCCTTTTTTGTTGTTCCATTAAAACCGTTTTTCGACGGCGAGGATGGCTGCATTCGCAATGTCTTCGTATGTCGAGTCGTTCGGGTGGAACTGGTCGCTTGAAAGATCACGTTTGACGTCACGGACGAGGTTAAACGTATCGATGATTTCGATATCATGTTTTAGACCAAGTGTCCGGGATTTAGCGTTCCACTCTTGAACGATTGCGTCAAATGCTTCTCCGTTTTCGCTGGCGCGGAACGGATTATAGAGTCCGACATAGAAAATGACGGCATCCGGATTTTCTTCACGTAAAATGCGGAACGTTTTTGCCAGATTGTCTTGAGCCTTTTCAATCGTGGCGGCCGTTTTTTTTGCATTAAAGTTTGCGACACCTTCGCCACGGTTAAACAAATCGTTTCCGCCAATCGTCACGGAAATGACTTTTGCTTGGGACAACGTACGACGGACTTCTTTTTGTTCCAATTGTTTTAAGAGATTTTCCGTCCGTGCACCGCTGACGGCAAGATTTTGGAAACGTTCGACGCGGTCGTTTTTGACAAGGTCGCGACCAACGATGGCTGCATAACTGTTTCCGTTTGAGGCACCGACACCACGCGTCAATGAATCACCGAGCGCGACATACGTCCCGCCTTTTTTGACGGGTTCTTCCTTTGTCGGCGTCAAGACGGCCCGTTTCGGTGGATTGACGACATCGTTATAGGCACTGGCGAAACCGTACCCGAAGACTGCCGTTAAAATTAGAGAAACTACTAAAAAAAGTGGCCAAAGATATCGTTTCATGAACCGTTCCTCCTTTTGCTGTTACTATGATTGTAGCAAACCTTTTTGGAATGTGCGGTTTTGAAGTGTTCCGATAAGGTAAATCATTCATTATTCCGCTAGAATGGATACTAAGAGGTGAGAGACGTGAAACCAACTGTAAAATTAGAATCAGTCACAAAAGTCATTGGAAAAAAGACAATCATCGACAATATTTCATTTGAAATCTTCCCCGGTGAAGTATTCGGATTCCTCGGCCCGAACGGTGCCGGGAAAACGACGACGATTCGGATGCTTGTCGGGTTAATTAAACCGACATCCGGTAAAATCACGGTCTGCGACTTTGATGTCCGGAAACAGTTTGTCCAAGCGATGCAACGAATCGGCTCGATCGTTGAAAATCCCGAGCTGTATAAATATTTGACGGGACGTGAAAATTTACAAGTGTTTTCACGGATGTTGCCAGGTGTTGACGATGCCCGGATTCAAGAAGTCATTGATCTGGTCGATTTGACAGCACGGGTCGATGATCAAGTCCGGACGTATTCGCTCGGGATGCGTCAGCGTCTCGGGATTGCCCAAGCCCTGCTCGGACGTCCCGATGTCCTGATTCTCGATGAACCGACGAATGGGCTGGATCCGATGGGAATTCGTGATTTACGACAATTCATCCGGAAGCTGGTTGATGAGACCGGTTTATCCGTGCTCGTCTCGAGTCATATCCTGGCGGAGATCGAAATGCTGGCGGATCGTGTCGCCATCATGAGTTACGGAAAAATCGTCCAGGTCGGAACGGTCAAGGAACTGGTCGAGTCGCTCGCACCTGGTGTCGACTGGCGTGTCGACGATGCGTTCAAAGCAAACGAAATCCTGTCGGCGTCGCCTGACGTCCAGGTCTCGGAAATCGTCGATGCCAATACGGTCCATACATTGATGGATGCCAGCAAGACACCATCCTTAAATAAACAGCTGTTCGAAGCGGGTGTCGAAGTGTGGACGATCGAACGTAAAGTCCAGACACTCGAAGATCTCTTCATCACACTGACAGGAGGAGATCATATTGCGTAATCCGAACATGCTCGGCTTGATTCAAAACGAAGTCATGAAGATTGCTTCGAAAAAACGTTTTGCCGTCGTTGCGATCATCCTGGTCGTCCTCGTTTCAATGTTTACGTATGCCCAGTACCGTGATATTCAGGAGCAAATCAAGAAACAGGGCACACTCGACTGGCGGGTCGAACTGCAACAGGATATCGTCGACACACAAAACCGTTTGGCATCAAGCAGTATTCAAGACGAATTCCGACAATTTTTGGAGTTTGATTTAAAACAAAACCAGTATTATCTCGATAATGATATCAATCCGAACTATCCGGGGGCACCGACCTTCATCCGGATTTTCTTCTCGCAAGGATTGACGTTGATTCTGCCGCTGTTCATCATCGTCATCATGGCCGATATCGTCAGCGGGGAGCAAAATGACGGAACGATTAAGACGTTGCTGTCCCGTCCCGTAAGGCGCTGGAAAATCTTAATGGCGAAATGGCTGACGACGTTGCTGTATACGTCGATGCTGATGGCGTTGACTGCCGCCGTCTGTTATGCGATTTCCGGTATCGTCCTCGGATATGACGGATGGACCGCACCGATTCTGACCGGGTTCCAAGCGTCACCGAGCGGAACGTTCTCGACCGAATTCGTGCATACGATTCCGATGTGGGAGTATCTGTTGATGGCGATTGGCCTTGCCTGGATTGTGACCGCAGTCGTTGCGACGATTGCCTTGATGGTGTCCGTATTGGTCAAAAACACGGCAACCGGGATCGGCATCATGATGGCTGTCCTGATTTCCGGTACCTTGTTGACGACACTCGGTTCTAGTTGGACGAGTTCGAAATATCTCGTTAACGTCAACTTCGGATTAATCAACTACCTGGATGGACAAGCACCACCAATCGAAGGGATGACGTTACCGTTCTCGCTCGCCGTTCTCCTCTGCTGGACGATTGGAGCATTGGTCGTCGCGTTTTGGAACTTTACGCAAAAAGATATGTACTGATTTTAACCTGAATGAAAAAAAGTCCCTTCTCCGTAATGGAAAAGGGACTTTTTGCAGATGTCGGGCATCTGCGTGGAATCAAGAGGGGAATCCCTCTTAAAAGAAGCCGATGCAGGTCAGCTTCTGCGCTACGTAACAATCGTACTTTTATCATAGCGATTCCAGTAATTGGTGTCAAACCTGCTTGAAAGGGTTTACGAAATCCCGGATTTGTCAAAAGGTATCTAAAGACAACGAGGAGGTGCCCGACATGACAGATTGGGGAATCATGCTGACCGGTTTAGTGATTTGCGGATGGTGTGTATTTAGTGCAGTATATGACGACTTTATTCGTCGGGTCTAACAGAAGCAACTGAGTCGTCTTCCTTAGTGGGAGACGTTTTTTTGTCCTGTCGTCCGCTTGTCCGGATATGATACACTGACTACAAAAATGTATGAACTAGGAATGGTGATGTCATTGAGTAAACAGCCCGTCATTGTCATCGTTGGACCGACTGCCGTCGGAAAAACCAAGACAGGAATTGAATTAGCAAAACGGTTAAACGGAGAAATCATTTCAGGAGATTCCGTTCAGGTCTATAAACAGATGAATATCGGATCCGCGAAGGTGACCCATGAAGAAATGGACGGGATACCGCACCATCTGCTCGATCTGGTTGATCCGGACGACGAGATGAGTGTCGCCCGTTTTCAGACGTTAGCCCGGACGGCGATCGATGAGATTGCGGCAAAAGGCAAGTTACCGATCATCGTCGGCGGAACCGGACTTTATATCCGTGCGATCCTGTATGATTATCAATTTACCGTTCAGGCAGAAAATAAGGTCTTGCGCGAGGAACTGGAACAGTTTGCACAAGCGGAAGGAGCTGCAGCTCTTCATGACCGCCTGCGGCAACTGGACGCGAAACGGGCGGACGAGATCCACCCGAACAATATTCAACGGGTCGTCCGGGCAATTGAGGTCGCAATGAGCGGACAAACGCAGACGTCCGGCAGTGAACCGAGTTTGTATGACAGTCTGTTGTTCGTCTTACATATGGAAGACCGGGAACAGCTGTACACGCGGATCGATCAACGGGTCGATCTGATGCTCGATCAAGGGCTCGTCCCTGAAGTCGGACAGTTAGTCGCAGCTGGTTATAAAGAAACCAAAGCGATGCAGGCAATCGGCTACAAGGAAATCGTCCCGGTTCTTGAAGGAGCGCCGCTCGAACCGGCTGTTGAGCAATTGAAACGGAATACCCGACGCTTCGCAAAACGGCAATTAACATGGTTCCGCCATCAATTTGACGGAAATTGGATTGAAATGGGAAGGCTTTCATTTGAAGAAAACTTCAAAATTATCTATGATAGAACAGTAGGGTTTCTGAAAGCGGTTAAATCGGAATAGCCTGAAGTAAAAAAAACAGATAAAAATAGAGGGGGCACGGGGGCTTATGAAGGCAACGTACAACATTCAAGACTATTTCCTAAATCAATTGCGTAAAGATTCAGTTCCGACGACAGTATTTTTAATCAGCGGGTATCAGTTACGGGGATTGATCAAGTCGTTTGATAACTTCACCGTCATTTTGGAATCAGAAGGCAAACAACAATTGATTTACAAGCATGCCATCTCGACATTCGCACCGGCACGGAATGTGACGCTGTATGAACAAGAGGCGGAAACGGAAGAAGTCACACGTTAAAAAAAGACGGCCGGGGGGCCGCCTACTCGATGGGACAACGCCATGGCGTTGTTCCTTTTTTTGTTACAGTAAATCTTTCAGTTCGTCGACTGCTTCCGCATACCGACGGAGGGAGACTTCCTTATACAGACAGGTCTTCGTCAACCGTTCCTCTTTCGTCAACTCCTCGAGATACGTTCCGAGAATGAAACTGTTCCGCAACATCGATGGGGTGATGATCCGCTTATTGTCGGACCGTTCGTTTAACTGACGCATCATCTTCGTGATCATGACGATCGACAATTGTTTCGGGGCATTTTTGCTGTAGACCCAGCGGAACGTCATCCGTGAGAAATCAAAAGCGACAAAAAATGGATCGGTCGAATGATACCGCGGACGAACCGGTTCCGGGATTGTCTTTAAATACGCGAGCATCAGATCCTGATCGTCCCGCTCGAGGTGAAGCAGGTAGGCATTACCGAGCCGGTCATGAACCGTCATCTCCCGTTGGGCAAAGTTCAAGTCCTGCATCTTCAGACCAATGATATGGTGGACGCGAAGACCATACCGGTAAAAGAGTCGTAAAATCAATTCATTGCGGTCGATCAGATACGGCCGCGCAACGAGCTGATGGTCCGTCAAACCCCGGTCGGACCGGTTCGTCCGGATCAGTTGCTCATATTCGGCAAGGGACGCAACATGCTGCGGCGTCAACTCATGCGTCGGCTGGGCATACTCGATCAGCTTCGATTTTGTCTGACGAATCTGGTAGTTCAGCTGATTGAGGACGGTGACAATCCGGGCGACCGTCGCCTGTTGGTACAATTTTTCCTCGATCAGATAGTCGTTGATGAACGTTTTCCACGTTTCGAGCGGAATCGCCTTGAAATCGTCGATCGTCTCGAGCGGCTGATCGACTTCCGTCATATAACGATGAATTTCAATTAAATCGTAGCGGTACCGTCGGATCGTCGAGTCCTGTCTGCCGCTCGCGCTGAGGAAAAACAGATACCGTTCGATGAATTCCGGCAAGGTATAGTCGAGTCGTTCTCGTGCCATCACGGACCTCCTGTGTAAAGTACTTTTCTTTATGATAAACCGAACGGATGTTTCCTGTCCAAAAATGTTCAGACGGCAGGTCCGTGTGGTATGATTAGGGACGCAGAAGGTTTGTTATTTTGAAAGGAATGATTCTATGTCAGAACGCGTTATCGTCGTCGGTTGTCAGCTCCCCGGTGTACCGGATCATATTTATGAAGAATCGGTCGCGGAGCTCGAAGCACTCGTTACGACTGCGCACGCCGTCGTGGTAGGACGACTCGATCAAAAACGTCAATCGATCGACCGCCGCACGTTTATTGGAAAAGGGAAGGTTGAGGAACTGGTTGCATTGGCACAGGAACTCGAACCGGATTTGATTATTTTTAATGCCGAAGTCACGCCGGGGCAGATGAAAAACATCCGGATTGCCCTCGAAGATCCGGAATCGATCAAATTGATCGACCGGACCCAGTTGATTCTCGACATCTTCGCCGGCCGTGCCCAGTCGCGGGAAGGGAAGCTCCAGGTCGAACTCGCCCAGATGAGTTACCTGTTGCCGCGCTTAAGCGGACAAGGAACACAATTGTCCCGCCTCGGCGGCGGGATCGGGACTCGTGGTCCCGGTGAATCAAAACTTGAGACAGACCGCCGGCACATCCGCCGCCGTGTCGACGAAATCAAGAAACAGCTCGAAACGTTGGTTGCCCACCGTGCCCGCTACCGCGAACGCCGGAAGGAAAACCAGACGTTCCAAATCGCCCTTGTCGGATATACGAATGCCGGGAAGTCCACCATCTTCAACCGGTTGACCAATGCCGACACGTACGAAAAAAATGAATTATTCGCGACACTCGATCCGTTGACGCGTCAGTTCGACTTACCGGAAGGCGGACAGATCCTCCTGACCGATACCGTCGGATTCATTCAGGATTTGCCGACGAAACTAATTGCCGCATTCCGGTCGACACTCGAAGAAGTGCTTGAGGCAGACCTGATCATTCATGTCATCGATGCGTCAAGCGAACATTATCTCAATCAGATGCAGACGACCAATGATGTTCTCGATGAGCTCGGTGCCGGGGATATCCCGCAACTTGAAGTCTTCAATAAAAAAGACCGGTTAACGAAATTGTTCACAGGTGGAAAACTGTTGATTTCGGCACTCGATCCGGCAGATATCGAACGCCTGACCGTCGAAATCGAAAAAGCGATCAGTGAGATTCTCGAATATCTCGAGATCCGGATTCCGGTCAACGCATTTGCCCATTACAATCCGGCAAAAGAAGTCATGATGAATTTAACAGAACAATATGAAGAGGACGGCTCCGTGACCTTGAAAGGCTACTTGCGCAAAGATACACGTCTGTACTCGACATTGAAACAATACGAGGTGTAAGCATGTTTACAGAGTTAACGCATTATGAAACAATCCGTCCGTTCGTCGAGCGGGCGGAAGAAAAAATCGCACCCGGTATTCGCAAGGCACAACAAGTCGCGGAACAGAATCAGTTCCGTGTCCTGAATGCCTTCCGTGAGCATAAAGTGAGTGACTTTCACTTCATGCCGTCGACAGGTTACGGCTACAACGATGAGGGCCGCGATAATCTCGAACGGATTTACGCAGCGGTCTTCGGAGCGGAAGCCGGACTCTGCCGGGCGCAGATCATCAGCGGGACCCACGCGATCGGCATCGCGTTGTTCGGTTTGCTGTTACCGGGAGACGAACTGCTGTACATCACCGGTAAACCGTACGATACACTCGAAGAAATCGTCGGTATCCGCGGTGACGGCCGCGGCTCGTTAAAAGAACTCGGTGTCACGTATGACGTCGTCGAGATGAAACAGGCAGAGACGATTGATCTGGATGCTGTCCTCGCCCGAATCACGGACAAGACAAAAGTCGTCGGGATCCAGCGTTCAAAAGGGTATGCGACACGCCGGAGCTTGCCGGTCGCAGAAATCGGTCAAGCGATTGAAGCCATCAAGGCGCAACATCCGCACGTTATCGTCTTCGTCGACAACTGTTACGGCGAATTCGTTGAAACGATCGAACCGACCCATGTCGGAGCGGATTTGATGGCCGGCTCACTGATCAAGAATCCGGGTGGCGGTCTCGCGAAGACAGGCGGTTATCTCGTCGGACGCCGGGATTTGGTTGAACGGGCGTCGTTCCGAATGACGACACCGGGAATCGGTGCCGAGGCCGGTCCGTCGCTTTATTCGTTGCAGGACATGTATCAAGGGTTCTTCATGGCCCCGCATACGGTCAGTCAGGCACTGATGGGGGCGATGTTCACCTCGAGCATGATGGAACAGTTCGGATTCGATACAGCACCGCACTATGCAGCAGAACGGACGGATTTGATCCAGTCGGTCTCTTTCCATGCACCTGAGCCGATGATTGCCTTTTGTCAGGCGATTCAAGCGGCGTCTCCCGTCAATGCGCAAGCCTTGCCGATTCCGGATTATATGCCGGGATATGCAGATGATGTCATCATGGCTGCCGGAACGTTCATTCAAGGATCATCGATCGAGTTATCGGCAGATGGTCCGATCCGGGCACCGTACACGGCCTATGTCCAGGGCGGACTGACTTACAGTCACGTCAGAATCGCGATTGTCTCGGCCGTCAATCAATTAATGGAACAACAATTGATTCAACCGCAACAGGTTTAAAAAAATAGCTTGATGTGAAAAGACCTCTGTTACGCAGGACGTCTGACTTGTAAGAAAGTCATGTTAACTTTCCTTACATCTCTTGACAACTTGCCTCACAGAGGTTTATTCTCATGAGGTAAGGAAAAAGGAGGAACGAAATGGCAGACTTATCACGACAGTCCAAGCCACTATTCCCCATCGGAGTCGTTCAAGAGTTGACCGCGTTATCTGCCCGACAAATCCGATATTACGAAGAACAAGGATTGATCAAGCCGGAGCGGACAGAGACGAAACGTCGCCTCTATTCGTTCAACGATGTCGATCGCTTGTTATCGATCAAGGAATATCTGGACCAGGGACTGAATATCGCAGGGATCAAAATGATTTTTGACAATGATCTTGTCAAGCGCGAACGAGTTGCGGAGAAGGTCGTTACGGCCCGTCCGGAATTATCAGATGGCGAATTGTATAAACTCCTGAAAAATGAATTGCAGGAAGCAGGGCGACATGGGAAAACGTCACTCATCCAAGGTGAGCTCGGACGATTTTTCAAGTAAGCACCTGTTACCATATAAAAAAGAGCCGGAGAGGGGATTTGTCACATGACACGTCGCAACATTACACGAGAAGACATTATGAAAATCGCTAAAGCTGAGGATGTACGTTTTATTCGTTTACAGTTCACAGATATCCTCGGTACGATCAAGAACGTTGAAATTCCAGTGAGCCAATTGGAAAAAGCACTTGATAACAAAATGATGTTCGATGGTTCGTCAATCGAAGGATTCGTCCGCATTGAAGAATCAGATATGTATCTCTTCCCAGACCTCAACACATGGGTGGTCTTCCCATGGACAGAAGACGGAACGGGTAAAGTCGCACGTCTCATCTGTGACATCTACAATCCGGATGGCACACCGTTTGCTGGAGATCCGCGTGGTCAACTCAAACGTGTACTTAAAGAAATGGAAGAGCTTGGCTTCACTTCATTCAACGTCGGTCCAGAACCGGAATTCTTCTTGTTCAAGAAGGATGCTAACGGCCGTCCGACGCTTGAACTCAATGACCAAGGCGGTTACTTTGACTTAGCACCAGTCGATCTCGGTGAAAACTGCCGTAAGGAAATCGTCATCGAGCTTGAAAACATGGGCTTTGAAATCGAAGCATCTCACCATGAAGTCGCACCGGGACAACACGAAATCGACTTCAAATACGCTGACGCGATCACAACGGCGGATAACATCCAAACGTTCAAACTCGTTGTTAAGACGATTGCAGCGAAACATAACTTACACGCGACATTCATGCCAAAACCGCTTTACGGTGTCAACGGTTCAGGAATGCACGCCAACATGTCTCTCTTTAAAGGCAACGAAAACGTCTTCTTCGACGAAGTGAACAGCAACATGCAATTGTCGGATGATGCCCGTGCGTTCACAGCCGGTATCCTGAAGCACGCCCGTGCCTTCACAGCTGTCTGTAACCCGACAGTTAACTCGTACAAACGTCTTGTGCCTGGTTATGAAGCACCTTGCTACGTCGCATGGTCAGCGCGTAACCGTTCACCGCTCGTACGTGTACCGGCAGCCCGCGGTCTCTCGACACGAATCGAAGTCCGTTCAGTCGACCCGGCAGCAAACCCGTACTTGGCACTTGCGACCTTGCTCGCTTCAGGTCTTGACGGAATCAAAAACAACTTGAAAGCACCGGCTCCAATCGACCGTAACATCTACGTGATGGACAAACCGGAACGTGTCGCAAACGGCATTGACGATCTTCCGTCAACACTCAGCCACGCACTCGAAGTCTTGAAAGCGGATGACGTCGTCATGCACGCACTTGGCGAGCACATCGCAGAGCACTTCGTTGAACTTAAAGAAATCGAATGGGATATGTTCCGGACGCAAGTCACGGAATGGGAACGCGATCAGTACATGGTCTTGTTCTAATCTAAATGATGAAGAATGAATGAAAAACAGGCTAAGAATAGTCAATACGCTTTTGTATTGCTTTTCTTAGCCTTATTTTTTTAGGGAGGGATTGCAATGACTAAGCGTATTTCTATTTATGAACAGCTTAAAGAGATGTTAAAGCATAAAAAAGAAGAAGTTGTAACTCCGAGTGAAATGAAAGAAGCCTTGTTTCACAAATATGGAACAAATAAAGATAGTGTGATACTTTCTGACTATTGTTACAATCGTTCAAACCGTGGAATTTCTTTTAATAAGCATTTATTTGTATATCTAAATTATGGAATGTATAAATATATTGGCGAAAATGCTGATTATAACGGATTAATTTATGCGCGAACACGAAATTCTCCTGATGATCAAGTAGTAGGGATATGGACAGACGGAAAAAAACAACTATCTATAAATAAGTTATTAGAAAATCAGGAATTTCTTAAAGGTAATTACATAATCCAACTATTTGAAGAGTATATGGACATTTTGAAATTTGAAATGAACGTTCTTGGTTGTAAAGCCACAGAGTTGCGTCATTTAATAGGTCGATTGGGAGAGTTTTTTTGTGCTATACATACGAAAGGGAAATTAGCTCATGTGACCAACCAACACGGTTTTGATGTAATTAGTAATGGAAGACGGATTAGTGTAAAAACAACGGCTCAAAAATCTGGTTTCATCTCATTGAATATAAGAACTTTAGATCAATTTGATGATATCTTCATAGTCCAGTTCCTAAATAATGAATTTCACTTATTATTTTATGCATCAAAAGATCAACTACCTAAGGGACGGATTTACAAACAGCGGTTAGAAGTTGATTTATCTTCTTTAAAACAAGAGCAACTCCTATGACTGAATAAAGCTTTAGATTTTAAGTATAGGAAAGTACAAATCATCTTAAAAAGGGGTATGTATATATGATGTAAAACAGCAAGACTGCACTCTTAATCTACTTTGTAAGGAGGCGTTTTAAATGAAAAAGGCGTATGAAGGAAAAGGGATCACCGTTTATTTTGATGCCGAAGTCTGTATCCATTCCGGTCATTGTGTGAAGAGTTTACCGGCCGTCTTTGATGTTAAAAAGCGTCCATGGATTGAAACGGACGGGGCCCCGGCCGAAGATGTCATGCGGGTCATCGATGGCTGTCCGAGCGGCGCCTTATCGTATGAACGGAGGGAAGCATGATGGAATTTAAACGAGCGAATCAAAAGATTGAAGCCTATCAAGAGGGGCAAGTTGTCGGGGAAATCACGTACAGTGACACAAAAGGCGGCAAGTGGATCATTGATCATACGTATGTCGACCCGAATCATCGGAACCAACAAATCGGCGAACAACTGGTCAAAGCCATTGTCGAGTGGGCACGCGAAGAAAACGTCAAGCTGTTGCCGCTCTGTCCGTTCGCGAAACGGGAGTTCGAGCAGACGCCGGACTATGCAGATGTATCGGCTTAATCGAAAGCGTGTAATTATCAAAAGACGAGGAGAGCGGATCATCGGATCCGTTCTCCTCGTCTTTTTGATTTATTGTGAACAAGTTTTACAGAAACAAACGAAGCAACGCCATCGACAGGACACCGGTGATGACAGTGTAGGAAAGGCTTTTGCTGCTGACGGCGACGAGGACGGTCGGAACGGATGCTACGAGGTGGAGAAGGGAGAGTGTCGGATAGTCTCCGTTTCGTGCCACTAGTAAGTTTTGAAAGAATAAAGCACTTAACAAACAAACCGGGATAAACGACAACCAATCGGTCAGCAGACGGGGTAACGTCAGACCATGCATCAACAAAAACGGCAGTATCCGCGGAATCAACGTGACGAGACCGCAGGCAGCAAAAAGGACGAATAGTTCTAAGCGGATTTCCATCGTGAGATTACAACTCCTATACTGGCAGCTATCATCGTCGCGAATAAAACGGCGAGTTCCGGTGACAGATAGCGCATTGATATGTACAACAACAGGAAAACAAGGACGAGCAACAGACCATTTAGAGCGATGCGGGACCGCTCGCTTTCAAACTGCAGGTACAATAACCCGATGAACATCGCGGTTAAAGCAAAATCCAGTCCGAATCGTTCCGGATCCGGGAACCAACTGCCGACGAGTGCTCCGAGGACTGTCGAGGCAATCCAGCTCAAATAAGCGGTTATGTTCAATCCATGCATGAATGGTGCATCAAGCGGCCGTTTTAAGGAAGTATTCATGGCTACGGCAAACGACTCATCTGTCAAGAGAGCGCCGATTCCAAACCGATCGAAGAAATGCCGGCTTTTAACACGCGGTGCGAGCGTCATACTCATCAGAAGATGCCGGGAATTGACGATGAACGTCGTCAAGATGATGGCAGAAAACGGACTGTTTAGTAACAGTAGACTCGTAATGATGAATTGAGCAGCGCCGGCATAAATCAAGATGGACATCAATCCGATTTCAAGCGGACTGAGTCCGGCGGCGCGTCCGACGATGCCGGCAGAAAATCCGATGCCGAGATAACCGAGGACGGTCGGCAGACAGGCTTTGATACCTGCTTGAAACGAAGCGTTCATAGAAGGTGACTCCTCTCGCGATGATGTGTTATCAGCATAGCATCATCAAAACGGATTGGAAATGAACTGGTCAATATTTTCATATGTTTCCTTGACATAAGTCGTCTCGATTTGTGGTAAAGAGTAAGTGGTACGGCAAAATTCGTTAGACGAAGGAGCGTTCAAGATGGATAAATTAATGCAAGATGCGAACCGGTTTGTCTCAGATATGGTGGAAGGTCTCGTTTTAGCACATCCTGATCTTTATGCAAAAGTCGACGGAGTCAATGTCATTAAACGAAAAGAACCGTTGAACGGGAAAGTGGCCCTTGTATCCGGTGGGGGAAGCGGCCATGAGCCGGCGCATGCCGGATTTATCGGGGACGGTATGCTCGCAGCTGCTGTCTGTGGTGAAGTCTTTACTTCTCCGACACCTGACATGGTGCTTGAAGGAATCAAGGCGGCAGACGGTGGGAAAGGGGTGCTGCTCGTCGTCAAAAACTATTCTGGAGATGTCATGAACTTCGACATGGCGAAAGAATTGGCCGAACTCGAAGACATCGAAGTCGAGACGGTCATCGTCCGGGATGATATCGCCATCAAAAAAGAAGAAGACCGCCGCGGAGTCGCTGGCACGATTTTTGTCCACAAGATTGCCGGAGCTGCGGCAGCAGAGGGCAAATCACTTGCTGAAGTCAAAGCAGTCGCTGAGAAAGTCATTGCCGGCGTCCGGTCAATCGGAATGGCGTTGTCCCCATGTTATATGCCGGAGAGCGGTAAACCCGGTTTTGATTTGCACGAGGATGAAATGGAAATCGGAATTGGGATTCACGGTGAAAAGGGTCTGGAGCGGAAACCGATTGCCTCCGTCGAAGCCATCGTGACGGAATTACTCGATCGATTGACAGCGGAAGTAACCGATAAAAAAGTAGCGGTCATGGTCAACGGAATGGGCGGAACGCCTGAATCGGAATTGTACATCACCTATAAATATGTCGCGGAACAATTGCAGGCTAAAGGATACGAGATTGTTCGTCCGTTCGTCGGCAACTATATGACATCACTCGAAATGCACGGTTTCTCAATTACGCTGCTTCCGGTTGACGATGAACTGGTCGGCTACTTGGATGCAAAAACGAACGCAATCGGATTCTAATTAAAAGAGGGTGAGATAGATGAAGTTATCGACTGAAGAATTCCGCAAAGCATTGCTTAAAGCGGCTGCCGATCTCGAACACCATAAAGATGAATTGACGGATCTTGACCGGGAAATCGGTGACGGCGACCACGGCATCAATATGTCGCGCGGTTTCCAGGCTGTACAAAAAGAACTTGAGGCGCAAGAAGAGTATGAAGATCTAGGTGTCTTATCAAAACAAGTCGGAATGACCTTGATTAAAACCGTTGGAGGTGCATCCGGTCCGCTCTACGGTACGGCATTCGTTAAATTTGCCGGAGCGTTTAAAGGGAAAAGAGAAGTTGAAGGGGCGGAACTGGCAGCGGCGTTTAAAGAAGCGACGGATGGGATTAAAATGCGCGGGAAATCAGAGTTTGGACAAAAAACGATGGTCGATATTTGGACACCGTTTTACGAAGCACTGGAACAAGAGAGTGATTTGAACGCAGCACTCGATCAAGCATTGGCAGATACAAAAGAGCGTGTGGCGACAAAAGGACGGGCTTCTTATTTTGGGGATGCAACGGTCGGTGTCCAGGATCCCGGTGCGTTATCAAGTTCGCTGTTATTACGTTCGATTGTGGAGGTCTTGTCATGATTAATTTGATTTTAGTCTCCCATAGTGAAAAGCTTGCGACCGGACTAAAGGAACTATTGGCTGAAATGGCTCCGGATACACCCGTGTTACTCGCAGCTGGGCTTGCGGACGGCAGTATCGGGACCGATGCGTCCCGAATTGAAGAGACGATGAATGAGTTGAACGATGACGGCTTAATTTTGACCGACATCGGATCGGCGACGATGAACGCGGAACTGGCCTTAGAATTATACAGTGGGGACCGGAACGTTCAGTTCGTCGAAGCACCGCTGGTAGAGGGCGCTTTTTTGGCAGCGGTCTTAAGTGGTCAATCAAAAACGCTGGATGATATCGTAACAGGCGTCAAAGCAGAATTTTCGTAAAACAGGTAATCCGAATAACAGGTTCGTTTCCGAAGAGGAAGCGAACCTGTTTTTTTAGGGAAAACAAAAAAACTGGTATTCCGCGAGGGAATACCAGTAAAGAAATCAGGCGTTGACTTCTTTTTTGTTCGGTTTAAACGCCATTGTCGCTTCGACCGCTTTTTGCCATCCGGCATAACGCTGTTCGCGATCGTCTTCTTTCATTTCTGGTTTGAACTGACGGTTGAGTTTCCATTGTTTTTTGATTTCAGCTTTGTCTTTCCAGTAACCGACTGCGAGACCAGCAAGATATGCAGCACCGAGAGCTGTTGTCTCATTGATTTCCGGACGGTCAACCGGTACACCTAAGATATCCGACTGGAACTGCATCAAGAAGTCATTCGAAACCGCACCACCATCAACACGCAACGTTTTTAGTTCGATGCCTGAATCTTTTTCCATTGCCGTCAAGACATCACGTGTCTGATAAGCAAGGGATTCGAGAGTCGCGCGGACGAAATGTTCTTTCTCCGTTCCGCGTGTTAAGCCGAAGATCGCGCCACGAACGTCACTATCCCAGTACGGGGCACCGAGTCCGACGAAGGCAGGAACGACGTAAACGCCTTCTGTCGAATCGACTTTTAACGCATAACCTTCTGAATCCTTCGCGTTTTTCAACATCCGTAAGCCGTCACGCAACCACTGAATCGCGGATCCGGCAACGAAGATTGATCCTTCGAGTGCATATTCGACTTTTCCGTCGACACCCCAGGCGATTGTCGTCAGTAGACCGTGGTCAGACGAAACGGCTTTTTCACCAGTGTTCATGAGCATGAAGCAACCTGTACCATACGTGTTCTTTCCTTCACCCGGTTCGAAACATGTTTGACCGAAGAGAGCAGCTTGCTGGTCACCGGCAATTCCGGCAATCGGAATTTCGAAGCCGAAGAAGTGATACGGAACGGTATTGTCATACACTTCACTTGATTGACGGACTTCCGGTAACATTGATTTTGGAACTGTCAGGATTTCAAGCAACTCATCATCCCATTTTTGTTCGTAAATGTTGTACATCAATGTCCGGGAAGCGTTTGTATAGTCTGTGATATGCGTTTTTCCACCAGACAGCTTCCAAACGAGCCATGTGTCGATTGTTCCGAATAGAAGTTCTCCGTTTTCTGCCTGTTCCCGTGCCCCTTCGACGTTATCCAAAATCCACTTCACTTTTGTCCCTGAGAAGTAGGCGTCAATCAGAAGACCTGTTTTATCACGGAATGTTTGGTTCAGACCCTGTGCATTCAGCTCATCACAGATACCGGATGTTTGACGGGATTGCCAGACAAGCGCGTGATAGACAGGTTTACCTGTTTCTTTGTTCCAGACGACCGTCGTCTCACGTTGGTTCGTAATTCCGATACTTGCGATTTGGCTCGGTTTGATATCAGCCGTTCCGAGAGCATCCGCCATGACAGCGAGGATTGATCCCCAAATTTCATTGGCATCATGCTCGACCCAGCCCGGTTGCGGGAAGTATTGTTTGAATTCACGTTGCGCAGAGTTCACGATTTGACCATCGTGGTCAAAAATAATGGCGCGTGAGCTTGTTGTTCCTTGGTCGAGTGCTAAGATGTACTTGTTTTCCATGCTGAAATCCCCCTTGAGATGTAGGTGTCAAACAAAATCAGTTTTGCAGCAGTTGATACAGCAAGACGGCTACTCCACCACCGATGATCGGACCAACGATTGGAATCCACGAGTAACCCCAGTCAGATGAACCTTTTCCTTTAATCGGTAAGATAGCGTGTGCAATCCGCGGACCAAGGTCACGGGCCGGGTTGATGGCATATCCTGTTGTACCACCGAGCGAGAGACCGATGACGACGACAAGAAGACCGACGATGAATGGTTTCAGTCCGTCACCAAATGTTGTCAGACCAAATGACAGGATTCCGAATACCAAGACAAACGTCCCGATGATTTCTGAAATCAGGTTTGACGGTGTATGGCGAATCGCCGGACCTGTTGCGAACACACCCAGTTTTGCTGCTTGATCATCAGTCGCTTCAAAGTGTTTCATATAATGAAGCCAAACGAGTACTGCACCGATGAATGCTCCGATTAATTGACCGGCGATATAGACAGGTACGTCTGCCCACGGTAAATCGGAATTCATGGCAAGCGCCAATGTCAATGCAGGATTGAGATGTGCACCACTCGAGGCAGCAATGTATGCTCCCGTCATGACGGCGAGACCCCAAGCGAATGTAATGACAATCCAGCCGCCGTTCTCAGATTTCGTCTTTCTCAAGACAACCCCTGCAACGACTCCGTCGCCGAGCAAAATCAGAATCATTGTTCCAATCAGC
Organism: Exiguobacterium sp. R-39; assembly: GCF_049942815.1. NCBI lineage: Bacteria > Bacillati > Bacillota > Bacilli > Caryophanales > Exiguobacterium > Exiguobacterium sp. R-39. The sequence goes on from NZ_CP187965.1 coordinate 1,129,008, forward strand.
TCACTTGTAAAGTTACTCATGCAAAAACCCTCCCTTTGGATTAAAGCAAATAATGGCCTTTCCATTTAAACCTACATCTAATTGAGAACGTTTTCAATACAATTAATTCAAATCTTTGAATTAAAATTTCCTTAATTTATGTTTAAAAAAATGAATAATGGATACTAAAAAAATCCTTCGTTCATTTTTACAATGAACGAAGGATTTTCAACGACGCTTTTTCCGCTTCTTTTTTGTTCGAAAGAAGCTGCTGGAGTGATCAAGGACAATATGTATCGTACTGGCAACCATGACGCCGATGATGAAAGCAGGCATGGACGCGAACCAGGAATCGACCGTACTCGATTCAATGATTTTCAGGTACAGCGCCAAAAATAAAAGCGGAATCAGAAAAGCGGCGCTGTACATCAGGCGAATGAGATCGCCGATGATCAAACCGTGCGACCAGATGGAGCGGTGGGGCATGATTTTGACATAAGGCATCCAAAAGACCCGTAAAGGACCGTGCCGGTAGTAAGGTTCGGACTTCAAGTCGAGGTCTGGTGAAAGCCAAAGGGTGCCGACGGCGATGCCGACAGCGGTTGGAAGCCAATCCGTCTGCTGGGTTGCGACCGAATACGCAACATAGCCGGTTAAAGCAACGGTATTGACTGTATCGTGTACATTTCCAGAAGGCATAAAAAAAGACCAGCTGTGCTGGTCCCTCGCTTAGTGGATCGTCCGATATACGCCGATGACCTTGCCAAGAATCGAGACGTTATCGAAATACATCGGGTCCATCGAATCATTTTCTGGTTGGAGACGTACTTGTTGATCTTCTAAGAAGAACCGTTTGACGGTCGCTTCGCTATCTTCGGTCATAGCAACGACGATTTCACCATTCTCTGCTGTGTTTTGCTGACGAACGATGACCCGGTCACCGTCTAGAATACCTGCGTTGATCATCGACTCACCATCAATCGTCAACATAAAGACATTTTCGTTCCCGACGTAATGGGCAGGAAGCGGGAAATGTTCTTCAATGTTTTCGATGGCCGTGATTGGAAAACCGGCCGTTACTTTCCCGATGACGGGAATATGAACGATGGCTTCGTGATTTTCATCAGTTTTATCAAGCAATATCTCAATCGCACGTGGCTTAGTTGGGTCACGGCGAATCAGTCCGCGTTTTTCTAGACGATCCAAATGACCGTGTACCGTTGAGCTTGAAGCAAGACCAACAGCCTCACCGATTTCACGAACTGAAGGGGGATACCCTTTCAGTTTTACTTGAGCAACGATGTAGTCAAGGATTTCTTGTTGTCGTTTCGACATTTTCCGCATATGAATTGCCACCTCTTTCCGGATTGGTTTTTTGAAGGTTATAGGAATACATGTTTCTAAAATCACTATAACATAGAACAAATGAGCGTACAAACAATTGTTCGACATTTTGTGTTGACCGAACACCGGTTCTTGGTTTAAGATGAGTTATGCGAACAATTGTTCCGAGAACATCTATTCTAAAAACATTTTTAACTGGAGGGATTTATCATGATGCATACGATTCGTACCCATGCCTTTTCCATTGTTTTTTATACGCTCAGCCTGGCTTTCATTCTTTTCCTTTTAACACCTCGACCGGACGAGAAGGTCGAGCAACTCTTGACGGCTTCTGTCACAGTCGATCAAAACGCGACCGTCGAACAGGTCGCCGAAGTCTATAATGACGGATCGATGACAGATCAGGAATATGTCGAGTGGTTGATCGAGAATAATGAACTGAAGACGACTCATGTCATTTCGAAAAACAAAATCGTTGTACCAATCGCGCAACAATGACAAACTGTAAAGGTTGTCAAAGAACGAACAGGGGTGTGAAGTACAGTGAAAGTAGTAATCTACTGTCGCGTCTCGACGGAAAAAGAAGCACAGGACAGCTCGCTTGAGCGGCAAAGATCGGAACTGTCGGGACTCGCTGCAACAAAAGGATTTGAAGTCGTGGAGATCATCACGGAAAAGGAAAGTGGTTATGACGTTGATCGGGAAGGGATGTTATCCGTTCTCGATTACGTCACACGTCAAGCCGTGGATGCCGTTCTCGTGACGGATGATACGCGGATCGGACGCGGGAATGCCAAAATCGCCATTTTACATACGTTCCAAAAACATCAGGTTCAACTGATGACGATGGAATCGGATGGCGAGTATAAACTGGCAGACGCCGAAGCGATGGTTCTTGAAATTGTATCGCTCGTCGAAGAGTATCAACGGAAACTGCATAATGCGAAAATTGCCCGCGGGATGCGACGGGCTGTCGAAAATGGATTTCGTCCCGAGCAGAACCTCAACCGTCAAGGTGAAAATGCCGGTCGGAGCCGAAAGGAAGTCCCGATTGAAGAAATCGTCCGGTTACGTGAGTTAGGACTGACATTCGCCGACATCGCGGTGACATTAAGAGGGATGGGACACGACATTTCGAAAGCGACCGTCAACCGGCGTTATCTGGAATATAAAGAAGTAGTCAGTACGTACGAATAAGGAAGTAAGTTTGATGCCTCAGCGGCGCATCAAACTTGCTTTTTTTTTTCGTGTCTTTTACAGTAAGGTTACTATTGAAAGCTCAACTTTGAGTCAACAGAAAGAGGGATATCATGTTATCACAAGAACAACTGGACCGGATTAACGAATTAGCCAATAAATCAAAAGTCGAACCGCTGACTGATGCAGAAACAGCGGAACAAAAAGAATTACGGACTGCCTATCTGGAAGCATTCCGTGGTTCGTTCAAAAATCAGATGATGGGCATCAAAATCGTCGATGAAGAAGGAACCGACGTAACACCTGAAAAACTGAAGCAAGCACAGGAAGAAGAACGGAACAAACAATAATGACAAAAGCTATGTCACTCATTGGGATGAGTGGCGTAGCTTTTTTTGGTGAAACGTTCGTAATATGTATCACGAAAGTGCCAAGAAAACGGCAATAGAGAGCGCATTCATTTCAATGTGACATACTATTTAGAAAAGTTGTATCACATTTGTGGGTATGCTAAAATGAGGAGGAATTTGTGAAAAAGAGAGAGGATGATTGTTTTGACGAACATGACAACAGTAGAATTATTAGCAGTAAATACGATTCGTACCTTATCAATTGATGCAGTACAAAAAGCGAACTCGGGTCACCCGGGAATGCCGATGGGTGCAGCACCGATGGCATTTACATTATGGGCGGATCATATGAACCATAACCCTAAAAATCCAGAATGGTTCAACCGTGACCGTTTTGTACTTTCAGCAGGACACGGTTCAATGCTTCTCTACTCACTCCTCCATTTATCAGGTTATGATCTCGCGATGGATGACTTGAAGTCATTCCGTCAATGGAACTCAAAAACACCGGGTCACCCGGAATACCGTCACACAGCAGGTGTCGATGCGACGACTGGTCCACTCGGACAAGGCATTGCGATGGCTGTCGGTATGGCGATGGCAGAACGTCACTTGGAAGCAAAATACAACCGTGACGAGTTAAACGTCGTCGATCACTTCACATACGGGATTTGCGGAGACGGTGACTTAATGGAAGGTGTTTCGGCAGAAGCGGCATCACTTGCAGGACATTTAGGTCTTGGCAAATTGGTTGTTCTGTATGATTCAAACGATATCTCGCTCGATGGCGATCTCGATAAATCATTCTCAGAAAACGTTCAACAACGTTTTGAAGCATACAACTGGCAAGTCATCCGTGTCGAAGACGGAACGGATCTTGATTCGATTTCAAAAGCAATCGAAGCAGCAAAAGCTGAAACAACAAAACCGACATTGATTGAAGTGAAAACAGTCATCGGATTTGGTTCACCAAACAAATCAGGTAAATCGGCTTCACACGGTGCACCACTCGGAGATGCGGAAATCAAGTTGACGAAAGCAAGCTACGTTTGGGATCACGAAGAATTCTACGTCCCGGAAGAAGTCAAAGACTTGTTCGAAGAACGCATTGTCAAACGTGGTGCTGATACAGAAGCAGCATGGACTGAGAAAATGGAACAATACAAAGCGGCGCATCCAGAATTGCATGCTGAACTTGTTCAAGCCATCAACAACGAATTGCCAAGCAACTGGGAAGCAGACCTGCCAACATATGATCTGACATCGAAAAAAGCGACACGTCAGACAAGTGGTGAAGTCTTGAACGCTCTTGCGAAAAACATCCCGTCAATCTTCGGTGGTTCAGCTGACTTAGCAGGATCAAACAACACGATGCTCAAAGGCGAAGCTGACTTCGACATCGATCCAAGCGGCCGTAACATCTGGTTTGGTGTGCGTGAGTTTGCGATGGCAGCAGCTGTCAACGGTATGGCGTTACACGGTGGTGTCATTCCTTACGGTGCGACATTCTTCGTATTCTCGGATTACCTCCGTCCTGCAGTTCGTTTAGCAGCGTTGATGGGTATCCAGTCGATTTTCGTCCTGACACATGACTCGATTGCTGTTGGTGAAGATGGTCCAACACACGAGCCGGTTGAACACTTGATGAGTTTCCGTGCGATGCCGAACTTGACAGTTTACCGTCCGGCAGATGGGAAAGAAACGATTGCCGCATGGAAAACAGCCGTTCAATCAACAAACAAACCGACACTTCTCGTCATGACACGTCAAGGATTACCTGAACTTGAAGGTACGACGGTTGAAGGCGCTGAAAAAGGCGGATACGTCATTGCGGGTGACATCAACAAAGCGGATACAATCTTAATGGGAACAGGTTCTGAAGTGCATCTGTTAGTCGAAGCACAAAAAGAACTTGGCGAAACGGCAGCAGTCGTTTCACTTCCATCATGGGAATTGTTTGAAGCGCAATCAGCAGAATACAAAGAATCAGTTTTACCAAAACGCATCACGAAGCGTCTTGCGATTGAAGCCGGTGCTTCACTCGGTTGGTATAAATATGTAGGAACAGAAGGACAAGTCATCGGAATCGATCGCTTTGGTGCTTCGGCTCCTGGAGATCTTCTGTTAAAAGAGTACGGCATGTCTGTCGAAAATGTCTTGAACACAGTTAAGCAACTCGGTTAATGAAGAAAGGTGCGCAAACGCGCGCACCTTTTTTTTGCATTATCTATGCAAAGGCTTTAAATTATAGTATAGTAAAAAGCGACGTTTGAAGTTAGAGGAGGAAGCAACTTGGCTACATGGATTTGGATTTTAATTGCCCTTCTTTGCTTGGTAGCTGGTGTCGCCCTTGGTTTTTATATCGCTCGTCGATACATGATGAACTATTTGGAGCAAAACCCACCAATCAACGAAGATATGATTAAGACATTGATGATGCAAATGGGTCAAAAGCCATCACAAAAGAAAGTCAACCAAGTGATGCGTTCAATGAGTGGTTCAATGAAATCACCGAAAAAATAACGACTTGTAAAAGGAGACCAATTTGGTCTCCTTTTGTTTGCTATTTTTTAGGAAGATGGCTAATCTAAAATGTGAGACTATTAGAAATACTCAATCGATTTAAAAAGGGGGGACTTGTATGGGAGTCTTCAGGAAACTGAGTTGGTTTTTCCGACTCGAATGGAAAGCATACAGTTTAGGCATCATTGCTTTAATTTTTGTTGCCGGACTGGAACTGATTCCGCCGAAAGTAATCGGTTCGACGGTCAACGGACTGAGCGAAGGCAGTTTGACGAAAAATGATTTATGGAAACTGGTCGCGACACTGGTGTTGATCGGGGTATCGACCTATGTGATTCGTTATTTTTGGCGGTTTTACATCTTCGGAGCGTCGATCCGGCTCGGCCGGTTGTTGCGAAGTCAGCTATATGGTCATTTTTCGGACCTGGATCAATCATTTTACAAGAAGTACCGCAGCGGGGATTTGATGGCTCATGCGACGAATGATGTACAAGCCGTCTCGATGACGGCAGGAGCCGGTATTTTGACACTCGTCGATTCCGTGACGATGGGCAGTTTCGTCATCATCACGATGATTACGACGATCAGTTGGAAACTGACGCTTGTTTCGTTGTTACCGATGCCGCTGATGGTTTATTTGACGTCACGGTACGGGAAGATGCTGCACTCCCGATTCCACGATGCGCAGGAAGCTTTTTCGGATTTGAATGACAAGGTCGCAGAAAGCGTCAGCGGAGTCCGCGTCTTGAAAGCAACAGGGGAAGTTGAATCGGATGTCGGAACGTTTACTTCGTTATCTGATGATGTCGTTCAAAAAAACCGCCGGGTCGCGAAAATCGATGCCTTATTTGATCCGACGATTTTCGGTTTGGTCGGCTTATCTTATATCATTGCCGTCGGATACGGCGCGTATTTATTACAGCAAGGGGAAATTCGGATCGGGGACATCGTGTCCTTCACTACATATTTGGGATTACTGACGTGGCCGATGCTTGCGTTCGGCTGGTTGTTTAATATCGTCGAACGGGGACGGGCTTCGTACGACCGGATTGAACGGATGCTTGCAATCGAACCGGAAATCAAGGATGCGAAAGAAGCGGCGACGACGGTTTCGTCCGCTGATTTACAAGTCGCGATTGATCGGTTTGTATATGAGACACAACCTGTGCTTGAGAACATTCACGTGACATTGACACCCGGACGGACACTTGGAATCGTTGGTCGGACCGGTGCCGGAAAATCGACGTTCGTTCGTCTGTTATCACGCGAATACGATGTCAAATACGGTTCGATTGCGATTGGCGGACAGGACGTCAAACAATTGACGCGTGAAACGGTCCGCAAGCAGGTTGCAATCGTTCCGCAGGATCATTTCCTGTTCTCTGCTTCGATTGCTGATAATATCGCCTTTGCGAAACCGGATGCATCGATGGAAGAAATCATGGAAGCTGCACGGATTGCTGCCGTTCACGAGGATATTCTCGGCTTTACGGAAGGCTATGCGACGATGGTCGGGGAACGGGGTGTCACATTATCCGGCGGTCAGAAACAACGGATTTCGATTGCCAGGGCGTTACTCGCGGATTGTCCGATTCTGGTATTGGATGATGCATTGTCGGCGGTTGATGCCAAGACGGAGGAAGCGATCATCGAACACTTCCGGACAGCGGATAACGAACAGTCACAAATCATTGTCGCCCACCGTCTGTCGGCGGTTTCGCATACCGATGAGATCATCGTCCTCGATGCGGGTCGAATCATTGAAAGGGGAACACACGATGAACTGCTTGCCCGTGACGGTTGGTATAAAGAAACCTACGACCGTCAGCAACTCGAATCACTCGTCGAACAGGGAGGTGGAACGCTTGAATCATGATATTAATGAAAAAGCGGTCTTACGACGATTGCTGGGATTCGTCAAACCGTTTAAAAAACAGGTGTTAGTCGCCTTTTTACTGTTGCTTGTGACGACCGGAGCAAAGCTCGGAGGTCCCTATCTCGTTAAAATCTTCATCGATGATTATGTCGCGGTCGGCAACTATCCGGTGCAGGAAGTGGCGTTATTGTTCGGCGTGTACTTACTGTTGCATACGACAGGGATCGTCGTCGATTATCTGCAGGCGTTTGAGTTCCAAAAAATCGCCTTGAAAGTCATTCAACGGCTTCGGATCGATGTGTTTCGCCACGTCATGCACTTACGGCTCGGTTATTTTGACCGGACACCGGCTGGCGTACTTGTTTCACGGATCACAAACGATACGGAAGCCATCAAAGAACTGTATATCGGTGTCTTGTCGACGTTCTTCCAAAGCGGGGTGCAACTGATTGGAACCTATCTGTTCCTTTACTTACTGGAACCGCGCCTCGCGACGATTGCGTTAGTCCTGTTACCGCTGTTTTATTTCATCATCTGGATTTACCGCCGTTATTCAACGAAATATTACGCTGAAGTCCGGGATTTGTTGTCGAAGATTAACGGACAGCTGAATGAATCGATCAACGGGATGGCAATCATTCAACAATTTCGCCAGGAAAAACGGTTGATGGCGGAATTTGAAGAGACGAACATCGCCCATCAGAACGGCCGTTACAAGAACTTGAAGCTCGACAGCTGGCTGCTTCGGCCAATCATCGAGTTGATGTTAGCGCTGACGATTGCGTCCTTGATTACGTACTTCGGTGTCCTGTCATTTTCACAAACGGTCCAGGTCGGGGTCGTATATGCCTTTATCAGTTACATGGAGCGGATTTTCCAACCGGTTCAGCAAATCATGCAACGTCTGTCTGAATTCCAACAGGCTGTCGTCTCGGCGGACCGTGTCTTTAAAGTACTCGATACGGATGAGCCGGAACCTGCGAAGACGATTGCGGGTGACGCTGATATTACAGAAGGACATATCGTCTTTGATAACGTCCGCTTCAGTTATGACGGAGAGAAGGAAGTTTTAAAAGGAATTTCGTTTGAAGCGAAGAAGGGTCAGACGATTGCCCTGGTCGGTCAGACGGGCAGCGGGAAGAGTTCGATCATCAATATCCTGATGCGTTTTTATTCCTATCAGTCGGGTCGAATCTTGATTGACGGGCAACCGCTCGAACAATTGCCGGAAGACGAACTGCGGCGCCATGTCGGACTGGTGTTACAGGATTCATTCCTGTTTACTGGAAGTGTCGCCGATAACATCCGGTTATTCGATTCCTCGATTCCATTCCAAAAAGTCGAGGAAGCAGCCCGTTTTGTCCAAGCAGATGGCTTCATCAATCAGTTGGACGAGCAATATGACAGTCCGGTCGCAGAGCGGGGAGCGACGTTTTCTGCCGGGGAACGCCAGTTGGTCTCGTTTGCCCGGACGATGGCGCGGGATCCGAAAGTCCTGATTCTCGACGAAGCGACAAGTTCAATCGATACGGAAACGGAAGAAAAAGTTCAAGTCGCCTTAAAACGCATGCGACAAGGGCGAACGACGATTGCGATTGCCCACCGGTTGTCGACAATCCAGGATGCGGATTTGATTTTAGTCCTGCATCAAGGGGAAGTCGTGGAACAAGGGAATCATCAGACGTTGATTGAAAAGAACGGATTGTATAAAAAAATGTATGAATTACAATCCGGACACGTTTCATCCGTTTCTTAAGACATAAAAAAGCCTGCCAGGCGATCTCGCCCGGCAGGTTGTTTGTGTTTAAAATTAGTAGACAGTAACAGTGACGTTTTGACGTCCCCAGTTGAGTGCTTCTTGTTGTGAACCAACGAGAAGGTCAAGTTTGTTACCTTGGATAGCGCCGCCACGGTCAAGTACGATGGCTTCACCGATACCAGAGATGTGCATGCGTGTACCAATTGGGTATTGAGCTGATGCTGCAACGATACGCATACCATTGTACGTGATCGTGTTTGTAACATCATAACCGCTGGCAGTCAATGCGCGACCGTTGTAAAGGCGGCTACCGTTATTTGATGGATCAGTTGTGTACGCTGTAACGTTCATTGTTACTTTCGTACCTGATTTTGCTGCTGTTGTTTGTTTTGTTGCTACAGCTGGTTGAGCTGCTGCTTTTGGAGCTGCTTTAGCAACAGGTGCTGCTGGAGCTGCTGGAGCTTTAACAGCTGGAGCTTTTGCTGTTGAACCTGCTAAAGTTGTATAATCGCTGTGTACGTAACGAGTTTTTCCGTCGATTGTTGTTTTGATCCAAGCACCGACTTTGCTTTCTACGTTAACGGACTGGCCTTTATACAAGTTGCCAACGTCTTTAGAGTTTGTAGTAGGTTGCGTACGAACGTTTAATACTGCCGTAGTGACTGTAGCTTTTTTAAAGTCGAATGAAGAACCGGCTGAAGTGTAAGCACCGTGTACATAACGTTTTTGGCCATTGATGTTTGTTTGAATCCATGCACCAGAACGTCCTTCGACATTTAATTTTTGACCTTTATATACGTTACCTACATCCGCTGATGCCGTAGTAGGTGCTGTCCGTACATTTAATACCGCTGTATTTACTGTTACCGTCTCTGAGGCAGCCTCTGTCTCTTGGGCGAATCCTACTGATAGAGCCGTTGCTGCAAGACCTGCAGCGAAAACTGCTTTTTTCATTATTGATGTCCTCCTGACATATGCTGTGTTTACTGTTCCTACTTTACACGGCAATTCAGGGTTGTGCGTTTACAGGTCAGAGTCATTCAAGTTACAAACCGGGCTAGTATGACAAACAGATTGCAAAAATGCATGTTTTGTCACGTCTAGGTCATAATGCTTGGAAAATTAAAGGGGAAGTAGGACTTTAGGCATGGTAAAGAGGAAATATTCTAATTATTCACCTAACTAAAGACTCAAAAAAAGAATCGGATGAAGAAAGTAAAGAAAGAATTAAAGATTTTTTAAAACATAAAACAAAAAAACGCATTATATAGAAGAAACACGAAAAAGCCGCTGACGAATACCATACGTCAACGGCTTTTACATCAGGCTATATGGACGACTGTCGTGTTGTTGCGACAACAAAACAATGTTTTATCCTAAAACAGATTCGTTCGTACGGGAAGGATACGTGTACTTCTGAACGAAACGGGAGTATTCCAGTAATAATAAATCCAGTTCATGACTCAGTTTCAACACATGAGGGGAGGTGAAACTAGACCGATCCGCTTGATGATACAGTTCACTTCGTTTTGCCTCGATTGCTAAAGTCAATAGATGTTGGCTTGTCATAGGATCCTCCCTTACATTGATGTCATATCCATATTCTAGCAAGTGGTTTCTGGCAGTGCAACGACATTTCATCTGTTTTGAGGAAATGTAATTTTTTTGTAATTTCAGTTGTCATGAATCTTTTTAATCTTTCGGAAGATAATAGGTGCTAAATGTCGATTAGTTTGGCAAAATAGAGAAGGAACTTCTTCTTAATTAGAAAGGAGCTGCTGAAATGGAGCTCTCGCTTTGGTTAGCGTTTGGTGCAGGGTTATTGTCATTTGTCTCACCTTGTACGCTTCCGTTATATCCGGTGTTCCTCTCATACATTACCGGTGTTTCTGTAACGGACTTAAAAGAAAAAGGGGTCAGAGAAAAACGGTCACTGTTGCATACAGTAGCGTTTTTGGTTGGATTTGCAATGGTCTTTGCTGTTCTTGGCCTATCGACTTCCTTATTAGCGGATGTTTTCATTACCTACCGTGACACATTGCGGATGGTCGGCGCGCTCGTGATTTTCGTATTTGGTGTGGTATTGCTTGGATTGTGGCAACCGACATTCTTGATGCGTGAGAAAAAACTCAATTTAGGTGAACGAAAGGGCGGGTACATCGGTACGATCCTTGTCGGAATCGGTTTTGCTGCCGGATGGACACCATGTACGGGTCCGATTTTGGCAGGTGTCATCGGACTGGCAGCGACGAACCCGAGTCAAGGCATGTTGTATATGCTGTTTTATGTGCTCGGATTCTCGATTCCATTTTTATTGATGGCCTTTTTCGTCGGTCGTTCGAGATTATTCGTTCAATACAGTTTAAAGATGACAAAATTCGGTGGAGCATTGATGATGTTGTTCGGAATCGTCCTGTATTTTGACGGACTCAGCGCATTTGCTGCATGGATGAGTGATATCGTAGGATTCACTGGATTTTAACAAGGAAGTGATGGGATGATTTGGGTATCAACAGGGGTTGCGCTCGTCATGGGTTTACTGATCAGCTTCATTCGTGTCAAAGCTTCGGCTAAACCGACGAACGCTAAAAAAATCTTAATCCCGCCCTTCGCCATGTCGACCGGGATGCTGCAGTTTTTATATCCGGCATCACGTCTGACCTGGACGGAAGTGGCAGAAGCGTTATTGATCGGGATGATCTTCAGTATTTTTTTGATCAAGACGTCTAATTTTTACGAAGCCGAAGGACAAATTTATTTGCAACGGTCGAAAGCCTTTTTCATCGTCCTGTTCGGGATTCTGATTGTCCGGACCGTCGCGAAGTTTGTCATCGGCGGGCAAATTGATATTTTTGAGACGGGCGGAATTTTTTATCTCGTCGCCTTTGGGATGATTGTGCCTTGGCGGATTGCGATGTACCTGAAGTATAAGCAGGTTAAGTCGGGAATCGTTCCGGTCAAACATTTACCGCAAAACTAAAAGGAAGGATTCTCGCGAGAGAGTCCTTCCTTTTAGTTTTGGAAATAAAGTTCGTAATCCCGCCAATCGATGGCGTGTTCGCGTAAGGCTTTTTTCAAGAATTTATGATCCCGTTTCGGTGTCGCAGAAATATAGCCTTTGACGACCAGTTCGGACGTCATTACAGATGCGCGTTCTTCCAGTGCGAACTGACCGATCCGTCCCGCGATCTTTCGGCGTGCCACATCCCGAAAAGCAGCCGGAACAGGCATAACCAGTGCATTTAATAAATCAAGTGTTTCATCCGTCCATAAATGGCGGGTCTGATCGATGTATTCATCTTCCCAGTCCATCATCGATTTGCCGTCTTCTTTCGGAAGTTTCTTTAGGAACTTCCGGAACATGAAGAAACCGCCAATCGCCATCAATGTGATCATGATAAAGCCCCAGAGCAAAATTCCATTCATGAACCATGCCATCCGTGACTCATCCCCCTTTCAACATCACTTATACATTAGCATAATTTTTTTTGTCATGCTATGATAAATGACGGAGAAAGTGAGGCGGAACGATGTTACAACCTTATGTACAATTGGATGAGTCCGGACGACCTCAAAAAGGTCTGTTGCCGGAGACAGCGGACGGTCGTGTCGTCGAATTTTATTACGATACGAACGGAACGGACATCACGGTCGTATTCGTGACGATTCCGGTTCAGGATACGAGCCGGAAGCGGGCGTTCACGGTCGGAAAAACGTTTAAGACGATTTCGACGCTCGAGGACTTTACATTGGTACGATACGACTTGACGGACCATAAAATCCTCGCGACACTCGAGATGTTTGCCGATGGATCGAAGCGTCAAATTGATGCTTCGAGATTGCTCGACTATTAAAGAAGGAGGAGACGCGGATCGCCGCGACTCCTCCCTTTTTTAATGTTGAATCGAAATCATGCCGTCTTCCATCGAGACCTTCCCGCCGATCGGGAAGGTGAAGAGCGGCATCGTATGACCGAAGTCTGCTCCGGAGATGACCGGAATCGATGAGAGAGCAGGGTACAGGCTGACCAGATAACGCAGGTGTTCATCTGTCATCTGAGTTGCGAGCTGAAAACGACCAAAGACGATTCCTCGAATTTGATCTGCCCCGGGCTGTGCCATCAAAGAAGCAAAATCACGGGCAAATGTCGCCGGATGGACTTCGTAATCATCTTCAAGGAACAGGATACTGTCACGTAAGTCCGGGAAGTACGATGTACCTTGTAACAGATTTAACGTACAGAGGTTTCCGCCAAGCAGACGTCCTGTCGCAGAACCGGACGACAGGACGACAGGTCCCGGATTCGAAAGCGTTACATTTTTTCCTTCGTGCTGATCATGCCAATTGACACTCGGCTCAATCAGCGTCGTTCCGCTTTCGAATAAAACCTTCACGAACGACTGTAACGTATAGGCATCGCGGGAGGCGAGTGCGCGTAACATCGGTCCGGAATAGGTAACGAGTCCGCTTTGCGTCAGGAGTGCCTGACTAAGCGCCGTAATGTCGGAAAAACCGCAGAGAATCTTCGGATTGTTCCGGATTAAATCGTAGTCCAGCCCGTCCAGCAATTCATTGGAACTAAATCCACCACGGACACATAAAATCGCATCAATCGATGGATCGGCGAACGCGGTGTGGAGATCGTCCAGGCGGCATGCAGGATCACTCGAACCAAACGGATTCAAGGCCCGGGCATGTTGACTGATCGAAACCCGTAAGCCAAACGATTCCAAAACCGTAATTGCCTGATCGAGGATATTTGACTCGACTGTCGCGAGACTTGAGGCCGGTGCGAGCAAACGAACGTGGGAACCGTTCGTCAGCCGTTTCGGGACGATAACGGGAATTTGCTGTTCAATGCATTCAATCCGGTTACCGAACGGGTCATTTGTAAACAAACGTCGGCGTGGTGCCAGGCGGTCATCAAACTGAACAGGGTATCCGTCAGTCTGTAACCGGTTTGCCAAGTCATCCAGATGCGAAAAGGTCAGACCCGGATGCGCTTTTGTGGCAGGATGAAACGGCTCTTCGATACCGAGGTGAAGCAAGGCAGCGTGCGATTCAAACCAGACACCACCGCTTGCTTTGACACCGGACGGTTTGTCAACTTCCTTCATATGTAAAAGCCCGGCATAAAAAGCCCGAGCCTGTTCTTCCGAGTTTCTTGGGGCAGCTAACTGTACATGATCTAACATTCTGACACGTCCTCTCAAGAAAATTAAACGATGAATTCTGTGACCCGTTTGAGTTCCCGTTCGACGAAATTCAAATAAAAATGTCCGTCAATCCGTCGATCCAGTTCCTGGGCGACTTCGTAAATATTGGAGCGCAGTACTCCGAGATAGGCAACTTCGGCATGACGCGCAGCACGGTAGGACGCTGCATAGTGGGCGAGCAGGAATTGCAGGTAACCACGGTCCGTCAATAATGGAATCAACTGTTTTTTCTCTTCCATCGACCAGACGTACTTGTCGTCGTAATACATTGCGGCATAGAGGTGGTACGGTTCATCGCCGCCCGTAAAGAGCGGTTTAACCCGTTTGACTTCTTGGATCAATCGTTCCGTCCAATCAAACCGGTCTTTCTTCCGACTGATGAATAACGGAAGGATAAACGGATGGGCTTGATCGGGCATACGCGAACAGCCATGCTCATGGCGGATTGCGGCATACAGTAACAAGGCCCGGTCTTCGTAACCGCGTTCAATCGCATACGTCATCCGGCTGAAACCTTCGCAAGACGGGCAGTCACTTAATTCATCGGACGGAGCGTCAATCCATTCGGAAAGATAGTGGTCCGCCTGTTCTTCGTCACCGAGTTTGCTGTAAATCATAAAGCCGATATAATCCCGTGTCCGGGCAAAGCCGTGAGTGTCACAAAAATCAACGAACCGGTCAAAGTCTTCTTCTAACAAGGCAACAGGCATATCCTCCTGTTCGGCTGCATAAATTAAATAGGATTTATAATTCCAGTACAGGTCAAGTTCCTGTTTAGGGGTTAATGTCAATTCGTCTTTTCGGACCCAATCCATCAAAAGGGAAAAGGAAACTAAAAAAGAGCGGAAGTGACCCAAATCGAATTGGTTTTGAGAAAACGTCCATAAGGCAAGGGGACGGAGTGTCGCATCAGTCGTGTCTTCAAAAATGGTCCAAAGTGATTCACCACGTTCGAGTGACGGATCTGCCTCTTTTAAACGGAGATATAAAGTGTTGAGTTCTTCGTGAGGGTTCATCTGTACCCCTCCTTTCTTATATGAGTATACCACGCACGGATTCAGATGACGTCACGGATGTCTGTCGACAAAAAAATGATTCCGCCCACGATTAGTCGCGGCTCGGAATCATTTCAAGGATTTGTCGATGTGTGGAACTCGTTGGATGAAGTAAATCATTTATCGTGTAACTGTTCAAGACTTGATGAAACGCAGCAATCGCGTCATCAAAAGCGTCGCGTGCAGGGTCTAAAGAAGGGAGCTCGGACATCCCCTCGAGTGGATCTAAAAAGTGAGTTGTTGGTTCAAACAATTGCACTACGTCACCGATATAAATTTCATCCGGCGGGCTTGCCAAACGGAATCCGCCACCTCGACCTCGAACAGAATGAATCAATCCATTTTGTCCTAACCGATAGACGACTTTCATCAGATGATTTTTTGAAATGTCGTAACAGTCCGCTACTTCCTGAATTCGGACCAATCGATCAGAGTTTGCCCCGGCAAATAACAGGGATCTGATTGCATAATCCGTATAACGTGTCATGCGCATTTTCATCACCTACTTACCTACACATGTTAGAGAAGTTTAATAGGAAGTACAAGTTTGAATGTGCATATCTAAAGATGCATTTTAGAGATTGAATTTAAAGAAAAGGTCGGGCATAATATACGAGGAAAGGTAGGTCATGTCATGCATTTTGATCAGGCATTACATTTATTACAATCGATCGGACCACAAGTGGATCAAAACGGCTTACGAATTGCCAGCCGTTTTTATAAACAGTTGGAAAATAAGTATAGCGCAGAACTGCAGGAAATAGGAAGTCTCGAGCTTCCATCGCAAAGTTTTGAGCTCCGGATCCTCCGATTGGCTCAACTTTTAAAACATGTCACGCATCAACATGAATCCAGTGAACTGTTTAAAATGGTCTTATTAAATGAAATCAGGCAAACCAAATCTTTTATCCTGACCTATCCGGATATCGTCAGTACCGAGATTGTCGATGCGGTCAGAGTGGAGCTTGGATTGTCATCGACGGACCCGGTGCTTGAAGCCTGGCAGATTGTCCATCATCAATTAGTCGAGACGTGTCGCCATTTTTGCAAATATAAGCAACAAGGTGACTGGTCTCGTCTTGGTGTCCTGCTCGTCGCGGAAGGGCATCATCTGGGTGCTATCATCGATGAGGCGCAATATGCGCTGATGAGTGGACGGACAACGACGATTTTACATGTCCGGACAACAAAACCGTCTTCAAAGAAGATGTTGTCAGATCTTAATTCACTCACAAAACAGGGCTTAATTTTTCATAGCATTCAGAATGAGGGATGGGACGAAGAAATTGAAAGTTTCCTGGAACTCATTTCAATAGACGATCCAATCGTTTTCGTGAGCGGCTCGAGTCGATTCATTGCCGAAGTACAACGAACGTTAGAACCTCTGCCCGTTATATTTGGTCCATTTGTTGCGGACGGTGTGTTGCCATCTTGATGGTGTTCGAAAATCAAGTCTGTCTTTTGGAACATTCGAAGCAGAAGCCATTTCCTACATGAGCTGTTTCGGGTTCCGGAATGCTTTGAATGTATAATCAATTTTTTCTCAGATAGGAACAGACCACATATTTTGTCAAACGATCAGAAGGCAATAACGTGTCAGGGAAGTGAACGGGGCTTTTGTCATATAAACATGCGTATAGGAGTCATCAAACGTGATCAAGGCAGAGACAAGATGAGCCCGGATATGGCGACAAGAATGGCTTCGTCGTTGTGGTGTAATCAATTCGTCCCGATTGGAATCGAAGTCTAATAACAGTTGGAGCGGCTGCTCCGTAAAAATCGTCACCTGACAGCGGATCCCGACTCGTTGATAGTAATCGAAGATGCACTGGCGAACGGATAGCGCTCTTTTATGGGTAATCATATGCATCGTCTCTCCCTTAAACCGGAACTGAAGCATCGAGATTCCTACGTTAATGTCCCGATCCTGACACTCCCACTCCCACCACGGAAGTAGTGGGCTTTCTGGCCTTAAATTCTGTAAAGGAGTTCATTTCCTGCTGTGGAGAGTAAATATCTCCACGGAAAACTTGTAAAATAAATACTACTATTTAATCATCAATACCCTTTCTCCTCCTCGAATATCATATAGGACGAAATTCCTTATTAAATCATATACATACGAAAACCCCAAACCGGATACTTTTGACGAGTGTCTGGTTTGGGGTTTCTATATTAAATGAGTAAAAAAAATCTACTTTAATTTATGCGGATTGAGACAACCGTTTCGCGCGTTGGATCGAGCGATCAAGCGCGAGATAAACAAGTCCGGACAGACAACAGGCGAGTCCGACACCGGCAAGTGCATATTGTCCGTTTCCGGAGTCAAGGAACAGGGATCCGAGGAGCGGCGCCGTCACACCACCGATTAGCCACTGGATACTGGCGGCACCGTTATACGTTCCGCGCAAATGTTCCGGTGCAATCAATGCGATGAATGTCATCTGGACCGGTGACATGATCATCTCACCGAGTGTATAGAGTGCGTAGATGAACAGTAAAATCGTGACGAGCACGATATAGCCGGTTCCGAGTGAAAACAGATAAGACGGAATGAACGCGAGTAAAATCATCCCGAGTCCAAAGATGCTCGCCCCGAGCAGCATGACTTTACCGAATGCTTTACCGGACAGGCGGGCAGCGACCGGGAACTGGAACAGGACGACCATGATGCCGTTCAGTCCCATCAGGTACGGGAACGGATTTTTATCGTTCGGCAGTCCCGGTAACGCTTCCTTCAGGAAAACCGGCAACATGCTTTCGACGAGAGCGAAGCCCATCGAGATGAAAACGCCGGCTGCGATGAAAATCACGAAAACATGATCTTTGCGCAGGACGGTGAAGGCTGACAGTTTCGGCTCATCCTGCGTGTGTTCGATCTGATCCGGCTTTGTTTCCTGGATGAAGATCAACAAGACGAGTGCATACAGGAAAAAGACGGCGGCAGCGGCATAAAAGATCAGCGACCGGTCGACGAACAGGACAGCACTTCCGATCAACGGACCAAACGCTGCCCCGACGTTATGTCCCATCCGGAGTAGTCCGAATGATTCGTTGAGCCGCTCCGGCGGCGTGACATCAGCGACCATGGCGCTCGCTGCCGGGTGGAACAAGGAGTTCGTCAAACCGAGCAAGGCGTTCATCAGTAGTAACGGCCAAAACGAATCGGCGAACGAGAAGCCGATCAACGCGATGACATCGCCGACGATCGAAATGACCATCAGCGGTTTACGTCCGTACAGGTCGGCGAGATAGCCGCCGAGGAACGAACCGAACAGGGACGTGATTGGGCCGGTCGCCATGATGAGACCGACTAAAAAATACGAATCGAGCTGTTCCGAGTAATAAAGAACAAGAAATGGTGCAATCATGAACATCATGACTCCGGTAATCGTTTCCCCGACGAACCGGATCCAAATGTTACGGTCAAGCTGTTTTAGTGCAGTAAACATAAACAAAACCCCTTATATTTCCGTTTTTAGACCATGAAAAAGACGGATACGCACAAATATGGGCATACCCGTCCTGATATAAGAGGGCAGCATGTACGTATACGCATACGTACACCCTGCTTAATTAAAAATTAAACGATTGGGTGACGTACAGTTGTAGCCAATACGTGAATCGATGGTTGCTGATTAAATGATTGTGACATTGTACGTCTCCTCCTTTTTGTAATAGTAACTTCCTCGTCATCGTATAGAACATGAGGCAGGATTGTCAATATGAAATCTGAAAATTGAGTCAATAAAGTGAAATGGACGAGACTGCGAAAATTCGGTATGATAGACTAGTTGCGAAAAAGTATCTGTATCGAGGTTGAATATATAGGTGAAAGGAATTAATATACATGACAAAACTACTTCAAACCGAAGTTGAGAAACGCCGGATCTTCGGCATCATCTCCCACCCGGATGCCGGGAAAACGACATTAACTGAAAAATTCTTGCTCCACGGTGGAGCAATCCGGGAAGCCGGATCCGTCAAGGCACGGAAAAACTCGAAATTTGCGAAATCCGACTGGATGGAGATCGAAAAACAACGGGGAATCTCCGTTACGTCCTCGGTCATGCAGTTCGAATACGATAAAAAAATCGTCTCGATCATGGATACACCGGGTCACTCCGATTTCGGGGAAGATACGTACCGGATCCTGACAGCCGTCGACTCGGCGATCATGGTCATCGATGCCGCGAAAGGGATTGAGTCCCAAACGAAAAAACTGTTCCAAGTCTGCCGGATGCGCGGAATTCCGATCTTTACGTTTATCAACAAGATGGACCGTCAAGCACGTGATCCGCTTGAATTAATGGAAGAACTCGAAGAAGTCCTCGGCATTCCATCGGTTGCCGTCACATGGCCTGCGGGATCGGGACAACAGTTCGAGGGCGTCTACGACCGTGTCAACGAGAAATTCCACTGTTTCAAGAACGACCGTCTGACGATTGATCTCGGTGAAGAAGGACTGGCAAACGATCAGTTGGCATCGACGATCAACAACGAAATGTACGATACGTTAGTGGATGAAGTCGATTTACTCGACGGAGCGGGAAATGAGTACAATGAAGAACTGATTGCAAAAGGTGAATTGACACCGGTCTTCTTCGGTTCTGCCTTAGTCGACTTCGGAATCACACCATTGCTTGAGCATTACCTCAACTTGTCCCCGTCCCCGACACCACGTGAGTCGAACAAAGGACAAATCGAGCCGGCACAAGAGTTCTTCAGTGGTTTCGTCTTCAAGATCCAAGCGAACATGAACCCGAACCACCGTGACCGGATCGCCTTCGTCCGGATTTGTACCGGAAAATTCGACCGCGGGATGGAAGTCGTCCTGACGCGGACCGGCAAAAAGATGAAGCTGTCGCAATCTACACAGTTTATGGCGGATGAGCGGGAAACGGTCAACGAAGCGTTTGCCGGCGATGTCATCGGATTGTACGATTCCGGTAACTATCAAATCGGTGATACGATCACGAACGGTGATCCGAGCCTGCAGTACGAGGCCTTGCCGACGTTCGCACCGGAACTGTTCCTGAAAGTCTTTACGAAAAACGCACTAAAGTCCAAACAGTTCCAAAAAGGTGTCGAACAGCTCGCACAAGAAGGAGCCATTCAAGTCTATAAGACGGAATACAACGAAATCATCCTCGGCGCGATCGGACAACTTCAATTCGAAGTCTTCGAACACCGTCTCAAAGGGGAATACGGCGTAGACATCTTAAAAGATGCGGCAAACTTCCAAGTTGCGAAATGGGTCAAGGTAACGGAAATCAGTGAAGTCAAGAAGTTGACGGATTCGCGGACGGTGCTTGTCTATGACCGTTGGGAAAACCCGGTTCTCTTGTTTGCCAACGATTTCGTCTACGAACGGTTCGTTCAGAAAAACGACGGTGTCATAACACTCGTCGACTCACCACAATTACTCAAAGACTAATCTGTTAAAACGTATCTTCCGGTTCACTGGAAGATACGTTTTTTTCGTTTGGAGATGCAAAAAGAAGGGTAAAAATGGAGGTCTGTGAATTCATATCTCTGTGAGAGGAATGGTGTTGACGATGGCGAAAAAATTTGTTGGTATTTTTCATGATGAATCGAGTTTACATCAAAAAATGCAAGCACTAAAACAGCAAGGACATAAGGATTCTGATTTTTCAGTAGTGGGACGGGACGACGCAACAGATGAGACATCTGGTGTGTCCTGGATCGATCAAGTCAAATCGAAGTTCAGCCATGAGCCGCCGCTTCGGGAAACACTAAAGCGGGTCGGTCATTCCGATGATGAAGCGGAACGCCATTACCAAGAAGTCGAGCGGGGAGGAATCGCATTGTTCGCAAAAGACCGGCACGATGAACATGACCATACACATGATCACAATCACGACCATGATCACGACCATTTACATGATCACGACCATTTACATGATCATTCTAACGATGAGAACGACCGTCACGGCGGGAAAGTCGCAAATCCGGGCATCAATGATTATGAATCAGATCGTACAGATGATCATGACAAGAGTGACCGTTCAAAATGGAAGGCTGACGATGTAGATTAATCGAACTGGACGTGAAGCTGAGTTTTTCAGCTTTGCGTCCTTTTTTGTGAAAGTGAAGTTTGTTCATTACCGTTTTGAAAATCACCGGTGCTATACTGAACGTATCAAAGAGGTGAAGAAAAATGAAAAAAACAGTAGCAGCACTAGCCGGTCTCGGCGTTCTCGGAGCGGTCTTCATGACCCGTTATCCGTTGTTCGGCCGCCGACCATCGAAAACAGATCAACAGCGTTATGCCCGTTCGACTCAGTTTTCGAACGGAAAATTTCAAAATGAACTGCCGTTCCAATTAAAAATGGAATGGGAGACGATGAAAAGTATTTTAAAAGATTACGGACGGGAATTGCCGTTGTTAAAACCGGTCAAACCGTTGCCGGTCGTTCCGTTTGAACGCCGGACGGACGGAACCGAACCGCGCGTGACGTGGTTTGGTCACTCGGCCTTTTTACTGGAGCTCGATCAGCAGACGATTTTCTTTGATCCGATGCTCGGTCGCGCCCCGTCACCGTTCCCGAAATTCGGAGGCGGACGGTTCCAGACGACGGCTCCGGTCGATCTCGATGCCTTACCGCCGATCGATCTCGTCATCTATTCGCATGACCATTATGACCACTTGGACTATCATTCGGTCCTGGCGTTAAAAGACCGGGTCGGGCAATTTATCGTCCCGCTTGGTGTCGCAAGCCGTTTAAAAGGATGGGGTGTGGATCCAGACCGGATTACCGAACTCGATTGGCATGAATCCATTGAGATGAACGGTCTTCGCTTAACGGCAACACCGGCCCGGCACTATTCGGGACGAAACGGTCTCGATCAATTTTCGACACTTTGGGCATCATGGGTGCTTGAAGGGTCGAAGAAAGTCTTTTTCAGCGGAGACAGCGGTTACGGGCCCCATTTCAAGGCAATCGGAGAACAATATGGTCCGTTTGACTTAACGATCATGGAATGCGGGCAATACGATACCCGTTGGTCGAACTCACATATGTTGCCGGAGCAGACACTTGCTGCGCATCTCGACGTTAAGGGAGACGTGATGATTCCTGTTCACTGGTCGGCCTTTACGCTGGCGTTCCACCCGTGGTTCGAACCGGTCGAACGGGTGTTGAAGGAAGCGAAAAAACACGACGTGCCGGTCGTAACACCGATGATCGGCGAAAGTGTCACCGCTGCAAGTGAGACCCGCAGATGGTGGCGTGAGGTACGGTGAAGTTAAGTTAAGTGAAACTCGTCTTATTTTCCCGTGCTTTCCTCAGGCTGGTTTGTCTCTGACAGCGCAAAAAGCAAGCGCTCTTTCCCGTAGGAGTCACGTGAAAAAGCCGGTGCTAAAAGAGATAGATCGTGTCTGAAAAAATAAATTACCGTGTTCTGAAATGATCAGGAAGAAAAAATCCCCACTTTGTCGCATTTTGCGAGAAAGTGGGGATTTTACTTTGAGATATAGATTAACTGGCAAGCCGTTCTGATTTAGCATCACGTCGTGAACGCAAACGTTCGATGACTTCAAAACCGAGCACAAGCATCGTGCCGATCAATAAACCGTTACTGAAGAACGGACGTAACGTCAACGGCAGGATTTCCGCCAGGACCGTTGATTGTAACAAAATACTGATTCCGATGACGGCACAAATCGCAAAAGCATGTTTCCGGCGGCTCGTCGTCATGCTGCTTTCAGCGGACTGCCAGGCAATCAGGAACATGTGCGGTAACGTCGCAAGCAGAGCGGCGCTGGCCACACTGCGCGGCAACGTCGCGATAATCCCGATGATACTCGGGAAAAAGCCGATCAGGGCAATGACAAGGGAGGCAATCAAAAACGGTCGGCGTTCCTTACTTCCCGTCTGAGCGATGAAACCACTCGTAATCGGCAATGGAACCGGGACGAGCGTCGAGAACGTCGCCGCAATCAAGTGAATGATCCCTTCGACCGTCAGCCCCTGATTCAAGGCCCCTTTTTTCTGAATCGTCGCTTCGACGGCGCTGAGCGCAGCAATTAAGTTGACGATTAAAAGAATCGCAAATGGAATCGCAACCAAAAAAGCACTGCCGTCAAATTGCGGCATCCCGAACGGTAAAGCCGTCGGAACGGCGAAGATACCGGACGCTGCCGGTAACGACGGACGGCTGACCAACCAGCCGACGACAATTCCGATCATCAAGGCGAATGGCCGGAGACGTGCCGGACCAAACTGGCTGAGTCCGAGCACAAGCAGGAACGTCAGCATTCCGGCGAAGCGTGTTGCTTCAACGGCGAGAACGGCACCGAGCATGACGCCGGTCAGTTGAATACATAATAAAAGCAAAAACGTTCCGCTGACGAGCGGCGTAAAGACCGGTAATAAAAAGCGGGTCCATCCCGTCAACCCGAGGAAAATCAAGACAACGCCGGCAATGACGACCGCGGCCATCGCAATCGTGAAGGCGGTCTTTGAATCGACCGGCAACGCGGCGATGACAACAAAGATACTGACCCATGAACCGGCCGGACCGGATACGATCGGTAACCGGTGACCAAACGTTCCGTGAAGGAAACAGGCGATTCCTCCAACAAAGAAGGATCGTTGAACAAGTGCGGCCGTCTCGACGCTTGAGAGGTCAAACAGGCTCGCGACGACGATTGGCAAGGCAATCGTGTTGGCTAATAAAAAAATGATCCACTGGACCGTGGACGTCGTACGTTTCACAAAAATCATCTCCTTTGAAAATCGCTGATTTCAGCATCATATCATATGATTGATGTTATGATTAATACATATTTATGACTGAAAACATATGAAAGAGATGATGAAGATGGATTTACGCCAATATCGGTATTTTTGTGCAGTTGTCGAAGAACAATCGGTCACGCGGGCGGCAGAACGTTTGCGGATGGCCCAACCCGCTTTGACGCAACAGATTCGGAAAATGGAAGAGTTGCTTGGGGTGCGGTTGATCGAACGGGCAGGGCGCGGCATCCGGATCACGGCAAGCGGCGAGCGGCTGTATGAACGGGCCGTCTCCTTGTTGCGTTACGAAGCGGAAACCCGGATTGAAGTCAGTGACATTAAGGAAGGACGAGCCGGGATTTTACGGATTGGTGTCAATACGTTGTCTGCCGGTCGACTGACTGGCTGGGTTCAAGAGATGAAACGACGGCATCCCCGGATTACGCTTCAAATTCATCAGGGAGAGTCGGGTGTATTAATTGACCGTCTGAAGGATCATGCGATTGACGTGGCACTTGTCCGACTGCCGATCGATGCACAAGGCGTCACGATCGAATGGATGGAGGAAGAACCGTTTTATCAAGTTCGTCATCCGGAATTTGCGGACGCCGACATCATCATTCCGAGTCAGGAAGGACTTGGTGTCTTTCAGACGCTCAGCCAGCAGTTCGGAGTCGTCTCGCAGGAAACCTGTTCCGACGTCTTGACCTTGATTGGACTTGTTCGTTGCGGGCAGGCGGTGACGCTGTTGCCGGAAAGTACACTTCGCGAGCTTGATATGACAGGACTGGTTCAAGAACGGTTACCGGACGCGACGAGTACGACGGCTATTGTCTGGTTGACGGAAGATGGTCAGTCGGCACTGATGCAACAGTTCCTGAAGATTGTTCACGAACGAGAATAAATTGTTAAAAAAGGGATTTTGTAGGATAATTAAAAAGGAATACATAGGGGGATGACGATATGAAGACGATTCGCGGAAAATACGGTGAAGCGAAGATTTTTACCCACAACGTCGATGACATGACGATTGAGCAGGTGACAGGCATGCTGAATGAAAATATTGCCGTCGACGGGAATGTCCGGATTATGCCCGATTGTCACGCCGGCAAGGGGTCGGTCATTGGAACAACGATGCGGATTCACGATAAAGTTGTCCCGAATCTCGTCGGTGTGGATATCGGTTGCGGGATGTTATGTACACAGATTACACGAAACGACACAGCCGGCATCGACTATGACAAACTGGATGCGACGATTCAGGAACTGGTGCCGAGTGGCATGTCGGTCCGTAATCAGCCGCACCGCTTGTCGGAACAGATTCCATTTGATCAAGTATTGGCACCGTTTAACGAAACACGCGCCCGGTTATCGATCGGCACGTTAGGCGGAGGAAATCACTTTATCGAGCTGAATACGGACGAGGAAAACAATCTGTATCTCGTCATTCATTCCGGCAGCCGGAACCTCGGGAAAACGATTGCCGAGCATTATCAAAAGCTGGCGGAAAGCTCACAATTCACTGTCGATACAGAAACAATCGTCGCATCGCTGAAAGAACAGGGACGTGAACAAGACATCCAATCGACTTTGGTCGAGTTGAAGAGTCAGTTCAATGAAACAAATAAAGATTTGGCGTACGTGTCCGGTTCCGATATGGACAACTACCTGCATGACTTAAAAATCGCCCAACGCTACGCGGCACTGAACCGTCAAGCGATGACCGACGTCATTGTTGAAGCGATGGGCTGGTCGGTCACGGAACAGTTCGATACGATCCATAACTACATCGATCTCGAGCAGATGATTCTCCGGAAAGGTGCGATTTCAGCGCAAGCCGGTGAAGTCGCCATCATTCCGATGAACATGCGCGACGGTTCACTGATTGTCAAAGGAAAAGGCAATCCGGACTGGAACTATTCGGCGCCACACGGAGCAGGACGTATCATGTCCCGCTCAAAAGCCTTCAAATCAGTGGACTTGAAGGAATTTGAGGAGACGATGCAGGAGGTCTGGTCGAGTTCGGTCGTCGAATCGACGCGCGATGAGTCACCGTTTGTCTACAAACCGATGGAAGAAATCATCCGAAACACAGAGGACACGGTCGAGTTATTAAAAGTCATCAAGCCGCTTTATAATTTTAAAGCGAAATGATGGGACGAAGTACGAATAATATTACTGGCAGATGAACTGATGACTGTCTTGGTCGCAAATCCCTGTCGTGAACCCGGCTGTTAAGAGAACGGACTGTGAGGCACGGTTATCAGGTGCGGTATAGGCACAGACCTGTCTGACCTTCATGTCCTGCAGTCCAAAGCGGGTAACTGTTTTGACGGCTTCCGTCATGTAGCCGTGACCCCGAAAGTCCGCTTTGAGTACATAACCAATCTCGGCGATGTTGTTTTGGTAGCCTCTGCAAAAACAACAATTGCCGATGAATTCGCCGGTCGACTTTAAATACAGTCCCCACGTGATGCCATCCCCGTTGAGGTAATCAAGAGCAATTTGACTCAAAATCCGGACGACGTCGCGACTATTTTCTGCCTGTTGCCCGTCATAGGCCGTAATCTCAATCATTTGGTTTGCTTCGCTTAACCGGATTTCCCTTAACAGGAGCCGTTCGCTCGTCAGTTCAGGAAAGACGTCAAAATAGTATTTTTCTTTCACGGGGCATGCCTCCTTTAATTTGTTTCTTATCTCAAGTGTACGTTATTCGATTGGAACCGGAAACATTCATCAGAACGAAAAATCCGTTTATTCATCAGGAGGAACTCACATGTCCAAAAAAGCTTTAGTCGTCATCGATATTCAAAATGACATGACAAAAAACTACAAAGAAGTCATCGGGACCATTAATCAGTCGATTGACTGGGCAGTCGAACAAAACATGCATGTGGTCTATATCCGGCATGAGAATTTATCGGCTGGAACCAGAACGTTTAAGACCGGAACACGCGGTGCCGAGTTGGCACCTGATTTAAAGATTGTGTCGGATCACATTTTTACAAAATATAAGGGGAACGCCTTAACAAGCGAAGATTTCGCAGCATTCATTGCGCAACATGACATCACCGGCTTTTATCTGACCGGCGGAGATGCGACGGCTTGTGTCAAATCGACGTGCTTTAACTTACGTAAACTGGATTACGGCGTGACGGTGATCACGGACGGCATCACGAGTTACGATAAAAAGAAACTTCCGGAAATGATTGAATACTATGAGAAAAAAGGCAGCAACATCGTTCAGTTCAATGATCTGATGTCGATTAACTAACACTTTTGAACAGAAAGCATCATGAATCAGCTTGAGAGGAATGGAGTAACGCGAAATTAATTTTGATGGGAATCAGTATTATTTTATTTGGAATCGCTCTGATGATCGGCTTTAGTCCAATGGGTTTGAATGATGCACTGGGAATTAAAGTGGGAATTACAGCATCGTTTATTGGTTTACTCGTCACGTTCATGGACTTTTTCATTCGCGTGAAGGAATGAATGGAGGGCGTTAAATGAAAGTCAGAAAAAGATTCTTAATGGTACTATCGAGTGCTTTTTTCGTTGTGGGATGCACGGATGATGCAGTAACATCTAATCCTAAACCAGAAATCAAAAAAGTCACTTCTGCTAATCAAAAAATAGTTGGAAATCAGAATCAAATCATGAATCACGACCGGTTTGAGAAGCTGTTTGAACAGATGCATGAATACTTGAAGATTGATCATTTTCAACTGAAAGCAAGTACGCTGGGATCAGATTTTACAATAATCGACAGGGAGTTAAGCTTTGGCAAAAGAAAATGGCTAACCGTTGATGGAACCAGTGACAGTGCCTCAACACAAGAGAGTTTGTATTTCGAAGACGAAAAACAGACGACTCAGTTATCTATCCACTTTGCATACATAGATCACTACATAGGGGAAGACATGATCCAGTATCCAAGCAATTCGGGTTACAACAAATTGAATCAAAAACTCGCGAATAAATCAGATTTAATTATTATCAGCTATAAGAACATAGTGATTTCGGTTCAGCAAAACACATTAAGTAAAATAGATCCGGAAACGACACGACTTGCAGTAAAGAGGGTAATCGATGAGTTAGAAAAACGAAAATAATTACTTACTAAAATGAGAGAACTCCGCCATGAAGGAGCTCTCTCATTTTTTGTCTCTATTCAAACATTCTTCAGTATCATTAGATGCGATTGAATGATCAACGAATCGTTTTTAAGGCACCAGCCCAAGGGATGACTTGATCGAGCATTTGGTTGACGGAATCTGCTTGAACCGGTGCTGCTTTTAATACAGCTCCATTCTCAAAGTCAGTGAACAGCGAGAGGGCAGGGTGGACCCGAACGTCTGCGATCAACAATTCGCCTAAAATCCCGCGTAAGTGTTCTGCTGCCCGGGCACCGCCGACCGAACCGTACGAGACGATACCGGCCGCTTTATTGTTCCATTCGACACGGAGATAATCGAGGGCGTTTTTTAACGAAGCAGAAATCGAGTGGTTGTATTCCTGTGTGATGAACACAAATCCATCTTGAGCGGCAATCGCTTCAGACCAGGCAGCTGCACCGGAGGCATCGCCGTCTTTTTCGCCGAGCAGCGGCAATTTGTAGTCGGCGATGTCAATGATCGTATAGTTCGCGTCTCCACGTTTGTCCGCCAGCTCTTTAACCCAGTTCCCGACCTGTGGGCTTAAGCGGCCTTCACGTGTTGATCCCAAAATGATTCCAATGTTTAACTTTGTCATGTTCGTTTCCTCCTCTTGTTGTGGTGTTTCCTTTGAACCAAATAATTTACTGAATAGACTCAAGTGAATTCCTCCGTTTTATAGGTATTCTTTTTCGATGGTCCGCGTGCTGCGGACGGTATCAATCGGACGGACCGTTTGTTCGATTTGCTGGCGTTGCGACTCGAGGAACGGTGGCAAGGACAATTTCTCTCCGACTGTTTCATACGGTTCATCGCCCAGGAAGCCGGGACCATCCGTTGCCCATTCGAACAGAATACCTTGGGCGACGCGTGCATACAACGACTCGAAGAAGAAGCGGTCCACGTAGCCGGATGTGTTGAATCGTAAGTTTTGCATGCGGCTGATCCATTCATTTAAAGCGGCTGTATCTTCGACTCGGAACGCAACATGGTGAACGGTACCAAATCCTTGCTGTCCACTTGGAAGGAGGAGGTTATGTTCGACGATGACTTGCGCGCCGTTTCCGCCTTCGCCCATTTCAAACAGATGCAGGGATCCGGCTTTATCGATTTCCCGCATCAGCATCGCTTTTTCCAACACTTCTTTTAACCGGTCAAATTCGGCAATCCGGATGTGAATCGGACCTAAGCCGGTGATCGCAAATTCTAATGGAACCGGACCGTTTTGCCACGGAATGCCGGATGCAATGCCTTCGTTGTGTTCATCCGAAATCAGCATGTACTGTTGATCATCAAAATCAACGAACGAGAGGGTCTTTTTACCGAATTGTTCTTTAATGCCGCGATGCTTAACGTCATATTTGTCAAAACGTTTGATCCAGTAGGCAAGTGCTTCGTCCGTCGGCACGCGGAAAGCGGTTTTGTAGATTTCGTTTGTGCCGTGGGTTCCTCTCGGGATGCCCGGGAAATCAAAGAATGTCATATCGGTACCGGCGGATCCTTTGTCGTCGGCGAAGAATAAATGGTACGTCTGAATGTCATCCTGATTAACTGTTTTCTTGACTAAACGCATGCCTAATACGTTTGTGAAGAATGCATAATTTTTCTCTGCACTGCTCGTGATGGCTGTTACGTGGTGGATTCCTTTTAATTCGTTCATATAAATCTCTCCCTTAGTCTTTTTTATCTCGAATTCGAGATATATCGTTAAAATTTTTTAATGGTTTTGTGCCTGATAGCCTATTTTTTTAGCGGTCTTAATAAACGATTCGATTTCCGATGGATCAATACCTTGGAAAACCTGATTAATTGCTTTTTCATGTTCCGGAAAAATCGTATCCATTAAGCTTTGACCTTCTGTGGTGAGTTCCGCAAATGTCACACGCCGATCCTCCGGACATGCTTTGCGGGCGACGTAATTTTTTTTTTCGAGCTTATCGATGACATAGGTGATGCTGCCGCTCGTAATCAATACTTTTTTCCCGATTAGTTGAATTGGCTGCCTTCCTTTGTGATACAGCAACTCGAGTACGGAAAAATCTGTCGGATTTAGTCCGGACTTCGCAACATCCTGTTTAATGACTTCATGAAGCGCGTCGACTGCACGTACCATGACAGTCAATGCTTTTAGGTTCGGATTCGGCTGTTCCATTTCGTTCACCTCTTTTTATCTTCAATTCATATATCTTTAATTCGAGATAAATATATCATCTAAATTTTGGTACGTCAATCGTTTTGATTGGTTTCTGATTGCAGGCAGTTCATTTGTCTAATGCCTGATATGGATTGGATTAATGCAGCAGTATGAAAAGAGGCAAGCCGCAAAGTCCGGGCTGCCTTTAGAGTGGGTAAACGTTTTACCAGTTCAGTTTATTTAAAAACGCAAGAATGTCTTGATTGACTGCGTTCATGTCTTTTCCTAACGTCATTAAATGTTTTGAATTCGCATATCCTTTTATCGTCTTTTGATCCGAAGCTACGCTTTCGAAAATCGTTTCGGCACTCGTCTTGTATGAGGAATCATCCATTTCCCCGTACATCACGCAAACAGGAGATACTACGGAGGCTAAATGGTCTCGCGTCCGGGTAATGAGTTGTTCGAAGTCGGTCAGCGATTCAAAAGGCAGGAGATCCAGTTCAGCCATTTCAGAGGCAATCTGCTGGTCCTCTTTTCCTTCGATCTGTTTATAGCGCTTGGCGTAATAAACGATTCGTTTCTTTAGGACGGCTGCTTCTTTATCCATCGGTACGGACAGGGTGACTACACCGTTTATCTTTAACTCCTGTCCCATTTTTAAAGCAAGAACACCACCCAGTGAGAGACCGACGACCGCTATACGTTCGAACCCTTTGTCTTTCAACAGTTGATAACCGTCGAGTGCATCTTGCCACCAGTCGGCTGGTCCGTAGTTCAGAAGTTCTTCTGCCGGCAGACCATGTCCACTGAGTGTCGGGGCGTAGCAGGAATACTGATTTTGTTGCAGATAGCTTCCAAGCTTTTTCATATCATTCGGATTGCTGGTGAAAGAATGTAAAAGCAGAACAGCTCGTTCACCGCTCTCGTAATAAAAGGGCTTCGGGGGTAAAAATTTCATAGAAAGAAATTCCTCATTTCATCGTAGTTCTCATTTTTATGGATGTACGTCAGTTCGCCTTCACTTCATAGTCAGTTAAGATGGTATTACCGATAGCAGTAAGCATCTCTGAGTTAACAAAAGACTTTACTAGAAAAAGCAAGTTATCTGTGCTGAGAACGGGATTAATCATCAGTGCTTTTTGTTCAAAAACAAAGCGATTCCGATCATAATGTATGATCAAGTCTTTTAACGCGCGTAAGTCATTCTTTGAGAAATCAAACAGGATAACCGCTTCGTGTATCGTCGTATTTTCGAGTGCACCTGGATTTAAATTTCCGAGTAGAGTCAGTAACGTACGATTGTGAATTTTGAGCTTTTCAATTTCCTCTATACTAATTTGTTTTTCATTACTTAATTCCCTCTTTTTTAATATTTTATAAGAAAGGATTATACTAAAAATAAGTCTATAATTTTGGTTCGAACGAAATTGAATACACGATTACAGGGAAAGGTGAACGACTCATTAAACGAAAAAAAGTAACGGGAAATCTAACTTAGAGCATCGAACACATTCACACTATAAAAATACATTAGTTGTCCAAAGTGACAAAAATGTCACTTCAGAAAACCAATTTGTAATGTAATTCAAAAGACATAATTATTTTTTCTTGGTAGGGTATCTATACTAGAAATAAATAGACAAACATTTCAAATATTTATAGAAAGAATAAAGTTTCTTTATTTTCAATATATCGATTGTAATTTTCAGTAGCTTTTTATTTTTTAAATGCTATGTTGAATAGCTTGTAAAAATTAAAAAAGAAAGGAAGCGTAAAAATGGAAATGAAAATTTTCATCGTAGAGGACGATTTAGCCATTTTTAATTCATTAAAAGAAACATTGACTAAATGGGGAATGCAAGTTTCAGGACCACTAAATTTTAAGGACGTTTTAGAACATTTTAAATCCGACGAGCCACATTTAATCATTATGGATATACAATTACCGATATATGATGGTTTTCATTGGTGTCGTGAAATTCGATTGATTTCGAAAGTTCCAATCATTTTCCTATCATCACGTGATCACCCAATGGATATGGTCATGGCAATGCATATGGGTGCAGACGATTACATACCAAAACCTTTTCATTCAGATGTCTTGCTTGCAAAAGTTCAGGCTACATTGAGAAGAGTGTATGCTTACGGAGAAAAATCTCCTGATTTCATAGAATGGAACGGAGCATTAATTGATTTAAAGCGGGGAATAATTCGCATGGATGAAATAGAAACAGAATTGACAAAAAATGAATTTTTTATTTTGATTGTATTGGTAAAAGCCAATAATGAGATTGTTTCTCGCGATGAATTAATTCGGAGTTTATGGAATGATGAGCGCTTTGTAAATGATAATACATTAACTGTGAATATCACACGACTCCGCCATAAATTAGAAAATTTAGGTTTGCAGGAAGCAATCCTTACAAAAAAAGGTTTAGGATACGTGGCTGTTACTTTATGAGGGAGGGGTTTTATGTTTCTTAGCTATTTAAAAGATATGAGAAGTTGGATTTTGTTTTTTTTCCTATCCCTTTTTTCAACAGATTTACTTCTTTGGCTTGATCGAGGGATTAATGTCCATATTAATTCGTTGATGTACGTAAATGTATTCTTACTAACTTTCTTTATGGTATTTATTTGTTGGCGGTATTATCGAGAGACAGCATACATACGTCAGCTAGAAATATTAGAAGAAAAACTAGAAACCGATTGGCATGAGGCATTACCAGAACCATTATTTGAATGTGATGAACGTATAAATAGAGTATTGCAAAGTGCAGGGGTTTCTTTCTCTAATCAATTAAATAAAGATCGACAAAACACGATTATACAAGATGATTATATTGCTGCTTGGGTTCACGAAGCAAAAGCTCCGCTTACTGCAATGAAACTCATGATTGATGCTAACAAATCTAGTCCATCTATATTCAAAATCGAAGCAGAATGGTTACGTATCTTTTTATTGATTGACCAGCAATTATACATATCACGACTGTCTTCACTAGAATCAGATTATGTGTTGGACGAAGTGCTGGTTCAAGACGTCGTATCCGTTGAAGTACGTGAACTGATGTCTTGGTGTCGGGAAAAGAACTTGGCCATAGAAACGGAAGGATTGGAAACGGTCATAGTAACAGACAAAAAGTGGTGTCGTTTTATTGTTCGACAGATTTTATCGAATGCCATTAAATATAGTCCTAGAGATGGAATAATCTATATTACGGCACATACAGAAGCAACCGGACATTGTATTTTGTCTATAGAAGATGAAGGACCAGGCATTCCAGATCATGATTTGCCTCGTATTTTTGATAAAGGTTTTACAGGCGGTATGGGAAGATTAAGCAATAGTGCAACTGGTCTTGGCCTCTATTTAGCAAAAAAAGTATCTAATCAAATTGGTATTCAGCTTTCAGCGATCTCAAAAAAAGATAATGGTACGATTTTAAAGATGAATTTCTCATTAGAAAACGATTTTGATCAAATCCGTAGATAACAATATTGTCATCTTATACTCTCTTTTTGTCATATAAATCAAACGACTGTCGAATTTTTAGACCGTAGTATTAAAGATATAAGAAGAAAGGGAGGTTAAACACATGACACTTTTAAAAAGGAATTCAAAAATCATTGATGAATCAACCAAAAAAACAGTATTATATGCCCAAAATATTCGAAAATCATTCGGTTCAAAAGGAAATGTTCAACAAGTACTAAAAGGAATTGATTTACGTGTAGAAGAAGGTGAATTTGTTGGAATCATGGGCGCTTCAGGTGCTGGTAAAACAACGTTGCTCAATATTCTTGCGACAATCGACCGGTCTACGGAAGGAACAGTCCTGATCAGTGGATTAGATATCTCTCAGATGAAAGATGCTGCTATGGCCGATTTCCGAAGAAATCAGCTAGGATTTATCTTCCAGGACTACAATCTTCTTGATACATTAACCGCTAAGGAGAACATCTTGTTACCATTATCACTTGGGAAAATAAACAAAAAGTCGGCAGAAACAGAATTTCGTACCATTGCCGATATCCTAGGGATCTCCGATTTAATTGATAAATACCCGCATGAACTTTCAGGAGGACAAAAGCAACGTACTTCTGCAGCCCGCGCATTGATTAATCAGCCTTCTATGGTCTTTGCAGATGAACCGACTGGAGCGCTGGATTCCAAATCAGCTTCCTCGTTGCTTAGGACCATAACAAATATTAACGAGAAAAGAAAAGTAACAATCATGATGGTAACCCATGATCCACTCGCCTCAAGTTACTGCAGCCGTGTTATTTTCCTGAAAGATGGTAAAATTTATACAGAGATCTATAAAGGAGATAAAACGAGACAAGCCTTTTTCCAGGAAGTTTTAAATATTCAAGCTGTGCTTGGAGGTGAAAACGTTGACGTTCTTTGATCTCGTCTTCCGTAGCATGCGCAAAAACATCAAACATTATTACTTATACTTTTTTGCTCTCATTTTCAGTGTTGTGCTGTACTTCGTTTTTGCTACTTTGCAGCATGACCCAGTCGTCTCTACACAGAGCGACCAAATGAGTACAGCGTTTCTAGCAGCAGGAATTCTATTAATTTTTATTATTGGCATATTTGTAGTCTACGCCAATTCGATTTTTCTAAAAAAAAGGAGCCGAGAAATCGGACTCTATCAATTAATTGGATTGAAAAAAAGTATAATTGCACGACTATTAGTTTTTGAGAATTTACTTCTTGGCACCGGAGCACTTGTTGTCGGAATTGCTATCGGAATGTTAGTATCACGTATTTTCTTATTACTGCTCATGAAATTAATCGGGTACGAAATGATAATCAATATTTCATTTTCAATGGTTGCCGTCATTCAAACAATTTTTGTGTTTTTCGGGCTTCTTATCTTTACTACCATCCAAATGATTACTACAGTGTATCGGAACACCTTATTGTCCTTGTTTAATACAGAAAAAACTGGAGAACAGCCTAAAAAACCAAAAGCCAAAACTGAAGCCTTTTTGGCCCTTCTTGGTGTAATCTTGATCTGCTTAGGATATATCATTTCGAATAATATGATAAATGATTTATTTCTTTTCAATATACTGGCTGTGTTAGCTTCTATAGGGATAGGAACGTATCTCATTTTCCGGGTAACTATTGGTTGGTTATTTTATCAAATTCGTAATCGAAAAGCAGGTCATCTAGGTTTATCCAATAGTTTGTCGATTGCTCCATTAATGCATCGATTAAAAGAGAACGCTAATTCGTTAACACTCATCACTATCCTTTCAGCCATGACATTGACGATGCTTTCTGGAGCGTACTCTTTCTATTATGCTACTGAACATGAAACCCGTTCGCAAATGCCATTCGACATCATATTTGAAGAAAATGAATCAGTAGCAACTCAATTGAGCAACGAGTTAAATGAAAAAGGCATATCTTTTTCACATGGGGAGATTGATTTGCTTGTGCTATCGGGTCAATTGGAAGAAGGCACAATGCCTGTACCAAGTAACGAATTATACATTGCCATTACAAGTGATAAGCAATTGCAGCAAGCAGGAAATGATATAAAAGCTCCTACTGACGGCTCAGCATATTTTTACAGCACCTCGTCCATTTCCTTATTCAGAGACGCGATGAAAATGCCGGTAACTCTGGAATTAGATGATAAAACAAAGACTAAAATTAAAATCACCGATTACCGAGAGGGAAACAGTATCAATGGATCGATGCTCTACTCTCAAATTGTAGTTAACGATAAGAAATTTCAAACCCTTAAAAATCAATTTATAGCGAATAATTCAGCCAAATTCAAGCGAATCGATGGATTCAAAATTACTGACTCTAACGATTTAAAATTAGCATCCGAGATTTATAACAATCACTATGCGAGCGAAAATTCACATATTGACTACTATTCAGCCTACCAACAAGCTATCCAAAAAAATGGATTATTGATTTTCATATCAGGATTTTTAGGTCTTGTCTTCTTAATCTCAACCGGTAGCATTTTGTACTTCAAACAAATGACAGAAGCTGAACAGGAAAAGAAAAGTTACGGTACCTTGCGCCAGCTTGGGTTTAGTGTGAATGAAATTATGCGTGGAATTATCCGGAAACAAATTTTTATTTATGGTCTTCCACTTATTATTGGATTGCTACATGCTATTTTTGCCATCCATGTTCTTTCTGCTTTCTTCCAATCAAACATTGCTTTCGCAGCTTCTATAGCAATGATGGTTTACACAATCATTTATATATTTTTTGCGTTCTTAACAATCGGTTACTATCGAAAGACGGTAAAAGCAGCATTATAGAAAAAAGTAATAAAATCAGTTCTTCACTTTTGGGAGATGAGAACAATAATTTGACTTACTGATAATTTACATCTTCACAAAATTGGTTATACATTCAATATTATGTGTTATCTAAAAAATTATAAACATTGAAAGGAAGTGTATGTAATGAAAATTAATTTAATCATTTTTCTAACATCCATAAAAGCACAAAAAGAAAATAGTCGTACTGAAATTGTAGTGAAAACAGTCGAATCAGGTATACGTCCAACTATTGGAGACATAATTGATGATCCTGGATTTGATTCAAGATTTCATAATGGATATGAAGTGGTTAAAGTAACTTTAAATTATGAGTTCAACGAATGTAATGTCTCTCTCCAACCACTTGCAATAGAACTAGAAGAAATTAGTATTGATAGCTATTTAGAAAAACTTATAGCAAATAGATGGCGTATATTTACAAAAGAAGAATTTTTAGCGTCGTTATAAAAAGTTATTTAAGCATGAAGGAGCTAGGAGGCAGCAAAGAGAATCAAAGGATTTTGTTCGTCTTTAAAGGACTTCTTTTAAAAGTTTAATTGTTACATCAGTTATTAGAACTGTGGGATAAAATAATAGGGCTTAAAAGAGATGACTCCAGAAAAATACCGGAGTCATCTCTTATTTACATAAATCAAACGCTTTTTTTATTCTAATTAAGCAAGAATACACTTTTTACTTTCTAATATATGACCTTTAAGAAGGTGAGAATCATGTGGAAGCATGAGTATATACGTTTCCAAATCTATCCGAGTAAAAAGCAACACATTTTAGCGAAATGAGATGAGACGTACATGACGAGTGGGGAAACGATTGTCTTACGTTCAACCACCTAGCTGATGCGAATAATGGTTTCTTCAAAAAGAAAAATATACGACCGCAATTCATTCAAGTCCAATTGAAATCCTACGTCTCGAGATAGCTATAATTAACTACTTTTATCATGTTGTCACGTTAGTTGAAATATAACCTCATTATTTCATGCGTTGGTAGACTGTTGGACTCCTGAATTTCAACAAAGTATTCTACTTGCCATGTCTGCGTAGCAATCGCTTGTTTGCTAGTCGGATACTCCCAACTTGGATAAACTCGAATTGCCATTTTCCCTTTTATAGTATTCGTACTCAGTATTTTTTGCTTAATAAGGACCTCTTTAGGAAAAATGAACTGACCGAATTTATTATCGTTAGTAAAGATATTCACTACTAATAAGTCTGTGGCAGTCTTATCCGAAAAAGGTTGATTTTTATTCTTGTCATCTTTTTCCCAAAACGCCACAAACTGTCCTGCTTTTTTAGGTGTAGTCTTTGCGACTCGAAATCGAATGGACTTTGAGCGTAGATGAAATAAACCAGCGCTATAATCTGAATTCTGAACTTCTTCTTGTATGAATTGTGGGTATAAATCATATGGCTTATACATTATTTTTTGTACATACGCTAAGGCATCAAAAAAATTATTCATTCCCTGTACCTCCTTCTTGTTCTCACTAGGCTAAGTTTCTGATGACTTTTCTAGTAAATTTTAGGATTCATAAAGAAATCGACTAAATGTCTAGATTGGAAGATTTCTCTTTTATTTATAATAATTTTTTAGCTGATTCCTTATTTGATTTTTTTCAGTATTTCACTTTTTAACAGCATGCTAATCAAAATGTAGATTCAAAAAAATGTTCCTGGCATAAAAGAAAGTACATGACTTTTATCTGGGTTATTGAATTAAGTACATGTATAGTGCTTCATTCTGTAATGTTATGAACCATGAAAATTTTACTTCATCGTTGTCATAAGTTGAAAAAAGTAAGTCGGTTCGTTGGTCTTATGCAGATTATACCAAGCTTCCAGTGTGTCAAGGTGGAAGATATCCATAGCTTTTATGGTTTCTTTTGCAAAATCGAGCGGTGCCATTCTAGAGGCTGTAATCAATTGATTGTCCTTTATGACGGAACACGATTGATGCAACGTGGCCCTTTATAAGAAAAACTCTCCATTTGTAGATAGGATAAATCATTATTCGTATGATGAAGAGAATCTAAATGTCCAACCTTAGCTAAGCCATGGATCGCACCACAAGTCGCAGCAATTAATGTGTTCGGTTGGAAGCCTTCATCGACTTTTTGTAAGATCAGCTCATGTATGTCCTCACTCCAGCTTTCTCCACCCGGAAGTATCAATAAGTCTTTTTTCGTTAATTTCATCTGCTCCACTGAAATATCTGGTTTTACCGCTAAACCACCCATTGTCGTGATTATAGCCGAGCTTGGAGCAACCGTGATCACCTGTAAACAATCTGCATCCTTCCCTCGTGTTTCGCTCGAATCATTTTAGCGTAATGAATAATCAGATGCTGTAGCTGAAGTATTACGGGATGCGTAAAAGTCCTAACTATTTTTGAAGAGCGTCCAACTCTTAATTGTATAAATAGGAAACCGGCTATTCTATAGAATAATAGAGAACTATCGGTGGTTTTTCTAAATAAAATATATAGATATAAAGCCAGTGACCTATGTATAAGGTTACTGGTTTTTCACAACTCTTGTGCAAAATATTGCTTAAAATTGATGTAAGTTATCTATTAAAGTTGTGGCTTCTTTTTATAGGTTAAAGTTAAAGCACAATAATAAAAGGTAATATTAAACTATACGCCTATAATGAAATTTATTTAATCTGGAGGAGCCTTATGGAAACACGATTAGAAGAATTACAAAGATATGAAAAATTTGACGATTTAGCAAACGATGTGCTGGATCTTGCCAAGGAAATTCTCCCTGAGCAACTGTTTTACTTATCCGTTTTTAGTCATACGCAGCAATTCATATTGAAGCTGTCTAATGAAAGAACAAATATTCATATAACCGAAGGGATGGTGGTTGACCTCAATCAATCGGTATGTAAACGAGTTGATTTTGAAAAAAATCAACCTTTGGTTTATGAGGATGTCAACAAAGATTGTTCAATTGATGAGGTAAAGAAGCTACTCGACGGAGTAAATGTTCAATCCTATCTAGGGATTCCCATTTCGCTCACAAACGGTGAGAAATTTGGAACATTATGTGCTGTAAACGATGAGGCGAGCCTCTTGGATAAGAAGAGTATTGATTTACTCCAACGCATCGTAAAGTTGTTCTCCTATTATTTAGATTTGGAGCGATTTGCTTGGAAGGATATGTTGACAGAACTCTACAATAGACGCTATTTAACTAAATATTTTGAAAAATATCAGCATCAGAATGGTGCCCTCTTTTTCCTCGATCTCGATGGTTTTAAAAAAGTGAATGATGGATATGGACATGATACGGGAGATGCCGTCTTAAAAGTAGTGGCATCTAGGCTTCAAATGATCGTGGATGGGCAGAAAGATGCGTTTGCAGTACGGTTAGGGGGAGATGAGTTTATCCTGCATTTTTCTCAAACTAACAGTAAGCAAGAGTGGGACAAAATAGCTAATCAAGTGGTTAAGGCTATAAACGCTTGGGATACCCCGTATAAAGTCTCGACCAGTATCGGGATAGTGACATACGAAGAAGGTGATGCTGTCAGCCTATCAAACCTCCTGCAACATGCAGATGAAGCCTTATATCATGCTAAATCATTTGGTAAAAATACGTTCAAGTTTTTTAATGAATCAAAAATAAATGGGGAGAGATGCTGAAATAGCATGCTCTCCCCATTGCTTTTCCTATCAAATCAACATTTTTCAGATTATCTTCAAAGGAAAAACTGAATCAGATCTTTTAGTACGGAGCACCATGACTCCCATTCAAAAAAAGTGTTATGTAAACTAATTTATCATAAGTAAAATGAATAAGTCTCTATTAAAACTATCGACATCAAAAACGTCCCCGAAAAAGCGGGGACGAAACGTACATCTTATACTGTTAGTTCAGACCGTCTCATCCGTAAACGTTTCACCTGTCCGGCGTACGGTCGCTCCGAGTTCCGCGGCAATCGCATTGATCGCTTCCGAATCCTCGTTGACTTCGCTGATGATGATGACGCCGTAGTGGTCGGGATTGATCTGGTTGAGTGTCCGGTTAAACAGATCAAACGAATCGCGTTCGTTTTTTTCGTCCCGGTTTGCGCCGATCAGGTATCCGGCGACGGAGCCGACGAGCATGCCGAACGGTCCACCGACAACGCCGACTGCCATCCCGATCAACGAACCTTTAAACGATTGATCCTGTTGCGTGAAGTCAATCGCATCGATGAAGGAGAAGCCGTCCGTCTCATTGCGTTCGGCGAGCACCATCTGTTCCATTTCAATCTCTTTGATCGCTTCGAGGTCCTTGATCATTTCAAAACCGGTTTTTGCTTTTTCCAAATCATCGAAAATAATCGTCGTGACGACGTGAGTTGCATCATTTTTATATTGTGCCATAATTTCCGCCTCCAGAAAGTTCTGATGTCGTTCTACAATTTACTTGTACCCGTAACAGAACCATTAAAAACTAGAAAGCGAGTGTCATCATAAGCATATGATTGATATAGTTTCTCAATTAGGTGATAAGTAAAACTTATTGAAGGTCTTTTGTTCTTTCAAATTGTAACGGGGCTCATATTATACTATGATAGAGCTGTACAAGTAAGCGGTATCAGGGGCTTGATGTCGTCAACACTTAAAGGGGGAATCAGCATGAAGCAAACGCAACCAACGCAAGACGTGTTTGGTGCACGCCGTTCGTTTGAAGCTAACGGTAAAAATTACAACTATTACAGCCTTGAAAAATTGGAAGAACTCGGTCTGACGGAAGTCAAACGCCTTCCGTATTCAATCCGTGTGCTGCTTGAATCCGTCCTTCGTCAACAAGACGGTCGTTCGATTACACAAGAGCATGTCGAAAACTTGGCGAAATGGGGAACTGCCCAAGTATCGAATGATATCGATGTGCCGTTCAAGCCGTCACGCGTCATCTTACAGGATTTCACGGGCGTTCCGACTGTCGTCGACCTCGCGTCACTCCGTAAAGCGATGCAGGACCTCGGTGGAGATCCGTCAGTCATCAACCCGGAAGTTCCGGTTGATCTCGTCGTTGACCACTCGGTTCAAGTCGATTCTTACGGATTTGCCGGCGCACTTGCTGAAAACATGGATCTTGAGTTCGAACGGAACGAAGAGCGTTACAAATTGTTACGCTGGGCAACAACGGCATTCGACAACTACCGTGCTGTACCGCCTGCAACAGGAATCGTCCACCAAGTAAACCTCGAGTACTTGGCATCTGTCGTTCTTGAAAAAGAAACAGCAGACGGTTCGGTTGATGTCTACCCGGATACACTCGTCGGAACAGATTCGCACACAACGATGATCAATGGACTTGGTGTCCTTGGTTGGGGTGTCGGTGGAATCGAAGCAGAAGCA
Organism: Exiguobacterium sp. R-39; assembly: GCF_049942815.1. Lineage (NCBI taxonomy): Bacteria > Bacillati > Bacillota > Bacilli > Caryophanales > Exiguobacterium > Exiguobacterium sp. R-39. The sequence goes on from NZ_CP187965.1 coordinate 1,171,048, forward strand.
GGCATGCTTGGACAACCTTCATTCTTCCCGGTTCCGGAAGTTATCGGTGTCCGCATCACGGGTGAAATGCACCCTGGAACAACAGCAACGGACGTTGCCCTCCGCGTGACGGAAATGTTACGTCAACAAAACGTTGTCGGTAAATTCGTTGAGTTCTTCGGACCGTCACTTCACTTGATGTCATTGTCTGACCGTGCGACAATCGCCAACATGGCGCCTGAATACGGCGCAACTTGCGGATTCTTCCCGGTGGATACGGAAACGTTGACGTACCTCCGTTTGACAGGCCGCGACGAAGCATTGATTGAAAAAGTCGAAAACTACTCAAAAGCAAACGGCTTGTTCTACACGCCGCAAAACGAAGATCCAACGTTCACGAAGACGGTTGAACTTGATCTGTCGACAATCGTTCCTGCACTTGCCGGACCGAAACGTCCACAAGACCGGATTGATTTGACGGACGTCCACACGTCGTTCCAAAAAGCGTTGACAGCACCACAAGGAAACGCCGGTTTTGGTCTTGCTGAAGAAGAAGCTAGCAAAGTCGCTGTCGTACAATACGAAGACGAAGCGGTTGAGATGCGTACGGGAGACCTTGCGATCGCAGCGATCACGAGCTGTACGAATACATCAAACCCGTACGTCATGATCGGTGCCGGACTCGTTGCGAAAAAAGCAATCAATCTCGGATTGACGGTTCCGAAATACGTCAAGACATCACTTGCGCCGGGATCGAAAGTCGTAACGGATTATCTTGAGAAATCAGGACTTCAACCATACCTCGATCAACTCGGCTTCAACACAGTCGGTTACGGTTGTACGACATGTATCGGAAACTCAGGTCCGCTTGACCTTGCCGTCGAAAACGCAATCCTCGGATCAGACCTGCTCGTCTCGTCTGTCCTCTCAGGAAACCGTAACTTCGAAGGACGGGTTCATCCGCTCGTCAAAGCCAACTACCTGGCATCACCACCACTCGTCGTCGCGTACGCGATTGCCGGAACGGTCGACGTCGACATCATGAACGCGTCACTCGGAACAGGCAAAGACGGACAAGAAGTCTTCTTCGCGGACATCTGGCCGTCACGTGACGAAATCCAAACGATCATCAACACGGTCGTCACACCGGAAAGCTTCCGTGCCGAGTACGATTCGGTCTTCACAGGAAACGAACGTTGGAACAACCTTGACGTGCCGACAGGCGATCAGTATGACTTCGACGAAGAATCGACATACATCCAAAATCCGCCGTTCTTCGAGAATTTGGCGAAAGAGGCCGGTCATGTCGAAGCATTAAACGACCTCCGTGTCTTCGGTAAGTTTGCGGATTCTGTCACGACAGACCACATCTCACCAGCCGGTTCATTCTCGAAAACGACACCAGCCGGACAATACCTTGTCAGCAAAGGTGTCGCACCAAAAGACTTCAACTCATACGGTTCACGCCGTGGTAACCACGAGATCATGATGCGCGGAACATTCGCGAACATCCGGATCCGTAACCAGGTCGCTCCGGGTACAGAAGGCGGCTTCACGACGTACTGGCCGACAGGCGAAACGATGGCGATGTACGACGCTGCGATGAAGTACAAAGAAGATGGTACAGGTCTTGTCATCCTCGCCGGTAAAGATTACGGGATGGGTTCATCACGTGACTGGGCAGCGAAAGGGACAAACCTTCTTGGTGTCAAAGCCGTCATCGCAGAGAGCTTTGAGCGGATTCACCGTTCGAACCTCGTCATGATGGGTGTCCTGCCGCTTCAATACGCAGCCGGCACATCAGCTGAATCGCTCGGCTTAACAGGTGAGGAATCAATCAGTATCGCGATCGACGAGTCGGTTCGTCCACGTGACGTCGTCGAAGTTACAGCGACAGCTGCAGACGGAAAAGTCACGAAGTTCGAAGCAATCGCTCGTTTTGATTCGGAAGTCGATATCGATTACTACCGTCACGGCGGAATCTTACCAATGGTTCTCCGCGAACGCTTGCAAAACTAAACCGTTTACATTAACGTTTGAGGTGGGGGTAAACCCCACCTTTTTTGATGCAGAAAGGGGCGAGACCGTGAACCGATTCAAGAAATGGTTTCAAGCAAAAGAAGAACCCGAGCTGCCGGTTCGCGACGTCACGCTCGATGAAGTCAAACGGGCGACGCACGATTTTGAACTGGCGTTGCCGAAAGGGACGAACCGGACGATTCTGCTCGATGAAGAACAACGGATTGATTTAACGCAACTTGCGCCCTATCTCGGTGCCCGCTCGACGCAGGTCTTCTATATGTCACGGGAAACGTTTACGATCATGGAAGCGAAAGATCATTTGACGGTCTATGAAATGGATCATGTTCAGGTCGCGGTCGACCGGTATTTTGACAAAGAACGGAAATTACCCCTTAAACCGTACTCGAAGACGTTCCAGGTCGATTGTGCGAAGCTGTTTGAGCAAGGCTATTTACGGGAGTTGCCCCATCAAACGTATTACCTCGTCGATGAGTCGATGATTGTCTCACTCGAACCGAAAACAGATTAAATCAAGGTGGGCTGCCGGATCGACGGGCAGTTCACCTTTTGTGTTTCGTCAAGGAAGGGATCAGAACGATTCGAAACAGAATCAATTGTTCAAAAGTCTGACGCATTTCTTCAGAAATGCGGGAATCTTGGACAAACCCTTTGTATTCTACGCCTAAAACCGATACCATTAACATGAAACGAGACAAATTTAGGATGGTGTACATGGCATGACGAAACGAACGAGCACATGGATTGCAGTCGCAATCGTGGCAATGGCGATACTCCTTGCCTATAATTTTTACCTTTTGAATAAGACACAGACCGCTAATGAAGATAAAGCTGCTCCGGTCAAACCGTTTTACACGATGTCGCGGATTCAGTACGTCGAAAAGAAACTGTCGACGACGGAAGACGCTCTCGAGACGCGGACATATGAAGTCGTTTTTGATGATAAAGGCCACTTCCGGACAGAAGTCATCGACGGACCATCTAAAGGAACGATGGCGATTTGGGACGGGAAGATGTTCCGCGAATACGCTGCCGACGGAAAATTGTTGAATGAGACGAAAGCGTCGAAGAGTGTCAGTGCACCGCGTCCGTTCTTGTCACGCGGCTTTAACGAACAGATCATCAAGTTCATCGAAAATGGTGATTTTGGTCAAGTCGAAGGCGAAGCCGATATCGCCGGAAATGCGGCTGACGTTTACGTCAAAAAAGAGCCGGCAAGCACAGTCCCGAAAGAATGGATTAAACAGTATCCATCGTTCTTCGATAAGGACGACAATGCGGAAGAAGCGACCTACTATGTCGCGTCCGACCGGTCGAAAGTACTTGGAGCCGAGTCACGTAACAATGGAAAACTATTTTATTCGGTCAAGATGAAAAAAATCGAGACACTGGATACATTCGATCCAAACTGGTTAAAAGCTAAATGAGGACAGACCGACTGGAGCGTCACACCGTGACGACCACAGTCGGTTTTTTCGAGAAGCGGGAGGAATCAAGATAACATGGAGACGTTCTCAAAAGAGGAGATGTTCAAACAAATTACGGCTTGGGAAAACGGGGCGAAGGTCGAAGAAGTTCTCGCCTTACGTTATGCCCAAAGCAGTCGCCTATTACAGGAAACAGAAGCATTAGTCCGGATTTTAGCTTTACTCGTCGAACACCGTTACATCATGACGGGACGGATCGATGCCCTGGCCGAAAGCTGGATGCAGGAAATCCGCCAGCACGATCGGCTGCCGGAACGGCTTGAACAGTTGCTGATCGAACAGCAGCTCCAGAGCAGTTACCAATTGCTCGTCGCTAACACTTTTCCGACGATCCGCGAGACGGACAATGCCAATGCCAAACGGTCAGCGACAAAGGAACTGATTCAACAAGCGGGTCAAATCCTGCACGAGACGGAACAGGTCGTCGAACAGACGGAACGGTTGCGCCGGCTGGATGCTGCGCGCTGGTCGGAATTGTTCGAAGCCGGAAAAGCTTTATTGTTGTCGAGTGCGACGCTTGAGCAGATTGCGACGGAGTTCCTTAACAGTCTGCAGGAACGATTTTATTCGCGTGACGCGTTCCGGGAGATGACGGAACTAAAAGCGACGGCACTGCAGGATTTACGCCGGGTCGTTGCGCTGCTTCCGGCAGAAATCAAACAGGTCGAACGGTCGGCGCTCGAGGAACTCGATGCGATGATCGGACTGGAAGACATTAAGTTGCGTGTCCATCAGATGTACCGGTTCTTGAAGTATCAGCAAAAACGGACGTCGGACGGGTACCGCTCGAGCGATCAGCCGTCCCTCCACATGATTTTCATGGGGAATCCCGGGACCGGTAAAACGACGCTTGCCCGGTTGATGGCGAAAATCTATCACGAACTCGGTCTGTTGGAACGGCCGGAAGTCGTCGAGACGGACCGCTCGTCGCTCGTTGGTGCGTTTGTCGGTCAGACGGAAGAACAGGTCATGAGTAAAGTCCGCGAAGCGGTCGGAGGTGTCCTGTTCATCGACGAGGCCTACGCCTTAAAACGGGCCGGTCAAAGCGGCAATGATTACGGCCAAGCCGCGATTGATACTCTCGTTGCAGCGATGACGAGCGGAGAATACGCCGGTCGGTTTGCCGTCGTGCTTGCCGGTTATCCGGAAGAAATGCGTGATTTCCTGAAAGCGAATCCCGGACTGCGGAGCCGTTTCCCGGAATCGAATCATTACCTGCTTGCGGACTATACGGATACGGAACTACTTGAAATCGGCCGTTCGATTGCGACCGTCAACGATTATGTCCTGACGGAGCAGGCAGAGCGGGCGTTGTTGTCCCGGCTCGAACGGGAACGGGTCGACGCGAGTTTCGGGAACGGGCGCGCCGTCCGCAATATCGTTCTCGATGCGATCTTTAAAAAAGGGGCGAGTCTCGGGGAAAGTGCCAGTCACGAAGATTTTGCGTTGCTCGAACAAACGGATTTTGAACTCGTCGCTTCAGACGATAATACGGTCGAAGAACGACTTGAACAGCTTGTCGGATTACAGCCGTTGAAAGCGGAAATCAAACAAATCCAGGCATTATTATCGATGCAGAAGCGTCGACAGGAGGCAGGCTTTAAAGTCTTGCCGGTTGAACTGCATGCTGTCTTCAGCGGGAACAGCGGGACCGGAAAAACGACGGTCGCAGCTCTCTATGCGGATGTCCTCCGTCAGTGCGGTTACTTGAAGCGGGGGCACTTAAAAGTCGTCAGCCGGGCCGATCTCGTGTCCGGATACGTCGGACAAACGGCGCAACAGACCCGCGACGTGATCCGGGATGCCCTCGGCGGTGTCTTGTTCATCGACGAGGCCTATGCGCTGAACGGGGGTGCCAACGACTTCGGGAAAGAAGCAATCGATACGCTGGTCGACGAGATGACGAAACATGCCGATAATCTCGTCGTTGTCCTCGCCGGTTACGAACAGCCGATGCAGGCCTTGCTTGCAAGCAATCCCGGACTGAAGTCACGTTTTAAACGGGAGTTCCATTTCCCGAACTATGTGAAGGAGGAACTGATTGAAATCATCATCAATTATGCTGCCCAATACGGGTATCAATTGACGGATGAAGCGAAACAGACGCTTGAGCAGATGATTGAGACGGTTCCGAACGGCAATGCCCGTGCCGCGATTACGATTGTCGAACGGGCAATCGCGAAGCAATCCGTCAGATTAATTGACAAACTTAGCTTAAGCGGTTCAGAATGGTCCTATCTTGAAAAAGAGGATTTTTAAGGGGGAAGCTTCATGTACACGATTGAAATACCAGTCCGTTACGCCGAAACCGATATGATGGGCATCGTCTATCATTCGAATTATCTCGTTTATTTTGAGATTGCACGGACGGAACTGATCAAGTCACTCGGACTTGATTACAAGGAAATGGAAGAAGCCGGATATGTTTCGCCGGTCACGAATGTGAATCTCGATTACAAACGGTCGTTAACATACGGTGACGTGGCACAGGTTTCCGTCTGGGTTGATCATTACGACGGTCTGCGGACGATTTACGGTTATGAAGTCAAGAATGCCGACGGTCAACTGGCGGTCGCAGGAAAAACGTCGCATGTCGTCGTCAAAAAAGAGAACTTCCGTCCGATCCGTTTACCAAAAGTCTTTCCGAACTGGCACGCGATTTACGAACAAATGCGTACCGAAGATGCTGCACTCATCTCAAATTAAGCCTCCGCCCTCAGCAGGATTTCTTGCGTGAGGGCTTTTCTAATCAGTCGATTAGAGGTAACATAGAATAGCACCAAGGAAGCGGGGAATTAAAAATGAAAAAAATCGTAGCAGTCAGTACATTGGCGCTCCTCCTTGCAGGATGTAACCCTGGGGATCAGGAAGCGGAAGACAACTCAAAAACCGAACAGGCGAATAAAAGCGCAGACGAAAAGGCCACTTCAGATTCTGAAAAAAGTGATGCCGAAGTAGCAAAAGAAAAAGAAACAGCCGAAGCGAAAAAAGAAGCCGATGCGAAAGCGGAAGCTGAGAAAAAAGCAGAAGAACAGGCAGCGGCCGATCAAAAAGCAGCCGATGAAAAAGCGGCCGAAGAGAAAGCAGCGGCCGATAAAGCAGCTGAAGAGAAAACGACGGAAGAGAAGTCATCGGACGAATCTTCGACAGAAGACAAATCGGCCGATAAAAAAGACGATGGGAAAACCGATTCCGCTCAGGATCCGGAACCTGCCAAACCGTCTAAACCGGAGTCCGAAACACCGGACGTCGATAAATCGGATACAAAAGCCGATTTATCACTGGGTGAGTTAGTCGTCGTCAATAAAAAATACAGCTTACCGATTGATTACAAACCGTCGGACTTAGTCGTACCAAACGTCAGCTTCTCGTATTCAGGTGTCCTTGAACAAAGTTATATGCGGGCACCGGCAGCGAAACAGATGGAAAAAATGTTTGCTGATGCGAAAGCCGACGGCGTGACACTAAATGCCGTCAGTGGATTCCGTTCTGGTTCACGTCAGACGGTCCTTTATAACAACTACGTCGCCCGTGACGGAAAAGCGGCAGCCGATCAATATTCTGCCCGTCCTGGTCACAGTGAGCACCAGACCGGACTTGTGTTTGATATCTCGGCACCGAGTGTCGGGAATGGATTGACGGCAGAACTTGGAGATACAAAAGAAGGAAAATGGATTGCGAACAACGCAGCGAAGTATGGATTTATCGTCCGGTACGACCGTGGGTTCCAGTCACGGACTGGGTACACGTATGAGCCATGGCACATCCGGTATGTTGGTGTCGGTCCAGCCACACAAATTAAAAATAATGGACAGACTCTCGAAGAATATATGAAGGTCGGTCACTAATACGTTGGAGGTTGACCATGATTGAAATCATCGGGATTTTAATTTTAGGCTATTTACTCGGCTCGATTCCGTTTGCTCTGCTTGTCGGAAAATGGGGACATGGCATTGATATTCGGCAGCACGGCAGTGGGAATCTCGGGACGACGAATACGTTCCGGGTTTTAGGAAAAAAGGCAGGGATTATCGTCTTGATTGGTGATCTCGGTAAAGGTGCAGTCGCCAGTCTCGTCCCGATCCTGCTCGCTTCCGAACTGCATCCGCTGTTTGCTGGTCTAGCGGCCGTCATCGGACATATTTATCCGGTCTTTGCCAAGTTCAAAGGCGGAAAAGCGGTCGCGACTTCCGGCGGGATGCTGCTCGTGACGAGTCCGATTTTGTTCCTCTTTTTGCTCGTCTCGTTTTTAACGACATTACGACTGAGCCGGATGGTTTCACTCAGCTCAATCGTTGCGGCAAGCATCGGCATCGTTGTTTCGATTACGATCGGCATCATCGAGCAGGACTGGATCGTCCCGACGTTCTTTACGATTCTTGCACTGTTCGTCATCTTTAAACACCGCGAAAACATCAGCCGTATCCGTCAAGGGACGGAATCAAAGATTGGTATGTTTGTGAAAGATAAAAAAGACACCGACTGATTTCAACCGGATGCTGTTGTTCTTCTATAAAAGAAGGACAGGAGGATCCGGTTTTTTTTGTGAATATCTTGTTAATCTGAAAAATGAACGAATTCAACAACATTTCATAGGAATTACACGTTTTTTTACACCGGATTTACAAGACCTTTACAGACGTTCGCTACACTAGAAGTAGTACTTGTCTGTGAAGGGGGAAGGTCATGTGTCGTTATTAGGAGAGGAACGGAAATCACAAATCATGCAATGGCTCGAAGAAGAAGGGAAAGTCATGACGAAAGATTTGATCGATCGTTTAGACGTCTCCGGTGAGACGGTCCGGCGCTATCTTGAGGAACTCGAACGGGAACGGCAACTGAAGCGGGTGTATGGTGGGGCAATCTATCACGGCGGAAAACAAGAGTCGTCGATTTCACGACGGACGGACCAATTATCACGGCGCCTGGCCCGGTATGCCAAAGGTTGGCTCAGTGACTATTCCTGCATCTTTTTAGGAAAAGGGGAACCGGTCGAACATCTGTTGCCGTACCTCAGTGGGGGAGCGACCATCGTGACGAATTCTTTATCGATTGCCAGTCATCTGGAACAATGCCGGGAAACCGGACCGTTTCATGGTGAAATTCGCTTGCTCGGCGGAACCGTCGATTCATTCGGACAGACGGTCGGTGTCGAAGTGTTACAAGCGCTTGATGCTTACGCCTTTGATGCATCGTTTTTGACATTTGACGGCGCCGAAATCGAGCGGGGATTCGTCAGCGATGACATCGAATCGTCCCTGATTCAAAAAGCGATCATCGGACGGACGAAGGACGTGTATGCCTTTTTGGCATGTGACGAGTTTGAAGGAAACCGGAAGTACAAAGTCGCCGAATTCCGGCGGGCTAAAATCGTCCTCAGTCCCTCGACCTATCCGCCGTCATGGGAAATGAAACTGTTCAACGAACGGGTGAATTGGACAGTCGTCTCGTGATACACTAGGGCGGGAGGGATGTATCATGTTAGAAATCATTGCAGCAACAGTCGAAGAAGCAACAGCAGCCGAGCGGGCGGGAGCTGACCGGTTGGAACTCGTATCCGCCTTATCGGAAGGCGGGCTGACACCGAGTTACGGCTTGATCCGGCAAGTCTTGTCGTCGGTCGAGATTCCGGTCCACGTCCTCGTGCGTCCGCACAGCAAATCGTTTGTCTATTCGAAAGCCGATCAGGAAACGATTATCACCGATATCGATTTAGTCCGGGAACTCGGAGCAGCGGGCATCATCGTCGGATCCTTGACGCCGGACGGTCGTGTCGATGAAGGATTCCTCGGACGGATTATTAAACATAAAGGCGACTTGTCGTTGACGTTCCACCGGGCCATCGACAGCAGTCGGGACATCCTGGAAGCGGCGGAAGTCCTGGCTGATTTTCCGGAAGTCGACCGGATTTTGACGTCCGGGGCACAACCGACGGCACTGGAAGGTCAGGCTGTTATCGCCGAACTGATCGAACAGCATCCGGACCTGATTGTCTTGCCGGGTTCCGGTATCACAGTTGAGCGGGCGGAAGAATTACTTAATGCAACGAACGCAACCGAGTTACATGTCGGATCCGCTGTCCTCGTCGACGGTCAAGTCGATCCGGAGAAGGTCAAAGCGTTAAAACAATTGCTGGCACGTTAATCAAAGTTATTCGTTGGCGTAACAGTTAACCTTATGAGAAAAGAGGGCAGATTTGAATCTGTTCCTCTTTTTTTATTTTGGAGAAACCATTTCATTCACGAGACTCCTACAGGAAAAAGCGCAATTCTTTGCGCTGTCAGAGACAAACAAGACCCGTTTTCCTGCCTTCAAAGGCAGGGAAACTGGCTTGTGTCTCGTCTGAGGAAGCGGGTGAAGAAAAAGTGGTTTCGGTTGCGTCGCTCTTTTTAAGAAGAGAAAGGAAACCAATCGTCAAAGCTGTCCAAAAATCGTCACATCTTCAGCCTTGTGAGGAGATGATTGCTATTTTTTCAAAGCAGACTACGGTACACTAAAACAGGAATGTTGAAAGATAAAGGAGTTCATTATGACAAATTTACAGTACAAACAAGCTGCACTTGCGACATTAAAAGGGAAGTGGCTGACAGCGCTCAGCATCTCAATCATCTACTTCGTCATCTTTGCACTTGCTGCCAGCCGGATGTCGTTTGACCAGGATAATCTCGACAGCATGTTACGGTTCGTCGCCTTGAATATCGTCGTGACGATTGTGCTGTCACCCGTCACGCTTGGGCGGACGATTGCCTACTTACGATTCGTCCGTGGAGAATCAGCCGGTATCGGGACGTTATTTGAAGGGTTTGCGTCGATCCGTTTCTATCTGAAGACGATGGCAGCCTATACACTGGTAACGTTACTTGTTTACATTGGTTCTTTTTTGATCCTTCCGGCAATCTACTTTTATCTGATGTACCGATTGGTGCCGTTTTTATTGGTTGACCGACCGGATCTGTCGTTTATCCAGGTCCTTGGTGAAAGCCGCCGGATGATGCATGGGCATAAATGGCGGCTGGCGAAACTTTATCTCAGTTTCATCCTTTGGGGGATTCTTGCGCTGCTCAGTACCGTCGGAGTTGTTCTGCTGACGCCGTATTTTGATACGACGCTGGCGCACTTCTATGAACAATTAAAAAAAGAGCAACAGACAGCAACGCGTTCAGCGTAAAAAAACGAGTCTGACTTCCCCCTGTGCGGAAGCGTCAGACTCGTTTTTGTCGTTTTTAATCCTTTAACGGGACGGTGTTTTCTCTTTTAACAGCAAGTAGAGGGCTTGTGTCCCAGATTCGGCATGACCGGATGCTGCCAGCTCGTCGTATAAATCTTTGACTAGTGCAAGTCCGGGTGTTGCAATCCCCATCTCTTCGGCCCGTTCGAGTGCCAGGTTCATGTCTTTGATAAAATGTTTGACGAAGAAGCCCGGCGAATAGTTTTCCGCAATGACACGCGGAATCAGGTTTTCAAGTGACCAGCTGCCGGCGGAGCCGCTTTTGATCGTCTCGACGAACTGTGTCGGATCGATTCCCGATTTCGTGACGAACAGCAACATCTCGGCTGTTCCGATCATCGATCCGGCAATCGCGATCTGATTGGCGAGCTTGGCCGATTGTCCTTGTCCCGGACCGCCGAAGCGGGCAATCGATTTTCCCATTGCTTCAAATAACGGTTGAACCGTGTTAAATGCTTTTTCGTCGCCGCCGGCGAGAATCGCGAGGGTCCCGTTTTTTGCTCCGAGATCGCCGCCCGTGACCGGTGCATCAAGCGCAGAAAGACCGTTTTGAGCAGCCTGTTCGGCAATCCGGATGGCGAGCGCAGGACTCGATGTCGTCATGTCGATGACGATTGTCCCTGGGTTAGCGGATGCTAAAATCCCGTCGTCCGCCAAGTAAATCTGTTCGACGTCCTGCGGATAGCCGACAATCGAGATGACGACATCGACATCCGTCACGGCTTCCTGAATCGTATCGACGATCACAGCGCCGTCCTGTTCGAGCGGCAAGCCTTTTTCTTTCGTCCGGTTATAACCTTTGACGGAAAAACCGGCTTTTAACAAGTTGCGGACCATGCCTTGCCCCATGACGCCGAGTCCGATGAAACCAATTGTTTTTGTCATGTGTTACTCCCCCTGGTCGTTTCGGTGTGACCGATGAATTGTTGCGTTACGAGTTTATTATACAAAACATTTGTCTCAACGAGGGTATCATGTGTCCCGATACCGGAAACACGTCCCTGTTCGAGGACGACGATTTGATCGGCGTGACGGACCGTCGCTAAGCGATGGGCAATGACGAATGTCGTCCGTCCTTCCATCAGGCGTTCGAGCGCTTCCTGGACGACCCGTTCCGATTCCGAGTCAAGGCTCGAAGTTGCTTCGTCGAGCAATAACAATTCCGGATCCCGCAGGAGGGCGCGGGCAATCGCAATCCGTTGCCGTTGACCGCCGGACAGTTTAACACCGCGTTCGCCAATTTCCGTGTCATATCCGAGTGTAAATGAAGAAATGAATTCATCGGCATTCGCCATCTCGGCGGCGTCGCGGATTTGTTGTTCCGTGACATCTTGCGTCAAGCCGTATAACAGATTGTCGCGGATTGTTCCCGACAAGACGGGTGAGTCCTGGGCGACATAACCGATCGCATTACGCCAGCTGGCCAGTTCAAACTGATCAATTGCATGAGGACCGAGCTCGATTTGACCGTTCGTCGGCAGATAAAAGCGTTCGAGCAGAGCGAACAAGGTCGATTTACCGGAGCCGCTCGGACCGACGATTGCCGTGGTTTGACCACGCGGCAAGGAGAAGGTGACGTCGTGCAACAGTGTCGTGTCGTCATAGCCGAACGACAAATGATTAAAGTGAACGGCTGCGAACGGACGCTCAACCTGTCGGGTACCGTCCTGTTCCGGTCGTTCTTCGAGCAGTTCCGAAATCCGTTCCGTTGCCCCGCGCGCTTTTTGTAATTTCGAGACAAACTCGGTCATCGTCACGAGCGGCGTCATGATTTGAAACAGATATAACGAAAAGGCGACGAGTTCGCCCGCTGTAATCTGATTCGTCGAGACGCGGTAAGCACCGAAACTGATGATGACAATCAACATCGAGGTCAGGGCGACGTTGAAGACGGGCAGTAAGATTGCCTGAATCTTCCCTTCTTTGACACCGAAGCCAAACAGATGTTCAATCCGCGTTTTTCCGCGTTCCATTTCATAGGTTTCTGTCGCCTGTGATTTGACCAAGCGGACTTCACCGAGCATCTCTGCAAAAAATCCCGATAAGCCGGCGAGCTCTTTTTGCGTCTCCCGTGAAATCTGATGCAGTTTCCGAACGAGCGGAATGATGATCAATAATGTCAACGGGACGGCGATGACCATGACGAGCGTCATTTGCCAGTCGAGGAAAAATAAAATCGTAATCGCACCGACAATCGAGACGATTGAGGTCAACAGACGAACGAGTTGCTCCGATAATAATTGTTGTAAGGTCGTCGCATCGTTGTTGAGACGTGAGACGAGTTCGCCTGACTTCGTTTCGTCATAGAACGGAATGGGTAAAGCTAGCAAGTGTTTCCACAACATCGTCCGCAAGTTGGCGACAATCCGTTGCCCGGCGACTTGCAGCCAGTAGATGGAAAAAGCATTGCTGATCATCTGGACGATGAAGACCGTGATGAAGAGGGCGACCAAGCCCGGTGTGACCTGATCGATGGAGAAGTTGTCGATCAGGGATTTCAAAAACCAGGGAATCATCAAAGCAGCGAGTGCCTGAATGATTGAAACCGTCACGGCAGCTGACAGCAGTCCGACCGGTGGTTCACTTTTCTTTAGTAAGGATAAAAATGAGGTAAATGTTGCAGGTTTCAATTCGGCACATCCTTTCCTTTCTATTGTCGGTTCTACGGCAGTTACGGTCAACTTCGAGTGATGGACTTGACAGTGATTCCGGTCGTCACGGACACTTAATGAAAGCGAAGTAAAGGAAGGAGTGACCTGACATGAAAATATGGATTGATGCAGACGGCTGTCCGGTCGTCGATTTGACGATTCGATTGAGCAAAGGATACGAGGTTTTTTTAGTCTGTGATACAGCACATCAGTTTAATCGGGAAGGGGCGACGACGATCACGATTGGTCAAGGAGCGGACGCCGTCGACTTTGCCATCGTCAACCGGATGGCGCCGGGAGACATCGTTGTGACCCAGGATTACGGTCTGGCTGCCCTCGCCCTCGCACGCAATGGACGAGCTATCGATCAGAATGGTCGAATTTTTACAAACGAAAACATAGATTTTCTTCTACATACACGACATGTCGGTCAAGAAATCCGGCGGGCAGGTGGACGGACGAAGGGACCCAAAAAACGGACACGTCAGGAAGATGTTGCGTTCGAACAGGCATTTAAACGTTTGTTGGCAGAAACGGCAGCACGTTCTTAAGTCGAATGAGCGACGAAAAATTAAAATCTCGTGTTATAATTTTAAACATGAATGCATGAATCGGAAGGAGGAAGCCCATTGAAAAAAATCGTACGATATCGTCCTGAAAAGAAGACGAGACCGTATCGTCTGAAGACCAGTCCATTTCCAGTCAAGACGTTACAGACGACCGACCGTCAACGGATCGGTCAACTGACACAGGATTTGGCGGAAGTTGAACATAAATTGAAACACCGCAACGAAATCATGGAAGCATTGGCAACCCAAAGCGTCGAGTCAGCATGTGAGACATTACTCGTTAAGTTGCTGAAACTCATCAATCTTGAGGCGGGGGCCATCCTGTTATATCGCCGTGAACAATTGAGTCACCTTGTGACGCAAGGGGTGGAAGACATTGAATTGATCGAAAAAGATTTGGATCAATATTCTGTGTTACGCCGTGCTTTTGTCATGCGAAAATCGGTTCAGCTCCCTATAGCAGAAAACATGTATGAATCGGCGATTCCTGTCCAGTCACCAAGCAATGGCGGTGTCGTCGGTGTCATCTATCTCAAACATCCATTCGAGCAGTTCAACTTGGAACAGGTCGGGGATATTTTGGATTTGTCACGTAAACTCGGGATGACGCTTGAACGTCACCTGTTGTTCCATCAAATGGAGCATGAAAAAATCAAAACGTATCAATTACTCGATTCGATTCGGGAAGCGGTCTTATATATCGAAAGCAGCGGGGAACAGATTTATGCCAATCAGGCATTGTTGAACATGTTCCCGCCAAAGCTCGTCAGTCAATCTCAAGGCTTCCGCCATGCGTACGAACGGGCGACATCCTTATTCGAACACGTTGATCAGCCGGATGCGCTGCATGACTATATCGGTCAATTGATGAACGGGGAGATTCCCGGAGAGACGATTGAACTATCGGCTTTTCGCGGGAATCTGTTGCTGAATGCCTATGCCGAACGAATCGCCATCGCCAATGTCGAGTGGGGAATGATGCTCGTCTTGCGAGATGTCACGAAAGAAAAAGAACTGGATTTGAAACAGTCGGAGTTCGTCTCGATTGTTTCGCATGAATTAAGAACACCGCTCTCGTCGATTATGGGCTTTACGGAACTGTTGATGCGTCGTTCACTCGATGGTCCGCGTCAAAAAAAATACCTCGAGACGATCCACTCCGAGACCGTTCGTTTGGCAGAGCTGATTGATGATATTCTGGAAATCCAAAAAGGTGAGGATGTCTCACAAGGCACCGTCAAAAAACGGCTGGACCTTAAACGATTGGTATATGAGATGCGACCGATGTTCGAGCTTGCGAGCAGTAAACACCGGATTCGGGTTCTGTTTGAAGCGGGCGATTATCAGATGACGGCGAGCGAAGAGAAGATGAAACAGCTCTTCACGAACTTGATCATGAATGCCATCAAATATTCACCGGACGGAGGAACGATTCAAGTTCGGGGGCACATGAAGGGATCACACATGGTCTTGACGGTTGAAGATGAAGGAATCGGAATTCCGGAAAAAGCACTACCGTTTGTATTTGATAAATTTTACCGGGCTGATAACTCGGACACGCGAAAAATTGGCGGAACCGGTCTTGGTTTAGCGATCTGCCGGATGATTGTCATGGATCATGGCGGATCGATTGCCGTGCAGTCAGAAGAAGGAAAATGCAGTACGTTTACGCTTCAATTTTCGACTGAAATGACAGAGGACTAACGAAGAAAGGAGGGACGGGACCGTGGATAACTCGCAAATGCGATATGAAGCCTTACACCCGCTTGTCGAAGATATCTTAAATCAATTGAGTGAAAAAATCGGAGTCAATACACTGTTTTTCGCATTAAATGACTCAAACAGTAACTTTATCGTCAAGGCAATCAATCATGGAAAGGAACTGATTGAAGAGGGAACGACACACATCTTCCAACATGTCCTCTGTAAACTCGTCATCGATGAAACAGACGGTAAGATTCAAATTAATGAATTATTGACGAATCCAATGACAAGTCATCATCCGGTCACCCAAACACTGGGTAACGGCAGTTTTCTTGGCGTCGCGATTAAAAATGCCAATAACGAGAAAATCGGGACGTTATGCGCTTTTGATGATCAACCGTACGAATTCAGTAAAACCGAATTAGAGATGATTGAAAATTACGCGAACATCATCAGTAAATCAATCAGCGTCGAGACCTATGTCATCAAAGATGCATTGACAGATGTCTATAACGAACGATATATGAACCGATTGATTTCGAGTGTCTCGAGCCAGCCGACCTTTTTGATGGTCCTCAATCTCGATAACTTTCATGCGATTAATGCGAAGTACGGATACCGGATTGGAAATCAGGTGCTTCAGGAAATTGCGTCACGCTTAAAGTATGTCGCGATTCCGGAACACGTCGTCGGACGGATGGAGGGGAACGAGTTCATTGTTCTCGCACCTCTGGAACAAGCTGATTTTACAGATCAAGGCCGGACATTCGCTGAATCCATCATTCAGACGATTGAGGAGCCAATCAATAACCTTGCGGACGAACCGATTCGTTTGACGGCTTCGTCAGGTGTCAGTCTGTTAACGGGCGATCACATGAACCGCCAGACACAGGTCTATGCAGCAGAAGCCCTGATGCAACAGGTCAAACTGGACGGAAAAGCGGGTATATCATTTGTCGATCAGCAACGCGAGGTCGAACAACATCCGTTTAACCGTGTATTGGAACAGGAATTGGAGCAAGCATTGGAACGTGGTCAGTTCGAATTGTATTATCAACGGATTTTAAATGCCAAACTGGGACAGACGGTTGCCGTCGAAGCACTACTCCGCTGGAATCATCCGGTCTTAGGATTCGTCAGTCCAGCCGATTTCATTCCGATTGCGGAACGGACAGGGAAGTTTAGTCAAATCGGTCACTTTACGATTGCACAGGCGATTTCGGATAGTGTCCGGTTAGAGACAGAATTGGGACGTCCCGTGACAATTTCGATTAATCTCTCCGCCAGTCAATTCAAATCGGATGCGATGCTTGCCGATCTGTTACAGTTCGCAAACTGTGCATCCTTCAAGAAAGAGCGGATTGTGCTTGAAATCCGGGAAGAAGTCTTACAAATCGGAAAACGGAAAGCCATCGAGCGTCTGGAAATGTTACGCCGGGCAGGTTATCGACTGAGTGTCGACCATTTCGGGAGTCATTATGCTTCGCTCAATTCCTTGCTCCGTTTACCGGTCCAATCCGTTAAGTTGGATCCGATCTTTACACGGCGTCTCGTTCAAAACCAGCTCGAACAGTCGATGGTCCAGTCTGTTTATTCGTTGACACAGGCACTTGGAATTTCGCTTGTCATTCAGGAAGTCGAAACAAGCGCTCAGTTCCAGCATATCGTTGCGGTGGGAAATCCCCTGTATGTACAAGGACATTATCTGCATCATCCGCAACCGATCACGAACTTGATTGCCGATTTTGCAAAGATCACGCATACCCAGGATGTTTAACCGTCTCTCGTAAGGGAATACTTTAATCATCATGATTCGAGGGGGATGTTACCATGTCAGAGCAACACGAAAAAGAAACGGATCCGATTACATCGGGAAATCGCATGACAAACGACGATATCGCAGGTCGTGATCAATCCGGTACAGCAGCACAAAACGAGTCGGATTCAAAATCCGAGCACCACGAAAAAGAGCCGCAGTCCGACAATCAAGACAAGAAGTCAGCGGACTCAGAATCAACAGATCAACCGGATTCTGAACCATCATCTGACGAAGCACCTGATTTGTCTCACGAAGCCGATGAAGACGGCGATGTGACACCGTCTGATGCAGACGATCAACAAAAATAATCGGGCACTTGTGCCGGATTTTATACCAATGGGTCTGACTCAAAAGTCACTCTCTACAAAGATCAGGGTGGCGGAATGATAATCTGCCACCCTGATTTCGTAAAAAAAAAGAATCACTCGCTTCACGCAACTCCTACAGGAAAAGCGCATTTTTGCGCTGTCAGAGACAAACAAGACCCGATTTCCTGCCTAAATGAGGCAGGAAAACTGGCTTGTGTCTTGCCTGAGGAAAGGGCATGAAAGAACGAGTGATTCTTTTTTGAGTCAGCCGCGTTTTGTTTTTTTAGAAAATTTTATACGGAAACAGGCACTGGATGGGCGAGTTCAATCGCCACCGCCACCGCCATCGCCGCCGTCAAATCCACCGTCCGCCATTCCGCCGTCTGTCGCATGGGACGTATCCGTCAAGTCGACCGGGAACAGGAAAACGGGAATGAAATCAGTCGAATTCGTCCAGTCAGCCGGGCTGTACGGAGCAAACAATTGGTGCAACGTCGGATGATCCGCAAGATAGAGCCGGACCGCCGTCAGGAAAATTAAATCCTTCCGGTATTTAAAGTGAGGATTTTGCCGCAAACGGTCTGATATCTGTTCAAGTGCTGCGCGGTGTACTTCCGGTTGACCGAGTAGCGCAAGCAACGCATGAAACGACAGTGGAATCCCGTGTTTACGGTAAGCGTTCCGGGACTGGACGAGCTGATCGAGATAGAGGTGATGGTCCTCGTCCGGTAATAAGGCAAATAAGAGTGCCGTGACATACGTTTGCTGAGACCGCCCGAACCGCTTTTTCAACATGTCATACAGCGATTCGATCTGATCATGGATTGTTGATAACTCGCCCCGGCGGAGACTGTTTAAAAACAGAAACGAGATCAGCAGGGGAGAGACGATGAACCGGTGTGAGGTTTTGCAAAGGCGGTATAACGAGACGGTCCGCTCAAGTTGGACATCCGTCGGCTGTAAGCGGCTGATCAATAAAGCGGTGGAATAAGCATTGAGCGGATGGACGAGCCGATGTGTTGCAAAAAAACTATAGATTGACATCATCGGAGCAATCCGTTCAGCCGGTTCCATGTCGTATGCCTGAATTTTTGAAGCAAGCAATAACGCTTGTGTCTGGTGGGAGCGGAGATGCTCTTCCAAAAACCGAGCCGTCTTCTCCAACTCCGGAAAAGGTGCGGGATGTCGGCCGACGACAGCATCAAAAGCAAGTTCGATTAAAATACCATCCTGGTAAGTGACGAAATAATGTCCTGTTTCATCTAAACGTTGTAAAAAACGTTGTTCGAGTTCCATTTCCTGCACCTCATCCTTTTTCCCCTATTTTACCATGACACACAAAAGAAAGACGGTTACTTTTCTAATCGGTCAATCAATCGTTCGGCTGCCCGGCGGTACAAGTTGCTCATATGGGCGAGCGACAAAATCAGTTGCAACTGTTCGAGATGATCCAAGTCATCCGTCGGAGGCTGCTGCTCCTCGAACAAGGTCTGATTGACCGCTGTCGCATCGAGATACGTTTGATAAAAATCTTCCAAATCAATTGTTTGTTCCGTAACACCGGTATTCAAGTCCGTCAAAATCGTTTTGATGTCATTGATGGAGAACGTTCCTTTCAACTGGTAGATTAAACTGATTAAGATCAGATGGTTTTTCGTATATTTTTTATTCGTGACCGGGAAAAACAATTTTTTCTTGGCGTAGTTGTTAATCATCGTCTTCGTTAAAATCGTTTCGCCTTCGGTTCGCGTCGTCTCTTCAAACGTCCGTTCAAACAATTGAATGACTTGGTCCATGTAGAGATCGATGTTCGGGATATCCGTTAACTCCAACTGGCGATCGAGTGATGGTTTCGGGTGATCTGACTGTGTCATGAAAATACCTCCAAAAAAATAATGCGGAATGACTTCCTATTTCTCTAGTGTATGATAGAATGTTCATATAACGCCATGTAGTATTTAAAACTACATAAAAATGGAGGGAAATTATGAAAACGTATATGAGAGAACCGATCAATGGTCTGACCCACCTTGGCGGAGCCGTCTTCGCCTTTATCGGATTGCTCGCCTTGGTCATCAAAGCGGCACTGGAGCGGGGAGCAGGACTACCGATTGTCGCGGCGATCATCTTTGGAGTCAGTATGATTGCCTTGTATGCAGTCTCGGCGACATATCATATGGTACTTGCGAGTGACCGGGCCATTGCGACGTGGAGACGTCTTGATCATTCGATGATTTATCTGCTGATTGCCGGCTCGTATGCCCCGTTTTGTCTGATCAGTCTGAACGGACCGACCGGCTGGGTATTGTTCAGTATCGTCATGCTGATTGCGGTCTTCGGTATCACCTTTAAACTCGTCTGGTTCAACAGTCCGCGCTGGTTGTCGACGACGCTGTACATCGGAATGGGCTGGATCATGGTCTTTGCGATCACACCGCTCGCAGAAGTCCTGTCGCCGGTCGGAATCGGTTTACTGTTCCTCGGCGGGATTTTTTACACGATCGGTGGCATTATATACGGCTTAAAACCGCGTGTGCTTTCGTTCAAACACCTCGGTTTTCACGAGATTTTCCATGTATTCGTCCTGCTCGGCAGCTTAGCGCATTTCCTTTGTGTCTATTTTTTCGTCATCTAAATATTTCGGTTCACACATCCTTCCGCTCGCGGAAGGATGTTTTTTGCCGGTAAAGGAGTGGACTGGCAGGTCTCGCGGGAAGGGAAGCCGAAGGAAACGAAAGGACAGGATTAAAGGGGGAAAAACGATGGCGATCACGACATCCCGTTGGCAGCTCGAAAAACTGTATTCGATTGGAAAAGTGGGACAGACGATTAACAGGTTACGAAAGGAACTGGATCAGCTTCAAACCGACCAACCTCCGGTGTCTTCTTATTTGACGCATCTTGAGCGAATCAAATGCCACGTCGAAGAACTGGCTGATTTTGTGTATTGCCTGTACGCGGAAGATGTTTCACGTCATGAAGTGGGCCGGCTGCTTGAGCAGACCGAGATATTGCAGGCGAGTCTCCGGATGACTGAAACGGTCTTCGAGGAACGATTGCGGAAACTGTCCGAAGCAGAATGGATAACGCTGCAATCTGACTCGCCGTCTTATTATCTGACGGAACGCCGCGCCATCATGGAACGTCGTTTACCGGCTGAACAGGAACAAATGATTCAGGCACTGGCAATCGACGGTTTTTCCGGATGGGAACAGTTGTATGAACAGCGTTTGACCGGTTTACGGATTCCGCTTGAAGAAGAAGTCACAATTGGACACGCCCTGCATCAGGCTTTTCATGGGGCAACACGCAACGACCGGCAAGCGGCGGCGACGGCTTTCGCAAAGACGTGTGCTGCTGAACGAGACGACTTTGCGATGATTTTGAACCGGATTGCCGGATTTCGGTTGCAAGTTTACACAAAACGCGGATGGGAGGACCCGTTAACGGAACTGTGTGAACAAAACCGGATGCAACGGACGACAATTAAAGCGATGCTTGCGGCGATTGATCAAAATCGTCCGCTGTTCCAGTCTTATTACGAACGAAAATTGCGTCTGGCACATGTCACGGAACCGGAATGGCATGATTTAGAGGCGAATACCTTCACCTCGCGCGGTTATGTTTCCTATATTGAGGCGCAATCGATCATTCTGCATCAATTTGACCGGCTCCATCCGCGGTTGGCAAACTTTACGAAAACCGTGTTTGAAAAAGGCTGGATTGATGCGGAAAACCGGCCGTCTAAAGCAGAAGGTGGTTTCTGTGCCTCGTTCCCGGTCGCTAAAGAAAGCCGGATCTTCATGACGTACCGTGAAGCGTATCCGGATGTCGTTACGCTTGCCCATGAACTGGGTCACGCGTACCACAATTTGCTGTTGCACGATTTGCCGTTCCTTGATCAGATTAAAGGGACGAGCAGTGCCGAGACGGCTTCGACATTCATGGAAAACCTGGTCCTTGACGCCGTGATCGAACAATCGGCGAGCGAAGAAAAACTGGCGATGCTTGAAATCAAAATCAGCGAAGGCTTAAAATACGTCGGAACCATTCCGAACATGTTCCGGTTTGAACAACGTTTTTATTCGGAGCGACGGCAGGGGCCGGTTTCAAGCGACCGGATTGCTGAACTGATGCGGGAGGAAGATGCCCGCTTTTACGGCGATGTACTGACGGAACCGGATCCGTACAAATGGATTTTTGTCGGTCATTTCTATGATACAGAAAAGCCGTTCTACAATATTCCCTACACGGTCGGTTACTTACTGAGCAATCACTTATATCCGGAGGTCAAGCAATCAAATGAGGCGTTCACCGGACAATTCGAACCGTTGTTACGCGCATCGGGACAGGCGACAATCGAGGAGCTGATTGAGCAGTATGTAGACGGCGAACCGGACTCAATTACTTTTTGGCAACAGGCACTTGAACCGCTCCTGTCGGCGATTGAAATGTACTTACAAGAGACGGCTGGACTCATCGATTGAAGTCGCCAGCAATCGGGAATAGATAACTAACGAAGGAGGGGTGCGGATGTACGAACAGGATAAAAGGGTGTTGGCGGAAGCCGCCATCAAGCATGTTAAGAACGGAATGATTCTTGGTCTTGGGACAGGTTCGACGACCCGGAGTTTCATCGATGTCCTCGGTAAGTGGGTCGAAGCAGGCGGTCAGGTGCAGGGAGTGACGACATCAGCCGAGACAGCGGAACAAGCCAAACGATTAAACATTCCGTTGCTGTCACTCGAGGAAGCGACGCATATCGATCTTGTCATCGACGGCATCGATCAGATCGATGCGCAGTTCCGTGTGCTCAAGGGCGGTGGTGGAGCGCTGTTCCGTGAAAAAGTCGTTGCTTTGATGAGCCGGGAAGTGCTCTACTTAGCGGACGCCTCGAAGTTCGTCCATCACCTGAGCGGTCCGTTACCGGTTGAAATCGATGCGTTTGCGAGACCGTATGTCGAACGTTTTTTGCAGGATAAGCATGTCGATGTGACGCTACGGGAGCAGGATGGAGAACCATTCGTGACGAACGGGGGGCATCTGATTTTGGATGTCGATCTCAAGCGGGTCCAGGATGTCCCTCACTTTGCCCGGGAACTGAAAAGTTTGACGGGAGTGCTCGAAACCGGCTATTTTGAGCGGCAACCGGATCACGTCCTGACGGTCGAGCAAGGACAAGTCAGACAGCTGGCTCATCCTGATTTACGGGATGGAGGTGGACTTGTCTAACTGGCGTTTTGAGAGAAAGAAGGGAAACCGATGCGGTTACGAAAACGGTATGTGTTCGGAGCAAGTGTATTGGCGGGGGCGGGTCTTCTTTTATTGAAGAACAAAGAGCAAAAAAATACGGATCCGCTAAAAGAGTATTTAACGCATCTCGATCAGGATTCAAGTCCAGATGCCGACAAAGATCCGGATGAAGTCGGATTGACGAAACTCGATTCGATTTACCGGGCGGAGTGGCAGGCGAACGGCTATCCCCGTTCGCAAAAAGAACTCGAAGATTTGGAAAAATGAAAAGCGCCGACAATCCACGAGCGGATTGTTGGCGCTTTTTTTAGTATGTAAGGGAACCGGCGATGATCAGACCGATCGAAATTGAAAGAAACAGCAATAATAAACCAACGGCTTCATTATTGGCATCGATTTCTTTCGTCATACTGATCCGCGGAATGATCAAGTCTGCCAAATAGAACAGGACGATTTGGAAGACGATTGCTAAAGCTCCCCATAAGACCATATCGAGGATGCTGACCGAGTTCGTGATACTGGAGTAGAGAACGATCGCAAGACCAAGGATTCGTCCGCCGAATGCATAAACGGCCGCTTTTTTTCCTTGACGGATTAGCTCCATCTCTTTTGATTTGGTCGTCACTTCAAACAGGACGACGCCGATAGCAAGTAAAAGTGTAGCCACTCCGATATACGCAAGTGTCGAGACGAACAGTTCACTGAAGCCCATCTTAATTCCTCCTTAGGAATGATTGGATTTGTTTCGTTCTTTTCGTTGTTGCCAGGCAACGTACCCTTCGAGCATCGCTCCGACTAAAATCCCGGCGGAGACATACAGGTAAAAATTATCCCCGATGAAGCCGAAGAGCAGTCCGAGCAGCAGACCAATGATAATGTAAGGTCCTTTTGTTAATTTCATGATGAATCACCTTCCTCATCATCAAACGTAGCCGATTTTTCCGGATTCGTCCATCCCTAATCGACAGAATGAGTCACAGCTACTTCGAGTTCGCGTGTAAAAAGTGTCACCCGGTTGCGTCCGTTTTGTTTGGAATGATAAAGTGCGACGTCTGCATCCGTCACAAGTTGCTGAATCTCTGATGTTGATTTCGGGAAAAGTGCGACTCCGAACGAAGCTGTCAACGGCAGTTGCGTCCCATTCGACAATTGAAACGGAGACGTCGCAATCCGTTCCCGCAACTGTTCAGCCAACGCCAGGACTTTTGCATCCGTCAACTGTTCGACGAGAATGGAAAATTCCTCACCCCCGTTACGGGAGATGAATCCGGCATCCGTCACACCGTCCCGCAAACGGGAGGCGAATTGACGCAGGACCTCGTCACCGGCTTCGTGACCGAACGTATCATTGACATGTTTGAAATGATCGATATCGATCGTAATCAACGCTACTTCATGTTGCTGTAAAATCGTTTGTTGCTTTAAATCATCAAAATGATCCGTAAACGCACGGAAATTATGTAAGCCGGTCAAAAAATCACGTTGTGCCGTTTGTTGCCATGTCCGCATCGACTGTTTCGTCAAACGGATGTCACGGATGATGACGAGTGCAAGCCAACTGCTGATGAAGGAAGCGGGCAGGACGACACTGAGGATATCGAAGAGGAGACCCGTGTCAGCTAAGACATATATCAAAACGATTCCATGCAGGACAGTCGCATAGACAGTGACTATCGTAAAGGTCCGCTTGGAATAGATCGGCAACCACTTGACGAGAAGCGACGTCCCGACAGCAATCAGGATGATGAACAGTGCTGCCGCATACGCTGAGCTGTTCAAATTAATGCTGAACCGGTAAAGAATGATGACACTTGTCACAATCATCGTCGGCAACGGACCGGCAAAATAAGCGGCAACGATGACAGGAATGTGCCGCAAGTCGACTAAAACACCGGGAACGGGCTCAATCGTCAGTTGCATCAGCAACCAAGATAAGATACTCAGGCTGATTCCGTACAAAATGCGGACTGAGCGTTTGGAATCGACGGTAATCGGATGCGGTGACAGCTTTCCGAGCAGGTAAAAACCGCTCATCAATAGGGTCAGGTTATGGAGAAGATCATACAAAATGGTTTTCAAATTCAGGCACCTTGCTTTCGTTTGACAAATCGTTCTACCGTTTAGAATACGCTATTGACGTCAAATAGTCCTCCATCTGGTCAAAAGATTTCCGAAAAAGACATCAAAAAATAAATGTGTCTATAATGTGAAGTTATAGAACCTATAAGCTGTACTTATAGGTTTATGGTTTTTGATTGACCATTCGGTGATTCAATTGTTAAATGATGAAGAAGCAATTGAAAGCGCTTACTAAATTTTAAAGGAGATCCACCATGGAACTGATTATCATTCTTCTTGCCTTATCTTTATTAATGTTCGTAGCGTACCGTGGCTTTTCAGTCATCTTATTTGCTCCGATCTGTGCTCTGTTCGCTGTCTTACTGACGAACCCGGATTGGGTCTTGCCGTTCTTCTCCAATATCTTCATGGAAAAAATGGTGGGATTCATTAAAGCCTACTTCCCGGTATTCCTGCTCGGAGCGATTTTCGGGAAAGTCGTCGAAATGTCAGGAATCGCTGAATCGATCGCGAAGTCGATCATTCGGATGATCGGAGCAAAACGGGCGATTCTTGCCATCGTGTTGCTTGGCGCGATTTTGACGTATAGCGGTGTCAGCCTGTTCGTCGTCGTCTTTGCCGTCTATCCGTTCGCAGCGAACTTGTTCCGCGAAGCGAATATCCCGAAACGCTTGATTCCGGGAACGATTGCCCTTGGTGCGTTTACGTTTACGATGGATGCCTTGCCGGGGACACCGCAAATCCAGAACGTCATTCCGACGACGTTCTTTAAAACGGATATCTATGCGGCACCAATCATGGGATCAATCGGCGGCTTGATCATCCTGACGGTCGGGATGTTCTATCTTGAATCCCGTAAACGTAAAGCACATCAAGCTGGGGAAGGGTATGCCGGATTTGAAGCGACGGCAGCCGGTACGGCTCCGCAGATGGAATTGAAAAATGAACCGGAACTGACGCTCGAGACGGCACAACAACCGGTTTACCGCCAAGTCCTGGCATTTGTGCCGTTGATTTTAGTCGCTGTCATGAACAAATACTTTACGCTCGCGATTCCGGCATGGTATCCGGAAGGTTTTGATTTCGCCGCGATCGGTCTTGAAGCATTCGGGAAAATCGAGACGCCGGCCGTTCTTGCCATCTGGTCCGTCCAAATGGCCTTGATCATCGGAATCATCTCCGCGATGCTGTATGACTTCAAAAAAGTCCGGACGAACTTCCAGGCCGGATTGAACCTCAGTATCGGTGGTGCCTTACTTGCTGTCATGAATACCGGAGCCGAGTACGGATTCGGCGGTGTCATCGCCGCTTTACCGGGCTTCAAGACGGTCTCGAACGGGATTTCATCGACGTTCACCGATCCGCTCGTCAACGGAGCGGTCACGACGACGGCACTTGCCGGGGTAACCGGTTCTGCGTCCGGCGGAATGGGCATCGCGCTCAGTGCGATGTCGGATAAATATACACAAGCGATCACGTCAGGCGGCGTCCCGCCGGAAGTCATGCACCGGGTCATCTCGATGGCGTCCGGCGGCATGGATACGTTACCGCACAACGGAGCCGTCATCACGTTGCTTGCCGTCACCGGCTTGACGCACCGTCAGTCGTACCGTGACATCTTTATGATTACGATTTTAAAGACAGTGACGGTCTTCCTGATGATCGGACTTTACAATCTGACAGGTCTTTATTAAGCATTTGGGTTTAAAAAAGGGGGAAATGAACGATGCAACAGGGGAAAATCTACGATTCATTTACCGAAGCGATAGCTGACATCTTTGATGGGGCGACACTCGTCGTCGGGGGATTCGGTTTATGCGGGATTCCGGAGAAATCGATTGCTGCCTTGCAGGAAAAAGGGGTCAAGGACTTGACGGTCGTCAGCAACAACTGTGGCATCGATGACTTCGGACTCGGCATCTTATTACAATCACGTCAAATCAAAAAGATGGTCTCGTCCTACGTCGGGGAAAACAAGACGTTTGAGCAACAGTACTTAAGCGGAGACATTGAGGTCGATCTCGTGCCGCAGGGGACACTGGCAGAACGGATCCGGGCCGGCGGAGCGGGCATTCCCGGCTTTTATACACCAACTGGCGTCGGGACACCGATTGCGGAAGGCAAGGAACAAAAAGAGTTCGACGGGAAAACTTATCTGCTCGAAGAAGGGATCGTCGGCGATTTTGCGCTCGTCAAAGCCTGGAAAGCGGACAAAATCGGTAATCTCGTCTTCCGAAAGACATCGCGGAACTTCAATCCGCTCGTCGCGACAGCCGGCAAAGTGACGATCGTCGAAGTCGAAGAACTGGTTGAAGTCGGTGAACTCGATCCAAATGAAATCCATACACCGGCCGTTTACGTCCAGCGCATCATCGTCGGGACGGACTACGAAAAACGCATCGAACGCCGGACAGTCCGGGAAGCATAAGGGGGAGATACTATGGCAACGTCAAGAGAAATCATTATCAACCGCGCGCTGCAGGAAATCGAGGACGGCATGTACGTCAATCTCGGAATCGGGATTCCGACACTAATCGCCAATGCGATTCCGGATGATGTCCACGTCATGCTGCAATCGGAAAACGGGTTGCTCGGCATCGGACCGTATCCGCTCGAACATGAAGTCGACGCCGACGAAATCAATGCCGGCAAAGAGACGGTTACGGCACAAAAAGGGGCGTCCTATTTCGACAGTGCCGAATCGTTTGCGATGATCCGCGGTGGTCACATTGATCTTGCGATTCTAGGCGGGATGGAGGTCGCCGAAAACGGTGACCTCGCGAACTGGATGATTCCCGGCAAGATGGTCAAGGGAATGGGCGGGGCAATGGATCTCGTCAACGGCGCGAAACGGGTTGTCATCATCATGGAACACGTCAATAAGTACGGCGAGTCGAAGGTCAAGACACGTTGTACGTTACCGTTGACCGGCAGTCAAGTCGTCAACCGGTTGATCACGGATAAAGCGGTCTTTGATTTCACGGAAGCCGGGATGGTCTTGATTGAGACATTGGACGGACTCACAGTCGAAGACATCCGCAACGTGACGGAAGCGGACTTCACTGTCAGTCCGGAACTTGAACGCATCAGCATAGGGGAGTGAGTCGAATGGTCAATGGAGATATCGTCCTTGTGACGGGAGCAGGAAGCGGGATCGGGCTTGAAATCTCGACAGCCTTCGCAGAGGCAGGCGCGAAGGTCGTCATTACGGACGTCAATACGGAAGCAGCTGAAAAAGCAGCGAAGTCGTTACAGGGAGCGGGACATGATGTCATCGGACTGACGTTGAACGTGACGGATGAAGCGCAAGTTCAGTCAGTTTTTGCCGAGACAATCAAGCGGTACGGCCGACTTGATGTCCTGATCAATAATGCCGGTTTACAGCACGTCTCACCAATCGAAGACTTCCCGACAGAGAAGTTCGAACTGATGATTAAAATCATGCTGACGGCTCCGTTCATTGCGATTAAACATGCGTTTCCGCTCATGAAGGAGCAAGGATACGGCCGGATCATCAACATGGCATCGATCAACGGCTTGATCGGCTTTGCCGGAAAAGCGGCCTATAACTCGGCAAAACACGGTCTGCTCGGTCTGACGAAAGTCGCGGCACTGGAAGGGGCGGAACACGGCATCACAGTCAACGCCTTATGCCCGGGGTACGTCGATACACCGCTCGTTCGCAATCAGATGGCGGATCTCGCGAAAACACGACAGGTCGAATTGGAAAAAGTCCTCGAAGACGTCATCTATCCGCTCGTTCCGCAAAAACGATTGCTTGCCGTCGAGGAAATCGCCGATTATGCGTTATTCCTCGCAAGCCGCAAAGCAAAAGGGATTACGGGACAGGCCAATGTCTTAGACGGCGGTTATACGATTCAATAAGGGGGAAATCAGCATGAGCGAGCAAGTTGTCATCGTCAGCGCGACACGAACGGCAATCGGCAGTTTTAACGGCAGTTTAAAGGATGTCCCGGCAACGAAGCTCGGCGCAACGGTCATCCAAGCGGCGCTCGAACAAGCGAATGTCGCACCGGACCTCGTCGAGGAGGTCATCATGGGCAACGTTCTTCAGGCGGGACTTGGACAAAATCCGGCCCGTCAGGCGAGTCTCCTCGCCGGTCTTCCGGAAACGGTTCCGGCCATGACGATCAATAAAGTCTGCGGTTCCGGGCTGAAGGCGATTCACCTCGCGTTCCAAGCGATCAAGTCCGGCGAGGCCGACATCATCGTCGCCGGCGGGATGGAAAACATGAGTCAGGCACCGTACGTGTTAAGCGGTGCCCGGACCGGCTTACGGATGGGAGACCAGCCGCTTGTCGATACGATCATCAAAGACGGACTCGAATGTGCCTTCAATGACTATCATATGGGAATCACGGCGGAAAACTTAGCCGAGCAATATACGATTTCCCGTGAAGCACAGGATCAGTTCGCAGCGTCAAGTCAACAAAAAGCGGGACAGGCCATCGAAGCGGACCGGTTCCAAGCGGAAATTACACCGGTCGAGATTCCGCAGCGCAAAGGCGAACCGGTCGTGTTTGCACAAGACGAGTTCCCGCGTGCCGGAACGACAGCGGAATCACTTGCCCGCTTGCGTCCGGCCTTCAAAAAAGGCGGTACAGTGACAGCCGGCAATGCATCGGGTATCAATGACGGAGCGGCAGCAGTCGTCGTCATGTCGGCCCGGAAGGCGAAAGAACTCGGTCTGACACCACTTGTCGAAATCGTTGCGAACGGTACGTCCGGTGTTGACCCGAGCATTATGGGAATCGGTCCCGTCAAGGCCGTCGGACAGGCGTTACGAAAAGCGGGTCTCGAACTGGATGCCATCGACGTCATCGAGGCGAACGAAGCGTTTGCTGCCCAATCGCTTGCAGTTGACGCAGAACTCCAGTTTGATCCGGCAAAGTTGAACCGAAACGGCGGGGCGATTGCGCTCGGTCACCCGATCGGCGCCAGTGGAACACGGATCATGGTGACGTTGATCCACGAGATGTTACGGACCGGAGAAAGCCATGGTCTCGCGACACTTTGCATCGGGGGCGGCCAAGGAATTGCGACGATCGTCAAGAAGTATGAAGGATAATCAAAGCTATTGAATGCTGGAAATACGACCCTGGACTTTACGTTCAGGGTTTTTCTGTTTTATTTTCTGAATGATTTACTTAATTAGAGAAGTGACGCGGGAAAGAAAAAAAGCACACGACATGACAAAAACAGATAGCTTACGGTAAAATGAAACACGTTGCAAGGGAGGGTGTCAGATGATTTCATTACAGAATGTCAGTAAAAGTTTTTCCGGACAACCGGTCATCCAGTCCGTCGCCCTCTCGATTGAACAGGGCGAGATGCATGGCATCATCGGTGCGAGCGGTGCCGGGAAATCGACGTTACTCCGGCTGATGAACCTGCTCGAACGGCCGGATACCGGGCGGGTCGAATTTGACGGGATGAATTTAACAAACCTGTCGAACCGACAGCTGCGGCAGACCCGGCAAAATATCGGGATGATTTTTCAAGGCTTTAATCTGGTCGGAAACAAGACGGTCGAACAAAACATTGGTGTTTCACTTGAACTCGCCCGTGTCAAAAAACGAGAGCGGGCGGACCGGATTCAGGAGTGTCTCCGGTTTGTCGGACTGGAATCCTTTGCCCGGAAGTATCCGTCCGAACTGAGCGGAGGACAGAAGCAACGTGTGGCGATTGCCCGGGCGCTCGCCAACCGCCCGCGCGTTTTGCTGTGTGACGAACCGACGTCTTCGCTCGATCCGAGTACGACGTCGGAAATCTTATGCGTGTTGCAGGATATCAATCAGACACTCGGGGTGACGATCGTACTTGTCAGTCATGAGATGCAGGTGATTCAAAGCATTTGCAACCGGGTCACGATCATGGCAGACGGGCGGATTGAAACGACGATCGCGACCGAACCGGCGGGAATCCCGGAAATTACGAGTGATGCCGGTTGGTTCCTGACCCAATTGACGGAGCGGAGGGATTCACATGCCTGATATCGTGCTCGAATATGCGGCGGAAATCAGACTGGCGATCGGACAAACGTTCGTGATGGTCGGAATTTCGATTCTCGCGGCAGTTCTCGTTGGTTTACCGCTCGGAACCTGGCTCTATCTGTCACGTAAAGGGCAGTTGCTGTCGAACCGATTCGTCTTTTCAAGTTTGAATTTACTTGTCAACACGATCCGCTCGTTTCCGTTTTTATTGCTCATTGTCTTCCTGATTCCGTTTACGCGGTTCATCATCGGGACGGCGATCGGAACGGCAGCAGCGACGGTTCCGCTTGCGATTATTGCCATTGCCCATTACTCACGGCTCGTCGAACAATCGCTGCTTGAAGTGCCGAAAGGTGTCATTGAGGCGGCTGTCTCGATGGGAGCCTCGACGCGTGAAGTCGTCCTGAAGTTTTTATTCGTTGAAGCCCGGTCCGGTCTTGTGCTTGGTATGACGACGTCGATCGTCAGCTTCATTTCGTATTCGACGATCATGGGGGTTGTCGGAGGCGGGGGGATCGGCGACTTTGCCGTCCGGTACGGCTACCAACAGTTTCAGACGGAATTGATGCTCTATATGATTTTGATTATGGTCATCCTGGTGCAATTGCTTCAATTTACCGGGACGACCGTAGCACGCTTGCTCGATAAACGTTAACCGAAAGTAGGAATTCAAAATGAAAAAAATCATGGTATTACTCAGCGTTTTTGTGTTGGCCTTAGCCGGATGCGGCAACGCCGATAAAAAGGATGAACAAGAATCGGCGTCAAAAACAGAGACGTTAAAAGTCGCGTCACTGATCAAACCGATGACGGAAATTCTTGATCTCGTCAAACCGGAACTCAAAAAAGAAAGCATTAATCTGGAAGTCGTCGTCCTTAGTGACAACGTGCAACCGAACAGTGCCCTCGCAGCAAAAGAAGTCGATGCGAACTTCTTCCAACACGTCCCGTACATGCAAGAGTTCAACCGCAACAATAAAGCCAATCTTGTTCCGATTCAACCGATTTACTTTGCGAACTACGGTTTGTACTCAAAAGAGTATAAAAAGATGGACCAAATGCCGAAAGGCGCTGTTATTGCCGTCGCAAATGACGTCTCGAACATCGACCGGTCGCTCGCTCTGCTCGCACAGCATGATGCGATCAAGTTGAAAAAGAAAACCGGTCCGTACTACACGATGAAAGACATCACGGAAAACAAACGTAACTTTAAGTTCAAGGAAGTGGATTTGCTGATGCTCGCCCGCCTTTATGATGATGCGGATGCGGTCATCATGACGCCGGCCTATGCTTCACCGCTCGGTCTGACTCCGAAGAAAGATGCCCTTGTGACGGAAGGCGTCGAAAATGACTTTGCGATCACGCTCGTTGCCCGGAAGGACAATCAGGATTCAGAAGCGATTCAAAAGCTTGCGAAAGCAATGACAAGTCCGAAAGTCAAAAAGTTCCTCGAGGACAATTATGACGAAATGGCGATTCCTGCCTTTAAATAAGTGTTCGGATGATAATATCAAAAACCACGGTTCGTATGTCTGTTTCAAAGACACGCGATCCGTGGTTTTTTTAGCATCAGTTTATCGGAATTTTGCCTAACGGATCGTCAACTTCTTCGCATAGCCGGTTTTCTCCAAAATATCAGTTGTCGGCATCTTGGTCCACTTGGCAACGGGAACATCAGGATTTTTCTGGATGAAGTCCGTCATGATCATATAGCCGAGCGTATATTGAGCAAGCGGCGGAATGTCTTTGTCATAGTTGCCGTATCGTAAATCGTACGCATCCACGTTATGGTTGTTGATCTGTGTCAACAGATTTTCCAGCGTATGATCGAGAAACGGTTCGGTCGCTTCCGATTTCCCTTTTGGATAGACCTGCGCAGCAAACATGTCCGCTTCACCTTCCAAAAGGATACCGTTGAACACCGAGTCATGAGTGTTGCTTTCAAAAGCGACGGTATGGTGGTATTCGTGGGCGATGGTATTCGCCAGTGTGTCTTTTGAAAAATTTTTTGCTAAGTAAAGGGTGAACATGTTTGTCCCGGAGGCAAAACCGGTAGCACCGCCGTGACGTTGAATATTAGCCGCATTATGAATCTCATAAGGCGCGACGAAGACTGTCAGCTTATCTGTTCTTGGCAGTGCTTTGATTGAGGTCTGAAGGCTTTTTTTAATCTGTTGATGAATGGAATCCTGGTGTTTTTTTAAATAGGCAATCGTTTTGTTCAGTTCTTCTGCATTGTCGGTAGGAATTTCTAAAATGCGTCTGTCCTGATAGGTAGGTGTCAGTTTTTCCTTCTCAATCCACTTATCTTTCACGTCTAAAACGTGTTTTTCAAACAGGGCACCGTTCTCGGTCGGCTCTTTTAGCGTTGCATCGACATATGACTGATATGCATCGTAAAGCGGAATGATTTTTATCGTCTGTTCATCCTGCTTGAATGTCAGTCCCGGTGGTTTTGCTTTTTCGGCTTCCGGTGTGTTGGAACAGCCGGCGAGCAGACTTGCTAACGTCATGCCAATCAACAATCGTTTCATAAAACCCCTCCTATCAACCAAATATACCACAATTATCCATAAGGGAATCAGAGACAAAAGATTCCTCTTTTCTGAACTTAGTCAGATGAACTTATGTTACCGATTACATCGTTCAAGCGCATCAGCAGTCATTTTTTAAGAAAAGAGTGAAACAGCAAGGTTTTTTGAGAAATGTCAGAATATTCACCAGATAAACTCCTGGCACGAGGTCACAGACCTGTGTTATCCTTTCGAACGAAGTACCTGATTCGTTGATAAAACATGAATCAGGTCGTAATTAAATCGTGGGGGTTTCTTATGTCTAAAACAGTTCCAACATCCTTTATCGTCGTCATCGGTATGATGCTGTTTGCTTTGTTTTTCGGAGCAGGCAATCTGATTTTTCCACCGATGCTCGGACAAATGGCGGGAGAAAATGTCTGGATTGCCAATGCCGGGTTCCTGGTTACAGGCGTCGGCTTACCGCTGCTTGCGATCTTAGCGTTTGCTTATTCCGGAGAAGCGGATTTACGGGCGATGGCGTCGCGGGTCCACCCGGTCTTCGGTCTTGTCTTTGCCATCATCTTGTACTTAGCGATTGGTCCATTTTTTGCGATTCCGCGCGCTGGAACCGTTTCCTATGAAATCGGGATCAAACCATTTTTCGGGGAAGGCGCATCGTCGACACCGTTGCTGATTTTTTCGATTCTGTTTTATACGCTTGCCTGCCTGTTGTCGCTGAATCCGACAAAAATCGTGGATGTCGTCGGGAAAATTTTGACACCGATCAAGATTACATTCATCGGGCTGTTGATTCTCGTTGCCGTCATTAAGCCAATCGGAAGTTTTCAGAATCCTTTGACGACGTATCAGCACAACGCTTTTTTTAATGGTTTCCAGGAAGGCTATTTGACACTGGATGCCCTCGGAGCGTTTGTCTTCGGTATTATCATCATCTCGGCAATCAAGGAAAAAGGGGTCACGTCGAAAAAACAATTGCTCATTATTTGTTCGAAAGCAGCCCTGATTGCGGCGAGTTTACTTGCCATCACGTATTCGGCCCTTGCCTTCATGGGGGCTTCCAGTGTCTCCAAAATTGGTCCGCTGACGAACGGAGCGGAAATCCTCTCAGCGGTGTCCGACTATTACTTCGGCGCATACGGCTCGATTTTACTCGGTCTGATGATTACGGTCGCATGTCTGACGACGAGTGTCGGTCTGATTACGGCCTGCGCCTCGTTCTTCGCGCTATTGTTACCAAAGATTTCGTACGTCAAGTGGACGATTGGACTGTCGATCTTCAGCGCGCTCGTTGCCAACATCGGTCTGACCCAGTTGATCGCGATTTCAAAACCGGTTCTGCTGACGCTTTATCCACTGGCAATCTGTCTGATTTTCCTGACGTTCCTGCATTCCGTTTTTAAAGGAAAACCGGCGGTCTACCAGGGAGCGATGTGGATGACGTTTGCCGTCAGTCTGTTTGATGGACTGAAAGTGGCAGAAGCACCGGTCGGACCGGTCTTGCGCGTTTTTGAAAACGTGTTGCCGTTCTTCTCCGTCGGACTCGGTTGGGTCGTTCCGGCCATCATCGGAGCCATCTTAGGCGGATTATTCGGGCGGAAAAAAGCCTACCGGCCGGAACAGTCACGCGTTGCTTGAGCAAAGATATTAATCCTATGGATGTTAAGCTGTTTCGATCTTGAATCGAAGCAGCTTTTTTGCTGTCTGTCACATCATCATCGATGGAAACAAATTGGAATGGTATTGACAAAAGGAGGAGGAACGATGATATAGTATTGTTGCAAATGAGATTCATTATCAATTAAAAGGGAGTGGTTTTTCTGTTCATCCAACTTAAAACAATTCGGGTGGAAACCGGTCATGCGGAGTCGATGATTGAACGATTCGCAGGCGAAGGCATCATCGAACAACAACCCGGCTTCATCGATCTCAGTGTCCTGCAAAAAAAGCGGACGCGGGGCGAAGAAGAAGTCATCGTACTGATTCGCTGGGAGTCGGAACAGGACTGGAAAGCGTGGGAGACGAGTGACGTCCATCTTGCAGGTCACCGTGCACGTCGTGGTCAACCGGTGCCGTCGTTCATTTTAGGAAGTGACCAGCAGTATTACGATGTTCTGGGTCAAAAAGGCAAACGCTGAGAAAAAGACCGATCCGTCCACTTGCGGCGAATCGGTCTGCCTTTATTTTCGGAACAATAACACGATGAAATAAGGTGCGCCAAGGATTGCGATGACAATCCCCACCGGAATGTCGGCCGGAGCAAGCAGGTTTTTCCCGATCAAGTCTGCGAGCAACACGAGCAGGCTGCCGAGCAGGGCAGCGACCGGAATCAGACTGTAATGGTTCGGTCCGACAAGACGCCGGGCAATGTGCGGGGCGAGCAGACCGATAAAGGAAATTCCGCCACCGGCAGCGACGCAGGAACCGGCAAGTGCGGCAGCGATCAATAAGATCCGTTTCCGTGTCTGTTCGACTCGGAGTCCTAACGTTTGCGGGAGCGAGCCGCTCAGTTGCAACAGATTCAACGGCCGGCTGTGTAAAAAGGCAAGCGGCACCAAACAGACGATCCAGGGTGCAAGCGTCAAAACGGATGACCAATCCGCCTGCCAGATGCTTCCGGTCAACCAGACCGTCGCCTGCTGAAAATCGCGCGGATCCATCTTCAACTGAAAAATGATCAGGAGGGCGCCGCACAGGGCGTTGATTCCGACGCCGACCAACAACAGACGTCCCGGTTGGACTGCTTTTCCCGCTAATCGGTAAATCGTCCAGGCGACAAGCGTCGCACCGACAAAAGCGGCGAACGGCAGAACCGGAAGTTGATGTGTAGCGGAGCGAAAGAAAAACAGTGTCAAGACAACGAACAATCCGGCACCGGCATTGATTCCGAGAATGCCGGGATCGGCGAGGGCATTGCGTGACATACCTTGAAGTAGTGTCCCGGACACTGCTAGTCCGGCACCGATCAACAATGCGAGTAACATCCGCGGTAACCGGAGATCGATGAGAATCAGCCGTTCAGATTCCGTTCCTTGTCCGATCAACGTTCGGCCGATCGCGCTAAACGAAACGGGAAGAATCCCGGTCGACAGACTGTACACAAATGTCAAAATGAGCAGACTACATAAACAAAACAGCGTCAATCGCGCCTGTTTTACGGCATGCCAGACATCCATCAGACGGACAACTCCTTTCGGCGGGCGAGATAAAGGAAGTAGGGTACTCCGACCAGGGCGGTGACGGCTCCAAGCGGGGTTTCGAACGGCGGATTGATCATTCGTGCCAGCAGGTCGGAAGCAATCAACAACGTCATGCCGAGCAGGGCGCTGACCGGCAGCAACAGGTAATAGTTCGTCCCGACTAAAAAGCGACTGATATGGGGAATGATCAAGCCGACAAAGCCGATGACACCGGCGACCGACACGGCAACACCGGCAAGCAGGACGATGCTGCAAAATCCAAGCAGCCGGACTTTCGTCAACGAGGACCCCAGCCCGGTCGCAACATCTTCTCCGAGCGAGAGGACGGTCATGCTGCGGGCGATATGTAAGGAAATGAGGAGTCCAAGCAGGACGACCGGAAGCAAGACCAACACGTGCGCCCATTTTGCCCCGGATAACCCGCCGGCATACCAAAAGCTGAGATCTTGGGCGACTTGGTGAAACAGGGTGATGCCGGTCGACAGAGCGCTGAATAAAGCACTCAGTGCCGCACCGGCTACGGTCAACGTGACCGGTGAAAAGCGTCCGCGGGCAAATACTGTGATCAGCAAAATGACAGCTGTCCCAAGTGCGGCGCCGCCAAACGAAAAGGCAAGCGAAGTCACAAATGAATGCTCCGAGACAAAGGCCAGCGACAAGGCGACTCCAAGTCCTGCTCCGTGGGTGATGCCAAGCAGGGAGGGGTCAGCCAGCGCATTCCGGGTCAACCCTTGCATCATCGTCCCCGACAGCGCCAGAGCAATACCGACAAGCCCGGCGCAAATCAGACGCGGAAGCCGGACTTCTTGAACGAGTTGATGCTGCAGATTACCGGCGTCAAAGGAATGAAACGAGGCAAGGACGGTCGCCCGGGAAATCGGCACGGCACCGTAAAACAAGGACAGTGTACTTAGTAGCGTGAGCAGTCCAACCGTGAGAGCAACAATCGTCAGGATTGAGCGTGGTCGAACGGATGTAGTCATAGACGTCTCTCCTTTTTAATTGAGAATCAGATTCATTATCAACGCGATTAAACGTACATCGAAGACCAATTTTTTGTCAAATGTTTTTTTAGGGAGTGGGCAGGATGGAGTTACAGATTAAACCGTTACCAATCAAGAAGCACTGGTTGCTTGAAGGCGATAGGCGATCAGTCAAGCCGGGACTGGTCATCGTTGTTGCAGGGAGCGGATTTTTATACAGCAACCGGCACCGGTTATACCCGGGCGATGCC
Source organism: Exiguobacterium sp. R-39 (assembly GCF_049942815.1). NCBI lineage: Bacteria > Bacillati > Bacillota > Bacilli > Caryophanales > Exiguobacterium > Exiguobacterium sp. R-39. The sequence continues at coordinate 1,209,147 of NZ_CP187965.1, forward strand.
GTCTGGATCGAACAAATCGACGAAGTATTGCCGGCTGCAAAAGAGACTTGTTTATTCTACCACCTGACGTTGACGGGACACCGGTGTGCTCTGTATCGGCAAGATGCAGACATCCTGCATGACTGGTTACGGCAACTGCATGTCAGCCCGACTTCGGAACAGGAAGGGTTGACTCAACTACGAATTCTGTATCAACTGCTTGAGACATTGAACAGCGAACAGGAAAATCATGTGTTTGAGGAAGTGGTCGCTTCGTGGCTGAAGGACTTGTCGATGAAAAGGTCCGTCCATGAGCTGGCGCTTGATCTCGGAATGTCGGTACCGACATTTAACCGGCTGTTCAAAGAGCGGTATCACGCCACACCAAAAGAATATGTGACGCAACTGCGGATTCGCACGGCAAAAGAGTGGATGCTCGCTTCACACGAGATGACGTTGGCGCAAATCGCACAAAAAGTGGGGCTGCAGGACGAATTTTACTTCAGCCGCCTCTTCAAAAAACGGACCGGTCTGTCGCCGACCCATTTTTTACAACGGATTACGCCCCGGATCGGCATTGCCAGCCGCCTCTTGTTGCAGGATCATCTGTTGGCACTTGGTCTGCAACCGATTTTGGCACCGAGTTATCCGACGGAATACGGAGCAAGCGGATTACCCGTGTTTTTGACCGGACTGGACGGAACCCGGTTGTACGACGCGAATCAACCGCTTCAGCGGGAATGGTTCGAGACGACGGCACTGGATTTGATTATCAAGACACCGAGTTTAGAGAAGGGACAGGATATCAGCTGGTTGCCGGCTGACCATGTCCTTGAACTGCCGCATCAAACCTGCTGGAGTGAATATCTCCGACTGATTGCCGTAGCGACGAATCGGGAAGACCGGCTCGAGCCGATCGTCGCGCAGATTACAGCGCTCGAACAAACGGTCAAGGAACGTTTGGCGTGGAACAAGACCGGAACATGGGCTGTCGTCTGGATTCGACCGGACGAGGTGCGTTTATACGGGATGAAGCAACATACGATGCTTGATTTTTTATTTCATGATTTGGGTCTGAAACCGGCACCGGGATTACCTGAAGCCATTTATGAGATTGTCACGCTGGAGACGTTACAACGAGTTGATCCCGAAAACCTGTTGATCTTATGGAGTCAACCGGTTGATGTCGAGCGGATTCAGCAAGAATCGACATGGCAGACCTTGCAGGCGGTCAGGCGCCATCAAGTCTATTATCCGGACAGCGTTGATTGGGATCCTTGGGGACCACTCGGACGCACCCACATGCTGAAGCAATTGTTAGACTATATTGAAAATGAACCACGCTTGATTTGTCCATGAAAGTTGATCGGTTCGTCCATGTCGCTCTTTAGTGATAATGATTATCATTACTAATGAAGAACGAGAGTGAGAGGGGAAAAGAACCACATGAAAAAAATCATCAGTGTCACATCCGTCCTCGCGACGTGTGTTGTATTAGCCGCCTGTGGAGGCGAGGCAAGCGAACAACCGACAAAAAAAGCAGCCGCTGTCCACACCGTTGAACATATTTTTGGAAAGACGGAAGTTCCGAATGATCCGAAAAAAGTGGTTGTCCTGTCACACGTCTCATGGGAAGGGTCGCTCGTCTCCGTCGGTGTCAAACCGTATGCCGTGATGGCGTACGATAATGAGTTTCCACCACACTTGACGAAAGAACTCGAAGGAACGAAGGCGTTGCCGTACGCCGACGAAATCAATCCGGAAGAAATCGTCAAACTGGATCCGGACTTGTTGATCATCAGTGACCGGTACAAACCGCTGTATGACAAACTGGCGAAAACGATCCCGACGGTCGCCGTCGAGGTGGGTGGTGACTGGAAAGAAGATCACCTGAAAGTCGCGGAAGCGGTCAACAAGAAAGAAGAAGGACAGGCAGTCATCGATGACTTGGCGAAAGAAGCAAAAGACATCGGTCAACGGATCAAGGAAAACGTCAAGGACGAGACCTTCATGGCGGTCTCGGTCAACAAAAAAGATATTCGGGTCTACGGTCTGACGAACCACGCGACGAACTCGCTGTTGTTTGATGATATCGGGCTGACACCGACGAAAGGTCTCCCAAAAGATTTCGGGGAAAACATTTCGATTGAAGGACTGGCGAAATATAATCCCGACCACATCATTGATTTGTCGTACTTCAACAGTGGACCGTACTACGATGAAGTGACGAACGGGAAGGTCTGGAAAGGGCTGACAGCAGTCAAACAAGATCAAGTCCACCAATTGTCGACGACGTGGGGCTTCTGGGATCCAATCGAACGCCAAAAAGGATTAACGGAACTGGAAGACGTCTTATTGAAATGACCAGATGAAGAGCAGGAGAAAGAACGGGGAAACCCGTTTTTCTCTTTTTCAACAGTGAGAATGATTATCAATTGTTAAAAGGAGTGTGACAGTCATGACGACACGTACAGAACGAACCGAAGAGATTGCAACCCATGCAACGCTCCAAGCTTTCGGCAACAGCTACCTCCGTGAAGTCGACATGATCGAGTGGTTCATTCCAACAGATGAGGAGAACATCTGGTTCGGTGAGACGGCCTGCCGGATCGACGTCGGGGTCATCTACGTCCTTGAAATACGACGCCGTTCAAGGATCGGGCGTCACGAAATCGGACGGATTTACCGGCAAACGAGCTGCGGATGGACGGAGGAAGCACCATTGACCTTCATCATTGCCTGTTGCCAACATCTGCAACGGCATGCTCCCGGCGTAACAGATTTATTGTACCGGGTCCTCGACAGTCACCGGTGTATGTGTCACGTCATCGCGCATGAGCTGAATGAGCCGATTTGCCCTGAGACGTTTCTTGAACACGAGCAGACGGTCCGGTTCGGACATTGGTTCCACCCGACACCGAAAAGCCGGGTCGGAATGCATGACTGGGAGCAAGTCGCGTATGCACCGGAATTCAGGAACGGGTTCCAACTCGATTATTTTGCGGTTGATGAATCCCTGCTGACGGAAGCCAGTGCGACGAATCAACGGATCAGCGAACAGATGCGGAAGCAACTCGGATCAGCAGTAGCACTGTCAGCGTCAGAACGCCTGTTACCCGCGCATCCTTTGCAGGCGCAACATCTTTTGTTGCAACCGACTGTGCAACAGTTGATCGCGACGAACGAACTTCGCCATCTCGGCCGACTGGGTCCGACGTACTTCGCGACATCTTCAATCCGGACGGTCCTGCAAGCGGATCGGTCGCATATGCTGAAGTTTTCGATTCCGGTCCAGGTCACCAATTCGCGTCGCGTCAATAAACGGCATGAACTGACTGCGGGACTCGTCATGCGGCGTCTCGCCGAACAAATTTCGTTTCCGGACGGCTTTTCGATTACCCATGATCCGGCATACGCAACGGTTCAGACCGGTGCAGATGAGTCCGGTTTTGAAGTCATCTACCGCGAAGCCCAAGGAGATGCAATCAACGTCGCGGCACTCGTTCAGGAACCGCTCGATCAAGAACAGTCCGTCCTGGCATCGCTCGTCTTGAAGTCAAAGCGAGCGGATCAATCGATGCCTCAAGCGGCCCGGGACTGGTTCGAGACGTATATAGAACTGACACTCGGGACCTTGGTCGAGTTGTATGAACACTACGGGATTGCGCTCGAAGCGCACCAGCAAAACAGTCTGATCCGGTTTGAACACGGACGTCCTGTCAGCTACCAGTTTCGCGATAATCAGGGGTATTATCTCGCCCGTTCGAACAAAAACCAGCTAATCCACCTCGAAGCCTCACTGGCAGACGCACCGGAATTGTTCTACGACGAAACGACGATCAAGGAGCGGTTGACGTATTACATGATCTGGAATCACTTGGCCGGTCTGATCCATCGGTTTGACCGCGACGGCTTGCTTGCGGAATCAACGATGCTCGAGTGGGTCGGAACGTGGTGCGATCAAAAAATTCAGATCTTATCGGGACGCGGCAAGGATTGGCTCGAATATGTCCGTTCACGGCCGACGTTACCGTATAAAGCGAACTTGTTGACACGGCTCCATGCGCTCGACGAACTCGAAGTCAGCGGCGAGCGGGTGATCTTCATCGAAATCGACAATCCATTACACCGGGAGGTCCGCCATGCGAACGACGAACGAACGACGTGTCTGCAAACAACTTCTTGAAGCCATCCTGTTTGAACGGATCGAACCGTTCATCGAACACCGGCGACAGGGACAGACAACGTTTCGTTTTGTCCGTCCGCCGTATGAACTGACAGTCGACGGCAGACGGGGAGCGTTTGACCGCGTTTGGCTCGACATCGAGACGGTCGTCTTGACGCGGAGAAATCACGAGCAATCGCCGACGCTTGAGCACATCATGGACTGCTTTCAACTCGCGGAGCCGCTGCGGTTGGAACTGAGGCAGACGGTTAAGTTTGCCGACGTGTGTCCGACATATCCCGAGCTGCGGACGCATCTGTCCTACGAACAACTGGAACAAGCATTGGTCGAAGGGCATCCGTACCATCCGTGTTTTAAGTCCCGGATTGGCTTTTCGCGTGACGACCACTCGCGCTATGGACCGGAAGCAGGACAACGTTTCCGGTTACACTTTGTTGCCCTCCCGGTATCAATCGTTCATCAACAACGCATGGAAGGTGTGATGGAGCAGACGTTTGGTCGCAAGACGTATCTCCGGTTGCAGGAAAAGCTGGCCTCTGCGGTCGACGATCCGACCGGTTATCACGTTCTGCCGGTCCACCCGTGGCAATGGCAACACGTCGAAGCGGATGTCCGCGCGTCCGGCGGCATTGATCTGGGGGAAGCCGGACCTCTGTTTCAAGCGACCCAATCGATCCGGACCATTTTTCAACCGGATGCGCCGACGGTTCCGCACATCAAGCTCCCGCTCGATTTGATGCAGACTTCCTCGCGACGGACGTTCACCGTTCCGAACATTGTCGCAGCACCTGTTTTGTCCGACTGGTTGATCGACCGGACGCAAGAACTGCCGGTGACTATACTCCGGGAATTCGCCAGTCAAGTCGTCGAGACGACAGACGGAGACCTGTCGGGACGAATCGGCTGTTTGTACCGGGACAATGTCTTGGCGGCCGTGTCACCGGACGAAACGGTCATCCCGTTGACGGCACTCGCTCTCCGTGAAGGGAACGAGACTCTGTTTCTGGAACCGTGGTTCAAGACCTACGGACGCGAGCGCTGGCTCAAACAGTTTCTGACCGTCTATCTGGAACCGGTTTTCCGGCTGCTTGTTGAAGAAGGAATCGCAGTGGAGGCGCATGCCCAAAATGCTTTGTTGGTCTTGAAGAACGGTTGGCCGACGCGGCTGATGTTGCGGGATTTTCATGACAGCGTTGAATTTGTCCGCTCGTTTGTCGAACGTCCGGAAAAGATTCCGACGTTCGATACGCTGCATCCGGCATTTCGCTCAACGACTAATCTGTACTACGAGATGGGCCAGGTCGAAGCGTTACGCGAGCTCGTCGTCGATACGGTGTTTGTCTTTCATTTGACGGAGTTGTCGCATCAGCTGAAAGAGATACATCAGCTCGACGAGACCACCTTTTTTAACTGGACCGCCGACATACTCGCTGGACTGAATCTGACGCCGGCTCGTTTGGCAACGTTACAACTCGATACGCCGACAATCTATACGGAGTCGCTCGTTGCACGGAAATTCAACACGACGCAGTGCCGGCATCTGGTCCGTAATCCTCTGCAATCCCAAACACCGAAAGGAAGCGAAATGCATGTTATACATTGAAGACACGTTTTATACGAAACAGATGCTGACCGATCATCCGGTCTGTCGACTCAATTGGCTCACGGATCCCGCACAGACCGTCGTTGCCGTCTGCGTCAAGGACACAGCGGCATGGATCGCGTTTTGTCTCTATATGAAACAGATGCACGGGACGGTCGTACCGCTCCATCCGGATTTGCCGGAAGCCGGGGCAAGACGTCTGGCGGAACAAGCGGGATGTGATTATTTGGTGTATGCCGATTTTCAACAGCCGATCCGTTTGACAGCGTCAACGGTTCGACCGGGAGGATTGATTCAGTTCAGCTCCGGCACGACCGGCGACGCGAAAGTCATTCATCGGACGTGGGCCTCGATTGACGAGGAACTGGCAGCCTATGGTCAACGTTTTCCGTTAACAGTGACGACCGGCACCATCGTTGCCTGCCCGACGTCGCATTCATTCGGATTGATTTGCGGAGTCTTGGCGACACTTGAGCGCGGAGCGACACCGATTATCTTGGAAAACCTGTCACCGAAGCATATTTTACACGTCTGTCAGGCACGTCCGACTGCCATTTTGTATGCCGGACCGGGACTCGTCTATTTACTCAGCCAATTTAAGCAACGGCTGTTTGCGGTGATGATTTCCGGGATGACCGTGCCGACCGTCTGGTTTGAAGCGATTCGGGACGTAACGGATCATCTTTTGCAACAGTACGGCTGTTCGGAAATCGGCTGCATCGCCTTACATCCTGCTCCGAAATCAGCTCAAGCGATCGGCTATCCGTTGCCACATCTGACAATCCAGACCGGTACCATCGACGAGCCGGCTGAGTTGAAAGTGAAGGCAGGAGACCAGTGGATCGGAACCAAAGATTTAATGGGGCAGACGAGTACCGGCGAATTGCTGTTCTTCAGCCGTCTCGACGAAATGATCAATGTGTCCGGACTGTCGGTTTATCCGGCGGATGTCGAGGATGTGTTGCTCCGTCACGATGATGTCGAAGAGGCCGTCGTCTTCAAACGGACGGACCGTCTGCAGGGTGAACGCGTCTGTGTCCAAGTCGTCAGCTCGGCGAAGGAAGCCGCATTGCGGACCTATTGTCGGGAACAGCTTGCGCCTCATCAATGTCCGTCGGATTGGACGTTTGTACCGGCCATTGAAAAGCTGCCGAACGGGAAAGTCAGTCGCGTACGTCTGGGGGTGACGTCATGAATCTGCTCCTTGATTACACGTCATTTCGTCAGATTGTCGAGGAACAGCTGGAGGTCACCTTGCGACAAGCAGTGATGGGAGGCGAACGGCTTCGGGACGACTTGCAGCTGGATTCGATGCGGCTGTTGCAATTGCTCGTTCATCTGGAACTCGAACACGGGTATGTCCTCGCTGATGAGCAGCTTGCTCAACTGCCGCAGATGACGGTCGATCAGTTGCTGCAATCGTTGGCACGAAAGGAGGTCGTCTGATGATTAAAGTTCACTGTCTCGTCAGTTGTGTGTGTGAAGTAATCAAACGATCGGACGCCGACCATCGTCCGTACTACTTTGGTATCTGGGACGCTGACTTTGCGTTGACGTCTGAGTTTGTCCTGTCCCACCATGCGGCGCATATCAGTCATGAAGCAATGCTCGATTGGTACCGCTTGCTGTATGGAATCACCGTTCAGTCCTGGTATGATCCGTCCCGCACTAAAGCGGCGAACCTTGTGAATCTGGAACAGTTCATGAAAATAAAACGGCCGGAACAGTCTGTCATCGTCATGCTCGACCTCGCCCGGTTACCGGAGCGGGAAAACAAGTTTCATCACGAGGTCTTTCCGCATTACGTGATGCTCGAACCAACGGATGATGAAGACAGATGGCGGATGCTCGATCCGGACTTCCGGTATGAAGGCGAATTTGATCGGACACGGATTCTCCAGGCCGTCGATCAACCGACCGTCGCCGGTGGGTTTTGGTTTGACGGGAGTCAGGTCAAACTGCCGGACACGGAAACCGTCTCCGCTTATTTCATGAGTGGTCTCAAGCGGCACCATCCGTTGACGGAAGCGGTCGAACAGGTCATCTTACACCATGCGTCGAGCCCGGAAAGGTTGCCGGATGCGTTAAAGCAACTGCCTGTCATCGCCATCCGCAAATACGCCTATGAGCACGCCTTTGCCTATTTTTATGAACGCTTGGGAATTGATTTAGTGGCGTCCGATTTTGACGACTGGTGTGACAAAATCGAGCGATTGGTCAATCAATATACCATCATTCAACACCGGGCGATTAAATACAGCATGACCCGCGACCGGACAGATTTACTGGATATCCAACAATGGCTCGTCGCACAAACGACGCTGGAAGATGACATCAAACGGCAGCTTGTTGATTTGTTCAGCCGATTTCAACAGAAAGAAGGGGAAACGGATGCAACTCGCACTTTGTACGATCAGCTACCGGCATCATCTACGGTCATTCGATGAATTGGTGAGGTTTGCCGCAGCAAACGAGTTTGAGGCGATGGATGTCTGGGGTGTTCATGCGAAGCATCTGGAGGAAGCAGACCTTGCCTTGTTGCAAAACAGCGGAGTTCATGTCAGTATGCTCAGCCATTACCTGTCGTTTGACGCTCCGCTGTCGGTCTTGCTTGAACAAACGAAAGCCTTGTCTCGTCTCGCCCAGCGGCTCGGAACCCGGCGGATCCGGATTTTTGCCGGCCACAAGGCGAGTCATCAACTAACGGAGGCGGAACGGGCGCGACTTGTCTATCAATTGAGCGGCGTCTGTAAAGTCTTGGATCAGGCAAAACAGTTGGTGTTGCTTGAAATTCATCCGAATACGGCGGCGGATACAATCGAATCGACGGAGCGGTTATTGCACGAGGTCAACCATCCGGCCTGCCGTGTGAATTTCGATGTTCTCCATGTCGCTGAATCCGGTGCCGATCCGGTCGCAGCCTATCGCCGGATTGAGCCCGTCGTTGAACATCTTCATCTAAAAACGGTGGCGCGAGCGGATCAATTTAGCGTTTTTGAACCGGCGAATGTGTATGCAGCAAGCGGCTCACGGGACGGTATGGTGCCGTTGTTTGATGGAATCGTCGACTACGACAGGTTCTTTGAAGAACTCAGGCTGGCGTTAACGACAAAAACAGCGAGTCTCGAATGGTTCGGGGAGAACCCGGATGACCGCTTGGTGACAGACGGACGATTGGTACGTCAGAGTTTGGCACGACAGGTTCTGCAATTCACCTAATGTTCACGGCTCGATGTGTTTAGAGCACGGGGCGAAAAGGAAAGCAATATAATGTAAGTCATTGTTGATGGTCTCATTGAAAAAGAAAGGATGTTGAACATGTCAGAACGTGTTTTCATTAGTCCGGCAAAGTACGTCCAAGGAAAAAATGTCATTGATCGGCTTGGTACATACGTGAGCCCGATTGGTGATGTGGCCCTCGTCATCGCGGATGATGTCGTTTGGGGGATTGTCGAGGAACGTGTCCAAGCTTCATTTTCAACTGAAGGAATCAAAATCGAAAAAGCGGATTTCAGCGGAGAAGCCTCAAAACATGAGGTCGAACGGATTGCGACGCAAGCGAAAGACGCCGGTGTCAAGTTCGTCATGGGTGTAGGCGGCGGGAAAACGCTGGATACAGCCAAAGCCGTCTCCGACGAACTGCATCTGCCGGTTGTCATCGTGCCGACCATCGCTTCGACCGACGCACCGACGAGCGCGCTGTCGGTCATCTATTCTGAAGACGGGATTTTTGAGAGTTACCGTTTTTACAACAAAAATCCGGATCTCGTCCTGGTCGACACGAAGTTGATCTCGGAAGCACCGGCCCGCTTCTTTGCCTCAGGTATCGCCGACGCACTGGCAACTTGGGTCGAAGTACGGAGTGTCATTGCCTTCGGCGGATCGACGATGGCCGGCGGACGGCCGACGATTGCGGCGGAAGCGATCGCGAAACGCTGCGAGGAAGTCCTGTTTGAGCACGGACGCCTCGCCTATGAGTCGGTCCAGGCAAAGGTCGTTACGCCGGCCCTCGAAGCCGTCGTCGAAGCGAACACCTTGCTCAGTGGTCTTGGTTTTGAGAGCGGTGGTCTTGCGGCAGCACACGCCATTCATAACGGTTTCACGGCACTCAATGGGGACATTCACCATTTGACGCATGGAGAGAAAGTTGCGTTCGGGACGCTCGTGCAACTGGCGCTGGAAGAACATCCGCAAGAAGAGATTGAGCGGTACATCGCTTTTTATATGGACCTTGGTCTGCCGGTCACACTGGAAGACGTTAAACTGAAAGATGCCTCACGGGAAGACATATTAAAAGTCGGACAGGCGGCAACAGCAGAAGGGGAGACGATTCACAGCGGTTTTGATGTCACGGCCGATGAAGTGGCGGATGCAATCATTGCAGCGGACCGCTATTCGAAAGCGTATCAGGCAAAGTTAAAGAACTGACGATACGTTGTATGGACAGTAAGTAAAAAAGACGATGCCCCATTAAAGGGAAGCATCGTCTTTTACTCTTTTAATTTAGAAGAACAGCCAACCTTAGTGAACGTGCGGCTTTTGTTCACCGTGACAGTATAGTTGATCTTCATGGTCATGTTGCGCGGTCTCGACTTGAATCGTCGCATGGGTGATACCGGCATGTTTTAGGTCGTGATCGAGTTGTTCACGGATTGACTCCGATTCGCGGACGGTCATATCGTCTTTGACGACGACGTGGCAGGATAACGCATTGTAACCGCTCGTAATCGACCAAATATGAAGATCATGCAGACCGAGGATCGCTTCATTTGTCTGAATCGTCGAAACTACTTGATCGATGTCGACATCGCTCGGTGTTCCTTCCATCAGGACGTGGACGGCGGCTTTCGTTACGTAATAGCCGCTGCGCAGAACGAGGATGGCGACGATGATACTTGCGAGCGGATCTGCCCAGCCCCAACCGAAGAACATGATCAACAGGGCGGCAACGATGGCACCGATCGAGCCGAGCATGTCACTTAAGACATGCAAGTAGGCACCACGCATGTTCAGATTGTCTTCATGGCCACCGCCGCGCGTCATGATCCAAGCTACAAGCAGATTCACAAGAAGTCCGAGTATACTGATGATCAACATCCCGGTCGTTGCGACAGCCGGTGGATTAACAAAGCGTTGTACGGCTTCGACGAAAATATAAAGCGAAATACCGATCAGTGCGACGCCGTTGAAAATCGCCGCGAGAATTTCGAACCGCTTTGATCCGAACGTCTTATTCGCATCCGATTTCTGGGTCGAAAAGTGAAAGGCGGCGAGCGCAATCGCAAGCGAAATCGAGTCACTCAGCATATGTCCTGCGTCCGATAACAAAGCCAGACTGTTCGTCCAAAATCCGCCGATCACCTCGACGATCATAAACAGCGTGATGATCATGAAGGACAGAAGTAATACTTTTTTATTGTCGGTGTGATGATGCTCATGATTATGATTATGCGGCATAATGATACCTCCTGATACATTCAAATGTCTATTTGAATTATAGAATGCGAAACGTCTATGGTCAATCGATGTATGCTTCATTTCCCACTGATAGAAGAGAATGAAACGCGATCATTGGACGTTATACGGTTGTATGAGACATCTGAAAAAACAAAACATCCCCTTACTTCATGAGAAATAAGGGGATGTTCGAGTTGTTACAGGTAGTTCAACGGATTGACGCTGCTTGCCGCCGATGTCGCACTGTAGACGTATGTTCCGCGATGCAGTTCAAAATGAAGATGCGTTCCGAACGCATTTCCTGTTTGACCGACCGTACCGAGAAGCTGTCCTTTTGAGACCGATTGTCCGACTGAGACCGATCGGCTGTTCATGTGGGCATAGAGACTCGTGAAGGAAGCGCCGTCGATCGAATGCTTGACCATGACATAATTGCCATACGCACCTTTTAATTGAGAAGTGATGACTTTCCCGGCTGCCGTCGCATAAACCGGTGTGCCTTTCGGGGCACCGTAATCGATTCCGTTATGGAACGTATAGCCGTAGACACCGCTTGCTTGACCATATCCTTGCGTAATCGGTCCACTGGTCGGCGTGATGAAATCGTTTGAGGCTTTTGTTGCCCCACCCGAATTGGTTAAGCTCGTAACCGTATATTTTTTGACGTAATCGGCATGGACAAATCGTTTGTTACCGTTATATAAGAATTTAATCCAGTCTCCCGTCCGACCGAGGTAACGGAAGGTTTGTCCGCTGTTGACGGTCCCGACCTGGGAACTGCTTGTGGACGAACTGCTTCTGACGCGGAGATTATCGACCATGATTTTGATTTTATATGATGTCGTGACAGAATATTTTTTGACATATGTAGAAGAGACGTAGACTTTACGTGATCCGTACAGAATTTTTGTCCAATTTCCGGTCCGGCCCAAGTATTTGTATGTATCGCCTTTATCAAGACCTGTGATGATGCCGTATGTCGTCGCGGGACCGGTGCGGGCACGCAATCCGTCGTTCATGACTTTAACCTTATAAAACGTTGCCGCATCAGCTTTTGGAACGGCATATGTCGAGAAACCGGCGATGGCAATAGCAGACACCGTCAGCGTAGTAAATAATTTTTTCAAATCAGTAAATCCTCCTTTGAATCTGTCGGACCTTGTCCGTGTATGTGGGTGGTGTAATATGTAATGTTGTTCTATGGAATTCTTAGATGAGTGTACCATTAGTAAAAATGTTTAAATATTACAATATTATTTCTATAATGTTTCGTTATTTTATATTATAGAGAATAGAAATTATTTTTTGCCTTATTTTAGGTTATTTATTTTCGAACTGTCTTTGCCCAATTCATTGATTTGAATTGATTGAACGGGGATTTTTTGAAATTATTCGGAAATCAGAACAATCAGTATGTTATGATAGTTTTTCCAATAATTAGAATGAATTTATTTCAGGGGACTTATTTTTAAAAAGGTTTAAAAAAACGGACACCCGTAAGAGGGTGTCCGAAGTAATCATAAAACGCTGAGCGGGTTGATCGTGTTGGCTGCTGATGATCCGCTGTAGATGTAACCGCCGCGGTGAAGTTCGAAGTGAAGGTGTGAACCGGTTGAGTTCCCGGTACTGCCGACGTTACCGATTTTCGTTCCTTTGGCGATTGACTGACCTGAATAGACCGAACGGCTGCTCAAGTGGGCATAGACACTTGTGTAGGTCAAACCATTCACTTTATGTGTCATCATGACATAGTTGCCGTATGCACCTTGGTAGCCGGATTTGATGACCTTACCGGAAGCAGTCGCACGGACCGTTGTCCCTGTTGCTGCTGCGATGTCGATGCCGTTATGGAACGTGTATCCGTAGCGGCCGCTTGCACTTCCGTATCCTTGCGAGACGCGTCCGCTTGTCGGACGGAGGAAGCCTGTTGAGAAGGAAGCTTTTTTAGCTGTAGCCTGTTTGCCTGTGCTGTATCGTTTTACATAACTGGAATAGACGTAGCGTTTTTTACCGCCGTATGAAATTTTCGTCCAGTTGCCTTTTTTACCATAGTATTTAAAGGTTTGTCCGGCATTGACGCCAGCGACGATTTTATATTTCGTAGAAGGACCGGTCCGGACACGTAATCCATCGGCCGTGACTTTGACTTTATAAGAAGAAGAGCTTGCAGCTTCAACTTTTCCTGTACCCGTGCTGGCAAATCCTGAAACGACGAGTGCGCTCATCGTGACGGTTGTTAAAATACGTTTCATGTAATAGTTCCTCCTGATGTGAAAACAATTGACGGTCGATGATTGGTGACAGATCGTTGCTGTCTTGCTTAAAGTATAAGGCTGTATATGAATACTGCGTCGAAGTAGTAAATTTGATAAACCGAGTATAGCATCGGTCGTTTTGAAAATAACATTTCAGTTTGATTGCTTAAATATAGGAAATTAATATGTATTGTAATATATCGTTTTAAATAATTCTGAAATGCTGTCATACCAGCGAAAATTTTATTACAGGTTATCGATTTTTTGACATAATTCTGATTGTGGGAAACTGTGAAAAAGTATGGGTCGATAACAAAAAGGAGGAAGATTACAAGATGGATATTAAATTTACCGTGGGACAGCAACGGTTTAACCACCGGGCCGCAGCAGTGATCGTCAAAGAAGGTCATCTGTTGATTCACAGAAATGTTCGGGATGATTTTTGGGCATTGCCGGGCGGACGGATACGTTTGATGGAATCAGGAGCAGAGGCGGTCATCCGCGAAATCAAAGAAGAGTTGGGGCTAAAAGCTGAGGCTACGAGGTTTTTAGCCGTCCAGGAAAACTTTTTTACATATGATGAAGTATCATTCCATGAAGTCGGTTTTTATTATGAAGTGAACGTATCAGATGACATGACGGTCACTTCGAAAGATTTTTTCGGAGTAGAGGGAGAAGAGTTAGTCTATCGTTACGTTCCGATTGATCAATTGCAAAGCGTAAAATTGTATCCCGAAAAACTGACGATGATGATTCAGTCCGGTGAGTGGGCACCCTTATTTTCAAACGACGTGTAATGGGTGGTTTTGGTGTATCCCTATATAGAAGAAACGAATTTAAAAAAACGATGATTTTCATCGTTTTTTTTTCGTTAGACGTTTATTGATACATGGCAAGGGAATGTTAATGAAGGTAGTCATCTATTGAAAAAGGGGTTGGGTCATATGCGTGAAGAAGAGTTGGAGCAGATGCATCAACAGGCACGGGGACAAACTCAGGATCAGCAACCGGGGATTGAATCCGAGATGAATCCGGAACCGGTGTACGATGATCCGGAATATGTCGGATCCGGTAAGTTGAAAGGTAAAGTGGCGTTGGTGACAGGCGGAGACAGCGGCATTGGGCGTGCCGTCGCGATTGCCTACGCCAAAGAGGGCGCAAATGTCGCTATCGTGTACTTAAATGAAGGACAGGATGCGGAAAAAACGAAAAAATTGATTGAAGGGTATGGTGTCAAAGCATTGGCGTTTGCGAAAGACGTCAGTCAGCCGGAGAATGCTCAACCAATCATCGATAAAGTCATCGAAACGTTTGGCCAGTTGAACATCCTCGTCAACAATGCCGGGAAACAGTTCCCGCAGGACGATTTCTTGGCAATCACACCGGAACAACTAAAAGAAACGTTCGAGACGAATCTCTTCTCGATGTTTTATTTGACGCAAGCCGCCTTACCACACTTGAACAAGGAAGACTCCATCATCAATACGTCTTCTGTCACGGCATACCGTGGCGCACCATCATTGATCGATTACTCGGCGACGAAGGGAGCAATTACGTCATTAACTCGTTCGCTGGCATCGAACCTGATTGAAAAAGGAATTCGTGTCAATGCCGTCGCACCGGGGCCAATCTGGACGCCGCTCATTCCGGCGACGTTCTCAAAAGAAAAAGTCGAATCACACGGGGAAGATACGCTCATGAAACGCCGCGGACAACCGTCTGAAAATGCACCGGCCTATGTGTATCTGGCATCACGTGACTCGAGTTATGTCACCGGGCAAACGATTCATATCAATGGTGGCGATTACATTACATCTTAAGGAGGAAATCATCATGAAGAAAAATCCGAACGAAGTGCCGGAACACGAACCGAATCAACAGCCGGATGAGATTCCGACAACACCTCCGTCAGAAGTACCGGAGACACCGCAGGAAGATCCGATCCGTCAACCGGAACCTGATACCTTCCCGGAACCGACGGAAATTCCGGATACACCGCAAGAAGATCCAACACCTTACTAAACAAGACAGGCTGATTCTGGACATCGTTCAGAGTCAGTTTTTTTATTCCAAAGATTTTTGATAATTTTCAAATAATTTGGGAACCCTTACATTATCTTGAACGTAAAATAAGATATCAAAAGGGGGAATCACTCATGGACTTTCTATTAGCATTTTTGGCATTAGGGGCGGGATTTTGGTTTTTCTACAGTTACTTACTTGGATATCGAAACAAAAACATCACAATGACATTTGATGATCGGTTTTACACGTTGGATGAACACGTCAAAGCGATTGAACATAAACTCAAACAAGACGGAAAGCTTGTCGAATATTTAGGTAATCGCCGCTTTTTAGTAAACGGGAAACGATATTTGTTCGTTGAGCGAACTGTTCCGATGTCAGGTATTCCAGTTCAACAAACCATTTTAGAATTCCAAAAATAAGATTATTCATGCCGCCTCTCTACGGAGTGCGGTATTTTAGTATGATTTCATAAACCACAAGAAAGGATGAAAACAGCTTTGGATAAATATTCTCTACAAGAATTTGTTCCGAAAAGAATAGAGTTTATAGACAAAATGATGGTAAGTCGTTTTCATGCCATTTCTGTCGATAAAAGCGACAAAAAAATTGCGAGGGTGATGGAGGATCCGTTCATACCTTCTTATGATACGATTTGCGGTGTGTATTGCATCTACAGAAAATCGGTATTAGATGTATTAAACGGCAGCATAGCATCGTTTAGCAGTTATGAATTTGAAACAGCATGTTCCTCGGACAAACTAATAATAGATGAAAATGTGGAGGATGTATTAGATTTTGCAACAGTGGTGATCATTGCTTCAGAAGATAAAAAATACATGTCTCACTACTTCATTGTGGAAATTCTAAAAAACTCAACAGTATATTAAACGTTTGTTCAGGATTCCCTAAAAGTGCGAATAAAAACTTTTTAAATCTTACCATTAACCGTTTTAAAGAAGATGTTAGTGTCGTTGGAAACATGGATTATTTGAAAAATTTACTGAATGAAGTAGTGTAAGGAAAGAGGGAAGGTGCTGATCAAAGTGCACCTTCTCTCTTTCTGTTTGTGCAACCTTTAAAAGAGTAGTGATATGTGCATTTCAATCGTGCACTTAAAATATTTTCGAAATGCAAATGTTTTAAGTAAATGAAGTAGCAAAAAAGTTAGAGGTACTATATCTGCCATCTAATTCTATCCCTATGAATTAGGGGTAAAGTATTTTTTGGAAATAGATTGACAGTCAACTGTACTACGCGTATGATACAGAAAGAAAGTGTATTACTGTTTTAATACAGTAAACGGGAAAGGGAGGTCAAGACCACGATGCAATTTGACCAAAGAAGCCCGGTGTATCTTCAAGTCGTCCGATGGTTCAAGGAACAAATCGCGACGGAAGAACTGAAGTGCGGGCAGGAAATTCCATCGCGCCGGGAAATCGCTGCGCAACTCGGAATCAATCCGAATACGGCACAAAAAGCGTACAAAGAAATGGAGGATCAGCACTTGATCACGACAGAACGGAACGTCCCAAGTAAAATCACGATGGATCAGGAAGTAGTCAAAAAAGTCCGGACGGAGATGCTGGATGAAGCAGTCGCCCAGTTCATCGAGGCGGTCCAGGCAATTCAGATTCCGCTCGGTGAAGTCGTCACGAAAGTCGAGACGATGTATCAGTCAACGGAACGGAGGAAGATCGATGCTTGAAGTCCATGGTTTGAAAAAACGATACGGTCGGAAGAAACCGATTTTAGAAGGGGTCTCGTTTTCGGTTCGTCCGGACAGCATCACTTGTCTGATCGGTTTAAACGGCGAAGGAAAATCGACAATCCTGAAAGCCATCATGGGTCTTGTCCCGGTCGATGCCGGAACCGTCCTCGTCGACGGAGAAGTCTCACGCGAAAAAATCGCCTTTGTTCCGGATCTGCAAACGATGCCCGGTTACATGACAATCGGTGATGCTTTGCTGTATATGAGTGATTATTATCCGGACTGGAATCCGAAGGTCGCGGAAGAATTGATGGGTCTGTTCAAGTTATTAACGACCGACAAGATTTTAGAATTATCGAAGGGGAATCAGGCGAAGTTCAGTCTAGTGCTCGGTTTTGCACTCGACCGTCCGTATCTGTTGCTCGACGAACCGTTTGCCGGGATTGATTTATTTACGAAAGAACAGATTGCCTGGATCTTTTCGAGTCATTACATGGAAGGACGCGGCATTCTGATGACGACACATGAAATCATTGAAATCGAACACTTGATTGACCGGGTCGTCTTTTTACAGGACGGCCGGATCATTGATGAACACGATACGGAAGAGATGCGCGAAGTATACGGAAAATCGGTCCAGGACCGGATGCGGGAGGTCTATCAGCGATGAAACAATACCTGATGTTAACGAACGAAGAGTTAAAACGCAGCTGGAAAATGATTGTCTCGGTCATTCTTGCGATGGCAAGTATTGAAATCCTGACCGTCGTCGGACGGGTCATCTATCATGAACGTCAAATTAAAGAATATATGAGTTATTCGAAATTGACCGAATCGGAAGCTCTGCGTTCGTTTGGAAAGTTATCATTCGGACTGGCCAGTGTTTATTTCGGCTATATCGTTTTGGTCGGGATCGTCCTCGTTATTTTGTATGCTGTTCAAATCTGGTACCGGGATTGGTTCGGAGAGTCCAAGTACATATATCGTTTATTGTTGTTACCAGGTAGCCGGGCAAAAATATTTTTTGCGAAATTTACATCATTAGCCCTTGTTATCATCAGTTTCATTGGTTTGCAATGGGTTGTTATCCAACTCAGTTATGCCATCTTTAACTGGTTGATTAAAGATGACTATCGTACGTCATCTTTTAATATCCCGATTGAATTAAATCAGCTGTATACGATGAATTTGATAGATACGCTAATATTAGTGGTTTTAGCGCTTTTTATTGTAAGTTTCTTGTTCATGCTCGTTTTACTGGAACGATCTTACCGTAAAGTGAAAGGACTATTGTTCATTGTTCTTGAAGTGGTCGCTTTTTTCATTATTATGGTGGGAGGTATGTATGTAATTGAAAAGCTGGATTTCTTTTTGTCACAAGAAATATCAGCAATCATGCTAGCGATTTTTGTGTTGTACTTTGTTTATACGATTTGGAAAAGCCTGCGTTTATTAAAATGGAAAATTTCGGTCTGAGGAGGGCGTCATGCGAAAATTTAATTTTTTACTTATCCTGGCTGTCATAAGTTTCCTGACGATAGGGATCTACACCATATTTATACAATCGATCGATGAATCTGACTTTACCGTTGAGACGGTCAAAGGTGACCCGAAACAGCCGGCTGTCCGGTCTGTTCAAGCAGAACTTTATGATGAAGGGTTAAAAAAAGTTGATTACAACGTTGCGCTGGACGGTCGAGTCGAAAAAACGAAAGATAATTGGATTAGTGGCATGTTTGAAGGTCCATATAATGAAAATGGTGCGCCAGCTGATTTCCGACGCTTCATCCGTTCAGATTACGTGCTTACGTTCGAACAGCAAGGCACCACGTATGCAATGGGTACAAAGGACAATAATAAATGGGAATTACAGTATTGGGAGAAGGGTAAACAGCGTGTCGTCAAAAAAATCTTTCCGGCACCTCCTGAAGCTCGGAAGTTAGGTGAAACTCAACTCAGTCCAGATAAACGGTTTGGCAACAGTTTATACGTCCTTGCACAAGACATTCAAAACGATTCGGAAACGTTATTATACAAAATAGATTTGAAAAACGATACGATTCAAAAAATCAATTTACCCGTTACTTCTAAAGGTGAGATAATTATTCTAGGTATCCACAATGAGACAATTGTTTATTACACAACGGAAATCGTTGAAGGGGCAGATGATGAAAAGGAGACACTGTATCTTAGTGACGGCAAAAAATCTCAGCGTTTAACGGGATTGAAATCGTTCGGTAATGAAGAAACTAAACTAAGTACAGATGGAACGAAACTGATTATGCTTGAACGTGAACCAAAAAAATTAAATTGGACTATTTACGATCTGGCATCAAAGAAATCGATAAAACATAAGATAAGTATCCCGTCAGTAACGGATGAGTCTGGATCAGGAGAGTATACCGAACTGAAAGATGATCTGATTTATACGGCTAATCGAACTGGTGACGGTGTTTTCAATGTACTTGTCATTGATGCACTATCAGAACGTGTCATATATGAAGGAAACATCAAAGACAAACTCAAACGAACAGAAACGACTTTGAATTCACTTGTCTATAATTGATTGGCAGTCATAAGTATCACAGTATTCAAAAAACAGTCATCCGAAACTCGTATGAGTTCCGGATGACTGTTTTTGTTTCACTGATACGATTTGATGATGATGTCCTGTTTCGTGTAGTAACTCCATGTCAGGTCCTGCGATTCAACCTTTTTCGTCGTCACGGCAACGAACTTGTTTTTCCCGGTGTAGATTCCGACGAAGTTCGGTGCTTTCGCCTTTTTCGCCTGGACGAACAACAAATCACCCGGAACGGCTTTTTTGAGTGTGACGGTTTTGAGCGGCATAGCGGCTTGTTTCGCAATTGTCCGCTCGAGTGTCAGACCGCTTTTTTGATAAACGTATTGTGTGAAGCCGGATGCGTCAAAGCCTTTTGTTGTCGTCCCGCCTTCTTTATATGGTGTTCCGATCAAAGACGTCGCGAGTTTCGTAATAGCCGCTTTCTTTTTTGCAAGTGCTTTTTCTGATAATGGTTTCGCTGTCTCGACTTTAGTCGGTGTTGCAGCAAATGTTGTGACCGGACTGACTGTCGCTGTCAGTAAGAGGGCTGTTAATGGAAGGGCATAATACGATTTCATAGTAAAATCTCCTTTTTCGTAAGTGGGATGAAAAACTATCTTTACCGTACCATGCCGATTGACAGATTAAGCAACAAATTGGATACGTTCACCTAACAGTCTTGTAAGGTTCAGTCTGAGCAAACATCGGCTCTAAGTTCCAGATTCCACATAAAAAGACTTCCGTTCCGTTTACCTCAGTTAAAGGCATTATTGGAACAGAAGTCTTTTAACTGTTACGCCCGCTGATCGAGGCGATGACTGACAGCCGTCAACGCAGCTGCGAGTATAGCGACGGCACCACCAACAAGCGCGATATTCATGATCGGACCGTTCGCATAGACGAGTCCACCTAAAGCAGAACCGAAGGCAATCCCGACATTGCTTGCGACCGGCATCAAGGAAGCAGCCAGTCCTTTTGCTTCCGGATTAAACTTCTCTGCTAGGTCAATCAGATAGATTTGTGTTGAGGTCGTCAATAAAATCGACATCAAGGACATCAAGGCAATGTTGATCAGTCCAAGCGAAACGGACGCTGTCGTCACGTACAGGGCAGCAAGCACGATTGCCTGGACGATGAAGACGAACCGGAGACGCCCGATCGGATTCCGGCTGGCGATTTTTCCGGCCAGTATATTACTGAAGATTGAGACGACACCGTAGGCGAGTAAAATCGGACTGATCCAGGCCGACGGCAATTTCAGTTCCAACTCAAGCACGGGGACGAGATACGTATAAACGACATATGTCGCGCCGAACCCGAATGACGGAATGAAAAAGGCAATCATGATCCGTGGATTGGCGAGTAAGCTGAGCTGTTCGCGGATCGAGCCGGACGATTCCGATTGCTGAACCGGAACGACTTTCAAGACAGCAAGCAGGGCGATGACACCAAGACTGCTTGTCAGCCAAAACGAGGCGGCGTAACCGGCATGTTGTCCGATGAATGTACCGATCGGCACACCGAGAACGTTTGCCATCGTAAATCCGCCAAAGATGAACGAGACGGCGACGCCGCGTTTTGCGATCGGTACACTATCGCTTGCGACGACCATCGCCAGTGAAATCAGGACACCCGTCAGAACAGCCGTCACGATCCGAGACAACAGCAACAGTTCATAATTCGGTGCGATCCCGCTGCAGATATTCAGAATAATCCAGACGAAAATCAGACTGAGCATTAACTTCCGCCGCTCAAGGTGTCCGGTCAAGGACATCGTTATCGGTGTTCCGATGGCGAAGGCGATCGCAAAGGCGGAGACAAGCGTGCCGGCTTTTGCAATTGTGATGTTCAGACCGTCCGCAATTTCAGATAAAATACCGACGATGACGAATTCGCTTGTTCCAAGGACAAAAGTCAACATGGATAACGTCGCGATTAACAACCAGTCGGCTTGACTCAAACGAGTCGATGATGATGACATATACAATTCCCCACTTCTGGCGCCTGTGCGCAAAAAAACTATCGTTTATCAGAATAGCATGATTTAAGAAGGGCGGAAACCGGATTTACCTGACCCGGAAAAAGAAGCATTATTGTGAATAGACAGTCAATTTCACCTGTCACTGATTCGGGTATACTAACAGAGTAGGAAACATCACCTAAATCAGAAAAGGACGTGATCTTGATGCAAGCAACAGTCACTTGGAATCAAAAGATGGGCTTCAGCGGGGAAACCGAATCCGGACATCACTTAGCGATGGATGCGGCACCGGAAAACGGCGGGGACAATCAGGCACCCCGGCCGACGGAGCTCTTGCTTCATGCCGTTGCCGGCTGTACCGGCATCGATATCGTCTCGATTTTAGAAAAGATGCGCTTGACGCTGACGTCATTTGAAATGGATATCGAAGGCGAACGGGCGGATGATCATCCCCGGCGTTTCACGACGATCTCGATTCATTACCGGCTCGAAGGTGATTTACCGGACGATAAAGTCCGCCGGGCGATTGCCTTATCAAAAGACAAATACTGCTCGGTCTCGCAATCGCTGAACGCAGAGATTGAAGTTTATTACTCGATCAACGGCGTCCGGAACGAGGAACCGATTTGAAACGGATTGTCCCTGTTCTGTTGGCAAGCGTCCTCCTTGCCGGTTGTGCTGACGAGCCCGTACAACCCGCTGACCCGCAACCGAAGCCGGCAAAGAAAACAAAGCCGCCGCAGCCGGATCGACCTTCTGCTGCTGAACGGGCAGAGAAACAACTCAAGCAAACCGTTTCGAACATGTCGACGGCGGAAAAAGTCGATCAATTGCTGTACATTGGCGTAACGGGAACGGCTTTGACACAAGCGGACCGTCAATTATTGCAGGACCATGCGCTCGGTGGTGTCCTGCTGCTTGGTGGCAATATCACCTCAACCGATCAACTGAAAACCTTCACAACAGCGATTGCCAAGGCGCAAACCGCTGATTCAAAAGCGTTCCTTGGCTTTGACGAGGAAGGCGGACGGGTCAGCCGGGTCCCGGACGCACAGCTCAAATTATCACCGAGCCTGTCGTTTGGTCATAAAAATGATCCGGCATTGATGAAGGAAGTCGGACAGACACTTGGTTCGATTTCCCGTTTTTACGGCTTTAATATGGATTTCGCACCGGTCCTTGATGTGAACAGTAATCCGGCGAATCCAATCATTGGCGACCGGGCGCTCAGTGCGGATCCGCAACAAGTCGCCCGGCTTGGTGTGCCATTGATGCAGGGCATGAAAGAAGAAGACATCGTTCCGGTCGTCAAACATTTTCCGGGACACGGGGATACGACCGTCGACTCGCATGTCGGTCTGCCGCGGGTCGATGCGACGAAAGCGGAACTTGAGCAGACGGAGCTGGTCCCGTTCAAACGGGCGATTCAGGAAGGGGCCGAGATGGTCATGGTCGCGCATATCCTGTTTCCGGCACTCGACAAAACCCGTCCGTCTTCGTTGTCGAAACCCGTCATGACCGGGATGTTACGGGATGAGCTGAAGTTTGACGGTGTCATCATCACGGACGATTTGGTCATGGGAGCCATCACAGAACGGTACGGACTTGCCCAGGCGGCAAGTCTTGCCCTCGAAAATGGTGCGGATATGGCGATGTTTTCCTCACCCGGTGCGTACGCGTCCGTTCATAAGGAAATCATGGCACGGATTAAACAAGGTAAATTGTCGAGAGCAGATCTGGATCAGAAGGTCATGCGGGTCTTACACTTAAAACAAACGTATGACTTGTCGCAAACGAAACGTGTCGACGAATACCAACGCTTGATTGAGCAGGTCAAAGCGGTCGAATCGGACATGCGACACTAATCAAGGGTAGAACAAATCGGACTACCCGTGGTAAACTACAGGCGTACCACACAAATCAATATCTACACTAGGGGAGTCTCGCAGCAGACTGAGACGGAAGTATCCGGACCCTTTGAACCTGATCTAGTTCGTACTAGCGGAGGGAAGTGGATTCCGATCATTCATAGAGGATGCGACGACTGTCGCCCTTTTTTGTAGGACCACTCCATCAGTTCATGGGGTGGTCCTTTTTCGTGTGGAAAGGGGGAAATGATGAGCCAGTTACATCTGATGACAACCGGCAAGCGGCATCCGGACATACTCGAACATCTGTTGCCGAAACTCACACTATCCGTCGACCGGATTCATCTGCGGGAGCCGTTATGGTCAGCGAAGGAACTGGTCGTGTGCATCGAAACACTCGTGCGACGAGGCGTAAAGACAGAGCAATTAATTGTCCATGACCGGCTGGACGTGGCAGTCGTCACCGGCACCGGAGTTCAGCTGACAACACGCAGCATTCCGGTCGACCTCGTCCGTCACCGTTTTCCGGAACTGGTGATCGGTCAATCGGTTCACTCGTTAACGGAAGCGATAGCGGCGGAACAAGCCGGTGCTGATTACGTCCTGTACGGCCATATTTTTGAGACGGGATCAAAACCGGGTGTACCGCCCCGGGGACTCGACGCCTTGAAACAAGTTGTCGACTGGACATCGATTCCTGTCATTGCAATTGGTGGCATTACACCGGACAATCTGCCGGATATCCTGGCGACCGGCTGCGCAGGCGGGGCCGTCTTGTCGGGCATTCTCGGTCAGGCGTCTCCGGTCGAAGCAGCCAACCGATTCCGGGCGGTGATGCAACGATGACACGCCCGGATGTTTTAATCATCGGAGCCGGCATCATTGGTTTGACGCTCGGCTATGAGCTCCTGCAGCGCGGGAAAACCGTTCATTTGCTTGAACAGTCAACTGTCGGTCAGGGAGCGACGCAAGCAGCAGCGGGAATGCTCGCGACAGATGAAGAATTGCTGGCACCATTACATGAACTGGCCCGGCTGAGCCGGACGCTGTATCCGGAATTCGTGCAACAATTGTTTGACGAGACCGGTCTCGGAAGCGGGTATCTGGAACAACCGTTTCGTATGCAACAGGCGCATCACTGGCGGACGTTTGATTCGGTCGGACAGGTTGATCCGCGGTTGCTTGCACAAGCATTACGCAGTGCCATCGAACGACGGGGCGGGGTAATCGAAGAGGCAACGGTCGTAGCACGTCTCGTACGGGACGGACAAACGGTGACCGGCGCCGAGACGAACCGGGGGCTACGGGCGGGCAGACAAATTATTGTCGCCGGTGGTCGCGGATCGGAAGAATTGTTACAGACGGTCGGAGTGACGATTAACACACTTCCGGTCAAGGGCGAGTGTCTGTCTGTCCGGCTGACGACCGGACAACTCAATCGGACGCTGTTTGGTGATGCGGTCTATTTAGTCCCGAAAGCAGACGGACGGATCATCATCGGGGCGACGGAACGGGTTGGTGATG
This sequence comes from Exiguobacterium sp. R-39, assembly GCF_049942815.1. Lineage (NCBI taxonomy): Bacteria > Bacillati > Bacillota > Bacilli > Caryophanales > Exiguobacterium > Exiguobacterium sp. R-39. The sequence continues at coordinate 1,234,299 of NZ_CP187965.1, forward strand.
AATCAACGACCGTCAGTCTGAACAGTATTCGTTTGTTATTGAATGCAGCAGTAAAGCTCTATCCGCCGCTTACAGAGGCCGTGTTCGTGGAAGCTTGGTCCGGTGTTCGACCGCAAACCGGGGACGGTCTGCCGTATCTCGGAGCAGTGGACGGAATCGATGGGTTGTTCGTCGCGTCAGGCCATCACCGGCATGGCATCTTACTGGCCCCTGCGACGGCCAACGTCTTGGCCGATTGTCTCATGGGGCAAACGCCAAGAGTGACACTGGATGGTTTTAACAGCCGACGACAGGAGGAAAGCAGATGACTATCCGATTGAATGGGAAAAACTATGCTTTGACAGAGGAAATCAGGACGTTACACGATTTGTTGGAGGAACTAAAGATTCAGGGACAAGTCGTCATCATCGAGCAGAATCATCAAATCATCGACCGGTCGAGCTATCCGGATACGGACGTTACGTCCGGAGATGTCATTGAAATCGTTCATTTTGTAGGAGGCGGATAACATGTTAGAAATTGGCGGAAAAACATTTGCATCACGATTGTTACTGGGGACAGGAAAATATTCGGATAATGAGAAGCAACAGCAAGCGGTCGAAGCATCGGAAACAAACATCTTAACGTTTTCCGTCCGGCGTCTCGACGTCTTTGCAAAGGAACAGAACGATCCGCTCGCAGCGCTTGACTTAAGCTGCTATGATCTCTTGCCGAACACTGCGGGTGCGAAGACGGCGGAGGAAGCGGTCCGCCTTGCCCGCCTTGCCCGGGCCTCAGGGATGTGCGATATGGTCAAGGTCGAGGTAATCGGTTGTGACAAGACACTGCTGCCGGATCCGATTGAAACATTACGAGCAGCAGAGGAATTAATCAAGGATGGCTTCATCGTCTTGCCGTATACATCAGACGATTTGTTGCTTGCCCGTCGGCTCGAAGAACTCGGCTGTCATGCGATTATGCCGGCAGCATCACCAATCGGTTCCGGACAGGGCATTTTAAATCCGCTCGCGCTCAGCTTCATCATCGAACAAATGTCAGTACCGGTCATCGTCGACGCCGGCATCGGTTCACCGGCTGACGCGGCGTACGCGATGGAGCTCGGAGCTGATGGTGTCCTATTGAATTCAGCCGTCGCGCATGCGAAAGACCCGGTCAAGATGGCACGTGCAATGAAGCTTGCGGTTGAAGCGGGACGACTCGGCTTTGAAGCAGGACGGATTGAGAAAAAACGGTATGCGACGGCGAGCAGTCCGACGACCGGGATCAGTCGCCCATGATGGACCGGTATAGCCGACAAATCCGCTTTCGTCCAATCGGACAGGAGGGGCAGGATCAACTGGGACAGCGGCACGTCGTCATCGTCGGTCTCGGTGCACTCGGGACAGCGAGTGCGGAACAGCTTGTCCGGTCAGGAATCGGACGAGTGACTCTGATCGACCGGGATTACGTCGAGTGGAGCAATTTACAACGGCAACAACTCTATACGGAACAGGATGTCAGGAACCATTTGCCAAAGGCGGTTGCGGCGAAACGCCGGCTCGGTGCCGTCAATTCGACGGTGACGATCGAGGCGATTGTCGAAGATGTGACGGCAATGAATATTACACGGCTTGTCGGACAAGCAGATTTGCTTGTGGATGGGACCGATAACTTCGTTGTCCGGATGCTGATCAATGATGTTGCGGCAAAATTTCGGATTCCTTGGATTTACGGTGCATGTGTCGGCAGTTACGGCATGACCTATACGATCCGTCCGGGACAGACCCCTTGTCTGCATTGTTTGCTCAATCATTTGCCGAAACAGCAGGAGACATGTGATACGTCAGGCGTCATCAGTCCGGTCGTCCAGCTGGTTGCGGCGCATCAAGTGACGGAAGCATTAAAATACTTGACCGGAGCGGAAGCTGCATTACGGCAGACGGTGCTATCATTTGATGTCTGGAACAATCAACAGAGCCAAATCAATGTTGTGTCCTTAAAACAATCTTCTTGTCCGTCCTGCGGCGATAACCCCGTCTATCCGTACCTCAATGCTCAGCCACTTCACTTCGTGACATTATGCGGCCGGGATACCGTTCAAATCCGCGGGGAAGGGACCCGTGATTTAATCCGGCTTGAACAGGAGATGAGTGGCCGTGGAATTAGCTGTCTACGCAATCCGTATCTGTTGATGTTCGAGACGGAACAACATCGGATTACCGCCTTTGCCGATGGGCGAATCCTGCTTCACGGCGAAGCGGATCTTGCGCAAGCGAAACGGATTTACGAGACCTATTTCGAAGGGACGTTCACAAAAAAATAAAACATTTTTTTGAATACATGTTTTAGATGTTTAAAAAAGAGGTAAATAAGACTTCAGACGTAAGTCGGAGATTTTTGGTGAAATTGAATGTGAAGAGGAGTGATTACGATGAAACAAGAATTCGATCAATCGATCCAGTCATTGGATCAGACGAAGCGGACAGACCATGCAGCTGAAGCCGTTCAGCAAGCGAATTGGAATCCAGACCGGTATCGGACGAACCTGAATCCGTTCTATCTGTCACCTTGCAGCGTCGAACGCCGGGAAGACCGTCAACAGGAAGTTGACCGGATTGTCGAAGTCGAGCCTACATCCTCCCCTCTCCAACAGTTATTCGAGCAGAAGCAGGAAGAACATATAACAGCAATTGAACCAGGTTCTGCGAAAAATCCCGGAGGAAAATTTACGACCGGGATTGTCGTCGGGGCAATCATCGGAGGGTCCGTGTCTATCTTCACGTCGGTCAAACGATTTCGTCAAAAGCGCCACACCCACTGAAGATGACAAATAAGCCGTCCGAAAAACCGCCTTCCAGCTAAACAGGAAGGCGGTTTTTGTCTATTGTCAGGAGGAAGCTATAATGAATTCAGACAAACCTGAGGCGAATCCTTTTGAGCTTCTCGCAAAGCCGGCACAACGGGCCCTGAGTGAACACGGCGTGACATCATTGGAATTGTTAGCGATGTATCATGAACATGATATTCTGCAGTGGCACGGAATCGGACCTTCTTCGATACCGAAGTTAAAACAGTTGCTTGGTGAACGTGGACTGACCTTTAAAACATGATGCATCATAAAACCCATTGCTTGACCGGGAGACTATCGGTCAAGCAATGGGTTTTACTTGGTTTGGAATCGGTCAGATCATCGTCAGAAACATTCAAGTCATGCTAAAATAAGGATATTATAGAGGAAAAGTGAGCGTGATGAGAGATGAAATGGATTCATACTGCCGATTGGCATTTAGGAAAAATCGTTCATGGCGAATCGATGCTCGACAATCAGCGGGCTGTTCTCCAGGAATTTCTACAATTGCTTGACCGGGAACAGCCGGACGCGGTCATCATTGCCGGTGATCTGTATGACCGTGCCGTCCCGCCGACGGAAGCGGTCGAACTGCTTGATACGGTGTTAGCCGACATTGTTCTGGAACGGAAGATTCCGGTCGTCGCGATCAGCGGCAACCATGATTCAGCGGAACGGCTGAGTTTCGGTACACCGTTATTACAACGGGCGGGTCTTCACCTGGCAGGTAAATTGACGGAGGCGATCGAACCGGTTCAGATCAACGGCGTCCGTTTTTATCCGGTGCCGTTCGCAGATCCGGCGACCGTCCGCTATGTCTATCAGGATGAAACAATCCGGACGCATGATGACGCGATGCGAAAAATCATCGGAACGCTGGACATCGATGGACCAAGTGTCCTCGTTGGGCATGCCTTTGTCATCGGCGGGCTTGAGACCGATTCCGAACGCCAATTGTTGGTCGGGACAGCGGGACAGGTCAGCGCCAGTGCGTTTGCTCCGTTCACCTATACGGCGCTCGGACATTTGCATAATCCACTTGCGATCAAGTCGGAGACAATCCGGTACAGCGGTTCGTTATTGAAATATTCGTTTTCGGAAGCCAGTCATGTCAAAGGCGTCGATATTTTGACACTGAACGAAAACGGGACGTTTGACCGTCGCTTCGAACCGTTGACGGCCAAGCGCGATTTGCGTGAACTGACAGGCAGTCTTGCCGAACTGACGGATCCGGTCTTCGTCGAAACACAAGCGACGGACGATTACATTAAAATCAACCTGACGGATGCCGAAGCCTTGATTGATCCGATGGGGAAACTGAAGAAACTGTACCCGAACATCCTCCATCTCGAGCGGACCGGCTTCACCCGCGAAAGTACCCGGGCGGTCCAGGCATCACGCGATCAGGTCCAGGCGGCGACGCTGACGGATCTGTTCCAGGAGTTTTATGAAGCAGTCCGGGAAAAACAACCGACGGATGCAATGCAGGCCGTCTTAGAGGAGGAAGCTGCATGCGTCCAGAACGATTAACCTTACGTGCGTTCGGACCGTTTGCCGACGAACAGACAATTGATTTTCGCGCACTCGGCGGTCGGACGATGTTCGTCATCTCGGGGAATACCGGTGCCGGGAAAACGACGATTTTTGATGCGCTGACGTTTGCTTTATATGGCGAGACGTCAGGCGGGGAACGGGAAATGAGCGATTTGCGCAGTCATTTCGCGAAACCGGAAGACAAGACGGAAGTTGAACTCGAATTTCTGTTAAAAGGCGAACGCTACCGAATTATCCGGCAACCGAGTCAGCCGCATCCGGTCAATAAGACGGATTACGGCCATGAGGCGGAACTCGCCCGGCATGACGGGACGGCCTGGAAGCCGCTTGCGCTGAAAATCCCGGAAATCCGCCAACAGGTGCAGGAACTGTTACAACTCGATCACAAACAGTTTTCGCAAATCTTATTGCTTCCGCAAAATAAGTTCCGGGAACTGTTAATGGCGGAGTCAAAAGATAAGCTGCAGATCCTCAAGCAGTTGTTCAAGACGGAACATTATGGGGAGTTTCAGCAACGGCTGCACCGGAAAGCGCTGGATCTTGCTGCGGCGATCAAAGAAACGAAAACGAAGCAGCTTGCGAAGCTCGAAGAATTACCGCTCGACCTCAACTGGTCGGAAGCGACGGAAACGACAATCCGTCACCAGACAGATACATTGCTTGTAGCACTTGATGAAAAAATTGAACAGGCGAAAACGGTGGAACAGACAGGACGTCAAACGGTCGAACAGTTGACGGAGCGGCTGCGGCAGGCGGAGCACCTCGAGCAGACATTTACCGAGTACGATCAATTGTTACATCTCGAAAAACAGCTCGCCTTGACGTTGCCGGAAACAATACGTCAGAAAAAACAATATGACGCGGCTTCCCGGGCAGCAGCCATCCAAGGGGTGTACGAAATGTTTCAGTCGGAGGAACAATCGGTCCGGCAATTGACCGGGACGAAACAAACCGTCCTGTCCGAACTCAAGCACCTGCAACAGCAACTCGACCAGGTCAACCGGACCGTCGAACGATTGACGATGCAGGAACCGGAAATACGCGAGGCGTCACGGCGCCTGGAGCAAATCACGGAAGAGCTGCAACGGCTGAAGGATCAAGAACAATTGGTGCGTCAACAAGAAGACTTACGGCGTGCCGTTGCTAAGCTGAATCCGGACGCATTACGTGAACAACGGACCCGTCAGCGCAGTGACCGGACACAGCTGCAGGCAGAGATTTCGATGATGATCGACGATTCGAGCACCCGTCTGTCCTTACAGGAACGCCGCTTCGTCCTGCAATCCATGGAACAGAAACACTTAGAGTGGCAACGGAATGAAGCCGATCGGCTCCGGTTGATCGAGCAGGGGACACGCGTGAAAGTGGAGAAAGAACAGGCTGAAAAAACGTACACGGCTGGCCGGCAGAATGAACGCCGTCAACTGGCAGCGGAACTTGCGGCACATCTGCATGACGGGGAAGCATGTCCGGTCTGCGGTAGTGCAACGCATCCGCAACTTGCTGTCAAAACGGAAGCGCTCGATGTCGAAGCGTTGCATCAGGCCTACTTAACCGCACAATCGGCGCACCAGGAGTTACAGGCGACGTACCGGACAGTCGCAGAACGGAAACGGCAACTCGAACAGGAACTCGCGACACTTGCAGACGGACAACCGGTTCCGACCGATGTGACCGCGATTCGTTCTGAAATCAACGACTTGAAAGGGCAAGAAAATAGATTACAGCAACAACAGGAACGAAAACAGCAACTGGATCAACAGCTCCGGACAATCGAGACGGCATTGGAACAGGCGGACCGGCAAATCGAAGAGGAGACGAATCAGCAGTCGAAACTGTTGCTTGAGCTCGCTCGGCTTGAAGGCATGCTGAACCGAAATCCGGATGAGCCGTCACGTCGTGAGTTGGAAACCGAACAGCAGACACTGACAAAACGATTGGCGGAGTTTGAAGCGGCACGGACAGCAAGTCAGAATCAAAAACAACGGCTCGATCAAGAAGTCGCGGCACGAAGTGGACGCCTCGAGCATATCGAAGAAGAATTGGCGACACATACATCCAAGCAGACGGAAGTCAAACGCGTGTTTGAACGGAGTTTACAGGAAGAACGCTTCGAGACAGTCGAACAATTCGAGCAGGCCCGTCTGACACGACAGATGATGGAAGGGTTAGCGGAGCGACTCGAAGCCGACCGGCGAAAACGGCAGGATGTCGAAAGTGGTCTTGGGCGGATCCGACAACTGATTCAGCAACAGGATCGTCCGGATCTGACGGCTCTTCGTCCGCTCGTCAGACAAGCGGAAGCGGAACTGGCGACAGCGACGGATTACCGGATTGGCGTTGAGAAAGAACAGTTGCACATCAAACAACTGGTCGATGCCTGGTCGAGTCTTCAGCAACAAATCGAAGCGGAGGATGCACGGTACGGTATCCTCGGTGAGCTGGCCCGGGTCGGTGTCGGAGAGAACGCGCAACGGATGACGTTTGAAACGTATGTCCAGACCGCCTACTTTGACGAAATCCTGCAGGCGGCGAACCGTCACTTGCACGGGATGACGTCCGGACGCTTCCTGCTCGAACGGAAGACGGAAGCCGGAAAAGGCTTGAAGAAATACGGTCTTGATTTAAACGTTTTTGATGCCTATACGTCGCAGACTCGTCACGTCAAGACGTTGTCCGGCGGGGAAAGCTTTAAGGCCTCACTCGCCTTGGCACTCGGTCTGTCGGAAGTCGTGCAGGAAGCGAGCGGAGGTGTATCGCTTGAGACGATGTTCATCGATGAAGGATTCGGTACGCTTGATCCGGAATCGCTCGAGCAGGCAATCGAAACGTTGTTATCGATTCAGGCAAGCGGTCGGATGGTTGGAATCATCAGTCATGTGCAGGAACTGAAATCACGGGTCGATGCGAAAATTGAAGTGACGCAAGGTAAAACAGGATCGACGATTCGTCTTGTCGTCGAGTGAGGGGTGCGAAATGGAAACGAGACAAATGGTCACGAAATCAAAACTGATCGCAGATTTAAAACAGCTGGGGGTCACGCCCGGTATGAAAGTGTTCGTCCACAGCGCGATGAAACAGATCGGCTGGATTCCCGGCGGGGCACAAGCGCTGATCGAAGCGTTGCAGGAAGTCATCACGCCGGACGGTCTGATCATGATGGCGGCACAGAGTACGGATAATTCGGATCCGAAAAACTGGAGCCGTCCCGCCGTTCCGGAAGATTGGTGGGAAACGATCCGTCAGGAAATGCCGGCGTATGATCCGGCGAAGACACCAACCCGGAGTATCGGCAAGGTACCGGAACTGTTCCGGACGTTCCCGGGCGTCAAACGCAGTGCCCACCCGATGTGGTCAGTCACGGCGTGGGGAAACGAGGCATCGGAATTCGTTGCCGGACATACGATTGAAAATGGATTTGGTCCTGGTTCACCGCTTGAAAAGTTCATCGAAGCGGACGGACAGATTCTGCATCTCGGTTCACCGTGGGATTCGACGACCGTCTGGCATTACGCCGAATACGGAGTCGACCGGCCGCTCGAGGAATCGGGATGTAAGATGCTTCAAGGAGATGAAGAAATCTTCATTCGTTATCAGCACCGGATCATCGACAGTGATCCTTTTGGACCGATCGGCGAAGGGATTATGGACGAACCGTTCGTCACGACAGGTAAAGTCGGACAGGCGACGTCGCACCTTGTCTCAGCGAAAGCATCGATCCCGGTCGTCATGCTGCAGCTGAATGCCTTAAATAGTTGGTTAAGCTGAAACTTTTCCGGGAAACAACCGTAGTAAGAAATAGAAAAAATAGAAGGAGTGAACGCAAGATGGCAACACGATTTAAAGTGAATCCGGCCTTACGCCGTGGTTTTGAAACGGCACGTGCCGGTGAACGGCCGATGACGAAGGCAGGGACGATGAGTAAGATTTTCCTGTTGCTCGCCCTTGTCACGGCAGCAGCCGGTGGAACATGGTTCTTCTTAGCCGCGAATCCGCAATTTTTAGTACCGGCTTTGATTGGCGGAGTCGTCCTCGGATTGATTCTCGCGCTGATCATCACGTTTAAACCACGAACGGCACCCGTGCTCTCACCGGTCTATGCAATCGTCGAAGGGGTCGCCGTCGGAGCGATTTCGTTGATGTTCGAAAGTATGTACCCGGGACTCGTCGGTAAGGCGGTCCTCGCGACATTCGTCGTCTCGTTTGCGATGTGGTTCGTCTATACGACCGGCATGATCAAAGTGACACAACGATTCCGTTCGGCTGTCACGGCAGCGATTCTTTCAATCCTCGTCTTGTACGGCGTCAACTTGTTGCTCGCGTTGTTTGGTGTCGATCTGCCGTTCATGACCGGCAGTTCGCCGCTTGCGATCGGCATTCAGTTTGTCATCGTCATCGTCGCCTCACTGTCGCTCGTGATGGACTTTGATTTCATCTCGCAACAAGTCCAGGCCCGTGCGCCGAAATCGATGGAGTGGGTGGCCGCGTTCGGATTAATCGTAACGATCATCTGGCTCTACATCGAGTTGCTTGATCTGCTGTACCGTTTGGCAGCACGGGACTGATTATTACGAAAAGACATTGCGAAAACGCAATGTCTTTTTTTGATGGAAGAAGCACATAAATGCATTCGGATAAAAAAGGTAGAACCGGAAACCCTCAATTCGATTGTAAAATCCAAGAAAATATTTTATATTTGATTATATTATGTGCAAGTGCACGCTAACAAGATAAACATACTCTCATGTAATTGTTTGATTAGAACGGCAAGAACTCAAGAAGGTGAAAAGAATGAAAATGACACGGTCGACGGATTATGCAATTCGCGTTCTGCTCTATGCCACTTTGAATCCCAACCGGCTTGTTCAAATCCAAGAAGTAGCGGATCATTACGCCATTTCCAAAAATCATTTGATGAAAATTGTCCATTCATTGAGTAAGTTCGGGTTAATTACGTCTTATCAGGGACGGAATGGGGGATTTAAGTTAGCCAAAGCACCGAATGAAATCACGCTGGGTCAAGTGGTGGCTTTATTTGAAGAAGTTTCGTATTTGAAAGAAGTATTGCCAACACACGAGAAAGAATCGCTTCGAAATACGCGGCAAGCTTTTGATAATGCTTTTTTATTATTTTCAAATGCTTTGCAAGCGTACACATTAGAAGATTTAACAAAAGTGCAGATTGGATGAAACGAATAAGCACGGTCTTCTTTTTATCAAAAGAAAAAGTGGACCGCTTTTCGTTTTTTTTATGGCTTCGGATTCGGTCTGAAAAGACGAAATATGTTAAACTAAAAAAGGCTAAGCAAATCAGGTTTCTTTGGAATTAAACATACGATATTCTTATATGTTTAATGTTTTGGCTGGATCTTGGCGCAACAAAAGAAAAATCTTCGAACATTTGGTATCGAGGTTAGAAAAGAGGTTTTTGATGTCTGAGATAAGCATTGAACGCATCATTCGTTTTATTCAAAAATTAATTCACCCTCCGTTTTTCCTTACGACGCGGCGGGGAAGAAATCATGAAGTTCACCTTGAAGTCCGGTATTTGGACGTGTCAGAACGTATGAAATCGTCCCTTCTTAATGAAACCATCCATCTCTTACATATGCATACAAGTGAAGAAGTGAGAGAACGACTACATGAGGAATTGCTGGCGGTTGCCGTCTATACACAAAAACATTCGACCTTGCTTTTTGCGTTCAGCTTGATCAACGAACCGCCTGTTCGAATCAAATTGATTCAGAATGAGCAGGTGACCTGTCAGACTCTTATCCGGACGCAGGATGATTTAAAAGCATTCGTTCAGAGCCTAGATACGCGATGGATGAGACAGGATTGATCGTCTCTAAAACATGTATAAAAATGGTATGGATTGATCATCGATAGCAATAAGAAGCGAAATACAGGTTTGCTTTATGGATTTGAGCTAAACTAGAAAAAAGGAAATCATTGATAGAGGGAGGACACAAACGTGAAGCCAATCATTTTATTTGATGGGGAATGCAATTTGTGTGATGCCAGTGTGCAGTTTATCCTGAAACGGGATCAAGGGTACTATGATTTTGCTTCATTGCAGGGCGCGACTGGACAGGAACTCATTCAAAAACATCGTTTACCATCTGATTTAAACAGTGTTGTGGTTATCGAGCAGGGAGTTCCTTATATCAAATCGGATGCAGCGCTACGGATTACCAGACACTTAAACGGCGCATGGCCATTCGCTTCGTTTTTCCGCTTCTTACCGCGTGTCGGAAGAGATTTTGTGTATGATATTGTCGCGAAACACCGGCATGAATGGTTCGGAGAAAAGCAACAATGTATGCTTCCTTCTAAAGAAACACGCGCCCGATTCCATGACTGATACGGGTTCGGCATATGTTTCATCAAAAAAGCCAGACGATGTTCATCGTCTGGCTTTTTTGATGAGGTAATGAATATCATCTGGCCTCCATGAACAGCCAATGGCAACTCGGTAAAGGGTCAGCTAAAAAACTGAGACCGAGGTCATGTGTTTGATGAATCGGCTGAAAAGCACAGGATTCTGTTTGCAGATAAATTTCATGGTGAGGGGAACGAAGATGAGTTCCGCACAACCGCCATCTTCCGTGACCATACGCGGTATGGACCGTATAGTTGATGTCGGGAGCGATCACCAACGGATTGCCGACTGAATGCCGGGTCGTAAACTGGAGAAAGTCTCGGTCCTTTTCAATATCTTCCAGATAAACCTTCCGTGTCGATGCTACGTCTTCACTCCTTAGGCGTCCCGTCGAGGTCAGAGAACGTGTCGGATTGGCCTGCTTAGCAAGGTGAACATGAGGAACATCCTGTAAGCCTGTCATGGCAATCTCAGTCAACGTCCGGTATTCCGTCGCATGGGGATCAAAGGTCCGGTCATCGCCCTCAAAATAAATATGAGGAGAAAGCAGATTCGGATTTTTTAAAATCGGTGGAGCAATAAACGTCATGATTCGCAGTCGTGCGCGGACGGCTTCGGGTTCTTTATTCGGTGCAAGGGGCTCAGATACAAACGGATGGAGAAGGATATAAAGAATAAACGATTCAAACTCCCGTTCCCGATCTGGTTCGTGTTTTAAATGATTCAAAAGTTTTAACGCTCCCTCCATGACGGAGGAGAGTGGTACATTCTGACGAGACGATGGTCGGAGGGCACGGATTTCGTAACGGGCAGACTCGTCTTGCGATGATGCTTCGTACCACGTATGATCATCCGTATCGCCCAAGCGTTTTCCATCTCGGAAGATACTGTAGGATTCGACATCCGGGATAGCCCCCCATACCAAAAGTAATTCCTGGTCTGAACGGATGATGACGGTGGATTTTTGATTCCAAAACAATGTTCCCTCATCGGCGACAACGGCTGTATCGATTGTGATACGGACGTGATTGGTCCGCAGTTCATATTGCACGGGAGAGAGGGGAGCAAGCGTCGTATCGATGAATTCGTGTGCCGCGCCATCACTGAGGATCTCACCGTCACGGAGAAGCTGAACGGGAGAATCCGCTTGCCACGAAAGATGTAAATCTTGACCAAGTTGCTTGACTGTAATGTTTTTAACGGATAGCATAACGGCGTCCTCCGATCAGTCTTTTAATCCCTTTCGCTTCCCATAATAGGCGGAAGTTACGAAACCCTCTCTTCTCGACCGAAGAGAGGGAAATGTTTACTTGCTCTGAACCAATTCCTGAATCAGGTTCATCTTTTCTTCATCATGCTTCAACTGCTTTTTTAAATCGTATGCCAGGTACATATCATTTTCAATCATGTAAGTCGCAATATCAGCATGTGTCTGAATGGCATGATTCAACTGCTTCGTCAGGATTTTTCTGACATCGGGAGAAGCAGCTTCCGTAACGGCCACGGCATAGGCGCGGACGAGTGATTTGGCACTGACGAGGTGGTCGATGGCGATCAGTTCGTCTCTTTTCTTGCTGGCACGGTTCATCTGTTTTTGAATGGTCACAAAAAGCACCTCCGGTCGTTCGTCTGGTGGAATCAATGGAATAAAGATTGTAGCTCTTTTAGTGCACGTTCTGATTCTTTGATGTCCTGTTCAATCAGTTTTTTTAACTTTTTATCTTTGACGAGCGGGCTAAGTGCATAAGATTTGACAAGACAGGATTGCTTCATTGTCATAATTTCATGGATTTCCAACGTCTCGTGCAACGCCAGTTGTTTCGCCATCCTGCCTCACTCCTTGTCCTTTAGAATGCGTTTGACTGTATCCGCGACGCCTCGTTTTTGCGGCGGTTCATTCAAATCATGGTGCAGATTGTGTGCCGGAACTTCAGGATTTGGAATTTGACCCTGCGGTGCCGGATTTTCGAGATACACGAATTCACCGGTTCCATCCTGCGCGCTTCCTTGCGCCCAGCGTCCTTCTTTTGAAGCCGTTCCTTCCGACAAGTCCCAAAATTCATAAGCATGCGGCTGGGCTTCCATTTCTTCTTCCGGTGCAAACGTGGCCGGGACGACGATGCCGTTTTTCTCTTCCAGCTCTTCAATGGCTGCCATCCATTGATATTGATGATACCGGTCGCGGGCCAGCATTTTCCGGAGTGTTGTCCGGACTGCTTCATCGTTCGTCATGTGATAGAGACGTGCGACCTGAAGTCGCCCCTGCGATTCCGCATGGAGGTTGGATCGCATATCCGCCAAGAGATTACCACTCGCGACAATGTAGGAACCGTTCCACGGCACCCCGTTTGAATTGGAAGGAAGTCCGCCGAGTCCACTGACAAGAAGGTGTTGCGGATTCATTCCACCGAGAATTGCGGCGATGGCAGGATCCTTGGCCGCCTCAGCTTGGTCGTCGGGTGAAGCACCGTCGAGCAATTGCGAAATTAAAGAACATAACATTTCGACGTGACCGATTTCTTCCGTGCCGATATCCATCAGCATATCCTTGTACTTTTCATTTCCCCGACAGTTGAATCCTTGGAACAGATACTGCATCATGACGGTCATTTCCCCAAATTGTCCGCCTAATACTTCCTGGACAGCCCGTGCAAGTTTCGGATCCGGCCGGTCGACCTTAACTTCGAACTGTAATTCCTTTTGGTGTCTGAACATGATTCATTCCTCCCTCAGATTAAAAACATATATAAAACGCACATGATATATATACCTGTTTAAGAAAAACGAAAACCAAAGGGGAAGGATTGTCATCAAAATGTAATGTTTTAGAAAATGATTTGGACCGGTGATGTAGGCAGTTATCAGGAGGACGACCAAGTCAGATTCCGCTTGAGCAACGGATAGTTCAACGGATCATTCATTAATTCCACCATATGCGAAAAGAGCAAATCCGTTTCGTTCATGACATGCTGACGCCAAAGCCGGTTTTCGGTAAAGATCGCTTGCAGAGGCAGTCGAAAACCGGATGAGTCTTTAGCTGTTCCGCATTCGATGATCAGTCCAAGGAAACCAATCTGCTTTTCATGCGTCCACTGATACAGTGAGTTCAACCATTCACCTTCAAAGAGATAAAGTGGATGTTCGACAATCGGATAACGGGTGAATTCTTTTAAATGATCCGGTGTGCGGCAATCAGCGGAAGGCAGGACCAGTTGAACTTCTGTCTGGAGGCCGTGACCCGTGTGACAGTCAAGAAACAAAACGTGCGAGTAGGGAGTGATGAGGTCGGAAACTGCAGAAAGGACGTCATGAATATACGGGTCAGGCGGCTGTCCGTCAAAATGAATACTTATCGGTTGAGGAACTGGTACGGTTGTGGCGCTTTTGAACAAACGACCGGGACCGATTGGAAGTAACCGGCTTACTGTTTGGAACGAAAACGGGAAGTGTCCGAATCGACTACCGGAGCCCGCCTTCGGGATGAAAACACCACGAAACGGTGCATAAGTGTGATGGTCCATGGTGTCTACATTCATAGCGTGAATGAATAAAAGATCGACTTCGCTGCTGTTAAGCCGGGCGAGATGTTCTTCTAAAAATCGCAATTGCATCGCGCTCCCCGTAAACCCTTCGATTCCATGCAGACCGCTGCTGAGAATGAGCAACGCATGATTTCCCTCACGTTTCGCATGAATCAAGTCGCAGCTGGCATTTTGTGCCTGGTTGATCGGCAGGTGTGAAATGGACGGGTATTTTGTCGGCAAATGATGCAGTGCGGTTTCGAGGAGTCGTTTTCGTGCCGTCTCACATGTTCCTGAAAAGTATTGCAACATGATGCTGTCCTCCTTTTAGTCGAACGATACGTCACTGCTGCTGGAACAATCAATGGATAATGTCGTGTGGAGAATTTCCAATGCGTGCTCTTTCGCATCTTGCGTCTCGGCTGCGGTACAGTCTTTTGGCACCCAGATTTCGTATTCCCGCATATAAGCGTCGTTTGCCGTAAACAGGATACACATGTCGGTCGTGATGCCCGTAATGATCAGGCGTGAGATATTGAGATGCTTTAAGAGAATATCCAACTGTGTCCCGTAAAAACCGGAATGTTTCGGCTTGATGATGAAATAATCATCTTCTTGCGGATGCAACGCTTTAACGAAGACATCGCCGAGCCCGCCGCGGCACTCTTCGACAATCTGATCAACGTTTTCTTGCCATAAACCAAAATTGTCATTTACATAAATGACCGGTATATCATGTTCTTTACATATATGTTTAAGGTCGATCAAAGACTTCAATATGGGGCGTGTCTCAGCAAGCAGATTTTCTGCGCCTTCAAAATCCATTTTATTGATGATATCAACGATTAACAAGGCGGTTCCGGTTATTTTCATACTGCAGTCCACTCCTTATAAAAATGTGATGAGGTAATGATAGGGAGAATATAACTGGGCTTTAGCAATAAAGATTTCCGTTGGATCTTCCGATTCTTTTTCCCCCCGGACATCGATGAGACACCGGAAAATCGTCTCTTCGATTTCAGAGACGAATTCCGGATATTGATATAAGGCATACGCTAAATGCCGCCGGACATGATCCTCAATTAAGATAATGGCCGGCGAGGTATCTTTCAAAATCGTGCCTGAGAATGATCCGAGATGATTGCGAAAATCTCGGTTCAAGTAATAAATGATACGATCTAACTCATAATCCATACGTATTCACTTCCTCTGTCTTTAAATCAATTTATGGTTTTCCGTCTTTGGTCCGTTGCACCATCGGCAGCCGGACTAGGAAATCCGTTCCGACATCCAGTTCGGATGAAACAGAAATTTGTCCGGAATGAGCTTCGACGATTTCCTTACAAATCATCAGCCCGAGTCCGGTTCCTTGAATCCGCTTATGGTCGTTGCGCTCCACGCGGTAAAAGGACTCGAACAAATACGGTAGGTCTTGTTTCGGAATGCCGAGTCCGTTATCGCTGATTGTCAGGACAACCTCTTCCTCACTGCAGTCGAGCAGGACCTCGATCTTCGGACTCGACGGCGAGTATTTGATTGCATTACCCAAAAGGTTCGTCAGCAGTTGACGTATTTTTCCACGGTCCGCTTCAATCGTACAGGTCGTATGAGCCGAATCAAACAGGACCTGATGGGAGGTGTTGGAGACATTCATCCAGTCGGCTACTTCCTGTACCAAAGCTGCTATGTCAAAGGATTCAAACGAATAGACTTCCTTTTGGTGACTCAAGCGTTGATAGTCCAAGAAAGCGGTGACAAGCTTACCTAAGCGTTGGGCTTCACTGCGGACAGTTTTTAAATATTTCAATTGTTTTTCACCGGAGACGTTGCGGTGAATCATCAGCTCACTGAATCCTTCAATCGAGGCTAGGGGCGTCCGGAGTTCATGTGAAATCATTGAAATGAAGGCATGCTCCTTTTGTACCGCTTCGACTTCAGCCGTCCGTTCACTTAAGACAAAGATGATACCTTTGCTGTCCGGCAGAAATTCCGTATACAGACGGACGTGACGATTCCTGCTGACTTCGAAATCTTGGGCGTCCATGGCATGGCCGTTCGCTAAATGAATTTTTAATTGTTTCATATAGTCGGTAAGGGCCTCTTTTTCAGTAAAGACCCGGCGAAGGATGGCCATGATGGATTCAAAATCATGCAAAGTATCCGGCAGGTCTCGTAATTCGGGGAACATAGTGACCAACGTCCCGTTGTGAATCAATCGTGAATCGGGAAAATTGACGTACATGACGGCTTCTCGAAGGCTGTCCAAAATCCGTTGGACGTGCTGTTTATCTTCTTTCAGTGCCCGCATATGCTCGATTCGCAAAATCCCGAGTGACAGAATATCGCTGACTGCCGAAAGCTTTTCATATACTTCTGCCGTCGGCTCAGTGAATGTCAACAAGGCAAACGGTTCAGCTTCACGCGAATTCAGCAATGGAATAATCCGTTCAACAAGGTATTGATCCTCTCTGACAGGCTGCGCCAGCCGGGGGATGCTGCCTTCAGACAAAGGATTTTGCCGGTAAATGACTTCTTCTTGCCTCGAAACCAGAGTCAGCTTCAACTCCGGTAAGCCGAACGATCGGGCCACATCCCGTAGCAAATCTTGCGTGCAGTGAAACGTCTCGTATTCCAATAAGTGACGGGCAAGATCCGTCTGAAGTTGTAGCTTGATTTCCGTTTTGTTTTTTTCCGACAGGCTGTCAGAAAGTTCACGGTTCCGGCTTGATAATTGCTGATTGGCACGATCTGTTTCGGATTGTTGAAACGCAAGCATCGTCATCATGTTCTGCATGGCTTTGGCGAGGACGCCGATTTCATCCTGTCGTTTGATCAGAGGCATCAAAGAATAAGCATATGGATTTTTTGTTTGCTTGACCAGACGAACGAGATCATTTGTCAACCGTTGCATGAATCGGAACGTCCAGCTGTTTAAAAGGAAAAAGACAGCAACAAGAACTGTCAACGTTTTCCAAAGGGTCGTTCGCATCTGATCGGCAAGTGTCTGCTGTGCTCTTTTTTCCAGTGTATGAATAGAGTTGATATATTGATCCGCTGCTTGTCGGGTCGTCGAAAAAAAATACATGGTATCGAGTGAAGAACGTTCTGTCCCGCTCAAAGTCGATTGCAACGGGATGACGAAGGACGCATCCTTTAACATCCGTCGCATGGCGGTAAAATCGGTATATCGGTTGGCGGACTGTCGATTTTCCGTTAATGGAATCAATATTTTTTCGTAGTACTGTATTAAAATCATTGCCGTTTTTGAGTAAGAATCTGTTTCTGGGGACGGGTAAGTATGCGCCAAATGTTCAAGATTTTGCTTTGTCCGCTTTAAGTCATTCGACAGTCCGAGAGAAGCCGGTGTTTCATTTAATAAGGCTTCCTGAATCTCAATATTCGTCTCCTGCAAATCATTCCAAATCTCACGTGCAGCAGTTTTTTGATTGGTCAAACGCAACAGCATGACATTATTCTCTTCTAGTTGCTGAATGGAATAGGAATAGGCACCCATCGTCACGCACACTAAAATCATAAAATTTAATAGTAGCAGTCCTGAAAAGGTCCGGGTAATTTTACTGAATATCCATTTCATCATGACCTCTTTCTACAGCGGACAACGGAGATACGTAGTTCGTGTCCCTGATGATCGCTCTGTGAATAACATACTATGATTATACATGTTATGGGAGAGGTTTTGACCCGTTTCATCAATGGAACTTCTATTAAATTTTTGATGGTAGTATACAGACGATCAGTCTGGACTTTATTCTATTAAGTGATGAATGGATCCAATTAATTCATCAAGAGGCTCAAAACTCTCTAGAAAAAATTGATAATTGGATGGATGCCGAATGCCGCGAATGAAAATTCGTTTTTCGAGTGTCGGTAAAAACAGCAGATATTCGATATCCATGATCCGCTCTTCAGAAAATTCGCGACGGAAAACGGAAATTTTAGCTGAATTAGCAGTTAAATACGTCGGATCGACCCGGTAGCGTTCTTCAGAGAATTGTCTTTTGATAAATACTAAAAAGTCCGAACCACTAAAAAATTTCATATGAGTGAACTCCTTCCTATAATCGTTCTTTATATATTAAGTATTTCCTGTACATGTTTAAAGGAAACGTATTTCAGCAAAAAAATAGATACATTTCATAACACTTAAAACTATATCTTATGTCGTTTTTTTTGTACTATAAGTGATATAGAGAACAAAGTAGGTGGAAATAATGAAAATGACTCGATCGACGGATTATGCGATTCGAGTACTATTGTATACGACTCTTCACCCGACTCGACTCGTTCAAATTCAAGAAGTAGCCGATTATTATGATATTTCGAAAAATCATTTAATGAAAATTGTTCATGCACTAAGCCGATTCGGACTCATCACATCCTATCAGGGACGTAACGGAGGTTTTAAGTTGGCGAAAGATCCGTTGGACATCACGTTGGGTGAAATCGTACAGCTTTTTGAAAAGGTCTCTTATCTTGAAAGTATTCCAGCCGTCCATGAAGATGAAAATCTGGGAAATATGAAAGAAGCGTTTGATGATGCATTTTTTCAATTTTCGGAAGCACTCAAGGCATACTCACTGCAAGATTTGATTCAAACGGATTGACGGTGTGTAAAAAAAAGAGTTTAAAACACGTGGCAGATTGGTAAAATTCTGTAGCGTGTTTTTTTGTCATGAACAGAAGATAAAATTCCCTAATAAAACTGGTAAATGTTATACTTAATTTCGGATGAAAATAGGGAACTAAAGTGGTTTCTTTCGTTGCATGTCCTCATCCGGAATAATCATAACTTGAATTCTGTCAGAAAGGAGTTTCCAGAATGTCTGAGATCACCATTGACACATTCACATCCTTTATCAAGACCATAATCAGACCTCCCTTATTTCTTGTAGAGAAAAAAGAACAGCCTGAAAACATAACGGTTGAGATTCGATACGCACAGTTGCGTTCTACAACCAAAGCTCAATTGTTAGAACCCCTTGTCCGTTTGTTCGAGGAAGAGGCGACGGATGAAGCAAGGGAAGTGTTGACGAAGGAATTGATTCATTTAGCTGCACATACACTACATCATTCGAATCATCTTTTAACCGCTTGCTTGACGAAAGAGACAAACTCAAATCGTCATTATGCTTATTTGTATATTGAAGGAAAAGAAGTACTACACCGAATTATGACGGATGAGAAAGATATCCTGCCGTTTGTTCGCCAGATCGATCAATTGATTCAGAAATTTGAATCAGACTAACGCTGACTGAAAATGGTGCAAGCCATTTTATATATAAGGATCACGTTCGAAAAACTGAAATGTACAGTAATCATGTAGGATTGCTGGAACAAGTCCGTTGAACATGACAACAGGCAAGCCTTCCGAAATAACGGAGGACTTGCCTGTTGTTCATTTAACGATTCTCGGACGAGGTATCTTTGAACGTATCGACATATTGTTTCGCTTCAAGTAACGGATAACCAAGCGTTTCCCGGACAAGCTTGATGGCTTCGACCGTTTGATGCTCATTAATAAGACGTTGGATTTGTTCATTGAGTAAGCTATGACTGCTTGCGGCATCCGTCATGCCGAGATGTTCCTGAATCCGGGTCAGTTCGCGCAGGAGCTGTTGCTGCATGACCCTTTGTTTTACAAGTTGTTGCGAGACGAATTGCCAAAACAGAATCAATAGAATAAAGGGCAACCAAATCGAAAAAAATGAGTCCAGCATAAAATCCCTCCTTTCCCTCACCGTACCATAACAAGAATGATGTAACAATTAGTGGAAATTGAAAAGAATACCGTTTATTCTGAAATAGTGGAAAATTAAGGATTTAAAAAAGAGAGGAATGAAAAGTGTGGAAGATTTGTTAGAAACGCTGATTCCGACGTTGCTTCTGATGGGTAGTGTCCTATTGGTCGGGTTCGGGGTTACGCTCGGCAGTTTATTTTATTTCCGTAGACGTTCGTTTGAGAAAAGTACATATAAGCAGGTTACGCAGGAGCGGTTTTTAAAAGCCGTTCGCGATAAAGGGATTTGGGGAGAGTATTTAACGACCCGACAACTTGAAAAAGTCGGAGGCTACGGGAAGTTTGTCATGAATACGTATGTCCCGAAAGCGCGCGGAAAAGGATTGACGGAAATCGACGTGACGTTTATCCATGAGAGTGGCATTTACGTGCTCGAGTCGAAAAATTACAGCGGCTGGATTTTTGGAAAAGAAGCGGACCGGCAGTGGACTCAGATGTTTAAAAACCGGTACAAACAAAAGTTCTATAATCCGATTAAACAAAATGAGCAACACCTCAAAAGTATGGAGCAGTTTTTAGCAGGCACGATCGGAGAAGAAGTGTTCCATTCGGTCATCGTCTTCAGCGAGCGCTGTGAACTAAAAAAAATCACGGTGGATTCGAGTCATGTCCACGTCATCAAACGGAATGAGTTACACCGGACAATTAAGAAACTGGCGACCGTCAACCGTTTAACACCAGCGCAAGTTGATGCTGTCTATAAGCAGCTCAAGCAACAATCGCAGGTTGAACAAGAAATCAAGGATGCCCATATCGAATCGGTTAAATCGTTTACGTCTTAAATTAAACAATCAGAAGGAAGTGGAAACATGGCCATTCATAAAAAGCCGATTGATTACATTGATATTCCTGCTCCGCAACATAGTGAAGGCGCCTATTACCGGGTTGTCTACGGGGATGTCGACTGGGAGGAAAATGAAAACTTTCATCGGGCGATCTACGTGTTAATGGGATACGAGGAAAAAATCATGTATCGCCGAGTCGCGCACATCTTAACGACACCGAATCACCCGAATGATTTGTCGGACTTCGATAAAGTGATGGCTGCAATGACCCGATTGAAAGACCGCAATGCTGTCTATAACGATAAAAAGAGAGAAAATCAGACATCTGTTTGACAATCCACCGATTCCGGCATATAGTAAATAAGTTCAATTAATAAGTAGTGCAACTATTATGCCGAAAGTGGGGAGTCTTAATGAAAGAAGCGGATTGGTCACTTGGTATGCAATTGTCACGCAGCTATCTTTCCTTTAAACGGGCTGCCACGAAACGGATGGAACAACATGGCCTGACACCGGAACAATTTTCAGTGTTGAGTGAGCTGCATAAGCAGGAAGGCATCTCACAAAAACAGTTGGCGTTGACGACCGAGCGGGATCAGACGACAGTGGGAAAAATCCTAGATAAGCTCGTGAAGAAAGGTCTTGTCATTCGTTCAGCGGATCCGAGAGACCGGAGGGCTTTCATTTTGTTGACAACAAAAAAAGGCATACAGACGATTCAGCTGCTCGAACCGACGCTCGATGAACTCCAGCAGCAGGCGTTTTTTGGTCTGTCGAAAAAAGAGATTAAACAATTCATCAAAACACTCGAGACCATTTACAAAAATGTGACGTAAGTGGTTTCTCTTTTTAAACTAATAGTTGCACATGCTATTATAAGTAATGCATATAAAAAGGAGAGTACATTACATGAAGAGTTTTAAAGAAGTATGGTCCATCACACAAACGAAAGTCGGGTTAATGTTTGCCTTGATTGTTCCGGTCTTGTTCCTTGTCGTCTGGATGACCGGTTACCACGGCGCGACGGACCGGTTGGATCAGTTACGCGTCGCCGTCGTCAAAGATGCAACGACGGAAGGACTATATCAAAACCTCAAAGCCGATAGTCCGTTTACCGTCAAAGCCGTTTCGTCCGAAGCGGAAGGAATGAAACAACTCGATGCCGGAAACGTCGAGATGGTGCTTGCGGCAGACTTGACCGATGCAAAACAAATGACGTTTCATGTCAACCAGGCAAATGCCGAGTTCGCGAACGGTATTCTGAAACAGGCGACAGCTGAAATCGCCAAAGGAATCAACGGTCAACCGGCTATCCAATCGGACATCATCATCGAACACGAGGTATCCGATTTCTCAATGTCGATGTTGCCGTTGTTGCTTGGATTTGTCATTTATATTGCCGTCATGACGATGGGAATTCAATTTAATCTCGTGACACAAATTCTCCAAAAACGTTTTTCGAAATGGTCACTCTTTTGGAGCAAACAACTGTTGCACGGGATCGTCCTGCTGGTTGTTCCGCTCGTCATGGTATCGCTTGCGTTTGCCTTTGCCGATATCGAGACATCATTCTTGAAAGTATGGGCGTTCCAACTGTTGCTGACAGCAACGTGTATCAGTGTCACGCAGATGAACTTCACAATTTTTGGTCCGATTGCCCCGCTTGTGAATGTCGCATTGATTCCGTTCCAACTGATGACGGCGGGCAATATCGTTCCGTCTTCGATGCTGGCTCCGTTTTACCAAACGATTGGTCATTATCTGCCGGTTCCGAATGCCGTCGGCGGTTTGACCCGGTTGCTGTATTTTGACGGTGATATCTCGACCTATCTCTTACGATTGGCGGTTATTCTGCTCGTGACGCTTGTGGTCACATTGATTTTGACAGCAGTTCGCCGGGAACAGGCACATATCGTCGAAGTCAAACAGGCTTCCTGAATCAAAAAAACGAGCTTGATCCAATGGATCAGCTCGTTTTTTAGTTAAGCAAACAGTTCAGCAATCGCGGTTTGACCCGTCAATAACGGAATCGTTTGGTGGAATGCCGACTGTTGTCCGATTGATGCGACGACGACACGTGCGACATCCTCGCGGGCAATCGTCGTTTCGTCCGTTGATGCCGGATCCGTCGTCACCGCTCCCATTCCCGCCTCGTCCGTCAGGCCACCCGGGCGCAGAATCGTATAGGCAAGAGAACTTTCACGCAACAGACGATCCGCATAATGTTTCGCGACATAATACGGTTTCATGCTGTCGGACCACGTTTCTGGCGAATCGGCATTTAACGCACTGACCATGATGAACTGGCCTGCCTGAATCCCTTCTGCTGCCGCAACCGATTTTGCGGCTCCGTCGAGATCAATCAAAATGGTTTTGTCGGCACCGGTGTGACCGCCGGATCCTGCTGTGAAGATGACGATGTCACTGCCTTGGATCGCATCTTGAATCGACGCGACATCCTGCTCCAAATCGAGAAAAACCGGTGTTGCCCCGAGGGCTTCAAAATCGGCATACTGTTCTTTTGAACGTAATCCGACGCGGACGTCGTGACTCGATCCGCTTAATTGTTTCGCCACCTGACGACCGACTTTTCCGTTTGCTCCAATAATGAATACGTTACTCATCTTCCATTCCTCCCATTCGTTGATTCGTTCTCTGTCAGTATGGAAGAAAGTAAGTGTATCCTGCAATCAAGAGGACTTGATGAAAGAACATTGCCTCTTTTTGACGAAATAATCAAAAAATTGTTGGAACCGTTAGAACAATATGGTACTGTTTTGAGTATTATACAAAACAGAGTGTCAGACAGAGAGAGGAAGCGGGCAGAGTGAATAAACGAGGATTGGCACTTGGAGGAAGTCTGTTGCTTTCCGGTCTCATGGTAGCGACACGATTAAAGAATGCGATGGGTTCATTCAGCGTTAGTAAACAAAATGTATTCACCAAGAAGAAGATTGTCGTCGGAACGACCGGAGATTATAAACCGTTTACGTACCTGAACCGTCAGACCAACCAATATGAAGGGTTTGACATCGATGTCATCCGTTCGTTTACGGAAGTAGCCGGTCTTGAAGTCGAGTTTGTTCCAACGACATGGGGAACACTGACCCGTGATCTGCGTGCCGGAAAATTTCATATGGTCGTCGGTGGTGTCACGAAAAACATTGAACGCGAAATCGTCGGTGACTTCACGAAAAGTTACTTGTCGTTTCAAAAGACACCGCTCGTCCGGACAACGGATCTCGACCTGCTGACGTCAATCGAGGCAATCAATCGACCGGACGTGACAATCGGCTTAAACCCAGGAGGAACGAACGAACAATTCGTCCGGCAGACGTTTGATCAAGCCTATATCGTCATGTATGCCGATAATTTGGCTATCCCGGCAGCTGTCGCGACCGGCGAAGTCGATGTCATGATCACGGATACGGTTGAAGCGATTTATTATGCGTCGCTGGATACGCGGCTAGGGGCTCCGAAAATCACTGAAAAGTGGATTCCGGCCGAAAAAAGTTATCTGATTCAGGATCGACAGACCGAAGTCCTGGATGTCATGAATCTATGGATGAATTCCTATGAAGGACAGGAACGGATTCGAGCCTTAAAAGAAAAGTGGTCTGTCGCTTCTGTCGTGCATGGTGTCATCTAACTGAAGAAACCGAGGGACAAATCCAATTTGGGATTTGTCCTTTTTTGTGCAACCGATAAAAAAACGGGTAAAGATAAAAATAAGGAAGTGACTGAACGATTGTCTGACCAACGGAAGGGCGGATGAACATGATTGAAGTAGACCGGTTGACGAAGGAATATAACGGGAAAAAAGTCGTGGATCAGATTTCCTTTCATGTCGACAAGGGAGAGATTTTTGCCTTTTTGGGACCGAACGGTGCCGGTAAATCGACGACGGTTCAAATGCTGACGACATTGATTGCCGTCTCGTCCGGCAGTGCAACGATCAACCAGTACGACATTCAGCGAAACCAAAAAGACGTCCGGCTGCAGATTGGTGTTGCCCTCCAGGAAACTGGGATCGACAATGATTTGACAGGTGAGGAGTTACTCGTGCTGCAAGGGAAACTGTTTGGTTTTTCACACGACAAAGCCGTCGGGCGGGCCGTTGAATTGCTTGAGCTCGTCGGATTATCGGCAGACGGGAAACGCCGCGCCGGAACGTACTCCGGCGGGATGAAACGCCGGCTTGATTTAGCTTTGACCCTTGTTCATCAGCCGACCATACTGTTTTTGGATGAACCGACGACCGGACTTGATCCGGCGAGCCGTCAGCAAATCTGGACGGAAGTCCGGCGATTGAATGAAGAATACGGAACGACGATTTTTTTGACGACACAGTACCTGGAAGAAGCGGATCAGCTGGCGGACCGGATCGCGATCATCAATGACGGGAAGCTGATTGCCGAGGGCACGGCGGCGGAGCTGAAAGCGCTGAACGGAACAGAACGGATCGAGGTCGTCCTTGAAGGGGAACAGTCGAGCGAGGCTTTCCGCCAGGCGTTTGATGGTCGGATCGAGAAGGGTCTGATCATTTTGCCGTCCGACGGGACAGAGACGCTGAAGCAGGTCGTCCGCTATCTCGATGAACAGCACTTGACGGCCCGTTCGCTTGTCGTCAAACAGCCGTCGCTCGATGATGTCTTCATTCAACTGACGGGTCAGGCCTATAAGGAGGAGAGCTGATATGTGGCGGGAAACTTTGATATTGACGAAACGCAGCCTGCTCGTGACCTTACGCAATCCGTTTTCGTTCATCCCGAACTTGATCATCAGCGTTTTTTTCCTGCTCGTCTACACGAGCGGGCTGTCCGGCATCTCCAGTCTGCCCCAGTTCGGCGGCGTCGACTATTTGAACTTCATCCTGCCGGTCTCAATCGTCTCCGGTGCCGTCGGAGGAGCCGGGGGAGCGGGGCAGGCACTCGTCAAAGATATTGAGAGCGGTTATTTTGCCCGTTTGCTGTTGACACCGGTCTCACGGACAGCGATCGTTCTCGGTCCGATGCTTGCCGGGATGTTGCAATTATTCGTTCAGACGTTATTGATTTTCGGAATGGGCTTTCTACTTGGTCTATCGATTCCGGCGGGGATCAGCGGCTTTTTCCTGACGATTGTCCTCGCTCTCGGCTTCGGTCTTGCCTTTGCCGGTTATTCCGTCGGTGTTGCTCTGAAAACTCGGAACGCCCAGGCGGCACAAGCCGGGACATTACTGTTCTTTCCATTGATTTTCTTATCGACGACGTTTGTCCCGAAAGAGTTGATTGAAGCGGAATGGTTAAAGGTAGCCGCGACCCTCAATCCGACGACGTATATCATGGAAGGGATGCGGGCCGTCCTGCTACGCGAGACGATTGATTGGAGTGTTTATACGCAGGGTGTCATCGTCGCTGCCGTTTTGAGTATTGCGATGGTCGTATTTGCGGCACTCAACGCAAGGGGTGCCTTGAAGAAATGACAAAACGCTGTCTCCGACTTTTTTAGCCGGGGACAGCGTTGTTTTAAGACGACTTAGGTGTGCGTACTACATAATAGATACCGGAGAGAATCAGGAAAACGAGTCCGATCAGAATCGAGACACGGGTCTCATCATTGAACAACATTCCGACGAGGACGATCAGCAGCATCACAATCGTGATGTAGTTCGTATACGGTGCGCCGGGCATCTTAAACGGATGATCGGCAATCCGGTCGGCTTCGATTTTCCGGTACTGGATATGGCTGACCAGGATGGCGAACCATGGTACCATTCCCGGCAAGACTGACGCACTGTAGACATAGACGAAGATATTCGTGTCTTTGCCGAGAAACAATGGCAGGACGATGTCGAGGATGATTCCGACAAAGATACCGGCTGACACGGCAAGGACCGTGTAGAGTGGAATCCCGTTTTTGTTGACCTTCAGGAAAAGCGACGGCATTTGTCCTTTTTCCGCGAGCGTATAAATCATCCGGCTCGAGCTGAAGATGCCGGAGTTACAACCGGACATCGCAGCCGTGATGACGACGACATTGATGACGGCTGCTGCGGCTGTAATCCCGACTTTAGCAAACGTCGCAACAAACGGGCTGCCGAGATCGGCCAGCTGATCCCACGGATAGACGGTGACGATGATGAAAATTGCTCCGACGTAGAAAATCAGGATCCGCCAGATGACGCCGTTGATGGCACGGGTGATGTTCGTTTCCGGATCCTTCGTCTCCCCGGCTGTCACACCGATTAGTTCAACGCCGATATAAGACGCGAAGACAATCGAGAGGGCGAAGAAGAAGCCGCTGACGCCGTTCGTGAAGAAGCCGCCGTGTGACCACAGGTTCGAGAAGCCGATCGGCGTCCCGTCGTTTCCGAAACCAAACAGGATGATGCCGAGACCGGCGATGATCATCAGGATGATTGTGATAACTTTGACGGAGGCAAACCAAAATTCGAGTTCGCCGAACATTTTGACCGAGGCGAGGTTCGCAAGCGTCAGGATGACGATGACGACGACACCCGGAATCCAGGTCGGTAGATCCGGCCACCAAAACCGCATGTAGGTCCCGACGGCAATGACTTCACTCATCCCGACAATGACCCAGTTGAAAATGTTGCTGCTCGCCGTCATGAAGCCGGCTGCCGGATGAATGTAATCATTCGCGAACTTTGCATACGATCCGGTGTGTGGATGGGTGTAGACCATCTCACCTAAGGCGCGCATGATTAAAAAGATGAAGGCCCCTGCCAACATGTAGGCAAGAATGACAGATGGACCGGTCCAGGCAATCGTACTTGACGATCCAAGAAATAGGCCGACGCCGATGGTCCCCCCTAAGGCAATCATTTGTACTTGTCGTGCTGTTAATTCCCGCTTTAAGTTCGATTCCATAAGTACCCCCATGTACCAAAAAAATGATTACTCTTGAACTTGTCAGACAAGTCCGAAACACTATAACCATGAGTATACTATCTTAAAAAAGAGAATTGAAAGCTTTTTCTGAAAACATTTTCGTTTTTCCTAATATAAATGAAAAGAAATGAAAAAAAGCCGAATCCCTTCAAAATGAAGGGATTCGGCAACTTGTCATTTTGGAATGAAATCTGTAAACGTTCCCGCATAAAGACGGGTATCCGTTGAGAGGACGATTCGGTTTTGGCGCATTTTGATGGTTCCTTGCAGCGGAGAGCCTTTTTCCGACTCGAATAAAATCCGTGCCATCTCGACATACTTATCGCTTTCCCGCTTTAGCAAATACGTATGTTCATTGTCCGTTGAAATCAAATACTCGCCTTGGACGACGAAATCTGAAAAATGCCGACGCGGGACTTGATAGCTTGTACTGTTTCCTTGATGAAAGTGGACGACCCGGTAATCCGGATGATAAAAGAACCAGGCATCGTCCGACGCACAGACGTTCAGCGCATAACAGTCATCAATCGGATAATCCTTGTTCTTAAAAACGGCTTGTCCAAATTCATCGAAGACTACTAATCCAAAGGAACCAACCGAATTGGTCACGGCATCGGCAAAGACGCCCTCATCGAAGTAACTGACCCAAATTTGGTTTTTTTCATCAATATGGACGTTTTGAATCCCGTCATCAAGACAAAAACTATCGAGGAGATGTCCCGCTGAATCGTAAATAAAAGCATTCGGCAGCCACAAACCGTCGATATCATCGTCGCATCGTGAAGCGACAAGGAGAATCCGTCCGTCAGAAAATGAGTCGACATAACTGAAATCTGTTTCGGCCTGAGCGATGATCGTCGTTGTCCGCCATTGGTCATGCAGACGATGGACATGCAGTACGTTCCGATGTCGTTTTGTATCATAAATTTCTTCAATCATCATGATTTGTCCTGAAATCGTCAATCCCGTGGCAATGTGTTTACCGGTAACTTGAGACGCCGTAACGCGGTCGAGGTGAATTTTTAATGTGTTGGAAGTATCCAAGATAAGTCGCTCCTTTTTAAAAACAGTCTGCCGCGGGGACAGACTGCAAAACTTGAATTAGGTTGTACGTTGACGCTTTTTCAGGAAGACATATAAGAGAATCATAACGACAGCAGCAATCAGGACACCGTTCGTATAAGGTGCGGCCACTTCTTTAATCGAGCGCCAGTTCGTTCCGAGCGTCTCACCGAGGTAGAGGAAAAGAATCGACCAGGGAATGATGGCGAGGACAGTGTAGAATGAGAATTTCGTCTGATCCATTTTTGCAAGACCGGCTGGAATCGAAATCGCATGACGGACGACCGGAATGAAGCGGGCTCCGAAAATGACGCCTTGTCCGTATTTCAGGAACCAGCGTTCTGCGAGATCGAGATGGTGTTCCGTAATCAGCAGGTACTTTCCGTATTTTAAAATCAATGGTCGACCGCCGTAACGGGCAAACCAGTATAAAAATAATTGCGAAAACAAACCGCCGATGACAGCAGCAACAACGGCAAGCGGCCAACCGATCGTTCCTTGGGAAATCATGAATCCGCCGTAAGACAAGACGATTTCGCTCGGAATGATCTCAATCATCAATCCTAAGGCAATACCGAAATACCCTAGATCAGCGAGGTATAATAAAACGTTATTAACAACTTGAGATAACACATCGAACACTCCTTCAGCTTCACTTCATTCCTTTATATTAGAGAAGAAAGCCGGAAAATGAAAGAAAAAATCTTTAATCTGACGAAGCAAATATTTACTAAGCATCTTTAAGTAGAAGGTACAGCCCGTTTAATGAAGCAAAATGATTCAAAAAAAGAACCAATACCGATTATGGCATTGGTTCCTGAAAACATACTTTTTATAACACCATCGCGGCAATCGTTCCGAAAACGAGCAGCGGCAGATTGTAGTGCAGGAATGTCGGGATGACGGTTTCCCGCATGTGATCATGCTGTCCGTCAGCGTTCAATCCACTTGTTGGACCGAGCGTCGAATCGGATGCCGGGCTTCCGGCGTCGCCAAGGGCACCGGCCGTCCCGATGATAGCAATCGTCGCTTCCAGACTGAATCCGTACTGGACACAAAGCGGGACGAAAATCGCAGCGATGACAGGAACCGTCGAGAAACTCGAGCCGATCCCCATTGTGACGAGCAGTCCGATCAATAGCATGACGAAAGCGGCAACGAGTTGGGAATCGCCCATCAAGGCTTTTGAATTCTCAACGAGCGGATCGATGTCACCGGTTTTCCGGAGGACGTTCGAAAATCCATTCGCTGAAATCATGACGAATCCGATGAACGACATCATTCGCATACCTCGGGTGATGACATCGTCTGCTTCACTGAAGCGGACGAGACGAAGAAGGAGAAACAGGACGAGACCTGTTGTCGCAGCAAAAATCATCGATTCGGTCGTCAGCTGGACAGCGAGGGTCGCGAGGACGACGAGTCCGCTGAGGAACAATTTTGTTTTCGTGATGACGGGAATCTCATAGTCGTCCGGTGCGATGTTCCTCATTTCGTATTCCCGTGGTTTCCGGTAAACGTAAAGACCAATCAACAGACCAACGAGCATTCCGAGTGCCGGAATCGCCATTGCCTGAATGACGGAAGCACCAGCCGTGTCCATTCCGTTTTTCGAAATGTTCGGCAAAAGGATCTGGTTCAAGTAGATATCCCCGAAGCCGACCGGCAGGAACATGTACGGTGTGACGAGACCAAACGTCATGACGATGGCAATCAGGCGACGGTCAATCTTCATCTCATTAAACAGACCGAGGAGCGGTGGAATGATGATCGGGATGAAGGCGATGTGAATCGGCAAGACGTTTTGTGAGCTGATCGCGAGCAACAAGATTGCAAAGACGATAAAGCCTTTTAACTTCTTGACTGACGCCGCGTCAGCGGATCCTTTTGAACGTTTGATCAGAGCATGTGCCAACGCATCCGGAAGTCCGGTTTTCGACAAGGCGACAGCAAACGCACCGAGTAAGGCATAACTGAGGGCGATTTCGGCCCCGGCGCCAAGTCCTTCAGCAAACGTCGCGATCGTCTTGTTGATGCCGAGACCGCCGATCAGTCCGCCGGCGACGGCACTGAGAACCATCGCGAGGACGATATGGACCCGGAAGATGGCTAAAAGAAATAATAGAGCAACGGCAATAATGACTGCATTAAACATGAACTAAAACCACACTTTCTTTTGGTATCACTGTACTATACTAAAGTATCATACAGACCGATCTTTTGACTGTCAAGAAAAAAACACAAAAAAGGTATGACCGACGTCAAATTGAGGTTGGCCATACCTTTCTTCTTCATTAAAACGTGATTCAGCAATCGACTTGGTCGAGTTTACCTGTTCCCGGATCGATGACAAGTCCGTGGACTTCCGTGCCCGGTGGCAACAATGGATGGTTTTTGATCAGTCCGACCGAGTGGCTGACATTTTCTTCGACCGATGTGAAGCCGCGTAACCATTGCTTCAAATCGACGCCGGAAGCATCCAGCGTGTGCAGAACCTGTTCATTGATGCCACGATCCTGCATCTCGGCGATCATCTTCGCCGGGTCAATCGTGCTCATGCCGCAGTCATGATGTCCGATGACAATGACTTCCTCTGCTCCAAGAGCATAGAGCGCGACGAGAATCGACCGCATGACAGATCCGAATGGATGGGACAGGACGGCTCCGGCATTTTTGATGATTTTCGCATCACCGTTTTTCAGACCAAGTGCGTGGGGAAGGAGCTCCGTCAAACGTGCATCCATACAGGTCAGAATCACAACCTTCTTATCCGGGAACTTATCCGAGATGAATGGTTCGTATTGTTTTTCCTCAACGAACTGTTGATTAAACGCAAGCATTTGATTAACGACTGACATTGAAACTTCCTCCTTTAAGACAAATGAATGATGGAACTATTCCTAGCGTACACGATGAACGATTGGTCAGACAAGCAGATTCATCGATTGCTGTGACAGTTATCACAGGAGCGGTACAAAAAAGCGAATCCTTACGTCAGAACAGGTTGTTTCTTTGAAAACGCTATCATTCGTGTGAAATAGTTCACAGGATAGCCATGCACAAATGTAACAAAAGGCGGTATGATTGATTTGTGAAGGAAAGCACAAACTATTGAAAATCAGCTTGGCATTCCTAACATCTAATAGGGAATTGCAGACTCAGATTCGTTCCAAAATAGGGAGGAAACCTAACATGGCTGTCAAAGAAAAAATCAAACAAGATGTCTCACCTGTCGAACAAGCAATCAATCAAATCGTCGCGAAAGGTCAAACGGCACTTCAAGAATTACTGACATTTGATCAAACGAAAATCGATACGATCGTGCGGGACATGGCGCTCGCCGGTCTTGAACGTCACGTCGAACTGGCGCGTCTCGCGGTTGAAGAGACAGGACGCGGTGTCTTTGAAGATAAAATGATCAAAAACATGTTCGCAACAGAATACATCTACAATAGTCTCCGGAATGAAAAAACGGTCGGGATTTTAGAAGAAGACGTCCAAAACGGTATCACGTACATCGCGGAACCGGTCGGTGTCGTCTGTGGCGTCACACCGGTGACGAATCCGACGTCAACGACGATGTTCAAAGCGTTGATCGCGATCAAGACGCGTAACCCGATTGTGTTCGCCTTCCATCCATCAGCACAAAACTGTTCCCTCGAAGCAGCGAAAACATTACGCGATGCGGCCGTCAAAGCGGGTGCACCGAAAGATTGTATCCAGTGGGTCGAACAACCGTCACTTGAAGCAACAAAAGTTTTGATGAACCATACCGACATCGCGATGGTCCTCGCGACAGGCGGAGCCGGCATGGTCAAATCCGCTTACTCAACCGGTAAACCAGCACTTGGTGTCGGGCCGGGTAACGTACCGTGTTACATCGAAAAATCAGCTAAAATCAAACGCGCCGTCAGTGATTTGGTTCTCTCCAAAACATTTGATAACGGAATGATTTGTGCGTCCGAGCAAGCCGTCATCGTCGACCAGGAAATTTATGCGGAAGTCCGGGCAGAGATGGAAGCACTCGGTTGTTACTTCTGTACACCGGATGAGAAAAAACGTCTCGAAGCACTCGTCATCAAAACCGATACATGTGCCGTCAATGCGGATATCGTCGGAAAACCTGCGACATGGATTGCAGCAAAAGCCGGCATCGATGTTCCGGGCAACACCGTCATGCTCGTCGCGGAACTCGAAAAAGTCGGGGCTGAAGAACCGTTATCACACGAAAAACTAAGTCCGGTTCTCGGTGCGTACAGCGTTGCGTCAACGAATGACGCCTTCCATGTCGCGGAACGGATGCTTGAAATCGGCGGACTCGGTCATACGGCAGTCATTCACACAACAGATGATGAGTTGATGACAGCGTTTGGTCTCCGGATGAAAGCCTGCCGGATTCTCGTCAACAGTCCGTCAGCACACGGCGGAATCGGCGATCTCTACAATGAATTGACACCGTCACTCACACTCGGTTGCGGATCATACGGGAAAAACTCGGTCTCAGAAAACGTAACGGCGAAACATCTACTCAATGTCAAAAAGGTGGCGAGACGACGCGTGAACATGCAGTGGTTCAAAGTACCGGAAAAGATTTTCTTTGAGAAAAACTCGGTTCAATACTTGAAATCGATTCAAAATGTCTCACGTGCATTGATCGTCACCGATCAATCGATGGTTGAGTTCGGTTATGCCGACAAAGTCATCCGTAACTTGCCTGCAGGCGTCAGCTACCGGATCTTTGACCAAGTCGAACCGGATCCATCCGTGACGACCGTTCAAGTCGGTGCCCAGGCGATGCGTGACTTTAAACCGGACCTGATCATCGCCCTCGGTGGCGGATCGGCGATGGATGCTGCGAAAGGGATGTGGTTGTTCTACGAGCAGCCAAACGAAACGTTCTCGAACCTCCGTCAAAAATTCATGGATATCCGGAAACGGGCCTATAAATTCCCGGAACTCGGTAATAAAGCGAAGTTCGTCGCCATTCCGACGACATCCGGTACGGGATCAGAAGTCACACCGTTCACTGTCATCACCGATAAAGAGAAAAACGTTAAGTATCCGATTGCTGACTATGCGTTGACACCAGACGTCGCAATTGTTGATCCGGAGTTCGTCATGACGGTGCCTGCCTCTATCACGGCCGATACAGGGATGGATGTCCTGACCCACGCGACGGAAGCTTTCGTCTCTGTCCTTGCGAACGACTACACGGATGGATTGGCATTAAAAGCAATCAAGATGATTTTTGAGTACTTGCCACGCGCTTACGATAACGGTTCAGACGCCGAAGCACGCGAAAAAGTCCACAATGCGTCCACGATGGCCGGAATGGCGTTTGCCAATGCCTTCCTCGGCATCAACCACTCGATCGCACACAAAATCGGTGGGGAGTTCCACACACCACACGGTCGGACGAATGCGATTCTGATGCCGCACGTCATCCGTTACAATGCAACAAAACCAACAAAACTGGCCGCTTTCCCGAAATACGAATCGTTTATTGCAGATGAACGGTATGCGGAAATCGCCCGTTACCTCGGTCTGCCGGCAGCGACGACAGAACAAGGTGTCGAATCATTCATCCAAGCTGTCAGTGAACTCGGACAACGCCTCAACATCAAGATGTCGTTCAAAGCCCAAGGAATCAAAAAAGCCGACTTTGAAGCGAAACTCGACAAGATGGCCGTCGATGCGTTTGAGGATCAATGTACGACTGCGAATCCGAAAATGCCGCTCGTGACGGAACTCCGTCAAATCATGGAACTCGCTTACGAAGGTATCTAATAGAGAGAAAAACATCATGGCAATTCAAAAGAGCCTTGCTTCCGGTTAACGGAGGCAAGGCTTTCGTGTGTTCATAATCGTGAAGTAAAGTTTACTCATTTGTTAATCACGATCGATAACTGATAATTCACATGCTCATTTAATTCAGTTAAAAACGAATCCAGTTCCTTGTTCGATGGAAAACGACACTCCAATAGATAACAACTGTCCCCGCTGATTTTATAATTATTCAGAACATATAACGGATGTTTTTTGAGAAACGAGAGATACGGCTGGTGATGGGTATCTTTCGTATAGATACTAATCATCGCATGAATCGTATAGCCCATCTTTAAAGGGTTAACAAGAATCGTATACCCTTCGATGATGCCTTGATCCTCTAATTTTAAAACCCGGGCCGATGTTGCGGGTCCACTTAAGTGAATTTTTTGACCCAATTCTTTCATCGTGATCCGGCTGTTTTGTGACAGCTCGTTGATGATTTGTAAGTCCGTTTGATCCAACACGATTTCAAATCCCTTCATAAGTAAAGTAAAACGGCAAAAATACCTTCAGTAAGCTCTGTATCGGGATGACGTTCAAATTATATACTAGGCTCCTAACAACGAAAAGGAGTGGTATACATGAACATCCAACATATCCGTAATGCAACGTTAAAACTGGACTATGCCGGTAAAACATTTTTGATTGACCCGTTTTTAGCAGACAAGGGAGCATATCCGGCATTTCCAAATTCGGCACGACAAGATCAAAAAAATCCGTTAAACGAATTGCCGGTTTCACTCGACTCTATTATCGAGGCAGATGCTGTCATTGTCACACATTTGCACCTCGATCATTGGGACGATGTGGCAAAAGAAGTACTATCAAAAGACATTCCTTTGTTCACTCAGAATGAACAGGATGCCCAAGAAATTAGAAACAGCGGATTCCAAAACGTCAAAGTCTTACAAGAAGATACCGTTTTTGAAGGAATTCAGTTGATTCAAACAAAAGGCGAGCACGGCAGAGGACCCATTTTGGAAATCGCCGGTTCGGTATGCGGAGTCGTCTTTAAACATGAAGATGAAAAAACCGTATATATCGCTGGCGACACGGTCTGGTATGAAGAAGTGGAGAAAGTGATCAAGCAGCATCAACCGGAAGTCATCGTCGTCAACGCAGGCGACAACCAGTTTGTGGAAGGTGGCTCACTGGTGATGGGAGCGGAAGACGTCTTAGCTGTCCACGAGGCCGCACCAACCGCACGGATTCTTTCCGTCCATATGGAAGCTGTGAATCACTGGGCATTGTCTCGGACAGATTTAAGAACGTTTGCCGTTGAACATCACTTTTCTTCTCAACTCATCGTGCCGGAAGATGGCGAGCGGTTTGTGTTTTAAGTTTAACTGGAGTTGCCGTAATTTTTGGAGGCACTCATTTTGAAACAGATAGATAAACGGTCTTTATGGACAAAAGAATTTGTGCTGTTATCAAGTATCAACTTTTTCTTGATTTTTATCAAAATTAGGCGAGAATACTCCCACTTCTAAACGAAGTGAAAGTGGGAGATGAATCGCTGGCCTGCCTTTCGGGTATATTCCCCTTGAAGGAGGTGAAAAATGGTGTTGAAGCACAAGGCCTACAAATTCAGGATCTATCCGACAAAAGAGCAGGAAATCCTGATCGCGAAGACGATCGGGTGTTCGCGCTTCGTTTTTAACCACTTCTTGGCGAAGTGGGAGGAAATGTACAAGACCACTGGAAAAGGACTGTCCTACGGTTCTTGTTCTAAAGAAATTCCTTTGTTGAAGCAGGAGTTCGACTGGTTGAAGGAAGTCGATAGTACATCTGTTCAGATCAGCGTCAAACATCTTGCTGATGCGTTTGACCGCTTCTTCAAGAAGCAGAATAAACGCCCTCGATTCAAGTCCAAGCGCCATCCCGTCCAGTCGTACAAGACCAACATCCAAGGCAAAAACCAGCTTCCTGAAGTCTCGATTGGATGCAACAAGCTCAAACTTCCGAAGCTGAAATGGGTTCGTTTCGCCCATTCGAAACAGGTCAAAGGCCGTATCTTGAACGCCACAATCCGAGGTAACGCATCAGGAAAATACTTCGTTTCCCTGCTCGTCGAGCAGGAGATCAACGAGCTGCCGAAGACCGGTTCATCTGTCGGCGTCGACGTCGGACTCAAGAACTTCGCCATCCTGTCGGACGGCACGATCTATAAGAACGACCGTTACTTCCGTAAGCTCGAGAAGAAACTGGCGCGCGAACAGCGCAAGCTCTCCCGCCGTCAACGCATCGCTTTGAACAAGAAAGTCACGCTTTCCGAGGCGAGGAACTATCAGAAGCAGAAGCGGAAGGTTGCCCGTATCCATGAGAAGATTGCCAACAAGCGAACAGACTTCCTGCACAAGGTATCGACCGAAATCGTCAAAAACCACGACGTCATCGGCATCGAGACCTTGCAGGTGAAGAACATGCAGAAGAACTGCAAGTTGAGCAAGGCCATCTCGGACGTCAGCTGGTCGGCGTTCTTCCGCATGCTGGAGTACAAGGCGGAATGGTACGGGAAGGCCGTCGTGAAAGTCGGCAAGACCTTTGCTTCCAGTCAACTGTGCTCCAGTTGCGGACATCAACACAAAGACGTGAAACACCTCGGCTTGCGTGAATGGACATGCCCGAGTTGTGGCATCCATCACGACCGAGATGTGAACGCAGGACTGAATCTCAAACAAGAAGCAGAACGCATCTTAGCTTCTTCAACCGTCGGAACGACGGGGTTAGCCTGATCAGGTTTCGACCGTCAGGTCGGATAACTCAGGAATCCTCCACCTCCAAGTGAAGCGTAGGTGGAGGTAGTTCAAGTATTTGTTGCTCAACTCCATCATCACACTGTATACCCTCAATGAGTTGGGGACGACGACTGGTCAGGCGGGGTTAGTTGCAGGTATTTTTATCATCGGTGCGTTGGCAGGGCGTCTGGTGACAGGGATGCTTTTGTCGAAAGTGAACGGTCAGTCTTTATTACGCTTTGGATTACTGTTCTTTGCCCTGACGATGGCTCTCTATATTTTGGATTTTGGATTTACCTTTTTTGCCTTTACCCGTTTGTTAAATGGTTTTGCGATGGGGATTGCAACAACTATCATCGGAACGATCGTCGTCTTGACGATTCCGGAAGAAAGAAGCGGAGAGGGCATCGGATATTTTGCAGTAAGTACAGCGTTGGCCACCGGAATCGGTCCGTTCGTTGGACTGTTTTTGATGCCCCGCACAGGATTTACGACAATCTTTTTATTCTGTTTGCTGCTGGCAGTCCTGAGTGTGGTGTGTGGATGGTTTCTTTCGGTTCCAGCGAAGAAAACGAATAAGCCGACTTCGGATTTGAAGTGGACGCATGTGTTTGAACGAAAAGCATTACCCATCAGCTTGATTATTTTAGTGATGACTTTTTGTTTTTCCAGTATTCTCTCGTATATCAGTTTATTTGCCATCGAGCGTAATCTAATCACTGCTGCCAGTTATTTCTTTATCGTCTACACGCTGGCGGTTTTGGTTTCACGTCCTGTCACGGGACGTTTGATGGATCAGCGCGGACCCGACGTCGTCATGTATCCTGCCTTTCTCCTGTTTGCCGTCGGGCTGTTTTTACTGAGTAATGCAACTGATGCCGTTGTCTTTTTATTTGCCAGCCTGTTGATTGGACTCGGATTCGGGAATCTCTCTTCGATCAGCCAGACGATGGCTGTGAAAGCGGTCCCGCGCGAAGGAAAAGCCCGTGCAACGGCGACGTTTCTTATTTTTTTTGATATCGGAAATGGACTCGGTCCGGTTTTACTCGGCTTGATGTTGCCGGTTATTGGATATACCGTCATGTATGTACTGCTTGGAATCATCGTGCTGTTGACGATTCTCTTTTACCGGCGTTTGTCTCTGCGATGAATGCAAAATAGGATGCACCTCTTTCAAAACAATGACTTTAAAAAAACTTGATGTGGTCGGAGAAGACTTTGGTCCTTCGACCACATCAAGTTTATTTTTTTAAAAGGAGTAGTGAAAATGTTTTTGGAAATAGAACAATTGACGAAAGGCCATCGGGATATCGACCGGGTAACTCAATTATACCTGGAAGCATTCCCGGATCATGAACGGATGCCAATGAACATGTTGTTGAGAAAAGCCAACAAACGCTCTGTGGATTTTTGGGCGCTGTATGATCAAAACATTTTTGTTGGTTTTACCTATCTGATCACGCATCAAGATTTAACGTACGTTTTGTATGTTGCTGTTGACGGTCAAGCAAGATCCAGCGGCTACGGCAGTCAACTCTTAAAGAAGATTGAAGAACACCGGCCGGGAAATCGGATTCTATTAAACATCGAGAACCTGGATGAGAGTGCTGAAAATTATCAACAGCGGGTGACACGGAAAAAATTCTATGTGCGGAATGGCTATCGGGATTCCGGGCTGGTGTACGAAGACCGATGGGCAAAATATGAAGTGTTATTGCAGGGAACAGCGGTAGAAACACATGAATTTTATCAGTTACTGCGAAAGTTTGCGGGAATCCTGCTATTTCTCCTCTTTAAACCGCGTATTACCAAAACAGATTGATTCGTTAAACAGTATTAACGAAACCAGTCCCAATACATCGCCCCTTGCGCAACAATCAGATAATCGAGCCATTTGTTGAAAGAAAGTGGGAGCTACTCGAAGCCTCCAACAGCATCCGGCGTGAACACTTAATTATTGAATGCTTTTCTCTTCGTGACACGTCGTTCCTCCTCGTGAAAGCAAAATCCCTCTTCCATACAGATTTGGTTATAATTAGAGTATATCGTACAGAAATGACCAAAAGTTATTGAAAATAGGCAGTTGGCGTTTCTGAACGGCATAGAACAGGAATAATCAAACAAAGGAAAAGGAGGGATTGACGATGGAGCAACGACAAGAGCGGCGCAACAGGCGTTTCTCGATTATGGATTTCGTGTTCGGGATCGGGTTCGGGCTCATCTTCTTTGCCGTGTTATATGGCCTGATGACAGTCGTAACCGGACAAATCGAGTCTTCCAGTGATTATCAGTCACTCGTGAAGCAAATGCAGGACGCGGACGTTACCTGGGGAAGCAGCGACGTGACGGTCACACTGATGTTGCTGTTTATCGGTGGACTCGACGTAACGATGCCGGCTGCCGTCCGGGAAGCAATCATCAACCAAGTAATTGGTGCCAGTTCGGCCGGTGATGTCCTGTCTATCTTCGGAATCGATTTGAACCAGGTTCTATCACCGCTGACGTTCGACGTGACGTATGGTTCCTTGTTGCTGTCGGTATTTGGTATCGTTTTTGTTTTTATTCTCTTTTTAATGATGCGGATCAAAGCCAACCGGCTCGGCTGGACAGTCCGGTCCGTCAGTTTTTTGATAACGGCGTGGATTGGCTGGTTCATGCTCGTTCAGCGCAGTGATTCGGTTCCCTTTTTATCGTTCCAGGACGGTGTGTTGACCCAAGGGTTGCTTGCACTCGGCATCGTGATTGCATTAAGTTATCTGGCCTTGTATCCGCAAGGGTTGTCCGGGTTGTCGGCAGCCGCACGGGGAAGCTTGCTCGTCTTAATGTTTGCGAGCTGTCTTCAGCTGTATCTCGTCGTGACGGATGAAACGCAGTATGACGGGGATTCGGCCCTTCGGACAGCTTTGACCGTCGCCAGTCTTGATGCCGGCAGCGGCGGCATGTATGAATTGTTGCATGGTGGACAGATCACCTATAAGGCGAATGTACTCGGTGCGGATGTTGATGTCCCGGTGACGATGCTGAACGGTGAGACCTCGACCGGTCAATTAAATCAATCGATCGAAGATGTTCTGGAAGAAGTCGACACCGATCGGGTGACGGAACAACTGTTGACGATTATCGGCGGGGAACGACCTGATTTGTCGGATACCCGGTTGAATCTCGAACCGATCGATTACGGCATCGCCCGGCAGACGATTCAAGCGCTTGATGCTGAATCGGCCGGAGTCACGCCGGAGCCGGTCAACTCGGAAAGTGCGTACTGGGTCTTGATTCTGATTCCGTTCCTGCTGTATCTGCTTGCCGGTATCCGGTCCTTCAAGACCATCCTTGATCCGATTGTCTTCGCTGTCCTCGTTGGGGTCACGAGTTTCCTCGTCGCTCAAGCGACGACGGCAGACTTTACGGTCGCTTGGCGCAATGAAGCGCTGTTGCAGTTTTCACAGCAACCGACCGGACTGACACCGCTCTATGCTGCTGGAATGGCATTGATTGCCGGATTGATCGGATTTGTCATCAAACGAAAACCAACTGTATAGTCCATGGCGCCGGTCGACCTGAAAGGGCAGACCGGCGCTTTTTCTTTGGCATGTAAAGTTCATTTAAAGATTATTAATCCAGTATTTGGAATTAGTTAAGCAGGTTAAATAAGACGGATGTCCGACCTATTCAAAGAAGCTATAAGCTACAATGAAAGCGTGTTAAATTAGTTGAGCAGTCAATTATACTTAGGGGGAAATCAGATGAAACAAATCACGAAAATCGTTATTGCCAGCACGTTGATCGCACCGATGCTTGCGCCCGTCATTCAAGTCAAGACACTCGCCGCCGATAACAGCGTCGTCAAACTTCGTTTTTTAGAGACTACTGATTTACATACTAACTCGATGAACTACGATTACTTCAAGGATGTGCAAGATGAGACGATTGGTCTTGTCAAAGCGGCAACCGTCATTAAACAGGAACAAAACGTCGTCGGCGAAGCCAACAGCTTCGTATTCGACAATGGGGATACGTTACAAGGGACACCATTTGGCGATTACGTCAAAAATCAGTACGACAAAGGCAACAAAGGGAAACATCCGATGTACGAACTGATGGAATACATCGGTTATGACGCCGTGACACTCGGCAACCACGAGTTTAACTTCGGGCTCGACTTCCTGAAGTCAGCGATGAAAGCATCAAGCGGCGAAATCAAATTCGTGAACTCGAATGTGCTCGATGCCGTTACGAAAAAACCGATCGTTTCCGAATTCAACACGGACGGGAAAGATTATCAAATCATCGAACGTCAAGTCAAAGACCAAAACGGTCAGATGAAAACGGTCAAAGTCGGTGTCTTTGGTGTCGTCACTCCACAAATCATGGCGTGGGATGCCGGAAACCTGACAGGAAAAGTGACAGCGGAAGATATCGTACCGGTCGCTAAAGCAACGGCGAAGAAATTAAAAGATGCCGGTGCAGACGTCGTCGTCGCACTTGCGCACACAGGAATCGGTGATACAGCGGATCAAAAAGACGGCGATGAAAATGTCGGATACGCGTTGACAAAAATCACGGACATCGATGTCTTGATGACGGGTCACCAGCACGGAAAATTCCCGGACAAGACATCAGCGTTCAATAACTTACCGAACGTCGACGCAGCAAACGGTCTCATCAACGGCAAACCGGTTGTCATGGCCAACACACAAGGAAAAAACGTCGGCGTGATTGATTTGCAATTGAAGCAGGACGGCGAGAAATGGATCGTCGATACAGCCGGATCAAAACTGGCAGACGTCACAAAAGACACGGCAGCTGATGCCGGTGCCGTCAAATTGATTGAAAAAGCACACGAAGGCACACTTGCCTACATCCGCCAGCAAGTCGGAACAATCAATGATGATATCCAAAGCTTCTTTGCGCTCGTTCAGGATGACGATTCCGTCCAGTTCGTCACGAACGCGCAAAAATGGTACGTCGAGAAACAACTGAAAGAAAATGCCGATCTCGCCCAATATAAAGATTTACCGCTCCTGTCTGCCGGTGCACCGTTCAAGACAGGCGGACGCAACCAAGTGAACGCGTCAGACTACACGTTGATCAAAAAAGGACCGATCGCGTTGAAAAACGTCGCTGATCTGTATGTTTATCCGAACACACTCGAAGTCGTCAAAGTGACAGGAGCTGACGTCAAAAACTGGCTCGAGATGTCAGCCGGTCAATTCAACGAAGTGACGGATGCGCAGACAGATTTGCTGAACAAAGAGTTCCGCAGCTACAACTTCGATATTCTGGACGGTTTGACGTACGATATCGACATCACGAAACCGGCGAAGTTTGATTTCAACGGGGTGGTCGTCAAAGAAGACGCAAGCCGTGTTCAAAACATCAAATACCAAGGCAAGGAAATCACGGATGATCAGGAGTTCCTCGTCGCAACGAACAACTACCGTGCCGGCAGCGCAAGCTTCCCTGGTCTCGGCGGCGGAAAGAAAATCGTCTACAAATCGGCTTACGAAACACGCAACGTCATCTCGGATTTCATCAAAGCAAAACAACCGGTTGATTATCAAGCGGACAACAACTGGTCACTCGTCGCAAGCAAACCAATCACGGTTGATTTTGATTCAGCCGAAGCCGCAGCGGACTACACGAAACGTTACGAAGGCATCACGAACACGGGCGTCAAACGCGCCGGTGAGACCGGTACGTTCCTGAAGTTTAAACTCGACGTCCCGATGAAAGACTTTAACGTCAGCGTCAGCGCTGTGAAACCGGGAGCAAAACTTGTCACGGGAACAGCGGTTGCCGGAGCAAAAGTTACAGTCAAACGCGGCACGACAGTCCTTGGCACGACGACAGCCGACGAAACCGGCAAGTATGCCGTGACGGTCCGTCCGGTCAAACTGCGTGACAAGTTGACGGTCGTCTCGGAGCTCGGTTTCATGAAAAAAGAAACGACGGTCACGGTCGGAAC
The DNA here is from genome assembly GCF_049942815.1 of Exiguobacterium sp. R-39. Taxonomy (NCBI): domain Bacteria; kingdom Bacillati; phylum Bacillota; class Bacilli; order Caryophanales; genus Exiguobacterium; species Exiguobacterium sp. R-39. The sequence goes on from NZ_CP187965.1 coordinate 1,277,673, forward strand.
AGGTGTCGTGGCGACGCCGGCCATCGACAAGAAATCAGCCGTCTACGGTTCGACGGTCTTGACAGGAAAAGCAACGGAAGGACTCGATGTCACGCTCTATAAAGGGTCGACGAAAATCGCGAAAGCGAAAACGACGGCAAGCGGCTTCAAGATTCCGGTCAAAAATGGTCTGATGACGGGCACGTACACAGTCAAGTCGACGGACATCTCAAACAAGATTACGAAAAAGGCGTCATTTACGATTAAAAATACGTATCCGGTCAAAAAATGGGCGGGTAAAAAGACATTGACGGGCAAAGTGGAAAAACGTCAAATCGTCCGCTTGTTCGAAAAAACAAGCAGCGGTTACAAATTTATTGCGCAGGACGTTGCCGACAACCACGGCAACTACGTCCTGAAGATGCGGACCGGTCTTGCGACAGGGTCATACAAGATGAACATCTATACAGCATCTGATCGTCTCGATCAATCGCGTTACTTCATCACGAAAAAATAAGGCAGGAAAACGGCTTCTCGTCTGAGGAGTCGTTTTAGTTTTGCAGAAAAAACTGGCATACTATATACGAGGGGAGCGGATAGCATGCGGCAAGTCATCGTCACACCATATCAAGCGTCGTGGCCGGAGGCGTTTCAAGAGGCAAAAGAGCAGTTGGAGAAGATTTTCGGCGAACGTCTGCTGGCGGTTCATCATATCGGCAGTACATCGGTTCCGGGATTGTTGGCTAAACCGATTCTCGATATTCTGCCGGTCGTCGATTTAATCGACGGGATTGAAGCGTTTGACGCAGCGATGGAACAGATCGGCTATGAAGCGAAAGGGGAGTTCGGGATGCCCGGGCGCCGCTATTACCGGAAGGGCGGAGACGCGCGGACGCATCACATTCATCTTTATGCAAGCGGCAACCCGGAAATCACCCGTCACGTCGTCTTTCGGGATTACTTGCGGGAACATCCGCACGAAGTCGAAGCGTACAGTACAATCAAAGAGCAACTGGCGAATTGGTATCCGGAAGACATCAGTGCCTACATTGCCGGAAAGGACAGCTTCGTTAAAGCGATGGAACAACGGGCACTGGCCTGGTGGTCGCATGACTGACTGGCAACAGGCACTTGACCGGCATGTTGGTGTCGGCGTCCGGACGACACGTGAGCTGATCAGGCTGATTCAGCCGGAGGATTGGGACAAACGTCCGATTTCCGGCAAACGGTCCGTCTATGAAGTGGCGGTTCATCTCGCTGTGTTGCTCGAAGCCGATCTGCGGATTGCAACAGGGGCGACGGCGGACGAGATGGCACAGTTCTATGCCGTTCCGGTGCTGCCGGAGCAACTTGTCGACCGGCTAGACCAGTCGTGGCGGTATTATCAAGATCGGCTTACGGCCGGTTTTTCGACGGAGACGACCTACTGGAGCGTCACCGATAATTCGACCGGTTGGCTGCTGGAAGCAGCTGTTCACTTGTACCACCACCGGTCACAGTTATTTGATTACTTGAACCTGCTTGGGTATGACATCAAGTTAGATTTGTTTGAATAGGAGAGGATTTTAATGGAACGAATTGTCGATACAGCAGACGGCCGCTTTGATACACGCTTGACGGGGACGGGCAATGTGACATTCATTCTTGATCACGGGATGATGTCGAGTCATTACCAATGGGGCTGGCTCCGCGGGGAATTGTTGAAACAGGGACGGGTCTTTGAATATTCCCGACTCGGTTACGGTCGATCGACCCGTGGCAAAACGAAACGGTTGTTTACGCAACAAGCGGACGAACTGGAACGGGTCCTCGCTTTGCTTGATATTAAAGGGCCGTTCGTCTTCATCGGCCACTCGCTTGGTGCCTACATCTCGCTTGAACTCGGACGCCGCCGTCCGGACGAGACGGCAGGAATCGTTCTGCTCGATCCGTCGCATCCGGAAGTCGACGCCGAACTGCCGAACTGGTACGAACGGACGCAGGAGGAATGGAACCGTTTTTTATATGTCTTGAGTCATGTCCGGCCACTCGCCTGGCTGATTCCGGATGACCTCGGTGCCCGGATGTTTACGAGTCTGCCGGAAGCCGACCGCATTCCGATGTGGCGGAATATGGCACGGAAAAACCACTGGCGGGGGACGCTGGATGAGTGGCAGGCAGTCGAAGCGAATAATCAGAACGTCTTGGAAGTCGTCGAGCATATCACGCCGCCGGTCCTCGTGTTATCCGCATCAGACTGGGCCGGCGGAATGCCCGAGAACTGGCTGAACCCGGAACTGACGAAGCGGATCAATGCGGCGCATGAACGGTTTGCTGCGAGTTTGCCGGACGCGGAATTTCACGTCATTCCGGACACGAATCATTATACGATTGCCGGTTTCTCGGAAGAGGCCGCGACAACAATCGTCCGCTTGATCCGCAACGCCTTTTTTAAATGAGTTTGATCCGAATACCCCGTTTCCATGACGCCTTAAGGATTGTCACGGAAACGGGGATTTTATAATGTTGTGAAACAGCAGTTGACAAGCTAAACCGGAACGATTACTATTTAAAACGTAATGATTCCGATTTAAAAAGGAGACTGTGTATGAATCCGATTCCGATCACCGTCTTGTCCGGCTACCTGGGTGCCGGCAAGACAACTGTATTAAATCATCTGTTGAACAACCGGCAAGGACGCAAGCTGGCCATCATCGTCAACGACATGAGTGAAGTGAACATCGATGCCGTGTTGATTGAACAAGGCGGCTTTTCACGGACGGAAGAATCATTCGTGACGCTATCGAACGGTTGCATCTGCTGTACGCTGCGGGACGATTTATTGCAGGAAGTCCGGCGTCTCGTCGACCAGGGCGATATCGACGGCATCGTCATTGAATCAAGCGGGATCTCGGAACCGATTCCGGTTGCCCAGACGTTTACATATCTTGACGAAGACAGTCAGATTGATTTGACGGAGACGACAAAAATCAATGCGATGGTAACAGTCATCGACGGCTATCGTTTCCTGAAAGACTTTGAGTCCGGTGAATCGTTGATTGAGCGGCAACAGGCAGTCGACGAGACGGATGTCCGGGAAGTCGTCGATCTCCTCGTCGATCAGGTCGAGTTCGCGGATATCATTTTGCTGAATAAAATCGACCGGTTGACCGAGTCGGAAAAACATGATGTCACAAGCTACTTAAAGGCGCTCAATCCGATCGCCAAACTGATCGAGACGACCCACGGGCAAGTCGATCCGGCTGAGATTCTTGACGTCGATCTGTTTGACTTCGAACAGGCGGCAGCAAGTGCCGGCTGGATCCGTGAGCTGAACGCCGAGGAACACGTACCGGAAACGGAAGAATACGGCATCAGCTCGTTCGTCTACAAACGCGATGTCCCGTTTCATCCCGAACGGTTGATGGCACTGATTGAGGCCTGGCCGGAAGAAATCGTTCGCGCGAAGGGCTTTGTCTATCTTGCGACGCGCCCGGAAATCGCCTTGCTGTTCCATCAGGCTGGATATGCTTCGAATATGGAATACGCCGGACGCTTCGAGTCGGTCGCAGATCGCCGGACGGAGTTGGTCTTGATCGGGATTGGTTTCGATCAGGTAACGCTTGAAGCGGAGTTCGACACCTGCCTCGTTCAAGAGCACGAAACGGATTGGGTCAGCCTGAATGATCCGATTCCGGGACGTGAGATGTACGATCTGAATTTTTCAAAATAGGTCAACTTTTCAAGAAATCACATCTGTGGTTTCTTTTTTTGCTATATTTTTAGAGGAGACAGGGAATTAGAAGAACAGAGTACGTTACAGAGGAGGAAGTCTAGTGCGCAATCGGATTTTACAGTTCGCGCTCGTGTTTTTAGTCGCAGGCGGAATCATTTGGGGACTATACCAATTGGGCTACCTGTTTTATGTTTTGACGATTTCCGCGACCGTCGTACCCTTGGCCGTCATCATGATTATCTTCATTGAGAACCGGACGGCGGAGTCGACGATTGCCTGGTTTTTAGTTTTGATCTTCTTACCGATTCTCGGTGTCATCATCTGGATGATGTTCGGGCGCAATCCGCGCCGCCGTCGCCGGAACCGGCGGTCGCACGATGAACGGATGTTGCTGAAACAGGCCATTCGTCCCGTCCGGTCGCTCGCGGTCAGTGAGTTGCCGCCGAACCACCTGAAGCTTGCCAATACGATCCGCAACTTTGGTGGAGGTGGGGTCGACGTCCATACAGCCAGTCAAATCCTGACGAACGGCAACGAGACGTTCCCGGAAATTCTACGGATGATCCGCTCCGCCAAGCATCATGTTCACATCCAGTATTACATTTACCGGAACGACGAGACCGGGCAGGCGATCCGCGAAGCATTGATTGACCGGTTGAACGACGGAGTCGAAGTCCGGTTCATGTTTGACGGTCTTGGCAGTTACATGCTCGGCGAAGGATTTTTGAAACCGCTCCGGGAAGCCGGGGCGAAGATTGCTGCCTACGATCCGATTTCCAGTCCGTTGTTCATCTTCACGGCGAACTTCCGCAATCACCGGAAAATCGTTGTCGTCGATGGGAAAATCGGTTTTACCGGGGGGCTGAACGTCGGCGACGAGTATGACGGAAAAAGTAAGAAGTTCGGCTTTTGGCGCGATACCCATTTGCGGCTCGAAGGACGTGCCGTCAAGGAATTACAGGCGACGTTCCTCGATGATTGGCTGTATGCCCATCTAGACGGCAGTGATACTTGGGAGACATTTGCCGGTGAGGGTGCAATCGAACATTACTTCCCGAAACACGATGTCGAGACGGACGGTGCGGTCCAAGTGGTGACGAGTGGACCGACGTCCAAAGATCCGGCGATCCGGAACGCTTTGATTGCCGCCATCATTTCGGCTCAGCGGTCAATTTGGATTTCAACACCGTATTTGATTCCCGATAACGAGACGATGACACTGCTCCGCCTCGCGGCCCGTGCCGGACTCGATGTTCGGATTCTGACACCGGGTAAGGGGGACAGTTTTACGTCCTACTATGGAACACGGTCTTATTTCGGACCCTTGCTAAAAGACGGAGTCAAAATTTATACGTACAACCGTCATTTCATCCATGCCAAACTGTTTCTCGTCGACGGAAAGATTGCTGTCGTCGGAACGGCGAACATGGATATCCGGAGTTTCGTCTTGAACTACGAACTGATGGCCTTCATGTATGATTCCGAGAGTGCGGCCCGGCTCGAGCGCGATTTCATCGATGATTTCGACGTCTCGATTCAGTTGTCCTCGGCGGATTATCTCAAACGGCCGATGCGGTTCCGGATCTTTGAATCGTTCTCCCGTTTGATTTCACCATTGTTATGATGACAAACGCACCATCCTTGATTTTCAGAGGACTGGTGCGTTTTTTGATTAGTTGTGACTTGAAACGGGAACAACAACTCTTATACACTATTAGTGTAATCGGTTGCACATTCATTTTTGGAAGGAAGTGACAAGGACGTTCGCGTCCTGATCCCGTATGCGCACAATTGACGAATCCCATTTCTATACCCGAGACATGAAACCATTGGCACGACCGGAAGCGATTGTTCAAGGAGACACTTACCGCTTCACCGTTCTCACCAGTCGTCTGATTCGACTCGAGTACGCAGCAGACGGTCGATTTGAAGATCGTCCGACCCAAACCGTCTGGAACCGCGATTTTCCGGTCCCCTCGTATCGAATTGTCGAGGACGAGACGGAACTGCAAATCATCACGGAACACGTCCATTTGCATTATACGAAAGGACCTTTTGCGTCGAACACCCTCTACATCGACGTCCTTGGAAACTTCAGTACGTATTACAGCCGCTACACGTTCGGCGGACCCCTCCGGACTCTTAAGGGGACGGCGCGGACGCTTGACCATGCCGACGGTGAGATTCCGCTCGAAGAAGGAATCATCTCCCGCCAAGGCTACGCGGCAATCGATGACTCGGCGTCATTCGTCCTGACGGAAGACCACTTCGTCGAACCGCGTCAGGAAGGGGCGCAGGACATCTATTACTTCGGTTACGGCCATGATTATAAACAAGCCCTAAAGGACTTTTACCGTCTGACCGGTCCGACGCCGATGTTGCCGCGGCAAGTGCTCGGAAACTGGTGGAGCCGGTACTGGCGGTACAACGAAAAAGAATACAAAGATTTGATGACCCGCTTCAAGGCGGAGGATGTTCCATTCTCAGTCAGCGTCATCGACATGGACTGGCATGTGACGGATATTCCGGAGAGATACGGCAGCGGCTGGACGGGCTATACGTGGAACCGTGATTTGTTCCCGGATCCGAAAGGCTTCCTGCAGTGGCTGAAAGCGGACGACCGGATGGTGACGCTCAACCTTCACCCGGCGGACGGAGTCCGTGGTTTTGAAGAGTCTTATGAAGCAATGGCCGTTGCGTTGGGTGTCGACCCGGATACGGAAGACCGGATTCCGTTTGACTTCTCGGACCGCGACTTCATTGAACATTACTTCACGAAACTCCATCATCCGCACGAAGAGGATGGTGTCGACTTCTGGTGGATCGACTGGCAACAGGGGGCGAACTCAAAGATGAAAGGGCTCGATCCGCTTTGGATGCTCAATCATTACCATGCGCTCGATATCGCGCGTGACGGCAATCGTCCGCTGATTTTCTCACGCTATGCCGGACCCGGCAGTCATCGCTATCCGGTCGGTTTCTCAGGCGATACGTTAATTTCCTGGGCATCACTCAAGTTCCAACCGTACTTCACGGCGACGGCATCAAACATCGGTTACGGCTGGTGGAGTCATGATATCGGCGGTCACCAGCGCGGGGAAAAGGACGATGAACTGTCGACCCGCTGGCTACAGTACGGCGTATTCAGCCCGATTATGCGTCTGCACAGTACGATGAGTATCTTTAACGGGAAAGAACCGTGGCGGTATTCGGTCGAATCGGAACAAGTGATGAAGAAGTATTTACGACTTCGTCATCAGCTCGTGCCGTACATCTATACGATGAACGCCCGCAATCACTTTGACGGCTTACCACTCGTCTCCCCGATGTATTATGAACATCCGGAAGAAGAACTCGCCTACGCGGTGCCGAACCAGTACTATTTCGGGACGGAACTGATGGTCACGCCGATCGTCGAACCGATGAATCCGAAGCTGCACGTCGCGGCGACAACGGCCTGGTTACCGGAAGGGGAATGGTTTGATTTCTTCACCGGTCACCGCTACTCGGGCGGCAAACAGATGCGTCTGTTCCGTAAGCTCGAGGATCAAGGCGTCCTCGCGAAAGCCGGAGCCATCGTTCCGCTCGGTCAACACCTCGAACATTCGAACGCGCTCCACAATCCGGAGCATCTCGAACTGCTTGTCTTCCCGGGGGCGTCGAACCGCTTCACGTTATTTGAGGATGATAACGTCGGTGTCGCGCACCGCGACGGGGAAAATGTCGAGACGGCCTTTGAACTCGACTGGGCGGCCCGGACGTTGACGATTGCAACGCCGTTCGGTAAACGGGAACTGTTGCCGGAAAAACGTGAAGTGACACTGATCCTGCGTGGTGTCAACGAAGGACACGTCTCACGGGATGGAGAAGTGCTGCCGAGCCGTTATGATCATCAGACCCAATCGTTGTCGGTTGATCTTGGTGAACTCGGTGAGACGCAAGTCCTGTCGCTGCAGGTTGACATGTCGACGAACGATAACCGGATGGAGCGGCTCTATACCTTCCTCGACCAGGCGGAAATCGGTTATGATCTGAAAGACCGCCTGTACCGTTTGTTGTCCCAACGACTCGATCCGGTCAATATGATGCATCAGTTGCAGGCCCTAAATCTTGAGAAGAATCTGGTCGACTGTCTGCTTGAAATCATGTTGTTCTAAAAACAAAGCAAGGTGATGTGAAATCTCACTGTCTTTTCATCTGCTTTTCCCTATAGGAGTCGTATGAAGAGTAGTGAGATTCACGAAAATAAAAAAGAAGCGGTGGATACGTCCATCGCTTCTTTTTTATGCAAACATCAATTGGTCAATCAGCATTGCACCAAACTTCAAGATCCGTTTTTCATCAAATTTCTTCATCCAACCATTCGATAAGATCACTCAAATCTGTAATAAGATGTTTGCTCTTCAATAAGTCGATGACGTTTTCAAGAGAATTCTTCAGTTTTTCTGAATGATTGATCATTGTCTCGGCTAGGTATCCCGCATAACTGTCAATCTGATCTTCATTATTACTCTGTTCAATCCGTTGCATCAATTCACGTACCAATCGTTCCGGTTCTTGACCAATCACCATCCAATGGGAGTAAGCAAGTAAAGCGTTATCCTCATCGCCGTGATTAATTAACTCAAGAATTTCTTCCATCGTCAAAAAACTCACAGAAGCGTCAGTTGCATCAATCGGTTCACCTTCCTGGACAGACAACTTCATCAGTAATTCGTCAAAGGAGCTTGCCACAAAATGATTAGAAATAACTGAGATATCCAAACACCAGACGGACGGTTCGTGCGTATTGTCTTCAAAATTGAAATAGTAGAAGTAACTGCCATCACCATTGGCAAAAATCATCTTTTTTCCGGTTACATCCCATTCACTTAAAGTACCTACATTTGATTGGTAAACATCGTAAGATAACGGTTGTACGAAGGAGAACGGCAAAAACGGTTTAATGTCCTGATCTGACCAAGTGTTTTCAAAATCCACTGAAACAGAATTAAAAACGACAGATCCTCCATTTTGTTCTGATAATTTTTCTATGTAGCCTTCAGGAAAACGACCAGCAAGTTCCTGTTGAATCCTGTGGATGTCCGCTTCAAGTAAAGCAGGTGCTTTCAACTCTTCCTCTTCATTCCAAAACTTCAAAGTATCTAACCTTCTTTCTAGTAGTATTCAATTGGTAGCATTTTTCCAAGATATAAAAAACAGTATACAAGAAAGGTGTTCTTCCGCAACTGCGAAAAGAACACCTTTAAGATTATTTACGTTTTAATTTCTTCGCCTTCAACTTCATATCCTGATAAGTGATCATCGGGCTGTCGTCGACGGTCAACCGGAGATGGTTCGGTTCACCTTTTGATGTGATACCGGAACAATACAGAATGTCGGCATACTGGTCAAACAGCTTTTCATAAGCCGGCAAATGGTGCATCAGGCGGCCGGGTGAACCCCAACCGCACAAGACGACACCATTCGTTTCCTTGACCCGGCGTAACGTCTGTTCGATGAACTCGTAATTGATTTCGTCGAAACTGGCTTGAGCGAACGGTAAATCTTCACTGACAAGCAGGTCCGGCATCAGGCTGATGATATCGTATTGTTTGATTGGATCTTCAATGTGTTTCTTCATCAAATTATACGCACGCTGCGTCGTCGTTCCGGATAAAAAAGCATCCGTCGTCCGCGGTGTGTAAATCAGGGCGGCCACGTACGCGCCGTCCGTCACATCATCAAAGATGTAACTCCGGAGATAGCGTTTTGTTTTTGCTTCGTCAAACGTCGTCTTGACGCGGATTGACGATTCCTCAATCGTCAATGACGAACGATCGGGTTGTGTCATGGTGGTGCCTCCTTTTAGTTGGTCAAACGTAAGCTGATGCGAAGGAGTTGGGCAAGTGTCTGTTGTTTGAAATCGAGATCGTTCGCATCAATCAATTCGATTTTTTGTTGATAGGCATCGTATTGGTCGAGGACGTCAATGACATACTGTTCACTGCGATTGTATTCAAACAGGGCAGTTTCAAGCGTTCCTCGGTCAGACCGTTTCGTGACGTCATGCTGATTGAGGTACTTTGCTGCCGTGTGGGCGCTGTCCGTCAAATCTGTCGGATCGGCTTTACCGTCTCCGTTTGCATCGACGCCAAGGCCACCATATTGTTTGATGGCTTCTGGATCGGTCAAATCAATTCCGTCATGCTCGATGTCGCCAAGTGACGTTCCACCTTCATACCCCCAACCGACCCACGTTTTCGGCATGAACTGAAAAGGGCCGATTGCGCCGACAGAAGACTGCATCGCGGACGATTTCGAGAAGATGGTCTCGACGCGGTGAATCGCGGCAAGTAACTTCCAATCGACCTCGTACCGGTCACCGGCTTGTTCGTAGATGTCGATATTCTCGGCTGGGACACCGTACTGTCCATAATAGGTGCGATACAGCTCATTTTGGACGCGTTCCCGGTTTTGCCAGTAGATGATGCTACTACCGATGAGGACGATCAGTACGAACAAGATGCTTAATCGAAAAACTTTTCGCATATTGTTCTCTCCTCTTTCTGTGATTCCACTGAATGGTATCATATTTCGCAAGGCGCTAATAGTTTTTTTATGAACTCCGTTCCCGGGCAACGGTGAGAGCGGTCACACCTTCGATGGATCATGTCCGATTTTTAACATGAAACAAGAGCAGAGTGGATTTAAAAAACAGCTAAATGGGAATGAGGATGTTAATTACTGACATCGTCAACACAACGAAAATTTGTTAGACTAAACGTCAGATGAAGTCATCGTTCATTTTTAAGAAATTGACGGTTGCAGGAACTGTTGATGGGCTTGTAAAATGAAGAGGTAAACGCTTACACATCAAAGGAGATGGACGAAACCATGCGAACGATCACTTCCACTGGCGAACGAAAGAAAACAAGTTGGACTCTAAATATCGGGAGTCAACCGAAGTTGATGATGGATGGACTGACGGAGAAAGAAACAGATCAAGAACAACGGATCATCTTCGATCACTTTTACATTCCGACGACGGCTACACTGATTTTTCGGTTCAAGGAGCGTTTCCCGAACCATCTCTGCGAGAACGGGTATGATGTGTATGGAGCAGCAGCATTTGATGAACAGGTCGTGGAACTGATTTCGAACTGGTTCATCGAACTGGTCACCGTCTTGACGGCCATTCAACGTACAAAAGGCATCCAGCACTTTTTGATTGAGGGTGGGGTCGCCAAACGGACGGATTTCCTTCCGACCGTGCGCCGGACCTGCCGGGCACTTGAATCAACGGTTGATATCGCATAATTCCTTTTGACCGACGGCAGATGCCGTCGGTTTTTTTTGTGAACAGCAAAACGATCCCCTTCATCGCCGAAACAGATGGGAGGACCGTCATTGAAAAATGATTTTAAAACTAACGAGGAAAAGACTTCCCCGTAGTCGAATGCCTTACATAGGGTTCGAGAAGCTTTTTTCAGCCGCCCGACATGCCCGGAGCAAGGCATCTTTGAAGAACCGGTCTTCCTGCGAGGCGAGCAAACGTGTTGCTTCCTCGTCACCGCGTAACGACTTACCGAGCATCTGGATGACTTTGACCCAGCGCCGGACGTGATCGAGCTGTGGACGACCCATTGCGACGTAGACCGTAAACCAGTCGTTCTGATCACGGCGGATCATCCGTTGGAAGAGTGATTTCGCGAGATCGACTTCTTCCGTTGACGGGACCGTCATCGTCTCGAAGTACTGGCGAAGCGAAGCGATGGCCGTAACATAGGCTTCTTTTACGTCAGCGGACGGTTGGTGTTTTCCGTAGTCGGACGTCGACAGGTGAATCAAGGCCGGTTTCTTTTCGATTCCGGTGATCCAGGCGGACATCGTCTTGCTGCTTTTGATGGCTTGACGGTTCGCGACGGGCAGTTTCGCCGTCACTTGGCCGACCTTGCCGATGACGTTGACTTTTCCGTTACGTTCCTGGACTTCCGTCACGGTCATTTCGACCGTGTCGCCCATCTCGAACGGGATGGCTTTCGGTTGCAGTTTTTCACCGGCCGTCAACGGCGCGCGTTTGCGGATCATCCGTAACGCTTCCTGCTCCATCCGGTCGTCGAGCGACCAAAGATGTTCCGGAGGGACGTTTCGGAACCGGCGGCGGCGCACTTTGATGTATTGATCGAGGGCGTCGGCAGCCTGATCCCGGGACATCTCGCCGGTAGCGACCGGTCCGATGATGTCGCGCAATGTGATGGATTCGAGTCGTTCCATGATTCCTTCGAATGGAATCAGCTCCATCACGTAGAGGCTGCTGACGACGAGTTCACATTCGCGGGGCGTAAGAGGGCGTTTGGCCATAAATTGACTTCCTTTCCAGTTGCTTGATGTTTCTAGTATACCAAAAAAAAGTCACCATCACCTTTATTGGTGATGATGACGGAAGAAGTTTTTCAGCTTAAATGACGTAAGGTGATTCCGAACTGTTTTGCAGCTCGGCTTGGCTCAACTTGACGAGCCCGTCATGAAACGGATCGTGGTCGACCATCAATTGTCCGAGTGCCTTGATCTCGGCGACCGACGTGTCGGGTTTCGCACCCGTCAGACGTAAGCGGTACGGTTTTTAAGTAACGTATCGAATGTCAAAACAATCGTGTGTTCCATCCAATTCCTCCTTCATTAGTGTAGTGAGAGTGAATTAAGCGTTAAGTAAAGCGAAGTCACGGCTGATTTCCGTGTGTGTGTACGAACCGGCAAGCATATTGCCGATGGCTTGACCAATCGACGCGACGACTTGCGGTTCGAGATCCGACCGCAGACCGTTAAAACGGCGACGGGCGAGAGCAGCGTCCCCGTTTGGTGTCACCTTGTCGTTTCGTTCGAAGACGACGACTAGACTGGTTTTGATTTCCTCAGCTTGTGTCATGTGTATCACCTCCTTCGCCCTTATTGACAGGACGAAAACAGCAAATGTTCGGAAAGGGTGAAAAAAAGTATGGTCTGGTTACGATTTTTACGACGGATGTCCTTTTTAAAGATGCGAACGCTCGCCTATGCGTCGTTTCTGTTTGTATTCGGTGTCGCCCTGATCATGTATCTGGCGGAGCCGGACACGTTCGGAACTTACTTCCGGGCTGTCTACTGGACGATGACGACGGTCGTGACGGTCGGGTACGGGGACTTTTTCCCGAATACGGATTTCGGACGTTTCATGACGATTTTCGTCTTCATCTTCGGGATCGGAATCGTCGGGGGTTTGATTTCGAAACTCGTCGATGGTGTCCAACTGATTCGCAATCAAAAGGAAAGAGGGTTATTGCAAGTGAAAGAGACGGGACATACGTTAGTATTCGGCTACAGCCGGCGTTCAAAACACGTCATCGACGAGTTGCTTGAAACGACGGACGTCATCCTGATTGACGATCTTGAGCGGGAACCGTTCAGTCATCCGCGGTTCCATTATGTCAGCGGTGATCCGGCGCTTGACGCGACCTTACAGCGGGCGAACATCAAAAAAGCGACCCGGGCGATCATTCTCGCCGATCATTCGATTCCGCCGGCACTTGCCGACGGCCGGACATTGTTGATTGCCGCGAGTATCGAACGGGCGAATCCAAACATCTATACGATCGTCGAGATGATGCTTGAGGAACATCTTGACAGCTTTGAACAGGTCAAAGTCGATGAAGTGCTGCTCGGTGACGAGACGGTCGCCCGTATGGCGATTCTTGCCGCGTATCATCCCGGCGTCTCGAAAGTCGTGACGAACCTGTTGACGAAGGACGGGGACGGCATGTTTTCGATTCCTGCGAAACCAGAGTGGCAAACGTTTCGGGACGCATTCCACGTCCTGCTCGAAGACGGGGTGACGATTTTGTCGGACGGTAAACGACTCGACTTGAACCGGCGGCTGAACGAACCGATTCCTCCGAATACGACGCTGATTGTCTTATGCAGTGAAGAGACGGCGCAGCGAATCGGGGCTTTATAAGGAAAAGGATTACATTAATTCTTTTTCGGGTATAGTAAATACATTTACTATGAAGAGGAGAAAAGTGTATGACAAACCCACAACCAGAATGGATTCAGGAATTATTTGAGACGGTCGATCAAGGGGAATTAAAAGATGTCCCGAAATTACTCTATATGGCGTTGACATTAGAGCCAAGTTATTTCACAAAAGCAGTTAGTCGGTTAAATCAGCGACTCGAAGTAGAGCAGCTTCAGGAAGTCTCGGAACTGTTGACGGTCTATCGCCAATTCTTCATTTCCGCCAATCCGTCGGAAGAATACTGGTCCATCGCCTGGAACGAATTGATTCAGACGATGCACCATTTCATCGACCGCAATGAAGCGCAACAGTTGTTTAAAGAACATATTGATTTGATCGATTGGTGGTCAAGTGAATCGTTATTGTCGTTACCAAGTTGGTTGACGGTACTTGATCTCGCAGAACGAATTGACGCGCTTGATCAATTTTCCAGTTACTTACCAGACATTTTTGAAAGCTATGCGCTTGAGACAGCGAAGGATGAACCGTTTGCCCGCCTCGCGTGGTACGCGCTCGCGAGCGGTCAGCAGGATTTACTGACACCGTTCCGGTCACGGATTGAGCAGTCGGACGCACCGGTCATCCGTTCGCTCGCAGAAGCGGATTTACTTGATCAAATTGATACGACACGGGTTCGTATGTTAAAGTCAAAGGATAACGAACCGATAGAATTGATGTTTGATCGAAAATGGACATTATAAATTAACCCATAGAAAGTGACATCTAGATACTGCATGAATTTAATTCAAGGGGTGTAGGGATGATACACGTCAATTTGCCGCAAGGTGATTATGTCGTTTTGGTTGAAATCAACCGGGAAGTCTTATTGTGCCACTCGCTGGAAGAGGCCGATCAGGCGGAACGGGATCGATATGAACTGGTTGGTCGGATGAGCGAACGTTTGCCGTCTGAAGTAATCGGTCCGTCGATTGCTGATTTTGTTCGGTTTTCCACCGGTTTCATCGGGGAGGCCGTGACGTGGAGCGAGGCAGAGGAAGCATTCTTCTGCCAACAGTTCGAAACGTTTGACGGCTCCCCACTCGGTGAAGATTTGACCGGGATTGATGCCAAGCGTTGGCGTGCCGTTCTCGTCCGTTATTACTCCTATGTCACGATCGGAAAAATCATTCCATTTGAAGTCAGCGAAGAATCCGATGGGACGGTACCATTTTTTTAGTCTGTTTGGATCAGCACATCAATAGAATCGGCGTGTCAAAAGAGAAGGGCAGGGTCCACATTGAAAAAGAAACTTGCACTACTCACATTTGCTGTCGTTGTAGGGTTACCTACTTCTGCGTTCGCTAATTCTCAATATGTGCAGTATGATCCGACGTTTAATGAACAACAGAAACAAACATGGCTTGCAGAACAAGGTCTGCAGGAAGTCCGGGAATTGAAACAGGACGGGTTCTCACTCGTCGAACCGTTGCCGCATATCGACAAAAAAGATGTCGACGCCGACTTGATTCCGGTCAGTGTCGTCGAAAAGGCGACCGATTCCGCCCAATTGCAACAGACATATCTCGATCAATCGCGTATTCCTACTTACTGGAAGTACAGCCGTGGTAAATCGGACGTTCGTGTTGCGGTCATCGATGATGCGATTGATGTCAATCATTCCGAGTTTAAAAACGTCATCTATAAGACGACGACGATTTCCGGCATCCGGAAACCGGACGATCACGGGACGCATGTCGCGGGAATCGTTGCGGCGGCGGAAGACGGCAAAGGAACGGTCGGTGTCGCATCCGGTGTCAAACTGATCGGCGCAGACGTCTTTGATGGCGACTTCGCCAGTTCAATCGATATCGGGGACGGCGTGTTGTATGCCATTTCCCAAGGCGCCGACGTGATCAATCTGTCGCTCGGCCAATACGAATACGATCCGTACATGGAAGCCGCGATTAAAAAAGCGGAAGCGAAAAATATCGTCGTCGTCAGTGCAGCCGGAAACGACGGCCGCAATAAACTGTTATTCCCGGCGTCGATGAAATCCGTCATTGCCGTCGGTTCAGTCGGAACGCTCGGACGCGCTTCGACGTTCTCGAACTACGGCAGAGGGCTGAATATCATGGCACCCGGGGAAGGGGTTTATTCGACGATGGTCGGCAACAAGTACGGGTATCTCGACGGGACATCGATGGCGACACCGATCGTCAGCGGTGTCATTGCCCTGGCAAAATCGAAGAACCCGTTCATTAAGAACAGTACGCTTCGCAGCAAGCTGTATGCGGCAGCAGCGAAAAAGACCGGCGATACGTTGCTACATTACGGGACAGGCCGTCTGAATGCCGGGATGCTCGCAACGATTCCGTCACCGGTCTCGAAAGTGTCCGTCCCGTCCGTCTTAAAGCCGAATCAGCCGTTCGCGCTTTATTTTGACGAGTATTCGAATGCGAAGACGCTGACCCGTCTGTACAAGGACGGCAAAATCGTCAAGACGTTTACGAATGACTATTTGCGTAACGGCACGCATAAGTATACGTACGCCTTAAAAGAAGCAGGGACGTATAAACTCGTCTTTGCGACATCGAGCGGGCGTCATACACGTGTGACGGAGCGGGTCATCACCGTCAAATAACAACAAAAAAGCCGTCTCACCTGAGGAGAGACAGCTCGTTAAGGACTCAAAGTATTTACTTTGGGTCTTTTCCTTTTTTATAGATGGGCGTCGGAACGTCTAGCGTTTCGCCGGTCCACTGAATCGTTGCTTCCATTTTGTACCCGGTATCGTCTTCATGGATGAACGACAAGCGTCCTGAATCGATCAGCTGATACAGACCGTATTCCACTTGATTCGCCCAAGACCGTAACGTCATCGCTTCATCGTACAGCGGAATCTGTTGCGGGAACCGTTCATTCATCAATAAGATGTCATGCTGGTCAAAATGGTAACTCCGTTTCGAAAATGCATCAGGTTGTTTTACATTAAATGGCTCGAACGCATGGATGAGTTCACCCTTGCGGTAAAAGGCAAAAATGCCGTTCCGGAGATGAAGGGCCTTGATTTCATCAATCTCGATCAAGAACGTCAACTTCCGTACGGTACGCTGGTTCGTACCAGAGCGTCTTTTTTTCATGGTATATGCCCCTTTCTGAACCATTGTACTATACCGTGAAATCAGGAAGAATTGCAACTTTTCCGCCCACTAAACGTGAAATACCTCTTGCTAGAAACGCTTACGTGCGCTACACTGTTAAGCAGTGACTATGTTGGTTCGGACAATTGCGGGGCACTTCGGTGCTTTGAGGAAAGTCCATGCTCGCACAACCTGCGATGGTTGTAGTGATCGTGCTACACGAAAAGATAAGTGTAGGCAGCGTCGTGCTGACGGCAGAAGGAACGCCTAAGTCTTCGGATATGGCCGAAACTTCTTGAAAGTGCCACAGTGACGGAGCCTTACTGGAAACAGTAAGGGTGGAACGAGGTAAACCCCACGAGCGAGAAACCCAAATTTGGTAGGGGAATTTCCGGAGCGGAACTGAACGCAAAGGAGAGCGTATGAAAATACGGAGATAGATGATTGTCGCCCGCGTGTGAGGGTCAAACCGTTTGCAACACTAGGGAACAGAACATGGCTTACAGGACCACATAGGCTGTTATTTTTACTTTGAACGAGAGTCCAGGTCCAACTGGGCTCTTTTTTTATTGAAATGATTTTGGAAATTCTAGAAACAGGTAGGAGCGTGAACAATCATGGCAAAACGTTTAGTCATCGCGACGGCGGCAATGGGAATCGAATCCCTCGTCGCCAAGGAAGTCCGCGATTTAGGATACGAGTGTACGGTCGAGGACGGAAAAGTCTACATCGATTGTGAGCTTGAGGACATTCCACGTCTCAACCTTTGGTTACGGACAGCGGACCGTGTCAAACTCGTCGTCGCGGAATTTAAGGCGACATCATTCGAAAAATTATTTGATCAGGTCAAAGACCTCCCGTGGAGCGAACTGTTGCCGTGGGAAGCGAACTACGTCGTCAACGGCCGCTCGGTCAAATCGAAGTTGTTCTCAATACGTGACTGTCAGAAGATCACGGAAAAAGCAATCGTCTCGCACATGCAGGAAGCCTACAACATGGGCGACGAGTGGTTACCGAAAACGGGAGCCAGCTTCCCGATCGAAGTCGCGCTTCTAAAAGACATCGCGACGCTGACGATCGATACGTCAGGCGATGCCCTCCATAAACGCGGTTACCGCGAGTTCCATTCAGCGGCACCGCTGAAAGAAACGATGGCGGCAGCGATGCTGATGCTGACGAACTGGAAACCGGATATGCCGCTTTATGACGTCTTTACGGGATCCGGGACACTGGCAATCGAAGCCGCCATGATCGGCCGTAACATCGCACCCGGTATCAACCGTGAGTTCGCGTCGCAAGAATGGGCCTGTATTCCGAAAAAAGCCTGGTTCGATGCGATCAAGGAAGCGAACGACAAAGCCGAGTGGGACAAGCCGCTTAAAATCTATGCCAACGATACGGACCCGGAGATGGTCAAGCTCGCGAAACAAAACGCCGAGCTCGCAGACGTCCGGGACGCGATCAACGTCATGCAACGCGACGCGGCCGACTTCAAGCCGAAGGAAGACTTTGGTGTCATCATCGGGAACCCGCCATACGGGGAACGTCTCGAGGACGCACGTGAAGTCCATCAGCTGTACCGGAAAATCGGCAATGCGTTCCGTGAATTCCCGTATTACAGTGTCTACATGATTACGTCATACGTCGAGTTCGAAAAAGCATTCGGCCGCCCAGCGACGAAACGCCGTAAGCTGTATAATGGGAATATCGAAGTTCAATTTTATCAGTATTATGGTCTCCGTCGGAAAAGACCACAGTCTTAAGCGGTTTTCAAGGGTAGGGAAGTCGCTAGTTCCCATTCAGTTCCCACTTTTTTTATTTTTCTGCCGAATATTCACGAACCGCTCTGTTGAGCGGTTTTTTGTCGTCCAATGAAGATGCGAACTGAGAAGCCATATTTCTCTTGTTGAATTCGTGTCAGTTCCTTGACGCTTTCACTCAATTTCGTCATCTTTGAGAATGGGTTCAGGTGATGGTCCGTGAAGTCCCATCCGTTTCATCCAAGAAAACAGAACGATCATGATGGCCCGGTAGGAGTTGATGGTCGATGCCTTGAGTCCTTTTTTGTCCCGCTCGATGAGTACACGCTGGGTATACGGTGGTGTGTGACTTTCTTCGATTAGAGTTCTTGAACTAAAGTAGCGGTATTCCCTTGACGATGTTTTGATACGAATGATAGGTCTTTTTCGCTTTGCTCAGGCGAATGTGTTTTTCCAAACAAACGACGAACAGGTCTTCCATACGACGCTTATTGATCATCTGACGGATGAAACCCTCTCGTCGTTTTCGGAGTTGGTCTGCCACCAAAAACTCGACTTTCTTCTTATGTTCAGACGAGTAGGCGAGTTGAACGCGTTTCCTAGTCTTGTCAAATCCCGGATTGATTCGTACTTTCCATCGGCCGTTTGGTTGCTTGGTGATTTTTATATTCTTATTCTTATCCTTTGACGTACATATGTTCTATTCTTAGTTATAAAAAAGGCACTTGGGTGCCTTCAGTGTAATACGGTTAGTTCCTTTGTTCATCTGCGTTTTCTTTAAAATATTTGCTGTATGCCGAAACGTCAGGATGAGTGAGTTTCTCCATCATACTAAAGTTCTGTTTGATGGCACTCACGAGTTGTGCAGCATCCGGATAATCCTGTTTGTCGATGCTATAAAACTGTTGTTGAAGTTCCTCATAAATCTGATTCATTTCAGCTTGGTTAGTGGCAAGTTGTTCTGTCGTGGCGCCAATATCAGACGGTGTACTTGTTTGTTGTAACTTTGTGATTTCTTGACCAGTGTGATCCATCATTTCTTTCAAGCTGAATAGCGAAGACGATAGTGGGGCGGTGATGAGGTCCCCCTTCGTACCAACCATGACGCTAAGTTCTTCGATTTTGAAAGAGAGTTGATCGAATCCTTGCGTAATGATGAATGTACTATTGACGATGGCGGGAGCATCATATGAAATAGATTGTTCAGCTTCTGTTTGCGGTTCTTCCACTGCGTCTTCCGTGACTGGTTCCGCAACGATCGGTTTCTCTTTTTTCACGGAATCAGGTTGTTCTACTACATCATTCGTAGCACCATCTCGCATGTTGTAACGGGATTCATCCATGTTGTCGAAGTTGATAGGGGAGCGAATACCTTCACGTAACTTCTTATCGACATTCAAGAAGATGCCAGGATGTAGCCAGTACCCGTCTGCTTTTTGAAAATAACGCTTCCTATCAACGAGAACCATGTCCGTGAAGTTATCAAGATTCATCTGATCCAGTGTATTGCGGGTATAAAAAGATTTGAATACCGTATCTAACTTCTCATTCCCGTTATCGTCTGTCATCACGGTAGGGCGTTCAAAAGCGAATAAATCAAAGTTTTGGTTCGAATAAAGATCCTCAATCAGGTTGATTGAATCATAGGCGTATTCTTCCAAAAGAGAATTGTCACTCCAAAATGCCGAATCTTTATAGGTCACAATCAATGCTTTATCTCGCACGACGACCTTATCAATATTCTCATCATACAATTTCAAGTCGTTCTCGATTGTGTCCGGCGCCGAGTTTTTCAAATCTGTACTTTTGATTTCTGGCTGCTTTTCAGCAGTTGTTTTTTTCTCATCAGCCACTTTGATTTCCTTCTTAGGTTCATCTGCGATTTTGCTTTGATTGTTTATAGCCCCTAAAAATGCACCAATCATCAGCACGACAAAGATTGCGATCAAAGTCAATTTCCCGCTAAGTGTAGAACGTTACTTATCTAAACGTCTTTTCACGAAGTCCCTCCTTGTTCCATAAAATTAATTGAGTTAATTGTAAAATTGTTGTTTCTGAAAATAGAGACACTTTGTTCAATGAGTTTATACAGATTTATCTGTTCTTTAATTTAATAAGATAAATTCACTTCATATTTTTGTATTCATCATCGTTGATTTAGTTGACGTTTTCTAATGAAGTTCGTAATCACTATTACAAGACCGACAATAAAATAAAGGATTCCGTTACCAACGATAACGAATCCAATAAAAGCTGCTGAAAAAGCAGCCCCAAAACCCTCTCCGTCCGCACTGTAGTCTATCTTTAAAAAGATAGAACCTGATATTAAAGCAATGATTGGTCCAAGAAATCCGATTATTAAACCGGATCCCCATAAGGGCATTTTACCTTTCCTGTATAAAAGAACAGCCGACAAATTTAATACGATTAAGCTTGATATTAGAACACTCCAAACTAGTCCATCACCACTCATTCAAAAACCTCCTTCCTTTTAAAAAGGTAATATATGTATTTTTATTGAGTTGATCATATCATAAACGCGAGAAGTTGGTATCTTTATTTCCAATTAAAGGTATAGAATGAAGAGAATGCTTTTATGTAGGAGCAGTTCGAAAATTGAGGAGGATATAAGATGAAACCGATTGAAAGAACCTTGACTTTGCTCAAACAAATGTTTAAAGATGATCCGAGATTTATTATGGGAAGATACGGTAGAAACGGATGGGCAACTTGTAGTTTTAATAAACCTTTAACTTCTCAAGAAATTGAATCCTGCTTGTCTGAAGATAATTTTTCTTTACCGAAAGACTATAAACATTTTTTAACGTTGCATGATGGATGTGGCTTATTTAGAACTGAATCTGATCTAATCCTAGAATTGTTTTCTATTAAGGAAATGCTGGAAATGTCGGAAGAACACCATTCAGAAGACGGTCTCCTTTCAGAAGGAAACTACTGGATCATAGGTCAAATAGATGAGAATTGGATTTTAATTGATAAAAATCAATGTACGGATGCAGAAGAATCCTTTAAAAAACCATATATCACAGTTGTGCATCCATCAGATGGTCTCGATATGGCGGTTCCATTAAATTTAAATTTCGAATGTTTTTTAGAACGCGCTATTATTGCCCAAGGCGAATACTTTTGGGAGTGGTTAGAAGACACTGAGCTAACTGTAATATACGATGATGCTTCTACATATGAAGAAGTTGACGAAACACTTTACCTTGAAAATAAAAAATAAAGCATTCTGAGTGATTTTAAAAAAGGAGAATGTATGATGACCTATACCTTTTTACCGCTGACGCAAAATCAGGCGGAACAGATTGCCTATGACTGGACATACGAGGGTGACTTTGCCTTCTACGATATGCCGAACGACCAAGAAGACTTGGCGGAATTTCTCGATCCCAATCAACGGACGGAACATTATTATGCGGTGATGAATGGAACACAACTAATCGGATTTTTTGTATTTGAGCTCGGACAGGACAGCCTTGATGTGGCACTGGGGATGCGTCCGGATTTGACGGGGCAGGGGAACGGTACAACGTTTTTAGAAAGCGGTCTTGCCTTTGCGATCGAGAAATATCAACCACATCAAATCGAATTAGCCGTCGCGACGTTTAACGAACGGGCAATCCGGCTGTACACAAAAAGCGGTTTTGAGCCGGTCGAACGGTTTCAGCAGGAAACGAACGGCGAAAGTTATGAATTCGTCAAAATGCGTCTACACACAGGAATGATGAAATAAAATCAAACAGCTGATGATTTTTTATGATGCCGCGGGTTTTGATTTTGTTGGGAACTTTACGGAGCATTCTTTTCAAGAGATAGAAATCATCGATGACTAAAACTGATTCAAATACGATCTATTGAGGTCAGGAAGTATCGTGGGTAGTCTGATTGCTTTTGCATTCTATAGTTCGAAGAAGATGTTGAAGAACTGAACTACCAAATGCATTCACTGCCATAACAAAGGAAAATTCAGTCTACATATTTCCTAAAAGAGGAGCCTTCACATGAAATTGATGTGCAGGCTCCTCTTTTTTAGATTCCTAAATAAAAACAATCAGCGAAAGTTCTAATAAAGAGGACATCTTTGAGATGAAAAAGTCTGTGGGGTAGTGGACGAATTAATCGATATATGCCGCCCCGATGACTCCTGCATGACCCTCCAGCGTCGCGAGACGAATGTCGATAGTTGATCGGAGCGCCGGATAAACCAGTCCGCTGACTGCTTCAAGCAACTCTTCCCAATACAAATCAGCTGATCCGGTAACACCACCACCGATGACGATGACATCTGGATCAATTGTGTGAATAATATTTGCTAGACCTGTCGCCAGGTGGTTGATGAAACGAGTACGCTCTTGCGGGTCCTCGAGTAATCGTTCGATGGACGATGTCTGCTTTTCTAAAGCACGTGATTGAAGAGCTGTGCCGCTGGCTAGTCCTTCAAGCGAACCGGCATTAAGCACAGGATGAACCGGACCGGATGAATCGATGATCGTATTGCCGATTTCTCCAGCATACCCATGTGCCCCGCGGATGAGTTTTTTCTCATAAACATATCCGCCTCCGATCCCTGTGCTGACCGTCACGTAATAGACAGAAGAGTACGGTTGACCCGCTCCGAACAATGCTTCGCCGAGTGCTGCGGCATTCGCATCATTCTCAAGCGACACCGGGATGTCGAACATCGAGGATAGAGGGGTGACGAGATCGACGTCATCCCAACCCGGCAGATTCGGAGGAGACAGGAGATGGCCGGTCTTGGTATCGAGCGGACCAGGTGCGGCGATACCGATTGTCGTCAGCTGGAATTCGTCCGAGAACAGTTGAATGGCTTGTTTGATGTGAGAGATAGTTTGTTCCGGACCGGCTGCCGGACGTGTCGGAAATGACAGCTGTTTGATGATGGTATCTTGATCGACGACGGCGACCCGTGTTTGAGTGCCACCTAAATCGATACCGATCCGGAGCGGACGAGTTATTTTTAGTGCGGGACCGGTGACGATCAGAAGTCCTGTTCCAGAGACGGTATGCTCGCTGTTGGCGGGTAAGAGGACCGTTGTGCCGACCGATAATTTGATACCATTCAATTCTATCGTTCCTTCAATGACCGTAATGATCTGGAACAACGGGGATGACTCCAAGGTATGTGTCTGGCGGATGGTCCATTCTTCCACGAAGAAGTCGGGGGTCTGCGTCAAGATTTTGCGGAATGGAGATAGAACGACAGGCGGCTCCGCGTAGTGAAAATGCGGGAAACGGATGACACGTCGGGCTTGCTCGAGATGAAGAGGACGCTTCAATCCTGTAACAGGATCGAGACGATCATAATCATATAGCCGGTATGTCGTATCTGAACTTTGCTGGATTTCGAGGACGACACAGCCTTTCGTCAAGGCATGGACCGTGCCGGCTGGTACATAGAAGAAGTCACCTTTTGAGATCGGGACGTGTTTCAGCGATTGGACTAAGGTTCCCTGGTCGATTGCCGTATCAAACTCGGATGGTGAGGACAGGGAATGACCATAGATGAGCGTGGCATTCTCTGGACAATCGATGATGTACCAACATTCATTCTTACCGAACGGCTGGTCTTCATAGCGTCTGGCATCTGAATCGGTCGGATGGACTTGGACGGATAAATCCGTCGAGGCATCAATCCACTTCAACAAAAGCGGGAAGTCGGAGTCCGTCTCCCTTCCGAATATTTCAGGGTGGTTTGACCATAATTCTTCCAGTGTCATGCCTGCCATCGGACCGGAGCGGACGGTCGTCATACCGTTCGGATGACTGGCGAGCGTCCAGACTTCGCCTGTCCGTTGCTCATCTGAAATGGAAAACCCATACTGTTGAAGCTTCTGACCACCCCATATCCGCTCTTTTACGATGGGTTCAAAAAAAATCGGTTTCTGCATGCTTCATTCCTCCTTCAATCTGTTTTCAATGACAACTCTACACTTTTGATAAATAAAAATAAACAAAATAATTATCAAGTATAGACATGAGTTTGAAAATCCGTATAATCAAATGTGTAAGCGATTTCAAAAAAGGAGGAAATATCAAATGAAAAAAATTATGTTGGCGTGCAGCTCGGGAATGTCGACGAGTATCCTGGTATCGAAAATGCAGGAACATGCGAAGGGAATCGGAGAAGAAGCCAAGATTTGGGCAGTGGGTCAAGATCAGGCATTGAAGGAGATCGACGGTGCTGATGTCATTCTGATCGGACCTCAAATGCGCTTTTTATTATCGAAATTTCAAAAGGCGACAGATAAGCCGGTCGAAGTGATCGATATGATGGCATATGGAATGGCTGACGGAAAAGCGGCGTACGAACAAGCCGTAAAATTAATGGGGTGAACAATATGCCGACAAATGAACAGACGATCGAACAAGTAGCGTTCATGATGATTTTGCACAGCGGAAATGCACGAAGCACAATCCGCGAAGCCATCGAAGTATACAAAGAGGGCACTTTTGAAGAGTTTGATCAATTAATGACCAGTGCACGTTCGCAACTGCAGGAAGCGCACCAGGTTCACTTCAGCCAAGTCCAAAAGGAAGCAAATGGTGAACCGACGACGTTATCTCTTCTCTTGTTGCATGCAGAAGACCATTTGATGTCGACACAGACGATGCTTGATTTAACCTCAGGGCTCATTGAGCTCATGGAACATAAGTTTTCTAAAAAATAATAAGGAGTGTTTGAGATGACTGAGAATAGTAAGTGGTTCGACCTGTTGAGTCGTTTCCTGATGCCGATGGCGGCATTTTTGAATAACAGTCGTTACCTGCAAACGTTACGTGATGCGTTCATGCTTGCTTTTCCGATTACGATGTTCGGTTCGTTGATCGTCGTCGTCGCCAATCTGCCGTTTCTTGATAAGTTCATGTCTCCCGGCGTACTCGATGCCTTCAAGACGTCACTCGGAAATGCACCGTCCGCGACGATGGGAATCATGTCATTGTTTGTGGTGTTTGGAATTGGCTATTATCTTTCTAAAAGTTACGAAGTTGAAGCCGTATTCGGTGGTGTCATCGCTTTAGTCTCGTTCTTATTACTTACTCCGTTTTTTGTTTCAGTTGAAAATGTCACAGGTCCGGTCGGAAACGTCATTCCACTCGACCGTTTAGGTGCGAAAGGCATGTTCCTTGCCATGATCACCGGATTCTTGGCAGGAGAAATCTACCGCTTCGTCGTCCAAAAGAACTGGACGATCAAAATGCCGGCCGGCGTACCGACCGCGGTCGCCAAATCGTTTTCGGCCCTCGTTCCAGCCTTGTTGACCCTCACGATTTTCCTCGGGATCAACATTGCAGTCACTTCTATTTTGAACACGAACTTACATGACCTTATCTTTGATCTCGTTCAAAAGCCGCTCGTCAATCTAGGAAATGGACTCGTCCCGACCTTGATCGCGATTTTCTTTGTCCAGCTGTTTTGGTTTTTCGGTCTGCATGGTCAGGTCATCGTCAACTCGGTGATGGACCCGATTTGGAACACGCTTTCTCTCGAAAACCTGAACGCCTACACATCGAACGGAGAAATTCCGAACATCATCAGCAAACAGTTTATCGAGATCTATACCGTCGGGATCGGCGGATCAGGTTCGACATTGGCTGTTGTCGTCGCCATCCTGTTGTTCATGCGCTCCAAACAATTGAAACAAATCGGGAAGCTGTCGATTGGACCGGGTGTCTTCAACGTCAATGAACCGATGATTTTCGGACTCCCGATCGTCATGAATCCACTCATCATGATTCCGTGGATCGTCGCACCGCTGATTACTGTCACCGTGACGTACTTCGCCATGTCATCCGGTCTCGTTCCTCCTCCGACCGGTGTCGCCGTTCCGTGGACCGTTCCGATGTTCATCAGTGGAATGATGGCGACGAATTCCCTTGCCGGCGGGTTATTACAGCTCGTCAACTTCGCTATCATCATGGCCGTATGGTTCCCGTTCCTCGTTTTCATCGATCGTCTGAACCTGAAGAAGGAAAGAGAAGAAGAAAAGGCTGCACAAGAGAAGGACCAACAAATCGGTTAAGTGAAAACTACAGATAGGATGTGCATACGATGAATCAGATTGAAAATATGACCGGACGGACAAAAAAATATACCTTCCCGACTGACTTTTGGTGGGGAACGGCTGCTTCCGCAACGCAAATGGAAGGTGCCGCTGATGAAGCGGGGAAAGGCCCGAACATTTGGGACTATTGGTACGAACAGGAACCGAATCGCTTCTTTGACGGCGTTGGGGCCACGGTAGCTTCGAACTTCTATCATCAGTATGAGGAAGACATCGCCCTGATGAAGGAACTGGGACACAACTCTTTCCGTATGTCGATCTCCTGGTCCCGGCTGTTCCCGACAGGTGAAGGGGACATCAATCCGTTGGCCGTGGATTTCTATAATCGTGTCATCGATGAGCTGATCGAGGCAGGGATTGAACCTTTCGTCAATCTCTATCATTTCGATATGCCGCTTGCGTTACAGCAGAAAGGTGGCTGGGAGAGCCGGGACGTCGTCCTGCATTTTGTCGACTATGCTAAGAAATGCTTTGATTTGTTCGGGGATCGCGTGGCGAAATGGTTCACACATAACGAACCGATCGTCCCGGTCGAGGGTGGATATTTATATGATTTCCACTATCCGAACGTGGTGGACTTCAAAAGAGCCGTTCAGGTCGCGTATCATTCGATCCTGTCAAGTGCGCTGGCGATCAAGGCGTATCAGGATTCAGATCAGGCGGGCAAGATTGGTATCATTCTGAACCTGACGCCTTCTTATCCGAGAAGTCAGAATGAGGCGGACGTCCAAGCTGCTCATTTGGCGGACATCCTGTTCAACCGCTCCTTCCTGGATCCGTCCGTCTTAGGCAGCTTCCCGCAGGAATTGGTCAAACTGTTAGAAGAACAGGACGCTTTACCGGTCATGGAAGAAACGGACCGGCAGATGATTGCGACGTATACGGTCGACCTGCTCGGTATCAACTATTACCAGCCAAGACGCATCAAAGTGAAGGAGCATCTTCCGAATCCGGCGGCTCCATTCATGCCGGAGCATCTGTTCGATTATTATGAGATGCCGGGACGTAAAATGAACCGTCACCGGGGATGGGAAATCTACGAGAAGGGTGTCTATGACATCTTGACGAACTTGCGTGAGAACTATGGAAACATCGAGTGCTTCATTTCGGAGAACGGCATGGGCGTCGAGGGGGAAGAACGGTATCGTGATGCGGACGGAAGCATTCAGGATGATTACCGGATTGATTTCATCGCGGAGCATCTCAAGTGGGTGCATCTTGCCTTACAGGAAGGTTCGAACGTCAAAGGGTATCATCTCTGGACGTTCATGGACAACTGGTCATGGAGCAACGCCTATAAAAACCGCTATGGTTTTGTCGGGGTAGATCTGTCCAGTCAGACGAGAACGGTCAAAAAGAGTGGGCATTGGTTCAAGCATTTGATTGAAGAGAACGGATTCATAAAATGAGGAAAGATAATCAGGGTATATCTAGCCCTGATTATCTTTTTTTGTTATATTGTTCTTATATGTCTATACATGGGGTGGAATCATGTCTACAAAAAAGAAACCAAAATATGAAAAAATCGCAGATGAGTTACGCAAACGGATTCTTAACGGAGGTTATGATGTCGAAGAGGCGATGCCGGACGAGATTCAATTAGCCGAGGAATTCGAGGTCAGCCGGATGACGATGAAACGCGCCTTGGAGATCTTAGTACTCGAAGGCATCATCTACCGGCAACGAGGACAAGGAACGTTCATCCTGCCGTCGAGCTTTTCGCAGGGAAGAATCAATGTATTGAACAAAGAATCGCAGGGCTTGACGAAGCTGCTTGGCGAACGGGCAGTCAAGAGTGAGGTCTTGCAGTTCGAGGTCCGTTTTCCGGAAGCGGAAGTTGCGCGTCACCTGATGATCGAAAAGACGGATCCAGTCTACGAAATTCGACGTGTCCGTTACGTAGAAGAAGAACCATATGTCATTGAACATACGTTCATGCCATCTTCCCTGATCACCGGATTGACGAAAGAAATTCTGGATACTTCAATTTACCGGTACATTCAGGAAGAGCTTGGGTATACGATCACCAGCTCACACAAGATGATTCGCGCGGACAAACCGAATCAGTGGGACCGTGAATACCTCGGGAACGAAGAAACCGATCCTGTGATTGAAGTCGAACAAGTGGTATTCCTCGGAAACGGAAAACCGTTCGAGTATTCATTTTCGAGGCACCGGTATGACAAGTTTGTCTTTACGTCTGTTCACATCGGTCGATAAAAATAAAAACACAAATGTATTGTGAAAAATTTAATTCTTATTTGAGGGTTATTAGAAAAATAACGGTAGGAATTAATAATGAAGTGATTATATTTTTCGGGTGGAACATAATTATCCCCTCCTTCCTGATTGATGAACTGAACCTTGAATGGTGGACACTTGATAAAAGCCCCCATTCAGTGTTCAGTTCAGAATGGGGCTTAGCTGGGGAAAAAATGATATTTGGTGAAAATGAAGGGAATTATTCTTGGTATTTTGATTTTTGATGAAAACTTGAAAATCCAAAAGTATGGTGTTTAGAAATCTCTGACGAGACTGCACATTTTGTAACAGAATCTTTTGAAGAACTACTACCAAATCTCGAAAAACGAGATAACGATGTTGAGCTATTATACGACGATGTATTTGCGGACTATCCTAGTATGGATGAAATTCGAGAAACAATTAAAGGAAATGATGAGGATGCACGATTCGAAGCGAACAAAAAACGCTTTTTCTTGATAAAGAAAAGAATGACTACTTTGTCTTCAATCTGAAACACCTCCGATACTAGTACTTTTAAAAGTACTAGTATCGGAGGTGTTTCATGTTATCTCATAAATTTAGATTATCCTAATTGCAATAAAAAGGGAATTTTTCTTTTCTCTTCGTTAAAATTTAAAAATACATTTTTTATGTTTTCGATAATGTACAATTTAATTGATGAAGATACAACTTTGTTGTAAAAAACATAATAAAAGAGAAACCAAACAATAGGTAGAGAGGTGATTGATAAGCCAGGACACCTAATGTTGCTAGTAAGAGGAAAGCAAGCAATAAAACGTGCACGTAACGAATAGTGCTAAAGAAAGCTAACTTCAAGACATCGATTTTTTTCATTTCAAAATGTGACAAAATCGGGAAAAGAAATAGAGAAAGAGCACAAAAGACCAAGCTAACGACGATGAGACCCGTAAATAGAATAGTCTGACCCGAGTCAATCTGACGAATGATCAAGAAATCGAATATCAAGAACAACACTATACACGTCCATACGATTCCGAATTTAAAATGCTGTTGCGTCGCTTCTTTAAAAAAATGAACGTATGAACGAAACACACTATAATCTTGATGAATGGACCACTGCCGAGCTACTGAGGTCAGAGCATACAGAGCTGGAAATATCGTAAAGACGGGTAATAGGGTTAACAGAAAAATGAAATTTAATTGTACGAGCCCGGTGACGAATTCAAGCAACTGAAATAATTTACTTTGTTCATGTTTTAAATTCATAATGGCCTCCTTGAAATTTCCATAAAATTAACCTAATTTGGATTCGAGACGATTGAAGGGTGCTGTCGAATTCCGAATGATAAGCTCAGGTTCATAGATGTGAGAGGGTGGAGCCTCCTGTTTTTCGACTGCAGCGATAATCCATTCTGCTGCTGCGCGGCCTAATTCTTGCTTAGGATGAAGGACTGACGTGAGCTTTACTTCTGTCGCGACCGCAAGAATCGAGTCATCATATCCGACGAGCGAGATATCTTGTGGCACTGATAAATGTAACTTTCGTAACTGATCCAATACGCTTAATGCAAGTTGATCATTGTAGCAAACAACAGCACTCGGTCTTTCTTCCGCATTCTCAAAAAAATATCCAATCGAGTCATAGAAACTCGGAACCATGTCTTCTGTTGTATAGGTAACGATCAGCTCTGGTTCTAAAGGAAGACCGTATTCACGAAATGCTCGGATGAAACCACTCATTCGATGGACACCCTGTAAATCATCTGTTTTGAATAGACCTAGGATTCGTTCATGTCCGAGTTTAATCAAATGTTCCGCCGCTAAAAATCCACCTTTTTCGTCATCCATTATGAGGTGAGCAGGTACCAATTGTGAATAGAACTGATTGATCATGAGGTAAGGTATATGTTGCTGTTCTAGTTCCAAATAATACTTAATATTTGGATTATAGTTACTACTCTTCGTTGGTTCGACAATCAAACCGTCGATTTGACGATCAATCATCATTTCAAGGCATTGACGTTCTCTTTCTACATCATTATCTGTACACGATAAGGTTAACGTATAACCTTTAGAGGCTAAGTGTGATTCTATCCCACGGATGATGGAGGGAAAAATATAATCTGACATATAGGTCGTGATGACGCCGATGTTTTTTCCATTACTTATTCGTTCAATGGTTTCCGGAATGGGATTCGGTAACACATGGGAACAATAAGTTCCTGAACCTTGTTCGCGATAAAGATAGCCTTCATTGACAAGCTCACCGACAGCTTGTCGAATCGTATGTCGACTTACTCCGAAAGAGTGGACCAGTTCACTTTCCGGAGGAATTTTTTCGCCTGGTTTTACTGTTCCATCATTTATCCAATTAAGAATATGATCTTTGACCATACTGTACTTTGTACGTTGTGCCATGAGGCGTCCCTGCTTTCTTTCTTGTACCGGTATCAACTCATCCGTACAAGACATGATATTAACTTCATAGTAGCAAATAATTGTATGGTTTGCCACGAATATAAAGAAAAAAACCAGATTTGTTGAATATATGTACGTACAAAAAAGGAAAAAATGACAAAAATCAAATTGACATGTTCAAATCCATGTAATAGACTCAAGTTGTGTAGAAAACGCTTTCATTACCGTTATGAAAGCTTTTTAGTCGATTTAAGTATAATGTTGTGTGGGCTTCGTTATACATCTATTACTTTTTATTAATTAAATATGTACGTACATCTTAGTTTTTTTGAATCCGAAAAATTAATCAATGGAGGAATTGACGATGAATCGTAAATCAAAAAAGATGTTTGCGTTAACGATGACTGCCCTCATGACAACTTCTATCGCACTTGCTGGTTGTTCAGGAGACGGAAAGAGCGCCGATGGAAAAGTGGAACTGACATTCATGTTCCGTGGAAATCCTGAAGAATTAAAAGCCTATAAAGCGACAGTTAAGCGATTTGAAGAAGCACATAAAGATGTCAAAGTAACGATGGTTCAGACGGCCCCCGATCAATATGATACAAAATTAAAATCTGCTATTGCGGGACGCAAAGTACCTGACGTCTTCTTCTATAATCCAGCGCAAGTCAAAGCGTATGTGAACTCGGGTGTGCTATTAGATATTACAAAAGACGTCGAAGGTTCAAAAGACATCAAATTAGAAGACATCTGGCAAAAAGGTGTTGATAAGTACCGTTATGATGGAAAAGCCCTTGGTAAAGGTGCGATTTACGGGCTACCGAAGGACTTAGGACCTTTTGCACTTGGTTATAACAAGACGATGTTTGAGAAAGAGAATGTTCCACTTCCGGATAAAGATAAACCCTATACATGGGATGAATTTGTGAAAGTAGCTAAAAAATTGACGAAAGATACGAATGGCGACGGAAAGATGGATCAGTATGGTACTGGTTTTAACGCGAACTGGGCACTACAACCGTTCGTTTGGAGCAACGGTGCAGATTGGATCAATGAAGAGGGAACAAAGGTGACGATCGACGACCCGAAATTTATCGAAGCCTTGCAATTCTTCGTCGACCAACAAGTGAAACATAAAATTACGCCTTCTATCGGTGAGACGCAAACACTGGATACGTATCAACGTTGGATGAAGGGGCAACTCGCGTTCTTCCCAGTCGGGCCGTGGGATATGGCAGCGTTCAAAGATCAATTGAAATTTGAGTATGATCTACTTCCTTGGCCAGCGGGATCAACGGGTAAGCCATCTGGTTGGGTCGGATCGCTCGGTATCGGTGTCGGATCTACGACGAAACACCAAAAAGAAGCGGCTGAATTAGCCATGTACTTATCGGCTGATCAGGAAGGACAACAGGAATTAGTCGATGCACAAGTCCAGTTGCCAAATAGCATGGAGATTGCAAAAGACTGGGTGGAGGACACATCCATCCAACCAAAGAACAAAGAAGAGTTCTTAGACTTGATCAATGATTACGGTCGTGGTTTCCCAGCCGAGAAAACGTACACAGCAGAATGGTACGACGAGTTCTTTAAAAACATCCAACCTGTCCTTGATGGTAAAACATCAGTCGAAGACTATGTAAAGAAAGAGCAACCAAAAATGCAGAAGTTGCTGGATGCTGCCATCGCACAAGAGAAACAGGCGAACTGATCAAAGGTTTTAGAAAGGGTGGTGTTTATCACTACCTGACCCTTTGACGTGGAAAGGATGGAAGAACGATGAAAACAAAAACGATTTCTAAGTTATATCGAACCGAGCAACGTTATGCCTACTTGTTTGTTGCAGCGCCAGTCATTGGATTCTTTCTTTTCGCATTATTGCCATTGATGTACTCCTTCTATGGCGCATTCACCAATTGGAATGGACTTGGACAAATGAAATTCATTGGTCTAGAGAACTTCATTAATTTGTTCCAAGATGAGTATTTCTATAAGTCGATGTATAACACGCTCTTCATGATGCTTGGTATTCCAATCGGGATCGTACTCGCTCTCATGCTCGCTTTAGCACTGAATCGCGGAATTTTTGGCACGAATACCTTCCGAGTCATTTACTACATCCCCGTCATTTCCTCTATTGCTGCTGTTTCGATTTTATGGCAGTGGGCGTATAACGGAGATTACGGTCTAGTAAATCAGTTCTTAGATCTGATTGGTATTGACGGTCCGAATTGGCTACAAAATACAAATACGGTCAAACCAGCATTGATTGTCATGGCCATCTGGAAAGGGTTAGGCTATACGATGCTCCTTTATTTGGCGGCATTGCAAAGTGTACCTAAATCCTACTATGAAGCAGCGAAATTAGATGGTGCGAATGCGTGGCACTGTTTTTGGTACATCACTCTCCCGATGGTCAAGCCTGTGACATTCTTCATTATCGTGACAAACATTATCGGTGGTGCTCAAATCTTTACGGAAATTAACGTCATGACGCCAACGGGTGGACCGGAGTATTCTTCTGCTTCTGCTGTCTTTTATATTTGGCAAAAGTCGTTCGGGAACTTCCAGTTGGGATATGCTTCGGCGATGGCACTTGTGCTAGGTCTCTTTATCTTCATCATCACGCTACTTCAATTCCGGATGAACGAAAAATCATCATTCGACATCGATTAAGCAACTAGCACCTTGGAAAGGAGAATAACCATGCAGTTAGCTCTTACGCGTAAAAAAGAAAACGTGGAGAAGATGTCAGTAAAGAAAAAGGATCGGATTACGGATGTCTTTGTCTTTGTCTTCTTAACGATGGGAGCGGTCGTCATGATCGCACCGTTACTTTGGATGGTATCGACATCCTTGAAGTCGAAAGAAGAGGTATTTTCGCTTCCACCGGTATGGATTCCGACTGACATATCGTTTAATAAGTATTTTGAGATTTGGAATATGGGTCCACTCTTATCAGGGATATCAAACAGTTTAATTGTTGCGTTGTCTGTCACGATCGTAGGAACATTTACTTCAAGCTTAGCAGCGTTCGCTTTTGCTAAATTGAATTTTAGAGGGAAAAATAAAATCTTTCTACTTTTGTTCGCCTCAGTCATGATTCCATACCCGGTCCTGATGATTCCACAGTTTATGATGTTCTCGAATATTGGATGGGTCGATACATTACTGCCGCTGATTGTACCTGGATTGTTTGGAAACATCTTCATGATTTTCTTCTTGCGTCAATTCTTGAACAGCATTCCGAACTCAATTATCGAAGCAGCTAAAATCGATGGTTGTTCGTATTTCCAAATCTTCTATAAAATCATCTTTCCACTGATCAAGCCCGCTGTAGCGGCACAATTGATTCTTTGGTTTATGGCCATTTGGAATGATTATCTAGGTCCAATTCTATATCTGAATTCACCTGAGAAACAAACGCTTCAACTGGTTATTGCAAATTTCAATGCATCTTATGCAATTCAAAGTGATTATCCATTAATCATGGCTGCATCCGTTGTGGCATTACTCCCGATGTTAATCGTCTTCATGATATTTCAAAAACAGATCATCGAGTCGATTGCCATTTCTGGTGTGAAGGGCTGAGGTGTATAGAGAGAAGAACACCCGTCTTGATTAAAGGCGGGTGCTTTTGATTGAAGGAGGAAACATGTATGAGAAAAATCATGATAGGAATAACAATGTTAATCCTTGTGATTGGCAGCTTTTTGTTTTGGTGGTCTACGAGTGCATCTATCAAAGATTTGGCACTACCAAAAGCACCTTTTGAAAAACAGATTTCAGATGTACGACCTGAAATACTCCATCAAGAGAACAAATGGACGACCAACTTTACGCATGATGGTGCCATTCTAAAGGAAGCGGATACCTATTACGTCTTTTCAACAGATTATATGGTAGGAAGTCCACCAAAACCTGGGATTCAAATACGAAAATCAAAAGACCTTATTCATTGGCAATTCGCGGGTCGTGTATTTGATCAAGTAACAGAAGAAGCCTTTGATTGGACAGGTGGAAACACATTCTGGGCTCCAGCCATTACGAAAATAGCAGGGAAGTTTTACTTGTACTATTCTGTCTCCAAAGTCGGGAGTCGTACTTCTTATATTGGATTAGCGACCGCTGCGCACATTGATGGACCATGGGAAGATAAAGGAGTCGTCGTAGCATCGAAAGACGGAGATGGAAAGACGGTGAACGCCATTGATCCACACGTTCTTCAAGATGAGCACGGTAAGTGGTGGATGACGTACGGTTCGTACTTTGGTGGTATTTTCTTGACGGAGATTGATCCGAAGGACGGTAAGCTCATGAAGGAATCCTACGAAGGTATGTTGCTCGCCAAAAGAAAAGATATGACGATGGGAATCGAAGGGCCGGAAATTCTCTACAATGCTAAAACAGGTTATTACTATTTGATGGTTTCATATGGATGGTTAGAAGATACATATAACGTTCGAATCGGCCGTTCGAAATCGATAAAGGGTCCTTATGTGGACTCCCGTGGGCGTGATTTACGTGATACATCAGATGAATCGTTTGATACTGGCGTGAAGATTATAGGTGGTTATCAATTTAGAGGAGATGATGGATTCGTCGGCACAGGCCACGCTGCATTCTTAAAGGATGGGAAAGATACGTTCATCATTCACCAAGCGCGGCCTAATGAAGATATTTACTGGTCCCAATTGCAAGTTCGAAAAGTGTACTGGACAAAAGACGGTTGGCCCGTCGTCTCACCTGAACGCTATGCGGGAGAATCTGAAATTAAAATTAAAGACGCGCATATGGTCGGTGAATGGGACATCCTTACATTTCCCCGCTTTGATGATGGACAACAGAAATCGGAAAAAGTGACGTTGAAAAAGAATGGAAAGTTACTAAATGAAAAGGGATCATGGCGTCTGAAAAACCATATGCTTACACTTCGTGTAGGGCAAGAAACGTATGATATGCAAATGGGTGCAGCATGGGATTGGGAGAACTGGAAGTCGACGATAATTATGACCGGTATGAGTAAGGATGGAACTACTATTTGGGCAAAACGCTTATGAAAAATAAGAATGCAATGCTGAATAAGAGAAGCATATATTGAAACGAATACCTGATGTAAGAAGGGTCAACTAATCAAATGCGGATTCAAAAGCAACCTATCTTACTGTGTGCTTTGGTTTGAATTCTAATCTAGTCTCTGAATAATTAGACAAACACAAATGGTGTTCATCATTAAATTAGTCATCTGAATGAACTAAAACTATTGAACGCAATTCAACATGTACGTACCAATGGTGATAAAATAGACATGAAAGAGTCTTGAAACAACCTTAAAAGTCTTTTTGAACAAAAAAATAGCCTTATTTACGAAAAAATAGTTGATTAATTGGAAATAATTGATACAATCATAGTGTAAGTTATACGTACAAATTTTTATTTTTATTTTATTTTTCTACACATTTCTATTAATTGTCCGGATGAAAAAAAAGAGTGCCCACACACTTTATTTTTTTATTCCGAAATGTAAGCGTATTCTTTTTGGAAGTAGGGTGATGAAATGTCTAAGTATACAATTGGAATTGACTATGGGACACAATCAGGTAGAGCGGTCTTGATCGACGTAGAAACAGGTCGCGAAGTAGCGACTGCTGTCAAAATGTATACACATGGTGTCATGGATAAATTTTTACCAGATGGAAAAACGCGTTTGGAACATGATTGGGCACTCCAGCATCCGCGAGATTACCTTGAAGTGTTAGAAGTCACCATACCATCCGTTGTAAAAAAAGCAGGTGTCCTGGCGGATCAAGTGATTGGTCTTGGTATTGATTTTACTGCATGTACGATTTTACCGATTGATAAAGACTTGAATCCGTTATGTTTCCGTGATGAACATCAACAAAACCCACATAGCTATGTAAAGTTGTGGAAGCATCATGCAGCCCAAGATGAAGCAGATGCTTTGAACCGGATTGCTAGTGAACGTGGAGAAAGCTTCTTGCAACGTTACGGTGGGAAAATTTCATCAGAGTGGATGATACCGAAAGTCTGGCAAATCTTAAATGAGGCACCGACTATTTATGCGGAAGCACATGAAATTTTAGAAGCGACAGACTGGGTGGTCTCTCAGTTAACAGGAAAAGTTGTACGTAATAGTTGTACGGCTGGATATAAAGCAATGTGGCATAAACAAGAAGGCTATCCTTCAAAATCATTCTTTAAAGCGCTGGATCCCCGACTAGAGAACGTGGTGGAAGAGAAACTCTCCAACGACATCTCGCCTATCGGAGCAAAAGCAGGTGAACTAACGAAAGCTTTCGCCGCTCGGATTGGACTTCTTCCAGGAACAGCCGTTGCGGTAGGGAATGTAGATGCGCATGTAGCAGTACCAGCCGTTGGAATTACCGAACCGGGTAAATTATTGATGGTGATGGGCACATCCACCTGTCATATCTTGCTTGGAAAAGACGAACAAGTCGTACCGGGTATGTGTGGAATCGTAGAAGATGGCGTTCTACCCGGATTAATGGGCTATGAGGCGGGTCAGTCCTGTGTCGGAGATCATTTTGAATGGTTCACTGAAAATTGTGTGCCAAGCAACTATATAGAAGAAGCAGCTCTAAAAGGAATGAGTATCCATCAACTCCTGACAGACAAGGCGGCAGCACAGCGTGTCGGAGAGCACGGTCTGATTGCTCTAGATTGGTGGAATGGAAATCGCTCTACGCTTGTCGATACGAATCTGACAGGAATACTGCTTGGAGCCACCTTGCTCACAAAAACGGAGGATATGTATCGAGCGCTGATTGAAGCAACTGCCTATGGAACACGAACCATCGTCGAAGCGTTTCGGACAAGTGGCGTTCCGGTACACGAAGTCTATGCAGCAGGTGGAATCGCAGAGAAGAACACACTGATGATGCAAATTTACGCGGACGTATTGAATATGGAAATCAAAATTTCAGCCTCTTCTCAAACGCCAGCGTTAGGATCTGCAATGTTCGGTGCCGTCGCAGCAGGAGCAGAGCGAGGAGGATATGCCACGATCACAGAAGCAGCGACGAAAATGGGACGCGTGAAGGACAAGACCTATGTTCCGATTCCAGAAAATGTCGAGGTGTACGATGCCTTATTCGCTGAGTATACGAAACTGTATGATTATTTCGGTCGTGGAGAGAACGATGTGATGAAGCGTTTGAAAAAAATTAAAGCTGAAGCGTCACGTCAGAAGGGGGAACCCGTATGGTAAGTCGTCAATTGAAAGAAGAAGTACTAAAAGCCAATCTAGCTTTACCTCAACATGATTTGGTTACGTTCACGTGGGGCAACGTCAGTGGAATCGATCGCAATACAGGTTTGGTTGTCATCAAACCGAGCGGGGTGCCCTATGAGCAATTGACGATAGAAGATTTAGTCGTCGTTGATTTAGAAGGAAATATTGTAGAAGGTGAACTGCGTCCATCCTCAGATACACCGACTCATCTTGCATTGTATCGTGCTCTTCCAGAGATTGGGGGCATTGTTCACACGCACTCACCGTGGGCGACGAGCTGGGCCCAAGCAAAACGATCGATTCCTGCTTTTGGGACGACGCATGCTGATTACTTCTATGGAGAAATTCCTTGTACGCGGGAGCTATCAGATGAAGAAATCGAGGCAGCTTATGAGTTAGAGACGGGACATGTCATTATTGAAACATTGAGCGAACTCCACTTAGAAGCCGTTGCTGTACCTGGTGTGCTTGTCGCCAATCATGCTCCCTTCTGTTGGGGAAAGGATGCGGATGAAGCAGTGCATAATGCCGTCGTACTTGAAGAAGTAGCAAAGATGGGAATCCATGCCTTGAACTTGAATCCGAATTTGACACCAATCAAACAAAGCATATTAGACAAACACTATCTGCGGAAGCATGGAGCGAACGCATATTACGGTCAGAAATAATACCTGCTCATAGCTAGATTAGGGGGACTTTAGATGTTGACAGCAAATACGCATGAATTTTGGTTTATAACAGGAAGCCAGATGCTTTATGGAGAGGATGTTCTGCGCCAAGTCGAAACGCATTCAAAAGAAATGGTTTCAGGGTTAGACGGAGCCGACGTCTTTCGTGATCGGATTGTCTTTAAAGGAGTCGTCAAAAATGCCGAGGAAATTCGGCAGATGATGCTCCAAGCCAATGCAGATGATACGTGTGCTGGTGTCATTACATGGATGCATACCTTCTCTCCATCCAAAATGTGGATCAGTGGGATGCGCGTTCTACAAAAACCATTGCTTCATTTTGGTACACAATTCAACCGTGACATTCCATGGGATGCCATCGATATGGATTTCATGAACCTCAATCAGTCGGCACACGGGGATCGAGAACATGGCTTCATCACAAGCCGGATGAATGTGAAACGCAAAGTGCTAGTCGGGCATTGGGAAGATACAGGTACTCGCCAAAAGATGGCGTCTTGGATGAGTGTCGCCCATGCTTTAGCGGAAAGTAAAGTCTTGAAGGTAGCGCGTTTTGGTGACAACATGCGTAATGTTGCCGTGACGGAAGGCGATAAAGTTGAGGCACAGATTCGGCTTGGCTGGACGGTTGACGGTTATGGCGTTGGGGATCTCGTCACATACATGGATGCAGTGACGGAGACAGCGTTGGATGAGCTGATGGAAGAATATCAAACACGATATGAATTGACGAATAAAGGAATGAAAGAAGAAGCATTCCTCGCCTCAGTTCGCTACCAAGGACGCATCGAACTCGGGATGAAAGCTTTCTTGGAAGCGGGAGAATACACAGCTTTCACTACAACTTTCGAAGATTTACATGGAATCAAGCAATTACCCGGTCTAGCTGTTCAACGTTTAATGGAACAAGGCTACGGATTTGCGGGAGAAGGGGACTGGAAGACAGCGGCTTTAGTGCGTCTTATGAAGATCATGGCCAGCAACGAGCGCACCTCCTTCATGGAAGATTATACGTACCACTTTGAGCCTGGAAACGAGATGGTCCTCGGTGCACATATGCTCGAGATCTGTCCGACGATTGCTGTAGACAAGCCACGAATCGAGGTACATCCGCTCGGCATCGGAGATCGGGAGGCACCGGCGCGAATGGTATTCGAAGGACAGAACGGTAAGGCACTTAATGCCAGTCTGATTGATCTAGGACATCGCTTCCGCCTTCTAGTCAACACGGTGGAAGGAATCCAACCTGATGAAGAAATGTCGAACTTACCAGTTGCACGTGTTCTTTGGAAAACACAACCGTCGATGGCTCAGGCCGTTGAAAACTGGATTCAAGCTGGAGGCGCTCATCATACTTGTTACTCTTATGAAGTCACAACAGACCAACTGCGCGACTTTGCGGAACTTCTCAATGTCGAAATTGCTGTCATCGACGAACAAACGGAGACAGTCAGGTTCAATAATGAATTACGCTGGAACGAGCTGTATTATCGACCATAATCTATTGGGACCTGATCAGGTCCCTTTTCATGGAGGAGATATTATGAATAACCAACTCATTAAATCAACACTGAAGACAAAAGAAGCGACAACACAACTGATCGTCAATGCGGATCTACCGAGAGGCAAAATCAGCAAGCATATCTATGGGCACTTCGCGGAACACCTCGGACGTTGCATCTATGAAGGTCTCTGGGTCGGTCCGGAATCGCACATCCCAAACACGGATGGCATTCGGAATGACGTGTTAGCGGCGCTGAAGAAATTGAGTATTCCTGTCTTGCGTTGGCCTGGCGGTTGCTTTGCTGATGAATACCATTGGAAAGATGGAATCGGACCGAACGAGAACCGAAAACGGATGGTCAACACGCATTGGGGTGGCGTTGTCGAAAACAATCATTTTGGGACACATGAATTCATGCGTCTCTGTGAACTACTCGAATGCGAGCCATATATCTGTGGGAACGTCGGAAGTGGAACGGTTCAAGAAATGTCTGAGTGGGTCGAATACATGACATTCAACGGAGAGTCACCGATGGCGAACTGGCGTCAGGAGAATGGTCGCACGGAACCGTGGTCGCTTACATACTTCGGCGTCGGCAACGAGAACTGGGGTTGTGGTGGAAACATGCGTCCTGAGTATTACGCAGACCTGTATCGCCGCTATCAGACTTATGTACGAAACTATGATGGCAATCAGCTCTACAAGATTGCTGGTGGCGCCAATATTGATGACTACAAATGGACAGAGGTTCTCATGCGTGAAGCAGGTACGATGATGGACGGACTCAGCCTTCACTATTACACGATCCCGGGTGATTTCTGGTTAGGTAAAGGATCGGCGTTAGATTTCACAGAAGACGAGTGGTTCATCACATTAAAACGTGCTTATTATATGGATGAATTGATCACGAAGCACGGTCAAATTATGGACCAATATGATCCGGAGAAGCGAGTCGGCCTGATCGTCGATGAGTGGGGAACATGGTTCGATGTAGAACCAGGAACGAACCCAGGCTTCTTGTATCAACAAAATTCAATCCGTGATGCACTCGTAGCAGCGATTCACTTCAATATCTTCCATAAGCACAATGATCGTGTTCACATGGCGAACATTGCACAAATGGTCAACGTGCTTCAGGCGATGATATTGACGGAAGGTGATCAGTTCATTCTTACTCCGACGTATCACGTGTTTGAAATGTATCGTGTCCATCAAGATGCTGAACGTGTCGAACTAGCAGCCATTACACGTGACTATGTCACTAAACAGGAAGCCATTCCCGCGATAAATGCAACAGCTTCTCGTGACGCAGAAGGTGTGTTGCATATCAGTCTTTGTCAGCTCGATCACGAGAACGGCGATAAGGTAGAAATTGATTTGCGTGGTATCGGGATAATTTCTGAAGTATCGGCACGTATTTTAACAGCAGATCATCTCAATGCCCATAATACGTTCGAACAACCTGATTTGGTTTCTCCACGCGATCATGAAGTGCAGCTGACGGAAGAAGGAAAACTTATTTTTGATGTACCCGCAATGAGCGTCATTACGCTTACGGTTAGCTGAGATGAAGGTCGCAGAGACACGACGTTGTCGGACTTGTTCTCCCACAGCGCTAGAGACAGATTGGTTGTTGACGATTGATGCAGAAGTGATGCAACAAGTTACGGATGCCGAGTATCAAGAACGACTTCGTCAGTGTTCGACCTGTCCGTTTCATCAGGACGATACCTGTTTAAAGTGTGGATGTTATATCTCTTACCGAGCACGTCTTGCAACGAAGCATTGTCCTATGAAGGTTTGGTGAGAAAGGAGCAACAATATGGAACGACAGACAGAAGTAGTGGATCAGACGGCAATCATGCTTGAGAATGAGACGTGTCGTTTGCGTATCTTGACATATGGAGCTACGCTTCAAGAATTTTCGATACAAGATGAAGGATGGAAAAATCTTATCCTGTCTTACGATACGTTGGAAGAGTATATGGCAGATACCTATTACTTAGGAGCGACCATCGGGCGCGTCGCAGGTCGAATCGAAAACGGCGCATTTGATCTAGAGAAAATGACGTATCAGTTACCGCAAAACGAAGGGAATCATCATTTACATGGTGGAGACGGTCTGCACTGTCAGTTTTGGAAAGTAGAAGACGTGTCAGCAGATTTCCTAACCCTTCGTTACGTAAGTCCTGATGGTGAGAATGGCTATAAAGGAATGCTTGATATTCGGGCTTCTTTTGAGTTACTTTCTGATGGTATGAGGATTAGCTATGAGGCAACCAGTGATACTGATACGGTGTGTGATCTGACGAACCATACGTACTTTAATCTGAGTGCAGGTAAACGTGATATTTTACAACATGAATTGACATTATCTGCTGATCGCTTTGCTGAGCTACGTGAGGATTTGATACCTACAGGAAAATTACTAGAGGTAGACCAAACACCATTCGACTTCCGATTAGGCCGAACCTTATCGGAAGGTTCTGCTTCGCATCATCCTCAAAACCAATTGGTCGGTGGTTATGATCATCCGTTTGTGTTCGCCGATCAACGAAAAGCGAAGCTCTATGATCCTGAAAGCCAACGCACATTGACATTGTTTACATCTACTCCCGCACTCGTTTTGTACTCAGGAAATCAGATGAATGAGGAGACGGTGTTACGTGAAGGACAATCAAGAAAACATTACGGTGTATGTTTAGAGCCGCAGCATCTTCCTGACGCGGTCCATCATGAAGAGTTCCCTTCTATCCTATTAGCAGCAGGACAGACATATCGATGGGAAACGGTGTATCGAGTCGAGAAAGGAGTCAGCCGATGAACCTCGAACAGATTCAGGAACAGGTAGCCGCTTGCACATGTGGAAATCCGCATCACACCATTACAATAGAACAGATTAGTGCTTCAGAAAATGTTTGGCAATCGTTAGCCGAGTTTGTACAGAAAAAAGAATGGCGTCACCTTCTCGTCATCGCAGATGCAAATACGCAGGCTGTCGGTTATTCTCCATTGAAAAAAGTATTAGAAGAAGTGGGCATCGACGTATCATTCGTCTCACTTTCCTCGAACGAACAAGGGGATGTCTTAGCTGGTGAATTATCAGTTGTTCAAGTGTTGTTAGAGCAAGATGCGAGTGTAGATGCATTGATTGCACTAGGAACAGGTACGATTCATGATGTGACTCGATTCTGTGCTGCAAAAACAAAAGTGCCATTTCTCTCGGTGCCAACTGCTCCTTCAGTGGATGGTTTTACATCGAAAGGGGCACCAT
This sequence comes from Exiguobacterium sp. R-39, assembly GCF_049942815.1. NCBI lineage: Bacteria > Bacillati > Bacillota > Bacilli > Caryophanales > Exiguobacterium > Exiguobacterium sp. R-39. The sequence continues at coordinate 1,321,735 of NZ_CP187965.1, forward strand.
TGATTGTAAGAGGTAAAAAGATCACCTATCAACTTGTTTCGCCGATTGCTGTATTTGTACCGAATGATATTATTCGCAACGCACCACAAGCTTTAGTGGCAGCAGGTGTAGGTGATATGCTCGGAAAATATACATCCTTATTGGATTGGCACTTTGGCGCTTTTGATGGAAATGAACCGTTTTGTCCTATTGTCGCTCGATTAACAGAACGAGCATTGTTTGCCTGTATGGAGGTTCTACCAGAGATCTACGAAGGAAAAGCGAAAGGTTTGGATCAACTCATGGACTCGCTACTCCTATCTGGAATTGCCATGTTGATCTTTGGTCATTCGCATCCCGCTTCTGGTGGGGAACATCACCTGTCTCATTACTGGGAGATGGATTTCATTACGCACCATCGCCCGGCAGTCTTACATGGTACAAAGGTGGCTGTCGCCACAATGGAACTCATTGATCTCTACAGAACAATGATCCAGGAACGTTCTGATACGCCAGTGAAGCTGAACGATTGGGCACAACATATGCCGACTCGACAGGAGATGGAGTATATCTTTGGTGCTTTAAAAGCACCTCTTCGACCAGAAGAAATTGGTGTGTCACCCCTTCTGCTAGCAAGTAGTAAACAAGAAGCTTACCGATTGCGAGAACGGCATACACTTTTAAAACAGATGAGCCTACAGTCTACTCATTCTGAGGCAGAGGAGAATTCTTTATGAGAGAAGCAATTATAAACCCTATCGTTGAACAACGCGCAGATCCATGGATAATGCGTCATACAGACGGCTATTATTATTTCACAGCTTCCTTACCTGATTTTAGTGGGATTCCCCTCCGTCGAGCTCAGACTATTAAAGAGTTAACAGAAGCAGAGGAACAAATCATATGGACGAAACGTCCGACAGGTATCATGAGTGCTAACATTTGGGCGCCTGAACTGCATCATATTCAAGGGAAATGGTATCTCTATTTCGCAGCAGCACGTGAGGATGCTATTTTTGATCATCGTATGTATGTTCTTGAAAATAGCGCAGCTAATCCTTTGGAAGGTGACTGGATAGAAAAAGGGCAGATCAAAACATGGCGAGAATCGTTTGCACTCGATGCGACAACGTTCGAACATGAAGGACATCTGTATTACATCTGGGCACAGAAAGATCCTGAAATTGAAGGGAACTCTAATCTGTACATTTCAGAAATGAAAAATCCTTGGACTTTAATCGGACCACAAACGATGATTGCTAGTCCGAAGCATCCATGGGAAAAGATTGGTTTTCTTGTAAACGAGGGTCCGGCTGTTTTGAAGCGACACGGGCGTATATACGTAACGTTTTCAGCAAGTGCGACCGATCATAATTACTGTATGGGTCTTCTTAGTATTGATGAGACGGAGAATGTGCTGGACGTAACCCGTTGGAAGAAGCATCCGAATCCTGTTCTTACAACAAATGAAGCGATCAGCGAATACGGACCGGGTCACAATAGTTTTACGACGCTTACAGATGGGACGGATATTTTGGTTTATCATGCCCGTAGCTATAAAGAAATCGATGGCGATCCACTATGGGATCCAAATCGTCATACGTATATACGACCGTTTACTTGGCAGGGAGAACTACCTGTATTCGAGAAGAGTTTAGCAAACGAGGAGGTAATATGATGAATCAGACAGAGGATCAGCATCTTATAGTAGAGCAACGAGCAGATCCGTGGGTGTATTTACATTCTGATAACTACTATTATTTCACGGCGTCCGTTCCTGAATATGACCGAATTGAATTACGTCGTGCCACATCGCTTCAAGAATTAAGTGATGCAACACCTGTAACAGCCTGGGTCAAACACGAAACAGGTCCGATGAGTGATTTGATTTGGGCTCCAGAGTTACATTATATTGATGGGAAATGGTATATCTATTTCGCAGCTGCAAAATCACGTGAGATTGTGAATGGACTCTTTGATCATCGGATGTTCGTACTGGAAAGTAGTTCTACGAATCCTCTTGAAGGCGAGTGGGTAGAAAAAGGACAAATCGAAACGGAATGGGATTCATTTGCGCTTGATGCGACTGTATTTGAGCATCGAGATGTTCATTATTTAGTCTGGGCACAAAAAGATCCAGCTATTGAAGGGAATTCTAATCTCTATATTGCAGAGTTAGAAAGTCCGTGGACCATCAAATTACCACAAATTATGCTCACAAAACCCGAGTTAGAATGGGAAACAAAAGGGTTTCTCGTCAATGAAGGTGCGGCAGTATTAAAACGCGATGGTCAGATTTTTATAACGTACTCTGCTAGTGCAACAGATGAAAACTATTGCATAGGTATGTTAAGTGCTTCTGAAGAAGGAGATATACTCAATCCTTCCATATGGAAAAAAGTACTTAAGCCAGTATTTAAAACAAATATAGAGGCCGGCCAATATGGTCCTGGGCACAATAGTTTTACTGTGAACGAATATGGTGAAGATGTCATTGTCTATCATGCCCGCACTTATACGAACATTGAGGGCGATCCATTGTATGATCCTAATAGGCATACACGCGCACAAGTGTTTACATGGGATAGAGATATGCAACCCATCTTTGGTAAACCTTCTGAATAAGTAATAGAAATCATAAAAGGTATACATTTCGACGTCGAAATGTATACCTTTTATGATTTCTTGATTGTATAAGAAAGCGTAACACTGTTTTATACTTAATTCCTCATACTAGTTTTTAATCTTTAAGAAAGAAAATGATCTTTAAGAATGTATTGAAAACATCTAAATATAGCGCTTACTGCTAACGGTACTACAATAAGAATTATGCCCACTAGTACCAAACCTGGAGCATCGTCCATTTGCCCAATATAAAAAAATATCGGTAAAATACAAAGAGCTAAAAAGGCAATAAATAAAAACGACTTTCTTATCATTTGAGCCGATAAAAAAATCAAATCGATTGATTTAGAGCTTTTTGATATGAATTGTAATATACGAAGGCCATGAAAAATAGAGAATATTAAAGGTATTAAAGCCATATAAGCAACTAGCAATACTATATATCCGGGTTTTTCAAATATTAAAGAACTTGTTATTCCTTTCATCAGTGCAGAAACTCCATATCCTGCTAATCCAATTAAAAGAAGTAATAGTATGATAAGACATGTTTTTAAAAAAAGAATACTTTTTTGAGGTAACTCCATTTAATTTACTCCTTTCCTTGTTAGAATAAGCCTTACCTTCAAATCAAACTATACAACTAAAGTATAAAAGTTACATTGCACTTAAGACTGACTTTCTCAAAATAGTTAATGAAAATTACTGAGGGATTTTTTTCTACAAATGTCTATTTATTATGTTGAGTTTTTAAAAAATTTTTTTGTTATTCACTGTACTAATTCTTATTAAAAGAGTCGTAGAAAGTAAATAAATTATAAAATTAAAAATGGAGCAAAAAAGTATACTTTCTATTAAAGAAATAGATGAAATAAATAGAAAGCTCCATAATAAAAACATCTTTTATTTGTGTAGATACTCCATAAATAAAAGATGTTTTATGATGATGTATAAATTAACTCATTATTATTCAACTTGAAACCGAAACGAGTGAAACATTCAATAGATATTTTCCCCGAATCAGAGATGTGGTTGAAATTTCCATGAATGCTGAATTTGTCATATCGATTCTTGAAATCACAAATCAATGCTTCGAGCAAAAGTCCTCTCTCTCCGATTCCTTCTTTTCGAACATGAAGATCTAACAACTCAAACTCAGAAGAAGTAGAAGAATTTTCGATTCCTGTACTTATCAGCTGAACACTCATGCAAGACTGTGTATTTAATATAAAAGAGGGTTCAAGTGGTCCCTCGAGAAGAGTTATATAAAAAATGGATGCCGTGTATAAAGAATTTTTTGTGATTTGAACCAGTTGCTTTTCTTTATTAAAAGCCAGTCCAATCAACGTTTCGTGAGGAAGACAATTTAATTTTACCCTTCGGCTATCACATGTTTGTTGCCACTCGGATTGAGGGATCCAAGAATGTTCAAAGACAAGTAGACCTCTTCGAAAAAAACGCAAATCAAGTACCTCCAATATTTGTACATGTGTAAATTATACATGTTTATTAAAGTAATAAAAAGTAATTATTATATAAAATGTAGAAAAAAACTCATTTATAGAATGGTTGGTAGTAAAACAGTAGATAACTAGTTGACCGTGTATGGGTGGCTAACAATGATGTTGTAAACCGTATCTTAGGAAAATCTACTTTTCCACTGCGAGATTTTTAAATTACCTTCTCTACTCATGATCTCATCCTCCTTTTTTAAATGAGAGCGCTCTATAAATAGGCATTTTAAATTTCCCTTCCTTTTTTTCGAATTAAACATCCTCGATATAAATTTTCAGATAATACAAAAGGTACATGTGAACCTGTCTTTTAATAAAGGTTTAAGTAAGGTATAGGAATATGTAAATAAACATTTGAGTTTTTCTAATGAAAAATCGTAAGCGAGAATTATGAGCTGAAAACTGACTAATAGGGAAAAGAAATAAAAAGGAATAACATTTGCATACAACTAAGGAGGTATAGTAATGCACAAAAAAACCTACAAAAATTCGAAAAGAGAAAATATCTTTGAACGAATTTTCAAGGGAGAATTAAATAAATTTTCAATTCTATTTGTTGCATGTCTAATAATTTTCTTTGTTTTAACCTCCTATTTTTAAACACCAAAAAGAACTGATTATTTTTTGGTATAAAAGTGAGTACACGTGCTCTCCGTGAGGCTAAAAATATCTTTCATATCGAATGTTTAAATACTTATCATTTGGGAAAATCAATACTATTCCATTTGATTAGATGACTTGTTTGGTACCGCATTATTAAATGAGCATCGGTATAATCAATCTCCTTTAAAAACGAGTATCAGTTCAAGAACTGATACTCGTTTTTTATTTGTTTCATTGAGAGTGATTTTCGAAGAAGTGGTGAAGTAGGGTAACAATTTTTTCTATAGGTTCATATGATAGAAGAACGATTTGGTGTTTGCTCCCGTTCGAGAATTCTATATCAAAACGTTTTTCGAGTGTTGATAAATTTAGATAATAGTGTATTTCACCTACGACAGACCGTGAAATATCAAATTGTTGAAGATTAGTAGAATACAATGAAACCGGATGATTGGAATAGATTTTTATTTTTGCAACATTAGCGGTACTGATAACTTCTTCAAAAACGAAATCTTGCGGAAAGTCTTGTTTTTCTAGATACTTTTTAAGTTGTTCTCCTTTGAGAAGTTTCACAATTGTTTACCTCCTCACCGTAAGTAAAAGGACATTAATAAATAATGTCCTTTTTGATTACAAAAAATTCTTTGAATTTTCACCTACAACTTTATAATTGATCGTAGTCTGATGGAGGATTGTTCAATTCACGACGAGTATTCGAACGATTAATGTTTGGACCGATAGGATCATTCGGATTGATCGGGTAATCGTCTTGTTGTGCTAAATCATTTTCAGGAAGTGCCCCTTTTGGTGTACCGTGTGTCGGGTTCACGTTCGTAGAAGATGATGGTTTAGAAGCTTTTGGTGCTTGATCTGGTGTGACGTCATCTGCTGCTTTTGACGCGGCACCTTTTGCTGCTTCTTTTAAGCTTGGCTTCGTCGAAGCAGACGATGTGTGGTTTGACGGCAGGTTCGATGTGTCGATATCTGCATTCTCTGCTTTTTTCTGGAGACGATCGAGGTAACGTGATGCATTATCACGGCCACCTAAGCCAAACGCGAGTCCGAAAGCAAGAGCAACAGCACCGAGGATCAAGATGAACGCTGAGTTAACGATTGTAGCAGCAACACCAAGTTGATCAAGTGCCATGAATACAGCAAGAGCAAGGATGGCATATTTTGCGACGCTTGAAAGAACTTTTAAATCTGAGTTAGCAAACAGGCTGTCCATTGTGCGTTTCACCAAGTTGCTGATGATGATACCGATGGCCAAGATGATGATCGCTGTCAAGACGCTTGGAAGGAAAGCAAGAACCGCGCGACCGAGATCAACCATGAAGTTGAGACCGATCAGATTGAATGCTTCAACGACGAACAAGACGACGATGACGATTTCAACGAGTGATCCAACGATTGATGATGGTGATGTCGAGGCATTGTTTGCATCCCAGTTACCGATTTTCAAGTGGCGTGTTAAGTTATTGAAACCGAGGCGTGACAAGAGGTCTGCGACGAATTTCTTAACGAAACGACCGACATAAAGACCGACAAGGATCAAGACGACACCGATAATGATGTTCGGAATCATACCAAGAACATCATTTAACATGTTGATGGCTGGTCCTGTAATCCCTTTGATGTTGAGCTGGTCAAGTGCCGAAATCGTAATCGGGATTAAGATCAGGATGAAGACGACTGTACCTAAGATGGAAGAAAGTGATTTTGTATCTTTTTGTTCGTTTGTACCGATGTTGAAGCGTGAAGCAAATTTGTCTGTACCGACTGCATGCAGGAAGTTCGTGACGATATCGCGAACGATTTTCGCAACGAGGAATCCGACGAAGAAGATCGCTGCTGCAGCAATCAGACGTGGGATGAATCCAAGGAACGACGAGAGTAATTGGCTGAACGGCTCAGAAACACTTTCAATGTTGAGCGCACCCAGTACACCTGGTAGGAACAATAACAAGACAAGATAGAAGACGATTTCGCCTGCAATCTTCGGATAGTTCGAAAGATCCGTTTGACCTTGAAGCATTTTGTTCGAACGGACTTTTTCGTTCGACATCAATTTCGTTCCGCCTTTGACTATGACCATGCGCAGTACGACCGCGATGACGTAAGCCAAAAGAAGAATCAATGCTGCTTTCAGGATGTTCGGGATCGCTGCGAGCAATGTGCTCATCGTATCCGCAAGCGGTCCTGCGATGATGTTCAAGTTCAAGATGTTAAAGACTAGGATGAGAACGAAAACCATCAAGACCCAGAAAATGACTGTCCCGATAATTTTTTCAGGCGTCCACTTTTTCTTTTGTGGTGGTGTACCTTCTTTTTGTGGTGACAACTTATGAACGACACCAGATTTTTCTAATGCTTTTTGAATACCGTTTGCGATCAGTTTCGCAATCAGCCACCCAATCAGGAATACGATAAGTGCTCCTAAAATATTTCCGAGAGTTCCTAGAATCCTGTTGACGTCAAATGACGTCGTGTTCCAAAAGTTGTTCATCATTACACCTCCATATAAGTTTAAGGTATCCAATACATACATGTTTATTTATTCCCTGTTTTAATCAAAAATAGTATAAATATTTATATTTAAGTTCTACTATTTTTTTCAATTAATATGATTAAGTAAAAAAACGTTTTCTTCAGATTTTTTACTTTAAGGAATAAATATTTTTCTAAAGACTTTACGGATCATATACATTTTAAACTTTATAAATCTTAAATTGGTATATTGGAAGGACTTATAATTTTTTTAACCAAAGGTATGATTATCGCCATACAAAAAGGCTCCCTAATAGGAAAACAGATTTTTTATTTCATCTGTCTACAAATTTGGAAGCACATCATAATAAATGATTTTTTTTATTTTTCAGTCAGTCAGTATAGTTTATACAGTTCAAGCCCATAAAGAACCAATTAAATCAACTGCTCCTGTTATGAATACAAAGGCTAAATTGATTATGAGAGTAATTAGAACTCCAATAGTTGCTTTTTTATCATTAAATGAACTGGTTTTTATGATTAGCATGATTGAACAAATACAAGTAATGAAACTAAACGCTAGACAAAAATGTATAGGTTTTGTTGAAGAAAGAGAGAAAATAAATTTAAAAAAATCATAATTGAAAAAAGAATTGTAAATAAATAAAAATAATAAAAAAGTAATAATATATAACAAGTATCTTATGTTTTTCATAAATTCTCCTTTCTGGAAAGATATCCAAAAAAGTACTGAAAAGGATATAGATGCATGTGTCAGATACATCATCAAATGTTGCTCTTCTACTACAATAATAATTAGAAAGGCGACTTCATAGTGCGTACCTCTATATTCCTAATTATTGATCTATAAAACATGGAGCGCTTTAGAAATTTAGAAGAATTGATTTGAAATAGTTCAATAACCGTATATTGTACAGTCTATTCGAGATATTCGATACGTCCATGGAAACGAAAGAGTTTCAGTAGAATGGGGTGCGCTTATAGTGGCATATGTTGAAGTTCACTGTAAAAAACATAGCTTCCTGTTTTGGTTTGTTTCGCATGATACATCGCGAGATCCGCGTGCTTCATCATTTCTAGCATAGTCAAAGCATCATTCGGGTGACAAGAAATTCCGATACTTGGGGGACAAGTGATGACATGATGATCGATTTGATAGGGTTCCTGTAATGCCGTCAACAATCGGTCTGCTAAATGAAGCAACTGTTCATACGTGGCAACATCTCTCAACAAAAGCGTGAACTCGTCGCCTCCCTGTCGCGCCATCATCTCGAAAAGATCTTCGAATGTTTTTAATCGTGTAGCAACGGCTTTGAGTAATTGATCTCCGACATCGTGTCCGAGTGTATCGTTGACATGTTTAAACTGATTTAAATCCATAAAAAACAAAGAAACGTTTGAGTCATTTTTCGAGGGGCGGTGTTTAATAAGTCCAGACAGACGCTCCTCGAAAGCAGGACGATTGAAAAGTCCCGTAAGTGCATCGTGGTAAGCGAGGTAATGAATCTCTTGTTCAATTCGTCGCGCTTCGGTTACATCCTTACCGATGCCAAAAATTCCGACCAATTCGTTTCGGACGATGATCGGGACGTTCGTGATGTTCACATGTAGTGCGGAGCCAGCCACGTTTTGGACGACCGTCTCATAACTACGGGGCATGCCATTAAAGACTGCTTTTAATTCTTGCGATACACGCTTTCGGTGAGAGTCCTTGACGTACCGCAAACTGTTTTGGCCGATCAAATCAACCTTGGATATGCCGAGTAGATGAGTACACGCTGTATTGGCACTATCGAATTTCCCGCTGAGATCCGTTGAATAGACAGGGTCCGGATGGTATTCGAATAACGATTTATAGCGCTCCTCACTCATTTCGAGAATCTGAGCTTGATGATAATAACGCCGGACTAATTTGTGATTTTCGAAAATGATTAAAATTTGCCGGATGATGACCAATAAAATCGAAAGACCAGAACCCATCGTCACGATATCAAAGTTTGTAGAGTGAAATCCCATGAAGACGAACAGGATCAACACGCCGCCATAAGGCGTCAGCATTTGAAACACGTTTAGTCTTTCGATTTCTTCAGGAGAATCTATATTTTTTTGGTCTAAGTTACTTTGAAGACCAGCGAAGCTTAAGAGAATCATTCCAACAATGAACAAAGGATCAATCCAACTACCTGTAATATAAGTGTCTTGCGCGATTAAGTACAGATAGACGGAGTCGGCAATGGCTTGCAATGCCACCGCTACGATAATGAGATACATTGAATGATTTTTGTCTTTAGTCGATAAATTGAAAAATAGAAAAGAAACAGCGACCAGCATGCCTAGGTCTCCAATCGGATAGATCAAAGAAACGACTAAAGCCTCCATAGAAGCAACACTTGTAGTCAGGATAGGTGCAATCAAAAAGTGCCATGAGAACGTACTGGCCACGACTAGAATAATCATGACATCAAACAAAAAAGAAATCCGTTGTTGGATAGCTGCTTCCTTTAAAATTTTATGGATCAAAGCATAGAGGAGGCAAAGAGCCTGTAAAATGTAAAAAATATCTGGTGATCCTGGAAATGACACGTCTTCGTTTAAGACACTCTCTGAAAAAAACCAAATCAATTCAGCGATTAAATAAAAAAAGGTTCCGAGTCCGATGAAGGACCAAAACTTACGGTCTTTGGAATTCGCTTGACTGACGGCTAATTTTAGATAGAAGAGCGCAATCAAGAGTCCGACGATCGAAAAGAGACTTCCTCCTACTATTTGTAGAGAGGCTGAATCAGGGAAGGTGAATATCCAGCCGTAATATCCTAAAACATATAGGAGAATGATCAGGATAAAAATCTTAGGTCGTTTAGACATGCTATTCATATACTCCTTTTAATCATATTTTCTAAGTATACAATGAGTTCTTCTTTCATAAAATATGGTTTATAAAACAGGTCTATGATTTTATAAAGTGAACTCTAGGTATTCCTGTCATATAACTGAATTCATCATACGATTAATAAATCATGAAATGCATGATAGAGACAGTCAAGCATCGTCTCCATCATGCACTTCAATTTCAATAGGACATTTCTTTAGGAATAGGATGATTTTGTAGTAGATGAATGAACGAGTCAAAATCGATGGGCCGAGAAAATAGATAGCCTTGGCCAATCATACATCCATAGGATTCCAGCTGCGATTTTTGCTCAATCGTTTCGATTCCTTCCGCTACGATGGTTAAATTGAGATTTAATCCAAGATCGATAATCGTTTTCACCATGGGGGAAGACGTATTTTGAGTCAAGCGGTCGATGAATGACTTATCAATTTTCAACGTATCAATGGGTAATTGTTCTAATACATTCAAAGAGGAATATCCCGTCCCAAAATCATCGATGGATGTCTTGATGTTTAAAGACCTCAGTTGTTGCAAGATGGAGACACTTTCCTGAATGTTTTGAACGATACTCTCTGTAATCTCCAGTTCAAGCCATTGAGGATCTAACTGTGTTTCTTGAATGATCTGATGGATCATTTTGCAGAAGTACGGATTTTGGAATTGAAGTGCCGATACGTTCACAGACAGGAGTAACGGATCAAATCCAATCAGTTGGAGTTGCTTACTTTGATAGGCCGCAGTTCGAATCACCCATTCGCCGATTTCGTTAATCAAACCAGATTCTTCAGCGATTGGAATAAATTCTATAGGCGATATCCATCCATGTTTTGGATGATACCAACGGAGTAGAGCTTCCATTCCGACAATCCGTCCCGACTTCAAATCAATTTTAGATTGATAGTAGACAGTCAATTGATTTTGGCTGATGGCATGACGTAAATGAGATTCCATTTCGAGTTTACGCACAACGTTTGATTTTAGTTCGGAATCATAAAATACGAAAGAATGATTTCCATGTTGTTTCGCTTGAGATAGAGCTTCCGCTGTTTGTAACTGCACTTCCTCAATGGTTTGACTTTGATCAGGGAATGTCGTGATGCCACCGTGCGCGATGATATTTAATTCAAAGTCCTTTAATTTAAATGAATCTTCTAAAGACATCAGGATATGTTCCTTTACTTTTCCAATAGCTGATTTCGAACTATTCTTGAGAACAAGTAAAAACTCATCTTCACTGAAACGATAGATCGTAACCTTCATCGTATCTAACTCTTTCAGTCGTGAAGAAACTTCCTGAATGAGTTGTTCGCCGACCTGATAACCAAAGGCGTCGTTGAATATCTTTATCCGGTCAATTTGTAACAATATGAAAGAAAGAGATCGTTCTTTATTGTTGAACAAGGATGCTGTTTCTTGTTTAAACGCAGAACGATTACCTAGTCCTGTCAATACATCTATATAAGCAGTCTTTTTTAATTCAAGTAACAACGTATTATTTTTAAGGACAGTAAAAGCTTGTCTTACTATGACGAGAAGAAAAATGATGATCCAACCGGCACTCAATGCATTTAAATTCCATTCGTAACTCTGCATCATCAAGATAGAGAGAATAAGGATGCTCGTGTAAGGAAAGATAAATTCTTTTTTTAAGTAAGGTCCTGTCGCAGGAGGAACATCTCTCTCATTCTGTTCATCTTTGTAAAAAAGAGCAGTGAATCCAATGAAGAGCAATGCGATTGTCCAAATGAAATCCACAATCCCGCCGGTTTTATAACCGCTCTCCATATTCATCTGTGCAAAAAGAACATCGCCTAGAACTTGAAGGGATAATCCAGTAACAAGAAAGAGGAGTGAATGGTTTTTTTTATTGAATTGAATCAGATAAAAAAGTGTGATGACAAAAAATAAAATGCCTAAATCGGCAAGTTGAAAAAGAAATGTGAAGGCTATATTCCATATCGAATGTTGCTCGATCCGATAAAGCGGATAAAGTAGATAGTAATAACTGATTGAGCTGGCTGTAATCATATAGATCATGGTATTAAAAAGGTAGGTGGCGTTCGATACTCCAAGCGAGCTTTTTTTTAGTCTGTTTAAAAGTGCTGCAAAATAAAAGAGATAGGACCCTGTCCATGCAAGATAGGATGTAGTAGGGAAACTCATCGTCTGTTCGAAATAAAGTAAAATGATCCATATGAAGGTACCTGTAGCGGACATGCTAGTTGCTAGGCTCAAAAAAAGCCAAAATTGCTTGAGTGATGGATGAGAGCGATAGTAAGCTCTTGCAATCCAAAAAGTGCTTAATAGACCAACTAGAAACTGAATAATATTTAGTAAAACCAATGCATTCCATTGAGATGCTTCAAAAAAGTTGTTACCATACCAAAATAACAAACCAATTCCAGTGGTTAAAAGAAAAGGATAACTTTTATTTTTGGGCAAAATAGTTCCTCTCCTTTTAAAAATAAGTAAAGTATGTCTTAAAGTAATATCGGATATTTTAGATTGATTTTTAATATAAAAATGATTTTTATAAAATATTGTTGATAATCTAAATTTCTATGTAGATAAAGGTGAACAAGATAGACGAACTGTTCTAGGGTAGATTTGAAAGAAAAAAAGTCCACATCTGAGGAATGATGTGGACTTCTTTCTATAGTAACTATGCTGTTTGCTAGGTTAATTATTTAATTATTCTTCACAACAATCATTTATAAACATCACGACGATGCCCGATATCGAGAATCAAGATGACGAATTTTGTAAGCGATCAAACGATAGTCCGATGCGATACCGCCATTCACCCGAACGATTCGAAACAAGTCCCTTTCCATGACAACGCGAATCATCCGTCCTGACCATATTCTTCTTGATCCAGGACATGATGATCCGCGGATCTATCTTGTTAAGAGACTTTTGAGCTCCGCGCTCAAACTATACCGTACATCTCCTTTGCAATACATTGTAATACGTATTTAGATGTATAGACACAAGATCTATTCGTTCTTCCTTCAATCTACTTTGATTAAGAAAGCAAACTGACCGTCACCATTCTTTGACCATCTTGCTTGAAGTTCATAGGCATATGTGCCGGCTTCTTTCGGTGTTACGAGTTGATTATTTTTTAACCTAACCGGGTTACCGGTCTTCTTGTTGTTAAATTGAAGGATGTTGATTGTATCAGGTTCTGGATCGAAGGCAATCCGGATTTTCTCGTTCGGCATGACGGTGACCGGTTTACTTTTTTCAGTCATGTGTAAACCGTCTACATAGATTTTGTCTACGCATTGGCCGCTAAACAGGCCACTCCAGCAAAATGTCCCTTGAACCGTTGGAATACTTTTTCCCTGTATCTCGACACGGGGATCGGGTGGTTCATCACGGAAGGGTTCGAATTGAACGAACAAAGCAATGATGATAATCACAGAGCCGATTAATAAAAATTTACGCATCTGAAACTGTCCTCCTTCGTAAATGGTATCTTAAAAGGTCAATCGTATGCTTAATCCGATAATCTAATATGGGTTAAACTGAAATGTGGCTTACACTGTATATCAATTTCTGTTTTTCCTGAATTGGCTCTGATTTTTAAACACTCATTTTCATTTCTTATTGATTCTATATGATATAGTTCAAATTCGAAGATTGTTCACCTGTACATATCATTACTTAGACTGACGTTGCATTTATGTTCATATTGTGAGATATACAATAATAGCTGAAACCCAAGTTTGTCGACCTTCTTATACATATAAAAACCGGCACCTTCCTGATAAAGTTCTTCCGGTTCGGATTCGAATAACTCAAGCAGTTCGTATTCATCATAAAACATGTTTTCTACTCCTTCATTTTGTATTTGTTGTATACAGGTACCCGGTTATGACTTTTATTAGGATTTCGTTCTTAAGGTTTAGGAGTAGGTATATTTGTACCTGGTTTTGATAAAACTACTGGAATCAAGCAAGGTGATCTTGCTTGATTCCTTTTGGAGGTTCTAAATGACAATCGAAGTGATTAAAAATATTAGCGTTTTATTTCGTGAAGAAGCGAAAAGACCAGTTTCATTGTTGGACTATCTTAAACTAAATGATTTACGAATCAATGAACTTCTGGAAGATGAAAATAGGAATGGTGAATTTATTATTGAATTCGAGCTGGAACAAGACACCATCACATTATCTTACGAAATGCATGAGCTGGAAGAAACATCGCAAGTAGAATACATCGTGTATTTCATCTGTAAGTGGAAATGGATTTGGGAATGGTATTCGGAACGATTTTTAGAATACGACATACCATTTGGCATTTATCCGACAATCATCGATTACGCGAAAGCCCGCATACGTCCGCTCGAATTAATGGAAGAAAAGATTCTAGAATTAGAAGGATTTACAAAAGAAGACTTACTCTTTTATTATGGTTCAGGACCGTTCGATGACTTTGAGGAAGCCAATCGAAATCTGAATCAAATTTTAGAATTTGATGAAGTGAACAATAAAGAAAACATGCGAAAACAAGGACTTTATTTTGACCAGGTAATGGAAAAATGGATTCAGATTCCAGCTTCTCTCGACATCATCGAAAATGTAATTCGGGCATTATCCAACGTAAGTTTAAGAGAAGATTGAAATCCGTTTACTAAGTAACCATCCTACAATGATAGTTTTTTCGAAATGTATTAATGTATCATTCCAGAATATCTTGGTACTTGTAGCCTTTTAAAATATCCTGTTGATCTGCAAATGTCCATTCCGATATGGAATGATCAGGATTCGTTTTAAAGTAATGATCCATGACATCCCGTCCTAAGATATAGTTACTCCATTGGGGAATGTCTTTTTGCTGACTACCGCCTACAACTTCTTCATAAGTAGCTTCACCGCTCTCGATCAAACTGGCTACATGTTTCTTGGACTTGTCATCCATCGGTACGTTCCACGGCGGTGAAACGTCCTTGACGACACGGTCGGCAAAGGCATCCGCCTTGCCCTCGGTGATGATTGAATCAAGAATCTCATTCATTTTATATTCGGCTGTATCTTGAAGAATCAAATGATGGTATTCATGTGCGACTGTGTAAGCAAGTGTATCCTGATCAAAGTTTGTATCGAGATACAGGATGAACGTGTCCTTATATGCTGCGGCAAATACGCCTTTCATAGATTCACTCATAGAAGAATATTCCGAGTTGGTAGGTACGATGAAAATCGTACTTTTCTTTTTCGGAAGTACCTTATTTGCAGCGGTATAGTTTTTTATGATGATGTCTTTGATTTCGTCATGGTGTTTCATCAACTCGTTTGTCCGATCCACCAGTTCTTGCTCGTAAACAGTTGATTGCAATAAAAAGTAGCCTTTTAAACTGGTCGTATCAAAGTTTTCCTTCTCTCCAATTTCACCTATGTAACCGAGAACAGATTTCGCATAACTATTTTTATCCGCTTCTGGATCATTTTCTTTAAGGGATGCCTTCAAATAGTTTTGATAGGGCGTATAAAGCGGAACGATGTTTAATTCACTATCCTTGTTGATTTTCACAGTTTCCGGTTTAAATTCTTTACTTTCAGAGTGCGTCACTGTTTTTTCTGTTTCGTCTGTACAGGATGATAACAGCAGGAACGGGATGCAAAGAAAAGGAGTAATTACTTTTTTCAACGGGATGACCTCCATTTCTAAATCGTTAGGACTATGAACTTCTTTGTTTCACGATGAGGATAGAGTTCAGAACTTCATATGTAAAATTATACCATAAAAATTAAAGGATTTAATGCCTGAATTATTCATATGATTATTTAATTGGGAGATGATGACATGAGAACTATTCAAATCGATGATGTAATAAAAAAACTGGAACACGTTCTGAAAAAACAACTGACACGAGAGGAAGTATCCGAGTGGGCATATGAACGGATGGCGGATTTGGAGTGGATGGAAGAGAAAGAAGGCAGGTCGTTGACGAAGCAGGAATTGGCTGTTTTTCGTTGTCTGACGACAGTCTGTGGAATGGATTTGCAAAATAGTCCGGACGAGTATTTTCATGTAGACGACGATTTTCGGGATTGGATCAAAGCATTTCAGGAAGTGGAGAGAAGCTTTAAAGCTAGAGGATGAGCCCGTTTCGCTAATTGAATTTTCTCAACCAATTATCATATTCATGAAACCTTTGTTTAAAAAAACAGGTAAAAAGAGGAAAGGGGATGATGAGATGGTACGATGCACGAATTGTGATTATAAGTGGAAAACGAAGGATGTGCTCGCTGTCACTATTGCAAACCATGGCAAGGCCTGTCCGAACTGCGGAAAGAAACAGTATCTATCAAAAGATACCCAACATTATCTGTCACTCGGATACATCAGTCTGTTTTTTCTGTTGATCATGCCGTTTGTCATTAAGCTGAGCGACCGGGAAGAACACATCTGGTAAGTAAGTTGACGCGTGTTCAAAAAAGACGGTGCTTTTTCAGCGAGGTATACTGATGACAAAGGGGGAATGAAAATGAATACATCGCTCTATGAAATCGAGGTACAGGACGCAACCGGTCAGACTGTTTCACTCAACGACTACGCCGGAGAGGTGCTTGTCATCGTCAATACTGCAAGTAAGTGCGGGCTCGTAAAGCAACTCGGAGACCTGCAACAGTTGCATGACAAGTATGCGGATCAAGGTGTCAAAGTGCTCGGATTCCCGTGTGACCAATTCAACAATCAGGAGTTTGCCGATCAGCAGGAAACGATGCAGTTTTGTCAGTTGAATTACGGTGTGACATTCCCGATGTTTCAGAAGATTGACGTAAACGGACCGACGGAACATCAGTTGTATACGTATTTGAAGCAACAGCAGGGTGGTCTGTTATCGTCAAAAATCAAATGGAATTTCACGAAGTTTCTTGTCGATCGAAAAGGACGGGTCGTCAAACGGTTTGCGCCGGTCGATTCGATTCAGACGATTGAAAAAACACTGGAGCGCTATGTATAATTGAATTACGTCCCGTCCGGCGCAAGCCGTCGGGCGGGACGAGTCGCATCACCCTACCTTTGGCGAGGTAGGGCTTTTTTTATATTAATTCTCTTTCGGCAGATTAAAAGAATGTCTGACCGTAAAATCACTCATCTTATGACCAAGATCCGTAAAGACCGGTGGACGCGGGGACAGGACATGAAAGTCCTGTTCAAATGCCCGGATGGCATAGTGCGTCCAGTCGCGCGACGGGTCCCGCTTCAAGCCCATCCAGGCCGTCGCAAAGGTCAGAAGTGCCGAGTCTTGATACAGAGTGAGCGGAACCGGACTGAACTCCAGTCCGTCATCCAGTTCATGTAAATCCGACGAGCGGAGCAGGACGCAATCTGCTTCAAACAACAGTTCAAAATAATTGCAGGAATAGTCACCGATGAGTACCATGATTTCGTCCGTATGGCCGCGAAAATAAAAGGCCAATCGATCACCGTTTTTTTCATCCATGACAAAGTGGTCGAGCGCAATCTGATAGTCTTCCCGGTACAACAGCTTTTCGAATGTGATGTGCATAACGGATTCCCTCCTTAAGAATGTTTTTCCTTGGCGAGTTCGGGAATGTTCGGCTGCCGGATCGAACGCGACGACCAGACGAGCAACCCGATACCGCAAAATAAAAGTAAAATACCGCTCCAGGACAACAGACTGAGCGTCTCCCCGAGGACAAACACACCGAGCAAGGCAGCGGTCAATGGCTCGCCGAGTGACAGTGTAACAGCGGTTGACGACGAGACGTGCGCAAGACCGCGGGCAAACAATAAGTAGGCAAATCCTGTTGCGAGGACACCAAGGTGGAGACTGATACCGGCACCGCGCAGACTGAAGACCCACGACAGATCAAACAGGAATAACAGTGGCGATAACAAGAGGGCGCTGAGTGTAAAGACGACCGCGACGACGGATAGCGGAGGGTGTGTTTTCACTAAGTCCCGGCTGACAAACGTGTAGACGGCAAACGATAGTCCGGCACCGAGTGCGAGCACGATCCCGAACGGATCGACTGAAACGGATGCCTGATTCATGACCAACAGTAAACAACCGGCAATCGAAAGCAATGTCGACAGCCACCAAATGGTACCCGGTCGATTTCTTAAGACAAGCCATTCAATCACTCCGGAAAAAATCGGTGCACTGCCGATTGCGACGACGGTTCCGACGGCGACTCCGGTCATAAGGACAGCGGAAAAGAACAACGGCTGATAAGCGGCCATGCTGAGAGCAGCGAGGAAAATCGTGGGCAGCGGCCAATCTTTCAGAGTCAGCTTTCCGGTCAATAAGACGAGACTGAGTAAAAAGAAGCCGCCGACCGCCAAGCGGACTGCGCCGATTGCAATCGGGTGGGCCGTTTCCGGCGCAAAGGCTTGCGACGTTCCGGTTGTTCCCCAAAGCATCGCCGCCAGTAAAATCAGCAACATCGAAGACTGTTTTTGCATGATTCACCTCCAAATCAATAGACATAGATGCTGTTCGAGTATCATTTTTGATTAGAAAAAGAATACCACAGAAACAGGAAGCTTGAACCACCCAAATTATTGGTAAAATGGTAGACTAAAGGAAGATGAGGCAAAACAGCTCATACATAGAGAAGTAAGAGGGTGGATCCAATGAATCAAATTGCAGTTGTCCTTGACGGACTCAAACAAAAAATCAGCCAGGGATCGACGTTTATTCAACGTAGTTACAATTCAATCGGTCACGCCACGTTCCATTTGCCGAAACCGGTCAAACCGGAAACACTTCAAGCATTCGAAACCGCGTTCAAGCAACCGTTACCGAGCGAATACCAGACTTTTCTCGAACTCCATGACGGAGCGAAACTGTTCATGTTAGGTGACGAGGGACTGGTCTTGTATCCGCTCGAGGAAGTGATCGAAAAGACGATCGAAGCTAAGGAAGACGGTCTGATTGATGAAGACTATGATCATTACTGGATCATCGGTGAGGTGAACGAAGGGTACCTTCTGATTCATACGGATCATGCAAAAACGGAAGATACCCCCTACATGTACTGGAAGTATCATGAAGGGTCCACTGAAGACACCGATGCCATCGGTCAAAACTTTGGGACATTCCTTGAACGGTCGATCATCGCCCAAGGCGACATGTACTGGGAATTTAACATTTTCGATGTCCGGGAAGACGATTACTATGTCGAAGAAGACACCGAACAGGTACAGGCGGGCGTGTCGATTGCATCCAAGGAACGGGTCCGGATTGAAATCGAGTATCCGATTTACCGCCGGGGAGGTTTTATCGTTTCTTTTTATACATATGAAAATGAAAAACCTGATTTATGGTGGAAATCTGACTACGATACGATGAAACAGGTGCATCGTTCTCTCATGAGCACGCTGGAAGAACCACAGTTCCATTTTACAGAAATCACTGTGTTCCAAAAAGAAGCACCGATTTGGCAAAACGAAGATGCATCCGGTGAAGAAATCGCGAAACGAGTCGAACATCCGCAAACCCAAATCATGCAGTACGACGGGTATCAAGCATTTGTGAACGACTTACCGCGTCCGTTACCGGGCTGGGAAAAAGCATGACAGGGAGAGAATGATATGAATCAAATCGCAGCAGTACTCGGTGGGCTTCAGCAGAAAATCAGTCATGGATCAACGTTCATTCAACGGAAGTACAATGAAATCGGGCAGGCAAAATTCAATCTTCCGGCACCTGTGACGGCAGAGTCACTTGCGGCATTCGAAGCCGAATTTAATCAAAAATTACCGAGTGAATACCAAACGTTTCTTGAACTGCATGACGGAGCGGATCTGTTTATTCTTGACGACGGTCTTGGTCTGGTGTTGTATTCTCTTGATAAAGTAATCGAATCGACAATAGAAGCAAAAGAAGATGGTCTTATTGATGAAGATTTTGATTATTTTTGGGTGATTGGTGAAGTCAGTGAAGGATATCTTTTGATTCATACGGAACATGCTAAAACAGAAGACACACCTTACATGTACTGGAAGTATCATGAGGGAACAACTGAGGACACCGATCCAATCGGCCAAAACTTCGGCACGTTCCTTGAGTATTCGATCATCGCCCAGGGTGATATGTTTTGGGAGTTCAAGGGCTTCAGTATTGAAAAGGATAGTTATTTTGTCGACGAAGATACTCCAGAAGAAAACGTCAAGCCGCCATTGCCGATTAAGTTCGTTGATTCCGTCCGGGTCGAAATCGAATATCCGATTTCAAAATCCGGTTCTTACTATACGGTCTCGATCTATGAAGGCAAGTCTCGAAAAGAGCAGTTGATGTCAAAATATAACGATGGACCGCGTTTTAAAAAGCTGATGGAAGACGTCCGTGAGTTACTTGCAGATCGACGATTTCAGTATTCTTCCATCCACGTCCTGCAGGCGGAACCAAGCTTTTTTAGAAATGAAGCCGAAACCGGTGATCCACTGATTCGAAACGAACATCCGCAACGTCAAGGTTTGACGTATGACGGCTACCGCGCCTTTGCGGATCAGTTACCGCGCCCGTTACCAGGCTGGGAATAAGCAAAGCATTACGTTCAAGGAGCACTTTCATTTCATCTACTCTTTTGAAACGCATGCGAAAAGGAGGAATTGAAATGAAAAAAATACTGATTATTCCGTTGTTATTCAGTTTAGCCGGATGTATGTCCCTCGACGTGAAGCCGAGCAGTCAGACAATCGAAACGGGGTACACAGGAAGTGTCAAAGACGGGTTTGTATTTGAATACAAACTGACCAATACCGGCGATTATCCGGTGAAAGTCGCCTCCCGGGCCGGTCATCTGCTCAACGTCAAGGTCCGTAAACATGGTTCACAAAAAGTCGTCTATGATTCGTACGAAGAGGTGGAACCGAAACGGTTGTCGAAAGAAGTACAACCGCATAAAACGGTGACGCTTAAGAGAAAAGTCAAAGCCGGTGTCATTCCGGCGGGTGTGTATGACATTGACTATATCGTTCGTGACGATAAAGGTGAAAGTAGCGGTGGCGATATAGAAATCAGATTAAAATAATTCAATCCAGGAGGAACACACATGTTGAAGAATCCAAATTATCGTTATGGCACGTGGGCATTGATTGTCAGCTTTTTCTTGTTTTTCATTGTTCAACTGTTCAGTGCCTACATCGAGCTGTCACCGAACTTTGCCGGTGAATCGCTTGATGATTATTACCTGAAGTATTTCCCGATTGGTGCTTTGATTGTCGGCTGTACGTTTTTCATCAATGGCTGGTGGAATGAAGATGCAAAACAGGAAGCTCAAAAACGGACAGCACTCGGTGCGGATAAATCGGCAGAGTAAATGTGATTTTAGGAGGAGCGACGATAATGATTAAGAATTTTCCTGCTTTAGTGATGCTGACGATAGCCGGCATCGTCTTCATGCGTTTCTTATCGGATACGGAAATGGGACCATTTTTGAAGATTATTTTAACGCTCGTCGGACTCGTTATGATATTATCGGGCATCATCGGAATGATGTTACATGGTTGGGTCATAGGTTATGAGCGAAACCAAAAACGGATATAAACAGGATAGATGCTTTGAAACCAACTGACGTGAACTCTTCCCGACGCTAAATACAGCGTAGGAGAAGAGTTCACGTTTTTTTGATGAAGAAGATACAAAGCAAAAGCTAGACGTATGTTAAGTGTTGGCGATTAACCGTTTTAACTTTTGTTCCGTCGTCGTGCCCTCCATTGGTGTATAGATACTGCATCTTAAATCAGTCTCTCCCTGAACTTGTAGCGAGGTCAGATCAAACAGCATTTTTCCGGCTTTTGCATGCCGAAATTCAATCATGATCTCGGGAGCTTTACTGACCTGGCTTTGAGTCCATAATTCTAGGAAATCCGGATATGTGATACTCATCTCCTCGATAAAGGCGGTATACCACTCGTCTCCAGAATACTGACCGTAATAGGTGCGGAAAATGGACAAAAAGCCTTTTGCGAAATGTTCCCAGTTAACAGCTAACACCTTAAATTCCTTTTGGGAAAAAACGAGCCGAATTAAATTCCGTTGAGATTCCGGAATGTTTGAAAAGTCTACGAATACGTGGGCCGCCGCCGTATTCCAACCGACGATCTGGCAATAGCGGTCCGTGACAATCGTCGGACAATAAGTCAGGTCCGATAAAATTTTTTCGAGCGATGAACTGATCGGGGATGGATCTTTTTTTAACGACGGAGTGACGGATTTCGCATCAATCGTTAAATCATACAGGTACTCCCGCTCATCCTTGTTCAAACGCAATGCTTGCGCCACACAATCCAATACACTTCTCGAGACTTTGATGTCTCTGCCTTGCTCGAGCCAGGTATACCATGTCGTGCTGACGCCTGCTAATTGGGCGACTTCTTCCCGGCGTAACCCCGGGGTGCGCCTTCTTGCACCTGACGGAAAACCGAGGGATTCCGGTTTAAGCTCGGCTCTTTTGGTTTTTAAAAACGTTGAAAGGGCGTCGAGTCTGTTTTTATCGTTCATGTCTTGGTCCTCCAATCGAAATCACCATCCAAGTATAATTTATAATAGGATAAACAGCCACTTGTAATAGGATAGTAAACGGATATGATTACCCTATACGATTACGAGGAGTGAGGAATTTGGAACGAGTGGTTATTACAGGTGTTGGTGTGATTTCTCCTATTGGAAATGATGTCGATACATTTTGGAAGCATTTAATTGAAGGAAAGTCCGGTATTTCAATGATTGATACGTTTGATACAACGCCGCATAAAGCGAAGATTGCTGGAATCGTCCGTGATTTTGATGCGGAACAGGTCATCGGGAAAAAAGAGGCACAGCGACTGGATCGGTTCACACAGTTTGCACTCGCAGCAGCAACTCAAGCCTGGGAAGATGCGGAATTAGAAGGCATTTCCATCGATCCAGAGAAGATGGGTGTGTATGTCGGTTCAGGAATAGGCGGAATCGAGACCCTGATTCAGAACGTGGATGTCCTGGATAAGCGGGGACCGAGAAGAGTAAGTCCGAGTTTAGTACCGTCCATCATGTCAAATGCGGCTGCGGCTCATATCAGCATCAAATGGAAAACCATGGGCCCGACGATGTCGCCTGTATCGGCATGTGCCATTGGAAATACGGCAATCGGAGAAGCATTCCGGCTGATTCGTATGGGAGAAGCGGATGTCATGTTTGCAGGAGGGACGGAAGCCGCAATCACGGATTTATCTTTAGCAAGTTTCGGAAACGCGACTGCCTTATCTACACGAAACGATGCCCCCACTCAAGCCAGCCGTCCGTTTGATGCAGGACGGGACGGGTTTGTGATGGCCGAGGGGGCGAGCATCCTAATCGTCGAATCACTGACACATGCTTTAGCAAGAGGCGCAAAAATTTATGCCGAGATTACGGGATATGGTGCGAGTTCTGATGCGTATCATATCGTGGCCACCCATCCGGAAGGTCAGGGCGCATATCTGGCCATGAAAAAGGCATTGCAGAGTGCCGGAATCGAAGCCGGTCAAATTGACGTCATCAGTGCGCATGCAACCAGTACCTTGGTGGGCGACCAGTCAGAAACGTTGGCCATCAAAAAACTGTTTCAGGAGCATGCCTACACGATTCCCGTTACAGCAAACAAGTCTATGCTTGGACACATGCTCGGAGCGGCAGGAGGAGCGGAAGCGATTGCCTTGGCGAAGAGTTTACAGGAGGGGATTATCCCGCCGACGATCAATCTCGAAACAGCAGATCCTGTATGTGATCTGGATTATGTTCCGGGAGAGGCCCGGACTGCAGAGATGACATTCGGTTTATCCAATTCCTTTGGGTTTGGCGGTCATAATGCGGCGATTGTCTTAAAAAAATACGAAGGATAACCGATTGATTTCTTAATGAGATGGACGCAACAGGAAACAGTTCGTCACGACCAGTCTTATTCGGCACCGTCTTGACCGGGTATCACTTGCATCGAATTCAGCAGTGAGCCAATATGAAGGGGAAGCTACAAAATCGAGTATTCAAAAGGGGATTCGACAGATGATTAAGCTGATTTTGACTGACATGGATGGCACGTTCTTAAACAGTAGCGGCGATTTTAATAGGACCTTTTTTCAAGAAATCCAGACGTTGTTGAAGCAACACGATATTCAATTTGCACCAGTCAGCGGTAAGCAGTGTGAACGGATTGAAGAGCTCTTTTTGGAAGCCGCCAACGGGATGTGGATTTTAGGCGACAGTGCGACGCGGATTAAACGGGCGGGTACTTACGTTTATGAATCCCTGCTTCCGAACAACATCGGTCGTCAAATTATCCGGCAATTGGAGAAACTGGAGCTCGGACATACGATCATCGCCTGTACAAAAACAGCAGCAGTCGTCAGCGAGACGATTTCAGACGAGAAGTGGGCAATCATCCGTGGATCGTACAGACAGGTGGAGCGGGTCGCAGACTTAACGGCGATTGAAGACGATTTTGTCAAAATTACCATTCATTATCCGAAGTTACGTTGTTTTGAGACGGTCAAGTCACTGGAACCGTTCCGGGATAGTGTTTATTTTGTTGCCTCGGAAGCCGCCTGGATCGATATCGCGAATCATGGGGTCCACAAAGGAACGACCGTTGAACAATTGCAACGGATCTTACAGGTCCGGCCGGATGAGACGATGGCATTTGGTGACGGCTATAATGATTTGGAACTGTTTGAACAGGCGGATTTCAGCTATGCCGTCAGTAATGCCGTACCGGAGTTGAAGGCCCGGGCGCATGCCGTAATCGGATCAAATGATGCGGACAGTGTGTTGCAAACGATTCAGCGGACGATCGAGGAACAGGCGGAAATCAAGATAACTTGAGGACACGTAAGGAAAGCTGAAATAGATGGAGGCAAAACAGTCAAATTAAAATGTCATGGTTTCTCAATCGGAAAGCTATCTGACTGATCCGATTTATATGTTTCCTTCAGACGGTGAAAGGTTTCTTCCTCATTGAGCAGAATGAAACAACCCCGGTCGTCAAAAATATACAGGATGATGTCTTTGCCCGGATTCACAAAATAAATCTCGGGATAGTACGTCTGTCTTGATTTAAATCGGGGATACAACTCAGGAAAGTCTTGATTACAGATCGCTTGAAGCAACTTTTTATAACGAATGGTCTGTCTGCTCGGCAACAAACGGGCGTATTGGTAAATGACTTCCTCCTCACCACGGACATGCTTTTTTTCAAACTCAATCGCGTATCGTTCCTTGTTATTTTTGAGAAAACGCTCAAAAATTTCCGTACTTTTCATTGCAGGAGAATAAAGTTCTTTTCGGACACGTACAATGAGATACAGACGATCATCTTCTTGAAACAGATCTTCAAACAAAGTGAGGGATTTTTGATAGACCTTCTCAAAGTACGCCATGTTCAGTTCGTCAGAATCCTCTTGAATTTGGTAAAGTCCTTTTTGCAAGTCGAGACTGAGTGTCAGCGGACGCTCCGCAAAAGATTCTTCCAAAATATCTGGATTGTCAAAGTGAGTGCGGAAATAAGCATTTAGATTCATAAGGACTTCCTTTCTTATTGATCGTTATGTACTTTTCTGATGGGATTAAATAAAGAATGATGCCTCCAGATAAATAAAAATGTTAGCGTATACATAAGCAAAATAAAACGATTTACCAAAAAAGAATTGAATTCCTAGCGAATCAGCATGTAACATCTCATCCAAAGGACATTATGGACTTTTTTGTTTTCGGATAAATGCAGCACTTAATATTACAATTCAGTTCTTGTATTCGATTTTTTTCAAGATTAGTCGATAGACTAAAAGCAAATAAGACAAATGACCGTCAAGTAGACAAGACAAAATCTTTTAAGCAACTTAATTCCTGATTCTAATAAATTCAAGCTATTTAGTTGTTACTGGTACCGTTCTTCATTATAAAATTGAAGGTGCCACCGAATCGCTTGACAGAGTTGATTAGGAATTACGATTGGTATGTAGAACAAGATGTCATACAGAGTGCACTCCAAGGTGAATTCAAACGTTAGGAAATATGAATGAAAATTCTTCATGTAACCATTAAAAAGCACCCCTCAAAATGAACTGCCCCATAAAAGTTGGACATGAAAATCCAACTTTTATGGGGTGTTTTTTATGGTCAAATATACGAAGGCGTTTAAAATCCAGGTCGCTGAACGTTATCTGACGGGACGAGACGGATACCAAGGTGTGGCGAAAGAATTCGGGATAGCGCGTCAACTGATCCGTGACTGGTCGCGTCTCTATGAAAGTTGGGGGGAGACGATCTTCGATCCTTCCTATACAACCCACTCGCCGACATTTAAACTGGAGGTATTAAATGACATGGCGACCAACGGGCTGTCCCGCATAGAGGCGGCTATAAAATACCGAATCTCCTCCCCAGGGATGATCTCGAACTGGCGATCAACGTATGAACGGGAAGGGGTCGAGGGTCTGGTCGCCAAACCGAAAGGACGTGCCCCGATGGCGAGACGCAAAAAGAATCCTGAAGAGATGACAAAGGTTGAGAAGCTCAAGGAGCGAATCGAGTACCTCGAGATGGAGAACGCTGCGTTAAAAAAATTGAGAGCCTTGGTTCAAGAAGAGAACGCGCGACGAACCGGATCAAGGCGCAAGTGATCGACGAGTTGCGGGCGATCTATCCCGTCCCGGGACTCCTCCGCGTGCTCGGTATGGCCCGAAGCGTCTACTACTACTGGCGGACGCGCCTGACGGGCGAAGACAAGTATGCGGAGGTGAAGGCAGCCATCCATACCCTCTTCCACGAACACGAGGGGCGATGTGGCTATCGTCGCATCCACGCACTCCTCGAACGCCAGGGCTTCCGGCACGACCCGAAGACCATACGCCGTCTCATGAACGAGCTCGGGCTTAAGTGCCTCGTCCGCATGAAGCGATACCGCTCCTATAAGGGGCGAGTCGGGAAGGTCGCGCCTAACCTTCTCCAACGGGACTTTAAGGCCTCCGGCCTGAACCAGAAATGGGTGACCGACGTCACTGAGTTTCACCTCTTCGGGGAGAAGCTCTACCTCTCGCCGATGATGGACTTGGGAAACCGTGAGATCATTGCCTATACCATGTCGGACCGTCCCACATACCAATTCGTCGGCGAAATGTTGGACCAGGCAATCAGAAGGCTCGATGGAGAAGCCCAACCAATCCTCCATTCCGACCAAGGTTGGCATTATCAATACCGAGCGTTCATCGATACGCTCCACGAGCACGGCATCACGCAAAGTATGTCCCGTAAGGGAAACTGTCTCGACAACGCAGCCATCGAAAGCTTCTTCGCCGTGCTCAAGTCAGAGCTCCTATATCTCAAGGAGTTCGATGACATGGACCACTTCAAATGTGAGCTCAAGCGTTATATCGAGTACTATAACCATCGTCGTATTAAGAGACGACTAAAAAACCTGAGCCCGGTGGAATACCGGACTCAGGTCCTCAAGGTCGCCTGACGAATTATTTATTGTCTAACTTTTTTGGTTCAGTTCAAAAAGTAGACATTTTTTATTTCGACCGTCTACTTTTAAGGGGTGCTTATCATTTATGTTGTAATGGCTATAAAAAGAGTTGTTTTGGAGTATCAACCAAAAGTTTAGACACGATTTTTATTCGTTACTAAAAATTGAGTTTTTCGTTTTGTGAAACTGAGTTACATCCTAATTTTTTTGTTCAAAGACGAAGATTGATAAACAGATATTAGGTAAAAATTAATTTATTTTATTTAGCCGACCAGTCGGGAAGTTGTTCTTCTCGGTGACGGTCTCCAGCTGCAATCCCTTTAGGTGAGACTTCCTCAATGCGGGCTATTTCAGCTGGTGTCAGCTCAATTTCACTAGAATATACATTTTCTTCTAAATATTCAACTCTTTTGGTACCTGGAATCGGCGTTACTCCCTGGGCCATTATCCAGGCTAACGCAAGTTGGGAAGGAGTAACACCTTTTTGATGAGCTAAAGATTCGATATGCTTAACTAAATCGACATTACGTTGGAAGTTTTCACCGTTAAAGCGGGGAAGATAACGCCGGGCATCATCTTCGGCTAAGTCTTCGAAGTGCTTAATTTGACCTGTAAGGAATCCCCTTCCTAGTGGGCTATAGGCAACAAACTCAATTTCAAGTTCTTGGCATAAAGAAAATAGGTCGTCTTCGGCCTCACGACTCCACAAAGAGTATTCAGTCTGAAGTGCAGTAATAGGATGGATATCATGTGCCCGTTTAATCTGATTGATAGAAGCTTCGGACAACCCTAAATAACGGACTTTACCTTCCTTGACAAGTTCGCTCATAGCGCCTACCGTTTCTTCAATTGGGACGTTGGGATCAACTCGGTGTTGATAATATAAATCGATATAATCTGTACCCAAGCGTTTTAGGCTGGCTTCACAAGCTGACTTGACGTATTCAGGACGACCGTTAATTCCAAGAAATGAACCACCTTTTCCTCGCACAGAACCAAATTTTGTTGCTAGCACAATTTCAGAGCGGCGCCCTTTAAAAGCTTTTCCAATTAATTTTTCATTAGCACCCGCACCATACGTATCTGCGGTATCCCAAAAATTCACCCCAAGTTCAGCGGCACGATGCAAGGTACGAATCGACTCAGCATCCTTCCGTATGCCGTAGTATTCCGACATCCCCATGCACCCAAGCCCTAATACAGAGACTTCAAGTTCACTATTCTTTAAGCGTTTGGTCTTCATTTAAACTCACTCCTCGAGTTGATTCGATTAGATGTTTGAAATTATTGACTTTGTAGTTTAGTAAATTAAGAGTTTTCTGCATGTCTTCCATTTGCTTCTTGAACTTCTTCTGCTGCTGATCAAGAATCTCGTAACAATGTTCGTATTGTCGTTCATCAGAATAGGATAAATATTCTCTGATATTTTGAAGTGTCATACTCGTTTTCTTTAACTGCACAATAAACTGCAATCGGTGTAAATCGCTTTCGGTATAAATGCGATGGCCATTTGCTTTTTTATTTGGTATGGGCATCACCTTTTCTTTTTCATAAAAACGAATGGTGTCCGTTGTCACACCTGTAAGTTCGCCCAACTGTTTAATGGAATAATTGGATTTTTGATTCATCTTCAGTTCTCTACTTTCTAGAAAGAGTAATAAGTTAAAAGTCCCTGCGCATTGGGATGGTTTCATCCTACTACTTGGAGAAGACTCCAAGTCAAGCTTTTAATGAGAAGGTTATTTAAAAATTCAGTGAGTTGTCATAGATGGCTTCCTCTTGACTAGACCTATACATAATTCCTCTTTTTTTCTCTAGTAATGAGTAAAGAAAGAAACTGGGATAGCCATCAAGAAAAAGCGAACACGTCTTCGCAGACGTGAAGTAGAAATGTGGCAGGAGATAACCCGATCATAGTGTCCTCAAAAAACATTAGTCCAATTGATGCTTACTTTCATTTATTTAAAGTTAATTTTTTTCGTCTCTTACATTAAAGGAAGAAGGGAAAATAACGTAAATGTCGAATTTTATTTCAAATGCATATTTTAAAAAATAAGGAGTTTTCTAATGAATAACATTTTTGATCTTATTCATGCAAAGGAAATAATGCAACGTATTGACAAATTAAATGTAAATTCACGACCCCAATGGGGAGAAATGGATGCCGCTCAAATGTTAGCGCATTGCTCTGCCTTTCAAGATATCGCCATGGGAAATTCTTTTCCTCCACGAAGTTTGTTAGGTGTTTTTGTAGGAAGAATGGCAAAATCGGTTTTTTATAATGACAAGCCCCTGCCAATAAATATGTCTACAATTCAAAGCGTTTTAATTGAAGATAAAAAAGAGTTTGAAAGAGAAAGAGCAAATCTCATCCAAAAGATTAAGACTTTTCAAAAGAATGGACCAGAAAATTGTACAACGCACCCACATCCTTTTTTTGGTAAACTCACTCCCGAACAATGGGGAAAAGGAATCTTTAAACATCTTGACCATCATTTAAAACAGTTTGATGTGTAGTCATTATTAACTGAAATAATTTTTGAACTGCCTCCACTTCTAGGTGAAACTTAAGTGGAGGCAGTTTAATTTCCCCTCATCCATTCTGATTGAAGAAACGAATACATGTACAAATCATCAAAATGACCGCGTGTTTTCTCGTATTGACGCAATAGTCCTTCCCGCTGGAAACCAAGCCGTTCGAGTAACCGTTGAGAGGCCGTGTTGTTCGGCAGAACGAGCGCTTCGATCCGGTTTAGGTCCCATTCATTAAAACCGTGAGCGAGTACGGCCCGAACGGCTTCTTGTGCCAGTCCTTTGCCCCAGTGAGCAGGACTCAGTTCAAAGCCGAGTTCCGCCCGCTGATGCCGGGAAGAACGGTTCAGGAAACCGCAACTGCCGATGATGTCAGAAGTCGCATGTTCGGTGATGCCCCAGCGGAGACCGGTCTGTTCTGTTCGGATGGAGTGATACCAGTTGATTTCGTCCAACGCATCAGCTTCCGTTTGGAACGGGTCGAGTCCCATTTGTGTGACGACCTGTTCGTCCGCGAGATACGTCAGCAGACTCGGAGCGTCAAGCGGCGTGACTTCGCGTAAGGTCAGCCTTTTTGTTGTGAGTACAGGAAATGCAAGTGTCGTCAAAGTCATCCCTTCTTTCTAAACATTTAATACAGTCCGGTCATCGTCAGTTTCAACAGCATCGAGATGATGTAGGTTTTTGCCGTTCGCGTATCTGTAAACTGTTGCTCGTCAAACGTTTTCCCCCGTTCACGGAAGAATGTATGCCATACACCCTGTTCCTGGTAGTAATAGAATCCGTCCGCCAGCCGGTCGCCTGAGGGTGAATCTGGAAAACCGTGTTTTTCGGTATAAGCGAAGACATCTGCTTCGGTGACGGTAAACACATCCAAATAGGAATGATTCCGCATGTCAGAGACATTCAGTGTGTCGCAGGCAAACTGATACGGATTGCCGTACAGGAGAACTCTGATTTGTGTATCGTGGTCAATCATATCCTTCGACTCCTGTCCTTAAAAAATGGTGATATCGACGTTCGAAATGTATTTCCATCATTTTAACATTTGGATTATTGTAAAACCATATGATGGTAAAATAGAAGGAGAAATTTGGCATTCGTTCAGAAGCTTCAAGGTTGTTATAGCACCGTCTCTGGATAGGTTATGTACGATATAAAATGGAAAGCAGGAACAAAATAATGAACTATATCATGGAACTCCGAAAATTTGTCGGTACACGTCCGCTCGTCGTACCCGGCGCTTGTGTCATCGTCCTGAATGAACAAAAGGAAGTGTTATTACAACTGCGCCGCGATAATCACTGTTGGGGACTTGCCGGCGGAGCACTCGATCCGGGTGAAACGCTGGAGCAGGCAGCGGCCCGTGAACTGTTTGAAGAAACCGGACTGACGGCAAATCGGCTTGAGTTATTCAACGTCTACTCCGGCAACGACTTTTACTATAAATATCCGCACGGGGATGAGGTCTACAATGTCATCTCGGCCTATATCTGCCGCGACTATCAGGGGACATTGGTACAGGACGATAAAGAAGTCGCGGACTTACGGTTCTTCCGTTTAGACGACTTACCGGACAAAATCAATCCGCCGGAACATCCGATTTTGCTCGAGTTCATTGCAATGTATCAATCATAAAGCGGCAACGCGACACGAGACACGTTCACAAGTTCTGTTCCTGTAAAAGTAAGTTGATAGATATCCGGTTTGGTCGTCTGCCACAGAAAATCAAAGTCGTACTTCGGATCAAAGTAGTTAAGAATCGCCGTCATGATCAATCCGTGCGTGCCGATGACGATTCGTTTTCCAGGATGATTTTGCAGGATGGAGGTCAACGCTTGAACACCGCGGCGCTGACAGGATTGAAACGATTCCGAGCTGTCGCGTGAAAAAGCATGATCAGCAAACATTTGTCGGACGAGCGGATAAACATCCGTTTGCGGCATCGTCTGGTTTTGTCCGGAGAAAACACATTCCCGCAAGTTCTCGTCGATCCGGATAGCTTGTCCGAGTGAACGGGCTGCTCCTTCAATCGTCAACAAGGAACGTTGATACGAACTGGAGAAAAACAGGTCAATCTTTTCATCTCTTAAGTAAGTTGTAACGTGTTGCGCGGCAATTAGTCCGGCATCAGTCAACCCGCGTTTCCGTTCATCAAAATCGGTTTTCGGAGACTCGGCATGGCGTACAAAGTAAATGGTAGTCATGAGTAGAAGATGCCTCTTTTCTTTGAATAAGTAAGATCAGGTCTTGGAGGTGAAACGTAATTGAAACGGCTGAAACAACGGAAAAAATTCATAGGTCTTGGCTTTGCTATTTTAATAAGTAGTGTATACCTTGTTGATTATTATGAACGATAGACGATGAAGAAACCAACCCGTTTTGTCTATCAAGCGAAAAGTGCCTCATGGGAAGGTATGATCGAAGTAAAGCAGGCAAAGAACGGGTCTGGTTCGTTCGAACATCGGCAGTGTAGGGAGGTATGATAATGCGATCGGAGGATTGCTGAAAACCGGACAGACGTTTTCGGACGTCGGGATTTCGTTTGGTTTGGACGTCATCTTGTATGCCTTTGAACAATTGGGTCGCGTCGGGAACATACGACGACGGACCAGTATATCATTCCGGTCGGCACGATTCCGGAAGCAATGAAACTGGCCGTCCGTTTGAGAAAAGCAGGGCACCGGGTCGAAGTGGAACTATCCGGGAAGAAGGTCAATAAAGCAATGGAGCGGGCCAACCGGGAACACATTCCGGAAGTCATCGTCCTCGGCGAAAATGAGCTCCAAAACGGTTTCTTTGACATTAAAGACATGACAACAGGGGCAACGACACGCATTAAGTATCCTGCTAGCACTTTCTCGTGAGGCCAAGGAAACAAAAAAACGCAGATGCTCTATTCTTCAAAGATATAATTGTTCAAGCATGATTATCAAACTAAATAACCTGTACAATGGTATTTAAAAACGGATTTTCAAGTAGTGACTAAATTATTATAAGTTTTTCAATTTTAATGTTAAAGAGGTGGACGAAATGCCCGAATTTCCTAATGAAATTGACTTTCTTTCTTTGTTTGAATACGAACCCACTTTATTGGATACCTCGGAAGACTATCCATTTTACTACAATGAAGCAACATACCGATTTACTAACGGAGAAGAAGACTTCGTTGTTAAGCTTTGTCCCTCGTATGGAGAAGTGGAAATTCAAGTTACTAAAAGTGATTCAAAGAGATTGTTGTCACTATTGGAATTTAAACAAGTAGAAAATTTTAAAATTATAGCAGATAAAAAAGACCATTCAAACGTATTACTAATGGTTATAAATGAAGAGACTCAGCAAATGATTGAAATAGAATTTAAACCATATTTCAAACTTATTTTCAAAGAGCATCTAACCAGATAAGATTAATTCTTGTCAGTTAATGCTAAATGAAGAGCGAAAGCTCCAGGAAGCACCTTCATTTTTTAAACAGCTCGGTGAGGGTCCTCAATACCTGTATTCACATAGTTTTATATCTAAAATCAACATTAAAAATTAATATAGCTTTTACATAAAATGCTTCCGTTTATACAGTCTATCTTCGATCCGCATCCAAACACGTGTAGCAAGATACACATTTGCAATCGTACTGAGTAAGAGGAGACCAAGCATGATTATGCCACTCTTATCAACAGCGAGGAGCGGTTGGAAGATGCTAAAGACCGCAGTCAACTGTAATGGTACGGTAAGGTTGAGCCAAACAGAAAAAAACAACAGTGGTTTCCACATATAATTCATCCTTTCGTCTTTCATTTTTTCTTTTAGTATATCAAAATGCATACCGGATACTAGAAAAAATGGAAAGCCAAGGCAAGGTTCGTTATGCTTAAAAGAATAGAACGATACGATGATAGGGTGAAGAGAATAAAATGACAGAAGTCCTGATTTTAGAAGAACCTGTTACGACAAATTTCATAGAAGATTTAGTGCATCCCCATCGGTTTGACGGAGGTTTACCTGTTGTGCATCGTTTAAGCGGAGAAGGACACGTCGAAGAAGGTCGAGAATTTTTAATGGCATTCTTAACACATCAAGCGGTCTTCCCGTTGTATGTGCATTTTGTCGACGAGTATGAACTGTCTGAAGACTTTACGACCTTTTTTCAACAACATCAGATTGACTATACGGTTGACGACTGTGGCGGCAACTTGAAATCTTACGGATATAAACGGTACAACTACTACTCTTGTCTTACGGTAAAAATTAAAAATCCTGATGATTTACGGCTTGTATTAAACAAAACGTACTGGCTCGCATCTGAAAATGTATTCTACTGCATCAGTCATGCGGATACTTTGACATTCGAATGGGGAGACTTCCTAGAGCGGGGAGTCAAAAGAAGACGATCCGTCGCTGTATTTGATTTTGATGCTTCAAAGACCTACATCACCACTGATTATGACGGGTTAGGATTTTGTATCCTCAGCCGGGATACGCAGTATGCTTCTCTTGCTGGCATGATTGCCAGTTTGCTGGACCAGATGGTCGTTACGCAAATTAATGATGAAGTCATAGAGGAAGACGATGACTTCTCTCTTCTATAATACTTATGATGTTTGCTGCGTTAGGACCGTTGTGATGAATGATTAAAAAATACTTAATCGTACGATGCAATAGCTTCTCGTAAAAATTCCAAGTAGTTGTCTATGAAATGTTGTGGACTTAGAATTTTAACCATGTTTCCCAAACCGGCTAAGAACTGATAGGAAAACGGGCTCTCAGGTAATTCAATGTTCGCCAAATAGTGATGGATCGTCACTTCCGTAACAGATTTTTTTCCATATCTCTCGATGAATTGATCTCGTACGCGAGCATCAATTAATAGTTGCACCGTGACCATATCTAATTTTGCTGCCTTGTCATGGCTTTTTATTAGGTCTTCTTCAGATCTTGGTTTAAAAAAACCTGCTTTTTGAATGTCTAACATTCTTGTCAACTTAAACGTACGGTAGTCGTTTCGTTCCCGGCTGTAACCAACCAGATACCAATGCCTCTCGATGAATTGCAGTTTATATGGTTCTACGATCCGACACGTTCTTTGTCCAACCTGATCGATATAGTCAAACTTCAACAACCAATGCTGTTCGATTGCCTGATTGATGAATGCAATGTCTTCTTTGATTTCTTCTCTTCCCGACCAATCATAGAAGGACAGGTCAAGCTTTGATGGGATATGTGTTTTAGACATGGCTTTGATTTTTTGAATCGTCATCTGAATGTTGGGATTCGTTATTAATTGATCGTATCCGGCCAACGAAATCAGGATATTTTCTAAATCATTGTGATTTACTAACCGTTTATCGAACTTGTATTCGTCCATCAATGCATATCCACCTTCAGCACCATGTTGCGCATAGATGGGGATGTTTGCATAACTCAATGCTTCCATGTCTCGTTGAATCGTCCGTTTTGAGACATTGAATAGCCGGCTGAATTCTGAAGCGGAGATTATTTCTTTTTGCAGTAGAATCATTACGATGGAGATGAGCCGTTCAATTTTTTTCATGAAGTCCTCCTATATACGACACCTCGTTGTCACCTATAGCCTATTATACTTGGATTAAACAAAGGAGGAGATAAAAAATGAAAACGGTAGCTTATTTACAATTCGATGGTCAAGCAGAAGAAGCATTGACGTTCTATGAAAAAGCGTTACAGGCAACAGATGTTAAGAAAGTACGATTCAATGCTTTAGGAGAGAATCCAAATATGCCGCTTGAAAAAGAGGATCAAGAGTTAATCATGGAGTCACGTATTGAATTTGCGGGGAATACCTTAATGCTTTCAGATGTTCCTTCTGGAATGCAAACCGTGACAGGAGGAATTCACAAAGGGAATTCTCTTCTGATCAGTATTGTCGATGCGACACCGGAAGTGAATTCCTCTCTTTTTAACGGTCTCTCTGAAGGAGGCGCTATCATCATGCCTTTATCACACACGCCTTGGTCGGCCAGTTTCGGAATGCTGATTGATCAATTTGGTGTGACATGGAAATTTAACAGTGAAGCGAGTAAGTTTCTAGAGAGTTTTACAAAGTAAAAATGAAAAGAGTCATCAAAAACGGGATGCATGACATGGAAAGAGCTGGTTCTCCGGATTTATGGAGGCCGGCCTTTTCTATATTTCGCAAATTAGTGACGACCGGTTGGTTGAAGGCGAAACCGATTACCCTTAAAACACGTAAAAGAAATATCGAACGGAAGATGGAGGAATGAAAGTGGAACTTGTTTTATACAATCTGTGTCTGATTGCCTGTATCGGAACAATCGCGGCCCTTCTGTTTAATCGGTTGCAACCGAGTAGTCATATTCGGACGATCAGCGTCAGTTTGACTATTTTGTTGCTGGTTTTGGTCAGTGTAACCGCGTTGCTTGGATGGAATGCTGCAGAGGAAAAGCTGTACCGGTCATTTTATTTTTTAGTCATGAATATCTTTTCGCTCTGGTCTGTACGAATTGAAGGGAATAATAGGAGAACCATCGTCTGGTCGCTGACGCTGGCCTTGGTCGTATTGGTGTTTGGAACAATTTTAGGATGACATATGATAGAAATCATACATAGTCGTTAAAAAGGAGCTGTTCATATTGAAGAAAAAAATGTTGATCATCTCCATTGTGTTGATGGTAGGCGGTGTATTTGGAAACATACTTTTTACCCGACTCGGTTATTTTCCGAATGCAGATTTCCGGATTATGAGTATTCCGTTAGCAGCGGGACCGCATTACTTTAATCTGGGACTGGTGTTGCTTACCATGACGCTAATCGGACTGGTGTTATTCCCATGGTTTCTGGAGAAAAAACAATTTTCGAAAACGTTGATGGCACTTATACTAATTATTTGGTTGCCTGAAGCCGTCTAAACAACATGGACAGGAGCGAAGATGTCGTGAGTAAACTCATTAAACGTCTACACCCCGATTCAAGGGTGCCCGGGGCATCAGCTGTTGACCTGAAAAAAGCAGAACGTGCCTTAGGTGTTTTGTTTCCGGATGAATACAAAGACCTTTTTTTACAGACGAATGGTGCACAGTTTGGCGAATGGAGCCTGTATCCTGTACCAACGAGACAAGAAGTCTTACAGGATATCGTTCGTCACAATGAGAAGCGTCCGGCTGGCTTGCCCGATGACTTGATTTGTATCGGTGAAAATCTAACGGGTGACAAGCTGTGTTACCGGATCCGGAAACGTTTCCTGCAAGAGCTCGTCTTTAGATGGAACGAAAAAACGGGAATCGCAAAATATCCGTCGTCTTCTTTGGAACAGTTCGTCGATTGGCATGTCCCGAAACGAAAAACGAATCAGGCCTACCGACTTGGCCGTTTCATGGTAGAGGGCAACGAACTGATTGTGACAGATCCTTATTACGGATTAGAGGAAGATACCGATTTACAACTGATTTTGTCGAATGTGAAATCAGGCAGCTGGACCGCAGCTATCATTTACACGGAAGACGAATGGGTTAAGCAATTACTTGTTTTTGAAGGGGGCAAAAAGCGGAGCGGCAAATGGCACCGGCAGGATCAACCAATCGGCGTGGACTCGGCACTGGCTGGCATTTTTGATGGGACAGCTTATCGTCAGCATCAAGCGATGGAGTTCGAGACTGTTGTTTCTGCCGACGATCAAGCCGGTATCGTCTCATTTGGTGCCGTCTCAACGTCGGGTTTCGGAGACGGACTGTACGATGTGGACGTACAGTATGATGTCTCGAGGCAAATCGTCGGCGTACGGGTCAACTTCGCAGATGATGAATGAAGGAGTTGGGATAATGGAGTTGGATGGTATGTTGGTCGGTGAAGGAACTGCTTTTATCTTTCCATCCGAGGACAAAGGAAAAGTTCGTTTTCACTGTCATGAGGATGATGAAGAATACGCAGATGTTGATATGGATCAGTTGTTGAAAGAGTCGTGGCAGGAAGGGATGGATCTTTACAGCAAGAACATTCAAGAATTTTTACTTGAATTGGGCCACTATCCTTTGTACGTCCATAGTATGAGTGGTTCGGACAAAATCAATCTTTCACCTGACGCTGACAGCAGAACAAGATTTGACCGGTGGAATATCTATCATCGATTGACCATCACTTCAGAAGAAGCATTTCTTCATTATTTTCCTAAAGTCTATCAAGATGCATACAATAACGAGAGTATATTGTTTTCAAGCGAGAAGACGGTTAAAATCGATGAAACAAAAAATGACTTTTATTTTAAAAAGTTCATGTTGAACTTCTCGGAAGATGAGCGGAATTGTTTCTTCCTATGGTTAAATCATGACGGCAATGGATTTGACTTTATTTCAAATTTTTCAAATCATCCGTATCAACACGAAACGATTGAAATCGAGGACGCTGAATGAGCGGATATGGTAAAAGGAGTGCAACCAGGCGATGGAAACAGATCCGGTTACACTCTTTTTGTTATTCTTTCACTTCTGCAATTGTCTCGAAGATTCGTGAATAGACATCTTTGACATTTTTATCGTTCTTTTGATTGTTGTTTAATCCGTATTCCCAGTAGCGATAGCTGTCCTTTTTCTCTAGCAGATAACCGGATGCATAAGCATCATTTACCTCGCTCGCATTGTCATACGTCAAGTTTTCAAAAACAAAGGGAAGGAACCCTTTTGTCGTCTCTAAGAAGAAAATCGGAACATCGAGTTTCCGGTACACCTTGATGTACTTCTCTTCATCTGCCTGTTTTAGAATATCTTTTGTGATGAACACTGCATCAAATTTTGAGGAAACGCGGTTCGTGTCCTCCAATTCTTCAAATGAGAGTGTTGAAAACTTTACATTTTTCTCTTGGAGATCAGGCTGTTCTCCGATCACACCGATGTTTAAGTATGTTCCATCATAGGAAGAAGCTTTTACTTCTTTTGATATGTCTGAACCACAACCAGCTAGTGCAGTAGCGGCAATGAGTGAACCAAACAACAATTTTTTCATGTACAAACTCCTTTCACATTCATTTAATAATGATGTTATTATACCAATAATTTGGGAAATATAGTTGAGGTGAAGATAGAAAAACAGAAGTTAACAATTAAAAATAAAAATTCCCAATAATGTTATCTGATTATATAATATGAAGTGTAAATGGAAATTCATTTAGACATTGTTTAGACGGTGAAGAAAGAAAATGAAAATTACATATGAATTATATTGTGAATTTGTAAAAATAACGTAGTGATTACTTCAGAAAATAAACGACATGCTCAACAGGAACTGATGGTTTCGGTGAAGAAGCTGAAAACGATTATTTCAAAGAAATATACGCGCAATCATACGTTGCTGAAGAGAGGGAGAAAGCAACATGTTAGTCGATCACTACAAACAGGTTCATCATCTAGAAGTCAATATACCGAAGGATGAGCGTTTTCAAAAGTATGAACATCTCAATATTTATTTTGAGTGGGGATTCGCGATTAACCAATCAACCGAAGAAGTTGCCAGCGAGGATGCGATGTGGTTACTCGGACAAACGAATGCATTTCCAATCTGTATGGTCTTTGATGTATTTGATTTTTCGATGGAGGAAACGATTGCGGTTTTCGAATCCTTCGACATACCGTATGAGACGTCAAGCAATGACGTAATAAAGCTCATTGATGGAGAAGAAGCTTCGCGTGAGACTAACATACGGCTTATCATTGATCAGAAAAAAACGTTGCGAGAAATGATTCCATTCCTGCACGCATGCGGATGTCACGGTCAGAAAAATTATCTCTATTCCGTGATCATGGACGGAACAGATGTATTATCAGCCACAGAAGACTTTCCGGGAATCGATGTCTCATACGCCGTCGTTGCGGTCGGACCGGATGGAGAAGGTGTGGATGTCATCGGACCGAGGGAACAGATCATTCCGCTGTATCGGCAAGTCCGAAACAGGTAGATGCAGGACAGATCATGACCCTTGCCAATTTTATTAGGATTGACGAGAGGTCAGGTCAAGAAGATTGATTGAGGGAATACAGGATCAAATCAGAAAAATCTCACTTCTAAGAAATCGAACGAACATGAAGGAGAGGACGACAGGATGCAAGTCATTCAAACAAAAGATGGTCGTGATCATTACTGGATGTATGTCAAGGACGGCCGGACGTTGTATACGTTGCAAGGCATTGTCGGAGACATAACGGAAGAACCGGAAAGTGAACAGAAATTTTCCCGTTTTTTCAATCTGGATGGCTATATCCGGGAGCTGGTGGAGGCAAAGATTGCAGACGGCTACCGCTTGGTCCATGAACAGGACTTTAAAGAAGTCATCGTTGAGCTGACCTGCAACGAGGAACAGTATGATGCCGTTTGGGAAAGTCGTTCGAAAATCGAGGAAGATCTCGAAGAATTTCTTGGAGTGACCGGAAATGGTTATTTTTTAGAGGATGATTATGGGTCGGAAGCAATCGAATTCGTCCTCTATGTCCTCGCCCCGTCTTATATCGTCGAACCGGTCGTTGAATATTTTAAGGAAAAATATGACGTAACTCAGATCCGGATGGGTCAAGCAAAAGTTCATTACGGCAGGCGCTTGACTGGACTTTATCCTGCAGGAAAGAACTTTAATCGGAAAAATTGAGAAGTGATGAATCTAAAGGGAGTAAAAGGCATGAATGAGCTGATAATCTTCGAAACCCCTTTTCAGAAAAAAATTATCCAGCGGACACTTCAGGCGTATCAAATCAACGTGATTGGTCAAATGCAAACCGTATATGAAGTCATGTGTTATGACCATGCAGTAGACGGCTACATGAGTGAACTGACCGAGAAAGTGTTATGTGATGTGTTAGTACGTTATGATTGTTTTCCCTTATACATCACGACCAGTTTTGATGAATTGAGAGAAGATGATCTGCATATTCTGGAGCATTTAAAAACGCGGCCACTCAGTTGTCACGAACATCCACGATATGAAGGCGATCAGCGTCGCACGAATTTTTATTGTTGTATCGAAGTATTAAATGCGAATGATTTACATTTCGTGTTAGCCGAGACATTTTTTCGAGCCGCTTGGAGTGAAACGTTGATCATCACATTTACGCGACCCACGTATCAATTAAAGATCTCTGGAAAATGGATTTTCAAAGAAGCAAAATATACGCATGTACTCGATGCACGTGATGAGTTGCCGTTCATCCTTCCTTCTCATGACGCGCTTGGCTTCATGTGGTTTACAAACGGAGATGCTTTCAAGACAGTGAATCAGCTAAAAACGATTTTACCGGAAAATTATAAGGTGGATCACATCATTGATACAGAGACGTAAATGGAAGAAACGAAATTATACATAAAGGAGTAGTGGAAATGGAACATCAGATCGGATTACCCTTCATTACAGAAGAACGGTTGCAGGAAGTCGAGGCAGAACTCGGGTTTTCGCTGCCGGCTGAGTTGCGGGCGTACTATAAAAAAGAAAACAAGTTCGAAGCCGGTGAGTGGCAATTTCATCCGATCAAGGACGAACAATATATCAAGCGGACATGGGAGGATATCGTCCATGTCAACTCGACGGATGCAGAAGAATATCCGGACGGCTTTTTCCGGATTGCTACACACGGTTCCGGGGATGAGCTCGGTTATCTCTTGCCGGACGCTGAGACGATCGTCCTGTGGGATCACGAGGAACAGGAATTGTTCCCGGTTGCCCCGGCGCTTGCAGCCTTTATGGAACAAGAGCAACAGCTATTAGAAAGTGCCATGCAAGCGGATGAATTCTTTGAAACCGTGCT
The DNA here is from genome assembly GCF_049942815.1 of Exiguobacterium sp. R-39. Lineage (NCBI taxonomy): Bacteria > Bacillati > Bacillota > Bacilli > Caryophanales > Exiguobacterium > Exiguobacterium sp. R-39. The sequence goes on from NZ_CP187965.1 coordinate 1,363,622, forward strand.
CGAGACAAAAGCTGTCTACGGATTATCGAAATTGAAGCAGTCGGGCTGGGCCTATTGCCCGTCGAATCAAGAGGAAACGGATGTCTTGTTGTTCTTCTCGACGGAAGAAGGCGCACGTGCCTGTCAGACAGACGGATGGGAAAATTATCATTTGATTCGTCTCGATCTCGATGTCTTTAGAGACGGCTGGTTACCGAACATGATTCAAGACGGTTTGTACTGCGGACTCAACTGGAATGCCAGTCTGCAAGGACTCGAGCTGAACCCGGAGAACGTTCTCGAGGAACTCGAAGGGTAACGACATAGTAAGCACCACTTTTTCAAGCGGATGAGCGAAAAAGTGGCTTTTTAATGAAACCGACTTTTCAAACAAGACGTAGTTGAAATGATAAGTTAACGAATCGGGGGAAAAATGATCGTATCATTCATCGGAATCGGAGTCGTCCTTGCTTTGTTCGGACTGGGTCTGAAATGCGTCCGATCCAAACATCCAGACGAGACACCCTTTTTAGACGCGGCTAACGGAACAGATTCAATTATTGGATCGGTCGTGATGTTTCTCCTTTGTTCCTTATCCGTCAAACAGTACGGCTATCTTTGTGTTGTCGGTGGTTTTCTACTGCTGTACGGGATCAGTGCGTCATGGTAAAAAGCAAGAAAAGAGGAAATGAACGTGTGGAAAAAAATTAGAATCATCGCCAGTCTACTTGGCATACTGCTGGCGGGATATTTGGCCTGGCAAATCTACATCTCGCTCTTCGCCGTAGATATCAAATACGTACCGCAAGGTGATTTATACAAGACGGTTACTTCTCCGGACGAGCGGTATACGTTACGGTTTTACCGTTCGAGCGGTGGGGCGACGACGGGATTTGCGATGCTCGGCATCATGGAAGATCAAAAAACAAAAGAACAGCGGCGTGTCTACTGGGAATATCCGTGTAGAGAGGTAAGTGTGAAATGGCGACGGGACGTTGTCATTATTAATGACACCCGCTTAAACATCTGGACCGAGATGTATGATTTCAGATTGGATCAACCGATTTATCCAGCAAAATAGAGTTCATGAAGGGAAGATGAAATATACTGATGATCATACTTAGAAAACAAATCGGCAGCTTGATGTATTCCTGGACCATTTATCGCGACGGGCGGACAGTTCAGGCATTTTTTGGAGTCAATGAACCATGGATGCTCGATGAAGATATCGATGAAAAAACGGAAGAACGGTTTACGTTTCGTTATCAAGCTCGACGTCGCGTGAAGGAACTGATTGCCGAGAAGCAGGCAGAAGGATATCAACAGGAAATCACACCGGATCCGGTGCCGAGTCAAGAAGAACAGTTGACGTTTCACAAGAGGGCGACATGGTTTGCATATGTACTTCTCGGAGTAGGGGTGATTCCGCTTGTCACACCCTGGTCTTTATCTCCGTACGTGATGATCATCCTTGCAGTTCCCTTCCTCATCATGTCGACGAGCGGAAAAATGCTGCCGTTTTGGGTCAAAACGATGTGCTTTATCAGTTATGTCCTGATTAACATCAGTTACAGACATGTACCGGACATAAAATATCTGGACGCCGGTCTGTTACTCGCAACGGGCGTGTTCCTATGGGGCTACATGAATAAAAGCAAAAAACGTTTTAACACGTAAGCTGACAAGGAACGGGAGGGTCAGGCATGCCGACAACATTTTTAAAGCAGTTGTTGCAAGAAAAAGAGAGTTCAGACTTCTCATCATTACGTTCAGCTTATCTTGCGAAACAACAGGGATTGCGAAACGTGTTTTTACAGCAGATGAACAAATTCATAGCGGAAGCACTTGTTGGGACATTCAGCGGCAACGGCAGTTCACGGACTGGTTGCTGACCGCATGTGAACGAGAAGAAGATGTGCATGAACTGCTGATTCATCCCTTGAATGAGCGGTTATTGAAACCTGTCCTCAAGCAGTGGATGAATGATTTGCCGGAAGACGTACGACCGTATCGGTGGTTTGGGATCTTCTTTTTTGAAGAAGACAACAGTCTTGAATATCTTCAGACGGCGATTGACCGCGACGGTCGGCAGGAACAACTGGCAATCGAGACGATGATTCGTCATCTGTTGAATTGGCTGTGGTACGCCTTCCATCATCTCAATGAAGATTTGTATTTAAGTGAGACGGAAGACGATGCGGAGACGCTGAAAGAAACCCGTTTGTTGATTGATCAACTCGATGATTCGGTTCAAAAGACCGAGTTCATGGAGGAATGGCAGGAACACGCCCGGACGTATGAACTTTGGTTGCGTTTTTTAAAAGAAGAGACGGAAGGGTTCATGGAGTGGCGGGAACGACAAGAAAAGCAGGGAGAGAATAAGCAATGAAAACTCCTTACGATCCATACAAGAATACGGAACTGTGGAACGTCATTTCGGAAGCGATTAACGAACTGATTGAAAACGATGACTTGAAAGAACGGACGACACATGATCATATCGTCGGATACCTCTGTCAAAAAGTATCATTTAGCCTAACGGAGAAGGGAAACTGAGCAAATGGGAATCGTACCGGTAGGAAATCGAAAAATGATGGCTCAAGCCATTAAAAAAATTATTGTCCCTGAATTGAGGAAACAAGGATTTAAAGGGAGCTATCCACATTTCAGACGGAAACAAGATACCCATCAGGAACTCTTGATGTTTTATATTACAAAGTACAGTGAAAATTTTTATATCGAGACGGCAGTCATCCCGTTAACCGGTTATCTTAACTCTGAAGGAGACCTCATTCCTCCAAATAAAGTGACAATCTTTTCTTTAAAAGGGAAAGAACGATTTACAGTCGGGTCAGACATTGTAGCCAATCATGATGGAATGTATTTTGTGATGAAAGGACTATCTTCTGAAGAAGAGCACGAACAACTGGCTGAAGAGGCTTTTACATACTTGAAAACGAGTGAACCGGACTGGATAGCCCGTTGCTCCGAATGGAATAAGAAATTGTATGAATCGTTTGATGAGGAAGACGCGTAAAAAGAAAACAGCCATGTTTAATTCTAAGTAGAAAATCCATTTATTAAATAATAAGGAGTGACATATATACAATGAAAAAAACTAGGTACTTTTCATAATCAACAAGGCAATATGATTGTCTCAGATCCGGCTTTTCTCGAACCGGATCCGGAATTTAACATGTCGATTCCGATTGCCCCCGATTCGAGATGGACCGTCTGGTATAACGAGGACGACCAGCCGGAAATTAATTTAGTGTACTTGACGACAGATAACAAGTCGGAGCTTGTACCGGATGACTTTGACATTCTTGAAGGTTATGCGGTCGTGGAGTCCTCACAGCTCGTCGTCATGAATACAGCGGATTACGGAAAACGCGAGGCCATTGATTGGGAAATTCGTAATACGCTTGAGTTCGACGATGAGATTGATCCATTTTATATCGCCATCTCAGATGAGGTGATGGAAGAGGAAATCTTTCTGTTTCCGTTTGGTGTTGCCGTCCAGTTGATGGGAGACGGCCACTACAAGGTTCGCGTACGACGAGATGCGGATCAGGTCACCGGTATTTTGCTGGTCATCGGGGAACATGAAGATTTTAAAGAGGACTTCGAATAATTCAATACCAGCGATTGAAAGCGTTTCACCTAAACTTTTAGAAGTAGCAATTCAAGTAGAAGGTGAGATGTTTTAGTATCCATATCCGAAAACTTGATCACAGGATGTTAAAGAGCATTTAAAAGACGAGCTGATGAAAGGAGGACTATTTCCATGAAGACAACGTATTCTCGGGCAGAGCTTCTAAAAATCGACGACCCGTTTGAATATGAGTTTCATCTCCCGTTGAAGATTGATGACCTGCCCTCATCCGTGATGGAAGAAGATATTCCGGACAGTAAATCGAAACTACTCGAGAAGCTGGCGGAAGGTTATTCCTTAATAATTCAAAAACCGCGGATTCCAAACGAAAAGGTGTTTTCCGCGTTTCAACCTTTGGATGAAAATGAGTTCGTGAAGTTGTATGCGATAAACGAAACGACCTTTACTGAAGAATTGTGGAATCTTTTGTATGAGAGTGAATACGACCTTCACTGGGCATTCTTTTTACTAAAAGAGATGAAAGATGTCGTTTTCGAGTTGCCCTATACGGGTGGAAAAACTCGCGCGCTAACACTCTCGGGTCTATACGCAAATACCCTGATTCATTTACGGCTTGAAGTTGACCAAAGTGTTACCTGTAGGTGGGATTAAATAGATGGAAAAATCACAACAATCACCCAAGGAAGAAATTAACGGTATGACCTGAGTAGTCGAACGATGCGATTGGTGAATGGGGTTTTGGATTTGAAACGTACTAAGGAATGAGGTAAACCAAGGTTTAGGAGGAGCAAAAGTGGAATTTCAGAGTGGTGAATGGATTGATGTCTACCGGGAGCTGTTACCGCATGACGATTGGCAAGAACTCGTCCGAATTCAGGTGAATCAGCATAGCTATCCTTTTGAAGTCAGGTTGTTGGAACGTCCGGTGAAACAGAACCGCAATACTTATGATTTATCGGACTGGACGGTCTTATCGCATGTCATTATAACAGAAACGTCGCAACTGGAGACATTTTTAGATTAACTCGAAATCGAACAGATAGGGATTTCAGCCGAGTCGAGGACGATTCTCAGCATTCGGAAACACGGGAAGGAAATCGTTCGTGTTACTAACGATAATGTCTCGATGTATGGTGTCGTCTATGAAGAACTGGACGAGTCAGGTACGGAGTACGAAAACTTTTTTGATGCTGTCTTACCATATGCGACGTTCCCGGTTGAGGTCGTCTTTTGCGGCCGTGGCGTTTTAAATGATGAGGACTCGATCCATGCGATGACATTAACCGATACGAATTGGCAAGCGGTCTTCGAAGATCATCTCTTATACTTGCTGAACCGAAAAGAAATCACTTCTGGATTCCTGCCGACGAATTATTCAAAGTTTTCTCAACGAACGCTCGAGAACTTCATGACAGAGTTCATGTTGTGAATGCCATATAACTTTATTGTGACACGCGATGCAAATGGACGGTTTGGTATGCTCGATCATTTTTGTACCGATGGAAAGATTGCTCACTTTGGAAATACAGACGATATTCAACATGCGTAAATAACTGGATCATTATGCATAGGAAAGTTTCGTTTAGTGAATGTGGAGCAAGCAGGATACGTGGAGGGATTCTTATGCTATACATCTATCTCGAAGAACATACCGATCATAAAAAAGTGATCAAGGACCGCTATCTAGATATCGATAAATCAGATCGTATCAAGTCGATCTATTCGATGGGATGCATCCCGAATGATGAGAAAAGAGACTACCAAGCTGATTCGAACGATGTATTGAAATATTTTTTGAAACGTCTGAATCGATTCCCAATTTTCGTGACGTTCGGTGGCGGCTTTACAGATGAGGAATTAGAACCGTTTTTACAAAGGGAAAACCTATCATATACAAAGATTCAACCATATAAGCGCAGATCTTATTATAGCGTTCAAGTGAACGATGCTAGCGAGCTGGAACGTCTGTTGGACGAAACATACTGGTACGCTGCCGCTAACGATTTTTACTTCCTTTCGTTTAAGAATTTCCTGACTTTTGAATCGAAGATGATCAGACGATGGTTCTTTAAAAGGGAAATGATTGTTCATGTTGTTAATACAACGGAAGAAATGTCATTCATTACGATCGAGCATGATTTCATGGGCTATTATCTGTTCTCGAACGAAGCCTGTTTTGATACCGAGGAAAAGGTGAAAACATTTCTGCCTGAAGGTGAAGGCATCGACTACTATGAGTAAGGGAAATTAAAAACGGCAAATCTTAAAGAAAGGGGAGGCGAGAATATGTTTGGGATCAGTACGTGTTTAAAAGAAGTTCCGGAAGAAGAAAAAGATATTCTCCGTTATCCGAGTCGTGTCCAATTTTTTTTGATTCAAGACTTTTCCCGCGTTTCTGATCGTTGTGATTTGCTGATTCATCTTGATTCCTATGCCGATAAATTGTTTTTAGCAAGAGAAGTAAACGAGCTGATTGGAATTTGTGAACTGCTCATTCAACGGTATTGCACACCGAAGGAACCGTGGTTATTGAATCAAGCAGGATATTATTCGGACGTACCCTGGATGATCCATCAATCAAATGAGTTAATAATGGAGCTACATCATTTTTTAGAGTTGCTCAAGCGAATGTGTATAGAGGCTGTGTACAAAAACTCGTTGATTTGTTTTTGGGGTGACTAATCAACGATTAATACAATTGAGGTGACAATATGAATAAATCAATATTAATAAGGTCTTTCATCGCGGCATTTGTGATTAACATATTATTATGGATTATCATAAGATTTTCAATCGATGAGTTAGTTCCTGATAAACGTATTTTATCTGCTTTTTTTATGATCACTATTTGGTTAATATTTTTCTTGCCGATCAAGAGACTGGATGTTTATAAGAATCAAACGATACCTTATTGGACGTTTAACCTATTTATGACGCTTGGTATGATTTTAATCACCATTATTTGTTTTTCTGTACTTATAGTAGTATTTCCGTAAAAATATTTAAAAATGAATAAAGAGAATGTCCATAGATGAGAAAAAGGCAAAAACAGTAGTAAATCTCTCTAATGCCGGCTGTTGTTTGCAAATACGAAGAACAATTTATAGAAATCAACGGCGATTTAAAGTCTTCTTAGAAATGTTTAGAGCTGAGGTGATCCATATGAAAGTTGGTATCGAATTTGAAATACCTAATAATTTTGGTAAGTATATCAATGATATCTTAGCTCCAATTGATATAACGAAGTATAAGTGGAAACTGGATTGGATTGAAATGTACATAAAAGAAAATAGAGATATAAAGGATCACACTATCGAAAACTTAAAAGAATTTAATATTCCGGATTGTGAGGTCGTGCAAGGAAGAGAATTAGAAAGAATACTGAATATCGAAGCATATTATATAATTTTTTGCAGCTTGCAGGCATTTCATGATTCTCTGCCGGTTGAAATAAATACATACAGCGAATATTTGAATAGTGATTGTACATTCTGTCTGACCATAGACGATTGTACGAATGTCATCTTGTTATGTAAGGATGTCGATTTATTAGAACAGTTGTCTGACAATGCTGTGCGGAATGATTTTAAAAACGTTAAGTACATACTCGAAGATGATCCTCACTTCAAAAGAGTAGCAATCCCTTGAGTGTACATTTTTCGGTAGAAGCTCTATTCACTCCTATTAAAACGAGTCGCATATGGAGATTAAATCATGAAGTATCTTGATCATTTAGAGAAGTAATTTGGAAGATTTACATTACAATCTCTAAACATTTAATTTGGGATTTTTTTCATTAATGAAACTTAATAAAGGAAAATATCGTATTTATTAGTAGTATAATATCTTTATCAAAATTAACTTGCTACCTAATGGAAATGAATACATATCTTGGAGGAACCGATCGTGATCTTACCATTCATCGGTCTTGCTGCCGGACTCTTTTTGCTGATGTTAGGAACGTACTTCATCCGATGTAAGCACGCAAACAAAACGCCGCTATCCGGGCATGGAGACGGGGGCGATCATGTCGATTCGTTTATACTCAGTCTTCTCTTATCAATTGGTGTCAACGCAGTTTGGTAAGGAAAAGAGAAGAAACAGGAGGCTGGTATTATTCATCAGATACGGCTGAATGTCTGAATTCAATCAATAGTTTTAATTCATATAGAGCAGAATAAAGGGAGCTACCAGCATGGTGCAATTATTAAAGCAAATCGACGATGAAGTCTATCACATCGTCTATCATCAAGAAGGACGCACATTATTCATCAGGGAAGGCGTCGCGCGGAAAGAACCAGCCTCAGATAGTGACGACATGATTGAAATTAACGAAGAGACGGCGACTGTCCGAATGCTTTTTAAAAATACGTTTGCCGCCTATCGTCAGAAAAAAGAATGGATGCATCAAAAGATGGAGGATGGGTATTTGAAAGCACCTTTTTCTCAATCTGAGGCGATTGACTACCGTGCAGATCGGCGCAACATCAAACTGCGCCTTATGAGTGCTCTATTACTCATGCTGTGCGGATTATCGACATTGACCGGTCTGTTACCGATCTCGGGATATATTCCGCTTGTGTTCTTACCTTTCTTTTATCCAATCTACATTGAAGGGAAAACAGCCCGTGCCCGCTTCTATCGTTGGTCGGGAGGCATATTCCTGTTCATACTAGCCGGCACGTCAAAAGATTATTTAGAACCATTTAATCTTTCTGCCAACGGAACCGTCTGCCTCATCGCGGGATTCATCCTCTTGCTGTACACGATTCACCAACTGAAGGAACTGACGACAAAGGAGATCACGCAACATGAAGGATAAACAAGCACCACTGATTCAATTAAAACGAGAGATCAGCCAAACCGCCGATTATTGGGTCTGTTACCGGGTGGGGCGGACGCTTTATCAGGTCTCCGTCCAGGAGCAAGCAAATGGTCAAACGAACGAAGGAGAGGTCACGACAGAACGGTTTCCATTTTATGTCGGAATGAAAAAGCGGATGCGCCAGTTAGCGGAAGAAAAAGAAGCACTCGGCTTTCGACCGTTGACAGAGGAAGAACGGGCAGCGCACGTCATCGATGAACCGGAAGAATCATCGCTTGATCCGGCCTTTTTTAAACCGGCCGTTCGTTTGGCGTGGCTGTTTCTTGGACTCGGGATCCTCCTGTTCGTCCTTCCTTACGAGAGGCTAAATAATTTTGCATTCGGTTTAGGACTGTACGTCTGGTATGAAACTTTTCGTCAAGCCGGTCTACCAAAAATTTTCCGACGGTATTTTCACGGAATGTTTGGTGCATTGATGGTGTTGCAGATCCTGTCCGCTTTTGAACTGGAGCGGGAAGTACAGTCATACTACGCCACCTTATCTGTTTTTTCAGCGGTCATGTTGGTATTACTTGTCGTGCAATACCACTGGAAAGAAACAGACCAAATAGCACAGGGTGAAAGCGTTCGTATACGAAAAATCAAAGAATATACGGATTTCGAGGAATGAAACTGAAAATTCCATGCACTCAACTTTCGGAAGACTTGTGGGTTCAACAATCCTGTAAAATAGAGGTAGCACATTAATCGGCACGATTCATGAACTGAATCAGTCTATCGAAAAAGGGAGTGATGTCATGGACGTACAACGGAATTCTGATTTTATCTTTGAGCTTTTTTTAGTCATCTAGGCGATTGGAGCAATCGGGATTCTCTTCACCCAAGCTCGAAATAAGCGAAGTCTTAAATCCAGTCTATTGACGGGTACAGCAATCAATCTGATTTATACAGTGACGGTTTCATTGATTTGGTTTTTTGCTGTCGCAATTGATGGGGTCAGTCAGGTCTTAGTCGTTTATTTCTTCGTAAGCATTTTCCTGATTCTTGAGGTTCTTTTGTTGATTGTTCTTTTGATTGTCAAACGTAAAAAACAAACTACCTTTTAAAAGGCAAAGGAGTGAAGCATGAATCGTTACACCTAAGTCACCCATGCCGCTACACAACTATCGATTCTCGATATGAGACGACGAGCGATTGCGTTGTTAGTGAAACACGTCGGGCGTTTTAAAGAACCGAGAGCAAAATCGAGTATGCTGCTCCATATCGGTATGCTGTATCTCGAACTCGGTGAAGAACAAGAAGCGAGTCGATACTTTGTCGAAGCAATGGAACTCGAATATGCCCCATAGTTTTTAGATATTTTACAAGCTATTTAACGCCAAGAGACACCGATAGTTGCAGACTACTGGATTCAAAACTTTACGAATCGGATGGTAGATCTCCAAAGTTCAAGTGGACGATTGCTGATCTTGCGCTTTAAAGAAAGTGAAATCATAAGGGGGAGTGTCATGCGTTATGTATGCTATTTTCGATGCATCTCACATACGATAAAAAGCTGTTGATGATAGAACGCTTTTTGGCGCGGCGCGTAAAAAAGAAGGGAACGATGTAAGTCGTCTCCTTCTTTTTCTATACATTAAGTTAAAGTATCAAACGTCAGTCGATAGTTTAAATATCAACCCCGACTAATTTAAGAACCGCAACGATTACGATGACAGATAACGCGAATGAACCGGCATAAGCCAATTGCTTTTTCATTGGCCATGTCCCTCCCTCTGTGTTTCGACATTAAAGTTGCTTGGGGCAAGTATGTACTCAAGCGTTTCTTATTCACACTGTTATTGTGACATGGGTGATTTATATTGTAAATAATATCCAAACAAAAAAAAGACTCGTTGAAAGGGGAGCGTAAGATGTCTGGAAAATCACTGCAAGACCATGCTTTTTACGGAAACATCAAGCAAGTGAAAAAGTGTATCAAACGCGGAGATGACTTAAATGCGCTCGACGAAGAAGGATATACCGCACTGCACTGGGCGGTTGAGGAGGGGTATTTCGAAATTGCCAAGCTACTGCTTGATTGCGGGGCTGACATCAATCAACGGGACAAAGGTGGTCTAACGCCACTACACCTTGCGTTGTATGAAAAACAATCCTATATCGCCATACAACTGATTGATTATGGTGCCGCACTTGATCTTGACGGGCATGGCTTTACGGCATTACATTTCATTGCCGCTCGTTCTGGCAACAAACGGGTTCTCCGTCGATTGTTGGAAGACGAATCGCTTGTTAATGGACAGACAGATGATGGAGAGGGATATACGCCGCTGCACTATGCGGCTCAAGAAGGAAAAACGAAGAAGATGGGTATGCTGACGGAAGCGGGAGCCGATGTGAACCGGATTGAAATGAACGGTTTCGCACCTTTACATATTGCCGTCGGGGAAGGGGATGTCAAAGCGGTAGAAGCGTTGCTGGCAGCAGGAGCAGACATTGAAATCGAAAATCCGTTAAATGATAACAATACCCCGTTGATGCTTGCGAGTCAGTACGGTTTGACTGAAATCACCAAATTATTACTAGAACACGGCGCAAATCAACAGCATCAAGACACGGAAGGGAGAACTGCACTCGACTTTGCAATCAAGCACCGTTATCCGGAAATCGTAGCTTTATTACAAACTTGAGCAGGAGGAAATCGACGTGAAGAAATGGATTGGGGTCTTGATTATCGTCCAGACGGTTTTGTTTAGCATGCTCATCATCCAGCTCAATAAAATGACGGAGACGATTGCGGCTGTGGGATCAATGATTGTTACGAAAGACGGGGATCTTGCCTTGGGAGGAGGCTTACCGACAACGGATTATGTCCTGTTCGGAATCTTAATTTTCTTAGGTGTTTTTCTTCTCATACCGGAAGAAAAAATAAAGCGGTAATCCACATGAATTCTGTTCAACAACGGCATCCGGACATGATAAACTGAAGGCATGGAATATATTTACTTATTTCCTTGAAATAGAAAATGACCTAAAAACAATCTACATAAAAAAGGACGTGAACGTATGAAAAAGTTAACAGTTCGTAAAGCAATGGCAAGTACGCTTGTAACGGCTCTTGTATTGACGGGAGTCGGAGTAAACAGCAATGCAGCGGATGCTGCGACCAAGACGACTCAAGTCGCCAAGAAAAAATTCGACTATAAAAAGTACCGCGCCAAACAAACGAAAGTCGTGGCATCGTACGGCAGCACACTCTTCCATATGGGGAATCTGGGCGGAATCAAAGTACCGGAATACATAACGGATTCTGTGTACCGCGCCAAAGTGAAAGCGAATAACAAAAAATCAAAACAGTATATGACGGACCGTAAGAAGGCACGAAAAGAAGCGGAAGCTCTGAAAAAGCTGATTAAAGAAGTGAACACGCAGAAGGAAAGAAAGGCTGCGGACAAGCGGATTGCAGCGTTGAAAAAAGAAACCACCCGTTTGACGAAGGCGGAAAAGGTGTTGACTAAAGAAGGACAGGCTCTGTACAAAGTGATCGTTGACTACGAAAAGAACCAAATCAAGTTATTTGAAGGTCAGTACGGATCCATTACAAAAGCCTTAACGGTTCTCGACTATAAGGACTACGCCAATCGTTTGAAAGCTTACCTGGATGCCAATAACTTCAGTGCAGACGAGAAAATCGAAATCATGGATCAAGTATATGATCGATTACTTTACGCACGGGAAGACGCATCGGAAATCGTCGGAGACAAACGCGGTGCAATCAGACTGCTGGTTTACGCCGGGAAATTTGAAGAAGCGAATCAACTGTTTGTGAATACAAAAGAAACAATCCTGGTACAAGAGAATGCCCGATTGGATGCGTTATACACAAAAATCATTGAAGTCTACATGACGAAAAAGTAAAAAAAAGTCTGACTTTACAACAAAAAGCATCTTTTTGGGATGCTTTTTTTATTTATTTTCATTGAGACGATTTATCGTAAAAAAGGAAGGTGCGTTTTTTGAAATTGGTCAGTCCATTTTTATTACTTATCAAGCGATTTCGTGAAAATTATAAGAAAAAACAGGCCTCTAATTTCTTATTTATGCAATCGATTGCATCTTGAAATTTTTAACACCTAGTCTTAAACGAATCAGGTTTCTTGCAAAAAACTAGTTTTTATTTCACCGGATTTATGTAAAAATAGAACACAACAAACTGAAAGAATTTTTAGAAAAGTAAACGAGTAAACTATCTGTCTTTTGGATAGGAGAGAGAATCGTTATTTTTCAAATTCTAAATAACTTATTCGTTTTGAACCTGGAGGGGAACGTATGAAAGTTTTGAAGATGTGGAACCAAATCAGTTTAGTGAAACAAATTGCAGTCGGTTTGATTATTGGTATTATTTTAGCTGTATCGATTCCTGAAGCTGCCCAGTCCATCACCATCTTTGGAACACTGTTTGTTTCCGCGCTGAAGGCCGTTGCGCCGGTTTTAGTATTTTTCCTGGTCATGGCAGCGATCGTCCAGCATAAAAAAGGACAACAGACGAACATGAAGTCGATTGTCTTCCTGTATCTCCTCGGGACATTCTTGGCGGGAGCCGTTGCAGTTGTATTCAGTTTCCTGTTCCCTGTCAGCATCACGCTGACGGAAAGTACGGAGAAATTAGCTGCGCCGGGTAATGCGATTGAAGTCATCCGGACACTTGTCTTGAATATGGTGGACAATCCAGTCAATGCGTTAGTCCAAGGCAATTACATTGGGATCTTAACGTGGGCCATCGTGTTAGGGTTGGCACTGAAAAATGCTTCCGATTCAACGAAAACGTTCATTTCAAATTTTTCGGATGCGATCGCGAAGATGGTCGGGTGGATCATTAAACTCGCACCACTCGGAATCATGGGGATTGTCATTGAGTCGATTACGAAAAACGGTCTCGGATCCCTTCTCAACTATGGTCAACTGCTTGTGCTGTTGATCGGGACGATGTTGTTTGTTGCGCTTGTCGTCAATCCAATGATCGTCTTCATCAACGTTCGTCAAAATCCTTATCCGCTCGTTTTCAAATGTATCCGTGAGAGCGGAATTACAGCCTTCTTCACACGGAGTTCGGCTGCCAATATTCCGGTTAACATGGAGCTGTGTAAAAAACTGGGTCTCGATAAAGAGACGTATGCAATTTCGATTCCGCTCGGTGCGACCGTCAACATGGCGGGGGCGGCCGTAACGATTTCCGTCCTGACACTTGCTGCGGTCAATACGCTTAACATCCCGGTCGATCTTCCGACAGCTATCATCTTAAGTGTCCTGGCTGCTGTCTGTGCCTGTGGTGCTTCCGGTGTTGCGGGCGGATCACTCCTGTTGATTCCGCTTGCCTGCAGCCTATTCGGGATTCCAAATGAGATTGCAATGCAAGTCATCGCTGTCGGATTCATCATCAGTGTCTTACAAGATTCGTTTGAAACAGGACTCAACTCTTCGACCGATGTTCTGTTTACAGCGACAGCTGAATTCAAAAAACGGTTAAAAGACGGCGAACAACTGTCAATCAATCGACCAATCATGGTTGAAGAACCAACTGAACAAGTCGTCAACAGCTGATTTGCGTTGATGCTGTCAAAAAAGAGATGAAAGACATCCGGTAAGAAGAGATGTCTTTCATCTTTTTTGTCGTCATGGATGGAACGGAAAACAAGGAGAGAATCATGTGATTCCCTCCTTGCCTGAAGTTACTTTTGTGTTTTTGTCTTTTTAAAGCTATAAATGACACTGATCAGGATGACAAGGACGATTGTTCCGAGTGACATCCAGATTGGCATTTTGTAGACATCGCTGAAAATCATCTTCGCTCCGATGAAGACGAGCATGAAGCTGAGACCGTGTTTCAGGTAGTAGAAGCGGTCAATCAGGTTCGCGAGGACGAAGTAGAGACTCCGGAGTCCAAGGATTGCCATGATGTTCGCATAGAAGATGATGAACGGGTCACGCGAGTAGGCGAAGCTTGCTGCGACCGAGTCGACGGCGAAGACGATATCCGAAATCTCGATGAAGATCAACGCGATTAACAGCGGCGTGAAGAATAATTTACCGTTGATCCGTTGCGTAAACTTACCGGACGAGATGTCCTGGGTGATCGGCAAACGTTTCTCGAGCCAACGGACCGTTTTGTTCTCTTCAAGCGACGTTTCCTGTCCGATGTTCTTGAACATCATGTAACCGGTGTAGACGAGGAACGCACCGAAGATGTAGTACACCCAAGCGAAGTTTTCAAGAAGCGACACCCCTGCGACGATGAAGATGACGCGGAAGAGAATGGCTCCGAGAATTCCCCAGAACAAGACTTTGTGCTGGTACTTCAACGGAATGGCAAAGTACGCAAAGACGAGTGAGAAGACGAAGACGTTGTCAATCGCGAGTGCCTTCTCGATGAAATACACGCTCGTGTATTCAATTGCAGCGTCGCTGCCTTGCGCATAGAATAACCAACCGCCAAAGGCGATGGCGAGTCCGATCCAGACGAACGTCCACGTCCAGGCTTCGCGAAGCGAGACCTCATGGGCTTTCCTGTGAAATACGCCAAGGTCCAGTGCGAGCATGATGAAGACGATCGCTAAAAATACAATCAATAGTGTCAACAGCGCTTCCTCCTTTTAAGTTGTGTTCGGTTTATATTTTGATTATAAGTTCATAAGAACTCAAAGTAAAGGGGTGAGTATGCTGTTTATTTACAAAAACGGAATCAGACACTTTTTCGACTTAAAATCAAAATGAAGGGTAAAAGGAGGTAATTGTATGGAAAAATCAAGTGCCATCAACAAAACCGCTTGGGAATACCGGGCCTATGAATTTTGGAATCAACGCGACGGGGCGCCGGCGGACAAGGCAAAAGATATTATGTTAAATCCGATGGCTAGTCTCAAGAAACATCAGAACTTTTTTGAAGAAGTTGTCGGAAAACGAATTGCCAATCTCTGTGGATCGAACGGACGGAAGGCGGTTCCACTGGCGTTGCTTGGAGCGGACGTCACCGTCTTTGATATCTCGGAAGACAACCGGCGCTATGCACTTGAGTTTGCCGCCTGTGCCGGGACGCAGATTGACTATATCGTCGGTGATATTTATGACATCGATTTGCATACCTATCAGCACCAATTCGATGTCCTGTATCTTGAAGGCGGGATATTGCATTATTTTCATGACCTGGAGGCATTCACGGCGATTTTGTTTGTCTTGCTCAAGCCGGGCGGGAAACTGATTTTGAGTGATTATCATCCGATCAAACATTGTATTCATGAAGACAAGTACATCCCGCGTTATTTTGATCAGGATACATATGAAGCCGATATTGCCCATCAAAATCATTTTGATCCGGTCGAGCAAACGGATTTTCCGAAGGTGCTGTTGCGGCACTATACGATGAGTGAAATTGTGAACACCGTCATCCGGAGCGGCTTTACCCTCTTGCAACTGGACGAACATCCGGGGTGGAAGGGCGAAAACATCCCCTGGGAGTTCACGCTTGTCGCGACGAACTAAAACCCAGCGTCCATGAGGACGCTGGGTTTGTTGTTCGATTACTCGAAAGATTGGTTATAAACTTTCACCGGTTGGCGTCAGCTGGTAAATGCTTGACGACCGTTCGATGACTCCGCGTTGTTCGAGTTTTGCGAGACAAACGGTCAAATCACGTGGTGAAGGATACAGTCGGATCGATAACATTTGGTCGAATGAACAAGGCGTTTGTAACAAGACACTAATGACTTGCATCTCGAACACCATTCCGAGTATCCGGACGGTGTAGTCAAGTGCACGCAGATCCGTCGTCAAGATTATAGACGTTCCAGACGACGGGAAACGGCAGTCAGGATGACGGCTAAGATGACCATGATGCCTCCGACCCACGGTGTGTGGACGAGCCCGATCGTGTCGGCAACAATTCCGCCGATCGTTGCACCGAGGGCAATTCCGATATTAAAAGCAGAGATGTTTAACGCCGAAGCGACATCAACGGCTGCCGGGACATATTTTTCCGCCAGTTGGACGATATAGAGTTGAAGCCCCGGGACATTCATGAAGGCGAGTAAGCCCATCAGGATGATGCCGATGATACCGGCGACTTTAAATGGAATCATGAACGACAGGGCAATCATGATGATCGCATGCAGAATGAACATATAGAATAACGCTTTGATTGGATTACCGTTGGCGAGCTTTCCGCCGACTGCGTTACCGATGGCGACAGCAATTCCGTAGACGAGCAGGATGATACTGATCAGGCTCGGGCTGATTTTCGTGACGTCCTGCATGATCGGTGTCAGGTAGGTGAAGGCGACGAACGTTCCGCCGTAACCGAGCGCTGTAATCAGGAATCCGAGAATCAAGCGTCCATTCGTCAACAGTTTAAACATGTCGGAAAATTTCGCCGGTGGAGATTGTTTTAAGTCTTTTGGAATCAGGAAGAAACTGGCGATGATCGAGACAAGACCAAGTGCCGCGACGGCGAAGAATGTCGCGCGCCAGCCGAATGCTTGACCGATGAATGTGCCGAGCGGAACTCCTGTCACGGTTGCAACCGTCAGTCCGGTAAACATCAAAGCGATGGCACTGGCTTTTTTATCGGCCGGTACGAGCTGGACGGCAATCGTTGCGCCGATCGAGAAGAAGACGCCGTGCGAGAACGCCGTGATGAAGCGGGCGACGATCAACAGTTCAAAACTCGGAGCGACGGCAGAGACGAGATTACCGGCGATAAAGACGACCATCAACGACATGAGAAGCGTTTTCCGGTTCATCCGGTTCGTCAGAGCGGTTAAGATCGGCGCACCGACGGCGACGCCGATCGCATATCCGGAAATAATCAGTCCGGCCAGAGTGATACCGATATTTAAATCACCGGCAATCGCTGCGAGCAAGCCGACGGGGACAAATTCGGTTGTTCCGATTCCAAAGGCGCTGATGGCAAGTGCGAGCAGGGCAAGGCGGCCGTTTTGCGGGACCTGTTCCTGTTCGGCACGCGGGTTTAATTGATTCATGATGATTCCTCCTGAATTAGTGAAATAGATAATAGTAGACAACGCAACGGCTGCTCTGAACGACCGGGCCCTGATCGTTTGGATGAAGGGAGAACACTTCTGCGTGATCCCATCATAGAGCGGCGTTGCTTTTCATGGAAGTACGCACTTTCAAGTACCATAGGCACTAAAAAGTACCTTACCCTCGAAGATCGAAGTAACAGACGAAGGTGGCTTGTACTTTCTATTGACAGTTGTTATCATAAACCCATCAAATCTACCTGAGAAGTACGCACTTTCAAGTGCGATAGGCACTAAAAAGTACCTGTCCCCGTACTTCGGGAAACGAAAGGAAGAATCAGCATGGCCTATAACATTCCGGTCGAAGCAACCCTGCAAGTCATCGGAGGCAAATGGAAAGTCGTCATCATGTGTCACCTCATCAAAGGCGAACGCCGGACGAGCGAATTGAAAAAGCTGATGCCGAACATCACACAGAAAATGTTGACGCAGCAACTGCGGGAACTCGAACAGGACGGTGTCATCATCCGGACGGTCTACGAACAGGTTCCGCCGAAAGTCATCTATTCCTTGTCGGATTACGGTTGGTCATTGCGCCCAATCTTAGACGCCATGTGTGCCTGGGGCGAAGGGCATATCGATCTGACGGGCGAGGAAGTCGTGTCTTCTTAAATCGTAACAATCGAATAGCACAGCAAAACGACCGCCTGTCATCAGGACGGTCGTCTTTCGTGTATTCATTATTTAACGAAGGAAGCGGCTTCGCGGAGGAAGAAGTGTTTGATGGCATCGTAAACAGTCTGCTGTTCTTCGGTCAGGCCACGGCTTAAGCGTGACAGATAGATTTTTGAGACAATCGTCAGGTTAGCCTTGGAGACGTACGGAAGCTGCAGTTCACGGCAGACGGAGACGGGAACGAAACTGAAATACCGTTGCTGGCGCAAAGCAATTTGTAACGAGACGTCATCGATGTAACGAATCGAGTCGGCGTACAGACTGAATTCCGTCATCTTTAATTTAATGAAGTTGTTGTAATCCTTATTGTGTGAAGGGAATAGGAAAGATTTTGTCGTCTCGCTGTCATAGAGCACACGCAGGACGTCCTGTTCCGTGCAGTGGCCGGGATACGTCAGGACAATGTCTTCTTCAATGACGGGTTCACTCGTGATCTCCGGATGTTTGATTTCCATGAAACTGATTGAGAAATGGACTTCGTCCGACAAAAGTTGCGACAGAATTTCGCGGTTTGACAGGATTTCCGTATTAAACAAAGTGGATGACGGATTCATTAAAAATTCCGCAAGCAGCAGCTGGATGAATCGACCGTGCGAACTGGCGAGGCTGATCGTTACGTCCTGTTGCGGATTCGCCAGCCGTTCTTTGACCAGTTCCAATTCAGTCTCAATTTTTTCGACGGACCGCAGTAAAATCAATCCTTGATTCGTCAAAGTAATCGTCCGCCCATTGCGGTGAAACAGTTCCGTCTGTAACTCGCGTTCGAGTTTTTTAATCGTCATGCTGAGTGCCGGTTGACTGATGAACAGACGTTTCGCAGCATGGGTGAAGTTCAAATCTTCCGCGACGGTTCGAAAGTATTTTAAATGCAACAGTTCCATGTCTTAAATCCTCCTGTATAAGTAATTGTTTATAGTATTATATATCATTATATATTTTCGTTTATGTAAAAACAGGTATATGCTCATTACAGAGGTGATGGAAATGAATATCGCAATATATGGAGCAGGATCGCTCGGTACCATCATGGGTGCATATTTGAGTGAAACATATCCTGTCGTTGACTTGATTGATACGAACTTAGAACACGTAACGGCACTGAACACGAAAGGGGCACGCGTTGTCGGACCGGAGTTCACGCAACCCGTGACGGCGATGCTGCCGCAAGAAATTGATAAAATGTACGATGTCGTGCTGCTGCTGACGAAACAGCTCTACAATCCGCAAGTCTTACCGGCCGTCAAAGCCATTTTAAAAGAAGACGGCATCCTCGTTTCCTTGCAAAACGGAGTGCCGGAAGAAATCATCCGTCAGCATATTCCGAGCGAACGGATTATCGCCGGCTCGGTAGAATTTGGAGCGACGTATGTCGGACCGGGTCAATCCCGTTTGACAACGGAGTATGCCTTCTTTAAAAAATATGCCTTACAGATCGGTGAACTCGACGGGAAGACGACGGAGCGAATCATAGCCTTAAAAGACATCCTCGATACAATCGGCGGAACAGAAATCTCGGATAACCTGCCGGGAACCAAATGGTCAAAATTAATCATCAACAGTGCGTTCAGCGGATTGTCTGCTGCGTGTAACGGGACGTATGGCGACGTGCTTGACCATCCGGTCCTGTTGCGGGCCGCGATTCACGCGATGAAGGAAGTGCTTGATGTCGGTCATGCGCATGGAATCGAATTTGCGCGGATGGGGGAAGCGGATTTGACGGTGTACAGCGAGCTCGATGATATTGATCAAAAGATGATCGAACTGCCGCAGCTGATGAACAGCTCGCGAAATCTTGAAGCGAGCATGCTGCAGGACTTACGGAAACATCAGTCGACGGAAATCGACTACATTAACGGTGTCGTCACGATGTACGGGGAAACGTACGGCATTCCGACTCCGGTCAACTCCATGATTCAAGCACTCGTGCGAACTGCACAGGACAAACGGGAAGTAACCGACTTTGAACAGAGTGTCGAGCAGTTCAAGGCACTTCTCGCAGTCAAATAAGGGGGATGAGCAGATGAAAAAAGAGGATGTCCAGAATATCGTCGCGACACCGGTCAACGCACCGGTCTTTCCGGCGGTCGATATTTTCTTCCGGAACCGCGAATACATGAATATCGTTTATGAAACGGACCTGGAGCAATTGCGGGCCGTTGTACCGGAACCGCTTGAGCTGATCGGCAACCAGATCAAGTTCGAAGTCATCAATATGCCGGACAGTACGGGACTCGGATCGTATCTGGAATGCGGTCATGTCATCCCGGTCCGGTACAACGGGGAAGTCGGGGAGTTCTACCTGTCGATGTACGTCAATAACCAGGCGGCCATCGCTTCCGGGCGTGAAGTTGCCTCGTTCCCGAAAAAATACGGTTCGCCCAAGCTCTATTTGGATAACGACGTTTTAGTCGGAACCCTCGATTATCATTCGCTTCGTGTCGCCCAGGCGACGATGGGCTACAAATACTATCCGGTCAAGGAAGAAGAGGCGAAAGCGATCATCGGGACACCGCAATTCATGCTGAAGCAACACCGCGGCTACGAAGGAGAGCTGATCATTTCTGAATTGACGCGCAGTCAAATCACGGATATTCAGGTGAAGGAAGCCTATCGTGGCCCGGCCCGCCTGGAATTGTTCCAGCATGTCATGGCACCACTGGCCGACTTCCCGGTCGGAAAAATCATGGATGCGCAACACATTATCGCCGATTTACGACTCGGCGGTCCGAAGAAGATGTTTGATTATATGAAGTAAGAAATGTTTGAAATCATCTTCATTTGACGATTAAACGAGAGCCCATCCGTCATGTCCTTCCAGGACCGTGATGAATGGGCTTTTTTTTTACGGACTCACCGAACGGATGATGTCTTTCTTTTCAATAACGAGTATGTGATCAAAGCTTTCTTCCGGTTCGTCATCAAATTCATCGAAAGTGCACCGTTCGTATGAACGAATATGATACTGCTCGAGGTCAGCGATATCCTGTAGATAGGCTGGAAGTGGTTCAGGATTTTTCGTTAAGGTCGGGAGTACGAACGGGAAATTGTTTCCGTTCGGATTGTTCGTATGAACAAAAACGGCGTCCGCCCCTGCGTCCAACCGTGACAGTTCAATCCACAGCTGATAAGGGTGTCCCCATGCCTTAAGAGCGTCATCAAGCTCATTCATCAGCTGA
This sequence comes from Exiguobacterium sp. R-39, assembly GCF_049942815.1. Classification (NCBI taxonomy): domain Bacteria; kingdom Bacillati; phylum Bacillota; class Bacilli; order Caryophanales; genus Exiguobacterium; species Exiguobacterium sp. R-39. The sequence continues at coordinate 1,384,985 of NZ_CP187965.1, forward strand.
AACAGTCCCTGAACATGCGCTTTTCGGACTTTAAGATGACCATTTCCGCGTCCGTGAAAATCAAGATGAACGTGCCAAAAATCAAACCAGCTGTCGGGACTGAAATCTAGATGGTGAGCCGTCAGGTGCTGCTCAGCTTGAAGTTGTCGGAAGTAGCGGCGTTTGCCGCGGAATTTTTTCATGCAATGATTGTCTCCTTTTTAGATGTGACGATGTATTAATTGTACCGGAATTCCTATCTTTAGTCTTAAAGAAAAAAGATGATTAAAGAAACTTTGTTTCAAAATGTTTACGCTTTCAAATAAAATATTGTTTCTGATTGTTAGGCTTGTTATACTAACAGTGAACACGGGGAAGCAACAGCAATCAGGCAGGAGTCAAAACAAAAGGGGAGCTGAGCATATGGGACAGAAACTCAACTGGACGGCGACACTCGGATTGACGACGGCGTTACTTGCCGCGTCTCTGCCGGTGCAACCGGTCGCGGCCGAAACGACATCTTCCGTCACGCAACGGGTCGACGCGCAACTGGAACAGATGACACTTGAACAAAAAATCGGTCAAATGATTATGCCGGATTTCCGGTTATGGGATGGGGTCAATCATACGCAACTGGCACCGGAAGTCGGACGGGTCATCGACCGGTTTGATTTAGGCGGTGTCATCCTGTTTGCGGAAAACGTCAGCGAGACGGAACAGACGACGAAACTCGTCCATGATCTGCAGGAAGTCGTCGAGCAGGATCCAAGCAACGACATTCCGTTGTTCGTAACAATCGACCAGGAAGGCGGAATCGTGACGCGACTCGGAACGGGAACGAACTTACCGGGCAACATGGCACTCGGGGCGACCCGCAGTCCGGCTTATGCGGAAGCGGCAGGCGGAATTATCGGTTCCGAACTGCATGCGCTCGGCATCAACGTCAACTTTGGTCCGGTCCTGGACGTCAACAACAATCCGGGCAATCCCGTCATCGGGGTCCGCTCATTTTCCAGTGATCCGAACCTGGTCGGGGAACTGGGTTCGGCCATGACGCGCGGTATCCAGGAACAAGGGGTCGTTGCGACGGCGAAACACTTCCCGGGACACGGCGATACGGCGGTCGATTCGCATTACGGTCTGCCGGTCGTCGATAAATCACTGGCGGAACTGAAACAGCTCGAACTGATTCCGTTCAAGCGGGCAGTGGTGGAAGGAATCGACATGGTCATGACAGGACACATCGGGATGCCGCAGATCGAGGATGAGGTCGTCGAGTCTAAACAAGGAACATTCCCGTTACCGGCGACATTGTCGGATGACGTCATTACCGGTGTCTTACGGGAAGAGCTCGGGTATCAGGGACTTGTCGTCACCGATGCGTTGAACATGCAGGCGATTGTCGACAATTTCACGGAGTCGGAAGCCGTCATCAAAACGTTTAAAGCTGGTGTCGATATCGCGTTGATGCCGACGATCCTCCGGTCCGTGAACGATGTGACGAAACTGGAGTCGATTTTTGACGACGTGATCGAAGCGGTTGAAATCGGGAAGCTTTCGGAAGCGGACATTGATCGTTCGGTCGAACGGATTCTGACACTCAAAGCGAAACGCGGTATTTGGAGTGAAGCAACTTCGAATGTGACGCTTGAGGAAAAACTGGTCGAGGCGAAGTCGATCGTCGGCAGTCCTGAGCACAAGACGCTTGAGCGGCAGATGACGGAAGCGGCAGTCACGCTCGTCAAAAATGACCGGAAGACATTGCCGTTCAAACTGAAAAAAGGGCAGACGGTCCTTGTCCTGTCACCAACAAAAGATCAGACGGACAGCATGGTCAAGACGATCCGGTCGCTTGAGAAAAATGCCGGGAACCTGAAGCAGGTCAACGTGCTGACGGAAAATTATGGTGCCTCGACGCCGCATCTCGATCAAAATCCGGCGCTTCAGGAGAAAATTAGTCAAGCAGACTATCTGATTGTCGGCTCGAACGTCAATAACAGTGCGAAGCTCGGAACATCTTCCGCAGATCATTATGTGCCGGCTGAAGTATTCCGTCAGGCAAACCGAACGGGTAAAAAATCCGTCCTGCTCAGTCTGCGGAATCCGTATGACGTCGCCGTCCAACCGGATGCTGACGCCCAATTACTCGTTTACGGCTTCAAAGGTGATCCGAACGGACCGGATTCGGAAGCGGGAAACACAAAATCAGCCGGACCGAATTTACCGGCAGGAATCCGCGCCATTTTTGGTGAATTCGTACCACAAGGGAAATTACCGGTTGATGTACCGAAGTTTAAGGACGGTACGTTCCAAACCGGCTTGTACCGCGAGTTCGGGGACGGATTCCGCAACTGGAATAAATAACAGGCTCGTTTGAGGGAGTCCAATCGACTCGATTGGGCTTTCCCTATTGACTTCTTCTGAAATTTTATTTCTAATATATTAATTTATTTTTGGATTAATGTTTCGCTATGATCAGGAAAAAAGGAGCTGTTGAGAGAGGATGAAAGTTATGTTAGAGAAATTGGCGACAGAACGCCGCAATGAACGAACGATGAGTCTAGACGATATGTCAGTCGAAGACATCCTGACGGTCATGAACGAGGAAGATCAGACGGTCGCGAGTGTCATCCGGCAGGAAATTCCGGTCATCAAACAAGTCGTCGATCGAGTCGTTCAATCGTTTCAATCAGGTGGACGGCTGATTTATATCGGAGCCGGCACGAGCGGACGACTGGGTGTGCTCGATGCGGCAGAATGTGTACCGACGTTCGGGGTCTCACCGGACATGGTCGTCGGACTGATTGCCGGGGGCGAAAGGGCACTGATCAAAGCCGTCGAAGGGGCGGAGGACAGCAAGACGCTGGCCGTCGAAGATTTACAAGCCCTGCAGTTAAAGGCAAACGATACAGTCATCGGCATTGCGGCAAGCGGCCGGACCCCATACGTCATCGGCGGTCTCGACTATGCACGTGAAGTCGGTGCGGTAACGGCTGCCTTATCCTGTAATAAAGAAGCCATCATCAGCCAGCATGCTGACCTCCAGATTGAAGTCGAGACAGGTCCGGAAGTCTTGACCGGCTCGACCCGGCTCAAAGCCGGGACGGCACAAAAGCTCGTGTTGAACATGATTTCGACGGCGTCGATGATCGGCGTCGGGAAAGTCTACCAAAACTTGATGGTCGATGTCCAATCGACGAATGAAAAACTCGAAATTCGGGCCAAACGGATGATTGTGGAAGCGACAGGGGTTGAGCTTGAGACAGCCGCGCGTTATTTCACATCGGCGAACGGCCACGTCAAGACGGCGATCGTCATGATTTTAGCGGACGTTTCGTATACTGAGGCAGTCGAACGATTACAACGTGCGCACGGATTCGTCCGCGACGCGCTTTAAGGGGGGACGAACATGAAGAAAGAAGAAGTGTTGGCATCCGCCATCCTCGAACATGTCGGGGGAAAAGACAACCTCCGGCAACTGGCCCACTGTATGACACGTGTCCGGTTGTCGCTGAAGGATCCGACGAAAGCCGATATACCGGCACTGAAACAAATTGACGGTGTCATGGGCGTCATCGATGACGAGACGCTGCAAATCGTCGTCGGACCGGGAACGGTCAACCGGGTCGCCGACCACTTGAGCCGCGAGACAGGGCTTGCGATCGGTGAAGAGTCGGTCGATGAGAATTTGACGTTTGAAGAACGGACCGCAATTGAACGGCAAAAAGTGAAGGACAAACAAAAATCACCGTTCAAACGCTTTTTACGCCGTTTAGGTAATATCTTCATCCCGCTCATTCCGGGACTGGTCGCGTCAGGAATCATCAACGGTGCGGCAAACTTTGCGAAAAACGCCGGAGTCGATGCGACAGAAACGTGGATGCAGATTCTATTATTGATTGGTAGTACGGTCTTCGCCTACTTAGCGATTCTCGTCGGTTGGAATACGGCGAAGGAATTCGGTGGCACGCCGGTCCTCGGGGCGATTGCCGGGGGGATTCTGTTTAATCCGTTGCTTGTCGACATCGTTATTTACGGGGAACCGCTTGTCGTCGGTCGGGGTGGTTTGTTTGGGGTCATCTTTGCCGCCTGGTTGATGACGTATCTCGAAAAACATATCCGCCGGTTCATGCCGGTCTCAATTGATATTATCTTTACGCCACTCTTCACCGTTTTGATTGTCGGCTTTACGGCACTTTATGCGATCATGCCGGTCGCCGGCGTGTTATCAGACGGCATCATGAAAGCGATCAACGTGATTCTCGAAGTCGGTGGTCCGCTTGCCGGTGCCGTCCTCGCCGGATTCTTCCTGCCGCTCGTCATGGTCGGTCTCCATCACGGATTGACACCGATTCACTTGGAGCTGTTAAATACGATTGGCAATACGGCACTGTTACCGATTCTTGCGATGGCAGGAGCCGGGCAAGTCGGAGCAGCGATGGCGATTTTCGTCAAGACACGGAATCAACGGTTGCGCAACATTATCAAGGGAGCGATTCCGGTCGGGTTCCTCGGTATCGGTGAACCGTTGCTGTACGGGGTCACGTTACCGCTCGGTCGTCCGTTCCTGACGGCTTGTATGGGAGCCGCAGTCGGGGGTGCCTTCCAAGCGACGATGAAAACGGCGGCGCTTGGCGTCGGTGTATCCGGTCTGTCGTTGACACCGTTGATCGATAACGGGATGTACCTGACGTATATCGGCGGTCTCGTCATCTCGTACGTCTTCGGTTTCCTGTTTACATTCTGGTTTGGATTTAAGGAAGAAATGGCGGACGGAATTTAACGTCAGCAGAAGAACTGTGCACAACAAAAAGATGGAAGATCACATGACCGTGATATTCCATCTTTTTTTGACGCGTTGTCAGTCCTGCATCAGTCGGCGAAAAACTGGTTGATCTTGTCTTCAGACTTCAAATGACGCTGAATCAATTTTGTGACTGCTTGTTCCTGTTCGATTGTACTGAGTTGCGTGTTGTACCAGCCATTCAGTTTATCGCGGGTCACGGTAAAGGTATAATCCGGGAAGGTAAATGTAATCCGGTCCACGTTATCGACGAGGACAAACAGGTAGGTCGCGTTGAACAGGACCGTTTCTTTGATCTCCTGTTCGACTTGTTCCGTCTCGATGTCCTTGTAAGTCAAATGGATTCCATACGGTGTTTGTTTCGTTTCGAGGGCAATCTGATGCAACTCTTGATGGTGTGCCAGTTCTTTGACGATATTCGTGACGGCGCTGTTGTCGCCGACATAGGAATGTTTATAGTGGAACAGGTCCGTCTTTGAATCGGCATGCTGGCTGTAGCCGTTCCAGATCAATACCAGACAGGCGATCGACAGGAATGGAATCAAAATTCGTTTCATACAATCTCTCCTTTATGGATCTCGTACTAATGGTATCATAATTCATGAAGTATATCCTAAAAAATTCTTATATTGGAACTTTGGTGACAATTGATGGTCTTTGAACACTATGCTGACAAGAAGGAGTGGAACAGATGAAAGGACTTGCCGTTTATTTGAGTGAACCACTGACAGATGAGGCGAAAGACAGCATCCAACAGATGCGGACGATTGGTTTTACATCGATCTTTACGTCGTTACATATTCCGGAAGATGATCCGTCGCTCTATACCGAACGGTTGCGGAATTTAGGTGAGTTGGCCGGAGAACTCAAGATGGAGCTTGTCGCGGATATCGCCCCGACGTCACTTGCTGCGCTCGGTAAGACATGGGATGATGCCGGAACGTTAACCGAGTGGGGCGTGACCGGATTACGTGTCGATTACGGGGTGACGCCGAAGCAGGTCGCGAATTTGTCAAAACAGATGATGATCGCCTTGAACGCCAGTACGGTAACAGCGGATGAACTCGACGCGATGAAAGCGGAGGGACTTATCTTGGAGCACGTTGAAGCGTGGCATAACTTTTATCCCCGTCCGGAAACGGGACTCGACCGGAACTGGTTCAACGATAAAAATACGTGGCTTCACGGGCAAGGAATCCGGGTTCAGGCGTTCATCCCGGGAGACGGATCATTACGCGGTCCGTTGCATGCCACGTTACCGACGCTCGAAGATCACCGGGGACAGTCACCATTTGCCTGCTATCTCGAGTTGGAATCGTCCGTCGACCGGATTCTGATTGGCGATCCCGGTATTTCGGAAAGAACGATGCACCAGTTCGCCGCGTATCAGGAGGGCGTCATTGTTCTCCGGGCAACCGGTACCGGTGATGATCCGCTTTTAAAGAGTATCCAGACAAACCGGATGGATCCGGCGCGGGACGTCATCCGGTCGGTGGAGTCACGTGCTTACGGCCGACCTGGAAACGGATTACTTGAATCCGTCGTCCTGGCAGACCGACTGGTTGGATCAATCACGATCGACAATCTGAATTACGGACGGTATGCCGGTGAATTACAAATCACAAAACGGGATCTAACGGCCGACGAACGGGTCAACGTCATCGGTCGTGTGATTGAAGCAGACCGGCCGTTGGTGCAACAGATTGGTCCCGGCGGGCGGTTCCTGCTGGAGTGGGTGGAAACGCAGGAGGAAACGGAATGAAAAAAATCATGCTAATCGGTTCCGGCGGATCGGGCAAGTCGACGTTAGCCCGTCAACTCGGTCAACGACTGGGCATCCGTGTCCACCATCTCGACAGTTTATTATGGCGGGCAGACTGGCAGGCGGTGCCGCGCGAGGAACAACGACAGATTCAAACGAATTTGATCAGCCGGGACGACTGGATCATTGACGGGAACTACGGCGAGACGATGGATCTCCGGTTGAACGTTGCGGATACGATCATCTTTCTTGATCTGCCGCGAACGACCTGCGTCTACCGGATTCTGAAACGGTCGATCCGGTACCGGCACAAGTCACGACCGGATATGGCAGCAGGGTGTCCGGAAAAAATTGATGTTTCCTTTTTGAAGTGGGTGTGGCGATATCCGGATGAACAGCGGCCAGGCATTCAAGCGAGACTCGCTCAAGTCGAAGCGACGAAGACAATTATCGTGTTAAAGTCACGGAAAGAAGTCCGGCGCTTCATCGAAAACGTCGCCTGATCGAAGAATAGACAAAGCAAACGACTCCTCATGAGTAGGGAGTCGTTTTTTAATCAGTCCATCTTTTCAAATGTTAGTGTGTTGTTCGTTGACGGCAAGGGAGTTCGTCCAGTATTCCCGAATGACCTGCAGTACGAATTCCGGATCATCCCAGTGAATGATATGGGACGTCGATGGAGCAGACACGACGCTTCCACCGGTTTTCTCCTGCCATAGGGTAATCGCTTCTTGCCGGAACGGCTCATCGGAGACAGGTAACGTCGCACGGAGTAACACCAGGTTGTCACCGGGGACGTCGTCGAGGAAATCGAGAATTTCGTCCTGGTACATCGCGGTCAGAATCGCACGCGCCGTCTTTGCCCGGGCATGCCAGTAGTATCGCCCGTCCTGCATCCGGACGAAATCCTTTCCGGCTAAGTCAAGCAGCGGTGACCGGCGCATCTTGGGTCCATAAACGGCAACGTCCCGGAATTCTTCCCAGGTCGCGACGGATTCTTCAAAATCCGTCTCGTAAAACGCAGATTCCTGTTCGAGTGGTGTCCCGCGTAACCGTTTGCTCTGATATCCACCGTCAAGCAGGATGGATCCGAGGACCCGCTCTGGCTGTTCCTTCTGATAAAAAAGTGCGATGAAGCTGCCCCAAGAGTGCGAGAGGAAATAAAAGTCCTCGATGTGCAGCTGGTCAAACAGCCGGTTCAGCCAATCGGAGAACCGGGCGAACCGATAGTCGCGCTCGTCCGGAAACGGTTCGGTTTTTCCATGACCGGGTGCATCAATCGAGACGATCCGGTACGTATCTTGTAAGGCGTCCGCTAGTTCAATGAAGCTGAGGCTCGTTCCGCCGAGACCATGCAGGCAAAAAATGACCGGGCGGTCCGCTTCGCCCCATTCGGTAATCTGTGTTGAAATACCGCCGCATTCCAGTGTATAACGTTTCATCTTTCTGCCTCCGTTTCTAAATAGGTATGTACTTACTTTTTAACCAGTATTATACATCATTTATTGTATACTAAAGCTAATCAATTTAAAGCGATGACGAAGGAGAAGGAAGATGAAAATTACAGTAGCGACACTTTGGACGAATGAGTTAAAACCGATGCAGGACTTTTACACGACGACACTCGGTTTTCCACTCGTCGAAGAGACGAAAACGACATTTGCGGTGCAAATCGGAACGAGTCAGCTTCGCTTCGAGCTCGATACGACACAGCAACCGAAACAATACCACTTTGCGTTTAATGTTCCGGGGGATGCCTTCCAACTTGCGAAAGATTGGTTGAAACACCAAGTCCCGTTACTGATCGAGGATGGGGAAGACGAAATCTATTTTGAAAATATCAATGCCCATTCCGTTTACTTTTATGATCCGGACGAAAACGTCGTCGAACTGATTGCCCGGCATGATGTCAATCCGGACAAGTCGCTTGAAACGTTTACCGAACAGAACATTCTTGACATCGGTGAAATGAACGTCACGACGCCGGACGTCGCTGGTGTCGGAGCAAAATTCGCCGAGCTCGGTGTCTTTCACCGCTACCATCAACCGATTAACATCGACTTCCTGAACTTCCTCGGAGCACCGGAAGACGGGACACATCTGTTGCTCGGGCGAGAAGACCGGACATGGTTGTTCTCACCGAAACCGGCCATTACGAGTCCGCTCATTCTCGAACTTGACGGAAATCTGCACGTCCGGCTGGATGCAGAGGGGATCTTGCACCACGAAAAATAAACCCGTTCGGAGACGGGTTAAGGGGTTAAGCGATGAGTTGTAAAATCCCGAACGTCGTCAAGACGACATAAGAAACCGAGACAAAAATCAAGACGGGCTGAAACAGCGAGTCTTTGGCTTGACGCGTGATTCCTTCGACGAAACAGCTGAGGAGGAAGACAAAAATCGCCAGGCCGATGTACATCAGGACAATCGTCAGGACACTTTGGATGATGCCGAACGTGACGAGGGAAAAGACAGTGAAAAACAGATAGCCGAACGCTGCCAGGAGAGCAAAACCAAGCAAGATACCAAGCGCCGGATGAATCCTGTTGACGCGGGCCGTCCAGTTCGGAATACGTGGGCTGAGTAACGTCCAGGCCGTATGTAGTGACAGACAGATTGAGATGAATAACATCAGGAAAAAGAGTGCCTGTAACAGGGCCGACAGTTGAACGGTCCAGAACGGAACGATTAAAAAGACGACCGGGAAACAGAGGCTCAGAAGATGTTTTTTCAAGTGAATCACTTCTTTCGTAAGAGTAGGAACTTGCATTAACAATATCTTCCTTATTCGTACCGTATCATACGTAGAGACAGGAGGAAAGAAGAGCCGATGACGAACTTTTGGAAAGCAAACGGCAAATGGCGGATTGGGCGGTTGATCTTACTTAGCATTCTTCTTGCTTTTATATCTTGCTTTTTGTTTATCTATCATCAAAAGGTGTTGCACCAACTGTATTTAGAAGGCCAGCTGAAACAAGAATTTGGTTTAGAAAAAGAAGATTATCAAATAAAAGGTCAGTATTGGAAATTCGGATACGCATATGACATAATTTTAGAGGACGAACCAAAAACATCTTATCTATTCAATGTAAAGAAAAAAGACGGCAAATACACAGCAGCATATTGGGGACACGGTTTTTTGGATTCATCCAATGATGGGTCGCCTGAGCATCTAGAGTTCGAACGTATGAGAAATGACTAGCGAGTTATAGCGCGCTAACCTGTAAAAATAGGAGGAATCACCATGTGGCAAGATTACGAATGGCTCAACCAACCGTCTGCAATCGACAATCAACAACAATTGAAGTTCACGACAGAGGGCGATACCGACTTTTGGCGCAACACGTACTATCAATTTAACCGGATGACGGGACATGCCTTACTTAAACCGATTCCGGCAGCATCTTTTTCCTGCCGGATCGAAGTGAAGCTGCACCCGCGTCTAACGTATGATCAGGCGGGGATCCTTCTCTATTTAAACGATGACAACTGGTTAAAAGTTTCAGCGGAATTCATTCCGGATGGAAAATCGCATCTCGGAGCCGTTGTCACATCATTCGGTTATTCCGACTGGTCATCGCGGGATATCGACAACACGGTCTTTGATCATCCGTTGACGTTTGAGTTGGTCTGCAATCAACAGGACGTCGAACTGTACTTCGTTGACGGTGAGACGAAGGAGCAGCTACGGATTGCCCATCTGCATGCGGAAGGGGACTGGAAAGTCGGACCGTATGCCTGCAGTCCGAATCTTGAGGGGCAAGGCTGTGACGTCGAAGTATTGGCGTTTGACTGCCGGACCAAATGAAAAGAATTAGAACCGTTCAGCACTCATGCCATTTGATGAGTGCTTTCTTTTATGGATGATCAGATTAAAACGTCTTAAAACACAGCAAAATCAACACTTTCACCGATTATCCATTGACAATTCTTAGCACGGACTCTTACAATTGAAAATGATTATCAATACGAATGGGAGTTTTGTTTACTATGAACGTTTCACGCCGTAAGAAATCCATTATTCAAGCTGTTTCCATCCTCTCGATTACGACACTGTTGTTCGGCTGTTCGAACCCGAACGAAGGTTCTGACAATAAGAAAAATAAAGATACGTTAACGATGGCCTGGCCGCGTGACATCGGCGAGATGAATCCGCATGTCTATAACCCGTCGCAACTGTTTGCCCAGTCGATGGTCTATGAGCCGCTCGTCCATTACGCGGAAGGCGGAAAGCTCGAACCGTTCCTCGCGAAATCATGGGACATTTCAAAAGACGGCAAAACGTATACGTTCACGTTGCGTGACGATGTGAAGTTCTCGGACGGTTCGACGTTTGATGCGACGATCGTCAAAAAGAACTTTGATGCAGTCCTTAAAAACAAAGCCTTACATAGCTGGCTTGGCTTCATCTCCAAAATCGAAAAAACGGAAGCCGTCGACAAGCAGACGTTCCGGATGACCTTATCGGAAGCGTACTATCCGACGATTCAGGAACTGGCGGTCGTCCGTCCGGTCCGATTCCTCGGCGAAGCGGGCTTCCCGAAAAACGGCGACACGTCAAAAGGTGTCGAAAAAGAAGTCGGAACCGGTCCCTGGGTGCTCGACGAGTATAAGGCGGATCAATATGCGACGTTTAAGGTCAACAAAAACTACTGGGGACCGAAGCCGAAAGTGAAAAAAATCAAGGTCGACATCATTCCGGATGCCGAAAGCCGCGTACTCGCTTTTGAAAAAGGCGACATCGATTTGATTTTCGGAGAAGGGGCGATCAGTGTTGACGCCTATAATCAACTGAAAGCAACAAAATCTTACAAGACGACGATGTCGGAGCCGGTTGCGACACGTCTGTTGATCATGAACACGAAGAAAAAACAGCTGGCAGACGAACGCGTCCGTCAAGCCTTGCAATACGGTTTTGATAAAAAGACACTCGTTGAAGGTATTACATCCGGTCTTGAAGCACCGGCTGACTTCATCCTGCCGCCGAACCTGCCGTATACATCAAAACTGAACGTTGAAAAACGGGACTTTGATGTCGAAAAGGCTAAAACGCTACTCGACGAAGCCGGCTGGAAACTGCCGGACGGGAAAAAGGTCCGCGAAAAAGACGGTCAACCGTTACAGGTCGAGATGATGTACGATGCAGCGGAACTTGTCCAAAAAGCGATGGCGGAGACGTTACAATCGGAGTGGGCGAATATCGGCGTCGATCTGAAGATCGTCGGTGTCGAGCTGCCGGACCAGGTCCAGCGTTTCAAAGACAATAAGTTTGACATCAACATGTACAGTAACTTCGGTGCACCATATGATCCGCACACGTTCGTTAATATCATCGGGACTGACGGATTCGGCTTCAAAGAAGCAATTTCCGCTTACCCGAACAAGGATCAGTTATTGAAAGAGATGAAAGATGTCCTGAAAAAGACGGATGAAACGAAACGTCAGGCGATGTATGCCGAAATTCTGCCGTCGCTGCAAGATCAAGGTGCTCTCGTTCCGATCTCGTATTTGAAGAAGATGGCGATTTACCAGTCGGATGTCACGAACTTCAAGTTTGCGGCAAACCGCGATGAAAGTCCGTTCGCACAAATCGGCATTAAATAAGAGAGGTGAACGGAATGGGCGTCTATATTCTCAAACGGGTCGGGTCGGTCATTCCGATCCTGCTCCTCGCGATTTTACTGCTGACGGCAATGATTCATTTGTCACCGGTTGATCCGGCGGAAGCCTATCTGTCTGCCGCCCATATCCAACCGACAGAAGAAGTGCTTGGCCAGAAACGGGCCGAGTTCGGACTCGATCAATCCTTTTTGACACAATACGTGACAACAGTCGCCCGGCTGGCCCGGTTTGATTTCGGAACGTCCTATGTCTCGGGAAAACCGGTCCTGGACGAAGTGTTGCTCCGTCTGCCGGCGACCTTACAACTGGCGATGACCAGTCTGTTTCTGGCGATCATCGTCAGCATTCCGCTCGGCTTTCTCGCCGGGATTCGCAAAAACGGCTTTTTTGATCATCTCAGCCGGGTGATTGCCTTCATCGGTGCGTCGATTCCGTCATTTTGGCTCGGCTATCTGCTGATTTTCTTTTTTGCCGTCCAGCTCGATTTGTTACCGGTCGGCGGCATCGGCAGTCCGAGTCACGTCATCTTGCCGGCGATCACGCTTGCGTTACCGTTGATTGCCCTTTACACACGGCTGTTGCGGACAAGTGTCATCGAGACGATGCGCGAACCGTACGTCCAGTTTGCCCGGACACGCGGAATCCGTGAAACGGTCATCCTCGGGAAACACGTCTTACGGGTCGCGATTCCTCCGATGATCACCGGACTCGGCATGAATCTCGGGAAACTGTTGACGGGAACGATCATCGTCGAGACCGTCTTCTCCTGGCCAGGATTTGGCCGTTATTTCATCGAAGCGATTTTTGACCGGGATATGCCGATCATTCAAGGGTATGTGTTCCTGGCTGCTTTATTATTTATCGGCAGCAGTCTGCTCGTTGATTTGTTGCAACTGGCAATCGATCCGCGGATTGCCCGGAAAGGAGGGAACAGACGATGAATGTGCCGCTCGGACGAACACGTCTGCTGGACCGCCTGTCGAACCAACAGCTGATTTTGATCGGCTGTTCTGTTTTTTTAGGTCTGCTGTTTCTCGCGGCACTGGCCGCACCGTGGCTTGCGCCGCATGATCCGTATCTCGTCAATCTGGCGGTGAAACTGCAGGACCCGTCCTGGACGTATCCGCTCGGGACCGACCACCTCGGACGCTGTACGTTATCGCGTCTGTTATACGGCGCCCGGGTATCGCTCGGATTTGCCGTCCTGATTTTTGCGTCATCGCTGTTAATCGGCTTGTTGATCGGCACGCTCGCCGGCTACATCGGCGGCTGGGTCGACCAACTGCTGATGCGGTTTTGTGACGGTGTGATGGCGTTCCCGAGTCTGATTCTCGTCCTCGGTCTCGTCGGAATTTTCGGACCGGGACTGAAACAAGTCATCATCGCCCTGATGCTTGTCCAGTGGGTTTACTATGCCCGGATGTTCCGTGGGCTTGTCATGACGCTGAAGGAAAAGAACTTCATCGCTGCGGCACGCGTCAACGGCTCCTCGCACTGGAAAATCTTCCGGATGCACCTGTTGCCGAATATCCTGCCGCCGTTGCTTGTCATCGGCACCCTCGAGATGGGCTGGGCCATCATGGACATCTCAGCGATGTCGTTCCTTGGTCTTGGCGTCCAGTCCCCCGGAGCAGAATGGGGAGCGATGATTCACGAAGGAAAATCGTATATCCGGACGAATCCGGAACTGATGATTTATCCGGGTGTGATGATCATGCTCGTCATTGCGAGCTTTAACCTGCTCGGAGAATCATTATCGGAACGGTTCGGTATGAACAAATAATCAAAATGAAAGGAGGCACCCGGATGAAACCTGTATTATCCGTCGAACATCTGACGATTGAGACGATCGCGGACGGTCAGCCGCTTGTCCAAAATATCTCGTTTCAGCTCGCGGCCGGACAAATCACCGGACTGGTCGGTGAGAGCGGTTGCGGGAAGACCGTGACGAGTCTCGCGCTGTTGCGGCTGCTCGATGAAAAGGTCATCCGTCAATCAGGACGGATTCTGCTCGATGCGACCGATTTGATGACATTGTCCGACCGGACGCTTCGTCGTGTCCGCGGCGGTCAAATCGCCTTCATCATGCAAAATCCGATGAGTGCCTTCACACCGGTCTTCACGATTGGTCATCAATTGATGGAAACGATCCGGACACACGACCAGTGCAGTAAACGCGAAGCGAAGGAGCGGGCGATTGAAGCGCTGCTTGAAGTCAATCTTGAACAGCCGGACCGGATTTTAAAAGCCTATCCGTTCGAACTGAGCGGCGGGATGTTACAACGGGTCATGATTGCGCTTGCGGTTTGCCTGCGTCCGCATGTCCTGATTGCCGACGAACCGACGACGGCGCTTGACGTCTACAATCAAAAGCTGGTGCTGTATTATCTGGAGAAAGTCCGGGCGACATACGACACGGCGATTCTGTTGATATCGCACGACTTGAGCGTCATCGCTGAAATGGCGGATCACGTTCTCGTCATGCGGGAAGGGGAAATCGTCGAACAGGCGGATGTCTTTGATTTGTTCGACCGGCCGCAACATCCGTATACACGACGGTTGCTAGAACAGCACGGTCTTCAGGCGGGAGGAATGAACGCATGAGTCTTCTGCAGATCAAACACGTCTCGCACCGGTACGGCAATCAGCGTTTTTTGTCGCGGCAGCCGGAGCAGACCGTCTTACAGGATGTCTCGCTGACACTTGAAGCCGGGACGTGCCTCGGCCTACTCGGCCGGAGCGGTGCCGGTAAAAGTACGCTCGGACGGATTCTGCTCGGACTTGAGCGGCCGAAAGAGGGACAGGTGCTGTTTGAAGGACAGGATATCTATCAGAATCTGTCTTCACGGCAGGACATCCAGGTCGTCTTTCAGGATTCATTTGCTGCCGTCAATCCGAAACTCACAGCAGGACAAATCATTGCCGAGCCGTTGACGAACTTCCTGCGTTTGACGCCGGATGCACTCGAGCAACGGCTCATCACCTTGCTGGAACAGGTCGGACTGACTGAAGCGGATTTGACGAAATATCCGCATCAGTTCAGCGGCGGACAGTTGCAACGGATCTGCATCGCCCGCGCGATTGCGACGAATCCGAAGCTGATTATCCTGGATGAAGCCGTCAGCAGTCTCGACATGGTCAACAAGGCGATGATTCTCGACTTGTTACGGGAGTTAAAAGCGACGCTCGGTCTCGCCTACGTCTTCATCACACATGATGTCCAGGCGGCGCAGACGCTGAGCGACCGGTTCGTGATTTTGGATCACGGTCAGCTGGTCGGTGATTATCCGACGCTCCAATCGTTTACGGAAGCGAGGGACGAGCATGTCGAAGCGATCCGACATGCGGTGCTCGCGACACATCCACGGTACCGGACGATCCGGAAATAGGATTTCTGATGTGTCATTGACCATTCAATCGAGACGGTTGAGTGGTTTTTCTTTTATCTTGCCTGTAAAGGAAACTTGACACAAGGATTCACTTTACCTATTATTGGAAGCGAGAGGTGACAGGAATGAAGAATAGCGTGAAGGTGTTACGGGAAGCCCGTCAGTGGTCGCAAGGCGAACTCGCTAAAGCACTGGGTGTATCAAGGCAGACGATTATCTCCATCGAAAAAGAGCGTTATAATCCGTCGCTCGAGCTGGCGTTTTCAATCGCTGCTCTGTTTGATTGTCCGATCGAAACGATTTTCAGACCAAAAGCAAAGAAAAAAGGAGATAATGTTAAATGAAACGAATGCCTTTGATTAATCGGGTACTGTTCGCCATTCTACTTGTCTACGGCACCTATCTGACTCTTGTTGATGGACCGAGCCCGCACAGTATCATCCTCATCCTCTTCGGAATCAGTCAATTGGCGATTGAATTCGTCTTTCCTTCCGCTGATACATATGACGAGCGGCAAGAAGCGATTAAGATGAAAAGTGGTCAGGTGTCATATGCGGTGAGTATCCTCTATGTGTTTGCGGTAGTCATGCTCGTGCAGTGGGGAATCATCGAAGATGTCCTAACTGCACTATTGTGTGTGCTGTTCATTCAAGTCATGACGTTCCCGGTGACGCTGTTTATGTACAGTCGACGAAGCTGAAGGTGAACCAAAAAAGAACAGATCAAGTGACCTGTTCTTCAGTAGTATTCGGATAACTGTTCTCGTGATTCTTCCGTCAAGTAGCCGAGCGATAAAAAGCTTTTGACGAAGCGGGAGGGACCGACGCTCGAGTCAGGGTCGACGTTCCATATAACATCCTTTACTTGCTCAAGGACTTCAATGTCTGCCGCCTGCATCTTGACGAAATCGAAGTCAAGCGCAACGGTATCCGTCTCGTCCCACGTCAGTTCACCGGAAGAGCGCATGTCATGCATCGTCTGTAACAACCGGTCACTCGGAGGGTGTAAGTAGTGTCCACCTGTATCCTTTACGGACAGCCCGCCGCGGGCGACGATGGCCGGTAAAAAGCGGCGGTGTGTAAAATGTCGAAGAATCATTGGAAGAGCTCCTTCCGGATTAAAAATGATTGCTTTGCATCTTATGGAGAAGACGGTCAAACGACTCATGCTCATCCATCGTAAACTGTTTGAAGTACTGTTCATGAATGACTTCGACGACAGGGGACGATTCCTGGACGATCGTTTCGCCTGACGGTGTCAAGACCAACCGTTTTTCCCGATCGATTCGTTTGCGGGTGATGAGGTGAAGTTCGAATAGTTTTTTTAAGGTTTGGGAGATGGCACCACTCGACAGTTCAAGTGTCGTCTCGAGTGATTTTTGTGTCGCACTTTGTTCCCGGTATAACGTATCAAGCATATCGAACTGTGATTTCGATAAGCCCCAATCTTTCAGGACCGCGTTGACTTCCTTCATATAGCGGTGATGCAGTTTTTGGATGGCCTGCCAATGACGGTAGGATGGAGTAGACAGGTGTGAAGTCATCAGATCCCTCTTTTCTGTCACCGAATAAACGGTAAAATAATGAAAGCCGCTGTTGATTATCAAGCGGTTTCATATATTCAAATTAACACAAAATCGGTTGATCTCCTACCACTTGCGCCTGATAAAAAAGCATCCTTCGTTTGACCCGACAACCGGGTGGACGAAGGATGCTTTTTTAGTTGACACGCGATGCTATTTTCGGTGTCGGGACATGCCGTCCCCAAACCAAATAGAAAATCGGTCCAAGATAATTAACGAGAAAAATCAGGATGCCCCAAAGCCATTTGGGACCGCGTGTCTTCGGACGTTTCCATAAGTCTCGATAAGCCGTGACCATTAAAAAGAATCCAAGCATGTGGACAATATTGTTGAACCACTTTCGGTTGATTAAATCCAAACCAGTTACCTCCTGAGCCATGATTAGCTGACGAACAGTCGGTCATGAAAATTTTTTAAAATCAACCGATCCTGTTCAATTGTAAAGCCGTAACGGGTAAAGCATTCGGCAGAGACGCGTCCACCGTAAGAAATGGCGGTAAAGTCTCCGCTGACCCGATAATGGGTATATTTATGTTGAATATCATGAATTAGCGATTCGAGCAGTAAACCACGTTCGCCGAGACCTTCCTCGCGGACATGGATGTCGAGCAAGCTGAATTCAGCAAATTCATTCGAGTCGAATAGACGTGTCGACAAGTGTTGAATCGTCATATGCGAACGTTTCGATAAAACCGTTTTATGCGTGTGACGATTTTCCAGTAACGTCACGTAATAACTGAACAGTGGTGCATGAATGTTACGTGTCACTTGAACGACCTGCTGTTGATTATTGTAAGCAAGACCGACGAGTTGTTCGTTCGGATGCTGCTGGATTTGAATGGATCGTTTGGCGCAGACGGTTTGCCATTCCTGCTCCGGAATCCATGACAACTCTTTGGTCCGGTTTGTTCTAAAGAATTTCACGGGGTAGGTAGATCCTCCTTTAAACGAATAGATGATTTTAATATACACTTTTTGTCAATTGGATGAAAGGGTTTTTAACAAAATCATACAAATTAAAATATGTTGCATTTGCAACAAAAAACAATATAATAAAGTTATATAATTCTTCAGACAAAAAAAGGAGACGATATGGGAGAAATATTACGTGAAATTGGAATGATTGCGCGGGCACTCGATTCCATCAGCAATGTTGAATTCAAAGAGCTGGAACTGACAAAAGGACAATACATTTATCTTGTCCGGATTTGTGAAAATCCAGGAATCATTCAGGAAAAACTGGCTGAACTGATTCTCGTGGACCGGACGACAGCCGCCCGATCGATTCAAAAATTAGAAAAAGCCGGATTCATCGAAAAACGACCGGATGTCGTGAACAAAAAAATCAAAAAACTGTATGCAACTGCAAAAGGACAGGCAACGTGTCCGGTGATTCTTCAGGAACACGCTTATTCGAAAGGGGTTGCTTTAGCTGGTTTGAGTGAAGAAGAACAAGCCCGGTTACTGGAGTTGACGGAGCGCGTCCGTGAAAATATCGAGCGGGAATGGGACTTTGTCAAAAAAGGTGGAACTCGACATTATTTGAAGGAGTGAACAGGGTGAAAGAAACGATTGAGTTTGTCCGCTGTGACGTCAAGGATGTCAGAACGTTACAGGCGATTAGCATAGAAACCTTTTCGGAGACGTTTGGTTCCCAAAATGATCCGCAACATCTAGAGGATTATCTCAACCAATCCTATAAACTCGAAAAATTAACAGGGGAGCTTGAACGTTCAGATTCGTTTTTCTATTTTATTAAAAGTGATGAGGAAATTGCCGGCTATTTAAAGCTGAACATCGGAGAAGCTCAAACTGAGCCGACGGAAGGGAAGTCGTTGGAACTCGAACGGATTTATATCCGTTCAGCATATCAGGGGACAGGTCTTGGAAAGCAGTTGCTTGAGAAAACATTCGAGATTGCTCAAGCACAGGGGATGGAGCAAGTCTGGTTAGGGGTGTGGGAAGAAAATCACCGGGCGTTACGCTTTTATCGACGTTTTGGTTTTGTACAATCCGGAGCACACGCATTCTATATGGGAGAAGATAAACAAATCGATTTGGTCCTGACAAAGACATTGTAAAACGAAACGAACTCATATCAGTCAAAAATAGCAAGCCCTCAAAAACCCCTCCCGGATCATGGCATCGGGAGGTTTTAGTATAAGACATAGTATTTATCTGACACTCCCACCACTGAAGCAGTGGGCTTCCTGGCCTTAAATACTGTGATATAACAGTCAGCTTAGAAGAATTTGTTCCAACTCTTTTTTCTGCCGGAAATGGTGCCGGGTATGCATTTCGATCAGTTGATACCATTCCTGCGCATTCAACGAACCGAAACCACCGTGTCTTGTTTTCCGTTGCGGTTCGATGTGATCGAGCCGTTTCGACCAGTCTTCCATCCGTTCAATCAGTTCAAGCAGACGTTCTTTTAAGCGATTCCGGCTGTCCGTATTGTCCGGCGGGGCGTTCATCTCGTCCGGCAGTCTGATTTTGACGGGTGGAAAGGCATTTTGACGGAATAATTCTTCTCCGAACGGTGTTTTACCGTCCGCTGTATCGGTCGTCAGCGAAGCACAGATTTCGACTTCGTCCATATATTCATGGGCGACAAGTAAAATATGATCATACATTTGACTAAGCGACCAGACACCCGGTTGCGAAATGTAATGTAATTCGGTTTCGGTATACCGGTCCAGTTCGTGATGCAGATACAACAGGCAGTCGATTCCCGTCATGTAAATCCCTCCTTCAGCGGATACCCATTTTCTTGACTATAGCATGTCCGGTTGTCGCCTGGACGAAAAAAAACAGGGCAACAAGGAATCATTCCCCGTTGACCTGTCCGGTTCAAGATGCTTTGATTTCGTCGTCGACCGTCATCGCATACAGCGCTTGTTTGGTCCGTTTAAAGACGATCGGTAACGACACGAGACTAATCAGTAAAAAGCCGAGCGAGCAGACGATATAGGTTGACCGGATTGAAAACGTTTCGGCTAAAAGACCGATTGACAACGTCAGTCCGATGATCAAGATGGATTCCGCGACATTGATGACGCCGGAGAATCGTCCCATGATCGAAACGGGAACATTGTTTTGATAAAACGACAAGAATCCGGTATTCGCGAACGATAACGCAAACGTCAGCAGGAAAAAACCGATTGCCGCGAAACTGAAATCGGTCGCCGTCGCAAAGATGAGATAGCCGACCGGAGTCGCGATGGCTCCGAAGCCGATCAGGAAGCGTAAACTGAGCCATTTCGTACACGTCGCGTTAATGATGGAACCAGCAATGATACCGAGCCCGGCAATACTGACGAGAAAGCCATACGTACTCTCGGAAAAATCAAGAACGCGGGTCGCGAACGTCGCTTCGAGTGAATCGAGTCCGGACATGAAAATCGTCATCACACAGAACAGTGCATATACAAGCGTAATGTAACGGTGTTTGCGCGCATAACGGAACGTTTCTTTCCAGTCGGCGACGATCATGCTGAAACTGAGCCGCTCGGCACCGGAAATCATTGCCTGTTTTTCGATATCCGGCAGGGAAAACAGAATCAGTGCCGACATACCAAGTACACCGGCATTCAGATAGATGGCGAACGTCGGGGAGCCGACGAGGAACAAGAGACCGGCAATCGTCGGTCCAAGAATGAAGCCGCAGGATTGTATGAAATTTTTTAAGGCATTAAACCGTTGCCGGTTGGTTTTCGAGACGAGTTTCGTCATGTAGATCAGAGAAGCCGATTCAAACAACGAGCTGCCGATATTGATCAAGAAAACCAGTGTATATAAGACGAATAACGAGTCGATCCACGGTAAGATGGCAATCAAGACGGCCCGGGACACATCAAGCAGCACCATCAGATTTCGTTTATCGACGCGATCGATGACCGTGCCGGACCAAAAACTTGATAACAGGGCGGCAATCGGGACAAGCATGTAGAGAATCGAGACAGCGAACGCTGAATTCGTCCGTTCGAGGACAATCAGGTTCAGGGCGATAAAATACACCCATGCCCCGAGATTGGAGATGCCGACGCTCGACAACAATAAAGCAGGATGTTTCCAGGTTTCACGCATGCGTCATCCTCCCCAAATGTTTTTTTAATATATAGAAATTTATTACAATTGATATTAAGGGACAGAAAGGAAGAAAGCAAGAAGAAAATGGAAAAAGTCATCTGGAAGATGACTGGGGTACATCCATTACGTGAGGAAATAGTCGAGTGTCGCAAACAAGCTTGTTAACAGAAAACAAATCAGCAACAGGGCGGACAAAACGATTAAGTCGAGGTGCCGGCGAAGCCCGTTCACAAAAATAAAGAACAGGGTCCAGTAACCGACAAATAAAGTAAGAATGACAGCAAGGACAGGGGCAGCAATCGGTAACGATCCTGCGATATCAGCGCGAAAGGATGGATTCGTGATGGCATAAAAGGAAAAAATGAACGTCGGAAGTGCACCGAGGTAAAGGAGCCATTTGGGGAATTTCATAGAGAACATTACTCCTTTTTTGTATACGGTTAGAATACATCCAGTATAAAGGACTGAAATTGTAAATAAAACGTACAAAATTGTAAGGAAGTGTCATTTTTGATTTGCATGTCTTGTATAATGGATAGGGACAAGTCCTCATCTGTTACGGCTTAAAGAAGACGGACGTTCAAAAATGAGTTCGTAATAGGTTCCGACACCGACACCGGACGTCACGAAATCCGGAGCGATAAGCTGAACGAACCGCCAACCCTTTTCCGCCTGTTGATTGATAACTTCCCGGTAATCTTCTTTTGGATTTCCGGACAATCGTTTGAAGTCAATCCGGATATATTGATATTCATACATACTATCTCCTCCTGAAAGTGCGTTATCATTCCTTACGTCCGGAAAAAGGAAAAGGTTCCCAGGAGTCGGTTAGTTTGAGGCTAAAAAAGAATGATAAGGAGAAACTGATGATTCATTTAACAATAAAACCAACCTTAGTAGGAACCACGACCATCCTCCGGCCGTTTGCAGCAAAAGATCTCCCTTTAATCGAACAATGTTTGCGAGATCCGGAAGTCCTTAAACTGACCGGAAGTGAAGCGGATTTTGACCGGGAGACGCTTAAAACCTGGTACGGAACGAGGTATAACCAGCCGGATCGTCTGGATTTGGCAGTCATCGACAAAGCAACCGGCACGCTGGTCGGAGAGGTCGTCGTCAATGAGTATCAGTCAAGCGACCACAGCATGAACTTCCGAATTCTGATTGGAGAAGCCGGCAGAAACCGCGGGATTGGAACGGAAGCGACCCGGTTGCTGATTGATTACCTGTTCCAACAGACATCGCTTGATCGCTTGACGTTAAGCGTTTTTGACTTTAATCCGCGGGCGCGGCACGTCTATGAAAAACTGGGCTTTCAGGTGACCGGTGTAGAAGAGGACGATCTCGAAGTTGGCGGACGACGAGTTGATTCGATTCTGATGGTCTTAACGCGGGAACGTTATTTAGAGCAGTAAATGAACAACAGCCCGGTTCTGCTCCTAAAAAAGTGAGAGAAACCGGGCTGTTGTTTTTGTTTACCCTTGTTTTGATTCGGACTTTCTGGATTCTTCCTCATCATCAGCCCAATTAATACTCAAATCGACCCGTCGGCCAACGAACGAGCGTAAAAATAAAACTAACGTCATAGTCGGCAACATCCACCACCATGAATCGGCGATGCCGAAGTATTGGATCACATATATCCACATGAATAGGCTGCTGACAAAAAGAATTGTTTCCGAAGTCGTCATGAATTCCCGTTTCGGTTCATACATAAGTAAAACCTCCGATGATATGTCATTAAGTAGTTGTTTCCGTTGAAGTGTGCGATACCGCAACGTCCTGCTGATCGAGCTGATTGAACAGGATCGCCCGATTTCTTCCTTGCTGTTTCGCCGTATATAAGGCTTCGTCCGCTAGTCCGTTCATGTGCTGGATGTGAATCTGTTTTCCGTGAGCAATTCCGATGGAAGCTGTGACCGTGATGGCAGGAAATCCGTCCAGTTGGAACCGTTCATTCGCAATTCGTTCCCGAATCCGGTTCGCGACTTTGATGACTTTGGACGGAGTCAGGTCATAGACCAGAAGCATGAATTCCTCTCCGCCGATCCGTGCCGTGATATCGTGGGGACGCGTTTCCTCCATTAGGATATTCGCGAACTGTTGCAACACGAGATCCCCGTTTCCATGACCGTATGTATCGTTGACATGTTTAAAGTGGTCGATGTCGAGGGCAAGCACGTTATAAATGCGACCTTCCTGTTCCAGTCCTGCTGTCCTGCTGTCCCAGACCCGTCGGTTATACAGTCCAGTCAGATGATCAAGTTCTGAAGACTGTTTGTACAGTTCGACTTGGCGGTTCAGCGTCTGGAAATCAAGCGTCAGCATACTCGACAGGACACCAACGGCAAGACCGATCGTCCAGGTCGCAAGTAACAGACGAAGCGAGGCATCGTTAAAGCCCAAATTAATCAGAACGGCGAATGTAATCATCAACAGCGCCCAGACATTGAGGGCGAGATTCTGCCGAAACGGCTGATTCAGGAGTTGGCGATGAATCCAAATCATCCCGGTACTGATGGCAATGATGGCGATAAAGGCAATAAATGCTTGCGGGGTCACACCAAACAAAAAACGGGAACCGGCGATGATCAAGGTGGCAATGACAAGCGGGAAGCGGCTGCCGTAAAAAGCGAGCAGGACGAGCGGCAAATGACGTAAATCCATCCGTAACGACTCATTGACCTGGATGCCCTTGAACATCAGTATTACCCCGAGTAATCCGGTCGCAAGACCAATGATCAGCGACTTAACGGTATAGGATGAGAATCGGGTGGAATGAATGATTTTTGATATCATATAAAACCCGGTAAACGCGATGCAGGCGTTGACGAGCAGCTCGACGATGAATATGATTTTCCACATCCTTGAACGTGATACTTTTACGATACCATTTTGACAAAAGTTGTCAATCTGGAAGGGAGCCGGGCTTTCTATTGTGAAAGGAAACAGAAACGAAGATTGAGTAGTTGTACGAAATCATGTACAATAAAAATAGAGAAAACCACGTAAGGAGGAACTAATGATGTCGATTGTCACATACAGTGATGCCCGGAAAAATTTTAAACAGATTTTAGATCAAGTGCATGATGATAAGGAAGCTGTCATCATTTCACGAAAAAATAACGAAAATGCCGTTTTACTTTCTGAAGAAGAATATAATCGTTTGATGGAGACCATCTATTTAATGCGAAGTCCTCAAAATTCAGTCCGTCTACTGGAGTCAATCGAACAGCTGGAACAAAAAAAGCTGACAGAAAGAACGTTGATTGATGAGTAAAGTCCGTCTACTTTTTACGGATCATGGATGGGAAGATTATCTGTATTGGCAACAAGAAGACAGAAAAAAATTGAAGCGGATCAATACACTGATTGAAGACGTAAAACGAAACGGCAATTTGACTGGCATAGGCAAACCGGAAGCATTAAAAGGAAATTTACAAGGCTTTTACAGCCGGCGAATTGACTCGGAACATCGTCTCGTTTACAGGTCGACGAGTGAACAAGTGGAAATCCTTCAATGCCGTTATCATTATTAAACGAAAAACTCCCGAACAAAACGCACCGCTCCAACCGGAACGTGACGTATGTCGGGAGTTTTTCATTCTTCTCTACTGGAATTATACCGCGAATCTGTAGACGAAAACAGACTACTTTTACGTTTCGTTCTGTTCTACACTACAAACAAGATTGTAGTAAAGGATGTGAACAGTAATGACCGGACAAACCAAAGTGCTCGACCAGGGACCGTTTCTGCATGGGACAAAAGCCGTATTACGAGTCGGAGATGAATTACAAATTAATTACCTGTCTAACTATCAGGAAAAACGCTCGAATTATATTTATTTCACCGCAACACTTGAAGCTGCAAAGTGGGGAGCCGAGCTTGCCAAAGGTGACGAACGGGAACGGATTTATCTCGTCGAACCGCTTGGACCGTTTGAAGATGATCCGAACTTAACGGATCAGCGCTTTCCCGGCAATCCGACACGGTCCTACCGGTCGAAGGAACCGCTTCTCATCGTCGCAGAGCTCGCCGTTTGGGAACGGCACTCGGAAGAGACGATTCTTCAAATGAAGGATTCCTTAGCCCAGTTAACGAAGGAAGGGAAAAATGTCATTTTGGATTGAGAAGATTTTAAAAGGAAATGGAAATACCTGTTAGAATATGTTTTGAAAAAAGGGGAATGAATCAACCGATATGCCATCATTTAAGCTGTTCAAGTTTAGAAAAGGGGACAGCTTATGCCAATACGAACGATTCTCATCATCGAAGACGAGGTCGAAATTGCCGAACTCGTCTCGATTCATTTACGAAACGAAGGATTTCAGACATTGCTCGCCTATGACGGTACGTCAGGTCTAGAACGCTTCCGGCAACATCCGGTTGATCTCGTCATCCTGGACATTATGATGCCGAACATGAACGGGCACGAAGTCTTGACACAAATCCGGCAAATCGATCAGACGCCGGTCATCTTTTTAAGCGCCAAACAGTCGGATTTTGATAAAATCAGCGGGCTTGTGATCGGAGCAGATGATTATATGACGAAACCTTTTAATCCGCTTGAACTGGTCGCCCGGGTCAACGCCCAGTTACGGCGTGCCTTTCAATGGACGGGACAGTCGAAACCATTTGAGAGTAATTTGATTCGACTGCAAAACGTGATTCTCGATGCCGACCAAAGGAAAGTCCTTGTTAATGAACAGCCTGTCAATTTGACGCCAAAGGAATTTGATATTTTTTGGTTGCTTGCCGGTTCTCCGAATCAGGTCTTCAGTACGGAAAAAATCTTTGAGCGGGTTTGGAAGGAAGATTACTTTGACGGGGCCAACACGGTCATGGTCCACATTCGGACATTAAGGAAAAAGATTTCCGACACCAATAAGACCAAACGGTTGATCGAGACCGTTTGGGGCGTCGGGTATAAAGTCTATGCGTAAGTTCATCAATGGCTTCCGGACCAGAATCATCTATCTGTTTATCAAAAGTCTGTTGATGGCTGCGGTCATCACATTCGCAATCTATAAGGCGCTACAATATTATTACCATCATCACGTCTTTTACGGGGACACGTATATGCGATACCGGTTTTGGATGCGCGAAGTCGGTGACATCTATGTCTTTTTAGCGCTGTACATTCCATTTTCGATTCTCATCTTTTATCTGCTGACGCGGACATATACCAAATATTTTGAGGACATTTCAAGCGGTATTCGTCAGTTGGCAGCGGGTGATTTTTCACATCGTATCGAGATTGCATCGAAAGATGAGTTCCGCCAAATCGCAAACGACTTGAATGCGGCAAGCTCAGGCTTACGGACGGCCATTCAGGCAGAGACGTTGGCGCAACGCAGTAAAGAAACGCTGATTGCCAATTTGGCCCATGACTTACGGACGCCGTTGACATCGGTGACCGGATATTTGGATTTACTGAATCAACCGACGACAACCCCGGAAGAACGGGCTGTCTACATAAAAATCGCCTATAAAAAATCCCGGGATCTCGAACAACTCCTTGAAACCTTGTTTGATATCTCAAAACTTGATTTATCACTGAAGACAACGGAACAGACAGAGGTCGATTTGTATCATCTCCTGCTCCAACTCCTGGATGAAATGTATCCGTTGATCAGCCGTGTCAACGCCCGTCTGAATCAGCAGATTAGTCCGTCCTTGAACATGACGGGAAACGGAAAAGAACTGGCCCGGGTGTTTGAGAATTTGCTTAATAACGCGATACGTTACGGCAATCTAGATTATCCGATTGACATCAGTGCATTCCGCCGCGGCGCGGAAATCGTGATTCAGATCACGAATGCCGGTCCGACGATTCAAGCGGCGGATGTGCCGTACCTGTTTGATATGTTTTATACAGTCGATCAAGTCCGGAACATACCGACGAAACAAACCGGTCTTGGCCTGTTCATAGCAAAGACGATTGTCGAAAGACATGAAGGGACGATTGACTTACAGCAAAGCGCAGGACAGATTCGATTTGAAATCGTTTTTCCGGCTGATTTAAGAAATTCTTAAGAATTTTCCCGACTTTCATTTAAACCCTTTTCTTTATGCTGTCTGTAATGAAGAAAAGGAGAGGGTTTAACATGAAAAAACTAATCGGCGTGCTTTTGATTGTACTTATTCTATTTCAATTTTATCTGACACGAACACCGGCTTTGACGAACAAAATTTCATTGAAGGATGCATCGTTGTATCAAGGAGATTTAGTATTGATCAATAAACAAACGGAGATTCAGGAAGATCCGCGCAATCTTGGCAAAATCCCGAAGGCGGCAACGGAGACACATATCGAAGCGGGTTTATTAGTACAACAGCATGTCGGGACAGCTTTACGACAGATGATACGTCGTGCGGAAAAAGTGGGAGTCAGACATTTTCAAATCAATAGTGCCTACCGAAGCGGGAAGCTGCAACAGCGGCTGTATGAAGAATATGGTGCGGACTTTGCGTTGCCTGCTGGTCACAGCGAGCACCAAACGGGTCTGTCGGTCGATCTCGGTTCGACAAGCGGGAAGATGAGTCAATCCAAAGAAGGCAGATAGCTTGCGAAAAATGCCCATAAGTTCGGTTTTATCATCCGGTATCCAAAAGGAAAGGAAGCAGTAACGGGAATTTCGTTTGAACCGTGGCATATTCGTTATGTCGGCTTACCGCACAGCAGCAAGATGTACGAGGAAGATTTGGTGCTGAAGGAATACATACGCTATTTCGAACAAGAGAACGCGTACAAGATGAAAATAGGAAATCAAACATATTTTGTTCAATACACGAAAATGCGGTCAATCCGTATTCCGGATACACCGCATTTTCAAGTGTCCGGTACGAATGAACACGGTTTTATCGTCACGTCCCGCTTGAAAAAAGACTGAGGAGGAACCAAATTCATTCGTCTATTCATTCAAATATTCAAGTCCAAGCCGTGAAATATGACGGGTCGCTTCACTGCAACTGGGAAACGACTTTGTTACAGGAAACCAATCAGCATGTGCTGGTCTACGGACAACGTCCGGTCTCCGGTTCGTTGATCTTGACCTGGATCTCATCCGGGATACAACCGGTCAGTGGACGGTCGTCGACGAAGAAGAGTTTTTAGAAAATCAACTGACATATCACTATGCGGTTGACGTCATCGAAGTAGCGGAACGGACGTTACGCCGGCTGCAAGACAAGATTCAACGACAGGTCTTTCCGTTTGACGGGTTTTTGGAAAGTTGGCTGAATCGAGTACGGCACGACAGTAAGACAACTCCACTTCCTTAAAACGGCTCTGAGTCTGCTTTCAATTAGGGTGTTTCGTTTGACACTCCGCAGCCAGCCGCCGAATTTCAGCAGCCATCGAGGAATTGACCGGCAGAATCTGTTCGAGCCAGTCAAGCAGTGCAAGCGCCGATTCCGGGACGCGGGCGTATCCTTGCAGGACATCGGTGAACCGTTCCTGCGCCTGGGGGAACCGTTGCTCGGCCCGGCGTTCATTGCCGTAGGCGTCGGGATAATAGACGACTTCCGGCTCGATTAAATGCAGAATCGACAACAAGTTTGAAAAAGCATGCTGTTCGACCAGCTGGAGACCGGACAACCGTTCGCCGCGGGCATAGCGGCACAGTCCAACATAGAGATTCGTCAAGGCTTCGTTCAGTGCAAAGTCGAGTGTATCGCGCCGGATCGGTGGAGGTGATTGTTTTGAAACCGTCAAGTCGACGCCCGGAAATGTTGGATCCTGCCAGACAATCCGTCCCGGGGAAAAAGCGATGTCCGGCATCTCATCGAGTTCGAAAATCGCACACTCCCCGTAGATCCCGTCCGCGAACAATAACTTAAACCCGTCGACGGTATTTTGAAAGATAAAGCTGAGCGGATGAACGGATTCCAGCCAGTCGAGCCGGTCGAGGAACCGTTGTTTTTGACCCGGTTTCGTAATGACGAAAAAATCGAGGTCGGAATAGGCATCAAGCCGTTCCAGCTCCCGACCGACGGAACCGAGTCCGAGCAATAACCAGGCGTCATTTGTTTGTTCCAGCTGTTGGCCAATCTGGTCGAGACGTGTGAGCAGGGTCTGTTGGCGTGACATTAGAAAAACTCCTTTTATATGGTGTAAGCGTTCTCTTGTTCAGTCTAGCAAGCTTAAGCGGTCCGTCAAGGAAAAATCGTCTAATTCAAGATAAAATAATTACTTAGAACAGGAAAGGGTGATTGATATGGAAGTGCTGATTCTCCTGATAGGCTCATGTCTCTTGAGTGGATTAATGATCTGGACGATTGTCAAAGCTGTCATGTTGTCTTATCGAAAACAACAGCTATCAATCTCAAAAGCAATCTTCGTCATCCTGGGTATGGTCGTCTTCAGCATCCTGCTCGCCGGTGTACTGCCGTATTTGTATTTCAGATTCCTCTAACCGTAAGGCACGATTTTTTCGGAACAGTCGCTTCCGATCAAGTCGTGCCTGTTTGTTGTCTAAAAAAATCCGAACAACCAAGTGATTCGTCCTGTTATTTCTTGATAGAAAGGAGGAAATTCCTCCTGAATCTAAAGGGGGACAAATTTATGCAACCTTACTTACGTGTCGAGCATCAATTGTTACGCGACGGATCTGCTTTTTCCTCCGTCCATGAAAAAATGGTCTATCTGCTGCTGCAAAGTTATGCCGGACGGGACGGACTCGCGTTCCCGTCGCATCAGACGCTCGCGGACGCCGTTCCGTGCGGCAAGACGACCGTCAAAAACTGTCTCCAGACACTCGTCGAAAAAGGATGGATTGAAAAGATCGAACGGTTTGACCGGCACGGCGGACAAACGTCAAACGGCTACCGGATCCGGGCGGGGTCTCCGGGTGCTTCCGGACAGGTTCCTAGTCATGAGACGACTTCCGGGGAGACATCTGACGCCTCCAAAGAAAAAGGGGTTAAAAAACCGTCTTTAAAAAAAGAACCATCATCACCCGGAGTCAAGGAAATCATCACTCATTTTGAGAGGGAAATCGGTCGTGTCACCCCGTCGATTGGCAGGCAACTTGAGCGTTTGTTAAAGGAAACGAGTTCGGTTGTCCTGCACCATGCGATCGAACAGGCATCGGCGGCGAACATCCGCAACTTTAACTACATCAAGGTCATCATCGACAGTCTGAAACAGCGGAATTTATTGACGCAGGAACAGATTGACCGTCATGAACAACACCGCCGTGCATCTTCCCGGAAGCGAACATCCCGCCAGACAGACCGCGGTCGGTTGCCGGACTGGGTCGAAAGGGAACGCCGGCAACAGCAGCAGGCAGAAGCGGAGCAAAAACAACGGCTTGAACAAACCGTTCCCGACCAAGGGGAACTGGCATTACTGCTCGCAGAACTTATCTGATCAAGGAGGACTTTATGACACCATCACTTGACTGGCTACTCGTACAAGCGAACCGAAAACTGACAAGCGAAATGGATCCGGACGTCGTCGCGATTACCCGCGCCGTCATTACGGAACTGGCGGCAGAAGGACTGCCGATCGGTATTGCACAAGCCTACCGGACAAAACAGGAACAGGATGCCTTGTATGCCATTGGCCGGACCCGTCCGGGAAAAATCGTCACTTATGCGAAAGGGGGAAAATCAAACCATAACTTGGGTGTGGCCGTTGATCTGTTTGTCTATGCGGACGGCGGCAAACGGGCGGAGTTTCTCGCACCGCCCGATCCGCGGCTGAAACGGCTCGTCGCCGCGATGAAACGTTATCAGATGCAGTGGGGCGGTGACTGGGGCAATTTTCCCGATTATCCGCATTTTCAATTGTATGACGCCGTTAACGGTCAAGCGAAACCGTTACTCGGACCGCGTTATCCCGGTCAACCGCTATATGCAGGAGCAAAGCGGATGGACCGGACGCTGATCCGGCTGATTCAAAAACGGCTCCGGTTGCCGTTGACCGGACAATTTGATCGGAAATTAACGCAACTCATCGAACAGTTTCAACGGCAGCACCGGTTAACGGCAGACGGTGTCATCGGTCCGGTCACGTGGCGCCATCTGTTTGGATTCCGACGATGAAGGAACGTTCAATTGCCCTGATCCGACTGATCGTGCCGCTTTACAGTTTCGTGAATCTGACGTTACTTGCACTCGGCTATACACCTCTGCCGTTTGAGACGAATCAAATCGAAACCGCTCTGACGGCGCTCCTCGGAGCAGGCGGTCTGATGTATGCGTGGTGGAAAAATAACAATATGACCGAGGCGGCGCAACATGCGCAAGTCGTTTTAACGGAATGGAAAAATCATGTCCAGCGAGACGGACAGGAAAAACCAGGATGAATGTGCAACCTGAACTGGTAATTTGTTTGAAATGTGCAGGCAACGGGCAATATTTCGAGTAGAGCGCTAATGGTTTGATCCCAAGATACCGATAATAAGGTAGCGTCCCGTATCGCCAGCATTCCTCAGTTGCTGCCGACGGAAAAGAAAGAGGTCAGACTGAACTTGAAATTATCGACGTTACAATTTTACCTGTTACTCGCATTGTTTTCATTGATGTTTACAAGTATCTGGAGTTACAATGCTTTCCTGAAAGTTGAACAAGAAAACAATCGAATTATGATGGAAGCGATCCCGATTTCGAATGCTGCTTCGCAACTGTTCCCATTGCTGCTCGATCAGGAGTTGACAGTGCGCAGTTATTTGCTTGACCAAAATGATCAGACGTTCCAGCAATTCAAAAATACGAATGCCGAACTGAAAGAGACGATTGTCACATTGAAGATGCTCGATCAACGCCATCCGATTCTCAAGCAATTGCTGGCAGATGAGGCGATTCCACTGATTTTACGAACGGACGGTTTTTATGAACAGCAGATTCAATGGATCCAAAGCAATCAAATCGAACGGGCGACACTGAAACGTTACAGCGGCATGGACTATATCAATCAGTTCCGGCCGATCAATGCAAAAATCAATCAGGACATCGATAAAATCATCCAGGAAGCGACGGACCGTTCCAAACAGGCGTCGGCGTCTGCCAAGTGGGTCATCGTCATCGTCGTCAGTGTCGCTGTCCTGCTGTTGATGGCCTTCCTGCAGACGTTCCGCCTCGAGCGGAGTCAACAGGCGTTGATCCAACGCTCGTTACATGATGCCTTAACCTCGATTCCCAACCGGCGCGCGTTCGATGAGCATTTGGAAGCATGCTTTACGACCGCCCGGGAACAGCAGATAGACGTCGGCTTGATTTTGATTGATGTCGACGAGTTCAAACTGTACAACGATACGTACGGTCACCTGAAAGGCGACTGGTGTCTGCAGAAAGTCGCCGCTACATTAAAAAAACAGGCGGGTGAGTTTGGACTGGTCTCGCGGTACGGAGGAGAAGAATTTGCCGTCATCTTGACGGAGCATGTCGAGCAGATTACGCATGTCGCCGAACGGATCCGCAGTGAAATCCTCCGGTTGAAGATTGAACACAGTGCGTACGAACCGCTTTGCCAGCTCAGTGTCAGTATCGGACTTGCCGTCGTCCGGCCGAGCGAGACGTTGACGGAAGGCGACTTGATCGTCCTGGCCGACCAAGCCCTGTACCGGGCGAAGTCAAGCGGACGCAATCAAATTTCAAGCCATGAAGCGAGTTGAACGTTTCTCCAACGAAAAAGCTCTGATTCCATTCGAAAATGGGATCAGAGCTTTTTTAATCCATAGTTGGTCTTACGGATCATTGCAAAATCACACAATAGGAACGGTCGGAAATCAATGGCGCAGAAATGACGAACACCGTCTTGACGGGTGTACCGCCGACTTTCGCGTCTAATTGATGCAGCTGAGACCGAATCTTTCGACTTAGGACATACCTCGTTTCCGTACTCAATTCATCGACCTCGTCATCATGTACATGTAACAAGAGTTGAAACGGTTCGAGCGAGAAAATGGAAAAGTCGCAGTCGATTCGAGGGTCTTCAAACTGTTCGTTCAGACCATTTTTTATGAAGTACGCTTCTTGTGCTGTAATCATCTCGTTTCGCCTCGCTCTCTTTCAAAAACAGTTCAAAAAATTATAAGCTGTTAGTTAACTATATAGTCTATAATACCCAATTTTTTTGAAAAATATCAGTTTCTGTCCGGAAATGGACCGAATACTGATGAATTAGGGAATCTTTTAACGAACACAAAAAAATCACCTGATTCAGCAGTGCCTGGTCTGGAATCAGGCGCTGCTGGATCAAATGATCGTCGAGCCGACATGACGCAAAAAGTCTTCGGTCGTTTGCTTAAAAAAGGTTAACTGGTGGACCGGAATCGAGACGTGTCCGCCATAACGGACTTCTAAGTAATGGGGATTGACCGGCGATGGAAACTTGATCCGTGCGAACCACTCGGTCATCGTCTCCTGCTCGCGCCGTTGCATCGATTGCGGAAGCCGGCGGTTAAACAGCAGCATATGTTGGCGAATATCTTCTGCCGGTAATTCATGGTGTGGATAATAAAGCACCTCGACGCGACTTTGCGTTAACAGCAGCGGTTGGAAGCGGGTCGGTCGGATGACTTTGATGTAATAGACGAGCAACAGGATGGATGCAACCATCAGGAAAATGAAGATGAACGGATACGGTGGTGCGACGACTGGAGAATCGAAACCTGTTCGTAAAAATAGCGGGTCTGGCTCTGTTGCGACGGTCTCGGCAATCGGGTCAAAGTTAACGACGAGTGGATCGGACGGAAGCGGAAGATTATGCGTGTCGCCACAGCGTGTCGTACAGGAGCTGGTCGTCCGACTGTCGAAAAGAGAAACGAACGACGTCAGAAAACGAGGAACAACGGACTGGATCGCGAACACGGCCAGTAAAACGCCGGAAAGAAACAAACCGATTTTTAATCGGAACGAAGTTTGCATGAGACCACCTCTTTGATACCGTCAAAACGGTTGATAAACAAGTCTGAACTGAGTATAGCAAATAAGACAGGAAAACGTTCTGATTTTTTCAAAAATTAGTCATTATTTCCTAAAAAAATGGAGGTTACCAGATGAATCGCTTACGCACCAGTTTTCAACAAGCAACGGGACAAATCAGCGGGCACGGGAAACGGAATGTCGGCGTGTTAAAAACAGCATTTGAAGAAACCGCGGACGAGACGGCAAGTGATCAATACGGGACGGGATCCATCATCCAACCGTTCGAAGAAAAGTTTGCCGATGTACTCGGGATGGAGGACGCCGTCTTTTTCCCGAGCGGTACGATGGCGCAACAGGTGGCCTTACGGATTTGGTCGGATGAGACGGATAATCGGATCGTCGCCTATCATCCGCTCTGTCATCTCGAAATTCATGAGCAGGACGGATTAAAGGAACTGCATCCGATTAAAACGATTCTTGTCGGAGAAGCCGACCGGTTGATGACACTCGAGGAAATCAAAGCGTTGCCGGAGATTGCCTGTCTGTTGCTCGAATTACCGCAACGGGAAATCGGCGGGGTCGCTCCGGCCTTCAGTGAACTGGAAGCGATCAGCCGGTATTGCCGGGAACAGGGAATCCGTCTGCATCTTGACGGCGCCCGTCTGTTTGAAATAATGCCGTATTACGAGAAGACGGCAGCTGACATCGCCGGTCTGTTCGACAGTGTCTACATTTCATTTTATAAAGGACTCGGCGGAATTGCCGGGGCGATTCTTGCAGGACCGGCAGCGTTTTGTAAGACGGCCCGGATCTGGAAACGGCGGTATGGCGGGGACTTGATCAGCTTGTATCCGTATATCGTTTCGGCCGATTATTATTATGAATTGCGAAAGGACCGGATGGGGCAGTACTATGCGGATGCGAAACAACTGGCGGAACGGTTCAATGCGTTGCCGGGTGTGCATACGACACCGGAAGTCCCGGTCTCGAACATGTTCCACCTGCACTTTGAAGGTCAGGCGGCGGACGTATCCCCGAAACTGGAACAGGTTCAGGAAGAAACGGGACTCGGCTTCGTGGGTTATCTCGTCGACAAAGACGGGAATTGTTCAACAGAAATCAGTGTCGGTGATGCTTACGGGGAGCTGGATCCGGAAACACTCGAAACCGGATTTACCCGGCTTCGGCAAGCCTTTTCTTAAAGTGGTTCTTTGACCGTCGGATGGAGTTGTTGGTAAACGGCGATTTTTTCCGTAATCATCTGTTCCGTCCGGATGAGTTCCGCGAGCTGATTTCGGACGTTTTGCTGGTGTACTTCGAGCAGACGCAGCCGCTCAAGCGACGTGTCGTGCGTTTCGGATGAGGCGAGAAACAGTTCGACATATTCCCGAATCTGATCGATCGGCATATGTGTCGCCCGGAGGCGGAGGACAAAACGGAGCCAGGCCAGCTGGGCTTCATCATAACGTCGGACTCCGCTTGCGGTCCGGGTCGGGAACAACAATCCTTCTTTTTCGTAATAGCGGATTGTATAGGCCGTCGTTTCGGTCAGTTGGCTGATTTCTGAAATCGTATACATCGTGTCAGACCTTTCTTGCTTGACTTAGAGTTCACTCTAACTTGTAGACTTTTACTATACCAAACAGAAATGGGGAATTACAGATGAAATACACGGTCATTACAGGAGCCAGCTCAGGCATCGGATACGAAACAGCGAAAGTACTCGCACAAAAAGGGAAGTCATTGGTCCTCGTTGCCCGCCGGACGGATGAACTGGAAAAATTACGCGACGAAGTCAAAGCCCTGGCACCGGACAGTGACGTCATTCTCCGTTCCGTTGATTTGACGGAATCGGCGAATGTCCATGAACTGTATGATTCCTTACAAGACCTCGACATCGAGACGTGGATCAACAATGCCGGGTTCGGTGATTTCGACAACGTCAAGGATGTGTCAGTCCCGAAAGTAGAAAAGATGCTCCGACTGAACATCGAAGCACTGACCGTCTTAACGAGCCGTTATGTCCATGATTATCATGACGTCGAAGGAGCGACGGTCCTCAACGTCTCGTCCGGAGGCGGCTACCGGATCGTTCCGAACGCGGTTACGTATTGCGCGACGAAGTTTTATGTCAGCGCCTATACGGAAGGACTCGCACAGGAACTGAAAAATGCCGGCGCGAAACTGCGGGCGAAAGTCCTGGCACCGGCTGCGACGGAAACGGAATTCGCCGACCGGTCACGCGGGGAACAAGGATTTGATTACAGCAAAAACGTCGCCAAATATCATACGGCGGCGGAAATGGCGACATTCCTCGACCAACTGCTCGACAGTGACCAAATCGTCGGCATCGTCAATGCGGAAGATTATTCGTTTGAACTGCGCGGACCACTCTTTACGTATGTCGGTGCAAACAACTAAATTCGACAAAAAGCCAGTTTCCGGATAGCGGAAACTGGCTTTTTTTGTCTGAAGCGGATGAAACGTATATGTAGTTCATCTCAAATCAGCGGCATGACAAACGTCGACGTTAAGCTGACGACTAAAAACAGCGCGTAGCTGAAGAATGTAGTTTTAGGGCTGCCATCCGTCCGGCTTCCGAGAATCGAAAACAGACTGATCGCGCAAATCGTAAGCGTGGACAATAAAAACGATTGATGGGAATCGACTGACGGAATGAGCGACTGGGCGAGATGCGCCAGACCTAGCGGCAAGACGATCAATAAAAAGTAATAGCCGAGCCGTTCTTCCGATGGATGATCCGTCGATTCGTGCTGGGTAACTGTTCGTGTATGCATTCTCATGGCTCTTCACTTCCTTCTGCTTTCAGTATAGAGGACTGACGACGAAATCTTCGTTACAGTCCGATTAGAAGTCGATAACAAGATGAACTAAATATGACGAACAGATGTCGGGAACATGTAAGACTGTAAAATATGGAAAGATTTCTGTCTGGATTATGTAAAAAAGTGTAAACTGAGAAGAGAGAAAATGACGGTGAAATCCGTCTGGAGAGGAGACGTTGGCATGAACCGGCTGTTTCGTTATTTTTATGTGTCCGACCTGATTGCTGTCGTTGGCGCCAGTATCTCCTATATTGCGATTTACTGGACGTGTGCCCAGCTGTTGTCGCCGGCAGCCGTCTCGTTAGTGATCGCCGCCGTGTTTGTGATTCGTTTCATCAGTTCGAGTCTGGTCGGACCGTGGATTGATCGGATTGAACCGGTCCGCCTGCTGAAAGCGACCGTCCTGATCCGTTGCTTCCTGCTTGTTGCCGTCTGGTATATCCTGACGCAGACGGATGCCCAGCTTGTGCCGTTATTGTCTTTGCTCGCCGTCCAGACGTTCCTGCAAGTCATCGGCGGCAATACCGCGTTTAAAGTCGTCACCCGGATTGTCGCGTCCGAACAGCTGCCGGTCGCTAATGCTTACTTGAGTACGCTCGACCGGGTCGGAACGCTTGCCGGCTTACTGGCAGGTGGGCTGTTGATCACCGGATTTTCAATTACAGTGATTTTAGGGATGGAGGCTGTTTTGCACCTGCTTGCCTGGTTCCTGTTGTTCCCGTTACGGTCCGGGGAGGAAGCGGCGGACAAACCGAAACTGACCTATTGGGTGGATTTACGGGAAGGGTTGACGTATCTCACCCGTGACACCCGCTTAATCCGGATTTTAGTCTTCGGGATTCTCGCGAACTGGATGATTACACCGGTCAACGCGTTACTCGCGCCGTTTGCGAAAGACGTCATCCAGGGCGGGGCGAATACGTTTTCGCTGCTCGAACTGGCACTTGTCATCGGCGGAATCGGCATGTCGCTCATCTATGCCAAACTTGCGGACCGGCTCGACCTGATGCAGATGTTTTACCTGTCGATGGCGTTACAGGGAGGATTCACGTTGCTGATCGGACTGACGACGACGTTGCCGTTTGCGTTCAGCGGCATGTTATTGCTCGGGATGGCGCTCAGTCTGTTCGGAATCCCGTTCTCGACGTTACTGCAGCAGACGACACCGGATGCCTTACTCGGACGGATCCGTTCGGCGATGGTCGCCGCTTCGACCTTCAGTTCGGCGCTGTTTTTCGGATTATCCGCGTATTTGACGACCGTATTTGCGATCGACACCGTGTTTCTGTTCTTTTCCGGAACCGGTCTGCTCGTCTTGCTGCTCCTTCGTCTTCAGCGTAAAACACCGGCGACGGAAGTGCGACAGGATGAGGTCGGATAACAAATCGGTCTTCAGGCTGAGGGCGACAGAAAGCGGACGCGTTATACTTAAAAAAACGCTTACAGAGGAGAATGTGCAGGATGGATGGAATGACGATGCTTGCCTTGATGTTTTTGATTCCAATTGGTGGAATGACGGTCATGTTGAATGTTTTGTGGCGCCGGATTACACCGGAGCTCGAAAAGTAAGCCTGTACATACAACCGGTTCGAACGGAACCGCGCTAAAAGTAAACGACGCTGCCCGCAGGAACGGGCAGCGTCGTTTTTTTCTGACTAGACTAAAGGAAAGTTACGAAACGGCAGTCGGTGCTTCGAGCGCGAGACTTGGTCCGAAGACTTCAAAATGCAGATTGTCCGGCTGACCGCTCCAGTGGCGGCGGACGAACTGGATCATCGCTTCCGGTCCGCAGACGAATGCGTCCGCTGTCCGGTTGATCTGCGTTACGTCGTCAATCGACAAGCGTCCCGGTGTCGTGCCCGGCAACGCATTTCGTTCTGCAAAACGGAGGATTGTTGCGCCTTGTTCTTCAAATCGTGCCAATTGTTCGGCGAACGGCCGGTCAAGATCGTCCTGGACGGCAACGTATAACGTCGTGTCGCGACCTGCCGCAAGCGCTGCTTCAGTCATTGCGAGCAGTGGCGTCAAACCGATACCGCCGGCGAGACCGACGAATGGAGTAGGCGCGTCCGGTAACGTGAACGAACCGGCCGGCGCGCTGAGCAACACGCTGTCGCCGACGGACAAACCGTGCATTTGGTTCGAGACGGACCCGTCCTGTTTGACACCGATCGTATATGACGTGCCGTTTGCGACCGTCGTTAAACTGTACTGACGGTTTTGCCAAAGACCATCCGGTGCCTGGAGGCGGACCGTAACGTATTGACCGGTTTGATACGGTGCGAGCTGTCGTCCGTCAGCCGGACGTAACGTAAACGATTGGATGTCGCTTGACTGTCGTGTGATCTGTTCGATGACGAACGGCTGATAGCCTTCAAAGGCAGTCGCTTGTTCATCCTGCTGATAGAGCTCCGCTTCGAGCGAAATGAACAGCTTGGCGATTTCCCCGTAGCCAATCGTCCAGGCTTCGATGATCTCCGGTGTCGCCGCGTCTCCGAGGACATCCTGGATTGCCCCGATCAGTTCCGTTCCGACGATGTCATACATGAAAGGTTTGATTTGCAGACTGCGGTGCTTATGGAGGACCGGCAATAACGTCGGTTTGAGCGTTTCGAGCTGATCAATGTAAGCAGCTGCCGCATAGACCGCTGTCGCTAAAGCTTGCGACTGGCGGTCATTTTTTTGATTCGATTGATTAAAGATATGTTTCATTTCCGGATGATTTTCAAACAGTCGTTGATAGAAGACACGTGTAATGCTGTGACCGTGTTCAGCGAGCACCGGGACGGTTGATTTGATGATGGCGATTGTCGATGACGTTAACATAAAGACACTTCCTTTTCGGATAATGGATGTCAGATCAGGTTCGATTTCAGTATCCGTCAAGACTTGTTTTAATGCAATAGATGAAATACTAGATTTAAAATAGTACGTGATATTTGTCACAAGTATGCCATCAATTCGTCAAGCAACCGACAAAAAACCTCCGAGGAAGGTCGGAGGTCAAGAGGAAATCCACAGTTTTGAGAAGTCCAAATAGCCGAACGAATCAATCGTAATATTTTGCAGCTCAATCGGAAACGGAATGATCCGCGTATCATCATACAACGGAATAAAGTAGGACGAGTCGATCAAATGCCGTTCGACCGCCTGGTGCAGAACTATCCAATCTTCGAACGGGGTTTCATCATATTGGGTCAGCCAGGTCTCCATGTCCGGCATCCGGTGAAACAGCTTCGCAGGCGGTGAAAAATCATTCGTCAAAAACTGATGGAAGGCGACCGGTAAGTTCCGTTCGAATACTTCCGCATGGACGGCGAAGTCGATCGTCTCAAAGGCATGGAAATTGGTGATACTCTCCTTAAAGCCGACCGGTACAAACTCATAAGGAATACCGTGCGCATCGAGCGTCTCGCATAACCAGCGGGTCACCTTATCCGTAAAGTCGGTCAATTTTATCCGGAGCGGTTGCGTAAACGTAACGGCAGGACCATCCGGAAGCGGGTGGACAGAGCTGAACTGTTCGAGGAACCCGCGGTCGTTCGGAAAACTCCGTTCACTGACCGACTGAATCGACGGACGGATCGCGGCAATCAACCGGTGAAGGTAGTGCCGGGCTTCCGGGTGCTCGAACGGGCCGCCGGGACGCGGATTCAAAAAGACGAGGCCGAAACCGGACTGGGTCGAAATCGTATCCGTTTCACCGGAGTCCGACCGTGATGTCCGGTAGACGGGATCATAGGCATCGGGCATCTGAATGAACTCAATCCGGTCGAGCAGGGCGCGGATGCCGTAATAATTCGGGAAGGCAGATAACACCGTCTTTTTCGGATCGTTTCGGGTCAGCTGGAACGGTCCTGTTCCGACGTTGTCCTTGCCGATGCTCGTATGAATCGTCGCCAGTTTCGGTAACAGCGAATGCCGCCGTTGATCGAGTGTCAAATCGACCTGATAAGGACCGTTCGACTGAATATGTAAGACGTGCCGGTATGACTTGGCATAGGCCGGATAAGCGACCAGTTTGCGGAGACTTTTCGTGACGTCCTTACTCGTTAAGAGTGATCCGTCATGGAAGCGGACGTCTTTTCGTAAATAGAGCGATAAGGTAGAGCCGTTCCAGGCGTAATGGTGGGCCAGTTCCCCTTGCAGTTTACCGTCGGCGTCAATTGCGAACAGCCGACTGAAGACGTTTTGAACAAGGTGGGCACTGTGGATATCGGCGGCTTCGAGCGGATCGGTCGTCAAAAAGGGGCGCCTTCGCGGAATCAGTAACGCATCCGAGGACTCTTGTGTATAGCCGAACTTTTGCTCAAGCTTTCGCATGAAGCGTCCCGTCTGCGCCGGTGACCAGTCCCAGCTCAGTTCTTCCGTCACGGCATCGACCGACTCGCGTTCGATCCGTTCGAGCATCTGTTTCGCATATTCGCGTTCGACATGACGGAGCCAGACAAGTACCGTCAGATGCCCGCGGCCCCGACCGCTTGTATAGTCGAGCCAACCGTCTTCCTGCCAGCGGTTCAAATACCGTTTCGTTTGTTTGGGACTTAAATGGATCGTGTCGGCGAGTTCGGCAATCGAGTACGATCCTTCCCGGCAGGATTTCCATAACGTGAACAGATAAGCGTCCATCTCATTCCTCCGTTCTAAAAGGGGACATCTTTTCTTGACAATGTCCATTTTTTAGTCACTGTGTCTTGTTTATCATACAGGTAGAGAATGGAAGGTGACAATATGAAATGGAAAGAAATGCCTCGGCCAATTAAAGTCAGATTGGTCACATCGTTTATCAACCGGACGATTTCGTTCGCCATCATGCCGTTTATGGCCCTGTTATTTGTTCAGGCGTACAGCAAAGTATTTGCCGGGATCTTTTTAATCGGGACAGTGATTATCAGCTTCCTGATCGGCTTGATTGGTGGTTACCTCGCGGATCGCTTTCCGCGGAAACGCCTGCTCGTCCTGTCGACGACGGCGACCGGATTAATGTTTTTAGTCATGACGATCAGTCTCGCCGCCAATCAAATGCTGCTCTTTACGATTGCCTATGCCGTATTTACCGTGACGAGCAACATCGGACGGCCGGCGATGAGTGCAATCATCATCGACGCAACGACACCGGAAAACCGGCGGGCCGTTTATGCGATCGACTACTGGTTGATCAATCTGTCGATTGCCCTCGGGACGGCGCTCGGCGGGTGGCTTTACGTCAGCAACCGGCTATTTTTGTTCAGCCTGCTGACGTGTACATCGCTGTTACTGCCGGTCGCCTATCATTTCCTGCTCGACGAGTCGAAACACGTCTGGCAGAAACAACCGCTCCGGAATGTGTTCCGGGATCTCGGGAAAAGTTATCAGATTGCCTGGCGTGACAGGCCGTTTGTCAAGGTTGTCTTCGGTTCGATGTGTATTCTCGCCGCCGAGTTTTCGATGGGCAGTTATGTCGCCGTCCGATTAGCGGACGAATTTGATACGGTGACAATCGTCGATCTGAGTGTCAATGGTGTCCGGATGCTCAGTCTGATCAATATCGAAAATACGATTCTTGTCGTCTGTCTGACGTTCTTCATCCAGCGTTTGTCCAACCGCTTTACAAATAAGCAGGCGCTCGTCGGCGGACTGGCCCTTTACATCATCGGTTACGCGACGGTGACGAGTGCAAATTCATTGACGCTGTTACTGACGTTCATTTTCATCGCGACGATTGGGGAGCTGCTCTATTCACCGACACTGAACGCGGAAAAAGCCAACATGATGCCGGCCGACCAACGCGGCGCCTACTCGGCCTTTGCCGGCACGTCCCACGCCGGAGCCGATTTATTGTCGCGGTCGACGCTAATCCTCGGAGCGGTCCTTGCGCCGTTCATGATGAGTGTCTACATCGGACTGATCGTCTGTCTCGGACTCGGACTGGTCTATCTCGGCTTGTTCCGGAAAGAAAAAGTCGTCGAGAAACAACAGGCTTCCTGAGTGACCTACCCTAATGAAGAAATACAGCAAAAGACGTCCTACTCCAACAGAGCGGGACGTCTTCGTGTGGCATTACATACGTTTTCCTACTTTACGGTTAGACAGCAGAAGACTCAGGACGATACTTGCAATCACGGCACATAAGCTTTTCAGCAGAAACTGGTTTTTCAGTCCTTCCATGACATACCCGTTAAATTTCTGACCGAGCGTCGCTTCCGGTACCCAGTCGATGACATAAGTGATTCCGAAGAAGGCGGGAAGACTTAGTAACAGGTAAATCAGAATGAAGCTGAGAAGAAAGGATTTCATATTCATAGGATATGCCCCGTTTCTTAAAGCGTGATCAACTGTTTTAAGGTCAGAAGATATTTAAAGACTGAACAAGTGTAATGACGAGGATGATGGTCGAAATCGATCCCGCAGTCAGCAACGTCAACATTTTCGAACGACTGATTTCCTCAGAATCCTTTGTGGCTTCTTTGGAAACGGTCATCCAGATGGCGATTGAGAAGATAATGATTAGAAATAATCCGAGACTGGACATCGAGTAACCCTCCATTTACCAAGAATGATCTACCAAATAATTGTAAATTAAATAAGCGATGACTTCAAGGCGGTTTACATCCTATAACAGCGTGTTAAAAAATCTCGCGGCACATTAACAGGAAAAATCTGTACATTCTTAATTGATATGTAATATATTAGTTGTATGAAAACTCAACCGATTCAACGAACTTCCTTAAGTGAAGAAGTGTATCAACGACTGCAACAGCAAATCATCACCTTAGCGCTTGCTCCGGGTCAAAAACTGAACGACCAGGAGCTAGCGGAAGCATTCAGCGTCAGCCGGACACCGGTTCGAGAAGCGTTGAAAAAACTGGAGGAGGAGGGACTTGTCGTCGCGAAACGGGGATCACGGACGAATGTGACGATGCTTGACGCGACGCAGGCAAGGCAGACGTTTCCGATCGTCGCGACACTGCATGCGCTCGCGGCACGTCTTGCGTTTCCTTTATCGGAAGCGGATATCACCCGTTTAATCGAACTCAATCAAATGTTTCAGGAAGCAATCAACCGCAGGGACGCCGCGTCAGCGTTGCAACTCGATGACGCTTTCCACGGGCTGTTTCTCGAACGGAGTCAAAACAGTCAATTGACGGACACGTTAAACCGCTTGACACCGCTGATCCGCCGGCTCGAGTATGCCCAGTTCAGCCGTCACGGGCATGACTCGGTCACGGATCATCGAACGATCATCGAAGCCTGTCAAAACGGCAGGATTGAAGACCTTGTCCGTGCGACGGAACACAACTGGAACGGTCTCGGGCGCCATCTGATTGCTTCCCTAGAGGAGGACACGCCATGCGACCCATCATAATCGGGATTTTGGCGGCGATGTTTTTTGCCGTCACCTTCATCCTGAATCAATCGATGCAAGGAAACGGGGGACACTGGATCTACAGCGCCGCCTTACGGTTTTATCTGATGTTGCCGCTGCTCGTCGTGATTGTCGCCTACCGGCGCCGGCTAGGTCGTGTCTGGTCGGCACTTCGGGAAGCACCGTACTTTTGGCTGACGTACGGGACGATCGGCTTTGGGATATTTTACAGCGGGATTTGCCTCGCCGCCGATTATTCGCCGGGCTGGCTGATTGCCGGAACCTGGCAGGTGACGATTCTTGCCGGACC
The DNA here is from genome assembly GCF_049942815.1 of Exiguobacterium sp. R-39. Lineage (NCBI taxonomy): Bacteria > Bacillati > Bacillota > Bacilli > Caryophanales > Exiguobacterium > Exiguobacterium sp. R-39. Next base: position 1,429,590 of record NZ_CP187965.1, read on the forward strand.
GCTTCTGGCGCCGCTCTTTAAACAGACGATTCCGTGGGCGTCGCTCCGTTATTCGCTGTTAATCGTCGCTGGTGTCTGCCTGATGCAATTGTCGGTCGCGGAAGGGGTATCCGTTTCGGCGCTGCTGCTTGGCGTCCTTCCGGTCATCTGTGCCGCGATCGCGTATCCGCTCGGCAACCGGAAGATGATGGAACGGTACGGGGACGAACTTGATGTCTTTGACCGGATTCTCGGGATGACGGTGGCCAGTCTGCCGTTTTGGCTCGTGTTATCTGCGATCGCCTACGTGCAGGTCGGCTTACCGTCCGCGGGACAAGTCGGTCAGTCGGGACTGGTCGCCTTATTCTCCGGCGTCATCGCGACATCACTGTTCTTTTACGCGACGACACTCGTCCGGACGGAACCGGTCCGTCTTGCAGCGGTCGAAGCGACACAGTCGTTTGAAATCCTGTTCACCGTCCTCGGGGAGATGCTGTTTTTACACGCCGTCTTTCCGACCGGTCTCGCGTTGTTCGGGATGCTGCTTGTCATGCTCGGAATGACGATTCACAGTTTAAAGCAAGCCCAGTCAAAAGAAGTACCGGATATATAATTATTTCAAATACCATATGTAAATATGATTACTTAGAAAAGAGGACGCAGGATGGTCTTAACCGGCACACTTGTCAATACAGGATTAATCGTCATCGGTACATTACTCGGTCTGCTGTTTCATAAAATTCCCGAACGGACGAAGGAAACGGTTGTTCAGGCAATCGGACTCGCTGTCGTCGTGCTTGGTGTTCAGATGGGGCTGAAGAGTGAGAACTTCCTGATCGTCATCGGCAGTCTCGTCTTAGGCGGGGCAATCGGTGAATGGTTACGAATTGATGAAAAGCTGAACCGAGTTGGCGAATGGCTTGAACTAAAAATCGGACGGGGTCATCCATCGAATATCGCAGAAGGTTTCGTCACAGCCACGTTGATTTTCGTCATCGGAGCAATGGGCGTACTCGGGGCGCTTGACGGCGGTTTACGTCAGGACCATGACGTCCTCTATACAAAAGGATTGATTGACGGCTTCACGGCACTTGTCCTCAGCTCGACTCTCGGGATCGGCGTCATCTTTTCGGCGATTCCGGTTCTCGTTTATCAAGGAGCAATTGCTCTCAGCGCAGTGGCGATTACGCAATTTGTTCCGGACGCTATCCTTCAGCAATTCATCGTGGAGATGACGGCGACCGGCGGTGTGATGATTTTAGCAATCGGCTTGAATCTAGCCGGCATCACCAAAATCCGGGTCGCGAACTTGTTACCCGGAATCGTAATGGTCGGATTGATCGTGACCGGTTTGGAACTGCTTGGTTTTAACTGAAATTTAAAAGACATCCGTTTGCACTGTTGATTTCGGTCAGCAGCAGGCAAACGGATGTCTTTTTTAACGGATGGTTTGTTCCAGTTCAGAAATATGGTGCTCAAGCAGCCGGTGCCCGTCATAGTGAAACGTGTGGAGCTGTGGTGTCGTCTGTTTTAAGACGTGCGGCAGGTAAGTCTTCAGATTACTGATGACACCGGTATTGTCCGGGTCGAGGATCCAGTCGAGTTGTTTCCAGTCGAGAATGCCTTCCCGGGTCGCGAGCGGTGTCACGAGGAGCTGATCAGGCGGAAGTTCGGCAAGGAACAAATAAATCCCGACCGTCTCGTCCGCCTGCAAAAGAATCGTCCCCGAAAACTGGACATCGGTCAGAGTCAGACCGGTTTCTTCAAACGTTTCCCGGGTGACGGATTCCGCCGGTGACTCACCAGCTTCGATTTTACCGCCGACCCCGTTCCACATCCCCATCGCCGGTTGTTTTTGCCGGTTCAGCAGCAACCACTGATCGTTCTTGCGAATCAAACAGAGTGTATAGCGATACAAGTCTCCTCATCTCCTTAAAAGAAGTCGTGTTTAAAGGCCGCGTACTGGTCGTCGGATGTTACCGGTTGAATTGTTTTCTTGCCGTCGGTCCAGGTCGTCAACGCCTGTCGTGTCAGAATACGGTGTCCATCGGCCTTACGGATGGCGAGCAGACTGCGTTTGTTGAAGGGGGAAGCCTGATGCTCCTGGATGATCTGTTCCATGTCGGATAGAGCAGCCGGTTCGATCGTCTGTTGCGTGTAGAAATGGTACCCGATGACAAACTCGTCATCCTGACCGGTCCGTAACATCTCCAGCTGATAACCGGCGCCGTTCGGGGCAATCCGGTAGTTGCCGCTCGGTGATGTGATTGTTTCTCCGGTCAGAGGAATCGGGCGTAGGGCGAGATTGACACCGAATCCCGTATCGACGAGATAGGTCTGCTCCTGGTGCGACAGCAGGACGGCGACGTGGGTCGGACCGGTCGCGGACCAGACGTCATTTTCCTGATCGAAGACAGTCGCCTTGAGAAGTGAAACGTCAAACCCTTTGATTCGTAACACTTCGTACAGCAAATGGTTGAGATCATAGCAGACACCGCCCGCCTGACGTTCGATGAAGGTCTGTCGTAGTCGGTTCTGGTCAAACGGAACCGACTCTTTTTCAAGAACCGCTGCATTGTCAAACGGCAGGTGATAGGCAAAGGCTTCAAGCAGCGCGGGTAAATCGGCAAATGTTAACGTATGGCCGAGCGGATAATGGATCCGGCCGGCTACGTCTTTAATAAATGTAGACAAGACAATTCCTCCTTTAATCGATGATTCCATTATCGCATATTCCTGTTCATGACAGGATACATGTTATCTGAAAATAAGATTTGGTCTTTTGTTTCGTGATGAACTTTGTTATGCTGAAACAGGATTAATTAAGAATGATTCTCATTCCGGATGAAGAAGGAGGCTCCTCATGTTACGAAAACGAATGACCGGCGCATTAGCGCTTTTAGTAATGAGTTGTCTGATGCTTGCGGCGTGTGCCGGACAAGCGAAAGAAGAGACGACGAAAAAGACGCACGCTGTCACGCATGAAGCAGGAACAACGAACGTGCCGGACCATCCGAAACGGATCGTGGCCCTTGAGTTCTCGTTCGTCGACGCGCTCGACGAACTGGGTATTGAACCGGTCGGCATAGCACAGGAAAACAAGGATGATGTATCGGGGCTGCTCGATAAGAAGATTTCCTTTACGGAAGTCGGGACACGCCAGCAACCGAATCTCGAAGTCATCAGCTCGCTGAAACCGGACTTGATCATCGGAGATTTCAACCGGCATAAAGGCATCTACAAACAATTGCAGCAAATCGCACCGACGATCATCTTAAAAAGCCGGAATGCGACCTATCAGGAAAACCTTGCATCATTCAAGAGCATCGCGGAAGCCGTCGGGCAGACCGATCAAATGGAGCAACGTCTGAAATTGCATGACAAGCGACTCGCAGTTGCCAAACAAAAAGTCGATTCGGACGATCAACGCAAAATCATGGTTGGTGTCTTCCGGTCCGATTCATTGACGGCACACGGAGAGACATCGTTTGACGGGGAACTGCTTGAAAAACTCGGCATCGATAATGCCATCACGAAAACAGTAGAACCAACCGTGACGATTACGCTGGAGCAGATTGTCAAATGGGATCCGGACGTCATCTTCATGGCGGAAGCCGACCCGAAACTGCTCAACGAGTGGAAAAAGAATCCGCTCTGGAATCAAATCACGGCTGTGAAAAAAGGTGAAGTCTACGAAGTCAATCGTGACTTGTGGACCCGTTACCGCGGACTGGACGCAGCGGAACAAATCGTCGACGAAGCGATTCAACTGCTGTATCCGAAAAAATCATAAACGACGACACGAGCCAGAGCAATCTGGCTTTTGTTGATGAAAGGGGAAGCCGTTGATGATTCGGAAAACACGATTGATCCGTTTGCTCGTTCTACTTATTGTGCTGATTGGACTCAGCTCCTATCTCAGTCTGTTTCTCGGCGTGACGACGATCCGGCCGCTCGAAGCCATCCGGGAATGGTCATCCGGTGATTTGTCAAAAGAAACATTGGTCCTGACGACACTTCGATTACCACGATTAGTACTGGGACTGATACTCGGGGCAAACCTAGCCGTCGCCGGAGCATTGATGCAGGCCGTCACCCGGAATCCGCTCGCCTCGCCGCAGGTATTTGGTGTCAACGCCGGAGCCTCGTTGTTCGTGGTTCTCGCGTTATTGCTGTTCCCGGCGCTCGGGACGGCCAATCTCGTGTACTTCGCTTTCTTTGGTGCAATGATTGGCGGGTTGCTCGTTTTTTCATTTGCGTCCGTCCGCGGTATGACGAGTCTGAAACTGGCCCTCGTTGGGATGGCGATCCACTTGTTGCTGACGTCTTTGACGAAAGGGTTGATTTTGTTCAATGACCGGATCACGAATGTCTTGTACTGGTTATCCGGATCGATCAGTGACAGCGGCTGGCTTGAAGTCCGGTTGATTGTGCCGTGGTCGATCATCGGCTTGATCTTAGCCTTCAGCCTGGCCAAATCGCTGGCGATTTTCCAACTCGGTCAGGACGTCGCCGTCGGACTGGGGCAAAACATCACCCGGATCCGGATGCTGGCAGCCGTCGCTGTTGTCTTGCTGGCCGGTGTGACGGTTGCCGTCGCCGGAGCCATCGGCTTCATCGGTCTGATGGTCCCGCACATCGTCCGGCGCCTGGTCGGGGAGGATTACCGGTATGTCCTGCCGGTGTCCGCGTTATGCGGCGGACTGTTGCTGACGTCTGCCGATGTCCTCGCCCGGTTCATCGCTTATCCCTATGAATCACCGGTCGGGATCGTGACGGCATTACTCGGGGCGCCGTTCTTCTTGTATTTAGCGAAACGTCAGACGAAAGGGGTGGCGTAAATGAACAGACTCCGTCAACAACCATGGCTTGGTCTCGTCCTCATGTCGCTCCTTGTCACTGTGCTCAGTTTTCTGTTGCTCGGCGTCGGTTCCGTCTACTTGAAACCGGGTGAAATCGTCGCAGCCTTGCAAGGAGATGGAAGTGCCTTCATCGTCTTGAACTACCGGTTGCCGCGGACACTTCTCGCGTTACTCGCCGGCGGTTGTTTTGCCCTATCCGGTGTTTTGTTGCAGGCGATCATCCGGAATCCGCTCGTCTCCCCGGACGTCATCGGCGTGACGAACGGAGCGGCCTTGTTTACCGTTTTGACAATTGCGTTACTTCCGGACGGTCCGCTCGTTTTGACGCCGCTTGCAGCGATGGGCGGAGCGGCACTCGTGATGATTGCCCTGATGCTACTTGCCGATCACGGCAAGCTGCAACACAGTTCCTTTGCTTTGCTCGGCATCGCCGTCAGTGCGATTTGTGCGTCGGGAACGGAATATCTGTTGATCAAGTTTCCGCTCCAGACGAATGATTCACTCGTTTGGCTTGCCGGCAGTCTGTTCGGCAAAGGCTGGACGGAAGTGTATGTCCTGGCGTCGGTCTTTCTGATTCTCGGACTCGCCATCTGGTCTGGACACCGGCAACTCGATATTCTGTCACTCAGTGAAGACGCGGCGATCGGTCTCGGGTTACGGATGAAACGAACCCGGTATGTCTTTCTCGCGCTTGCTGTTGTTCTCGCTGGTGTCGCCGTCGCGATGGTCGGATCAATCGGGTTCCTTGGACTCGTTGCCCCGCATATGGCCCGACGTTTGATCGGTCACCGGCACCACCTGTTGATTCCGATGGCCGTCCTCGTCGGCGGCGGACTGTTGGTCGTCGCCGATGCGATTGGGCGCGGGATTCATCCGCCGCTTGAAATTCCGGCCGGATTGATCACAGCAATCATTGGTGTACCGTACTTCTTGTATCTGCTGCGGAAAAACCGCGCGTGAATGCGACCAAAACACACTGCCTTGTACCCGTTTCTCTGTTGAGAGACTGTGCGACAAGGCGGTGTTTTTTTGAGTTGAACAGTAAATCAATATCCGATATATGGTAAAATGAAATAGATTAGCAGATGCTGTCTATAAAAAAACTCAGACGAAGTGTTTAAAAACTATGACGTGTCGAGGTGCTGAATGAACATACACTTTGAAGAACTGAAAATGTACACGAAATTTGATGATTTAGCAGATGATTTACTGGATCTTGCAAAAGAGATTCTGCCGGAACAGCTGTTTTATTTATCAGCCATCAATGAGACCGAGCAATTGATCATTAAACTGTCCGAAGAGCAGACCCGGATGCCGGTCACAGAAGGAATGGTCATTGATTTGAATTACTCGCTCTGCCAACGAATCGATTTTCAAACGAAACAACCGCTTATATACGAAGATGTCACAAAAGACCGCAGTCTCGACGGCATGAGGGAAGTACTGGAAGGGGCGAATGTTCAGTCCTATTTAGGGATTCCGATTTCGCTTGCGAACGGAGAAAAGTTCGGTACATTGTGCGCCATCAATGATGAAGTCAGTTTGTTCGAGAGCAAGAGTATCGAGTTACTGCAACGGATCGTCCGCCTGTTTTCGTATTATCTGGAACTCGAGCGGTTTGCCTGGCGTGACATGTTGACGGATCTGTACAATCGGCGGTATTTGACACATCAATTCGACCAACATCCTCAGACGGAAGGCGCTTTGTTCTTCCTTGATTTGGACGGCTTCAAAAATGTCAACGATCTGTACGGGCACGATGCCGGGGACGCTGTTCTGCAGGAGGTCGCAAGACGATTGAAGACACTGATTGCAGGACAAAAAGAAGCCTATGCCGTCCGCTTGGGCGGAGACGAATTTGTCATTCGGTTTACGCACTTTGATTCTCAGCAAGCATTGATCGATCAAGCAGATGAAATTCTTGTCCGGTTGAGTACGTGGGACACATATGAACTGTCGACCAGCATCGGAATCGTCGCCTACAAAGACGCTGACATCAGTCTGAAAACGCTGCTCCGCCAAGCGGATATCGCGTTATACGAAGCAAAATCATCAGGAAAAAACAGGTACAAACTGTTTACAGAATGATTGGCCGAACACATACAAAAGAAAACACCATGAAGTTCGACGTCTCCTTGACCGGAAGCGTACGAAACAGCATGGTGTTTTTGAATTGGCGTCAGACGGTCAATTCAATCGTCAGTCCTTCCGGATCAAGAAAGACACTTTCGTAGTAACCGTCGCCTGTCAGACGCGGGCCGTCAAGCCGGGTATAGCCGTCCCGCTCGAGCCGTGCCGTCAGTTGATCGACAGCGAAGCGGCTGCCGAGCGAAAAAGCAATGTGGGCATAACCGAACCGGTCGCGCGGGGCATCGTGGTCGATATCCGTCCGGTGCATCAATTCGAGCCGTGGACCTGACTTAAAGTGGAGAAAGTAGGACGAAAATCCTTTGAGCGGATTATGGTACAACGCATTGGCCTGCGCCTCGAAGTACGTTTCGTAAAAGTGTTTCGTCCGTTCAAGATCCTTGACCCAGATGGCGATATGTTCAATTTTCATGAGAGGAGACTCCTTTTTCAGTGATTTAGGAAGCGCGGGACAATGCCCGTTTCGCAAGGACACGGTTCAGCCGTTCGGAACAGAGCAACAGGAACAGAATCATCAGGAAACCTGTCACCGGGAACAGCTGTAACGTCAGGAACGAGGCGAGAACACCGAACAACGGCGGCAAAAACGTACTGCCGCTGTAGGCGAAGGCCATCTGAACCCCCATCAGCCGTTTCGCCGCGTCCTGGCCGAACCGGACCGGCGTCTCATGTAACATGGCCGGATAAATCGGCGCGAGTCCGAGTCCGATCAGGATAAATCCGGTCAGCATCAAACCGTCGAGCGGCAGGAAGAACAGCAGACTGCCGAGCAGAGCCGTCCCTTGCCCCAACCGAATCAACTGGCGGTTCGTCATCCGGAGCGATAAAAAGCCACTCAAAAACCGGCCGACGGTGATGCTGCCGTAATAGACGGAAATCCAGGTGGCCGCTGTTTCGACGGAAAAAGATTTGACCTGGACGAGATAACTGCTGCCCCATAAACCGATCAGTGCTTCAGCACCGCAATAGAGAACAAACGAGGCGAGCGCGAACGGGAGACCGGTCAACCGCTTCGCCTGTGTCCCTTGTAAGGACAGATCTTCAGGCGGTGCTGTGGCAGCGACCGGTGCCTGTTTCCAGAGTGGAACACTCAGGACGAGTAGCAAGGCAAGACCGAACTGGACCAGAGCGACGGTCAAATAGCCGCTGCGCCAGTCTCCCGATTCGCTCATCATCGCTGCCATGATCAACGGTCCGGTCGTTGCACCGACGCCCCAAAAGCAGTGAAGCCAGTTCATATGGTGCGCTTTGTAACGGGTCGCGACAAAATGATTGAGTGCCGCGTCGACGACGCCGGCACCGAGACCGAGCGGAATCGCAAGCAGGAACAGCCAGAGCAACGAAGGGGCAAAATAAAATCCGAGCAGGCTGCCGGCCGTGATCGCGGCACAGAAGGCGGTGATATGACTTGTTTCGAACCGGTTGAGAATTTTGCCGCTAAACAGACTCGAGATGATCGTTCCGCCGGCAATCGTCATGAACAGCCAGCCGGCGACTTCCAGATCAGCCCCGAACTCTGTCCGCATGACGGGCCAAGCGACGCCGAGTAACGAATCCGGTAATCCTAAACTGATGAAGGCAAGATAGATGATGCTGAGTAATAAGACACCACTCATGAAGAACTCCTCCTGTTCGCTGATAAAGGTTGTTCGGTCAAAAGCTGTAATCCGATTCGGGTCAAACCGTTCAGGTAATCGGTTTCCCAGTTACTCCGGATCAAGAGCGGGATATGTGCTTCCGGGATGTATTCGGTTGTCTTGAACCGGATTTGTTCCAAATCGTGCTCCGTCAGTTCCTCCCCGTTAAAAATCAACAGACGCGGATTCAATGTCGCGGCAAACGTCGCCGTCAAGCGGCTGATCGCATCAATCGTCCGGGCATCCAAGGCGGTTTGCCGCTTGGCAATCGCTTGTCCGAATGTCATCTTGTCGTATTGCGGGACGACGGAGATTTCACCGGCAAAATGACTGCTTCCGCGCACGAGCTGACCGTTGATCAAAATCCCGGAACCGGGACCGTTTTTTCCTAAGTACAAATAAATCAATGATTGTTGACGGTTCTGATCTGCTTCGTGGAATCCGACCACAGCCGCATTCATGTCGTTTTCGACGACGACCGGTAACCGGAACTCGGATTCGAGCGTCTGTTTCAGATCGATCTGTTGCAGGGACGGATAGTCCGGTGCAAAAAAGACTTTCCCGTCTTCGACCGATGCGGCAACCCCGACGCTCAAGAAGGTGATCCGCGTATTCTCTTCCAGCAGTCGCTGAATCAGACGGATCAAAGCCGGGACGTGCGGCTCATCTGCCCCGACCGGTTCGGTGCCAAACGACAGAACCGTTCCGAGTGCATCGAATATCCGAAAGCCGATCGCATCGAGTTCAAGGTAGAGGGCAAGTCCATGGGTATGATCGGCCCGATACCGGTACTGTTTTGCCGGGCGGCCGCCATTTGACGATTCCGACATCTGTTCGTCGATTTCTCCATGTGCGATCAAGATGTCCACGTGCTTTTTGACCGTCGGAAAACTGGCCGACAACATCCGGCTCAGTTCCGGAATCGTATTGATCTGTTGAAACAGGATGGCTTGACGGAGTTGTTTTAATAAATCGGTATTGGTTCCAGCCATAAGCAATCTCCTTTACACTTTTTAAAATATTTTAATAAGTAGTCGGATTGAGTGTAGCAAGCAAAGACTCAAATGGCAAATGGTTTTAAAAGATTTCTATACAAAAAATACGCTAAGGCAATCGATTTGATCGAAGACCTTGGCGTATTTTCAAAAGCGGGGTTTGTCATCTGCTCATGAAGGTCATGTCGTCAGGCAACGTAAGTCTTGTTAATAATGCGAGTTCTTCCTCCCGTTGTGTCGTATACGAACTGACGTCTTGAAGATCGGCATCGACATAAGCCGGGTGGACCATGATTTCGACCGAATCGCTATCGAGTGAACGCAGTTCCTGCCACAAGTCGAGATAAATTCCTTCGCCATAAAAACCGGTATACAGTGTGTCCGTCAACAGATAGTCCGTATGAGCGGCAAGCGTCGGGGCAAAACGGACAGGCACCCCGTAACGCCGGGCCAACTCTAACACGACTTCCTGCAACGGATTCCACCCGTGAATATGATGATGACTGTCGATATGATGCAATGGCAAACCGGTTGCTAAAAAAGCTTCGATTTGGGCGGTCCATTCCGTCAAGACGTCTTCTTGAGAAGGGGGGACCTGTTCCGCATATTGGTTGGTAAAGCGGAAGTGACCGGACGCGTCCGTTAATGTCGTGGTCGTCGTCGTCAATGGACGTCCGTAAGTCAAGACGAGGTGAATACCAACCTGTAACTGTGGAAAACGTTTTGCTTGTTGCACGGCATAGGGGACGGCCAGCCCGTTCATCATCAGCGTTGTCGCATGGACGATGCCCAGTTCGTGTGCCCGGACGATGCCGTCTGTCACACCGCGTGTCAAACCAAAATCATCGGCATTAATGAAAATGTTCATAAGACGTCACCCGCGGCATAGTGCCGTTCGATGACGAAGTTTGTCTTGTCACCTCTGAAATAAGACCGCGAATATTCAATCGGCTCACCGGCAGTGTTTTCAGCAACCGTTTCGATATAAAAACACGGCATGCCGAGTTCACAGTTTAAATGTTCACTGATTCGTTCGTCTGCCAACGTGATTTCAAGGGACTCAGTCGTTTTGGCGACGGAAATTGAAAAGGTTTCGCGGAGCGTCGTGTACAGGGAATGTTCCGCTTGTTTTTTCGTGATGCCGGGCGCAATGTGCCAGGGGATATAGGAGATTTCGTATTGCGTCGGTTCGTCATTGGCCCGGCGAATCCGTTCGATCCGTTGAATCGGATCATTGAGTTTGACATTTAACTTGGCGACGATTGCCGCGTTTGCCGGGACGACCGTCAAATCAACGGCGGCGACATGCCCCCGTTTGCCTTGGACAGCGAGCTGTTCGGTATAGGTGTCAGGTGTATCCGATAAGGTTTGGCGTACCTTTTGATCGGCGACGAACGTCCCTTTGCCTTGTTGCCGAATCAGGTACCCTTCGAGCGTCAATTGATTCAAGGCGGCCCGGACGGTCGTCCGGCTGACATCAAAATCTTCACAGAGCTCATATTCGGTCGGTAATTGTTGACCGGCTTGATAGAGTCCCGATTTAATACGTTCTAACAACTCTTCTTTGATATAGGAGTGTAACGATTGGTTGGTTTCCATGACGGACCTTCCTTCACGATTTTTCTTTTATTGTAGCGATAAAAGACAACTGAATGCAAATGTTATAACAAGTTACGAAAATTTGTATTAATACATTTGATATTTGTATTTACATTTGTTCTTTTTGTATGATACATTACAATCAAGAAAAAGAGGAAGCGGTTACAAAAAAAGAGGAGGTTTTTATCATGGGCATCAAAGTTGTCATCATCGGAGGTGGATCAAGCTATACACCTGAATTAATCGAAGGGTTCATCAAACGGTATGAATCCTTTCCGGTTTCTGAAATCGTATTATGTGATATCGAATCCGGAACAGACAAGTTAGACATCATTACCCGGCTTGCAGAGCGGATGATTCACCGGTCCGGTTTGCCGATTCGTGTCAGTTCAACATTAAATCGCCTTCATGCCCTGGAAGGAGCAGACTTCGTATCGACACAAATCCGCGTCGGAGGGTTGCAGGCACGGGCACTCGATGAACAGATTCCTTTGAAACACGGTTTTATCGGTCAGGAAACGAATGGCGCAGGCGGGATTTTCAAAGCGTTCCGGACGATTCCCGTCCTGCTCGAACTGTCAAAAGAGATGCACGAAATCTGTCCCGATGCCTGGCTGATTAACTTTACGAATCCAGCCGGTATCGTGACGGAAGCGTTATTGAAGCACGGTCCCCACCAAAAAGTCATCGGTGTCTGCAACATACCGTTTAACATGCGGAACTCGACTGCCGAAGTCTTGCACGTCGATGTAGAACGCGTCTCGATCGAGTTTATCGGTTTAAACCATTTTGTCTTTGGTCGCCGGGTCTTTGTCGACGGAAGCGATCGAACGCAAGAGGTGATGCAGCGTCTAATGTCGAATCAGCTTGATTTTTCACCGGCGAATATCGTCAGCCTCGGTTGGTCCGACTCCTTCTTGCAAGCCGTCAACATGTTGCCGAATCCGTACCACCAGTACTATTTCCAAACCGCGGAGACGCTTAAGAAAGATATCGCTACCTACAACACGAACGGCACCCGGGCTGAGATTGTCCAGGAAGTCGAACGGACATTGTTCGAAGCCTATCAGGATGAACAGTTAGACGAAAAACCGGCTGAACTCGAATTACGCGGTGGCGCGTATTACAGTGATGCTGCCTGCTCTTTGATGGATTCGATTCACAACAATCGCGGAGACATCCAGACCGTCAATACATTAAACCGCGGGGCGATTTCCGACTTACCGGTTGATGCCGTCATCGAAGTCAACGCCGTCATTACGAAAGACGGTCCACTCCCGATTGCGGTCGGACCAATACCATTATCCGTCAAAGGATTGATTTTGCAGATGAAGCAGATGGAAGAATTGACGATTCAAGCCGCGTTAAGCGGATCCGTCAAAGATGCTTACTTAGCCTTTTTGATGAATCCATTGATTCAAGATGAAAAACGGGCGCAACCGTTACTCGAGGAGATGCTGCTTGCGCACGCAGCATGGTTACCACAATTTCAATCCAAGGAGGCGCAACGGACATGAATAAATTCATTGAAATCGCAGGAAGAATCGGGGCCCAACGCCATCTCGTCGCGATACGGGATGGATTCGTCGCCATTATGCCTCTGATCATCGTCGGGTCTCTCGCGATACTGATCAATAACTTCCCCGCCATCGGCAGTCTTGACTTCGTCGGTTGGATGAACGGGTTGTTTGGGGAAGGAAACTGGCAGGGGTTAGGGGGAAACATCTGGAACGGATCGTTTGCGATTTTAGGATTGCTGGTGGCTTTTTCGATCGCTTACAGCCTGGCTAAAAGTTACGATGTTGATCCGTTGTCGGCAGGGTTGATTTCCGTCGCCTCCTATATCATTCTCGTTCCGGTCACGAAAGACTGGGGACTCAGTTTTGCCTGGCTCGGCGCGCAAGGACTATTCGTCGCCATCATTCTTTCTCTTTTGACGACCGAGCTATTTCGCATCTTACTGAAGACACGGTTGACGATCTCGATGCCGGATGGGGTTCCGGATGGTGTCGTCCGCTCGTTCCAGGCGTTGATTCCGGCCACATTGATTTTGATCCTCGTCGGAGGTTTCCAATTATTCATGACGCTTGCCATTGAGTCGAGTCTGTTTGAAGTCATCTTCAACAGTATTCAAAAACCGTTGCAAGGGTTCGGGGATACACTTCCGGCTGCAATCGCGATTGCCTTTTTAAATCATATTCTCTGGTTCTTCGGTTTACATGGGACAAACATCATCGGAGCCGTCATCGAACCGATTTATCTGCCGTTGATTCAGCAGAACCTGGAAGCATTCCAAGCCGGGACTTCTGCTTACGATGTCCCGAATACGGTGACGAAACCTTTCCTCGACTCCTTCGTATTCATAGGGGGTTCCGGTACGACGCTTGCTCTTCTCTTTGCCATTTTCTTTGTCATCCGCGAACAGAAAAATCATCCGTACCGCGAAGTCGCCAAGTTATCGACACCCGCTGGATTATTCAACATCAACGAACCGGTGATTTTCGGCTTACCGATCGTCTTGAACCCGATCATGTTGATTCCATTCATCCTGGTGCCGGTCACATTGACGATCGTGTCCTATGTCGCGCTGTCGACCGGACTGGTGCCAAAAACCGTCGCGATTTTACCGTGGACAACACCGCCTTTAATCAGCGGATATCTCGTAACAGGCGGGAGTTGGCGCGGAATCGCACTACAAGTCGTCAATTTGACGCTCGCGACAGCGATTTATGTCCCGTTCGTCGCAGCCGGCGTCCGGGCGATGAAAAAACAAACAGAAGGGAAGATGGCAAGCTGATGACAGAAGAACTGCAAATCCTATCATTTACGATGATTCTTCATGCAGGCAATGCCCGTTCGGCAGCAATGGGATCGATTCAGGCTGCTAAAAAAGGAGACCTTGCGTTAGCCCAATCTAAACTGGAAGAAGCCAATCAGGAAAGTCTGCAGGCGCATCGTGCCCAGACGACTTTACTGCAGGACGAAGCAAAAGGTCTTGAAACGCCGTTATCGATTCTGTTGATTCATGCCCAAGACCATTTGATGACGGCGATGACCGTCAGAGATCTAGCTGTCGAGATGGTTGAACTGTATACACGACTCACACGACTGGAGGAAAATTCATGAACATTTTACTCGTTTGCTCGGCCGGCATGTCGACGTCGATTTTAGTTCGGAAAATGCGTGAACAGGCGGTGATACAAGGACTTGATGTGACAATCGAAGCCATTCCCGAAAGTGAATTATCGCATCATCTGGATCAGACGGACGTGATTTTAATCGGACCACAAGTCCGGTATTTAGAAACAAAGATCCGTCAAGTAGCAGAACCAAAAGGGGTTCGGGTCGCGATCATCAATCAGATGGCCTATGGTCTGATGAAAGGGGACTTAGTCCTCGAACAGGCTCAATCCTTATTAACAGAAGCTTGATGAATTTACGCTAACAGGTAAAAACGGTTGATTCTGCCGATTTTACCTGTTAGCGTTTTTCTGTCTGAAAATTAATCGGTAAAGCGACGGAAACAGGAAAACTAGTAAACATGAAGAAGTAGTTAACATCGGAGACCGATGCCGCAGGACCATCGATGCAATTGATGATTAAAGGTCAATGGATATGGTCGTTCGCGGAGGGGAAGTGAGTTCGAGACGAAACTGAAAATGATTTGATTGAAGTAAGGGGCGACCAATGGACATCACAACACGGCTTTATATCGAACATATTGAACAGTGGCATAGTTGGTTGGAGAATCATCATTTAACGGAGACCGAAGTTTGGCTTATATTTGATAAAAAGGATGCAGAAAAATATCAGTTGGATTATATCGAAACCGTCGAAGAAGCTCTTTGTTTTGGTTGGATCGACGGGATTAAAAAAAGGGACGGGGACCTACTGCTTCAGCGATTTACGCCACGTCGGACAAACAGTCACTGGACTGAACTGAATAAAGAACGGGTCCGCCGACTGACAGCACTCGGAAAGATGCAGGAACAGGGGTTAAAGGTGACACCTGACTTGACGATACCGTTCGACATCGATCAATCCATTATCAGGGAACTGAAAAAAGATCCGGACACCTATCAATTTTTCCGGACGTTGCCGGAGCTCTACATCCGTGTACGGATCAGTTATATCCAGGTCAGCAAGCGAGACAGCCCGGAGTATGAAAAACGTCTAGCAAAGTTTTTGGCGTATACGGCGCAACGTCGATTGTTCGGTCGCTATGACGATGGAGGAAAATTGACGGGGAACTATCAGGTGAAGTCGAGAAACTAAATTGACCGCTCGGTTAGGAGCAAATCATCGTCATCGGCGAACGATTACAAGCAAACTTCCTCGAGCGGGCGTTAACGACGAAACCGAAACAAGTCATCCATAAAAATTTGTCACAATCGAGTCAACACCATATTCTAAAGCAGGTATTTTGAGCGTCGACGTCTAAAGTATAGCTTTAGACGTACATAAGGAGTGAAATCAGATGTTCATGCATCATATTACCGATCAATTGAGCTTAAAATTAATCGAACGACAGGACGCCGACGAGCTGTATGCGTTGATCGACGCCAACCGGGACCACTTGCGGCAATGGCTCCGCTGGGTCGACGGGGCGACCGGACCCGACATCTACCGGAACGAAATCATTCCGGCCTGGTTGACGGACTATGCGAACGGCAACGGCTTTGCCTGCGGCATTTACTTCAAAGGTGAGCTCGTCGGGACGATTGCCTTACACGAAATCAATCAGATGTTACGGCAAACGTCGATCGGGTATTATTTGACCGGGAACGGGCGCGGCAAAGGATTGATGACACCTGTCGTCGCTTTTATCACAGACTATTGTTTTACGACATTACAACTGAACCGGGTCGTCATCGAATGTGCGGTCGGCAATACACGAAGCCGGAAGATACCGGAACGTTTAGGTTTTCAGCAGGAAGGAATCCTTCGTGATGCGGAGAAATTGTACGACGCGTATCATGATGTTGCGGTTTATGCGATGCTTGCACAGGACTGGTCCAATACCTTGGTGTCTGATCAACGCGTAAGCTACCGTTCAAACTGACGGGAAAGAGAAAGGAAGAGGGACGATGGTTAAATTTGAAAAAATGTCGGAAACGGCATACGCAGCGTATCTACCGGAAGCCATCAAAGAATATGCCGAGGAGAAGGTCAAGGCCGGAACATGGGCAGAAGTGGAAGCTGTTGACCGTTCGGCAGCTGAGTACGGGCAATTGTTGCCGGACGGGATTCATACAAAACAGCATTATCTGTTTTCGATTTTGGACGACATCGAACAGACAGACGTCGGCATGATCTGGTTTCAAGTAAGCGAATCGACGCACGGACGGACCGCCTTTATCTTCGACTTTAAAATCGATGACGTTCATCAAGGAAAAGGCTATGGCCGGCAAGCGATGGAGATGCTCGAACAGGTCGCCCGGAGGATGAACATCAAAAAAATCAAATTACACGTTTTTGCGCATAACACGCGTGCGATTCATCTCTATGAAACGACGGGATTTCTCACAACGGATTTACATATGACAAAAACGCTGAACTGACAACCAAACTCCTCTGCTGTCCCAATGGGATGACAGAGGAGTTTGGTTGTTTTCAGCGCCACGTTTGAAGCGTATTGGCGAACTGGATATCGGTTTCAAGTTCACCATGAATGTGGGTTGAGGTAAAGTCATTTCCGGCAAGCCAGTCTTTAAAATTGAACTCAACCGGCTCCTGATCGCCGCCGAGCGCAAACCAGACTTTCATGTCGGACGGGAAATAGGCCGATGTATGAATCGTCCCTGCCCAGTGACTGTACAGGTCGGAGAAAACTCCTTTATCGGAATCGTTCAACAGCCGGAAAGCCGATTCCGCGTCCTGAATCAAATGCTGGTGCGTCTTCAGTTCCATCATCCGCCGTTTTGAATCGTCGAGATGGAACCGGTTTTCGTGTTGCAACAAATCAAAATGATTCGTACAGAGATTCGTCTCGCGGACTTCGATATCCCGTGCCGTCGCCTCGATGACAAATGAGCGGTTCGATTGGTCATGGACGACATAGCTGAACGACCCCCGGTGCGGCATCTCCTTTACGAGCGAAATTGCATCTTCGACCGAGGTACATGTCTCGAGGATAATCCGTCCAATCATGAAACTGACGAAGCCGTCTCCAGGACGACGGCGGTTGATGAAGTTGTACCCCATCGCAAGGCCATGTTCGTTCATTCCGTCCATTCGTCCGGTGACGCGGGACGCCGGTCCGATGATAGCGGAGCCGCCATCCGTCGGTTGAAAAACGGAAAACCGTCCATCGTACGTCATCGGATGATAATCATAATTGCGGACGAGGAAATTATCACCCGTCATGATCGAACAGCCGCTTTTCGGTCCTTCGACCCGGTAGTGACCAAAATGAAGCAGTGTATCGGCGAGCGATAATTCGAGTTCATCCTGTAACCCGAGCAACTCATCCCAAATATACGGGGCATAGCGGAGAAACATCTCTTTCGTTTCGACAGGGTCGACCTGAAAACGGGGAACCCGGATTTTCCAATTGTCTTCGCGGTTATGCAACAGTTGGTTGCGTTTGACGTAACGGCCCTGTTCGCGGCCGAAGTCATAGTGTGTTCCGCGGAACTGCGTGATTTCATTCGAGACAGACTGCACAGACTTCACTCCTTTTGTTTCTGTATGATTCTGATTATATCGAATCCGGTACCCGCTGTCGTAATCAAGGGCTCAGGACAACACATTGCTCACGCCAATCATGAAAAAACACTGAATAATTTGAACAAGTTACCGATAAAGGAGATGGAGGGATGAGAACATGAAAAATTTAACGGTACGTAAAAAGATTCAACTATTGATTGCGACAGCAATCATCGCCATGATTTTACTGGCAAGCGCCGGGCTTTATTTCCTGAATCAGATGTCAAAGGCATCGGAAGCGATGTATCAGGAAAATCTGTTGCCGGTCCAGGAAGTCGCTCAAATCCGGATTGATACCCGGGCGCTTGATTCATTTCTGGTCGAAATGATTCTAACGACGGATCCGAAGCGGATTGAAGAATTGGGAGGCGAAATTGATACACGTCAAGCGCAAATCCGGTCGTCTTTAGATACATACGAACGTACAGCCAAGATGACGGAACAATCAAGTAAGCAATTGGAAACATTAAAGGACAATGTACTGGCATATGATAATGGTATGAGTATGGTCCAAGACTTTGCGTCACGAAATGAAAATGAAGACGCGTATAAGAGTTATTCAGAAAACCTGGAGCAAGTTCGGGAGAACGTCGCGAACTCGGCAAAAAGTCTGATGAAGACGATGACGAAACAAGCGAAAGACATCAACGCGTTGAACCAGCAGGAACAACAAACTGCGTTCTACATCATGCTTGGTATTTTCGTCATCGCCCTGATGTTGTTTGCAGGTCTCGCCATTTACATCACACGTCTGATCACACAACCGATCCGTTCGTTGCAAGGGTGGATGAAGCAGTCGGGTGAAGGTGATTTAACGGTCCGAGGTGATTACGTTTCAAAAGACGAACTTGGTCAATTGACGACATCATTCAACACGATGACGGAGCAACTTCACCAGGTCATCATTGAGATGACGGATACATCAAAACACGTTGCGACAGCATCGGATGAGCTAAGCACGAATGCGGAAGCGACGACGAAAGCGACGGAAATGGTCGCCGTGACGATGGAAGAAATCGCGAGTGGTGCAAGCCAGCAATTGAACCAAGTCTCCGGTGCATCACGGACTGTTCAGGACTTAACGTCCGGCGTCAGTCAAGTCGCCGGTAACGCGCAACAGATGACAGATGCGACAGGTGACGCGATGGATAAAGTCACGCACGGCGGACAAGTCGTCCGGCAACTCGGTCAACAGATGGAGCGGATCAACACCGATTTCACGGAACTCGGTCAAGTCATCGTCGGTCTCGGAAACCGGTCGCAGGAAATCGGACAGATTACCGATTCGATTACGGGAATTGCCGCACAGACGAATCTGTTGGCACTGAACGCGGCGATCGAAGCGGCGCGTGCCGGTGAACAGGGACGCGGATTTGCGGTCGTTGCAGCGGAAGTCAAGACGCTTGCCGAGCAATCTGCTCTTGCGGCGAAGCAGATCGAGAGCTTGATCCAAGTCATCCGACAGGAAACAGAACAATCCGTTGTTTCGATGGAAAAGGTGACGACTGAGATGACGAACGGAATTCAAGTGGCCGGTGAAGCGAGTGCTTCATTCCAGGCGATCGAACGTTCGATTAGCGAAGTGACAGGGCAAGTCGAGGAAGTGTCCGGCGCTGTGCAGGAAATGGCAGCCGGAAGCGAACAGATTTCTGCGATCATGCGCGAGATTCAAGGCGTGACGGAAAGTACGGCCGCCGGAACGGAAAACATCTCGGCTTCGACGGAAGAACAGATGGCATCGATGCAGGAAATCTCGTCAGCGTCACAATCACTGGCGACGATGGCGGAAGATTTAAAACGATTGTCGAGCCGTTTTAACGTGTAACGAATCAAGCAGGTACCTAAAATAGGTACCTGTTTTTTTATGGAAAAAGCAGGGATTTTGAAAAAGGAACGGTAATAAGTAGCAATAGAGAAAAGGAGGTTACGGATATGGGACCACATGAACTCATTGAATGGATTCTTTACGAGATATTCGGTTTGATTGTGCTTCCGATTGTAGTTTTCGGCTTAGTGAAGACGGGAAAAAAGCGTATGCTGACTTTGATGACTGCAGGAGTGCTCTGTCTGATGTTCGGCAGTTTTTTAATGAATCAGCCGGATGAGGAAGACATCCAGGCGCAGATTCAGAAAAACGTGACAGTCGTCAAACCATATCTCGCGAAGGAATTTCCGGGCGAAAAGTGGACCATCTCGACCGTACCCTTTCAAAACGAACCGGATGCTGCGTATGAGTATAAGGTCAATCCCGAAGGACGTGTGGAATTGAGTGGATTTCACAATAAAAACGACACGCATGAATTCAAGCACTTAAAGCATGACTAGGATACAAATATTAAACAGTTAAGTATCAGTACATAACTTACAAATTTAAATACTGGAGGAATCTCCTATGCCTTTTCCAATACTAAAAACTGCACGACTGCAACTGATTGAAGTCACAGACGAACACGCGCCGGCCATCTTTTGCATTCTGTCGAACGAGGACGTCACCCGCTTTTACGGGATGGATCCGCTTCAGAAACAAGACGATGCTTTGAACATCATCGGTTCGTTTAAACACACCTTTGCCAGCCGGCAAGGCATCCGCTGGGGGATCGTCACCCGTGACAGCGGAACGTTCATCGGCACCATCGGACTGAATCATCTCAGTCTGTACAGTAAAAAGGCGGAAATCGGCTTTGAACTTGATCCGGCACACTGGCGGCGCGGCTACGCGGCGGAAGCGATTGAAGCTGTCTTGACATACGCGTTCGAGACACTCGGTTTGTACCGGATGGGGGCGGTGACTTTTGTAGAAAATGAAGCATCAGTCCAGCTGTTGACGCGAATCGGTTTTGAAGAAGAAGGGATGTTACGCGGCTATCTGTTCCAAGGCGGAACGTCGCATGACGGACGGATTTTCTCTTTATTAAAGCCGGACTTTGAAGTGAGCCGGCAAGAACGTAAACAGGAAAACCGGGTATGAACATCAACCGGATGGATCATGTCAGCATTAACGTCTTGGACCTTGTAGAGGCAACACGCTTTTTCGTCAGCCTGGGATTCGTCGTCAAAGGTGAATGGGAGGCGTCCGGACCGCAACTCGACCGGGTGACGGGTCTGCATGAAGCGAAAACAACGTGTGTCGCACTCGGTATTCCGAATGGAGAGACCTGGCTTGAACTCGTTCACTATCAGTCACCGGTTGATTCTCATCCGTCATCTAACGAAGTCTACTCAAGGGGTCTTCGTCATCTTTGCCTCAACGTCGAGTCGCTTGACGAAATGATCCGGCTTGTAGAACAGCAGGGATATACAGCCATTCATCCGGTCGAACAGTTTGGAGAAACATACCGTCTTTGTTATGTCCGGGGACCGGAGGGGATTTTACTGGAACTGGCTGAAACGATTCCAAAATAAAGGAGGGATTGGATGTTTCGTAATCCAAAAGGCAGCACCCAAGTCTGGCTCAATGATCTTGGTGTTTGCTTATTCGTCCTGATTGGTCTGACGCTTGCGACGCATCCTGTCGTCATCACGGCATCGGGACGGTTGATGTACGATGAATCAATCTGGCTGAGTACCAAAGAAATGAAAAAATTCATCAATTTTTACTTCACTGTCTTTTTTGTCTACTTTTTGACAGTCAATCAGCTGTATCCGCGTTTTGTCCGGCGCCAGTCAAAAAAAGGATTGCATAACAAAAAGGTTATATAATAAAGTGGTTATATATAAATCGTCCGTCTGCAACTGTCGATTGACGATTTTCTTATTGTTTACTCTAAAAAAAGGAGGTCTTCCCATGACTCTAACCGTGACACCGGTCGATGAGATGAGTCAGTTCCTGAAATTGCTTAGTGATGGAACACGTCTTGAAATCCTGCGTCGTTTGGCAGTCCGCGAACATTGTGTCTGTGATTTTGTTGAACTGTTTGCCATTTCACAACCGGCCGTGAGCCGGCACTTAAAATTGTTACGGCAGGCGCATTTGATTTTGGAACGTCGTGAACGGCAGTGGACGTATTTTCGTCTCAATCCGGATCATCCCCGGTATGCATTGCTGCTGACAATCTTAACGACAACTCCTTTACCGGATGTTCAACGGAAACAGTGTTAAGTCAGAAATAAAGCGATTTTGAACATAACAGATTGGTTATGTACAGAAAAAGAAAAATTAACAGAGAAATGAAGTGAACGCATTGACCGGCACACATCTACTTGCGATCGGAATTTTCCTGATCACGTTATTCTTAATCATCAAACAACCAAAAGGTCTCGGCATCGGCTACTCCGCCATGGGGATGGCATTGATTGCCTTACTGACCGGCGTTGTGAACCTGGATGATGTCTCGACTGTCTGGGGTATCATCTGGAACGCGACATTTACCTTTATCGCTCTGATCATCATCTCGTTGATTTTAGACGAAATTGGCTTCTTCGAATGGGCGGCGCTTCATATGGCACGGATCGCCAAAGGCGGCGGTGTCAAACTGTTTGTCTATCTGACACTGCTTGGTGCCATTGTGGCGGCCTTGTTTGCGAATGACGGCGCAGCGTTGATTTTGACGCCGATCGTTCTCGCAATTGTCCGCTACTTAAAATTACCGGATTATGTCGTTTTGGCGTACGTCTTTGCTTCCGGCTTCATTGCGGACACGGCGAGTCTGCCGTTCGTCGTCTCAAACCTCGTCAATATCGTCTCGGCCGACTTCTTTGACATCGGCTTTACGGAATATGCGTCGCGTATGGTGTTCGTCAACGTCTTTTCCGTCATCGGCAGTCTGCTTGTGTTGTATTTGTACTTCCGCAAAAGTATTCCGAAGACCTATGATGTGACGCAACTCGTCGCGCCGAGCACGGCAATCAAAGATCAGCGGATGTTCAAGTTATCGTGGCTGGTGCTCGTATTGCTTGTCGTCGGCTATTTCACAAGTGACTTGATCGGCATTCCGGTCAGTCTCGTTGCCGGTGTCATCGCTCTGTTCTTCCTCTTGATGGCACGTCGTTCACCAAGCGTACCGACGAAAAAAGTCATCGCCGGCGCACCGTGGGCGATCGTCTTCTTCTCGCTTGGGATGTATATCGTTGTCTATGGTCTGCAAAATGCTGGATTGACGCAAGTTCTCGCAGATGTCATCGACAGTTTTGCGACGACGATTGCCGGTGCGACATTCGGGATGGGCTTCCTTGCCGCTGTTCTGTCGTCGATCATGAACAATATGCCGACCGTGATGATTGATGCACTGGCGATCGATCTCAGTCAAACGACCGGAATCATCCGGGAAGCCTTGATTTATGCCAACGTCATCGGATCCGACTTAGGTCCAAAAATTACACCGATCGGAAGTTTGGCGACCTTACTCTGGTTGCACGTTTTGCGCTCAAAAGGTGTCAAGATCGGCTGGGGACAATACTTTAAAATCGGTACGATTCTGACGATTCCAACGCTTGCGATTACGTTGCTCGGATTGTACATCAGTTTGTTACTTTATTAATTTTCAGGAGGACACTTACATGAAATTGTTGATCATTGGTTCAGTTGCTGCCGGGACATCGGTTGGTGCAAAAGCACGTCGGAACAGTGAAGATTTACAGATTACGATTTATGACCGCGATCATGACATCTCCTATTCCGGTTGTGGAATTCCATACTTTGTCGGCGGGGAAATTGCCGACATCGACGAATTGACACCACGCGATGCGGCATTTTTCAAAAAACGCTATAACATCGACATCCATACGCGGCACGAAGTCGAATCGATTGATCACGCAACGAAGACGGCAACCATCGTTAATCTGGCGACCGGTGAACGGTTTACAGATACGTACGATACACTGGTGCTTGCGACCGGTGCGTCAAGCATCGTCCCACCGCTCCCGGGTGTTGATCACGACAACGTCTTTACGGTTCGCAATGTCCGGAATGCCGATGCGATCCGCTCGTACATCGAACAGCATGATCCAAAGACGGCAACGATCGTCGGTGGCGGCTTCATCGGTCTTGAAATGGCGGAGCAACTGACGTACCGCGGGATTCAGGTGACGCTCGTCGAACGCCTGCCGCAAGTCATGCCGCCGCTTGACCGCGATATGGCGGAGCGGGTTGCTGATCATTTAGAAGATAAAGGTGTCGAGTTGATGCTTGGTGAATCGGTGACGGCATTAAACGGGACGGAACGGGTCACGGACATCGCCCTTGAGAGCGGCAAGTCGATTGCAACAGATCTCGTCATCCTGTCGGTCGGAGTGAAACCGAATACCGAACTCGCGAAACAGATTGGTGTTGAAATCGGGCAGACGGGTGCGATTGCCGTCAACCGGAAGATGCAGACGAATCTGACCGATGTGTATGCTGTCGGCGACGTCGCGGAAAGTTTCTCCGTCATTACCGGAGAAGCGATTTATCGTCCGCTCGGCTCGACCGCCAATAAGATGGGGCGGATTGCCGGGATGGTCATCACCGGGGAAGCAGCGGAACACCGAGGGATTCTTGGAACCGGCATCTTCAAAGCGTTTGATCTGACGGTCGCGCAGACCGGTTTGACGGAAAAAGAAGCGCGGGAAGCCGGATACGACATCGAAATCCTTCACAACATCAAACCGGATCGCCCAGAATACATGGGTGGGAAAGAAATGACGATCAAGGCGATTGCCGATCGGGCAACAGGACGGGTTCTCGGCGCACAAATCGTTGGTCCGCAAGGGGTCGACAAACGGATTGATGTCCTGGCGACGGCGATTACGTTCAAGGCAAAAGCAGAAGATCTGTTCCATCTCGATCTCGCCTATGCACCACCGTTTTCGACGACTAAGGATCCGGTGCTCTATACCGGGATGGCCCTCGACAATGCGATTAAAAAAACGGCCCGTTTGATGACGCCAAATGAATTGATTGAACAAGTCACGGGCGGCAAGTCGTTCCAAATCATCGATACGCGCTCCAAAACCCAGTTTGAGAAAAGTTGTGTGGACGGGGCGATTCACATCCCGCTCGGTGAACTGCGGACACGGGCGAAAGAACTTGATCCAACTCTACCGACGATCGTGTATTGCAACAAAGGTGTGACCGGAAACGCGGCACAAAACGTGCTCAAGAACCTTGGGTTTACGGATGTCTGTAACTTATCCGGCGGTAATAAAAACTATCAACATTGTAAAAAGTGTCTGGCCCAGTAATCGTCTGACAACAAAAAGCGGTTCTTCTTCGCAGAAGAGCCGCTTTTTTACTGCGCATACCGATAAATATGTTCAATCCGTTGACGGATGCTGTCCGGCAAGGGAGCAGCGAGTGCGATTTGTAACCGTTGCGGCGCATCGAGCGGGTGTGACTTCCAGTAGTCTTCAAGGAGACTGACTTTGGATTCGCGTCCCGGCATCAATAGATAGAAGACGTACCAATCCTCAAGATGCATGAACGGATAGCGTTGTCCCCTGAAACTGACCTGTTCCGTCACAGCCGTTTCATCAAACACGAACGAGAAGATACCTGCTGTATGTTGAATTTTGAAATCGACGATGATGTCCAGTTCAACATGTCCAATCGTATATTCTTCAAATCGACGGGTCAAAAAAATGCCTTTATCTTGAGTTGGTTGCTGTTCACCGAGCTGCTTCAAAATCTGTTCAGCCACAACGAAATCGTCCGGATGGAACAACAGATCCAAATCGTTTGGATGCTCCACTAACCTATGGTGGGCGAGGAGAACCGAACCACCGATGCCCCATCTGACGTGAGAGGAAGCAAAGAGTGGGGAAAGGAGAGAGAGCACGGATTCAATCATTTGAAATTCCTCCTGTATAAACTGTTGCTTCTGTAAAATTACATTCAGCTTAGCAAACAAGCGCACTGAAATGAATCATTTCTTGGTCATCACCGCTGTATTCTCAGGATAGGATTTCTTAAAACGTTTAAGCGACCTGCTCAAAAATAAATCCGGTACTACACAAGGAGTTCATCGATTTGGATGAACTCCTTTTTAGTATGAGTCAAATTTATCACTTAAAAATAAAAAGACCAAAATTGTTCCTTTTTGAAACTAATGGTGCTAGAATGTGGATATTCAAAACAGAACAGGATGTTGAGAAAAGAATAATTCTCAACAGAAAGGTGGAAGAAACAGATGAAAATGAATGTACGAGAACAATGGTTCTCAAATGTCAGAGGAGATATCTTAGCCGGGATTGTCGTTGCGCTGGCGTTAATTCCGGAAGCGATTGCGTTCTCGATCATCGCCGGTGTCGATCCGATGGTCGGATTGTATGCCTCTTTCTGTATCGCTGTCATCGTTGCCTTCGTCGGCGGACGCCCGGGCATGATTTCAGCAGCAACCGGAGCGATGGCGCTTTTAATGGTCCCGCTCGTGAAGGAGCACGGGCTCAATTATCTGCTCGCCGCAACGATTTTAACCGGAATCATCCAAATTCTCTTTGGTGTTTTTAAGGTTGCGCGAGTCATGAAATTCATTCCGCGTGCCGTCATGATTGGTTTCGTTAATGCACTGGCGATTTTGATTTTCATGGCCCAGGTCCCGCATTTTATCGGGATCTCAACGATGACCTATGTGTTCGTCGCGATGACGCTTGCCATCGTTTATCTCTTACCCCGCTTTTTCAAGGCGATTCCCGCTCCGCTGATTGCGATTGTCGTTTTGACGATTGCCGCGATCTACTTGAACGTTGATTTGCGGACGGTTGGTAATCTCGGGGCGATTCAACGTTCGTTACCTTCGTTCTTCTTGCCGAACGTCCCGTTCAATTTCGAGACGCTTCAAATCATTTTCCCGTATTCACTGGCGCTTGCCATCGTCGGGTTGCTGGAATCGTTGCTGACGGCGACGATTGTTGACGACATGACCGGCACGGAAAGTGAAAAAAACAAGGAAGCCCGGGGGCAGGGGATTGCCAACTTCATCACCGGATTTTTCGGCGGGATGGCAGGTTGTGCGATGATTGGTCAATCGGTCATCAACATCAAGTCGGGTGGCCGC
Source organism: Exiguobacterium sp. R-39 (assembly GCF_049942815.1). Classification (NCBI taxonomy): domain Bacteria; kingdom Bacillati; phylum Bacillota; class Bacilli; order Caryophanales; genus Exiguobacterium; species Exiguobacterium sp. R-39. Next base: position 1,456,487 of record NZ_CP187965.1, read on the forward strand.
GGTCGTCTGTCAACACTTGTTGCCGGACTGTTCCTGATGTTTTTGATCATCGTCCTTGGAAACTTAGTCGTTCAGATTCCGATGCCGGTTCTCGTCGGAATCATGATCATGGTCTCGATTGGCACATTTGACTGGTCGTCGTTTACGTATCTCCGGAAAGCCCCGAAAGCCGATGCCTTCGTGATGCTCGCAACGGTCGTCATCGTCGTTGCAACACACGATCTTTCGATTGGTGTCATCGCCGGTGTCATCTTAAGCGCCTTGTTTTTTGTCGCAAAAGTTTCAAAAATCAATGTCAAGCAACGACCCGAGGCGGGAAAAACCGTCTATATCGTCAAAGGTCCACTGTTCTTTGCTTCCGTCGATCATTTCATCGCTTCGTTTGATTATGAAATGAATAAGCAGGATATTCTGATTGATTTCGGATCGACCCAAATCTGGGATGATTCCGCCGTCGGAGCGATTGACAAGGTGATGCTCCGCTTGCTGGCGAATCAAAACAATGTCGAGATGAGTGGATTAAATCCGGAGAGTAAAAAATTAGTCGATCGTTTAGCGATTCATAATGATCCAACGCCGAAGATTTCTACCCATTAAAATAAGGGAGTGAACAAAATGTATCCACATATCCTACTAGCCGTTGACGGTTCGGAACACTCGGTCCGGGCAACGGAAGAAGCGATTAAAATAGCGGATCTCAGTTCGCAAAGTAAAATTGAAGTCATCTTCGTCGCCGATTTTTCAAAAGCCAAAGACGATGTCCTGCATGCAGAGGGAGCAGCCGGAATCGAGGTTGCCCGGCGGAAAAAACTCGCCCCGGTCGAAGAAAAGTTAGAAGCAGCTGATATCTCCTATTACGTGACGATTCTTCGCGGTGAGCCGGGTCCGACAATTGTGGAACACGCCAATCAAAAGCAGGTCGATTTAACGATTATCGGCAGCCGGGGGTTAAACAGTCTGCAGGAGATGATGCTCGGCAGTGTCAGTCACAAGATCGCCAAACGCGTCAAATGCCCGGTTTTGATTGTGAAGTGACCGATAAATCTTTTTTTGAAAAACGCACATCAAAACGATTTATATGTCTTGACCCAGGGGATAGTCAAAAAAAGAGGGGGTCATTCTAATGAAGAAGACATATTTAGTACCGGTTCTTGGTCTTGCCCTATTTGCAGCAGGATGCGGCAATTCGGACAATCAGGAAACAGAAAAGGTCGAGGAAACGACAACGACGGATGATAATTCGATGAATGATGACAGCACGATGAATGATGATTCGTCGGGTACACAAGATCAGGATACGGTGACGGAAAATGCCGACAAGGATTACGGATTCGTCAGTCTATCAGTCGAGGCAGATACGGCAGATATGATGGATATGGTCGACATCAGTTACGACCGGGATAATGACGGGACGGAAGCCGATTACAAAATGGACGGTGAACGTTCTCAAGGCAATGAAGCGATGAAAATCCTTGATCCGAAGCTCGACGAACTCAACATTGATGCCAATACGTCAAATGACGACGCGATTGCCGAAGTCGAGAAAGTCTTTGGGATTAAGGACGCAACCCGGCTTGAAGTCGAGATTGAGTTTGCTGATGGAACAGAAAAAGAGTTCATGAAGTAAAATAAAGAGGTGCCAAGCGGCGCCTCTTTATTTTGCCAAAGTATTCAAATCGAAGTGTTATCATGAGATATGGATGTAAAATATTTCAATTGGGGGTTTTGGATGATGGAAATCACAAGCGGTACGACGGAAGACGGGCAATGGATCCGGGAACAACTGATTACATATAACCGGCAACACGTTCCAGCAGCGCTCTATACGGAAGCGGAACAATATTGCTTTTTGGCATGGAATGAAGACGAGGAGCTCCTGGGTGGTGTTACGGCAAGCTATGTGTGGAATCATCTGCAGGTGCATTTTTTGTGGATCGACCCGGAAAACAGAACAGGCGGTGTCGGGAAACAACTTATGGCAAAAATCGAATCGATTGCCGAAGAAAAATCATGCAGTAAGATTCTACTCGATACGTTCAATTTTCAGGCGCCGGGCTTTTATAAAAAACTCGGATTCGAGGAATACGGTCGTCTCGACGATCATCCGGCGAAAGGACAGACCCAGTACTTTTTCGTCAAGTATTTATGAAGGGTCAGCGTTGGTAATGATAGACCCAGGCCGCCATGTAAGAAAAGGTTCCTGCTGTTAAGACGAGCGCAATGGCATAAAACGCAAAGTTTGGAAAAATCGACATCAGCGGAACATCAAACAACAAGGCAATCATCAATAGCGGTAAGGTGATTAAAAAGCTCACGTATGCGGCACGTGTCGCCTTTCCTGTAATGACTTCCTCCCGTTCATCTTCATCAGAAAACTCAGTCGTCGACGACGACCACTTGGAAAGCGAACTCTTCTTATCTGTCCGCATCCAGTAGCCGGTGACCGAAAGACCGATTGCGACCAATATAACGGGAAGAATAATGGAAAGGTCCAACGTCAGATTGAAGCCGGCACCGTTGACCGGATCATTTTGAAAAATATTTAGTTGATCGTGAATAGAACTAATGAAAACAGCTGCTAAAAAATACATACAAATGTTTAAACACGATTGAATGATAACACGTTTCATTCCGATTCCTCCTCTAGATAAAAAATCGATTCGACCGGTAGTGCGAATACCCGTGCAATTTGCATCGCGAGCAACAGAGACGGGGTGTAACTGCCTTTTTCAAGCGAGATGATGGTTTGACGCGTGACACCGATCATCTGAGCAAACTGTTCCTGCGTCCATCCGTTGCTGCTGCGCAACGATTTAACCCGGTTCGTCAGCTTCATCACAGTTTCTCCTTCATTAGTTGATACTTAAATTGTAAAGTGTGTTTTACTTTTTGTAAAGTCTGTTTTACATTTAAACGAAAAACATACTGTTACTTTTTTGAGACTCTTTATCAAAAATCATCGAACCTCTTGAATTATCGGAATATTCAACCGATAAACGGGTAACTTAGACAAAACGATGACGGTTGGCTTAAAGAGAGAAAGGAGGCGCCGACATGATGCCGGAATTGTTACCTGACGAGCGTGAACTCGAGCGAAGGATTCGAATCGTCCATTTGCTGCGTAAACTCGGGAAATCCGACGAAGCCATCGCCAAATCATTATATGTTTCCACCGAATGGGTCCAGTCGATCTTTGATGAAGACGACTGGCAACATATGCAATCATCCTAAGCAACAGCGAACAGAGTGTCGGATGACGCTCTGTTTTTCTGTGCCTTCCAAAAAATATTCGGTACACTAGAAAGAAACATGAGAAAGAAGGGATGAACATGCCACGAATCGCTGTCGTCGGTGCCGGTCTGACCGGCTTGTACACCGCTTCGCGTCTGCAGGAAAGGGGAGATGAGGTCACGATTTTTGAAGCACGTGACCGGATCGGCGGCCGGGTCCTGACGAAAACGGTGACGCTTAAAGATCAGTCCTATGCGTTTGATCTCGGACCAACCTGGTATTGGCCGGAAACAGAACGTTTGATGACGACGCTGATTGAGCGTCTGCAACTGTCGGTCCTTGTTCAGGCGATCGAAGAGACGATGATGCTCGAACGGTCACCGGGGCAAGTCGAACAACACCGGTTACCGGACGGTCAAACGGTTTTATCGCACAGACTGGTAAACGGAATGCACAGCGTGACGGAGGCGCTGGCGGAACGGCTGCATCCCGGAACGATTCAACTGGCGCACCGTGTGACGGCGATTGAAGCAACCAATCAGGTCGAACTGACGATGGAGCAGATGGGGAGTCAATTCCGGCAAACGTTTGATCACGTTATCGTGACACTCCCGCCGCGACTCAGCGGACTGATCCAATGGCGTCCCGCTTTACCAGAATCCGTGCACGATCAACTGAGGACAACACCAACCTGGATGGCCGGGCAAGCGAAGGTGGTCGCCGTGTACGATACCCCATTTTGGCGGCAAAGCGGTCGATCCGGTTTCGCCATCAGCTGGTCCGGTGTGCTGCAGGAAATCCATGATGCGTCACCGCCGACCGGCCCCGGAGCCCTATTCGGATTTTTCCGCCTGACGGCAACGGAGCGTGCAACGCTTGGAGAAACAGCAGTAAAGCGGCAGGTCATCGAACAGTTGATCCGTTTATTCGGAAAGGAAGCCGGTCATCCGATTGCCGTTTTGTATCAGGACTGGGCAAATGAACCGGAGACAGCAGCGAGAGCGGATGCTGAACCGTTAACCGAGTTTCCTGCCTATCGACCGATTCGACTCGAAGGCGCGTTGGAGGATAAGGTCACGCTGCTTGGGACGGAAAGTGATCCTACGTTCGGCGGCCATTTAGAAGGGACGTTACAATCGGTCGAGCGATGGTTAACAACGTATATGAGGGAGGATGAATCATGAATACAAACGAACCGACATTTCACCGGGCATTCGGTACATACGGCATCTATTATAATGAAGGAAAACTGCTCGTCATTCATAAGCAGGGCGGACCGTACACGTACCGGTACGATTTACCGGGGGGCAGTCTCGAAGATTTTGAGACGTTACCTGACGCACTGAACCGCGAGTTTCAGGAGGAGACGGGATTAACGGTCCGCTCAAAACGATTAATCGGGGCGTTTGAGTTTTCCGTTCAGTCTGACTGGCACCGGGCGTCGCACCTTCATCATATCGGGGTGTTTTTCCACGTGTTAGAGGTTGACGGAGAGCAGTCTGTTCCGGAGATATTTTTCGGGCAGGATTCGGTGGGTTCGTCCTGGAGGAGCCGGGCAGAAGTCAATACTTCCAATGCATCACCATTAGTATTGAAGGCCTTTGACTATTTGGAAAATCCGGAAACAGACAAATTGACCCGGATACAGGACTGGGTCGTCCGACAGGAGGCGACACCATGTACCGGAATGTGATTTGGGATTTCGACGGAACGTTGCTTGATACGTATCCGGTCATGGCGTCTGTCTTGCAGGACACAGGGCCGGGAATGATTTCTGTTTTATCAGATGTGCAGGACTTGGCTGGCATGTTTGAGATTAGTCCATGAAAAAACCCGAACGGAATGTTGTATCGAAGAGCTACTAGTCAGGGCTCATTTTGATACAGAACACGTTCGGGTTTTTCATTACGATGTTTTTTGTTCTGCTGTCGCTTCAGCCGGCTGCTGTTCCCGCCAGACGAATGTCAAGGCGATCCCGATTGCAAGCATGACGGTCGCAAAATAAAACGGGTAGTTGAGATCGACATCAAACAGGATGCCGCCGATTACCGGTCCGAGAATATTCCCGATGCTCGTAAACATTGAGTTCATCCCGCCAACGAAACCCTGTTCGTTTCCGGCGATTTTCGACAGATACGTCGTGACCGCAGGACGCATTAAGTCAAAGCCGACGAAGACGACCATCGTCACGAGAATAATCGAGAGATAACTTGTCACATACGTCATGACAAGTACGAGCAACGTCGAACCGATCAGACTGTAGCGGATGAGCCGGATCTCACCGAACCAGCGCGTCAGACGTTCAAATAAGCCGACCTGGACAATGACACCGACGATGGCACCAAGTGAAATCGCGAGGGCGATGTCTTTCGCCGTAAAGCCAAACTTCCGGTCGACGAACAGCGCAAACAGTGACTCAAACGAAGCGAGTCCGAATGAAGAAATCAGCAACACCATGAAGGCGATGAAGTAGAGCGGTGAAAAGACTTTCCGGAAACCGGTTTTTTGCTGCGGTGTTGTCGTCTGTTCATAATGGCGTTCCGGTTCGCGTAACGTAAAGACCGACAAAATCATCGCGACGAGTCCAAAGGCTGCGGCAAAGAAAAAGGGGACACGAGTCCCAATATCCGCCAGGAAACCACCGATTCCCGGACCGATGATGAAACCGGTCGAAATCGCCGCTGACATGTAGCCGAGGGCTTTTGGACGGGTTGCATTCGTCGTGATGTCGGCGATGAACGCTGTGACAGCCGGCATGATGAAGGCGGCACTGACCCCGCCCAGAATCCGCGACGCGAATAAGACTTCGACCGATTGACCGAGACCAAATAACAGTTCTGACATGCTGAAGATGAACAGACCGATGATGATCATCGGTTTCCGGCCATATTTATCAACGGCACGACCGGCAAGCGGCGATAACACGAGCTGTGCAAAGGCGAATGCTGAGACCATGTAACCAACGGTCGAACCGGAGATGTTCAGTTCGTTCATGATGGTCGGGGTGACGGGAATGACAAGACCAATTCCTAAAAACGCGATAAAAAGATTAAGCAGCAGGGTGCCTAAGATCAATTTGTTATTTTGCATGGTGAATTCCTCTGTTTCTTTTTTAGTTAGCGGACAAGTCCCCGCCAAAAAATTGGCCAGACGGCAGTAAAACGTCGTTGATAGGCTTCGACACCGTTGTAGACGAACTCCGTCATTGTACCTTCCGTCACCGTCAAGTAGGCGAGGGCGGCACTTTCGTAATCATCCGAATATAAAATCTGTTCTTGTCGGTCGCGTTCCCGCAACAAACGGGTCAAGTGGCGTTGCATCGAATCAAAAAACGGATTAATCAAATCCGTTACTTCCCGCTCTAGTTTGACAGGCGGGAAGTAGGCAATCCGTAAAATGAATTTCAGCTGATCATTTTGGGTGCTTTCCTCGAGAAACCAATCAAAAAAACCTTTTAGGCTCGCTTCGAGCGAGAGATGGCGCGTCGAGATGAAGTACGTGGCGAGATGTGTTTTCTGTGTCTCGAGCGCATGTGTCATCGCTGTGAGAAACAAATCGTCTTTTCCACGGTAGTGGGCGTAAATCGAAGGTTTCTTGATGCCGACTTCCTGGGCAATCTCTTGTAAGGAAGCGCCTTCGTAGCCGTGTTGTGCAAAATGCCGAAGGGCAGTTTGCAATAATAATGAAGCTTTCATTCATTCACCTTCCTAACGGTCGTTAGTTAACAGCCTAACAGATTCAAAACGATTGTCAAACAAAAAAGCCGAAGGTCTCTGGGACCTTCGGCTGCATGTATTCGATTATTTGTTGGCGATACGACCGCGTGATGCAACACGTGAACCTGTGATGCCGGCGATTGATGTCACGATCATCGTTAAGATGAGAGCGACGAAGCCCCAGATTGAAACTTTAGATGCTGTTTGTGTCGCTTGTTCTGTTTGAACACGGACATCTTCAACTGTTTTCTTGAGATCAGCTGATGTTTCATCAAGTGTTTGTTTTGCGTTTTCGATTTGTTTGCTTGTTTCGCTTGTTGCCTGCTTTAAACCGTCAACGATGTTTTTCGTTGCTTTATCTGCTTCTGCTTGTGAGAGATCTGTGTTTTGAGCAACGGCTTCAGCGATTTTATCTTCATCGACCGAGTTTTGGATTTTTTCTGAACGTGCTGTCAATTTGTCACCAAGATCGCTGACGATTTTATCGAAATCTTCCGGTTTTGTTAAGACATCTTTCCCTGCTGCAGTCGCATCATCTTTGACTGCATCGAGTTGACCTTGCAAGTAGTTTGGTTGTAGTTCTTTAATGTCTGTATCTTTTAGAATTTCATCGACATTACCTTCCAGTTCTTTTGTATCAACGTTTGAGACGTTATCTGTCACTGAGCTGAATCCTTTTGAAACAGCATCTGATGTTGTGCTGGCAATGGCGCCGACACCTTGACCTGCTGCACCACCGACTGTACCGAGCACGGAACCAACTGTTTGGAACGTGTTGATTGTCGTGAATGTCAACAAAGCGAACAAGAGGATGACACTTGTCGACCATGTGAGAAAACCGTGAACGAGTCCGGCACGTGATGATGTCACACCGGAAACGAAACCGGCGACGAACAATGAGATTAACAACGACAGGATCGCCCAGATGGCTAATCCGATGCCGACACCGTCAAACGGTTTGTCGGACGTGACGTCCGTGACACCAAAGCCGATCGCTGAACCGATTAAGCTGAATGTAATTAAAAGTGCAAAAAATGATACGACCCCCGCGATGATTGAACTCCACGAGATGTTTCGACCTGCTCCGTCTGCCTCTGGTCGCAAGTACGACGAGAAACCTTTTCTTGTTTTTTCCATAATAATCCACTACCTCTCCACTGACGATTTTACGAACATCATTTGATTTCAAGAAGCTTTGTCTTAAACTACTTTAACTTGAGATGTTGATGTGCATAGCTCTTATATAGCCGCTAAACCATGGGAAGAAACCTAGTATCAAAAGTACTCCTTTTAGAAACTTCAATCAGATTATTCTGAATAATCAAGTCATTACCTGAGGCAAAAAAATTGAAATCCGGAAAAAGATTCGTTATGTTTGTAACTAGAACGTTTCACTGTACGGTTTTAAATTGTGGAATCATTTCTCGATTCAAATTATTTTATTGGAGGTGACCCCCTGATTCAGGGGAAAGAATTGGACATATTGTTGGTATTGAATTTGGCGTTACTGGTGTTGTTGATTGTCTTGACGGCGTTTTTCGTCGGATCGGAGTTTGCGGTCGTCAAGGTTCGGATGTCACGACTTGATCAAATGATTCAGGAAGGAAACAAAGGAGCGGTCCTGGCCAAGAAGGTCGCCAGTGACCTCGATTATTATTTGTCCGCCTGTCAGCTCGGAATCACGATCACGGCACTGGGACTCGGAGCACTCGGGAAACCGACCGTCGAGAAACTGCTCGGACCGGTCTTTGACGAGTTTGGCGTCGCGGCAGCACTGTCGACGGTTCTTTCCTATACGATTGCGTTCGTTTCGGTGACATTTCTGCACGTTGTCATCGGTGAACTTGCTCCGAAGACACTCGCCATCCAGTACGCGGAACGGATGACGTTACTGCTCGCACCGGCTTTGTATGTGTTCGGTAAAATCATGTATCCATTCATCTGGGTGATGAACGGTTCGGCACGAATTTTCTTACGTCTGTTCGGCGTTCAGCCGACCGGGCACGAACAAGCTCACTCGGAAGAAGAGTTGAAAATCATCATGTCGCAAAGCTTCAAGAGCGGTGAAATCAACCAGACGGAACTCGCGTTGATGCAAAACGTCTTTGCCTTCGACGAGCGGGTGACGAAAGACATCATGGTGCCCCGGATGAACGTGACGACGCTGTCGCTCAGCATGACGTGGGCCGAAGTCTTACAAATCATGACGGACAATCAATACACGCGTTACCCAGTCATCGAGGATTTTGATAAAGATAAAATCATCGGGTACGTCAACGTCAAGGAAGTCCTGACCGATCAGGCGAACGATCAACAACGCGACTTAAAGAAGTATATGAAAGACATTCCGGCCGTGTCCGAAATGACACCGCTCCAGGAAACGTTGCTGAAGATGAAGGTGACGCGTTCCCACATCGCGCTTGTCATCGACGAGTACGGCGGGACTGCCGGAATGATTGCGATGGAAGACTTGCTCGAAGAAATCGTTGGCGAAATCCGCGATGAATTCGACGAAGATGAACAAGCCGACATCGAGACGGTTTCGAAGACGGAATATCATCTGTCGGGGACCGTGTTGCTGGCAGATTTACAGGAACGGTTTAACCTGACGTTTACTGACGCGGATGAAATCGATACGATTGCCGGCTTCATTCAAGCACAAGGAACGGACTATCAAGCTGGTGAGCGGCTCGAGATGGAGACATACGATCTCGAACTGTTACACGTCGAAAACCATCAAATCCAGCAGGTAAAACTGGTATTGAAACAGACATCCTGACGAGAAATACCCGCTCCTCTTTTCCGGTGGAGCGGGTATTCATTATTATTTTTGAAAGCGCTTCATAAAATGATTGACGCCATCCGTTTTCCATCGTATTCTAGTAATGAAAAGAATAAACCAACTAGGATTGTTACTGCGATAGCAGGCAAAACCTAAATTGATATCTGTTGCGTGTTGCGGCGATGGATATGAATTTAGGTTTTTTCTTTTCAATACGATGCTCTAGAGTGGAGGTGAGGGATTCCGTGCAAATCGTGAAAGTGTTTAATAATAATGTCGTGGCGATTGAATCGAACGGACAGGAACATGTCGTCATGGGGCGGGGAATCGCATTTCAAAAACGAATGGGTGATGTGATTGACGAATCAAGGATCGAAAAAGTCTTTACGCTCGAGAGTAAAGAGAGCCGGGAACGATTCATCGATTTTTTGAACGAGATGCCGCAGGCTGAAATCGAGACGGTCAAGGAGATCGTCAAGATGGCAGAAGTGAAACTCGACAAATCGCTCCATGATACGGTGTACGTGACACTGGCCGATCATATCCACTACGCACTGTCACGGTATGCAGATGGAATCATGATCCGGAATCCACTCGTCTGGGAAGTCAAACGGTTTTACGGTCCGGAATTTGCCGCCGGAAAAGAAGCCGTCCGCCTGATCAATGAACGGCATGGCGTCAATCTCGACGAAGAGGAAGCGGTCTCGATTGCGCTGCATCTGGTCAACGCCTCGATGTCCGGCGTCAAAGGTGAAAGTTTGCACATCGTTACCGAAATGACAAAGGCAACGCAGGCCATCATGACGATCATCACGTATCATTTTCAAGTCGAACTGGATGAAGAGTCCCACGCGTATGCCCGGTTTTTAACCCATTTAAAGTTTTTTGTCCAGCGGATTGTCTCAAAGACAAAGCTGAACACCGGAGGGGACGAAGAACTGTACGAAATGGTCAAATCCCGATATCCGCTGGCATTTGAGTGTGTCGAAAAGATTGCCAACCTGATTACTGGAAAGTATGACTACATGGTTTCGAAAGATGAACGGCTTTACTTGATGATTCATATCGAAAATCTCATGAAACAGAATCGATCCTAAGGATGGTTACCGCATCGACGGGCCAAACCTAAATGATAACAGGTGTTTTTCACTTGTCGTCGTTTAGGTTTTTTTATTCCAACAATAAGAATGGAGTGAGTCAAGTGGGCAAATATCAAGCACTTGCGCAAGACATCGTCCGATTGGTCGGGGGCGAAGACAATGTCAAGACAGTCTTTCACTGCGCGACACGATTACGGTTCAAATTAAAGGATGAACAAAAAGCCGATGCCGAAGCGTTGAAACAGGTGGATGGTGTCATTACTGTCGTCAAGAGCGGCGGGCAGTTCCAGGTCGTCATCGGAAACCATGTCGGCGACGTCTACAACGAATTGAACGGAATCGGTCAGGAGATTTCGGAAGAAACGGAAAAAACCAGTCTATTCAACCGCTTCATCGATACGATTGCCGGCATCTTCACACCGATCCTTGGTCCAATGGCAGGCAGCGGGCTGTTAAAAGGGTTACTCGCGATTCTTGTCGCGACCGGTCTGTTGACGCCGACGATGGGCACGTACATCGTCCTGAACGCGACGGCGGACGCCCTGTTTTACTTCCTGCCGGTCGTCCTCGGGCATTCGGCGGCGAAGAAATTCGGCGGTAATCCGTATATCGGGATGATTATCGGGGGGGCGCTCGTCTATCCGTCGATCGTTGCCTTGCAAGCTTCCGGTGAAAGTTTGACGTTCCTGACGATTCCGGTCGTCCTGATGAGTTATGCATCGTCCGTCATTCCGATCATTCTTGCGACGTATGTCTCGGCGAAACTCGAAAGATTCTTTAACCGCCACTCGCATGAAGCGGTCAAAAACTTTACGACGCCGATGCTCGTCCTGATGCTGGTCGTTCCGTTGACGTTTCTTGCGATTGGACCGCTTGCGACGTATGCGAGCCAGGGGCTTGCGGCCGGTTACTCGTTCCTCTACAACTTGAGTCCGGTCATCGCGATTGCGTTCATCGGCGCTTTTTGGCAAATCTTCGTCATGTTTGGTCTCCACTGGGGACTGGTCCCGATCATCATCAATAACCTGGCCGTCAACGGTTTTGACACGATTACAGTCGGTGTCCTGATGGCGACATTTGGTCAAGTCGGTGCCGTCTTCGCGATCACGATGCGGGCGAAAGATCCGAAAATCAAAGGACTTGGTACATCTTCGACGATTGCCGGCATCTTCGGAATCACGGAACCGGCGATGTACGGTTTGACGCTGCCGCGGAAAAAACCATTCATTTTCGGTGTTGTCGGTGGAGCAGCCGGCGGTTTGGTCGGCGGCGGGCTCGGAACAGCTTCCTACGCGATGGGCGGACTCGGGATTTTCGGTATTCCGGTCATGATTCCGCAGAACGGTCTCAACTTGACGTTCTGGGGGGCGCTGATTGGTCTTGCTGTCGCGACACTCGTGTCGTTCGGACTGACATACTTCTTTGCCCGCGACAACGAACAGGTTACGCAAGAAATACCGACGATCAGCGAACAGGTCGGCTTACCGGTCCTCGCACCAGTCAAAGGCGAAATCATTTCACTCGAACAAGTCGATGATGCCGTCTTCTCAAGCGGCGCCATGGGAAAAGGATTGGCGATCATTCCGGATGAAGGTGTCGTCTATGCCCCGTTTGACGGGGAAGTCGTCACGGTCTATCCATCGAAACACGCGATCGGTTTACGGTCGGACACCGGCGTTGAGATTTTGGTCCACATCGGTCTCGACACCGTCCAGCTGAACGGACAACATTTTGAGTCGTTCGTCGAGAGCGGCCAGGCAATCCGGGTCGGTGATCCGTTGATCCGCTTCGATATCGAGCAGATCAAACAAGCCGGATACGACGTCATCACACTGGTCATCGTGACGAATACAGCGAGTTATCTCGACGTCTTACCGACGTATCAAGGAACGGTCGAACCGTCACGCGACGTCTTACGCATTTTAGTCTAAAACCAATCAGAGGAGGAATTATTCATGAAACAGATCAAATCCGATTTTCTATGGGGCGGCGCAACGGCTGCCAATCAACTCGAAGGGGCGTACGCAACAGACGGCAAAGGATTGTCGATTGCCGACGTCATGCCGGGCGGCAAACACCGGATGCAGGTCATCCATGATCCGCAGTTCGATTTCGAGTTAAAAGAAGAGTATACGTATCCGAATCATGACGGCATTGATTTTTACAGTCACTATAAAGAAGACATTGCCCTGTTTGCCGAAATGGGCTTCAAGACGTACCGGATGTCAATCGCCTGGAGCCGCATCTTCCCGAACGGGGACGAAACGGAACCAAATGAAGCGGGTCTGCAGTTTTATGACAACGTCTTTGATGAATTGCTGAAACACGGCATTGAGCCGCTCGTCACGATTTCGCATTACGAACTGCCGCTCCATTTGGCAAAAGAATACGGCGGCTGGCGCGACCGCCGGCTCGTGACGTTCTTTGAACGCTACAGCCGGGTGCTGTTCGAGCGTTATCAAGGAAAGGTCAAGTACTGGCTGACCTTTAACGAAATCAATGGTGCCCAGTTCATGCCGATGCTCAGTCTCGGGATGGCGGTCCGCGAAGACGAAAACATGTTGCAGTCGACCTATCAAGGCCTGCATCACCAGTTCGTCGCGAGCAGTCTGGCGACGAAGGCCGCCCGGGAAATTGATCCGACGATGCAAATCGGCTGCATGCTGATTGCCGCTCCGGTTTATCCGTTCAGCTCAAACCCGGTCGACGTCCAGTTTGCACTGGAAGAAGAACGGATGATGAACTATTTCTGCGGGGATGTTCACGTCCGTGGGACCTATCCGGCGTTTGCCGACCGTTTCTTCACGGAAAACAACATCGAGCTGGTTGTCGAAGACGGTGATCTTGAACTGTTGCGTGATTACACCGTTGATTTCTTTTCGCTCAGTTACTACATGTCACGGACGGAAAAAGCGGAGAAAGACGGAAACGATGCCGGTGGAAACATCATGAGCGGGGTCAAAAATCCGTACTTGAAAGCGAGCGACTGGGGCTGGGAAATCGATCCGGACGGGTTGCGGATCATCTTAAATAAATTATACGACCGGTATCAGATTCCGTTGTTCATCGTTGAAAACGGACTTGGTGCCTACGATAAAGTCGAAGCCGACGGTGCGATTCATGATTCGTACCGGATTGCCTATCTCGAAGGCCACTTGAAAGCAATGATGGAAGCGATTCAGGACGGCGTTGACATGATGGGGTATACGAGCTGGGGCTGTATCGATCTCGTCAGTGCGTCAACCGGCGAGTACAGCAAACGCTACGGGTTTATCTACGTCGATAAACACGATGACGGATCTGGAACACTTGCCCGGTCGCGGAAAGATTCATTTTATTGGTACAAGGAAGTCATCGCGTCAAATGGTGCAGTACTGACGCAGACATCTGTTTCGAAATAAGCTAAAGATCAAATGCAATCTTTCTCTTAACCGAGAAGATTGCATTTGGTTTTTTTATTGAATATTTTTCCCGGGTTAATTATCTTTTTAGATGGTAAAATTAAGTGGGTTTTAACAGAAACAGAAAGGATGGAAAGGTGATGACTATAATTTATCTGACACGCCACGGTGAGACGGAATGGAATACCGAAAACAGGCTGCAAGGATGGAAAGATTCTCCGTTGACCGCAAAAGGCCGGCAATATGCCAAACAATTAGGGCGACGTCTGCAAGACACCGCGTTTCAAGCCGTCTATTCGAGTCCGAGCGAACGGACATTCCAAACAGCACAATTGATTTGTGAGGAACGGACTGTGCCGATCCAGACCGATGAACGACTCAAAGAGATTCATCTGGGTGAGTGGGAAGGGAAGACCCATGATTGTTTAAAGCAGAGTGACGCGGAAGCCTATACGGCATTCTGGGAGACACCACATCTGTACATATCAAAAACCGGGGAAAATTTTGAAGTGTTGCAAAATCGTTTGGTTGAATTTTTGAAAGAGATCCAAGTGAAGCATCCAGAGGAAATGATTCTGATCGTTACACACGGCATCGCCATCAAAGTGCTGTTGTCTCATTTTAAAAGAACCGGGATAGAGGAACTGTGGAAATCTTCCTTCATCCACGGGACGAGTCTGACGATTGTCGAATCGACGGAGCAGGGGGATATAATCCTGATGGAAGGCGATATGGACCACGTGAAACAGGATGTATCCTTTTAATTATCTTCCTATCATACAAAAACCCCTCATTTCTAGTTCGAAATGAGGGGTTGTCTGCAATCTGAGGCGGTGCCGCTTTGCGACGCCGGTCCTTTTTTTAATCGATTATTCAGCCCACCATAAAGCATCATCCGGCTTCTTCGCAACGGCATGCAGTTCTTTTTCCGTCGAGACGGTCGGGTGGGAACCTTTTAAGGCTTTGCCCGATGTACTCTTGAAGAAGAAGAAGAACGTGATGAAGCCGATCACGCTGACGGCTGTCAGGTAATATGCCGGAGAGAGCGGATTTTGTGTCGCATGGACGAGCCATGTCGAAACGAGTGGTGTCGTTCCGCCGAAAATCGAGACGGACACGTTAAACGTAACAGAAAGTGTCCGGTAACGGACATCCGTATAAAAGATACTTGGTAATAGACTTGGCATTGTTCCTTCGAAAATCGCGAGGAAGAAACCAAGGATGAAGATTCCGATTCCGACGAACAAGAGTGGTTTCAGACCAATCATGTAGAATGAGAGAATCGACAGGATCGAGAGACCTGCCAAGGCAAACAAGACGATGTTACGGTTACCCTTTTTGTCGCTGAGTTTACCGAAGAAGTAAGCGAGTGGAATCATGATGACCATGACACCGGTAATCAAAATCGTACTCGTTGAACTTGAAATCCCCATGACTTCATTCAGGTAAGACGGCATATACGACAGCAGCATGTAGTTCGTGATATTGAAAAACGCGACGGCGATGAAACAAACGATGATATCACGTTTATGGTCCCGTAGAATTTCCCGGAACGTAGCCGGTTCTTCCGTATTTTCATTGATTTCATTTTCGAAGATCGGCGATTCATCAAGGTGACGACGCAAGTACAGACCAAACAGTCCGAGTGGTGCCCCTAAAATGAACGGGATCCGCCAGCCCCATGACGCCATTTGGTCGTCCGATAACGTTACGAACAAGACGGTTGCGAGAATCGACGCGAGAATGTAACCGGCGAGTGTCCCGATTTCAAGACCACTTCCGAGGGCGCTTCGTTTGTTATCCGGTGAGGATTCAGCAATGTAGACCATTGCGCCGGCATATTCACCGCCGGTTGAGAACCCTTGTAAAATCCGGGCCAGTAACAGTAAAATCGGTGCCCAAACTCCGATTTGATCATACGTTGGTAATAATCCAATGATGAGGGTCGAACCCGCCATCATGACGATTGTCGTCGTAAGGACGACCTTTCGTCCAAGACGATCTCCGATTCGTCCGAAAACGATTCCGCCGATTGGCCGCATTAAAAAAGCGATCGCAAACGTCGCAAAGGTAAAGACAAGCTTCAGTTCATCATTTTCAACAGCACTAAAGAAGTTTTGACTGATGATGATTGCGAGATAGGAATAAAGACCAAAATCGAACCATTCCATCGCATTCCCAATTCCGGTCGCGTAGACACTTTTTTTGGTTTGCTTCATGTCGACGACATTGACTTTTTCTTTTCTGAATTTCATAAGTTCTATTCACTCCCTTTAATAAGTTCGTATCGTAACATAGTAGGAAATGAAGTCAAGTCATTAAGTGGCTTAATGACTTGAAAACGACTGAAAATGGCTCTATGCCGCGAGTTGTTAAACCGTTGAGACTCTAAGGAAGACGTCTTGTCGTCAAGATAAATGAAAAAATAATAATTTTTTTCATTTCTTTTCACAAAAATGACACGTTTCTCATTCGTTTTCATTTTGTTTGGCCGTCAAGAATCCGCCCTAAGCAGGAGGTAAAGGCAAGGAAATGATTGGTAAAATGAGAGGGATACATAGATGAGGGAAGAGGGGCTGGATGACATGAATACGAGACGCATGGGAAAGTGGCTGGCAGGTTTGTTAGGTGTGGTGATCATCAGCGGAACGGCTTGGTATTATCTGTTTGAGACGTCACAAGTGAACGGTTTTCCGATTCCACGGACGGGGACGGTCGAGGAAAAGCCGGAGGGCTTATTAGTCAAGACGCATCTCGTGTCGGAAGTCGAAGGACCCGGCGTATTATACGAAATGCGAATCCGGCAAGCCGGCTGGAAGTGGGTCGACCGGGAAGGACTGGCCGCCTGGTATGAAAAAGACGGTCGAATGATTGAACTGACGACATTTGATGATGAATTGTTTCTCGAACCGGCTGAACGTGCCGGCATCGAACAATAAGACAAGCGGAGTTCCTATTCACAGGGACTCCGCTTGTTTTGTCTGCTCAATTTGCATAGAGCAGCTTTTTCGTATCTTTTTCGTAGACCCGGTAATTAATTTCGAACGCCTGATTCCGAGTCGTCGTCATCCGGCAATAATACGGAACCTTTTTGCCGTAAGCATTAAGATCAGGTGCGTCACGGAAAGAAAATGTGTCGTTGGTTTCCGTTAACGTGATATCGATGGATGTTCTTTTTGACTCAGACGGTTCTAAAACACAGGCACCTTCTAATACACGGTAATCACGAAACACCATCTCGGTGAAGCTCGGCACCGTGATCCAAAGACACAGCAATCCGAGTAACAGGACACCCGTCCACTTGAGCTTTTTTAAGAAAGCATATTGCTTATTGTCGAAGTGAAGCACAAGAACATAACAGGCCGGTAAGACAAACCCGACACCTAGCAAGAAAATGAAAAAATAAGAGATGATTTCAGGATTCATTTGCATACGTCCGTTTGAAGACATGACCAATGGATAAATGTGTCGGACACAGTTGCTTTTTTAAAACCAATTTTCTCCAAGACTCGAATCGAAGCTTGATTTGTCATCGATGTTTCAGCTGAAACAGTTTTAACGTTCGAGCGTGACAAAGCCCAGGCGACAAGAGCGGCGACTGCTTCCGTGGCATAGCCGTTATTTTGATAACAATCGAGCAACCCGTAGCCGATTTCAACGGTCTGATTTGCAGAAGGTAATCCTTTAAATCCGATATCACCGATGATGTTCCCATCCTTGCGAATAACAAGCCAGCTGCCCCAGTGGAGCAGAGCAGGGTTTTCTGCTAGTCCAATTAAATGGTTCTCAAGCTCAGGCCCATTTTCATATGTTTGCGCCAAAACGAGTGGCGTCCATTGCGCGCTATAAGGAACAATCGTCAATCTATCGGTTTCGATGGTCATATGGTGGTCACCTTCCCTTCAAAGTCATTTCGGTCATTCAGACGAATAGAGTAACCGGTTCGTCTTAAAATCGTAGAGCCGGTAAGAAATCTCGAATGCATGATCTTTTGTGGTGGTCACGTGACACGTATACGGGACGTCCGGACCGTACGCACCGAGTTCAGCACGATCCAAGAAACTGAAATAATCGCCTGTTTTGTCGTAGTAAAATCCCCTTCATAAATACAAGCCGTTCGCCTGAACGACGAATTGCGAGTGCTCGTAATGATAGGTAATGACGGAGTAGTCGAACGGACGGCCGTTCGTCAGGTGGAAGATCGTCTCGACCGTCAATGCCGGATCACCGGCTGTGAGCTCCAAATGGGTTGCGATCGCGTCCGGCAACTTACCGACATGCATATACATATCCGAGAACCCGATGTTCAGTCCGAGTGCCGTCTCGAGGTACTCAAAGATCGATTGTTCAACGATTTCCCGGTTTAAGTAAGGCACGATGGCTTGACGATAATAGGATTCCTCAAGACACATGATATGCCCGTCGATGTAGCGGATCCGTTTAATGTAATAAACTATCTCATCAGTCGTGCAGCCGAGATTTTCAGCGATCGCTTCCGGACACGGGATTAACTCAAACGACAGGACTTTGGATTTGATGTCATGTTCGACGAGATTCTGCTTAAAGCCTTGCGTCGAAAACAGCTCGATATAGCCTTTCCGATTGGTCTTGCGGACAAAAATTCCGCTGCCACGGACTTGAAAGATGATGCCTTTTCGCTCCAATAATTCCAGTGCTTTCGTCATCGTTGTCTTGCTGACCGCAAATTGACGGATCAATTGATCGAGAACCGGTAATTTATCTCCTTGCTGTAACGCATGTTGCTCGATGTAGGCTTCGATTTCTGTTGCCGTCTGTTGGTATTTCAGCATGGTTCACCCTCATTTTCCAGTAATTGTTCTGCTTTTTTACTATAGCATAAGACGATTTCGAACTGAATAATACTGATAATTAAATTAAATATTGATTGATAAATTGTACATGTACAATTATAATAAGAACGTACGATACGGATTTACAACATAAGGGGGTTCAGGGATGAGTAAAGTGCGTGATTATCAGCAGCTGGCGCATTCGATTTTAGAGGCGGTTGGCGGCGAGGACAATATCATCAGTGTCGCACGTTGTGCGACCCGGCTGCGTTTAGTGTTGAAACGGTCAGATGCAAAAGCGAAAGATCAAGTCGCTGCCTTACCGGGCGTCATCACGGTCGTCGAATCAGGCGGTCAGTTCCAGGTCGTCATCGGCCAACACGTCGGGGAAGTCTATGAAGCATTTCGACCACTTGTCTCATTAGATGAAGACGGGAATTCGGATCAGGGAACCGAAGCACCGAAAGGGACGGTTTTAAACCGGATCATCGCGACGATGTCGGCTGTTTTTGCACCGTTCGTCTATATTTTGGCGGCAGCCGGGATTTTGCAAGGGGCACTCATCTTAATTTCGCTTGTGTTTAAAGACTTTGCCACGACGGGAACATATGAAGTGTTCAGTTTCATTTCGTGGGCACCGTTTACATTCCTGCCGATTTTCATTGCCATCACGGCAGCGAACCACTTTAAAGTCAACCAATTCATCGCCGTCGCCTGTAGTGCGGCACTCGTCAGTCCGACATGGGCTGAGATGGCGGGACGGATCACGTCAGGCGAGTCGATTTCATTCATCGGTATCGCGTTATCCGGAACGACGTATACGTCATCGGTCTTGCCGCCGTTGTTCCTCGTCTGGTTGCTGTCTTACCTCGAACGGTTCCTGAACCGGACGATCAATGATGTCATTAAGCCGTTGTTCGTCCCGTTCTTCTGTATGGTCATCATGGTCCCGTTGACGATTCTTGTCATCGGTCCGATCACGACGCTCGGAGCGGAAGGAATTGCAAACGGATACAACTATTTAGCGGAAAATGCGCCGGCACTTGCCGGATTGATTATCGGCGGCTTTTGGCAAATCATCGTCATCTTCGGCGTCCACTGGGGCGTCACGCCGATGGTCCTGGCGAACTTCGAACAGTATGGTCGGGATTCGTTCCAGGCGTATCAGACGATTGCCGTCATCGCCCAAGTCGGTGCCGTCATCGGTGTCATTTTAAAAACCCGCAACAAGGAAACGAAAAAGGTTGGTGTCTCAGCCGGTCTGACCGGAATCTTCGGGATTACGGAACCGGCCATCTACGGCGTGACGTTACGCTTTAAGAAACCGTTCATCTACGGCTGTATCTCGGGCGCGGTCGGAGCGGTCGTCGCCAGTTTCTTCAAACCGTATTACTTTGCTTACGCTGGTCTCCCGGGACCGTTGACGCTCGTCAACGGCATCAGTTCCGACTATCCGTCGTCAATCGTCGGATTGCTGATCGGAACGGCGATTGCCTTGATTTTACCGATCGTTCTGATTCAAATTCTCGGCTTTGGTGAAGAGAAAGTCGTCCCGGTGGCAACTGCGCCGGCGACACCGGTGCCGGCGCAGGAAGTCAGTGCAACGTTGACGAACGAAGAAACGATTCAAGCACCACTGGCAGGACAACTCGTGCCACTGTCTGACGTACCAGACGAAGTTTTTGCATCAGGAGCAATGGGACAAGGTATTGCGATTCGCCCGACTTCAAACACGGTCGTCGCGCCATTCACCGGTACGATCGTCATGATTGCGCCGACAAAACACGCGATCGGTCTCCGCTCGACGAGCGGTGTCGAAGTCTTGATTCACGTCGGGCTCGAGACAGTCGAATTGGGCGGGACGCCATTTACCTTACATGTCGAGGACGGGGCAAGTGTCGAAGCCGGTCAAACGCTATTGACGTTTGACGCGGAAGCGATCGAACAGCACGGCTTACAGACAATTACACCCGTTATTGTCACGAACGCGTCGAGTTACGCCGAAGTCATTGCGACGCAAAACGGTACAGTCGAAGCAAACACAGAAATTTTGATCATCGTGAAATAAGAGAAAGAAACAAGGAGGAAATGAAGATGAAAACATTACCAAACGACTTTTTATGGGGCGGAGCACTCGCTGCCCATCAATTTGAAGGTGGCTGGAACGCCGGTGGTAAAGGACCAAGCGTCGTCGATGTCATGACGGCTGGTGAACACGGGGTTGCCCGCCGGATCACCGATACGATTGAAGAAGGAACTTTTTACCCGAACCATGAAGCAATCGATTTTTATCACCGCTATAAAGAAGACATCGCCCTGTTTGCCGAGATGGGTCTGAAGTGTCTCCGAACGTCGATCGGCTGGAGCCGGATTTTCCCGAACGGAGATGAAACGGAACCGAACGAAGCAGGACTGCAGTTTTACGATGACGTCTTTGACGAATTGTTGAAACACGGCATCGAACCGATCATCACCTTGTCACACTTCGAGATGCCGTTACATCTGGCCCGTGAATACGGCGGTTTCCGCAATCGCAAAGTCGCCGAGTTCTTCGAACGGTTCGCCGAAGTCTGCTTCACGCGTTACAAAGACAAAGTAACGTACTGGATGACGTTCAACGAAATCAATAACAAGATGGATGTTGAGAATCCGTTGTTCCTCTGGACGAACTCCGGTGTCAAAGTCGAGCCGGGTGAAAACGCGATGGAAGTCATGTATCAGACCGGTCACCATGAGTTGATTGCCAGTGCTCTTGCCGTCGCGAAAGGGAAAGAAATCAATCCCGACTTCCAAATCGGAGCGATGATTTCGCACGTCCCGATTTATCCGTACTCGTCGCATCCGGAAGACGTCATGCTGGCGGAAAAATCGATGCGTCAGCGCTATTTCTTCCCGGATGTTCAGGCACGTGGTTATTATCCGAACTATGCTTTAAAAGAGTTCGAACGCGAAGGGTATCAGATTCCGATTCTCGACGGCGACGACGAGATCCTGAAAAACGGAACCGTTGACTACATCGGCTTCAGTTACTACATGTCGACGACCGTCAAACACGATGCGACTGTCAACAATACAGGCAACATCGTCAACGGGGGACTGGCGAACGGTGTCGAGAATCCGTACATCCAGTCGAGCGACTGGGGTTGGGCGATTGATCCGATTGGACTCCGCTACGTCCTGAACCGTCTCTATGACCGGTATCAACTCCCGCTCTTCATCGTCGAAAACGGCTTTGGGGCCGTCGATACGATTGAAGACGGCAAGATTCATGATGCTGCGCGGATCGATTACCTGAAGACGCACATCGAAGCGTTGACGGAAGCGGTCACGGAAGACGGCGTCGAACTGATGGGCTATACACCATGGGGCATCATCGACATCGTGTCGTTCACGACAGGTGAGATGAAAAAACGTTACGGGATGATTTATGTCGACCGCGACAACGAAGGCAACGGCTCGATGGAACGGATGAAAAAAGATTCGTTCGACTGGTACAAACAGGTCATTGCGACAAACGGACAAGACCTGGCGTATGACAAAGCAACACAACGTTAATCAGACAGACCTCCACCTGAAGCGGGTGGAGGTTGTTTGTTGTCCCTAAAAAAGGCTTGCCTGAACAACGAAAAGACGTGATGATAAGAAGATGGTTATCCATTATTTGTATGGATAACCAGGTATCATCCTAAATACAGGATGATTCAAAATAGTAATGGAGGTTTTAACCATGTTTACAGTTGATGAATATTTAGCTTCAATCAAAAT
Organism: Exiguobacterium sp. R-39; assembly: GCF_049942815.1. NCBI lineage: Bacteria > Bacillati > Bacillota > Bacilli > Caryophanales > Exiguobacterium > Exiguobacterium sp. R-39. The sequence continues at coordinate 1,479,293 of NZ_CP187965.1, forward strand.
GAATCTTGCGCAGCACGCAGACGTGCTGGTTCACAATTTGAAAGTGATCGCAGAGGCAACCTTTGCCCCGGATGTCGAACTGCTAGATTTTTCTGCGTTTATCGAACCGTCGCGGCATGATCTATCAATCATGTTCTTTTCGATGGACCGGGAAGCCAATGAAGTGTTTGAAGAAGCCGGGACAATGGGGTTTGCCGGCAGTAAGTCGATGCTCGACGAAGCGGTGTATTATCACGTTACACCGAAACAAGCGGATGACTTTGATGTGTTCCATGAGGAAAATGAAGAAATCTTGATTGAACAGGAGCGACAACTCTTTGCGGATTGGTTCAGCAGTTGTTGGCAACAGGCGGGCGGAGATCGGGTAAAGCTTCCAGCCTATTTTAATGTCCATGACGAAGGAGAAACGTTTGATTTGAAGCGACGGATTTGGATGGATGAAGAGGAAAAATGGGATTGAGTTCGGAGACGGTTGGCAAACACCGCTTCATGGTTGGTATCAGCATCGCGACGGTTTGGGAATTCGAAGCGACGTTAAATCACTTTCACGTGAAAGAAACGGAACGGATGACGTATCCGTATGGAAAATATTTTTCCAGGTAATCAACGGGACACTGGTCGTCTTTTACAGCACCGGTGTCCGCAAAGTAAACGGTGTCGGCGGGAATCAGTACATGCTGGCGCATTTTCCAATCACGAAAGTGCTCGTCGTCGGAACGTGTGCCGGCATCGATAAACGGTTTGACGTACTCGACATCATTATTCCGGATCGTGCCGTCCAATATGACTGTACGGTCAAGGAAATTGAACCGTTGCTAAAACCGTCGTTTGTCGTGCCAATTGATGTCACAAAATACGGCATCGACGGGAACGCTACAATCGGGACAGCTGACCGCGCTGTCGTCATGTGGCGCGATTATTTGGAACTGCAGGAAAACGGTATCACGGTCGCTGATACGGAAGCGGCGGCAATCGCTTACATCTGCCGGAAAAATGAGATCGAGTGCATCATCATCAAAGGCATCTCAGATTTTCCGACCGATGAGACGGGTCTTGATCCGCTTCAATCGAATCAGGAGCAGATCAATGTCTATATCGCAAATACACCAAAAGTCATGACACGGATTTTTGACGATTATCTTCAGTTATTTATTTAAGAGGAAAATGCCATCCCGGATTGAACTACCTCCACCTACGCTTCACTTGGAGGTGGAGGATTCCTGAGTTATCCGACCTGACGGTCGAAACCTGATCAGGCTAACCCCGTCGTTCCGACGGTTGAAGAAGCTAAGATGCGTTCTGCTTCTTGTTTGAGATTCAGTCCTGCGTTCACATCTCGGTCGTGATGGATGCCGCAACTCGGGCATGTCCATTCACGCAAGCCGAGGTGTTTCACGTCTTTGTGTTGATGTCCGCAACTGGAGCACAGTTGACTGGAAGCAAAGGTCTTGCCGACCTTCACGACAATCTTCCCGTACCAGTCCGCCTTGTACTCCAGCATGCGGAAGAACTCCGACCAGCTGACGTCCGAGATGGCCTTGCTCAACTTGCGGTTCTTCTGCATGTTCTTCACCTACAAGGTCTCGATCCCGATGACGTCGTGGTGTTTGACGATCTCGGTCGATACCTTGTGCAGGAAGTCGGTGCGCTTGTTGGCGATTTTCTCGTGGATACGGGCAACCTTCCGCTTCTGCTTCTGATAGTTCCTCGCCTCGGAAAGTTTCACTTTCTTGTTCAGGGCGATGCGTTGACGGCGGGAGAGCTTGCGTTGTTCGCGCGCCAGTTTCTTCTCGAGCTTACGGAAGTAACGGTCGTTCTTATAGATCGTGCCGTCCGACAGGATGGCGAAGTTCTTGAGTCCGACGTCGACGCCGACAGATGAACCGGTCTTCGGCAGCTCGTTGATCTCCTGCTCGACGAGCAGGGAGACAAAGTATTTTTCTGAAGCGTTACGTCGGATTGTGGCGTTCAAGATACGGCCTGTAATCTGTCTCGAATGGGCGAAACGAACCCATTTCAGCTTCGGAAGTTTGAGCTTGTTTCCGACGATTGACACTTCAGGAAGCTGGCTTTTACCTTGGATGTTGGTCTTGTAAGACTGGACGGGATGGCGCTTCGACTTAAATCGAGGGCGTTTGTTCTGCTTCTTGAAGAAGCGGTCAAACGCATCAGCAAGATGTTTGACGCTGATCTGAACAGATGTACTATCGACTTCCTTCAACCAGTCGAACTCCTGCTTCAACAAAGGAATTTCTTTAGAACAAGAACCGTAGGACAGTCCTTTTCCAGTGGTTTTGTACATTTCCTCCCACTTCGCCAAGAAGTGGTTAAAAACGAAGCGCGAACACCCGATTGTCTTCGCGATCAGGATTTCCTGCTCTTTTGTCGGATAGATTCTGAATTTGTAGGCCATGTGCTTCAACACCATTTTTCACCTCCTTCAAGGGGAATATACCCGAAAGGCAGGCCAGCGATTCATCTCCCACTTTCACTTCGTTTAGAAGTGGGAGTATTCTCGCCTAATTTTGATAAAATCAGAATGGCGTTTTACGTATGAGATTGCGTCATGATGAGAAACGTGGCGTGCGTCGTCGAAAAAGTGGCTTGTCGTCGAAATCCAAGCTGTTCATACAGGTGAATCGCCCGTTCGTTAAACGAAGCGACGGTCAAACGGAGTGGTAACGCCGATTTGGCATTGACGGTCTCGAGGACAAACGAACAAAACGCGAAGCCCGTTCCTTGCCCGGTCAGTTCAGGCTGGCGTCCGAGTCCGATATCCAAATAATCATCTGGGTACAGTCCGAGCGGACGACCGGGTGGTACTTGAGCGGATTGGCCGGTACAGAAGAAGCCGACCAGTTGTGCTTGATCGATGACGGCCTGATAGGAACCGTCCAGCAGTTCGGCATATGCTTCCTCCGACGTCTCCATATTGTAAAAATCGTAAGGGGAAGAATATATCCAATTTAAAATGGTGGTCGCATAGTCAAATGTCATCGGGACAGCTTGAAAAGGCATCTTTTTACCTCCTTCAAAATTCTTTCTTTACTATATCGCATTCTCGATATTTTTTCCGTATAATGGTAAAAAGAAACGGGGGCAACTGATATGACGACAACGGGATTTTACCAGAATTTACCGTTCCTTGAGACCAAACGATTGATCCTGCGGCCGCTTCAAGAAAGTGATCGTGATGACTTATTCGAATATACACAAGACGAGGAAACCGCCCGTTATGTGACCTGGAATGAAAATCAGACGATCGAACAGGCGGAACAGTTTTTGAACTATGTCCTGTCGAACTACGCGCAAGGGAAAGAAGCACCTTGGGCCATCGAATGGAAAGAAACCGGCAAGATGATCGGGACAATCGATTTCATTCATCTGTTGTTGGATGAGAATAAACAAGCAGAACTCGGTTATGCGTTATCGCGTCAGTTCTGGGGCAAAGGCATCGTCACGGAAGCGGTCGAATGCGTCATGACATTCGGTTTTGAAGAACTCAAGCTCGAGCGGATCCAGGCGCGGTGCATGGAAGGTAATATCGGTTCCGCCCGGGTGATGGAAAAAGTCGGCATGACGTACGAAGGAACGTTACGCCGGTTAATCTTTATTAAAGGAGCATTTCACGACGTCAAAATGTATTCGCTGTTACGTGATGAGTACGTTACGATGCGTCAAGGTTCGGAGTACAATACGAAACATCATCAATGAGACGAACCCCCCCAAGCCGGTGAGCCGGATTGGGGGGTTTTTCTGATTAAAGTGTCTGCTCGAAGGAAAAAACATCTATGATTTCAACCGTTTTCGTCACGGTATCGAGAATCCGTGTCTGCGGATCATCTTTTGAAAGGAAAATGGCTTCGCCGGTCGCATCAAACGCAAATGCCGTCGGAATCGAGAAACCGCAATTGCGGTAAGAGCCGTCGGCGTGACTCGTTCCGATGAACAGCGCTGACTGCTGGCGGCTGATTTTTTGAGCTTCCCCCGACCAGTCCGTGTATTGTTCCTCACTGAACATCCCGACACCGATCGGATTAAAGATGATATCAACGCTGTCGTTCTTCAGACCATCGAGTCCGAGAAAAATCTCGCGGCAAAGCAGATATCCGGCTGATTGCCCGGCAACGATAGCCGTCGACGGCGTATAGAGTGGACCCGCTTCCGGTGTTTTCGCCCGGTCGAGCAGGATGTCGCCGGCTGTATTGATGATCAGTGCCCGGTCTAATCGATCTGCATCGCGGTAACCGGTCACGATGATCGTCGCATACTGTTTTGCTAACTGACGCAACGTCGCGACATCCGTCTCGCGGCAATACCCTTCCGGATACAGCAGCAGATCTATTTCAGGATGAGCAGCAATCTCACGTCGTAATTGTTCGAGTTGGGTTTCTTGTTTTGGTTGGCCGATCAGGATCTTCATTTAGTATTCACACCGTCCTTAAGTAAAATTAAGTTATGTAGTTTACATCCTATTTTAACATAAATTGTAAATAGATTCGCTCAGGATATTCATCTGTTTAGTTGAAAAGTATTTTGACGAAACAAGAACGGATTTTAAAATCCGTCCTTTGTTCTAAATCCCTTGTTCTAAATCAGATATACTTTTTGTTCTGTTAAGGATTTGTAAGGTCAGTCCTCACGTAATTTCTGATAATTGATTGAAAAAGAGAACTGACTACGCTCAACGTAAAGGGAATCAAAATCAGTAAAAAGGCAAAAAGAATGAGACCGGGTGCATCATCACGGTCGGCGACAATGAACATAACAGGGAACAAACAGATCGCGACGGCACTGATGATATAACCACAAATTGTGATGATTCCGAATGAAGAAGCAACTTCAGCAGCGGTTGCGTTCGATTTGAGGGAATGAAGAATTTTCAAGATATGGATTAAGGCAATCAGACATGGGATGAATGCCAATAGTCCCGCCATCAAAATAAAATAGCCCGGCTTATCGAGTAAAAAGGGGATCGAAAATCCTTTTTGTGACCCTTTGATGAGCACTGAAATAGCGACTCCTGCTAATCCGAACAAACTAATCAGTATTCCGGTGAAAACCAGTTGCAAATAAACTAAACGCCATTTTTTCATGATCAATCTCTCCTTTCTTTCTGTCAGTATAGAACAACCCACATGAAAGATTGCCCGTCTGAAGGCGGATTTAAGCGAAGGAATCGATTCTTTTTTATTAATTCAAAGCAAAGTACTCGGAATTAAACTGGAAGTATGTTATGCTAGGAATAAGAAAAGTAAGGAAGTAAGGAAAATCAGAAAAAGAAAGAAGGAAGTTCGGAATGGAGCTATCCAAGTTGACGTCCAAAGGACAAATCACGATCCCGAAAAAAATCAGACAAGCGTTACAGGTGGAGGAAGGAGATCGCGTTGCATTCATCGAGGAAGACGGGTTTGTCATCATGGCGAAAGCGGATTTACAACAGCTGCATGACCTTCAAGATATTTTGAGTGACGAGAAATTCAAAGCACTCATCCAAAAAGCACATCATCATCTGTGAACTAATCGATTGACCAATTAAAAGGAGGAAATAGAAAAATGGATATGCGCGAAGTAGACTTACCAGGAATCGGACGGAAGTTCGAAGGAATTACAACACGAGGAGATAAGGTGGTCGTGATCGTCCATGATGACGGACGCCGGGAAATGCATCATTACGACGATGACGATTTCGATGAGAGCGTCTCAAGCGTGACATTCAACGATGCCGAAGCACGACAGATGGCAGGGATTTTGGGCGGACTGGCGTACAAACCGAAAGATCTCGAAAAAATTGAACTGGCGTTTGATGATCTCGTCATCGAATGGTTCAAGATTGGACAGGATTCCGCCGTCAATAACCGGACGATTGGTGAACTGGATGTCCGCAATCAATATGACATTTCGATCATTGCCGTCCTTAAACACGATAAATCAAAATCATTGAACCCGGGTCCGGAAACACGTCTTGAAGCAGGCGATACGATCGTCTTGTCCGGAGAACGTCAAAACGTCCGCCATATCACGAAAGCGTTATTCTCAATCGAAGGAGGCGGATGATAGATGGATCATTTAATATTTGAAGTTGGTACCGCGCTTATCTTAGTGGCGATCGCAGCATTGCTTGCGAATAAATTAAATTTTTCGATCATTCCGTTTTTAATTATTTTAGGAATGATCGTTGGGCCGCACGCTCCGACAATCGGGATACTAGACTTCAAGTTCATTGAAAGTGCCGAGTTCATCAGTTTCCTCGGACGCATCGGTGTCCTGTTCCTCTTATTTTATCTAGGACTGGAGTTTTCAATCGGTAAATTGATCCGGTCGGGCAAATCGATCGTCACGAGTGGAACGATTTATTTATCGATTAACTTTACCGGTGGTCTGCTTTACGGATTCATCGCCGGATTCCCCTTATACGAAGTGCTGATCATCGCCGGTATCATCACGATTTCGTCCAGTGCGATCGTCGCAAAAGTCCTCGTTGAATTACGCCGGACCGGCAATACGGAAACCGAGCTGATTCTCGGAATCATCATGTTCGAAGATATCTTTCTCGCCGTCTACCTGTCCGTCTTGTCAGGACTCCTGCTTGGTGACGGGACGAGCTTATTGTCTTCTGTCACATCGATTTTAATCGCCCTCGGTTACATGCTGCTGTTCTTCGTCATCGCAAGAAAAGCGACACCTCTCCTGAACCGGATGCTGAAGATTGCCTCGGACGAAGTATTTATCATCGTCGTCTTTGCCGCCTTGTTCTTCGTCGCCGGCTTCTCGGAAACGATTCATGTCGCGGAAGCGATCGGTGCCTTACTGCTCGGACTCGTCTTTTCGGAGACGGACCAAGGGGAGCGGATTGAACACCTCGTAGTTCCATTCCGTGATTTCTTCGGAGCAATCTTCTTCTTCAGCTTCGGACTGAGCATTGATCCGACAATGTTGCTCGATGCCGTTTGGCTTGCACTTGGTGCCGTCGTCATCACGATTGTCGGAAACTACGTCGCCGGGATGATTGCCGGACGCAGAGCCGGACTGTCGCACAAAGCATCCTCGAACATTGGACTGACAATCGTCTCCCGCGGTGAATTTTCGATTATCGTCGCAAATCTCGGGATCGCCGGCGGACTGATGGATATCCTGTCACCGTTTTCCGCCTTGTACGTCTTGATTCTCGCAATTCTCGGACCACTGATGACGAAGGAATCCAAACGGATTTATAACTTCATGAACGGCATCTTTAAATGGACGGAACCGAAACCGAAAAAGACAAAACCGAAAGCATGATAATGGCGTGTCTCAGGTAAAACGAACAGGCATCAAGCAGGCTTTCAAGGCTCCGCTGTCGTATTCCTTTAAGTAACAAATCTGCTTGAGGAGGGATACGATGAAAGCCGTCATTTGTACTGCCTATGGTCCACCGGATGTGTTGAAGTTGCAAGAGGTCGAAAAACCTGTCCCGAAAGCATTTGATCTGCTGATTCAGGTATATGCATCCGCTGTTCACTCAGGAGACCGGCGGATGCGGGCACTCGATGTCCCGGCAGCAGGAAAGCTTCCGATGCGTCTCGTCGTCGGATGGAAAGCACCGAGACAGCCGATTTTAGGAGTTGTCTTAGCAGGCGAAGTCGTTGCGACGGGCAACCGAGTGAAGGACTTCAAAGTCGGCGATCGGGTCTACGCCCTGACCGGGATGCGCTTTGGCGGCTACGCCGAGTATGCCTGCATCAAGGAAAACAAATGTGTGGAGCAGATGCCGCGCAACGCGAACTTCGCAGAAGCAGCCGGTCTTCCGTTTGGCGGAACGACCGTCCTCCATTTTTTCCGGAAACTGAACCTCGAGCAGGCAAAGTCGATCTTGATTTACGGGGCGTCCGGAGCCGTCGGTTCAATTGCCGTCCAGATTTCGAAACAATATGGTCTTCATGTGACGGCCGTCTGCAGCGGACGGAATGCTGAACTGGTCACACGTCTTGGCGCAGATGTCGTCGTCGACTATAGAACGGATGGTTACGACACTGAACTGACAACGTATGACGCGGTGTTTGATGCATCCGGGAAGGTGGAGAAACGGACGGCCCGGCAGCATGTCAAGGCGGACGGAGCGTTTCGTTCAGTCGCCGGACAAGGCGTCGCACGGGCGCTGAAGGAAGATTTGAGGCTGCTGAATGAGTGGTTTGAAGCAGGAGACCTGAAAGCGGTCATCGATAAGGTGTATCCGCTTGAGGAGATTGTCGCCGCCCACCGGTACGTCGATGCCGGACGGAAGTTTGGTAATGTCATCGTGTCGGTGGTCGATGACTACGACAGAACGGACTAAATAATCGACCGTCATCACAAGAAAAACCTTTGAAACGATGCAGGGATTAAATGCATCGTTTCAAAGGTTTTTTGCTTGTGCTGTAGATTACTTCAAGACATCATAGGTTGCCATGACGAATTGTCCGGACGGACGGCAACCGGTCAGGCGGAAGCGGGTTTCAAGCGTCCCTTCCGGAAACAGCGGGATCCCGCTGCCGAGGACGACCGGTGCGATCGCCAGTTCGAGCTGATCAATCAGTTGCAACCGTAAGGCTTCCTGAATCAATTCACCACCGCCGATCAGCCAAATCTTCCCGTCGATCGTCGGACCGATCCGTTCGAGCAACACATCGAGCGGTTCATTCGTGAAGGTCGCATGTTCCGACTGTTTACCGTTCTGTCGGGTCAAGACATAGTTGTCGATTGCGGGATAGGGGTACTCCTCGCTCAGCACCAAGACCTCGTCAAACGTCTTCCGACCCATGATGACGGCTCCGACGTCTTCCATGAACGCCGCGTAGCCATTGTCACCGTCTCCTTCGACGGCAAACAACCAATCAAGAGAATTGTCCAAACGCGCGATTTTTCCATCCAGACTGCAGGCAATATATAAAACGGTTTTGGTCATCGTAACTCCTCCTTATATTCAATCTATACTTAGTCTACGGTATAATCATGACAAAAGATGTCGTAATTAGAGGAGAAATATTTTATGAAAAGCCGACATTTAAAAGTCATGCGTCTGCTCAACCGGCAGCAGCTGTTGACGGCACGGGAACTGGCGGAAGCATGTGGTGTTTCTTTGCGGACGATTCAACGTGATTTGCTCGAACTCGAAGCGAACGGCTACCCGATTTACAGTGAACGCGGACCGGCCGGTGGATACCGGGTATTACCAAATCGTTTGTTGCCGCCGCTTGCCTTACGGGAACAGGAAGCCATCACGTTGTTTTTGATGATCGACTGGGTCGGTCAGATTCCGGATTTGCCGTTTGGGGCATTGCGGGGCAATCTTGCCGAATGGTATCTGCATGAACTGCCGTCCGATCTCGAAGCCAAGATGGACCGCCTGAAAGGAAGGGTCCGCTTTGCGCGACCGGATACACCGGCGTCTCCCTTGACGCGTAACCTATTGCGTTTAATGGAAGCAGAAGTGAAAGGAGAGATCGTCTATCGGACGACGAGCGGATGCCGGACGATTCTGATTGACCCGGTTGGTCTGACATTTGAGCGCAACCGCTGGTATCTGCTCGCGCAGACGGAGCGGGGATTGCGCCAGTACCGTGTTGACCGGATAGAACAGGTGACTGAGACGACGATCCCGTCGAAACGAATGACGTTCGAAGAAGCAGAACATTTAAATGAAGCAGGAGAACAGGTGACGGTCCTTCTCGAGTTGACACCGCTCGGAGAACGGTTGCTCGAAGGGATTTTACCGCTCAACGAGCAACGGACATGGTCGGTACCACGACTGGAACTCCCGTTTCTCGGCCGGCAGTTATTTGGACTCGGTCGGGAAGTCAAGGTCCTCGAACCGTTATCGTTACAGGAAGAAATCCGGCGCCATGCCAGTGAAGTGCTGGCAATCTATCAGGAATGACAAAGGGTCCTGTTCCTAAGTCAGTAAGAAACTATGTTACGATATAACCAGAGAAACATGGTAAAAACGGAAGGGGTTTTCTATGGAAACGTTATCACTTATTTTGTTAATGCTTGTCTTAATCATTTTGACGCAAGTCCTCGGACACTACATCCGCTTCATTCCGACTGCCTTGATTCAAATCCTCGTCGGAACGATTACGGCACTGTTAATCAGCGGACTGAAGATTGAAGTTGAATCGGAATGGTTCCTGTTATTATTCATCGCTCCATTGCTCTATAACGACAGTTCACATTTTCCGCGCGATGAGCTGTGGAAGATGCGCGCTGCCATTTTCGGTAATGCCATCGTCCTCGTCTTATTGACGACGGTCATCGGTGGATACTTCATCAACTGGCTCGTACCGGTCATTCCGGTTGCGGCGGCCTTTGCGCTCGCTGCAATCCTGTCGCCGACCGATCCAATCGCCGTCAACGGGATTGCGAAACGGGTCCAGATACCGGAACAGATTTTAAATCTCGTCCGGGGAGAGTCGTTGATCAATGACGCGTCAGGACTTGTTGCCTTCAGTTACGCGGTCGCAGCCGTCGTCACCGGTTACTTTTCCATCCAGCAGGCGACGACGGAATTCGTCTACATGTTCGCCGTCGGAGCGGTCGTTGGTCTCGCCATTAGTGTCGCGATGAACTGGTTGAAGATGAAATTACGGCGGACAGGAATTGAAGATGTCGTTTTTTATGCGTTACTGCAAATCCTGACACCGTTCATCATCTTTTTTGTTGCAGAAGAAGTCTTGCATGCGTCCGGTGTCATTGCCGTCGTGACGGGCGGGATTCTCCACGCCTTGATCAAAGAACGGACGGAAACGTTTTTTGCCCAGGAGCAGACGTTGACCGACAACATCTGGACGATGATCGCCTACATCTTAAACGGGATCATCTTCTTGTTACTTGGTTTGACGTTACCGGAAGCGACACGCGAAATCTTTGCCGATGACGCGATTAACAACTGGCGTCTGATGTCATTTGTGATTGAAATTGGAACGGTCATTCTTTTAATTCGCTTGATTTGGACGATGTTCTTCAATTGGTTCGACCATCGCTTCCTGAAAAAAGCGGATCACCGCAAACCGTCGTTTAAGCAGGATGTCATCACGACACTCGTCGGCGTCCGCGGAACGATTACGATGGTCGGGGTCTTGTCATTACCGTTCGTGACCGAATCAGGAGAAGCGTTCCCGGAACGGTCGCTGATCATTTTCCTCGCGGCCGGTGTCATCATCTTCACACTGGTTCTCGCGACAATCCTTTTACCGTTGCTCAACCGCGGTGAGGCCGATGCCCAGCCGGAACTCGATTTGAATTCGTATAAACAGCGGATGGTCAAACGGGCGATCACGGAAATCAAACAGGTCGTCCAGGAAGAAAATTCGACCGTCGCCTTTGATTTATTAAATGAATATCATGTCATGCTGCGCCTGTTACGGGCACAGGAGAAAAGTGAGGAAGAACTGACGCACTTCAACCAACAGCTGAAAAAACTGCGGCTTGAGGCGGTCCAGTGGGAACGTGACTTGACGAAACAATTCCTGCAGGAACATAAAACACCGGACCAGCTGAAAAAAGAAGTCTTCCGGTCGATTGATAACCGCCGCGAAGCCATCGACAAGGAAGCCCGCTTCCGTCTGTTGCAACCGATCCGGAAAATCCTTTGGAAACGAAAACGGTCTAACATGTCGTCCGATCAATTGATCCGTCTGACACAGGTCGAACATGAACTGTACGAACAGGTCATGACAGGAGTCATCACCCGGCTTGAAGGATGCCGCGGCGATTATCCGGTCGATGTCGTTCAAAGCGTACTCGAATTCTATAAACGTTTACGCTTTAAACACACGCGCTGGTCATCACCGGTCGGCGGAAAAGCCGACGTCGATCAGCAAAAAGAAGAACTTTGTCTGCGGGCAATCGAAGTCCAGCGCCAGGAAATCGCTTCGATGTCAAACGAAGGCGATTTGTCCGGCGAGGAAGAAAAAGAATTGCGCCGCTTCATTCACTATATCGAAAGTGTCGTTCTCTATGAGTACGTCGAGTAAATGAAAAAAACAGCCCTTGTCCAGTGGACAGGGGCTGCTTTGTGATTAACCGAGTGAAAGGTATTTGACTTCGAGGTAATCCTCGATGCCGTAGACGCCGCCTTCACGGCCGAGTCCACTTTCTTTGTAGCCGCCAAATGGGGCTTGGGCAGCAGATGGTGCACCGTCATTCAAACCGACGATTCCGTACTCGAGTTTTTTACCGAGCAGGAGAGCTTCGTCGATTTTTTCCGAGAACGCATAGGCCGCAAGACCGTATGGTGTGTTGTTCGCGCGTTCGATGACTTCGTCAAGCGTATCGAAGACCGAAATCGGTGCGAGCGGACCGAACGTTTCTTCCTGCATGCAGATCATGTCTTCCGTGACATTACCGAGGACGGTTGGTTCAACAAAGTATCCGACTGAATCATCAATCGTACCGCCGGAAAGAATCGTTGCGCCTTTTGCGACGGCGTCGTCAATATGTGCTTTGACTTTGGCGACGGCTTTCGCATTGATCAACGGTCCGATCGTCGAATCAGGGTCGAGTCCGTTGCCGACTTTCAAGCGCGTGACTTCGGCGACGAATTTTTCAGTGAAGGCGTCGAGAACAGATGCCTGGACATAAAAGCGGTTCGTTGCGACACACGCTTGTCCGCCGTTGCGGAATTTCGAGCGGATGGCGCCTTGAACGGCTTTGTCGAGATCCGCATTTTCCGTGACGATGAACGGCGCATGACCACCGAGTTCAAGCGACAATTTTTTCATCGTATCAGCCGCTTGACGCATGATTAATTTACCGACCGCTGTTGAGCCGGTGAATGTGATTTTCCGGACACGGGAATCGGCTTGCCAGACACCGCTGATGGTTGCCGCGTCACCTGTCAGGACGTTGATGGCACCAGCCGGAATACCGGCTTCGATCGCGAGTTCAACCAGACGAAGTGCCGTATACGGTGTTTCTTCCGACGGTTTCAACACGACGGTACAGCCGGCAGCGAGCGCCGGAGCGAGTTTCCGTGTAATCATTGCTGCCGGGAAGTTCCATGGCGTGATTGCCGCAACGACACCAACCGGTTCTTTTTCGACGAAGAGTCGTTTCCCGGGAACGGATGCCGGAATTGTTTCTCCATAGATCCGGCGCGCTTCTTCCGCATACCAGCGGACATATTGATTGCCGTAGTCGATTTCTCCGCGTGCTTCGACGAATGGTTTCCCTTGTTCGAGCGTCATGATTTCCGCGAGTTCATCACGGTGTTGTTGAATCAGGCGGTACCAGGCATCGATTTTATCGGCGCGGTCATCGGCTGTCCGTTCCGACCAGTCGACGAATGCTGTACTTGCTGCATCGACGGCACGCGCTGCATCGTCTGCTGTGCTGCTTGGGACGTGTCCGAGTAATTCTTTAGTTGCCGGGTTAAAGACGGGAATCGTTTCCTCTGTGTTATACCAAATATTATTAATGACGTTTTGTTCAATCATGTGTTGCACCTCCGTGTGTTTTCATTACGTCCCTTATTAAACACCCATCCGGGCGGTTTGTGTACTTCCGCTTTGGATGGGGGGCATAACGAACTGGAATGATGCAGGAAAAAATCGTTAATCAACTGAATAATTGGGAATATAAAAATTAAGCAGAGTGGAGTGTTGTTTGTCGGAGAAAGGACGGGATTCACATGAATAAAAAATGGATGGGCGTCAGTCTTGCTGGAATCGTGCTGATCAGTGGATGCGGTCAACAGTCGGTTGGATCGGAAACGAAAACGAAACAGGTCGAACATCAAGCAGCAGACCCGAGCTACATACGTCAGGAATTAAAACGCGCCGATTTCATCGCGTCCCAGTATGATTACGTCCGGGCGATCCGGATTGTCGACCGCTTGAAGACGACGGAAGCAAAACAAAAGCGGAAGGAATATGCGGCGAAACAGGCGAATCTCGGTACGATTAAAGCCGGGACATCTGTCCCGCACTTATTTTTCCACTCCTTGATTGCAGAACCAAAACGCGCCTTTGACGGGGACCGGAAACAGCAGGGTTACGATGATTATATGGTGACGCAAGGTGAATTCGAACGGATGTTGACCGCCTTGTATCAACGGAACTATGTCCTTGTCCGGCCGACCGATCTTGCGACGTGGAAAGACGGACGGATGACCGAAAAGGGACTTCCTTTTCCAAAAGGTAAGAAGCCGCTCGTTCTGTCGCAGGATGACGTCAACTACTATGAATACATGATCGGCGACGGTTTTGCGACGACATTGAAAGTCAAAAATGGACGAATCACCAATTCGATGACCGGAAAACCGGATGGTGCCTATGATCTCGTACCGCTTGTGGACGCGTTCGTCAACCGTCATCCGGATTTTTCTTACCATGGCGCGAAAGGATTACTGGGTATTACCGGCTATAACGGCGTCCTCGGATACCGGTCGTCGTATGCGCAGTACGGGCAATCTGCTAAAGTCGAGCAGGCGCGTCAACAGGCGAAAGCGACGGCGACCGTTCTGAAGAAAGACGGTTGGCAGTTTGCGAGTCACACGTACGGTCATATCTCAGTCGGGAAAGTCAGTCTGGCGACCATTCAAGCGGATACGGACCGTTACAACCGCGACGTCATGCCACTGATCGGGTCGACCCGTCAATTGATATATCCGTACGGCAGTGATATTCAGGACTGGCATGGGTACAGCGGCGACAAGTACCGGTATTTGACGCAAAAAGGATTCCGCTATTTTTATAACGTCGACGCCTCGCAGCATGCTTGGAAGCAGGCGGGGAAAGACTATTACCGACAGGCGCGGATCAATGTCGACGGGATCCGGCTCCGCCAAGCGATTGCTGGGAAGACCAACGTTTTGGATTCGTTCTTTGATGCGAAAACCGTTTTTGATCCGATGCGGCCGGTTCTTAAAAAATAGGTTCTGTTGCGTTTGATTGCAATAGGTTCACAGGAAAAGGCACGAAACGCTGTTAGATAAGCGTTCGTGCCTTTTTAAATTGTTTCCAAATATTCATTGAAGAATGTTATTAAGTATATTCATGTTTCTTTTGTCCATTCCATTAAAAGTGAGTCATGATTTAACTCTTTATTTTGCGTAAAACCGCATTTCTTATAACTTGAAATTGCTCTTTTATTATTTTTCTTAACGTCTAATACGACCTTTAAAGCATCTTTGTCATTCCAAAGATACTCCAGCATCATTTGAATCATCATGGAGCCTATACCTTTGCCCCATAATTGGGGTTCTCCAATAAATTGATCTATACCATAAATATTTTGATTTTTTGGAAGATCATATTTTTCCAAATCAATTTCTTGAATTTTATAGTACTGCATATAACCTATGGGTTCGCTTTTGTACTCTACAATACAAGGTGTAACATAATGCTCACCTTTAATTCTAGGAACATATTTATGTATTACTTCATCTAATTTGGAAGGTGGTTCTTCATAGAATTCTAGTACCTTCTGATTATTTAACCACTTCACCATTAAATAAAAATCATGAGAGGTCATCGCTCGAATATGTATATCAACATTTAGTATCATACGGATTTCCCCAATCGTTTTTTTAGATTGCTCATTGAACTTAGTCGTTAAAGTAGCAAACATGCTGATTGTGATGAGCCATAATTGCTATGACTGAAAAAAGTAATGAAAGAGAAATTTTCTATTCTCTATTCATCACTTTTTCTAAAAGCCACTTTTTATTTTTGTTGTCTTTTACGATGATATAATCTTCCGTTCCCTTAACGGAATAGATTTTCGATCCGACCGGAAAGTAATTCGATTGATTATTCCCTTGAGGCATCTCATTGGCTTTAGTTTTCTTGATTATTTTGTTGATTTCTTCCCCAAGTTGCTTGGATGTATCCAATTGAGCTTCTGTTCCGTTATATTCTTTGTTATTCACCACTACAATCATCGCATAACTACCAGTGCTCTCTGTATCAGATTGACTACACCCAGCCAAGACAAATAAACTTCCACTTAATAAAATGACGAGTATTCTTTTCATATGAACTCCTCAAAATCATTATTTGTATAATTATAACATACGATAAATAAATCACCCTTTAATATGGAAATAATGTAAGGGGTAAACGCCTCATCGTAACTTGGGGCTATCTCACCGAAATGAATTTCAAAAAACAGATTGACCCATTTGATGATTCACAGCTCACCGTGTGCCATTAAATGGGTATTATTTGTATGAAGGGAACATAGCAAGTCTGAAATACGGGACTGTTGATGGAACCTTAATACGGTTCGTGTGGAGAGGAATGGAAAACATGCACACAGGCTACAAGCTGCTGATGGCAGCAACGATTGTCAGTTCTTCATTTGGATTAAATCATCAGGTATCAGCACAAAGCGATACCTATCAAGTCGTTTCAACAAGCTATCAGCAACCGATCACTACTTTTGAGACCTATATCGGCAACAAAAAGATTGAAACGGTGCGCTATGCGTTTGGCAACGCTCAATACATAAACGACGGAGTGATGTATGGTTCGGAGACGGATCGTGTCGTTGATTTAAAGAACAGCAAGCAGACGGTCAAACGGCTCGCGCCTGCACCGGGTCAAATTAGGAAGTACAAAGACGCCTATTATGTCATGAGCCTGGAAGATATGGACCATTCCTCGCTGACGAAATATACTCTTGATTTTAAGAAAGTCGGGAAGACAAAAAAATTCACCGGATATGGACGGCATCTGATTCTTATCGATAATAAAGCGTACGTTTTGGCCGATCATATGAAAGGATACAACTATTCCATCAAACTGCATACCTTTGATACCAAATCATTTGCAACGTTGCACCATGAGACCATCACATCGATGCTTTTCGCCTATCACATGCGCCAGGCGGGTTCTCAACTCAAGATTTACGGCATCCGTCCGGAACATGAGGAAAAGTTGACAGTCTTGTCGTATGACGTCAAAAAACAGCGCAATGTAAAAACAATGACGACGAACCAGTACGTAAAGGGCGGGGTCGAGAAAACACAAACACTTACAAAGGAAACCGAACTGATCTTTAATCAGGACCGGATGTATGAAATCAACCATAAGACGAAACAAGTCCGTGTCTTATATGACAGTAAAGATGATTTAGTCGACTATGCATATGATGCTAAAACGAAAACGTATCATGTCCTCGAAGAAATCACCATAACAGCTGAATTCCGGGTTAAGACGCTGAACAGTCACTTTAAGCCGATTGCGGAATACCGCCTAAAAAAATCCGATAGTGTCAGTCCGTTTCGTGTTTTGTGAAGAAACAAGTCCTGCGACTTGTTTCTTTTTTTAGATTAGCAGACCGGACAGTCGCTCGCCCCGGAGACGGTATGTCTGCAAATGAAGCTGCAGCGGATTATACTGTTCCGGATGTTGCCCGGCTTCCTGCAACAAATGTTTCGTCCGTACAACGAAATGCAGATTGAAGCAGCCCGAGAGCCAGAGCAACGAAGCCAGCCGCGGATCCTCTTCCGGCACGAGCATGGTCGGCGAATTATAATGAGCCAGTAAGATTTTCGCTAAACGACCGGACACAGTATGCGATTCGATACTTTCCGTCCGGGCATACCATTTGATCAGCCAAGCCAAATCCTGTACACGGTCGGTTGCACCGATGTGTTCGTGATCAACGATTCCGACGATTTGTTGATCGGAATCCCATAAGACTCGGAATCCCATAAGACATTGAGCGAATTCAAATCAGTCGAAATGACCGGTTGAATGGAAGGAGACTGGTGATGTTGTGCGGTGTCGAGATGATATTGTGTTAGATTCAGATACTCCTGAAATGAATTTCGGACCGATTCCGGCATCCGTGAGATGGAAAGCCGTTGTAAATCGTCGAGCCAACGCTGATAGGCAACCGTATGGTCAATGAACGGAAACCGGATTTCCTGTTGATGAAGTGAGACATCATGCAATCGACGGGCTAACGTGCCCATCCGAGCGGCCGTATGTCTCGTATTCCCCGTTACGTGGTGGCCATCCATCCAGCGAAACAGACAACATGTCCAATTCTGTCCGTCCGAATCGATGATTGTTGTAAAAAGTGCTTCATGCATCGGTTTCACACGCTCCATGAACGGAATGCCCTGCGTCCGCAAATAATCGGTGTATCTCAACTGTAGCTCCAGTGTATCCAATGTGGAGTGTGAAAGCGCGGACCCGGTATAACGTTGTTCCGGCAACAAACGTATCGAATAGGGATGTCCGTCGATCAGAATTTTATAGTGTACATCTCCATGTTTGCCGTAGGTCGTTAGAGAGACAGGTTCGATTTCGAGTGAGCGAAAATCGAGACCATAACTTGTGACCGCTTGTTCGATTAAATTAAACGATTTTGTCTGTTCCATAGACAGTCTCCTTTCTGCATACCCTCTCATTTGAATCCAAAGAATACCCATTATAGCAAAAACATTTATTTGAAATCCATTACACTGAAAGATACAAATTTTGTATAATGTGTAAGATGCTAGATTAAATCATGAACGTAAGGAGTCAAATGGGATGAAGATTGAGATTCAGAACACCTCAAAAACATATCTGAATGGGAAAAAGGCATTGATGGATGCCAATATCACGTTAGAACCAGGCGTCTATGCGTTGTTCGGAGAGAACGGGGCCGGTAAGTCAACGTTGATGAAGATTTTAGCAGGATTGCTTAAACCATCAACGGGTAAAATTCTTGTTGACGGACAAGAAATGTCGCCGCTTGCTGACGCGTACCGCGAAAAAATCGGCTATCTTCCGCAAGACACGCCAATCTACAGCAACTTTACCGCCGCTAAATTTTTAAGTTATCTCGCGACCGTCAAAGGGGTGCCAAAACAAGATGTCCAAACAAGCGTCATGTCCGCCCTCGAAGCGGTCAACATGACAGAACACGCCAATAAGAAGTTGAAAAGCTTTTCCGGTGGTATGAAGCGGAGAATCGGGATTGCCCAATTGTTGCTGAATGATCCGGAACTCTTGATCATTGATGAGCCGACAGCTGGCCTTGATCCAAAGGAACGGATTCATTTCCGGAATCTGATTGCGTCGATTGCCCGAAAGCGGATTGTTTTGCTGTCGACCCATATCGTCTCGGATGTCGGATCGATAGCGCGTGAAATCATTTTGATGAAGCAGGGACGCATCATCAAACAAGCTAATCCGTATGAGCTGTTGGATGAAATTGCGACTGAAATCTGGACCGTTGATGTGACGGATCAGGAATTGCTCGAATTACAAGACACGTATCAAATCGGATCAATCCAACAAACGCGGCAAGGTAAAAACCGGGTCCGAATCATTTCAAGCCAAATGCCGCATCCGAAGGCGGTCCAAGATGAGCCGCAACTGGAAGATTTATACTTGTATCACTTGGACGAACGGAGTAAAAGTGCATGAGCCGATTGATCCGCTTTGAATTGTATAAACTTTGCACATCGATTCCTGCCATGCTGTTCATCGCCGCCTTATTGCTGTACTTGATGTCTTCGGTCTTTTCAGAAGAGGAAGCAAATGTCCGCGCGAAGTATGCGGCATGGGAAGGTCCGGCGACGGCAGAAACATTTAAGAAAATACATGACCGCGCAAATAAAATTAATGATGAAGATCATGGTTTAAATCGTCAATTTGATTCCGGTGTTTCGTTTGAAAACGAAGCATTCGCCCACTTGTTTAACATTGAAGAAGCCCAAACTTTTAAAGCACAGGGGCTGGAAACTTTAACGAACGGATTGGCCAAATCGGGCTTTGACGAACGGGATCGTGCCTTACATACCAGTCTGGTGGAACAAATCAATCTGGACACGATCCAGTACCACATCCCGGCAGAAAAAGCAGTAACGTTTACGACTCAAGCCGGCGTTGCTGTCCTGCTGTTCCCTTTGCTGTTACTGATTGCTTTCATCTATTCCAAAGAACGGGTTTCGGGCGTCGATCAATACCAACTGCCCGCTGTGAACGGTCGAACGAAGTTACTGACGGCAAAACTGCTTGCCGGATCGATATTCCTCACGGGCATCAGTCTGGTAGTACATCTCGGGATTTTGTGTCTTGCCTGGTATCGTTTTGGAACGATTGATTGGTCCGCTCCGATGCAAGTGATGGAGGGTTTGACGAATTCACCGTATCCGTTCTCCATCGGACAATACTGGTTGGTATCGTTTGGTTATCAGACATTTGTATTAATCGTGCTTGGCATTTGGGTGCTCGCAATCTCATTTTTCGTCAAAACGGCGATTCAAGCGATTCTCTGGTCGAGTATTTTAATGGGTGTCCCGCTTCTTTACCAATTCGTGATTTCGGGCATCTTTTTTCCGGAAACAAAAGTTTTTGAGCAAGGGATTTTAATTTTCCCGAGCCGCGCCTTGTTGACCGGAGAAGTGTTTAAGACGTATCAGACCATCAATCTCGGAATTCCGCTGTTACTGCCGGTTGCCATTCTGCTTGTACAGGTGATCGTGACCCTGATTGTATTGAAGGTTCTTTATCAAACTAGTCGAAAGAGGCAAGTCGTATGAAAAAATCAGACAGTACGTTGCGGGAACTTGTCCGCTTTGAGTTTTACAAGTTGTTGCAGCAACGTTTTTTATTGTTATTGTTACTCGTCATTCTGGTTGTCGGATTGTATTTTTCGGTTCAACGCATGGGATGGCCGTGGGTGGATCGCGTCAACACAGGTTTTGAAGGGGAACTGACTTCAGAAATGATTGCGCGTGCGGAAGCCGGGAGTGAAGCCTATTTCAAAAAAAGTAATCCGACGATAGTGGAAAAGAAACAAAATGCTTCCTATCATAACGTGCTCGAGGCTGCATCGGCTTATGACCTGCAATCTAAAGTTGTCTCTTCGCTCCGTCAGGAAGGAGAGGAGGCATCCACTGTATATGAAAAACGTCAATTCTCATTACAAGCTAATTTGACGGAAGCGATTGATTATCGTCCGGTCGGAAACTATCAAACGTTTGATCAACTGCTGACATTTTCAGGAACCGGTGGATATGCGTTGTTGGCAGTGGTCCTGATTTTTGGAGCAGCCGTCAGTTTCTCGAATGAATATCAGACCGGTGTTGCGGCATATCTGTATTCTTCACGGCACGGGAGAAAACAATTATTGACGGCCAAGCTGCTGGTATCCGTTGCACTGGTAACGGGGACGATTCTAATCTACAATCTGGTTCAACTGCTATGTTTCTTCCGCGGGCATTCCGGTTGGGATATTCCGATCCAAGCGGCTTACGGCAACTCACCTTACCCGTTGACGTTCGCTGAATTATACGGGATTTCCGTATTGTATCAGTGGGTGATTGCCGTTTCGCTTGTCATCATCCTGTTGTTCCTGTCGATGTTGATTAAACAGACAGTGGTCGCTGTATTCCTCGGTGGACTTATCGTCGGCGGACCTTTTCTGATTGAAACGGTTCTGTTTAATACAGAAACACCGGAGTTCATGTGGACTTTGGTGAAGTTCACACAGGGACAGGCACTAAGTGTTTACGTTTTATTCCGGGAGTATGTGACGGTTAATGTCTTCGGTTATCCGGTCTTGTTACCGATTGCCGTACTTGTTGTCACACTTATCACGACACTCATTCTAATCAAACTGATATACCGAGTAATTGGTCGGAGAATGGCATGATGAAATACAAGAAGGTTCGGCTGTCGCGAGACCAAGCCGAACCTTCTTGTGTAAACCGCTTACAAAACAAAAGACGCCGGTTGCGTTCCGTCCGTTAAGTAAAATGCAGATTCATGCAGCACGAGAGCTATAAAAAAGACTGTCAACCGTCTTCTTCCGGTACGAGGACGGTTGGTTAATTATAGCGGATCAGTAAATTTTTCGTGGTAGATTAAGTCACGAGTGTTTGAATGAAATATCGCGTTTCCTCCTTTGTATGTTTCTTTTTCTGCTTAGTTACGTATGTATACTATGAAAATCTGTTATAGAGAGGAGAAGGCATTATAAAAACGTTTTTGAAAATCAATGCAATAAGCATCATGTATGCGGTCACCTTACTTATTCCGTTAGAAGCGTTGCTCAACGTCTATCAGTTAAACCGTACGACAGGAATCTCAAATGACTTATGAAGGGGATGCACCAGGTCCGATTGTCGGCTTTATTTTAATCGGCTCGCTCCTGGTCTACCCGTTTTTCTTGTTGATTACGAACTCAATCGTTAAAAGTGTAAGCGAATCAAATAAATCGCACGTAAAAGGAGCAAACCTCTGATGATGAAGCTAATTTGGATTTTAGCGATTACTGCCTATCCGGTTATTATGGTCATTCAAATGTCAAAGCGGAAAGCGTAAGTTAAGTTATAAACGTCGCCGGCTGCGTTCCGTCCTGGTCCGTGAAACCGTAGTCGCGTGCGAGATCCGACACGAACAAAGCTTGCCCGGTCCGTTGTAGAATGTCCGGATCCTGTGCGAGGGCAACGACAGCCCGTCCAACATAAGCGGTTGTCTCAGTCGCATCACTGCTGAAGCCTGCGTCGACGACCCATTCCGTCCGCATGAAGCCGGGACAGAGCACAATCGAAGCGACACGAGACGTTCGAAGTTCCTGACCCATCACAAATGTCATCCGGTTGATCGACTGCATCGCTAAGTCATAATACAAATTGCCAGCGGCTTGATCC
The DNA here is from genome assembly GCF_049942815.1 of Exiguobacterium sp. R-39. Classification (NCBI taxonomy): domain Bacteria; kingdom Bacillati; phylum Bacillota; class Bacilli; order Caryophanales; genus Exiguobacterium; species Exiguobacterium sp. R-39. Next base: position 1,501,911 of record NZ_CP187965.1, read on the forward strand.
GGCGTGAACGATGTTAAATTAACGATCAATGCAGCCGGACTTTGTTGAAGCAACGGAACAGCCGCCCGTGTCGTCAGTAAATAGGCTTTCGGACCGGCGATCATCATCGCGTCCCAGTGTTCCAGTGGCCGTTCCCAAAATCGTTTGCCTTGTCCCGCGGGAAGGGAAGCTTCCGAACCGCCAAACACACTGTTGACGAGCAGATCGATCCGCCCGTGCTGGTCTTGAATCTGTTGGAACAGGAAAGTTATCTCGTCCGGATCCGTATGGTCACAATAAAAATAGAGTACGACAGAAAAAAGGGACTTTCGATTAAAATCGGAAGTCCTTTTCTTGTCATGTTAAAACCCTTTAATCGTCATCCCGCCGTCAACGAATAACGTTTGACCAGTGACGTATGTTCCGGCATCAGACGAAAGAAAGACAGCCGGTCCAACGAGTTCCGTCAGTTCACCGACCCGGCCGAGCGGTGTCACGTCGACGATATCCTGTAAGTAGGTTGGATCGGCGAGCAACGCTTCTGTCAGAGGCGTCTTGAAATACCACGGACCAATCGCATTGACGCGAATATTTTTCGGACCCCATTCAAGCGCCAATACTTTTGTCATCTGAATCAAAGCCGCTTTGGTCGTCGCATAGACAACACCGGTCCGCAAGGCGACGTGCCCCGCAACCGAAGCGATGTTCAGGATGCTGCCGCCGGTGTCCTGCATCCGGCGCCCAACTTCCTGTGAGAATAGGAAGGCCGACTTTAAGTTCGTCTGTTGAATTGTTTCCCATTCGTCCTCCGTAACGTCGAGCGCTTTCGAGCGAATATTCATCCCGGCGTTGTTGACGAGCACATCAATCTGGTCGACATATGTATAGGCACGCTCGACCATCGCCTGGACTTGCATCCGGTCGGTCACGTCGCACGTCAACACGAACGAACGTCGTCCAAGCTGTTCAATCTGTTTTGCGGTTTCCTGTAAATCGGATTCCGTCCGGGCGACCAGTAAGACATCCGCGCCAGCTTCCGCCATCCCAATCGCCAGGGCACGTCCAATTCCGCGTCCGGCACCGGTCACGAGAACCGTTTTTTGATCCAGTCGAAACGAAGGTAAATACAAACGATCACATCCCATCTGACAGTGTAGTTTCACTGTACGCTGAAATTGACTGAAAAGAAAGAAAAATGCTGATGAACCGATGAATATATGTTATTATTTGGTAAAAAAAGAAGGGCGACATGAAACGGAAGCTCGGACTGATGATCATCTCCGTTTTAGTACTGGCTGCAGCTCTCGTCGCGTTTGAACGGTATGTCTACACGACTTACATTTACAAACCGGCAGATTACACATTCAACTATAAGATTAAATCGCGCAAAGCCATGAGTCACCGGAATTTGGAGCAAAACCGTTCCCGAAAGGTCCGATGATCAAAGGAGCATCCTTATTCTTACCCGATATTCTGTTGCCCATCGGAGCACTGGTGACAGCCTTCTTATCTGTGTTTGTGTTCCGCCGGTTTCTCGGATACCGCTGGCGTAAACGAACGATTGAGCCGACGGAAGAAGGGGGTCCGCAAGTTCTGCGAGTGAAGCCGTCAACGTCTGCCTGGCGACCACCACAACAACAAACGGACTCCGTTTCCAAAGTCCGTCAATTGATTGCTTCCTTTGACCGGCAATTGCCGGACGGATCAAAACGCCGGCCGGAAGAAACCGTCCAGGACTGGCTCGACCGGATTGAGATGACGATTGATCCGGTGCTCTATCTAAATTAGGCGAGAGTACTCACACTTCTAAACGAAGTGAAAGTGGGAGGTGAATCGCCCCCTCTCCCTTTCGGGTATAAACCTCTCAAGGAGGTGAAAATCATGTTGAAGCATAAGGCCTACAAATTCAGGATCTACCCGACGAAAGAGCAGGAAATCCTGATCGCGAAGACCATTGGTTGTTCGCGCTTCGTCTTCAATTACTTCTTATCGAAGTGGGATGAGACGTATAAAGCGACAGGCAAAGGACTGTCTTACGGTTCTTGTTCGAAAGAAATCCCGATGCTAAGCAAGAGTTCGACTGGCTGAAAGAAGTCGATAGCCATTCGCTTCAATCGAGCGTCAAACACCTGACCGATGCGTATGACCGCTTCTTCAAGAAGCAGAACGAACGGCCTCGATTCAAGTCGAAGCGCAATCCCGTCCAATCCTACAAGACCAATATCGAGAAGAAGAACCAGCTTCCAGAGGTCTCAATCGTCGGCAGCAAGCTCAAACTTCCTAAGCTGAAGTGGGTGCGTTTCGCCAATTCGAGGCAGGTCGCAGGACGCATCTTGAACGCGACCATCCGGCGTAACGCTTCAGGAAAATACTTCGTCTCCCTGCTCGTCGAGCAGGAAAGCCACGAACTGCCGAAGACCGGTTCATCCGTCGGCGTAGACGTCGGGTTAAAGAACTTTGCCATCTTGTCGGACGGCACGGTGTACAAGAACGACCGCTACTTCCGTTCGCTCGAGAAAAAGCTGGCGCGCGAGCAACGCAAGCTCTCTCGTCGTCAGCGTATCGCCTTGGACAAGAAAGTGAAACTTTCCGAGTCGAAGAACTACCAGAAGCAGAAGCGAAAGGTCGCCCGCATCCATGAAAAGATTGCCAACAAGCGAACCGACTTCTTGCACAAGGTATCCACCGAGATCGTCAAAAACCACGACATCATCGGAATCGAGACCTTGCAGGTGAAGAACATGCAGAAGAACCGCAAGTTGAGCAAGCCCCTCTCTGACGTCAGCTGGTCGGAGTTCTTCCGCCTGCTCGAATACAAGGCAGATTGGTACGGGAAGACCGTCGTGAAAGTCGGGAAGACCTTCGCATCGAGCCAACTGTGCTCCAGTTGCGGATATCAACACAAAGACGTGAAGCATCTCAGCTTGCGTGAATGGACATGCCCGAGTTGCGGGATCCATCACGACCGAGATGTGAACGCAGGACTGAATCTCAAACAAGAAGCAGAACGCCTCTTAGCTTCTTCAACCGTCGGGACGACGGAGTTAGCCTGATCAGGTTTTGACCGTCAGGTCGAATAACTCAGGAATCTTCCACCTCTAAGCAAAGCGTAGGTGGAAGTAGTTCAACATGTGGTCCGTTACGGGGAAGTCGCGGATCAGACGCTCGACCGTTCCGAAATCGACACACTTCGGATCCGACTGGATCAACGGTTGCGCGGATGACCGATCAGGCGGAGTAACGTTGGATGGTGTATCGCGTCCCGTGTTACGAGAGATAATTCGCGTGTGACGTCAAAGCCGGTGATCGGCAGGGTCCGGATTTCCGGAGGAAGACCATCCTGGAAAATCGCCGGTAAAATCGCGATCCCGAGTTTTGCCCGGATGAAGCCAAGGACGCTTGAACCAAATTCCATTTCCGAGGCGACAGTATAGGTCGCTCCACGTTCCGCAAACGCGGCTTTCAGAATATTCGTCGAGTCACAGTCAATCGGCAACGACAGAAACGATGAAGCATCAATCTGATCAAAGCGGACATCGACACAGCCTTCGAACCGTTCGTCGGCTTCATGGAAGTAGAGTAAAAACGGTTCCGTATACAGATGCGTCGACGGATAAGGGTGATCAATCTGACGATCGTCGAGCAATACGGCATCGTACTGATGCTGCTCAAGACCGGCCATCAGTTTGATATATGTGTGTGCCGTCTTGATCTTCAGTTCCGGTCCATCCATTGTTGGATGGTTGGCGAAGTGTTGCGGCAAATAAGACATGGCGACACTCGGCCAGGAACCGAGGGTAAACGACGTCTGACCCTGCAATTGATCAATTTGCCGTTGCATATCGTCGAGCTGTTCGATGATCCGCTGTCCTTCTTTAAACACGATTTCTCCTGCCGGCGTCAACGAGACGCCGCTCGTCGTCCGTGTGAACAGGGGAGCGCCGACCGCCTGTTCGAGATTTTTGATTTGTTTGCTGAGCGCCGGTTGCGTCATATGCAAAAGTTCGCTCGCTTTCGTCAGGCTGGATGTTTCCGCCGTGACGTGAAAGGCTTCGAGCCATTCGGTTTTCATCAGACTTCACTCTCTCTTTACATGCGTGTGCTTTGACGATACTGTACGTTCGTTTCATCTGACAACTGTTTCGCTCAATTTTATATATTCTTTGTTTGGAATATTCCTTTAAGGGTATATATAAAATAAGAAGAGGTGGAAATCATGTCAGAGAGGCTTGAACGAACATTATTTGCTTTATCCGATGCCAATCGCCTGAACATCGTCGAACTGTTAAAGACAGGTCCGTTGCCGGTCGGTGAGATTGCCGCACAGTTAGGTCTCAACCAACCGCAGACATCAAAACATCTAAAGGTATTGCTCGAAGCGGATCTCGTCCGTATCGAACCGGCCGCCAATCGCCGGATCTATCATTTGCGGACGGAGCCGTTTCAAGGTCTCACTGCGTGGAGCCAATCGTTTGAACAGCAGATGGTCAGCCGGATGACACGACTTGAAGGCTATTTGGAACAGATGCAGGACACAGTCAACCCAAAGGAGTGAACGATGATGCAAGAAAAACTAAAAACGAAAGTCGAAGGTTCCGTTTTACAAATGGAATGGACGTTTGATGCTCCGCGCGAAATGGTATTTGCCGCATTCACGGAAAAAGAGCAGCTCGAAGCCTGGTGGGGACCGGAAGGCTGGCAAACCGAAATCACGACCTTTGATTTCGTCGAAGGCGGTATTTGGCATTACTGTATGCGCTGTGAGGATCCGAATCAGGGCGAGTTTTACGGCATGGAATCCTGGGGAAAAGCGATTTTCCGACAGATTGATGCTCCGCAAAGTTATGCCCACGCCGACTATTTTTCGGATGCTTCCGGAACGATTTCCGAAGAATTGCCGGGCAGTGAAAACGTGACGACGTTCGAAGCCGTCGGTGACCGGACCCGGGTAGTGTTCCGGTCGGACTTTAAGACCGAGGAAGCCGTAAAACAGGTCCTTGAGATGGGGATGAAAGAAGGATTCACGTCACAATTGCATCGTCTCGACCAATGGCTTCTTCAACGAACCATATCCTAAAAGTTTCTGACAATCCGTCACGGACGGGTTGTTTTTTTCGAACAGTCATTCAGAACTGTCACTCTTTTGGAAAAAAAGGTCTTTCATTTTGGGAATTCAAAGGGAAATACTTCATCTTTGGAAGGATGAAGCCGTTATACAAGATGAGATGATTGAAAAAGGGGATCGATAGTGTGAAATGGTGGTCGAAACAACAAGAGATGACGTTTTCAGAACGGATGCAACAAGAACGCGAACACGTTCGCCTGGAAGCGGGGGCGGCATTTGCGCAACAACTTCAGCTGATTGATTTGACGGTCGAGGATTTACAAATCGTCCGTTTGATCCGTCACGATGTCGCAGAGTGGATGCCGCAGATGGTCGATGCATTTTATGCGGAACTGCTCCGGGTGCCGGAGCTGAAACAACTGATTGAACGGCATTCGACACTCGAACGGTTAAAGGGAACGCTTGCCAAGCATATCCTCCAGATGTTTGACGGCCAGGTCACACCGGACTACATCAGCGTCCGGAAACGGATCGCCGACCGGCATGTCCGGATCGGCCTGCAAAATAAGTGGTACATTGCCGCTTTCCAAAAAGTATTAAACGTCTTCAGCCGAAAAATTGAGGAAAGTACGTTACCCGAGTCGGAACAGGTCCGGATTGTCCGCTCTGCCGGGAAACTGTTTAATCTCGAACAACAGATCGTCCTGACGATGTATGAGGAGATGGTCGAAGCCGAGCGGCAGACGGTCACGGATGCGAAACAGCGTGTCGGACAAACTGTCCAAAAGTCGACAGAGGAACTGGCCGCGATGAGTCAACAATCGTCCGCCAGTTTTCAGGAAATGGAGCGACATGCCCAACAGGTGTCCGTGACGACAGGGGCGATTGCGACACAATTGACCCTGGCCGCCAAAGAAGCGGCAGACGGTGTTGAATTGGTCGAGGCGGAAACGAAACGGTTTGAGGAAGTTGTCCAAGAGATGACGCTGACGACGGAACAGATGACACAGCTCGCCTTTTTGTCACGCGAAATCGAACGGATTGCCGGAATGGTGACGGCGATTTCCGATCAGACGAACCTGTTGAGTCTCAACGCCTCGATCGAGGCCGCACGGGCCGGCGAGATGGGACGTGGCTTTACCGTCGTCGCCCAGGAAATCCGGAAACTGGCGGAAGAAAGTAAACGGTCCGCGTCAGAAGCATCAAGCATCGCCCAGGAAATCACTTCGAAAATGGGACAAGTCTCGGAGCGGATGAGCGGGACCGAGCAGTCGGTCGTGCAAACGACGGAAGAACTTACCCGTGTCGTCACCGCCTTTACGACGATTTCCCGCCAAACGGTCGATGTCTCGAAACAGATCATTATTTTGTCGCAGGATACGGAACAGGTCGCCGGAACGATTGAAGGGATGCGCCATATCGCGGAATCGATTGCGGAGACGGCTGACGATTTACAGACCGTCGCGACGACACTCTGAAAGGGGAATAGGGATGAGAAAACGAATCCATCTGTTGTTTGGAGTTGGAATTCTGATGCTTGCCGGTTGTTCAAGTAACGATTACCCGTCAGAGGAAGCCGTCAAAAACGGTGACATCGTCACGACGCCGGAACGGCATAATCTTGACCGATTTGAGACGTTTTTAACGCTAGTCGGGCAACAGAAACAGGATACAATCCGGATTACGGGGTATACCACGGAAGGGGATGCAATCCTTGAAGATATCACCTATGACGGGAAACGCTTTACCTATTCCCTCGATTCGTCGCGTGATGAATATGGTTCCCAGACAGACGACCGGAACAAGGAAATCTGTCAAAACCTTGAGCAACAAACAACTGATGGAGGGAACACCTTTACCCTGACCGGCTGCAAAGAAGGACAGGATCATGAGATTTTCAAATCAAATCCAGGTGAACTTAAAAAATGAAAAACGGTTGATCCTCCGAATCATGCGAGGATCAACCGTTTTTTAGTCGAGTGTCTCTTCAAGAATCCGTAAGGCTTCCCGCCAACTCGTGAACCGTTCGATTAATAAGGTCAAGGAAGGAACCTGGTGCTTACGCGCAAACCGGACATACTCTTGGCTCGTTAAGTCAGGACCGAGCTCTTCGTATGCCTGGCGCAACGCGTTCAGGCAATCTGCGTCGGAATAAAAACCGTTTGACGACAACCGGAAATGTGCCAGTGCCTGTTTCCATGTCCCATAATGCCGGATGATGGTGTTTGCGCTCACCATCTGCGTATGTGTTTCCCGTAACTCAGAGTAAGAGCGGATGGTCACGCGCGAGCCACGCGTCTTGATATAAAAAGCGATGCTTTCATCCACACTCCAGCGTTTTTGGCTGGACGTACCGGGTTTTGCCCGATTCAGCATCAAATGGTCCTCGGTGGACAACTCGAACGGTTTGACGATGCCCGCTTGTTCCAATAGTTTGGTCCAAGAGCCAAACCGTTGTTCAATTTCCTGTAAAGAGGGATAGGGCAGGTAATGTGCTAATTTTTGGTAATGTGCTGCTTTCATCGGTGTTGTATGTAACTGGTGAAGACCTTGGATCAAGCGAATGATTTTTTCATTCGTCGTCAGGGTGGAAGTGGATGTGTGCGTGGTTTCTTTCATCAAGAAGTCTCCCTTAGTGGATCGTTGGAACGTAATGGGATTAGTGTACCATCTACCTCAAAGAGATTTAACTAACAAAATCGTAAGGTTCAATGGGACGGTCGTCTCGAACAGAGAAGGATTTCGCACCCATCAGCCTTCCGGAATGGCCGTATACCGGTAAGCGGTCGTTCCTTTGAAAACAAACAGCACACCGGTCGCGTCTTCACTCCGGTATAACTTCGTTCCGGATTGCCAGTCTGTCGCCGATTGGTCCGTCAACGGTTGTTTGGCGGTAAGTTGTTTCGTGACAGTCGAAAAGGAAATCACGTTCTTTTTTTTGATTGTCGCATCTTTTCCGTCGAGCCGATACACCCGGTCGTCTGCCCGGATTAAATCAGCTGCCGGATCTTGACGGGCTTCCGTCGCAATCGAATCCGTCGTCGAAGTCGTTATGTCAGTCGTACATCCTGCTGTAAAGAATAGACTGCTCATGACGAACAGTGTGATTCGTTTTTTCATGTTCTGTCCTCGCTTTCCTGGCTGTTTATTTATGTCGTAATTTACGATATAATCGGATATGTCGATATAAAAGGGAGTGAACGAGATGTCAGCGATTCATGAAGACTTTGCCCGGTTGTACTATCATCTGCATCCGAAATGGACGGAAAATTTGTCGCATCAAAGTGTCCGGATCTTGCAAACGATTCAAATGACAGGCGCCATGACAGTGAAGGAGATTGCAGCCCGGTTTAATTTGTCTCCGAATACCGCGTCGGAGCATGTAAAGAAACTAGAAGGGCTTGGGTATGTCGTCAAACAACGGTCATCTGTCGACCAGCGTGTCGTTCAAGTCAGTTTGACGCGTGAAGGACGGACGGCCGTCAAAACGCATACCGAACTCGACGCAAAGCGTGTCGAGCATGTTTTAAAACAATTATCTCCTGCAGAACAACACATGATTCAAACGGCATTTCAGCTGTTTCGCGAGGCGACCGATGACTGCTTTTCTGATTAAGATTCTGACCAGTACCGTCATTATCGGTTTTGTCACGGAATTGGCCCGACGTTCCCCGACGTACGGCGGGGTGATTGCGGCCCTGCCGCTCGTCAGTCTGATCAGCCTCATCTTGCTCGTCCGACAGGGTCAATCAAAAATGGAAGTGACGGCGTTTGTCAAAAGTGTCCTGTACGGCTTGCCGGCGACGTTTCTTCTGTTGCTTGTGTTGTACCTGTTATTGAGCCGGGGCGGATCGCTGATTGTCAGCGTCCTCTGCGCCGGAGCATGTTGGTGGGTTGTTTGGATGCTGCAACAACAGTTGGTGTTGTTCTGGAGTCGACAATAGCCCCGGATGTCATTCGCGTGTCGCTGGTAGAGAAAACAAGGCCAGCAATGCATCCATCGTTTCGTCAAACGATCGAACCGGCTCGTAGCCGAGCGACCTGATTTTGTCCGTTGCATACGTCGGGCGTTCAGCCGCACGGGCCGGAACCTGATACGGTTTGCCGGAGGCTTCAATCAGCTGCATCCGAAAGTCCGTTTCCGGAATATTGGCATCGACGGCATGGAACACGTCACCAGCTTTTCCACGTGTAAGGACGAGGACGACCATCTCGGCAATGTTATCGGCATGGACCCAGTTGACAAGATCAGCCGGGTGGACCCAGGTCACGCGATCCGCTTCCTGCATCCGTCTGACTTGCCGGTCCCCCCAGTGCGAATCGTGTTCAGCGCAAATGGCCCCGGGGCGTAGAATCCGGACGTCCAAGCCGCGGGCGGCATAATCGAGGAGAATCTGTTCCGACCGGATTTTGGTACGGATATAAGGCGCCGGATGATCAACCGCAAGTGGAGACGACTCCGTCATGTGACCATTTGCCGGTTCGCCATAGACGGATGTCGTCGAGATGTGGAGGACACGTGCTCCTGCATCTAACGCGGCCGTTGCTAAATGAATGACACCTTCAACATTCGACTGGTGGGCGAGATTTTCATCATCACCGAGATAGGCGGCGCAATGGACGACCCAGTCGATCTGATCCATCGCTTTTTCAAGTGACGTTTGATTGGTCAAATCACCAAAAACCGGCGTGATCCCGAGTGATTCGAATTCATTGAACCGCTCCGCCTGTCGTATCAATCCCCGGACTTCAAGCGCCTCTGACAATAATCGTTTTGCGATGCGCAGTCCAAGCGTTCCGGTAACACCGGTGACGAGAATCCGTTTTCCGGACAGTTCCATCTGTTCAACCTTCTCTCTGGATTATTTGACCCGCTCAATCGTTGCGACGAGCGGTTTTTTGTCGTTTCGGTATTCAAAGCGGATAACATCACCCTTTTGGAGAACGGATAATTGATTCGTCCGCCCATCAATTTTCGTCTCGCCGTCCAGCGTGACTTCGGTCAAGGCATACTGTTCCTCCGGATTTTGCTCATCCGGACCGAGCGAAAGCTGATTGCCGTTCATCTCTTCGATAACGTATGCCTGATCGGAACAACCGGATAAAATGGCTACGATAAATAGACTCAACAGCATCAGCCAAATGGTTCGACGCATGTTTCCACCACACTTTCATTGGTAGGATTCAGAGAGTAATGCGTTATGTTCATTGTAGGGATAGGAAACGAAATGCGAAAGTGAAATATGGATGAATTTAGTCAATTTGATAAATCGGATGGTAATATTAAGAAAAAAGGAGGGGCGTCATGAATACTTTTGCTAAAAAAGTACTGATTCTTTTCGGCGTCATGGTCGTGATGTCCGGTCTAGTGATTTTCCTGTATGTCCAGTCGATGGAACCGGACGAACCGGAAGCGGATCGCGTGGTACGCGAGACAAAAGCATACATCTCGAAACACTTTCGGCAGGCTGAAGTAACGAGCGTCTTCTATGATGCGACAGGCAGGTACATCGAGTTTGATTATGCCGTGCAAATGAAGGATCGGATGATCGGAACCGAGTTTCTCGTTTATGTCGATCAGCAGACAAAGCAGGTCACAGATACGTACTTGTCTGAACAGTGGTCGCAGGAACTGACAGAACAGATTCGTCCGCTTGTTGAAAATGTTTTCGGTAAAGGGACAGCGTACAGGGCCGTCTATTATCAGGACGATGTCCAGCAGTTGAAATTGGATCCGGCATCGTCAAGCGAGTATCAGAAAGCGAAAATTCCGCCGTTCATTACGATTACACTGCAACGGGACCGGTTACCGACGGAAGAAAAAAATCTGACACGGCTGGCGACGGCCATAAAAAAACAGAAAGTACTCCGGCACGGAAATCTGACCACGGAATACATCAATGAAAAAGGTGTTCTGCGGGAAGATGAAATCGGATTTAATACATACTTTTAACAAAAGAGCGGACGACCTGGAATGTCAGGTCGTCCGCTCTTGTTCAGTTTCCAGTTACGAGATTTTGAAGGTAAACGATTCCCATGAACAAAATCCAGACGCCGAGCGGATTGGTGAAAATTTTCGCGGCACAATACATAAAGAGGATGATCAAAATGTCGGATGCCGACAAACTATATTGAATTTAAAAGGAATAATTAGGGTTTAAAAAAGGAACAGTCAAAGGAAACGAGAATATAACAGATAATCATAAGCGAGGACCAAATCAGCCGCTGACTGGAGAGGAGGAGTCGACAATCAGTCACCAAATGATAACGAAGAGGTGGTTTCTATGAACATTCAATTAAAAGCCTGTACCGCGCAGGATGCCGGTGCATTGTACGCGTTTGAACGTGATAACCGGAGTTATTTTGAACAATCGATTCCGTCACGGGGGGATGACTACTACGTGCCGGAGACATTCCGGGAGCGGCATGCCGCCCTCTTACAGGAACAGTTGGACGGCAGTTCGTTCTTTTTTTTGATTCAAGACGAAACCGGATTGATCCTCGGTAGGATCAATCTGGTGGACCGGCATCCGACTGCCAAACGGGCCGAGCTTGGTTACCGGATTGGACGGATGAACACAGGAAAAGGCATCGCGAAAGAGGCCGTCCGCTTGCTGATGGATCACTGTCCGGCACTTGATATTCAGGAAATCCAAGCCCAAACAACAGACGGAAACATCGCGTCGCAAACTATCCTGTTACGTAACGGATTCAAAAGAATGAATGAAGAGGAAACAGCGGAATTAAACGGTCAACGGGTGACACTTATTCAGTTTAACCGGATAATTTAAAAAGGATTAAATCGAGGAGGATGTTTATGTTAACCCTGACGTTAATCAATGCATCGAGTGTTATTTTGAGTGATACGGCACTCCGACTCGTTTTATTTGGTGAACTGTTGGTGCTTGTCCTTTTGTACTGGGCGTTCGCGCGATTCTCAAAACGCAGTCTTTGGATTGGCGGTCTTCTTTTAGTGATCGGATTTGCTGCACTCATTCCGGGCTATTTGTATGTTCAAAATTCGAATCCGCAAGATGCCGTCATTGACGTCGCAATTTTGCTTTATTTTCCGCTTGAATTGATTGCGCTGGTGCTGGCGTTGCTTTCGCTCCGGAAACGTCCGGTGCGAAAGGCTCCTAAATAATTAAAGATCATCTCATGAAAAATGACTCCGGTAACTAAACCGTGAGTCATTTTTTAGGGGGATTGTACGATTTTTTAAGGATTTTCTGCGAAATCCAAAAATACAGAATGGCTATTGCACCGCAAAACATAAGAAGCGGCAACAAAACCGACAGATCACTGAATTGAAACGCTCCGTCATGAAGGAACAAAAGAATGACCAAAGCGATCAGACTGCCCGATACACCGTATAATAAAGGACTGGTCTTCCGTTGCGCAGGAGAGAAGGAAACGACTCCTTTCTTCAGCCAATCGATGAGGATTCCCGAAATGAGGATGACGGGAAACGAAAAGATTGTGCACATGACGAAAAAATTGAACGATGAAAAATAGGTATCATCAAAGAAATCTTCAAAAAAGGTATAAAAAGATAATACTCCTGTCAATATACCGGAAATGGCGATTGCGGTCAGAACGGCCGACAATAATTTGTTCAACATGCTGAAATCTCCTTTTTATGAATATACCGGAAAATCCGTTCAGGCAACCACGATACGAGATAATAGAGCAGAGCGCAGAGCGGAGCCTCCGGCAATCCGGGATATCGAAATCATCTTTTAAAAGTATCAGAATCAAAAACATTTCAATTAAGACGCCCGATAGTCCACATAAAACAGCCAGCACGAAAAAACAGATCCGGGTGGAAAGATGTTTCCATCTGTTCTTAACGATTACGAATCGCCAGATAGTATTTTGCGTTACTGACCACCAGAATGGATGTAATGACAAAAATGCTAAATAGCTGAGAGCTCGACGACGACAGCGAGTAGAAGAGCAACAAGATGATTCCTACGACCAGCAGCAGATTAACAAGTGAATGTGTTTTGTAAAGTCCTTCGAGCATGACATGTTTCTCACCGTCATCCGATGCCGCGAGGAGTTTCAGAGCATAATCCGTTTCGCTGATGTCCGGAAGATTCCGTTCCGGATACATCTGCTGAACCAGCATCTGAAACCGGATCGAACCAATCAGTCCGATAGCCATTACGATGAAGCCAGTCACAACTAATGAGAGTTGTTGATCGAGCACTAAATTCACACTGACCACTGTAAGACTAAGCGGAAGGACTAAGTTTAAACTCAGTGTGCCGTCGCTGAACCAACGATACATCTGTTGATCGGCCAAATCTTCCGCGTCTCCTGTCAACGGTTGGTTGAGAAGACGATGAATTTGCCGGTAGCGAATGAACGACAATAGCAGTAATCCGATTAGAACAACAAGTAAAAATCCATTGATCCACAAGCTGTACTCCGAAAAGGCAATTCCTTCAAGCGGACTGCTTAATACCCAGTACATCAAGAAAAATCCAATGGCACCGCCGACAAGCATCCGTAAAACCAGGTTCAGACTTTTGTTCACAGTAACTCCTCCTCGTTAAATTGAAAGATGTCCTCGATCGTTGTCTCGAAGACTCGAGCGATTTTAGCTGCAATCAGGAGCGACGGCATGAATTCTTCTCGCTCAATCAAACTGACGGTTTGACGCGATATATTGGCGCGCTTTGCCAGTTCAGTCTGATTCCATCCATAACGTGCCCGCAGTTCCTTTACTCTTGACTTCATATCCTTCACCTCACTTGAATTGTAAACGATATTAGTCTTAATGACAATGATATTAGTCAAAAAGATAATGAAAATAGTCAATTAAGAAAAAAACTTGTCAGGAAAAGACTGAGTCAGATTTTCAAGAACTAGAAAACGACATCAAATAATCGTATAGTCATATATAGAATAATGATAGATTTAACAAATATTGGTTAAGGTACTTGATTTGTTCATCATAGAGTATGTACCGATGAAGGGGGAAGCAGATGAAGATCGTAAAGCGCAAACTAGAAAATGATTTTAATGAGTTAATGAAGAGTGCGGACACGTTTCCTCGATTCATAGAACAGATTCGAGCGTTTATTCATAAATATGATGAAATGGTCATCTGGGCATCGATTGATTTTCAAAGGGATACATCAAATCAAAAATACGAAGACCGGCTGAAAGAAGTGCAGCGTGACATCAAACCGCTCTTGGCAGCTTGTAAAAAAAGACTGTACGATATCTGTCTCGAGAAGCACGGCGAAGCAATTGAAAATACACGAATGCAAACCATTTTAATGCATCAACAAATATCGTTTTCAAACAAAAATATCTTGATCCGTCAACAAGAGGATGAACAAATTAATCGATACATCCAATTAATCGGGAGTCTACAATCCATGGATGAAGAAGCTGTCTTGATTCATGATTTAACGGCTTTACTTTTTGAATCTGATGAAGATGTACGCGAGACCGCCTACCGGGCGATTCATTTTTCCTATCAACATCACGCCGAATCACTTCAATCTATTTTTTCAGAGCTGATTCGATTACGCCACGAGAAAGCCAAAAATCTGGAACTTGAACACTATGTGGCATATGCCTTCATGGAATTGGGGCGGATTGATTATACCTCGAAAGAATGTATGCGACTGGCATTGGCTGTCCAAAAGCATATTGTGCCGTTGAAAGAAGTATTTCAAGAGGAACAAACCAGATTTTTAGCGAAACAACAACTTCGCCCGTGGGATGTACGAATCTCACCGTACTCGGATTTCCAAGAGACGGCAAGTACATCTGTTGAAAGTCTGCTGGAGACGGTCGGAATAATTTTAAGTAATCTGGATCCATCTTTTCATAAAGTGTTGAAAGAGCTTGAATCTCAACAGCATCTAGATCTTGAAGGAAGAGCCTATAAAGCGAGTGGCGGTTTTTGTGAATTCCTCCCGGAGTCTGAAACGTCCTTTCTTTTCATGAATCGAACACAAACATTTGATGATGTCGTCATTCTTATTCATGAACTAGGACATGCGGTCCATCATGATTTAATGAAAGACGCGCCGGACAACTTTCAGCAGATTCCAATGGAAGTAGCAGAGTTCGCAGCGATGACATTTGAACTTCTCTCCATGGAGTTTTGGCATCTGGCGATTGAAGATGCAGCACATGTCCGGAGGGCAAAACTGGAGCAATTCAGGCTGGTCATCGAGTTTTTACCTCAAACTATTATCGTGGATCAGTTTCAGGAATGGTTGTATCGAAATCCAGTACATACCGTAAAAGAACGAAATGAACAATTTGCCTCCTTGCGCGATCGATTTGACTCCAACGCCATCGACTGGAGTACAATCTCGAGGTGGAAAGGGGAGGAGTGGCTGAGCATTATTCATTTGTTTGAGACACCTTTTTATTATATCGAGTACGCGATGGCGCAAATTGCGGCCTTACAGATGTACCGGAAATACAAAGAGCAACCGCAACAAACAATCGAAGCTTTTAAAACAGCGCTCCGTGCGACGCGAACACACTCAGTCAAAGAAGTCTACGCCTTGGCGGGCGTGTCATTTGATGTCTCTGAACATGAGATGCAAGCACTCGTTTGTTTTGTTCAAGAAGAAATCGACAAGCTGCAACAGCTTAAAAACCATTAACTATTTTTAAATGCGGGTGTCCTGAAATATTCAAGTTCCTGAGTACTAGTAAGCAGCTGTGTGACTCATGTGTGTTCAAAAACATCCCCACTTCCGTATCAGGAAGTGGGGGTTGTCTGTTTAAACTGCCATGAAGACATCTTCTGACGATGTGACCTCGATTTTAACTTCGTAAATCTTAACGCGTTGGGCTGTCAATCGTTCGATCAAGAGTGGAATGTTTTCCTCATTGTTCACGATCGACGTCAAGGTAACGAACAGGACAATCGCGACAGACTTAAAGCTTTTAAACGTATGAGAAAACTCATTTTTCAATATAGGGATCATGTTAAGCTCCTATGGATATGTATTGGTTTGCAATCAATCGGATCAACTGATTTCACCGTTCCGTCCGCAATGGAATTCCATCGTCGGGATGTGTCCCGTGACGATGCCGTCCATCGTGTAGTAACCGCCGAGGCTGATTTCATACGTTTGATTGGCATCGATGCGCGTCGCTGTATAACCTTTTTGAACCCATGTCCCTTTTGTCCGGGATTCGGACGTGACGGAAACCGTCTCCGCGCAGAGATGACGTCCGGCACTTTGACTGTAGACGGTTGTAATATCCGGCCGGACGTTGATGTCACTTGCTGACTCCTCTTTGACCGCCTGTTTCTCGTTTGATGTCAAAGCGATTTTGAAGGTACTCCGCTTCTTGGCGATTTTTCTAAATTCCTCGACCGGACGCCAGTCTTCATCCTGAAAGGAATAGATCGGGGCCAACTCCAGATCACCGTCCGGATTGCTTTGATTGACGGATTCAATCACGATCTCATATTGCTGATACCATTCATTTTTTTGCTCCGTCGTCGGTCCGTTTGTCTCGGCGATCGCGTCCGGGGATAACGGAATCAGTAACGTAAGAGCCGTTAACGCCGTACATATAGTTTTCATCATCGACATCCTCATTCTCCTTTTTCAGACCATGATTTTCTGATAGTGAATCAGCGTTGCTCTGTCGTTCAATGGCTTACGGATACCGGTTTCAACGTAACCCATCTTTTCGTATAACTGACACGTTTTCGTTTCTTCGAATAGACTCGACAGTTCCCACGTCTTGGCCTGCGGATAACGGGCTTCCGCGAGCAGCATGGCTTTTTTGGTAAATCCTTTGCCTTGTGCATCCGGGGCCAGAAATAGCGGACTGATCCGGAAGTGAACGTCTTCTTTCCAACGAATACAGATTGCGCCGACGAGCTGTCCGTCCGCGATGATCTTTAAGAAACAGCTCGCTGGATGATGAATTCGCGTATAGACCCGGTCAATCGTTTCATTGGCCGGATTGGTATCATAATCTTGATACTTCTCAAGCAAGGGACTGAAGGCTGCGACTTGCAACTTCCATAAAGCGTCGGCATCGTTATCGATTGCCGGTTCCAAGTGAATCATCGTATCCATCCTTCCTATTTGTCCGGGATGGAATTATTTTACCATAAGGTCATTCGCATGGAATTATTTTTCCTTTTTTAGAGAAGACTGTCCCTGCCTGAAAAAGACTATGGTATAGTAGATAAGTTAAAAAATACCATCTATTGACTTGGGGGGATGAGCATGACGCGCCAAAAAAATATCGTCTATAATGTCTTGTTAAATGAGACACGGGATCAGGTCTTGATGGTCAAAAACATTGGACCGTCGTATTCGTATTACACGTTGCCGGGGGGGACGGTCGAAGCGGGAGAGACGTTGCCGGAAGCAGCAGTCCGGGAAGCGAAAGAAGAGACTGGTTATGACGTCGCAGTCGGGGAACTGTTGCACGTCAGCGAAGCCTTTTTTCCGCAAGTCGATGAACATTGTCTGTTCTTCTTTTTCCAGTCCGAAATTCGCGGGGGCGAACTTGGCACGATTTTCCCCGATGAAATCGAGGAGATTTCGTGGGTCACGATTGCTGAGGCCGTTCAGTTCATGAATCTGTCAAAAGAATACGAACAGATTCTGACGACGCAACAGACGGTCCCGTATGTCTTCAACGGACAAATCACCCATTGAGTGGAGGGACACGCATGCAGATTGTCGAAACAACGGATCTCGATATACTGGCCCGGCTGAACCGCTACGTCCATGAGCCGCATGTCGCGCAGCAGCCGGACTTCTTTAAACCGTATGACTTTGCGATGGTCCGGGCGTTTTTTGCGAAAATCGTCGGAACCGGCAGTCATCAGTTTTTGATTGCCGAACTCGACGGCGAAGCAATCGGCTACGTCTGGATCGAATATCTCCGGCGTCCGGAAAGTGCCTTTCATTTTGCCAATTCGAAAGCCCGCGTCCATCATCTCTGTATCGTCGATGATAAACAGCAGCAGGGTTTCGGTCGTCAGTTGTTACTTGAAGTCGAGCGCCGGGCACTCGAACAGGACATACATAAAATCGACCTCGACTACTGGATGAGCAACGACGGGGTCGATGTCTTCTACGAACGGCTTGGCTTTGAAAAGATGCGCCAAGTCGTCACAAAATCGTTGCATTAAGAAAGAGGGAAGTACGAATGGATTATACAGACTTGAATTTTATCTTTGGACTGTTGCATTTGTTTGTTCAGTTCATGGCCGTCCCGGCAGCTATCTACGCGCTGTATTTGTTACGCAAAATTGCCAATAAATAAGCGACACCTTGTTTCCTCGACGGAGACAAGGTGTTTTGTATTATATCCATTAAAAACAGGGTACTTAAATAATGAACGACGTCTCAAGAAAGCCTTGGAACTAGGAGGGATCAGATGTTATTTTTATTCATTGGTTATTACGATGCAGAAAAGATGAATCAGTCCTCGCAGCAAGAGCTCGATGCCGTCATGGAACGCTGTAATGTACCGTTGGAAGATTTTTTTACAAAAACGAACGTCTTGTATGAGTGGCATCCGGGAGCGGAGACGAAACGGGCCCGGCTCCTCGACGGACAGATTCAGCATCAAGACGGACCGGACCCGGATAAAACGGAGCAGATCGGCAGTTTGGTCGTCTTTGAAGCGGTTGATTTGGAACAGGCGGTCGACTTGGCATTACTTCATCCAACGACCCAGTTACCGGAAGCACAGAAGTACGGCTGGCGGATGGAAGTGCGGCCGCTGATCGACCTAAAAGAAGCCAAATAGTCGGTTTTTCAAACATACAGCGCATCGATGCGTTGTATGTTTTTGTGTTTTTCGGGTATACCTGTTTCATAGCGGATCAAAAGAAACCAGAAAGTCAGGTGAAGCAGACGTGTCGATCATTACCTTTGAAGACGTGCAGTACAAACATATACTCCGTGGCATCACGGGAGGATTCACGGAAGACAAAATCACGACGCTCGTCGGACCAAGCGGTGCCGGCAAATCGACGTGCTTAAAACAAATCAACGGATTGATTTCCCCGGACAGCGGTCGGATTCGTTACCGCGGCGAGGACTTGGAACAGATGAACCTCGTCGAACTGCGGAAACAGATCGGGATGGCGTTCCAAAGTGCGCCGATGCTGCCGGGGTCCGTCATGGATAATCTCAGTTTGCCGAAAACAATTTTTCACGAGACATTGGCACCGGACGAAGCGAAGCGACTGCTGGAACAAGTCGATCTGCATGTCGACTTGAAGCAGCCGGTCAAAGAACTGTCGGGCGGTGAACGGAGCCGGCTCGCGATTGCCCGGACGCTCGTCAATCAACCGGATGTCTTGTTGCTCGACGAAATCACGGCCAGTCTTGATTTTCGGATGGTCAAGGAAATCGAACAGCTGATTCAGCGCCTGCAACGCGAGCTTCAGGTGACCGTCATCTGGATCACGCATAATCTGGATCAGGCACGGCGTGTCAGTGAAGACGTTTGGTTCCTAAAAGACGGACAACTGCTGGAGCAGGGCAACGTCTCGCTGCTTGAACCGGATGGAGCACGTTCGGACATTCAGGCGTTCCTAAAGGGGGAATTGTCATGAGTTACATCCAGTTGGCAACTTCCTTGATTTTCATTGCGATTCCACTGATTCTCGCCTTTACACTGAAACTCGGTCTCGAAAAAGACATCCTGATCGCGACCGTCCGCTCGATCATTCAACTGCTGATCATCGGCTATATCCTGACGTTTGTGTTTGAGAGCGATAGTCCGATCTACATCCTGCTGATGATTCTGTTGATGATTGGTGCGGCGACACTTAACGTGATCCGTAAAGGTGACGGGATTCCCGGCATTCAGTGGATTGTCCTCGCGACCTTGGTCTCGGTCGAAGTGTTGACGATGGGACTGATGCTCGGACTGAACATCATTCCGTTTGAAGCCCAGCAAGTCATTCCAATCAGCGGGATGGTCATCGGAAACTGTATGATTCTGTCGCTGTTGTTCTTGAACAAGTTCAAGGATGAAGTTGAACGCAGCGACGAAGTAATCGAATTGATTTTATCCCTCGGCGGTGATACGAAAACGGCGATTGATACGAGTCTCAAAAGTGCCATCCGGACGAGTATGATTCCGACGATTGAGGCGCAGAAGACGATGGGACTTGTTCAGCTACCAGGAATGATGAGCGGTCTTATTATCGGCGGGGCCGATCCGATGGAAGCCGTCCTGTATCAGCTGCTGATTTTATTCCTGTTGCTGATGACAGCAGCGACGTCGGCTGTCCTCGTCGGTTACATGTCGTACCGGAAACTGTTTAATCAGAAATCCCAGTTCATCGGTCTGACGTACCGAAAAAACAAGCGGAACTAATCTGTATCCTCAAACAGCCTCTGAGACGCTCAGCGGGCTGTTTTTGATTTTGGAAAATATTAGTTTGAAGATGACGTCTTGTGTATAATGATAAATGGAATTAAATTGTAAAATAGAGGTGTTGGAATGACCAACTTATTACAGATCGAACGATTGACGAAGACATACATAAGAGGAACCGAAACAATTCATGCGCTCGACGATGTCTCGTTTTCGATGCAAGAAGGGGAATTCATTGCCATCATGGGAACGAGCGGATCCGGAAAAAGCACCTTGCTGAACATTCTCGGGGCACTTGATCAGCCGACAAGCGGTACGTTGCGGCTGCGGGACGAACCGCAACGTGATATCTTTACCGAGCCGGCAGCGACTTTATACCGCCAACAAAATATCGGATTCATTTTTCAATCGTTTCATCTGCTCGACGATTTGACGGTTTCGGAAAATATCGCCTTGCCGTTGATGCTCAAAGGAGTGGACGCAACGACTATCCGGCAACGGATGGACCATCTGCTGGAGCACGTTGGTCTGTCACGGTGGGCGAAACACCGGCTGACTGAACTATCGGGCGGCCAACAGCAACGGGTGGCAATTGCCCGTGCCTTGATTGCCGAGCCACCGATCATTTTAGCGGATGAGCCGACCGGTAATCTTGATTTCAGGACGTCGACGGAAATCATGACGCTGCTGAAGGCGCTGAACAAGGAACAACAGACCAGCATCCTGCTCGTCACGCATGATGCGCAGGTCGCGTCTTACGCGGACCGGGTATTGTACTTCCACGACGGACGTATCGTAGCCGATCAGCCGTCGACCGGAGAACTTGGACCCATCATGGAGACGTTTGAGCGTTATGTGAGGTCGGTATGAAGCAGGAGAAACAGCATTTGTTCCGGTTGGCCATGAAATTATACCGGAAAAGCCCGATGATCCTGCTGACGTCGATCGGCAGCGTCATGATTTCGATTTTGCTTGTCCTGTCGATGGTCTTGTTCGTTTCGCAAAGCCAGGCGTCCGTTCAAGCGGATATCGAGCGGCTTTATGGCAAGATGGATTTATCGGTCGGCTATCAAGATAAACGGACGGAAGTGATTGATCAGTCCTTCCTCGACCGCTTAACGCAGGATAAACAGACCAGGCAGCTTTCACCGGTGTTGATCACGAATCTGACCGTGACCGGTCAAACGACGGCCGATGTGTATACGATCGGGATAAAAAATGATTCGCTCGCCAAAAGCCGCTATCGTTTTAAGCAATCAGTGGGGAGGGGCGAGGTCATTCTGAATGCGGGGTTGGCCAAAGCTTATGACGTCAAAGTAGGACAGACACTCACGATTGCAGGTAACAAGTACAACGTGATTGAAACCCTGCCGGACGCATCAGCGAGCGGAGCAGCACCGGATACGCTAGTGATGTCGTATGCGGATGTCAAAGAATTAAATGCAACCGTCGGGCAAGAAGGTCTTGCGACGTATGTCTTGATTCAGTTGAAAAAGGATTCGGATGTCGTTGCCTATGCGGATCGACTGACACAAGCCATATCTGGACTACGCGTCGAACTTGCCGAAACTGAAACTTCGAACGTCAACGGTGTCTCGGCCATGCAGGTCTATGTCGCCATCATTGCCGGACTGATTTTAATCGTCTCCGCGTTTATCCTGATGACGAATTTTGATGTCTTTCTCCGCAAACACCGGTATCAGTTCGCCATCATGCGGACGCTTGGGGCGACGACGCGGCAATTGTTCCAAATCTTCATGATCCAGTCGAGTCTGATTGTCAGCGCCGGAGCTCTGATGGCTTTCTTATTAAGCGGATTGTTTTACAGCATCCTGCAGGAGCAGTGGCGGGAACTGTTTGCATTGAAGGGAGCGGTCATTCCGTTTGATGGGCAACTGGCCTTTTTCGTTACAATCGGCAGCAACCTGTTGATTCTTTTATTGCTGAGTGCTGCTGCTTACCGCAACCGGCGGATTCTGCCGCTCCATGTCATGCGTCAAAATCATGATGGACCTAAAGCGTCGCAGCTCAGGGGACGTTTCGTTAAAGTTTTCGTCTCACTCACAGCAGGGGCGCTGTTATATGCGACGATTCTCGCGCAAACAGACAATCACCGAGCCGGTGGGTATCTCGTGTCGACCATCAGTTTTCTTCTGATGATGTATAGCGCAACACCCTTGTTTCTGCAACGGCTGTTGGTCCGAATTGAACCGTTGCTTCAAAAAGTGGCTGGGCCGACGACGTTTGTGGCTGTTCGGAGTGTCCTGCCGCAAATACGGAAAAACGCGTTGCTGATGCTGATCGTCCAAATCCTGCTGGTTGTTGTTGTCCTCGGTTCGACCTTCCTTGAGACAATCAAACAAAATGAGCTGACCTATCTGAAGACACAATATCCGACGGAACTGGTCCTGAAAAGCCGCTTGATTGAAGGGACAAAAGCTGATCCACTTGAATTGACACAGACGATTGAAGAGGAGTTGCCGGAAGCAAAAAGTACGTTCGTTTCTCCGGTAAGTGGACTTGAAATCATAAAATCAGATCACACCATCACCTTAGATTATGCATTGACAGACCTTGAAAAACTTGATGCAATTGGGAAACCCGTTCGCTCTTTAAAAAACGATCAATTCATCGTCTCTAAAGCATTTGCGCAAGCGAATGCGTTGGAAGTTGGTGACCGTCTTGAGGTGGGGCGTTTTATAGATGGAGAAACGGGAACCGTCTCGATTGGTCAATTTGAAGTCGGACAGATTGACCCGGACTTACCAACGGACGCCTGGTTTGACTGGCGGTCGTCGATCCGTACTTCTGAAGATCGAATTGGTGCACTGTATATCGATGCAACCGACACGGAGCAGATACAGGGCGTGTTGCAGGAACTGACGACTCGTTATCCGACGCTCCAGTTGAACCGGTATGAGACGTCCGTCAACCTGGCGAATCAGCAACTGCAAGAACGATGGATTGTCTTCATCGTTGCGCTGGCTGTCATGAGTGTATCCGTCTGGTTTGGTCTCGCCAATTCGTTATTGAATTATTTGGCGACGAAACGACGCGAGTATGCGTTACTCCGGACGTTGGTCTTGACCCGGTCGTCCCTCCGGCGTTTGATTTTGATTCAAATGCTGATTTTCATCGGTAGCGGCATCGGATTCGGACTCGTCACCGGGATTGGAACCACCTTCCTGATCTCACGCGTCGATCGCGGAAACATCGCACTGGACTTGACGAGTATCAGCATGACGGTTACCGGACTTGTCGTGTTAGTGTTCGGACTGATCTGGTTCACGACAAGACAGAAACAGGAAAATCTGGTCGAAGAATTGAATCAGTGACGACAAAAACCGTGAACCCGATTCCTGAAAGAGGAATGGATTCACGGCTTTTTTTTGTTCTGCGAAGTTTTCAGCAAACGGACGAAAAAGAAGAATGCGACCAGCACTAGTAGAATATTTGTTACGAGCGTCAATCGCGGCAGATCGAGGACGGTGGTGTTCAGCAGATTGACGAGAATCAATCCCGCCAATAACAAGCGAAACACTAAAGGAACAGTGCGAGAAGACAAATGAAGACCTCCTTTCTCCTCCTGCTTTTCTTCAATAAGCAGGAGGTCTGGAATGAACAGCGAATTCTGTCTAAAGAGAACAAAACGGAAACGGGGCGTTCGAAATGCGAAAGACGGTACTGGCACTACTCTTATTAGGAATGATCGGTGGCATCGGTTGGTTTTTTCTTGAGCAGGAACAGGATGAGACGTTTGAACAAATCGTGCGTGCCCGGGTGACGAAACATGTCGCCGAGCAATATGGCAAAGAGACGATCGTTGCGGTCCGGTCTGCTTATGACAAGACGGCATCTACGAAAGAAGCCCGGCATCAGGTTGCCGTCCAGCTGAACACCGATCCACGCGGTGAATACCAGGTCTTTCGACTGGCGAAGCAACAGGTCGTCTTCATTGGACGCACCCGCTCCTTACCGGAACGGAAATGAGTCACGCGCGTCAGTCTTTCTGCATCCGTAAACGAAAGTAGGAGACAAGCGTCGGGGCAGCGATCACTAAAGTGACAGCCGTTGCGAGCAGGATGGGTACGGTATCGAGCGCAATGTACGAGATGAAGGCTGCTACAATAAGTACGGTTCGAAGGACATTCAATCGAAATGGTGCAGTTGGAACATCCTGATCAGGTACTATGAATGACACTCGGTACTGGAAGTAGAAGTGGATCAACAGTCCAAGTTGGATGATCAGTAAGAAAGTAGAATTCGATTGCTCGAAAAAAATGGCGTAAATCGTCATTATCGTGACGAGCAGATACAAACCGGTCGCTAAAAACAGACGTTTCTTCAAAACAGGTCCTCCCTTTGGTTCTATAGATTATTCATAATATACGTCTGTTCCACCTAAATGTTCCCAGGAGTCTCGAATTAAATAGTCCGTCATTAGATATAAGGAGGAGAGAACAATGTATTACGGATTACTCACGAAGTTCACGACACAATTAGGCGCGGGAAACCGATTGGCGGAATTGCTGTTAGAAGCCGCTTCGTCTCTTGAGCACGTGACGGATTGTCTGCAGTATACCGTCAGTACGACAGGTGAAGCTGATACCGTGATGGTTCGGGAAATTTGGACGGACCAAGCGGCACATGCAGCGTCTTTGCAACTGCCGGCAACGCGACAGTTGATTGAACAGGCGCGACCGATTCTGTTGCATGTCGAACGGGTGCTTGAAGATCAGCCGCATGGGGGAAAAGGATTAAAATGATTTTTCCAAAAAGAGGGAACCTCTATAGGCAGAACACGTAATCCCTTATGAGGTGAGAAGATGAACAAACAAGAACGGATCCAAATCATTCAGACCATTCGTAAGCGGATAAAACCAGTGCGAATGGTATCTGCCTGCTTTGCGGCGATTGGATTCCTAATCCTATTTTTAACCGATCAGCCTATGTGGTCGATTTTTCTGATCGTTTTCGCTTTGATTCTTTTCGGAATATCTTTACGAAAAGAGTGTCTCGAAATCTGTCGGATAACAAACATGAAACAAGCCAAACGGTGGATTCAACTGCGTTATGTTGCTAGTTTTGTTCTTATAAGTATAGCGATGACTCTTTTCGCGATCCCTCATGTGGCGGATGTTTCCGATTCGTACATGTTCTATTGGTATTTGGCTAGTTCGGTAATAATTATAATGACAGTCGTCGTCGAAACCAACTTAGATCACCGCGTTAGACAAGCCGACCCGGAACAGCCGTTAAGCAACGAATACCGGTAATGAAATTCATCTGTTGCAAAAAGCATCCGCGAAATGAACTGAACCAAAAAAGTTAGACAATAAATAATTCGTCAGGCGACCTTGAGGACCTGAGTCCGGTATTCCACCGGGCTCAGGTTTTTTAGTCGTCTCTTAATACGACGATGGTTATAGTACTCGATATAACGCTTGAGCTCACATTTGAAGTGGTCCATGTCATCGAACTCCTTGAGATATAGGAGCTCTGACTTGAGCACGGCGAAGAAGCTTTCGATGGCTGCGTTGTCGAGACAGTTTCCCTTACGGGACATACTTTGCGTGATGCCGTGCTCGTGGAGCGTATCGATGAACGCTCGGTATTGATAATGCCAACCTTGGTCGGAATGGAGGATTGGTTGGGCTTCTCCATCGAGCCTTCTGATTGCCTGGTCCAACATTTCGCCGACGAATTGGTATGTGGGACGGTCCGACATGGTATAGGCAATGATCTCACGGTTTCCCAAGTCCATCATCGGCGAGAGGTAGAGCTTCTCCCCGAAGAGGTGAAACTCAGTGACGTCGGTCACCCATTTCTGGTTCAGGCCGGAGGCCTTAAAGTCCCGTTGGAGAAGGTTAGGCGCGACCTTCCCGACTCGCCCCTTATAGGAGCGGTATCGCTTCATGCGGACGAGGCACTTAAGCCCGAGCTCGTTCATGAGACGGCGTATGGTCTTCGGGTCGTGCCGGAAGCCCTGGCGTTCGAGGAGTGCGTGGATGCGACGATAGCCACATCGCCCCTCGTGTTCGTGGAAGAGGGTATGGATGGCTGCCTTCACCTCCGCATACTTGTCTTCGCCCGTCAGGCGCGTCCGCCAGTAGTAGTAGACGCTTCGGGCCATACCGAGCACGCGGAGGAGTCCCGGGACGGGATAGATCGCCCGCAACTCGTCGATCACTTGCGCCTTGATCCGGTTCGTCGCGCGTTCTCTTCTTGAACCAAGGCTCTCAATTTTTTTAACGCAGCGTTCTCCATCTCGAGGTACTCGATTCGCTCCTTGAGCTTCTCAACCTCTGTCACCTCTTCAGGATTCTTTTTGCGTCTCGCCATCGGGGCACGTCCTTTCGGTCTGGCGACCAGACCCTCGACCCCTTCCCGTTCATACGTTGATCGCCAGTTCGAGATCATCCCTGGGGAGGAGATTCGGTATTTTATAGCCGCCTCATGCGGGACAGCCCGTTGGTCGCCATGTCATTTAATACCTCCAGTTTAAATGTCGGCGAGTGGGTTGTGTAGGAAGGATCGAAGATTGTCTCCCCCCAACTTTCATAGAGACGCGACCAGTCACGGATCAGTTGACGCGCTATCCCGAATTCTTTCGCCACACCTTGGTATCCGTCTCGTCCCGTCAGATAACGTTCAGCGACCTGGATTTTAAACGCCTTCGTATATTTGACCATAAAAAACACCCCATAAAAGTTGGATTTTCATGTCCAACTTTTATGGGGCAGTTCAAAATCCGGATGCTTTTCTTGTGTTCAACTGACGACATAAGCAGGCAAATCGCTTTCCTGTCCGCCTCTGGCATATGATAGGAACGATTCGTACAAAAGGAGGGCTTCTTATTCTTGCCATTATCATTGGATTAATCATCGGGATCCTCGTTCCCGTTCAAACGAGTGTCAACACACGCTTACGCGGCATTGTCGGCTCGCCGTTCCTTGCCTCTCTGCTGTCCTTCAGCATCGGGACGGTTTTTTTGATCTTGCTGACGCTGTTCGTCGAACGTAATTTCAGTCTGAATCCGGGCGTTTGGTCGGAACCCGGCTGGATTTGGATCGGCGGCGTGCTCGGTGTCATCTTTTTAACTGGAAACATTCTGCTCTTTCCGCGAATTGGCGGTGTCCAGACGGTGATCATGCCGATTTTTGGACAGGTGCTGATGGGGCTGTTGATTGACAACTTCGGTTGGTTTTCTACAAATTCCACACCGCTTTCGTCCACAAGACTAATCGGTGCGGGATTTGTTTTACTTGGTGTCGTCGGAACGGTTGCGCTCGGCGATTGGCTTTCAAAACGCCGCTATCCGGAACAAGCGAAACCAGTCGATCCAACGATTTACGGTTGGCGGGTCCTTGGTGTCATCATGGGTATGATGAGTGCCGCCCAAGCTGCGATTAACGGCCATCTCGGAGTTGTGCTCGAGTCCGCCATTAAAGCAGCATTGATTTCCTTTATCGTCGGAACGGTGACCTTGTTGCTTGTCAATCTGATCGTCCGGACGAAGTGGCAGTTTGACCGGTCGCTCCCGACTCCATGGTGGATTTGGATCGGCGGGTTGATCGGCGCCTTGTTTATCGCCGGGAATGCAGTTATCGTCCCGCTCGTTGGAACGGGCGTTGCCGTCGTCATCGTCACGATCGGTCTGTTGACCGGCAGTCTGTTGATTGACCGCTTCGGATGGTTTGGCGCAGCCAAAACGCCGGTCACCGGTGTTCAATTATTTAGCCTTGGTTTGATGATTGTCGGGATCATTTTGATTCGCTTGTAAAGAAATGTCTCCTTTTTGGATCTAATCAATCCGAAAAAGAGACATTTTTAGTTTTAAACACTCCATTCTTTCCATACTATGATTCATCATCTCCTATAAATTGTATAATGAAAGTGGAAGGAGCGAAGAACATGAAAAATAAACAGGAGCGGACCCGGTTCATTCAGGAGGCAAAACGGCGTCTGATGAAACAACGCATATTGAGTGCGCTATTGTACGGAACAAGTATTATTCTGATTATCGCCAATCGCGGAGCATACTGGCCGTTCGCCGTTCTCATCGTTGCACTGGTGCTGATTGCCCAGTTGCATTCCAAAGAAGTCAACCGGGATATGGCGCTGACGCCTTATCCGGCGATGAAGCGGATCATCCAAATCCAGTACGTAATTGATTACTGTTTCATCGTCTTGGTCGGTCTTTTTCTGCCGGTCGTATTGAACCTGAGTCTGCCGTTCTTCACGAGCATCGGTGTGTATCTGTTGCTCGCCATCATGCTCTTGATGGCGGATACGATCCTTGAACGCCGTGGAAAAGTACTCGATCCCGAGCATCCGACAAAAAAAGAGTTGCGGACCTATCCGAAGACGTGGAAAAAGTTGAAGACTTAAATGGGGGCCAATCGATGCAAGAAACCAATGACATTTACCGTGCCTTAAGTGAAAATGAAATACTGCACGAACAGTTAAATTTCGTCGACCGGCTCGGACTGCCGGATGCCTGGATTTGCGCCGGTTACATCCGGTCGTTGATTTGGGGGCTGACTTTGACTGAGGAACAGGATATCGATGTCGTCTTTTACGACGCGACCGATACATCGGAAGCGACGGAAAAACAGTATGAAGCGTTATTGAAATCTTGGCAACCGTTGCCGTGGTCCGTTAAAAACCAGGTCCGGATGCACCAGAAAAACGGGTTTCTGCCGTATCAATCGACCTGCGACGCTATTGCGCATTTTCCGGAGACGGTGACGGCGATTGCGGCGAAATTAACGGACGGACAATTTCAGTTGTACCTGGCATATGGCGCATCCGATTTACAGACCCGGACGATTCGTCCGACCCCGCTGTTCTCAAAAGGATTACCGCATCATACTATCTTTCAAAAACGCGTAGCCGACAAGGGATGGGACAAGCGGCATGATTTACAGATAGTCAATCAGTTCTGAATAATTCATGATCGGCTGTAAAAGGAGGGTACAGATGAACTTTCAAAAGATGTTGCTTGTCAGTCTCGGAGCCTTGATTGTCTTTTACCTATTCCGGGAACCAGCACCGCCACCTGACTACAAAAAGAAGTTTAACGAATCCATCGATACCGTGATTAAACTGGAAAACGAAGAACTCGTACGACGGAACCACGATCCGATCGTCCGAAAAGAAACGGGAATTGAAGTCAGTGATGACGGGGACTGGATTGAATTGTCCTATGATGCACCTGTGCAGGGAGGTAAGAAGTCACTGCAAGAAAGTGTCTATCAAAAGCAGGGTGACCAGTACGTAAGGAAAGAATTGAAAACGGTGTCGGATGAACTCGACAAGGCAAAAACGACGTATATCGAGAACTTGGGAATCAAATGACAAAATTTTTTATTGTAACGGAAAAACGCTTATGCCCTGAATATACGAGGCATAAGCGTTTGTTTGATTATTCTTTGATCGTCCACGTATCCCGTAGTTCGATGATCGTTCCTTCCGGTGCCTTCAGTTTACTGAGATGACCGTCGACGACGAAGTAAATATTACCGCCATGTTTCGGCAAAAACGGCATGCCGAGTTGTTCGAGCCGTGCGACTTCCGCCTGTAAATCATCGACATACAATGCGAAGTGGACGGGACCGGCCGCATGTTTCGTATAGGACTTCAATGTCTCGTCGACTTTGTTTGTCTGGAGTTCGATATAGAAGTCACCCAGCTTCAGCCAGCTGTTGAAGGCACGTGTATGGAAATCGGGTGATTCCTGGATCAGCTCGAAGCCGAGTTGTTCGTAAAAGGTTTTTGACGCGATGTAATCAGTCGTCTGGATACAGAGATGATGGATTTGTTTCAATGAAATAACGTCCTTTCCAGTCAGTCACAAAATAGATTATGTTCAGCGATTCCGGTTTAAATTTTAGCATAAACAAACGTCCGCTTCCTATGAGGAAACGGACGTTTTTCATGATTCCAGTTCAAACTTCTCTGTCTGATCAGTCAAGTAAGCCGATGTTTCATTCAACGTCTCAACCAGGACATGTAATCCGGTAATCGTTGCAATCATCTGTTCCGATGCTGCGGCGACTTCTTCATTACCGGCCGTATGTTCTTCGGCAACGGCGGCAATTTCTGTCAACGCACTGCGAATCCGGGCTTCCGTACGGGCGACATCAAGCATTTGCCTGCGCATATCGGACGCCGACGCAGCGACAGTTCCAACTTGTCCCGCGATTTGCGAAAACGAGCTGTCCGTCGCTTGGATTTCCTGCTGCCCGAGTCGTGTCTCTTGGAGGGTCTCAGCAAACCGGACTTCCATTTGTGTTGAATTCCCGGTGATATTTTGGACAATGGCAGCGATTTGATCGACACTGCTTGCGACATGGGTCGACAGTTTCTTGACTTCGGTCGCGACGACAGCAAATCCTTTTCCCTGTTCACCGGCACGCGCCGCTTCGATGGCTGCATTCAAAGCGAGTAGATTCGTCTGTGCAGCGATGTCCCGGATGATTGTTACGAGAGCCTGGATATCGTTCGATTGTTGTTTCAATTGTCGGACCTGCTCCGTGGCTTCGGCGACGTGCGTATGAATCGTGTTCATCCGGACAACGGATTGTTTCATCTGCGTTTGTCCTTCTTGCGACACGCTTCGCATCGTTTCGACCGTCTGTTCGATGTCTTGACTGTCGTCAGCCGTCTTTTGGACAAGCGCGGAGAAGCCGGTCATCTCGTCCGTCAAGGCGAGTGTCGTATGTGTCTGACTTTCGGTCCCCATCGCAATTTCCGACATCGTCTCGGCAATCTGCGTTGAACCGTCGAGCACTTCCGTCGTGCCGGCGTCGATGGCTTGACTGGTATCCGTCACGAGCACCGTCGTCCGTTTGATGTCGACGATCATCAAACGAAGCGTTTCATTCATTTGCTGAATCGAGCGGGCGAGTGCGTAGATTTCATCTTTTGCCGGAATCGTCAAACGGTGCATCGTCTGATGGGCCAGCTCGAGTTTTCCATCGGCAATCATCTTGGCGACGGACTGCAGGGTCTCAAGCGGTTTCAGTTTCCGGCCGAGTATGTAATAGAGAAGCCCCAGCGTCACAGCGAGTAAACCGATCAACAGACCGATAAAAAGCGGCAACGTTTGTTTGAGCATCGCCGTCGTCAAGTTTTCGACGTCTTTCGCTGCGATGTCAGTTCCTAGAATACCGATGATGTTTCCGGTCGGACTTTTTAACGGAACATAGACGCTGATATATTTTCCGAATTTTGGATCATCGATGACATCGGTTGAGTGGGTCTCTCCGCGTAAGACGTCCTTCATGTCGGAGGCAACAGCACCGGTTGCCGGATCATTGATGTTTGCGGCCTCTGCAACCGGCAGACCGTCAATCAATAGTTTGACCTGATTTTGGTCCACTTTTGCCGTGTAGGCATACAACAATCCGTTTTGCTTGCGGAGTTGATCCAGTGATTCGCGTAATTCATCATAGATCGCGTCATTCGTAGGATTTTTTAAAAATTCTTGATAAGCGGCGGAATCGACGGAGGCTGAAATCCGGAGCGCATCCTGTTCCGCTGTTTTCTTGAGTGTCGATAGCGCGGTTTGTTTAGTTGTCAGGTAAAGCGAGACGCTGCTGAAAACAAAGAAAAGGATGAGAATCAAGCTGATGATGAGTAGTAAACGTGTTCTGATGGAATGAGTCCGTGTTGTGTCCATATAATCCTCCTGGTGATGTTTTGCGTGTTGCTTATCTATTTTATCGGCTGAAATTTTAAAAAGTTATAGCGAGCGTAGTAAATAAAGTACGAGGTGAACAAAAAAACGTGCGGGATATCCTATTACTTAAAAAAGTTTACAGTTAAATAGTTTAGTGTTAAATTATTTAACGTGGTAAGTAAAAATGCTGGTTGGACAGAATACCGACCAAAAGGATGTGGGGACAATGGAACAAGATCAACTTTTTAAGATGATTCATACGGTGGAAGCTGTGACAAATGAAGCCATTATTGATTGGAACGCTCGTTTTCCGCACAAAATCGGCATCTCACCGATTTTGACATTAGGGGAGTTAAAACGAAAAGGACCTCAAAATCAAATGAAGTTAGCGGAAACACTTGGTTTTACGGGAGGGGCGATGACGAATATCGCCAAAAAACTGATCCAGCTTGAACTGGTCGAGCGGGTCTACAACGAACAAGACCGGCGGCAGGTGTTGCTCCAAATCACAGAGCAGGGCGAACAGGTCTTAAGTGAAGCTCAAGCGATCGGAAAACAACAGTATCTTGAACTGTATGACGTGTTGGATGAAGAAGAGATTCGGCTTTATTTAGCAATCAACGAAAAACTGTTGACCCATATCCGGGCAAAGCGGGAGAACGGAGTGAAACGATGAATCGAGTAGCGGGAAAAGTAGCGTTGGTGACAGGAGGTGCGTCAGGTATCGGCTTATCGGCAGCAACATTGCTTGCGGAAGAAGGTGCTGCGGTCGTAATAGCAGATTACAACATCAAGGGTGCAAAAGACGTGGCGGCCGGTTTACGGAGACAAGGAAAACAGGTTCAGGCGGTCTTCCTGGATGCATCGGAAGCCGATTCGATCCAGAATGCCGTTACATTTACCGTCGAAACCTATGGAAAACTTAACATCCTGTTTAACAACGTCGGTCTGACGAATCTTCAGAAAGATCTCGATGTCGTCGCGATGGACCTCGCGGAATGGGATCGTTTGATGAACGTTAACGTCAAAAGTGTCTTGCTCGGTGCCCGTTATGCGATTCCACATATGAAACAGGCTGGCGGCGGCTCTATCATCAATACAGCTTCGATGTCGGCTTTTGCGGGCGACAGTATCCGCTCGGCTTACGGAACATCGAAAGCTGCCGTCGTTCAGCTGACGAAGTATATCGCGACGCAGTACGGGAAGGATTTGATCCGCTGTAATGCGATTGCTCCCGGTTTGATTTTGACACCGGCAGCAAAAGCCAACATGAGTCCCAGTCTGCTTGCGACCTTCGAAAAATACAATGCCCTCCCGTATCACGGTGAGGCGAATGACATCGGACATGCCGTCGTTTATCTTGCGTCGGACGAATCAAAGTTCATGACCGGGCAGACCTTACAAATTGAAGGTGGACATTATATCGGCAATCCGACCAGTCCCGATTTTTTAGCGATGCAACCTTAACATCAAGAAACGGAGTGGATGAAAATGAATCGATTAGCAGAAAAAATCGTGTTAGTGACCGGTGCCGGAAGCGGCATGGGAGAATCAACGGCAATGATGACGGCGCGTGAAGGTGCCGTCGTCGTCGCGACCGACATCAATGAGGAGGCCGTCCGTGCGGTCGTCAAACAGATTCTGCTTGAAGGCGGTCAAGCGTATGCGTTACGCCACGACGTCTCTTCCCGTGAAAGTTGGCAAGGCGTCATGGACATGATCATGCGGGAGTATAATCGACTGGATGTTCTGGTCAACAATGCCGGCATTGCGTTGAGTACCCCGTTTTTAGAGCAGAACGAAACCGATTGGTCCCGAATTTTTAACATCAACATCAACAGTGTTCTGCTCGGGATGCAACAGGCGATTGAGTTGATGCAGGAGACCGGGGGTTCGATCGTCAATATCGCTTCGATTTCTGCCATCAGCGGAATGGCGGGAGCCGGTGGTTATACGGCATCAAAAGGCGCCATCGATGCGGTGACACGGGCGGCGGCTGTCGATTACGGCAAGTACAACATCCGGGTCAATGCCGTTTATCCAGGATACATCGAGACAAAGATGAGTGCCCCGTCGATGGCCGCGTATAAAGATTATTTTGAACAGGTAATTCCGCTTGGTCATGTCGGACAGGCGGAAGAAGTCGCGCATGCTGTTCTCTTCCTTGCGACAGATGAAGCGAGTCATATCTCGGGAATCGGTCTTCCGGTAGACGGTGGCGTCACAGCCCGTTAACCCAAAGGAAATGAAAGACGCTGTCCATCCGACAGTGTCTTTTTTTATCGAATAACAGGTCAATTGGTAATAAAAATTCGTTTTTAAAGAATTTTTTTACAAAAAAAGCGGTACAATGACGTTTACACCGAAAGATGGTCAAGTCATCCTGCTGTATGGAAGCGATATTAACCGTTATAAAGAAACACAGGATGATCCGCAAGAACCGGGATTGATGACGACACTCTCGAAAACGGGGAAAGAGCTGAAGGCAGAAGCAATTGCTGACCCGGATTTCTATTGGATGAGGCTGTCACAAAAAGGAACCGACCCGCGCCACATCTATGCGCATCACCCGGATGGCATCGAAGCCGATCACTTTTTTACGTATGATTTAAAACGGGGCGAGTTTACAAAACATGAGGTGCCGAATACAGCGATCACATCCGTTGCCCATTACGGGAAAGATGTTTGGCTGGAATCGAATGCCTCGAAGCCAAAGGAAAAAATTCAGTTGATCAACGTCCGGACAGACAAACGGTATCCGATTGAAGACCGGCTGATGCCGGTCTTTGATTCACCGATTCTTGAACTGGATCAGACGATTGCTTATGCCAACAACGGTACCGAGGATGATAAAGAAGGGGCGGCCGGAATGATCCTGCTCGACCAGACGACCGGAAAATCACGCGTCATTCGAAAAGCGGACGAACCGTATGCCTATACGGCGTTATACGGTGCGAAAGAGACCGCGTATTTTGCAACGACCGACGGCATGATGATCCGGCTGAAGACGGACGGAACGATGCAGCAAAAGTTATTTTCAGTATTGGATGATGTCAACTACTGGGCGACGGAACCGATGCGGATGATCAACAAACAGACCGGTTATCAAATCATCGGCACCGGTGAAAACGATACGGATCAACGGCTCGTTAAGTGGACGTTCGGACAAGCGTTCCGGGTTGAACCGGTCCGACCTGATTTTTGGAAGGAGGGAAACTATTACCGTTACCTCTACCGGAATCCATATAAGAAGACGTCATATTTCACGGAAAGTAAAACATCATTTTCCGGAAAAGGCCGATTGATTATCACGGATGACAACTTAAAAACGTTACGGACGATACCGGTCGAAGGAGCAAATGGTGTGGACTTTGTGATGGATTAACAGCAAAGGGAGGAAATAAAATGGCTTTTGAAGAGGTGTATTTGACGGCAATTCAAGCACGGTTCCGGGCCGTCCGCGAACCGGCAGAGCAGGCACTCGGCTGGCTGAATGAGGAACAGTTCCGTCAGACACTGGCACCCGACACGAACAGCGTGGCACTGTTGATTCAGCATATGGCGAACAATATGACATCACGTTGGACCGATTTTTTAACGACGGACGGAGAAAAGTCGGACCGCAACCGGGACGCCGAGTTTGTCGACCAGGGTCATGACAAAGGGACCTTGCTGACACTGTGGAACGACGGCTGGCAACTCGTCGAATCAACGCTTGCTTCCTTGACACCGGACGATCTGGAACGAACTGTTTTGATCCGCGGAGAACCGCATCTCGTCGTCGACGCGATTGAACGGCAACTTGCGCATTATGCCTATCACACCGGACAGCTGATTTTTTTAATGAAGATCCTGCTCGGACCGGACTTTAAACCATTGACAATTCCCTTGCCGCATCAACGGCATTGAACGAAACAGACCTGCCTCTTTTTACGAAGAGACAGGTCTGTTTTCATAGTGTACGTGCACTTGGGGTACCGAAGGATTTAGTTGATAATGAAATCGTAAAAGCATGCTCGCCCTTTTTAAGTTTGATGCCTTCAGGAGAATGGATACCAGCTAATGATCTTCCGACCATGGACTCATGAATGGTCGACTTTTCTAACATCAACAGGTCATATTCAGATGCGTGGAATGATTGGTTCTGAAACTCGACACCCATCATCAAGAATTTTTTAAAATCATTTGATTCTTCGGACCACTCATTCATCGTATCCTCAAGCTCATATCTGTAGGACCGGTAGCCTTTTGCGCGATCAGACTGTTGACTGAGTTTCAGTGATTTTCCGTCATATTGACCGGGTTTGATGGTCTCGGAAAACCAGATTTTCTGCTTACCCGACGCGAAATGCTCGATTCCGGTCAGGTAAAGGGGTTGATCCGTTTGACCGGTCATGACATAGGTCGCGCTATTTACAAAGGCAACTGCCGGTTCTTTGGACTCAACTAATTTAAGTGTCAACGGCAGTTCCGTTGATTTGATGACTTTTTTCGGACCGGTTTCTTCTGCGGTGCAACCGGCAAGTAAAAGTGCCGATAGTGAACAGACAAGCAGTTGTTTCAACATCCACGTCACGTCCTTCATCTGTAAGTATATTCAGTGTAAGGGGAATGGATGATATTTACAATCTGATTAGGTGTCACAGGAAGGACGGATTTATATGAAAAAACGTTTTATTCTCTTATTGTCGCTCGGACTGTTCGGCTGTTCGGCGACTTGGAATCAAGAACCGGCGGAGTCGACAGCTGCCAAAAAATTTCTGTATGTCGCTCCGACCGGCAAGGATACGAATGCCGGTTCGCTTAAGCAACCGCTGAAAACGCTGAAACGGGCCAGTCAGCTTGCGAAAGCCGGGACAACGGTCTATCTGCGTAAAGGAACATATCCGGAAGCGTTAACCGTCAAGTACAGCGGGACGAAGCACGCACCGGTCGTCTTCCGGAACTATCAAAAGGAGAAAGTGGTGTTAAGTGGGAAGACGCTGAAGCAGAAAGACGGGGACACAGCACTCGTCCGGATCGAAAATCGACAGTACGTGACGATTCAAGGACTGGTGGTCGCCGACATTGCGACGAAACGAACCGATGAGACACCGATCGGAATTTTTGTTACAGGAACCGGACGGAACATTCAATTGATCGACAACCAGGTCCGGCGAATTCAAACCCATGCGAAAGACGGCAACGCCCACGGGATTGCAATCTATGGAACCGGTCGTTTGAAGCAGATCACTGTCCGGGGTAACCGGGTCGAAGATAACCGGCTCGGGGCCAGCGAAGCCTTGGTGCTGAATGGTAACATCAACGGTTTTTCCGTCACGGACAACACTGTTCGACGGAACGATAACATCGGCATCGACTTAATTGGATATGAAGGGGTCGCAACGAATCCGGCAGAAGATTATGCACGGAGCGGGACGATTGTCGGGAATCACGTTTCCGACAGTTCAAGTTACGGAAATCCGGTCTATGGCAAGGAGTACAATGCAGCCGGTATTTACGTCGACGGCGGCAAACAGCTGACAATCGAAAACAATACCGTCGAGCGGAATGATATCGGCATCGAAGTAACGAGTGAACATGCGGGGAAATACGCAGAACAAGTCACGGTCCGCGGCAATCTGGTCAAACAAAATCGCTTTACCGGCATATCGATCGGCGGATACGACAAGAAGCGTGGTGGAACGAAACAGGTCCGGATTACGGCCAATCAAGTCACTGGCAATGATATGAAAGGCCTGGAAGGGGGACAACTGCTGGTCCAACACGATGTCCGCGATAACCGGATCGACCACAATACGTTTACGACGGGGCAAGACAATCTGTTTGTCGCCCACTTCTTTAAGACGAGCTCCGGGAATCAATTCGAACAGAACACCTATCGCTTGGCTAAAGGAACAGCGAAGCGTTGGATTTGGCAGGATCAAGAATACCGTACTCAAACCGCTTTTGAGCGGGCAGTCATACGATGAATGAAAAACAGACGTCATTCTTCTCCTTGAGGGAAGGTGACGTCTGTTTGTTTACCGGACTCGTATTTTTTTAAGCGTTGTAGCCGACGAACAGTGCGAAAAGCATTAAACAGGCTGAACCGATGATACAGGTCAGGCAGATGACGGTCGTAAAAATACACAACGGCAACGGCAAGCTGACCTGTCTTTTCCAGACGACATACACGACGACGGCACTCGCCATCATCAGTAAAGCCAAAATCGAGAACGGTAACGCCCGTTCCTGAAGTAAATAAAAAATATCCAATGTCGCACGCCCTTTCTTTCGGGTTCCGATTCACAAGGGCTGTCCCCTGCAAAATCGGACTCCGTTACGTTATACTAATTATTGTAACATATGGATGAATCACCCAACATGGAATCAGAGAAAGAAGGGGAGACGATTGGCTCAATCATTACGCAGATCAGCGACAGACCGCTCGATCCAGGGAGTGTGCGGCGGACTCGCGGAACACTTCGGTATTTCGTCACTGGCCGTCCGTCTGATTTTTATAGTGATTCCACTTCCGATCAATTTAATCATTTACATGATTCTCGCTAACGCGATGGCGGATGCACCAAGAACATTGTAAAAAATGAACAAGAGGGGGCATGACGATGACAAACGGAAAGATTGCACTTCGTGTGTTAGGTGTTCTGATTGGCGCAATCGTCGGGTTACTGATTGTTTACGAAGCGAAAGGGACGTTTGATGTCAGTGTCCTGCTCGGATTCGTAGCCGGGGCTCTGATTTTTGCCCTGATCAACATCATCTGGGTACGCGTCAGAAGATCTTAAACGGCAGGGGGAATAGACATGACTTACTTAATTTGTTCGACGTGCGGGGTTCAGATGGATGAGAACATAACACAGGACGACATCTGTCCGATTTGCACCGATGAACGTCAGTATGTGAATCCAAACGGTCAATCGTGGACGACACTTCCGGATCTGATTTCGTCCGGGATGTATCAAACGACCGTAACAGAAGAACAACCGGGACTTTCGAGTCTCGTCACGACACCAAAGTTCGGGATCGGGCAGACGGCTTATCTCGTTGCCGGGACAAAACGGATTCTTTGGGACTGCATCACCTATCTCGATCAGGCGGTCATCGAGAAAGTGGGACAGCTCGATGCGATGGCCTTGTCGCATCCGCACTATTACGCGACCCAGGTCGAGTGGGCGGAAACGTTTGAAATTCCGCTGTACATTCATGAAGCGGACAAGGAATGGGTGACACGTCCGAGTGAGCGGATTGTCTTTTGGTCCGGTGACCGTTTGGAGTTGGCTGACGATGTAGTGTTACACCGGATCGGCGGCCATTTTGACGGGGCGACCGTGCTCGAATGGACGACAGGGGACGAAGGACGCGGGATTTTACTGACCGGGGATATTGTCCGTGTCGTCGCCGATCAGGCGTGGGTCAGCTTCATGTACAGTTATCCGAATTTGATTCCGTTACCGGCAATGACCGTCGCTGAGATGGCGTCTGCTCTAAAAGACGTCCGCTTTAATCAAATCTACGATGCGTTCATAAAATCGTCGTAACGGATGCCAATGCTGCTGTCGCCCGTTCGGCAAGCCGCTATATCGAGGCGTTGAACGGACACGTCAAGGCACGTGAACGGCGATAATTCTTGGCCTATATGAAGCACATCTGCCGGTCCGCGACTTACAGCGGTCCATCGCGTTTTATACGGGACTCGGATTGAAGCTTGATCACATCGTGGATGAAAAAATCGCCTTTCTTTGGATTGTTGAAGAGCAAAGTTGGCTTGGTCTCTGGCAAGCGGACCAAGTCGATATGCCGTATCATCCGTCGATCCGGCATATCGCCTTTCACGTCTCACTCGACGGCTTGCGTGAGTCGGTCCATTGGCTGACGGAGCGTGGTTATACGCCAAGCAAGGCATTTGGTTTTGAAGGGACGGAACCTTTCGTCATGCCGATTGCCCAGCATGCTCATGCGAAGATCCATTTTAACGATCCGGACGGCAACAGTCTCGAGTTCATCACGAAGCTCAACAATCCGCTCGGCGCACAAGATTACATGTACTTAAGCGAATGGGAACGATTATTGAACGAGCAAGGTTATACCTTGAAATAAGCAAAACCTCTTCGATTTACAATAAAATCGAAGAGGTTTTTTTGGTGTTAGAGCGACCGTAGATGCTTTTTAGTCCGGTAGATGATCGAGAAAATCGCTACAATCAACAGAACTTCAAGGACGGCGAATCCGATCATCACCGAAGCAGTCACAGGATGTGTCATCTCTTGTACGATATTTGGGATTAAAAACAAGGACAGCATCGAGATCAGTAAAAACAGTAGGGTGATCCAATACGTTTGGAGTTTCTTTTCTAAGTAGCGTTTGGTCGAGCTTGTATCCGTAAACAATTCAAAGGATTCTTCGGTACCGGCTTTCCGGTAGTATGCCCAAAAAGGATTGGCATGAACGATTTCGACACCTGTTTCTTCTAAAAAAGCGAAATACTCAGAACGGTTTGGCCGTTGAGTAATCATTTCATTCCGGTACGTATAGACCGTATCCTCCCGTTCAAACGTGTAGACGAACGGAGAAAACTTCGTCAGTTGCCAGCCTTTACGACTCATCTCATTGACCCAGCGTTCTTCCGTTTCATCATTTAGGTAAAGTTTGAATTTTTTCATCAGTTGCTCCTTTAAGTAAGTCGTTAGCATGCTGTAATACTTGCGACAGACGAGCCCGTTCTGCCAAACATACTTCATAGCCGGATTTTGTTAAACCATAAATTTTCTGGCGACCGGCTTCTTCGACAATTTTGATCCAACCTTTTTCAAGTAAATTTTTTAAGACCCCATACATCGTGCCTGGCCCCATTCGGACGCGCCCGTCTGTTAATTGTTCAATTTGTTGCATCATCGCGTATCCGTGTTTCGGTGTCGTCAACGAAAGCAAAACATAATACGTACTCTCGGTCAAAACTGATGTATCGTTCCTCAATGTATCGCCTCCCGATATAAATGATACATGATTGGAAATAAGTTGTAAAGCATGAAAAAATAATCCCAAAAAAGACCTCTTTTGAGAAAGGGGTCAATGTTTTTCTTAAATTGAGCAGATTGATGTGAAGCGGAAATGGGACTTGTTATGATGAGGGGCAGATAAAATCGTTTTTCCACAAAATAGTTTTGTTACTAAATGGATGAAATTTGAAATGATGCCCTGAAGGAGATTAACTACATGACGACACCCCAATTAACAAACACGACACTCGCTTCTCCTGATATTCTGGAGGCCCTGACCAACAATGTCGCAATGATCCGTTTTGATACGCAACGCCGGGTCGTTGATGTCAACGACTTGTTTGCCAAGACCATGAAGTACAAACGCGACGAGATGATTGGTATGCACCACCATCTGTTTTGCCGAGCGGACTTTGTGAACAGTGAGGCATATCAAAAATTATGGAACAAACTACTGGCCGGTTTCAGCTCGGCTGATAAAATCGAACGGATTGACGCCCGCGGCGACTCGATATGGCTTGAAGCAACTTATATGCCGATTTATGAAGCAAACCAAGTCGTCGGCGTCGTCAAGATAGCTTCTGATGTCACGGACCGGCAAGAAACCATCCAAGAGTATGCGACGTCCTTTGCCGGCATCGCAATGGATCTTGATGACCGTTCCATGCAAGGCAAACAGGAGAGCCGTCAACTGAAACAAACGATCGAGAAGATGGCGGACGATGCCAAAGAAAATTTACGGACACTCGCGAATCTGCAGGAACAGTCTTCCGAGATCACAAAGATTACCGGGACGATCAAAGAGATTGCGGCGCAGACGAACTTACTGTCGTTGAACGCCTCGATTGAAGCAGCACGCGCCGGTGAGCATGGAAGCGGCTTTAACGTCGTTGCGACGGAAGTCCGTAATCTCTCGAAGCTTGTTGAACTGGCTGTCGTCAACGTCCGAAATACGACGGAACAGATGAACAAGGAGCTGGAGCGGATTCAACAGGGCATCACGCGGGCAAACGCTGATGCCTCGTCGAGTGTTTCCGTCATGGAAGAGACGTTGCAACGGTTTGAGACCGTCAGTGAGTCGGCCCATGAACTCAACGAAACGGCAAAGAAATTTACGACGGTCATTTAAATAAAAGAGTCATGCCCTATGCTTGGACATGACTTACGATTGAAGACGAAGTGGCTTTTCTCTTTATCGAGAAGGACCGCTTTTTTGTCGTTTTCCTGAGACATACGTTGATCCATTAAGTTGTTTAAGTGGAAGACTCTTAGATGTCTTGAGATAACCGAATCATATCGGTACACCGGATCCCGTTTTCTATAATGTCCTGTTCATAGTGCCGTAAGAAGAAGTTCGGGTCGACTCCAATAATACGAAATCCACATTTTTGATAAAGGGCCAACTGGCCAATACTTGAATTTCCTGTCCCGATTTCGATGGTTGTATATCCCA
The DNA here is from genome assembly GCF_049942815.1 of Exiguobacterium sp. R-39. NCBI lineage: Bacteria > Bacillati > Bacillota > Bacilli > Caryophanales > Exiguobacterium > Exiguobacterium sp. R-39. The sequence goes on from NZ_CP187965.1 coordinate 1,544,453, forward strand.
TCGCTTTAGCGGTTTCGATGGCATGTTGTAAGAGCATTTTTCCAACGCCGCTTCCTTGAGACTTCTCGTCTACTGCAATATTTACGATTTCGATTGTGTGCGGTCTTGTGGGTAGAAGAACATGCACACCGATCAGTTGATTCCTTATTTCGGCTACGAAACAACGACCTCTTTTTAAATATTCTGCGACTATTTTCTGAGACGGATCCGCTAATAGCAAAAGCTCCATCGGCGGCTTCTCATGAGCTGACAGTTGACGGATGGTGATCTCCATAGATGCACACTCCTCACGGTTAGTTTTGATGGACTTGTTCTTCTATTCTTTGTTCCCGTTTCTTCATTTCGACAACTTAAAGTCATATCTTCCCTGAAACAAGATCTGACTTTTTTTGACGCGTTCACCTGATCCGGACGAATGCAGTACATACTACAAAAACGATCCCGCAGCCGCAGAAGAAAAGAATCTGTTCGAGACGAATCTCAAACGACAGTGTGAGGGACAGGGCAGCGTAAGACAATGGAACCAGACCGTTTGACGCGGCATTGACAAGGCTCATGACCCGGCCCATCATCTGTGGTCGTGTCGTCGTTTGAATCGTCGTCAAAATGAGGACATTGATGATGGAGGAGATGCCTCCCATTGTCAGCAACAGCAGAACGCCTTGCCAGACGTGTCCGATTTGTCCGAGTAATACAAGACCGACTCCAAGCAGACCAATCAGCGATAGCAACAGGCGAAAAGATTGATTGATTAGGTTGCTGAAGCCGATCCAGGCGGCACCAAGCAGCATGCCGAGCTGATACGCGCCTTGGAGATAACTGAGGTCCAGGGCTTGACCTCCTAAAACCCGATCGACGAGTAACGGAATCCCCATCAGCAACGGACCAAAAAAGAAAAAGTTGATGATAATCAGCAGGAAGAGGATCCGTTTTAAGTATGGGTCGGCAAACACATAATGAAATCCTTGAGCAAGTTCAATCCGGGCAGATGTCCGAGTCGGATTGTCGATGGGATGTTCGCGAATGAAAAAGGTACCGAGCGATGCGAGCAAAAGAAACAGTGCAATCGTCAAAAATATGAAGTGGAACGATGAGAAGGTCAGCAGTACGCCGCCAAGCAACGGTCCGGAGAACAAGGCCATCTGATTGGAGGTTTGAAGAATTGAGTTGGCCCGCGTCAGATCTTCTTTTGAAACGAGAAGGGGCAACAGGGACGCACTGGCAGGGGAGAAAAAGGCATCGATGCAACCGAACGTAAACGCAAATAATGCAAGCGGAACAATCGTCAACAGCTCGAAGTGATAGACGGACAGCAACAGCAGAACAAAGGTAAATCGCAGCAGACTGGAATAGCGTAAAATGATCGATTTGTTGAACCGATCAGCAATGACACCGCCAAACACCATTAAAAAAATCCGCGGCAACAACGTCAACATCAAGACGAGACCTAAATACGCATCCAGTTTCAAGACGCGGAGGATATACCACTGCTCGGCAAATAAGTAGGTCGATAAGGCGAGGAAGGAACAGGTACTGGCGAGCCAAAGTGCTCGGAACGAACGATTCCGCAAGAGCGGGTGATGTGGTTTTTGCTCAGTTGCCTGCATGTCCTCCCTCCTCGTCCGCTTGAACTAACGGTGCATCAATCTCAAACGCCGTCGCCATCACGTAATACAATTTTTTATCTGTCTCATCCGTTGATGCATCGTGTTCGACTTCCTGCAACAGTTCCCGGTACCGTTTCGTAAACGTCAAGAATTGCTCAGGTGAAAGTCGAAGTTCTTGTTGGAACGACAGGCTTTCCCAGTCCTCTACGTCAGAGGAACGCGGGGCAAACGAGCGGTCAGGCGCCGTCAAGACACGTGTTTTCGCCCGGTCGAGGACCTCGACATAAGACTGGCGTGTCGCTTGTTTCGTCTCGACAAGATTCAGGAGATGATCAGCCGGAATGAATCCGCGGGCGACGGCCTGATAAAACTTCAATACATTTCCGCCTCGGATTTCTTCCTCGACGAGTTGAATCAACTGATACTTTTCGAGTTCACGCAGATGATACAAAATCTTTGCCCGTGAGACGTCAAGTTTTTGTGCCAATTGCTGGCCGGTATGTGGCTGTTCAATCAGATGCATCAGCATTTTTGTCCGCATCGGATCACTGATGACTTTGAGTTGTTCGTACTGTTCGAGAATCAAAATCGCCTGCTGTTCCATTATTAACACTCCTTTTTATTAACCGGTTAACTTTTATTAACTGTAAAGCTAGTATACCTGAATGATTGACAAAATAAACCATTTTTTTAAAAGAAGGATTTGTTCAGTTAAAACAGAACGTTAAACAAAGAACAGATTCTGAACTTACAGAGGAGTGATTCATATGAACCAAGCTCAAGAAATTCAAATCCAGACCGTAATCCAACGTCCGGTCGCCGAAGTCTGGACGTATTGGACGGAACCGGAACACATCAAAGCATGGAATGCGGCATCGGATGATTGGCATACGACGGAAGCGACGAATGATGTTCAGGCGGGGGGCCGTTTTTCCAGCCACATGGCAGCCAAAGACGGCAGTATGGGGTTTGACTTCTCTGGTGCCTACCAGGAAGTCATCTTATATGAAAAACTTGCCTATACGCTCGACGACGGACGGCATGTAACGGTACAGTTTACGGCGAACGGGGAGGAAACGGAAGTCGTGGAAACATTCGAGGCGGAGTCGGTGAATCCTCCGGAAATGCAACAGGCCGGTTGGCAGGCCATCCTTGACCGGTTCAAGGTTTACGCGGAACAACAGTGAATACGATCAGACAGCAAACAGCCCGTCCAATCTGGAACGGGCTTTTCTCATGTTCAGTTGTTGACTTGAATGATGCGGAAAGACAGGGATCCATCATCCCGGACGACGCTGTAACCAAGTCGCCCGTTCGTGAAGACCGGTTTTGAATATTCGCCTTCCTGGTCCGTCAACGGGACGACGGTTCCATTCGACAGGTCCGTATACAGAAGTTGATTGCGTTCTTCCCGGAAGACGATGTGATCCGGTGTCAGGAAACAAAAACCATCAAGGATGAAATACGGTTCCGGCGTCTTGTAACGATAGGACGTATGATTCGACACATGTGCTTGAAATCCCGCAGACCCTTCCGCTCCCGTAGCCAGATAATGCTGTCCATAGGCGAAATCAAACGGCATCGTCGTCTTTTTGATTGCTTTTCCGGAAAGCGTCGTATAGGCGGTCGTTTTTTCATCTGCTTTGTATGTTGTTTGATCAAGAAGAATTCCCGCATCACCGTCCCGTATGTACTGGGCATAGTCGCCGCTTCGGGTTTCTGATTCCTTCACTGTCAGCGTTTTTTGTGTCGTGACATACCCGGTCGCTGCATCATATTTCTGGACGAGTGACTGGGTCTTATCTTTCTGATTGATATGTTTGATCCAGGAGACATGTGCCGACGTGGCTTGCAAATCCGGATAAAAACGAGACGGTTCTGTTCCGTGGTCAAGTTGTTGAAGCGACCCGGTTGCTAAATCCATCACGTCGAGCGTCCAGTTGCTGTTTTTTCCGTTGTCCTGATAACGGATCCAGTACAGTTGTCGTCCGACGCCGACCAACTTATAGATGGTTTGGTTCGTTGAATAGAGTTTTTTCAGGTGCCGATCCGTCAGCGAGTAACGGAAAACCGAACTGCTTTTTTCGCTTGAGGCATAAAAGTACACGGCCGCTTCATCGATATAGCTTGGACCGGACAGGTAAGGGTAACGTTGATAGACATCTGTTAAGTCGTAATTCGTACTTGGTCCAAGTGTCGAAAAACCCTCACTGCGGATTAATTCTGTTGGTGCCGGTACCGGCTGAATTGATTCCGTCTTTGGCTGACTGCATCCGGCAAGCAGCAGGACAAGGCTGAATAAGCTGAGTTTTAAAAAATAAGGCATATCGGAAAACTCCCGTTCTGTTTTAAGAAAATGAAAACTCTATTAGTGTATAGGGAAATAAATCCATTCCCCTAAAAAAGAAGTGGGACTTACAAAAATGTAAGATAATTTTCTAACTATAAATATTCTGAATATTCGTTTAGTAACTGAAAGACCGGGAATATATATCTAAAAGATACTATCTAAAAGATATAGGAGCGACTTATGCCAAAAGAAAACATGACCCGGTATGCGATTTTAGGTTTACTGGCAAGCGGCTGTACGTCAGGCTACGAAATGAAACATACGATTGATACGAGTCTCAATCACTTTTGGAAGATCAGCTTCGGACAGGTCTATCCGATGCTGAAAACGTTGGTGCAGGAAGGATTGATCGTCGAAGAAACCGGAGAGGGGGATGACCGGAAGACGTTTGTTCTGACACCGGACGGCGAGGCGGAACTCGGACGCTGGGTCGAGGAGCCGACGACCGAACTTCCGGTCCAGCGGAATGAACTGTTGCTGAAACTCTATTTTGCCCGGCATGAATCAAAGGAGATGACGATTCAAAAAATCGACCAGCATGCTGCTCTGCTCCGGGAGCGATTGGAGACATACCAGATGATTGAACAATCGATTTTGGCCTACAAAGAAGCGGATGACGCCATGTATTGGCTGCTGACGCTTGATTACGGCAAACGCAAGACACAAGCACTGCTGGAATGGTGTGAAGCGTCCGTTCAGACACTCGAAGGAGGAACATCATCATGAAACGCGTGATCGCGACACCAAATGAAGACATCGTCGTATTCATCATCGGCTTACGGATCAACCGTCTGCGATCGGTCCGGAAATGGTGGCCGACCGTCCAGGCGATGACACCGATGATTGAGGAATGTTATGAGCAGCAGGTTGGTTTATTGTCGCATGAGATGCTCGTCGGTTGGCGGTCGGTTACGTTGATTCAGTATTGGCATTCCTCCGACGCTCTGATTGCCTATTCGCACGGTAACCGTCACCTGACCGCATGGAAAAAGTTTAATCAGTCGTCGCGGGCGAGTAACGCCGTCGGGATTTTCCATGAGACGTTTGAAATCAGCAACTACGAGACGATGTATGTTAATCTGCCGACACGGGGACTGGCAAAAGCGGTCGGAGAAAGTACGATTCAGAAACATCAGGAACAGGCGAAGGACCGGCTGGCCGAACGGAAACCGGTGTCGACACGTGAATAACGAAAGTAGGGAGCGGACTCCAATGATCCGCTCCCTTGCTGTATGTATTACTGTTCTACCCGGACTAATGTTTCTCCGCAATTTTGACAAATCGAATTCATCGTCTCGGTACACTCTTTGCAGAATGTACAGTTGTGCGAACAGTGATACGTTTCCTGACCGTCTTCAAATGTCTCCGCACAGCGGGTGCAATTTGTTGCCTGCATGTCTTTCACCTCACTTATTTTTGATCTGTCTTTATTGTACGAAAGAAGAACGTGACCAGGCAGATAATTTTCCTTGTTTTTCAGTAGCTTCACCTGAAAATGAATGGTAATTTTAAGATATGTCTTCATAATTTTAGGAGGGTTGAAAAATGGACGAAATTGATTACGCAATTATCCGTGCATTGCAGGCAGACGGGCGGATGTCCTGGACGGAACTCGGCAAAACGGTGGGTCTTTCGACGCCTGCTGTCAACGAACGCGTCAAAAAACTTGAGGACCGAGGTGTCATCGAAGGATACCGGGCCGTCATCAATCCCGTTGCGCTTGAAAAAACAATCATGGCGATTTTGATGTTCGAAGACACAAGATGCGACGCGTTTATCGCATTTTGCAAGAGTCATCCGAATGTAGTCGAGTGCCACCGGCTCGCCGGGACGTTTAACTTCATGGTCAAACTGTACATACCGTCGGTCGAGACATTGGAAGCGTTTATCGACGCCTCGATGAGGTACGGCAAACCGTCGACCTGGATCCGCTTGTCGTCACCCGTTGCGTTTAAAGCGTTTACGGTCGGGGACGGTGTTTTGATTTAATGATGTAATTCAGTACTAAAAAACGGCTATCCCCAGAACTTTTAAAGGAAATAACCGCATGATAATGTTTAAGTTAAGTACAACACTTCGTTGCTTCTTCGACCTGATTTTCCTGAATCAGGACTTGTCCGTCTTTGACCGTAAACTCAATATCATGCTCTTTTAGCCGCTCGATTTGAGCCGGTGTCTCTTCTCCCCATGGAACGGTTTTCGGTTGCTCGAAAGAGTTACACCCGACGAGTAATAAACTGCTTGCAAGCAATAAAAGTCTCAGCATGAAATCATCTCCTACCAGTCGGTCCGTGAGTTTTTGTTAAAGAACAACCTTTTTAATTGCAGTCCGTCACTTGGAAAGCCACTAGTCAACCGAATAGGAATCAGATTAAATAAAATGAAAATGATGGATACCTGAATAAATGGTGGCGCCAACAGATGCATAACCGGACTTGGAAAGAGCTGACTTAATCCGGCGACGAACGTTCCGGCGATAAAATTGGCACCAATCCCGCCGAGTAAGACAACAGCTCGTTGTCCACGGCTGAGCGAAATCTCTGACGGTTGAGACCGGTGCAGTCCTTCCCAAAATTGCTTTCGGGCGATGGAAAAATGACCGATTTTTAAGAATGGTTCACCTTTGCCGATGGAAATTGATTGTAAGCGCAGACCGACTAAGCGGGCGGCGAATGCATGCCCGTACTCATGCAGAATCAAACTCGGTAAGTAAAAGGCGAGCATGATTAGATTAAACCAGAGTAAACCCATGTTCTTCCTCCTCTCATCCACAAACATAACAAAAAATGGATGTTTCAAGCAACTTACATAATTGTCATTTATTCATCTATAGATTAAAAAAAGGAGGCGTATTAAATGAACCTGTTAACTGATTCCATTTTGCCAATTAGGACATTTCCAGCTCAGCGTCAGAATTACCGCAAAATTATCTGTTTGTATCACGGTTGGGGATCAAGCGTGACAAAATATGAAGACTTCGCCCGGATGCTTTCGGAACAAGGGTTTACGGTCATTGTGCCGGAACTGCACCTGCATGACAGCCGCGATCGGCTGGAGGCATGCTTTGACCGCGGTGTCGTCGAACGACATTTTTGGCAGATCGTTTTTCAAAGTATTGAGGAGTCCGTTACGCTCGTGAAGCAGTTGAACGTAACACAAGTAGACATCATCTGGCTCGGTGTTTCGATGGGCGGATTCATCGCGAGCGGTATCGCTGCGAAACAACAGGGCAGTGCCGGGGTAATCAATATTAACGGCTCCGGATCCTTTCTGTTTTCGGAACAGCTTTTCCGGCGGCGGGACAACAGAGCCGATTTGACATTGGAAGAAGAACAACGTTTGCAGGGGTATGATCCTGTCTTGCAAGCAACGTCCGCACCGACATTATTCGTCCATGGTCAATGCGATACCGTCATTCCGATCGAGACGCAGGAACACTGCGTGCAGCAGGCAACGGAACTGAATCGTGATTTAACGTTCCTGACGTATCCGTCCATCAACCATACGGTATCCGATCAGATGATTTCAGATGTTCTGGTTTGGTTAAATCAGCGCTTTTAACGTTAGACAGAAGAACCGGACACCTGTCTGAGGTGCCCGGTTTTTTTGTTACGGAATGATCGAAGGAACGCCATACCGAACGATCATCACCAGTGTGACGATAGCAAAACATGACGCAATCGTTATCAGCATCTGGGTGTCTTCCTTATTTTCTACCGCAAAATTTTTTCAAGGGCTTTTCCTTTCGCCAGTTCATCAATTAGCTTATCGAGATAGCGGATTTCCCGCATCAACGGCTCCTCGACATCTTCGACCCGGACGCCGCAGACGACACCTTTGATTAACAATCGACGTTCCTGCATCTGTGGGGCATCCGCAAAAAAGGCTTCGAATGTCGTCTTATCTGCTGTCAGCGTTGCAAGTTGTTGTTCCGAGTAACCGGTCAGCCAGCAAATGATCGTATCGATTTCCTGTTTCGTCCGACCCTTGCGTTCCGCTTTTGTCACGTAATGCGGATAGACACTCGAAAACGCTGTCGTGTACAAACGGTGTTTCGTCATCGTACTCCCTCCTTGAACCTAATTATTACGAAAAGTGTAGCATACCGAACGTTCGAAATGGACCCCTCCGGACAAAACAAAGACCGTCCTTTTCACACGAAAGGAACGGTCTTAACCAATCATTTTTTTAAATCGATGACATGGAATTCAATCTGTGCTCCGTCTGATACAGCGTACGCCAATTTTCCGTTTACATAAATCGGTTTGGACGTCGTATCGGCCATATCCGTTAAAGGAGCGACGGTCCCATGCGCAAGATCGGCGTACCAAATTTTTGATATGCTCTCCCGGAAAATCACACGGTCAGCCGATAAAAAGCGGAATGCGTCAACCGTCAGCCGGTTATCGGACGGTTTGAACCGGTAACCCGTTTTTTGCGCCTTCTTGTTCATAAAGATGGCCGATCCTTCTTCACCAGTCGCGACATACTTTTTATTGTGTTCAAAATCAATCAGCCCGTTCATCCGTCGTTTGAACGTGCCGTCAAACGTCTCGAGCGTCGGTGTTTGATGACCGTTCTTAAACGTGCTTGTATGCATAATCAGTCCGGCATCGCTCCGGCGGAAGTCAAATGGATACAGACCGTTCCGCTTTTTACCTTCCTTCAATATGTAATTCTGATGAATGATGATTGCATCCTCACCGATATCAAACGACTTGAGGATTGTTTTCGTTCGGATCGGTGTCGCTTCATGCGTCATCCAGGATACCCGTTTTGAGGACGTATCCAGATAAGGAATCGCCGTGTCATAACGGCTGATGCCTTGATCCAGCGTATTGATGTTTCCCGTCTTTAAGTCCAGCGAACGAATCGCCCATTTTTGTCCGGACTTGATTTGATTGTATTCGACCCAAAACAGGTAATGCGATACTCCGGTCATCATACCGATGGTCCGGTTGACCGTATGCAATACTTGATTATCGTTCGACCCTTGGCTGTACCGGTAAATGTAGCTTTTACTGGCGGTGTCACTCGTTTGTTTGATGTGCGTATAGTAGATCGATTGCTGATACAGGTAGTCCGGCGCAATGACGACGGTTTGTCCGGTAAAGAACGGGCTCAGATTGTATGTCTGATGGCTTCCAAGCGTAACCGTTTCCGATTGTCGCTTCAGCGGCACGTATTTTCCATAGTCGGACAACGGAGCAGTGACCGGTTTAACGATTGGCGCAGCTTGAGCCTGATCTGCCGGAACTTTCAAGTGTTGCTTCGTAACAGTCGAATCGGTGCATCCTGCCGTGACGACAAGCGTCAACGTCAACGCCGCCGTAAAGAAAGTCTTCCGGGACATAGTATGTGGTCTCCTTTAAAGTGAAGTGTGGGAATCGAATTCAACGGCGGTGGTGTTTCATTCGCCAACGTATCGAGACCAAAAAAGCAGAAATGCCGGACAAGGTGAGCAAATAGAAACAGATGGCGAAAGCAAACTCGCCATAATCCTCAAGACTGGCGAACGGATTACCCATAATGAACGGGTCAGGTAACGCACCAATCAAAAACAGCGGAATGAACAGCAGAAAAAACCGTTTCCAAAAATAATACTTGTACGGAGTGCCGGTACGTATGTCCATTGATTTCTTCCTTCCCATCTCCAGAATCGATTATCCTATTTTTAACATATTATATCATTTATTGTTTAAGTTGATGAATAAATTTAAAATAAGCCATCAATAAAAAGCGGTCCAGCAAACACCCCATCGTCGGGTGATTGCTGGACCGTTTTTAGTCTCTTACTTGATTTTTAAGATGACCTTACCTTTGGCACGACCAGACTCGGAATACTCGAGCGCAGCCTGTGCCTCTTCAAACGGATAAATGCGGTCGATGACCGGTTTGATTTGTCCGGTCTCTATCCATTCCGTGATGTGTTCCAGTTGCCGGCCGCTCGGTCGCATGAACAAAAATGTGTATCTAACACGATGTTTACGTTCTAGCAACGTCTCGCGAAGGGTGAGCAGACGGAACAGGTTTGTCTTCAGGAAACCGGACCGGTAGGACTTACCGAACCGTCCGTTCGGCAAACCGGAAATCGAGACGATTTGTCCACCCGGCCGGACGATTTTAAACGAGCGCTGGAGCGTCTCGCCGCCGATCGTATCGTAGACGCCGTCATAATCATGCAGGACTTCGTCAAACGCTTCAGTCCGGTAATCGATGATTTCATCAGCGCCAAGTGACGCAACCAGATCATGTCCGGCGGGGCTTGCCGTCGTTGCGACGTACAAGCCCATCGCTTTCGCCAGTTGGATGGCAAAGGTTCCGACGCCGCCGGCACCTGCCTGGATCAGGATCTTTTGTCCCGGTGTCGCCTGCAAGACATCGTGTAATGCTTGATAGGATGTCAAGCCGACGAGTGGGATGGAGGCCGCTTCCTCAAAGGAGAGCGAAGCCGGTTTTAAGGCAAGCATCTGTTCATCAATTGCGATGTATTCGGCAAAGGTGCCGATCCGGTTTTTCTCAGCCCGTCCGTAGACGGCATCACCGATTTGAAACTGTTTTACGGCATGACCGACCTCAATGATGATTCCAGCGAAGTCATTGCCGAGAATCAGCGGGAACTGATACGGAATCAACAGCTTGACGTCACCTTCCCGAATCTTAAAATCAACCGGATTGATGCTCGCTGCGTGAATTTCCACAAGAACATCATGCGGCCGGACGACCGGGCAGGGCTGTTCGGTTTGTTCGAGCGGGACCTGGCCGTATTTTGAAATCGTCATCGCTTTCATGAAAATCCTCTCCATTTCCTGGTTCTTCTGCTTTTAGTCTACCAGTTGATCCAGCGGGAGAACACTTTGAGTGATTCATTCGGACATGATAAGCTAAACAGGAACAGGGAAAAACTGGAGTTTGGGGTGAATGAGATGAACAAGACCGGAGAACGATTGTTACGGCTGTGGTTACGTGTGCCGCGGTTCGTTAAACGGATGGTGCCGCTCAGTCTGACATTGTACGTCCTCTTACTGGTTGTCACGAACGGAGTGGCAACGATCCTTCATTTTGATATCGGGTTAGTCTCATGGCGCGATCTCATCATCAGTTTAGCCGGAGCGGCGATTCTTGTTCCGGTATTCAATCAGTCAAAAGGGGAAGATAAAATATGAAACAATCGGAACAGGAAGAACCATTGACGGGCGGGAATGTCTCCGACGTCTCACGGATCGGGGATACGGTCAGACGGGAACAAAAACCGGAGAGTCTTCGAGTCCACCGGGTACTACAACATCTTGAGCAAAAAGGATTTGAAGGAAGCCCGCGCTATTTAGGAATGGATCCACAGGGGCGCGAAATTCTGTCGTTCATCGAAGGCGAAGCCGGGAATTATCCGCTTCAGCCGTATATGCGGTCAGACCGTGTCCTCGAGGAGACGGCCCGGTTGTTAAGGGGATACCATGATGCCATTGCTGATTTTCCGGTACCAAACGATTGGCAGCCGCTCGACGGAACACCGGAACCGCTCGAACTCATATGTCATAATGACTTTGCTGTCTATAATCTCATCTTCCGAAGCGAACGGCCTGTCGGCATCATCGATTTCGACGTTGCTGCCCCGGGACCGCGGATTTGGGATGTGTCCTACACGCTCTACACCTGTGTCCCGTTAAGCCGGCATCAAATGACGGCAGACGGTGAGCCGGCTCATTATAATCCGGTTAACGATCAGGAACGGAGATCAAAACGATTCACCGGAAAGCGGCGGAAGGTGACGAAGCGTTTCAACGGATGATCGAAGAGGGGCACGTCACGCATTACGAACAAGAACTCGATTTTCTCGAACGCGAGGGAGCCAACTGGTTCCGGTGAACCGGAAATGTTGAAAGGGTTCGCCGCCGGTTTAAACGGACGAAGAATGGAGAATCATCATGTTGGAAAAATTGAAGGATACCGCAAAAAAATTAAAAAAGCAGATTTTTATTTTGTATTTTGCCTACCAGGACGACCGGGTCGCCTGGTACACCAAATTATTTACGGCCTGTGTCGTCGCATATGCGTTCAGTCCGATTGACTTGATTCCGGATTTTATCCCGGTGTTAGGATACCTGGACGACATCATTCTTGTCCCTTTAGGCATCTTGCTTGTATTAAGGATGTTACCGCAGGAAGTCATCGACGACTCTACCGTCAAGGCAGAACAATGGATGGGGGCGGATAAACCGAAAAATTGGTTTGTCGGCGCGTTGATCCTGTTGCTTTGGTGCACGCTAATCATGTGGATAGGTCTGCAGATTTATGATGCCGTCCGGTAGGCTCAGATTGTCAGTTTCTGATAGGTGGATTTGATTTGTTTGTACATCACATCCGTCGGCAACGCGGCATCGACTTCGATGACAGGGGACGCCGAACGAATTATTTGAAGCCGGTGCTCGGCTAACGTCCCAATCATGGCCGGATCGGTCGCGGTTCGGTACGTCCGGCACCAATCGAGAAATTCATTGGATCCGTCGAAATCAGGATACCGTTCTTGTTCCCGTTTGATTAATCGTTGCATTCGTATGTCTTCGTCCAAAGTTAAAAAGACCAGCAATTCCCGGTTATGAAATCCGGTTTCATTCCAGGAAAAGATGGAACCGGAGACTACATACCGGTGATGCCGCTCGATATCCGGAGTAAATATCGCATAACGTTCGGCAATCGACCGTTTTTCGGTAAACGTCTGGTCTTTCCACAGATAATGATCCGTGTCGATCCAGTGAATCCCTTCCTGTTGTCCGATCCACCGGCCGAGCGTGCTTTTACCGGTGCCGGAACCACCGATGATTTGAATCCGCAATGGAAAACCTCCTTGATGTATGGGGCATAGTTTGTATGTATCATACCATGCGGGTCTTAAAACAGAATAGAGCGGACGGGAAGACGATAAAGGAATCGTCTTCCTTTTTTTCGGGTATTCCTCTAACAGATGAGCCGGCGGACAGTCGTGATTACCTGTGAAGGGAGCAACGAAGATGATTGCGTTTTTCATCTTGTTACGCAACATGTACCACGTGCTAAAAATTCTGTTCCGGCAGGACGAACAAAAAGCCGTCATGTTTTCCGTCGTATTTCTGCTGACGGTCGGGATGTTTTTTTACCACGGCGCAGAGGAACTGAGTTATCTCGATGCACTGTATTTTTCCGTCATGACGCTGACGACGGTCGGCTACGGCGATATTCATCCGGTCACGCCGATCGGCAAGATTTTTACGATCTGCTATGTCTTGCTTGGCATTGGTGTCATCAGTGCCCTGATCGTCAACTTCAACCGGGCGTTAAAGGAATTTCATTCCAAGCAGGATCAATCGAAGCGGAAGTGACGATTCCTTTGGAAAAAACTTGTTTGATGAACTGCACGAAGACCGGATCTCATATGTTGAGAGCCGGTCTTCGTTGTCTACTGATTATGGTTATCCGGCATCTTTCAGCTCCTGATACGGATTGACGCGTGCCGCGATTTGCGCCGGCAGGAGCGAAGCGATTGTCCCGAACAACACCGGCAGAAGCAGCGAGACCCCAATCAATAATGGTTCGTCCCATGGAACTAAGTCATACAAGACATAAATCGTGATGTAGGAGATGCTCAGGCCGACGATTCCGGCGACGAACCCAATCAGCACACCTTCTAACACAATCAACTGACGGACGGAACGGTTTGTCCAACCAACCGCTTTTAAGATCGCGAGCGACGCCCGCCGATCGGTGACGTTTTGCCACATGATTTCTCCGGTTGTCAGAATCGCAATCGTAATCGCAACCCCCATCGTGACATAATGCATCGGACCGACCTGCAGGGCGACGAATTGACCAAGCCATGACGTATAGAGGACCCCTTGCAGGTGGAATGTCACGAACAGGAAGAATGTCAGCAAGGCTGTTGGTAAAGCAATCGATAGAATTGAGAGGGCATTCCGTTTCCATTTGCCGAAGATTTCTTTGAGTGCCAGTGTCCAGGTCGAACGCAAGCCGAGTTTGACGTTCGACGAAGACGCATATTCACCCGTCTTGATCGCTTCGTACGGCGAGATTTTCCGAATCGTAAAGGCAGACCAAGCGGCACCGGCAAAGTAAATCAGAAGACTGAACAGGGTAATCCAAAGCAGGCTCCAACCGTTCATCGTCTCGTTTCGGACATACGAGAAAATACTTTCGACAATCAAAGCAACAACGGAGACAAAAGCGGCAAGAAGCGCGGCTTCAATTAACACAATCCGGTACAAGTCTTTTGTCCGCCAGCCGAGTGCGAGCAAGACAGCAAATTCTTTCCGACGCGCGAGCATCGAGACGTAACTCGTCGCGAGGACATAAACGATGGCGACGGCGAGCATTGCAAAGATGACACCGGAAAAACCGACACTCGTCTCGCGGAAGATCGTCATCGCGGCGCCGATATGAATCCACGGCTGTTCAATCCAGCCGAGTGTTTTGCCGTTATCGACGACTTTCGTGACAACAGGCTGGGGAGAGGAACCTTTCGTGATGGTTGCCATCAATCCAGTTTCCTGCTCAATTTGCTTTTTCACGTCTTGGAGCAGTTGTTCCGATTGTTCGCTGACGGTCGTCGCACCTTTGATTTTGAGACGAATCGATGAAATGGCTTGTTCTCCATTGATCGCCCGCGCACTATCAATCGTCGTCAGAATGTTTGGTGAACTCGTCAAAAGGCCGACTGGATTACCAGACGTGTCAATTGATTTTGCAGGATTGACGGGTTCGCCTTTAGCATCTAAAACAAGATCGGCAGATGAGGGACGGTATGTTTCCATTGGTAACTCGTTCAGTGGGTCTTTTGAGACCTTGATGTTATTGGGATCGTACAAGCCAACGACCTTAAATGATAGATAAGGAAACGCAATGTCCACTTCACCTGGTTTTGGCTTTTCTACCTTTCGTCCAGTTGATACAAGGGGACGGAACCCTTTCTTTGGGAAAAATTGTGTACCATACGTCCAATTTTTGATTTTAGTTGGCGAAGCAGATACTTCATAGGCAGTGCTCCAACGACTTGAATATGGACTAGTTGCTGACTTGAACGAGAGAGGTCCGGATTTATACAGAAGCTGTGCTCCTTCGGCACTATCCATATCAAGATATGTGGAATTTGTCTTTCCAATCAATGTTTGTAAATAAGTTTCTTCAACTTTAGATGTTAGAATTTTTAGATGCTGTATTCTCTTTGCAGGATACGTAGATAAAGCTGAATTAAGAACCGAACGTTTCGGCTGTTTTTTTATTAATCCATCAATCAGCTTTTGCTGGTCCTGATCTGATTTAAAGGGGGCATCTAATTTTTCGATTGTATATTCATAACTTCCTTTGTTGAAGGAATTGGGATTAATTAAAACTGGAACAATATGTTCGTCAGGGTAATCACCGGATTCGTGATGATCAGTATTTTTGAAATATCGAGATTTATTATTTGAACGAACACTTTGATCTAATCCAACGAGACGAGCTTCCTCGACAGGGTCGATTCCAACAATTAACACCGGATTTCTTGCAATTGCATTTTTAAAAGATTCAATGGGTTCATTGAAAAAAGAAGCATTTTTCGGAACATCTACTTCCGTACCTTGAGAGATATGAATGACGGTTTGCGATTGACGTTCTCTCGTAAACCCATTTTGTATATAATTTGTCTCTGTTAGACGGTACATACCGGGTTCGGTAGGAAACTTTAATGCATTCTTGAATGTAGTAGAAGAATTAACGTAGCCCATCACCGCTACCGGTGCCGCAATATCAATTTCTTTCATCTGTTTGATTGCTTCATATTGCTTAAAGGAAATCCCACCGTTGATACCGTTTAGATAATTGGGTTCCAATAGATTATTAGATTCGGTCGTCATTTGACTGCCTTTCGGGCGGACGACGATATCGTAAGCGGACGACCATTTTTTCTGTAACGTCTGTTCGACCGTGCCTTGACTGGAGTCTGTCAGGTTGAACATCAGACTGAGTCCGGCACTGATGATGAGCGCTCCGACAAGCGTCAGAATGAACTTAAAACGTTGCCGGCGCCAGTGATTCAAAACGAAACGTAGCATAGGGATTCTCCTTTATTCAGTAATGGGAAGATTGCTGGCGTAAATACGTTGTCAAATCCTGTTGGAAACGATGGAGTTCGTTTGCATCAAGTTCCTTACAATCCGCCTCCGTCGCATACCGGGTAACTAGATAGGGGGCGAGCGGCGTCGACAGATGAATCCGTTCGGTCCATTCCGTCAGTGACTCGTAATACCGGCGTTGCAGGGACTTTGGCAATTGCTGATTGAAGTCGAATAGGAGCAGCCGGACAGATTCCTGCGGTGGCTCGGAATTTCTTGTCTTATTCGTCGAATGGACGGAAAACGGTTGGGTTAAAACAGTTTTGCTTGTCTTTGCGGAAAGCCCGGTAAGCGGACGGTTCCGAAACTGTCGGCGGTTAAAACGACGATAGATGAAAAACCCGGCAAGCAACAGACCTGCCCATAACCAATAGGACGACTTGGAACGGGCGGCTTCCTTGGTAGTTTCGAAGAAAGAGGCCGATTCAGCCGTTTTTACTTTTCCGCGTGAAGCACCTTCGATCTTTTCCGTTTTCCTTGTCGCCCCCCCAAGAACTTCCCCCTCGGAATCTTCTCTAATGATCCCTTCGGAACAGTTATATTTTGAAAAAAACCGATTCGACAACGAATCTTTTCCACATCCCCGTTTTATCGTCGTTTCCTGTTCGGAAAAGTCTGCTTGCCGTAACGATTGATAAACCGATTGTGCCGCAAATGACAGCAGAAAAAAGACTGCAAATGAACTAATTACGCATACAATGAGTTTGGAACGGAACGTTTTGATGAATCGCACCTCGCCTCCATGAATCGTCTTCACACACTCCGAACGGTTTGCTTCCGCCGGTCTTCAACAATCTGTCCATCCTGCATGAATACAATCCGGTCCGCCCGTTCGGCCAGGGCCAAATCGTGCGTGACGAACAGGATGCCGCATTGTTCTTCCTGATGCAGATCGAGCAACAGTTGAAAGATCATCTCCCCGTTGACCGAGTCGAGGTTACCGGTCGGTTCGTCGGCGAGAATCCAGCGCGGGCGATTGATCAGGGCTCGGGCGATCGCGACCCGTTGCTGTTGCCCGCCGGACAATTGCGCCGGCAAGGCATCCTGTTTCGCTGTCAGTCCGACTTTTTCCAAGATTTCTGCAATCCGGTCTTCTTTGTTGAAGCCGGTTTTTTGTTTCAGTAAGGGAACGAGCAGATTTTCTTTGACCGTCAAAGCGGGCAAAAGGTGAAACTGTTGGAACACGAAGCCGATTTCCTGCGCCCGAAATTTTGATAATTGCCGGTTCTTCCACTTCGTGATGTCTTGTCCGTCATAGTCGATTTGCCCCGATGTCGGCCGGTCGAGCGAGCCGATCAGACTTAAAAACGTTGATTTCCCTGAGCCGGACGGACCGACAAGGGCGGTGATGTCACTCGCGGAAAACTGAAAGGTCAACGCTTTTAAGACTTCACTCTGTAAGCCTGCCTGGCTGAAGGTATGCGAAACATCTTTGACCAAAATATCCATCAAACCACTCCTTTTACAAATTAAGGTAAAATAAGTGTAATATTATTTGAAAATTTTGTCTATTGAAGAAAAAAGATTTTCTTGATGAAACGCCACCGGAATTCATAATTGGTTCATAACTTCCTTCTACAGTATGAGTATTCAAGACAAGGGAGGAACATACAGATGAAGCAGACAAAAAAACGAAAATGGTGGATCGGATTGCTAGTCCTCCTGCTGATCGGGACAGCCGGTGTCGCAGCGATGGAGCAACAATCGTCAGCGGATGGATTAAAACGGGAGCAAGTCAAACAAAAAACATTGCAGACGTATTATCATTTCACGGGTCAAGTCATGGCCGATAAGCGTAGTACGGTCGTCAGTAATGAGCTGGTCGAAGTTAAGGCGGTCGAGGTTAAAGTCGGACAACAAGTCAAAGCGGGGGACACTTTGTTTTCAAGCGTGAGTGGCAAAACGTATCAAGCCCCGATCACGGGTGAGATCGCCAAGCTTGAAGTTGAACCAAACGCTAGTTACGGACCCAACACGTCACTCGCTGTCATTACGGACTACAGAGACTTGACCGTTCAACTGAAGGTCGACGAACAGGATATCCATCGCCTCAAACAAGATCAGTCGGTTGAGTTGCGTGTAAACGGCTTGGATGAAATGGTAGACGGTACAGTGGAATCGGTCGGTAAAGAAGCGGTCATGGAAAATGGATTATCGTATTTCACGGCGGACGTCACGATCGATGAGCCGGACCAACTGCGTGTCGGCATGACCGTCGAGGCCCGCATCAACAAACAATTGGTCAAGGAGGCGGCCGTCTTGTCACTCGATGTCGTCGAGTATACGGAAAATGACCGTCCGTACGTCTACGTCGAAGAAGAAGGCGAAGTTGTCCGCCGGTTCATCACGACCGGAGTGACGGACGGGCAAGACATTGAAATCAAACAAGGTCTGTCCGTTGATGACTATATCGTGTTGCCGACCGAACAAGGCAGTTCAGGTCTGTTACCGACTCCTCCGGGAGGTGCATCGTAATGGCCGTCGTCGAGTTGAAACAGATTACGAAAGCTTACGGAGCAGGCGATAACCGACAAACGGTCTTGAGAGATGTGGATTTATCGATCGAGGCCGGGGAATACGTGACGATCCTCGGTCCGTCGGGATCCGGTAAGTCGACCTTGATGAACATCATCGGCTGTCTCGACATCCCGTCGAGCGGCAACTATCATCTGCAACACCAGGATGTCAGTCAACTGTCAGAAGATGAACTTGCCCGAATCCGGAATCAGGAAGTCGGCTTCATCTTTCAACAGTTCCAACTCTTACCGCGATTGACGGTTTTGCAAAACATCGAGTTGCCGCTGATTTATGCGGGTGTCTCGCCAAAAGAACGACGCCAGCGATCGGTCGATTTGCTGACCCGGGTCGGACTCGGGGAAAAGGGGAGTGTCTATCCGCATCAGTTGTCCGGCGGGCAACAGCAACGGGTCGCGATTGCCCGGGCACTCGTCACGAAACCGACGCTGCTGCTGGCGGATGAACCGACCGGTGCACTCGACCAAAAGACCGGCCAGCAAATCATGGGCTTGTTTCAGGAATTGGCGGATGAAGGGAAAACAATCGTCATGATCACCCACGACATTACGATTGCGAAACAGGCGAAACGAATCGTCCGGATTGAAGACGGACAGGTACAGGAGGCGAGTCATCCATGATACGCGAAACCTTTCGGATGGCCTGGACGAATATCGTCCACCATAAAATGCGGTCCTTTTTGACGACACTCGGCGTCATCATCGGTGTCGCTTCGATCATCGCCCTGATTTCAATCGTCAACGGGGCGACGGCCTCGATCAATGCCGAAGTCTCGACGTTCGGGGCCAACAAATTGACGATTCAAACAACGACGTCTCCGTTAAAAGCAGGATTATCCCAAGGGCAACTGGAAGAGTTAAATCAAGTCGACGGGACACGCGGTATTTCCCCGACGTTGACGACTCAATTATCGGTGCGGTCGGCAGACGCCCGACTCGATGACGTGACGATCAGCGGCCGCAATCACATCTATTATCAGGAGTCGGCCGATGTCACGCAGGGGAGAGAAATCACGATTGCTGATGTCGAGCAGGAAACCGTCGTCGCCGTCATCAGTCCGTCCGTCGCCCGGACACTTTTTCCGGGACAGGAACCGGTCGGACAGTCGCTGTTCCTGAACGGTTTGACGTATCAGGTCATCGGCGTGAGTGATGCCGACTCGGAGGAAGTCGTGATTCCGTATACGACGGCACTGCGGACGCTTGACATCGACACGGTGCAACAAGTTGATGTCTTCAAGAAGGAGTCGGCCGACGTCGCGACCGTCAAACGGGATCTGTCAGCGAAAATGTATCAATTCTATAATGAACAAGAAGACCGCTATACAATCGTCAGTCTTGATGAAGCCCTCGATTCAATTGATCAAATCAATACGATGTTATCGTTGCTGTTGACCGGGATCGCCTCGATTTCCTTGTTTGTCGGCGGCATCGGAATCATGAACATGATGCTCGTCTCGGTCACGGAGCGGACGACGGAAATCGGTCTGCGCAAAGCACTCGGCGCACGACCGCGGGCGATTCGGCTCCAATTTTTACTCGAGTCGATCTTATTATCCTTAATGGGTGGTGGGATCGGCATCATCGTCGGGGTCGGTCTGGCTTATCTCGTCAGTCTGTTGATCGGAACGACGTTTACGATTTCCGTCGGGACGTTGCTCCTCGCAGCCGGTTTTTCAATGCTCGTCGGGGTCGTCTTCGGATATGCGCCCGCTCGAAAAGCGTCGTTGCTCCATCCGATTGAAGCCCTGCGCAATGCGTAAAGGAGGTGTGGGATGGTTACCATCCTGATTGCAGAAGATGATCCACATGTCCGGTACCTGTTAGGCGAGACTTTACGTGCGGCAGGATTCCGGACGATCGAAGCCGCAGACGGAGCACAAGCGCTTGCCTGCTTTGACGAACAACACATTGATCTGCTGGTCACGGACGTCATGATGCCGCATGTCTCGGGCATCGAACTCGTCCATGCGTTGCGCCAAGCCGGTTATGATCTGCCGATTTTGATGCTGACGGTCCTCGATACGTTTGCTGATAAGGAAGCAGGATTCGTGACCGGCGTCGATGATTATCTGGTCAAGCCGGTCGACCTTGATGAATGGCTGTTACGGATTCATGCTTTGCTTCGGCGATCGAAAATCGTCGCGACACAGGAACTTGTTGTGAAGACGTTGACGTTACGGATGCGGGATGCGACCGTCGTCACACCGGACGGCGAACTTACGTTACCGCAAAAGGAATTTCAATTGCTCTATCGTCTGTTGTCCCAACCGAAACAGATTTTCACACGCCAACAGTTAATGGATGAGATTTGGGGATACGATGTTGAAAGTGACAGCCGGACGGTTGATGTCCATGTCAAACGGTTACGGGATAAATTCAGTCATTACCAAGCCTTCACGATCGAGACGGTCTGGGGACTCGGCTACAAAGGGGTCGTGTTATGAAGCCGTTTTTCCAGTCGATCTCCGGTCGGTTTTTCCTCATCTTGTTTGGCTTGCTGCTGTTGCCGTTATTGATTCCGCTCGGGGCGACGTTCTTTTTCCAATTCGATTCGGTCCGCCAAGACGTCGCACAACAACTGGCGGAACGGACGAGTACCGTCGAACGGTTGATGGTCGAACAAGAACTGTCCTTCGCTTCAGCCAGCCGCTACGTCGAACAATCGGTGATCGAGACGACGGAAGTCTCGGCCGACCGTTTACAAACGATGGTTTCACTGTCTGAAACTGAAACAGAGACGCTTCGCCGGAAAGGAGAAGTGGCTGTCGCCGGAACCTTTTCGGAGCGCCCGCTTCATATTCGGCAGGTCGGCGAACGTTACTTGGTGGCGACACCGAACCCGGACCAGGACCTTGTCTCAAGTATTCGCAACTCGTCCTTGTTTGGAATCGGTCTGACGATTGCCGTCGCCTTCTTCCTGACCTGGTTTGCCGTCCGGCTCGTGACCCGACGGATCAAACGGATCAGTGAAGCTGCTGTTGAAGTGACGCAAGGCAACTACGATATTCAGATTCCGGATCAGGGGAGTGATGAAGTCGCGAACTTGATTCAGAACTTTAACCAGATGACCGTCGCCTTGCAACGAAACGAGTATTTGGCAAAAGATTTGGCGGCGGCGATTTCCCATGAACTGAAGACACCGATCGCATCGATCCACGGGTTCAGCCGGTTACTGGCACAGCCCGGTCTTCCGGAAGACAAGCAACAGCATTACATCCGGATCATCGCACAGGAAAGTGACCGTCTGTCCCGCCTGACCTCGAATCTTGTCCGGTTATCGCGGCTTGATCACCAGTCAATCATCCAGCGGAAAGCCTATCGTTTTGATGAGCAGGTCCGTCGTGCTTTGCTGTTACTGGAATCCCAATGGACAGACAAACATCTGATCCTCGATCTCGAGTTGGCGGAAGTGACGGTCGTCTGGGAAGAGGAACTGATGCAACAGGTTTTACTCAATCTTCTGCAAAATGCGGTCTTTTTCTCACCTGCAAACGGCGTCCTGTCGATTCGGCTGACAAAAGCAACGGATGTGACGTTGACCATCATCGATCAAGGAAAAGGCATTTCGGCGGCGGAACTCCCATTCGTGTTTGACCGTTTTTATCAGGGCGAGACCTCACGGACAACGGATGGTCACGGACTTGGTTTGTCGATTGTCAAACGGATCGTCGAATTACACGGCGGGACAGTGACTCTTGACAGCACCCCCGGTCAAGGAACGTCTGCCAAAATTCAAATACCGCAAAAAGGACCTGCTTGAGCCGTTTGCTCAAACAGGTCCTTTCGACTCCTTATTCATGAACCAGGCAGTGTCCTGCAGAAAAGACTCGATGTCGGTTTGCGTACGGATCCGGTTCAGGACGTTCCAATCGTTGACGGGACAAGATCTGCCGGTAATCTTCTGCACCGCGGATTTCCGCCCGATTTTTTGTGAAGCGGCAACCCGCGCCAACAGGACTTCTTCGGCAAGGTCAAAGTGAACGAGAATCGTCCGGAACTGGTCCTTTGGAAACTGTTGCAACAAGCGGATGCGCTGTTTTTTTGTCAGATTGGCATTGCAGACAATCAGATCCAGGTCAGACTGAAGACGTGCATGTTCGACAATCGTATCCGTCAGTTGATGCTTTAGGCGGTTTGGACCGTCGAGCGGTAACAATTTTTGATAATGGGTGTTCAGGAAACGGGCATGCACGTCTTGATCAATGACAAGAAACGATGGATACAACCGGGACAAGCGGTCGGCAAACGATGATTTTCCGGCATGTGTCTTGCCGACGGTCAGAAGAACGACGCGTCTCATTGGACTGTCCGCTCAGCCATCGCGTCGAGGATGGTCCGGACCCAGTCATTGACCTGACCGAAGCACGGTCTGACATCACAGACATGATAAAACGTGCTCGCTTCCGAACCGGTCCAACTCGTCGAATCGAGCATACAAAGGAACACCGGAATCTGGACAGTCAGAGCAATCCCGAGCTCGACGTGGCTGCCTTTACCGGCAGGCAGGACCAAAATCAAATAATCACTTGCCTGAACGGCGTCCAGTTCCAGTTGTCCAATTCGGTTCAGCTCTGCCACTGTTTCTACCCGTTCCGATTGTGTCCAGTCGTACGTCAGGTGATGACCTCGCTTGATCAGTTGGTCGTTTATGAAACGGACGTCTTCGATGTTACGGAAGCTACTAGCCGTGTAAAAATTCATTTGAAGATCCCCCTGTCTTATATTTTTTACAGATTTTTGAAACTAAAATGGTACATAATCAGTCTAATGATATAGAAAGGAAAGGGAGGAGTGCCGTGTTCCGTAAAAAAATCGCCGGGAGTTGGACGGATGATGTGTTTCTCGCAGCGTTATATGCCGAAGAACGCTATATTTACCGGATGTCGTATCTGTATTTAAAACACGAGCAGGAAGCGCTTGAAAACGTGCAGGAAGTCGCTTTTCGCGCCTGGAAGTACCTAAAGTCACTGCAGGATGTCACCTATTTTAAGACTTGGCTGACCCGGATCACGATCAATGCAGCACTCGATCATCTTAAGAAATACCAAGTGCTGGTCTGGACAAACGATACGGCACAGGATAGGGGTGAGCCGCAAATCCCGTCGTTTGAACATGTGGTCGTTGATCAACTGTACCTGACTGATTTACTTGAACGACTCGATGTCAAGGAACGGTCGTTAGTCACGTTACGGTATCAAGCCGATTATTCCTTTCAGGAAATTGCTGGTTTACTCGACATTCCGATCAGTACGGTGAAAAGTACGTTATACCGGGCGATTCAAAAACTACAACGCCATCAAGCGAAAGGAGGAGAGTCCGGATGAAACAGCAACTTGAGACAGCATTAAAAGACATTCCCGTACCGGATACCGTTCACGCCCGGATGGAGCAGGGACTCCGCCGGAAAAAACGGAAACATCGTTTACCGCAACTGATTTTAGCAGCTAGTCTGCTGATCGGTCTGTTGCAATATGATCGGATTGAATCCTGGATCCAGCCGCCGATCGACCAATCGACCGCCTCGATGATTCCAGGACTTGTCTACCAGAAAGCGATATACCTGCAAAGTGATACGACAATCGCCGAAGAAACGGAGTTTCAGTTGCGTGGACAAAAGTTAGGTGTCTCCAAAAATACCTGGACCGAAGGCGCGGAAGCCGTTAACGTCAAGCAATCACTTGGATCGAATCTAGAGAATTATACGATTTACGTCGTAAAAGGATATGATCCCGCGATCCGACTGCTCGCGGTCGGACAGGAGGACGGGGCTGAAATCGTCCGCGTGCTGGACCGGTCGACATTCCGTCCGGATTATTTCCAACAGCTTCACCTGCAACAGACAATTCTTCGTGCTAATTATCAAACGTTCTCGACATGGGAATCGACCAACTCGGAACCGATTTCCGCAGGATCCCGGCTGCGTCAATTATTTGCTGAATTGAGCAAGGCGGTTCCGTTACGCGAGTCGGATCTTGCGGCGGATGTCGTCGAGTATCAAAATGACACCGATCTGCGGATTCTGAACGTGACGATGGCAGACGGGGTGACGAACCAATTCCGGTTGATTCGTGAAGGCTATGTTTATTATGAACCGCTCGACCTTTACTTTGCCGTCAACGGGCCAGTATTTGATGATGTCTGGGAGCATTTGAACCAGTAACACTAATTACTCAAAGGACTTCCGAAAGCCGTAAAACGGGCGGAACGCCTGACCGCGGTAAAAACTTTCCGAGCTGCTTGACGCAAGCACTTCGATCCGGGTCGTCGGATACCAGTCATGAAGACGGGCGAACAGCTGTTGCGCGATACCTTGCCCCCGGAATTCAGCATCAATCAGTAATTCACAGATGTACAACGTGACCTGAGTGTCTGTCATTCCGCGGACATAACCTATGACCTCCCCCGCATGTTCGACGACAAGCGCAGCGTTTGAGTGTTGCCAAGCGAGTTGGGTCCGTTCATGGAGACGGACGAGCTGGTTCCAGCCTTCCGCAGCATTTAAGCGCTGAATGGCGGGGAAGTCCTGATCTTGGTATGGTCGAATCTGGTAAGTAGTTGTCATGAGCGTGACCTTCTTTCTGAATTAAGTTGGATGAGAATGGGTTCGAGTTCCGACCAATCGTTCACAGTGTAGGAGGACGGACTATTGACGACCGGTTGATTACTTTTTAATACCGCCGTCATGCCAACTGCTTCTGCTCCTTTGATATCATGCAGTGGATGATCCCCGATAAACAGGACCTGTTCCGGTGTGACTCCCCAGTCTTGTACGGGACGGAGGAACAAAGCGGGATCGGGTTTCGCAAGACCAACTTCTTCCGAAATCAGGATCGGATCAAAAAATGTCTGCAATTGATGGTGGGCGATGACCGATCGTTGCAAGTCACTCCGACCGTTCGTTATGAGCCCAAGGCGAGACGAGACCGTTTTGGTCAAAGGTCAAAAAGAGGGTTTGATAAGCGTCAAGTGGACAAGTTGAAACGGGCGCAATCAGACGAGCATGTTGAGATTTCAAAAAGAGCTGCAAAGAAGTCGTACGATCAAGTAACGTCCCGTCGAGGTTAAATAAAACAGCGGAGAGGGTCATGAAATAGCAACTCCTATTCATTATATATATTTCAATCACCGTAATGTTGACATAAAATTTATTGAAATACTTAGACAGGATATCTTACATCTGTACAGAACATCAATATCTATATTCGTCTATTTCGTTAAACTGATTGCACAAGGAGAATCACATGCAAACAAAAACATCTTCATTTAACCCAGTACAGTATCTGGATACACAAACAGCCGGAACACCCATCGTGATTTTGACCGGAATGGGCTGTTCCTATCATGAATGGTATGAGATTGTCCAAACACTTCAAACAACCAACCGGGTGCTCAGCTTCCACCGGCATTCATGGCGGGAAGGGGACGGGGTTCACCGGACCAGTCACGCTGTTCAACAACTAAAGACACTATTGACCCATTGCAACGTAGACGAACCGATTCTCCTGGTCGGCCATTCCTACGGGGGACTGATTGCGCAAGAGTTTGCGATCCGTCATCCCGATCAATTAAAAGGGTTGCTTTTGGTCGATTCGACGTCGGTTGACTTACACGAACTGGATACTCTTGATACACCGGAGCTTGACACCCTGTCATCCGATGCCACTTGGATCAAACAATGCCGGTATTATGCGACACAAACGAACGATCAGTTGCGTCGTTTGGTTCAACCGGTACTGACGCCGGCGCAACATCGATTACCGAAGACGATTCAGTCGGCATTGCTTGACTTCCAAACCGAACCGGCACTGTATGCGATGATGGCGACCGAAGTCACACACTGGAAAATGGATGCACAACGGATAAAAAGAAACACGTTTCCCGACTTGCCGCTGATTGTCATCGGACGGGACCAGAGGCAAGCCATTGCCGAAGGACTGCAGGACGGATTACCGGAAACGGAAGTTCGTCAGCTGGAAGAGACGTGGCATCAACTCATATTACGACAGGCGAACCTGACAAAAACGGCAACGATTCGGTTTGCTGAAGGAGCAGGCCATGCCGTTCACCTCGACCGACCGGAACTTGTCATCGCGGCAATCCGACAGCTCGACCACACTCCAGTAAAGGACGTGTTGCAATGAAACGGAGCATCTTAGTTCAGTCCAACCAGTGATTTAGTCCGCTGCTTCTCACTGTACATCGCTTGATCCGCTTTTTGAAACACGGTTACTACATCGGTTGTTGCTTCATCATACGCAAACCCAACGGCAATCGACAGGTCATGTTTGAGGAACTCGCTCCGTAATTGTTCCATTAAATGGCGACACTGCTGTTCCGTGTACCCCTGGCAGACGATGACGAATTCATCTCCCCCGAGACGGAACGCTTCTTGGCTGAAACGGCTTAAGCAAAGGGCCGTCTGTTGGAGCAACGCATCACCTGCGATATGACCAAACCGGTCATTGACCCGTTTTAAATCATTCAGATCCAGCGTGAGGACACCCAACGGAATGGCTTCAGAGGATATCTTCTCTTCGATCAAGCAGTCGAATGCATGGCGATTGTAGAGACCGGTCAACGTATCGCGTTGACACAGTTGCTCGAGTTCCTGCTGTTTGGCCTTCGCTGCATTCATGTTCCGGATCACACCTTGAACGGCAACGATTTCGCCGTTCTCATAAATCGGAGTCGTATATTCTTCAAACCAAATATATGTACCGTCATTCGTCCGCCAGCGTTGCAGGAACGGTTCATCGTAGTTGCAGTTACCCGAGATTTTCGACATTAAAATCTCGAGATCATCCGGATGAATCCGGTCGAAACAATCGGACGGGTCGGCATAACTCGCTTCAACCGTTCCAACACCGATATGTTCATCGAGAGAAGGACTGATATAACGAAAGCGATAGACCGGTCTGACTTCAAAGATATACATGATGTCTTTGGAATGGTTCCCGAATGCGGCAATCGTCGAAGGTAGAGACAGCGGACGCATCTTTTTGAATATCCAACAACATAGGAGGGTCAATCCAATCCCAATTGTCATTCCAAACCACAACAAAAGCTTCACCTGCCTTATTTTTAATGCTTCAGCTCGTATCAAAACGTATGTATGCGTAATAATGTAGATGAGATGCTAATAGAACACACTAAATTATAGCAAATGCCTTGAATAATACATACAAAAAATGACAATTCACATATTTACTTTCTTGATATTATATTGAGCGATAGGAGTATATTGATCAGCAAGGTGACGCTTTCTGGAAAGATAAAAGATTTTCTCATTCCACGACAAAAAAGTCAGCAAAATACGAACTGTTTTGCTGACTTTTTTGTGTTCATAGTCGATGCATTTTTGAGCATGTCGGAATCGCAAACGCGTCCGAGGCTCTATTACTAAACTCACGAAGATAGTGGAGATAGTTCTTACCGCCATAGTTATACCGTTTATTATACATCCTCACAACAACAAGCTGACTTTCGGGTACTACGAGTAAGAGTGGACCAGTGTTTCCAAGAATTTGATAAGAACCCTTTGGAACACGTTCTCCTATCTCACTTCTTTCCTTTGCTTCGTCTTGCACGTACCAAAACAATCCATTGGCAGGAAGTCGTCCATCATCGTACTGAAGACTTTGAATGGATGTACAGATTCGAATGACTTCTTCCGGAACAACTTGAATTCCGTCATGACGTCCCATATTTAAATGAAGATTTCCCCATAACGCAAATTCTTTTGCAGTCGTGTGCAGATTTGAACCCATTCCGTCATCATACGGGTACAACTGGAACGTTGCCTTCTGCTCAGGGTCATCGATGACTTTGACCAAAGCTTCCGACTCCTCTGTTGACCATTCGGTAGATTTAAATCCTAATGGAGTGAAGACGCGCTCCTTCAATAATTGAGTGAAATCATAGCCATATAGATACTTAAACAGTTCCGTGATAATCCGGATATTGATTCCACGGTAGGCCCAACTTTCACCTGCAGCGAACTCCCTGTAAATCGATCCGTCATCTCGTTCATCTAAACCATGTGAGTGGGTGACCAGATGCCGAATGGTCATTCCTTGAAAAATCTGTTGATCGTAGTTTTTCAAGTATTTCGAGACACAATCATCAAGACTGTGAATTTTTTTTTCATACAACGCATAACCAATTGCTAACGCTAAATAACTTTTACGAGCGGAAGCAATATTGAACATGGAATCTATACCAATCAAATTCGAATTTTCGTTACCGTGAACTCCTTCATAATGTTCTAAAATGATTTGATCATTCTGCATGATAACTACCGCTGCAGCACTGCTATGATTTAGATGCTTAATCTCACTTACGTAGGAAAGCAGCTTTTGATAGGAAGGGTGCAAATGAACAATGCTCCTTTCGCCTTTTGATGAATTAGTCTCCAAGTTTGTGTCTCTTAACAATTAGAATAAAGCTATAAAATCCATCTGCTCTAACCCATTTCTTAAGACTTAAAGCACTAGATACGTCCGAAACCCCCGATTGGCATAATAGGAGTCCGCTCCATTGTGATAGACAAAAACGTGCTGATACCGCCGGTCGCAAAAAAGGACGCCATCTTTTGTCCGAATCGATTCCAGCGTCTCGATTCAGCCGGATTTCTTCAAATCAAATTTACCTATGCCTTATGTATGTATTCTTTTGATTCAACAATGGAATGATCTGTAAAATGAGATACATTAAAGTATAGTAAACAACCGAATTTAAATATACAAAAAAATCCCATTTTAATTTCTGGAAGTCCTAAAAATATCAAATGCGGCACCTGCCAAAGCGGGTACCGTATTTTCGTAACCTTGAGACGACAGATAGGAAGACAGTCAATTTTTCAGCTTTTTGCTAGCCCATAGTAAGTTGAAAAAAATCAATACCAGACAAGAGACGATACTTAAATAGGAAACATCATACGTTGCCACTAGTTGATGTTCCGCCACGTTTAAGATGGACGAGGGTAACAAATCGGAAAACGCAAGATCAACGTTCTTGATGAGCAGGAGGAAAAAGCTGATTCCGATGGCTGAAACAGCAATCAAAACCTGATGCTTTACATAGACGCTAATCACAATGACAAGACTGGTCAGGTAAAGAATCCATATGCTGTATAGAACAGAAAATAAAATCAGTTTTGTAATCGAGAACGAACCGAATAAGTATACCGTGCAGATATAGGATGTCAGGATTCCAAATCCGATACTGAACATACTGATGAACCAATGGGCGATCAGTTTGGCATATACATAACAATGTATGGATACCGGGCGTGTCAGAATAAAATCCTGCATCCCGTTTTGACGGTCCGTTGCAATCAGTCCCATGAAGCTGATCAGCAGGATGATCAGACCGATTTGATCAAATTGACCAGAGATTGTTGATAAAAAAATTTCACTTGGAGTGGGATCTAGCTTGTTCGGATCCAGGATGACTCCAATCGAACCGCCTAACTGTTGCAAAATGATGTCCATATACAGATTAATCAAAGGTTGGGTTAAACCAAGTAGAACAAAAAAAACCGTTAACCAAACGTATTTATATTCCTTTGCAGCCTCCGTTAATTCTACCCGCACAAGCGTCGCTAAATGGTTCATAAATCCGCCGCCAGTTCGAGAAACACATCTTCTAGTCCTATTTCATGGAAACCAATTGATATCAGGTCAATGTGTTTTAGAGAACAGACGGTTAAGACTTTCTTTAGGTCAAACGCTTGTGTTCCAGTGATGAGGAATGTGGCGGCTGATAACTTTTCCACAATGACGGATGGGAAAAATTCCCGTATTTGATCTACATGTACAGCATCCCTGAACTTGATGCGTAACTGTTTAGGATTAATTGTTTGATCCTTTTGGAATAGGTGTTTGATGATACGACCGTTTTTCATGATGACATAACGGTCACAAATATCTTGGGTATCATGCAGTATATGCGTCGATAACAAAATCGTCATCCGTTGCTTCAAACGACCGATTAACTTTCGAATTTCATTTCGGCCGATTGGATCTAGGGAGGCGACAGGTTCGTCTAAAATTAAAAACCGGGGCTCATGCAAGATGGCTTGCGCAATTCCGAGACGTTGTTTCATCCCTCCCGATAATTGTTCCACCTGAACGTCTTGTTTGTCCTGAAGACCAACTTCCTTTAAAGTTTCTGAAATGCGATTCTTCAAGATATCTTTTTTTATGCCGGACAATTTTCCAAAAAAGAACAGTGACTCTTGGCAAGTCATCCACGGTTTGAAATCTGTGTATTGAGATAAGTAACCGATCTGTTTTTTATAAACTTCAATTGGCTGAGAATGAAATGTAATATCGCCTGATTCATACGAAAGGATTCCCATCAGACATTTGATCAGCGTTGTTTTGCCTGCGCCATTTGGGCCAAGCAATCCGATACATTCGTTATCCTCAATCGAAAGATTGATCCCATCGAGAATCTTTTGTTTATCAATCGTTTTATGCAGATTATGAATCGTAATCATGACGGACGTTTCTCCTTCCTATCATCAAGTAGAGAATTGGACCAACCATTTGCATACTGACAATGATCCATAGCCACAAGTAAGGCAGAACAATTTGATTTTTTCTTTTATACCAATCGAAGAGGGTGATTCCAATCAACAATACATTTAGGAAAAGAATGGGGAGAATCAGAGGAAGTAGTTGAAGCCAATCGATTTCTAATAAAGGTGTGATACTTGTGTTCATTTAATCACCTCTTTCTATTATCATTATCAATAATGATAATTAATAAGTCAACTAGTTTTTTACTTTTTATGGACTCAATGAAATTTTAAACATCATGTAGACATATGGTATGTTCATGTAGCAGGGATAGCCAAAAACAGTTGGCACAAGATGATATTTTAAAAAAGAGACTATCAGGACAAGGTGACGTAACAAATATACTGTTTAACGAAAGGATAGATAAAATGAATTTAGATTTATTTAAAAATCAAATCAGGTTCAAAATTGCATTGGAATTAATTGACCGTGATAATGGATTATCCATTATGCAACTGAATAAGTTACTCTCAGATGTTCCACAAGCTACGCTATATCGCCATGTGAACGCGATGCTTCAAGATTCTTTATTGAAAGTGGTTAGGCTTCAACGTGTCG
Organism: Exiguobacterium sp. R-39; assembly: GCF_049942815.1. NCBI lineage: Bacteria > Bacillati > Bacillota > Bacilli > Caryophanales > Exiguobacterium > Exiguobacterium sp. R-39. Next base: position 1,576,232 of record NZ_CP187965.1, read on the forward strand.
GAAAAGTCGAAGAAAAAATTTATGCATTGAATACATCCGGATACAAAATTAAAGATGAGGACTGGGCTTCAGCGACATATGAGGAGAAGGTTAATTTTGTCTCGTTCTATTTTATGTACATTTTACAAAACTATAAAAATTATCATGAGAAGCTAATTACAACCGATTCAGCGGATAAAGCAACATTTTCATTGGTTAAGTTAAATTTACCAGATGAAACGTTTCATTCATTCCAGTCAGAACTTGCTACATTATTAGAAAAATACTATGCATTATCAATGGAAAAAGAAGACAATGAAAATAAAAGAACTGTCTCGCTAGTTATCATCCCGTAAACAAAAGAAGTACCCACTATCATAAGTGAGTACTGCTTTTTACCGTTCAAAGCGTGAAGTACGTCCGAAAACCGCGGTTGGCATAATACGAGTCGGCTCCATTGTGGTACACGAAAACATGATCATACCGCCGGTCGCAGTATAACGCGCCGCCTTGCGCCCGGATGGACTCCGGTGTCTCAATCCAGCTCGACGTCTTTACATCGAACGGTTGAATCGTTTGCAGGTGACGATAGAGGTCTTCTGTCAACAAGGCGACACCGTGCGCAGTGGCTTCCGCGACGGCATTGCCGACAGGCTTATTTTTCTTCCGCTTTTCCAGTGCAGCCTCGTCATAACATAAGCTGCGGCGACCCGATGGACTTTCCGCTGCACAATCAACGAAAACCCATTGGCCATTTGGCACTGTTACGATATCCGGTTCACCGCCGGTCTGTTCCATCCAGTCAAGGGAATGGAGCATTTCCGGGGATAACCGGGACACGATATCATCCCACTTCACAGCGGGATGCCGGTCAGGATGATCCGTGAACCGGTGATGGAGGATGTCAATCAACGTCGCTTGATCCATGTTCTTTCCGCCTTTCGATAGCTAGTTTATTTTCTCTAGAAGATGTATTAAATGTACATCATTTTTCCAAATAACGGTAGAGGGTACTTTTGCTGATGCCCGTTTGCTCCCGAATTTCGGACAGACTGTACTGTTTACTTTGATACATGTCGATTGCTCGTTTGACGTTTTCATCCGGCTTTCGCGGGCGTCCCGTCTGTTTGCCGAGCTCTTTTGCTTTCGACAGTCCTTCGCGGGTCGCCATGCTGACGACGTCACTTTGGAGGGCCACGAGATGCTGGACGATGTCACGGAACGACTGGTTCAGGGCCTGCCGGGTGTCAATGTCTTCCCGGATTGACAAGAGGTAGGCTTGCTTCGTATCCAAAGCGTTCAACACTTCGATCAGGTGACGCGTCGAATCCGCCAACACATACAAATGAGAGACAAGGATGATGTCACCCGGTCTGATATCTTCTAACAATTGATCAAGCACGTAACGTCGTTTCGAGGAACTGTGCTCCTCGATCCTTACTTGATCGGTTTCATAGGTCTTAAGTGCCTCGGCTTGCTTCTCACACGTTGGATCTTCAAAATAGGGGCGCATGTAACCAACAATCATAATGTTCTCCTCGCTCGAATCAAAATACCTGCTGCGATGAAAAGAATACGCGGATCTGTTCTAGATGAAACTCGTATTCAAGATTCATCCAGCCGGTGTTTATCTGTCACTTCCTAGTATAAGGGAAACCTGGACGAGAAGAAAGGTGGGGTATTATACAGGAAGCGGTGGAGAAATAAACGACAAGAACACTTTCTGCATGACCTGATTTTTAATACAATAAAAACGTCCTCGTCAGACGAGAACGTCGGCAATCCATTAAGCGGATACAACAGAAATCCGTTCCTTATCATGGCGATGATGCTCGACTTCATCCGCTAAAGCAACGGCATAATCGGCATAACTGATGTAACTGTCACCCGCAGCATTCAGCGTCAAGACATCCTGCGCCAATTGATACTTACCGGTCCGTGGCCCTTCCGGATCAAAGAAGGCGGCCGGGCTGATGAACGTCCAGTGTAGATCGACAGTCTGTTGCAAATCTTCCAGATTTTTCGCCTGATTTTTCGCTGTCGGCAGGTAAGCGGACGGAAAGTCCGGCGTATCTGCCAGACGGGCCGTTTTTTCTTGATCGACGTACAGACTGCCGGCTCCTCCGACCACAATCAGACGGGTCGAATTGCCGCGTAATTGATCAATCAAATGCCGTCCTAAATCAACATGCTGGTGCTCATTTCCGGGTGACGCTCCAAAGGCATTGATGACGACATCAAAATCCGCCAATTCCTCCGTCGTCAGCTCAAACGCATTGCGTTCCAGCACCGTATCATGTTTCGTCCGTGTCGCATCACGGACGATGGCCGTCAAGGCGTGACCCCGTTCTGCCAACTCCTCTAAGATAACCCGTCCTGCTTTTCCACTCGCTCCAATGATGGCAACCTTCACCAAAAACGCCTCCTTTATTTGTATGTAGCTGTACATGTAATTATTTTAGTTACAGAATCTATTATTGTCAAGGCAATTGACATTAAAGGGGATGCTCATTAAAATAAATGCATTGGTGGTGAAACAAATGATTAATAGCCGACTTGCGGTTTCTGTTCATATCCTGGCCTTGATCGCGACACATCCGGACCAAGCCTTGTCTTCTGATTATATCGCCGGAAGTGTCAATACCAATCCGGTCGTCATCCGTCGCTTGATCGGATCGTTACGCCAAGCCGGATTGCTTTCGACGGTCGCCGGAAAAACCGGGGCGACGTTGAAGAAAGATCCGCATGACATCACATTATTGATGATTTACCGGGCAGTCGAACCGAAAGAGACGTTATTCTCAATCCATGATCAGCCGAATCCTGCCTGTCCGGTCGGCCGCGACATCCAATCGACCCTCAACCAGTCCTTCATACGTGCCCAACAGGCGCTTGAAGCCGAACTCGGGAACGAAACCTTATCCGATATCCTCCATCGTCTTGTTCAGGCAAGATGATGCTGGTCTGTCTTTTCATGAAAACGCCTTCACTTTTGAAAGGAGAAATGTCAAGATGCGACTGATCAGTTATTCAGCCGTCAGTGCAATTGGATCCTTTTTATTGTTCACTGCGTATGCCTTTTTAACGAATGTCGAAAATGAGTTTTTATATCAGTTCGGTACGTTCGCGACGACCTTGTTTACATTTGCCGTCGGTTTGCCGATGCTCTTCATTACAAGGCAGTATCCGTTCTCCTTACGCTGTTTGATCTATTTGACGGCCGGTGTCTTTACGATTTTATTGTTCGTCGGATTTTATGATTATTTCGGTCAGGAGACTTTTGTCGAGTCCCGGCAAAACTTAAGCGGAATCGTCCGCTTCGCGACACTGGCCTGTCTGTTTTATATCGTCCCGTATGAATGGATGTACTTAAAAAAATCGTCGACGAATCACCCTTCGATGTCTTCTTGACGCTGACCTTCTGAAAAGAAGGTTTTTTTGCAGGAATTCCCAATAAAAAGGAGAAACAGGTAGACAGCTACATTTAAAGGGGGAGAACACGCATGCAAGCTACATTCATTTGCCGGCAACTCGGAAAATCCTTTACCGGTGACGGCATCGAGACCCATGCCTTGTCGGATATTAATCTGACGCTTGATGGCGGGGACTTCATTTCGATCATCGGTCCGTCCGGCTCCGGAAAATCGACATTGCTCAGCTTGATCGGGACACTTGACCGTCCGACGAGCGGCACGCTGTCATACGGCGATCAAGCGATTCATCAGCTCAAGAGCAAAGAACTGTCCGATTTCCGGTTTGAGAACGTCGGCTTCATCTTTCAACAGTTCCATCTGATTCCGACACTGACCGCGCTCGAAAACGTCATGGCGCCGTTATTCGGGCGGAAAGTGACGTACGATAAAAAAGAGCGGGCCTTGTCGCTGCTCGAGAAAGTCGGACTGGCGGATAAAGCCGGTTCACTCCCGTCGCAGTTATCCGGCGGTCAGCAACAGCGGGTCGCCGTCGCCCGGGCCCTCGTCCACGAACCGAAATGGTTGCTGGCGGACGAACCGACCGGCAATCTCGATACCGAAACCGGTGAAATCATTTTTAGCCTGTTGCGCACTTTGAATGAAGAGAAGGGTTGCGGTGTCCTGTTCGTCACCCACGATCCCGCTCTCGCCGAACGGGCCGACCGCAAAATCGAAATGCGGGACGGTCTGATCATCGAAGACCGCCGGCTCGTCCGCGCCTGATCCCTTCTTTTTGAATTCACCGCAGCGACCGCGTACACTGAATGTGTAGAGGAGGCGAGCGTATGCGCTTAGGAATCTTGGATCAGGTCCCGCGTCACGAGGGGGATACGATCGAACAGACGATGGAGGCGACAAAACGACTGGTCGTCGAGGCGGAACGCCTTGGGTATGACCGGTACTGGTTTGCTGAACATCACAATACGAACGGGTTGCTCAGTGCGGCACCGGAATTGTTCATTGCCCGGATGGGAGATGTGACTTCCCGGATCAAACTCGGGTCCGGCGGGGTGTTATTACCTCAGTACCGTCCATTAAAAATCGCCGAGACGTTTTCGACACTGGCTGCGTTTTATCCGAACCGGATTGAACTTGGAATCGGCAATTCGCCGGGCGGCAGTGAACGGACCCGGCGTGCATTGACAGACGGCGCCGAGAATGCGGCTGCTGAATTTCCGCGGATACTCGACGAGGTTGAAGGTTTTTTGACAGATTCCTTGTCGTCGCGTCATCCGTACCGGATCGTCAAGACGACACCGCGTATAAAGGAACGGATCCCGTTATCCGTGCTCGGACTGTCGCCGCGCAGTGCGATACTCGCCGCTGAGCGGGGACACGGACTCGTGTTTGGTCATTTCATCAATCCCGACAAGTGGCAAGAAACGCTGCAGACGTACCGCGACGCATTCGTTCCGGTCGACGGACGAACACCGAACGTCATCGTCTGTGTTTTCGTCATCTGTGCCGAAACGATGGGAGAAGCAGAAGCCTTGGCACGGACGCAAGACGCCTGGATTCAAGGGATCCGGCTTGGCCATTCGATCGTGCCGTCGTTTGCGACCACAGAAAATAAGTCGTGGAATGCCGAGCAACAACAACGAATCCAGCACGACCGCCGGCGGACAATTGTCGGGACACCAGACGAAGTCGCCGAGGCACTGCAGGCGTTGTCCGACCGTTACCAGACCGATCAGTTTCTATTGATCAATAATGCGTTTGATCAGGACAAGCGGCTCCGGTCCTATCAGTTGATTGCCGAACGATTGCTCCATTAAAAAACACCGCCTGCGTACAGGCGGTGTTCGTTTTGACTTATTGTTGGGCAGTCGGACGGATCAGGATTTCATTGACCGCCACATCGTCCGGTTCATTGACGGCATAAGCAATCGCACGGGCAATGGCGTCAGCGTCCATCGCTTTTAAGTCGCCGATGCCTTGTTTGATTTCTTCGTCCGTGATGTGATCTTTCAGCTCGGTGTCAACTGCTCCCGGTGAAATGATCGTCGCGCGGATATTGTTTTCGACCGACTCTTCTTTTCGCAAACCTTCCGTAATCGCACGGACGGCAAATTTCGTCCCGCTGTAAACGGCACTCGACGGCATGACGTCGTGTCCTGCGACAGACGAGATGTTGATGATATGTCCTCGTTTCTGCTCGCGCATATAAGGCAGAACCGCACCGATGCCGTAGAGGACACCTTTGATGTTGACATCAACCATCGTGTTCCACTCATCCTGTTTGTTTTTGTTCAGTTTCGAAAGCGGCATCAAGCCCGCATTGTTGACGAGTACGTCGACCGAACCGAACGTATCTTGTGCAAGTTTCGCGAGTGCATCGACTTGCGACGCGTCCGTGACGTCCGTCACCTGATAGACGGCTTTACCGCCGAGTTGTTCGATTTCCTGTTGCAAAGTTTTCAAACGATCTTCCCGGCGTGCTGCGAGGACCAGTTGCGCACCTTGTTTAGCGAGTAACTTAGCAGTAGCTTCCCCGATGCCACTTGATGCTCCTGTAATGATGACGACTTTGTTTTCGATCATTTAGAAAACCTCCTGCATATTTTTTAACTCAACTTAGAAGTATTAACCTCTTTTAAACATCAGCAAACCTCGGACAGACAGTTCGAAGACCGAAAGGATGAATACGATGCGAAAAGGATTTTGGCTCGTTCTTATAGTAGCAGTCGGATTGGTTTTATACGTGGAACCGTTTCGCGGGTCACCGCCGGAACCGGATGTTTCCGTCAACGGAACAGACATCGGTGTGACAAGCGGATCATCTTGCTGGCACAGCCTGTTGAACAGAAAATGTATCGACCTTAGTGATACGACCCCGCTTAACATGACAGCCGACCAGACACCAACCGTCGTCAAACCCGGTCAGAAGATTGAGGTCGCCTTTAACGACGGTCCCGCGCCGGAACGGATTCAGACGGAACAATGGTTAAAGGATGGAAGGACGAAAACCGTTCAGCTGAAGAATGAAGACTTAACCGTACCTACCGAAAAAGGTCTGTATATCTATCACGTCTCGGCCTGGTGGAAGAAAGGCGATGGAAACGTCGCATTTTCTGTTCAAGTAAAATGATGTTGACAGAGCTCTATCAATGTGGTAAATAGTAAAAAACTGTTCGAAAACGAAAGTTCCTTCATCTTTTTTTGGTGAAAGGGACTTTTTTTATTAAATATAGTAAATAGAACACTGGATTCCACTTACTAAAAGCTAAATTATCAGAATAATAGAACATTAATTAAAAAGTGCATTTGAATGTTTTAAGGTCTAGTGAACGGGAATAAACACACCATACACATAATATTTCAGCTAGTGAAAGTCTTATGTGAAAGAATCTTACAACGTTATGTAAAAGGAGAGATGAAGATGAATGGGTTCAATCGTTTCTTACTCGTTCTCATCGGTCTGCTTGGGTTAGTGAGCGTTGGCTTACTGGTTCTCGGCGTCTACGATGTTCCACGACTCAGCCCGTTACTTGAACAATGGCAGGATCAACAATGGTACAGCTACACAGTGCTCTCGATTGGTGGGTTTTTAGCTTTCGTATTCGTTATTCTCTTATTCACCGGGTTACTCAGCCGCTCGAAAGGTCAACGGTTGTTGATCCGGACAGGAGACGGTAACATCACGATTTCGAAAGAAACCATCGAACGGACGGCACTTGAGTCGATTCGTGGAATCAATGGTGTCCGGACACCAAGTGTCCATGCGGATATCCATTCGAAAAAAGAAACAGTCGCTTTGACCGTTGACTGTTCGGTTTTCGGGCAGGAAGGGTTGCCGACGATCGGCAAGGATATTCAAGAACGGGCGAAACATGCCGTCGAATCGTTGCTGGAGTTACCGGTAACGAGCACGAAAGTCAAAATCAGTGATACAAAAACAAAAACGTCGGAACGAGTCGTTTAAAGGGAGGAATTGAACATGAGTACGAAAGAACAGTTGTATCCGTACCGGTTCCGGTTAATCGGCGGTCTCGTTGGACTCGTGATCGCGGTTCTGTTCCTGACAATCGGTTTCGGACCTACGATGTTACTGCTCGTCTTCACCGCGATCGGCTTTTTGATCGGAAAGTGGCGGGACGGAGCACTTGATATTGAAGGATGGATTCAGTTCTTTAACCGGGACTGATTCATATATAAAATAACCTACACTTTATTCAAAAGGAGAGATTTCAAATGGCAAACGAATCATTAAACACGGCTGGACAAACGGAAGAGGTACGTTCAAACAAATTAACGTTCGAAGATCAGGTCATTAAAAAAATCGCCGGGATTGCCTCAAATGAAGTACAAGGCATTTTATCGATGAGCGGTGGATTCATGAGCGGTTTGACGGATCGCCTCCGCAGCACGGAAGACATCACAAAAGGTGTCGGCGCAGAAGTCGGTGAACGCCAGGTGGCGCTCGATCTTCGCGTCATCGTCGAATACGGCAAAAACATTCCGTCCATCTTCCAGGAAACGGTCGCCAAAATCAAAAAAGCGATCGGCGATATGACAGGACTTGAAGTCGTCGAAGTCAACATGCATGTCGAAGATGTCATGACACGGGCCGAATTCGAGGCGAAAAGCAAAAACAATGAAGCGGCGGAAGAAAAAACAAGCCGCGAATTAAAATAATCAAATCGACCGGGAATTCTCGCTGTGAGAGTTCCCGGTTTTTTTATATTTTTCAAAAAATCGTTTACCGATTTGCCATCAATCAAAGTGACTGTCCGGATGAAAAACGGGAAAAGACAAAGGAAGACTTCAATCCAATCAGAAAGGATGAGAAATCATGCGTTTAGACGGAAAAGTCATCATCGTCACCGGAGCGGCTTCCGGAATGGGTAAGGCGATGGCAGAGGTATTTGCAGCGGAGGGGGCACATGTCGTTGTTTCGGATATTCACGGGGACGCAGCGAAGCAAGTCGTGCAGACAATCACCGAAAACGGTGGAACCGCACTCGCGGTGGAAACGAATGTAGCAGAGGAGACAGCCGTTCAGCAGTTGATCGATCAAACCATTACGGCATACGGTAAACTCGATGTGCTGGTCAACAATGCCGGCATCATGGACGGGATGGAAGGTGTCGCCGATATCTCGGATGAACGCTGGGAACGCGTTTTCTCCATTAACACGACAGCCGTCATGCATGCGATGCGGCTTGTCGTTCCGTTATTTCAGAAACAAGGTCACGGTGTTATTCTCAACAACATTTCGATCGGCGGATTGAACGGTGCGCGGGCCGGAGCCGCCTATACCGCCTCGAAACACGCCGTCGTCGGCTTGACGAAAAACACCGCCTATCTGTACGCCAAGGAAGGCATCCGTTGCAACGGAATTGCCCCCGGCGCGGTCGAGACGAACATCGGACAGTCGATGACGAACATCAATGAATTCGGAATGGGTCGGACGATGCTCGGGATGGGCTTGAATCCCCGGACGGCGAGTCCGGAAGAAATCGCAAAGCTTGCTTTGTTCCTTGTCTCCGAAGACAGCAGTTTCGTAAACGGAGCCATTGTCGTCGCTGACGGCGGATGGAGTGCCTATTAAAGATATTTTCAAAGGTTCCCGGATCAAAGGGGACTTTTTTTAGATTAAATGATTACTTAGCACAATAATTAGTTTACGAAATCGTATTCAATTTGGAAGGAATTAGTCGATAGTAAGGATAATAAGATAGTGTACCAAATTGATGATTCAGCAGACGGGAAAGGGCGGGTTGATTGATGCAAGAACAGACGACACGCGTGACGGATACCCAGGTCATCCGGGCAATTGAACAGAATCTGGCGATTATCCGATTTGATGACCGACGTAAGGTGGCTTATGTTAATGAGTTGTTTGCCCGGACGATGGGCTATGAGGTAGAGGAGTTGATTGGGCGGTACCACCGTGATCTTTGTTTTTCCGGATTCGCGGACAGTCCAGCCTATGAATTATTTTGGCGCAAGCTGATGCAAGGCATCACCTATCAGGACAAAATCGAGCGGCGGGCGGCTGACGGACAACAGAAATGGCTCGAAGCGACCTATATGCCGATTTTTTCGGAAGATGGACGCCGTGTCGTCGGCGTGTCGAAAATCGCAACCGACATCACAGTTCGGCAGCAGGATGTCCTCCGTATGGCAAAGTCATTAAACGAAACCTCGGCCTTTTTAACGGTTAAGTCAGAAAGCGGACGCCAAGACGGATTGAACGTGCTCGCGACCGTACAACAAGTCGAAGCTGAATCGACAGCCAATCTGGCCAATCTCGTTCAACTCCAGGCGCAGACTGATTCAATCACGACTATCGTCAAGACAATCCGTGACATCGCCGCCCAAACGAATCTGCTGGCCCTGAACGCAGCGATCGAAGCGGCACGTGCCGGAGAACACGGTCGCGGGTTTAACGTCGTCGCAACAGAAGTCCGCAATCTGTCCAATAAAGTCTCCTTATCGATCGGTGAAATCAAAGATAACATCGAAGGGATCGTCCAGCGGATCGAAACGGTCTCAACCAGCATCGAGCAGATCTCTTCGAAATTCAAAACGAGCAGCGGCCAACTCGAACAAACCGTTCGTGAATTTGATCTCTTGGCGGATTCCGCCAAACAGTTGGAACAACAGGCTAAAGAATTTGTCCGTGTCTTATGAAATGACCCATAAACTCATATTTTAATCCTGCAAATGAACAGATCTTCTTTTGTATGACTCTGACAAGAATCATATGAAAGGAGGTCTTTTTGAGTCAAATAGTCAAAAATACCTTATAATAAGCCAATGCTTTATATCGCGAAGCACGAAGTAACATCGTCTACTCAGAAAAGGAGGATTGATGATGCCGGTACTGACAACCAGTCATCTCTTCAGAAAGAATCCGTTCTCGCCTAAAGCGATAGCGTGCTTACAAACGATTCGAAATCGATTTATCTCAATGAATCCGTTCCATCGGAGGCATCTGATCGAGGCACAGACATGGTGACGCCGCCTGTTACAGCGCGCCAGTATGGACTGCTTGCCTATCCGTTGATCTTGTCGAGTATATTGACGCCGTTACTCGGTGTCACCGATACAATCGTCATCGGACAAACCGGCGATGCAGTCGCCATCGGGGCGATTGCGATTGCTGCTGTGTTCTTTAATACGATTTACTGGCTGTTTGGATTTCTAAAAGTCAGCACGACCGGTTTCAGTGCGCAAGCCAGTGTCCATCATGACGAAACGGCTTTGCATTTCGCTTTATACCGTCCTGTGTTGCTCGGTTTGCTGATTGGTCTCGCACTGATGCTATTTCGTGTTCCGTTGACGGAAGGTGGTCTTTACTTACTGGCAGCACCCAGAACCTTGTTGCCGGATGTCACGACATACATCCATTACCGGATGTACGGTGCACCGTTCGTCCTGATCGGTTACGCCGTCCTCGGCTGGCTGATCGGCCAGGGACAGGTGAAACGCGCCTTGTTGATTCAAGTATTCAGTAACGTCATCAATATAGTGCTGGATATCGTCTTCGTCCTCGGACTGGGATACGGTGTCGCCGGCGTCGCGGTCGCGACGCTTGTCTCTGAAATCAGTATCGTCGCTTTCGGATTCCTGTTTATGTTCCGGCAGTTAGCCTGGAAACCGGACTACCGCGGCCTTTTGTTCCATGTCCAGGCGTACCGGCAATTTTTTACGGTCAACGCCGATCTGTTCGTCCGGACGATCTTTCTTTTGATCGTGACCGGCTGGTTTACCCGGACAGGAGCAATTTTTGGACCTGATGTTCTCGCAGCCAACGCCATTTTGCTGCAAATCCAGTATTTGATTGCCTATTGGTTCGGGGGACTCGGCAGTGCTTCGACGATTCTCGTCGGACGGTCGCGCGGACGCCACGATGAAGCCGGTTACCGTCAAAGTGTCCGGTTAACCCGAAAGTTTGGTCTCGCTTCCATTCTTTTGATGATGATTCTGCTAGTTATTTTTCAGTACCCGTTATTGCGGTCATTCTCCACGGATCCGGACCTGCTTGATTTTGCCCGTCTGTATTATGGCTGGATTCTCATCTTTCCGTTAACCGGTGGCTTTGCGATGCTCTATGAAGGCGTTTTTTCCGGTCTGGCTCAGGCAAAACCGGTCCGGAACTCGATGATTCAGGCTTTTCTCGTCTTTGCACTGCTGCTGCTGTCGGTCTACTGGATCGGCAACCACGGCGTGTGGCTGGCGTTCATCGGTTTCGGTCTGATGCGATCCGTCTCCCTGCATTTGGCGGAGCGCCGGAGATCGTCTGTGTTTGAAACACATAACGAAAAAACGGATCTTCCTGTTTAACGATCAACAGTGAAGGTCCGTTCTTTTATCGTGTTACTTTTAACTTGTTTTCGTGCATCAATCGAATCCCGGATATGTATGATGTAACGGCGTCCCTTTTGATAACCCGAGCGGGGCGGCTTGATCCGGAGCTCCTTGCCGTCAATGACTTCAAGCTCCGTCTGCATCCGTTCGCCGGTCGAGTCCGTGATCGTAACCGTACGGTCCGAGACTTGATCCGGACGCAGTCCTTTCGAAAATTCGATATCAAACGTGTGATACTTCGAAATCGTCCGCGCACGAGACTTGAAGTGGGGGCCGTCCGTCTGCTCGTCGAGCGTACAGTAACACCCTGTAAAAAGTAAGCAAACAGTTAAGATAATGGAAAATAACGGTTTCACAATCAAGCTCCTTTCAGCATATTTTTCATTATAAGACAAATAATGGGAGGTTTCAATCGTTCTCAGGGCGGATTGTGAAATAACCCTTCAAGACATGGCGCAGGTGATGTATACTCAAGCGAGAGAAAGGCAGTGGTAGAATATGCAACAAGCTGATCAACGTGAAATCATCGTCTCCATCCGGACGAGTTATGATTTCAATGCCGATGAAGGACGTGCGGTCCGTGTCGTCGAATTCCATGGACGCCGGACGACGGTCATCGATACATTTAAAAAATCAACACCAAAACGGATGATTTTAGTTGAAATGATCCGCGCCGTCCAATCGTTCAAGGAACCGTTCCATATTATCTTTAACGTCGAATGCAACTTCGGTTTCAAGTATTTAAACGATGAACGCCAGTGGGAAAACCGCGATCTCGGAAACACGTTCAACGAATTGATCCAAGCAGGCGGACACACAATCGAACTCCGCGACTGTTCGTTTTATGAAGGCGGCAAAGACTTGCAGAAATGGTTGCTGAACATCCTGAAAAAAGCGAGTTGATCTTTTAAGACAGATGACGTTCACCGGACGGTCATCTGTTTTTTTGTTCGTTCTCCCGTCCTCTGCTAATATGTGGTAAATTTATAAGAAAGAAAAATGACAACACGATTGACATCATCGTCAACTATTTTGTGAAGAGGTGGAATTATGAATAAAGAAGATCATCAAATCGCCCGAAAGCTCGTGTCTACTTATTTGACCGGAACTCAAATTTCGACGATTCACCTGACAGGCTTCATCAGCATCGAACTGATCAATCTCTACGACGCCACGATTCCGGATATCACAATCCGGATCGAGACGGACCGTTTGTATTACGGGGATGTCGAATCGTCGAAGGACTGGGTCGTCCGCCATATGCCGAAAGAAGAGATGCTTCACCTGATCGTGACGTTACATACAGAACGAATCATTGCCGTCCGGATCGGAAAAGCCGCTCCACATCTGTTCATTACGTTCAGTTCGGGGAAAACTCTGGTCATCAACGGATCGGATACTTATTACGAATCCTGGGCCATCGATATGACATTACCGGATAAAGGTCTTGTCTCAATCGTCGCTGTACCGGGCGATGAACTGGCTGTTTTTGCTTCCGATAATACGATGTTACAGAACCAGACACATGAGTGATTTGCTGACGTATGCCAAGCAAACTGCCCGTTTAATCGTCGAGAGCCGTTATCCGGATTGTGACGCTGCGTTACTTGCCGGAAGTTTTGTCCGGGGACAGGCAACCGCGACATCTGACCTCGATCTGATCATATTTCGGGAATCCGTCCCGGCTTCTTACTGGGAATCGTTCACCTTCGATGAATATCCGGTCGAAGCATTTATTCATTCGAGTACGACCATCCGGGATTTTTTCCGGCAGGACCGGGAACGCGGACGTCCGTCGATGCAACGGATGGTCGCAGAAGGATTCGTCCTGCTCGATCATGATCTGCTCAGACCTTTGAAAGCACAGGCGGAATCAGAGCTGCTCGCCGGTCCACCGTGCTGTCGCCTGTCGAAACGGACCGTGCGCGTTACTTTCTGACCGATTTGCTCGACGATTTCATCGGTGTGACGGAGCGGTCGGAAGGACTTGGAATCGCAGCCCGGTTGCTCGAGCAGGCGACGGATTTCCGCTTACGGACGTCGGGTCACTGGACAGGACAGGGGAAGTGGCTGATCCGCAGTCTCGAGACCATCCATCCGGTCGAGGCCGGACGATTGGTCGAGGCCTTTGAAGCCTATTTCCGGTCGGATGAAAAACAAGCTGTCATCGGTTTGCTGGAACAGTGGCTTGCCGAAAGCGGCGGTCGTTATTTTGACGGCTTTTCAATCGGAAAATGAAAGGGGGGCGAGCATCATGAAACGATCCATGCCGGACTGTCATCCGCTTCGTGATGTGGCGCTGTCATGAAACACCGGATGTTCGTATTGTTATTTTTCCTGCTCGGTCTCGGCGGGAGTCTGTTTTATTTCCAGACGAAAGAGGCTGCTCCTCAAGATGTGACACCGAAACGGATTGTCGAGACCGTCCGTCAACAGCAGCCGGAAGTGCGATTTTCGACGAAACAGGTCTACTGGATTGAACCGCTCGGAGACCGGCATTTAGTCGCATTCGTCAAAACACCGACGAGGCAGTATCTGATCCTGCTGAAACAAACGGATGCGTCCTATCAGCTCGTGAAGTTGCTCCGCCAAACGTCGCAGTCATCCGACTGGTTCGAAGGACGGTTACTGGAAGTCGATCAACATCGTTTCCTGGTCGTATACGGGGAAAACCCGTCGCAGAAACTGGATACGTTAATGTTTGATCCGTATAAAGTCACGTCCGTCGGGACACACGAGCGAACCGTACCGCTAACTGATATCAAACGGACGCTCGATGTCGGACAAAAGGATAGCTTCCATACGATTCAGGCCTTACCGAAAGCTTTTCCCCGTTCGCTCTTTTTTGATATTCATGCGGTCGACCGGCAAGGCGACGAACAGTTACGCCGTTTGTCGAATACGCTCGATTGAAGACCTCTCAGTAGGAAGAAGATTTAGTTGTTCGGTATACTGAATATAGTTCAACAAGAGGGGGATTTAGTATGTGGATTGTAATGAATCAATTACGTGTGCAAAACGGGAAAGCCGATCAAGTCGCGGCACGTTTTCAAACGACTAAAGGCATCGAGCAGATGGAAGGATTTATCCGGATGCAGGTCTTAGTCGATCTCAGTCAGGACGAGCATGATATCGTCACGATCATGACGACGTGGGAAAAACAAACGCATTTCCATACCTGGCAGGAAAGCCAAGCCTATAAAGGCGTCCATAAGAAACGGGACGAGGGGACATCGGAAGTCAAACCGCTTGTCCTGTCAAACGCCGTGACAGAATATGCCGTCGTCGCCGATCATACGCATGCCTAAACAAAACCGTCTTTTCCCGCGAGTGGGGAAGAGACGGTTTTTTCGCCTGGAATGGATAAACCGGAAAGCGGGTAAAAGGATTAAAACTGAATCTCGAGAGGTGACGGAAGATGACGACACGGAAAGGCATCGTTTCAGGTTTAACGGTCTTGTTCGGCATGATTTTCATCATCGGTTTTTTCCTGTCCGGCGGTTTTGTCTACCTGTACTTTTTTGCACTGCTGATTGCCTGTTCCTCTTTTTTACGGGAACAGTTGACCCGCGAGGAGTGGTTACACGAAGGGATCGCCTTCATCTTGTTTTGCTGTGTCATCTTCGCTGTCGAACATCTGGTATTTTAAGTCATTTGATGTGATACGTATCAAGAAACACGTCGCGTCCGGCAGCGGAAAGCTTAAAACCGACCTTCCGGTGGACATCTTCGAGATAAACATCGGTTTTTTTGATTCGCTGGTCGAGATAAATTTTAAACTGTTGCGCTTTCCCTTTATTCAGTAACGTCAAATACTGCCGCTCGGCCAATCGTCCTTTTGGCTCCGCCTCTTCACTGTCCTCGATCAGCCGGACCAACTGTTTTGACTCTTCGAGTGACGTCTCGATGTAGGCATCGGGTGAAAGCGGCTCCGCCATATCTAAATCGTTGTTCACAAATTTCATTTTTCCGAGCGACCGGTCATGAAAGAGGGCGAAGCGCGGTAAAGAATAGTCCGCATCGTACAGTTCGTCCGGCGGCACGTCAAGATTAGGCGGAAGTTGTTTTTCGTGCTTGACGCTCAGCTTGTAGCGGGTAGTCTTTCCGGTTTTTTCTTTGACCGTGACCGTACCGTAAGTACCGTCTGCATGCGGTGCCTCCTTGAACTGAATCGTACTTCGCTCCTTCGAAGAATGAATGGGCGCACGATATCGTGCTTGTCCCATCAGGTTCAACTGGACTTCGTACGGTTCTTGAATCTGAATATTTGATTCGAGGACGAGCGGGACGGGTCCGACAAACGGTGTCAGTTCCATGATGTTCGTGACGACCGTCTGCTTCGTTTGTTCATTTGTTGCCCGGACGACGAGATAGCCGGTCGTCGGGACCGTCAGCTGTCGCGCAGATTTCATCAGGGATCTGCCGGAGATGCGGACACTCTCTTCAAAGTTGGAAGATAACTTCTGAAACTCCACCTGATTTTCAGGCATGACGAGATGTTCCGATGAAAAGCGGTCCTGCTTTCGTGTCAACTTGTGATAACCCGGTTTTGACACATAATCATGGCAATACAAAAAACGATCCTGTTTTGTTTTCAGATAGACGGCCTGCTCGCCCATCGATTCCGGAAACTGGCTGACGAGATTCACGAAATATTGTTTGCCGATCGCATACTCTTTCGGTGCGGCAACCGGTTTCGTCGCGCACACCTGTTTAATGAGAACACCCAACTTCGGATCATCTTTCTTGAAGTCTGTCAGATTCAACGTATCGTACACTTCCGGTAAGTAGGTGTACTGGATCGGTTTTACATCCGGACTGCATCCGTTCAACAGGATGGTCGTCATTCCTAACAGCACTATTTTCCGCATCTTTAGTCCTCCAGTTCTGTCAGGAGATCAGTTGCGACTTCACCGGACAGTTTCGCTGTTTTTTTCGTTTTTGCATCTTTGACATAAATATCCGTTTTGTTGGCACGTGCTTTTAAGTAGACTTCAAACGATTGGCTTTTTCCATTTTGAATCAACGTCATATACCGGATATCTGCCCGCTTTCCTTGAAGTTTTTCTAGCGACACTTCCTTTAAATCATTTGAGATCCGCTTCGCCAGTTTGTCCGGTAACAGAGATAATTGCCGGAAGTTTCCGTCTTTGAGTGCAGCATCGTTCGGATGCAGAAATCCGTGGATTTCCTTGTTATCATTCCCAATCCCGTTAAAGCCGCGGGGACGAATGTCTTTGACTGTTGTCTCATAACGCAGAGAAATCGTCTTATTCAGCGGCTTTTCCGTGTCTTTTGATTGGAAGGTCACGTACGGAGTCGTCTTGTTCACCGGTAAGACGTCAGGAAGCGGGTGATAGGTCAAATCAATGGATTGTTTGCCCATCCTGTTGATGATGTCTTCTTGATTAAAGTACTGGTCTGACTTGATCATCAGTGTATAGGTCATAGACGGCAGCCCATCCGTCGTCTTTTCAAATGACAGCTCAATTTCCGGATAGGAAAACGATGCCGGTAAGCCAAAAAGGGGTTTCTGTTTCCCGTCTTTTTCTTTTTCCAAGAACACGATCTGTCCTGTCACTGGAAACTCGATGGACAGACGTTGCACGTTTTTTGATACTCCTACAACCTCTTCCTTCCGTTTTGCTGCTTTGTTATATGTACGTACGGTTAAAGCCGGTTCTGTAATCGGTTTACGTTCTTGGCCTGAAGTTGGTTTCAGCCAAGGGTGGTTTTTCAATTGAATCGGATGTGCCGTCACCCGGTATGTTTTTGGTGAACGGCATGTTAAGTAATACGTATCTCCTGTTGCGATGTATTGTAATTCAATCGGCGGTGTATAGGTGCCGATTTGTTGTAAGTTAAAGTAAAGTCCATATTCACCAAGCGTCCGGTATTGCTTCGGCAGGGGAGCCGTCTTTTTTGTATTTTCGCATGTTTGTAACAGGTAGGCTGACTGTTGTTTTGGTACCGGTTCAAATAAATCATCCGAGAAATTGATTGCTTCCCAGTAATTCGGATTACGTTCTAACTGTAATAAGGATTCTGTCCCGCATCCTGTCAGAAACAGGCTGCCAGTGAAACTGATTGCGAGTACGGATTTTTTAATAGTAATCACCCCTTCCTTCTTTTAACAATATTTTACCATGATAATACCCTTTTACTTCCAATGAAATTCAAAACTAAAAACCTTTTAATATTAAGATGTTAGTTTTCTGTTACAACCGGGTATCTTTTAATTATGCACGGAAGCTAGACTAACTAAAAACAACGGGGGTTTTCACAGATGGGTACATTTATTCAAGCAGTCGATGGAACAAAGATTTATGTAGAAGATATCGGTTCAGGACAACCGGTCGTTATGTTACACGGATGGCCGGCCAACAATAACATGTTTGAATATCAGAAAAACCGCCTGCTCGAAGAAGGGTACCGCTATATCGGCGTCGATTACCGCGGCTACGGGAAATCGGATGCGCCTGCTACCGGATATGACTATACGACGATGGCGTCGGATATCAACGAAGTGATTCAGCAATTGGAATTAACGAATGTCACGTTGCTCGGTTTCTCGATGGGCGGCGGAATCGCGTTAAAATACCTCTTAAACCACGGGGAATCCAACGTCTCGAAATTGATCTTAGCAGGAGCAGCCGCACCGGTCTTCACGCAACGCGACGGTTATCCGTACGGCATGACGAAAGAGGAAGTCGATGCCTTGATTGAAGATACGAAACAGGACCGTCCATCGATGCTGAAAGGATTCGGGGAAATCTTTTTTGCGAAGGAGCATCCGGAACCGCTCCAGCAATGGTTCCATAACTTGAGTGTCGCGGCATCTTCCCACGGAACGATCCAATCGGCGATTGCCTTACGTGACGAAGATTTACGCGACGGTCTGCCGAAGATTTCGGTCGATACGCTCATCATGCACGGTAAACAAGACAAAGTCTGTCCATTCGAATTTGCCGAAGTCATGCATGAAAACATCACGGGTTCACGCCTCGAAGTCTTTGAAGAGAGCGGACACGGGATGTTCCTCGACGAACGCGAGAAATTCACGGAAACACTTGTTTCATACGTCAAATCAAGCCAAGCGGTCTAACTGCAAAAGACACGTAACCCCATCTGCTTTTCCTTCGGGAGAAGCAGATGGGGTTTTTAAGCAGGCGCGTCTCACATCATAACTAGTGGAGCAGGAAACCGATTAGCATCACTGTTCTTCTAATTCTTGACTGACTTGCCGTGCCAACTCACCTGATAATCTGGTACTTTTTTTCGTCCGTTGATCTTGCAAGTAAAGATCTGTCTTGTTGGCACGTTTTTTCAGATACACCTGAAAGGTCTGGGTATTACCGTATTCAAGCAACGTCATGTACGAAAATGGTGATCGCGTTCCTTGTGGTTCTTCCAACGTCACAGCCTTTAACTCTTCGGCCACCGTCCGGGACAGCTTATCTGGCAGGATGACCATCTCACTTAGTTTCGCCTTTTCAAACGATTTCATTGTCGGATGGAAGTAGGCCGTGATTCCGCGCGTCGGCTCATCTTCGATTTGGTATTCCTTGACCGGACGGTAGACCGGCTGATAACGAATGGAAAGCGTCTTTTCTTCTACTACCCGTTCTTTTTTTATGAATTGAAAGGTCACGAAGGGAACGGTTTGATTGACCGGTAACGTTTTTGGCAAGGAATGTTGCTTCGTTTTGATCCGATTCGATTTGTATGCCGTCATGATTTGCCGATCTGCGAGGTCCCACCCGTCGCGTGAAAAGGTTAACGAGCGGGACGTCGATCCGTCAATATGACGGCGGCTCACCAGGTAAAACTCGCCTTGCTGATGAAGGGACGACATCGCAATGTTTCGAATGATGTGCTCTTTGCCCGATTCTGTCATGACGAACAACAGTTGTCCTGAAATCGGCAATTGAAACGCATGGAACGGTTTCAAATCCTTAGCAAATTCATTGTCTGCGCTCATTTCCTGATTGACGGATACATGCTGGTCCAATTGTTCTTCTTTCAGTGGAATGGAGACGGGTGCTTGAAGTGCAATCCGATCCGGATCCTCCATCAAGCGGACCCACGGATGGTCCGACGCTTTAATTGGATGGACACGCAACTCCTGTGTCTTAGGCGAGCGACAGGATAGGTACATCTGATTGCCGTGTGCCAAATAAACGATTTCGGTCGGAAACGGTGCTATTTCCAGATTATTCAACGTAAAAAATATACCGAATGACTGCAACGTCCGGTACGATTTCGGAAGGGACACCGTTTTATTCTGCATACAGGTCCGCAACAATTGTTTCTTTTGTTTAACGGGGACTTCCTGATCTGAGTATTCGTCGGAAGCAAATGAATGGGCAGACCAGTAGGAAGGTACCGGCTTGAGATCTAGCAATCGTTCTTGCCCACAGCCGGTTAACACGATGCTGGATAGCATAGCGAGAGTCAGTAATCTATTTTTGATGATAATTCCTCCTTAATTAATTATCCATCATATTACCATATTTTTAATAGAATCTTCTTTTTTTAAAAAAATGTAATTTATAAATAAAACAGGCAGAAAGATGAATGGCTCATCTTTCTGCCTGTTGATTCAGACCGTATATTTCTTGATAAATCGCTGGTCAATCGATTGTTTGAAATACCAGCTGAGCCGGTTGGTTCGGTAAAATCGTCCGTACAGCAGGGTGGCCTGGCGATGACCGAGCGCAAGAAGCGTCAAATAACGCCGTTGCGGCCGAAACGGCCGTAACGGTTCTTCATTCACGCATCGAATCAGATTCTGAAGCAACAGCGGTGCCTGACGCACCGCCGTCACACCGTTTTTCGGTGTATCCGG
The DNA here is from genome assembly GCF_049942815.1 of Exiguobacterium sp. R-39. NCBI lineage: Bacteria > Bacillati > Bacillota > Bacilli > Caryophanales > Exiguobacterium > Exiguobacterium sp. R-39. The sequence continues at coordinate 1,596,848 of NZ_CP187965.1, forward strand.
ATACGCGATCAGAGTCGCACAATCCCCAACGGCAAAGATGGACGGATCCTCGAGCGACTGCAGCGTCTCATGCACCAGTAAAAATCCGCGGTCATCACAATACAGACCGGATACCTGAAACAATTCATGCGCCGTTGCCCCTCCTAAAAACAAAACGGCATCCGTCTCGAGCAAGCGGCCGGATTGGAGCGTTGCTGTTTGACCATCCAGCGTTTCGAACCGGTCAATGATCCGGTTGACACCCAACTGATCGAGTTGCGCGGCCAGTTCCGGACCGGCCGGATGACCGCTGAGCAACGGTTCTTCATGAATCAGGGTGACCGGTGTACCGTTTGACTGAAATGACGCCGCCATCTCGACGGCCGCCGCACCACTGCCGACGATGACAGGGGAGACGGCACTCCTGAACGTCTTTAACGCTTGTTCTATACGATAGTTCGGTTTGATCGTAACGTGGTTCGGGGTGCTTGCTTCCCAGTCGTTTGATCCGATATTAAACGACACGATATCGTACGGCACGACCTGTCCGGACTGAAAGATAACGTGTTTGTTGGCAGCATCGATTCGCACGACCCGGTCCTCCATCCACGTCTTACCGTATCGTTCACATAACGCTTTGACATCGATGCGTATCTCGTCGAGTGTATAGGTTCCGTCCGCCAGTCCGGAGAACATCCCGGAATAATACTGATAACGCGAGGGAGTGATGACAATCCAGTCGACATCCGAATGACTCCCTTGTTTGATACATTCTAAATGCGCATGACCTGCGCCGACTAACAGGATTCGTTTCACGACTCCACCCACTTTTTTGGATTCACTGTATCTATCCTGTTTATTCCCCCAAGTAGTGCCGCGTAATCGTCCGCTGTCAAACCACCAGGCGAAGTGACGTCGCGAGCGTGACGGTCATCAACAGAAAGGCAAGATCCCCTCGTGTTACGACCGGCTCGACATAATAGGTCCGATTGACCCGAAACTGACGGGCTTCCATCGCAATCGCAATCTGTTCCGAGCGGAGGATACTGGTCGTAAACAACGGCAGACTGATGTCAAAAAACGTTTGCCACGGCCAAAGTGACCGTTGTTGCCGGACACGACGCGCTTGACGGATCGTTCGAATCGACTGCCGAAAGATCGGAATGAAGCGGAGACCGGCTAAAAATCCATAGGCCAGGCGAACCGGCAGACGACATTGATGAATCAGACTCATGACGAACCGTGTCGCGTCCGTTGTTGCAACGAACGTTACACTCAACAGGACGAAGGCGAGCATCCGCGTCGCGACCAACCAGGCATGTGCAAGACTCTCTTCCGTGATCCGGAACCAGCCGAATGCCCACAATTCCGTTTCACCTTTTCCGAACGCGGCCATCATCCAAAACGTCAACAGAAACAACACACCATAAGGGACGAGACGAATGAGAAGCGTTGACAGCTGCCAGCCGGAGCAACATACGCCGACGGCGGAAAGGATGAGCAGTGCAAACGTCACTTCTAAACGGGATGTCGAAATCAGCAACAGCATGACATAGACCAGGGTCGCCAGTTTGACGGAAGGATTAATTTGAGCGAGCCATGAGTGGTTTTCCTGCATGACGGATCCCCTCCTTTTGTTGCTGATACTGATAGGACACCGGACGAATCAGCTGATTGTCGTGTAAAATCTTGGTTTCCTGAAACAATTCCTCCGGTGAACCGTCAAATTGAATGTTTCCCGAACCGAGAACGAGCACCCGGTCTGCCTGTTGGTACACCAGCTCCATATCATGCGTCACCATGATGAGCGTCGTCCCGGCTGCACGGGCTTGCCGCAAGACTTCAATCAGTTGTGCCGTCGTCTCGGCATCCTGTCCGAAAGTCGGCTCGTCCAGCAACAAGACAGCTTTTCGCTCAAGCAGCATTGTCGCGACGCTCAAACGCCGTTTTTGACCAAGACTGAGTGCGAGCGGCGACTGACCCGCGACGTCCGCCAAGCGATAGTACTGTAAGGCATCATCCATCTGACCGGACGACGGTGAGGTACAACTGATCGTCAGTTCGTCAAGAACCGTCTGTTTGAGAAACTGAAACTCAGGTTGCTGAAACACAAAGCCGACCTGCCGGTAAAATGTCCGGTCCCGCCATTTCTTCAACGCTGTCTGAAACAACTGAATCGTTCCGCCTTGCGCCGGTAACAGTTTGGCCAGCGTTTCGAGCAGGGTACTTTTGCCGGCTCCATTGCGTCCGACAAGCATGATCCATTCTCCGGCGTGGGCGGTCAGCGAGATCCGCTGGAGAACCGTCTGCTTTCCGTGCCGGACGGTCACGTCAACAAGTTCAAATGTCGGTTCGGTTGAAACGGGTTCGCGGACAGGGGGACGATCGAGTGCCCATTCTGCCGCGACCTCGGCCGGTATCGTTTCGAATGTATACGGGTAAAGGCGCGGTGTCGCAATCCCGAGTTCAGTCAAAACGGTCCGGCGTTCTGAAAAAATATCCCGCGGCGGTCCGTCAAGACGGATCCGTCCGGTTTGAAAGACCAGCACCCGGTCCGCAAACGTCACACACTGCTCCAGTTGGTGTTCAATCAGCACCAGCGTCACGTTCGGATCGTGGTGCAATTCCTCAATCAGCTCCATCATCAAACGTTGACCATGCGGATCAAGTTGCGCCGTCGGTTCGTCGAGCAACAGGATGTCCGGTTCGAGTGCCAATACACAGGCTAGAGCAAGCCGTTGTTTCATCCCGCCGGACAGCTCGGCAATCGGCGTCGTCAAGGCGAGGTCAAGTCCGACCCGTGCCAAGACACCTTTAATCCGCTCATCCATTTCAAATCGGGAGATGCTTCGGTTTTCCAGACTAAAGGCCATTTCGGCACCGACCGTCTGCATGCAAAACTGATCGTCCGGCTGTTGGAATAACATCCCGACCGTTCCCTCGGTCAACCAGTGACCGCTGACATCGGCTTCAATCGTCTCCGGCAACAGACCGGCGAGGACATGTAAAAAGGTCGTCTTTCCACTGCCGCTTGGACCGACGAGCAACGTCGTTTCTCCTTTATCAATCGTAACCGACAAATCCTGTAAGACCGGGTGATCCTGATCCGGATAGCGGACTGTCAGGTGCTCGCACTGCATCATGCGGCACGCTGCTTTCGTTGTCGTCCGATCGCATACCCATTCAGTGTCCCTGCCTTAACGAGCGCATCGACGATGATTTTTGCGAGTAAGCCGCCGAGCAGAGCACCGCTGACAAGTTGTAAGGAAAACGTCAACAGGAGAGTCGTCGTCGTATAGTAGGCAAATCCGTTCACGATGAGGCTGTAGACCATACTTCCGACGGCAGCGAAGACACCGGACAACATCAAGGTAAACGTATTGAATTTCCGGTATCCGAACACGGCAAAGGCAATCTCGGCCCCGATCCCCTGTGCGAATCCAATCAACAGTGCCGATAAGCCGAAGTGACTCCCTGTAAACAATTCGACGGCAGCGGCGACGACTTCCGCAATCAATGCCGCGCCTGGTTTTTGAATGATGTAGGCGACAAGGGGACTGGCGATGACCCAGATGCCGAACATCCAGTTTGATCCGACCGGTCCGAAGATGGCCGAGATCGGTAACCATAACGTCGACCACCCTAAGTAGAGGACACCACACGCGACGGCGAGCATCATCATGACGATGATTTCTTTCATTTTCCAACTGTTCATAATCACTTCTCCTTTGAATGCACACCCACAAAGAAACCACAAAAAAGACCGCCCTCTATGAAAAGAGAGCGGTCGTGTAACCTGCAAGATGCAGAAAAAGAGCACGAGGATTCCGCTCCACTTTCCTACGCTAGTATGAACTAGATCAGGTTCAAAGGGTCCGAAGTGAATCGTCTCAGCCAAATGGCTCCCCTAGTGGATGTGTCAATGATGTGTACCTTCTTCACTGTACGGCTGTCGACCGGACTTGTCAATATGCATAAAAAAAACCTCCCACGAGGGGAGGAGAGAAAAGATTACTCTTTATCTTCTTTGTTTTCTTCAGCTTGCTCTTCAGAAGTTTGTTCTGAATCGTCTGTCGCTGTATCCGCATCAGCTGCTTGTGCCTCAGCTTCTGCTTCTTCGATTTCTTCAAGTTCAGCTTCAAGTGTCGATTCAACGACCGCTGCAACTTGGATGTCACCTTCTGTGACGACACGGAAATCTTTTTCTTCCGGAAGATCAGCTACTGTGATTGAATCTCCGATTGCAAGATCCGTCACGTCGACTTCGATCCGTTCCGGTAATTTATCTGGTGTTGCAGCAACTGTTACTTTAAAGAGTGTTTGTGAAAGGAATCCGCCAAGTTTCGCGCCGGCTGCTTCGCCAACAAGGACGATATCCGTCTCGACTTCTGTTTCTTCATCCATTTTAACAGCGATGAATTCAACGTGTTTGATGGTTGGTGTAAAGATATCCATATCAAGCTTGTTGATCAACGTGTTGACCTTTTTACCGCCGATTTGAAGAGCAACCAAGACGTTTTCGCCGTGATCACGGACAACCTTGACCAATTCTTTTTCGTCGAATGAAATCGGTGTGCTTTCCACTTTGTAGCCATACACGACACCAAGAGCTTTTCCTTCATGACGTAATTGCTTTCTAAGTGAGCGTGGGCGTACTTCGCGTTCTTCTACTTTTAATGTTACTGACATGTTCATTTCCCCCTTGAATTTGGTATAGCCCTCAAAAGGTAATGAATGTAGGAGTGGAACAATAGGTTCCAACAGAAATTCATGCGCTAAATGCTAGTTCAACTGGATTTCATTCAGAAATGAAAAACGAAGTGAGTAAGTAGCATTTCTCTCCCAGGTCATTACGCTGATATTGAGAAACAATAATTGAAAAGCGACCGTGTTGTACGGTGCTAATGTAGATATACCCCTGTCTTTCAAAAGTTAAAACCTTTTTTCTGAATTTGATTGTCGAAAGACCTTCAAACCTGTTGATAGACAACGGATTGAAGGTCTTTCATTTTTTTAAGATTTTCTTTGATTTGTATGGTTAATCACCTGATGAATCGATAAAAGAGGGGGAATCAAGCAGACGGACGAGTTCACGAATCGTTAAAATATCCGGTTTCTGATCCGATAAGACGGCATCAATCATCGTCGCTTTTCGATCTTGTAATTCCGCCATCTTTTCCTCGATCGTCCCGGTCATCAATAACTTGATCACTTCGACCGGTGACTGTTGTCCCAATCGATGGGCCCGGTCAGCCGCTTGCTGCTCGACGGCCGGATTCCACCAGCTGTCGTATAAAATGACGGTATCTGCCGTCGCCAGATTCAGACCGGTCCCGCCGGCTTTCAAGGAAATCAGGAAGACATCGACTTCACCGGCATTAAAACGGTCACACAGTGCGACCCGGTTTTCAACCGGTGTCTCACCGGTTAGTAGAAGGTGGGCAAGTTGTCGTGCTGCCAGTCGTTCCCGGATGTGTCCGAGCATCTTCGTATACTGGGAAAAAATCAACAGCCGGTGTCCCGCTGCCAGTTTTTCTTCGATTAACGTCAACAATCGTTCCAGTTTCGTCGATTCACCGGTATATCCATCAATAAACAACGCCGGATCACAGCAAATCTGCCGCAACCGGGTCAAACCGGCGAGCAGCTTAATCCGGTCTTCACGCTTCGTTTCGTCGAGATGCTGTAACGTTTCCAGTTGCAGTTTCGCCAAGTAGGAAGCATAAAGTTTTTTCTGCGTCGGACCGAGCTCTGTATAATGGTGGACAATCTGTTTTTGCGGTAAATCCTGCAAAACTTCGGCTTTTGTCCGTCGCATCATAAACGGTCGGACGAATCGTTGGATTTCATCATATGACCATGTCTGGAACGTCGGTAAGTCCGGTAACAACGACGGGAAAATGACCCGGAAAATCGACCAAAGATCATCGGTCCGGTTTTCAAGCGGTGTTCCGGTCAAGGCAAACCGACGTTTCGCCCGAATACGGCGCAAGCGGACAGCGGTTTGTGACGCTGGATTCTTCAGATGTTGTGCCTCATCGAAAATGGCGACGTCGTATTCGACGGTCTGGTGTGCCTCCATGTCGGCCCGTAACGACGGGTAGGAAATCAGAAAAATTCCGTCCGCTGGTACTGTCTCGATTTGATCCAACCGTTGTTTCCGTGCTCCGTTCAACAAATGAACGGTTCTTGACGGCGCAAACCGTGTAAGTTCCGCCTGCCAGTTATGGAGCAGGGAAGCCGGGGCGACAATCAACATCCGACCCGGCGGAAGCGTCTCGAGATAACCAATCGCTTGGATCGTCTTCCCGAGCCCCATCTCATCCGCTAAAATTCCGTGCCCGTCATGTCCGGCAAGATTCGCCATGAACTGGATGCCTGCCCGCTGGTACGGATACAAATGCCGATCGAGTACTTCCGGGAAGTTCAGGTAGACACCCGTTCCGTTTTTCAGCTCGAGCCACCGTTCTGTTAATTGTTTATGGATATGCAAGAAGGAGGCACCGACCAGATGTTTGAGGTTCGGCAGGGCGGGTGCGCGCAAAACCGCTTCAAGTTGGTCCTGCTCTGCTGCTTCAAGTTGCCGAAAAACGCGTTGTAACTGTTCAAATGCCCGGGTCTCAAACGAGACAAACTGACCGTTCTTTAACCGGTGATACGTTTTCCGGGTGACAAGCGACTGCAAGACCTGTTTCAGTTCCATTTCCGGGATTCCATCCATAGAAAAGCGGAACGTCAACCAATCCAAGCGGTCCGTCGTCTCGACATCGATCCGTGGATGAAACGGTCCGTTCGGTAAGGATTGGCGGATACTCTCCGTCACTTGGACGATGAGTTTGCCGTAAACGACACGGGGGTCGAGCAAACCTTTCAAAAACTGATATTCCGCTTCCTCTTCTTCTAACCGATAGCGACCGTCCCGCTCCAAGAAACCACTCTCTGTCACGTAGCGGAGGACGGATCCTTCAAGCGATACATCGCGCCCGAGCCAATCCGTCTCCTGTAACGGATTGATCCGAACCCCCTGATAGCTAAACGTCACGAGCAGTTCAAGCCCACCTTGCTCGCGGTCGAGCGCCAGTTCGACTAACGGCGGACCGCTGACGAGCCGTTGTTTGAGCAGGGGACTGAGCCAGACGTCGGCCAGATTCCGTAAACGGTCACGCGTATGCAAAAGGCGGTCAAAATAAGCGGAACTGATCGTAAAACGTTGTTGGGCTGTGATACTTTCCATCACAATCGCCGAACCGTTGACATCAAACCTGATTTTTGCCCGTTCCGTTTTACTTAATGTTTGCAAATAAGCCGTCACTGCTGCGTCTTCTGTCTGGCGCGTCGTCGCAAACGGACGGATCAACGATTGGTTTCCGGCAGGTGTGCCGTAGACTTGCACATGATGCATCGCTAACAACACGGCGACGATATGCCCGCAAAACGATTGATCCATTGCCAGCGACGGACAGTTGCAACCGGCATCCACGCCGTGTTCCTTGACGCGGACGGTGACAGTGAAGACAGATTCACCGTGAACAGCGGCTTCGACGAGCAAATCACCGGATTGGTAGTTCCGTAATGTAACTTTTTTGGCAGCGACGTAACGTTTCCCGCGACGAAAAGCATAGGTATCCGACATTTGTTTGATTTTCCGTTCACTTAAGCCATAATTCATCCAAGTTCTCCTTTCAATGACAATGAGGTGACATAACACAATTATCGTTCACCATCAAATAATTCGATCGCCCGTTTTTTCTCCTGATCACCGATATGGGCGTAGACCTGTGTCGTTGCGACCGATTCGTGGCCAAGTAATTGTTGAATCGTCAAGACATCGACCCCGCCTGTTGCCAGGCGCGTCGCAAACGTGTGCCGTAATTTATGGGGTGTGATCTGTTTTCGCTCCAAAAACGGCAGCACGGGGCGCAACCGGTCAACGTGCCGTTTTAAAATATGTTGAACAGCCCGGGGACTGAGCGCTTTGCCTTGCTTTTGGAAAATCGGATCCGGCCCCCGCATCGTTAGACTATAGTGTGCGGCGTATTTCCGTAAGGCGACCCGGACCGGCTTCGCAAGCGGAATGACCCGTTCCTTGTTGCCTTTCCCGATGACCCGAATCGTTCCTTCGTGAAAATCAATGGCACTCCAGGTCAATTGCGTCATTTCACTGAGCCGCATGCCACTGTAACCGAGCACCTGGAACAACGTGATATCCCGGACGCGATCCCGTTCATAATGTGCCGCTTCCCGGGCATTCATCTCGATATTCGACGGCAACAGTTGGATCAACTCATCCCATTCCCGTTTCGTTAAGTAAACCGGATCCCGTTTTGCCTGTTTCGGACGATTGATTTTTGCGACCGGGTTTTCCGACAGGACCCCGATATCGATCAAATGCCGGAACAAGGACTGCAGTGCTGACAGCTTCCGGTTGATGACACTTGGGGCATTTTGCTTTGTTAAGGCTAAGTATTCCGCATAAGCGGCAATCCCGGATCCGTCAATTTCAAGAAACGCTTCCTGCGTGATATCACGTGCTCGAATCGCTTCACCCGACGCTTCCGCGACAAACTGAAAAAATGAATCAAAATCATACACATACCGCCGCATCGTCGCCTTCGAGAAATTTTTCGATGCCAAATGGTCGATGTAAAACCGGATGAAATCCGGCATCCGGACATATCCCGGAAGATCGATCGTATGGGCGGGAAGGGGGGCCGTTTTCACGGTTTTTCCCAGGTTTTTAAACAAACTCATCATTCTATCCCCTCTCTGTCACTACTATACCAAACGTTGGTAGTTGGTACACTAGTTTGCGTGAAATAGTTATTTCACGCAACGTTAAATTGTCAGACAGGGAGCGCTCAGTTGCATCGAAATCACCAAAGACAGGTAACGGTTCGACTCGATGCAAATTAGGTTTTCATCACTTTGTAAGCAAATTAATACAATAATTATATTATGTAAACAATTAAACAGACTATTTTTCACAAAAAATCATTTCGCTCTCAGTTGCATCGAAATCCAGTCCGACGGGTAGTTGGTCGTCTCGTTTTCGTACAGACCGTTTTTGATTCTCACACTTCGAACACGTTCCTCCCTCCAGTTGAAAGGCTTAATCCAAATTGAATCGGGTATATAGACTAAGACTATCTTGTATTTAACATAAGGGGGAAATAACATGATTTCAGATCAACAAGCACGTCAGTTGTTAAAAGAAGCAAAACGGATCGCCGTTGTCGGGGTATCAAGCGATTCCGGAAAAACGGCGAACTGGATTGCCGATTATCTCGTCCAACACGGGTACGAAGTCATTCCGGTCAATCCAACCTTAAATGAATGGAATGGTCAGAAAGTGTATCCGAGTGTCGCCAGCATCCCGGGCCATATCGATATCGTCGATGTTTTCCGTCGCTCGGAGTTTTTGGCGGACGCTGCGAAGGATGCCGTCGCTCACGGTGACGTCGGCATGATTTGGAATCAGCTCGGATTATCGAGTGTCGAAGCGGAAAGTTTAGCCCTTGGGGCCGGGATTCCGTACATCGAAAACCGTTGCATTAAAATTGAACACCAGTACTTGTGATCGTGATTCAGCAAGACATCTACTCCTTGACAGTAGGTGTCTTTTTTTCTTGTTTTCTAGATTATCCTTGTCAGATAGCAAGAAGATGCCTACAATTAGATACAGACTACTAGAAAAACGAACGAACGTTTGGAATATTCGACGTTTTTCTATTTGAGGTGAAAAACATGGCGACAGATTTAAACAATTATAATGATGATGCCATACAGGTATTAGAAGGACTCGAAGCAGTCCGGAAACGCCCGGGTATGTATATCGGTTCGACCGATCATCGCGGACTCCACCATTTGGTGTATGAGATCGTCGATAACGCGATTGATGAGGCACTGGCCGGATTCGGGGAACAGATCGATGTCATCATCCATAAAGATAATGCAATTACGGTCCGTGACCATGGACGCGGTATGCCGACCGGGATGCATGCTTCCGGCAAACCGACGGCAGAAGTCATCTTCACGGTGCTTCATGCCGGTGGAAAATTTGGTCAAGGCGGTTATAAAACATCGGGCGGACTGCACGGTGTCGGAGCATCTGTTGTCAACGCCCTGTCGACGCAGTTAAAAGTCACGATTTATCGCGACGGGAAACAGTTTGAGCAAACGTTCGAAGACGGGGGAATTCCGAAAACGACGTTGCTTGAGACAGGCACGACGCGCCAAAAAGGAACAAGCGTCTATTTCAAGCCGGACGGAAAAATCTTCAGCACGTTGACATACAATTACGATACGTTAGCGGAACGCCTACGTGAATCGGCCTTCCTGCTGAAAGGTCTGAAAATCACACTGACCGACGAACGGTCGGAAAAAGCGGACACGTTCCAATATGAAGACGGAGTCAGCGAATTTGTCGGCTATTTGAACGACGACAAAGATACGTTACATCCGACAGTCGCCTTTGAAGGTACGGAAAATGACATCGAGGTCGATATCGCTTTCCAGTTCACGGATGCCTATTCGGAAAACGTCCTGTCGTTCGTCAACAACGTCCGGACACGCGACGGTGGAACCCACGAGGTCGGCGCTAAAACGGCGATGACACGGGTGATGAACGAGTATGCCCGTAAAAACACGCTGCTCAAAGAAAAAGACAAGAATTTAGACGGGAATGATATCCGTGAAGGGCTGACGATGATCGTGTCGATCCGGATTCCGGAAGAATTCCTGCAATTCGAAGGACAGACGAAATCAAAACTCGGTTCTCCGGAAGCCCGGACAAGCTGTGACGCCGTCATCACGCGCCGTTTATCGACGTATCTTGAGGAAAACCCGCAAACGGCGACCCTCCTGATCAAAAAAGCGATCCGCGCCGCTCAGGCCCGGGAAGCAGCGCGTAAAGCCCGCGAAGAAGCCCGCAATGGCAAGAAAAAGAAACGTTCGAGCATCCTGAACGGGAAACTGACACCTGCCGCGTCGAAAAACGCGGAGAAAAATGAATTGTTCCTCGTCGAAGGAGATTCAGCCGGCGGTTCAGCCAAACAAGGCCGTAACCGGACGTTCCAGGCGATTTTACCGTTACGCGGGAAAGTCCTGAACACGGAAAAAGCCAAACTTGCGGATATCATGAAAAACGAAGAAATCAATATGATTATCCACGCGATCGGCAGCGGCGTCGGGGCAGACTTCGATTTATCGGACTGTAACTTCGACAAAGTCATCATCATGACCGATGCCGATACCGATGGCGCGCATATTCAAGTCTTGCTGTTGACCTTCTTCTTCCGCTACATGCGCCCGTTGATTGATGCCGGGAAAGTCTTCGTCGCCTTGCCACCGCTCTACCGCGTCTCGAAAGGGAAGGGCAAGTCTGAGAAGTTTGAATACGTCTGGGATGAAGAAACCCTGGCGAAAACAACGAAAAAGTTCGGTAAAGGCTATATGATCCAGCGTTATAAAGGACTGGGGGAGATGAACGCTCCGCAATTATGGGAAACGACGATGGATCCCGAGACCCGGACATTGATCCGCGTCACGATCGATGATGCCGCTGTCGCCGAGAAACGAGTTTCCGTGCTGATGGGCGACAATGTCGGACACCGCCGGAGCTGGATTGAAGACAATGTAGCGTTCGGACTGACGGAAGACCTCTCGATCATTGAAAATGAACACGTGACGAAAGAGAGTGTGAACTGATATGTCTAACCTGCAAAACATTTTGAACCTGTCCCTTGAGCAAGTCGTCGGGGACCGGTTCGGACGTTATTCGAAATATATCATCCAGGACCGGGCCTTACCGGACGCACGCGACGGATTAAAACCGGTGCAACGCCGGATCCTGTATGCGATGCATACGGAAGGCAACCTGTTTGACCGCGCTTACCGGAAATCGGCCAAGACGGTCGGCGTCGTCATCGGTAACTACCACCCGCACGGCGATTCGTCGGTCTATGAAGCAATGGTCCGCCTGAGTCAGGAGTGGAAATTACGTTATCCGTTAGTCGATATGCAGGGGAATAATGGTTCGATCGACGGCGACAGCGCCGCTGCCATGCGATATACGGAAGCCCGTTTATCGAAAGTGTCGAGCCTGATTCTCGAAGGCATCAATAAACAGACCGTTGATTACACGTTGAACTTTGACGATACGACGGAAGAGCCGCTTGTCTTGCCGTCCCTCTTACCGAACCTGCTGATGAACGGTTCGACAGGGATTTCGGCCGGGTATGCGACGGAAATCCCGCCTCACCATGCCGGTGAAGTGCTCGACGCGGCAATTGGCCGAATTTCGGGAACTGTGCATAATGTCGATGATTTACTGACACATATGCAAGGACCCGATTTCCCGACCGGCGGTGTCGTCCAAGGTCTCGACGGCATCAAAAAGGCGTTTGAAACCGGCCGCGGCAAAGTCATCATCCGGTCGCGGGCAGTGATCGAAACGTTACGCGGCGGACGCCAGCAAATCATCATCACGGAACTGCCGTACGAAGTCAACAAAGCAAACCTTGTCAAACGGATGGAAGAACTCCGCCTCGACCGCAAAGTCGAAGGGGTAGCGGAAGTCCGCGACGAGACGGACCGCGATGGTCTTCGTGTCGTCATCGAGCTGAAAAAAGAAGCGGATGCGGAAGGGGTGCTTCACTTTTACCTGAAGCAGACCGACCTGCAAATCGCCTATAACTACAATATGGTCGCCATCCACGAGCGGACACCGCGTCAGATGGGTGTTCTCGCGTTACTTGACGCGTATCTCAGTCACGTCAAGGATGTCGTCATCCGCCGGACAACGTTTGATCTCGAGCAGGCGAAACGCCGTCAAGAGGTTGTATCAGCCCTCATGACCGCTATTTCCGTCCTGGATGAGACACTTGCGTTGATCCGGTCGGCCTCCAACAAATCGGAAGCAAAAGACAAGTTGATTGAACGGTTTAGTTTCACCGATCGCCAAGCGGAAGCCGTCGTCATGCTTCAGCTGTACCGGTTGACGAATACTGATATCGTTGAATTACAGGAAGAAGCGGCGAAACTTGAAAAAGAAATCGCCCGCCTTGAAAAAATCCTGAACGACGAAAAAACACGGAACCGGTTGATCATTAAAGAATTAACCGTTCTGAAAGAGCAAGTCGCGGACAAGCGGCGTTCGACGATCGAAGCGGAAGTCGAAGAGCTGAAACTGAAGACGGAAGTCATGATTGCTGTCGAAGAAACCATGGTCTTCGTCTCGAAAAACGGCTATATCAAGCGGTCTTCGATGCGTTCGTTCGGCGCAACCAACGATTTGCCGGAGATGAAGGAGCAGGATCGTCTGTTGTATCAAGGACAGGCGATGACGACGGATCATCTAATCGTTTGGACGGTTCAAGGGAATTATCTCCTGATTCCGGTCCACCAGTTGCCGGATACGAAATGGAAAGACGGCGGACAACACGTCGCCAATCTCGTGCCGCTTGATCCCGGCGACCGGATTTTATCGGTCGACCTCGTCCGGACGTTTGACGAGAACTCACACTGTCTGTTCGTGACCCGCCAAGGGATGGTCAAACGCTCGAAATTGAGCGACTACAATGCGCAGCGGAAATCAAAACCATTGCAGGGTGTCCGTTTACGAGCGGATGACGAAGTCCTGTATGCCAAGGTTTCTACCGGACAAGAGCAATTGTTCTTAACGACCCAGCATGGATTCGGTCTCTGGTTCACGGAAGACGATGTCCCGGTCGTCGGTGTCCGGGCAGCGGGTGTGAAAGCGATCAACCTTCGTGATCAGGATGTCGTGGCCGGTGCGATCGGCTTCAAACAAGCACCGAATATCGTCCTGTTGACACAACGTGGTGCCTTGAAGAAAATGCGCCTTGCGGATCAGTTCCAGGTCTCGAACCGCGCCTTGCGCGGTACACAACTGTTACGTGATTTAAAATCAAAACCGCATCAGGTCGCGGCATTGATCGACGTCACACAAGCAAAAGAGCTGATTTTGATCGGAAAAGAGCAGGAAAAGACAATTCAAGTCCAATCGTTGTCCTTCCTCGACCGGTTATCGAACGGTTCGTTTGCCTATGATGAAGAAAAATTCGGTCCGCTTCTCGATTGGTATACTGTTTGATGGTCAGATGCCCCTCATTTTGATAGAGGGGTGTCTTTTTTTATGAAATATGGCATAAAGTCGCTGTTTCCCGTTCGTTTCTAGCTTTCTGACGCCTGTTTTGACCGCTTTATCAGACTTTTCTTCGAATTATCGGCAAATCACCCGTTTACAAATTGAAACGACCGCCAATAACCGCTACAATAAAAGAAAATGGTCAGGCAAGATTACCACGAAGTATGTGGAGCGGGCAGTTCGGAGCTTTAGCTTATAGAATTCGTTTCATCAAGCAGCTACGGACATGTTCCTCGGCTGCTTTTGTGCCATCTGCCAACTGGAGAGGTGATGACGATGAAATTCAGAAGACGCGAAAAAGTAGCAATCTATATCACACGGGAGCAACCAGAGGGATGGGAACTACTTGTTTTTCATCCGCAATCTGCTCCAGACAGTGATTGGCAAATTCCTGCCGGCACAATCGAAGATGCCGAAATCGCCAAGGAAGCGGCAGTTCGGGAAACACTCGAGGAAAGCGGTTTATCGCTCGCGACCGTCCAGTACGTAGGTGAAGAAGAAATGCGTTATCCGGAACGCATGCGGGTGCATTACACGTATTTCTATCATGCTCATATCGAATGTCAGGAAAACAGATGGACGCATTGTGTTGCTGGTGACGGTCAAGATTGCGGTGATTTTTTCCATTTCGCCTGGTTACCGCTTGAACGAATCACGCAACTCGAACGCCGGCATCATATTTTCTTGGATCGTTTAATGAGCCGCTTGGAACGGACACATCATTACGATTGTCGGAAACACGGTTAATCCCGTGTTTTTTTGTTTTGTCTCACTATATTGAGTTTACCTTAATTATGAGACAATAATTATCAACTATTGATAATATATGTTATGTTAACTCAAAGAAAAAATAAAAAAGATTTGAATCAGTCTTTGTTTTTTTACGCTTCCCTGTTACTCTAAATACAGTAACAAGTCTATTGTTACCCTTTAACCGGTAACAAATGATAAGTAACCGCATATTCGGTAACAAGGAGGATTTGTATGCAAGCTGTTGCAGTTTCATTTGATATTCAAAATTCCCGTGCGTATTCCAGTAAAGAACAACTGTTAACCGATCTGCATCAGTTGGCGGATCAGCTGAACCAAGCATTTCCGGTAGCACTCGTACCGTTTCAAATCAAGTCCGGTGACAGTCTGCTTGGCGTATTCAACGAATATGCCGTCAGTTATCCACTCATGTTAATGCTGTTGAATCAACCGTTAAACGGCTATATCGGAATCGGATTCGGTCAATATGAGACGTTATCGACGACTCATGCCGATGAAGCCAACGGAAGTGCCATCATTTTCGCTTTTGAGGCCCAGGAAGCGGCAAAACAGACCGCAAACCGGATTTCCTTTGCCGGACCGCCTTATTTGCCGACCGCCCTGCTGAACGGTTATATCGAGATGCTGTATCCCGCTTATTTCGGTAAAACGGACCGGCAAATCGAATTGCACCGGCTGATGGATCAGCATCCGGACGCTACTTACGAAGAAATCGGTTTGAAGATGGGCTTTCACGAAAAAGATGCCCGGATGAATGTTGCGAAACTTGTCGCCCGTTCCCAACGTAAACAACGTAAACGTCTCGAACAGGCATTGATTGATGCCTTAAACCAGTTACAAGTCTGGGAGGCGATCGGATGACTTTGCTGTTAAGCCTGCTTCTGATCCACCTGCTGGCGGACTTTCCGTTCCAGAGTCAACGGATGGCAAAGTTGAAACAACGCACGTTTCGGGTATTACTCGAACATATAACGATACATAGCATCGGCACAGCCGCCGTCCTCGGACTCTTTTACCAGATGAATGACGTGACTGGTCAGACGGCCTGGATCATCGGCGGTGTCATCATCGGGACACATGCCTTACTGGACGGCTCGCCCTTCAAACGTCTTTTGCATCCGGCACTTGCCTTTTGGATCGATCAATTGATCCATATCGGGATTCTGACCGGTATCGTCCTCTTTTTCACCCCTGTCGCTTGGCCGGCATCGTTTACGTTACCGGATCAAATCCTGTGGATCAGCGTCTGGGGCTTGATTGCAACGGAGTTAATCGGACGCGGGATTGCCCCGCTGCTTGCGCCCTTTGCGCCCCGCTTGATTGAATCGCATTTTGAGCGGAAGGTCACACGAAAAGAACAACTGGACGGTCTGAAGCGGTCCGTCACGCATGAAGTCGAGGATTCCGCCCGCAGTTATACGACGGAAATCAACGGCGTCGGCCGTTACATCGGACTCGTCGAACGGGCCATCATCGTCTCTTTGGTGGCAGTCAATGCAACGGGCGCCATTGGATTCATCATTGCCTTAAAGGCATTGGCCCGTTTTAAACAGTTTGACGACCGCCGTTTTGCGGAATATTATATCATCGGCAGTTTACTGAGCATTCTCGGTGCCTTGCTGTGCGGCATGGCGATCCGCCTTGCCCTGTAACGACAGCAAGACGATAGATTGAGAGATAGAAAGAGAGGTGGACGGTTTCTTGATGCAAGCGACCGTCGCAAAAACATGAAACAGATTGGATTAGTCAGACACCACCGGGTAACGGAGGGTTACCCGACAAAAGGCTGGATCAGTGCAGCCGATATCGAAGCCTGGATTGAGCGTTATGACGTCTCGACGATCGATGTCCAGCCGGTTGAACTCGGAAACATCGACTGGACGATTTGTTACGCCAGCAGCATGCCGCGTGCCGTCCAAACGGCAGAAAGCGTGTATGAAGACGACATCATCGTGACGGACTTATTGCGTGAAGTCCCGTTCCCGACCATCCGCTCGCGGATCCGTCTCCCGTTTCTCGCCTGGGCGTTGATCGGACGACTTGTCGCTCCATTCAGCAAACGGATTCAAGCGGAAATCAAAGATGCCAACGAGCGGATTACGGTTCTCTTAAACCAATTGACGTTTGAACAACAAGAACATGACCGGGTTTTGCTCGTCGGACACGGTGGAATGATGATTCTGATGCGTTCTGCATTAAAAAAACGAGGGTATGTCGGTCCCCGCTTCGGCCATCCGCGTAACGGCATGTTGTATCTGTTTGAGAAACGGGAGGGCTAGGTATGAAATGGGGTTCCGTTCTGCTGCTTGCGCTGTGTCTGGTTGTCGTCTTTTATATGACAGGCGACGACGAACCGTTACCTGGTGATCGTCCGGAATCAGGTTCCGTCATTCACGTCTACGGCTTTGACGTCGGTCAAGGTGACAGTACATTGATTCAGACGAAAAACGAAACGATTTTGATTGATGGCGGGAACAACGGCAAAGGAGACGATGTCGTCCGCTATCTGAAAAACCTGGGCATCATCCGCTTAACGGCCGTCATCGCGACACATCCGGACGCAGATCATATCGGTGGCCTCGATACGATTCTCGATGCCCTGCCTGTTGATCAAGTCTACGCACCACGCGTCAACCACACGACGGAAACCTATCGGGACTTTTTACTCGCCGTCAAACGGCAAGGAATCACCATTAAAACGGCTAAGTCCGGTGTCTCGATTCCGAGTGACGAAGTGAAACTGAACTTACTCGCCCCGCTCCGCGACGGCACCCGTGATTTAAATAGCTGGAGTACAGTTCTGCAACTCGTTCATGGCGATAATACCTTTCTCTTCATGGGAGACGCTCCGATTCGGACGGAACAGGATTTGCTCGAATCCGGAATGGATTTAAAGGCTGATGTGTTAAAAATCGGGCATCATGGTGCGGATACCTCGTCCTCGATTCCCTTTTTACAAGCAGTCCACCCTTCCCGCGCCTTGATTTCAGCAGGTGAAGGCAATGCTTACGGCCATCCGCGTCCGACCGTCATGAATGCGCTGGCGGCGGAAAGCATCCAGGTCGACCGGACGGACCGGATGGGCACCGTTCAGTACACGTCAGACGGGGAGACGATTCAAGTCAATAGCCGGACCGACTTACGCCCTGAGTAAAGGAGAGGATTCACGATGAAAATGACCGTCACCGAATTTGACGGAGACCAGGCGATTTGTGAGACGGAAAACCGTGAAACGGTGCAAGTCCCCCGCTCGCGTCTGCCCCGTGCTGCAACGATCGGCGACTGGCTCGAATGGCACGGTCGTTCGATCCGGATTCTCCGGGAGGAAACGCAGAACCGTCGGCAGGAAATTGATGATTTGATGAATGAACTGTTTGAAGACTAAAACTCCGTTCCTTGGCCTGTCAGTGGTCAAGGATTTTTTTGTTTCTCTCCTAGTAAAACCACTAAATCTGGAAAACAGACTTAAATCACTGGCAGTTTTATCTGAATTTTCGTAAACTTTAAGAATACGAAATAAAAAGGAGGATTTATCCATGTTCCAACAATTACGAACGAACTTAAAGCAAGCGGTCCTCGGACAAGAACATGTTATAGATCATCTTCTGATCGGCCTGTTGTCGGAAGGTCACGTTCTGCTTGAGGACCGGCCGGGTACCGGCAAGACGACACTGGCCAAATCACTGGCCAATACACTGGATGCCAAGTTTTCCCGCGTCCAATGTACCGCGGATACGTTACCGACCGATCTGCTTGGGATGGAATTGTTTAATCCGTTGACCGGTTCATTCGAACAACGGTTTGGTCCGCTGTTCGCAAATATCGTCCTTGTCGACGAAATTAACCGGACGACGCCGCGGACACAATCCGCCCTGCTCGAAGCGATGGGCGAAGCACAGGTCACGATCGGAGATACCTCTTATACGTTACCGCAACACTTTTTAGTCATCGCGACCCAAAATCCGTTTGACGGTCAGGGAACGTTCCCCCTCCCCCATGCGCAACTCGACCGCTTTTTGTTTAAGTTGTCGTTCGCTCCGCTTGATCGCCGGGTCGAAAAAGCCTTGTTGCAGGGAGCTCACTTACAACCGAGTACGTTCCAATTGCCGCTTGAGCAACTGAATACCTGGAAACAGGAAGTACAGGCCGTCACGATCGAAGATGCGGTCGAAGATTACCTGCTCGACGTCTGTGATGCCTTGCGGGCGCACCGTGACGTGGAAATCGGTCCGAGTCCCCGTGCTACCTTGGCACTCCTGCAAGCCGCACGAGCACGGGCCTGGATGCACGACCGGACGTACATTACCCCGGAAGACATTAAGCAACTCGCAACGCCGCTGCTTGCCCACCGGCTTGTCCTGACACTTGAAGCGACATTGAAGATGACGAACGGCCGCTTAGTCCAGCAGATTTTGGAGTCATTGACTGTTCCGACCGAGGTGTAACATGCAATTGATTACACCGAAGTCCTTTCACCCGATGATTTTATTTTGGATTGCCGTCACTGCCGGCATCTGTACGCTGTACGGCTCTCTCCTGCTTGCGACACTGCTCGTCGCGTACACATTATATGGTTACCTCTTACCGAAGTACCTCGAGTACCTCGGAGCACGTCTGAGCGTCCGGCTCGTCGAAACCGTCCGCGCCTTCCGGGACGATCCGCTACTCATCCCGTTTGAAATCCATAATCCGACACGGTTTTCCCTTGGTAAAGTGACGGTATCCGGTCTTCTCGGAGAACAAGTCCGGATCGAGGACGCGAGCAGCCAGTTTTGGCGTCAACATGTCTTTGTTCCGCGTCAGGCCAGCGTCCCGTTTCAAATTGACGTCATAGCAGCCAAACGGGGCACGATCCGGATTCAGTCGTTTGATATCATGATTTCCGACCCGTTCCATCTGATGACGCTCTACTTGACGTTGCCGATTCAACAACTCGGGCATGTCTTCCCGGATTTTGCACCGGCTTCGGTCGAATGGAACGAACGCCAGATTCCGGGCGAGACGATTGACCGGTCGAGTCCGTTCACGGATCGGTCGAGCTTTCACTCCGTCGTCCCTTACGCAGGTGATGCAAAGACGATCTATTGGTCTGCTTACGCCAAGACGGGCGAACTGTATTCCTATCAGTATGACCGGATGCGCAATCATGATTATGCCGTCATCATTGATGGGCTGTCCGCGGACGGTTTAGCCTTACGCGGTGATTTTGAAAAGTTACTTTCGCGGGCGGCGACGATTATCCGAGAACTTGAAAAACAAGGCGCCTCGTACAGTCTCTGGATTTCAATGGTCAACCGGGATGGGCAGTGGTATCACGTTCCCTCGGGAAAAGGAAAAGACCAATTTTTACGGACGATGGAGTGTCTCGCCCGGATTTCAGAATATGATTTACCGCTCGAACGCCGCTATTTCACGAAACGTCTTCAACGGACCGTCCCCTCGACGACTGCGGAAATTCATCTTGGACACCGGCACAAGGGGGTGAGCGCATGATTCTCTGGTGGATTCTCGTCATCAGTCTCCTGCAGGCACCGCTCATTATTTTGATGTTCCCGCTGCTTGTAGCCATCCCGGCACGCAACATCCGGATTGGCCTGCAACTGGTCGCGGCAGTCTCGTTTCTTTTGATTTCTCCGCTAATCAGTATACTGTTGTTGCTTGCCATTGCTCTCGGGACATGGCTCGAGACTGTCGATCAGCCGTATAAATTTGCCATCAGTGCGACGGGGCTGACCGGACTGTTTCTGTTATTCCCGGGCCTTTCACCGCCGCTTGGCGCCTATCTGCTGCTTGGTCTGTTATGGGCAATCCCCTTCTTAAGACAGCATCTCGTAGAATGGCGCCGGATCACCACAGCTGTCTCGCTGTTTCTCGGGATAAGCCTTGTCCTCGTTACCGTGATCCGGTTGCTCAAAGAAGCGCTGTTTGGTTCTGTCGCAAACCTGACCCGTCCTGCACTTGAGGCATTCGGCTCTCTCTTTACCTGGACGTTACCGCTCGCGGAACAGATTGATCAAAAGACGGGAGCGAATGCGACGGATTTATCAAACATCGCCCCGCAAGAGAGTCTGAAGGCCGCAAGTATGAGTTCCGCTACGCTGTTTTATCTGAACACGGCAGGGATTGTCTTGGCGATTCTCGCTGTCGGGATCACCTTCTATTTGATTCGGAAACGACAGGTCGTTTCCACGGAAGCCGAACCCGTCGTCCGGATGACGGGGGCGAAGCAACCGGCACCGATTAAAAAGCATAGCCAGCACCCGCTTCTGAAAATCGCTTCACAACTCGAACAGGCATTCCCGCGCCGTCACGAGGAGACGACCGCCGAATGGTTAACGCGGATCGAGTTTCCGGAAGCCGTGGCCCACGCACACCTTCTCGACGGGATTGAATTCAGTCGCAGTGAACCGGCGTACGATCTCCAACTGTTCCGAAAGTATGTCCGGGAACAAATCGAACGTTAAATCAAAAAGAAGGTGCTCCGATACCGGAACACCTTCTTTTGGTTATTTAGAATCAATTTTAGACGCTTTACGCGCGATGATGACAATAAAGACGATGGCAGCAACCGGAAGCACGAGTGGCATCCAGTCCAGGATATACTGTGTATTCATCGTATCCCCTCCTCCAAAACATGCTAATACTCTATCCGTAGCATATTCCAAAAGACCGCACCATGCAAGCATCGTCAGATTCGCGGCAATATCGAGTAGACGACGGAGTAATAAATCAAGACACTGGTCGAGATACTGTAGATTACCAATATGTAAGGTCCGAATTTCGGCTGTGCATGCCGTTTCAGCACTTTCAGCGAAAACATCGTGATGCCTAATGCAAATAAAGGACTAAAGCCGAAGACCACAAGATCCATTGACATTAAGAGCTCTGTACTGAAAAGAAGATTAAATGCAAAAATCGATAATAAATACCAAGACGTGTACGACAGACAGATGAAAAAGAGGTATGACACGCCCGCAATAACGCTTCCCATCCGTGGTTTTTCCATATGTTGCATGATGCCCCTCCTGTAACAAAAATAAGATATCCTTAATGGTAATCGGAAAAAACGCTCAAAAATATTCAAATATGAATATACGACAAAAAACGACAAAAAAAGATCTTCTGCCCCATTCGGCAAAAGATCTGCTTCTATCGTGTTAGACACTCTCATTCATCGGTTGACTGACCGCAATTCCTGTTTTATAGACTTTAGCAAGCTCAAGGACTTTGTTTTTAAAGGCTTCCCGACAAAAGGCCGGTTCAAGAATCTCCGCTTGTTCCGCGAACTGAATCAGCCACATCATGAAACCTTGAGAGAAAAGCGCTCCCACCTTGACTTCAAACCAGTCCCCTTCTAAACGCCGGCAACGAATGTCCGTCCCGAAGCGGTCGACGACGGTTGGCATGACACTCTCATGGAACTTCAACGTCAACTGTTCCTGTTCTCCCCCGTACATATTGAACATACTGCTCAAGTAAGTGGATTCGACCTCGACCGGAGTCTGCGCCGGCTCAAAGACACTGCAATTGACGATGCGATCGACCCGGTACGTCCGAATCTCTTCGACACGTTCATCACGGCCGATCAGATAGTAGTTTCCATTATCGACAATCAAATGTGCCGGGGTAACGAGATAATAATCGCCGTCCCGTCGTAACTCAAACTTTCGTGTCCGTTCATTGAATTTTCCCTGATATTGAAAACTGATGATGTCCTGTTCGATGATAGCCTTTTGAATGGTGTCAATCGAAAAAGGAATGACGCCTTTCGGTTTCTTAACGGTATGTATGACCGGCGTCAACGTTTTCGCCAGACGTTTACTCGTCAAAGTATGAATATTGCGGACCAGGACCTCCGTTTCACTCTCAGAAATGAACTTCGCACTGGCAATCGCATCCACAAGTAAACGCAGGTGGTGGTATTCGAACGGACGGCTGACAAGATGATACGGAATCGCCAGACCGTTTTTAGTTTCTTCCGCATGGATGTCAAAACCTGATTTGGCAAGAGCCGCGATATCTTCTTTTAACGACTTCCGGGACAGCTTTTCAATCAGTCCTCTTTTCGACAATTCCGTACTTAATTCTTCCAATGTCAACGTCTCTTCTTCATCGGAATACTGTTCAAAAATTTCTCGAACCGCTAACAACCGATCCCGATTGGATAATTTTTCATTTGGCACGGGGCATCCTCATTTCCTATCCATAAGATGTTTGATTATACTTGGATTATACCTTAAACAGGTACGAAGATTAACAATAATATGGAAATATTTAAGAGATAGGAGAATTTGGATGCAACACATTGCCGATTGGGAAGGTTACCGATTCGATTACCGGGACAGTGGAACCGGACCCGTCATTTTACTGATTCATGGCACACAGTCCGATTACCGGGAAGTCTATCACGTAGAACGATTGATTGAAGCCGGTTACCGGGTCATTGTCCCGTCTCGTCCGGGATACGGGAAAACACCGCTCCGTGTCGCCTCATCCCCCGGTGAGTTGGCTGCTTTTTACAAAAAATGGATTGCTTCGCGACACATCGAGCAATATACGGTCTACGGGATTTCGGCCGGCGGACCGACAGCAATTGCGTTGGCAAGTAATAATCCGTCTGTCTGTTCACTCGTCCTTGCCTGTGCGATGACACACGAAATCTCGCTTCCTTATCAGGCTTGGCTTGTCCAACCGCTCCTTCAACGTCCGTTGCAGCTCCTGCAATGGGTCTTGTGGCATTACGTCAAAGACAAGTTGGTCAAGTTTCCGCAAGAAGCGTCTGTGCGCATGGTCGAAATGACCAGTCTGTTGCAGCGTGACGAAATTCGACGTCAATTGAATGGAGTCGATCAACAATTGTTGTATCAAGTCGGACTGCAGAACGGACCGGGGCGGGGTGTCTTATTTGATTTGACGCAACAGATTGACCGACCGATCTTGCAAGCCATCCGCTGTCCGGTGCTGATCATCCATTCCAAGGCGGACCGGGCCGTTCCATTCGAACATGCCCTCTATGCCCGGCGTGCCATTGCCCATGCCCAGTTCATCGAGTCGGCAAGTCCCGGTCATTTGATTTGGATCGGTCCCTCCGCGCGTCACGATGAACGCATGATTGAACGTTTCATCTCCTTAAATCACTTGTAGACGAACACGAAGGTTCAGCTTTTCGTTCTCTTCCTCAATCGAGATGATGCCCCGTGCCGTCAGTTCTTCAATCGCCAGACGTGTCCGTTCCAGGTTAAACCGTGCGTACCGGGCAATCTCTGATATGCCCATCCGGCAGGACAGCTGGTTGGCCTTGATCTTCGAAGACGGTTTGGCGACGGAGCGTTGCAACAGACGCCAAAAAACCTGCCGGGCATCATCGGATAACGCGTACGCGTTTTTTTCGATGACGGGCGGCACATAACGGATATCTTCCCGAATACGTCGAATCAGATAGAGACTCAACCAATCTTCCACGTCGGCTTGAATCCGGAAAAACTCAAACCACCATAACTGATCGAGTGCTTCTGCTTCGTCCTGCCGTAATGCCCAGGATGGCGGGATCTCATCAAACTCTTCATCGAGAAAATCTTCATAGTCCAAAGCGGTTTCATATAAAATCTGGGGCGGGATCCGGTCGAGTGTCTCCCGCTTTTGGTATAAATCAAAACTCATCCGCCGGAAGTGTTCGACTGAACCGGCGACCTGACTGAGTTGCATCAATTGTTTGGTAATCAGACGGGCGAGACCGTCCAGCTCAAGTTGAATGGCATATAAGTGTTTTTCAAGGGCAATTAACGTACTTCGTTCCATCAGACAGTTCCTCCTCTGTTCCTGGCATACTTCTAGTCTTTTTCCGCAAATCGGACATTCAAAACCAACCTCTGTTTCTTTACTCCTCTACGGTGTCTTTCTCTTCTTCAACCGGGTTTATCTCCCAAATAAATGGGGAATATTTTGGGGCAGTGTATCGTCGACATGTAAACGATTCAATCGGAGGTGGAACGACGTGTTACAGTCTAAGAAACGAACGGAGCGAAAGTGGCGGCAACGCGCGACACGGAATCATATTCTGCAATTGGAACACTTGTACAAAACGCATCCCGCCCGACAGACGACACAGACAAAGATTGTTTTTCCACAATTGTTAGAAGATGCCATTCGAAGCGGGCGGCTGGTGACGGTCCGTTATCTCGACCAGGGAACCGAGACCGCATTGACGGGAACGGTTACCGCTCTTTTTCACGCCCGCGGAATCATTGAAATCAAGACATCAACCGGTTTACAGCGTCATATTCCGTTCGATGAGGTAATGGATTTGCGTGAATCGCTCCAATAGAAGATCCATAAAAAATGATCCTGCATAGACGAACAAAGGATGACGGATTCAAATCCGTCATCCTTTGTTCGTCTAAAAATTGACACTGTTGCCAGTCCCTGTTTAACCGACGCTTCTTATTTTTTATCCAACTTGACGTTTTGGTCAGCCGGTAAGGTCGTCGTCGTTTCTTCCTCTTCGAGTTTCGGAACACCTGCACCGTATTCTGTCGTCTCATCTTCGACATAAGAAGCGGCAAACGCCGGATTCAGTAAGTCAGATTTTGAGCCGACGATGACAATCCGGCCATGGCGAACTTCCTCTTCCAAATCTTCTGCTACATCCTTTGTCATTCCGAGTTCCGACAACTGGGCAATCCGGTCTTTTCGGTTGCTGCGGACTGTCGACATCAATGTCTCAAAAAATGATTTTTTTGTTACACGATACGCCAACGTCTGAGTGTCATTGGCAATCCGTTCCGCCAATTCTTCATCCTTCGCAAAGATGTAAATTTGTTTATTCGAATAGCCACTTGACTTCAAGCTTGTCACTTCTGCGTCCACCGCCGTCATGTTTCGTACAATTCTTGTTTCAATCATCCTGTTTCCTCTCCTTCATGCGAGCCAACGATCTACTCTCGATATAAAGTTATTCCCGAAACATAATGAATAAAACATGAAACTGAAAAACGGCTTAAACAGCTTTCCGAAGACCCGAAGGAGAGCGACGTCTCAGATATATCAACAAACCAACTAAAACACATAGTCCGACTTGCGGAATGATCGTCTCATACGTCGGATAAATCCCTACCCAAGGCAATGACGGGATGTATGACATGACATGGATCGGCAAGAGGCCCGTAATTTGCAAGGCATGCAGACTGGCACCTAATATTTTGAACGCCATGAGATAAATCAATCCGGTTGCTCCTGCAAAGAGCCGGTTGATTGGTAAACGTACCCCTAAATAAATGACAGCAAGCGAAAGAAGCCCGATGAGTGCAATTGCCAGCACGATCCCTCCAGCTAAAGCAGTCGATGTCATGGCGGGCGCCATGCCGACATAAAACAGCAACGTCTCGGCCCCTTCACGGAAAATCGTCAAAAAGCTGACGGCAAACAAAGACCGTCCCGCCAGATTCAGTGCCAGTTCCGTTTGCCGTGAAGCAACCGCCGTTTTCGAATGTAACCACGAACCGACGAGCAGCATCATCAATACTGCGGCCAGTCCGGTCCATCCTTCAATCTGCTCCCGTCCGACAGCAGCAAGTGCCGTTGAAAAGAACTGTTGGATGATCAGGGCCAGTGCTCCACTCGCGAATAAACCACATAATGCCCCACTCCAAATCATCCGTTCGCCTGTCACCTTGGCTTTTCGGGTAAAGGCAACGAGCGCGCTGATGATCAGCAAGGCTTCCAGCCCTTCCCGCAACATGACGAGCATCGCATCGACAAACGAATACGTCGTTTTCTGCGCTAACACTTCAAGTGACGTGATGATCGGGGCCAGGTCAGACCGGGTGGAAGCCATCGTCGTTTCATCTAAACGCGACAACAGAACGGGTACATCCGATTCAATCGTCGTATACAGAGAACTGCTCCGGGTCCGGACTTCCCCTTCCCCGCTCGGCCAACGTTCGATAAAGGTCGTCAGCGTTTTCTCCGCCGCCGGGACGTCCTGATTCGCGAGTTGCTGATCCGCTTGTTTCAGTAACGCCGTCAACTCGACGAGACCCGTCTGTTTCGCGGCTTTCACCGTATCCCCTTTTAGAAAAGAACGGATACTGGCGTCAAACTGATCCAGTGCCTGATTCAGCTCCGACGGATCAAATGTTTCACGGGCCAAAGCAATCCGGATTGCGGACAGTCCCATCTCGACCTGACCGTAGTGCCCGATGCTCGTCTCCCGGACGACTGTTTCCCGGTCCGTCCAGGCTGTCAGCAATTCCGACTGCAACTGCTGACGCTCGGACATGTCAGTGGCCGTTCTCAGTTGCTTCGTTAGAGTGAACAGTTCTTTTAACCGTTTTTTAGCGGCTGAATCGTCCTTCGGCTGTTTGGTTTTTTCCAGCGCCCGGACCGCAGTCGACAATTCCGTCAATTGCTGCTTGACGGCAGGCAAAGCGGTTTGCTGCTTGACGGCAGGCAACTTCTGCTCGATGTTCTGTTGTTCGGCAGAAGCCGGCAACCGGTCGACCTGCTGTTCAAGCGTCGCGAGCGTTGTCTGTAAGCTGCTCCGGTCACCGTCGTTGACCGCTGACAAAGCTTGACCGATTAAAACATACAGGTCATCGGTTTTCGCATCGGCATGAACGACCGGCATCCCGATCATCGTGCAGAGAAGCACCGGTAAAAAGAAATTAAGCAAAAAGCGCATCACCGATGTAGCCTCCTTTTTGAATTCCGCCGAAACAGGCGAAAACAGCACTGCCACGATGGGTAATGTATTCATTTAAACGGTCGGACGCTGCTAACCGTCTCTGAATGGTGATGAACTGCTCCGGTGACCGTTGATACGATAGAAACAGTAAGCCGGCATCGAGGGCACCGGTCGTTTCGTGAATCCCGGCCTGGTAGGAATAGGAGCGGCGTAACAGTTGTTCTTTTCCTGATCCGTGGGCGACTGCTGTGTGCGAGTCACTTGGAAGTTGTGCTTCACCGTGCGCCGTCCGTTTGCTTGGTGTCACCGCTGCAAATTCCTCTTTCGACCCAAGCGGGGCACCGGATGCGCGTTCGCGGCCAAACGTCCGCTCCTGTTCTTTCAGGATCGTCCGGTCCCATACCTCAAGATGCATCTGGATCCGGCGGACGACCAGGAAACTGCCGTTCGTCAACCAGGGTGAACCGTCCTGCCACTGGTAAAAGAGGTGTTGTTTTCGGACAGCGTCCTGCGTGCCGTCCGGATTACCGGTCCCGTCCTTGAATCCGAACAGATTCCTTGGTGTCCCCCCTGCCGCATCCGCGGCCTTGGAGCGTTGAAAACCGGCTTGCGTCCAGCGGATCTTAACGATACCGCGACCAATCCGGGTCAAATTCCGTAACGCATGAAACACGACTTGTTGATCGTCGGCACAAATCTGGACGACGAGGTCTCCGCCCGCCCATTGCGGGTCCAGTTGATCGAGATCAAAGACCGGCAACTCCCGGAGCAGCTTAGGACGTTTATGACCAATCCCGAATCGGTCCTTGGCAAATAAACTGTGACCGCAACCGAATGTAAACGTCAGGTGGCCCGCTGACAGCCCTTCCGCCTCTCCTGTATCTTCCGGAGGAACATAGGCACTGTCCGCGTCGCCGAGCGGTAATCCGGCTGTCAGTCGGGCGCATGCCCGCGTCCAACGTTTCAACAGATCAATCAATTCATCGCGCCGGGTCGTCTGGACATCAAAGGCGACCACCTGGACGTGGTTTTGAGGCGGTGTCAGGATACCCGCCTGATACTTGCCGTAGAACGGGACTTGATCTGTCGCCTGAGCCGTCAGGGCACGGGGTAAAAACCGTTCGAGTCCACTTGCGTAAAGAGCGGCTCCGAGCCCGGTCAGTCCCGCGACTTTCAGGACGTCACGCCGGGTGACCCCTGCTTCTAAAGTAGTCCGTGTCATCGATCAGCCCTCCAGTACGATACCCATCTTCGAGAGCGGTTCCGCCAGCTCGTTGATGGCTTGACTCAATTGTTTGACATCTGATTTGGACAACTCGGTATAGAGCACGTATCCGTCTTCTTTCTTTTTCGCTTCCAATAATCCGTTAACATCAGCAAAGCGGGCCGCAATCTCTTTCGACAGGGCAGCATCCTGTTTTTTCAGAGCCGGATTTAACAATTGATAAATTTTTTCCGCACCTTGGACGTTGGCTGCAAAGTCATACAGATCGGTATGCGAATACCGGTCTTCTTCCCCTGTGACTTTTGACGTCGAGACTTCGTTTAAAAGATCAGTCGCACCGGTAACCAACAGTTCCGGCGTCACCTCGACCGTCTCGACTTTCGCCCGGAGCAGATGGACATCTTTCATCAATTGGTCGGCATACTCTTCGTATCCTTTTGTCGTACCTTTTTCAAACAAGCCCTGTTCGATCCGGTGGTAGCCGCCCCACTCCGACGTTTTGACGTCCCCTTCACGGGCATCGATTTTCGGATCGAGGTCTCCGAATACTTCCGCGATCGGTTCCGCCCGCTCATAATGCATCCGCGTTGGCGCATAAAGTGCTTTCGCCCGTTCCAGGTCCCCGTCTTTGACAGCTGTCGTGAACGCTTGCGTCTGCTTCGTGAACTGTTCCAGTTCCGCAATCGCATATGTCCGGTAATCGGCAACGACTTGCTCGAATTGATTCGGCTTGGCTGCTGCTGGTTTAGTCGTCGCGGGTTGTTCATTACAGGCTGCCAGTAAAGCCGTCATGGATAAGAGACCGATTGTCAGTGTTTTTTTATGTCGCATAAATGGTTCCCCCTGATGATTAAGTAAGTTCATCAATTAGTATAGTCGATAATGATAATCGTTATCAATATATTTCAATAAAAAAATCCTCCCCTCCAGACAAGGTCCGCAGGCAGAAGATTTTAAATGATTCAAGACTCCCGTTTTTTGAAATACGTCCGCGAAATGATAAAGGCGACGATTCCGAAGCCGATGAACACAAACGCTTTTTGAATCAACGACAAGAATGACAAATCAAACAGCAACAGTTTGAAGGCACTGACCGACAGCAACAGCAGACCCGACAGACGCCAAGCCGCCGCTGCACGGATGCGGCCAATCGCTACAAGAACAAACGATAACAGGATGTAGGCGACAGACAACGTCGTACTCCGGTCCGTTTGATCAAGCATAGCGTAAAACGGCAGTTCCATCACGATCAGCGTATAGGTCACGAACACACCGGCCGCTGCAAAAAACAGAACGATTTGCCAATACTTTTTCCACATCGCTTCCCCGTGTGTCCGGACGAGCAAGACGATGAAGGCTGTCGTCGCGAGCGTCAGACCGAATACGGCGACGGCATACGACCGGTCGTTGAATCGATACGTCTCATACGTTCCAATCGTATACAGGACGAACATCACGTATACGACAATTCCGAAAAAGCGTTGATGCGGCACTTCCTGCCGCTTGATGAACCACAATCCGGCAATCATAAGAGCATAGAGGAGTGAACGGAATTGATCACCGAAACTCAGCGGATCGACCGGAATCTGCGAAATCGCAAACAGGATGGCAACATGTCCGACACCGTTTTGCCACGCCTCCTTCGTTTGATTCGCGACGGCGTAAGCGATGAGTGCAAACAGAACCGCGAGTCCGTAAGCAAACGGCCAGTCGACTACGGACAGGCTAAGCAGAACGAATCCGCCCGCTATCCAGCTCGGGTAATTGTAGGTGATCGGAAGTTTCGTCCCGACGTAAGCGAGACCAAGATAGGCGATGAAGGATGCCCCGAGTAAAGTGATTTCGTCAATCAAGGGACGTGTCTCAAAATTGACGGTGAGACTGCCGAAGATAAGGGCCAGGAAAAAGATCCCGGCAGTAACCGGGTACGCTTTGACCGCCTGCAGACGAAGGATAGCAAACACTAAAGCGGTAAATAACAGGACTTCGTACAGTAAAAATAAGAAGACGTTCGGCTCATCCGTTAACTGGAGAAACGGCAATAAAAAGCCGGTAATCGAGACTAACACGAGTAACGCCGTCGAGCGCATCCACAACATCAATCCGTAAGCGATGGCGAGCACGACGATTTCCAGGAAAAAAGCCAACAACGGCGGATAAAATTGATATAAGGCCATACCGGCAAATAAGGCGGACAAGGAAACGATTGTCCCGGTCGCGACCAGTCCGACGCCGAGATCCCGTCGTTTTTTCTCATACTGGAACTCTCCCAGTGCCATGACGAGTAAGCCGATGACGACTCCACTCCCAATCCGGACGGCTGGACTGATTAGTCCCGCTAACGACGCGTAGGAAAATAGAAAAATCGCTCCGATGGCGGCAAAAATCGCCCCGATTCGCGGCAGCCAGACCGTCGCCAGGACATTTTCCCACTCATCCCGCGTCCGCGCTTGTTTTATGACCGGTGACCGAGTCTTCTTGACGAAAGCAGGCCGGACGGCAGGTCGCGCGACGGAAGAGACCGGTTCCGGTTGTGATTCTTTCGCCGGCTGACGTTCCAACTGATCGACGCGTGCTTTTAATCGGACGATTTCCTGCTCCAGCTGTTCCAGTCGTTTTTCATCCATTTCTTTACCACTCCTTTCGAGAGAAAGCATTCGAGGTTGTCATTATTTTACACGACTTTTTAATCGATTCCCAATTCTTTAAAATTTCGAACATTCCTCATTCTTTTATCACGTCCGTGCCATGAAAAAACCGATGAAGCGGAAGGCTTCACCGGTCAATCGATTAACGGACGGATAATGCGTACTGTCCTGTCGTATTGTAAACGGACGTAAATTGTGAACGGCTAACCGTGTATTTTCCACGGTATGGATCCGACACAGTAAACGCGCTGCTTGAGACACCTGTCACGAGCATGACGTGGTAGTTGCGGTAGCCGGTAAACGTTTTACCATCCGGCTTGATCCATGAGAAGTAGCCGTACGGATTTTTGAAATCAACGGTTGCCCAGACGATGACCGGGTTGCCGCTACGGATTTCACTTTCGATTTTGCTGACTCCTTGTTTGGAGATATCAACAGCGCCACTCCGGTATTTTTTCGCGAGCGGCAGGATGCCTTTCGGGTAAATGCCCCAGTTTTTATAGTAATCGAGCGTTCCTGCCGGATTACCGGTAAACATTTTTTCGGGATCTGCCCAGTAATACTTGCCGTTTTTATAAGTGGCGTTTGCCATGCTTTTCGGCATTTGGTTATATAAAGAAGAGGCAGAAACTGCTTTCTTTTTATATTCGAGTGCCATTTTCAGTGAAACGAACTCACAGCCTGACGGATATCCGAGTGTGTATTGATTGTAATACGGGACGTTTAATTGTTTCGATGAACTGCTTGGTGCTGTTTTCGTCAAATACTGTGTCGATACATAACGGTAACTGCCATTGTACAAAATACGTGTCCAGCTGCCGGTTGTCCCGTAAGATGCCACCTTTACGCCTTTATTCAATTGCGTGACGGTTTTTGCTGTTAAGCTTGGAGAAGTTCTGACATTCAGCGTGCCAACCGTCGTATAACGTGCACCGGTCGATGTATACTTCGATGTCGTAGAGGTACGGACATAATCTTTGTGTATGTAGCCCGGTTTTGATTTGTACGTGATTTTATACCAACTGCCGGACGTCCCGTTCGAAGTATAGACAGCTCCTTTAGTGATGTTCCCCAGGATTTTACTTGTTGTCGATGGTTTTTCACGAACGCGCAACACATCTGTCGTGACCGTCAACTTCGTGGCCGCTTCTGCAATGAGCGATGGACTGAACACACCAAACAAAACACCTGCCAGAATGATGGACGTAATGATTTTTTTCATGATAAACCCCCTTGTGTCTGTAGTATACACAATTTTTCCCATCTTTTTGAAATTTTAATCAATATTCCATAAGAAAATTCTGAAAAATTGTGATATCTTTTCCTTTATAACAAAAAATCTCAGCGCTGCATAGGCAGATCGCTGAGATGTAATTATATTGATATCTAAAGATTTTTAATTTCAGAGGTCTAAAATGAAAGGGGACGGCTTTGAAAATCCTTGTTCCATCAGGTGAGCGACCAGTTTCGTATCTTCTTCCGAGACCGGTAACGGTGTACCATGGACGATGCTTTCATAAAAGGCACGATACAGCTTGCCGTAATCTCCGACCGGGCTCGGAATCCGGACATCCTGTAAATGACCATGGTCGTCATGGTACAACAACCGGCCGAAATCATCTTCGGAATCTTCCCCGAATCCTTCTTCTCCCGGGAAGTAGTTGGCTTTAAGATCCAGCTCCTGGCGGTCAACATGCTGCTTGATGAACGTTCCGTTCGTCCCGTGAAGCATCCAGCGCGGCGCTCCCGCCAACGCGATATGACTGGTCCGGACACTGACTTTTAACTCCGGATAGTAAAAGTCGAGGGCAAATGTATCATCCGGATTACTGTCAAGGCGAACCGTCCGGATATCATATCCGACCCGTTCCGGTTTCCCGAATAAAGCAACAATTTGATCAATCGTATGCACACCAAGACCATATAAGGCCCCGTTTTCCGGACGCGCAATCGCCGGGGCAGCATCCGGTCGATAGAGATCGAAGTGCGAGACGACTTCGACGAGGCGTCCGAGCTTACCGGATCGGATGACTTGCTCGATGACTTGGAAGTCACTGTCGAAACGCCGGTTTTGATATGCAAGCAACTTGACGCCTTGCCGGTGCGCCTCTTCGAACAATTGACGGGTTTCCTGCTCCGTCACCGTAAACGGTTTTTCGACCAGCACATGTTTTCCATGTTGTAACGCTTGCAACGCATAGGCGAAGTGCGTCGCCGGCGGGGTATTGATGACGACGACCTGGAGCTCCGGGTCCTTCAACATCAGATCGAGATCTGTTGTGAACCGGACATGGGGCAATTTGGATTCGTAAGTTGCCTCTAATTCCGGTTTTGATTTCCGATTATAAATCCAGGTAATATCAAACTGGTCCTCAATCATGACATAGGGCAGATGATAACGGGTCGTACTTTTTCCAAAGCCGATAAAACCAATCTGAAGTCGCATCCGATCACTCCTCGAATAATTCTTTCTCTAACCATACCAAAGCCTGAATCGCTTGTCCTATCTAAATGCCGCTTTATTTTGGCACCGGCATCCCCACATGCTCATATGTCGCAAAACCGTCACGAACACCTCTAGGGACAAAACCGAATGACGTATAATAGGTGTTTAAAAAGTCATTGGATGCCACACAATCAAGTCGTAACGCTTCTTGTTCCGCTTGGGCAACGGCAATCACGTGCTGCAATAAACGTGTTCCGATTCCTAAACCTTTTGCGGATTCACTGACGACGATCCGGTGGATGTAAAGCCCCTCTCTGTCAGACCATAGTGTCTGATCCCATTCGAGCGACGGCAATAACGCAATCGAACCCAGTAAGTCCGGTCCCTGTTCATAAACAAACAGTCTTCCGGCATTCAGGTCGCGCTGCACGAGAGCTTCTAAATCGGTCTCGAGATACGCGGACCATTGGCGGCTTCCCCGTTTCTTAAACAGTTCGGCTTTTTCACGCAACAAGGTCGCAATCCGTTGAACATCGTGTGTAGTAGCTGATCGTATCATCGTGTTCCTCCCGTTTTTTAAAATTTACTTTCATCCTAACGAAAGTAATGCCAGAAGAAAACCGTTTTGCTTCAAGACATCAAAAAATCATCAAATCGCATGACTTTGTAAAATTTTTCATATTTCAAAATTCTATCTCGCCCTATTGTATAGTCAGGAGGTGAACAGACCCCCAGTCTGCACAACACAGGTCTACCGACTTCCCACGAGTCGGTAGACCTTTTTTTATCATTTAGACAAGTCCGGCCCAACGTTTCGACAGGGCACGGGCCTGTTTGCGGTACGCCTCATCTTCAACGACCGGATTACTGAGACGCGGGGCGGAATCGGCATAATATCCCCCATTGTCGAGCACATCGTCCGTCGTCGCGAGGTACAGGGCGGTTTTCGCTCCGTATTCCGGTGTATACAGTTTTCCAGTCCAATATCCGACTTGGGCAATCGGTTTCAGGACGGTCTTCAATACTTTTCCGTATTTCCCCCGGTAGAACAGGTCGGTGTTAACGATCCCCGGGTGGACACTGACGAACGTCGCCCGCGTCCCGTATTCCTCGGCCAACTCCCGCATATGGACCATTTGTAACAGCTTCGATTCCCGGTAAGACTTCATCGGATTATACTGTTCTTTTTTGACATGCGCAATCGCCTCGAGTTCGATATCGGTCCGGATCATGCCGCCTTCTCCTGCTAAAGAGGAGATCGAAATGACGCGGGGATCATGTCCCTGTTCAATCAATGGCAACAACCGTTCAATCAAATAAAAGTGACTGAGGTAGTTGACCTGAAACTGGGACTCAAACCCGTCCTTCGTCACATGGTACGGGGGAACCATGATGCCGGCATTTAAAATCAAGCGATCAATCCGACCAATCCGGTCAAATAACACATCCGCAAAACGCCGGACGGAATCGAGTTGATCCAACTGTACGACCTCGACTTCCAGATTCTTGTCCGAAACCGCATGTTCCCGTAACAGTTGGATTAATAATGTCGCTTTTTTCTCCGATCGGACGGTCGCGATGACACGGTCACCACGTTCGAGCAATTCTTGAATCGTCACCATTCCCATACCGGAGTTTGCTCCTGTGACTACGCAGATGTTCATATAAGATGCCTCCTCTTTCATTATTCCATAATTCATTATGATACGTGTTTTCCTTTTTTTACGGATTTATACACATCTTCCGGCAAACTATTTTCTGAATCTGCAACGAGGAATGACGTATACTAAAGAAAAGACGTCTTTCATCGAAGGAAGGGATCGCCTATGAACGAAGGGACCGTCCTGTTGCTTGCCGGTATTCTTTTGTTGCTCGCTATCGTCACGACGAAATTTTCTGTCCGTCTGAACGTCCCGACCCTGATTTTATTTGTGTTCGTCGGCATCCTGGCCGGGACGGATGTCTCTGGATTAATTGATTTTGCAGACATCGAGCAGGCCCGTCTGTTCGGTACGATTGCACTCGTCATCATCTTATTTGACGGCGGCTTGAATACGAAGTGGCGTCATTTCAAAACGGTTCTTCCGGCAGCATTATCGCTTGCAACCGTCGGTGTCCTGGTCACGACCGGACTGATTGCAGCGGTGGCACATTACCTGCTGGATTTCAGCTGGCCGATGGCGTTACTCATCGGCGCGTTGATTGGCTCGACTGATGCGGCGGCGGTCTTTTCATTGCTGAACGGTCGACCGATTGACCAGAAAGTCAAACATACGCTGGAAGCGGAATCGGGAACGAATGATCCGATGGCTGTCTTCTTGACGATTCTGTTCACGGAGTTTGCGTTAAATCCGGAAGCCTTTTCTATCGTACAAGGGATTTTTCTGCTGTTTTACGAGATGGGAATCGGTCTTGTCATAGGGCTGTTTGTCGGCTGGCTGTTGACCTCCTTGATGAACCGGATCCAGTTGCAGTCGTCCGCTTTATATCCGACACTGCTGATCAGTGGAGCGCTCCTTTCCTACGGTGTCGCGACAAGCCTGCATGCGAGCGGCTTCTTAGCCGTTTACGTCACCGGGATTTGGCTCAGTAATCATGATTTGATTTACCGTGATATTCTCGTTCGGTTCAGCGGCAGTCTCTCCCACCTGGCAGAAGTCGGGATGTTCATCATGCTTGGACTGCTTGTGTTCCCAAGGCAATTGCTTGATCCCCAGACATTGTTCGTATCAGGCGTCATCGTCCTGACCTTGATTCTCATCGCCCGTCCGCTCGCCGTTTATTTGTCCTTGTTGCCTTTTCGGTACAATTTCCGCGAACAGAGTGTCATCACAGCGGCCGGTTTGCGTGGCGCCGTCCCGATTATTCTCGCGACCTATCCGTTATCGAGTGGTCTGCCGGATGCCTATCCGTTGTTCAATATCGTTTTTTTCACCGTCATGACGTCGGCGCTTCTGCAAGGAACGGCCTTACCATGGATCGTCAAGCTGATGAAGCTCGATGCGAAACCGGCAATCGACATCGAACCGTTGATTCAATTCATGACGGTCGCGAATCCGAATGCCGAAATCGTCGAAGTCAGCGTTCCGTCCTTTTGCCGAATTGACGGAAAAACGCTGCAGGAGATTGAGATGCCTCAGGATTTGCTGGTCGTCGCTGTCATCCGGCACGACGCCATCATCACACCACGCGGGCAAACCCGGTTGATCGGAGGCGATCAATTGTTGATCTTGACGCCGAAACAATCGGAGGAACGCATCCGGAAGCTGATTGCGTCACTCGGAATTTAAGACCAAAAAGCGGACACCTGAGGGCGTCCGCTTTTTTGATCTGTTCTTTTCAAACCATCAGCTGCTTCCGGACACATCATCTGCCCGTTTAATCTGGACAACCCCCGGTGGACGATGCGGGAACGTGATAGTCAACCCTGCGAATCGGCAACTGTCATTACTGTTTTGCGCCTGGACGATCCATTCAATCGTTTCCTGTCGTGCCAAGGCATTACGGATCCGATTCTCGACCTGTTGTCTTGAAATTCCCTCACAGGTCACGTCCGTTAAATAGGTTGTCTCATCGGACTCAAATTGTTTCCAAATCCCTAACAGCAGCTGACCGACGGCACTGACAGGTGTTCCGTCCGGTTCGCCCGCCCCGACTGCTTGGTCGAGACGTTCGATTGCTTCCGGTGCCGTGTCACCAATCGCTAAAATCCGCCGTGATCCCTGTTGCATGATCCGGAACCTTTTTTGTCCGTCTTCCAGCCAGAGCCGCTGGGCAAACGGATTGACGGGAATGCCATGGAAAAATGTCACCGTCTCCCGCCAGGCAAAACCGAATGACGGATCGTAAGCTTGGATCGTCGCCATCGCTTGCGCGAGGAACGTTTGAACTTCCTGCTGCTCCGACTGCAGTTGTGTCCGAACATCCTCGAACTGATGGAGCGGGACGGTCAGTGGAATCCGGGTAAACAGCTCGCCTTCCGGGACACGATGCGGTGCGAGGACCGTTCCATCCAAACGGTAATCACTCGCCGGACGTCCCGTCCGTCCGACGAACATTTGCCAATCGTCTTCGACGGCAGCAAAGGCATACGTCTGATGGGCAAAGGACGGAGCGACGAACAGACCGGGAAACGGTTCGAACGTCGCAATCCGGAGCGGTTCGCCCGCATTCCATTCTTCTTCGATGATGCGGACCAGTTGTCCGGTCAACGACAGCGTATCTGTCAGATAACGTCCGGTATTGCTGTAGAACCCTAAGATGAATTCCCGTTCTTCCTCTTCAAAGGTCATCATCGTCATTTGAAATAAGGACTGGACCTGGGCTTCGGCAAACAAATCGTCGATGTCCTCCGGATGGTGCGACTCAATCGCCACCATCTGCCATCCCATCCGTTCATATAAATTGATCGTAATCGGGAAAAATAAGAAAGCACCATGGGTTGCCTCAAATTTCAGGATATCCTGCATGGCAAGTCGTTCGATTCGTAAATCAAATCCCATCCGTTCCAGATGATCTTGCAAACGTCTTTTCCAGTGCGTGAACTCCATCTTTTTCCCTCCTTCTGCCTTATGCGCGTTTACGAAGCGGATTTTTGGACCAATAGAGATAGAGTCCGACTAATCCGCCGATTCCAATCAGATATGCCGGGGTACCGCTGACTTGCATCAGAACGACCGGATTCGGCACGAATTGAATCAGGACTGCTTTATATGTGGCAAATAAGATGAAGCTGACTAAAAATTGGACCCACACCCGCTTTTTGACGTCGCGGATTTTCGGGGACGTGATTAAAATCGACATCGCATCAATCAAAAATAAGGCGATGATGGAAAATAAGATGTAATCCGCGAGGGCGAACTGGAAAATACCATCGATGCCTTCGATGAAAATAAACATCAAAATCGTTGAAATGTAATTCCGCGTCCAACGCTTTTGGATCTCGACCCGTCGCAATTCCGGAATCTCGGCAATCATTTGATTCAGCCGTTCTTCCGGTGATTGGCCATGGACCGTTTCAAACGGTTTTTGTAAGCGTTGGGCTTCATAAAGATCCGCTTGGAGACGGCGTTCGATATCCGTCCGTTCCGGTTCTTCGACGTTCAGGTTCAAACGTGGTAACAGTGACTCTAAAATACGTGTGTTGGCTTTAGTAAGTTTCAAGCGAGATCCCCCTTTTTCACGTTTAAGTATACCGGTTTAACGGGAAAAAAGAATACTACGAAGATGGCGATTACTTGACGAATCACACATAAATATTCAGAATAGTTAAAAAGGTGACGCAATTTTAGGAAAGGATGGGTAACGAATGTACCAAACTTTAACGAATGCCACACTGATTGCTTTGTTGACAAGCGTCGGGATTGCCTTGCCGTTGACCCATGCAGAAGAAGACACACCGCATGAGCCGATCCCCTTACAAACAAATCAGACGGATGCTGAACCGGCCGCAACCGAATAAAAGCATGACCCCTTTCCCTTACATATGGAAAAGACGGGTCATGCTTTTATTTTGCGTTACCGGGCATCGTTACATTTTCTTCGATTTCGACTGCCCAGGCTAAGATGGTTGTGCTGTCCCGGACACCAAGCCGTTCAATCGTCGTCAGTAATGTCTTGACGCCGACATACGACGTCGTCAGGACTCTTTCCAGCTGTTTCCCGTCTTCGAACGGCGCTCCCGGACATTCAATCAATCCGTCCGTCGTCAACAACAGCTGATTGATCCCCTGTCGCAACTCACGAATTCCCCGGCTGTAGCAGGGAACGGGCAAATCAAACGTATTGACCCGGCCGATCCATTCAAAAAACTGCCGTTCGTTTAATTTGTATTGCAGATGGTTACTTAAATCGGGATGGAACAGATAGGCGAGAACATCGCCGACCGATAACCACCAGACGTATTTTCCCTTGCGGACAAGAAATAGACAGGCGGTCTCACCTCGAACGGTTTGACAGGCGGTCCGAAACGTTTTATTTTCCAACAACGAGACGACATACCGTTCCAGTGAGGAAAACATCGATTCGACCGGTTCGTTCAGAATCCGTTCGATCTCTAAACGGTGCGACGTCAAGTAGCCGGTTAACAAGACGGCACTCTCGGCAGTGTCATGTGCATCGAGCAGCATCGTCCATTCCCAGTCCACCCCGACCCAAACGACACATCCGTCTTCATTTTTGGTCTGTCCGGAACGGCTGCAACCTCCGAATCGTCCCACCGTGATCGGTCCGACGGATTCCATCGAGATGACGTCGACGAACGGTGTTTCATTT
This sequence comes from Exiguobacterium sp. R-39, assembly GCF_049942815.1. Taxonomy (NCBI): domain Bacteria; kingdom Bacillati; phylum Bacillota; class Bacilli; order Caryophanales; genus Exiguobacterium; species Exiguobacterium sp. R-39. The sequence continues at coordinate 1,637,039 of NZ_CP187965.1, forward strand.
CCTACCCAAACTAACTCGGTCATTTCTCTTGTTGCCCCTTTCAGTCCGTCTTTCCGAACACCCGTCAGCCCTTCTCTTTCCACCACAGGTTAAGGTGTCGTGACAAAGGGTTGAACGAATAAGCGAAGACGTTTTTCATAATTCTCAGGATGATCGGAATAGGTACTGCCGTGACCGGCTCCGCGAACCGGATACAATTGTTTGATGCCGGGTTTGGCTTGATACAGTTCATACACCATCCGGGGCGGAACCACCTTGTCCTCCATCCCCTGAATGAATAACGTCGGTACCATGATCCGACTCGTCTGTCGCGTGACCGAGACATCTCCATAGAAGAAGTCTTGCTCGACTTTATTAAAACTACTTGCGACAGCAAGAGATGGTCCGGCCGGATACGGCAGGTTGACTTTCGCAAGTGACTGGAACCAGTCATCCAGTCGGGCATAGGCGCCTTCAGAAATGACGACCTTCACTTGTTTCGGGACGGTCGGTTCTCCTGCAGCGAGCAGTACCGTCGCCCCGCCAATCCCTACTCCGTGATATACGACTTGCCGGGTTCCGGTCTCTTCCATCAATTGGTTGGTCCAATCAATCAGATCCAACCGATCGAGCCAGCCATAATTCACTGTCCCATCGCTCGCTCCCTGACCACGCCGGTCCGGGACGAACACGTTATAGCCCAGCTGTTCCTGGTAAAAGCGGATCAGTGGTGCCGTCTGTGACGAACCGAAACGAACATCATCGGCAAGGAGTACAACCGTCTTGTCAGAAGAAGTTGTGGCCGGGAGATAACGCCCGATCCGTACTTCATCCGTCGTCGTCAATTGCAGTTGTTCCGTGTCCTGTTGTTTCATCCATGCTTGATCCGCTGTATCGTCCTTCTTCTCGGCAGGCAGGAGGCGGGAACGGTCGGACTGTCCGATTAACGTTTGTTGTATGCGGTATCCGTCATATCCGATCAGACTTCCAATCCCAAGCACAATCAGCAAGAGAACAAACATCCATTTCCGCACTAGTGTTCACTCCCTTTTTCCATCTGTTTCTACTACGAATCTATTCGTCACCGGACAATGGTGTCCCTGCCGGTGGAGTTGGCGGTTTAAGAAAAGTCTGTTGGTACCACGCTAAAACCTCTTCAAACTCCGCCTGTGTAAAGTAACCGGCATGAAACACGCTTGATCCGCGTAATGTGAGTTGAAACTTCAAAATATCTTTCTGTTCGAGAAAACGGGACACGTGGCCGGAGAAAGCTTCTATTTTCAGGCGGGGCGCATAAATCGTTTCCCGGTTGACGAGTTCTTTTCGTAAAATAAACAAATCGTCGTGATGTCCATAGCGGGTATTTTGATAGCCGGACCGGGCAACCGCATAGTACACCGGTAACAGCAGAATGAACGGTAAACCGAAGTAACGAAAAGGTTCCGGTAATCCATACAGCATCGCTCCGTTCAGCAGCACTAGTCCCAGGCTGTAACCGAACAACGGCCAACGGACAACGTAAAAAAATCCCCGATCAACGGCCCGCTTGTGTGGATGCTGCAATTGAAAACGCGGTAAAAATTCCTTTAAAAAAGCATCGATTTCTCCGGTCCGGATGAACGGATGTAACAGCAACTTCTCTTCTTCGCCGCTTGCCGAGATGATGTGCAGCGAGAGATGGGCCCGCTTCAACCGCCGTTTGATCCAGCTTTCCTCGATGACGAGTGCCTGCACCTTATCCTGATGAAACACAACTTCCGTCCGGTTCAGGAGACCGTAGCCGATCGTCATCCGCTGTTTCTCGAGTGTTGCCCGAAACGATCCGTAGCGGAGGACGAATACTAAAATTGATCCAAGATAGATCAAGAGCAACAGCAGGCCGCCGAGGATCAGTAACAAGACCAGTGATAAATGCAACAGCTCATCAAACGCCCGGCTGATGTATTTCTCAATGAACCGGTTGGCGAACTGATAGACGGCTCCGAACCCGACGAGCGCGAGACCCAGTCGGCCTGATAACGCGCCTGCCGTGATTAAATCCATCAAACCGACGGTATAGGTGGCAGCCGGAGCAGTATGTTCAGTTGGTTGCGACACCGTTGTTGCAATCGTCGACTTCAATTGTTTCGCAAACTCGAGCCGGACCCCTTTTAATTCGACTTCCGGTTTGCCGCTGTCGGACGAAGTCTCAACGGTCAGTGTCGCTAAACCAAGAATCCGTTCCAGCAGATTCTGATTGATTCCGATCGATTCAATTCGTTGGCGTTGCGTCGTCCGTTCACTTTTTCGAAAGATTCCTTTGTTGACCCGAATCGACTGTTCATCAATCGTAAACGTATAAAAGTACCACGAAATGATGCCGAACACGAGTAAGAGGAAACTGATGACCACGGCGCCGATCATCGTATACTTTCCGAATCCGTCATTCTTTAAATCATTGAACAAAATGACGGCAATCGGGATGACGAGTGACCGGAGCTGCGTCAACGTCGTCATTAAGATGAACAAAGGATGAACCCGTCGTGTCATAACGATTCCTCCTCCTGTTCCTCGAGTTTCGCGAATCGTTCAATCCGTTGTCGCAAGATGACCGCTTGTGTGACATCGAGTCCCGGCAATTCGATTTGACCGGACGCCGTATGAACGTTCATGTTCATCAAGTTCAATCGGCGAAGCAACGGACCGGACGACGTATCGATGATTTGTACTTTGACTAAAGGAGTCACGACATGGCGTAAAATAAAGATACCGAACTCAACGACTAAAAATTCATCATCCACCCGGTATTTAAAATACTTTTGCCGGATCTTCGGGATGTACACAAACTGGAGTAAAAAGAATACGATCCACACCCCGACGAGAATCCACATCCACCAGGGGGATAAATCCAGCCACTTGACCTGAACCACGGTTGCCGTTCCGATCAGTAGCAAATAAATGGTATACTTAATGCCGACGTATTGACGTTCGGCGGTCACCGAGGCACGTGGCAAACGTTGCCAGTCCTCGGTCGGTTGATTTGGTTGCATCCAATCGCCTGCCTTTCCTTTTTCCATACGGGAAGAGACTTGCTCAAGTTTCATTGTCATAAACAGACGTTGACATTTCGCTGCGAATCATCGCATATATAAGAGAGTAGAAATGTATTTCAAGGAGGAACCATGCTAACATTTGAAGAAAAATTAAACATCATCGAGACTTTCCCACAACTTGTCCGGAAAGAAGTCTCGCTTAACCGTGTCAATTTTCATTTCCCGGAAAGTCAGTTCGAGAAAAAAATCGTCGTCTATCATCTTCACCCGAACGGCAACGGTTTTGTCTACGCTGCAGGATTACCGGGATATGAAACGGATCGGAAAGGTTTCGTCAACATCCGTGAATTCTCCGAGCCTGCTTTAATTCTCTTATTACAAGATGCAATCAAAGCACTTGAGACGGTCGAGACCGTGGAAACACTGGAAGAAACATGGGTCAACGATAACCAGTTCGAATTGACATTGTTAAATGAAGACCTCGATACGTGGCTGGTATACGCGGGCGACTTGCTTGACGGTGCGTTCAATTCGTATAAAGAAGCAGCGAATTATCTGGAAGAAGAAGGATTCCGCCGCAAATAAATAGTTAAAATGAACGGGACTGTCAATCAGTCCCGTTCATTTTTAGAGTCAACCGGTTTAAGGTCTGTTTGACCAGTTCCAAATCTTCTTCCGATACACCGAGTAACTCCTTTAAGGCCAGCGGAATTTGTTCGGCCTCGTTTCGGAGGGTCTGTCCGTCTGCTGTCAACGTGATTTGAATATGCCGTTCGTCAGTCGGATTTTTGACACGTTCCACTAAGCCCGAAGCTTCTAATTTTTTTAATAAGGGTGTTAACGTCCCTGAATCAAGATGCAACCGTTCGCCGACCGCTTTTAATGATTGTTGGTCCTCCTCCCACAAAACGAGCATGACAAGATATTGGGGATAGGTTAATCCAAGCGGCTCGAGCAAGGGACGGTATCGCTTCGTGATTTCACGGGAAATCGCATAAAACGGAAAACAGAGTTGTTCCTCCAGCAATAAGGGATTCGACATATATATCCTCCTTCAAGCAAAATAGTTGCGTTCTCATATAGATTGTATACAATCTAATTGTAAGCTACTTAAATTAATCAGCCAACCCGAAAGGAAGTTATCATTATGAAACCAATGTTCACATCATCTGCTACAGCTGTCGGAGGCCGTGACGGCCGCGTCGTATCGGAAGACGGTATTTTAGACGTCGCTCTCGCTATGCCTGTACCGGGATCGAAGAAACAAGCGACAAACCCGGAACAATTATTTGCTGCCGGATACTCTGCTTGTTTTGATTCCGCTTTAAATCTGGTTGCCCGTAAGCAAGGAATCAAACATGACGGAAGTGAAGTCACTGCACACGTCACGTTGAATGAAGCAGCAGACGGATTTACACTTTCAGTTGAACTGGACGTTCTTGTCCGTGGTGTTTCAGAAGAACAAGCTGCTGAGCTTGGTAAACTCGCACACAGCGTTTGTCCGTACTCACGTGCAACAGCCGGAAACATCCAAGTCGACATCTTCACACGGACGACTGATTCAGAATAAGCATACCACTCCTCCTCTGGATTAGCGTATTTCGCTGAACCGGAGGAGTTTTTTGTTGTTTTTTTTAAAGGGGCAATGTAGACTTTACTCTTTTCTTTGAATCTTTTTATATAATAATTATGGTACATGAAATAAATTATCCTTCAGTTTAAAAATCACACTGCCTTCTTCACAGTGTGATTCGACGATTTGTTCGATTATTTATTTTAATTGGTTGACGGACAGAATGACCAATTCCCCGGATACAATCATATAGTAGGCATCCTCGAACCGGTGACGAACCGCCTGTTCACCGTCGTATACCGTCACCATCGGCTCCGCGTCCGTGCCGATCGATTCATGCAGGTAGAACCGGTCACGTAACACCCGCTCAAACGGATCTCGGTCCAGATAACGGGCACCCGTCCGCAGATTCATCACTTCATGATGATTATTCGATCGGTCATTCACGATGAAAATCGTCGACTCGACATCGTCATACGTGAAGTCCAGCGGTTCGAAATCACTCCATCGGATTCGTTCCCGTTCCGTGATTGCCGATGGTTCCTTGATTTCATAAAAAACTTCTTCATTCAGACGTTCCGTATAGGCACTAAAGACGAGGTGTCCGTCCTGCTCCCCCAGATATTGAACGGTATCCCCTTCCCCGTCCAACCGTAACAAGGTCCGAAATGACAGATGTTCTACACCTTGTTCGATTTCAGCAACAATCGTCGATAGCGGGGCAATCAGTAAACTTTCCGAATGATCAATCGGATCTTCGGGTGAGATGACGCCACTTTCCAGGGCATCGTAAAAGGAAAATTCATCGAGCCGGGCATTGCAGACGATATGATCGATATCCGCCAACGTGACGAGGAAAAAGTACAGTTCGCGGTAGTTTTCCGTGATGCCGTACAATCGTTCATCCTTAATCGGATGCTCGCGGGTCGTCTCGACATCATATAAAAAGGCTGTCGTCGTTCCATCGACATGCAACAACACCATATACCGTTCATTCAACACCCAGTAGAGGGTCAAATCGCCTCCTAGACGCCACGTGGCGAGGTGCTCGCTTTTTCCGGAATGCAGGTCGATGGAAAGGAGTTGTGTTTCTCCGCCGTCTTCCCGGTCCTGTTCATTCAGACAATAGACTTTCCCCTTTTTGACGAATGGTCGTGTCGGTCCGTGGTCTTGCAATACATCAGGCGTCAGATCACTCTGTTCTTGATCCTCTAAATCAAACCGGCTGATATGAAATTGACTGCTGTTGAGTCGGCGTCGGAAATAAACCGATGATGGTGTGACATGTAAGATATCAGAATGATCAGCTGGTAACGCCCGCGCGTCCAAAATTTCCATTCTAGCACCCCTCCCAGATGTTCTACTCTTTCTTTCCCACGAAGCGGGCTCCTTGAAACAGGGTCCTGCCGTGCGTCCGTCGAAAACGAATGCTACAATAAAACAAGAAGAATTGATGAGGAAGGTGAATTCCGTGCAATCGCAGGACTTAAACACGATGATGCTCGAATATGTCAATGACAAGGAAGACTATGATGCCTTTGCCGATAAATTAAAAGTTTTATTATCGGAATTGCTCGATGCAGCCGGCATCAAATACCATTCGATCGTCGCCCGGACGAAAGAGTCCGACAGTCTGTACCAAAAAGTGTTACGGCAACCGAATAAATACCAATCGCTTCGCGATGTCCACGATTTGACGGGGATTCGGATCGTGACGTATTTTCACGATGATGTCCGGGAAGCTGCCCGGATCATCGAAAATGAATTTTCAATTGACCGGGATCAATCCGTCGACAAATCCACTTTGCTCGACACGACCGAGTTCGGTTATCTGTCAGTTCACTTCGTCGCTGCGTTGAATGAACAGCGGCTCGCCCTCAGCGAATACGGTCGTTTTAAGGAACATACCGCCGAAATCCAGATTCGTTCGATTCTGCAGCACGCCTGGGCCGAAATCGAACACGATTTAGGATACAAAAATCCGAACAGCGTACCAGCTGAAGTCCGCCGCAGTTTCAGCCGTGTCGCCGGACTCCTTGAAATCGCCGATCAGGAATTCGTCAACATCAAAAAACAGTTGAAACAATTTGAAGACGAGACGGTCCAACAAATTTTATCGGATCCTCATAAGGTTCGGATCACATCGGACAACTTAAACTATTTCATTGATCACTCCGCCGTCATCAACGATCTCGACAAACAACTGGTCACGTCCCAGATGATGCTTGATTCCGATCAACAGTTGATCAATGAATTAATCCGGATGTTCCATTACGTCGATATCCGCAATTACGGTGAATTGATCGAAGCCGTCTCCGTCCATAGTCCGCTCGCCTTGAAATGTGCCCAGGTCATGCCAAACCCGTTCCTGCCCCGCCAAGGGATCGGCATCGCCTATATCTGTATGGCCGTAACGATTGCCGGGAACGATCCGCACCGGATTGACTATTTCTTCCGCCGGTTCTACCCGGAACTCCGAAATGTCGAGGACATCATCAAACAGGTCCAACCTTTAACTAAACAGATGATTCAAGAGAAAAATATTGATTAAACTAAAATTTTTCACTATACTAAATCTCGGAAGAAGAAACTACGGAACAGAAAGAGTGAAACTATGGCAACTACATTAGAAGTGGCAAACCGCGATCAGTTGATCGTCGATACAGAAAAAGGCTTACGCATGAACTACCGCGCCATCAAAAAAGATGTCCGGAGTATGTTCACGACTTACTTGACGCGAAACGAATTTTTTATCCTGAAGTCGCTTTGCACAAGCAGTCCTCAAATCGCATCGGCTTTATCCAACGAATTTCAGTTTTCAGCGAGTATGATTACGGCACTGGCCGATGAGTTGACGAAAAAAGGTTTGATTTCACGCGAGCGGAGCGAACTGGATCGTCGTGTCGTTGAACTCCGGGCAACAGAAGAAGGCATCGAATTATACGGGAAGCTCGAAGCGATGAAGATGGAATACCTGTCTGACGTCTTCGCTGACTTTTCGGATGCTGAACTGGATACGTTCCGGACACTCTTGACGAAACTCGAACAACAAAATTAATCTCGTTCCCTTCAGCCCCATTGGTTGAAGGGTTTTTGTATCAATTCCACATGCGAGGAGTGATTTCAGATGACAGCTTCCATGACGCTTGAGACCACACGGTTACGGATTCAAGGCGCCGTTAATCCATCCAGGCGAGACGAATATAGATTTGAGTTGTTTCGTGCAGACGACGAAACACTGCTCGGAACGATTATCGTCTCAGCCCTTCATCGTCCGGACATCCGGACGGCACACGTCCACTGCCAGATCAATCCGCTGTTTTTACGACAGGGCTATGCCACAGAAGCCCTTCCTGCCGTGCTGGCGTTTGTCTTCACGAAACTTGATTTCCAACAGATTGAAACTTCAATCCATCCGGACAACGAACCGGCGCTCGCTGTCGCTTCTCGGCTCGGTCTGCAGTTTCGCTACAGCGTATTACCGGATGAACAGCCGCGTCATCCCCTGACCTTCGTCTATCATCAATCAGACCGCATATCTTCTGAGGTTCATTTCGACTTTTCTGCCGTCTCACGTCTCCGTCAAGTGAAACAGTATCACGCAGCGAAAGCCTTGGTCGCTTCTTATCTGCACCAAAAACCGGACGATCCGGTGGTCCATTACCAGATGGCGTGGTGTCACGACAATCTGGGGGAAGAAGCAGCGGCTGTTCCTTATTATGTCACCGCTATCGAACTGGGTCTGGCTGCACCCGATTTGCAGGAAGCGTATGTCGGGCTCGGTAGTACATACCGCGCCCTCGGACGATACGACGAGGCGTATCAGACCCTATCGGAAGGACTCATTCACTTCCCGAATCATGCCGCCTTACAGACCTTTTTCGCATTGACGTTACATAATCTCGACCGGTCATCGGAAGCGATCGAACGGTTGATTGAAACGCTTGTTGATACGACGGAGAATCCCGAAATCCTCGCATATGCCAATGCCCTGCGTTTTTACGCATCCCGTGTCGACGAGACATGGGACAGCGAATAAACTGTACGGTAAAAAAATCCGTCTCTTGGACCGAACAACTCGGTGCAGGAGACGGATTTTTTTAGAAAGACCGGTACCATACGAGGACACCGGTCAAGGCCGGCTGAACGTTTCATACCACTCCGGAATCACACGCTCAAATCGCTGATGGTCGGATAAGACATGTTCCAGCCGCCCACGCATCTGCTCCATCTCTTCCGGTGCATGACGGCTCGTCCAGACGATGGATGAAAAACAGGCCATCGCCAGATAGACGCTGTATACATTCCAAAACTGTTTCGGAACATCTCCCTCAAAATAACCGTTGACTTGACCGACGGCAAACGGAATGCTGTTTTCGACCTGAAACAATCCCATTTTGACGAAATCATGCCACGGATCGCCACTATCGTGATTCGAAAAATCAATGATTCCCACGAGATGCTCCCCGTCCGTAATCAGATTGGCCAGATGAACATCGTCGTGTTGCAAACGATTCGGCCGATCTGCAATCCATCCGATGTTTTGTTCGATGAAGGACAAAATTGCTTGATCGCCGGTCAACGGTAACGCTTCCTGTTGATACAGCGCGACGTACCGGTTGTGTTTCGCCCGACATCGGACCGCCCACTTCGTTGCCAGCGGTCCTTCATAACGATGGATTTGGTTCAACAACCGTCCTGTCTCTTGACCGAGTCGATACTCGCCGGCTCGACCAAGCGGTACACAATCCTGGATCGTCGAACCGGTCAGGAAACGGTAACGGCTGTAACAGACAGATCCTTCCGGAAGCTGATTCAGGTCGAGTGGTTCCGGGACCGGCAGTCCGTCTTGTTTCAGTTGCCGTAAAATCTCAAACTCCCGTTCTTTCCGTCGAAATGATGTGAGCGGAGCCGTATGGAGAATTGATAGTCCGCTTTCGTCTCGGGCTGTATATTTCGGTGAAGCGGAGTAGCGCGTCGGCAGACGGGTCCAGCCGGTCAGATGCCGGAGTTCCGGTTGCTGTTGCAATAGCTGAACGAGTATATCCATCGCAGGTTCTCCTTTCTTCCAGGCAGGCATCAAAAAACAGCAGGGAATCTCCCCTGCTGTTATGATTCGGACGGTTGTCCGGGAATATAAGCGGAAATGATTCCTAACAGATCGGCATAGGCTTGTTCAAAATCGATGTTTTCAATCATGTAATCATAATGATCCCGTTCTTTCCAGGCATCAGCATAATCGACGAGCCGTGCTTCAAATTCCGGGGTATCCCCCCGCATCAGCAACCGCTCCTTCATCAAATCCGGCGGAACGGAGACGAAAATCGTGATGACGTGGTCGGCATACAACGTCTTGAACGCTGTTGCCCCTTTCGGATCAATATCCTTGATGACGATTCCATCCGTCGCCAAAATTTCTTCATACGCCTTTCGTGGTGTACCGTACCATGCCCGGTGTACATGGGCATACTCAATGAATCCGTTCTCCTGGATCAATTGTTGGAACGTCTTGACGTCAACGAAATGATAACTTTCTCCGTCATGTTCCGTCGGACGTTTCGGTCGTGTCGTCACGGACGGAATAAAGCGGACCCGTTCATATTCCTGGCGTAAGCGTTTGATCAAGGAAGATTTCCCGCTGCCCGATCCACCAATCAACAGAATGATTTTACCTGACATCGTCATCCTCCTTTTGTTGTTGTACTGTCATGAAATAGCTTGAAAAGCGAAGCGCAAATTGTTCCAGTTCACTATCTTCGATTACCCCGTAAATCGGGCGGATGACGACGAGGTACCGGTCATACGTTAAAATCCGGGATACGTCATTTCGGGTCATCTGAACATTTTTTTCGGGATAACTCGCGACGAAATACCAATCGACGGCAATACGGGTCGGTGTCGGACTGGAATAAATCCAGGTTTGGCTCGAACGATTGTGCTCGAGCGTGCTGGTACGGGCAAACCGTTGTACCATCTTTAATTCGGTTTTTGCGTCGCGTAGTCCTGCCTGAAAATCATCCGGTCGCGTCACTGATTCCTCGACCTGTTTCGGTTTTGGTGCCGGCAGACTGGCAAAACCAATCTGCAGACCGATGACGAGTGCGACCAATGACGCTAAAATGATGAACAGATGCTCCTTCCGCATGACGCTACCTCCTTATGGGATGGATAGACTTTTCTGAAATGCTTGTGGATCGTTGACGATGACGGCGTCAATCCCGATCTCGATCATCCGTCTGACATCGTCAGCCGATTTCGGCGTATAAACCCGGACCTCAATCCCGGCTTGATGGGCAAGGATGACATCTTCTCGCGTCACCCGGCGGTAATCCGGATGAATCGCCTTTGCCCCGAGCAGGATGGCTTGCTGCTCCGGATGGTACAACGGATACGGATAGAGAATCGCTGTCTCGATCGTCGGATCAAGTTCCCGGACGGTCGCGACCGAGTAATGATTAAACGAACTCAAAATCAGGCGGTCGTTCGAAATGCCGTGGGCGCGACACCGTTCGAGTGTGTATGCTTCGATTCCGGGATACCGGATCGTATCCGTCTTCAGCTCGATGTTGAGCAAAAGCTGTGTCGGTGCAAGCAGGGTCAGTACTTCATCAAGCGTCGGAATCGTCGTTTGAACCGGTCCGCCGTCTCCTTTGAACCGGGCTCCGGCGTTGAGCTGCTTCAGTTCAGCGAGCGTCAAATCGACGACCCGCCCTGTTCCGTTCGTCGTCCGGTTCACCGTCTCATCATGAATGATGACTCCGACTCCGTCACGTGAAAAGTGAACATCGAATTCAATACCGTCCACGTACGGGATTGCCGCTTCTATCGCTTCGAGCGTATTTTCCGGAAACCGGTCACTCGCTCCGCGATGGGCGAACCAGCGCATCATAATGCTTCGACGACCCGTGTATATTTTGCCGTCAAGTAGTTGATCAACGGCTGGACGGAAATCGATTGTCCGGTTGCCGCCTGAATCAGCTCCGCCGGTGTCTTCACTTTTCCGTGCCGGTGAATGTTGATGTTCAACCATTCCTTGATGGGTGCCAGTGTTCCGTCGGCAATCAGTTGATCGACATCATTGACGTCATCGCGCAATGCTTCGTTCAGTTGAGCGCTGTAGACGAGGCCGAGCGCATAACTCGGGAAGTAACCGAACGATCCGCCGGACCAGTGGACATCCTGCAGAACACCTTTTGCATTGGACGGGACATCGACTCCGAGGTATTCCTTGTACAGTCGGTTCCATTCCGCCGGTAAGTCTTTGACTTCGAGTTCGCCCGTAATCAGACGTTTTTCGAGTTCGTAGCGGATGATGATATGCAAAGCATACGTCAATTCGTCCGCTTCGATTCGGATTAGTGACGGTTTGACTTCGTTGACCGCGGCATAAAACGTCTCGAACGGGACGTCCGTCAATGAAGGAATCGCTCGTTGCAGACCGGCATAGCGGGCCGACAGGAATCCTTGATTCCGGCCGATGAAATTCTCAAAGAACAACGACTGCGATTCATGGATCCCCATCGAAGCCCCGTCCCCGAGTCCGAGCGTATCGAGATTCGGATCAATTCCTTGTTCATATGTTGCGTGTCCGGCTTCATGCATCGTTCCGAAAACCGAATTGCGGTAATCCGCTTCATCGTACTTCGTCGTGACGCGGGCATCTTTACGATTGATCGTCGTCTGGAACGGATGAACAGTCTCATCCAGTCGTCCCGCCGTGAAGTCATAACCGATGTCCTGCAGCCACTCGTGATTCAATCGAATCTGTGTCTCGCGGTCGGCTGACCAGTCGAGTGTCGGGAATGTTTTTCCGTCGAGTTGTTGCAGGAGTGTGATGATCGCTTGACGGAGTTCTGCAAACAACGGATCGAGTTCTGCGACCGTCATCCCCGGCTCGTAATCATGTAGCAACGCATCGTATGGATGGTTGTCATATCCCCAGTACTCGACGAACTTCCGTTCCATCGCGACAATCTTTTCCAGGTAAGGTGCAAACAAGTCCCAATCATCCGCGTCCTTCGCCTTCTCCCAGACACTTTCCGCTTCCGAAATTAACGTGATGAATGTCTGGTATTCCGCTTCCGGAATCTTCGAGTCCCGGTCGTACGCTTGTTTTGCTTTGGCATAGGAGACGGCTTCCACACCCGTCAACGCTTCTTGCCCCATCGCTTCAAGTAACGTTTGATATGCTGTTCCCGTCCGGCGGCGGAAACTTTCCGTCGATAAGAAGCCGATTGATTTCGAACGGTTGTCGGCGGATTGTTCCGGCATGTATGTCCGCATGTCCCAATAGAGTAAAGCAACAGCTTCATCGTATGCCCGAAGCGCCTCAAAATGGTCACGCCATTGTTGTAAAGTCGTCATTAAAATGCCCCCTTGAGCTAAGTAGTATCCGTACGTTTTCAGCATATCACAAAATGTTCAAAACTTTCACACAGGAGCCGTTTTATGAAACCATCCGCGGTCAAACGTCGTATAATATAAAAGAAGAGAAAGGAAGTGGCATGTGTGAAGATAGATTCCGAACTGGCTTTTGCCATCCATCTGGCCGAGACGCCGGAGGGATTTACGGTGACGTCCTATCCGGAACAACTCGAATGGATTGGAACAGGCCGCAGTGCCTTTGTATTTCGAGTCACTGGAACCGACCGGGTGATTAAAAAGTTTTTCCCCTCGCACCGACATCTTGCAGCAATCGAAGGGTCGATTTATGAACAATTAAGTCCCTTTGCGACGTATGCGAAACAGTATGAATACGGGACTGACTACCTCGTCATCGAATACATCGAAGGACAAACGTTGTTTGAGTGTTTGATCAGCGGGACACTCATCACGGACGATGTCATCCAAACGGTCGATCGGGCTTTAGCTGAAGCACGTTCCGTCGGTTTGAATCCATCCGACATTCATTTACGAAACATTCTCTTGACGCCGACCGGGACACGGATCATCGACGTCGCCCGATTCCGTCAGACCGATCCGTGCACGCAATGGGATGATTTAAAGCGCGCTTATCACTATTTTTATGCGAAGGCGTATTTCCCGAAACGTTTTTCCGAGTCTTTTTTGAATACAATCGCGGACGTCTACAAAGGACGATTGTTCGAATCGATGCGAAAGACGGGGTAAACCAAAACGACCGACAATCCAGTGACTGTCGGTCGTTGTTTTACATACAACTTCAATATTTTAACTGAAATGGAGTGATTTTCAAATGAAGCGTTGGCAAAAAGTCGGGCTGTCGATTGGTGGATGCGTACTCACCTTGTTAATCGTCTTACCCCTGCTGTCGCCGGTCGTATTTTCGAACGATACCGAGAGCGGCGCCATCCGCCATTATTTGTATGAACAGGGTCATCCGTATCAGAGTTACACCGTCATCCTCGACAAACGAATGGTCGATCCGAACTACGGTCGGATGTATGATGTCGTGTGGTACGACTATGACAGTGAAACCGGCATGACCCCGACGATCTGTTACAGTAAAAAAACGGCGCAACACTATAGCGTCAGCTGCGGAACGGGTCCTTGAAGGATTCGTTTTTTTTGAACATTTTTCTTTTTTTACCTGTTACGACAGCTGATGGTTTGGAAGGAGTAGAATCGATCGTGTCCGTATGAAATCATTTTATACAATCATTACGGGAATTGAAATAAAATTAACGGACTCGTCTCGCTCGGCAGAGGCTTGCAAGTAACGTCAAGACAACCAGCACCGCCGTTTTTGGAATTCCTCGTTTCATCGTCCAGTCCCCCTTTTTAAAGAATCGCGTTCGCAATCAGCAAGTCAATTTTACGGACATCGACCTTTTTGTTGAGATTGATTTTGATCGTTCCGGCCCGTGTAAACAATTGGACTTCCGAATTGATGTCAAACATGCCGCCGGCGTTTTCCGTTGAATACATGTTAATTGATTTATAAGGAATCGAATAGACTTCGACCTTTTTGCCCGTCAATCCTTGCGCGTCCCGAATGATCAGCCGGTGTGTCGTAAAAATCGCGACGTCCCGGATCGTCTTATATGCGGACAACGCTTGTTCGCCTTGAATCAATAATCCTGTTACGTCTTGCGGGATGTCACACTCGGAGACGAAGGTCCATGCGAGTTGGCTCAGTGGATTACTCATCAAACATCGCCTGCTTTCTGCTTTTAATTTTGCTTACCTGTCTAGGATATCCGATTTCTCTACCTTTACCAAGTCATGTGAAATGTCCGGCTTCACTCGCGAAAATGCAGCCGAAACAAAATCATACCGGCGAGTAAAACGGCCTGTGTCTCAAGATCCGGGACATCAAACGTCAGCAGATGCCGTTTTCGGTGACTTGCCGCAATCGTTTTCTTATCGCGTCTCACTTCAATCCGTCGGGATAACCGGGGCGACCGGATCTGATACGTCTCGCCACGGTACGTCATCCTCAGTACTTCAGTGAATTCGACGGCGTGCAGGACCGTATTTTCGGTTTTAATGTCGCCGACGGTTTCGCCGCCTTCTTCGATCGTCCATTCGGTCTGATTGCTCCACAGTCGTTGACCGGTTTTTCCTCGAATCGGAGTTCACGCTGCGAAAGATCAAAAACGAGGTTCAGAAAAAAATTCTCCACTTTCGGAAAAGCGACGAACCAGCGGTGCCAGACCTGTTTAAACGTCCGACGGTAGGAACCGACGACCGTATCTGCCCGGTAGATTTGTTTGATCCCCGTCGATTGCCGGTCACTGAGACGCGACGTGTAACCGGTTCCGCTTCCGTTGAATGCCGCATCTTGTTTTTGTTGCCACCGTTCCACCCAAAAAAGCAACAGCGCTGCCGGGAGAAAAACGAAGACACTCCCCCACTCCGTTAAGCGGAAGATGTCAAAATACAGTCCCCGCGCCGTCAGAGCAACGACACCGAGCACAAACATGCCGATACAATAGATCATTTCCCTGCTCCTTTCCTGGTGAGACCTGATTTTCAGTCTTCTGACTTTATGCTAATCGAAGGAATCTGACGCAGCAACGTTTTTTCCTTTCTTCTTCCACCAAAAGAATTTTAACATCCATTTTTTAGTTAAAATGTAGGAGATGTAACCGATTGGTCGAAATAAATACAATAGAAGTTTTTCATCCCCACCGTTCACATTTTGCAAGGAGGTCGATCCATGTTATTCCTATTGCTGGTTAAAGCGTCAAACCGCTCTGAAGCCGGTCTGTTTCCGGATCCACTCCTTCAGGAAGCGATGGCCGCCTTTAACCGGGACCTGGTCGAAGCCGGGGTCCGGGTCATGGCAAAAGGACTGCACCCGACGCGGGAAGCCGTTCGCTTTTCGTTTCACCAACCAAATGAAGAACCGGACGTCACATCCGGACCGTTTGAACCGTCGGCGGATCAATTGGCAGGATTTATTTTGATCGATGTGGCGTCAAGAGAGGAAGCGATCACTTGGGCCAGACGTATGCCGGATCCGCAAGGTCACGGCGAAGGACAAATCGAGTTACGCCAAGTTTTTGAATGAAGGGAAATGAATTCATGCTTAGTTATAAAAACAGTACGAAGGTTATTCAAGACAGTCAGACTGTCACCGCGATTCTCTCGGTCGGGGCAACCGAACAGTTCGGACAGTATCTGCCGATGCATCTTGATACATTGATTGCCGAGCACCAGGCCGCTGTTTTCGGTGAACGGTTAAACGCCTATGTCTTACCGACACTGCCGTTTAACACCTCCGAAGAACATGCCAATCAAATCGGGACCGTCACCGTCAGTCCGACGGTGATCTCAATGATGCTCGAAGAAATCATCGTCAATCTGTACCGGCAAGGGTTCACTCGATTCATCCTTTGCAACGGGCACGGAGGGGCATACTGGGAATCGGCATTCGTCAAACAGATCAATTTTAAGTATCCGGAACTCGTCGTCATCACGACACACCGCTACCGAGCCTTCGAGGAAGCGTTGCATGCTGCGGGACTCGACGGATTAAACGAACGGCACGGCGGTCTGTTGTCCGTCGCGACCGCGATGTGGCTTTGTCCGGAGCTCGTTGACCTGCAACCGATGGGCGGAAACGTTCCGCTGTCCCATTATCCGGTTGCTGATTATGTCTTTTGGGATCAACTGACGACGGACGGTTGCTGGGGAAGCTTTGAACCCGGTGTCTATTCACCGGACGAACTGGCAACGATTGGTGAGACGTTTTGGACGACCTTTACCGAAAAACGGACGGAACACTTGAAAGAAACACTCACAACGGCAGTCCGCCTGCGAAACCTGCCGGGAAGAAACGAGGACTGATGATGAACGAAACAATTCGGACGCACGACGATCTGTTACAGATGCTTGACGCTTTACTACGGGAACCGACCGCTTTTTGGGACGGATTTTATGCCGACCGGACGAAACGGATCCCTTTTTTCGTCGACAAACCGGATGAGAACCTGGTCCGCTATGTCGATCAACTGGAGATTCCGGTGAACCGGGTGCTCGAACTAGGAAGCGGTCCCGGACGAAATGCCTTGTATCTCGCGGAACACGGTAGTCAGGTCGACGCGGTCGATCTCGCGAAAACCTCGGTCGACTGGGCCAATGAACGGGCACGGGCCCGGCAACTCGATGTTTCGTTCGTCAAGGAAATCTCTTTGAACTGCCGTTCGAACACGGCGCCTACGATTTTGTCTATGATTCCGGCTGTTTTCATCATATCGCTCCGCACCGGCGGCCCGACTACATCCGGATCGTCTCGGATGCCCTGCGGCCAGGCGGCTGCTTTGCTTTGACCTGCTTCGTCGAAGGCGGACAGTACGGCGGATCCGACATGACCGACTGGGATGTCTACCGGCAACGGATTCTAAACGGCGGTCTCGGCTTTACGGAAGAGAAACTGCGGTCGATTTTCGACACGTTTGCTGTGCGTGACATCCGCTTGATGCAGGAGGCCGCTCCGACCGATTCCGTCTTCGGACTGTCCGGACTGTGGACGGCCCTGTTCCAAAAACACTGATCGGGTAAACCAAAACCGGCTGTCTCTTCCGCTGTAGGAGAGGAGCCGGTTTTCGTCTGTTCTGTCACGGTGTTATGGCCTTTAAATCCAGTTGCATCAGTCCCTGTAAGTCTTCAATGACGGCATCGGCCTGTTCCAGCTCGGCTTCGTTTGAAAAATCGAACCGGCAGCCGATTGCTGGTAACCCATTGACTTTAGCCGCCTGAAAATCAGACATCCGGTCTCCGACGACAACCGCTTCCGTTAACTGGTGCCCAGACAAGATGTAGGCGACGAGATCACTTTTTTGTGACGACGCGACGTCTTCGATGCTATAAACGCCATCTAGCCAGCGGTCCAGTCCATACTGCCGGACGATGGCCGTTAAATACACTTTCCAGCCGTTGCTCGCGATATACAGAGCATGTCCGTTTTCCTGTAACGCAGCCAGTACTTCTTCCGTCCCCGGATACAAGGCACCATGCCCCTGTTTAATATGGCGGATCAATGCGTTTTGAAAGATTTGATCGGCCTGTGCCCGGTCCGCCTCCGTATGTGCCGGCAACAATGTCCGCCAGACTTCCGGCAACGGTACGCCCATGATCGCCTGATATTCGGCGAGCGGCGTCTCTTTCGTCCACCGACCCTGTTCACGCAGGAAAACAAAGACATCCTCCAGCGCATGACCGAGAATCCGGTCTGTTTGAAATAACGTGCCGTCCATATCAAAAATGTATGCCTGTTTCACGATCATTTCCTCCTTGATGGTGACTCCTCATTTCGTCATCGTTTCATAACTTCTTTTTTGATACCCTCTATTCGTTTTTTTGAATGACGGGTAAAGACCAGTAACAGCAGTTGCTATTTTTTTCGGCGGGAAAAAGGAGATGAATCCTCATGGTTCTCATCGTAGTTGCCTTAGCTGTCATCAGTATCGTCGTATTTGTCGTCTACAATAACCGCAACAAGATGGTTTAACCGTCTCGCAAGTCCCGTTGATTTTGTCAACGGGACTTGTTTGTCTGCCTGAACAGGTCGTCATGGGCACAGGCAAGTGGACCGGGACCAAACTCCGCTGACCGGATTTGTTGTTGCAGCCGGTTGATTTCCTTCCACGCCCGGTCGTAATCCTCCCGGGTAATCTCGCCGGCCGTCAAAGCCGTTTCCAACTCCTCCGCATCCAGCACAAAATATTCTCCGGATGGCAATAATACGAGATCGAGCATTAAATCGTCCCAAAAAATCCCGGTCGTATCCCGTCCATGCCGAAGACAAATATCGATGTACGATTGAACAATCTGTCCGTGTGCATTGAACATCGTCGTGATGACGTGCTTCTGCCCTGCCGGAAACTGCTGGAGCCAGGAATAACCGTCGCCAGCAATCTGAATCTCCTGCCCGGAATAACGAACCGACAACGGGTCTGTCACCCGAATCATATCGAGCCGTGTCACATAACCCGTAAACGATGTTGTCTCAAGATAAAGCTCCCGGTAATCGCGTTTTACGATCCGCTTCCATGAAGATCGAGCGGCATATTTACGTTCCACAACGGCTCCCTCCTTCTTTTTTCCATCCTATCATTTCCGTATCGACTGTTCCTATTGATTTTTGTAAAAAAATCCCTCTTTTTTCTGGACGTTGTTCCTTCGGGAGCGGTAAGATGAACAAGCACATACTTAATGGAACTGGAGGCGTTGTTATGTCGCATACTCCCCGAATTGCCCTTATCACCGGGGCAAGCCACCCCCGCGATATCGGCACAGCCATTTGCCGGAAGCTTGCGGCAGAAGGGATGACGATTTGTTTTACATACTGGAAAGCGGATCGTAAATGGATCAACACGTTTCAAGCAGAACTGGCGGTAAACGGTGTCCGAAGCGAGGCGCTCGAAATCGACTTGTCGGCGCCGGATGCGGCAGAACGTGTGCTTGCGCATACGTGCTCGACTCTCGGCACCCCGTCCGTCCTGATCAACAATGCGGCACATTCGACACAAACGGATCTCGCGACGCTTGACGCGACGGCACTCGATGCCCATTACGCCGTCAATGTACGGAGTACGCTTTTATTATCGACCTTGTTTGCCCGGGCTTTCGCAGAAGCCGGTTTGCAGGACGGCCGAATCGTCAATTTGACGTCCGGCCAGGATCTTGGCGCGATGCCCGAAGAACTGGCCTATGCTGCAACGAAAGGGGCTGTCTCGTCTTTCACGACTTCCTTTGCGACAGCCGTCGCACCGCTCGGCATTACCGTCAATGCGCTTAATCCTGGACCGACCGATTCGACCTGGATGACGGACGACATCCGGACGCACCTGATACCGCAGTTTCCGCTCGGACGGATCGGGACACCGGAGGACGTTGCACGCACGATTGCGTTTCTCGTCAGTGCAGACGCCGCCTGGATCACCGGACAGGTCATCCATGCCGAAGGCGGATTCGCACGGTAAACATCCATATTGTCAAAACAATGAAAAAGAAAGGATTGATTTAAATGGGATACATCTCAGAATTACGGCAACTCATCGGCAGTCGTCCAATCATCAGTGTCGGTGCTACCATCCTTGTGACAAATGACCAGCAGGAAGTTTTGTTCCAACACCGGTCCGATACGCTTGACTGGGGACTGCCTGGCGGATCGATGGAACTCGGCGAAACGCTCGAAGAAGTCGCCATCCGTGAACTGCAGGAAGAGACTGGATTACAGACAAGCGAACTGGAACTGATCGGCGTCTTTTCCGGTCCCCGCTTTTACTACCAGTATCCGAACGGCGATGAAGTGCACGGCGTCATTCATCTCTATCATGCGAAAAACGTCACGGGGACACTTGCGATGCTTGACGGAGAAAGTCTTGACCTGGCCTACTTTAGTCAAGCGACGTTACCGGAAAGCATTGAAAGCCGGGCCAACGAACTGATGCAGCAACTGGGAGATTCCTTTTGGACACTCGAAAGTTCGTTTTAATTTTTCCCCTCCAAAGACAACGAGATCTACGCTCTGGTCCAGATGACGGACTGAAGGTAGATCTCGTTTTTCATTTATTTCTTCAGCAAGTCATATTCCCGTCCCGAAACCGGCTCCAGCCAGTCCGGAGTCCCTGCCGTGATGGTCAAGTGCGAAAACCAGCTGTCTGACGTCGCCCCGTGCCAATGCTTGACGCCGTCATATGTGACGACCGTATCTCCGCTTCGCAACAGACGGGCCGGTTTGCCCATCTCCTGATACCACCCTTCCCCATCTGTCACGAGTAAGATTTGATATCCGCCCCGATGGATATGCCAATGGTTGCGACAGCCCGGTTCGAATGTCACCTGACCGACTGAAATTTCGAGCGATGAATCATTGACTAACGGATGGAGGTAACTTTGTCCCGTGAAATACGCTTCAAAGGCTTCATTTATTTCTCCCCGTTGAAAAGGATGTTCTACAGGTGTCTTCGATTTTGTCATAGTTGTCCTCCCTCTCCTTCATACCATTGCACGGAAACAGACTGGTTTCCGAACGACGCCTGGATTTCCTGAAAACGACTGATTTTTCCAATCCGTGTATACGGAACAATCGGTTCAGCCGCTTGATAAAAAATCACCAGGCAGTTATTTTGATACAGTAGCACGTCTCCGGCTTCAATCGTCTGAATCGGTTGGGGATTCGCCGGAAACGACTTATCGAAATAATAGTATTTCTCATTCTGGTGTAAATCATCCATCTGAATTGTAAACGGCATTTCCGCAAGTATAGCTTTTACCGTCGCGTTATCTTCCAGTTGTACGGAAGCAACCTGACCGTTGACGTTGATGTTCATCGTATCGCTCTCCTTGATTTCTTGTTTGACTTCGGTTGAAACCGAAACTGACGGACTGCAACCTGAAAGTCCGAGCGAGAGGAGAACGATGACAGTCCCGACTCGACGCTTCATGTCAGTCCTCCGATTCATCGATATAACGGATGATTCGCGCCGGAGTGCCGGCGACAATCGCCAAGTCCGGTACATCTGTTGTCACGGTCGCATTTGCTGCGACAATCGCATGTTTACCGACGGTCACGCCCGGCAGAATCGTTGCCCCTGCTCCGATCCAGGCATTTCGTTTCAGGTGAATCGGTTTCACCGACAGCCCCCGCCGTTTCGACGGACTGACCGGATGATTGACGGTCAACAACTTGGCAAACGGACCGATCAGCACATGATCATCAATTTGAATCGAACCGAGATCCGTCAACATGACTCCGCGGTTGATGAAGATGTCTTTCCCAAGTGAGATATGCCGTCCAAAGTCTGTATAAAACGGGGGTAAGACGACAACACTCTCATCCACCGGCTGACCGATCAGCTCGCCCAGCGTCTCGCGAAACTCGGCCGGAGACAACAGGTGCTGATTCAACCGGTGGAGCAGTCGTTCCCCGTCCCGCTGTACGGCATGAATTTGCTCGAATACGGCATCGTGTGACTCGACCAGCCGATTTTCGATTTGATGGTAGATCGATGAATGCTCCATCCGCATCACACTTGTTGTTGCGTCGGACGGATGATTAAGTTGCTGATTGAGACACGGTCCGGTGTATCGATGGCATACAGGACGGCTTGGGCGACATCTTCGCTCGTCAATCCCCACTCTTGTTGCGCTTGACGCAGTGACTCGCCTGTTGCTTGATCTCTGATCGTCGTATACAATTCCGTCTGCACGGCTCCCGGTGAAATGATTGTCGATTTGACATTATTTTCGCATTGCTCCTGACGTAATCCTTCCATAATTGCCCGGACGGCAAACTTCGTCCCGCAATAGACGGCGGATTCCGGATAGACGACATGTCCCGCAACCGAATCTGTCGCAATGATATGACCGGACTGTTGCTGTTCCATGATTGGCAGTGTCGCGGTAATTCCGTTCAAGACGCCCATCACGTTGATGTCGAGCATGTTTTTCCAGTCCTCCCGGTGTCCGGCCGCAAGCGGAGCGGTCGGCATGATGCCGGCATTGTTGAAGAGAACATCAATCCGTCCGTAGACGGCTTTTGCTTCCTCGACGACGGCTTCAACCTGATCGAATCGGGTGACGTCGGCCTGTTTGATTTGAATATACGCTTCAGGATAGGCTTCCTGAATGACTTGTAACCGCTCGATTCGACGGGCGGCGAGCATTAATTTGGCTCCGCGTGACGCGAGCAGTCGTGCCGTCGCTTCGCCGATTCCGCTTGACGCGCCCATGATGACGATGACTTTATCCAGTGGTGTGTTCATTTGTATTCCTCCTCTTAGTTGTTGCTTGTCTACAAGGTTACGAGTATTCACCTTTCATGTCTAATGCTAATATGAAATCATTAATCATAACTAAAACGCATAGGAGGACGTCATGGAAATTCAACAATTACGTTATTTTTTAGCAGTCGTCGAGGAAAAAAACATCACCCGGGCGGCCCGGATTCTTCGGATTTCTCAACCTGCACTGTCCCGTCAACTCCAACGGTTAGAAGACGAATTGGCCGGTCCGTTGTTCGACCGGACTCCGGGAGGCATCGTCCTGACGGAAAGCGGGTACTATTTGGCGGAACGGGCGCGCGAACTTGTGACGCTGGCCGATAAAATCGTCATCAATCTTGTGACCGAGGAAACGTTGCGTGGCGAACTTTATATCGGCGGCGGTGAAACGGAAAGTCTGTTGCCGGTCATCCGGTCATTCAAACAAATGCAATCACAGCATCCGGACGTCACGATTCGGATTCACAGCGGGAACGGTCAGGATATTCTGGATAAGCTCGATAAAGGAATTCTGGATTTCGGACTGGTCATTGAACCGTTTGACGTCAAGGCCTATCATTACCTGAAACTGAATCAGCCTGATCAATGGGGGATTTTGACACGGCGCGATCATCCGCTCGGGCAACAGGCGACGGTAACGGCAGACGATTTACGGGACCTCCCGTTAATCGTTTCGGAACAACTCCAAGGAAATCGGACGTTCGCGGAACGGACCGGTTTGGACTGGGACACGGTCCATATCGTCGGAACATACAACCTGCTGTTCAACGCTTCGCTCCTCGTCAAGGAAGGAGTAGGTCATGCTTTGTGTCTCGACCGCATCGTCAATACAAGCGGAAGTGAACTCATCTTCGTCCCGCTGACGCCGGCGCTTACCGCCAACACCTACTTGATTTGGAAAAAACAAGCGGTCTTGTCGCGTCCGGCTAAAACACTGCTCGAATGGATGAGCTTTCCACAAGAGAAAACTACCTTTTAACGGCCATACCAAAAAACGGCTTTTCGGACAGAAGTTATTTCTGTCTGAAAAGCCGTTTTTGATTACATTCATATTTGATCGCGATTCTTCCGTTCAACGATCTTGACTTCATAGGGGGCAAGTATCAACTGACTGCTGATCTCCGTTTGTGTCGCAGATTCCAGCAACGGCTCGAACAGTTCAATCGATTGCTCGACTTCGGAAAAGTTCAGGATGAATCCGTAATCTGTCTCCTGACCGCGACGTACTTGAACGGATACTTCCGTTCTGTGCGATGTCGCGAGCGGCGCCTCGATCCGTAAGCGATCCGTCAGCAATGTATACAGGTCACGCTGGAAGGCTGTCTCGAGTCTCCCACCGATATACCAGGCTTCTCCTTGTCCCAGCCGATGTTTCGTCACGGCCGGCGTATGACGATAAAAGTCATCGGTATAGCTGCCGACGATTTCCGCTTCGTCAACCTGAATGACCGTCGCATAATCCTTCAGTTCATACCGTTTACCGGCAAACGTCACCCCGTTCCGGTCATTCGGATAGAGGGTATCCGTTTCGAGTGGCGTCAAACCAAACAGCGTTTTCAGTTCACCCGGCCACCCGGCATACGCCAAATCGTGTTCGTCGACGAGACCCGTCATGTACGTCGTGACTAACGTCCCACCCTGTTCGACAAAACGCTGCAACCGCTCCAGGATCGTCGCACTGACTAAATACAACATCGGCACGATCAACAGGTTGTAAGCATCAAACGGCTGTTCCTTCGTGATGACATCGACCGGAATATCCTGCTCGTAAAAAAAACGGTAATGTTCCTGAAGGGTTTGCGGATACTGTTTCGTGTCGTTTGCGAACCCTTGGGCATCATTTAAGGCCCAGTTGTTTTCCCAGTCGTAAAGAATCCCGACCTCTGCCGGACGCGTCGTGCCGACGACGCCGTCCAGTTGCTCGAGGGTCCGTCCGACTTGGGCGACTTCCTGAAAGACCCGGTTCTGCTCTGACCGGTCATGATCGACGACCGCCCCGTGGAACTTTTCCGACGAGCCGCGGGATTTACGCCACTGGAAATACAGTACGCTGTCGGAACCGTGGGCAATCATTTGCAGCGAGGACAACAGATGCATGCCCGGACGTTTCGCTTTATTGACGGGATGCCAGTTGACGGCACTAGGTGTCGATTCCATCAAGAGGAACGGTTGCTGCTTCAGACTCCGGAACAAGTCATTGATGAATCCGACCTTCATCGCTAAATTGGCGGTCGTCTCCCAGTCGTTGTGCCAGGTCGGATAGGCATCCCAACTGACGACATCGACATTCTTCGCGAATCGACTGTAGTCGAGGGCCTGAAACGGAATCAAGTCCTCTGTATCCGCCATGAAATTAGTCGTAATCGGAAGTGCTGGCGTCAATTCGCGTAAGGGGACGCTTTCCTGCTCAAAAAAGGAAATCGTTTGATCCGTCACAAAGCGTTTCCAGTCCAGATTCAGACCATGGACCATGCTTTCGCCGATCGGTGACGGCGACTCGATTTGCGACCAATCATCAAACGTATGACTCCAAAAGGCACTCCACCACGAGGCATTCAACGCTTCGAGCGACTCATACTTCACTTTCAGCCAGTCGCGAAAGGCTTCCTGACAAAGCGGACAATGGCACTCGCCGCCGTACTCGTTCGAAACATGCCACATCAACAGCGCTGGATGATTCCCGTACCGTTCGGCCAACAAACAGTTTATTTGCTGCGTTTTCTTTCGATACACCGGTGACGTCAGACAGTGATTATGACGCCCGCCGTGGAGCTGTTTGACACGCCGCTCATCGACACGCAGGACTTCCGGATACGTTTGCGATAACCAGGCCGGACGCGCCCCGCTTGGTGTCGCGAGGATGACCCGGCCCCCGTTCGCATGAATATCGTCAATGATCCGGTCGAGCCAGTCGAATGTGAACTGATTTTCGGTCGGTTCGAGCGCACTCCAGGCAAAGATACCAACCGAGTACGTATTCGTGTGCGCGAGACGCATCAACCGTAAATCGTCCTGCAAGACGTCCGGGACATCGAGCCACTGATCCGGATTATAGTCCCCGCCATGCAACAGATGCCTGGCCTTTGATGTATAGATTTTTCGTCCCATTATTAAACTCTCCCTCACTCACCAATTTAGCTGTTCTTTCTCTCTTACCCTTTTGTTCCCCCGGCCGTCAGTCCGGACACAAAATGTTTTTGCAGCAGGACAAACAGAACCGCGACCGGGATGCTGATCAAAATCGCTCCGGCAGCAAACGTCGTATAGCTCGCTCCCATCGCTTCGTTGACAAGATTAAACAGTCCAATCGGCAACGTATACGCTTCCTGCGTCCGTAAAATTGTCGAAGCCAGCACAAAATCCCCGAGTGGTCCCGTAAATCCATTCATCGCGACCACGGCAAGCATCGGACGACAGAGCGGTAAAATAATTTGGATGAAAATCCGGGTATGACCGGCGCCGTCGAGTTTGGCACTTTCATCGAGATCGACCGGAATTGAATCCATATATCCTTTCATCAAGTAGGTATTCATCGGAATTTGCCCGCCGATATATAACAGAATCAGCAGCCAATGACTATTCATCATGCCAAGTAGCTGGGCCAGCACGAACAGGGCAATCAAGGCTGAAAACTGCGGAATCATCTGTAACAGCAAGAACAACGTCAAGGCTTGCTGGCGTCCTTTGAAGCGAAACCTTGAAAAAGCATAGGCTGTAAAAGAAACACTGACAACCGTCCCGAGCATCGTAAAGAGACTGATTTTCAAAGAATTCATATACCAATGACCGTATTGCAGACTTTCTTTTCCGGCAAATAATTCCCGGTAATGATCAAGTGTTGGATTTTTCGGAATGATCGATGTGCTGACTAAACTGTTGCCCGGATTAAAGCTCGCACCAATCGTCCACAGGAGGGGATAGATGATGCAGGTCGCAACGAACAGCAGAATCAAATAGGTCAGCGTCAGACGAACCGTCCGTGTCTTGTTTCCAGTCGCCATCCCGATCACGCTCCTTCCTTAAAGGCGTTCGTACGTCTAAACTGCCATAACGCAATCGCGATGACAAAAATCGACAGTAAGATTGTCAAGGCGGCCGCTAACGCATATTGACCGGACTGCATCGTCAATTTATATATCCAGGAGACGAGAATATCCGTTCCGCCGGCATTGGAAC
This sequence comes from Exiguobacterium sp. R-39, assembly GCF_049942815.1. Lineage (NCBI taxonomy): Bacteria > Bacillati > Bacillota > Bacilli > Caryophanales > Exiguobacterium > Exiguobacterium sp. R-39. The sequence goes on from NZ_CP187965.1 coordinate 1,664,014, forward strand.
CGGGTACGGACGGTCCGCCCCCGTTAAAGAGATAGATGATATTAAAGTTATTGAAATTAAACGTGAACTGGGTAATGATGATCGGCGACATTGCAATCAGTACCATCGGCATCGTAATATGTCGAAACTTCGCAAACATCGACGCCCCGTCAATCGTTGCTGCTTCGTATAAATCATCCGGAATTGATTGCAGGACACCTGTCGTCACTAAAAAGACGTACGGGAATCCGAGCCATCCCTGCATAAAAACGAGGGCAACACGTGTCCACTTCTCATCCGTTAACCACGGGACCGGATCAAGACCGAACAGAGACAAGATGTCCAGATTGATGGCACCGAAGCTGTCATTAAAGAGTCCGGCAAAGACAAGAATCGTCACAAAACCAGGAACCGCCCACGGCAAGACGAAAATCGTCCGAATGACACGTTTGAACTGGACCTCTTTTTGATTGACGAGTACTGCTAAAAAAATACCGAGCGACACTTGTAAGGTCGAGGCGACCAAGGTCCAGACAATTGTCCAAGACAACACATCAAAGAACGTCGACCGCCAAATATCAACTGTGAAGATTTGAGCAAAGGTAGAAAATCCGACCCAATCCGCCAGTTTGGCAGGCGGGGAATGGTACAAATCATAATTCGTGAACGCCAAGGCGAAACTGAACAAAATGGGAAAGATTACGGCAAAGATCAATAGAAACAACGAAGGTCCGCTGACTAAATAGGGATAACCCTGATCCATTAAATTCCGATAATCCGACCACAAAGAATCCGGTCGGACGCCTTGATCCCGCTTTTCTCCATTACGGTAGGCGTCCCGTAAATTAAATACATACAGACCGATCCCAAATAACAGGACGATGATCGCGATGATGCCTTGTGCCAACAAAAAAATCGAGTTGTCGCGTGGCACTTCTGTTCCGAGTGTTACGATTCCCCATAGCCCCATGTTGAGCAGATCGGCGAACGCTATCCAAAAGGCAATGCTGACTGCGAGCAAGAGTCCGCCTTTCATCCATTGCCGGTGATACAATTGGCCAAGTCCTGGAATGATTGATAACATCAATCCAATTTTCCGGTGTTGCACGTCCTTCACCTCTTTACTAGAATCTCCGACTGTCAGGCATTGTCATATTAAACACGGTTATTTCGTTCCGTGTTTCGCCTTAATCTGACCGTCAATCGTCTTGACGGCTTGCTTCATCGCTGCTTCCGGTCCCGCTTTTCCGGTCGCAATCGTTTGAAGGGCGGCATCGACCGGCTTCCAGACTTCATTCATTTCAGGGATGTTAGGTGTCAACTCGGAAAATTTCGATTGTTCGGCGACTGCCTGTGCGGCCGGACTTTTCGTCACAGCCGGATCCTGTGCCAACGCACTGACGGCCGGGACTTCTTTTGTGATTTCAAAACGCTTTTTCGAGTTTTCTGCATTCGTCAAATAAAGCGCCAGTTTGCTCGCAAGCTCCGATCGTTTGGAATAGGCACTGACATTATAACTTTTGACGCCGATGAAAGAACTCATATTTTTCCCGTTTTCAAGTTCCGGCAGTTTTGTGATACCGAAATCAATGCCGGCTTTCGTAAACGGCTCGACATTCCAGGGACCGGAGATGATGGCGGCTGCCTTCCCTTCCGTAAACAAGGATTCCAAAACATTGATGCCCTGCTCCCCGATGATACCTGCCGGGAATAATTTTTCCTGATAGAACTTTTGAATATAGGACGCACCTTTGATGGCTCCGGTATTCGCAAGACCGACTTCTTTTGTCTGGTATTTTCCTTGATTATCTTGTTTGAAAATATAACCGCCATATCCACTTAAGACACTTTGGGCATAATAGATTTGATCAAATAAAGCGAGGAACCCGAACGATTGCCCAGTTGTCGTTTTTTTCGATAAGGCGTACCATTCTTCCAGTGTTTTCGGTAGCTTGTCTTCTGAGACCAGTTTTTTGTTGTAGTATAAAACCGTCGTTTCCACCGCTTTCGGGACACCGTAGAGTTTTCCGTTCACTTTTTGCGAATCAAGGGCAACATCGGTATAAATCGACTGGACCTCTTCCGGGACATTCATCTCTTTGATGATTCCTTCCGTTACCGCTGTGCCAATCTGATCCCCCGGCATCGTCAACAAATCAGGACCTGTACCAGCCGGACCATCTAATCGTAAATCCTCGATTTGCTTAGCGTACGGTTTTTCGATGACCTGTACGTCGACATCGTTGTCCTGTTCGAATTTTGAAACGATGTCTTTGATTCCTTCGCCTTTTTCAATGTCTTCCCAGACGATCAGCTTCGCTTCTTTATTTGATGATTGTTCCTTGTTTCCCTGCGCTTCTTCCCCAGGACCACACGCCGCGAGCGAAACCGTTAACGCCAGACTACTCAGGACCGTCATATATGTAATGGTTTTTTTCATCTACTTTTTCCTCCTGTGGATCATATTATGAAAAGATTAAAACACTTTTTGTAAGCGCTTTAATAATCAAAATATAGCACCACAAGAAAACATTGTAAATAAATTTAGTAAAAAATTTTACTAAATTTATTTACAATGTACTTTTCCGTCTAATTAATTCAGCACCGATGTAAACGGTTTTGACCACTTTTCGTTTCTTCAAAATTCGTTCCAACAACAATTGAATCGCATTCTGACAAATTTCCTCCAAGTCGATGCGGAACGTTGTCAAAGGTGGTGATACATATTTTGAGATGCTTGTATCATTGACACTGATCAGACTGACGCGTTTCGGAATCTCGATTTGCTGTTCATTCAAGACTTGTAAGCAACCAACCGCAATCGGATCCGCCGCGACATAAAAAGCTGTCGGCAACTCTTCCCCGAGCTGTTGAACCGCTTGATTCATCAAGTAATAACCGTTATCGACCGAAAAACCCCGCCGGCAAAAGATGAACTCTTCACGCAATAACTGACGTTCTTCCATTGCTTGGCGAAATGCCCGTTCCCGCCCATCCATCTCTTCTGTATCCGCATCCTGGTTGTGATACGTTCCACCGATAAACCCAATCTTCTGATGTCCTTGTTCAATCAATACTTCGACTGCCTGCCGGGTAATTTGTGCAAGATCCGGACGAACGGAGTCGTAATACGCCGGATCCGGCGTGGAATCGATGAACACGCCATGCGGTGTCAATTCCCTCAAATATTCCAACTCACGATTCATAAAGGAACCGACAGCAATAAACCCGTCGATATCAAGTGGAATTTTCTCAATTCCCCCCTCTAGTTTGTAGGTCGTCAACTCAATATTGTTTTCACGTGCTTTTTTTTCAATTTCAACCCGCATCGTTTGAAAATAGACGTCTTCGAGCTCTTCGTTGTCAGTCAGCCAGTATAAAAAAGCAATGTTTTTCACGAGCGTTTTCAGTGTTTTTTTTCGGTACCCGACCTCGTCTGCCACTTCAAAAATCCTGGTCCTCGTCTCTTCTCCCACCGATAAAGTCGGATCATTATTTAACACACGCGAAACCGTCGAAATCGAACATCCGGCTTCTTTCGCAATATCTTTAATCGTTGCCATCATCCATCCATCCCTATCTCCAGTTAATTTTATAGTAAATAATTTTAGTAAAAAGATTATTATCTTAAACTTTAATTATGGTAAAATTAAATAAAAAAGTTTACTTAATTTGTAGCTTCACATTTATTATACCGTTAAAAAGCGTTTTATTTCACTTGAAAAGAGGAGGAAAGAAAATGCAGATCGAAATTGATCAATTGACGGATGATCAGTCGAAACAATATCGATTGAAAAACAATCGAGGGATTGAAGTCAGTATTTCGAATAGAGGAGGCAGAATCGACCGGTTGTTAGTTCCTGACCGGAATGGTCATCAAGAAGATATCATCTTCAGCGGCTTTTTTAGGAAGTCGGATGCTTTTGATTCTTCGATTCTTACCGGCGTATCCGGGCAGGTCTATGACGTGTCGTCCGGTACAGTTCGCCATAGCCACTTAGCATTACATGATTTCGTGTTCAATGACGGGGAAAGGTTTACGACGACACGACAAGCAGGACTCCGTCTGTCAACGGAAATCGTAGTCGAGGATCAGAGCATCGACCTCAATATCCTTTACTTACTGACAAATGATAATCAATTGACGATTCACTATGTCGCAACGACAAAACAGCCGCTTCGCCTCTCATTGTCCCTTCCAATTTTCTTTAACTTAAGCGGTAATTGTAAAGAGAGCATCACACAACATGATTTAAAATTTTCGAGTTCTCATTTCCTTCATCCAGCGCCGACGCTTTTAATCGATCCCTTGTTCACACAAACGAAAGGAACAGACTTTGATTTTCAGTTAGGGCGCCGGTTAAACCAGTTCTTTTCAAACAAAACACCGTCCATCCACCAGTTCGATACGTATTTTTTGTTTCATCAACAACCGGTCATCTCTATTCACGAAGCGGTAAGTGGTCGGTGGATGACGATCGAAACCTCTCAACCCGGATTTGTTTTGTCGGCCGCATCGAATAACGACCGGATTTCATCCTATTTTGGTATTTGTTTTGATTCATCCCCTTTTGTACTATCTTCTTTTATCAACCAAGACTCTCCTTATTCGCAACACATCACCTATTCTTTCAGTACTACGTATTAACTGACGTTCTCATTCAAACAGACGAGGGTAGCAGAATTCACATCTGCTACCCTCGCCTTTCTATTCTTTAGCCCTGACTCAACGACTTCATTTTACCGTCCGGACTACCCGCGTCTGCGCGAATTCATCTTCCGGCAAGACGGATCCATCCTGCCAATATACTTCCCGATTTTTCCAGCCTTTAATCGGAGCAATCGTCTCCCGGTACACAATCCGTTTCGCAATCTGTTTGATGGCGAGCGGCTGGCCGTTCTCGCTGACGACCTGAATTTGAAACAGACGTTGCCCGACGGTTTGTCCGCTACCTGTTGACAGTTGGACCGTCTCAATCAAAAAATTAACGACCGGCTCCGTAATGAGTGAATGCACTGCTTTGTTCTTGATACGCTTCAATACCGTTTTCTCGAGCACACCGGAAACCATCCCTTGTACAACTAAGTCGACAACTCCCGCTCCGATTCGACGTTTTAATAATCCATCCATGTTCAGTTCCTCCTTTTTTTCAATTCCACTGACATTATCTCCTTCGTGATGGAAACAAAAAAACCTTTTTTAAAACGGAGATCTCCGCTTCAAAAAAGGTTGTCTCTTCACGCATACAACAGGACAATCCCGCCCAAACCGAACAGACAGCCACCGTACAGGACGGCTGCCAGTCGTTTACCGGATATCGGGATGTCTCGACGAACAAAGAGACGTCCGTACCTTACAGTCAAAACAATACCGATAATGAGTGCTGCAAGCGCAAGATTCGGTATATCAAGAACCGTTAAATACCAATTCAACATCTTCCCCATCCTCTCCCGTCGACTATTATGTATGTCCCCTGTCGGCCCAGCCACGCGGTACTCCTAGAGGCAACAAACAAGTCCTCTCTATTACCATGTTCTCGTGGATTTGATCCTTCTTTATTCGTTGAAGGTTCTACTTTAATGCTCTGAGCGTTCACCTTTGTTCGTTGTCGGTTGAGCTGTCAACGTTGAACTTTCACGTCAGGTTCCGGATAGAACCGATGTGAGGTGCCAGTGCACCGTTGTTTTGTTATCGCACAAAACAAGCGTGTTTGGTCACAGGAGTATCAGGCAAACAGGGGATGTTCCTCAGGCGAAAATTTTGGTCACTGTGTTGCTTTCCGATAACGTAAAATCCACTTCCGTTTCAAACGTATCAATCGTCTCATCGAGTTCAGCAATGACCTGACGCAGGTTCGACGGATCAATCAGATTCGGCTCCAGCCGCTCGAGGAACAGACGGCGTGACTTTTCCATCTCGTCCGCATTCCCTTTTTCCCGCGACCCGTATGTCGCTTCGATATGGCTGTCCGCCCGCCGTACGACGTCTTGCCGTTCCGTCTCAATCGTCTGTTCGACTTGTCGGAGTTGTTCGCGTAACGTCTGCAACAGTTGACGTTCATAGACAAGACCGGTATCCCGACGGTCAATCGCCTCTGCGACGGTCATCTCACGCCCCTCCATCCGGACGATCGTCACGGCATTCGATGCCGTGATAGAAGACTTAATCCGGTTCCGGCGCTCCATTAAATCGCGGACTGACTGAAGGTTCGCTTTCGCTTCTTCCGCAAATACCACGACAGACGGATATCCTGCAGGTGCCTGACTGCCACTTTGCACACCGATAAACGATTTCGTCTGCGCTTTTTGAATCCGTTTATCTAAATTCTTCAACTCTACTAATCCACGATGGATGGACATTTCGATTCGTTCGATGAGGACCACACCCTTTTCTGATTCCATCTTTTTTTCAGAATAACATATCCTGAATTGGAAATGGATCCTCATCCGACAGTTTCCACCTTACAAAATTGTCATATTTTTAATCTGACAAGGGATTATTTACCTTATACTAGAAGAAGACGATTTTTTTCAGAAAAGAGGTTTTTTAATGCATCAACACCGATTACAGGTTACGGCAGCCCGGTCTGTCACCTGGACCAGACACCACCTTCCTCCGGTCCAAGAACACGAACTGCTTGTCCGGACGATTGCCGGCGCGATCAGCATCGGGGCTGAACTGCCGCAAGTCCGGGGCGACGACCCCACTGATCCGTCTCCAGCCTATCCGAAAGAGACCGGCTACGAAAGCTACGCCACCGTTATCGCTGTCGGAGATCAGGTCACCCGGTTTCAAGTCGGCGACCGCCTGCTTGCATTTTACGGACATCAGGATATCGCACTCGTCGAAGAAGCCAAAGCCATTCCTGTTCCGGACGGCATATCCGCCAAACTCGCATTGCTGAACATCCTATCGTGCGATGCCGCGAAAGGCGTCCGGAAACTAGCGCCACGAACGACAGATTCGGTGCTTGTGACCGGAATGGGTGTCATGGGACTGCTGACGGTCTTCTATCTTCGGCACTATTACCGTGTAAAACGGATTGTCGTATCCGATCCTAATCCGGTCCGAACATCGCTTGCCCTGTCACTCGGGGCGCATACTTTGTACTCAGACACTGATCCATTCGTCGAGACGTTTACACATGCACTGGAATGTTCCGCACGCCAGGACGCTTTCGCCTTATTGCAGGAAAAGCTTGTTCCCCATGGACAGCTCTGCATTCTTTCAGACGGGAATCACGAGACCTTATCGTTGACTGCCGCCTTTTACGAAAAGGAATTGCGGCTGATCGGCTCAAGTGACGGCTGGGATTATCAGGACCATGCCGCATGGTTTTTTAAGACGGCACCACATGTCCCGCAGCTCGAACGACTGTTTGAACAAACAGTTGCTTCTCAGGATTTAGCCGGATGTTTCGAGAACTTGCTGACAGACACGACGCCTTTAAAGGTTTTCGTCACGTACCCGTCCACTGATTAACGCGAGCGGACTCACGGTCCGGACTTCAAGACCGTTTGGATCCTGCCCAGGCAGCGTAGGCGTTCCGGAAAACACAGCCTGTCTGAAATGCATCCGTTCCGCTACAATCGTCGTAATTTCCGGAACAGACCGATCCAGTAATTGAGACAACAGCTTCTTAAGACCTGGTGTCGACGTCGCAATGTCGAGTTGCAGCAGTTGGTCACCCGTTTCTGACTGGACGGCATCAGGATGGGTCTGCAGTTCGATCCGGAAACCAAACGGTGTCTGAATGAACGTCCGGCGTTCGTTTGCCTGGACCGTTAATCCGACCGCTTCCGCCCGGCCGAGGATCTGCAGCCGGTCGGCTTCTGTCACGAGAAATCCGATATGATCAAACATCACCTTTTTTCCGTAACCGAACGTCATGTTGATCGCTCCGCGTTTCATCTCAATGATCCGAAACAGAATCGGTTGCTCGCGGAAATCATCCCAGTCGAGCGGAGGATCAAACGAGGTGAACGCTCCTTCGTATCTACCAATCCGTTGTGTCACCTGAAAACCGAGCTGCTGATAAAACCGTTCCGTTTCTTCAACGAAAGGTGTCCATAGATGATAATGAAATAACATATGTATCTCTCCCTATATCATGATATCGTCAAGCGTCAAAAGATTAACCTCGCCACTCTCCGTTAGCAACTGTTTTAGCAAGTGGACGTGTGCAAGACCATAGATGATGACAACCTGCTCATCTTGTCCTGTAAGGCATGCAAGGATATTTTTAAAAATCATCAGGTTGCGATAATACCAATATCGCGATACCCACTCCATTCCAGGTTCACCAAGACAAGCAAGTTTTAAATAAGTCTGATGCATCTCCTGCACCCGTCCATCTGTGTTAATTGTTTGTAGAAAAGAAAGCAACGGCAGTTCGGCAAATTCTTGTTCCATCTGTTGCATTCGTTTTGTCTCCTTGGAAATGATTTCGTCAAATCGTTCAGGCTTTTCCTCTCTAAGCTGTCCAAGCGATGGTATCCCGTCAAGCAACTGATTCCAATCAATTGCTTGAATTAAATTGAGACCAACTTGGGATGCGAGACGAAAACCCAGCTGGTGCCGTTCATCCGCGGTCAGCGTCAAGTTGCCAGCACGATACGCCGCGTATTCATGCGTCAAATCCTGTTGGTTCTCCAATTGCGTTTCCAGCATGATTTTTGTCGGACGAAAGTTAGACAGGACACTCAAAACATCCTTAACTTGTGTTTGCCGGTCCGGTGTCAGGACTGAATTACCTTGTAGATGAAGCAAATCACCGTTATCCGGACGATCAAAATGTATACATCCAAGCAGTAAGACATTGGCGCGTGACCTCATCTCAATCCCCCTTTCTTAATTCTCTTCTCACATATTACAACAATTGTCAAAAAAAACCATACCCCATAAAAAATATCCGACAAAAACACGGATCCTCATTTGGATCCGCGTTACGATTACATCATTACCTTTTTTGAAAAGAAAGGTTAATCTGCCAGCGTTTTTTACGTTTTGAATTTTCAACTGGTCTCCGGTAACAATTGTTTGATTAACAACGTTTTCCCGCTGATTTCTTTCGGAATTTCCGGAACTGCCCGTAACAACACTTCCATTTGTCCGCCAAACAACCGCTTCAAGACGAAGTACAGTTCCTTTTCGTGTTCTTCTTTAAAACAACGTTCATCCGGTACGTACAGCATGACGATTTCTTCCTTGTCGGATTGAATATATTGGACCCGTTCGATACAGTTCGGGAAAGCGCGAACGATACCGGCCAGTTCTCCCTCGAAAATCCGATGACCGTCTTTCAGTTGAATGAAACTTCGTCCCCGTCCGTCAATTGACGCGATGACCGGTCCGTCGTGCCCGCACTGGCACGTTGTTTCACTCAGCGTCATACGATCTCCAACACGGTACCGGACGAGCGGAGTGCCGTGTGTATCAAAGCTCGTCACGAGAATCTGACCATCTTCTTCAACCTCAATGATGCCCATTTCATAGTGCAGATGTTTTTTACCATAGCGACATTCTGCAACGATAGGTGCTCCCTCGGATGAGGCATACTGATCAAAAATCGGCGCATGAAACACTTCCTCAATCAATTGGCGTTCCGCCGGCGTCATCATTTCCGCCGTCGGGAAAATCGCCTTCGGGCGGAACGTACACGGAATATTGTATTTTTTGGCATGACGGGCCACTTCGATCATGCCTGAAGGTAAACCATCGATTGATTCCGGGTTAAACCGGTTCAATTGTTCGATGTACGAGGCTGCCGTTTGTGGATTAATATTTTTTATCGTAAACAACATCTGATTGATCGTTTTATTCATCCGCCAATACACCGGTGCTTTTTGTGATTCTGCCGCTAACGTCTGAGCCGTGAAGCTGGCGCGTCGCATGCCGCGTTCAATCCCGTGTGTCCACTTAAAGTAGTCGAGATGCGCCATCCGGATCTGCATATCTTCTTTTGTGTAATGGACTTGAATCGACTTCCCTGTCGTCCCGCCTGTTTTCCCGAGGATCGGCGCCCGGATTTTAGCATGGACGTCTGCATTACGCGTCCGGAGGATTTCCTTGCTCAATATCGGAATTTGCTTTAACTCATCCAATGCCTGGAGCGGTAATCTGATTTGATGTTGCTCGAACAGCTCTTGATAATAGGAACTGTACGTCTGGCAAAATAGCAGAAATTGATTCAGTCGTGCCAGTTGTTCCACTTGCGCATTCGTCCGAAAACGTTCTTTTTCCTTCAATTCTTGTAACCGTTTTTGATAAACCGGACCATATCGTTCCTGGTAGAGCATGCGACCGTAAACCGTCGTTAAGATATTTTGAAGAAAAATCGGTGAATGAAAGTAAATCGATTGCTTGAGCTGCATACGCTCACTCCTCTCATATCCCAGTCAGAAATTTCAGTTGTAACGTCAGCCATTTCCTGTTACTTACATCTTATTTCCAGTGTTTCACCTGTTCAATCAAATCTTAATAAACAAGCTTAGCTTTTATTCGGATACCGTTTTATGATAATAAACTGATATCACAAACATCTTTTAACGATTCTTCCTTTATTCTTTTTCTTTTACTGTTTTCGGTGAAAAAAAACAAAAAAAGAGGCTATTTCAGCCTCTTTGAACCGTCATCATATTTTTCGTTCCCCCAGCTCTTCGTCTGTCCCAAACATCCGCACCTGAATCGCTCCGAGCACGAGCTTTAACTCTTTCGGGTTCAACTGGTCGATGATTTCGATTACGGTCAACGTCGTACGACCGTTATACAGTTGTACCAAAAGCTGACGTTCCACATCGATCATCCGGTCATCAATCGGTTCAGCCAACATTTCCTGATAAAAAAACTCACCCGTTTCCGGAAAAAAATAATCACTGAACAATTGCATCAATTGTAGATTCCCCGTTGCTAAAAACAGGATTGCCTGAAACGGCGTTTTCGCCCGATTCCGTGTACTCAAGCGTTTTAAAATCATCTGATACCGCTTATTGTGTTGATCATCTAAGAAACAGACTGGATTCATATTCGCCCTCTCCTTAAATTAAAAAGTAAGTAGTATGTACCTGGAAAACGATAATTCGCCTTCACTCATTTGATCTCTTTTTCTTTTTCCCTGTTTTTCACACATCAAGCCTGTTATCTCATGAAAACATCTGAAGGGATTACGAATGGTTTGATTCGGGTAAATTCAACAAGTAATGCCAATCGAGGGGGAAAACATATGACGCAAACACGCAAACGCCTGGCACTTGCAGGTGCAACCGGATATATCGGACACAATCTCTTAAACGAACTCAAGAAAAAATATAACGTCATCGCTTTGTCACGAAACGGGGACGATAAGGACGACGAATCCCATGTCGAATGGCGCTCGTGCGACTTGTTTTCACTCCAGGATACAATCGACGGATTAAAAGGGGCGGATATCGCCATTTATTTGGTCCACTCCATGATGCCGTCCGCTAAATTGACACAAGGGTCCTTTGAAGATATGGATTTGATTTTAGCCGACAATTATGCCCGCGCTGCCAAGGAAAACGGCATTCAGCAAATCGTCTATTTAAGTGGGATCATTCCGGAGGAGACGGAAGAATTGTCGCGCCACTTGAAAAGCCGCTTGGAAGTCGAACGTGTTCTCGGTGCTTACGGGACACCGGTAACGACAATTCGTGCCGCTTTGATTGTCGGCCCAAAAGGGTCTTCCTTCCCGATTTTATCGAAGCTCGTCAAACGACTTCCTGTCATGTTGCTACCAGAATGGACACGGAATCAGACACATCCCGTCGCATTGCCGGACGTCATTCATGCGCTTGGAGCAAGTGTCGGACGGGAGGATCTGAAAGACCGTGCCATTGATGTCGGTGGTCCGGAATCGATGACCTATAAGGAAATGATTTTAAAAACCGCAGAAGTCATGGGGAAACACCAACCGACGTTTGACATCCCTTTGATGACGGTCAAACTGTCCCGCCTTTGGGTGACGTTAGTTTCGGGCGAACCAAAAGAGACGGTCTATCCTCTTGTCGAAAGTATGGTTCATAAGATGGTCGCAGATCCAGATAAGATGGTCGATGGCATCAGCGACGGGAAAATCACGTTTGAAGAATCTGTCCGCATGGCGTTAAAAGAAGAGCAGGAAGAAAAGGACCAAAAGAAACAGAAGAAACAGTCGGGTCATTCCTCTCAAAAAGAGGAAGCGCTTGATGTGCGATCCGTTCAGCGCGTCCGCTTGCCGGAAGGTCGCGATGCCAACTGGGCAGCCGATAACTATGTATCGTGGCTTTCCTCTTTCGCCAAGCCGTTCCTGACTTCAAGCATTGCGAATGAGACCGTCGTAAAGATTCAAGTGCCGTTCGTCGATGCACCGCTTCTTGAATTAACAAAAGATCCGTTTCAGGATGCCGAGCAAGCGACGTACCGGATTACCGGCGGACTGTTTGCACAAGTTCAGGAAGGCAGCAAAGGGCGGATTGAGTTTCGACAGATTCCAGGATCCCAGGAGTGCCTGATTGCCATTCATGAGTATGTACCGGCCTTACCGTGGATCATTTACAAATCGACGCAGGCCAACATTCACCTGCTCGTCATGTACCTGTTTAAACTCCACCTTCTACGTCTGATGCAGACAACGGAACAATCTCCGGACGAATCGGAAATGATTGTCCCTGATACAACCGGATGATTTTCATAAAAAAACGTCACCATCGAGCAGATTGAATTCCTTATTTCTCAGGAATTCAATCTTTTTTTATTCCTCACGAATTTACTGTCCATGACCGATGAATTGGATTGAATATGCTCTTTTTTCATCATATACTATTTTGCAGAATTCGTAAGTCTTGAAGGTCCTTTTCACACTCGGTTGTAGAACTTACGGATGAACAGATGACGGAACCAAAATAAGCGTGATACACTGAAACTGGATTGTAAGAAAGGGGTTTCACACGTATGCGCTCATTTGAAGAACGGTTAACAAATCACATTGAAGCGACCGCGCTTCTCACGACATTGATTCAACCCTCGTCGGATCAACTCCGACTCGACAAATTAAATAAATTTTCCGAAAAACTATTAAAACGCGAATTTACGATTGCTTTCGCCGGTCATTTTTCTGCCGGGAAATCCAGCATGATCAATGCCTTGACGGGCGAGTCCATTTTACCGACCAGCCCGATTCCGACCAGTGCCAATATCGTCACATTACGTCGGGAGGAGCAGGATGCGGCCATCGTCCATTTTCATGATCGTCCTGCCGTCCAGTTGGCCGCAACCGACTTACCGCATCTTGAGACATTAGGACGGGACGGCACCGTCGAACGGATCGATATCACACATGCCGGTTCAAGCTTACCGGAAGGACTCGTTTTAATGGATACGCCCGGTGTTGATTCCGTCGATGACGCCCACCGGATTTCCACGGAGTCAGCTTTACACTTAGCGGACATGATTTTTTACGTCATGGACTACAACCATGTCCAATCCGAATTGAATTTCACTGTCACCCGTGAATTGTTGACTTCCGTGCCTGAATTGTATTTGATCGTCAATCAAATCGATAAACACCAGTCCGGCGAACTATCGTTTGCCGCCTTTAAGCGTTCGGTCGTTCAGTCATTTGCAACCCATGGCGTCGAGCCTAAAGGAATTTTCTTTACGAGCTTACGGGAAGCGGATCATCCGGAAAATGATTTCCTGACCGTTAAACAGCTTGTCGACCAAAGCATTCGTGACGTCCAGCCGAAATTATTGCAATCAGCTGTTACGACACTGGAGTCCTTACACGCCGAACACGTATCGTATCTTGAAACACGCATCGAAGAAGCGGTCCAGTCGACGGACGAACTCATCACTTCGTCAGAGCGGCAACACTCCGAAGCCTTGTTTGAACAGTTGCATCAGCTCGATTTGCAACTCGAACTGATGGCACCGGAACAGTGGGTCAGCCGTTTTTCACAGCACCGGGAAAGCTTATTGCGCAATGCTACACTAATGCCGTTTGAGCTTCGTGAAAAAATGCGAACCTTTTTGGAAACACGACAAGCATCCTTTAAAGTCGGGTTTTTCAGAAGTGCCAAAAAGACGCAGATCACCCAGCAACAGGTCGCGGACGAACTCATACGGGCGTACCGCTCCGTTACGACATCTGAAATCGCTTTGCATCTGCGGAAGTTGATGAAACAATCTTTAGCGGAAGCCGGCCTCTTATCTGATCAGCACACGATGCAGATTGATACCTATCCACTCGACCCGCCACTCCGCGTCATCGAGGATGCCGTCCAGGAAGGTATCACGATTACCGGTGAGTCAGTCCTCCAGTTTACGAATCGTGTCGTCAGTTTGACGGTCGACTGGTATACAAAAGAGACGAACCGCTGGCGTGACAGCATTCGAACAGAACTGGAACAGACAGATGGCAACGTCAAACAGGACTTGCTGACGGAACAAGCCGCATTACGCCAAAAATGTGAGCTGTTGAAAACCGAAGCCGACTCCCGGCAATTGCTCCAAATGTATCTTGAACAGGCGGACTCGCCGACGAACCAACAACTGGAAACGGCTCGACAACAGGTCTTGAAATGGCAACAGGAACTGAGCCAAGCCGAGCAAGCGTTAGTTCCGTTCCAGCCGCAGGAAGTAATCGAGGAAGTCGCCGTTGCTGAAGAAGCAACTCTTTCACAAGACGTCGAGGAGACACGGGCTTATACGTTGGAAGACATACAACAGATCCAAACGATTTTAGCATCCGTTTCCGGATTCGAAGACACGGTCGCCTACCTGCAAGACAAACTGAACCGTGTCTCCTCCAGTACGTTCACGATTGCTTTGTTTGGTGCGTTCAGTGCCGGCAAGTCGTCGTTTTGTAATGCGTTACTCGGACAACCGGTCTTGCCTGTCTCACCTAATCCGACGACCGCTTCGATCAACCGGATCAATCCGGTCAGTACGGTACATCCGCACGGTACTGCGACGATCCGCTTTAAGTCGGAACAGGAACTCGTCGACGAATTAAATGACCTGCTTCAGGCTTTTGACGTGACGATTACGTCCTTGCAGGAAGCAGCACATTGGATTGAATCTCAACCGGACCATACATTGCGGGATACCTCTTTTTTACGTGCCTTTTTAACAGGGTATCCGTCTGTTTCGCCGTTCGTCGGAACGATACAAACCGTTGATCAAACGACGTTTACGGACTATGTCGCACAAGAGCATCTCAGTTGCTTTGTTGATGTCATCGATTTGTACTTCGATAGTCCATTGACCCGCCTTGGGATCACTCTCGTTGATACACCGGGTGCCGATTCGATTAATGCCCGTCATACCGACGTTGCCTTTGACTACATCAAAGATGCGGACGCTATCTTATTCGTGACGTATTTCAATCACGCCTTCGCCCGTGCCGACCGTGAGTTTCTGATTCAGCTCGGTCGTGTCAAAGATGCGTTTGAACTGGACAAAATGTTTTTCATCGTCAATGCGATTGACCTGGCACAAAACGACACTGAAAAACAAGCAGTCCTGCAGTACGTCGGGACTGAATTACAACGGTTCGGTATTCGGTCGCCTCGTCTGTTCGGCGTCTCAAGCCTTCACGCATTAGCCGAGAAGCAGATGGACCGCACGCTGGATTCAGGTCTGCCAGTCTTTGAATCCGCCTTCCATCAGTTCCTGGAACGGGATCTCAAAGGACTGGCCGTTCAAGTATTGTCGGAAGAAACGGAGAAAACCGTCCATCGTTTACGCCAATTGATGGAACAGACCGAATTCAACATCGCCCGAAAAGAAACACGGCTAGAAGAACTGGACGACTTGAGTCAGACGATCGACACACACTTTTCAGACCGGCGGACCGATTTACTCCGTCATGCCTTATTCGCTGAAATTCATGAACTGTTACATCATGTCAACCAACGGATCTATTACCGTTTTCCGGATTTCTTTAAAGAAGCATATCATCCTGTCCGCTTCGCGAATGCCACAAAGCAGCAAGCCTTACACGAAGCATTGGTCGAGCTACTCGGCTTTTTGAAATATGATTTCGAACAAGAATTACGCGTGACTCATTTTCGGATTGACGGTTGGATCAAAACAGCTCTTGTCCAACGCTTCCAGGATGAAGAGCGGTATGCGACGAAGTTGAACCCTTCTTTCCAGCTTTCGCCGTTCGAAGCACCGGCGATGACATCCGTCCATTTTGAGGGTCCTTTCCAAGATGCGACACCGTACCAGTCTGTCAAACAGTATTTTCGTAATCCGAAAGCCTTTTTTGAACGGAATGAAAAAGAACAATTAAAAGATGCCTTGATGCAGTTGACGAAACCGGATGCGGCATCTTATCTTGAAACGGAAGAGCAGCGGTTACGCGAACTGGCGCAGCAACACATCGCCCACTTGCTCGACGAGATGTACACCGCGTTATCCGGAACGTTACAAAAACAAATCGAGATGGAACGAAACAGTTTGGCGACGACGGACCGACTCGAACAATTCAAACAAGCTTATTCGAGCATCAGCCATCTGAATCAAACCGTTTAATTTCCCTCCATGATTGGACCCATTCCTATACAAAGAACCCGAATCAGTTCCACTTCTTAGAAAAGAGGTGGCTGATCCGGGTTCTTTTTAACGCTTTCTCCACGATTGGACGGATGCGGCCAATAGGATTTAAAATAATGTAAGACATAGTCCTGGACGTGCCGCACGAGCGGACGCTGCTCGATTCCTGCTAAATGATTTAACGACACGTCCCATAGCATCGGGGGGTCAAACGGTAAAATCCGGATGTCTTCCGCATGATGAAATCGGAGAATCGGCTCCGGCAAAATCGACACGACGTCGAGTTCCTGCACCATGCCGATCAACAAATCCCACGCACCGGAAGTAAAAAAGATCTGCGGTTCGACTTGTACGTGCCGGAACTGGGATAAAATCTGATGATGCAGCATAAAACTATCATTGAGGATGACCAACGGTTCCGCTGAAAGATCACGGTAAGATACACTTTTGGCCTCGCTTAACGGATGGCTCGGTCTCACCGCGACGACGACCTCATCCTCGATCAATCGATACCGTTTTATGCCATAGGATTCCCCCGGTTCAATTAAAATCGCCAGGTCCAGTTCTTCGAGCAACAGGCGGCGCTTCAATTCAAATGCGCCTTCTTCGATGATTTCCAACTCAATCCCGGGATGTTCCGCCATCAATTTCGGAATCAGTTGCGAAAAAAGGACAGGCAAAATGACCGGTGGAATCCCCAACCGGACTTTCCCTCGGATGACACGCGACCGTTCGTGAAGATGTTCCATCATTTGTTGATGTCCGTGCAAAACACTCAGGGCATCCTCATAAAATTGCTGTCCGGCGTCCGTCAGACCGGTTAATCGTCCATGGTGACGCAAAAACAACTCTACCTGTTCCACCTCTTCAAATTCCCGCACCAGTTGACTGAGCGCCGGTTGTGAAATACGAAGATGCTTGGAAGCCCGTGTTAAATTGTACGCATGATCTACAATTGTCGTAAAAAATGTCAATTGCCGAATGTCCATCTGACTTCCTCCTCTTACTCATCAAACCAGTGATTTTTTCTGAAATATAGAATCATTCCCATCGCAATGACTGCCATCCCTCCCAGTGTGAAGAAATAGCCGAAACGCGTCGTCAGTTCGGGCATATGTTCAAAATTCATCCCGTAGATGCCGGCGATGAACGTTAATGGCATGAAGATGGTCGTAAAAATCGTCAACGTCTTCATGATATTATTCATCCGGTAGGAGTTGAGTGAAATAAAATTATCCCGGAATTCAGACGTCATTTCCCGGTTGTATTCAATCATCTCGTTCAGCTTAAGCAGATGATCATAAATATCCTGAAAAAACGCTTTTTTATTTGCATTAATCGCAAGCCGACGGGATTCAACGACCCGGTACAACAAGTCCCGCATCGGTAAGATGGTCCGGGCGACGACTAACAAATCGGATCGAATCTCAAATACATCTTCCATGATCCGTTTATCATTCCCGCGCTGTTCGTACCGTCCTTCCAGTGCAAAAATCTTATCTTCTAACGTATGAACAATCGGAAAGTAACCATCGACGATTTTATCCATGATTTTATGAACGATCTCAATAGTCCACTGTTCCGGATTATTATGTATACGCTGGAAAGCTTGAAACACGACATCGATTTCACTCGACGGCTCCTCGTGATAAGAAACGACATAATTCTCATTGGCGAACAGGTTAATCTCTTTTCCTTTGAGTGACTCCGTATCCAGGGCATGCAACACAAAAAAGCTGTATCCGTCGTAATATTCTAACTTAGGACGCTGCAAGTATTGAAAACAATCTTCAAGGGCCAACGGATGAAAATCAAAAGCGGACACCAGCTGTTGTTTTTCCTGCTCCGTCGGTTGATTAAAATCGACAAAATACCATTTGATACCGGGTGCGTGAAGACGATTTAAACTATCATCCACTAAAACCTGATGATCTGTCGTCACCATCAGACAGCGTATCATGAACATTCACCTTCTTTTCGTTACGGTTTATTCACACAGTATCGCAAACAATCCGCTCGATTTCCATAAAAAAAAGACTGCAGCCCTATTTCAGCACTACAGTCCCCCTGCTTTATCCCCGTTCGAAGTAAAAGCCATTCCAGTAGACATGACGATACGTAAATTCTTTACCACTTTTTGTTGTCACAAGCATTTCATCTTCCGAAACGACAGCAATCTTGACGGGGGTCTCTCCGTGATCGGTCAAAAAATTTAAAATCTCTAAATGTCGATTTAGCCATAACCGGCGGCGGAACCAACGGAACCGACTAAACGCAGCTGTAAAGTGTAAAATCGATAACAGCATGATGATCATCCCGAACGGTAACGGTACATCAAACAACGCAATTAAATAAAAATCCGCGATGATTAAAAAGACGGATAATCCCATCTCGGTCATCTCCATAAAAGACGCTTTATACGTGGCAAAATAGGTCATGACACGAAATAAAACGATGACCGTCAAATAAGGTACAAAATAAAGACGAAAAACGTTGTCCGACCCACTGTTGACATACATGAGCAAGGGCAGGAAGAAGAGCAACTTCCAAATTAGGATGGCAGAATAAAACAAAGTGTGATCCGTGTAGCGTTTGCGTACGATGGCGCGACTAATGTTCATTGCCTTCCCCTCCTTCAATGGTGACTACATGTTCGAGTCGATGATGTCGGGATCTAATGCCTATAAGGGTATGTTTCCTGATTGGACCGTTTCTAATCGTATATTTTGTGTGAAATATCGGTTTATATTCAGTATACGAAACATTTTGATAAATAGTTTTACTTTCCCATCATTCCCCATATTTATAATGTGCTGAATCGATCGGATTTGTCGTTTGTCTGTTTTTTCTTTACACTTGATACAGATCACTTTAGAAATGAGATGAAAAACATGTACAGCCATATCGTTGTCGGTGCCGGCATCCTCGGAACATCGACCGCTTATCATTTAGCGAAACAAGGTGCAACGGTCCTGCTGATTGACCGGAAAGAAGCCGGACGTGCCACTCATGTCGCAGCTGGTATTATCTGTCCCTGGATGACACAACGACGCAACAAAGCCTGGTATCGACTAGCCAATAACGGTGCTCATTATTACGATACGCTAATTCCAGAACTGGAAGCACTCGGTGAAACGAAGACGGGCTATCAAAAAGTCGGAACCATCGCCTTACATGAGACGTCAAAAATTGAAAAGATGCAGACGATTGCAGAAAATCGTTTCCCGGAAGCACCGGCGATCCAACAAATTGAACGGTTGACAGCTGATCAAGTCCGATCAATGTTTCCCTTGATTGAGTCGATTGAGGACGCCTTATTCGTCTCTGGAGGAGCCCGTGTCGACGGACGTGCCTTACGGGCAGCCTTAGAAAGCGGAGCAATCAAACACCAGGCTACCGTTCTTGAAGCCGATGCTTCGCTAGTCGTCGTCGACGGTCACGTCAAAGGGGTTCAAATCGGGCCCGACATCCATTATGCCGATCAAATCATCTTGACGGCCGGTGTCTGGATTAATGAATTACTCGAACCGTTGCAAACGCGTCTTGATATTCGTGCCGAAAAAGGACAGATTCTTCATTTGGATATTTCGAACGAACAATCAAAAGATTGGCCTGTCATCATGGGACAACGCGGTTTGTATCTCGTGTCGATCGAAGATGGAAAACTCGCACTCGGTTCGACGCATGAAAAACAGCTCGATTACAATCTTCAGCCGACTGTTAAAGGAATGTACGCCTTATTGACACGTGCCATTCCGGTCGCACCGGTACTGGAAGAAGCAAACATCAACGAAATGCGGGTCGGTCTTCGCCCGTATACGAGCAATTCCTTACCTGTCATCGGTCGACTGGCGACTCATCCGAATGTCCTTGTCGCCAATGGTCTCGGGGCTTCCGGTTTAACGATTGGTCCGTATCTCGGTCAGGAGTTATCCAAATTGGCATTAGGAAAAGATTTGGACATTGATTTGAACGATTATCTTTTGCAATAACCTGCTGATGATTCACATATCTCCATCTATAGTAAAGGTATACCCTTTCTAAAAGGGAACAAACGTTCTTATAAAATGAAATTCAAAGGAGTTTTGGATGTGCACCCGATAAAAGATATGGTGACCCCTGAACAATTCGAAACACTGGATATTCGCGTCGGCACCATCCGCTCCCTCCATGTTTCAGATGCAGAACCCGGCTTTTTAAATCTGTCGATTGTGTTTGGAGACTTTCAACAGGCCATATTTCTGGATTGGAAAGAATCCCGGTTCGAGTACGAAGAAATCGTCGGGAAACAGGCTTTGGTCCTGCTGAATGTTCCGGGAATCGTTGCCGGTACGACCGGCCGTGTTCTCGAACTAGGGACACAAGATCATCTGATGCCGGTACTAGCGTGTCCGGAACATCCGATTCCTGACGGTAGTCGACTGAGTTAACACAGAAAAGCAGAAGTCAGCAGACAACGCGCTGTCTTGAACGAAAAGAAGGAATCGCCATCGTCACAGATGAGCAATCCCTTCTTTTTGGCTTATGACACGGACTGATGTTTCAGCCCTTATCGTTTCAATCAGATCCGCGTCTTTTCCAAGTAGTGTACGCTGAAATGGTGCTTTGCATCCGTAAAACATCTAATTGGAGTAAATCCGTTTTGTTTGGCTAACCATTGAAATTCTTCCTGACTGTACTTATAGGAATTTTCCGTATGAATCGTTTCCCCCTCTTTAAACGGAAAGCGCTGATCGGCAATCGTGACGATTTGATCGATCCGGCTTTTCAGATGCATTTCAACCCGCCCCTGCTGTTCGTTATAAAAGGCGATATGTTCAAACAAATCTACATCAAACGTCCCTCCAAGTGTTTCATTGATATGCCGCAAGATATTTAAGTTAAACTGTGCCGTAACGCCAGCTCGATCATTGTAAGCCGCATGGAGCAGATTAGTTTCTTTTTTTGTATCAATTCCGATTAAGAAACCGTCTCCCTTCTCCAGCAATTGACTCGATTGTTGTAAAAAGTCTGCTGCTTCCTGCGGATTAAAGTTTCCGATTGTCGAACCGGGAAAGAAAATCACCTTTTTTTGTTTATCTTCAATCGGTAAATGCAAAGGGGCAGAATAGTCACCACAAACCGCTTTAATCCGGAGTCCCGGATAATCTTGAGATAATTGATGCGCGGATTGGATTAGAAAATCTTTCGAAATATCGATTGGCATATATTGTTCCAATTGATGGAGGGAACTGAGTAAACTTTTGATTTTACGACTGCTTCCGCTTCCATACTCAATTAGTGTGTGGACCGGTCCAATACAATCTGCAATGGCCGTTTGGTGTTCGGATAGAATATCGATTTCCGTCCGCGTCAAATAATATTCCGGTTGCTGTGTAATCCGTTCGAATAATTCCGATCCGGTTTGATCATAAAAGTATTTTGCTTGCAACACCTTTTGAGGTTGCGCTAAACCGTGTAATACTTCTTGGAGCATGTTCTGCTGATCCGTGTACATATCAAAACTTTCGACTTGTTGCCGCATTTAGAGGTCACCCGCCAATCGGAAGCCACTGAACTGCCAACGTTTAGCAGGTGGGAAGAAATTCCGGTACGTCGCACGGATATGATTACCCGGAGTCACACAGGCACCGCCGCGAAGAACCATCTGGTTACACATGAACTTGGCATTGTACTCCCCGAGTGCTCCTTCAAGCGGTCGACTTTTCGGATACGGAGCATATGCACTTGCCGTCCATTCCCAGACATCACCGAACATGCCGTTCACCGACTGATTCGCGTCTTGAACCGGAACGGGATGATAGGAACCTTGTTCCATGAAGTTCCCCTGTTGATCAACTTGCCGCCCGACGTATTCCCATTCGGCTTCAGTTGGTAGACGTTTCCCGCACCACCGGCTGTAGGCATCGGCTTCATAAAAACTCACATGACAAACCGGTTCATCCAACTGCAAAGGTTCAACACCGTTCAATGTGAAGATGGACCAGTCACCCTGTTGATCTTTCATCCAGTAGAGAGGTGCTTTCCACTGTTGTTGCGTCACGACTTGGAAGCCGTCCGACAGCCAATGTTCAGCTTGCTCATACCCGCCCGCCTCAATGAATGCCATGAACTCACGGTTGGTGACGGGGCGTGTTGCGAGTTCAAATGGTTCTAACCACGCTTTATGAACCGGACTTTCATTGTCAAAGGCAAATCCCACACCCTCATGACCGATTTCAACGAGTCCCCCTTCAAATCGCGTAAACGTAAGCGGCGGCGACTGAGCTGTTCCACGCCGCTCGACTTGTCGGGTCTGATACGCCGGCAATAACGGATTAGTAAAGAAGTTGTATTTTACATCCATCAAGATTAACTCCTGATGTTGCTGTTCATGCTGCAGTCCCATTTCGACCAATTGCTCGATGACCTGTTGAAGGGCCGTCTCTCGTTCTTGTCGCAACAATGTCAAGACTGCCTGATCGACATGTTCACGATAAGCAATGACGTCCTTGACGGTCGGACGTGACAACACCCCTCGCTGATGGCGCGGTTGATACGGACCGATCGAATTGTAGTAGGAATTAAATAAATAGTTGTATACCGGATCAAAAACATGATACGTATCGTCATACTCTTGAAGGATCATCCGTTCAAAAAACCATGTCGTATGGGCAATATGCCATTTCGGCGGGCTGACATCCGTACTTGCCTGAATTACAAAATCCTCTTGTTCCAACGGTTCAATCAAGGTTAATGTCTGATTCCGGACCGTATTGAACTTGTCTGCTAAGTAAGTCGTAATCTCTTGACTCAATTCATCCACTTCCTTCAAATAAAATATTCTGAAAATATGCACCATTATCTTTACCCGTTTTCCTTTTAAGTAAGCGTTTACAATCAACTGCAAAAAAATCGGAGTGAGACCCCATGCTGGTCCCACTCCGACTTGTTTAATACACTTTATCGCCGTTAAAAATCGAATTTTTGACAACGACATAATCAACCGTTCGAATCGCCTGCAGTTTATTGCCGCCTGCATAGGAAATCGCCGATTGCAAATCTTGTTCCATCTCAATCAGGGTGTCGGACAAACTTCCTTTAAATTCAACGAACATCTTTTTACCCTCGACATTCTTCTTTTCACCTTTTTGAAATTCCGAAGCGGATCCGAAGTATTCCTTCACCTGTAAACCGTCGACTTCTTGCATTTCACCAGGAGACTCTTCGTGTCCGGCAAACAATGAACCGATCATGACCATCGTCGCCCCGAAACGGACGGATTTAGCAATGTCTCCGTGTGTCCGGATGCCACCATCTGCAATGATTGGTTTACTGGCAGCCTTGGCACACCATCTCAATGCTGCCAACTGCCATCCGCCCGTACCGAATCCCGTTTTGATTTTCGTGATACAAACCTTCCCTGGTCCGATCCCGACTTTTGTTGCATCTGCGCCGGCATGTTCCAGTTCGCGAACAGCTTCCGGTGTCCCGACGTTACCTGCGATGACAAAGCTGTCCGGTAACACGTGTTTGATATGTTGGATCATCCGGATGACCGCTTCTGAATGTCCATGCGCGATATCAATCGTGATATATTCCGGCGTCAATTCTTCGTGTGCCAATGTCTCGATGAACGCATATTCTTCCGTTTTCACACCGACACTGATGGAAGCAATCAATCCCCGTTCCTGCATCGTGCGAACAAAGTTCAGTCGCGTTTCCGGCTCAAACCGGTGCATGATATAAAAATAGCCGTTTTCAGCTAAAAAAGTTGCGATTTTTTCATCGATGATCGTCTGCATATTAGCTGGCACGACAGGCAATTTAAAGCGTCGTCCTCCGAATTCGACCGTCGTATCACATTCCGAACGACTTCCGACGATTGATTTAGCTGGAATCAATTGAATATCTTCGTAATCAAATACTACATCCATCACTAACACCTCAAATAACGAATATTTTTTATGAATAACACTTTAACGTTCGTACTATAATACTGTAACGAACAATTAATGGTTTGTCAAAAACATTTCGTCAAAAAACATACTTTTAGAAAAATAAAAGCACTTAATGTTCGGATTTAAGGTTATTTCACTCTGTCGATTGACCATTTCAGTGATTTATCATTAAAAAAGATAGATTCCGTTTCTTCTATAGCCCAGTCATCAGGACGACGTCACTTTGATATGGATCTGTTAACCGGGTGCAAACTCTTCTTTTAACAGCGCGAACAAAATAAAATCTTCCCATGCACCGTTGATGTACAAGCTTTTTTTCGCAAGCCCTTCTCTTCTGAATCCCACTTTTTCTAACACACGGATGGAACCGATGTTTTCCGGCATCACTTCCGCCCGTAGACGGTGAAACTGATGGGTCTCAAATAAAAGTTTAGCCGCCTGTCGAACAGCTTCCGCCATAATTCCTTTTCCATTGTGTTCCCGGTCCAATTGATATCCGATCATACATGTCTCTGCCGGAAACCGTTCGACAAAAGCTGCAGAAACTTCACCGATTAATTGATTGTTTTCCGTTAAAAAGATTCCATAGGCATATGATCGATCCGCCAAACTGTTTTCAAGCATCTGTTCGATTCGTTCCAGTTGCTTCGGCAATGTATAACTATCCGGTTTCGGTTTTACAGGCATCCAGTATTCAAAATGTAATTGATTCCGGAGGCTTAACCGGAGTAGCTGTTCTGCATCAGACAGTTGATATGGTCGAAGAAAAATGGTTCCCATGATTAATTTCCTCCTTAAAAAAATAGTATGAATTCATAATTCTTTAACTTTAGAGAGTTAAAGCGTTTGATAATTCTTTTTTCGGGAAAATTATAAAATATCTGAATAAGTAACAAAGTGTTTACAAACGTGTTGTAAACAATTAAAAGGAGGAGAGCATGCGTATAAATACAGATACAGAGTTATTTAAACAAATCGAATTAAAAAATAAGCACGCTCTCGAAGCGTTATACGATCGGTACGAAAAGTCCTTATACTTACTTCTCACACGTATGTTGAATGACGAAAAAAGAGTTCAACTTACGTTAAGACAAATTTTTCAGGATGTCTGGACAAGCCCGAACCAACATTCTACTATTCACGGCTATTTGATTACTGCTGTAAAACAAGCCCGATCCCAGCGCGAACCGATCCATTAATCCTTTCGCGATTTTGTTCCTCTTATATGAAGAAGAACATTTTATAGATATTCGAACTGCATGCATACATTCCTTCAAGGAATAACCTTTCTTCAAGTGAGTTTGATATTTTTAGGGGAGATTGCCACTTTTTTTGTTTATTACTTCCTTTTTTCATTTTTTCATGGTATATTATAAACAATTATTGTTGTTCGGTGGAGATACAAAGTTTACACTTTCGACTCGATGAAATTGATCACAGTAGTAAT
The DNA here is from genome assembly GCF_049942815.1 of Exiguobacterium sp. R-39. Taxonomy (NCBI): domain Bacteria; kingdom Bacillati; phylum Bacillota; class Bacilli; order Caryophanales; genus Exiguobacterium; species Exiguobacterium sp. R-39. Next base: position 1,689,938 of record NZ_CP187965.1, read on the forward strand.
AATCAGTGTGACTTAGTCATACGCAGGAGGCAACACACATGGAACAAGGTAAAGTAAAATGGTTTAACGCAGAAAAAGGTTTTGGCTTCATCGAACGTGAAAGCGGCGACGACGTTTTCGTTCACTTCTCTGCTATCCAAACTGATGGTTTCAAATCACTTGACGAAGGTCAAGAAGTTTCGTTTGAAGTTGAAGAAGGCCAACGCGGACCGCAAGCAACTAACGTTACTAAACTTTAATTTTCCTGAGAGGATCCGCAACTGCGGATCCTCTTTTTTAATTCTTTTCCGCCTACCCCTATCTTTTTCAATCCGGACGTGCTATATTATTAAGTAATTATTGTTGTTCGGTGGAGATATGAAGGTTACACTTTTGACTCGATGAAATTGATCACGGTAGTAATAATCAGTATGGCTCAGTCATACGCAGGAGGCAACACACATGGAACAAGGTAAAGTAAAATGGTTTAACGCAGAAAAAGGTTTTGGCTTCATCGAACGTGAAAGCGGCGACGACGTTTTCGTTCACTTCTCAGCTATTCAAACAGACGGTTTCAAATCACTTGACGAAGGTCAAGAAGTTTCGTTTGAAGTTGAAGAAGGCCAACGCGGACCGCAAGCAACTAACGTTACTAAACTTTAATTTTCCTGAGAGGATCCGCAACTGCGGATCCTCTTTTTTAATTCTTTTCCGCCTACCCCTATCTTTTTCAATCCGGACGTGCTATATTATTAAGTAATTATTGTTGTTCGGTGGAGATATGAAGGTTACACTTTCGACTCGATGAAATTGATCACGGTAGTAATAATCAGTATGGCTCAGTCATACGCAGGAGGCAACACACATGGAACAAGGTAAAGTAAAATGGTTTAACGCAGAAAAAGGTTTTGGCTTCATCGAACGTGAAAGCGGCGACGACGTTTTCGTTCACTTCTCAGCTATTCAAACAGACGGTTTCAAATCACTTGACGAAGGTCAAGAAGTTTCGTTTGAAGTTGAAGAAGGCCAACGCGGACCGCAAGCAACTAACGTTACTAAACTTTAATTTTCCTGAGAGGATCCGCAACTGCGGATCCTCTTTTTTAATTCTTTTCCGCCTACCCCTATCTTTTTCAATCCGACCGTGGTATATTATTAAGTAATTATTGTTGTTCGGTGGAGATATGAAGGTTACACTTTTGACTCGATGAAATTGATCACGGTAGTAATAATCAGTATGGCTCAGCCATACGCAGGAGGCAACACACATGGAACAAGGTAAAGTAAAATGGTTTAACGCAGAAAAAGGTTTTGGCTTCATCGAACGTGAAAGCGGCGACGACGTTTTCGTTCACTTCTCAGCTATTCAAACAGACGGTTTCAAATCACTTGACGAAGGTCAAGAAGTTTCGTTTGAAGTTGAAGAAGGCCAACGCGGACCACAAGCAACTAACGTTACTAAACTTTAATTTTCCAAGACTCTGCTGTTGCAGGGTCTTTTTTTGTTTTATCTTTTTTGAAATCTCATCATTCAGGTAAGAACGAAAGGATGATTCTCATGGAAACTTCAGCTAAACATGAACAGCTTCAACTCCTCTTGACAAACCGTCATGATTATTTGATGCAAGGTAACCGAAAAGAGATGCATCAATTGTTATCACCTGATTTTTCTTTTGTTGACGGACAAGGCCGGCAGTTCGATGCCGAGACGTATCTCGATCATTATGTCGATCCGGATCAAATTCAGTGGAGCGATCAACTCAGTGAGTCGATTATCGTCGAAGTTTTCGAGACGACGGCCCTGGTACAGGAAATCGTGGAAGATCATTTCTCATACGGTCGCAGCATGTATGTCGGTCGCTTCCGAAGTGTTTCGCTTTATCACTGGACGAGCGAAGGCTGGAAGTGGCACTTTCATCAACTTACGCCACTTGATCCGTCCTGAATTCCATACTTTCTTCAGATACATCGATCGGATCAGTCTCTCTTTAGGAGAACTGGTCTTTTTCTGTCGAACGCTCCCCCTGTTCCAAAAAATTCAAATTCCCTTTGAAATGAAGTTTGATTAACTGTTTTCATTCCGTTACACTTTAGTTGTGAATATTTTCTGAAAATTACTGGAGGCGGAATGAGATGACGGTTTTTAATTTTTCAGCTGGTCCGGCAGTACTACCGGTACCGGTTTTACTTAAGGCTCAATCTGAGCTTCTGAATTACCAAGGTTCTGGACAATCCGTTTTGGAATTAAGTCATCGTTCTACCTTGTTTGAAAACATCCTTCAGGATACAGAGGCTTTACTTCGGGAACTCTTGCAGATTCCGGATCATTACCATGTCTTGTTTTTACAAGGCGGAGCAACGCTTCAATTTTCCATGTTACCACTGAACTTGGCGACGAATCAGCAACGTGTCGACTTCATCGATACAGGCAGCTGGTCACAAAAAGCGATGCAGGATGCCGCGGCTTTTGTAAAGACAGGTATCGTTGCTTCATCTAATGCGGACAACTACCGTTCGATTCCGGCCGGTCCCATTTATTCTGACGCGGATTATCTGCATCTCACATGGAACAATACGCTTGAAGGAACGACTTTTACCGACGCTCCACAGGTCGATGTTCCGTTAGTGGCTGATTTCTCCTCCTCCATTTTATCGGAACCGATTGATGTCAGTCAGTTTGATGTGATTTATGCGGGGGCTCAAAAAAATCTCGGGTCAGCCGGAATGACGCTCGTCATCATAAAAGATGAGCTTTTACAACGTACACCGGACCGTTTAGGTTCCTATTTACGGTACGATACACATGCCGCCCATCATTCTTTATACAATACACCGCCCACATACAGCATCTATTTGACGAAACTGGTCCTCGAATGGATTAAGGATCAGGGTTTCGATACGGTCGTCGAGCGTAATCACAAGCAATCCGCCTCCCTTTACGCGTACTTGGACCAATCTGTCCTATTTTCAAATCACGTTGCCCTGCCGGACCGGAGCCGGATGAACATTCCTTTCACTACCGGTCAAACGGATTTAGATAAACAATTTCTGCAATTTGCAGAACGTCATCACCTCGTCAATTTAAAAGGACATCGTTCCGTCGGAGGAATGCGCGCAAGTCTCTATAACGCGATGCCGACTGCAGGCGTCGATGCCCTTATTGCCATCTTAAAACGATTCGAACAGGGGGAACGTTAAATGCATCATGTACAACTTTGGAATGACGTGTCGGAAAAAGGATTAAAACGCTTCACCGATCAATACGTCGTCAAACAAGACATCGAAACAGCGGATGCCTTTCTTGTTCGCAGTAAAGATTTACACGGCATGAAGTTTCCAACTTCCTTGAAAGCGGTCGCCCGTGCCGGCGTCGGTGTCAATAACATCCCACTTGATCAACTGGCGAATCGGGGGATTCCCGTCTTTTCGACACCTGGTGCGAATGCCAATGCCGTCAAAGAGCTTGTCATTGCCAGCCTGTTCTTGACGGCCCGAAAATTAATCCCGAGTATCTTATGGACAAATAACCTGCGTGGACCGGATATCCCGGAACGGATCGAAGCGAACAAAAAACAATTTGCCGGTACGGAATTACTCGGGAAACGGATCGGCATCGTCGGACTTGGTGCCATCGGAGCGAGTTTAGCGAATACACTCCACGAACTCGGCATGACGGTTTCCGGCTATGATCCCCATATGTCTGTCGAATCAGCGTGGCGTGTCTCGAATCAAGTCCACCGTGTCACCAATCTCGAAGAATTGCTGGCGACAAGTGATTACATCACGTTGCACCTCCCTTTGATTGATGCGACCCAACACTTGCTTGATGAACGGTTACTCGGAAAAATCAAACAAGGCGCAACCTTACTTAATTTTTCCCGAGGTGAATTAATCGATGAACAGGCTTTAGCAACAGTCTTGAAATCAGGCCGCCTGGCCAACTATGTCACTGATTTTCCAAATGCTTTCATTCTTTCTCTTCCTCGTGTCATCCCGTTGCCGCACATCGGCGCGTCGACGGCCGAAGCAGAAGAAAATTGTGCCATCATGGCCGTCGATCAATTGAAGCTGTTCCTTGAGACCGGCAACATCCGGAACTCGGTCAACTTCCCGTCTGTTGAGTTACCGTATTCCGGTAAACGACGCATCACGATCGCGCACCAAAACATCCCGAACATGGTTGGTCAAATCGCTTCCGTCCTTGCGACCGAACAAATCAACATCGCCAACATGATCAACGGCAGTAAAGGCGGCATTGCCTATACGATCATCGACATCGATAATCATCTGGATGAAATCATCTCATTACAACAATTAAATACCATTCCCGGTGTGTTAAAAACAAGATTACTTTAAGGAGCGATGATTATGCCTACTTTTGAACCTTTTCATGCCTTGCGACCTAACCCCAAATATGCAGAATCGTTTTCTTCCCTCCCGTATGATGTCTTCAATCGGGCGGAGGGACGGGTGGAAGTCCGCCGACGTCCGTTGTCCTTTTTACGAATCGACAAGGCAGAAGTGACGTTACCGGACTTGATTGACGACCATGACCCACGCGTGTATCAACAAGCGGCCCTTCATTTCAAGGAAGCGATTGAACGGGGCATTCTCACAACAGATGATGTCGAGAGTTATTATCTCTATCGCCTGACAGACGGTGAGCATACGCAGACCGGTTTTGTCGGTTGTGTCTCTGTCACGGATTACGACCAAGGCATCATCCGGAAACACGAATTCACACGGCCTGATAAAGAACGGGACCGCGTCCGGCACGTTCAGTCGCTTGCTGCTCATACCGGTCCGATTTTGCTTGCCCATCATCCGGATGACGAACTAAATCGAGTCGTCAAGGAACAGACCAAACAATCCCCACTCTATCAATTTACAGCGGAAGACGGGATTGAGCATACGATCTATAAAGTCACGGACCGTGATGCCATGATGACGATCGGTAGTCAGTTTGCCCGTCATGATCACCTGTATATCGCTGACGGACACCACCGGGCGGAAGCAGCCGCACAAGTGGCACGGTTGAATCCTCACGAGGATGCCGGACTGTTTCTCGCCGTCTCTTTCTCAAGTGATCAATTGAACATCCAAGGTTACCATCGCGTTGTCGAAGATTTGTACGGTCAGTCCGTCGATGACTTGCTGGAAAGAATCAGTAGCCGGTTCACTATTACCAAGGGACGCGCGACAGAAACAAAAAAACACAGGTTTGAAATGTATCTCAAACAGACTTGGTACACACTCGATTATGAAAAAAACCGTCCTTCTGTCAAAGAGGATCTCGATGTCGCCATCCTTCAAGATGAATTGTTGACACCCTTTCTCGGAATCGAAGATCCTCGGACGGATGCACGGATTCAGTTCGTCGGTGGTGTGAAAGGTTATACCGGGCTTGAGCAACTCGTCGACCAAGGTACGATGGCCGTCGCGTTCCATCTCCATCCAACAAGCTTAACTGAGCTGATGGCAGTTGCTGATGCGGGCGAAGTCATGCCTCCGAAGTCGACCTGGTTCGAACCTAAATTGAGAAGTGGTCTGCTGATTCATCCGTTTTTCTGAGTCTTTCCAAGCATATAAAAAACATCTGTTCAGAAAAGACTATTTTCTGAACAGATGTTTTTTTGTTCGGTTATTCTTGTTTTATTTGGAGAATTTTCCCGGACACCCCGCCTACAGTGACCGATTCTGTATAACGTTGGCCGTCCATCAAATCAACGGTTGGATCTGTCAAATCAAAATGGACGTCCTCTGAACCATTGTTAAACAAAATCAAATAAGTCGCTTCATCAGACTGGCGACGAATCAGAAAGCTTGCCGACGCATCATTCAGTTGCTCGAATTGATAGCCGCTGGCATTGGCGAGACCCGGATGCTGCTTCCGTAAATCAATCAACCGCGTAATATACGCCAAGAGGTCCGCATCTTGTTCGGCCGGATCCCAGACCATACACTTCCGGTTATCCGGATCCTGGCCACCCGTCAAACCAATTTCATCGCCATAATAGATGACCGGACTTCCCGTGAACGTCAACAGCGACAACATCAACAGCTTCATCCGCTCGAGGTTCCCGTCTGCCCGCGTCAAGGCACGAGGTGTATCATGGGAATCAACGAGATTGAACATCACTTCGTTGACATTCATCGTGTTGCTGTTTAAGTTCCTTACGACGGCATGACTGAATGCAGAGGCCGTACTTTCGTTCGTCGCAAAAAAGGTTAAAAAGGCTTCCGTCAATCCATAATTCATGACAGCATCAAACTGATCACCGAGCAACCACCCTTGCGAATCCGTCCAACATTCCCCGACGATATACGCTTCGGGATTAGCAGCCCGTACTTCCCGCCGGAACTCGCGCCAAAAAGCATGGTCCACTTCACTCGCGACATCCAGTCGCCAGCCATCAACCCCGAACTCTTCCACCCAGTAACGACCCACCTTTAATAGATAATCTTTCACATCCGGATGGGCCGTATTGAGTTTCGGCATATTGCTTTCAAAAGCAAATACTTCATAGTTGGGTACCGGTGTTGATTGGACCGGGAACGAATCAATCATAAACCAGTTCGCATACTGCGATTCTTTCCCATGAGATAAAACGTCTTGGAAGGCCGGATGCTCAACGCTGACATGATTAAAGACTGCATCCAGCAAAATCCGGATTCCATTTTGATGAAGCAGTCGAACCATTTCCCGAAAAGTTTCTTCTGTCCCGAAACTCGAATCCAGACGTAAATAATCGAGAGTGTCGTATTTATGGTTGGACGGTGCGACAAAGACCGGGCAAAAATAAATGCCGGTAATACCAAGTGCTTTTAAGTAATCGATATGATCAATCACCCCTTGAAAATCGCCTCCGAAATGATTATCAAAGGCTGGTGCTTCCGTTCCCCATGGCGTTGTACCCGGCCGATCATTCGTTACATCCCCATTTGCGAACCGATCCGGAAAAATTTGATACCAGACCGTATCTTTCACCCATGCCGGAGCGTCAAATACATCTACCGCATTCATATATGGAACGGCAAAATAGTAGCCCGGGTGATCAAGCGGTACCTCATCGTACCACCCGCGTTCGGTGTAAACGGCGGATTCACCGCCTACATGAACTCTGAAACCGTAACGGATCCGCTTTTTTTTCGGCTGAATCGCGATAAACCAAAAATCGTGTGTCGCATCCGATCCCGCGAACGTCATCTCTGCCGTCGCCGTTTTCCAAAACTTCTCTTTATCCGGGTCAAAGTTCCAATCCCGATCTTCTTCTTTTTCCGCATCCCATTCATAAGGATCCCCATAAATCAATTCGACACGATTCACGTCTCCCTTTGCCGACATCAGGCGGATATGTACCGTATCTCGATCGTATGTATAGACATACGGAGACAGGGCCCGGTGAAACACAGCTGCTTTATTCATAGTCCCTCTCCTCTCACACGCTAGATTTCATCTTCTGTTACTTCCCGATTTCAGACTGGTTGTAAACGTTAATCATGAAAAAACACGTATTTCGCTATCTTTTCAGTTTAGCAATCAACAACTTATGCGGTATACTGATGAGGCAGAAGGAACCAATAAGTTCCTAATTAAATCGAAGTCATGTGAAAGCGAGTGGATTCTGATGGGTCGTAAATGGAATAACATTAAAGAAAAAAAGGCGTCGAAAGACAAAAATACAAGTCGCGTCTATGCAAAGTTTGGTCGGGAGATTTATGTTGCCGCTAAACAAGGGGAGCCGGATCCTGAATCAAACCAGGCGTTAAAAGTGGTTCTCGAGCGTGCGAAGACATATAGTGTCCCCCGCGCTATCGTCGATCGTGCCATCGAAAAAGCAAAAGGCGGCGCAGAAGAAAACTTTGACGTGTTACGTTACGAAGGATTTGGACCAAGCGGCTCAATGGTCATTGTCGAAACATTGACGAACAACGTTAACCGGACAGCTTCAGATGTTCGGGCCGCTTTCGGTAAAAACGGCGGAAACATGGGTGTCAGTGGATCGGTCGCTTACATGTTTGATGCGACAGCCATCTTTGCTTTTGAAGGCAAATCAGCTGATGATGTCCTAGAATTGATGATGGAAGCGGATATCGATGTGCGTGACATCCTGGAGGAAGAAGAGTCCGTCATCATCTACGCGGAGCCAGAACAATTCCATGCGGTTCAAGAAACGCTGAAAGAAGCGGGAATCACAGACTTCTCAGTTGCCGAACTGGTCATGCTCGCCCAAAACGAAGTGACGTTATCTGACGAAGACGTCCAACAGTTCGAAAAAATGATTGATGCGCTGGAAGACTTGGAAGACGTCCAGCAAGTCTATCACAACGTCGAACTTTAACTATCGACTCATTAACAAATCGGTTTAATACCGGTTTTCAGACACAAAAAGGAGTTGGACTTACATCCAACTCCTTTTTGTGTCTTCCATTTTCAGCTGCATCTGACACGTTTTAAGACCTCTATTTAGAAAAGAACAGGTCTCCTCCACTACTACTCAGCTGACGCCCATCGTTTACGATAGTCACGCGCTGTCGTGATTTATCATAAAGTATGAAACGCGTTTCATAGCAAATAAAACTTAAAAAAATAAAGATTCATTTAAAAGGTTTAATTTTTCTACATACTGGGAAAATACATAATCGATACTGATTGGTGATTGCTCGTTAGGTCACATAGTTTTCACATAAGGAGGAAATAGCATGTCATATTCATTGATTGAAACTTTTAAACGAATCGTAAGCGAAGCTAACCGCTTCAACCGAGTTGATTTCGGCGGTTACGATATTTATATGCAAGCGAGTGACGGTCGGACGATTACAGCTAAAATCCGTTTTGACGGTGGTGGTCAAGATCAAAACGAAGCGTACCTGTCACTTGAATCCAGTACCGGTCATAGTCGGATGACGACTCTAACGTTACATCAATTTGAGCATCTCTCTTCCTATGCTGCGCACAGCGAACGAATTCAAGCACTTGTTTCGACAAGCGCTTAATTCTTTACATGACAACACGCTCTCAGACGAGAGCGTGTTTTTTACTGGTTATCTTCTTTTTCTAGACGTTCCAGTTCGGCATGCGTTTGCGGAAAACCATTGGCTTGCCAATCCGCCCGGTGAATCGAATCGAGTTGTGTCAGTCCGACTTCTGTTTCATCCCTTTTGGCATCAATGCTCGGTTGACGATCGAGTGCAGCTGGATTGCTGAATCCTTCTGACGAATCCCCCGCTTGCTTATAACGCTTGATGACTAACGCAGATAGGGCTGCGATTCCTCCAATGACCAAACCTTGTTTAAATGACTTTTTCATGACGGCACCTCTGTTCGCTAAATTTTTAGACTTAGTTGGTTTTCCCTGAAAAAGACGATTGTAATCAAATTACCCTCGTCTTTTAAATTTTTTTCGGACTTTTTTCTCATTTTTCTGCCGTGTTCCTACATATTTAATAATTTACTCAAAAACCGCTTTCCTGCACTACATCAGGAAGGTTCGTGTCATGCAGAGAGCCGAAATCTACGTTATACTTTTAACAGATGCTTCATGAGAATCGAATGATTGGATAAAAAGGACTCGTCACAAGCACGACTGCTCGCTTGCGTACTACGTCCTTCTTTCATTTTTTTCGATGAAATGAACGAAATGAAAAGGGGGGAATCATGTGTCATTGCTTCATTTCGCAATTTTATTGCCGCTAGTCGTCAGTCTCTTCATTCCATTGCTGTATAAAAAAATTCGATCGGTGCACACCGGCTGGTTCGTTTTGCTCGTTCCGCTGATATTGGTCGCCTATTTCAGTCAATTCCTCAGCCAGACGATGGCCGGGAAAACAGTCGTTGCGACGATGAAATGGATTCCTTCGCTCGACATCAACTTTACTGCTTACGTTGACGGCCTGGGTCTGCTGTTTGCGTTGTTGATTACCGGAATCGGTTCGCTCGTCGTCCTGTATTCCATCTATTATCTCGATGCCAAAAAAGAAGCTCTTCATAATTTTTATGTTTACCTACTTCTTTTCATGACGGCGATGCTCGGAATCGTCTTATCTGACAATATGATCGTCATGTATCTATTTTGGGAATTGACATCAATTTCGTCCTTCCTCTTGATCGGTTATTGGTACGAGCGGGAACGCTCCCGTTACGGTGCACAAAAGTCGATGCTCATTACTGTATTCGGTGGTTTGTCGATGCTTGGCGGAATCTCCTTACTGTCGCTGCTGTCCGGTTCATTCAGTATCCGGGAATCGCTGGCGACGGTCAGCACTTATTCAGATGATCCACTCTTCACCGTATCGCTTGTTCTGTTTTTACTGGCAGCTTTTACAAAATCGGCTCAGTTCCCGTTTCATATCTGGTTACCGGATGCAATGGAAGCGCCGACCCCGGTCAGTGCTTACCTCCACTCGGCCACGATGGTCAAGGCCGGTCTGTATCTCGTCGCCCGTATGAGTCCCATCTTTGCTGAAACACCACTCTGGTTTTATCTGGTCTCGTCTGTCGGAATGTTCACACTCTTCTGGGGGTCGCTCAACGCCGTCAAACAGGTCGATTTAAAAGCGATTTTAGCGTATTCGACGATTTCCCAACTCGGTCTGATCATGTCATTGCTCGGACTCGGAGCAGCTGCATTGCAGGTCGAAATCTTACCGGACAGCCTCTATACGGTTGCGACCGTTGCTGCCGTCTTTCATTTGATTAACCATGCCACATTTAAAGGAAGTCTCTTCATGATGGCGGGGATTGTTGATCACGAGACCGGCACACGGGATATCCGAAAACTCGGCGGCTTATCGCAACTGATGCCGGTGACGTTTACGATCGCGACCATCGGAGCGTTGTCGATGGCGGGTGTCCCGCCCTTCAACGGTTTCTTGAGTAAGGAAATGTTTTTAACCGGTGTGCTCGAAGTATCAGAGTCCGGATTGTTCCATCTCGATACATTTGGACTCTTGTTCCCATTCGTTGCGGTCATCGGCAGCATCTTTACGTTTGTCTACAGTATCTTAATTGTCTACCGGACGTTCCTCGGTCCAAGACAACTCGACAAGTTGCCGAAAAAACCGCATGAAGCACCGATCGGCATGCTGATTCCGCCGCTCGTTCTCGTTTCATTGGTTATCTTAATCGGCTTGTTCCCGAACCTGTTGTCGAACACGTTGATCCGCCCGGCCGCTGAAGCGATTTTACCGAAAGTGATCGCAAATGGCGGGACGATTCCAGTCGAGATCAAACTCTGGCACGGATTTAACCTGGAACTGTTCTTAACCGTCCTGATTATCTCAGTCGGTACGTTTTTATTCCTGACTTTACCGAAATGGCGCTCGTTGTATCACCGGATGCCGAAACAGGTCTCACTCAACCATCAATATGACGCATTATTGCGTCGAGGTGAACGGACATCGACCGCTATCCATGATACGGTCATGACCGGCTACATGCGGTCTTACTTGGTCTACATTTTCGGTTTTATCGTCGTTTTGGTTTTATCGAGTCTGTATTTCCTTGATGCCTTCCGGTTTGATGTGAATCCGCTCAGTACGGTTCACACTTATGAAGTCGTCTTAGTCCTCGTCCTCGTTGGCAGCGCCTTGTCGATTACGTTTGCCCGGTCCCGTTTGACATCGATTATTCTGCTTGGTGTCGTCGGTTATACGGTCGCTCTGTTCTTCGTCTTATTCCGGGCACCGGACCTGGCTTTAACGCAACTCGTCATCGAAACGGTGTCCGTCGCCCTGTTCCTGCTTGTGTTTTATCATATGCCGGAAATCAGCCGGAAAGAGGAACGGATTAAGTTTAAACTCGGCAATGCCGCCATCTCGGCACTCGTCGGATTAAGCGTCACGTTGGTCGCACTGGCTTCACTCAGCCAACGCTCATTCGCTTCGATTGCCCAGTATTACATCGACAACGTGGCGGACTTAGCCGCTGGCGGTAATATGGTCAACGTCATCCTCGTCGACTTCCGTGGTTTTGATACGTTGTTTGAAATCAGTGTATTAGCAATTGCCGGTCTTGGTATCTACGCGATGATTAATTTCCGGAAGACAGGAGGAATCGATAAATGAAAAATCCGATCAAAAAACATACGAACGACGTCATCTTGGAATCTGCGACGACGTTCATCACGTTCATCATCTTTTTGTTTGCCGTCTACCTGTTTTTCGCCGGTCATTACACACCGGGCGGCGGCTTCGTCGGCGGTCTTGTAACGGCTTCCGCACTCGTCTTGATCTTGCTTGCCTTTGATATCAAGACGCTTCGGCAAATCCTGCCCGTCGATTATAAACAGATGACAGCCATCGGGATGTTGATTTCCGTCCTGACAGCGTCAGGTGCCCTGTTGTTCAACAAACCATTTTTCACACATGCCCACGACTATTTTAATTTGCCGCTGTTCGGAAAAACGTCCTTACATACGGCGATGCTGTTCGACTTAGGCGTGTATCTTGTCGTCGTCGGTGTGACGATGACGATTATTCAAACGATTGGGGAGAGTGATTAACGCATGGAAATCATCATGGCGATTGCAGCAGGCATCCTGACGATGTGTGCTGTGTATCTCATTCTTTCAAAAAGTGTCTTACGGATCATCATCGGAACGGGTTTACTCAGTCACGCCGCTCATTTGCTCGTCATGACGATGGGCGGTTTGAAGACTGGTGCCGCTCCCGTCCTCAAAGACGGAGTCACCCAGTATACGGACCCACTGCCACAAGCGCTTGTCTTGACGGCTATCGTCATCAGCTTTGGGGTGACCGCATTTTTCCTTGTCCTTGCTTATCGGGCTTATCAGGAACTGGGAACAGACAATCTGGAGGAAATGAAAGGAACCGATACGCATGATTAATTTACCGTTACTACCGCTTTTGATTCCACTGATCACCGGGGTCATCTTGATGCTGTTTCCGAGTCGTCTCCGTCTGCAACGGACGCTTTCACTCGTCTCGACCTTCTTGACCATCGTTGCAGCCGTCTATCTCGTTTACAGTATCCGCCAAGATGGCATTCTGACCGTCACACTTGGTAGTTGGCCGGCTCCGTTCGGTATCACTCTCGTGTCGGATATGTTATCAGCCTTGCTCGTCCTGACGACCAGCTTACTTGTCTTTTTTGTCGTCTGGTATTCGATCTATTATTTGTCGGATCTGCATCAACGGTTTTACTATTACATCGCCGTCCAGTTTTTACTCGTCGGTGTCAACGGTGCCTTCACGACAGGTGATATTTTCAACATGTTCGTCTTTTTCGAAGTGTTTCTGATTTCGTCTTACGTCTTGATTGTTCTTGGAGGCAAGCCGGCCCAACTTCGGGAGTCGCTGAAGTATTTGTTGATTAACGTCATTTCATCCGCATTGTTCGTCATGACGGTTGCCTTTTTATATGGTGTCATCGGTTCCCTGAGTATGGCCGATATTTCACAAAAGATTACTGAAATCAATCAACCCGGTATCCTCAGTGTCATCGCGGTTCTGTTTTTAATTGTCTTTGGCTTAAAGGGTGCCATCTTCCCGTTGTACTTTTGGCTTCCCGGCTCCTACCAAGTACCACCGACACCTGTTCTCGCACTGTTTGGTGCATTACTGACGAAAGTCGGTGTCTACGGGATCTTGCGGACATACAGCCTGTTTTTTTCGCACCAGCAAGAGTTTACGCACCAAATTCTCGGGTGGCTTGCACTGGCAACAATCATCATTGGTGTCATCGGTGCGCTGGCGACACGTGACGTCAAACAGATCTTAATCTACAACATCATCGTCGCAGTCGGTGTCATCTTATACGGTGTCTCCGTCATGACCCGTCAGTCGCTCGAAGGAGCAGTGTTTTACCTGGTCCATGACATGTTGATCAAGGCGGCCTTATTCCTGCTGATCGGCGTCATGATTGGTATTGCCGGATCAAGTCGTCTAAAAGACATGGGCGGCATGATCAAAGACTATCCCTTACTCGGATGGACGTATTTCATCGCTGCATTGTCGCTCGCCGGAATTCCGCCACTCAGCGGTTTCATCGGAAAACTGCTCATCGTCCGGGGTGGTTTCGAAGCCGGGGATTTAGTCGGTCCATTCGTCGTCTTGATTTCAAGTCTGCTCGTGCTCTATTCCGTGATGCAGATTTTCATCCGTGGATTCTGGGGAACACCGAAAACCTACAGTGGTCCGAAACACCACCTGATGAAGCAGTTGCTCGCACCGGCATTCGTTTTGGTTGGAATTACCGTTTTGTACGGTATCGGAACGGAAGCGGTCCGGCCGTTCATCTCGCAGGCGGTCGATCCACTTGTCGACCCCTCAATCTATATTCAAGCTGTACTGAAGGAGGATTAACCCATGCCATTTCAGTTATTACTCAACATCTTGCTTGCGTTCCTCTGGATGTTTCTTGCTAACTCCTTCTCGGCGTCATCTTTCATCATCGGCTATTTACTAGGATTGATTGCGATGTTCGCGATGCGACGGGGTTTCAGCAGCCGGTTTTATCTCGGACCGTTCATCGCCTTGATCCGACTGTTCATTCGCTTTTTGTACGAACTGGTTGTTGCGAACCTTCAGGTACTGTCCATCATCTTGAAACCGCGCCTTGATATCAAGCCCGGGATCTTCGCCTATGAAACCGAACTCGAACACAACTGGCAAATCACCTTGTTGTCGATGCTGATTACGTTGACTCCAGGCACATTGGTCGTCGATATTTCGGATGATAACAAAACGTTGTACATTCATGCCTTGCACATGCCGGAGGCGGATGATGCCGTCGCCTCGATCCGAAACAGTTTTGAAAAAGCCATCTTGGAGGTGAGCCGCTGATGTTAGAGACAATTTTATTCATTGCTTTAGGAGGCGTCTTTCTATCCATGCTCGGTTTGTTTTACCGGGTCATCAAAGGACCATCCGTTGCTGACCGGGTCATCGCCCTCGACTCGATCGGGATCAGCTTGATTTCCGTCGTCGGTCTCGTATCCATCATCCTTCGGACAAGCGACTATCTTGAAGTCATTTTATTGATTGGGATATTAGCCTTCATCGGGACCGTCGCCTTCTCGAAATTCATTGAGAAAGGAGAGATCATCGAACGTGACCGCAATCAGTGATATTTTTGTAGCCGCCTTTGCGTTGATTGGGGCATTTTTCAGCCTCGTGACGGCACTTGGGATTATCCGGTTACCTGACCTATATACACGCGCGCATGCCGCCTCTAAGAGTGCGACACTCGGCGTCATGAGCATCCTCATTGGCGTCATCATCTATTTCGTCGTGGAAGATGGATTTTTCTCTTCCCGCGTCCTGCTTGGAATCCTGTTTGTTTTGATTACAGCACCAATCGGCGGACATTTAATTGCCCGCGCCGCGTATTACAGTGATGTTCCGTTGTGGAAAGGATCTGTTCAAGATGATCTTGCCAAAAATCCGGAACATGTCACCCCTAAAAAGCGGCCCGGTCCAAAACTAAAATGAGTGGACTTTTTTTACTAAACTAGACGAGTATACAAAAAATGGATGCCCCCGTTCACTTAACGTGAAGGGTTGGCATCCGTTTTTGCAAATAACAAGTTCAGTTCGTATGGGTTTTTGAGTAGTTCGGCTAATGTATGTTGTTCCAGTTCACGGATAAAGGCGCGCAACGCACGACCGAGAATCCCTTTGAGTTGACATTGAGGTTCGATGACACAATGCCCGTCTGCCGCAAAACATTCGACGATATCCATCGGCTCCATCTCACGAACGACTTTCCCAATATTGATTTCTTCCGGATCGCGAATTAACCGAAGACCCCCAGTCCGTCCACGTGTCGATTCCACGTACCCGAGCCTCGTTAATTGTTGCGTGACTTTCATTAAATGATTGGAAGATATCCCATAATGATTGGCAATCGTCGGCATCGGTGTCACTTCTTTGCGATGAAGACCTAAATAGATCAGAACGCGGAGTCCATAGTCTGTATATTGAGTGATTCGCATTGCATTCCTCTCCATTCTCTGTTCATGGAACCCGTTTAAAATCCCACTTAACACTGTTGTTACATCGTATCATGTTCGATACCAATCGAAAAAAAAGAATGTGCTTTTATGAGTATACGTAACGGAAAGCGATTTAGATGTCATCTGAACAAAAAAAGTCAATTTCCTGAAAAGGAAACTGACTTTCGGGGAAGTTATTTCTTTTTTGGGTGTTGCAATACTTCGTTAAATCGATCGGCGAAGTTCGTGAAGACGCCAGTTACACCGTAATCGAGCATCCGTTTCATATCTACTTTCTCATTGACGGTATACGGATGCAGTAACAACCCTGCACTTCGGATTTGTCTGGTGTTTTCTCGTGTCAATGATTTAAAAGATGGTCCGACGCCAACCGCATAAGACTTGATGGCTTTTAATGTATTTGGAGTCATATCCGTCATTTGCGGTGCCTCAAGAAGCTGGACGAGCGGAAGTTTCGGATCTAATTGCTTCACCTTCAACAAGCTGTCCCGACTGAACGATTGAATCATGACTTGTCCCGGTTTGACCTGCTTGCTCGATAATCCGTGACGTCGTAACGTATCTAATAGTTTTTTCTCCATCCCCGGGTAAACCTCCGGTGATTTCGTCTCGATATAGTAATTGGCTTGTTTGCCGTACCGGTTAAAAATTTCGTTTAACGTCGGCACTTTCAATCCCTTATATGTTTTCTTCGCATAGGCCGGATAGGATTCGTTAAACCAGCTGCCGGCATCGAGGCGTTTGATTTGCGCGAGTGTTTGATCCTTGACGGCGCCGGTACCATTTGTCGTCCGATCGACCGTCTCGTCATGCATCGCAATCAACTGACCGTCCTTCGTCATTTGTAAGTCAATCTCAATATAATCGGCTTTGAATTTTTTATGACCCATCTCATATGCGGTCATCGTATGTTCCGGTGCATACCCGGATGCTCCGCGGTGAGCAATGTTGACAATCCGGTTTGGATCGAGCAGTCCTTTTGCTTTCCCCGCTGCTTCAATGCTCGTTGTGCTGCTTGCGACAATCATTCCCGCGACTACCGTGACACCGATTTGTTTCAACATTCATGGTTCCCCCTTTGAAGTAACGTACAGATGTATCTTATCGGCTTTCAATGAAGGATTTATGAATTCCATGTAATCTTCTGTTTAGATTCGATGACAGAGTTGTCATATCCGCTCAATCCGGTACACAAAAACTCCCTGCTTCAGTTACAGAAACAGGGAGCAGGAATATTCGATTAGGCTTCAAAGATCAATGATTCCGGATCTTCGAGCAAATCTTTGATGTGCTTCAGGAAAGTCACGGCTTCTTTCCCGTCAACGATCCGGTGATCATAGGAAAGCGCGACATACATCATCGGACGGTTTTCCATCCGCTCGGCGTCGATGGCGATCGGACGCAGGTTGATTGCATGCATTCCGAGAATCGCAACTTGCGGTCCGTTGAGGATTGGTGTCGACATCAATGAACCAAACGTTCCACCGTTTGTAATCGTAAATGTCCCGCCTGTCAAATCCGATAAACCGAGTTTGTTGTCCCGGGCTTTGACCGCCAGATTGATGATATCTTTTTCGATTTCACCGAAGTTCTTTTTATCAGCGTCACGTACGACCGGTACAACTAATCCATCCGGTGCTGAAACCGCAATTCCGATATCATAGAATTTCTTGAGCACGATTTCGTCTCCTTGAATTTCGGCATTCAAATATGGCATTTTTTTCAAAGCGGCGACGGCTGCTTTTGTGAAGAACGACATGAAACCGAGTTTGACTTCATTGTCCTTGACGAATTTTTCTTGGCGACGTTTCCGTAACGACATCACAGCAGACATATCGATTTCATTGAACGTCGTCAACATTGCCGCTGTTTGTTGCACTTCGACTAAGCGATTGGCAATTGTTTTACGGCGGCGCGACATTTTAATCCGTTCTTCCGGTTTGCCAGGGGCAACAGCAGGCGGTGCGGCTTGCGGTGCCGGAGCTTGTGGTGCTTTTGCTTGTTCGCGTGGTGCGACTTCAAATGTCGCAACGTCCTGTACACGAATGCGACCGAGTGGATCTTGTGTCGCGACTTGCGCTAAATCAATTCCTTTTTCACGTGCCATTTTCCGGGCAGCGGGTGAAGCGATTGGACGATCGGCGCGTGACGTCGCTTCTGTTGCTGCGACGGCTGCCGGTTGTTCTTTTTTCGGTTCTTGTGCAACAGGTGTTTCTTTTTGTTCAGGTGCTGGAGCTGCTTCTGTCGGTTGTGCCGCTTCTCCACCTGCTGTAATGATAGCAATCGTTTCTCCGACGCGGACTGTTTCCCCTTCGGCAGCCATTACTTCAGACAGAATTCCAGCTTCGTCAGACGGTACTTCGATGTTGACTTTATCTGTCTCCAGTTCGACGATGGCTTCCCCTTTTTCTACCTGATCGCCGGGCTGTTTTAACCACGATGCGACCGTACCTTCCGTAATCGATTCTGCAAGTTCTGGCACTTTGATTTCCATGTTAATTCGTCCCCCTAAGACTTTTCGTGTTTGACCCCACTTGATTTTAGATTAGACATTTGTTTCGGAAGTAGCTGATGTGCTTGGTTGATCGACTGTCGTTCGTGTCAAAGCTTCTGTCAGGATTCGCGCCTGTTCGACTTTGTGCCCTGTCGGATCACCTTCCGCTGTACTCGAACGTCGACGACGACCGATGTAACGGACGGTTGTGATTCCGTTGATGGCAACTGATTCAAGACGTGGCTCGATGTATGTCCAGGCTCCCATGTTTTTCGGTTCTTCCTGAACCCAGACAAATTCACCGACATTCGGATAACGTTCCAACAACGCGTTTAACTGTTTGGCCGGGAATGGATAAATTTCTTCAATCCGTACGATGTGCAACCAGTTGAAATCATCGTCTGATTTCGAGACGGCTTCTGCCAAGTCAATTGCAACTTTTCCGCTGCAGAAGACAATCCGCTCAACCTGTTCCGGTGTTTGTCCCAAACCATCCTGTTCGACAATCCGTTTGAATGAACCGTCTGTCAGTTCAGATAAATCGGACGTCGCGAGTGGATGGCGGAGTAAACTTTTCGGTGTCATGACGACTAGCGGACGTACTTCTTCTTTTCCAAGAATCGCGGCTTGACGGCGAAGCAGATGGAAGTACTGTGCCGCACTTGAAACATTGGCGACTGTCCAGTTCTTTTCGCCTGATAACGTCAAGAACCGCTCCAATCGGCCACTTGAGTGCTCCGGCCCTTGTCCTTCGTATCCATGCGGTAATAGCATGACAAGTCCGGACGTCTGCCCCCATTTTGCACGGCTTGCCGAGATGAACTGATCAAAGATGACTTGACCGGAGTTTGCGAAGTCGCCGTACTGGGCTTCCCATAAAACAAGTGTTTCCGGCGCAAAGACGTTATAGCCGTATTCGAACCCGAGAACGCCTGCTTCCGATAATGGACTGTTGTATACAGCAAACGATGCTGTTGCTGACTTCAGACTGTGCATCGGTGAAAACGATTTGCCGGTCTTCACATCATTCAGATTAATGTTTCGTTGGGCAAATGTTCCCCGTTCCGAATCCTGACCACTTAATCGAATCGGTGTGCCATCGGAAAGAATTGAAGCAAATGCCAATGTTTCGGCATGACCCCAGTCGATGCCGTTTTTCGTCGTCAACGCATCCGTGCGGCGTTTCAGGACTTTCTCAAGTTTATGGAAAACGTTAAATCCACTCGGCCACTCGAGGAGTTGCTCGTTATAGTCCGTCAATTTCTCGACCGCAACCCCTGTCTCGATGTGCGGGACTCCTTTGAAGACGACATCCGGCATGACGCCGCCGTATTCTTTTTCCACATTCGGGACTTTCTCCCGGGCCGCTTTCATCATCTCATTGATGTCCGCTTCAATCTTCGTCACATCTTCTTTTGCGACATCGCCCTGTTCTACCAGTTGCTTGGCATACAGAACGCGTGCTGAATCATGTTTATGGATTAAATCGTAGAGAACGGGATTCGTATTCATCGGCTCATCCATCTCGTTATGTCCGAAGCGACGATACCCGATCAAGTCAATCAAAACGTCCTTGTTGAATGTTGCACGGTATTTGCTAGCGAGCAATGCTACGGCCAGACAACTTTCCGGTTCATCCGCATTGACGTGGAAAACAGGAATCTCGTAGCCTTTTGCCAAATCACTCGAATAGCGTGTTGAACGGGAATCAGTCGGTTCTGTCGTAAAACCAATCGTATTGTTGGCAATGATATGAATCGTTCCGCCCGTATTGTATCCTTTTAAGTTAGTTAAATTAAGCGTTTCAGCAACAATCCCCTGTCCCGGGAACGCAGCATCACCGTGAATAAGAATGGCAGCCGCTTTTCCCTGTTCCTGACGAGGTGCTCCTTTTTGTGAGCGGTCGTCTTGCGCAGCCCGTGTAAACCCTTCGACGACAGGATCGACGAATTCAAGGTGAGACGGATTGTTGGCAAGCGTCATTCGAACGTTGCTCGATTGTTGCTCCATCTTCCGGTTTAATCCGAGGTGATACTTGACGTCCCCCGTCCAACCGTACGTGATCCCGATTGATCCTTCTGAGGGAACCAAATCATGGTTCGGCGCATGTTGGAACTCTGCAAAAATCATTTCATATGGTTTTCCTAAAACGTGCGCTAAGACATTCAGTCGTCCCCGGTGCGCCATTCCGATGTTGATCGTTTCCGATCCGTTGGCAATCAGATGTCCAACAATCGTATCGAGTAACGGAACCATCGCATCAAGTCCTTCGATTGAAAAACGTTTTTGTCCAACGTATGTTTTATGCAAATATTTCTCAAATAATTCGGTTTCCGCTAAACGTTTGAACAATTGCTTTTTTTGATCAATTGTCAGCTTAGCTGTCAATGCCCCTTGTTCAATCTTTTGCCGCAACCATTTCTTTTCATCCAAGTCATCGACATGTTGAAATTCAACCGCTGCCGCCCCCGTGTACTGAGCCTTTAAGTGCTCGATTCCTTCAAAAGCATCTTGAAGATGAGCCGGTGGTTCTGGACAAACGAGTGTGACAGGCATGGCGCGTAAATCGGTTTCTGTCAATCCGAATTGACGGAGCTCGAGCAGTTCTGTTTCCCGTGGATGATCTTTGAGCGGATAAATATCAGCTGCAAGATGACCTTTCGCCCGAATCTGATCAGCTAATCGACTCGCGGCCAAATACTTTTCGAAATCTCCCGTTTCGACCGTTTGCTTCGTTACACGTTCTGAAACCGGAGCACCATTTTGTTCAAAATATGCCCGTGTTTCTTCATCGACTGAAGAAGCATCTTCTAAAAAGCGTTCATACAATTCAATGATGTACCCAAGGTTTGGTCCATAAAATGCTTGTTGGTCCTGGCTTGCCATGTACGGTTCCCCCCGTTTCATTCGTTTCACTCCTGTACTGCATCAGTACGTTTCCAGCTCTCTACCTGTTAGCGCTTTCAAATCATATGACATAAAAATTCGATAATCGTCATGTTCCTGACATTTCATCCGAACATAACCCTTAACGAAGGCCTGTATGTCAAAAGTGTTTGCCTTAGTTATTATATTACTACTTCTTTTAGGTCAGTGCGTTTCGAATTCCCAATTTCTCCGTCACAAATGTATAAGTTTTTCTTATGACTGTAACCTGTGTTCTTTATGATTGAAACGTCTCTAGGCGAAAACAGGGGTTTTCATCAAAAAAAAGCAGGAATGACCTCCCTGAAGGTCATTCCTGCTTCATTTCATCATTTACAAAACTTTACTTAAAAAAGACTGTGTCCGTTCGTGTTGCGGAGAATCAAACAATAAACTCGGAATGTTTTCTTCGACGATAAAACCACCGTCCATGAAAAGAACACGATCCCCGACTTCACGGGCAAATCCCATCTCGTGCGTAACGACAATCATCGTCATCCCTTCGAGTGCCAATTGCTTCATAACGGCAAGAACATCCCCGACCATCTCTGGATCGAGTGCGGATGTCGGTTCGTCAAACAACATGATTTTCGGATTCATAGCCAGAGCACGGGCAATGGCGACCCGTTGTTTTTGACCACCGGACAGTTCACCCGGATAATTATCCGCTTTTTCCCGTAATCCCACTTTATCCAGCAATTCGAAAGCCCGCTGTTTCGCTTGAGTTTTATCCGTTTTCCGAACCTTCATCGGTGCAAGCGTCACGTTCTCGAGCACCGTCTTATGCGGAAACAAGTTGAAGTGTTGAAACACCATCCCTACTTCTTCCCGTACTTTATTGATATCGACTTTCGGATCCGTAATGTCGTGTGTATCGACAATCACGGTCCCTCCTGTAATATCCTCCAGCCGGTTTAAACAGCGGAGAAACGTACTTTTCCCGGATCCTGAAGGTCCGATGACACAAACGACTTCTTTTTCTTGAATCTCAACCGAAATATCCTTTAACACTTCGTTTGAACCAAATGACTTTTTTAATTGTTTTACTTCAATGATACTCATCGCAGTGTAAACCTCCGTTCCAAGAATTTCCCTAACAATGAAAGGAGATAGATGACGACGAAGTACATCAGACCGACAACTGTCCAAACGATGAACGGTTCAAATGTCGTCGCCTGTTGCACTTGTCCCTGTTGCGTCAAATCCGCGATCCCGATGATCGATAGTAACGACGTATCTTTTAGACTGATGATCGATTGGTTCGTAATCGTCGGCAACATCCGGCGGAAGGCTTGCGGTAAAACGATTTGCGTCATCGTTTGACGTCCTGTCATCCCGAGTGATCGTGAGGCCTCGGTTTGACCTTTATCAATCGATTGAATCCCTGCCCGGATGATTTCAGCAAAGTAGGCTCCGGCATTGATCGCAACTGTCAGGATTCCGGCATACATCCGGTCCATGGACAACCACTCGAGCGAGTTGAGTCCAAAATAGATAAAGAACAATTGGACGATAAAGGGGGTTCCCCGAATAACATCGATGTAGACGATGGCGATACCGTTTAAAATCTTAAGTGGTGATAAACGCATCAATGCGACGATCAAGCCGATTAAAAATCCGACGATGACCGCGATGATAAAGATATAAAGGGTGATCTGTAACCCTTCCAAGAAAAACGGAAACGCCGTTTTTGCGACTTCCATCAGTGACTCAACTCCCTTGTCATTCGTTCAAATAGCTTATTTCAAATACGTATCGACGATTTTGTCGTACTCGCCGCTTTCTTTCAGGTTAGCCAGTCCTTTATTGATTTTTTTCAACAACTCTTCGTTTTCACCTTTTAAGACAGCGATTCCGTAGTTATCCCCGTTCAAACGGTCTCCGACGAGTTTCAGACCAAGATTTTGTTGTTTGTTGGCATACGAGATGACCGGATAATCTTCAATCAATGCTGCAGCATTTCCGTTTTTGACTTCTTGGAACATGGCTGGACTGTCATTGAATTGTGTGACTGTGATACCGAGTTTATCTGCATTGTCCGTCGCATATTTTGCACCTGTCGTTCCTTTTTTGACCGCGACTTTCTGTCCTTTTAAATCATCGACCGACTTGATTTTATTGTTGTCATCTTTGACGACTAAAATCAATCCGGCTTTAAAGTACGGATCGGAGAACGTGACGACTTTTTTCCGCTCCGGCGTGATACTCATACCGGCAATTGCAACATCCAACTGGTTCGCTTGAAGAGCCGGAATGATTCCGCTGAAGTCCATTGCTTCAAACTTGATTTTAAACCCTTGATCCTTTGCAATGGCTTTGATGAGATCGATATCGATCCCCTTGTACGTGTCCCCGTCTTTATATTCGAACGGTGGATACGTGACATCGATTCCGACTTTATACGTCTTGTCTTTCGACACCTCGTCCTGTGATCCGATACTGCATGCACTCAATACCATTAAACAGCTGAGCAGTAAAAATAAAACCGATAAATGCTTTTTCATGTTGTTACTCCTCTCTTGAAGACAAATAAGACAAATGCCTTCTCCCTTGTAATTTCCTTAAAATCTTTTCCTTAACACATATTTTATCAGAAAAATTCAAATTTTACGAACAAACTTGTTAAGGACATGAATCAAAAATTTTTATAAAAAAAATAGAAGCCCACTTCTTACGAAGAGTACTCCTATTTTCACTTAAAAATGCCGCCGAGAGGACTTGAACCTCCACGGTGTTGCCACCACTAGATTCTGAGTCTAGCGCGTCTACCAGTTCCGCCACGACGACTTCTATTTATGTTATTAGAATACTAAATAGTGTTTTTGATGTCAACGATTTCACGCATTTTTTTTACACGCGTTCCATTGGTTCGCCTAAAATCCGACGGACAAATGTTTCGACGACCGCATCATAAGTGTCCGGATCTTCAAAGTACGCCATCGCGTGGGCAGCATTCGGAATGACTACCAATTCTTTTTCTGTCGGACAGGCTTGATACAATTCATAGACCATCGAGGTTGGAACAAACGTATCCGCTCCACCGTGTAAAAACAGAATTGGCACCGTCGCCCGCTTCACTTGTTTAAGTGCAGACGCTTCACTGAAAAAATAACCTGCTTTCATTTTCGTCAAAATGCTTGTCATCGTCAAAAATGGAAAATGGGGCAGACGGTACATCCGTTTCATTTGATAGGCAAGGACGGCATTGACCGACGTGTAGGCACAATCGGAGATAATTCCTTTGATTTGCGGCGGCAAAACTTCACCACTTGTCATCAGAACGGTCGCTCCCCCCATTGAGACACCATGTAAGAAAATCGCACTTTCTTGTCCAAGACGGGCCACCAGGTACTCGGTCCACCGAAGACAATCTTCACGGTCATGCCAACCAAATCCGATATAGTTCCCGTCACTTTTTCCGTGTCCTCGGTTGTCCGGCATCATGACATGGAAACCGGCTTGATGATACAGATACGCAAATCCGGCTAAGTCTGTTCCGACTCCACCGTATCCGTGAACTAAAATGACGACCCGATTCGATGGAACAAGCGGCGGTAAGTAATGCCCGCGTAAGGTTAATCCATCATGCGCCTTTACTTCAATCAGCTCCAGCGGCTGTTCTTTGATCCACGTTTGACCCGGTTGCATCAGACGGACCATCTCGTCACTCAAATCACGGTTGTTGGATAAAAAGGGTTTCGGGTTGGTCGCAATCGCCATTTCATAAAAGTAATAACTCGCCGCGAGCATCCCTGAACCGATTACACCTAAGCCGATTTTTGTTCGTGTTCGCATTGCTTCCACTCCTCATCTGCTCTTATAAATCAATTTGTAATTGTGCCGAAGACTCGGCATCTTCTTCTTGTAAAATTTGTTGCCGCAGACGATGTTCGTGTTGTGCCTTTCGGTAAGCAAATTCCTGAACTAATTCTTGTCCTGTGAAACCTTCGTCGACGATGTCCGACAGCAAATCTGTTTCCGTCGTGACGATTTCCTGTGGATTGCGGATAATCAACACTTGACCGACCTGCGCCAACATCAGTTCATCTTTTAACTGTAACGCATCATAAAATGGTTCAGGTAAGGTCATCCGACGTGTTTCCGGATTGATGTGTATCCGTTTATACGCTGCTAACGATTGAAACTTCCGACTCGCCATATCTATCCTCCTCTTCTAGATCACTGAAACGTCATGTCTAATCTAGAATCTTTTCCTTGAATCGTGATGGTTGCCGATGCTCCGTTGACGAGTGTCATTTGCGGCGGTTGATGTCCGATGTCGAGATCGTAAAACACCGGGATATTCAACAGTCTTTTAAACGTTTCATAGACATCTAGGATCGTATAATCTTCGATCGTCCGACCACCTGCCGTTCGTCCGAACACGATTCCAGATGTCCGCTCGAACCAACCCGCGAGATACATCTGCATCAGTGAACGGTGAACGTCAGTAGCGCTCGCTTCCGACACTTCGAAATACCAAAGAATCGGTTCTTCGTTAATCTGGTTTTCCTGAAATGCTGCTACGTCTCCATACGGCGTTCCGATGAGATGACGAATCGTCTCAAGACACCCGCCAAGCAACCGCCCGGATACCTGTTTTTGTATCGGATCCAGCGTTTTCCACTCTGTCGTTGCATCAAGATGATACATATAACGTTCTGGTCGTTCTGAATGGTTCCATTTGGTTTGATACAGATCAGACGTCCACTGAGTGACGGTCCCTCCGGCAGGCGTCGCCAGCACTCGCCGCCAGGCTGTCGTCGTTTCATCCCATTCTTCGCTGCGCATGTCTACAAAATTCGGTCCATGTGCTGTCGCGATGCCTGTCTTGACTGTGATGGCAAACAGGAGCGTACTGATATCCGAGTACCCAAGCAACCATTTTACCGGGATTCGTTCGAAATCCAAAAACGGTAATACATCAATCGCCCGTTCTCCTCCAAAAGGTGGAAGGATTGCATCGATTTCCGGATTTTTCAGCATCTCATTCAGTTCATCCGCTCGTGTTTGAGCCGGAGCGCTTTCCGCCTGATGTTGCGTCCAAACCGTTTGTCCGATTGTGACTGCCATTTGCCGATCCTGGAGACGCAACGTTGCTTCCTCGAGCATTGAATGTAAGTTTTCCGGCACTCCGGAAGACGGGGCTGTCACACCGATTGTTTGGCCGGTCCAGCCTAAAAAGGGATAGCGCATGATTGTTTCCTCCTGACGATGTTGGATTTTTCAGTTCATCGAAGCCACCAATCGGCTGAGTTGTTCGACTTTCCGGATAAACGGTTCGATTGGAACGATTCGTGCTTCCCGGTGAAGTTCTTTTCCTTGAACAAAAAACAACAAAGAAGGCGCGGTAAACACCGAAAATTCTCCGACAATTTCCGGGACGGTAACCAAGTCAACATGTCCAGACCGAAATTCGGGATGATTTGCCAAAATCGGTTCGATTTGTGGAAACAACGAGGCACAAACGCCACAGCCCGGACTGGAAATATAAATGAAACTTGCCGATTCTTGAAGATAAAAGTCCCTTACGTCTTCAATTGACGTCAATTCTTGAAATGTTGCCATGTTTCGCCCTCCTCTTTTTGTAAAATATCTTTTAATTATAACGTGACGCCGCCTATAAATAAAACGTGACCTCTCATTCAGGTTTTTACGCCCAAAAAAACACCTTCGTCTCGAATCTTTAAGGATCATTCCTTAAAGATTCGAGCGAGGTGTTTTTTATCGAATTACGATTTGGTAGATGCCGTGAGTTCTGCATATTCTTCAGTCGTAAAAGCGCGAGAACGTGTCAAAAATCGTTTGCCCTCGACACCTTCCAAAGAAAACATTCCGCCTCGACCATTGACGACATCAATGATCAATTGTGTATGTTTCCAATATTCATACTGATCCTCATGAATATAAAACGGACAACCACCGATTGTGCCGATCAATAAATCCTGATCCCCTAAAAATAAATCGCCTTCCGCAAAACACATCGGGGAACTGCCGTCGCAACAGCCACCCGATTGGTGAAACATCAACGGTCCGTGTTTCGCTTTCAGCCGTTCAATCAATTCCAAGCCGGCATCGGTCGCAAGTACACGTTCGACCATGTCGCCACATCCTTTCTTCGATTAGAAGAAACCAAGTTTATCCGGGCTGTAACTGACGAGAAGGTTTTTTGTCCGTTGGTAATGGTTGAGCATCATTTTATGGTTTTCACGACCGATTCCTGACATTTTATAGCCACCGAACGCGGCGTGTGCCGGGTACTGGTGGTAACAGTTTGTCCAGACCCGTCCAGCTTCGATCGCCCGTCCAAAGCGGTATGCGCGGTTCATATCGCGTGTCCAGACGCCTGCACCTAAACCGTACAGTGTGTCATTGGCGATTTGCAACGCTTCTTCTTCTGTTTTAAACGTTGTGACCGATAGGACAGGACCAAAAATCTCTTCTTGGAAAATCCGCATTTTGTTATGTCCTTTGAAAATTGTCGGCTGAATGTAATAACCATCCGCCAAGTCGCCGTCAAGATGGTTCCGTTCGCCGCCAATCAGGCATTCGGCCCCTTCCGATTTTCCGATTTCAAGATACGAGAGGATTTTTTCCATTTGTTCACTCGACGCCTGGGCACCCATCATGACGTCAGCATCAAGCGGATTGCCGAGTTTGATTGCTTTGACCCGCTCCAGTACACGCTCCATGAATGGTTCGTAGATCGATTCTTCAATCAAGGCACGCGATGGACATGTACAGACTTCGCCTTGGTTCAAGGCAAACATCAATAATCCTTCAATCGCTTTATCGAAGAAGGCATCATCGGCATCCATGATGTCGGCAAAGAAAATGTTTGGTGATTTCCCACCGAGCTCGAGTGTGACCGGAATGATGTTTTGCGAAGCATACTGCATGATGAGCCGTCCTGTCGTCGTTTCACCCGTGAAAGCAATTTTTGCGATCCGTTTGCTCGACGCGAGCGGTTTTCCGGCTTCAAGCCCAAAACCGTTGACGATATTCAAGACACCCGGAGGTAATAAATCTTCAATCAGTTCCGTCAGTAACAGAATACTTGCCGGCGTTTGTTCCGCCGGTTTCAAGACGACACAGTTTCCTGCCGCGAGTGCCGGTGCCAGTTTCCAGACAGCCATTAAAATCGGGAAGTTCCACGGAATGATTTGACCGACGACTCCAAGCGGCTCATGGAAATGATAGGCGACCGTATCGTTGTCGAGTTCCCCGATTGAACCTTCTTGCGCCCGGATGACCCCTGCAAAGTACCGGAAATGATCGATGGCGAGCGGAAGGTCGGCATTCAGTGTCTCGCGTACAGCTTTTCCGTTTTCAAGCGTTTCCGCATAGGCGAGCATCTCAAGATTTTCTTCCATCCGATTCGCAATTTTATTTAAAATGTTTGACCGTTCTGCGACTGACGTCTTGCCCCAGGCATCTTTTGCCGCATGTGCTGCATCAAGTGCCAGCTCGACATCTTCTTTCCCTGAACGGGCTACTTGACATAACACTTTCCCGGTAATCGGCGTCACGTTATCAAAATATTCTCCACCGACCGGTGCCATCCACTTGCCATTAATGAAATTTTCATAACGATCCTTGTACTGTACCTTCGACCCTTGCGTGTTTGGAATCTCATAAATCATCTGATTGTTCCTCCCTCAAATAAAATGGTCAAACGACGAGAAGGTATCTCATGTATGCGCTTTCATTTTACCCCTATCGAAATGTCTTCTCGTTTCTATCGTACCAAATGTTTGATAAAAGTCAAAATTTTCCGATATTTTTTATCCAGAAATTTTTATAAAAAAACACGTCCTCCTAAAACGGGTGGACGTGTTGCTCGTTTAATTTAGCGTGTCGGGTCAATACCATCCTCTTTGTCAGAAGGTGTGTCTGAGTTACCGAACTCACCGACCTTACTGAATCCGTCGGTTGCCCCGTCGATATCTTTTCCGGTTGCCGTGACGGACGGATCAAGAACCGCTTCTTCACTCGGACGGGATGCCGGATCGTTCCCGACTTTTTCTTCTTCTTTTTTAGCGTCTTCAATACATAACAACGTTTCCGGAATGATATCAAGACGTTCGATTTCGATGTCTTTTCCACAGACTTTACAGACGCCGTACGTGCCATCTTCAATCGCTTTCAACGCTAGATCGACGTCCGATAACATCTCTTCCTGCATGTCCGTCATCGCTTGATCCCGTTCCCGTAAAAAGAGTTCGTCTCCTGAATCGCCCGGATGGTTATCGTAGCTCGACAGTTCCCCGGTATCGTAATCGACTTCACGATTTTCGATATTGGTCTCCGTTTTATCTTTTTCCTTTAACAAACGTGTTTTGAATGTCTCGATTTGCTTTTCTGATAACATATCCTTCATCTCCAATTCTTTAGCTTCAGCTTCTTCTCTAAAGGATTTAACCGAAATGAAACCATGTTAAACGTCAAAGACCCTCTCAAGAACATTTATACGAGCGGATCGAACCGTGTAAATCACAGATGACCGTCATGAATTCTTGACCGTCCTTAAAGCAGATTTGATGGCTTCTGCCGTTTTTGGAAGTCGTAATGTCATCAATCCATAGCCGCGTGGCGTCAGCAGACGATAACATCGCCACTTTATCACGAATCAAAAACAGATCAAATGGTAACAGATTTAAGGACTGGATGACTAAGCCGTATTTCCGGAACAGCGGATCTAGTTGATAATGCGATAAACTGTATAAACTTTTTTCCATCCCGCCGATTAACAATTGAATCGAGTGACACGGTTCCCGGCTGTCGATCCGCTCTTTTTGTAAAATGATTTGACCGTTGACACCAGATCCGTCGAAGACACGCTGCATTTTCTCTTGATCGACACGGAGTGCTCCCGGTTTAACATGCAAAACCAAATGAGCAAATTCGGCATAGTCCGGTTTTCCGATTTCAAGCGCTTGAATATGTCTCACTTCTTCTCGTTCAATCAGTTCAATCAGTCCACGTTCCATCGTTTCCGACACGTCTACTTCAGAAAAAAGACGGACATCGATCACGTATTGGTCGACGACGGTATTGACTTCGAGTGTATACATCAAGTGCTGGTTCTGTTCCTGATCGAGTGTCAGACGATTTAACAGCAGTTGATGAAGCAGTTCAACCGGTGTATGCGATGAAAATTGACTTGTATAAATCAAGTGTTTGGCTGTCAAAGAATGATTGGTTTTTAATCGTGCGCCTTTTACCATATATACGTTCACTTTATAATTTTGCATAATGCCACCTTCTCTTAACTAAGAATCGGATCGGAGAATAGTTCCGTTTCTATAGCGTACATCGCAATAACCACAAAAAATATTCGATAACGAATATTCTAAATCTGTTATACACAAGACTATTGATTTATGTTAGAGATTTGGAAATTTCAACAGCATCTCGATGTTTACAGTGTTTGGCTACAATTTTCATGTCTTTATATAAAAAAACCAGTCTCCGCAAAAACGAGACTGGTTGAAAGTAAGCTCTATCACGCAATCGAATCACTCATCGGATGCATCTGTTCGTATTGACTGACAATCAATTGACTGAGACGTTCTTCAGCTTCCAGACCAAGATAGGTCGTGACCGTCTGGCGAATCCCATGTTCTTCGATGAACGTGTTTAATTCAGAAGATTCTGAATCATTTGGATCGGAATAGGTTAAGGCGGCTGCAATCCCTAAGGCTAATCCATTCGCTTCGATTCCGCGATCCATTAATTCCCGGGCCGGTTTGACCAGGCGGTCGCGTGGTCCGAGTTTACGAATCGGCGAACGAGCGACGCGGACGATTTCATCATGAATCCGCGGATTTTCAAATCGTTTAATATTTTTCTGGATGTACGCACTGTGATCTTTTGGATCAAAGCCGTATTTTTCAAGCAACAGCCAACCGGTCTCATACAAAGCGGTCTGGACACCGCGTCGGACACGGACGTCCTGCAGACTTTCAGCAATCGTCTCTTTTCCAAATAACGCACCGAGGTATGAGGCAATCGCGTGTCCGGTGTTAACGGTGAATAACTTTCGTTCGATGAATGGTGTAATGTCCGTGACGTACGTTACCCCTTCAAACGTCGGATACCCGTCCGGTAAGTCTTTCGTCTCAATGACCCATTCGAAAAACGGTTCGACTTCGACATATAACGGATCTTCATGATGTTGTAATGGAACGATCCGGTCGACGGCGGCATTTGGGAAAAAGACGCCCGGCGGCATCGTATCCAGATGTTGCATCACTTCTTGCTGCAAGTGACTGGATCCCTCAATCATGTTTTCACACGCGATGACATATACGTTTTTCATTGTCGTCCGCCGTTTGATTCCCTCTGCCAGTAACGGCGCGATTCTTGCGAGCAACGTTGGACCGACTGCCGTCGTCACAACATCGGCTGTGGCGATTGCTTCCATCACCTGCTCGGCTTCGGTTTGACTATTCAAGGCAGTCACGTTGGATACCTCCTCTGCCGCCGCTTCTTCTGCCGCATAGCCAACCGTATATGCCCGGCGCGACTTCAATGCTTCGACGACTTCGGCGTTGACGTCAATGAAACAGACGTCATAACCGGATTTAACCAATTGTAAGCCGATGAATCCCCGACCGATGTTTCCTGCTCCAAAATGAACGGCTTTCATGCCTTACACCTCCACAGTTAACAATTGAATGATGTCTTCCGCCGTTTGCGCCTTAACCAACCGTTCGACATTCTCTTCGTCTGAACAGATGATGGCAATATGCGACAGCAGTTCCAAGTGTTCGTCGCCGATTCCCGCAATACCGATAATCAGCTTCGCCTGTTCCGCTCCGAACGGGACACCGTTCGGAACTTGCAGAATCGATAATCCCGTTTTCAGGACTTCGCCTTTCGACTCTTCCGTACCATGGGGAATCGCGACGTGGTTTCCGATATAGACCGTCGATAAGCGGTGACGGGTTTTCATCGATTCGATATAGTTCGGACGGACATACCCGTGATTAACAAGTAATTCTCCTGCTGCTTCAATCGCTTCCTCGTCTGAACTAAAGTGTTGATTCAGTAACACCATCTCTTTTTCTAATTTCATCGCTGTTGCCATCATGCATTCACTCCTGTCTATTTTTTAAGAAATTTTATTTCGTGCTGTTTCAATTTCATGAACCAGTTGATCATAGTATCCGGCATTCAAGAAGTTTTCGACGGACCGGTGTTCGGCTTGCGGTACTTGTTCCTTCGCCCGTTGCGTCAAATCCTGGTGCGTAATGATGAACTCTGCGTCTTTCGGGAGTTGACTGATTGACGTGTTCGTCACTTTAATCGGCAATCCGGCTTTATTGATTTTGTTACGTAAGACGGATGCTCCCATCGCACTTGACCCCATTCCGGCATCGCAGGCAAAAATGATATGTTCGACTTCTGCTAACGAAGTTGCCGATTCAGCCGAGACGAGCGATGAAGCGATCGAATTTTTGCCTTTCATCGCGCTGACATTGGCCGTCGCTTCTTCAAGTGATGTTTCTTTTGCTTTACTCGTTTTGAGTAAGACCGCCGAGACGACGAACGTTACCGATGCGGAAATCAAGATACCGGCAACAAGGCCAACGTATGAACCGCGGGACGCCATCGCAAGGACAGCAATGATACTTCCGGGTGAAGCGGGTGCGACAAGACCGACATCAAATAAGACGAATGTCAGGATACCGCTCATTCCTCCGGCAATCATCGCGAGCAAGAGAACGGGTTTCATCAACACATACGGGAAGTATATTTCATGAATCCCGCCGATAAATTGGATGAAGGCCGCCCCTGGAGCCGTCTTTTTCGCTGCGCCGGAACCGAAGATTGAATATGCGAGTAACAAACCGAGACCGGGACCCGGATTCGCTTCAAGTAAAAACAGAACTGATTTTCCGGCTTCACTGACTTGATCCAAGCCGAGTGGACTTAAAATCCCGTGGTTAATCGCATTGTTGAGGAACAAAATTTTAGCCGGTTCGATGAACAGACTGGCGAGCGGTAACAGGTGTGCACTAACAATTGCTCCGACTGCCGCTGCCATGATGTCATCCAGTCCTGTCATTAATGGACCAAACAGTTTAAATCCACCGATCATCAGCAAACCGCCGATAATTCCGACTGAGAAGTTGTTGACGAGCATCTCAAGACCCGGTTTGACTTTTCCTTCAATCAATTGATCAAATTTCTTGATGGTGAATCCCCCGAGTGGTCCCATGACCATTGCGCCGAGGAACATCGGAATGTCTGTTCCGACGATAACCCCCATCGTCGCCAGTGCTCCGACGACTCCTCCCCGGACATCATGCATGAGCTTCCCGCCGGTAAAACCAATCAGTAGCGGTAACAGATACGTGATCGTCGGACCGACTAATTCTGCCAGACTTTTATTCGGTGCCCATCCGGTCGGAATGAATAACGCTGTAATGATCCCCCAGGCGATGAACGCACCGATGTTCGGCATGACCATTCCGCTGAGGAAACTTCCGAACCGTTGAACCTGGACACGCAATCCGCGTTTTCCTGCTTGTGTTGTTGTCATTGGTGTACCTCCATTTCATTTGCATCGTATGATAAGTGCTTTGCTATGCCCTTATTGTATGCGCTCTGGAAACGCTTACTCAATCTTTCCTAGTTCACGTTTTGGCAACCTTCTTGGACAAGACTAAAAGAACCATCCGCATCAACGAATGGTTCTCCTGATTTGCCGTCACAATGAAAAATCAAGCGGTTGC
Organism: Exiguobacterium sp. R-39; assembly: GCF_049942815.1. Taxonomy (NCBI): domain Bacteria; kingdom Bacillati; phylum Bacillota; class Bacilli; order Caryophanales; genus Exiguobacterium; species Exiguobacterium sp. R-39. The sequence goes on from NZ_CP187965.1 coordinate 1,724,056, forward strand.
TCGACCGTCTGCAGTTCCCGTTCAATGACTTTTCGGAACGTCCGGTTCAAGATCTGCCGAAGCTGATGGACATCTCCGTATTCAAACTGGTGGGTTTGCACATCATTTTCGATGATGGCACCACTAATCGAACTGAGCAGTTGCAACAGTTGATCCGTCGCTTCTTCCGGTGCAGCCAGAACTAAAATCCGTTCGACCGGTTGAATCGCTTGATCCATCCCGAGCAGCTCAATCGGTTGTTCGAGCTCATAGATGAAAAATCCCCCCCGGTGAATCGAATCGTCGCGACCGTGAAACAATGCCAGACGTGTACCAGGAATCCCGAGTCCGGACATCTCGTGCCGGCGTAACAACTGCGTTGACAACTGAACGGCCGATGAAGTGACATTTTTATCGACCAGTCCGTTGCTGATTTCAAGAAGGATTTCTTCCAATCCTTCCGTTTGTGCGGAAATCGTTTCGATGGAAAAGGCGTCACTTAATTGACGGGCCGTCTTAACCAATTCTTCCAATCTGGATAAATCCAGCCAGCCGGCTGATTCCTGTCGAGGAGCGGCTTGGAAGGATTTAGGTAAGGAAACGAGCAACTTCCGGATTCGTTCAACCTCTTCTTTGGGCAATAACGGGTTGACGAGCAGATGAGGTTGACTGATATCCGGTAACGGCACCGTCGATAACACAAAGTCATAATCCTTCAACTGTAGACGTCCGATGCCAAAGAGCGACGAACTTTCAACCTGCTCCAATTCCGTAAATTCCTGTCGCAACCGGTTCATCAATAATTTGGATGATCCCAGTCCCGCCGAACAGACGACCAGGACACGGTACGGGATTTTCGGCAATGGTTTACTCAAAACGGCACCAAAGTGCATCACCCAAAATGCCAAATCATAATCTGCAAACGTTTGATCGTTGAAGACGAATTCAGCTGCTTGTTTGACGGCATCAAACAGACGCGGATACTCCCGTTCAATTTGTTTGATGACATAGGACGGATTGACGATGTTTTGTTTCGTGTATGACATGATGTGGCTGACTAAACCGTGTTCGAGTGCCCGGTCTTCCATAAAAGCTTCCCCGTACAATAAGGAGACTTGTTCGATGAGTCGTTTAACACGCAGTCGAATGACCAATTCTTCACCGGTCTCCAGCTGATCTTGTTGGAAATTCCGTAATTCCTCAGAAATCCATTGCCGCTCGGCAATCGATAAAGGATACGGCAACCGTTGCTGCAGCGTATCGACGTGATGCAGCACTTCGAGCGGATACGCTTTCAGTTCGTAGACCATCGGGAACCGGTCCATCCGGATTGCTTGTACCGCTAAACTCAGTGCCGCCCGCATCAGGAGACGGTCACTGATATCCTGTTGTTTCGTCAAAGGAACGATGACGGCATACGATTGGTTAATTGCTTCAATCCACTCCCTCTGGTGGATTTGAAGTAAATGAGGCAGTTGATCGACGTGCCCCTGAAGAAATCGGTAAAAGGACAAGACATCCCATTGGGTGAAAATCAAGGATACCAGCAAGCGGCGTTTGTCGATTTCTTCACCGATGACTTCCGCCCCTAATCCTTTTTTACGTTTTAACTCCAGCGCATAATGACAAAACCATTCATCAACCTGTTCTAAATCTTGACTGATCGTACTTGGCGCGATGTACATGGCATGTGCCAAAGCCTGCAGTTTGATCATTCCTTCTTCTTGTAAGAGCCGATACGCAAGCTCGACTTGCCGATCTTCCGCCGATGGTAACTGCCGATGCGATAACAACAATGCTTCACGGAGTTCCCGTTTGTGTCCCTCATCGCCACTCAACTGTAAGCCCCTTCCCCGGATGTAACTCATTTCTAACTGAAACGGCGCTACCGTTTGTCCAAGCCGCTCGCGTTCCCGTTGAATCGTCCGCTCCGAAGTTTCGAGTGCTTCTGCGATTTCCTGAATCTGAACCGGTTCTGATTTCGTCAGTAAATAAAATAGGATTTCCCGCTCGCGGGCCGTAAAATCAATCACGTTGCATCAACTCGTTTCTAATGGTCTCAATTAAATCATCATAGGACGCCGCTGCCAACAGATGATCGACGGCAAATACCTTGCACGTGGAATCGACCGGTAAATCGGATACGATTTTCCGGGGACCGATTAGAAACGTGGTCTCTGTCGGGATTTCTTTCGCCCGGAATGTCTCGACTGTTACGTGAAGATGCTCTTTTTGTAATCGATTCCGCAACACTTTGGCTCCCATGACACTGCTGACCAGTCCCGAGTCGCAGACAAAGATAATAGTAATGGCCATCCTGATCACTCCTTCTCTTTCATCCTATCTGAAAGCGCTTCGAAAAGGGTACAAGATAAACCGGATTATCAATTTTCTTTTTTTAACATTGTCCAACATTCATGACAAACCAAAAAACGTTCGAATCTCCTGCCTGAGGAGTCTCGAACGTTTTTTGATTTCACTACTGATCAACCGGTTTGCTGGTGCAAGCTCAGGAGGTGTTGCTCAACTTTTTCAGCAACTTCCCGTCCTTCCCGGATCGCCCAAACAATCAATGACTGACCGCGCCGGGCATCGCCGGCGGCAAAGACACCCGGTCGGCCGGTCGCGTACGACCGCGTTTTAATCTTCCCGTTTTGTGTCTCAACCGGTAGATGACGTAGAACATCCTGCTCGACACCGCTGAACCCGATTGCAATCAACATCGTATCGACCGGATAATATTTTTCGGTGCCCAGAAGCTTCTGAAACTCAACCCGTCCATCGCCATGGCGGATTTTTTCATTATGAATCGTCCAGACGCCGGTTAATCGTCCGGCTTCATCCGTCGTGTAACGCTCAATCGCAATCAAGTATTCTCGTGGATCACGACCAAATTGAACGAGGGCTTCCTCATAACCATAATCGAGGCTGTACAGGTTCGGTGTATCCGGCCACATGTTGTCCGGTGTGCGTTCCGAACCCGGCATCTCGTGTTTCCCGAACTGGACGACGGAGCGGCATCCTTGCCGCAGTGCCGTCGCTACACAGTCTGCTCCCGTGTCACCGCCTCCGATGACGAGGACATCTTTCCCCCGTGTATCATGCAGGTCGATTAACGCTTGTCCTGTCAAAAGTTGCCGCGTCACGCTTGTCAAATATTCCATCGCGTATCCGACGCCACTACTCGGAGCGTCCGGTATTTTTCTTGGTTCAGTTGCGCCGACACAAAGGATGACGGCATCGTAATCGGCTTCCAGTTGATCCAGTGATAGATCAAGACCGATCGTGACACCGGTTTTGAACGTGATACCTTCCGTCTCAAGCAAGCGGACACGACGGGCAACGATGTCTTTCGAAAGTTTCATCGCCGGAATCCCGTATGTCAATAATCCACCAATTTGGTCTTCCCGTTCAAACACCGTCACTTGATGCCCTGCTTGGTTCAATTGATCGGCTGCCGCTAAGCCGGCCGGCCCTGAACCGACGATTGCAATCCGGTGTTGACTTCTGACCGACGGAATACGCGGTTGGACCCATCCTTTTTCAAAACCGATATCGATGATGGTCCGTTCGATCTGTTTGATCGTGACAGCAGGTTCGTTGATCGAGAGGGTGCACGATCCTTCACACGGCGCGGGACAGACACGGCCTGTGAATTCCGGGAAGTTATTTGTCTCTTGGAGCCGCTGCAGGGCTTCGTGGAAATTTCCCTGTTCGACCAGCACGTTCCATTCCGGAATCAAATTGTAGACCGGACACCCGATTTTGACTTGTCCATACGTCTCACCGACATGGCAAAACGGTGTCCCGCAATCCATGCAACGGCTGGCCTGCTCCGACGCTTCCGATTCAGAAAAACGTTCTTTGTACTCATTAAAATCGCCAACTCTTTCCCTGCTGTCACGTTCCTTGCCTGCCTGGCGAGGAACGTTCATAAATTGATCCCGTCTCTTCATTTTTCCCCTCCTGTTCCGCGTCCGATATGCGTCTCAAATGCCAGCAACATCGCTTCTTCTGTATTGTGTCCCTGTTGCGCGTAGCCTGCCATCAGAGTCGTCACAGCTTGGTAGGTCGTCGGGATGACACGGATGAATGAGCTGAGGACATGATCCCAGTTTGCCAGGATGGCATGACCTTGTTCACTGTTCGTCCGCGCAACATGCCGCTCGATAAACGATTTTAAGCGTGTTGCTTCTTCCAGGTCAGAAACAGCTCCCGTTACGACGAGTTCCCGATTGATCCGGGCCTCAAAACGTGTAACATCTTTTGGCAAGACGTACGCGACGCCACCCGACATTCCGGCCGCGAAGTTTAGTCCGACATCACCCAGGATGACGACACTTCCGCCCGTCATATATTCGAGACCATGATTTCCGATCCCTTCAACGACCGCGGTTGCTCCGCTGTTCCGGACAGCAAATCGTTCCCCCGCTTGACCGTTGACGTAAAGTTCGCCGCTTGTCGCTCCGTACAGTGCGACATTTCCGATGATGACCTGATCAGAAGAGACAAAACTCGATTTTGCCTGTGGACGAACGGCGATGACCCCCCCTGATAATCCCTTGCCGACATAGTCGTTGGCATCTCCTGACACATTCAATGTCATGCCGCGTGGAATATACGCCCCAAGACTTTGACCGGCTGAACCTGTCAGATTCAGCGTTAACCGATCCGTCGGAAGCCCCATTGCGCCGTAGAGCCGTGTCAAACGTGATCCGGTATTCGTTCCGATTGCCCGGTCTATATTGGTGATCGGGAAGGCAAAGGTTTGTTGTTCCGTAAAGGATTCATCCGTGATGACAGTCTCCAGTTCCCGTCCGTCAAAGGAAGCCGAGACGTAATGCTGTTGATACTGCCGGTTTTCTGCCGAATAACCCGGCATGACGAACAGTCGGGATAAATCGAGACTGGAAGCTTTCCAGTGCGTCTTCATCCGGTTGGACGTTTCTAACAGATCGGTCCGACCGACTAAATCGGCTAAACGTCTCACACCGAGTTGTGCTAAATATTCACGGACTTCTTCGGCGACAAATTCCATGAAATGGACGACATGATCCGCCGATCCTGTAAATTTCTCACGTAATTTCGGATCTTGTGTCGCGACACCAACCGGACACGTATCGAGGTGGCAGGCCCGCATCATGATACAGCCGACGGCAATTAACGGTGCCGTTGCAAACCCGTATTCATTGGCTCCGAGCATCGCAGCCATGATGACATCGCGTCCCGTCAATAACTTTCCATCCGTTTCCAAAACGACCCGGTCCCGTAATCCGTTTAATGCAAGTGTCTGATGGGTTTCGGCCAAGCCCAGTTCCCACGGTAATCCCGTATGTTGAATGCTGGTCTTCGGTGAAGCACCGGTCCCTCCGTCATGACCGCTGATGACAATGACATCGGCCAATCCTTTGGCGACGCCGGCAGCAATCGTTCCGACACCGCCTTTGGCGACTAGCTTAACACTGATCCGCGCCTGATCATTCGCTCGTTTCAAGTCGTGAATCAACTGCGCCAAATCTTCAATCGAATAAATATCATGGTGGGGTGGAGGTGAAATCAATCCGACACCGGGTGTCGAGGCCCGGACACGGGCAATCCACGGGTAAACTTTTTCTCCCGGCAGCTGCCCGCCTTCTCCCGGCTTTGCTCCTTGTGCGACCTTGATTTGCAGTTCGTCGGCATGGACGAGGTAATTGCTCGTGACACCGAATCGACCAGATGCAATCTGTTTGATCCGGCTCATCCGGGAATCACCGTTTTCATCCAAATGATACCGTTCCTCTTCCTCACCGCCTTCACCGCTGTTACTTTTCCCGCCGAGCCGGTTCATCGCAATCGCTAACGTCTCGTGTGCCTCTTTGGACAGCGAACCGTAAGACATGGCTCCCGTCTTGAAATACTTGACGATTTCGCTGACCGGTTCAACTTCTTCAAGCGGAATCGGAGTCGTTTCCCGGAAAGACATGAGGTGACGCAAAAACGTCGCCGGTTCTTCCTGGATCCGGGAAGAATAGGTTTTGAACAAGTCATACCGACCGGTTCGGCAAGCATGTTGCAGTAAATGAATCGTTGCCGGGTTGAACGCATGATGTTCTCCGTCGTGCCGATAGCGGAAGACACTGCCTGACTCAAGGTGTGTCCGTCTGATTCCTTCTTCATGTTGACGAAGAGCTTCCTGTTCAATCAGTGACAAGTTCAAACCGTCGAGTTGCGAGACAGTTCCTGTGAAGTAACGGTCGATGACCTCTTCGGCAATCCCGACAGCCTCAAAAATTTGAGCCCCCCGGTAACTGAAGACCGTCGAAATGCCCATCTTCGACATGACTTTGACCACACCCTCTGTCACTGCGGACCGGTATCGCTCCGCATAGTCAGGCATCGTTTCGACAACGGCATCCTGTAACGTCGCATAGACAAGGTAAGGATGAATGGCATCGGCTCCGTATCCGAGCAAGGCGGCAAAATGATGGACTTCCCGGATTTCACCACCTTCGATGATTAAACTGACTTTCGTCCGCAGACCTTCCCGTATCAAATGATGATGGACAGCACTTGTGACAAGCAGGATCGGCATCGGGACAGCACCCGTCCGGACATTCCGGTCGGAAAGAATCAACAGTTCACAGCCCCCTCGGACGGCATGGACAGCTTGCTCGAGTAACGCTTCGAGTGTTTCCTCAAGCGGACCGTCAAATACGGTCGAAAGCGTCTTGTGAACGAGTTTCGTCTGCTTTAAGGCCGCAGCTTCCGATGGCGTGAGAACCGGGGATGTGAGACGAATCCGACGGCAATTCTGCCGGTTCGGCGTCAACAGTTCCCCTTGCTGACCGAGCCAGGTCATCGTCGACGTAACGATTTGTTCCCGCAACGCATCGATCGGCGGATTCGTCACCTGCGCGAATAGCTGTTTAAAATACCGGAACAAGGATTGCGGCCGTTCACTCAGCACAGCAAGCGGGATATCCGTCCCCATCGCACCTAACGGATCTTTTTTCTCTTCCACCAGCGGAATCAAATACTGATCGATGTCTTCCCGTGTGTAACCAAACAACCGTTGTAACGTTCCGAGATTCGAGATCTCTTCCGTTTTCACGTCTGCCGGTAATTTTATCATCTCTTCCGCCAACCACTCGGCATAGGGATGGCGCATCGCGAGTTCACGCTTGACCTCTTCATCTGAAATCAATTGGCCGGACGCAAAATCAAGCAATAACAGTTCTCCCGGAACAAGGCGTTTCTTAAATAAGATATCGTGTTCAGCTACCGGCAGAACACCGGATTCTGAAGATAACATGAAATGACCGTCCCGCATCATCATGTACCGAGCAGGTCGCAGACCATTCCGGTCAAGTGTCGCCCCAATCTGTTTCCCGTTCGTGAAGACAATCGCTGACGGACCATCCCACGGTTCCATCATACTGCTGTGATATTCATAATACGCCCGCTTTGCCGGCCGGACCTCTGCATGTTCGAACGGTTCCGGCACGAGCATCAATGCTGTTTCTGCCAGCGTCAATCCAGACAGATATAAAAACTCGAACGCATTATCAAGCATCGAGGAGTCACTGCCCGATTCGTCCAAAATCGGTAAGACATCTTTCGCCCGACGGCCGTACGTCGTCTTGGCCAATCCGTTTTCACGGCTCCGCATTGCCCGGACATTCCCTTGTAATGTATTGATTTCTCCATTATGGATGAGATAACGGTTAGGATGGGCACGTTTCCAGCTCGGAAAGGTGTTCGTACTGAATCTCGAGTGGACGATCGCGAAACCAGACTGGTACCGTTCATCCTGCAAATCATCAAAATACAAACCGAGTTGATCCGTCGTCACCAGTCCTTTGTAGACAATCGTCTCGCTGGAGCTGCTTAAGACGTATTGTTCGATACCGAGTTGCTCCGCTTCTCGCTCAAACAGTCGACGAATCAAAAACAGTGTCCGCTCGAACGCTAATCCTTCGACGTTTTTGGCTTCAATAAAGCATTGCCGGATGACGGGTTCCGTTTGACGCGCTTTATCTCCGATCACCGTGTTCGTAACCGGGACAGTTCGCCACTCAATTAACCCTTGTCCTTCTGATAAAATAATCGATTCCAAAACACGTTCCAACCGTTGACGCAAGCGGTCTTCCCGCGGCAAAAACATCATCATTACCCCGTAGTCCCCACTGCGTGGCAAGTTGATATTTCGTAACGTTTGGCGGAAGAGACGATCTGGTATTTGTGTGAGGACGCCGGCTCCATCGCCTGTTTTGGCATCACTACCTTGTCCCCCCCGATGTTCCATCTGACACAACATCTTCAAGGCGTTTTGAACGATTTCATGACTTACTCGTCCCGTCCGATGAGCATAAACCCCGATTCCACACGCATCGTGTTCTTGTCTCGGATCATATAGTCCTTGCCGTTGCGGCATTTGATGAAATGACATATTACCACGCTCCTAACCGTTCTAAATTTTCTGTATATTCTGTTAAAATATACATTACACTCTTTTATGTTTATTCGCCACCATGTATATTTCTAAAATCCGGTTCTTCAAATCCCTTGATAGACCGTCTCTTCTTGATGATAACGCTTACATATAGGTGAATATTTTTTTTGAATAAAATATTTTTCAAGAGGCTATTCTTTTTTGCGCCAATTCCATTTTCCATGGTACTTTTAAATAGAAAATAAATTATCAGTGCTTGTTAGGAAAAGGAGAATTGAAACGATGAAAAACTCTGTGAAATGGACGGGTCTCTTGATTGCAGGAACTGCCCTGGTCCTTAGTGCATGTGGTCAGGAAGAAAAACAAATGACTGCATACGATAAGATTCAAAAAGAAGGAACCTTGACAGTTGCAACGGCTGGTACACTTTATCCAACCTCATTCCATGAAGAAAAAAGCAATAAATTAACCGGCTTTGATGTCGAAGTCGTCAAAGAGATTGCTAAACGTCTTGATTTGAAGGTGGCATTTAAAGAAATGTCTTTTGACGGTATGTTGACGAGTGTAAACACTGGTCAAGTTGATTTAGCCGCCAATGATATTACGATTACCGATGAACGTAAAGGAAAGTTCGCCTTCTCTAAACCATACAAATATACGTACGGGACGGCGATTGTCCGTAAAAGTGATTTATCCGGCATCAAGTCTCTGGAAGATTTAAAAGGCAAAAAAGCAGCGGGAGAAGCGACGACGACCTATATGCAAGTCGCTAAGAAATTCGGTGCAAAAGAAGTCACCTATGATAATGCGACGAATGATCAATATTTGCGTGATGTTTCCAACGGACGGACAGATGTCATCTTAAACGATTACTATTTACAAAGTTTAGCTGTCGATTTCTTTAAAGATTTCGACATTACGATTCATCCTGATATCGCCTACAATCCAAGTCAAGTCGGACTCATCATGGATTTAGATAACAAAGAATTACAGTCGAACATCAATGCTGAAATCGACAAGATGAAGAAAGATGGAACGCTTGCTAAACTGTCGAAAACATTTTACGCCAACAAAGACGTCTCGAAAATGCCTGATATCAAGACGACGCTCGTTGACGTGAATTGAACAGCTTCTTTGAAATTGAATGGCGGTCCGTCTTTAATCCAGAATTAGCACGAGAAGCGTTTCCTTACATCTTAGGTGGTCTTAGTCATACTCTTTGGATTTCGATTCTCAGTATGGTGATCGGCCTTGGTCTCGGCTTGTTACTGGCTTTGGCTCGGTTATCCACATCACGACTGTTACGGACGATTGCCACCCTCTATATTTCATTTATGCGCGGTGTCCCGATTCTTGTCTTATTATTCATGTTTTATTTTGGTTTACCGGTCATCAACATTCAACTGGATGCCTTGACCGCTGCCATTGCCGGCTTCAGTCTGAACAGCGCTGCCTATATGGCTGAAATCATTCGTTCATCCCTTTTGTCGGTGGACCGTGGTCAACAGGAGGCTGCCCAATCACTAGGACTTTCCAGATACCGTGTGTTCGTCGGCATCATCTTGCCTCAGGCTGTTCGACTGGCGATTCCTCCGCTGTCAAATGTCCTTCTTGATTTGGTGAAAGCCTCTTCGCTTGCCGCCATGATTACAGTCCCGGAGATTTTTCAACGGGCAAAGATTGTCGGTGGACGGGAGTTCGACTACATGACAGTTTATTTTGTCATCGCCTTCATTTACTGGGGAATCTGTGCCGTCATCGCTGCCGGTCAGGAAATGCTCGAACGGCGTTTCGCCCGCTATTTATAACGTGCAAAAGCTCAACCGTTTTCTACAGACGTCTCGTGACGAAAGTGAAAATGGTTGAGCTTTTGTATTAGGCTTCTAACTCGAGTAATGGTTCAATTGATAACGCTTCCAATGGTTTATGGAACAAATAGCCTTGAAGCGTCTGACACCCTAATCCTGTCAAAAGTTCCGCTTCTACCATCGCTTCAATTCCTTCCGCGACAATTGTCATCTTCAATCGACTTCCCAGCTGAATGATTGTCTCGACGATGGCTCGTTTTTCTTCCGAGTCAATCGCCGCCCGGACAATCTCTTTCGGAATTTTTAACTGATCGAAAGGTAATTCGACGAGCGTCTGCATCGATGAAAAGCCCGTTCCGAAATCGTCAAGCGCAATCCGGATCCCGTGAAGATGCAATTCATTTAAGGTTTTGATGATTTGTACCGTTCCTTCGATAAAAATATGTTCCGTCATTTCAATTTCCAATAAGTAAGGCGGAAAACCGGTCGTTCGTAAAATCTCCAATACCTTTTCGGTAAAGTCTTCTTGCCGCAACTGCCAAGGCGAGACATTAACGGCAATCGTTATTGGTTTTCGTCCTTGTTCCAACCACTGCTGTCCTTGCCGGCAGGCTTTACGCATTACCCATCCCCCAAGTGTTTCGATGAATCGTGTCCGTTCTGCCAACGGAATGAATTCCAGTGGCGAAATCAGCCCATATTTCGGATGATTCCACCGGACTAGTGCTTCAGCACCCGTGATGCGGTGAGTTGCTGCGCTGACTTGTGGTTGAAACAACACAAAAAAGTCCCGGTCAAGATCAGCATCATACAGATCCCGTGTCAGTTGCATTGCTCGTTTGCGTTCATTTTGGGTTACCTGATCCGTAATCGCAAACGTATTTTTCCGATTTGACTTTGCCGTAAACAAAGCAATCTCGGCATCATTGATGACGTGATCAATCGATTCCCCGTTGACGAACGAAACCCCGATGCTTGCCGTTACATTGATTTGCTTAAAATCAATCTGAACACGTTCAGAAATACTGGCTAAAATCTCATCACATAGTTGATGCGGTGGCGTAGATGTTGCATGTAATAAAAAAGCACTTCCACTCGCTTTCGCCACGATACAGTCCGAAAAACGGGTCATCAAGCGCTTGCCGATAACATGAAGCGTCCGATCCCCCGTCCGGTAACCGAATGCATCATTAACTGTCTTAAAATCATCCAAGTCAATCAGACAGATGATATCTCCTGTAACTGCTTTTTTCTCCGTTTCAATGACAAAAAAGGACCGATTCGCCAGTTCCGTAACCGGATCGAAGAAAGCTTGTTCTTTTAATCGTGTCAGGTAATCGATGTTTCTTTCTAAATGCGTGACATATTGTCTATGAATCAACAGACTGATGAGTGTAGCAATCAGAATCAATCCAATTCGCGCGATATGATCAGTCAAACTAAAGGTCGAGATTCCTGTCGGTGCTTTTAACCAGACATACAACAGGGACAGGACACTGATTCCCGTCGCATACAGCAACATCGTCCTATTGATCACGACAAGAGACGTCAAGACAAACAACAACGAGGCTGCCCAAACCGTCTGTGCTCCATTGTCGATGTATGGATAGTAGATGAAAGGTATCAATAAGAAGACGCTCGACATCACATGGGGTTTCCATCGATCGGTCAGATTACTTTTTCCAATTAAAAATTGAACTACACCCACGATAAAAATTAGAAATGCCCGCCATCCGACAGACCGCTCCAACCCAGTTTGACTGATGCTACTTGAAAAAACATACAGAGCGGCACCGCAAGTAGTCAGCACAAAAATAATCATTCCGAACAGCCGATAATTTGCGTTTACTTCGCGATGATAGTGAAGATTTGCTGATGAAGGACGGTTATGCGCCTTCATATCATCCCCTCTTTTCCGTCAATTCATCCTTTCCTTTTCCTTATCAAGTTGGAATTAAAACCTAAATCCTCCATCAATTTGCTTTTCATTCTCCCACGTCTAAAGAAGTCTTCAATCGGGTATTTGACTAGTAAAGATTGAAAGGAGTGTTATGTCATGAGCCGTTTGTTATTTATTGAAGCAAATGATAGTACCCATCAAAAGAAAGGAATCAGCTCGCACATGAACGAAGCGTTTCTCGCGAGTTACCGGACACATCATCCGGATGATGAAGTCGTCGTACTCAATTTATTCGAGGAACGGTTACCGTTTTTTGATTTACGTCTCGCCACTGCTGCCGCCAAACTATTTCGTGGAGAATCCGTCGAGACCGATGAACATGTGCCGCTCGACAAATTACAAGAATATCTGACCGGGTTTCTCGACTCGGATAAAGTCGTTTTTTCTTTCCCGATGTGGAATCTGACCGTTCCGGCTCCGCTTCATAATTATATGGACTATCTTGCACAAGCAGGTCAGACGTTTCGTTATACAGCAGAAGGGTCTGTCGGCTTAGTAACGGGCAAACAAGTTTTGTTGCTGCATTCACGCGGCGGGGACTATTCTACAGCGGATAAAGCTGATTCCGAACATGCCGTTCGTTACATGCTCGATATCCTTCGTTTCTTCGGGATTGAAGATGTCCAGACCATTATCCTGGAAGGACATCAGCAATATCCTGACCGGGCGGAGGAACTCGTCAAAAAAGCCCTCTCCGCATGTGAGAAGGCCGGGGGAAAATTTTAAAATTTGTAGAGTAAAAATTCTTCGTGACTATCAATGACAAGTTGTTCATAGCTCGGCATCTCAAAGGCTTTAAACAGGCTGTAAGAAAGTGTAAAGTCTCTCTTAACGTCTTTGATATCACCATTGGTTTTTTTGGTAAAGTAGCCGCGTTGAAAATAAAAATGCCCTAAAAATGATGCATCGTCCAACGCAAGACTTTCTTTAATTCCAGTCGCTACTACTTTTAGCCCCTTTTCATAATTTTTTTGAAATGATAATTGTTGGGCATGGTTATACATTATTTTAATTCTGGTTTTCTTTAGTTCAATCGTATCAAAATTTAAATTTAATATTTCTTCATATACGTTTTCTGAATGAACAAACTGTTTGTTTTCAAAGTAAAAATTTGCAATCGCCATCTTGATACGGAGGTACATTTGAGGTGATTCAAACCAAACTTCTGCCGTATCCGTTAAACGAACTAATTGTGAGATACTTGTTCGGAAATCGACCTTTTTAGTGCGCTCATTACACACGATTTCAAAATATTTCAACAAGAGTAGAATTTCCTTGACTGTTGACTGACTTCTTATTTGTTCAATTTGATTCATTAGCTCATCAAATTGTTGGCTTCGGAATAAGCTGTTGAGGAGTCGGTCACATTCACGGAATTGTTCACTTTTATATTGATCACGAAATAACATCGACATCGGAATACGCAACCGTTTGGCAATTTGTTGCAACAAGTCAATTGTTGGTGAATTGCGTCCATTTTCAATTTTGCTAATTTCCGCCTGACTACATATACCTTCACACAACTCTTTTTGCGTCATTTTCTTTTGCTTACGAATACGTTTGATTTCATTTCCAATTGATACAGGTAGTGAATTCATTAACTTTCTCCCTTGATGTAACCTTATAAGAACTTAAATAACAGATAATCATTTCTTCCTTTTTCAACAATCTCGACGTAACGCTCTAAATTAAATGCAGTGAATAAAGTATATGACAACGTATAATCTTCTTTTATTTTTTTGATCTCATCAAATTCTAGCTTTTCTTTAAAATTCGCACGTTGATAAAAAAAATGTCCTAAAAAAGAAGAATTTTTTCGTTCTATGCTTTCAGATATACCTATTTCCGTCACTTTCATTCCTTCACGGTAGTCTTCTTGAAAGAACAGTTGTTGGGCATGGTTATATAAAATCTTAATCCGTAAGTTTTTTAATTCTTCTGTATTGTAATCCATTACTAGTAATGCTTCGTAAATCTTTCTAGAATGTACGAACTGATGATTTAAATAATAGTAATTTGCGATTGCTAATTTGATTCTTATATACATTAACGGTGATTCATACCATACTTCTTCTTGATCTGCTAAAAATGATAATTCCGAGATACAGGATCGATAATCCAACCTTTTTTTACCTTCTAATGCGATTAATTCAAAATATTTAGCAAGTAGATATACATTAATATTTATTGGAGTAGATAAAGTTTCTTTAACAGAATTAATAACAGCATCAAATTTTTGATTACGAAAGAGTTGTGTCCACCCCTGATCATATTCTTGAAACAGTACCGCTTGTGCGTCTTCCTCGAATAATTGTAGCATTGAAACATTTAGTCGATTTGCGATTTTTTGAATTGTTTCAATCGTTGCGGATACTTTTCCTTGTTCAATTTTACTTAATTCTGCTTGGCTACAAATATTTTGACAAACTTCTTTTTGAGTAAGTTGTTGTTCAAGCCGAATTCGCCTTAATTGATTTCCGATCGAATTTGAAAGTGGAATCATTTTATAAACAGCCCTTTTTTAATCAATATTCATTTTATTCGGTAAAAAGAAATTTTCGTTTTACTTCTTTAACAGTATTCGCATATCGAGTCATGTGAAATGCTTTAAATAATTCATATGCGATAACATAACTTTGAGAGGTTTCTTCACCATCACCGTTCAGTGCTTCTAACACTTCTCCCTTTTGATAATAAAGATGTGCGATATAAGAAGCATTACTCAACAGCACACTCGAATGAATACCTTTTAATGCAGTAGTCAGACTCTCTTCAAAGTTTCCCATCTTAAACAGTAGTTTTGCATGATTATATATAATTTTTAATTGCTGTTCGATCACTTTTTCATTACTAAATTCAAAATGCGTCTCTTCTAACTCTTTGTACAACTTTTCAGCTTGTCTATATTCCTGATTTTCTGCGTACAATATAGCTATTGCCATCTTTGCTCTTAAGTATAAATCCGGATAATTATATTTAATATCATTGTGTTCAATTAATCGATAAAGTTGAACCGATGTTGTCCGATAATCATAATTATTTATACGATACTCGCTAATGATTCGATAATATTCAAGTAATAATGTCGTCTCATCAAATCTATCACCAGTAGTAATATCATATGATAGAATTTGTTCATAGTTTCCTTCTCGAGTTAATTGTAGCAACGTATGGTCTATTTTTTTTACACTTTCTTGCTGCTTTCGATTTTCGAGTAGGAAAGAAACAGGTATTTCAAGACGTTCCGCAAGTTGTTGTAATAAATCAACCGTCGGTGAATTACGTCCATTCTCGATTTTACTGATTTCTGCCTGACTACAAATTCCCTGGCACAGTTCAGCTTGTGTCCAATTTCGTTCTTGCCGGATCCGCTTAATTTCGTTACCAATCGAAATATTTAATTGATTCATGGATGTCTCCTTCAAGATCAGTCCCTGTTCTAAACAAAAACAGGTCCTCCGTTCAAGTGATTGACTTGTGACGGAAGACCTGTTTATTTTGATGCTTCCGGCGAGAATCGAACTCGCACTGCAGCATTACCATTGCTGAGGTCTGCCATTAACCTACGGAAGCCTGTTTTTTCTAATATTAGTATAACGTAAGCCTAAATGAATATCAACTTTTTCAAGAAAATACAAAAAAAGCAGTTAAGGGAAATTTACTTCCCCCTAACTGTTTCATGATGCATTAAAGGACTGTTTTAGTTAATGAGTTATCAAAGACAATCAACACAGAATAATGTTCATCCGCTTTCGATGCGACGAATGTCGAGAATTTAAGTGTGATGATTGAATTTGAACCGACACCATTTTCCTCAAAGAAATGATTAAGTCGTTCTTCGAGTTCTTCTGGTGATCGTCCTACTAACACTTTTGAATGTAACATAAAATCCACCCCGTCCTTTTTTTTGTGTACGATATTGAGTTTTCCCATGCGCCCTTTTTTTAAAACCTCTATTTTTCTAACTTGCCGAAATGAGACCTGTTCGGTACTGTGAAGATATAGTTAAGTTTATATCGAAAGGACTGAACAAAATGAATGAGCATATGTTTGATGAAGTTTTAGAAAAAAGACAAACCGGGTCCGCCAAATGGGATGGTTTGAAACAACTGTTCGGATCGGATCAACTGATTCCGATGTGGGTTGCAGATATGGATGTCCGCCCTGCCGACTCGATAACGAAAGCTTTGACAAGACGGGCTGCAAGCGGCAACTTCGGCTATTCTCTGTTCGAAGAAAAAGCAAAACATGCCATTCAACATTGGTTTGACAAACGTTATGACCAATCGGTCGATCCGGCAACGATCCTCTATTCGAGCGGCGTCGTTCCCGCACTCGCACATAGTGTATTAGCATTGACGGAAGAAAATGATGAAATTATCATCCAGACTCCTGTCTATCCCCCTTTCCATCATGTTATAGAAGCGAACGGACGACGTTTAGTCGAAAATCCGCTTGCTTTACAGAATGACCGGTATGAAATCGACTTTACATTGCTCGAACAACAGATGAAGACAGCACGCATGATCATTTTATGTAATCCGCATAACCCGACCGGTCGCGTGTTCAGCTTCGATGAATTGAAACAATTGGTCGCACTTGCTAAACAATACGGTGTCTACGTCTTGTCGGATGAAATCCATGCCGATTTGCTGTTTTCGAATGTAACGCATCATCCGATTATCGCGTTTGATTACGATCAGGTAATACTGGTCAGTGCTCCATCTAAAACATTCAATATCCCGGGACTTTATGCTTCTTATCTGATTGTACCGAACGCTGACTTGCGTCTTAAAATCGAGCAGGTGCAACAGGCGAACTTCGTGCATCCGAATGCTTTTGCGGCAACAGCTATCATTGCTGCTTATGAGGACCCGGAAAGCGAGCGCTGGTTACAGGAGTTGTTGGTTTACCTTGAAGAGAACCGTAACCATGCCATACAACGAATTCAAACAGAAATGCCTCGTCTCACCGTCGTTACACCGGACGCCACTTTCTTGCTTTGGATTGACTGTGCCGCTCTTCCTTTTAATTCGAAAGAGCGGGCTGACTGGTTAGTCAAGCAGGCTGGTCTTGCCCTGACACACGGAGAACCATTTGGAAAAAATGCTTCGACGTTTGAACGCTTGAATTTCGGATGCCCGCGAAGTCAGTTGGACGAAGCACTTAACCGTCTTCAAACGGCTTACCAAGCGATTGTCTTTACAGATTAAGTTACGTTCCCACCCGCGATTCAAGTGATTTTTATATCACTTGAATCGCTTTTTTCATACAGACAAATTTTTAATTGTACCTTTTTTGACAACACCATTCATTTCGATTACCTTGCCATTTGACAACATTTCCATGACTGAATTTCGAAAATTAGAACTTCTAGAGGGACGAAAACCGTCCCAACCCCTTGATAGACGAGGGCTGAAGCCACTTTTCATGACATTGTGAAGACTTGCTTTGTCGTTTTAGACCCTGTAAGGTGGGGAACAAATCGATTGTGCTTATTTTGACAGATGAACGAACAGCGCAAAAAAAGATTAATTGGAGGCTTTATTGTTATGACGCAAGAATGGATTTCAATCAGCTTGTATCTGGTCATGATGCTTGCCATCGGTTACATTGCCTACAAGCGAACGACAAACACAGAAGATTATATGTTAGGCGGTCGAGACTTAGGTCCTGGAGTCACGGCACTATCCGCCGGAGCATCCGACATGAGTGGCTGGATGTTGATGGGATTACCCGGAGCCATGTACGCAACTGGTGTATCTGCTTTATGGCTTGCTTTAGGACTGTTAATTGGTTGTTACGTAAATTATTTGATTTTAGCGCCACGTTTTCGTCTTTATACGGAAATGGCAAATGATTCAATTACGATTCCTGACTTCTTAGAAAATCGTTTTAAAGATACGTCACGTGTCTTACGGACTGTTTCTGCAGTTGTCATTATCGTTTTCTTCACCTTCTACACATCAGCTGGTATCGTATCCGGCGGTAAATTGTTTGAAAGCTCATTCGGCTTTGATTATCATTATGGTATGCTCTTGACGATTGCGGTCGTCGTCGCCTATACACTGTTTGGTGGCTTTCTCGCAGTCAGTTGGACCGACTTCGTCCAGGGTTGTATCATGTTCATCGCCCTTGTCCTCGTGCCGGTCGTTGCCTTAACGGACGTCGGTGGCATCGATGGTGCCTACAACTATGCAGAAAACCTGGATCCTACATTGTTTGATCCATTAAAAGGCACAACATTCCTCGGAATCATCGGATTCCTAGCCTGGGGACTTGGTTATTTCGGACAACCGCACATCATTGTTCGTTTTATGGCCATTCGTTCGGTCAAAGATTTGAAAAAAGCACGCCGTATCGGGATTGGTTGGATGTTTATCTCGATTCTCGGTGCCATGATGACAGGACTTGTCGGGATTGCTTACTTTGAAGGGCAAGGCAATGGACTCGGTGATCCGGAGACCGTATTCATCCGTTTCTCTGACGTCTTATTCCATCCTTACATCACAGGATTCCTGATGGCAGCGATTTTAGCCGCTATCATGTCGACGATTTCGTCGCAGTTGCTCGTCACATCAAGTGCTTTAACAGAAGATTTTTATAAAACGTTTTTAAATAAAAAAGCAACAGACAAACAGCTCGTCTTGACAGGACGAATTGCCGTCCTGGTCATCGCTGTCATCGGTTCCGTTTTAGCCTGGAATCCGTCAGCCACGATCTTATCACTGGTCGGTTATGCCTGGGCTGGTTTTGGTTCCGCCTTTGGTCCAATCATCCTGCTTTCGCTTTACTGGAAACGGATGACGAAACAAGGTGCACTCGCCGGTATGTTATCCGGTGCAATCACCGTCATCATTTGGGTTCAGCTCGGTCTCAGTACGACACTCTATGAGATGGTACCTGGGTTCTTCACTAGCTTATTCTTCACAGTTGTCGTTAGTCTCTTGACGAAACAACCGGTTGAATCGGTTCAAGAGAAATTTGACGATATGGAAGAAGAATTAAAAGAAGCAGTCGAATAATTTCAACCAATAAGTAAAACCCCTTTGAGTCTGACTCCGAGGGGTTTTTGTCGTCATAATTCAAGGACACCATAATGCAGTTTGGATGATTTTCGTTTCGTCCGCACGAATCCGTATCGTTCAAATAACTCACTCTCAAAATGAGCTTTTAAGACGATTCTTTGTCGGGCGACTCGTTTGGCTTCGGCTACTACTTGTTCGGTCAACGGTTCATAGTTTGCCAGTTGTCGCAGTCCGTCAAGATGCGTTGATTCTGAAACGGTTTTTTCAAACATCGGATCAAAATAAATGACATCTATTGATTTGCTGGCACATTGCTTCAGGTACGTGAAGTGTTCCGCCAACTGAACTTCAATCTGTCGCATCGCATCAATGATTGGTTGGTATCCTTCGATCCATTGTTGTAATCCTTCCCGTACGATCAAGGCTGTCACCGGATTACTTTCTAAACCGATGACTTGACCAGACTGTCCAACTGCGTGACTCATGACGATTGCGTCCGCTCCTAAGCCTAACGTACAATCAAGAACTGTCATCCCCTTTTGCAATCGGGCGATTGTAATCAATGGATCATGACCATTCCGGTCAAATTGTTTGATTCGAAAAACCGCACTGGACGGATGAAAGAAAAAAGAGCTGTCCGCATCTTGCGGATAATATTCCAATCGGTTTTTATCCACGACAAGAATGGGACGCTGATACTGCTCGTGAAGTGCCTGCAGTCCTATTTTTTTTCGCTCGATGACATCGAAGTCAATGGTTTGCTCCATTTCATAAAGTCGCTGTAATCTGGTCCTGACTTCATCTGTGGGCCTTAAGCACGTCGTCAATACGACTTTTTGTTTGTCCAATCCGTTTCACTCCCAGAAAAAAATAAGCTAGCCTGCGCCAGCTTATTTCTTTTTCTTCAATAACCCTTCGATATCTTCGATGAGTGCTTTTTTAGAAATTAAATCTTCTTGTTTTTCCTGCTCGACTTTGGCATCAACAGTCGTCCGTTGTAACAAGGCCTGCAACGTCTCATCGATACTTGATTTCAAGTGGTCGCGATCTTCTTTATTTAATGCAAGATCATGACGGACTTCGTCCCCTTGTTCGTCAAGTTGGCGTAACCGCTCCGTCAATTGTTTCGCTTCCCGATTCAAATCAGAATATAAGCGTTCGATTTGTTCTAAGCGTAATTTGATTCCATCCCGTTCTGTGAACACATTTTCCAACCCCTTCCAGCATCCAGATGTCTACATCATTACTTTACCATATTCATCACGAATTGAAACAATCACAATCCGTTTACAACTTACTTTTTCGCTTTCCTACCGTTCCTTACTTCTCCAGCTATCTTTTGCAATTTGTTTCCTGAAGTCGCTATAATAAATGAGCAGAGTGAATTGCGATCAGAGGAGGACACCGTCATGGATTTAAAACGTCGAACACTACGTCATGTAGATCAGACTGAATTCGAACATTTTTTAAAGTACGGCGAACAGGCTTACGGATTATCTCGTCAGGAAATTCAAGGATACGACCATGAGCTCGGGGCCGAGCGCGCTTTTGATTCTGTTGAACACAGTTATTCCGAAGACTTCTACTTTGATCTTCTTGTCGACGAACAACTGATTGGTCGTGTACTCTTATTAAAAATGGGACATTATTTCCAACTTGATTTGATGATATTCGACCCATACAGCGGTCGCGGTTTTGGAACAAAGGCAGTTCAACAGGCACTCGAGCAATCAAACGTATTGTCTCTTTACGAAGTACGTGCCCGTGTCTTACCGACGTCTCCCCATCAAGAGATCGCTTCTCAGATTTTGAAGACAAACGGATTCGTCAAACAAGACGATTATTTTAGTAAGGGTCGTCGTAAACGATATTCCTTACAACGCCCTTGAGGCTCGACCGACGCAATCAGGCGTCGGTTTTTTTGACATCGATCCAAAAAAAGCGTAAAATTTTGGATTGTATGATTCAGAAAGGAGTTCTCACATGAACGAATGGTTATGGTTTCCTTCCATCTTACTTACGATGGGATTGTTATTACTCAGTTATCGTCTGTTTGGTAAAACCGGTTTGATGATGTGGATTGCCATCGCAACGATTATTGCCAATATCCAAGTCACACAACAAGTTGAACTTTATTCTTATATTTTCACATTAGGGAACGTCGTATACGGAAGTTGTTATTTGGCTACCGACATCTTAAATGAAAAGTACGGAAAAAAAGTAGCGCGGCAAGGCGTCTACATGGGATTTTTCTCATTGATCACGACAACGTTATTGATGCAATACAGCTTATTGTACACACCACTTAATGACACCCTGGCGAAAGACATGTCGAGTTCTTTGAACCTGTTATTTGGTTTACTTCCTTGGATTGCGCTTGGTAGTTTGTCTGCCTACCTGGTATCACAATTGTTTGATGTCTTTATCTATTCAAAAATCCGTCAAAAGACGGGGGAAAAGAAACTTTGGTTACGGACAACCGGATCGACTGTCCTCAGCCAATTGATTGATACGTTGACGTTTTGTGCGATTGCCTTTCACAACTTACCATTTGATATTTGGTGGCAGATTTTCATTACCACTTATCTCGCTAAATTCGTCATTGCCTGGGTCGCCACTCCTTTCATGTATCTTGCTAAAAGGATTCACCCGACCACTCCATCTAAAGATTTAGCAGCTTGATACAATCACCTTCCTGATTTTCAACATTTCGCTAGAAGATTGTCCTCTTTTAACGGATAATGGAAATCAGGAGGTGTTCATCTTGAAGATCAAACGCAACGAATCTTTCCGGTTTCATTTTGATGAACCGGTTGCTGGTGAATTTTATCTTGTCAAAGGTGGACAACGGACGCCGATTGGATCGATGAATATTCATAATATCTCACCTAGTGGCATGGCGATTGCAACACCGCTGAAGCTGCCGATTGACCGTTCGATGTCGATTGTCGTCGAATTTTCTCTTATACGTGGTCTCGAACCATTGAAGCTGAACGGACGGATTTTGCATGAAAAATGGCTCGATTCCCAGCGTTTGTATGGCATACGACTCGAAACAACTAAAGATGAGCAACAGCAGATTATCGATACGATTAAACAAGTCGTCAAAGCGACCTCTTGAATGTCGTGTATTTTACTTAGAGTAGAAGTTCGTGACTTTTCTTTAATCGAAAGAATGGACTTCAACAACCAAAAACAAGGATGGCGGATTTCATGTCCGCCATCCTTGTTTTTTTCCTTGTTTACATGCTGTTCTTTTTTACCGGAATATTCGGTAGACGATTGCTTCATATGGCCGAAGGACCAACTCTTCTTTCGAGACCAACGGAGAGTCGTTGTAATTTCCGATGACTGAATCAGAGGTATCGTGTGAAAGGGGAACGGTTACTTTGTCTTTACTAAATGAGCAGTAAACGTACCATGTTTCATTTTCATATGTTCTTGTATAGGCATAGATATCGGTCTCATCTTCTAAAATCAACGCATATTCGCCGTATACGATTAAATCGTGCTGATGACGTAACGCAATCAGCTGTTTATAGTAATAGAAGGTTGAATCAGAATCTGCTAAGGCCTGTTCGACGTTAATGGATGGATAATTCGGATTAACCTTCAACCAGGGTGTTCCTGTCGTAAAACCGCCGTGCTCGGTCGCATCCCATTGAATCGGTGTCCGGGCATTATCCCGCCCCTTGATGTGGATAGCACGCAATAACTCTGCCGGTGAAGCCCCCTGCTCGGTCCGCTCTTTCCACATATTGCGGATTTCGATATCCTCATATTCCTCAATCGATTCAAAGGCAACGTTCGTCATGCCGATTTCTTCCCCTTGGTAAATGTAAGGTGTTCCTTTTAACATGTGAAGCAATGTCGCTAACATTTTAGCGGATTCAACACGATACGTCGTATCGTCTCCGAATCGACTGACGACCCGCGGCTGATCATGGTTATTCCAGTACAACGAGTTCCAGCCTTTCTCATGTAAGGCAACTTGCCACTTCGTAAAGTTTTCTTTTAGCTTTTGAAGATTGAACGGTTGGACATCCCATTTGCCTCCTGGACCGGAATCCAAGTCCATATGTTCAAATGTAAAGACCATGTTGACTTCTTTCCGTTCCGGATCCGTATACAGGATCGCATCTTCGGTCGTCGCTCCTGGCATTTCCCCGACCGTCAATACATCATACTGACCAAACGATGCATCATTCATCTCTGTTAAAAATTCATGAATTCTTGGTCCATTAATATAATGTTGTCCGCCGTCTCCATATAGAGCACCGGGAGGAACCGTCGCATCCGGAAGACCGGGTGTCTTCGAGATTAAATTGATGACGTCCATCCGGAAGCCGTCAATCCCGCGATCCAACCAGCGGGTGATCATCTGATACACTTCTTGACGGAGTTTTTCATTTTCCCAGTTGAGGTCGGGCTGTTTTTTAGAAAACAGATGTAAAAAATATTCGTTTGTCGTTTCATCTAATTCCCAAGCCGGTCCGGAAAAAATCGATCCCCAGTTGTTCGGCAACGTACCGTCTTCGTTGGCACTTCTCCAAATGTAATAATCGCGATACGGGTTGTCCTTGCTTTTCCGTGACTCGGCAAACCAGGCATGCTCGTCCGAGGAATGGTTGACTACGAGATCCATTACGATTTTGATGCCCCGCTCATGCGCCTGATCGAGTAGACGATCAAAGTCCGCCATCGTTCCAAACTCGGCCATGATGGCTTCATAATCCCGAATATCATATCCATTGTCATCGTTTGGTGAGTCGTAGACAGGGCTCAGCCAAATGACATCAATTCCAAGTTCTTTTAAGTAATCCAATTTTTCAATGATACCGACAAGATCTCCAATTCCGTCTCCATTGGAATCCTTAAAACTACGCGGATAAATTTGATAGACTACACTGTCATGCCACCATTTTCGTTCCATATGATTGATCGACTCCTCTTGTGAACATTTTATGCAAGCGATTGCACTCATCAATAAAGCGCTTCCATTTATTTCATCGTTAGCGTATCACGAATATTGTAACCAGTACAAGAGGATTCCCTTATCCGGATTCCGGTATACTGGAACTAGCGTTTTACGTTTGAATTTTTCCGATAGAGGAAAATGATTTAAGAGAGGAGGCGTACCAACATGTACCGTCGTTATTTATTGTTTCTAGTCTGGGCTGTTGCCATTGTCTTCATTCTACTATTTGGGAATAACAGAGTTTTTCCTTCCGGTTTTCTTTTGTCCTTTTTACGGTTTGATCAAAGCCAGTTCGATACGTCTGCACTCAGTTTATTTACATTACTTGGCATCTATCCAGCCGCCTTTTTCATGCTCTTTTTAGATGAAAAACGGTTCTTAAAACCTTCACCGATGTTAGCAAGTTTTGGCGCATTTGCGTTAGGATCATTTATCCTCATGCCGTATCTAGCTCTCGCCATCCCGCGTCAAACGTTTTTGCCGTTTCGA
This sequence comes from Exiguobacterium sp. R-39, assembly GCF_049942815.1. Lineage (NCBI taxonomy): Bacteria > Bacillati > Bacillota > Bacilli > Caryophanales > Exiguobacterium > Exiguobacterium sp. R-39. The sequence goes on from NZ_CP187965.1 coordinate 1,748,732, forward strand.
CGTCGGAAGTTCATCCCTTACGTTGTCGCACTGCTAGCTGTTCTGTCAGCCGTCATCATCTGGTTAGCTTTAGCACGTTCAGACTGGGCCATTTTCCAAGTCTATTTCATGACAAATCAATTCGTTCGGACGATGACTGTCGATTTGGTGATGTTTTATATTTTACAGCTGTTCATGTTACACAGAATACGGGCGCGACAAGACGGACGCCTTGGCTGGCGGGATATCGTACCGTTGTTTGGCCTGTTCAGTCACTTGTTCCGGCTTCACCTTCCAACTTCTTCCAACAGTTGATTCAATCCAGGATGTTCGGCTACAATAGGAAGATAGCTTTAATAGGGGGACATTATTCATGAAACAGTATCATCAACTTTGTCAGGAAATCTTAACGAACGGCATCAAAAAAGAAGATCGGACGGGAACCGGGACCATCAGTATTTTTGGTCATCAAATGCGGTTCCCTTTACAGGATGGTTTTCCGATGATAACGACGAAAAAGTTACATATGAAGTCCATCATTCATGAATTGATTTGGTTTATCTCCGGTGAAACCAACATCTCCTACCTGCAAGAACATGGAGTCCGCATCTGGAATGAGTGGGCGGACGAAGATGGCAATCTCGGACCGGTCTATGGTGCCCAGTGGCGTTCTTTCCCTAAACCGGACGGCACGACAGTCGATCAATTAGCAGATGTCATTGAACAGATCAAAGTGAATCCGGACTCGCGTCGTTTAATTGTCAGCGCTTGGAATCCTGGTCAATTGGAAGAAATGGCTTTACCGCCTTGCCATTTGCTGTTCCAATTTTATGTGGCGGATGGAAAACTATCTTGTCAGCTTTATCAGCGGTCAGCAGATGTCTTCTTGGGTGTACCGTTCAATATTGCTTCCTATGCCTTATTGACCCATATGATTGCCCATGTGTGTAAACTTGAGGTCGGCGATTTTGTTCATACTTTAGGTGACGCCCATATTTATTCGAATCACTTGGATCAAGTCAATCTCCAATTGAGCCGGAATCCAAAACCTTTGCCGACGATTCGTTTTGCCCGGGAAGTGGAACGTATTGAAGATTTTACGTTTGACGATATCATCATTGAAGGATATGATCCCGATCCGCATATTAAAGGAGTCGTCGCCGTATGATTTCGCATATCGTTGCCTATACAAAAAACCGGGTCATTGGTCGGGATAACGAGATGCCCTGGCATCTCCCCGCTGATTTGGCCCATTTCAAGAAAACGACTTACGGCAAACCGGTCATCATGGGCCGAAAAACATTTCTGTCAATCGGACGTCCATTACCGGGTCGCGAAAATATTGTCATTACGCGTGATCCAAATTTCCATTCAGAAGGAATCACCATCTGGCATGATTTAGACGGACTGGCTGCTTTCGCGGAGTCGGAAGAGGAAGTCTTTTTGATTGGCGGTGGTGAACTGTTCCAACAAACACTGTCACTTACCAAGCGGATTTATGCGACGGAAATCGATGCCATCATTGAAGGGGATGTTTATTATCCCGAGATCCCGGTTGACTTCGTTTGTTTGTCCGAGATGTTTCATCCGGTTGATCCACAACATTCAGAAGCTTTTACGATCAAACAGTTTGATCGTCCTCTCCGTTAACATTCTTTTGTTTTCAAAAGACACCTCGACTTCTATAAAGTCGAGGTGTCTTTTTAGTATACTGCCGTTACGGAAGACGAATCACCCATTGTCGAATTTGCTCTTCTAATTGATGTGGATCGAGAGGAGACAAACAATAATCTGTAACGCCTCGTTCAAGCGCTTGACCAAGCAATTGATTTTCTTCGCCGGCAATCGCAATCACGTCAATGATTTGGTCACGTGTCTGCTTCCATTCATCGACAAGCTTAAAATTTGATGCTGCCAGTTCTTCAAGCGGCATGACATACAATTGAATCGCGCCAACTGTTTTTTGATTGTCCGCCACGAGATCAAAATCATATTTCGGATGGCTCGGGATTTCCATCAGCGAAAGAGATGGAAGAATCGACTTTTCGATTTTAATGACGGCTTTCACTTTCTCTTTTTCAGTTGCCATTGCATAGACGATAACCTGATTTCTCCCATTTCGCTTGGCTTGATACAGCGCTTCGTCCGCTTCCGATGTCATTTCCTCCAAATCCAGCATTACATCATCAATGACTGTTAATCCGATGGAAACCGTCACTTTCAATCCATTTGGAAATGTATGACGTTCAATCCGTGCCCGAACTTTCTCCATCATTTCTGTAGCATGATTCGAATCATCCGCACTAAACAACACCATGAATTCTTCTCCACCAAAACGAATCAATTCGTCGTCTTGTCGAAGAGCTTGTTTCGTCAAGGCAGCCAGTTCGGTCAACACAAGATCCCCCGTTGGATGACCATGTGAATCATTGATCCGTTTAAAGTGATCTAAATCAAAGATGGCAAGGGCAAAAAATTGACCATCACGTTCTAACCGGGATGTCCGTCTCCGGTAAGCATTTTGGAGGTATTTCCGGTTAAAGGCTCCTGTCAATTCATCGACTAACATCGACGAAGAAACTGTCCGTAGTTTTCGGAGCAAACGCTTCAGACGAATTTTACGTTCATCGATTCCGACGGTTTCATCCCAATAGTCGTCTGTCCCGAGCGCATAACAAGCTTGACGGACACCCGGGTCATTTGGACCAATCAAAATCAGGGGAATAAACGATGCTTCTAATTTTTTAAACAACTTCACAATCAATGCGTCATTCGTCATTCGGATGATTTCGTAGTCGATCAACATCGCATCGACATGCAAATCGTATCCGACTTCCAATGTATCTTCGATGGATCCAAAGAAACGGGTCATGTATCGTTCTTGTTCCAGTGCTTTTTTCCACTGAATATTATCTAAAAACCGTTTTGTGACCGAAAGAATCATTTCTTTCCGGACGACTTTTTTCCGTCCCCGTTCTGATAGATGATCGATGACCGGTGCGAGTAGTGTCACGATCTGTTCATGCGGCACTTCTTCTACCACACTGTCCAACTCACTCACCCAGCGAGCAGTCTGCCGTTCGAAAAATTCTGCTTGATCGTGTTCGCTAAACCGGTTAAGCCACTGTGCGAAAACAAGCAACTCCGATTTTGGAACAGAATCCATCCGGAGTAAGCGTTCGACCATGAGAATCGTTTGATCGATTTGTTTTTCAATTTGTTTTTTTGTTGTTTCCACAAGTCTTCCCTCTCTTTCTATACAGCCGAAATCATCCGTTCGACTGAAAAGAAAACGAGGGAGGACCCTCGTTTTCGATTATGCCTTTAGGTTAGGATGGACCATCTCTGCTGGAACGATCCACTGGTCATACTGTTCTTCTGTCAACAAATCGGTTGCAAGCGCAGCCTCTTTTAAAGTTGTACCCTCTTTATGAGCAGCTTTAGCAATCCGAGCTGCATTTTCATAGCCGATATGCGGATTCAGTGCCGTGACAAGCATCAGCGACCGTTCGACGTTCTCGGCAATGACCGTCCGTTCCGGCTCGATTCCAATCGCACAATGGTCATTAAAGGACTGAAGAGCGTCCGTTAATAAACGAACCGATTGGATGTAGTTATACATGATGACCGGTTTAAAGACATTTAATTCAAAGTTCCCTTGGCTTGCTGCAAAACCGATTGTCGCATCATTCCCGAGAACTTGAGCGGCAACCATTGTCAGCGCTTCACTTTGTGTCGGGTTGACCTTTCCAGGCATGATTGAACTTCCCGGTTCATTTTCCGGTATCGTGATTTCACCAATTCCCGCACGGGGACCCGATGCCAACCAGCGGACATCATTGGCGATTTTCATCGCATCCATCGCCAGGGCCTTGATGGCGCCATGGGAAAAGACAAGTTGATCATGACTTGTTAAGGCATGGAACTTATTTTCTGCGCTGACGAATGATTTCCCGGTTTCTTGACTCATTTTTTCAGCCGCCCGGTCTCCGAATTCTGGATGGGCATTGATTCCGGTTCCAACTGCAGTCCCGCCAATGGCTAGCTCCGTCAATGGCTCTAACGTCAACTCAATCATCTTTTTCGAAAGCTGTAACATACGGACCCAACCACTGACTTCTTGTCCCAGTGTGATTGGTGTTGCGTCCTGTAAATGTGTCCGTCCAATTTTGACGATGTCTGAGAAGGCTTTTGCTTTCTCATCGAGCGTCGCATGGATGGCATCAATCGCTGGTAACAGTTGATCGATGACAATCGTTTTCGCTGCGATATGCATCGCGGTCGGATATGTATCGTTCGAACTCTGTGATTTGTTGACATCGTCATTCGGATGAATGACTTGCTTGCTTCCCCGTTCGGCAAGTTTTCGTGTCGCGACCCGTGCGACGACTTCATTGACGTTCATGTTCGACTGTGTACCTGATCCGGTTTGCCAAACGACCAGTGGAAATTCTGCGTCGAATTGTCCGGCGATGATTTCGTCACATACTTCAGCAATCACTTCGGCTTTCTCTTGATCCAGGACACCTAAATCACGATTGGCTAAAGCCGCCCCTTTTTTGAGAACCGCAAATGCCCGAATGATTTCAATCGGCATTTTTTCTGTTCCAATCTTAAAGTTTTCCAGGCTCCGTTGTGTTTGTGCTCCCCATTCTTGTGTTTCCGGGACACGAATTTCCCCCATCGTGTCGTGTTCTAAACGGTATTCCATGCTAATTTCCCCCTTTATCTGCTGATACATTAATAGTTTAACGGAAACCGTGACGAATGGGAATGATAGAGGCCAGTTTGGGGAATAGTTTGTTATCGAAAAGGAGTGAATGCTTGATGTGGTTGATTAATTTAATGATTGTCCTGCTGTTGATTTTAGCAAACGGTGTGTTCGCGATGACAGAGCTCGCCTTGTTATCTTCGAAGAAATCAAAACTACAGCAATATGCCGATGAAGGAAAAAAATCGGCTCAAGTCGCACTGGACTTTTTAGAACGTCCAACAGATTTACTATCGACGGTTCAAGTCGGTATAACCTTGATTGGCATCATCAACGGAGCATTTGGCGGTGCTGCATTATCCGCCCCTTTGATTAGCTGGCTGTCGGGCTTTTCATGGCTGGCTCCTTATGCCAGTACGGTCGGCTATATCGTGGTCGTCACCATCATCACCTATTTATCGCTGGTTGTCGGTGAACTGGTCCCGAAACGGATCGCCCTTGTCAGTCCGGAGCGTGTCACGATGGTCTTGGCACAACCGATGCGCTTATTCTCGAGTATTTTAAGACCGTTTATCTTCATCTTAAGTAAATCAACAAGTGTTATTTTTCGGATGATCGGACTTGATCGTCTTCAAACGGAAGACGAGACGGAAGATGAGGTCAAACAATTACTGATTCGCGGGACGAAAGAAGGAACGTTCGCCATGTCAGAAGCAGAACAGGTCTCTCGGGTATTTGCCTTTCATGATCAGTTAGCGTATGAATTAATGGAACCGCGTACGGTAACGGAATGGATTGACTTAACGGACTCACCGGAACAAATCTTAGCAGATTTACGGACTGCAAAACACCGGAATCTTCCCGTCGGTCACGGTGATTTGGATCACTTTGTCGGATACATCGATGCGAAGGAAATCCTGGCTGCCGAGCAACCGATTGCTGTGATCGAGTCGATGATTCATACACCGCTCATTGTCCCGAAACAATTGCAAGCGACCGTCCTGCTCGAACGAATGCGAAAAGAAACGGTTTCGATTGCCTTTGTGCTCGACGAGTATGGCGGCTTTTTGGGGATGATTACGCTGTTTGATATTCTCGAAGCATTTGTCGGTGAAATTACAACTGTTGAAGAGGAGCCGGAACTGGTGCAACGTACGGATGGATCTTACCTGGCGGATGGATTGTTGCATATTGATGACCTAAAGCGTGTTCTTGGTATCAAAACAGATTTACCGGGCGAAGCAAAAAATACGTATCATACGGTGGCTGGACTAGTCTTATATCTGCTCGGCGAATTTCCGGTCCGGGGAAGTCATGTCACGAGCGACGGCTACCGTTTTGAAGTCGTCGACTTGGACGGTCGACGGATTGATCAAATCTTAATCGAACGACTGGAGGAACCTGTCGACGATATATCCCTACCAAAAAGCTGACCGGGTCATAGATCCGATCAGCTTTTTGGTTGATGTTAATATTCATTTAACGCGTCTTTTGCCACACGATCGGCTTTGTTTTCTGATCGTGGAATCCACTTGACGAAAGCAAGCGGTAAACGGGAAAATCGCTCAAATGCCGGATCAAAATAGATTTGAATCCGTTTGTTTTTAGCAAATTCGCGTTCGACCGCCAACGAAACTGCTTCTGAATCCGTTCGGAAAGAAAATACACTTTCCCCTTGTGCCAATAATTCTTCTGCTAATTCGACGGCTTTTAAAAACGCCTGAAATTCAGCTTCATGATTATTCTCAGCCGTAATTCTAAACGTCCGTTCGATGACCTGACCTTCTGAATTTTTGCAAAAAATCCCGACTGCCGCATCATCATTCGAGGGACGGACTGCTCCGTCAAAATATAACTCAACCATGTTCTCTCGCCGCCTTTATACCTTTTCGAATCGCTTGTTCATCTAAATTTTTTCCGATGAAGACCAGCGTTGTTTGTTTCAATCCTTCAAATTCACCACGTGTTGCCGTTCCGTAAATCATGCCTGTTCCTTGTAAAATGATTTTCCGATTCGTATCCGAGAAATGAATGATTCCTTTATAACGATATAAATCTTCCGCATACGCTTCGAGAATTTCCCGAAGAACGGCACCAAAGCGTTGCCGGTGCAACGGGAATTGTTCTGTAATCGTCAACGCGGTGAAGGACTCCGCTGCTTTCTGCATACCGTCTGTTTGTTGTGCCAGCCGCTCTTCTTCCTGCTTCGGGAAATGAAACGTTTCGAATAACTGTTGAATCGGCGTGTCCGATTCGATCGTCGGTAGAATCAATGCCGTTGGATTTAGTTCCGATAACCGTTTGGCTGCCACCGTGACCTCGTCCGCCGAAATCAAATCGGTTTTATTTAACAACAAAGTGTCTGCAAAGCCGATTTGACGGACATTTTCTTCAAACGTCAATTGCCGTTCCAGTTGATAGGCATCGACGACTGTAATGACACTCGAGATGTGATACTGTTGCTCGACTGCCGGTTCAAAGTAAAACGTCTGTAAGATAGGACCCGGATCGGCAATCCCTGTCGTTTCGACAATCAAACGGTCAAAGACCATCTCACCGTCCCGTCTTTTTTTAGCAATACGGAGCAACGCATCCCGCAAATCACCACGAATGGAACAGCAGATACAGCCGTTTGTGAGTTCAATGACTTCCTCGTCACTGCGTTCGATTAGCGCCTCATCGATGTTTACGGCACCTACTTCGTTGACAAGTAAAGCCACTTTTTCAATCGGACTCGCAACAATCCGGTTCAATAATGTTGTTTTCCCTGCCCCTAAAAAGCCGGTTACGAGGGTTGTTTGAATTCGTGCTGACATGTGTTCACTCCTTAAGTTAACTGCGACTGCCGCCATTTTTCTTTTCGTGCATCCAGTAAGTCGATGGCATGTAAATACCAGGCGTCTGTCGTCTGCGGGGTGACGCTTGATCCCCACTCTTTTTTGCCATGATGCGATAAAATCATATGCATCAACCGGTGGTACTGATCAACCGGAAGTCGGACAGCTTCTGTTTGTAGCGCTTGTTCCAGAACAAAACATCCATATGGCATATGTCCCATTAACACACCGTTCGGATCTAAAGCAATACCGGACAGTTTTTCATCGACCGGTTCCGCTTGGACCAAACGGGAAAAACGGTCATCGCTCGCTCCGAGATGGGTATATTCAAAGATTTTTCCAATATCATGCAACAAAATCCCCAACAGTAATTCATCCTGGTGTGGACGTTCGTTCAACAAGGCAATCGAACGTGCAGCCTGATACAAGGCATCAAAACTGTCATCCCAGGCAAACTGACGCATATCCCGTTCACCCGCCTGGAACAAGTCGTTTTTATGATCCGCTTCGGCTTCTTGAATACATTGTAAGAGCGTCAAGTCCGGCCGTTCCGATTGACAGATTCCAAAACCAATCGTCATCATACAAGCCGTATGTTTCAACAATCCGCCAATATAGGCATGGTGATGATACAATGCCGCCGGGCGGGTCGAAAAATCTTCCCAATATGTCGATAAAACACGGTGTGCCACTTGTCGAAGCGGCGCCTGCATCTCGTCGATCAGACCAATTAATTGATTACGATAGTCACGTGCAGATTCACCGGCAGGCATTTGCGGTAAAAATGCCGTACCGGATTGATCGTGAACGGCTTTCACCCGCTGGACGGTTAATGACTTGTTGCCGGAATCAGCGGGATATTCTTCGACTTTGGCAGAGACATGCACGATACCGGTCTCAAGATAAGGACGCATCGCCTCTTCCGCTGTCACTTGGTTCAACCATTGTTTTCCTTTACATGCACCACTTGGAGAGTTGAAGGTAAATTGTAACCATTCACGACCTGTCTGGCTCGTTTTAATTTCAGCCGATGCGACAAGTAGGGTTTCTTCTACCTGTTCTCCCGGAACATGATTGGAAATCAGAAAGCCTGATGTCGTCTCCGTTCCTTCGAGTGGATAGTCTTGTCCGCTATAAACCGGCATCTCATGCTCTGGAATGGCTTTAAATAATCGAATCATCGTCAACACTCCTCTCATTTACTCTGCCTTTCATGATAACAAATCTTTTCTGTTCCTGCATATGTTAAAACATTCATTGTAAGCGCTTCATTTATGATTTAAAATGACAAGTGAAGACAAATTATCCATGATAAGGAGGAATGCCGGATGATTTTTTCATTATCGACTTGTTATGACATGGTTCAAGATTCAGCATCGGAGCCGAATCCATCTACCGTAACACGTGAACAACTTCGCCAAGCCGTCTCTGTTTATGATCCGCTTGTTCTGAAGGAACCTTGTTTGTTACACCAACTCATATATCGAGAAATGGTCTTAGCATGTCAACAGGTTGAAGCACTTGGTTTATCGCTTGATGCTACTCCTGTTAAGCTATTGATTATATCCTCATTTAATCCGGGAGCGGGTTTCGGTGCGGATGAAATCAATCAGATGTCCTATACAACATTAAAACGGCAACTCGCAACGAACGATGTCGTTTTCTCGCGGTTCATCCAACAACTGTTTCTTCATCAAACACAACCGGACATTCTCTGCCAACGTTTGCTGACGGTGTTAGCCGGCGCGACAGCGAAAAAGGCGCTCATTCGAGCCGAGCGGCTTCAAACTTCTTGGTCTATTCTGCAGTAATCATACAAAAAGTCCTGACTCAAATGAGTCAGGACTTTTTTTCAACGACCTGGCATTCCAGCTCCTTGATAGACAATTCTAATGAAAATGCGGCATTCCGCTTCGTCATATTCTATATACATCATTGCAGAATATTGGAAATATGTCAATTTATTTTTCAAAAAAAGTGGGACAACTTCGTCTGAAGTTATCCCGAATGGAAGAGTGAATAATTACCATGGCAATGCTTAATTTCATAATACAATGTGATGGAAGCGTTTACAAGTCTTTATCGAAAATTCTTTCAAGAAAATATTCTTCTGTTAAGGGACGATGAAGCACTTCAATCCCGCTTTGACGCATGAGTGTTAATCCATCCCCATATTCATATCCTGTCGAATAAACAACACGGTCGATTTTTGAAGCAATCAAAGCTAAACTGCAGGCATGGCATGGACTGTGGGTTACGTATGCTGTCGCATGACGGGCACTGGTCGAATCTGCCGCCAGTTTTCCGAGTGCATTGATTTCAGCGTGAATCTCATTCATCTTCGACCACTCATGGTGTTCTTCCTGATTGTCACAGCGGTGAAACATTTGACCGTTATGTACGATAGACAAGTCAGGATGCTTTTGACTTTGTCCTTCTGCTGCGGATTTATAAAGAATGTTATCTTGTTTTAAATACATTTCATTGCAGTTCATGTGTCCACTCGGTGTTCCGTTGATTCCGATTGAAATGGGTTTTTCATCCTTGACGATGACACAGGCAACGGATTTTGAAGCACATTTCGAATGCCGATCCGCCATCATCCGCGCAAACAAAAGCCAGGTCGTATCCCATTGATGTTGTTTTTTCATCATACGTCTCTCCTTTTTAAATAAACCACTAAGGAACACATAAATGTGTTCCTTAGTAAGGACGGTTTGGTAATTCACGATTTTTTGAAGCCACTTCCATGACTTTTTGTTTTAATTCATTTTCCATTCGTTCCAGCTCATGTTCCGCATCACGACGTTTTTGTTTACCGTCCTGTTGAATCCGTAACGTTTCGTCCAACGTTTCAATCAGATTTTGATGCGCCACTTTCAAGGATTCGACCGATACGATTCCTTTTTCATTTTCTTCTGCAATCTCGATGGAAGAATCTTTTAGAAGCCGCGAATTTTGTTCCAGTAATTGATTGGTCGTATTCGTGACGTCTTTCTGCATCTGCAAGGCAGTTTTTTGCCGTGATAGACTCAGCGAAAGCACCACTTGGTTTTTCCAGAGTGGAATCGTATTAACGACCGCCGATTCAATCTTTTCTGCTAAGATTTGATTGTTTTGCTGAATTACACGAATTTGCGGAGCCATTTGTAAACTGATTGTCCGCGATAGTTTTAAATCGTGAATTTTCTTTTCGAATCGATCGGCAAGCTGAATCATATCATTCAACTCCTGTAACCGGGTCTGATCCTGTGACCGTTCGACTTCCATCCGTAACGGTTCGATTTCATGTTCTCTGACGTGTGCGATTTTTGTTTCCCCTGCTGCAATGTAGAGATTCAATTCTTCGAAGTATCGTTTGTTTTTTTGATACATTTGATCAAGCAACGTAATATCTTTCATCAGACCAAATTTGGACCGATCCAGATTATGGACGACTTCTTCCAGATAAGCACTCATTTTTTCATACTGTAAAAAGTACGTTTCTGCTTTTTTCTTCGCCCGACCGATGACCGGAACATTTGACCAGAAACTTTTCTTTTCCTGTAACGTGTCAGGATCCATCTGACGCACCCGCTGCATTAAATCCGACAACAGCTTCCCGGCATCACCGCCGTCTTTCATTTTCACTTCACTCAACACTTGATCTGAAAACTGTGACAATTCGCGTTGAACCGGTGCTCCGTACTGCATGACGGCATCTGATTTTTTTAAATCGATGACTTGAAGTAACCGTTCAATTTTTTGGCGTTGTTCGACCGGAACGTCGCTTGGAATCATGTCTTCAACCGGACGGACCGGTACAGAGGGTTGGGATGAAGTTTCCGCAAGATTTAAATCAACGGACGGATCTGAAATCGTCGGTTGTGTCGTTGATTCTTCCTCCGGCCATTGTTGCCAGCTATTGTTATCAGAATGGGTCATGTTTATAACTCTCCTCCTGTTTTCGTTGTTCTGACTCTTGTGCCAAAACCTTTTCAATCGTCAACAATTCACGTTCTAAATCTACCGTATCGCCTTCCAACAACAGTGTTTGCTGTTGTTTTAGTTTTTCAGCGATGAGTTTTAGGTTGGATTGTAATTGTTCTCGTGTCTCCATTTGAACTTGCGCCCCTCGTCGTTCGAGGTCCGCAAATTTTTCTGAAATCGAGAGCAGGGAATCTAAATAGAATGTAAAGAAATCACGGACTTTTTTGACTTCACGCGGCGCTGTAAATAGTTCTTCAAACAAGACATGGGCTTCACGGGAAACGATCCGCATCTCGGACCGGATTTCACTATCACGAATCGTCGGAATGATTTGATCAAAGGATTGAAGTTTGACGAATCCTTCTTCGACTGTTCGTTGTAAGACCTGAAGCTCTAAGTCATCCGTTTCATCAAATCTGCGTGTTGCTTGTTCTGGTTTTAAGATGACACTTCCGACAAACTCGTCTTCGTCATCCAGTAACAGTTTCTTTTTAACGTTTTTTCGTTTTAACTCCGTTGATTTCCGTTCAGTCCGATACCGCTTTCCCGGTTTAGCGCGATAACCGCTCCAGATGAACCAGAGACCTAATGCAATGAAGATACCGGAAAAATTCAAGGCATCCGCCACTTGAAGAAATACGAACATCAGACCGATTGATCCAAGGACCCACCATGTAGAAGGCTTCATTTCATCACCACCCCTTTTGATTGTTTCTTCTATCTGTCTTCAAGTTAGTTATTTATTACTTATATCTTACCATTACGAATCATATAACAAAAAGTTTCCCGTTTTAGCGAAATGTTAGTCCTCTGTATTTCTTATTTCACCATAATCTTTGACGTGTTGCATCCGCCTCAAGTTTGATTTCTGCGACCTTACCAAAAACAAAAAAAGCCCATCCGCAAAAAAATGCAGACGGACTTTTTCAAAAGACAAGTAGTTACTATATGTTCCTTAAGAACCGAACAACGGCCAAATCAAGATAATCAAAATCGCAACCGGACTCAGATAACAAATACTAAAACGCCAGAATGGCAGTAAGCGTTTCATCATCGGGCTTGTCACAAGTTCTTGTTCAACCAGGGTCCGGTCCAATTTAAATCCGGCAAAAAATGAAATCAACAAGGCACCAATCGGCATAAGGATATTGGAAACGGTAAAGTCCATCCAGTCAAAAACCGTTTTATCCATCCATGTGATGTCAGCTGCCATACCAAATGAAAGAGCCGATGGAATACCGATTACCCCGATTAATATCGTGGCAATGATCGTATTTCGTTTTTTATCCCGGAACGTTGCGGTTTCTTTCCGGTCCGTAATAGCGGACACCACCACTTCAAGCATCGCAATGGAAGAAGTGATCGATGCGAATGCAAACAAGAGGAAAAACAGGACCAAAAACAACGATCCGAATTGGATTTGACTAAACACCGTCGGCAGGACGATGAACAATAACGAAGGTCCTTCCGCCGGATCGAGACCGGATGCGAAAACAGCCGGGAAAATAGCGAATCCTGCAAGCAAAGAGACGACTACATTCAACGACACGATCCAGATCGCGGAACGATTGATTTGTCCCCGTTCCTTCATGTATGAAGCATAAGTCAGCATCGCTGATACGCCTAACGATAAAGAAAAGAATGCTTGCCCTAACGCACTAAGGACCGATGTCCGGTTTAAGGCGGAGAAGTCCGGTTCGATAAAGAAGCGGACTCCTGCCCCTGCGCCTTCAAGCGTCAACGAACGGACGACAAGAATAATGAAACACAGAAACAGTAGCGGCATCATGATTTTACTCATTTTTTCGATTCCTGCCTGTACGCCGCGTAAGACGATCACGCATGTAATGAGCAAGAAGATCAGCTGTCCAGTAATGGCGTAAGCGGGAGAACCGGAGACTGTCGCAAATAATTCACCCAAATCGGCTCCGTTCATCGCCGTTAAATTACCGGAAAATCCTAACACGATATAGATGAGTACCCAGCCACCGATGACACTGTAAAACGAGAGTAACAGAAAACAGGCGATGACACCGAGCCAACCAATAAACGTATATTTTTTATGACCAAGCTCTGAAAAAGCCTGTAACGCTGTTTTTCCACTTGTCCGACCGATTAAAAACTCTGCAATCAGGACCGGTAATCCGAGCAAGAGCGTAAAGGCTAAAAATAATAATAAAAATGCCCCACCTCCGTTTGTTCCCGTTGTATAGGGAAACTTCCAAATGGCGCCCAGCCCAATCGCTGATCCAGCTGCCGCTAAAATAAATCCGACCTTCGAAGCCCATGCATTTCCTTTCATGGCACTCGACCTCCTTTTCAAAAATACTTTTCCATTGTACAAAAGTTCGTCCGGGAAGTCATCCTTTATCAAACATTTTCTTTAAAGCGTCAAAGCATAACCGCATATTCGCGATAAATCGAATGGATTTTAAGATAAAAAAATCGAAGTCCGCGTAATGGACTTCGATTAGTAAATGTTTCAATTGGTGGACACTTTATACTAGTGTATCGATTCGACCACTGTACATCTTTAAATATTCCGGTAATACTTTGACTTCGATTGGCGAATGCATCGCCTTTTCTCCATCCGTATCAATGACTTTCGGAGAGTCGGTTTTTAGAGTGAAACCGCTAGTCAAAACATGCGTAAACGACGGTTCCGTCGCTAGACCGATTTTTTGTAAGATGACATCGCGGATCGTCGTCAAGTTCACTTCGTCGACGATTACGAGATCCAGTTTTCCATCATTGTAAGCCCCTTGCGACAGGTTGGTTTCAATGCCGCCAAGTGATTCGCCGTTCGCTGCTAAAATCAAGACCGCTTCCCCGGTCATTTTTTGACCTTCCGCTAACTCCAGTTCGTACGAAAAAGGCTCTGCTTCCATACTCGACCGGATTGTCGAGAGGTAATATCCCATTTTACCCAAGCGTGCTTTTTCTTCCGTATCAATCCCGATGGACGCTTCCGCAACAAGACCCAGACCAACGAAGTTCAAGAAGTACGTATCATTGACTTGACCAAGATCGACTTCGACGATTTGCTGGGTCGCAATCATCTCAGCGGCTAGTCTTGGAACCATCGGCAAGCCCAAAGTCCTTGCAAAGTCGTTACATGTTCCTCCTGGAATGATACCGAGAATCGGACGGTTTTCTAGTTTCGCAATCCCGTTGATGACTTCAAAAACTGTTCCGTCTCCGCCAATGACGACGAGCGCGTCAAAACCATCCGCTTCTTCTGCGAAACGTAAGGCATCGAGGGCTTGAGCCGTCTGACGGATGACGATTTCATCAAACATCGCTGCCAACGGATCAATCACATCCTGTAAAAGTCCGGCGCGGTTCGTTCCTGCCGTCGGGTTACTGATCAATAATAATCTCATTTCAAAATTCCTTCTTTCCGTAAATAGTCGCGTGCGACTTCGCTCGCTGTTTTTCCACCATAAGCGACCGCTTCATTCATTTTCGACATCTCACTATCGGAAATTTTTCCGTCCAACTGTTTTAATGCCTGTTCGACTTCCGGATACTCATCTAACGTCTCTTGACGAAGAAGAGGTGCTCCCTCGTAAGGCGGGAATAACTGTTGATCGTCTTCCAGGACAACCATATTGTATTTTGCGATTTCCGGATCGGTCGAATAGGCATCAATGACTTGGATGTCTCCCGACTCTACAGCTTTATACCGTAATTTCGGCTCCATCGTCACTACTTCTTTAAAATTAACGCCGTACTTTTCCTGGATCCCTTTGTAACCGTCTTGACGATCTTTAAATTCTAATGTGAATCCGGCTTTTAATTGATCCGCCACTTGCTGTAAATCGGAAATCGTCTTTAATTTGTATTGATTCGCTACTTTTTTCGGAACGGCAACGGCATACGTATTGTTGTAGTTCATCGGTGGCAGTAATGCCAGTTTTTGTTTGACAAGTCCGTCGCGTGCCTGTTCAAAGACGGCTTGTTTATCGTTTGAGACCGGCTTTTCGTTGGTTAGACTGGCAAGGACTGTTCCCGTGAATTCCGGATATAAGTCAATGTCGCCGGACTGTAAGGCTTTATAAACAAATGTCGTTTTTCCGAAGTTCGGTTTGACTTGGACATTCAAATCCGTCTGGTCTTCGATGACTAATTTGTACATATTCATCAGAATTTCTGGTTCGACACCTAATTTACCGGCAACGACCAAATCCGGTTGTTCGGTCCGTCCGAGCGCAAACGGAGTGATGATCAATGTCGCGATTAAAGCAAGTGCGACGACGAGTCGACCCGTTTGGCGTTTTTTTGTAGCAACTTCCGTCTGTCTTAACAACGCATCAAACAAAAGTGCCAACAAAGCGGCAGGAATTGCACCGAGTAAGAGAAGATAATTATCGTTCCGATCAATCCCGAGCAGAATAATTGAGCCGAGTCCTCCGGCACCAATCAAAGCGGCAATCGTCGCTGTCCCGATAATCAGGACCATTGCTGTCCGGATGCCGGCCATCATGACGGGTAAAGCGAGCGGCAACTCGACTTTCATCAGGCTTTGCATCGGTGTCATCCCGCAAGCACGTGCCGCTTCTTTCAAGGAAGGGTCTACTTCCGCCAAGCCGGTGTACGTATTACGAACAATCGGAAGAAGAGCATACAAAACAAGAGCGATGACTGAAGGAACCGTCCCGATTCCAACGAGCGGAATCATCAAGCCAAGCAACGCAAGTGAAGGAATCGTTTGGATGACTGACGTGACGCCGATTGACCATTCACTGAATTTTTGATGCCGCGACAGATAAATGCCGAGGGGAATTGCAATCAGACAGGCAATCACAAGTGATAGAACAGACAGTTGAATATGTTCAATTAAAGCTTGCAGTAATTCAGCTTTCCGGTCCTGATACGTCTCAAACAATCCTGTCATTGGAAAGTCCCCCTGACTTGCCCCATGAATTCTTGAACGAATTCATCCTTACTGGCCAAGATTTCTTCTTTTGTCCCGATTAAAACGATCTCGCCCTCATTCATTAAACAAATCCGGCTGCCGAGTTTTAACGCTTCATTCATGTCATGGGTTACGAATAAGATTGTTTTACCGAGTTCTGCGTTCAATCGCAATAAATCATTTTGTAATTGATCTCTCGAAATCGGATCGAGTGCCGAGAACGGCTCATCCATTAAGATGACGTCTTGTTCTGCCGCTAACGCCCGCATGACACCGACGCGTTGTTGTTGTCCGCCTGAAAGTTCACCCGGATACTTTTTTCTTAAATTCTCATTTAATCCTGTGAGTTGGAACAAGGTATGGACACGTTCTTCCACCTTCTTTTTGTCCCACTTCAGTAAATGCGGCACGACACTTACATTTTCTTCGATCGTCATATGCGGAAATAAGGCAATTTGCTGAAGGACGTAACCAATTTGACGACGTAACTCATGTTCGTCGATCGACATAATCGGTTGACCATTTATCCAAATTTGTCCTTCCGTATGATCAATCAATCGATTGACCATTTTCATCGTTGTTGTTTTCCCACAACCGGACGGACCAATCAGACAAAAGATTTCCCCCTGATTGACTGTAAAGTTTAAATCGCGGACCGCTTTCGTTCCATCTGGATATGTTTTTCCAACTGCTTTAAATTCAATCACGTACGATCCCTCCAACACCTTAATGTAATCAAGTCTATTCTTTAATTATCTTTGTAAAATTTCCCTCATTTAACTTTTCTGAAACCTGCTTTACAAGAATGGAAAACACAAAAAAACCGGCAGAAGATTCTGTCCGGTTCGCTGTTTATTTTGTTTTACGCTCTAATAATTCAATCTCTGATTTGATCAAAACTTGTTTTTCGAATTCAAAACCGAGAGATTCAAAGTTTTTAGTATGCGAGAGGTCACCCACTACTGTATTGGTTAATACAGCTGTGACTTCTGCCACCCAACCTTCTTTTGTTTTTACCATATCACCGACGATATAATCAAATAACTCTTCTTCTTCCATCTTCTTCATCTCCTGACACGTTCAGATATTCTTAATCATATAAAAGAACCTGTGAAAAAGCTAGTATTGCGTCAACGTCCGTAACATCTGCCGTAAAATTTTGGCTGTCAGCCCCCAAATTAAATACTCTTCATGTTCATAAAAATGTTCGACCGTTTTATACGTCCGGTCGACGTATGCATCACGATTCGCCAGACGATCCGTCGGTACGGTTTTACCGGGACGAATTCGCCACTCCATTTCGCCTTGAATCGGTTCCGCTGCAAGTAAGTCAGCGAGCGCTACATAAAAGATGTGGTCGACTTCCATCGGGGATGGGTCGATTTCCTCCGCTGTCAGAATGCCGAGGTACGGATAGATGATGGAGCGATGGGGAGTCACGAGTGGTTCCAATGTCCCGATGATCTCAATATCCGTAAAACTGACGTTCAGTTCTTCCACCGTTTCACGAATCGCCGCTTCTCTTGGTTGTTCGCCCGGATCAATCCTTCCACCCGGAAAAGCAATTTCTCCCGGTTGCGATCGTAACGTCTTCGCCCGAACTTGGAACAACAGATGCACTTCTCCGTCCCGCTCCACTAAAGGAACTAAAACTGCAGCGGCATTTTTAGGAAGTTGTTCCGTCGAAGACGTAAATGCACGCTTGACATCATTTAATTGGAAATCCTTCATCGTGTTTCCTGTGCCACTTTCTGATACGCTTCTTCGAGATGGCGCATCCGAACGATTAAATCGGCATTTTTGGCAATTCGATCCGCTAAAATTGATCCGGCTACAACCTTATAATAGGCATTTAACGCTTGAATTTTCGTCATGTACGCTTCGTTTTGCTGCATGTATTCTCTAAAGTTAGTCACCAAACGTTCTGTCGTAAATAATTGCTCGTTCACTGCTCTCATCCTTTCAGACGGTTTGCCGTCCAGTCGATAGTTTAATGGTAGCGAGTTTCGGCTAAGAAGTAAAATAAGGGGGGCTATCCGTGAAGAAAAAAATAGATGTACTGATCATTGGGGCTGGACCGACCGGCTTAACATTAGCGCTTGCCTTGTCCCGTTACGGACTGACGTTTCGAATCATCGAACGCGCAAGCGGTCCATCTGTCGTTTCAAAAGCAATCGGCATTCAGGCCCGGTCGCTCGAATTGTTTGCACGCCTTGGTGTAGCGGATGCTTTGATGGAGAATGCCATTAAAATCAATCAAGGGAACTTATATGTTAATGGAGCCTGGCAGGCCAAACTTGATTTTACGGATTTAAATACACCGTTTCCTTTCGTCACGTTGTTGCCGCAAAGCGAAACAGAGCGTATTCTTGAAACGCGTTTAAAAGAAGACGGTCATACGGTCGAACGTGAAACAGAGTTGACCGGCTTCGCACAATTTCCGACGTTCGTTACCGCATCGATTCGAAAAAACGATGTCACGGAAACCGTTGATGCTTCTTTTATCATCGGGGCGGATGGAGCCAACAGCTTCGTCCGGCGCGAACTCGGACTTCCGTTCAGCGGTAAGTCTTTTAAGGAATCTTGGGCACTGGCCGACATTGAAGTCGATTGGCCATTATCTTCCGAAGAAGTGCATATCTTCTTCTCTGATCATGGTGTCATTGAATCCTTCCCACTTCAGTCGAATCTTTTCCGGATAACAGGAAACCTGACAAACGGGACTGTCCCGACCGATCATTCTGCCATTGAAGATTTCTTAAAAAATCGCGCAAAGGTTCCATTTACATTGAAGAAGGTCCACTGGTATTCCATGTTCCGGGTGCACAACCGAATCATTGAAAAATTCGGGCACCACCGGATTTATTTAATAGGTGACGCTGCCCATATCAATTCACCGGTTGGCGGGCAGGGCATGAACACCGGAATCGCCGATGCGATGAATTTAGCCTGGAAACTCTGGTGTGTTCACCGCTTCAAGGCAAGTTTCCCCTTACTCGATTCTTACAGCGTCGAGCGGCGTGAAGCGGCACGCGGTATTCTACGTTCTACGAACCTCGCGACTGAATTATTACAGATTAACGTTCCATTTTTACTACCGCTCCAGGAAAAAGTCATTCGGAACAGCCTAAAGATTACACCGTTACATCACTACGTCACGAACCGGATCGCGCAACTTAACAGCAACTATCAAACGTCACGGTTGTTTGTTACACAAGGACGGTTCCCTCTTTTGACACCACGTCCGGGAGAACCGATGCCTTATAGTGAAGTCGTGAATCCGCGAACGAAAAAAAATGAACTGTTATTACGGCGTGCGGACCGCAATTTCCTGCTCTTGCTGTTTCTCCCCCGGGAAGCGAACGAACAAATTCTCCTGCCGTTTAAGGAATTAGCTTATTCTTATCCAGATCTGTTTGAGACCGTTCCGATTCATCAGGAACTGAAAGACGACGGTGTCGTCGACCAAGGTGGCGAACTCGCCCGGAAGTTCGGAATCAAACAAGCCGGTCTCTATTTGATTCGACCAGACGGGTACATTGCGTATCGTCAACAAGGTTTGAAGATTCAATCCTTCTCACGTTATCTTGAACGTTTACTTTATGCCCGTTAAGAACGTATGATAAAGATGAGGTGAGATTTTCATGGACTTTAATACGATTCGGATTATATTGATTGTAGTACTTGTTTTATGTTTTCTCTTCATCGTGACACGGCGGACAAAAGAATCGTTGCGTTGGGTGCTGTTAGGCGAAGAGTTTGGAGAAAAGGGAGAACGGTTGGCCCGTGATCATGACCGGCTCGAACAAGCAGGACTTCATGTCCGGATGGAACGCGGCGTCAAAACATCGTTTCTATTCCGTAGATTCAGTAAGGATTTAGATGATCGTGTAGCACTTTATGTCTTAAAAGAAGAGTTACCGGAAGTAGAAGTGCTTTTGCATCGTTCGTAATACGAAAAACGGATTCTCTATGCAGAGAATCCGTTTTTTCATGCATACCATGATATTTGCTATAAGTAAGACAGAAATCAATCTTCTTGATGGGGACGTCCAAAAACTGCTTTTTCAAGATTAGAAATCCGGCGCAACATATCGTAGTTTGACGAATTAGATGGTGGAGCCGTCACTTCCGGTTCCACTCTTCGTTCTTCCCGTTTGAAACCGACAGAAGAAGATGATGAAGATTTCGCTTCTTCTAGTTCTCGTTTTAAACGCTCGATTTCCCGTTCAAATCCTTCATAATCTTTGATGACTTGATCAAGATAACCATCGACATCTTCAATCACATATCCGCGTAGTCCGGTTTTGAACTCTTTTTTGTAAATATCATCTGCTGTCAATAACGGCTTATACATATGCTTCACTCCCACTGTTCATTGTAGTTCTGCTCTTGTTCCATCATCGCTAAATCATCTTGCGTAATCAGAAACAATTGATAATCCGAACGTTCCATCTCTAGTTTAGCACGTTCCACTAAATACTTGGCGGATCCACCGTGTTCTTCATCATAGACAGACAACAATCCCTGACTCTTTTGAATCATGAATTCTGTTTTATTTCGGAACTGGGATGGATTTTCATACGGTTTTTGACTGATGGCATCCACGAAGTCCGCTTGATTCAACACAGCCAGGTATTGCGCTTGAACCGGCTCTTTCCATTTTGACTCTTGTTCCAAAAAAGGAAGCAGGATTCCCAACCGTATTTCCGGATACTCCTGTTTAAGTTCCAGAATGACTTCACATGCCCAAAGTTCACATCCCGGCGTGGCACTTGTAATGAACCAGGTCGTACCCATGTCTTCGATCAAACGGATTATCCGTTCCCGATAAGCAGCTTTCAAAATGTTGATTCCTGGATGTTTTTGATCAAAAATCCCGAGTTCCGTCGGTTTATATCCTGTTACTGCGACGACATTCATCCGCGACACTTCCTTTGCAGGCGTAAGCTCCGATGGGCTAACTCAGCAGACAATCGTTCTCGCCGCGAAGCTAACAACTGCTGGTTTTCCAATAGACGTTTGGCTTGTTCAGTATAATCATAAGCAACGGATGGTTGTTTGGCAATGTGCTCGGCCCATTTTGCCAGTTCGATGAATCCTTCATACGTTTCACTTTTTTCAAAGCAGATTTTGGCCTTCTCATGTTGGTGCAATTTTTTATATAACCGCCCTTGACGCAACCAGCCTTGAGCCGTCAATTCGTCAGCTTGTCCAAAATGTTCGGCTGATTGTTCATTTATACCTAAATCCGCTAACCAGACCCCGATATTCTCACGGATCCGTGACGTGGCTTCTTGACGGTGCGTCACGAGCCGATTACATTCATCATATAAACTCACCAGTGTTAAACAATCGTGCAGATGATGTTCAAGTACGCCTTCCATAATCGCCGGATTCTGGTGTTCAACATATTGAAAATAATGCATCGGCGCTAAAAATCCCGGTAAATCATCTGTTCGTTCAAATCCGATCCGCTCTTCCATCGCCGTCAAGCGGAACGAATCGTACAGACCTTTGAACATTCGCCGGCAGACATGGAGTAAATCCAAATGACCGACTTTCGGCAGACGGGGAACACGTTCGCGGACAAAGACATGACGTGTCTTAATCTGCGGCCAATCAAAACTTTTTCCGTTGTAGGTGACGAATCGGACATCATCCCCGATATCATGCAGAAAATGGTGATAGAGAGCCGCCTCATAATGCGGGTGCGGTAAAAAATACTGCCGCATCAGCAACTCCCCCTGTTCAAAGCGGGCAAATCCGAGCAAAAAAATCGTCGTCCCCGTTCCCTTTAATCCGGTCGTCTCCGTATCGAAAAATATGACCTGTTCGAGCGGGACATCGAGGGCGAGTGGCGGATGCGGCAACTGCAACGATTCAAACACTTCGGCATACGAACGATGTCCATGTTTGGCTTCCAGTGGATACCGGTGATCGATCCGGACAATCCATTCCTCTTCAAACGTGAGGATATCTGCTCCTCGATCCAGCCATGCGGTTTGTTCCGCTGATGTCATTTGCTCCTGATCCGTCGATGAGGAGCTTGTCGGCTCGGTCTCGGTCGTCTTCAACATCCGTCTCAGCTTATTTTTCATGATAATTCCTTCTCCATTTCAGCTAGCATTCTGATTGTCCGCTCTTTTTCATCAGACAAACCAATCATTCCGATACACGCCGGACAACCATCCTGACAAGGACAGGTCTCGATCGAGTCCCGGGCAGCCCTTAGCATGACACCACGTTGTTTGTAAATCGATTCTGCCAATCCGACACCACCAGGATAACGGTCATACAAATAGATGGTCGGTTTTTGTGTATGCGTCGCTTTGACCTGGGGCACAACGAAGACATCACTGGCATCACACATCAAATACAGCGGGGCGACACGTCTTAAGCTGTTCGCGACGCCTTCGATGACTTGTTCCAGTTCCGTACTCGAGGAAGCTTCTTCCGGCAACGAAAACCAGACACCCGTCGTGTGAATTTCCCGTTCCGGAAGATGAATCGGACCTGATCCGATGTTTTCATGTGTTCCGAACTTTATTTTCTTGAACATCGTGGCCATACCGCGGACACTGACATCCCCTCTGGCGACACTGAAATCTCCGTTCGTGTAACTGTCATCCTCATCGAGCACGGAAAGTTCGACTGAAAAATTGGCATCTGTATAGTAATCGACGTCGACGGCACGAACAAAGGCTTTTTTCTCTTCAAAATCCAAGACCTCGACCTGATATTGATCCGCCCCATGTAAATAGATGGCTTCATCGTGCAACAGCGTCATCGCGCTGAACGTATCCATTTCTCCAATAACACGATTCGGGACTTCTGTTTGGTCCACGATGATGACATTTTCCTGATCACTGGATCGCAGAGAAATACCATGAGCCGGAAACGCATCATTCATCCAATAATAACGTTCCCCGCGTTGATGCAAAACACGTTCTTCGACCAGGTATTCGAGGATATCTTCTGTCTCCAATGTCCCGAACGTCTCGCCCTGCCGGAACGGCAGTTCAAATGCCGCACATTTAATGTGATCGACTGCAATAATCAGATTATCTGGGTCGAGCCGTGCCGCTTCCGGTGATTGATTTAAAAACAATTCAGGACGTTCGGCGACATACTGATCGAGCATCCCGGAAGAAGCGACTAAGATGATCAACGCGTCGTCTTGTCGTCGACCGGCTCGACCGGCTTGTTGCCATAACGAAGCAATCGTTCCCGGATAACCGTTCATGATACAGACTTGTAGTTGCCCGATGTCGACACCGAGCTCTAACGCATTCGTCGAAACGATTCCGGTGATTTCACCTTTACGCAACCGTCTTTCAATATCCCGGCGTTCACTCGGAAGATATCCGCCTCGATATCCTTCAATTGATTTCGGTCCCAGTTCAAACCGGATCAAACTTCGGAGATAGGTCAATAACACTTCGACCCGTACCCGTGAGCGGGCAAAAACAATCGTTTGGAATTTCTTTTTAATAAATCGCGATGCCAATTGTTTTGTCTCAAGGGTTGCCGAACGACGGATACCAAGCTGTGCATTGACGATTGGTGGTTGATAGACGATAAAATGTTTCCGACCGGTTGGTGCCCCGTTGTCGTCAATCAATTGGACTTTTTTCTCTGTCAAACGTTCCGCTAATTCTTGCGGATTGGCAATCGTTGCACTTGTCATGATAAAGATCGGATCACTTCCATAATAACGGCAGATCCGTCGCAACCGGCGAATGACATTCGCTACATGGCTTCCAAATACCCCACGATACGTATGCAGTTCATCAATAACGATATGCGATAGATTTTCAAACAATTCAATCCATTTCGTATGGTGTGGCAAGATTCCGGAATGCAACATATCCGGATTCGTAATGACGATGTTCCCGGCTTTTCGAACTTTTGTCCGAATCGTCGGTGATGTATCCCCATCGTACGTAAAACAACGGATCGGCGCTTCCATCTCATCAATCAGCTCCAACAACTCACTGTTTTGATCTTGGGCCAATGCTTTAGTCGGATACAGATACAGTGCCCGTGCATTCGGATTTTCTAAGAGATGGGATAAAATCGGTAAATTAAAGCAATAGGTTTTCCCTGAAGCCGTCGGTGTTACAATCACCGTTGATTCACCGCTTTGGACGGTTCGAAACGCTAATTCCTGATGGCGATACAACGATGTGATGCCTCTGCCTTCCAGTGCCTGGCGTAAACGCTCCGGCATCGCTTTCGGAAACGGTTCATAACGTCCGGCAGTCGCTTCCATCGTTTTCATATATGTGACACGTTCCATGAAGGAACGATCGGCTTTTAATTCTTCTAAATAGGTAACAAGTGATTGTCTTGATTCCATTGCCCCACTTCCTTCCTGACCTCCATTATACAAAAAAAGAGAAGCAAGACCGAAGAAACGGGTGTGTTTCTTCGGTCTTATCTTCTTCAAGTAATCTCTTTACTCGTTATTGCTGATTTTCTGATTCTGATTGTTGCTCGGCGGGCGCATTATCCTGACCGCGCCCTTGGTTGCCGTTTGATGAATTTCCTCTGTCCGACTGAGTAGATGCTCCGTCGCTTGAGGCTGGCTCATCCGTTGCCGGTTGATCTGTTGCCGGTTCATCTGTTGCCGGTTCATCTGTTGCCGGTTCATCCGTTGCCGGTTCGTCTGTCGCCGGTTCGTCCGTTGCCGGTTCGTCTGTCGCCGGTTCGTCCGTTGCCGGTTCGTCCGTTGCCGGTTCGTCCGTTGCCGGTTCATCCGTTGTCGGTTCGTCCGTTGTCGGTTCATCCGTTGCCGGTTCATCCGTCGTCGGCTCGTCCGTCGTCGGCTCGTCCGTCGTCGGTTCTTCTGTTTCGACGTCTGCAACAGTCACAGTCGTTGATACCGGACCAGACTGTTCCCCGGATGCTTTCGCAACGACTGTGAACGTCGTCCGACCCGGATCAAGTCGATTAATGCCCATCCGATTCGTTGAGCTGGTGCCAAGCAACGACTGTTTTCCATCCGGATCCGTCATCGTCACTTCAAACGACACGCTGTCATAGCCGTTTGTCCGAAGGGCAGAATCATTGTAACTCCATGTCAGTTCACCAGACTCCGAGTCTTCATTGTAAGATGCTTGTAAGCCAGTCGGAGCTGGTACTGCCTTTTTTTCGACAACCGGCTCTTTTGTCCCTTTGACATACAGTTCATCCCCGATACTGAGGACAGAACTCGGTTGCTCAAACGGAGCAGGTGTCCGGTCACGCGTTTTCGTGACAAAATCTTTCCAAATGTTTTGCGCCATCGTACTGTTTGTCGGTCCGCTTAAACCGGCACCGTTGTTGTTACCCGACTTCGTTGTTCCCGTCCAGACACTGATCGAGACATCAGAGGTGTAACCGGCAAACCAAACATCTTTATAGGCATTGGTTGTTCCGGTTTTACCTGCTGCGTCAAAAGCAAGAGCGGCACTCGGGAACGTCCCGCCCGGTTTGAGAACATCACGTAACATATCGGTTAACATATAGGCTGTATAATCCTGCATTGCTTTTTTCGGTTTGACCGGTGATTTGATTTTTGAACCATCGCTGTATTCAATCGTTTTGATGATATGCGGTTTGATGTAGTCACCGCCATTACCAAGCGTCGCATAGGCAGAAGCCATTTGCGTCGTATTGAAGCCGTGTTTCATCCCGCCAATTGCATAAGCCGGTGAAATCGATTCGTCTTTTTCTAAACCTAATCCGGACTTAGCTGCAAAACTTTCAACCGTATCGCCGCCGATTTGTTGGAACGTTTGAATGGCAGGCGTATTGGCAGAAATCTTCAGCCAGTAGCGAATTGTATTTGTTCCACGGTAACCGTCATAGTAGTTGCCGATTTTTTTGCCGTTTACTTCTGTTTCCTGGTCGGTCATCATTTTAGCCGTTGACCATTTCTCATTTTCAATGGCTGGTCCATATGCGAAAAATGGTTTCGCTGATGAACCGGGTTGGTGCGGTTCTTTGGCAAAATTACGCCGCGAAGTGCCTGTACCCGGTTTTTTCCCGTCAACAATCCCTAAAATTTCACCCGTTTGTGTATTGACCGCCGTGGCCGCTGCTTCCGCGTAATCCGGCAACTGGACGACTTGATCTTTTTTAATCGCTTCGTTCATATAATCATGCATCGGCTTATCAATTGATGTATAAACTTTCAATCCTTGACCGTAGATATCCTTGCCTTCTAAGCCAAAGACGTCTTCCAACTCTTGCGACACCATATCAAAGATGACGCTGTCGTAAGCCGCATCGTCTTTTGATTTTGGTGCTGGGTTGATCAATTTTGAAATCGGTTGATTGACTGCTTTATCACGTTGTTGTTGCGTGATGACACCTGTCGTCAACATCGCATCCAAGACTTGCGTTTGACGCCATTTCGTTAACTTCGGATCTCCTTGAATCGGATCGTAAGCCGATGGACGTTGCGGTAAGCCGGCAAGCATCGCCGCTTCTGCATAGTTCAACTTATCGACCGTCTTGTCGAAGTAGGCTTTTGAAGCCGTTTGAATTCCGTATGATTCTTGACCGTAATAGTTTTTATTCAAATACATCTCAAGGATCTGTTCTTTCGTGTAGTCCCGTTCCAACCGGATCGCTAACCATTGTTCCTGGACTTTCCGGGTAATGGTCTTGTCTGAACTTAAAAACGATTGTTTGATGACCTGTTGCGTGATCGTTGAAGCTCCCTCAGAACCAAAACCATCTGTGATGTTGGCAATGATGGCGCCGCCCAAGCGACGGAAGTCGATTCCGTTATGCTGATAGAAGCGTCGATCTTCGATTGAAATAAAGGCATCTTTTACGACATCAGGAACTTCTTTAATCGACACATACTCCCGACTCGTCCCACCCTTTTTGATTTCTTCTTTATTGCTCGCATAAATTTTTAGCGGGAGTGCATCACGTAACTTTGATTCATCAAGTTCCGGTGCGGTCGCGACAGCATATGCTGCGAATCCTCCACCTGCAATCATCATTAGGATGAACAATCCTGTCGCGATCAGTAGGAGCTTTTTCCAAAGTGGACCTTTACCGCCGGTCCCGCCTGATTTTTTCTTTTTCGGACGTTTTGTCCGATTCGTTTGTTTGGCTGACGTCTTCGTTTCTTCACGACGTGCGACACGACTTCTTTCCATATGCTATCCTTCTCCTTCAATCTGTAAAGTTTCTCAAGTGAAATATAACTCGTCCACTGCTGGTAAATAATCAATCGCAGGAAACGCACCTGTCTCGAGTTTTTTTCCATGCCGTTCGATTTCGTCTAGCGGAATCGATTTTCTGCCCGTTTCCAGTTGCTCCCACCAGGGGAACAAATGCTCTGCAGACAACACATATTGCACATTATACATACTGAATCGAATGATGACAAAACAAATTCCTCCATGTGCGATACATTGACGCATATGCTCGATTTGATGGGTATGAAAGTTTTTTAAGGGGAAGGATGTTTTATGATTGGTTTCCTTCGCTTCAAAATCGATGTATTTTCCGCGGTACACACCATTATAGTCGGTTGTCGAAGGTTGCTTGAAGTACGCTTCCTTGACGACGGCTGCCGACCGTTTCGGATAATCGACTTGGACGATTTGTAGAGGGGTCGGTTTCTTGTGAATGATTGCCCGATTATGCGTCAAATAAAACATATTACTTTCATTGATGAGTTTCTCAAGCTTCATTCCGCGATTTGAAAAAGTCGATTCCTTAGAGCGTGCACTTCGGATCGCCATACCATGCGGTTCTACTGGTTTCTGAAATTTTTTACCGTTCGGGTAATTCAAAAGGATTCCCCTCCTAACGCGTTTATTGTACCATGATATGTGATTGTATCGTATCGGCCGAGAGGAGTAGTTAAAAACAAATGACAATAGAACCGTTACTTCAGGATATCGAACGGATTTACCAGGCTGGACGAAATGGTCAGGAATATGACTTTCAAACGGATGTCATCCCCTTCGTCGCACAAGCAGACGTCCTGATTGAAGCCTGGCAACAAAATGCACAGAACAGTCCTTATTTGCGCCCGGCGATGGTCGAGAGTGCCGTTGACCAGTTAAAACAACTGTCCGTCCAGGCATTTCAACCGAAAACCAGTTTAAAACGCTTTAACGAAACCATCAAGTCTGTCCGTTATATCGATCAACTAATGCAATGAGTCAGAGGACTTCTGTTTTCAGATAAGCAATTTAGAAAGTTTCGTGATACCTTTCTTTGCATATCATCTTCTGATATATTTTCAATGTGAAATAAGGATTTTTATACACTCCGAAAGGAGACTCATTCTACAAATGTCAGAATGACAATTTGACGGATTTTAATCAAACAAAGCATAATGAGAAACAGCAAAGCGTTATACAACTCGCTCTGCTACGAAAGGAAGTTGTTTATGTCATCCAAAAAAATGTGGTCGGTAGAAGGTTATGAAGAGCACGGTGTAGAGAACCATCAAAAAGCAACTATGACTGAAACGTTTACGAATGAGGCGGATGCTCGTAAAGCCGCAAAAAAAATGGCGGATACGTACGATCAACTCGATGTCTATGTCATCTATACGAATACGTCAAGCGGTAAAGCAGAAGAAAAATTCTTTAATTCTGATGGATCTTACAGTGAAGAAGGATTTGAATGGTAACATCCCAGCCGTCTATAGGACGGCTTTTTTGTATAACAAGTCTAATTAAAAACAATCTCCCCCCTCTTCTATCGAGCTGCTCATTCCTTTTTTAACAAGAAACATCCTGTTGTCTTTTCCCGAAGCTTCTCCTATTCGAGTAAATGACCGGGTCACTTCATCACGTTACGCTTCTCATTTTTTTATGGGGGGTGTGGTGCCATTTGATCCATCGTCCATTTCACGAAAAATATCCCCACTGTCATAATCAGGCAGGAAGCAGAAGCTATATGACGAATATAAAAAAAGACCCCCACTACCGGTAAACGGGCAGTCCGAATCTGCTTTGGATGCGATGAACGAGAAAAGCGATACTGAGACACATCCTCGTCTGTCTGGACGAAGTCCACAGAACCGTGTCGAGAAAAAATTGGTCATGCAAGTTGTGCAATAACCATGGATTTATATAGCCGTGTCAGTGTAAAGTTACATAAAGAGGTAATAAATGTGCTTGGTTTTAATAAAAGTGTGCAGTATGTGTGCAATTGGAGGAGATTCGCTTGAATAAAAGAGAACCAAGAAACGTGAAAAACGTTGATGTCAAAGGATTTCCTAGGACTACAAACCCAACAGCCAAAAAATACGTCATGTTCGTTGATGAGACGGTGGTTGGGAATAAGCGTACTATATAATAGGAAGTAACATGAATCAGTTCCGTTCACAATCTCTTTTCTTCTTGTTTTGCAACATATAGCTAGTGTGAAATTGAGTGTGTAATCAGAAGAAATATCATAAGTGTGCAATAAGGTGTGCAATGAAAAATTGCACACCTTATTCGTTTCTAAGCGAGGAATATGTGGTAAATACTCATAAATTAGTTAATGTGCAGCTGCTCGTCGTGGGAACGGGAGGTTAGCAATCGATGAAAATTTTACTGCTTGGAGATAATCAATTAGCAATCACTGGGGACATGTTCGAAATCAGACGGGTCATGGAACAACTGACGATCGGGAACCAAGTTGACTTATTGTTACGAACGGAATGCATGACCAAAATAAATGTCGTATTGTCTCCTACTCAACAAGCATCCGCTCCGTTAAATGAACAAGTCGTACTGAGTTTAGATTAACCATCCATGCAACGGGAAAGGGGAAGATCCCCTTTCGCTTTCGCCCCGGCTCCACTCTAACCGTTTAACCGTGCCCCGCTAGATCTTCCCCGCATCCCTTATGGGAAGTCTAAATTATATCATTTAAATTCCTTATTTACCCATTTTAAAACAATCAAATTTGATTCGATTGTTCTGACGGTCATTCTTTTTTGCCAAAAGGAGTGGATGGCATGGGAGTACTAGGAGATTATTCAGCAGCTATTGCAGCTATTGCAGCGGCTGCATCAGCTGGAATAAGTTTATGGCAGTTCAACGCACAAGTTAATAAGCAAAAAGAAAGAGAGCGCCCAAACTTAATCCCATTAAATAAAGACGTTTATTTAAATAAGAACGATGAATTTTTGGATATGCATATAGGTAATGACTGGCAAGAATCTCGCTATGAGAAGCAAACATCAATGAAAATTTATGACTCCTTTAGTCAATTTACTTTTCCTATTATGAATACTGGTGGATCTGCAGCTATAAAAGTGAAAATTATATACTCCTTGGAAAATGCATTTAATTCAATAAAAGAAATTGATACCGAAGAAATTAAGGTTACATTAGAAAATCCAGAGTGTAAACAACTGCCTGACAATGAAGAGTTTTCATTTACGCTCACGCAACATGTTCCTTTGTTTCCAAAAGAAAAAACAGTATCAGAATCGTTTAAAATTCAAGAAACAGAGTTTAGAATGCCCTTGATAAAGAATAATGAGTCCGAAAATATACGTCTCCCTTTCTATTTTTTAGTTTTAAATAACCTTTATTTAGACGGCCTTCAGGACGCCAAGCCTCGATTACGATTTACTATTATTTATGAAGATCAGAATCATGAAAAACATCATGCCAGCTACAGGGTAGAACTGAAAAAGCAAAAAGTGAATCCGCATTATGATAAGGAAGAACACTGGCTAGATTTTACGAAAATAAAAACAAACAACAAAAAAGCCCACCCGTGAGGGTAGGCTTTGGTTTAAAACAATGTATTCCATGTCGCGAGGCCAACAACTTTGTCTGCTTCAAGTTTTTTACGCTTTTGATAAGCTCCTACCTTGTCAGCAGTCTGCTGATCGTACTTACCAGTAACAGCTGCTCCAACAGCACGTTGAACACGTTCGATATCCTTTTTGAACATGCCTTTCGCTCCTTTATAGAGCGGATTGCCCGGATACGGGACGATTGCTTTCCCGTCACCTTGCGCCGGCTTTGTTTTAGCTGCAGGTTTTGAAGCTGGTGTGGATCCAAGTACCTTGTCTGTCCCATACCCTTCGTACTCATACTGCAGGTGCGGCGAGTCAATGAATGTTTCATCCCGTTGGCTGCCGTCCGAGTCCCAGTCCCCGCCCCATGTGAATCCGAGACGTTGAGCTTCTTTAATGGCTTTCTGGATGCTCGAGGCATTATAACCACCCCATAATGCTTTGCCGTCCTTGACCGGTACAAAATCGAGTGCCTGGCCAACAATATGATAGGAATACATCGTTTGCGATGCGCCGGATGCAACGTTCGCTCGTTGTTCAGCAACAGTACGACGAGCATCATAAACTAAGACCTCAATACCATTCTTGACAAGATACTCGTACCATTTGAGTGCGAGTCGTTTTGTGTTCGGTGCTAGTTCGTTTAAAGTTGCGCGGTTTCGTTTATCGTAATACATTATTTTGCCTCCTTTTGTTTTTCATCAAACTTTACTTCAGCAATGCTCACTTCACTTGAAATCGGTGTTACTTGTTCTTCTTCCGCTGCTGCATTCTCGATGATCGAATCAATCGTGCGCGGTTGTTTCTCTTCTTGGAGCTGGGTCAATACATCTACTAACTGTTGCGGCAACGGGACACCAAGCAAGGCAAAGTTTTCGGTGACGGACAGAGCCTCCCGTGCAATGTAGTAATAAAGGACAAGCGTCCGCATGATTGGCAACCCGTTATTGACTAGTTCGTCCACCAACACCGCAATGATGACCACAATAAAAACGACGCCCTTTCGGACGCCGCCCCAAAACATTACATCGGAATTAACCTTCTTCAACTTATAGGCAGCTAAGAAGCCGCTCATGTAATCGACGACCATTAAAACTACTAGAATCTTCAGTGCAGTATCCCACCCTCCCATCAATGCTGTGATGACTGTCCCTATTAAGGCAATCGATCCCTCAAAAAAATAATGTGTCTTCATAAATTCACTCGCTTCCTTATTCACGATTTTGGAAAATAAAAAAAACGTCTTCATTTTGTTTCCAAATGTTAGACGTTTTAAGAACTTGAGTTTTGAGGTGTTCCAAGGATTGCGTTTGCTTCTTCCTGAGTCAGCCGTTTTGCTTCGACTTGATAAAGGACATATGATTCATCGCACCGTCGTTCTTTCCACATTTTCAATACAAATGGATACATTACGCTCATTTGAATAACCTCCCGTTTTTGTTTGTTTTATATCAAAGCTGTGACGTTGTTAGCATCATCACGATGTCTTCAAGCATCGCCACGCTGGATTTTAAGTCTATATTTTCCTTCTCGAGTTGTTCAATCCGTTCGGAATCATTCAAGCCAGGTGGTTTGAAGTAACAAATATGATTGTCTGGATCAAACATGAGCACGTCGTTTTCTTTTTCTGGTTTTGGTAATGAATCATCTAACTTAATGAAATCAAGCATGGTTGAATCTTCCGAATAGAAAACGGCCGTAACTTTATTTCTTTCGTCGTGCTGAACAAATGTATTCATTGGTTACCCTCCTATTATTCAATGTCAATTGCGACCCAGTTAACCCCGGTTGATGACGTGTTTGTTCTGGTTACATAGATTGTGCAACCTGTCGTAGAAGCACTAAACGCTGCAACACCCGTGACAGAACTACCAGGAACGGTTGTGTTTGCCGAAACAATGACGGTCGGCATCTTTTTGAACGGCGTCGGGAATGTGATATTAACACCCGTTGGAACGTTTGCAGCACTAGGTGTAATCGACAATGAACCAGTTTGGATGTTTTGTTGGCCGTACATCGGGGTCCACGTACCCCAAACACCGGTAGATAATCGACGTCTGATATACGTTAAAACGATTACTGTATTACTGTGAGCAACTTGCATAAGCGTCACACCGTCTGTCGGGTGTTTCATTACATGCAGGAACCATCCTTGATCTGGCAATGGTGCATTTGCTTGTCCGGTTACCGCATAAAAGTAACCTGGTCCGGTTGCCTGGTTAAAGTCAGTGATTGAAGCGAGACCAGACCCGTTCGCTTGTGTAAGCGGGTACAATTGCGAGTTGTTCCATTTTGCTTTCTCAGTATCGTTTGTAAAGCGGTGCATCGAATCTTCTGCGATGTTTACGCCCCAATTGCCCCAGCTAACCCCGCCATTTAGTGAGCGGCGATAATAAGAAAGCATTTCCATGTTGTCTGAATAGGACACTTGCACAATCATTTGACCGCTGACTTTTACATCGATGAACCAGCCAAACACATCATCTGGAACGTTTAGACCGAATTTAGGGATATAGTACCGACCTTCAATATCGAGATAGTTGGCGTTCGTTTCACCAGTGATCCGATCCGCAATCTCCACGTTTGGCTTACCCGTGATTTCTCCCCATGCCACATTTCCCCATGCTACGGAATTGGCTGTTGCTCCCGCTTTAAGGACTTTACCGCTGTTCGTTGTTCCTGTTGCCGGGATATGAGAGTTGCCATCACCCGTTGGATGAGCGTAAACGGCGACTTGCGTTCCATCAATCGCTATATTTCCGTTTGTCGCGCTGTTCGTCGTCTTGTTGGCGCCTGTTGAAATGCTGTTCAACTTCGTTTTATCTGCGGCCGATTGGAACCCGCTCGCGCTCGTTGTAGCGTCTGTGTGAGTGTGTGTTGTAGCGGACTTCCCATCGAGTGCTGTTTGTAATCCCGTGACGTCTCCGATTGCGTGACCGTGTGCCGATGGTGCGAACGTAGAAGGGACGCCCGTCAATTCGCTATATGCCACGTTGCCCCATACCGGTGATGCCGGCATTGATCCTGCTTTCAAAACTTTGTTGAGATTCGTGGTTCCTGTCGCCGGAACGTGCAAATTACCGTCGCCGGTTGGATGTGAATAGTTATTGGCGTTTGCTGCAATGCCTGTTAGCTTCGAGAAATCGGCAGCGCTCATTAAGCCCGCTACCGATGCCGTTGCTACTGCTGACGTTGCAAGTTCAATCCAAGTGGACCAGACAAGCGGTGAACCCACACCATAACGCGTCCATAGTTTCTTATTGCCGGAATCAAAAACTAATTGTGTGATTCTATCCACCGCGGATGCAGCGACTAAAATACTGCCGTATGCGAAACCGGCAGGACCGTTTGTGACAGGTGAACCGATGGCCGTTACCTGTGTTGTCGTGTACGTGTTTAGATCGGCGTTATTCACGCGCGTATCATTTCGCGGTACCGACGCATTTTTCGCATTGGTTTCAGCGGTATTTGCTTTCGTTTGCGCTCCTGTCGGCGTTTCTTTTGCAGCATAGGACGCTTTTTCATCATCGGTTGTAAAACGATGCGTAGCATCTTCTGTAATCATGGTTGCCGAGTGTGTAGTGGGATGGGCGTACACGACTTGCGGTGTTCCATCGATTGTGATTTGTCCGTTTGTCGCACTGTTTAGCGTTTTATTCGCACCAGGTGAAACACCATCTAATTTTGCTTTATCCGCTGCAATCATTAGACCGTTTGCCGTTGTGGTTACTGCTGTTTTTTCCGCTTTTGCATTCCAGGCAGTCCGTTCAGCCGCTTCAATGTGCTTGACAGCATCTGCTGCATGGGCGTTTACTTTCGCTTGCGCACCGGCGGTTGTCTCAACTTCTAACCAGTCATTCCATACGCCATTGTAATAGACACGCCAAAATTTTCGGTTATTTACTGCTGGTGTTGAATTTGCGACAAACTCTTGTACAAGATAATTCGCACTAACTGCATGAATCAAAGACCACCCTGTTGTAAAATTGGCGGGTCCGTTCGTCATACCCGATCCGTAATAAAAACCAGTATCTTTTAAGTTGTTCATATCTGCATTTGTCGATGAAATAGAATAGCCGTTTGATTCGGTTAATTTCTTTAATTGAGCCGCATCCCATTTCGCTCGTTCCGTTGCGTTCGTGTGACGGATACTATCATTGTTGTGGTTCGTGTAGTCGGTTTCGACTTCGTTGATTGCCAGGACGACGCTTCCTTTCGCTGTCGTGGCAAGCGTTGCCAGGGAACCGACTTTAATATCAGCCGCCAATTTTGTGTCAGTGATCGAACCATCTGTAAGGTTTGCGGTCGGGATCAGCGGGATTTGAACGATTGGAATTTTTGTTGTGACATCCAATGTGGCGACGCCGTTTGCCGCGGCTCGTTGTGTGAGCGGGATTTTTGCGTCTGCCGCTGTCTTTGTTTCGTTGATTGCTGCCGTTACTGAACCTTTTGCCATCGTCGTGAGTGTAGCTAATGAACCCACCTTGACGTCTGTCGCTAAATCGGTGTTAGTGATTGAATTGTCCGTGATTTGAGCGGAACCAATTGCCGGCAATTGTGAAGCGGTCAATTTGCTATCCGCTCCGAGTGTAGCGACACCACTTGCAGCGCCTAATTTTTCGGAATGAACCGAACTTAACTGCAATTCTTGTAATGCGTAATAGGTATTGTACATATGCCAGTTCCACCAGGCAGCGGGCGGCTTTTCGCCGATCGCCCATCCTGCATCAATTTTTGATTGCGGCGGCTTTGTACCGGCATTTTTCCATTCTGGAAGTGGTTTTGAATAAGGCATGATTTAACCCCCTGTTTTTAGATTGGTAATACAATTTCATCGTCTGGATCAAACGAACCGGACAATGTACCACCCGTTGCTTGCGTGGTTGGTGCAAATCCTGTCGCCGTATCGGTTTCTGATACGTCGTATCGAGAAGAAAAAGAAAAGGTACCACTTAAATCGATAGCGGCAACCCGGACACCGGAAGCGACGACACGTTGCGTTATTTTACCGAACTGAACGGCGGTCATTCCCGATTGGTTGATGACTTCGATTGGTAAACCGGTAATGACGATTGCCGCCGGCTCCGGTGCCAGTGGGTCGTCATATAATTCTTTGATTCGAATGTTGTCCGCCGATGTGTTCAGCGTGACCGCTAATGAATTGATAATGCCGTCCATCGTCCCATTTGATAGGTTACGGGCGACGCGGGCGCGTATAAGGATTCGCAACACCTCGTCCGTCGCCAATCCTCTCATTTGCCCCACATTTTCCGCCAGAAGGTCGAGTGTTGCCCCTTCTGCCTGGTTAATGTCTCGCCAGGTTTCAACTTTTTTCAACGTTTCCTCTAAATCTTCCATCTGACCCGATACGAGCAGGATCAATTTTCCGACGTTGCTATTTGGGTTTTTCGTGTACGATTCGGTTAAGCTGCGCATCATGTTTTCGAAAATACCCATTTAAATCACCGTCACTTTCGCCGTGTCTGTCTGTGCCACCTGGTTATCAGCAATGACAAGGTTTGCGGTACCGAGTGAAGCGGCGCTGGTCCCTACCCGCACTTTTGCATCATCAATGCCGGTGATATTAAACACTGCTCGCGTGATCTGCGAAATAATGATGTCTTCGCCCATCTGCGCACCGATGTAGATAGTTCCATCACTCGCCGTTCCACCTATCAGTTTCACCACTTCATCTTTTACCAGGGTGATGCCGTTCGATGGGAAACCGGCGTTCGTTGTCACGTCTACTTCGACATAAACGTTCACTTGCGCAGCATAATCAAACCGGACTGTTTGAGCGTTTCCCGATGCGTCATATACGGTTCTGACTTGTATTCCGAGTGGCTTAATGCCACTGGCTTTCTTTTCGTATATGGCTTCTGCAATCATTTGAGCGTCGCCACCCAGGACATACGCATGAATCGATTTCGGGTCATTCCCTCCGACCGCTAAGTTTTCATTATTTTCAATGACTGATACCGCCCGAACCCCAGGAACTTCTAAAATAGCGGCGCGAATTGCATTCGTCGTACCGTAGCCATTACCAGCCGTCGAATCAAGTAAGCGGGCGACCAGTTCTGCATCTGTTTCGATGTCTCGCCCTTCCGATGATCCGAGCGGGTTGTTTACCGTTAGTACGTCCGCGGATGGTTCCGCTTGAATCGTAATCGTGTTCGCTGGGACGTTGCCGGCAGCGCCGGGGAACAAGGCAACTGCCGAACCGGTACCCGCTCCGCTTGCGTTCAATTTGACGTCCTGTGTCAGTACAAAATAAACGTCGTTCACGGTCGTGAATTGCGTTCCTTCTAAAATCGTGAAGTTCGGCGTCCCTGTGAACGATAGGTCCACGACTGCCGATTGTTCCGGGTTACGTTGGGTATTGTAGAGCGGTGTTAAATAATCCAGCTGAACCCCCTCCGCCTTGCCGACGAAACCGGAATTATAAACCTTCTCCGCCAGTTCCCAACCCTTCGAATGGAACCAGGCAAACAGTCGAATCAGAATGCCGAGCGGTGAACGTTCCGACGTGTTGATGTCATCCCCGAACAATTCACGGGCTTTCACGTCCATTTCTTCATAGATTTCAGCGTAATTCTTCTTTTTGAATCCGTTTTTGTCTAAATCCATCAGAACTCAATCCCTTCCAGTGCGACTTCTTCGCCCGTTTGTTTAATCAATCGCATCGAGACGGACAAACGGCGGGTCATAAAGTCCGGGGTCAATACCAGGTCTTCGACGGATTGGATTCGTTCGTCTGCCGTTGCTGCTTCGATGATTGCCAGTTGCACCGCTTCTTCGTTGTATGGCTTTGTTTCTATCGATTCACGATCCATGCCGTAATTCAAATCCAAAAACCATTCGCCTTGTGCCGCTTCGATGTTCATTCGTACCGATTGCGCCAGTTCTTCGTCTTCGTCAATCATCACGAAATCGCCGTTATTGATAACGATGTCGCCGTTTGTGACCTTGATTGTCCTCATAACTCAATCACCCCCAAAATAACCGCGTCTCGCACGTCGTGCATCCTGGATGCGTCCGGGTCAAATGGTTTCTTTTGTAGGTTGTCGAGCGCTCTTTCAGAAAAGGCGACGAACACGATGTCATCTTTTGCTAACGCGCCGACGTGTTTCAATACCGGCGCCCCTTCGATCAGCGGATATTGTTCGGTTGATCCGTCCTTGTAAACGGTCATAAAGAGCAATTCAATGTCCGCTTCCTTGTTGGCTGCATCGTACTTGATGACGCGAGCGGGTGCCGATGTATGGATGCCAAGCCGAATCGAACGACTAAAATTATCGAAAAACTTTGCATGTTTCGACATCAAATCACCTCCGCTTCCGTATAGAATCCGTCTGATGTTGCAAAATGTTTCCCACGAATGACACGAAATGTTCCGTTCGCTGTTGACGATTTGATTTTCACGATGCTTGCGACCGTGATTCTGTGTTGTAATAGCATTTTGATTTTGTATCCGTCGTTCTCTTCGTCGTCGAATGGCTCCGGTGATGCGATTAACCCAGTTTCCTCGCTCACCGTGAACCGTTCGTCAAATCCTTCGCGTAATGGGCGAATGACCAGGCGACCGCGCCGATAATAAATAATTGAACCGCAATCCCGCACGACTTCTTCCAGGTTGTTCAGAATCAAGCCCGTGACCACGTACCCTTTCTTATAAACCTTGTCCCGCGTCAATTTGGGTTTGGCTGCTAACTTGATGCCGAGGACGCGGATCAGTTTGTTGATGATGACAGACCCTTTCGTTTCCTTCTTGAAAGCAATCTGTAATTTCTGTTCTTTGTCCTGCCCCTTCTTTTTGCCGGACGTGTATTTCTCCGCCGGGTCCGCCGTTCGTTTCGTAACCTTGATCCGCGAATAGTCATCACCTTCCAGGATGAAAACCGTCGTAATCTTATTTACGCCGTCACGCCTTGTTATAGCGCGGGAAACGATGCCGGAAGCCAGGACACCTATTTCGCCTTTGTAGCCCGCTTGCAGGGTGCATTTCACGCCACGTTTGATTCTTGCGATGCTGTCTTTCGATAGGTTGTAAATTTCGATTTCTGTTTCATTCGGTTTCGAATCGTCATCGAATGGATTTTCGAATCGAATTTCCAGTCCGTTGTCTCCCTCATTGGAATAGGTCGCTTTATAGTTAGCGCTCTCGAATGAGACCCGTTTAACGCGCCCGAATTGTTCAGTCCGTTCCGTCGTCAACGTTATCATCCTCCCCGCTGCCGTCCGCGATATAAAGAAAAACGGATTCTCCGAAATTATCGAAGGAAACCCGTTTCGCTTTCATACCTATATCCAGTGGAATGAGTGTTGGCGCTGGAAGGTCAACGCGCGGGACGTCCGCCCATAACGCGCGACCAAGTACCAACTTTTCACCCATGATAAAATCGACGTCCTCCCCTTCATCACCCGTCTTAAATAAATCGATTGTAAAGAAGTCGCCCGTCTCGTTGTAATTGGCTTGCATCGTGAACGGTTCGTCTCCTAAATCAATATCAAAACGTTCGGGTAACGACTCCTTGTCGATCGGGATGATGTCGTATACCTCTTTTGCCAGTTCCATTTTCCTCACCTACTTTATGCGTAATCTGACACCAATCGGGATGCGCCTGTCTGGGTATTTATTGAACAATCGTAACTTTGAAACCGTCGTCCCATATTTCCGCGCTAAATCCCAGTAGGTATCGCCTTTTTTAACCCGGTGATAGACACGCGGATTCGGTCGCGGCTTTTTCGTTGTCGGTTTCTTTTTACCGCCCCGTGTGATGGGCTTTTGTGCTTTCTTCTTGATCCACGGACTTTTCGACAAGCGGACTTTCTGAACGTTGATCGTCAACGCAACGCCGTTTCGTAAGTTTGAATTATGCACCCGGTTAACGTCTGTGATGACAACCGCGGTTGCGGTGGCACGACCCACATAATTAATGATCGTGCCGTTGTTCATGTAATCCCGCAACGTTCCTAAACGTCCTAAATAGTCTTTACCTAATAGCTGGGCATCAAACGATAGTTTAGGGCTAGTCCGTTCGATGTGGTCCGAGATCGGCGCCCCTTTTTCGATGGGGTATTCTGTGACCCGCACCGATTCGGTCACTACTTCCTCAATGACGTTTAAATAAACCTTTCCGAGTTTCGCCATTAATAGTCCACCTCCGGCGCGAACAAGTCGTTCAAGTGACTAAACGTTCTTTCGTTTGCCTGTTCGATTTGTTCTTTGATAGAAGCCACGTCACTGTCTCCGCTCACTGTGATGTTGTACGTCGGATTGAAGTTGATGTGGACGGTTTTTCTGTTGTTGTTCGTCGTCCCACTAGGACCGATGGTTCCGCCTCCCAACCCTTCGTCTGCGACTGTTAACATGCTTTGCATACGCATGGCAGGGATTGCGGTTGGCATCGGTACCGCCGGCATTTTAGGCATCTGCGGAATTGCAGCGGTTGCCATTTGTTTAGACATGTCGCTGATTTGACGGATGTTGTCATTCATCCCGATTGCGAGACCTTCTGACGTCCATCCGCCGTACTCAATCATTACTTTTGATGGTGAAGCGATACCCAGGATGCCGGTAATCCCATCTTTGACCGTGTTCGCAATGTCGCCAATCGTGCGAGCGACCGAACCAGCCATGCTCGAGATACCACCGATAAGACCCCGGATGATGTTCTTACCGATTCCGGCTAAATCGATGCCGGAAAGCGTGTCCATGATGCTGTTTCCAATACTCATTGCGGCTTGTCCGACCGCTCCGAGCAATTGCAAAATCCCGTTGATTAATGCCTGGATCAATTGGACACCAGCTGAAAGCAATTGCGGTGCTGCCGAAACAAGCGCCTGGACCAGTGCAACGATTAATTGAAGCGCCGCTGCCACTAGTTGCGGAACCATCTGAATGATGCCGTTGATTAAGGACGTAAGGATTTGAACCCCTGCATTAATAATCTGCGGTAAATTCGCAATCAACGTGTTTGTAAGCTGGGTGATAAGGTTGACTGCCATCGTAATTAATTGCGGTAGCATCTGCGTGATTCCCGTTACAAGCTGGGTGATGATGCCGATACCAACCGTAATCAATTGAGGTAACAAGCTGGTCAATGACGTGACTAACTGCATGATGATTTGGGTCGCTGTCGTGAGCAACATCGGCAACATTTGCATGATTCCATTAATGATTGCCATTAAAATTTGCATCGCTGCCGTTAAAAGAAGCGGTAAATTCACCATGATTGCATTTGCCAACGCTAAAATAATTTGCATCGCCGCGGTCAGTAATAACGGTATAGCGGTAGCAATTCCAGAAATCAATTGTTGAATTAACTGCATCCCCATAGTCAGCAATTGTGGAATCAGCGTGACGATTGTATTAATCAGCGTTGTAATAATCTGAATGGCCACCGGGATTAATAACGGTATCATCGTGACGATTCCGGTAATCAGTGTGGTCAAAATATTAAGGGCCGTCGTAAGCAAAACCGGTAAAAGCGTTGTGATACCCGCGATTAACGCCTGTAAAATCTGCATCCCCGCTTGTAGAAGAACCGGCAATAACTGCCCGATGCTTGTTACGAGCATCAAAATGATTTGCGATAAAGCGGTGACCACCATCGGCAATGCCTGGGTGATTCCCTGGACTAAATTCGTGATGATTTTAACGCCTTGATTGATGAAAATAGGAACCTGGGTGACCAGGAACGTGACGATGGATTGTACGATCGTTCCAATCGTTCCCGCTAACGATGTAGCGTTTGACTGAATGCCCTGCGCGATTGCAGGGATGAAGCGGGAACCGGCAATGATTAAACCAGGAATTCCGCCCATTAAGAACCCGATTAGTGTTGGAAGCAATTGTACGAACAGTTGCCCGATTTTGCTGAAATCACCGTTGAACACCGCGACAATAGCGGTACCGAACGCGGACGCCTGTTGAACGATTGTATTAAAGATTGGCGCTAGGAAAGTGGCCAAGAAACCGAAAACTTGTTGCGCGACCTGTTGAATGCTTTTCCAAGCCGAATTGACGGCATCCGCAAACACCTTGTTATTTTGATATAACACTGTTAACGCTATACCCAAAAGAGCAAGCCCCGTAATAATGAGCGGAATCGGTCCGAGGGTTGCCATTAAACTAGCGGCAAGCGCCATTCCTGCTTGTGAGGATAAGAACGCCAGAACGATTTTCGCCGCGACTGCCAGGGCGATTAGACCTTGAACGACACGGTATAAAATCGGGTGTGCTTGTTGGAACGCACCGGCGAACTCATTTACTTTCGTGATGACCGCGAACAGGATATTGAATACCGCTGCAAACGCATTTGTCAGTCCGCTGAAAATCGTGACGACTGCGGAACCGACCATTTTCATCACGTTCATAAATCCGCCACCGAGTTTATCGGTTAAGTTATCGATCATTGCTGCGAACGCTTCATTCTCGCGATACGCCTTGCGGAATCCGGCGACCATTCCGACAATGGCAGCTGCGACCAGATAAACCGTACCGCTCATTGCAGCAAGCCCGGTGACTAGTGGGCCAATCAGCATCCAAGCGGCCGCGAACGCTGCTTTCATCCCCATAATGAGACCAATACCAATTGCGAGCGGGGAAAGGATTAACGTAAGCGCCGGAATGAGCATCAATAGACCTTGCAACATCCGCGCGGTTGCTGGGTGTGCTTCATTGAACGCCGTGACCATGTTCGCGATTACTGTAATGAAGTTATAAATGCGTTTCATCACGTCGCCGAATACTTGCACCATCGGTTCAAATGCTTTTCGAACCGCGCTTTGCATCCGGTTAAACGCTTCCTCATAGCCGGCAACGCTTTTCATTGCTGCTTGATGAAGGGTTGAATATAAAAGTGCCGACGTAATCGCCGCCGCCATTGCGACCATCTGCATCCGCATGAGACCTTGTGAAATCATCATCGTCATTTCATTCAATTGCTTCATGTTTGCGGTAGGTCCTAGCATTTGCAACGCCAGTGCTGCGGGTTGCCCCTGCAAGGCTATGCGGTTTAAACCGTCTGCGACTGCGAGCGCCCCTTTATTGACTTGATATAAAGGATTGTTCATGCGGTCGAAGTTAGCCGCAATTTTATTGGCTTGTGTAGATCGTGCGAGCATTTGCCCCACGCCCTGGATAAATCCCATCTTTGCCATGTGATCGGCTGCCATCATTGCGTCCGTGACTTTCTTGTGTGCCAATCCTGCTTTTTGAACGTCACGCATAAATTGATTGGTTGATCCGCTGTATGTATCAGCGGCTTGCGTCAGTCGGAACATGTCGTATTGAGCTTTCATTAATTGATTCCTAAACGGAACCATCGCCGCTTGTTGTGCTTGTAAAGCGCTGGTCATTTCATATTTCATTTGCAGCGCTTCTTGCGACATCCCGCGGGTTTGCATCATCATCCAGTTTGTCGAATCACCCATACGCCGGTAACCCCGTGTATAGTTGCCGCTCATACGGTTAATATCATTCGTCATTTCGTGGGTGTTGTGTGTAACCTCGTTGATTCGCTGGTTGATTTCCCGTAATGGATCAGCATTTGCCAAAATATCGACAATGAT
Source organism: Exiguobacterium sp. R-39 (assembly GCF_049942815.1). Lineage (NCBI taxonomy): Bacteria > Bacillati > Bacillota > Bacilli > Caryophanales > Exiguobacterium > Exiguobacterium sp. R-39. The sequence goes on from NZ_CP187965.1 coordinate 1,792,492, forward strand.
TTGATTCTCACGTAATGCCATCGTTCGCCACCCCCTTTATTTTTTGCTTTGGCTTTTCATATGTGCTTTTTCTACTTTTCGGTATTCTTCGAGCGCGACTGCGGCGGTTCGCAGTTCATGCGGGTCCATCATCGAAACTTCCGTATACGAAAACTTCTCGCTCATTACCAACCACCAGAACGCCTTGTCCCGCTCGACCTCTTTCAGATAAACGGATTTGGGGAAAGGTTTAGCCCATAAGAAATTCCCCAGCTGCTTTCATCAGATCATTGAAGTCTGAATTCCCTAGTTCTTCGACCGAATCCCATGTGACGCGCGGTTCGACGATAACGTATTTCATGTATTCGTCGTACAATTTTTCCTCGACGATTTGCCCGTTCATGTTCTTTGCACGGTCACGAATCTTAACGCCCTCGCGAACTCCTGGGTGTTGTAAGACGAATTCTTTTTGTTCTTCACCGATTTTTACTGTTTTCTGTGATCCTTGCGCTGTTTTAGACATTTGAATGATCTCCTTTTTAGTTGCCATTTTTTTAGTCACTCCTATACAAAATAAATACGCCGAAACAATGAAGTTCCGGCGCTGTGCTTATTCTTATTGATCCGTGTAATCAAATACGCGGATTTCGAACTCGCGGTCCTCGATTTCGTCACTCAATCCACCAGATGGGGACTTAACAAACATAGCTTCTGTGCCACCGACCTTTTCCGCTGGTGTTTTGACCCAGATTGGAAACTTTGCACGCGATTCCGCTAAACGCTTTAATTCCTTTAGATTTGGCGACGTTTGCGACAACGTAAGGGTGATGGTACCCGTGTTGTTGTTCGTGATTGCGACCGCCGTATCTCCCATTGCATCGGTTTTGGAATTGAAGTTGTCTTCGTCCTTCTCCCACTCAACAAACGAACCTTCTGCAAATCCTGTAACGAATTTATTGTTAATATTGACCGATGTTTCCCGTGCGTCAAAAGTGTGAACTGTCATCTGTTTCTTACCTCCCTATTCTTACAATTCGATTTGTCCGTAAACTTCTACTTCATGGATCGCGCCGGCATTTCCGAAGCGGAACGACAACCCTTTGTAAATCCGGTTTGCACGATCCGATTCATTCACCTCATTACGAGAAAGCGCCGTGATTGTGTAGTCCGGCAAGTTGTCAGCCGTGACGCCGATAATCCCTTGCGTGAACGCTCGTTGCAATGCTGTTGTCGCCGCTCCTTCAATCAAGCCGATACCGCGATTGTCGTAAGGGACTTTATCAGCGTTCTGCAATGCCGTTTGAATTTCATTTTCCATCGTGACTTTCACGAAATCTTTTCCGTGTAAGGCGTCGATATATTCACCAGAACCAGTAATCCCGTTCGACAATTGCCCTTTGCCCGCTTTCTTGACGTAAGCAATTGCGTTGTCCTGTTCGATTTCAGCCAGTTCACCTTCTGCGAGATAACGCGGTGTAATACCGGCGAAACCGCCTTTAAACTTCCATGTGATTGATCCGACCGGAAGAGAAGCCAGGGAACCGACCACCGCGGCGTCCAGGTGTTCTCCTGCTGCTGGATGATCGAGAACGATTGTCCGTTTGAACGTTTTGAGTGCTTCACGTCCTGCATTGTCTTTTACGAGTGCTGCAAAAAACTTGAAGTCTTGCCCGTCGATGAATTGAGCTACCTTTAATTGATCCGCCGCAATGCCACCAGTCAGTAAAGCGAAATGCCATTCCCGGTCTGCATATTGCAGCAGTGCCGAATCCGGCGCCCCTGTCTGGTACGTCGCGACTGCCACGGATTGAGCGTGTCCCGCTTGCGAATAAAGCGTTTTAGCTTTTGCGTATGTTTCTGTACCTTCTGCATAGTCCACCGCGAGGGCGTCCAATGAGAAATATTCCTTGAATGATGATGTCCCGACTTTCTCCGTGAGGATCAGCGGTTTACCGAGACCCGCGAGTGGTGCCGGCGTTGCAAGATTGATAATGACGTTAACGTCTTTTAATGCCATGATTCGTGTTCCTCCCTTATTGCGGTATTTCTACCGTGTCGATTAGTTCACCGCCGAATGTCTCAATGTTACGGACGCGGAACCGGATGTCTATTCCGTACCGTCGTTCGTTATCCACTGATAAAAACGTGTCGCGGCTTTGTAGCCCTTCGATTTTCACAAAAACAATTCCCTGGTCACTTAACGTCTGTCGATGTTGCGCCAGCTTAAACAACATTGCGGTATCATGCGATAAGGTTTGTACTTCCGTTGCATCATTCGAATGCCAGGTGAACGAAAAGACCACTTCCACGTCTTCGATCAGTTCGCCGTTGTATTCTGCGGATGATTTCGGCAAGTAAGGGGATGTGAGCGTATACGCGCAAAATGGATAAGCGGGTTGCTCGTCGTTTGACGCTTGCAAGATGACCGGGCGACCTGTGTTGTCTCGTATATGACCGATGATGACGCGTTTAATATTTCTGTAATCCATCACGGCACCACCTTATCAAATGCACTTACATATTTAACCGTATACGAATTGAAATCTGCGTATGTCTCATGTGGGACACCGCGCAAAACGTGATAAATGTTGTTGCCATACCGGATGCGTGTTCCTGTCTCCAAGAATTCCCCGGTAAAATATAACGTCCTGTCGGCTTCTATGAGCGTCCCGCCGCTTTGTTCAATCTGACGTACCCCCAACGGCACTAACGCACCAGAACGGGCAACCCAGACGCTTTCAGCAGTTTGTTTCTCGCCGAGGTCGTCAATATACGTTTCGCCCACAATCTCGAGGAAGAAAGGGACTCTGTACTTCTTGATTAATCGTGTGAACTGAAATCGTTTAGCCATCACGTCACCCCTCTCATTCGATCTTGTGTTCCATTGATTGAATCATGTTGCCGGAATCGACCAGCGGATTACTCGACCCTTTTTGATCAACCGTTAAGCCGACGTTTGCAGGGGCTTGTAAATCACGGGCGAATTCTTGCAGCTTGCCTTGTGCTTCCAGGGCAAGCGCGGATAATAGCGCTTCTGGTGACACACCGTTGAGGATGGCGGCACCGATCAGTTGATTGTACTTGCGAACGATTCCCGGTCCGTGTTGGTCCCATCCCGCTCGAATGAACGAACGTTCTGGAATACGAATGACGGTTGTCGTATTCTTTAAACTGATACCGAACTTATAGCGGAAGAACCCGCGCATCTTATCAGTCACCGGAATATTACAACCGAATTCGTGTACATCTGCCAACATTTGCGTGAACCCTTCACCGAAATAACCAACCCGAATCCGTTTACCGTCAAATGAATCCGCGGCGGATATTGCTTGCGGTAATCGGTTTCGGTCTCTCACCCGTATTCTTGCGCGCATTACGCCCGGAAGAACCGGATGTCTGAATGATACGGTGACCAGTACCGATAAGCGGTGCCGTAAATCAACGCTTCATCGGTACCGAATGATTGAGACATGCCGCCGATTGATTCAGCAACGACGCCGCCGCGCTCGCTCATTCCTTGATTCGCCTTGATCCATTCCGAGATACCCAGCTTCACCGTACCCGGCAGCTTTAACTTTCCATCCATCGGGTCAATCAGCTGCATGAAATCAAGCTGGTCACAATATACGGAAGCGGCTTTTATACCGGCTTCCAATTCGATTTCCAGTCTTACATCTTGCGACACGTCTTCAAGTTCAACGCCCAACAAGGTTTTCAATTCATTTAGGGTCATAATTATTCACCCGTTTCTTTGTTTTCCTTTGCAATTTCCTCGTCAAGCAATGCGCGTAAATCAGCGACCTTTGCTTTCGGGTCGAAATTCACTTCCCGTTTTTTCAGTTCTTCCGCGACTTCCGCTTTCGTCAATTCCTTGACTGTTTGGCGCACCCAACCGAGCGGCTTGTAAAACAGGCGGAATCGGCGTTCATCGACTTCTAGTTCCTGTCCGTCACGTTCAATAACAATCATTTCATCTTTTTCAGCCATGTTATGACCCTCCATTCTTCTAATGAGTTAATTAAGGGGTTACGTCTGGTGTGAGAACCGCGAACGCTTCGTTTTTCAAGACCATGAATCCAACGTACATCGTGACGCGCAATGCAACCATGTCACGTTCCCAAAGGTTGATTGGCACGTTGTTTTCATCGAGAACCGTTGAAATTGTCGCTTGTGTTGAGATGTCATATTCCATTTCTTGCGGAATACCGAATCGAGCCATATTCCAGTCACCAGTCATGGCAACCGCTTTTGTTTTATCAAACGATTTTCCGTTGGTGTAAGAAAGCGGAAGACCGAGGATGTCGTCTGGTGCTGTGCCGTCACCTTTTGTGAAGATCGGGCGCCCTGCTGCATCCAATTCACCGCGGAATTTCTGTTTGAGTGAACGGACCGTGACGATACCGTCTGGATCGATTTCATTATCTTCGACCAATCCAAGCAATCCGTTTAACTGCGGGTAGAGCGATTTTGAATCATCAAGCGGCACGTCATTATCTGCTGCAACGGCAGCTGCAAGAATGTTTTGACCCGCTGCATATGGTGAATTCGTTCCGAACAATGCCGCCTGGTCGAACTTCGTGTAAAACGCTTCTGCGATTTTAGGGCGCATCATGTCGAAGAACGTTGGGACGTTGTAACGTAAGAATTCTTTTGTAACAGGAAGAATGACTGCAAGTTTCTTCGCGCGCAATGTCGCTTTGAGCCATGTTGGTTTGGAAGTCTGAATGCGTTCTCCTTCATCGACCCAGTAAGCGCCGACGCCATCCGCAAGGTACGTGAATTCTTTTTCAAGTGATTCCATTTCCTCGAATTCCGCTTGCTGCATGACTGCTGATTGCTGAACGACTTCACCGATCGTTAGAACGGCGGTTTCTTTCGGGACGTTCCCCGTCATAGCGTCCGACATGAGGACGTTATCTGGTGTGAATGTTGGTTTAGCAAAATACTGAATGTTGAGTGATAGCGGTAATTTCGGTTGTTGTGTTGACATGTGTTGTACCTTCTTTCATTATTTTTTAATTTGGTTTTTGCGGATCGTGTCACGAAGTGATGTCGGACCACTAGCATTTCCACCAGTGTTTCCGTTACCTGGATTGTAGCCGGCTTCCTGGAACTTCGATTGGACTTGTTCAGCTACCAGGGCGTTAATGACTTCCGTTAGGGTTTTGATTTTGCCGTCCATATCAGCTTGACGGGTTTCTTCGTCTTCCCCTTCTGTCGTCACGACAAAATCAAGCAAGCGGGCATCCAATTTCTGTTCATTCAGCTTTTGGGATGCGTAAAACTTTGCCTTGTCACTGATTAACTCCGATTGAGCCGCTAGAAATTTCTTTTCGGCATCTTCTTTCAGCTGTTCTTTTGTCTTGCCTTGATTTTGCAGCTGCTCAATTGTCTTTTCTAAATTCTTAGTGCGGTGACTCCATGAGTTAGTCACGGAATCTTTCGCGCTTTCGATTAGAGCATTGATTGCTTGCTGTTGCTCCGGTGTGAATAGGTCATCTGTACCGCTAGCGCCTTTGTTGTCGCCTGGATTGGTGTAGCCTTGTCCACTGCCTTGAGGATCAGCGTCGCCACCCGCTCCGCCTGTGTCTCCTGAAAAAAATTGAATGGGTAATCGTAATGCGAAACGTGATGATGGTTGATAGATGTTCATGGTTCATTCTCCCTTATGCGTTTTGCTACCCCGACCCGCTTCCGCCCCGTAAACCGTTGCTTTCACGTCCCGCGCATACCAACCCGCAAGTGTTTTTATGATGCCTTGCTTTGTTCCCATCGTTTGAACTGTGCTTTTACCGCCGTTTCGCCGTCCGCGACGCCGACTGATTTAATACCAGCGACCTCATAACGTGCGATGCAGCGGCAACGAATATCGTTGTAAGGTGTTCCGCTATTGCCGGGCATCATAGCTTTTACATCGTTCCCCAGGTCAAACGGTTGATACAGCGCCCGTTTCTGTCCGTGTAAGACCCGGTGATTTGCCTTGCGTGTCTTTCTCACCTTTTCGTCGCCCATGTTGACCCAGAATTTCACCATTTCGATGCCCTGGGTGCTTGCATTTTGAGCGGAATCGAATGTTCCTTGTTCCCGGATGCGGTGTACTTCTGTTTCAGCAATCATTGAAGCGCGGTTGTAATCCATCGTGAACACCGTTTCAATTTCTTTTGCGATTTGCTGATAATTTTGACCCTGCATCAATCCGGTCGATATAGCCGCTTGAATGCCCGCGGTGATCTTCTCCCTGGACTTTTCAAGCGATGCGGTCAGTCGTAACTTCTCAACCTGGTTCTTTCGTGTGAGCGCCAATAGTTCCGGCGTTCGCGGCGTTGCCTTTTCTAACGTCTTATCAATCGCCCGTTCGATGCCGAACGACATCCAGGAATACGACAAGCCGTAAGAATCATCCATAAGCTGTTGAATGGCTTCCCGGTTGAATTGCCCTAACCGGTTCGCCTGTGCGACGGCTTGTTGCTGTATACGCTGCATCTTTCGAAATGAAATGATGTCGGTATATGACAAATTGCCGTCTTCGATCTTGCTGAACACCGCCCCTATTTCTTTAATAAGGGCGGTCGTAATGGCTTCATACTCACGCCGAATCTTCCGTAACGTGTTTCTTTCCCGTCGCGTCAACTCTTTGTAAATCAAATCCATAAAGTTCTGCCAGTTCATTCTGAATCAGCTTCTTTCGGTGGTTGCGGTGGAATTTGGTCCATCATTAACGCCGCCTGGATTTCCCGGTCTTCCTCCATCAATTGCATTTCGTATTCCACATCGTCGATGAAGGTGGCCTGTGCTAAACGGGTTTGTTCTGACACGCTGCCTTTTAGTTTCATCAGCACGTCCGCTTCGTTCAGCAAGTTTTTCGGGAAGTTCCGTTTGAATTCCGAGAAGACTTTGAACGGATTAACCTCGATGTTTTCAATCTTCCATTTCGTTGCGAGTACTTCAAACATGCGGGCATCAGCTGCCTTGAACTTTTGTTCGAAGCGGGCGCATTTCGTCTCCATACCGAACAACTTGAATTTGAGTGATTCACCGCTTTGATTGCCGCCGAATGCTTCATCTGCTAAATCCGGCGTACCGCTGAAACGATAGATAGCATCATGTAGGCGGTTCAAATGGTTTTCGACTGCATTATCATTCAAGTTCTTTTCCAAGAACCGAGCGTCTGCGTTTGAACCGCTTAATGAACGTAGGTTAAGAGCACCGGTTTTTTTCATTTCTTTGATTGCGGTCTGGTCCACGTTCGCACCCAGGATCAATAAATAAGCCAGGCGGAACGCTTCAATTTCGCTGTTCATGTCGGACGTTGTACGGTCGAACGCATCAATTAGCGTCAACACCTTGTCGGGATCGCCTATTAATTCTTCATTGTTCGGGTAACCAATGACCGGGCATTTCTTGAAACCGTGAATCTTTTCTTCGACCAGGTTCAGTTTCTCGCCGTCTTGCTGATAGCGGTACCGCTTCAACCCATCATAGAAATGAATGACGTACTTTCCTTCTTCGCCGTAATAGCGGACCGCGAATTCGGTTTCAATGATGTTGCCGTCTTCATTCAGTAGAATCACCTGGTGTCCTGGTAGGTACATCATGCGGTCTCTTGCTTCTAAATCGAGATAGAGCAAGCGAGCGGAATAACCACCAATCGCACAATATTTTGTTGTCTCCATGTTCACGTCAGCGATCCGGTTACGTTCCAGGAAATCCGAAATGATTTGGTTCGCTGTTTCATACTCCGATTGCTTCTTGTCATAGCTATACGCCGCTTGTTTGCCGGCAAAATAACCTGTCTTCATGTCTACAATCTCCGAAAAATAATCATTGTTGATTCGGTTATCAATCGTGACTTCACGTTCAAATTTGCGTTGGAAGATAGGTACACCGGAAACGTCTGTCTTGTACCGCTCGTAATTCATAAGCATCCGCAAGCGTTGCGGTTTGTGCTTCTCAATTAGTTTCGAGATGATTTCCTGGCGGTTTTCATTTTTCTTCAATGCCACAATTTCTTCTGTGTAGTCGGGAATGTCGAATGAATATCCTTGTTCGGTTCCATTCCCATGAAAGCCGGCGCCGCGTTCCCATTCTGTTGCTTCTGACATCTTTCTCACCTCCTTAGAATGTTAGGGCTTTCGATTCTGGTTGCATGTCCCACTCAAACGCGTAACGCGTCGAATCGATTGAGTGATTGTTTTTATCATCCAAGCGCGGTTTCGGGTTTCCGTCCTTGTCTGTCTGGTAATCAATATCCTCGAACTCTTTTGCGGTGTGTGGCGTCCGTCCTGGATCAATGATGATTTCGTCCAGGTCGTCCAGCCATTCTTCACCAAACTCGACGCTATCGGGTCCTTTTCGTGCGCCCTCGATGCGTCTGACACCGTGTTCTTCAATCTCCGCTATTGATTTAGGTTCTGCACTATCCGCAATGACGCCGTGACTGTGATAACCTCGCTCAATGATCCACTCCGCTAACTTGCGGTTTGAAATCTTTACGCCGTGTAATTCATCCATGAGATAAATACGGTTGCGGGTCTTGTCATAGTGCCAACGAACAAACGCGAGCGGGTCCGTTGCATACCCGAAATCGATTCCTTGACGGATGTTGTCGAACTTCGCCATTTCATCGTCTGTGATCGGACGGAACGTGAGATTGCTGAATGGAACAACGCCGCTGCCGATTGCTTCACCGAGATATTCCCAACGGTACCGGAATTCGTTCCGTGCTTTTGCTGCTTCCGCTTCTGCAATGAACTGTCTCGAGATATGTGGGTTGTCGTGATACGTTGAATGGTGCACAAACGTATTGGCAGCAACAAACACTGATTCGTATTTTTTATTGACCCAGGATTGCTTGCGTTTGGGCGGGTTGTAACTGTAAAAGAATTTATAAAAAAGACCATCGTCCAGTTCCCCACGTAACAGGGAATTGGTGATGGTCGTCACTTCGTCTTCTGTTTTGAATTCTGCCAATTCCTCGAGCCATGCGAGTGCAAACGGAAAATTAGCGGATTTGAGCGACTTGATTCGCTCCGGTTCTTGAGCTCCACGGAATACCATATAGTTACCACGAGGAATGTAGGTAATCCGCATCGGTGATTTATTGACCTTGAATAAATGACTTACACCTGATACCTCGATAGCCCATTTCATTTGTTCGAAAATCGATAGTTCAATTGTGTTATCTATCTTACGAATACCTACCGCATTGACTGGGTATCGCATGAGTAACTGAGCAATGATAATCGCAATATCAGACGACTTACCGGAACCACGGCCACCTTTCTCGACGATGTTTAAAATGTCAGGATTTATGGCCGCTTTCCAGCTGTTGTGAAATGCTTTTGGCAGCAATTGAGATAAACGAACTTGTTTCTTCAACTCGTATCGCCACCTGAGATATCGTCAATGAACTCGACAGCACCGGTTAACTGAATCTCTTGACGATCCGTAAACAGTTTGTAGTACTTACCAAGTATTTCAGCAGCGCGAATCTTTTCGGTATTGGTTGGCGGGACCTGTTCCACTTCCTGTGCTCCCTGTCCTACTCCTACAAGAGCCGTGCCTTGTTCTTCTCCCATTACGATACGAGTCAATAACTTTAAGATGTCATCCTGATTGGCGATGAGCGCAGACTCTTTCTCCGCCAGTCGTTCTTCCAAATAAGATTGGATTTTAGTATTCTTTAGTAACTTGTCTGCATTCTGTCCTACATAGTTTCCTTTGTATCCTGCTTTTTTAGCAGCATCCGTTGCATTCAAGCTAATCAGATATTCATCACAGAAACGCTTTTGACGTGCGTTCAAAGTGGCCAACTCATCACCTCCTCTCTCTTATACTTTCCAACGAACCGACTAGGTCGATCCCCATCAGCTCGTTGCAAGGCACAAAAAAAGACGCCGCAGCGTCAAATAGTATTACATCTCAAATATTTTTATAATTTTCGTCATCGTAAAGTCTAATTTTCCACTCACCAATCAATTCGTTATTAGTGTTCATCGAAGTATCTACTCCTAAATAAAGCGGGAAGACGTTTTCTGGTGATTCTGCAATGTAGTGACGAGGTGCAATCACATTAGGAAGCATGAAAACCATCGGTATGCCAGTTTCCGAAATCCTTAAGTGGTTAGCGATGCCACAATCTCCTTTTAACTTTATGTAATTTGTTTTGAAGGTATCCATAAAATTCACTTTGATGAACTCTGAAAAACTATATTCCTCTTCATTCAAAATTTCATTTTTCAGAAGAGCAGTATAAAACCCAAACGCTCTAGATTGATCAACTGCACTGATACATTCCCAAAAGCTTTTTACATCATCTTCAAACATCACCTTAGTAAAACGAAATGCTAAATCGGATATTTCTTCGTTGATTTCAACGTATGCTTGTTCTTTCGAATTCATAAGATACACCTCCATTATTTTGTTAATTTATGTATTAAACAAAATAATGAGCTTACCTTCTTTTAATTCCAAATAATTCTATTTTTTAAGAAAAAATCTTTCTGAACAAATTTTGAAGTGTATCTCTTTGCAATGGCTGTTCTTTATTCGTAGATCCGTATTCGCTGTTTAACCAAGTAAAGTAGGCACCAAATTTAATGATGTCATGTACATTATCTTTTTCTGAACAAATCCGAATAATTTTTTGAGGTGATGGAGTAGCCGAAGAATCAATCTTACTTATAATCATTACATCAGTAGTAAATACCACATATAGTCCTTTTTTTAATTCTGGCTTATCTACATATAAGAATTGTGCAGAATCCTTAGATAGTTCGCGATGAACAATCATTGCATTATCAATTGATTGTCGTTGCCTTTCTTTTTCAAACGAACTTAACTGCTCGTAAAGATGCGATTTGATTCCCTCATTATTTTTTGTGCTTTCTTCAAATTCATTCCTTGAACAATTTTGACCAAAATCTCTTTTTTTACTCATGTTTATCATCCTTTGTTAGTATATTTAGCGAATAATCACTATACATACATTTTACCCAAATTAGGCAGAGGAGATAACCTCTCAACAACGCACGACTACTCCGCCCTCGTGTTTGATTCACGTTCTCTCTTGGCTGCGTCATACGTTGTTGGCAAGAAGCGAATCATCTCATTCGCTCGAGTTCTTTCTTCCAAAGGTATTTCAACCAATCACTTTGCGAGATCTTCCTGATGGCTTCCGTTCGTTTATCCTTACGATTCTTGTTTACTTTCCAGCAGATCACAAATGGCTTGCTTTCCATAAGATCACTCTCCTTTATATGTACAAATATCCGGATGAGAACAACAGCCGCAATGCATCTGGGGAATGACATGGAGCCATCATCAACCCATCCGGATACTTCTGCATACAAAAAGGACGCCCTGTCCGTTACAAGACGCCCCGTTATGTGAGTGATCGGTATTCAGTAGAACAGTACGACTTTCGCCGCACCCGCTTCGTCTACATGGAAAGAATATCACGAATAAAGCAAGTTTTTGTATCAAGATTGTATTAAAAATGTATCAATATTTTACATGATAAATTTATTTTCATTGCTAATTTAATAGATTAAGTTACTTTTCTCATTTTATTGCTAATCAAAAAATATCAGACTAGTTATTTTTATAGAACCTTTCTAAAATTGATTTGATATGTACTTCTGATTGAAAATTTAAATCTTTGAAGTATTGGAGCGATTCTTTATCTATTTGCTCTATTCTTCTAACCATATTATCCTTTTCTTCCTTTTTTTTATGTGCTTCTGAATCAATTAACATAGTAATAAATTGTACTAAATCTTGAATAAAATTTATTACCTCAGATAATTTATTTTCATATGTATCATTTTTTTGGTATTGATCAGAAGAGTTAATAAATATCTTCAGTGTAATTATATCATTTATTTTTTTTTGTAGTTTTCCAGAAAAATTTTGCAATGTATTTAAAGTTTTATTCATATTCTCATTATTTGAAACCGATTCTTTTTTTAGATAATCCGTATAACCCTGATTGTTTAAAGCTGCACCTTTTCCTAGTACTTTATCGTAGTAAGTATTATTAGTGGGGCGCATTCCAGAGGATTCTTCTAACTTTATTTTTGAGTTTAATTCCCCAACTTTATTTTGTATTTCATAAAACTCTTTCATACTGGTTATCAATTCTGAAAATACTGATTTATGAGAAAAAAATACATCTTCCAATTCTTTAATATTTTTTTGTATTTCAAGATTCTTCTCTAAAATAGTATTTAAATAAATACGCTGTTTCTCTAAATTATCATGAATGTTTGCAGAAATTTCTATCTGTTTAGTTTGATTTTCGAGTTGCTCAATCATTAAATTTCTTGAGCTTTTAATCTGTTTATTTGTTGTGTATATAACTGCCAATAATCCTATAAACGCGCCTAAATATCCTCCCCAAAAACTCATCCATGATTCTGCTTTTTGAGTACCAAAATTCATCCAAGTACGTTCCATAAGATAGGAAACTGCGCTTGGAATAAGTAAAATTACTAATACAATAAATATCGTTATTCTGATTGCATTAAAATTTATTTTTTTTATTTTAAAAGTTTCCTTTTCAATTAAAATTTTATTCTCTTTGTGTATTGTATTGACTTCAACTGAAGTATTGTCTTCATTAGTTTTTAATCCGTCAATTTGTTCGGGTTTCAATCATATCGCCACCTTATGTTTAATTATATAAAAAATTAGAATAATACTTTGCAATGTTTACTATACTTTTTAAGTAATTTGAATTAGAAATAATCATAATAAGAATGACAATACATTAGGCAGATGGTATCAAGCTTTCTATTTAATTCGTAAGAAGACTCATAATATCTAATTTGATTTTCTTAGAACCTAAAAAACGTCTTGTTGATTACAAGACGTCTTTTGTATCAACGATATTGATCGCTCTTTAAAAGTATTTAAAAATTTTCAACTGAAAATGCTAGTCTTATTAAGTCATCTAGATTTTCTCTTGTGAAATCAGCTTTTTTAGTTTTCACATTTATTTTTTCAGAAAATCTGTCAAATTCAAAATAAGGTTTCATATTTCCTAAATGTACCAAGGCTAGTCGTCCTGTACTGTAATCATACATTGCTTCAATTACTACTACTTTTTTTTCTTTCAAGGTATCTATGTAGTAAGATATTCTATAAACACCGGGTTTATCTAATAATGCGTTGTAATAATTTAAAGTGAAAACGTTGTTTGCATCTTCTATTTTCCACGCTATATTACTATCTTTATATTTGATACCACTAAAATTTTCAATGAATTCATCAAAAACTGAATTTATTTCTTCAGTAATTTTTTTTATTGAGTTCATTTCTCTATTTCTAAGTTCTAATGAAACTTTTGTTTTCAATTCCTCTTTCCAATTACTCATTATTTTCCTCCTACTAGGCTATTTTGAATTAAAAACCAAACAACACTTTAACAATTTTTCGTAAAATTCGGTCTGTTTTCTAAACAGTAATCTAAATAAGCTTTATAATTCGAACTACGTGATTTTTCACATGCTCTAATAAATTCCTCAATTTTTTGTTCTTTAGTGCCGACTGGATCAGATCCCGGGAATATTTCAGTGTATGTAACACCTTTTCTTTTCTTATCCACTTTATGTGGAAAACGACCTTTTTCTAAAACTTCTTCTAAATTCCTTGAGTTGTAAATAGGTACTATATATTCATAATACCATTTCCCTCTAAACATCTCTTTATTCATAAAGCTAACGGACTGATGTTGTTCACAGTCATCGGTATCCATTATTATAAAAATCTTAAAATCATCAATGACTTCAACACCATTTTTCTTTGAAAATGACAAGACATCATTAAAGTTTCTTTTAAAATCAATAAAGTTTCTGAGCTTTTCATGAGTATCTAAAAAATGTAGTAATGACGTAATTTGAATTGATTGGGAACCCTCTTTACCAGCACTGTATATTTTCATACACACCCTGTAGGCACTTTTTATATAACTTGAAATTAAATATTCTGACTTACCATGAACAATTGTTATACATTTCAAATCTGAATTCATCTGGCTTTTTAATTGGTTAGAGCTCGAGCTTTTCTTTCTTCCATATTTACTCATAATTATTGATCCGTCTCTTTCTCATCTAAATCAGGCTTACTTTCCAGCAAGCGATTTAAGTCATCTACTAAAGAAAGAAAATCAATATCGAATATATCAGGGATGCCATAAAAATCACCCTTCATATACTTTTTATACAAATTATTATTAGCTTTCACATCACTATTTTTCAGTAAATTCATTTTTTTATTCCCATAAGAATCAACTGCGATTATCCCAACCTTGTCTGCAGAAAGGTTTTCTAATAGTTGTGTATTATGAGTTGTGGCAATAAATTGACCAGATGAGTAATAAAGTAAACCTGACATAATTCTTTCCATCAATTTATCATGAATTCCAGTATCTATCTCATCTATAATAACTACCTTGCCATCCATAAATGCTATTAAAGCAGGAAAAATGCTTAATAAATTTTTAGTACCTTGAGACTCTTTAGAAAACGGAATTAGCGTTTCAATTCCTCCAATTTTTTTTCTTACGCAAAGCTCATATTCAATTTCGTTATCATCAATTTTTATATCATATTCTACTTTAAGAATATCTGAATACAATGAAGTGAAAAAATCACTTAAGATTTTTTCGATACTATTTAATTCTAGAAGCATTTTTTGATTGTCTCTTTTTATAGATCCTTTATCTAAATTTGAAAATATTTTCAGCTTAACTGAAAGATTAGAAATTTCTGTATCAGAGGATTTATGTATTACTGATATTGATCTAAAAAATTTTAAAACACTGGTGAAATTACTATTTAAAGATTTATAAACAATTTTAGAATTTTTTATGCTTAACATATTTACAATTATACTTAATAACGTGTTTTTACCCCAGTAAGCCTCAATATCATATTCTAATTCTTCTTTAAATTTTTTAGAACCATTAAAAAACTTACCACTAAACTTAGTTTTAATTTCATTATCAACATTCTCAATACTAAAAAGAGTACCTACATTTTTTTCAATAATATATTCAAGGCTTTCGTGAATTAATTCACCTTCATCATTGAATACCATCGTATATTCACCTTCAGCATCTGAACCACTTAAAACAAAACCGAAATTGATTACCATATTCTCATTTTCTTTATTAGGACCAAGTGCTTTTACATCTTCTACTAAAGTACTCAAGTTAGATCTTCTTAATATAGGATGGCTCAGTAAAAATTCTTTTACATCATCGATCATCATTTTGTCTGATTCTTCTTTTTGTATTTGAACCATAGCTTTCAAAAATCTTTTATTGTTTCTTAATGTTCGAGTTGAATCCGTTAAAAATGAAAAAACTTCAACTAGATTACTTTTTCCAGAACCATTTTCCCCATAAATGAATAATGCTTTTTTTACTTTTTTGGGATTTGAAGACTCTAGCAGATCTAATTCAAATTCCCTATATGATCTGAAATTTTCTACATACACTCTTGAAAACATATTCACACTCCTTACCATATTTTCAGTCTATTATTACTTCACACCTTTACTATACACTTCTCAAATAAAATTCAACATATTAATTTGCATATTTCGCTCATTTCTGATACATTATGTTTCATTTTCTTCATAAAATGTTATAAATAAAGAAAATATTTAATAAAGAAATTATCTGTGTCTTCAGTGTGAGTATATTTTAAGACCTTAATCTTTTTATATTAATTTTCTAAGGATGATCTTTTTAGCAACTTAAAGTCGAAAAAAACATTCGCTATTACTGGACTACCTTAGTATTACTCTATACTATGAGTGCTATATATTTTCCAACAATGTTTTTAATAGGCCTTTCCTTAACTAAAAATATAATAGCCTATATAATATCTATTACTTTATATTCAATTATCTGTTGTTTCATCACTTTTTCACCTCTTCATTCATAAATTTAGTTGTCAAAACCGAAGTCATCCCAAACACCGAAGCGATCGGCGACGATGCCGAGTAATTTGTCCTTCGCCTCGTAATACGTGTTCCGGTTGCCGTAGCGCATCATTTCGATGACGACGTTATCCGTGTACTTGAATTTCGGCCGGTATCGGAGATTCCAGATTTCGTTCAGGTCCGGGTCAGTCTCATCGAGTTCTTCACGGATCCGGAGCAAGAGACGTTGTTCCGCTTCTGCTTGCCGGAGTTGTTCAAGTAACATGACTGCTTTCTCGACACTGCTCGACGGTCGACTGTTCCGCTGCACCTCACTCGGTTGATAACCGGCTGTAATCGAGGGAGCTGAGCGTGCCTTTAACGATTCGATGCGGGCAGGTAATGTATACAGGCTTTTCAGTTTGTTCTCAACGAGAACGCGTTGTGCTTTCGTCAGCTTATGTGCGATATATTCCATGCAGTGCCGTCTTTCCTTTCGTGTTAGAGTCGGAGCGGTCGCCAGCCGTCCTTGATCATCTTTTGCGTTTCATATTGTGTGGCATCTGGGATGTACAGCACTATGTACTGTTTCTTTTCGTAACGCTCGAATAATTGCGGTTTCGTTCCGCTGTACTTTATTTGCTGATTCGGTCGGGCCATCGCCGTGACACTTCATGTTCATCGAGTGAGCGACCTTCGAGCGTCCAATCCTTTCGCTCTCTCGACAGCATGACCGCGATGCTGATCGGTCGAAGTCCGTCCTCCACTTGAACCAAGCGACCAGCAATCAATGTATGACGACGAATCTGATTAGAGATGAACAGGATTTCTTCACGGTGATCGTTCTTCTTCCGAAAAACGAGTGTTTTCATCGCCCTATCCCCTTCCTTGGCCTCCTCTCCGGGAGCTCCATCAATGCGATATACCGCACATATTCATTTCGAGAAACGAACCTGACACGACCGGAGAATTCTTCTTTCGAGAACTGCTTGCTGCCTTTTACGAACTGATCACGCCGGACGAGCCGGGCGCCGCGGCTTTCATGGTCCGCAATACGCCGGTCAAGTCCTGTCTCACTGATATCCGTCAATTTGAACTGCATCCATCATTCCTCCTATTCCTGATGAAGCGAGCGAAGTAGTTCCTGGACTTCCGATTCATCCGGAACATTGCTTTCAAGCTCCTGCTTTTTTCGTTGTTCGAAGGCTTGCTGTTCCTCTTTCTCTTTTGCGACCCATGCCGGTTCTTCCATATCCGGGGCATTTCGACGATTACGACCGAACCCTTTCGTAGATCGAGAAGTTGACCGTTTGGACTCATGCAACTGGATAGCTTCGAGTGTGAATAGTTTCTTATCAGCAAGCTTCCGAATTATTGCTTTTGCATACTTCCAGTTCCGGACATCGTTGAGAACCGATTGTTCGAGTGCGTACTGAATCACTTCATAGGAACTTTCAGCGAGCGTATGCTGAATGTCATCAATGACATATCCGGATGCCAGGCCAATTTCTTTTTGAAAGAAGCTGACTAATTTTGAAAGATCATCGGGATTATTAATGGCGTCCTCTGATGATGAATTACTTAAAGGGTTATTCTTAATAGGGTTATTCTTAGGGTGCATGTCATGCACTACCCCGGGTGCATGTGGTGCACTACCCCAGTGCATGTCATGCACCACCCCCAGTGCATCCTGTGCACCCCTTACGAAATTATTGATGGTATAAATATTCGACGTTTGATCTCCCGTGTGATCTACACGAGCTTTCTTTTCAATCAAGTTTCGATCAACAAGAGACTGTACCGCATCAATCGCTTTTCGCTTAGAACACTGTGCTTCTTTAGCAATCGTGGCATATGAAGGGAATGCTCCCGTTCCGTTGACCGCATGACTTTTTAGAATGAAGTAGACCATCTTTTCGTAGATGTCCCCAAAGGTCGCATTGTCGCGTACGACCTCGTGGGGAATCATGGTGAAGGGAATTGTATTACTATCGTGAATTCGATCTTGGCTCATGTTCCGTCACCTCACACATTGAATGGGAACTGCTGCCCATCGAATGGATCACCTTCTTGAGGTGGCGCTTCCTGATCGTATCCTTCTTCCGTAAACTCAGCATCTGTATACTCGATCGGCTCCGGCTCCGACGTGATGTCTTTCCGGACGGTTTCATCTTTCGAGACGTTGTCCTGAATCTCAATTGAAATCGGCAGATACTTGAACATGCGACGAATGACGGTTTTCTTGGCCATCTCTTCGTAATGATCTTTCCACGGTCCATACGTGCCTGCTTTAGAACTGCCTTTGATCCGTTCGATTTCCGTTTTATTCATGATTTCCATGTGATACCCGCCGTCTTTAAAGTGAGCAACACCGTAGACATAAATCAGAGCACCCCGGTTACCGATGGCCGGCTTATGATGCAGCTTCGGTTCGAGTCCCAGCTCGTACTCAAAAGCATCGTTCTCATGCACTGTGTAGGCATAAATATTTTTCATGTGTCCGGACCGACGCGCTAGATCAATCATTCCTTTATAGCCAATGAGGAATTGGACATCTTTCTGCCAAACATCCTTGCCATCGATTTTTTTCTTGTTGTTGAATGGAACGAAGTAGCAATGACCGATCAATCCAGGTTCGAGTCCGAGCTGTGCTGCCTGGACGACCGCCCCCAGTAGGGAAGGAACCGTGCATTCAAGCAATTTAGGATTCGAACGAATCACTGTCAACGCGATATTCGTCATTCGTTCCGGTGTCATGTGAGCAGGTAACGCTTTCGAGATATCACCTTGCATGCTTTCCAAGTAATGTCTCACCTGTTGCTTAGGTGTGAGTTGTGAGACATCTTTTTTAGCTACCGTGCCGTTCGCTTTGTTAGCGAGTGCTGCCTTCGTATCTTGGACGTTTGCCATGATTATTTCGCTCCCTTAACTTTTTTAATTCCGAAACGACGTGAGACAAATGGCTTGATGACTGCCTCGTATACGTCCGGGTAGTCAGCCTTTAACATCTTGCTGTCGACACGGTTTGAGATGGTCGATTTCCAAGTCACGATGTGATAGGATGCTTGACCGGTCTCCATGTCGCCCATCATCTGTTTCAATCGATTCTCGTACGTTTTGACGAGCTCATCAATTTTCTTTTTCGACTCTTTCGCTTCTTCCAATTCACTGATCAATTCGTCTGCGGCATCATCCAGCTCCATTTCAGAGCCCGGTTCTCCTCGGAACATGCTGGAGAGGAAGTCTGTCGAAGCATCTGAACCATCGATTGCCGGTGCAAATCCGGTCATGACGTGGTTCTCCCAAAAGTCTTTTTCAATCGCAATCAGATAGTCGATGACTTCTTCATCCCGTTCGATGCGTTTGTACACGAACTTGTTACCACCGATCAGTACCGCGAACCAGACGGCTTTTGCTCCAGTGACCGCAAGATAGTGCATGCCTTGGATATAGTATTGTTGCGGAAGGTCTTCCCCTTCCCATTCGCCTTTGAGGTATTCCGATGCCGTCTTACATTCGAGAATCTCGTTGGTCCCTACGACACGACGATCGATGTTTGCGAGCATCCATGGATAGTCTGGATGCGCCATCATGCGATTGTCACGGCGGACCTTTAACTTGGAACGTAGCGTGAATTCGGCTGCGACCTTTTCTTCGTTTGCATTTCCGAAGTAAGCGGCTTCGCTGCCACTCAGAAATGCACCATCTTCATCGGTGACGTAAACTTCATCTGATGCCACCTGACCAGTTTTTTCGAGGAATAACGTGAACGGTGATTTATATTTATTCAGTCCAGCGACGACAGCTGCATCGCTTCCACCAATCCCTCTATTACGTAATGCAAGCCATTCACTGCGCTCCATATGCTTCGTATTTGCGATGACGTTCATTCCAGTTCCTCCTTATAAGACGGCATTTCGATAGTCGGCCAGCTGTTCCTTAAGTTCCGAATCCAGCTCGAACGTATCGAAGTCCGATTCAGTGTTGGTTTCATCCGACTCATAATCTTCGACGAAATCATTACAGTGGTTGGTCGTCATTTTGACTCCTCCTTCACCGTGTCTAAAGCAATTTTCAACGTCTCGATTTGGTTTTGAAGCACCTGGACGAACGAATAAGCCGGTGCATATGTGCCGAGTACGAACCCTAAACGTGACAGCGTCTTCTCTAACTCTGCGATGGTGTGATTCACAGATTCTGTAGCGCGATTGACTTCGATGGCTGCTTTCTGCTTTTTGATGAACAGCAGACGACGGATTCGTTGCACTCGATTGATCGTGTTCATGGTTTTCCTCCTGTCCGGAGCATGATACACTTAAGTTCCTAGGCAAAAGTGGTCATCGCTCTCTTGAGTGGTGGCTTTTTTTCTTGTCCGCTTGTTCTTGCTCCAACTTTCGCTCTTCACGTCCTTCGATGATGAAGACGGGCACGACGGCAATTATTGAAACGACCCAGACGGTCGCCATCATTACAAATGCTTCCGGGGACATATACTCACCTCCTTCTAAGGTCAATCTCGTTCATCCCACCACCAGCCTCCGAATGCGATAATGAAAGCAATCAATCCGAAATCATAGATGACATATACATTCATTTCAGCTTGATTGGGGTTCCATCCGAAGTAGATGCATATCGAACGTGTCTTCCATAAGATGCAGAACGTGTTTTTTGTTAATGGCGTCAATCACCATAATCGGATCATTTTTGACCATCTGCTTGAAATGGACCAATGCGTCTTGTTCCAACTCCTCGACCATCTCCCGTGTCACATCAACGAGGATGCTTGATACGACGTCCTCAACGTTGATAAAGGATTGAAGCGTTGGGTTTTTGTGGAACCGGTCCACAAGCATGTTGGCTAAGACATCAAGATTTTTATAAAGTGGCATGTTGTTTCACTCTTTCGATTGTTTGATCCCAGTTGTTGCTTTCGACTCGTTTGTCGAGCCATTCATATAAATGCTCGCGGCGGACAATGATTTTTCCATCGACACGAGTAATCGGTAATCCGTTCTCACGGATCTGTTTATCAATCATGCTGCGACTGCACCTTAGTTCTTCGCATACTTCCGGTACTGTGAGATATTCACGCTTCCGCGCAATCGTTGCGAGTGATTCTGCAATTCCGTCTGCAATAATCTTTTTAAATTCTTTCTCGTCAAATAACATCTGTTTACCTCCAATATTAAATTCCGATAGAAAATCACTAAAAGTTGATATATACTCAACTTATCATTCAAAAAAAATTTCTGAAGATACATTAAATATTTTTTTTAGCTTTAGAATATCGACTTCACTGAATTTTGTTTCACCATTCTCTCTTCTCCAGTATGATGAGGCATCCATCTCCATTAACCTCGCCATCTCTCTAATTGTTAATTTATTATCAATTCTAAGCCTGAGTAGTACTTTACGATTCAATTTTCTCACCCTTCCTTTTGTTGAGATATTATCAACTTAATTCGATAATATATAAAAGTTGAGTATATGTCAACTTAATATTCAATAACATTTCCCATTTAAATTATTGTTGAGGTTTCTGAAACAAAATCATCTTATTTTGAGGTAATATCATTGTATAGACATCGTTTAATTACGTAAGGTGGTGTATAAATTGAATCAGGATTTATTAAAAGAGATAATGGCGGAAAGAATAAAAACATGCAGAAAGAATCATGTTCCGAAAATGACGCAAATAGAATTAGCAAAAAAACTTGGGGTAGATAAAGCATTAATGAGTAAATACGAAAATCCTAAATATCCAGATATGCCACCACACAGAGTATTGAATCAAATCGGAGACATCTTTGAAGTATCACTTGACTACCTCAACGGGAGAGTCGACGATCCCCATACAACTTTAAGCGAATATATAGAACAGGTATCTCGTGCAAATAAAATGATTGGCATGAGTTTTTCTGAAGAAGAGCTCAAGTCTTTGGATCAACAAAAAATCGATAAGATTATTCAGTACATGCGTGATCAAGTTAACTTAGCTCTTTCTGAATCCTCCAGTAAAACAAATAGTACGAAGTTTTAGTTTTTATATAAGTGTAAGAAAAAATGATATGTTTACAATTTTTTAAAGGTTCATAAAGTAAAATTATTGCAAAAGACACAGCCTCAATCAGCTGTGCCCCAGGTTACAGACAAAGAGTAATTTTTCTCTCATAACTAAAAAGGAGATTATTATATTGGGTAAATTAAAAGAAGAACACTTAGCTTTAAGTTCTGGAATTGGATTGGCTGGATCCTCTATAGACTATTTTTATGAATTTGGCGAAAATGCATTTGAAATTTTCACGAAAGAAATTATTGAAGCTATTGTTAAGCCCAGTAAAACAACAGCAGTTCACTGGTATTTAAATTTTTTTCAAGATATTTCATCAGACATTCATAACCTAAAAAATAATGTGGATGAATTGGAATTTATCTTTGATTTCATAGTTCGTACATTAAATGAAGTAAACTTGAAACCTGATCTTCCTCTACCGAACTTTGATACTTGCACTGACGAATGGCATGAAGAATGCACGTGTAAGGATACCTTCGAACAATGGGAAAAATATGTTATTAAAAATGCAGCAATAGTAGACAATTTAATTATTCACTCTGCATTTCAGATTATTTTTTTAGATAAAAAATTTCTTCATGATTTTCATTTGAAACTCGCTGATGTTACTGAATGCTATATTGATGATATACAGAAACAACATCCTGATTTCGTAACTCCTAAAAAACGAATTAAGCGAACCCATTTTCCAAAGTGGTTAACTAACGCTGTTTTCTATCGAGACAAGGCAACTTGTTCAATTTGTCGTTGTGACCTTTCAAATCTAATCAGGACACAGAATACTATTCATATCGATCACATTGTTCCATTGGCCGTATTCGGAAGTAATGATGCTTCAAATTTTCAGCTATTGTGTGAGTCTTGTAATACTTCTAAAGGAGCAAGATCAACAACAACGAGTTCAATAAATACTCCATTTTGGAATTTAGAAAGTATTTTTTAACCATCGTAAAATTTTGTTTTCAATCTGAGACACAGCTTCAATCAGCTGTGTCTTTAAATTTATCCAATTTAGGGTGCCAAAGTTCAACTTCTTCAGCACCTAAAATATCTTGATTACGAAACATCACATAAGCATCCAGTTCTTCACTCCAAAATCCCCTAAGTCCTTCGAATCCTTCACTGGTTTTTAAGATTACTTTTTTAGCACACATGCTGTCCATTTAATCCCCACCTTCTTACAAGAACTTATGTTCTCGTTTTATTATGAGGGAACGTTTTTCTTTTTACAAGTTGCCATACTTAGCTAGTAACAAAAACTTTTCGACAATATTAATCTATTTTTGTCGAAACATGTCGGACGGTTGTTGCCACACCTTTCCTTTTTCTTAAAAGAAGGTTGTTTTGGCGTATCTCAAAATTGGTAGAATTAAGGGAAATGCATATTAATGGAGGAAAAACTATGTCTACAAGTCGTCCGTTCCCATTTGGATGAACTCGATCGACTTCATCCAAATGGATTCGTAACGTTGGGTAAAGCAAAATCTGCTACATACAGCGAACCCTTTTACGTTGTTGCCACTGAAAAAGAAGGGCTTTATTTTTACGTTCGTCATCAACAATCCGTTGAACTTTTAGTTTACTATCATTAACTGGAGGAATTATTGTGAAACGATTTATCATTGGAACATCATTAACCGCTGCTATGTTGCTGGCTGGTTGCGCGGAGGAAAGTGCATCTACAAAGAAAGCTGAAGCTACCTCTGCAGCAGAAGTTAAGAAAAAAGAAGAGAAAGAGAATGGAACTAAAGATACTGCAGTAAAAAAAGAGGAGACTCCTAAAGTAGAGAAGTCAGAGTTCGGAACAAAGATTAATTACTTTACGAATAAGAAATTAAACATTTCTACGAACTTAGGACCAATCATCTTTAAAATAAGCAAAGTTCAAACTTCGGACTTCAAACCATCAAAAGAGTATTTAGATATGTTTGATAGCAAAGAGAAAGTCACATTGGTTGTTTTCGAGGTAGAAGCAGAAAATACAAGTGATGCAACGATCAACTTCCATCCGAACCAAGCCAAATTAACAACCAATACTGCCGAGCAAATTGATGCTTCGATGGTTCTATCAGCAGATGTAGGTGGAGAGTATATTGGCAAGGTAAAGAAAAAAGGAACCGTTATTTTTATCGCTAGTGCCGCACCAAACAAAATTACGGACGTCAAATTTATAGTCGATGGTCCAAATGACGAAAACTTTGAAACGTTAGCTGAACGCTATACGGTCGAGATTCCGACGAAACAATGATTTAAAATAGCACTCTAAATGAGTGCTTTTTCATATAAAAAACTTAGTAAAAATATAGTAGTTAACTACTATAGAAATAATCTGAAATAAAGCATATTCCCTGCAAAATTAACGGTTGATAATGAAAAACTCTCAGATCCGTTTATCTAAACGGTGTTCCGAATACTCACCCCACCTCTCAAGATAAAAATGGATCCTGACAATGGTAACTTCGCATGTGAACAGAATTAATATTTAATTAAGCGGAAATCATTAGTAATATTTTTTTAGAAAAGGAATGATTTAACTTGACTAGCTCAAAAACACTTAAATTCTATAATTTTAAGATATTAAAAAGTATTGCCTCTTCATCGACTGATCAAAAACTAAGCCCTGAAAAAGTAAAAGAAGTATTAGATAACTTCATAAAGAAAAAAACAAATGTTTCAAATGCATTGTTCGCTCCAGTAGGCACTACTCAATTTCCTGGTCGAAAAAATGATAGTCGTATTTATTTCGACGTGATTATCAATGATGATGATTTTTTATTTGCATCAATCGGCCAAGAAAGTTCTACGAACATTCAAATCAGAAATGTTGAAGATCTGAAACCTCGACAAATCGAAAGACTACAAGATGAAATATTTGAGTCCCACACGTATTTCATTTTGGATTACAATTCTTTATTTGTCTCGTTTTTTTCGAATCAAGGTGCTCCATCAATCAGTAACTTAGAAAATCTTTTTAACAACTTTGATATCTCTAAAGGACATAAAATCTCTGGTTTTACTGATTACAATATTTATACTGAAACCATAGCAGACCACGATACTTTAGAAAGTTTATTTTCCGGAAAAAAACAAAAGGAATTGATTGATGTCTCAATCAACTTAGCGACTCCTCAATCAAATGTCTTAAGAGACTTTATTCCTGACGTAGATGATTATGAACCATTAGTTGAACACGGAATCAAGCTAGAAGCTAAATTAGTAATTTCAAAACCTAAAGAAAATTCGAATCGATCCTCTACTTTAGGTTCTATTGAAGAAAATGAAAATTTATTAAAGAAACTTAAAAAGTCTATTGGTTTAAAAAGAAGTATTGATTCGAAATCAAATGTTATTTTACGTACAAAAATGGAAGATCAACGTATTCAAACCAAAAAACTTTTTGATGATGTTTTTACTTTTACCATCCCTTTTAACTTATCTGATAAAAAAATTAAGGAAAAGTTAGAATTACTTTCGTCAGAAGATAATGAAGACTATACTTCAGTTAACCATGCTCAATTAGCAATAAATAATATTATTTTTGAAGAGATGAAAAAAGGCTATGCTGAAGTAAAAGACGAATTACGAGATTTGATTAGAAAATAAAATTTCAGAGGTGATACATTTGCAAAAGGAGGAAACCTTGAAAAAAAGATTAAGAAAACTGAACTTGAAACGAAAAAAAAATAAAGTGAATTTTTATCTCATTCTTTTTTCATTACTTCTAATGTTTGTAGCCTCTTATTTTAAGGTAATTCCTAAAGTTCCTGAGAAAGATGATATACATCTTGCTATTTTAACGATATCTACCGTTTTTGCTGGCTTCATGTTTACATCTCTCGGATTACTTATAGGTTTTATTGATAGAGGTAATATGCCTGAACTTGAATCTGCTGGTTTTACGGGTCAGTACTTCAACGGAATAATTATTGGGATTACTTTTTTAGTTTTTTCAATGGCAGTTTCATTTTTTACAGTAATAAATCCTGACTTCACAAAAAATTCTACTGTATACAATGCGGAAGTTTTTTCTTTAATAGCAGGTATTTTATTTTTTTTGAAAGCAGTACTGGATATTTTCAGGATTTTGAGAAAAGTACGTACGTTTGTAAAAGAAGAGTATGAGAAAAAACAACGCGAGAATTAGTATTAATTTTATAAATTCACCTGAAAAGTGTCTTTAATTCTAAGACACTTTTTTTATTAAATCTGAATTATAAAACTCATGACGTATTATTTGATAAAATACATCATAGAGCAATCCATTATCTGTTAAAGAAAGGAGGATGTATCAAGAATGACGAATATAAAAAAGAACCCCACCACCGGCAAATGGGAAGCCAGGATAAGTTTAGGATACGACGAACGAGGGAGACGTATTCAGCGTTTCAAGCGAGCTAACACGAAGCGAGAGCTGGAGTACTGGGTAGCCAAGTTACTCAAGGAACGTGAGAGCGGGGCCATCAAGAAAAAGCGTGTGAAGTTGACTGTCGCCGATTTACTTGCGATTTACTTCGAACGACGCGCTCCCCAACTTGCACAGGCAACGCTCTACAACCGTCGTAAGATTTCAGGATTGCTCGAGAAGGAACTCGGAAAGATGAAGATTGAGCACGTCCGGACGCATCACCTATCGGATGTCTTGGTCAAGTACGCAGAGATACGGGATTGGAATTCGAACAGCTACAATACGATGCTGCAACAAGTCCGTGCCTTCTTCCGGTACGCTGTCGAGATGGAGTACCTCAAGGAAGACCCGAGCAGTGGACTCGCACAGGATCGACGACGCGCCGTTCAAAATCACCAGGTATGGAGTCAAGAGGAATGTGAGCTGTTCATCCAGACGCACGAAAAAGAAATCCGCGCCCTGCCGATCATCTTGATCCTGCATACCGGGATGCGAATTGGTGAAGCCATTACCTTACGCTGGTCGGATATCGATTTTGAAGGGCACACGTTACTCGTCAAGCGTTCCGTCGCAGATCATAACCGTTCTGCTCATCAAAACGAAAAGGCGCCTAAGAATGGCCGTTCTCGCCTCATCGTGCTCAGTGATGCTACGATGGATTATTTAAAAAGCATGAAAAAGCTACAAGCAGCGCACCAGCTGAGCAAGGGATATCGGAATGAGGACGAATATGTCTGTTTGAATACGCTCGGGACACCTTTGAGCGCGACGCTCGTCCATCGTACTTTTAACTGGTTGACGGAACTCGCCGGCGTCTCGCGAATCCGCATCCATGATCTCCGGCATACACATGCTACCCTCCTACTCGAGCAAGGTGTGCATCCAAAAGTTGTGCAAGAAAGATTGGGTCATGCGAGTTACACGATAACGATGGATTTATACAGCCACGTTAGTATAAAGTTGCATCAAGAGGCCGCAAATGTGCTCGTTTTCAAAAAAAGTGTGCAATAATTGTGCAATCGGAGGAGATTCGCTTGAATAAGAGAGAAACAAAAAACGTGAAAAGCGTTGATACTAAAGGGTTTCCGAGACCTACAAACTCAGTTCCTAAAAAATATGTCATGTTCGTTGATGAGACCGGGACACCAAAAGGAAACACCCAATTTAACCTGACCGGCGTCTTGATGGAATATAAATACGCCATCGACTCAGACGAAACCGGTGAACCCAGTCCATTACGCAAACGATTAATGGCATTCAAATCGTCTGTTTTTGAAGATCCGCATATTCCGCTTCATCTGAAAGAAATCTTAAAGGCGGAACACCCGTATGGCAAAGAAGACGGAATCACGATTGATATGTTACGGCATTTTTGGGTCGCCTTACCGGACTTTTTAGTCGACATTGATTGTACGATCGTCAGCGTCGAAGTCGATAAACAAAAACTACAGGAATTTTATTCGACACCGAAAGATCCGTATGTCGTTGCCTTTGCCCACCTGATGAAATCGTTTTACGCGTTTCTTGAGGAGACGGAAGCAACAAGCGCCCGTGTCGTGCTTGAAAGTCGGGATGATTATCAGAATCTACTGATTCAAAAAGCATTTTTTGATATCTTTAACTCCGGTACCGTTCATTTGGATGTGGAGAAAAGCCGTCAAAAAATCAAAGGTTTTATTTTTGCTGAAAAAGATAGCGACCTCTACCAATCGGGTCTTGAGATTGCCGATCTCGTCTGTCTTCCTCTTTCCCGCGTCCGACGTGGTGTCATTGAGGTGAAACCCCGGTTTGTCCATTATGGGGACGAAAACCGAATTTTCAAAGCCATCAAAAATAAAATTTATATCCGCCGTGACAGTCCCGATCAGGATTTCCGAAACTGGGGCTTCAAAAAGGTTCCGATTACGAAAAAGCGCCGCGAGTGGTCCGATACACCGTGGAACGGGTAATTTTCCAACCAACAACAGCGTCCCGCCAAAAGTAGCAGGACGCTGTTTTGTCATTCTCCCTCAGCAGGCGGCAATAATCCTTTTGTCCGTTTTTTCCCTTCCCGACACATATCGAGCAACGGGCATTCCAGACAGTTCGGTCGTTGAGCCTTACAGTGATATCGCCCAAAAAAGATGAACTGGTGATGCAGCTTCGACCATCGTTCCCGCTTAAAGCGTTTCATCAAGGTCTGTTCGACTTTCGGGACGTTGTCTTTCCAGCGGCAGATGCCAAGGCGCTTCGATACCCGTTCGACGTGCGTATCGACCGCGAAGGCCGGCACGTCAAATGCAACGGATAATACAACATTCGCCGTTTTTCGTCCGACGCCCGGTAAGGCTTCAAGCCCTGCGCGATCCGTCGGGACTTCACCATCGTGTAACACCAGCAATTGCTCCGCTAACGCTTTAATGTTTTTTGCTTTGTTGCGGTACAAACCAAGCCGTTTAATTTTTTCCTCAATCTCTTCGACCGGTGCTGCAGCCAACTGATCCGGTGTCGGATAAGCGGCAAATAGCCCCGGGGTCACCTTATTGACCAAGACGTCGGTTGCTTGCGCACTGAGCGCCACGGCGACGACGAGTTCGAACGGATTTTGATGAACCAGTTCACAGAAAGCTTCCGGAAACATCTCTTCGAGTGTCGATTCAATTCGATCAATCTCTGCTTTGCGTAACATCCTTGTCAGCTCCCTCTCGTCGCAAGATCTTCGAGCGTCTTGATGCCTTCTCGTTCCCACGTTCGGAGAATTTGATTGATGTACGTCATCTTCCGGACATTATGGTAGACGGCTTCCCGTAAAGCTGCGAGAACAAGTTCTTCTGCAATGTTTTCAATCGTCAACCATTGAATGATCTGTTCCATCTGAAACGGGGACATCATCCCAAGTTCGCGCTCAAAATGCTGGAAGACAGACGGATTAATCGTATCGAAGTTTGGCGCTTCCTGTTCCGGGGGTGCCATTAACTTTTCATAGAGCGGCACCAGGGAATAACGTTCCGAGCCGGCGACGTTCTCCATGGCGAGTAATCCTTTTTGAAGCAATCCGAGTGTCGTCTCAATCGTTTCCGTTTCTGAAAGTCCGAGCCGGTTACTGAGCTCCTCTGGCGACGGCATCTCCATCCCTTCGGCGCGACAGGCAAACAATTGTCCAATCAGCGTAAACTCAACAAAACTGATGCCAAGACGTTTGGCTTCTGTAAACAATCGTTTGGGAAGGACAACCGTTCCTTCTTCAAACAGCTGAATTAAATTATGATCCATGATACTTCCTCGATTCTTTATTGTAAGCAAGAAATCGACCCGTCCGAGGGATGGGTCGATTTCGATCACTATTACGGATACAATCGGTTCAGCAGACGCGGGAATGGAATCGTCTCGCGGACGTGTTCGACTCCTGTGATCCAGGCGACAGTCCGTTCAAGTCCAAGACCAAAACCACTGTGCGGTACTGATCCATATTTACGTGTTTCCAAGTACCATTTGTAAGCACCGGTTTCATCCAGGTCATGTTCCTTCATACCGGCAAGCAACTTCTCATAGTCTTCTTCCCGTTGTGAACCACCAACGATTTCTCCATAGCCTTCCGGCGCAATCAAATCGTCACATAATACGAAGCCCGGGTTTTCCGGATCTTCTTTCATGTAGAATGGTTTGATGGCTTTCGGCCAGTGTGTAATGAAGACGGGACGCGCAAACGTATTGGCGATTGCCGTTTCATGAGGCGCACCAAAATCGTCGCCGAATTCGATATCGTCAAAACCTTGTTCTTTCAGCATGTCAATCGCTTCCGTATATTTTACACGCGGGAACGGGGCTTGAATGTTTTCGAGAACCGTCAAGTCACGCTCGAGCAACTCGAGCTCTGGACGACAGTTTTTCAAAGCCGATTGAACAAGATGCGACACATAGTTTTCCTGAACTTCGAGATTCATGTCGTGATCATAAAACGCCATCTCCGGCTCCATCATCCAGAACTCGATCAAGTGGCGGCGTGTCTTTGATTTTTCGGCACGGAACGTCGGACCGAATGAGAAGACTTTGCCGAGTGCCATCGCAGCTGCTTCCATATAAAGCTGACCGGATTGCGACAAGTAGGCATCTTCGTCAAAATATTTCGTATGGAACAATTCAGTTGTTCCTTCCGGTGCACTGCCGGTTAAAATCGGAGGATCAACTTTAATGAATCCTTCTTGGTTAAAGAATTCATATGTCGCCCGAATCAGTTCGTTCCGGACAACCATGACGGCATGTTGACGTTTCGATCGTAACCAGAGGTGACGGTTATCCATCAGGAAATCCGTTCCGTGCGCTTTTGGTGTAATCGGATAATCGACCGCTTCATGAATCACTTCGATCGCTGTGATTTCCATTTCGTGACCGATTGCTGTCCGTCCACCATCCGACTTGATGACGCCAGTCACCCACATTGATGTTTCCTGCGTCAAGCCTTTCGCCGTTTTGAACAATTCTTCCCCGACTGTTTCCTTGACGACGACTCCTTGCATGAAGCCTGAACCATCGCGTAATTGAAGAAACGCGATTTTTCCGCTCGAACGTTTATTTGCGAGCCAGCAGCCAATCGTGATTTCCTCGCCTACGTATTTCTCTACATCCCGAATCATTGCTTTCAAAAGTCAACATCCTCTCTCTATTAAACGGCCGTATGTGCCGTGATAAATCCTTCGATCCGGTCTAATGCTTCAAGTACCCGTTTCGGGTCTGTCGCATACGATAACCGGACATATTCTGGTGCGCCGAAGCCGGAGCCCGGAATCAGGGCGACCTTCGCTTCCGACAAGACCGCTGTGCACCAGTCATCGACGTTTGAGAAGCCACACATTTCGGCTGCCCGTAAGGCATGTGGGAACAGGTAAAAAGCACCTTCCGGCTTCAGGCAGGTTAAGCCTGGAATTTGAATCAACCGGTCGTAAATTTGTTCCAAGCGTTCTTCAAACACAACACGCATCGCCTCGACCGGTGCGTCACCTTCCGCATAGGCTGCGACCGATGCCGCTTGCGCGATCGATGTCGGATTTGAAGTCGAATGACTGGCAAGGTTCGTCATCGCACTGATGATGTCTTTCGGTCCGATGGCATAACCAATCCGCCAGCCTGTCATGGCATGCGATTTCGACACGCCGTTGATGATGACCGTCCGCTCGCGCATATGTGGTAACGT
The DNA here is from genome assembly GCF_049942815.1 of Exiguobacterium sp. R-39. Classification (NCBI taxonomy): domain Bacteria; kingdom Bacillati; phylum Bacillota; class Bacilli; order Caryophanales; genus Exiguobacterium; species Exiguobacterium sp. R-39. The sequence goes on from NZ_CP187965.1 coordinate 1,824,049, forward strand.
CGCAATCGATAAATGCGTCACACCGTTGTATAACAGCTTTTCGTAAATTTCATCACTGATGACAAGCAAATTGTGGGCAATCGCTACATCTGCGACCATTTCAAGTTCTTCCTTCGTGTAGACCATCCCTGTCGGATTCGAAGGTGAGTTTAAAACAAGTGCTTTTGTTTTCGGCGTGATATGCTGCTCGAGCAGATCACGCGTTACTTTAAAGCGTGATGCTTCCGTCGTCTCGAGGATGACCGGAACGCCGTCACTCAGTTTGATTTGTTCCGGATAGCTGACCCAATACGGAGCCGGGACGATGACTTCGTCGCCCGGATCCAAAATCGCCTGGAACAATGTCGATAAGGCATGCTTCGCTCCGGAAGCGACCATGACTTCCGAACGGTCATATGATACCCATAAATCACGGCGGGTTTTTTCAATGATTGCATCTTTTAGAGCCACTGTTCCGCCGGACGGCGTGTACTTCGTATCGCCTGCTTCAGCTGCTGCAAATGCCGCTTGGATGATAAATTCTGGAGTGTTGAAATCCGGTTCGCCTGCACCGAGTCCGATGATATCTTGTCCTTCTTCACGCAAGGCTTTCGCTTTTGCAGTAATCGCCAGTGTCGTTGACGGTGTCAGTTGTTGTACCCGTTTCGATAACATCCTGCCCACTCCTTTTTTAGTTGATCCGTAATCGTTTGATGAAGGATCCCTCTTGATAGGTATAATACGAATAATCGTATCCGGTCGTCGTTTTAGTGACAATTTCAATCAGCGCCCGGTCTTCAAAACCGTATTTCGCTGAAACGATGTTCTCCGGATTGCCCGCTTGTCGAATGACATCGGCAATCTTCATCCCATCCTTGACACGTCTCGTCTCGATTTTACCCTTTTTCGGAACGAATGCCCGTAATGCTTGACCATCCTGTTTAATCGTAAAGACACTATACTGGGTTTTTCCATTAAATACATAATCAAATTGAATCTGTTGCGGTGCCACTTCTTTTTTCAAACGTGATTCCGCCTGTACGGCAACGGTTTGTTCGCGTTCTTTTGCCTCAGCAACGGTGAATTGATACACACCTGTCCCGATGAGCGTAATCAAAAGGATGAAGCCGATCAGACCAATGACGATCTTCCACTTCATGTGCGGTAGATGGTAAAGACCATCTGCTCCTTATCTTTTTCGTCCAATGCCAGACCAAACATCAAATCTTCTGTTTTTAACGTGCGATTCAATAAGTCTACAATCTTGTACGTATCGTCATGGCGGTTGACCTTGACGGTTGCTAGCGTCTCGATTTTCGAATCCATCTTATATCCTCCCTCATTTTTCTACATCTATTATAATGCGATAATGCTTATTTTAACAGACTCAATCCGTCTCATTTAAGAACAATTCCAACTCGGCCGTTAATTCGTCGAGCGGTTGCGCTAAAAGCGGGACATTGGGCAGACTGGAAACGAACCGTTTTCCGTACCGTGTCGTCTCGATCCGGCGGTCAAAAATGAAGACGACCCCCCGGTCATTTGTCGTCCGGATCAAGCGGCCAAATCCTTGTTTGAAGCGAATGATCGCTTGCGGCAAACTGTATTCGAAGAACGACGATTTGCCTTGCTGTTCAATCTGCTCCGAACGTGCTTGAACGATTGGTTGATCGGGTGGTGCAAACGGCAGACGCACAATGACAAGACAGCTGAGATCATCACCCGGAACGTCAACGCCTTCCCAGAAACTGGCTGTACCGAACAGGATGCAGGCATCGAGCTGTTTGAATTGTTTCATCAACCGTTGTCGTGACCCTTGGGTGATTCCTTGGGACAGCAGCGTAAACCGTTCCGGCAAGGCCATTTTCGTCGCATCATGCGTTTGACGCAACATCTCGTTTGACGTAAAGAGTACCAACATCCGGCCTTCCGTCACTTCGGCAATCCGGATGATAGCGTCCGCAATGACTTCAGAATACGTCGCTTGCGGCACGTCCTGCAATAACGGTAAATCGGTCGGGACCATCAGCCGGACTTTTTCTGCATAGCCAAACGGTGACGGAACGATGAAACGTCGTGTCTCAAGTTCCGATAGTCCAAGCCGTTTTTCGATGAACTGGAATTTATTCGAAACCGTCAAGGTCGCAGACGTTAAGATACAGGTCCGTTTCGAAAACACTTCCCGGTGCAGACGGTCTGAAATATCAATCGGTTGCGTATAAATCCTTGTTAACTTTCGATTTTTAGCTGTCGTTTCAATCCAGGAAACCGTCTCGTCGTGAGGTGCGAGCATCGTCTCGAAAATCGCCTGTTCGACTTCCTCCAGTTGGCCGATGACAGCCTTTAGATCGGCTACGACCGAGCGCTCACGGTAACTCATATGTTCCCGTTGATCATGGAACAGTTTATGAATCGCCCGAATGGCTTGCCGTAACCGTCTTAAGACAAGTTCGACCCGTTTCGCGCTCTCCTGTACGGCACGCATTGAATGATCCAGTCGTTTGAAACGAACCGTGACCCGTCCTTCACGCCGTTCTTTTCGTGATGCGAGTTCAAGACCGTAGGCTTGAATGATCGTCAACAGTCCGTCTGCTTCTTCAAGCAGTGCTGTCAACGTCTCATCGATCGTTTCACTGTGCGCTTCGACCAACTCCGTCAAGTCATATTGATCCGATAAACTAATCAGACGCGTCAATAATTTTTTATCGGAAGAGAATCCAAGCTGTCTGAAAATCCGGTCAAAGGAATGGCCGTCAAAAACCAATCCAAAATGATGACTGGCCACTTCTTCGATTTGATGTGCTTCATCTAAAATCAAGGGGCATCCCTTTGGTAAGACGCCGGCTTCATATTGAATATCACTAAACAACAAAGCGTGGTTCGTGACGATAATCGTCGCTTGTTTTGCCCGTCGGACTGCATGATGGAAAAAATCACGGCTGTACCAGGGGTCAAACCGTCCGAGTTGCGACTGGCTGTCCGACTGAATCAGTTGTTTGATGGCGATATTACCTTGCGCTGCCCCGCCGGGTAAACTGACTTCCTCCAGGTCTCCTGTCTCGGTCTGCGTCAACCAGACTAACAAAATCGCTTTAGCGAGCGTGAAGTTATACGGTTCTTCCGTTTCACTGAGAAAAAACTCGAACTTGCGCAAGTCCATGTAATTGCTGCGGCCTTTTAACAGGGTGATGTCAACCGGTGCTTCAAACAATTGGCGTAAAAGCGGCAGATCCCGGGCAAATAACTGTTCCTGCAATTGAATCGTGTGCGTACTGACGATGATCGGCGTTTCATGTTCAATCGCATAATGCGCCGCCGGTACAAGATACCCAAGCGATTTCCCGGTTCCCGTTCCTGCCTCGACCAGTAATGGCGTTTCTTGATCAAGCGATTGATAGACGTGACGCATCATTTCAAGTTGTCCCATACGCGGTTCATATCCAGGAAACAGTTGCGGGAATACCGTTTCATTCAAGCGGTCGACGAACGGACTGAATGGTTCCAGTTCTGTCCGTTCCATCCATTCTTCCGGTTCGGTGCGTTTCTTTAAAGCCAGCTTACGGAAATAATCAAAACGGTCATCCGGCTCCAGTCCCACCGTTTGAATCGCTTGATCGATTTCTTCTTCAATGGCGCTAAACAGCTTTCCCGCTAACCGACGTAAGTGTCGTAATGTATCGAGCGGTAAATCCTGTAGACGCGTAAGTAGATGGAGCAACAATTCCGCTGTTGCCTCGGCATCACTCCCAGCCCGGTGTGCTTCATGGTGCGTCAGTTGTAACGCTTCCGTCAAATGGGACAAGGAATGACTTTCGGCAGTCGGCAATAAGATTCTTGCCAGCTCCACTGTATCAATGACAGGACCGGAGTACGGTAAATACCCTTCTTCCTCTAGTGCTTCATTCAAAAAGCTCAAATCAAACTGCACATTATGGGCTACGAACACACCGCCATCGAGTAATTGAAGAACACGCGGTGCAATGGTCGCGAAGGACTCCGCCTGCGCCACGTCCTCATCTTTAATACCGGTTAACTGAGAAATAAACGGCGGAATCGGTTTTTGCGGACGGACAAATGCCGACAGACGATCTGTAATCTGACCATCTTCAATTACTGCCACTCCGATTTCAATCATCTCATCGCCGGATTTAATCGAATGTCCGGTCGTCTCTAAATCCACTACAACAAACTTCTTTTCCACGACTCATCTCCACCTTTAACCATCCATATCTTATATATATGGCATCTCAAGTTCCATCTTAACAAAAAAGAGACCCGAATGTATCTCGGGTCCCTCAAAAATCATAAGATCGTATGTGCGATTTCCTGCGATAACATCTGCTTGATTGAATTATCCTGATCAAGGACCGCGACTTTCGGAACATGTGATGAGATTTCTTCGTTTGTCAACTGCGCATAGGCCATGATGATGACTTCATCTCCGATCTGGAAATGACGGGCAGCTGCTCCGTTCAAACAAATCACGCCAGAACCGCGGGCACCCTTGATCGCATACGTCTCAATCCGTGCGCCGTTTTGATTATTCGTCACTTGGACTTTCTCATTTTCGAGAATCCCGACCGCATCGAGCAAATCCTCGTCAATCGTAATCGAGCCGACGTAATGGAGATTTGCTTCCGTGACACGGGCTTTGTGTAATTTTGCATGCATGAATGTGCGTAACATAATCATGCTCCTCTCGTATATAGTAAGTTATCAATCAACCGGGCCGATGCAAATTGAACGGCAACCGCCAGTAAAATCGTTTCCGTTGTCGCTTCAACCGGTCCGAGCGTCGGATAGGCGACGGCTTCCACATAATCAATCGTCGTTCCTTCAAATTGAAGGGACGTACGGGTTTGTGCAAGAACGGTTTCAAGTGGTTTCCCGGCGTCGAGCGCTTGTTTTGCTTCCTGCAATGCGTGTTGAATCCCCGGCGCTTGCTTGCGTTCTGCTTCCGACAGATAGACGTTACGCGACGATTTCGCCAGTCCATCCGCTTCGCGAATGATCGGACACCGCTTGATTTCGACCGGGATGAAGTAATCTGTGACGTATCCTTCAATCAATGCCAATTGTTGTGCATCCTTTAATCCGAAATAGGCACGCGTCGGTTGGACAATATTAAACAATTTACTGACGACCGTTAAGACCCCGTCAAAATGTCCCGGACGTGATGCGCCACATAAGACGTCATCACCCGAACGAACGGTAACCCGCGCCATATCGAGCGGATACATGACATCATTCGTTGGATAAAAGAGGTAATCGACACCTGCTGCTTGCGCCAGTTGTTGATCGCGCTGTTCATCGCGCGGATAACGGTCTAGATCTTCGTTTGGACCGAATTGGGTCGGATTGACAAAGATACTCAAAACAACGATATCGTTTTCCTGACGTGCCTGATTCAATAATGAGGCATGTCCTTCGTGCAAGAACCCCATCGTCGGAACGAATCCGATCGATGTTTGTCCTGCCAACGCTTCCCGCAGTTGTTCAACACTCTGCATGATTTTCATTCTTTTGATCCTCCATATAACGCCCCGATCAATTCTTCATCCATCATAAAGGAATGGGCGAGTTCAGGGAAAGTTCCGTTTTTGACTTCTTGGACATACTGCGCAATCGCTTCCGTACCTGATGTGTTCCAATCCGTGTACGCTTTGACGAATTTCGGAAGCCGGCCGACACCGTACGTCAAAAGATCATGATAAACCAATACTTGACCCGCAACATCCGCCCCTGCACCAATCCCGATGACAGGAATCTTCAGGAGTTCCTGAACACGTTTTGCGAGGGGATGCGGTACACATTCGAGGACGAGCATCTTCGCTCCGGCTTGTTCTGCTGCCAAACTGTCGGCAATCAACTGTTCCGCTGCTTCAAGCGATTTCCCTTGGACTTTAAACCCTTCGAGCACCCCGACAGATTGTGGTGTCAGTCCTAAGTGCGCGACACACGGCATCCCGGCATCGGTAAGACGGCGGATTGTCGTCAAGATGTCTCCGGCCCCTTCAAGTTTCAGGGCGTCTGCTCCGCTTTCTTGGAAAATACGGGCTGCTGCTTCAAGCGTCCGGTCAAACGAACCATGGTAACTGGCAAACGGCATGTCGACGACCATGAATGTCGCCGGCGCCCCGCGCCGAACGGCTTTCGCATGATGGACCATATCGTCTACGGTCACGGCAATCGTCGAATCATAGCCGAGAATGACGTTCCCGAGTGAATCACCGACAAGTAGCAAATCGACCTGTCCGGCTTCTGCCAGTTTGGCTGACGGATAATCGTATGCCGTCAGCATGACGAGTTTTTCGCCCGCCTGTTGTTTTTTTAATAAAGGTGTCATCGTGTGCATGTGTGTTCTCTCCTTCGTAGTTTAGAGAAGACAAAAGGAAACGCCTTCCTTCCTAAAATAATCCATAGGAAAGAAGGCGTGGATAAGTGCAATATCATCCTTCTGTCCCTGTCCGAGTAGGATCAAGGCAGTCAAATAAACGTTATGAATAAAAGCCTCTAACCGGTATGACTCCAAATGGCTATCATCCTCGCATTCATTATACATGATTCAAAAAGCAGACTGCAAACGTCCGAGCTTACATTTCCGTCCAGTAAATCAATTCGGCGGAATGAAATGTTGTCAGGCCCGTCTCTGTTTCGATCTGCAAAGTACCATCCGTCCGAATTCCACGTAAGATTCCGGTCACGGTTTCTTGCCGTGTGCGTAACGTTACTAGATCGTTCAACCGGTCGGCATGTCTCTCCCACGCCGGAACAAATGATGCGAATCCGTCCGTCAACCACTTCCGGTACATCGGCTCAAACGTATTTAAAAACAACGCGACGATTTCAGCGCGGGCAATTGATTTCCCTGTCGCTATTTTTAATGATGTCGCCCGGTCTGACAATACTTCCGAAAACTGTTCGTGATGAACGTTGATACCGATTCCGATGATGACGGAATTAATACGATCCGCTTCCGTTTGCATTTCTGTCAAGATACCGGCTACTTTTCGTCCACCGATCAGCAAATCGTTCGGCCATTTAATCGTCGCCGGAACATCGAGCGTCCGGAACGTCTCAGCTAAGGCGATACCGGCAAGTAATGTCAATTGACCGGCTTGGTGAAGCGGTGTTGCCGGTCGCAAAATCAAACTCATCGCAATGCCCGCTCCCCGCGTCTCATACCACGTGCGTCCGAGTTGCCCCCGACCGCCGGTTTGAAAGTCACAGACAATCAGTGAGCCTTCGTTTGCTGCTTGCTGAGCTTGTTCATGGGCAATGCGTTGCGTCGTTTCTGTCTGTTCGAGATGGATGATCTGTTGTCCAAGCGCCTGCGTCCGCAAATGTTGTTGAATCGCAAGCGGGGTCAACCGGTCACCTTGATCGGCTAAATGATAGCCTGTTTTTTTATTCGCTTCAATGATGTATCCGGCTTCTTTTAATGCCGCAATTTGTTTCCAAATGGCGGTACGTGAAATATTTAAATGATCAGCCAACTCTTGTCCCGATATCCAGTCGGTCTGCATCAGTGCGTGGAGGACTCGGTCCCGTGTTGATTTTTCCAACTCTTCACTTCCTTTAACAGAATCTCGCGTTGATTGTCCAGTTGGCAGTGTACGACTTGTCGCTCCAGGTGATGAAGCGCTTCTTTAATCTGGTTTTTTTGCAACCCGAGCTCGATCATGTCACGCCCGTTGACCGTCAAGTCTTGCAGACGCCGGATCGGCAAGGACATCCGCCCTTCATGTCGGCGTCCTGTCATCTCGTTCAAATGTTCCAACTCTTCGTCCGATAGCCGGTAACGTTGCCAATCGGATAACGTCGCTTCCTGAACAAGCGGAGCCAGTGTCTTCGCACGCCCTTCCTGTTTTTTCGAACGTTTCCAGGCCCTTAACGATTCCGGTCGGAGTCCTGCGACTAAGACGAGTGTCCAGACGTCATCTGACGATACACCATTAAACGGGAACGTCATCAACTGCTTGATGATCGTCTCGTTCAGATCGGGCATATACTGCTGGATTCCGGTTCGGAGCATCGCCGCTAAAGCCGCTTCACGTCCGGGACCTAACAACAGTTTTTCGAACTCAATCGCAATGCGCTCAACGGCAACCGATTGAAGATGCTGTTTTTGGTTTTTGATCGCCAGTTCCGTCTCCTGGTCGAGCATAAATTCCAACTGGCTCATGAATCGAAATGCCCGGATCATCCGCAGGGCATCTTCATTAAAGCGTTCTTCCGCTCGACCGACCGTCCGGACGACTTTTGCTGCCAAGTCGTCTTGACCGCCAAACAGATCCACGAGTCCGGTCGGCTTCAATGCCATCGCATTGATTGTAAAGTCACGACGCGTCAAGTCTTCTTCCAAGCTGACACCGAGCGTCACTTCATCCGGACGCCGGCGGTCACTGTACGTGCTTTCCGAACGAAATGTCGTCACTTCAAACGGGACATGATCGAGGACAACCGTGACCGTGCCATGATCGAGTCCGGTCGGAATCACGACCGGAAAGAGGTGCATGACTGCTTCCGGAAGAAGCGAAGTTGCCAGGTCATAATCTCCGGGTTCCCGTTTGAGCAACATATCCCGGACCGCTCCACCGACGATATAAGCTTCGCCGCCCGCCTCTTCAATCGTTCGAATGATCTGATTGGCGTAGTCAAGCATTTTCATAGCGTGCACACACCCGTTCATACAGCAGTTCGTAGGCACGAACGACTTGATTGGAATCAAACCGTCTCCGGGTATCGCGAATCCCTTCCTCTGCCAATTCTTCCCGCAGTGTCGCATCATCCGCCAACTGTCCAATCCGGTCCGCTGCGGCCTTGACATCATACGTCGGTACGATGAATCCCGTTTTCCCGTCTTGAATCACTTCCGGCAATCCACCGGCACTCGAGACGACACTCGGCACACCGACAGCCATTGCCTCGAGGACGACAAGTCCGAATGCTTCTTTTTCCGACAACAGTAAATGAATATCACTGATCGCCAGCAACTGGGCGACATGCTCCTGTTTGCCGGCAAAAATAATTTTGTCGTAAATCCCCAGTTCCTTTGCCCGGCGTCGCGTCTGCCCCATTTCCGGACCGTCTCCGACCAATAACAAGCGCATGGCACGATCCTTTGAAGCAATCGCAAAGGCAGCGATTGTATCATCGATTCGTTTGACCGGTCGGAAATTCGAAATATGGATGACAACGACCTCATCCGGTTCGATGCCGTAGTGGCGTTTCAATCGTTCATCCCGCATCGGATAATACATACTTTCATCAATTGAGTTCGGGATGACTTCAATCGTATATTGTCCGTTTAATGTCATGTTTGTTTCAAGCGCCAGACTTTCGGAAACTGCCGTGACGGCATCCGAACTTTCGATGCCGTACCGGATCGCCGGTTGCATCTCTAAATCCTGTCCAATGACGGTAATATCCGTTCCGTGTAAAGTCGTTACGACAGCCACACCCTTTTTCTTCGCCATGTTTCGCCCGAGCTCCGCACAAACGGCATGCGGCACAGCGTAATGGGCATGAATGACATCAAGATCAAACAAGTCAATGACTTCCGCTACTTTCGACGCCAGCGTGATGTCGTACGGTGGATATTTAAAAACCGAATATTGATTCACCTCGACGAGATGGACGGTAATGTTCGGCCGGTACTCCGTCAGTCGAAACGGAATGCTCGATGTGATGAAGTGTACATCGTGTCCCCGGTCTGCTAATTTCATGCCGAGTTCCGTCGCTACGACACCACTGCCACCGACCGATGGATAACAGAGAATCCCAATCGCTTTTTTCATATCTAGTTCACTCTCTCTTCATTAAGTAATGTCCTGTCCCCTGCTCATTGTAATCAAATTGCCGACTAAAAACTACATCTGCCACTTTTCAAGTGATTTTCATCAGAAAAGCTAGTCTTTTTTGACGTCTGCCGTTACCCTAGAGAAAGAGTCATGTCAGAGAGGAGCAATCAGATGGCACCCCCATTTCAGTTTCCGATTCGTATTCAAAATATCATTTGGATTTTGATCGGATCATTTATTTTCGCTTTTGGTATCTATCATTTTAACGTGCAGAACGAGTTGGCCGAGGGAGGATTTACAGGGATCACCTTGATTTTAAAAGGATTATTCGGGTTTTCCCCATCTGTCACGAACTTGTTGCTCAACATTCCATTATTCTTCGTCAGTTATAAATTGCTCGGGCGGACGACGTTCGTCTATACGTTGATTGGGACGTTCAGTTTTTCAATTTGGTATGGATTGATTGCCAAATACTCACCGCTTGAAATTTTCTTGAAAGATGATATGGTCCTCGCGGCTTTATTTGCCGGTGTCTTTATCGGTGTCGGTCTCGGCATCATCTTCAATAACGGCGGCACGACCGGTGGTGTCGATATCATCGCCCGCTTAACAAAACGGTATTTCGGCTGGTCGATCGGCCGGACATTCATGGTCTTCGACTTTTTTGTCATTATCGCATCACTGAGCTATCTCGATTACAAACAGGCGATGTACACGTTACTTGCCGTCTATGTCGGTGCTCGCGTCATTGACTGGATGCAAGAAGGGACGTATGCCGGAAAAGCCGCGATGATCATCAGTGATCAACGAACGGAAATCGCGGATGGTATTCATGCGACGATGAATCGCGGGACGACTCGCTTGATCGCCAAGGGCGGGTATTCAGGACGCGACTTGGAAGTACTGTACGTCGTCGTCGCCCGAAATGAAATCACACGATTGAAGACACTTGTCAAATCAGTCGATCAACATGCCTTCATCACCCTGCATGACGTTTATGAAGTGACCGGAGAAGGATTCACCTTCGATGAAAACCGAATTCCGATCAAAGAAACGTGATTGGGCAGCATACAAAAAAAAGACGAAAAATCCGATTGGATTCCTCGTCTTTTTATTTACCTGTTTTTAATCATCACTTGACGGTGCAAAGACAATCAATGCTAAGCGAATAAACTCAGCAACCGCAACGAGCGTCGCAGCGACATATGTCCAAGCCGCTGCATTCAGGACACGGCGCGAACCGCGTTCTTCTTCTGCATCGATGATTCCATGTTCCGTTAACTGGACCATCGCCCGTTTTGAAGCATCAAACTCAACCGGCAACGTCACGAGTTGGAAGATGACTGCTCCGAGCATCAAGATGACTCCAAGCATCGCCAGTCCACTCATACCCGCCAAGAAACCGATCAATAGTAACGGGAATGACAAGTTAGACGTAATCGAAGCCACCGGAGCAATCCGGTGACGGACCCGCATCATTCCGTAATCCGTCGCATCTTGGATGACGTGGCCGATTTCGTGTGCCGCGATCGAAACCGCTGATACCGTCGAACCGTAATAGACATCTTCCGACAGGCGGACGACCTTGTTCGTTGGGTCGTAATGATCGGACATCGTTCCCCCAATCGGCTCAAGACGAACATCGGTAATCCCGTTTTGCTTCATGATGAAGTCTGCGACCTGCGCTCCCGTCACTCCACTGTGAATCGGAACTTCCTGATATTTTTTGTACGTCTTTCTGACACGCATCTGTGCCCAAATCGGCACGATGATGATGATTGCCAGATAGATTAAATAGTTCGCCATATCGTCGCTTCCTTTCATAAAAAAAGATTATAGTCTTATTTTATGTTCAAGCGAACTTATTGTCAATCGAATCGCGTGCGACAAACCAATATCCCATCAAAAGACATAATCCGGTCAACCAAAACGAACCGTATCCGATCCACTGGATATGTTCGGCAAGTGCCGGATACCGCGGCCACTGTCCGAGCACATAATCCACAACATCGTTATGAATGACCCAAATTGAGACGAGAACCAGTTCCTTGATCCGAAACGTCATGACAGGCGCATACAAGAGTGCCTGAAATGCCATCGCACCATGTGAAACCATCAGCATCAAAGCCATCGCGGTCAAAAAGGAATCATCCGTCCCGAGTTCCTGTAACATCAACGCATTCATGACGACTGCCCAAACCCCGTATTTAATCAAGGTGACGAAAGCAAGGGCTTCAAATAAACGCGATCGTCGATTGAAAATCCATAAAAAGATGATAATCGTAAAAAAGAGCGAGGCTGTCGGGCTATCCGGAATGAACGGATAATAGTACCATTTCGACTGCGCGAGTTGCGGCTGATACCAGTAATAGCCGTATAATGTTCCGCCCAGATTGATCAATGCAAGCGGCCAAAGCACAGCTTTATGTTTTAAAATATGAATGAACGGCATATATCGTCACCTCATGATAGACAAAAACCGGAGGAAAATTCCCCCGGCCGGTTGTCTTATTTATTGTTTTCTCCGCCTTCACCGTATGATGCGATGAATTTAGCAAGTTCTTTATGATCTGCATCTGAACCTTTGAACTGTCCAGCAGGCATCGAACCGATACCTTTAACTGCGATATCATAAATCTCTTTTTCTGTCTTCTTCGTCCCGACGAGGGCTGGAGCTGCTGCGCCGCCTTCGAGGTTCTTACCATGACAGTTGACGCATGATTGATTCGAGTAAATCTCGAAACCTTTTGCTGCTGTATCGATTTTTGGACCTTCGTTCATTGTCAACTCACCTTGTTTATGGATAGTATCCCAGTGTGTTGTCTGAACTGATTCCCATGTCAAGAAGACGATCGATACGATCGCAAGTAACATCATGCTGACCGCGATCGGACGTTTTGCCGGGCGACGTTCGAGTCCTTGATCGAGCCATGGCGCAACTAACAGTGCCGTAAACGCAAGCCCAGGAAGGATGACGGTACCCATCAAAATGTACGGACCAGCCGCAAATTGATATTTCAAGAGCTGATAGAGGAATAAGAAGTACCAGTCCGGAAGTGGAATGTACGACGTATTCGTCGGGTCAGCGATATTTTGAAGCGGTGCTGCTTCAACGATAGTCAATGTCATGAAGCCGATCAGGAAGACCGCTCCTACCATCCATTCGCGAAGCAAGAAGTTTGGCCAGAACGCTTCCGTCCGACCTGGATACTCCGAATAGTCTTTTGACTTATTCGGCATCCGGTTGTTGATCGACACCCGTGAATCGGTGACGAATTTCATTCCTTTACCACGATGCATCGTGTTCTCCCCCTTTTAGTTGTCTAATGATAAGTGTCGGTTTAAAGTGGTCCAGAGATCCCTTGTTTACGGATCATCATGAAGTGGGCCCCGAGCAAGACGAACAATGCTGCAGGAAGGAAGAAGACGTGAATCGCAAAGAATCGAGCGATTGTGCTTGCACCGACGATTTCCCCACCCGCCAGGAGTGTTTTCGCGATACCACCGATGACAGGAATACTTTCCGCAATTTGAATCGTAACTTTCGTTGCGAACAATGCTTTCATATCCCATGGCAACAGATATCCTGTCAGACCAAGTGCTAAGACAACGAAGAATAACAGTACGCCGACAACCCAGTTCAATTCACGTGGTTTTTTGTATGAACCTGTGAAGAAGACACGTAATGTATGTAGGAACAACATTACGATGACGACCGATGCACCCCAGTGGTGCATACCACGGACGATTTGACCGTGCGCTACTTCATTTTGAAGATAGTACACGGACGCATGCGCATTGATGATGTCTGGTACGTAATACATTGTCAAGAACATCCCTGAAAGAATCTGGATGACAATCGTGAAGAATGTCAACCCGCCAAAACAATAAACGAATGCTGAGAAGTTATGGGCCGGGTTAACGTGTTCTGGAACTTCATGATCGGCGATATCTCGCCAAAGTGGCGTAATATCAACGCGCTCATCAATCCAATCATAAATTTTTTGCATCATCGCTTACGCACCTCTTTCGACTGGTTTACCTAGGTAAAGGAAACCATCTTTCTCTTGCTTTTCATATTCATCAAGCGGTTTCGTCGGAGGCGTACCTGGTACGTTAACGCCATCTTTCGTATACCGGCCGAAGTGACATGGGCAATAGAATTGTTCTGGGTGCGTCGGATCCGCTCCAAAACTGACCTGGCATCCTAAGTGTTTACAGATCGGTGATAAGGCCAATACTTCGCCTTTATCGTTTTTAAACACCCACGCAGATAACGTTTCTTCAAACTCATACCACGCATCCTGTGTCTGTTTTTTGAAGTCGACCCGTTTTGGTTCTGTCGTGATGTCCGACAACTTCATTACTTTTACTTTATCGCCTGCTCCTGATTTCTTCAGGACTGGGTCAACTGCGAAGTTGACCATCGGCATGACCATCGTCGCCGCCATAAAGCCGCCGACTCCAGTCAATGTATACGTCAAGAATTGACGACGTGTTACGTTAGACCCGTTTTGAGCCATCTCGATCCCCCCTCGTGATGTACGTTGTGCCCCAAGACCACAGTACTTCACACAAATTTCTCACATGGTAATAGTATCTTAATAAAATCATTGCGTCAACCGCTTCATAGCGCGGTCCAGCGGTTTCCTAACTGCTCTAAGACTTGCCCGACAAAATTCCCGACCATCTGACCTTGTTGATCGCGACTCATCGTCTCAAGCGATAAACGTGGGACATAAATGATGTCCGTGACCGATGTCTCTTTCCACCGTAAATCGGCAGTAATGAACGTTACAAATCGAAACTGCTCTGAAGATGCGGCCTGCTCCCAACTGGTGAGCTGGTCAATGGACGGTTCACCAATATATGTCATTGGCGGAACAAGCATCGCCCGTCCCGACAATTGCCGTTCGACTTCCGTCGCGACAGTCATTGTCATATCTGCACATTCCGAGAAAGCATGCATCGCTTCGTCGAATCCGACGGGAATCAATGGGACAATCAACGTATCGATATACGCTTGTTCGTTTCTCGTCCTTTGAACATCGGATGGTTTGAAACGCAAGTCATTCCCCCCTTTCCTGTTCACTTACATTTCGTCACATTTAATGTATCATATCCGCTTTTGGAACTGCTTCTTTAATGTGAACGTTTTATGAAATTAGCTACAATTTTTCTTCATATTTTCCCCTTAGTTTCGATTTCGAAAAAAAGCCTTCCTTCGGTTCAGTCGAAGGAAGGCAAACGACTCGATTTTCCGATCAAAGTTGACTGCGAATAATCCGCAATTCGTCCGAAAGCGATTGGAAACGATTTTTATCCCGGGCGTCGAGCGCCTCGTCAATCAATCGGACCAAACGTTCTTCTTCTTGACGGTTGACGGTCGCCGCAATGAAATTCATTGCCGCATCTGCCAATTTCGGTTCAACGGCCACTTCCGGTCGAAAAGGATTTTCCTCTAACAGCGAGAGGTACTCGTCATCCATCATCATTCCTTGAAAGTTTAACTCGATATAGATCGGCTCATCGGTCAAACGAATATCATGATAGGCTTTTTCCGGATCGGTCGTCTTGACCTCTCCTTTTTTAAAGAGAAAAGGGTCTGCATCAAATCCATAGGTCGTAATGATTATTGCCTTGGGCGCAAACATGGCATTTTGAACAAAATGAACCTGTTCGAGCTTCGAATCGTTTCGAAGCCAATAATCGATGATCCACTTTGATTCCCGACGTTTCAACGTATAATAGGTCAAGATGCGGCGCAAGAAACGCTGCTTTCTCTCTGTCATCTTAATCCTACTCCCTTCTCCAGTGAAATCATCCATCCATTCGTTCGACATAGTCGACTAAATCGGCATCTTCCGGTGTCAGATTGGCTGCCCGGCGTAATAAGACCAGTCCTTCGTCGCGGCGCCCTTCTTCTACGAGAGCATACCCGTACTCTTTTAAGAATAATGCATCATCTGCAAAAGCAGCTTCCACTTGCGCATATTTCTCCATCGCCTGCGTATATTCTTCAAGCGCGTATAACGACCGGGCGCGATACCACGTTAAGATCGGTGCCGTCACATGTTCTTCGATGGCGGAAATCGTCTCGAGCGTCGCGTCATGATCTTCGTCTTCTGCGAGTAAGGCCAACAGCCGTTCGGCTGCGACAAGGGATTCTGGGTTGAGGGCTAATGCTTCACGTAACGCTTTGACACTGCCTTCCCGATCACCAAGTTTCAAGAGGAACAAGGCTTCCATCGTCCGTAACTCGTCGTTGTAATCATCACGTTCGATTCCTTGCTTGATGACATTGAGCGCTTCTTTCGTCAAGCCGAGTTCCGACTGACTTTCCGCGTATGGAACATAGGCCGACGTATAGTCGGGATCCTGCGCAATCAGTTGCTGGAATGTCTCGACCGCTTTTTGGTGTTGTCCGACCCGGTGGGCCGTCATGGCGAGACCGAATAACGTATGCAGATCCGAGCGCTCGGCAACCGCGCGTTCATATAGTGGAATCGCTTCTTCAAACTCACCGATCATCGCCAGTGATTCCGCATAGAGGGCATCAAGCGGTAACTCTTCGCGTAAGAGCGGATCGGCCGCGATTTCCGCAAACAAAGGAACGGCTTGATCAAAAGCACCGAGTGTCATATAGAGTTCCGCCAGTCCATACGCCAGCAATGGTTCGTTTGGGGCCAAGTCACGCGCTTGTTTTAATTTAGCTAACGCTACTTCATCGAGCCCTTGGGACTGATACAGGTCAGCCAGCAAAACCAATGTCCGGGGACCATTCTCAATATCCGTCACATCGACCTGCTCAAGCACAGTGATGGCCTCTTCTTCTCGGTCCAAATCGATGTAACATTCTGCAAGTAATAAAGCTACACCGGCATTTCCCGAATAATCGACATACAAAGGTGCCAGTAAATCGACTGCCCGATCGGATAAGCCCAATTCGATATACAAATCGGCGACCGCTAAACGATCTTCATCCGTCCCGGTTTTTTCGAGCTGTTCGAGCGCCGTTAATGCTTCTGACGTGTGACCATGTTCGAGACTTTCGACGATCTCTTTTAATACGTTTTCGTTCAAGGCAAACGCCTCACTTTCCTCTATTTCACTGTTCGCGATCTTTTTCAGGGATTCGTTTGTTGCAGTGTCTTTAAATCATCATAAAACGTTGGGTAGCTGACTTCAACTACTTCATTCCCAAGGACTTGAATTTCCGGCTGTAATGTTGAGGCGATCGTCAACATCATGGCCAGACGATGGTCCCCCGCACTGTCGACCGTCGCTCCTGTGAGTGGTGTCGGTCCATCAATAATCATGCCATCTTCCGTTGCTTCAATCTTTGCCCCGATTTTTTGAAGGGTGGATACGACCGTCTCAATTCGATCTGTCTCTTTGACACGCAGTTCTGCTGCATCCCGGATGACTGTCCGCCCTTCTGCTTGTGTCGCAAGCAAAGCAAGCAACGGGATTTCATCAATTAACGAGGGAATTTGCTCCCCTTCGATGGCTACTGCCTGCAAGTGAGTCGTCGTCAGGGTTACATCCGCCGTCTCTTCTCCCGCCGTTTCACGGCGATTTGTGATTTCGACACTGGCGCCCATTTGGCGTAACACTTGCAAAAATCCAGTCCGGGTCGGATTCATCAAGACATGTTCCGTCGTGATTTGGCTGTCGTCTCCTAAAGCCGCTGCTGCCCACCAAAAAGCCGCAGAAGAAGGGTCACCCGGAATATCGATCGTCGTTGCCTTTAGTCGGACCGGTCCTTGCAGACGAATCTGTCGGCCTTGTTCCAGTTCTTGAATCGTCAGATCTGCTCCGAATTTCGGTAACATCCGTTCCGTATGATCCCGCGATAAAATCGGTTCGACGACTGTCGTCTCTCCTGTTGCAAACAATCCGGCCAATAACACCGCACTTTTGACTTGAGCGCTCGCTACCGGCAATGTGTAGGTCGTGCCGACAAGCGGTTGACCATGAATCGTCAGCGGGGCATATGTGCCCTCAATGTCCGCTCCAAGTGTCGCAAGCGGAACAGTCACCCGGTCCATCGGCCGTCGCTGTAGCGAAGCATCTCCTGTTAAAATGTATGTTTCCTGTCCGCCGGCCAAAATCCCGCTCAACAAACGAATTGTCGTTCCTGAATTGCCGCAGTCAATCGTTGCCGCCTTCAGAGTAGCGGTACCGGTAATCCGAATGTCTTGTTCCGTCCGGTGAATTTGTGCCCCGAGTGCCTCGACTGCTGCGAGTGATGCCAGACAGTCTGCTCCTAGCAAGGCGTTTGAAATCACGGTTGTCCCCTCTGCGATTCCGCCCATCAAAAATGCACGATGGGTCATTGATTTATCGCCTGGTACGCGTACTGTCCCTTTTAACCCCACTTTAAACACCTCACTGTTTGATCGTATGCTTCTTCTAGACGTTTCCGGTTGATTGCTTCTAAGCCAAATCCGTCTTGACCTTGTAAGACAAATCGAATCGACGCATCATTTTTTTTATCCCGTTTCATCAACTCCAAGTATCTTTCAAACGGTTGACGTTCCGGTAATACGACACCGATTCGACCAATCAGTTCCACCAGCTGACGGGCTTGACGCTCATTTCCTTCGAGTAACGATACAAAGACCAGTCCAATTCCGACCGCTTCTCCGTGGGAAAGATCTGCACTCGCATATTCAACCGCATGGCCAAACGTATGTCCATAATTTAAAAAGGCGCGGATGCCCGCCTCACGTTCATCCTGCTCGACGATATGTTGTTTCACTTTAATCCCGGCTGAAATCCAGTCTGCCAGCGCTAACTGTTTGATATCTGCCAATTCAAGTCCGATCAAATCTTCAGCAAATGTCGGACGCGCCAATAATCCGTGCTTCAATAATTCAAAAAAACCGCTTCTCCATTCGCGGTCAGGCAATGTTTGTAAAAAGGCGGGATCGTACAAAACAGCAGAAGGCTGATAAAAAGCACCTACTAAGTTCTTACCCCAACGTAAGTTTAATCCAACCTTTCCCCCGACACTCGAATCGTGAGCAAGCAGGGTCGTCGGGATTTGGATAAACGGAACTCCGCGCAGGAAAGTCGCCGCGACGAATCCGGCCAAGTCACCAATCATGCCGCCTCCGACTGCAAGGATCATCGTCTTACGGGTTGCTCCCTGCTCAATTCCCTCTTCCAATAACCGTTGATAGACAGATAATGATTTGCTGTCTTCTCCCGGCTCGACGATACTGACAGATTGATCTGTCAATGGAAAACAGCTTTCGAGCTGACTTCGAATCGACACCATGTGTAAATACGCTACGGTCTGATCCGTAATGATCCAAAACTGATCTGCTTCTTGCGCTTGTTTGATTTCACGAATATGATGGATAGCCTCCGCTTCGACATAGACCGGATAAGGACGGCTTGCCTCGATGATCAGATGCGTCAAAAGAGACGCACCTCCTCCCGGTAGTCTGTAACAGCCTGCTTAAGACGACCAAGCGTCGATGTACCGAACATCTCAAGGACAGCTGCAGCAATCTCAACGGCTACGACGGCCTCAAGTACGACCGCAGCAGCCGGAACGGCACACGCGTCACTTCGTTCGATTTGGGCAACGAACGGTTCTTTTGTTTCAATGTCGACTGACTGCAGGGGACGATACAGAGTCGGTATCGGTTTCATCGCTACTTGGACCCGAATCGGCATTCCGGTCGACATACCTCCTTCGATTCCTCCCAGATGATTCGTTTTACGGAAATAACCTGTCTCATCATGCAGAATTTCATCTTGGACGGTACTGCCTTTTCGTCGAGCCAGCTCAAATCCGTCTCCGAATCCGACTGCTTTCATCGCATTGACACTGATGACAGCCCGGGCGATACGACTGTCGAGTTTCGTCTCGTTTTGCGTAAAGGAGCCGATTCCCGGCATGACACCCGTCACGACCACTTCGACTTCCCCGCCTAACGTATCTCCGTCTTTTTTGGCTTGATCAATCGCTGCCATCATTCGCTCCGCTGCCGCTTCGTCGGCACAGCGGACAGGTGATGTCTCAATCGCGTCACGATATGTTAGTGGATTGATGACATCCGCATCGACGCCACCAATCGAACGGACATGCGAGAATAAATCGATGTCGAGTTGGCTCAACAGTTGTTTGGCAATCGCACCGACAGCGACACGTGCCGCCGTTTCCCGGGCAGACGAACGTTCGAGGACATCCCGTAAATCCCGGTGCCCATACTTCAATCCGCCGACTAAATCCGCATGTCCCGGTCTTGGACGGGTTAGCGTCCGCGGACGTTCCAACTCTTCTTGCAACGGTTCTGCCTGCATGACTTGTGTCCAGTGGGTATGATCTTTATTTTCAATGAACAGGCTGATTGGTGCGCCCGTCGTATAGCCATGGCGGATTCCCCCACGGACATCTACCGCGTCCTGTTCGATCTGCATTCTCCGTCCTCGACCATAACCACCTTGGCGACGTGTCATCTCACGTTGTACTTTGTCAAAATCAATGATAAGACCAGAAGGGATTCCTTCGATGATGACCGATAATCCTTTACCGTGTGATTCACCTGCTGTCATATAACGCATGTTGCCTCATCCCCTCTTACCCTTAGATTTTTTCGTAAAAAAAGCTTTGCTTCATCTTCAGACCAAATCGTTCTGGTTGGAAAATCTGTTCTGTTCCACCGACGAATAAAATGCCGCCCGGTTTTAAGGCATCGACGAATGAACGGTAGACATGCGCCTTGGCTTCCTCTGTAAAATAAATCAAGACGTTCCGGCAGATGATCAAATCAAATCCGGTATCATATCGGTCACCCAACAAATTGTGTTTACTGAACCGAACGAGACGTCTGATTTCGGGAACGACTTCAAACTGTTGTTCTTGTTCGATGAAATACCGTTTTTTTCGTGCTTCCTCCACTTCATTTAAAGCGGATGCCCCGTAACGGCCTTGTTTCGCCTTTTCGAGAACCAGGTCATCCAAGTCCGTTGCCTGAATCGTAAATTGTGCAGGATCCATCTTTTCGTTTAAGATCATCGCTAACGAATACGGTTCCTCCCCTGTCGAACAGGCAGCACTCCAGGTCCGGATTCGTCCGTGAGCACGGGCTTGCAATACAGGCAAGATATCTTGTTCGAGTTGTTGCCACCGAATCGGATTCCGGAAAAACTCGCTGACGTTAATCGTCATGCGATCCAAAAATTCGTCATACAATGTCGCACTTTTTTCCATCGCCTGCATATAAGAAGCAAATGTACTGTATCCTTTTTTATCGCGTAGCGCTGTCAATCGTCGCTTCATCTGGGCTTCTTTATATTGTCCTAAATCAATTCCTGATTTTTTTAAGAAACGCTGGATGAAAAGCTCATAGTCCTGCATAGTCCACCTCACAAATCCTCTCTCTGTCGGGATTGTTTCTAACACACTCCCTATCTTATTTTCTATCTTAGCATAAAGCCATTTCCTTTCCAAAAAACAAAAAAAGACGATTGAGCAGTTGCTCAATCGTCTTGCCGACATTAAACGTTTAATGGTTGTCCTTGAAACCAAAGACCGAGTTCACGCTCGGCACTTTCCACACTGTCTGAACCATGAATGACATTCTCGCTCATCGTGTTCGCGAAATCGCCCCGAATCGTTCCTGGCAGTGCTTCCGTCGGTTTCGTTTTCCCGATCATCATCCGTGAAACCGTGACGACATCTTCGCCTTCAACACGAAGCGCGACGACTGGACCAGATGTCAAAAAAGTGACCAACTCTCCGAAAAATGGTTTTTCTGCGTGTTCCGCGTAATGAGCTTGAGCCAATTCTTCAGATACCTGCATCATTTTCATTTCACGAATTACAAATCCCTTACGTTCGATACGAGCGATGATTTCCCCAATCAAACCTCGTTCAACGCCATCCGGTTTTACCATTAAAAACGTTTGTTCCATTACTAGTTCCCCCTATGAAATGCAGATAAAAAAGCGCTTACATAGTAAGTTTACTGCGTAAATGGACAAGCGGCAAGAATTTTTTTACATTTTTTCAACCTTTGCGTTTTCCGACATACCGGGCGACTTCTTCCAAGGAACGTTTTGCTGACGATTTCGGCAGATGATTCAAGCGGAGAATCGCCCGTCGGATGTATAAATCAACGGTTTGTTGCGTGCGCTCCAACGCATCTGATTGTTGCAACCGGTCCAGTAAAGGAGCCACTTCTTCATGACTCGGCATCGAACGGATCTTTTGTAACTCACGAAAGAAGTCTTGATCTTCCGAAGCATAAAACACAGGCAAAGTTTTATGACCATGCCGCAAATCTTCCGCGACAGGTTTTCCGAGTTCCGTCCGCTTGGCCGTAAAATCGAGCAAATCATCTGCAATTTGGAAAGCTAGACCGATGTCACGCCCAAATTGTCGTAACGCTTTTGTATCTTCCGGTGAACAGTTCGCGACAATCGCCCCAAGGTGACAGCTGGCTTCAATCAAGATCGCCGTTTTCCGTTCAATCCGCTTGATATACCGTTTGATGGATTGTTCCCAGTCGTACTGATCGTAAATCTGCTCGATTTCGCCCTCACAGATTTCACGCATCGCATGGACCATCACTTGAACAAGTTCCGGTTTCCCGACTTCACCAATCAACTTAACTGCTTCCCCAAATAAAAAGTTACCGGAATAGAGGGCAACTTCTTCATCAAAATGTTGCATGACGGTTGGTTTTCCGCGTCGCAATTCGGCATCATCAATCACATCATCATGCACGAGCGAAGCCATGTGAACCAGTTCAAGACTGGCTGCGACTCGCACGAGTTCATCACGGTCCGCCCGACCGAATTTTGATGCCAACAGAACAAACGCAGGCCGAATCCGTTTGCCGCCTGCTTGAAGCAATTGTTGTCCGGCAGCATCGATTGTCGGATCGTTCGATGCGATGTGACTGATCAAAAATTCATCCACTAAATTCACTTCTTTTGTTACATCCCGATAAATTGAATGCAGTGACATCTCACCACTTCTTTCCGAGGTGCATTGCAGCCGCCCCACCTGCAAATGCTTTTACTTCAACTTGCATAAAACCGGCCTGTTCAAACAGTTGCTTCAGCTCGACACGATCTAAAAAGACTTCTGTTGATTCTTGTAGCCAATTGTATTGATCATAGGATTTCGCAAACAAACGACCGACTTGCGGCATGATTTTCCCGAAATATAGTGCGTATGCTTCTTTAAATAACGGTGCTGTCGGTTGGCTCGTCTCGAGACAAACGACCGTCCCGCCCGGTTTCAGGACCCGATGCATTTCTTTAATGACTTGCAGATAATCCGGAACGTTCCGCAGCCCAAAGCCAATCGTCACGTAATCAAACGAATGGTCGCCAAACGGAAGCTCCATCGCGTTTCCATGAATCAATTCGACATTTTTCATTTCAAGCGCTTCAACTTTTTCCACGCCGACTTTCAACATGTTTTCAGAAAAATCGAGTCCTTTGATCACACCCGTCGGACCGGCTGCTTTCGCAAGTTGAATCGTCCAGTCGGCAGTTCCGCAACATAAGTCGAGACACTTTGCTCCCGGAAACACATTCATCCGCCGCATCGTTTCTTTTCTCCACAATTTATGAAGGCGGAAGCTGATGATGGAATTCATCTGATCATAATTACTTGAAATCGATTGAAACACTTCATATACTTTTTTCTCTTTTTCTTGTGTCTGCACGCAGTTCACCCTTTCGAAGATATTACGCTACTGCCATCTGTTCCAGATGAGATAATAACAGTTGTTGAGCACTTGCCTGTAAGCTTCGTGCCCGTTGACGGATTAAACGTTGTCCGTCCTCCGTCAACCAGTCTCTTCCGCTAATCGTTGCTAGTCCTTGAACCAATCCGAATTCTGCCTTTAACCACAATAAGACATACTCTTCGGTCGAATCGTAGTTTTCCTCATGAAGGGCACATTTTGCTTCGTTCACATGCTGAACGGTCCGTCCGAGTGTTACGAGTGCCGTTTGGGGAAGAGAAGCCAATTCTTCGAAGAAATAGCTCGAAAACAAATCTCCGGCCAAAACCAGCAATTGTCGTTCTTTTGAACCTCTCTCGGTCTCTCCGACACGTTCATGTAACAGTAAGGCCACTTGTGCATAGTGCACACCTTTGACAAGTGATTGCCAAGCCAACGTTTCATTTTGGGCGACATCGATCAACCAACTGATTTGTTCACGATTGATGGAAGGGAAATCCACATGCCGAGCCAATTGTGTTGTTTGTTTTGTAGTGAGTGCAGTGACCATTTCTTCCACGAGCAGCTCTTGATGATTCATGCTTTTACCCCCCGATCTCCAGTGCCATCTCGTTGATGGATTTTCTTCTTTTTTAATATACCATAATCAGTCCGTTTTCTCGTCTCTCAATGTCCACAAAAAAAGCCGTCCGAGGATTTCCTCGAACGACTATGTAGCCGAATTACTTAACCGCATCTTTCAATGCTTTACCTGGTTTGAAAGCCGGTACTTTGCTTGCTGGGATTTCGATATCTTCTTTTGTACGTGGGTTGCGACCTTTACGAGCTGCGCGTTCACGGACTTCGAAGTTACCAAAGCCAATCAATTGGACTTTCTCTCCAGACTGAAGTGTCTCAGTGATCGATTCGAATGTTGATTCTACAACTTTCGTCACGTCTTTTTTAGTCAGACCTGATTTTTCGACAACTGCTTGAATGAGTTCAGTTTTGTTCATTACGTTCACCCCCTCCCAATCACTTCTTCGAGGCTAATCATACCTTATAAACGTTGATATTACAACATTTTCGTTAGAATCCCTATTAATTTTCTGATTCTTCGATCGATTCTTCAGAAAACACAGGTTCGCCTTTTTTATTGATTGTGTAACTTTGGGAGTACGCAGGAACAAAAGGTTGCTCATCGTAGAGCAAATGCCGAATATCTTGGCCGACTTTCGGCTTTTTCTTCGCTGTTTCGACGGCTTTTTTAAGTTCAGGCAAGTAGTTGATAAACAACTGTCCTTGCCCGTCGACATAGATCGACAATTTTTCGTCTGAATACGGACTTGGTACTTTCGGTTCTTCTTTAATAAACAGCTTTTTATAATCCAGCGTAAACTGATTTTTCCCGATCGAACCTTTGAAAGGATACTTGTCATTTTTCTTACGGTACGTATCAATTCGGACTTGGAGCTTTTGAAGTTCTTCTGCTACAAGCAAGTCCATCAATTTGACTGTCGGTTTTTTCTCGACGTCGACGAGTAAATAAATGAATGTACCGCCACCTTCAAAACTGTTTGGAGGCGGGTCACTCATGTATCGCGGAATCAGACGTCCCAGTTCGATTTGATAGCGTTCCATTAACGGCGTATCTGCTTCTCGTGTTTTGATTGGTAAAACTCCCGTATCCTTTTGATACGCGTCCACTGCATTTTGTACCGTCCGAATCTGTTCCGGATAAGGAACCCGATTCGACGGTTTTTGACTGTCCGGAAACAGACAACCGGATAACAACATGACCGGGACCAACATGAAAACCACCAAAAGTTTTTTCATGCGCTCGGACCTGCCATGACGATAAAGACCATGATGATCGATGCAACGATAAAACAAAGAAAAGCAATGGTCGACATCAAAAATTGCCAACCTCCGGATAATTTCGTCCGACTGATTGTGACCAATAAGACACTGATCGCAAACAAACCGATCCCGGCGAACGAAATCCACATTTTTAGTAATCCAGGACTCAAGGTTTCCACCCCACTCCGTTAATCTTTCATCGTAAACAGATGTTCAATCTCATTTTTCTGCGGACGGCGCATCAATTTCTGTACTTCTTCTGCCGGAGTATGTCCGTCGAATAAGACATGATAAAGCGCTGTCGTGATGGGTAACTCACATTGTTTCGTTTCTGCTAAATCGTAAGCAGCTTGTGTCGCCCGGACGCCCTCGACGACCATCCCCATGTTCTCAAGAACGGTTTCGAGTTTTTCGCCCCGGCCGATCGCATTTCCTGCACGCCAGTTCCGGCTGTGGACCGATGTACAGGTCACGATTAAGTCGCCCATTCCCGTCAAACCAGTGAACGTCATCGGATTTGCACCGAACAATGTTCCGAGTCGGGCAATTTCGACCATTCCACGGGTGATCAAGGCAGCTTTGGCATTATCACCGTACCCTAATCCATCTGCCATTCCGGCTGCTAAAGCAATGATGTTCTTGAATGCTCCGCCCAGTTCTGCTCCGATGATATCGGCATTCAAATAGACACGGAAGTTATCATTCGTAAACAATTCCTGCACACGTCCCGCCTCTGCCATATCAGTGGAAGCAACCGTCACAGTCGTCGGCTTCCGTAATGCGACTTCTTCCGCGTGGGATGGACCCGTCAACACACAAATTGCTGAACGTTTAGAGGCATCAATTTCCTGTTCCATCAATTCCGACAGCCGCAAATGTGTTTTAGGTTCAATCCCTTTCGAGGCATGAATCAACACGACCGGTTCCGTCAACAATTCATTCAGCTGACACGATACAGAACGAATCGCAGAAGAGGGCGTCACAATCAAGATATGTGAGACCCCTTCAACAGCTTCGCTTAAAACAGTTGTTGCCTGAAGTGATTCCGGCAACGTCACATCTGGTAAGAACTGCGTATTTTCATGATTTTGATTAATGGCATCAACATTTTTTTGATCCCGACCATAGAGAGTGACCTCATGACCGTTATCGGCTAAAACGAGTGAGAGTGCGGTTCCCCAACTCCCGGCTCCAATGACTGCGATTTTTTTCATCATGATTCACCTTGTCCTTATTGTTTTTGACGTGCCAAAATCCGAATTGGTGTTCCTGTAAAATCAAAAGCTTCACGAATCCGGTTATCCAGATAACGTTTATATGAGAAGTGTAACAATTCCGGATCATTGACGAATAAAACGAATGTAGGCGGACGAGAAGCGACCTGTGTCGCATAGTTAATCCGCAAACGAACACCTTTATCCGTTGGTGCAGGATTCATTGCTACCGCATCTACGATGACATCATTCAAGACACTTGTCTGAATGCGTTGTGCATGACTCTTCGCTGCTTGTTTGATGACAGGAAGTAACGTTTGTAAACGACGTTTTGTTTTCGCCGAGACAAAAACGATTGGTGCATAATCAAGGAACCGGAATTCTTCGCGAATTTCCTCTTCCATTTTTTTCATTGTTTTATCGTCTTTTTCAACGGCATCCCATTTATTGACGACGATCACGATAGCACGACCTGCTTCATGGGCATAACCGGCAACTTTTTTATCTTGCTCGATGATGCCTTCTTCACCATCTAATACGACACAGACGACATCCGCCCGTTCGATGGCTTTTTGTGCACGCATGACACTGAATCGTTCTGTTGATTCATAGACTTTTCCGCGTTTGCGCATACCAGCTGTATCGATGATGACATACTCTTGTTCATCCCGTGAAAACGGTGTATCGATTGCATCACGCGTTGTACCGGCGACACTTGACACGATGACCCGTTCTTCACCGAGAATCGAGTTCGTCATACTTGATTTCCCGACGTTTGGACGTCCGACTAAAGCAAACTTAATCGTGTCCTCATCGTATTCGATCTCTTCTTTATCCGGTGCAAGCTCAAGCACACGGTCAAGCATATCTCCGAGTCCTAAACCGTGCGTTCCGGAAATCGGATACAAATCACCAAATCCTAATGAATAAAACTCGTACATCAAATCGCGCATTTCAAAGTTATCGACTTTGTTGACCGCAATGACAACGGGTTTATTTGAACGGAATAACATATTTGCGACTTCTTCATCTGCTGATGTAATGCCTTCACGGCCGTTGACCATAAAAATAATGACATCCGCTTCATCGATAGCGAGTTCCGCCTGATGACGCATCATTTGAAGTAGGGGCTCATCCCCGACTTCGATTCCACCTGTATCAATCAAATGAAAATGACGATTCAGCCATTCTCCAGTTCCGTATATACGGTCGCGGGTAACGCCTGGCTTGTCTTCTACGATCGAAACCCGATCTCCAATCACCCGGTTAAAAATCGTCGACTTTCCGATATTTGGGCGACCTACGATCGCCACTACTGGAATTGCCATCCCAACACCTTCTTTCTCTTCTCTCGCTTCATAGCCGTTCTATTGTACCAAATGAAGCGGTTTTATACCATATCTATCGGAACATAAAAAAAAGTGAACACGTTTCGTGTTCACTTTTACTACGTTATTCTTTTGAATCCGATTCTTTCTCAGCAAGATCAGCAACTGAAAATCCTTCGTTTTGATCCGTATACTGAGAATAGTCATCTTCCGACGATTCTTCCTGCTCCAGCACACGTGTTGACAAGGAAATCTTATGCTCCGCAAGATGCACTTCAAGAACTTTTGCTTCAATTTCCTGACCTTCTTCAAGCACTTCTGACGGCGACCCGATGTGACGGTTCGCGATTTGCGAAATGTGAAGCAGTCCTTCCACCTGTGGCGCTAGTTCAACAAACGCACCGAATTGGACGATTCGACGGACACGTCCTTTGACGATATCTCCCGCTTCGATTTTACCTTCCATCTGTTGCCATGGACCCGGCTGCGTTTCTTTGATCGAAAGTTTTACTTTTTCCGTATCGCGGTCGACACCAAGTACTTTCACTTCGACTTGTTGTCCTTCCGTGACGATATCAGACGGCCGTTCCACACGATGATGTGCCATTTCAGAAATGTGGACTAAACCATCCACACCGCCAATATCAACGAACGCACCGAAATCCGTTAAGCGTTGAACCGTTCCTTCTAAAATCTGGCCCACTTCGAGCTGCTCGAGGGTTTCTTTTTTCTTCGCATTCAGTTCGCCTTCGACAACGGCTTTATGCGAGAGAATGACACGATTTTTTTCTTGATCCAGTTCGACGACTTTAACAGCAATCGTTCGACCAATATAATCCGAAAAGTCTTCCACGTAATGTCGTTCTACAAGAGAAGCCGGAATGAATCCACGAACACCGATATCGACGACAAGTCCGCCTTTGACGATATCTTTTACAACAACATCAAAAATTTCACCTGATGCGTATTTCGCTTCGACTTTTTCCCATGCCTGCAAGGCATCCACTTCACGTTTGGAAACAACTACTTCTTCATCTGTTATTTTCTTGACCTTTACTTGTAGTTCATCACCGACTTTGAGCGCACCTTGAATGTCATCCAAGTGGAGACTCGATACTTCGCTAATCGGCAGGATTGCTTCTGTCTTATATCCGATATCAATGAGTGCTTGCTTGTCTTCAATCTTCACGACCGTTCCGGTTATCACCTGGTCCCGATGAATTTCAAAATCAGGCATATCTTTCATTTCTTCGACCATTCCAACACAACCTCCTCACGATGAGTACAAGAAACGTATGAATACGTTTATCCTTCTTCTAACTTCTTACAATTCTGACTATTTGTCAAGGCATTACGCGTGATTGAAGTAGACGGTTTTGATTTCTTCCAAAATCCGTTCGGAAATCGCCTTCGCCGCCCCTCGCTGATCTCTTAAATCCGTAATGTCAACCGGTTTTCCGATGGCAACGCGCATTCTTCGGAACGGACGGTAATCCCCGATGATTGCAATCGGTAAGATTTGGGCCGGTGAACGCAAAGCGAAGAATCCGACGCCGGGTTGGGCTGATGTAAACTCTCCTGGTGCCGATCGGGTCCCTTCCGGAAAAATTCCGACCGTTTCATCCGAATTTAACAATTCAATCGTCCGCTTCAGTGCTTGGCGATCACCTTGTCCGCGACCGACCGGATAGGTTCCGGCTGAAATCATGATTTGCTTGAGAACCGGGATATTGAACAATTCTTCTTTCGCCATGTAGCGTACGGAGCGGCTGGTCGGAATAGCACTGACTAAAAAGACCGGGTCCCAGTTGGAACTGTGGTTGGCACAGACTAAGAGTGATCCGTCAGACGGAATATTTTCCTTCCCCGTCACTTTTAAACGGAAGACCGTTTTAGCAATCATCAGGACGATGAATCGTGCTAATCGATAAACAAATTCGTTCTTTTTCATTTCAGGACACCTTCTGCAAGTTCAGTTAACCGGGCGACGACCTGATCAATGTTCAATTCTGTCGTGTCGAGGTAAATGGCATCTTCTGCTTGCTTAAGCGGCGAAACCTTCCGTTCGCTATCCCGCTGATCGCGCAGGGCGATTTCTTCCTGCAATGCTTCTAAGTCGCTGTCTATTCCACGGGCGACATTCTCACGGTGACGGCGGCTCGCTCGTTCTTCGACCGATGCCGTCAGAAAGACTTTCAGTTCGGCTTCAGGCAAGACGACCGTCCCGATGTCACGACCGTCCATGACGATCCCCCCATGTTCCGCCAGTTTGCGTTGGGCAATGACAAGCGCCGACCGGACTTCTGCTTGGCGGGCGACAAACGAAACGTTATTCGTCACTTCATTCGTTCGAATCGCTTCCGTCACTTCCCGTTCTCCGATGAAGACCCGTTGTCCGTGTTCTCCCGGTGTCAGACGAAGATCGAGTGATTTCATCAATTCTCCAAGGACCGGTCCATCTTCTAAATCAAGCCCCTGTTCTAACGCGGCAAGCGTGACGGCACGATACATGGCTCCTGTATCGATGTACACATAATCGAGATGTGCTGCTAATTGTTTGGCAATCGTACTTTTCCCGGCTCCTGCTGGTCCGTCTAAGGCAATTTGAATATTCTTCATGAGTGATTTCGTTCCTTCCATCATCACCAACGTAAGTGGTGTATAGTATCGACCGTTATCATAGCAAAAAAAAGCCCTTACGTGAATGGATTCGTTCCACGTCGTGAATTTTTCATTTGCGCTTGGTAACAGTGCCGTAAGACCAGTTCACGACTTCGGTCATTGATCCGAGTAAACTGAAAGGCTAATTCATAACGGGCTTCTCTCGGGTCAACACGGACGAGTTCTGCCAAAACATCGACTGTATGTGTCACACCGTCTCCCATCGGCAGTAAAAAGGTTAATTCCAGCTCTTCCTTCACTTCAATTGGAATTTGATTAGCCAATACTAAAATTCCGCCTGCCGATAAATCGAGCGTCACAGAAGTGAACGGTTCAAAAGCCGTTTTATGTGGATGAACAGCTACATCCAATAATTGAGGCACACGGACGAACTGCCGGCGCTGGACACGCTGAATCATGTCTTCTTTTGGTCGACGTAACGCATACCGTTGACCTCGTAACGGATCATTTTGACGTTCGACGACTTCCGTCTCAAATCCATACAGCTTTCCTTTTTCCTTAAAAAAGTAAAATCCGACTTGTTCTTGATCCGACAAGATAAAAGTTTTTAACGTCGAGACTTCACTTGGTGCCTCAATCCAAATCAGTCGGTTCGTCACGGCTGTCACTTTCGTTCGCCCTTGCCGGTCCTCTTGATTGGTCAACATGACTAAATCTCCAGTTTCTATCATCTTACTCTCTCCCAGCCCATTCTATTCAGTTACTTTTTCTATTGTGGCGTTGGTTCAAACGATTCGCACTTCGAATTTGATACAGACCGACCGTCCATAATCCAATCATAAATAAAATCGGCACAATAGATATACCACCATTTTCCAATATTAACAAATTAAAGATAGTGTGTACAATCATCGGAACAAAAATCGATAATCCGAGCCAACGATACGGATGATTCGAAAACTTAGCTTTTCCCATAAAAAATCCCATGATGACTGCAAATAAAGCATGTCCTGAGACCGGTAACAACGCACGGAAAATCATATGTTCAACCGTCCCATTGACCATTAAATATAAAATATTTTCCAGTGTCGCAAATCCTAAGGAACAAGCGACTGCATAAATGATACCGTCATAATAGTCATTAAACCGCTGATGGATATAAACGGTATAAAACACAACAAACCATTTTGCAAATTCTTCCGTCACGGCAGAACGAACCAATTGAATCGGTTCCAGTCCTCCAAACTCATTTTGAATGATGTATTCGATGAACATTAAAGGAAAAACAAGAAGTATCCCGAAAATAAAACTACGTAGGATATACCCTACGGGCTCTGATTCATGTTCGTGGCGCAGATAAAAATATGTCAACAATGCAATTCCTGGGGCAATTCCTGAGAAAACGATTGGTAACACGTCTCCTCCCCCTTCCTATTCTCTTAGAATAAAGGTTTCTGTCGAAAAAGAAAACAGCACCCATTGTTTCTCTGGAAAAAAAGGGTACAATGTTAATGAAAATGACGGGAAAGAAGGTGAAGGTTGCTCGTTTTACGACGACGACTACTTAATGAAAAAACTACTTTTGATTCATACCGGAGGCACCATCGCCATGGCGCAAAACCATTCCGGTCACGTTTTACCTAATGAAATCAATCCGCTGGATGCCTCATTGCCCAAAGCGACCGACATTGCTGACATTACAACACGTCACTTTTCCAATCTGCCGTCTCCGCATATCACACCAGAAATCATGTTACGACTTGCTCACTTCATCGGTAAGGAATTACAGGATGGCTCGTATGACGGCGTCGTCATCACACACGGCACGGATACGTTAGAGGAAACAGCATACTTTCTCCAGCTCACGATTGGATCGCCTATCCCGATCGTTTTGACTGGTGCGATGCGTTCTTCCAATGAGGTCGGATCAGACGGTGAATTTAATTTGATTACCGCCTTACGGGTGGCCGTCAGTAAGGCTGCTCAAGACAAAGGGGTCCTCGTCGTCTTCAACGGGGAAATCCACTCTGCGTTTAACGTCACAAAAACTCATACCTCTTCAGTCGATACTTTTAAATCCGTCCATTTCGGAAATCTGGGTATGGTGACGAAAGATCATGTTTACTTATTTAACACACCGCTTCTCAAACCGACCCATATGGTGACACAATTGAGCAAACGCGTTGCCGTCCTCAAAGTCTATGCCGGGATGGAGCCTGATTTACTGCTTGCGGTCAGCGAACTCGGTTACGATGGCCTTGTGCTAGAAGTACTCGGTCAAGGAAACGTGCCGCCGAGCCTGGTAGATGCGATTCAGACACTGACACAACAAATGCCGATCGTTATCGTCAGTCGTTGTTTCAACGGGATCGTCCAGGATGTATACGGGTATACCGGGGGCGGACAACAATTAAAAGAACTCGGTGTGATTTTCTCAAATGGACTGAATTCTCAAAAAGCACGGTTGAAATTAATGATCGAACTTGAGATTAGTGCGACGCACCATGCTTTGGAAGAATCTTTCCGCGTCGAATAGAAGAACAGACAACAAAGGGAGGGGCTATGAACGCCTCTCCCTTTGTGTGCATATACATTATGATCGTGCAGTTTCTTGTTTCAGACGATACAGAAGACTGTCTGCAATCAATTCACCATGGAATCGTCCGTTTTCGATGAAGATTTTATTGGCATCATATCCAGCTGCAACAACACCAGCGATATAGATGCCGTCGATGTTCGACTCCATCGTCGCTTCATCAAATACAGGGATTCCTGTTTCTGAATCGATTTCAATTCCGGCATCGGCGAACAGTCCGATATCCGGTGTATAACCCGTCATCGCGAAGACAAAATCAGCTTTGACGGCCAACTGTTCACCGTGAACAGAATATAACACTTCCGCATTCGTAATTTCTTCGATTGTTGCGTCAAACACCATCGTCACTTTTTCTGCCCGGACCAGGGATTCAAAATTCGGCAGGACCCATGGTTTAATCGACGGACTATACGATTCGCCGCGATACAACATGGTCACACGGGCACCTGCTTTTTCAAGTTCAATTGCTGCATCGACACTCGAATTCTTCCCGCCGATTACGACAACATCCTGGCCATAAAACGGATGACCTTCTTTGAAGTAATGGAAAACGTGTGGCAACTCTTCGCCCGGTATATTCATCTTATTCGGCAGTCCATAATAACCGGTCGCGAGAACAACCGATTTGGCTTCCCGTGTCACGACTTGCTGATTGCGAAGCGAAGTCACGTTAAACCCGCCGTTGATGCGCGCGACGTGTTGAACCGTCTCAAATGGTCGCACGGTAACTTCTTTTCGCCGTACTACTTCCCGGTAATAGACGAGT
The DNA here is from genome assembly GCF_049942815.1 of Exiguobacterium sp. R-39. Classification (NCBI taxonomy): domain Bacteria; kingdom Bacillati; phylum Bacillota; class Bacilli; order Caryophanales; genus Exiguobacterium; species Exiguobacterium sp. R-39. The sequence goes on from NZ_CP187965.1 coordinate 1,857,917, forward strand.
GCATCTTGTCGTTTCGGTTTCAATTCTTTATTAATAAAAGGCACACCGCCGATTTCCAGCTTTTCACTACTTGAAAAAAACGTCTGGTGTGTCGGGTACTGATAAATGGCTTCCACGATATTTCCTTTTTCAATGACTTCGACGGACAATCCCCGTTCCTGCATTTCAATTGCAGCTGATAACCCACAAGGTCCTGCGCCGATGACGATACAGTCCAACATATCTCTTTCGCCTCTTCCGCTTGCTTTTTTTTCATCTTAGCAAATCTTTCCGGCCGAAGAAAGAAATAACCATACAAAAAAAGCTCACTTCACTTAGAAGTGAGCTTGACTTAGATTAAACCCAACCACGGAATCGTGACGCTTCCGCCATTTTCCGGACACCTACCATGTATGCCGCAAGTCGCATGTCGACATTTCTTGTCTGAGCCGTTTGATACACCTGATTAAAGGAATTCACGAGCACTTTTTCAAGTTTTTCATGCACTTCTTCTTCCGTCCAGTAGTATCCTTGATTATTTTGAACCCATTCAAAGTAAGAGACTGTTACGCCACCACTTGAAGCGAGAACGTCCGGAACAATCAAAATATCACGTTCCGCTAAAATCTTCGTCGCTTCGTTCGTCGTTGGACCGTTCGCCGCTTCGACCACGATACTCGCTTTAATGTCATGGGCGTTGTCTTCTGTGATTTGATTTTCAATGGCTGCCGGGACTAAAATATCACATTCCAGTTCCAACAACTCTTTATTCGAAATCGTATTTTTGAAAAGGGTCGTCACAGTACCAAATGAATCGCGACGATCGAGTAGATACGGAATATCAAGACCGTTCGGATCGTGTAATGCTCCGTATGCATCACTGATGGCGATGACTTTCGCACCGAGGTCATGCATGAACTTCGATAAGAAGCTTCCGGCGTTACCGAATCCCTGAACGACGACACGTGCCCCTTCAAGCGTGATTCCTTTTTTGGCAGCCGCTTCTCGAATCATGATGGCGACACCTTTTGCCGTTGCCGTCTCACGACCATGGGAACCTCCAAGCACTAATGGTTTCCCTGTAATGAAGCCTGGTGAGTTGAATTCATCGATTCGACTGTACTCATCCATCATCCACGCCATGATTTGTGAATTCGTGAAGACGTCCGGTGCCGGAATATCTTTCGTCGGACCAACGATTTGACTGATGGCACGAACATATCCGCGACTTAACCGTTCAATTTCACGGAAACTCATTTCACGTGGGTCACAGATGATTCCGCCCTTACCCCCGCCGTAAGGTAAATCGACGATTCCTGCCTTGAGACTCATCCAGACGGACAATGCCTTGACTTCGACTTCCGTTACGTTAGGATGGAAACGAATTCCACCTTTCGTCGGACCGACAGCATCATTATGCTGAGCACGGTAACCGGTAAAGATTTTGGTCGATCCGTCATCCATTCGAACCGGAATCCGGACTGTCAACATCCGAAGTGGTTCTTTCAACAGTTCATACATCTCGTCTGGGTAACCAAGTTTTTCAAGTGCTTCCTTGACGATTTCTTGTGTTGCTTCGAGTACATTCTTGCGATGATTTGCGTGTTGTTGGTCAGTGATCATTCCAACGTTCCTCCCCATAAGTGGCATCCCCTATGCCGTTTCCTTGTTCGGATAAAGTATACCTTTTTCCGAGCCGTAATGAAAGGGGTTGTCACCATATTTGTAAGCGCTTTCTACCATCTACTTCATTTTCACTTTTTTTTGCTTGCCGATTCACTTTGATGACGCGTAATCGCCAGTTCAATAAATGTTTCGACCAGTTCCGGATAGTCGATTCCGACAGCTCGCGCACCATCTGGGAACAGACTCGTAGAGGTCATCCCCGGTAACGTATTCGTTTCCAGAATAACCGGTGCCCCTTCATCGGGAACAAGGAAATCGGACCGCGAATAACCGGCGCATCCTAACACTTGATGGGCTAAAACGGCCCATTCCTGTAAGATTTGTGTCGTCTTGTCGTTAAACTGCGCCGGACAGATATGTTCCGATCCACCGATTGCATATTTTGACTCGTAGTCATAAAATTCATTTTTCGGAATGATCTCAATGACCGGCAAGGCTTTTTCTTGTCCTTTCGCCCCGAGAACCGGCACTGTAACTTCACGCCCTTTGATGAATTGTTCAATCAAAACAGCATCATCCGCCTGGAATGCCAGTTCGATGCCTTGACGCAGCATCTGTTCGTCCGTCGCAATCGTTAAACCATTCGAAGAGCCTTCTTGTGCCGGCTTGACGACACAAGGGAACTGCTTGTCCCATTGTTTGACTTTTTGTTCGATGTCGTCCCCTCGCTCGACCAATACATCCCGTGCAATTCGAATGCCTGCTTTTTCGAAATGTACCTTTGAGCGCGCCTTGTCCATCGCTAACGCTGACGCCAATACTCCTGAACCTGTATATGGAATGCCTGCCATCTCTAGTAGTGCTTGGACACGACCATCTTCACCAAACTTGCCGTGAAGGGCAATGACAGCGGCCTCGACTTGTAGATTTAAGATTTCCTCTGCACGCTCTGGATGAAAGTCGACGGCAACGACTTCATGCCCTTTACTTTCCAGCGCATTAATTACCGATTTCCCACTATTTAATGAAACTTCACGTTCACCAGAAATTCCGCCAAACAATACTGCCACTTTCATCTTGTTCACTCCTTCATCTTACGTTCAATGCTTATCATACCATCACTTTTTGTATGAAAAAACACAAAATGGTCGCAAGAATCGTCCAGACACATAAAAAGTCACTTCCCGAATGCATTCGGTGAAGTGACTTTTTAGCTACACCTTGACGATTCCCGATTAAAACGGGTCATCCGAATCAAGGTGTAAAGGTTGCGATCAGAGCTGGAACCGCTTGTTCCAACAGAATCGTTTTGCCGTATTCCGACATCACGAGCGGACTTTTCGGACTGGGTACTCCGTATTCCGACAGAATCGTTGTAATCGTCTGCTCAACATGTTGCTTCATTTGTTCTTGGAAGTATAAATAATAACGGTTTTCAAAGAAATACAGTGTGCCACCCGTTTCCGTTTGATCGATGTGACGCCCCAGACTATGACTCGCTTGAATGACATCCTCCAACTGATCCAGTTGATATAAGACATGATGCACGATATCGACCGTCATCCTGATTTCCACTTGATCAAATTCTTCAAACGTTTCTTCCGGCAAGGCGCCTTCCCGCCGAACATCGACCAACATCCCGTCATTCGGAAAAAATGTGACAAAAAAGTCGAGTGTCCCGACGGCATGAAATCCGTAATTCGATTCTGCTTCTTCTAGTAAATTACGTAATAATGCTTGTCCTTTTCCGACAGCCAACGTTTCTGGTCGAACGTCATGGGCAGACAGTTCTTGCTTTGACACGAAGACCCGTAAGTGACCTTGCTTAAATTGCTCAAACCTCATGTTAGACTCCTCCAGTTACTCGGCAGAGTACAAAAGCTCTCCGTTCAATATGACTCACACTATACACCAGTTGTCGGAGTGAGTCGACTTAACCAACTTTTCCAAGCGGTGTCATCTGATCCAAGCAACATATCCCCGTACTTTTCCGGATGTTGGTCAACGGCATAGCCACCCAAACCAATTTCCGTTTGCGGCGCATGCAGATGAATCTCGTCAATTGCTTCATCCAGGTCCTTTAAATGATCAGAAATCGTACAAGATAAAACAACTGCTCGAGGAGTCAGCTGTTTCGTTACCGCCACAAGATCGGGTACTGGAATACCCGCGCCAAGGAAAATGACATCGAATCCGCTCTGACGTAAATACAACGTAAAGAACAGCAATCCAAGTTCATGTTCTTCTTCCGGTGCACAAACGCACAGAATGCGTGGCAAAAATGGATTAATCGGCATTTGAAGGGATAACGTCGAGAGACGCGCCCGTAAGAACGCCGTCGCAAAATGTTCATGTGCAATCGTAATCGTTCCTTTTTCCCATCGCATCCCGATTTCATGTAACAACGGACCTACGATATCTTGAATGACCTTATCAAAGCTAAACATCGAAAAGGCTTTGTTCATGATGTCATGTGCGTGCCGTTCTTCGAAACTCGTCAGTGCTTCGAACAGTTGATCACGCAGTTCGATCCCGTAATCGGTTGGAACCTCCGTTCGGTTCACCGGCATTTCATATAGTTGAATGGCTTTCGAAACCGATAACCCTTCTTTTTGTTTATCGACAATCCACCGCAGCTTGGCAACATCGTTATCGCTGTAAATACGATGTCCTGATTCGCTCCGATCTGGATCCAATACTTGATACCGCCGTTCCCAAGCACGAATGGTCGTCGGATTGAGTCCCACCAATGCAGCAACTGCTTTGATATTATATTTCCCACGATCCATGCACCGTGCCTCCTTTCTTCTTCCCTTTAGTATACCCGTAAAGGAAAAAAATCTCCGTTCACAATGTGCGCTTACATCATGAAACCGATGGAGACAAAGGCAATGATAATGGTAATCATCAAAACGGTGAGGGTAATCGCAAGTGGATTTTTAGCAAATGGTTGTTTTAACCGTTCATTTCGAACGTGCTCGATTCTCGAGGAACGTGGAGGTAATGATGTTCGTTGTTGTTCATCTTGCCGATTTTTTCGTTGATCGTGTTTACTCAATTTCATCACCTTTTCTAAAAAATAAGGAATACTATTAGTTTACACTGAAGGACGGGATGAAAAAAAGACTTCTTCTAGCCGACGTTTCCAGTCAAGTTGGTTCACATCGACCTGTATGACGGGTTCGTCCACCGTGAGTGTACCGCAATTGTCACAACACCGGTCTTGTACAACTGGCTTTTCGCCAAAATGCTCCAAGATGAAGGCCCGGCGACAAAACGTATTTTGAATATAATTTATCATTTGCATAAGTTCACGTAAACGTATTTTTTTCCGGTCCTCTTGCCATTCAATAATTTGTGATTTTGTTTTCCCTTCCATAAGTTGACTTTTTAACAATCGATAGGCGGGATCATCCGGTTCGAGATTAAGGCGTTGTTCAATCGATTCAAAAGACTCCCCTTGTCCGCGGGATTGAGTCACTTGATCAACCCAAAGTAACGACGCATATTGTTTATCCACTAAGAATTGTTGAAGTTGTTGATCACCTGGTGCATAGAGTAATACAGCAGTCGAGGGCTGACCGTCCCGTCCCGCTCGTCCGATTTCCTGCATGTAGGCTTCAATCGTAGCCGGCATCGTATAATGAATGACGGTCCGGACATTTCCTTTGTCAACACCCATACCAAATGCACTGGTACAGACCAGACAGTCAATTTCGTCGTGAAGGAACTGTTGTTGAATCAGTTGTCGATCTTCCGGTTCAAGACCGGCGTGGTAATAGGCCGCCTGAGGAACAAACGTCGCGATTCGCTCTGCTTCTTTCCGCGTCGTCGTATAAATGACGCATGGACGATTGGTAGTCTTCAATCGTCTTTTCAACACTGTATCTTTTTCGCTTTGTTCAGTTTGTTCGACAATGAGTTGAATTTCCGGTCGGTTGACGGAATGACGGATCCGGTTGGGTTGTATAAGTGCCAGCCCTTGAATGATGTCCTGTTCGACTTGATTCGTTGCCGTAGCCGTCAAAGCTAGGCAAGTCGGATTACCCAGCTGTTTTCGGATAGACCCCAGTTTTGCATATTCCGTTCTGAACTCGTGCCCCCACTGCGAGATACAGTGGGCTTCATCGATGACAAACAGATTGATTTTGATGTCCGCTAACCGTTGTTGGATTTGCGGGACAGCCAACTGCTCAGGGGACAGATATAAATAACGTAACTGATTCAGGTGGCGTAAAATGTGCTCTTTTTGATCACGGGACTCAAGCGACGTCAACTTGGCGACGGATCGTTCCCCCCGGCGTTTGATTTGCATGACCTGGTCTTCGATCAGCGACAGCAAGGGGGATACAATCAACGTCAGTCCGGGCGTTTGCAGATAAGATGGCAATTGGTAACAAATCGATTTACCTCCGCCTGTCGGCAGGATAGCGACTGTATCATGACCGTCAAGGACCGATTCGACGATTGGACGTTGCCCGTCACGAAATGCATCATATCGAAAGATTCGCTTTAATACTTCTTCCATCATGGACGAGCCACCTTTCTTGCCAGGACGATACGGATTTGAAAATAGTCCATTTCCTGCGTCAATTCGTGTTTAATCCGTTTCAGTGAGAACGTCTGTAACCGTTCAGAGAGTCGGACAACCTCTTCATATTGGGTAGCAGTCACAAATTGTTCGAGTGGAAAAACAGTAGCATACATTGCGATTTCGACGAGATGATCTTCCATCGTACTTTTTTTTAATCGTCGCCTCTCGGCAATTTGTTGAACGGTGTAACCTTGTTTCAGCAACTCCCAGGTCTTTTTCGCAGACTGCGTCATTTTAAAATGATCAATATCGTTTCCTAGAGACAGTATCAGGCCGTCTTCAGGTAATGCCCGTAAACATCTTCGCCAGGCCATCACAAATTCCAACTGTAGCGAAAGCAAGTCTGTTCCCAGCCGTTCACTCAATTGAGGAAACGATAATCCCGTTTTTTGCCCGGATAACCGGTAACTGATGAGAATTGCATCTCGTTCTGTCAATTGATGTAACGCCTTATTCAGTTCTTGATACACAGTCGTTATCCAAACCGACCGTTCGGGTACCTGACGGATTTGTTGTCTGACCCACTCTTTTATCCCACTGTCTTGTTGTACTGGAATAAAAAAAGTGTTTTGATCAAGACAGGCAATCGATTGAATCAACAGACTGATCCGTTTCCACAAATGTATCGGATAACCGCGTAGCTCTCCACCTAAGTCATCCAGTAAAAAAGGCGGAGTGATTTGTGCTCTTCCGGCATCTGTAATCATCAAAGTTTGTTCCCGCTCGATCCAGCCGGCATGTTCCAGCTCCTGTAACAGCTGCTCAAACCGGTCTTTTTTTAATGGCACCATTCCGAAAATAGCTTCCAGTCCGTAAAAATGTGCGTCTTGTAAGGAAGTCGCTGAACGTTTTCCTTGAATCAGATGAAATAAGCTTCGATCTGTCCGTTCATTTTGCAAACGACTGATGGCTTCTAGTACGATTTGTCGTACGATTGTTTTTTCCATGTCAGTCCTCCTTTCCGTCCTGTTGCAAGTTGTTACTGGGATGCCTCGTTCATGTTCAGAATACACCCGACTCCCAATTCGTACATTTGTTCCTATTTTACATTTCCTATCTGATTTACGCTATGTTGAATCTACTAAAGAAACGGAAAAGGCGATTTCACCCCATCGATTGGTTTATTCACATACTTCTACCTCTTCTTCATTGAAATGCGCGCATGAGTCCGATACAATGACTTATAGATGAGAACAGTACTTGGTTTCCAATGTTTTCGAATCGAGAGGAGAATGACCGATGGCTAAATTTACAATTGTTGACAAAGACACATGTATCGCATGTGGCGCTTGCGGCGCAGCTGCCCCTGATATTTATGATTACGATGATGAGGGCTTGGCTTACGTCATTTTAGATGATAACAAGGGAACAGCTGAAATTCCAGAAGCGTTATTTGATGATATGATCGATGCATTCGAAGGATGCCCGACAGATTCTATCAAAGTAGCGGACGAATCATTTGAAGGCGACGCGCTTAAATACGAATAATGTTCGACTCACCGGTCTGCTCTTACAGGAGCAGATCTTTTTTTCGTAAAAAAAATCACTTTCCTACGGCGAGCGCAGAAAAGTGATTTAAGACAGGAAACGTTACCGTTTTCCTTTGATATACGGTACACCGACAGCTTTCGGTGCATCCGCCCGTCCAACGACACCGGCAAGTGCCAAAATCGTCAGCAAGTATGGTGCAATCAACAAGTAGACTTGTGGAATTTGATCCAAAAGCGGTAACTGTTGTCCAATGATCGAAATCGCTTGAGCGAATCCGAAGAATAAGGCTGCGCCCATCGCTCCGAGTGGATTCCATTTTCCGAAAATCATGGCTGCAATCGCAAGGAATCCTTGTCCAAGAATTGTTGTTACACTGAAGTTGAGTGAAATCGATGTCGCGTAAACAGCGCCGGCAAGACCACCAAAACCACCTGAAATCATGACACCGATGAAACGCATTTTCGTGACATTGATTCCCATCGTATCTGCCGCCATGGGATGTTCCCCGACCGAACGAAGACGGAGACCGAATGGTGTTTTGAAGATGACGTACCACGCAACGAATGCCAAAGCAATCGCAATGTACGACGTGTAATAGACGTTAGCAAAAAACATCTTGAGTACCGGGATATCCGATAAAAACGGAACGTTTTCTTTCGAAATCCGGTTCGGAATCGAATCCGTCTGTCCTTTTCCATAAAACGCACGAACAAGGAAAATCGCCAAACCGACAGCTAACATATTAATCGCTACTCCGAGAACCGTCTGATCGGCACGGAATAAAATGGCCGGAATTGCGAGGAACAACGAGAATATGGCTCCGACAACGATGGCAATCAGCATGGCAATCCAAGGACTGGCAGCGCCTAACCCCATCTTCGATAACGTTAAGGCCGAAACGATACCTGAGAATGCCCCCATGACCATCAATCCTTCAAGTGCGATGTTGACAACACCAGAACGCTCACTGAAGATTCCACCGAGTGCTGCAATGATCAACGGAGCCGAATAGGCAAGTGCGATCGGTACGATAATATACAGTACTTCTAAAAAGCCCATTATTTATCGGCTCCTTTCACTTTTTTATCTTCGGGTTTCTTGACCGTGAACTTCTCGATCAAAAGACGGATCGCATAACCCGATGCGACGAAGATGATGATAAATGCGATGATGATTTTAATTAATTCTGGCGGGATTCCGATTTGTTGCATCGAAAGACCACCGATGTTCAGACCCGCAAACAGTAAGGCGGCAAGTACAACCCCAATCGGATTGTTGGCACCTAGTAAGGCAACGGCAATCCCGTCGAATCCGACACCTGTGAATGAAGCATTCAGCGTCATGTTTTGGAATGTTCCTAACCCTTCCATCGCTCCGGCGAGTCCTGCAAATATACCCGAGATGACGAATGAAAGAACAATGTTCTTGTTGACACCCATACCGGCATATTCTGCTGCACTCTTATTGAAACCAACTGCCCGTAATTCATAACCGAGCGTCGTTTTCCAAAGGATGAACCAAAAGACGAGTGCTGCGAGAACAGCAATGAAAATCCCGTTATGCAGACGTGAGAAATCCGTCAATTCCTGCAGGAATGGTGAAGCAAGTGAAGCGGATTCCTTTACTGACTCCGTCCGTTCGTTTTCAATCCCGATGACGTGACGTAAAATATCATTCGTCACATAGAGGGCGATATAGTTCATCATGATCGACGTGATAACTTCGTGCACGTGGAATTTTGCTTTTAAGATACCCGGGACGGATGCCCAAAGCGCTCCAGCAAGTCCCGCACCAATCAAAGCGAGCGGCAAGTGAATCGCTGTCGGGAGGTCAAACTCAATCCCGATCCAGACGGCAACCATCCAGCCGACCAACACTTGTCCTTCCACTCCGATGTTAAAGAGTCCTGTCCGGAAAGCAAAGGCAACAGCAAGACCCGCAAAAATCAGCGGAGCAGCAGCTCGTAATGTTTCACCGATGCTGTAAGGCTCTCCGAATATTCCGTAAAACAATTGATCAAATCCATCAACCGGATTGTAACCGCCAGCCAGCATAACGATTGCACCGACGACCATTCCTAAAATGATGGACAGAATCGGAATCAATATTCCGTAAAAACGTTCTAGTTTCATGAACGACCGACCTCCTCTTTCTTACCGCCGGCCATCAAGAAGCCAAGTTCGATTTCGTTTGTTTCTTTCGGATCAAGGAAAGCAACGGTACGTCCTTCATAAAGAACCGCAATCCGGTCCGACACTTGTAGAATTTCTTCCAATTCAAATGAAATCAATAGAACAGCACGGCCTTTTTCTCGTTCGAGAACCAATTGTTCATGGATGAATTCAATGGCTCCGACATCTAGTCCACGTGTTGGTTGTGCCGCAATCAGTAAGTCAGGGGAACGATCTACTTCACGGGCGATAATCGCCTTTTGTTGGTTTCCGCCTGACAGGGCGCGCGCAAATGTTTCCGGACTTGGAGTTCGGACGTCGAACTTCTCGATTAAGGTTTTTGCTTTTTCCATGACCTGACCGTAGTTCATGATGCCTGCTTTTGAATACGGTTTTTGATAATACGTTTGTAACACCATATTGTGCCCGATCGAGTAGTCGAGGACCAAACCGTGTTTATGACGGTCTTGCGGAATATGTCCGACACCGGATTCCGTCACTTTTCGCGGTTTTAAGTTCTTGATGGATTTGTTATTGAGGAAAATCTCACCGCTGTCTGCTTTACGCAAACCGGTAATAGCTTCAATCAACTCCGTTTGTCCATTCCCATCGATTCCAGCGATTCCGACGATTTCACCGGCCCGGATATCGAGGTTCAATCCGTCTACTGCCTTGATACCGCGACTGTCTTTGACAACTAAATCTTTGATGTCCAGCACAAGTTCTTGTGGAGTTGCCTTGGAATACTCCGCATTGAAGTTTACTTCCCGCCCTACCATCATCTCAGCCAGTCTTGATTGGGTCATTGTTTCATCGATATCAACTGTTCCGATATACTTACCACGACGAATTGTCGTACAGCGATCGGCGACTTCCATGATTTCCTTCAATTTGTGGGTAATCAAGATAATCGATTTCCCTTCAGCAATCAATCGATTCATGATTTGAATCAATTCTTTGATTTCTTGTGGGGTTAAAACAGCAGATGGCTCATCGAAGATTAGAATATCTGCGCCACGGTACAGTGTTTTTAAAATTTCAACACGCTGTTGCATCCCTACCGAAATATCTTCGATTTTTGCATCTGGATCAACGGCAAGACCGTATTGTTCCGAAATTTGGCGGACTTTTTCACGTGCCGCTGCTCGGTCGATTTTCAGACCGGCTTTCGGTTCTGCACCCAAGATGATGTTTTCTGTTACTGTGAAATTTTGAACGAGCATGAAATGTTGGTGTACCATCCCGATCCCCAGATCATTCGCAACGTTCGGACTCGTAATATTGACTTTCTCACCACGTACACGAATCTCTCCAGCCTCAGGCTGATACAAACCAAATAAGACGTTCATCAGCGTCGATTTTCCGGCACCGTTTTCACCAAGTAAAGCGTGAATCTCACCTTTCCGAAGCTGGAGCGTGATGTTATCATTTGCGACGAAACTGCCAAACTCTTTTCGTATGTTTAGCATTTCAATGACGTATTCCAAGAAAATCCACTCCCATGTTTAGTTTAAAAGGGGAGGCCGCAGTACTAGCGACCCCCGCTTCCAGTTTATTTCAGTGACGCTTCGTATTCTTTGTACTCGTCGTCAGTAGCTGGAACTTTGATGTCGCCAGCGATGATTTGTTTTTTGAAGTCTTCCACTTTCGTCAAGACGTCTTTCGCTACATTGTCTTGTGATGGTGCGATATCAACTCCGCCGTCTTTGAGACCGAACTCAACGACTTTACCAGCTGGGAAGTTACCGTCTTTCGTATCTTTTGCTACTTGTTCAACTGCTGTATCTACACGTTTGACCATTGACGTCAATGTAACGTTTTCTGGCATACCTTCTTCAACTTGGTCACGGTCGACACCGATTACCCAAACATCTTCGCCGTTTTTCTTACGGTTTTTCGCTTCTGTGAAGACACCTTGTCCTGTTCCACCAGCAGCATGATAGATGACGTCGACTTTTTTACCGTACATACCTGAAGCAATTGCTTGTCCTTTTTCAGCAGCGTTAAAGTCTTCTGCATATTGAACTTGGATGTCTGCTTTCGGGTTGACGGCTTTAACTCCAGCTTTAAATCCACTTTCGAACTTTTTGATCAAGTCAGAGTTAACACCACCGACGAAACCAACTTTGTCTGATTTCGTTGTCAAACCGGCAACAACACCAACGAGGAATGATCCTTCGTTTTCTTTGAAGACGATTGACGCAACGTTTGGTTTGTCAACGACCATGTCGACGAGTGCAAAGTTGTTGTCTTTAAACTGATCGGCAACTTTACCGATATCTTCTGCCATTAAGAATCCGATACCGAGAATCAAGTCATATTTCGCACGAGCCAATTGCTGAAGGTTCGGTTGGTAATCCGATTGTTTCGCTGACTGGAGGTACTTGTATCCTGTACCTTCTTTTAAGTCGTTGTCTTTACCGAATTTCTGAATCCCTTCCCACGCTGATTGGTTGAACGACTTATCGTCAACACCGCCCGTATCTGTAACCATACCTACTTTGAAGCCTGCTTTTTCGTCTCCGCCGCTTGAATCTTTCGAATCATCGTTACCACCACATGCTGCGAGTACCGAACTCATTGCTAAACCTGTTGCTGCTAATGCGAGAAGTGACTTCTTTTTCATCTGAAATAATCCCCTTTCGAATATGGTCATACAAAGTTCCTGACTACGTCAAGCACCTGAGGCTGGTGATGAGGAGCGTTACGTAGGTAGGTGGAAAGCGCTTTCAGTGGAACCCCTAAAACGAGTGGTTAGACACGCTTACGGATGACATGGAAATCAAACTTGTCCGCACGGAAATAGTTCGCTGAATAAAGAACGGATCGGTCAAGCTCATCATAATGCGTTTGCCGCAGTACGAGTAACGGTTGGTCCGTATGTAATTGTTCAGCGATCTTTGGATCAATCCGCGGTTCGATGTGCGTGACCGCATGAGTGACACGGCGTCCTAATTCTTTTTCTAGAGCGTCAAACAGTGACGTCGAAGACGTAAACTGTTCTTCATTTTTAATATAATGGCTTGGAATCTTATCGACACAATAGACGACAGGAACATCTCCCGCAAGTCGGATTCGTTCGATTCGATAAACCAGTTCATCCGGTCCTAACTGAAAACGTTCTCGATCACGTTCAGTTGGTTGTACCATTTCTGATGACAGAACTTCTGAGGTCGGAATCATACCTGCACGCGCAATCATCTCCGTGACACTGTAAAGCTCCTCAATCCCTGAAGTAAACGGTGGTCTTGCATTGATAAACGTACCGACACCGTGTTTACGGATGACAATGTTCTCATCTTCAAGAATTCGTAAAGCCTCTCGAAGAGTCGCTCGACTAACGCCAAGTTGCTTTGAAAGTTCAAACTCTGAAGGTAACTTTTCGCCTTCCTTGTAAACGCCGTCATCGATGTCAGACTTGATTTTTTCAATCACACGTAAATAAAGCAAACGATGATCTAATTTAATCGACATGACGCATCTCCATCCTCTATCTAGTTGTAACCAGTGCTCAGACTTCTGACGTATGAGAACTCCAGCCAAGATAAGTATATGATGCCGGACTCAATCCTGCAATCATTTTGTAACAGGTTAGAAGTCTGACTTCTGGCGCTTTTGTAACCCTTTTCATAACGTAAATAAGATTGGAAGAAAATAGGGCATTCTACCTAAGAATACCCCTTTTCCACCTGTCGCTTATTGTTCAGGGACAACTGTTTTTCCTTCAACAACAGCTTTTTTGGCTTGTTCGACTTTTTTCAATGTCTCTTTTGACAGCTTGTCTGACTCTACTAAATCGACACCTTGTTCTTTTAAACCGTAACGAATCGTTTTCCCACCCGTTAGTTTTCCGTCTTTCGCCGCATTGGCTGTATCTTGAACCGCACGATCTACTCGCTTGATGACCGATGTCAACGTCACGTCTTCCGGCATACCTTCTTCTTTTTGATCCCGGTCTACTCCGATGACTGAAACATCTTCGCCGTTCTTCTTACGGTTTTTCGCTTCTGTGAAGACACCGTTTCCTGTTCCGCCGGCAGCCGGGAAAATAATATCCGCGCCTTTTCCGTACATTCCGGCTGCTATTGCTTGTCCTTTTTCCGGTGCTGCAAAATCCTCAGCGTATTGGACGTCAACTTTGATTTTTGGATTAACGGATTTTGCCCCTGCTTCGAATCCGGCACGGAATCGCTCAATGACATCCATCTTCATGCCGCCGACAAATCCGATGTGGTCCGTTTTTGTCTGCATGGCCGCTACAATTCCCGCAAGATAAGCGCCTTCGTTCTCTTTGAACGTAATTGATGTCACATTTTTACCCGGTACGACATTGTCGACGATGGCAAATTGAGTATCCTTAAATTGTTTCGCTACAGTCTCGATGTCTTCGTTAAACGTATTCCCGATTCCGAATACTAAATCTTCCCCGCCTCGTGCGAGTCGAGACAAGTTCGGTTGGTAGTCTTGTTGGGACTTAGACTGAAGATAGGAGTAGCCTTCATTTTGCTTAAGCTGATTTTCTTTTCCGTACGCTTGAAGGCCTTCCCATGCCGACTGGTTAAATGACTTGTCATCGATTCCGCCTTTATCGGCAACCATCGCTACAGAAAACTGTTCCTTTTTACTTGAATTGTTGTCCGCCGAACCTCCACATGCTGCTAATCCGACTGTCGCAATGGTCATCATTGATACGAATGCATACTGCTTTTTCATCATCGCCAACTCCTCTTCCTGTAATGTGAGCGCTTTCATTATCTATTTGTGAAAAAGTCGCTCACGTACCTTTATCGGGTACGCCAACTTATATGACTGAGTATGACAAATATCCCGCACAAAATCAACAGACGTCTGACAACTATTTTGATGAAAACGGTTTAAGTTTTCATTTTTTGATTTTCACCTAAAAAAAGAGGACAAAGCCTCAGGTGGCTCTCTCCTCTTTCAACTGTTAATGCCCCATGACACGACGCGGTTTTGATCCTTCAGACGGACCAATCAAACCATTTTCTTCTAACGCATCAATCAGTCGGGCGGCCCGGTTGTAGCCGATCCGATATTTCCGTTGAATCATCGAGGTGGATGCTGTCTCCTGTGTCAAGATGAACTGAACGACTTCATCGTATAACGGATCGTCGACTTCCGTCTCCCCTTCTGGAATATCTTTAGGAATCATAGCCTCGACATATTGTGCCTTTTGTTGGGAAATGACATGATTGACGATTGTTTCGACTTCTTCATCTGACAGGAATGCTCCCTGGACGCGAACCGGTTTATTCATTCCGTTCCCGAGCAATAACATGTCCCCTCGTCCGAGCAACTTGTCTGCCCCACTTGTATCAAGAATCGTCCGGGAATCCGTCCCACTGGAAACGCTGAAAGCGATCCGGGACGGGATGTTGGCCTTGATGACGCCGGTAATGATGTCGACACTTGGCCGTTGTGTCGCGATGACCATGTGGATCCCGGCTGCCCGCGCCATCTGAGCGAGCCGCATGATGGCATCTTCGACTTCATTTGAGGCAACCATCATCAAATCGGCTAACTCATCAACGATAACGACGATGTACGGCAGGCGTTGATGGACTTTTTCCTCTGCGTTCATCTTATCGATCAAGGCATTGTAGCCTTCGATATTCCGCGCCCCGTTCTGACTGAAGATTTCATACCGCCGTTCCATTTCCGAAACGACCTGTTTTAAAGCCTGTGCCGCTTTCTTCGGATCTGTCACGACAGGTGCGAGCAGATGGGGAATTCCGTTATAGACATTCAGTTCGACCATCTTCGGATCAATCATCATCAGCCGGACTTCATCTGGCCGGGCCCGCATTAAAATCGAAACAATCATTCCGTTGATACAAACAGATTTCCCGGAGCCGGTTGAACCGGCGACTAAGACATGCGGCATCTTATTCAGCTTCGCTGTGACCGTCTCACCGGAGATGCTTCGACCAAGCGCAACAAGTAAGCGATCCGGGTCTGCTTGAACGCTCTCCGCCCCTAAGACCTCTCGTAAAGAGACCATCGCGACTTCCCGGTTCGGCACTTCGATTCCGACGGCAGCTTTTCCGGGAATCGGTGCTTCAATCCGGATATCTTTTGCTGCGAGCGCAAGTGCCAAATCATCGGCCAGTCCGGTGATTCGACTCAGCTTGATACCTTGATCCGGTTCAATCTCATATTTCGTCACACTTGGCCCAAGATGGATTTTTAAGACTTTTGCTCCAATTCCAAACGACTTTAACGTAGCAATCAGTTTCGTCGCATTGTCTTTTAAGCGCTTGTTTTCCCCTGATAAGTCTTTTGTGACGGGTTCTGACAGTAAATCAAGCGACGGCAATTGATACCCGTCCGGTGTCTCCGTCATCGTCAGCGGTCCTTGTGGGTCTTTCGCTTGTGGTTCGACATGATCCGCAAATCCGATGATTGGTACATCTTGAAGATTGACCGGTGCTTCTTCCGGGACGAGTTCTTCGACGGCTTGTTTTTTCAATGTTTTCTTTTTAGCAACCGGTTGTTCTAGCGCTTCTGACTGGGTTGGTTTCTTTTTCTGAGGACGTTCTTTTGCTACTGTCTGTCGCTCGCGTTGCCGGAATTCCTGAATTCGTTCCTTGATCCCGAACGCCAGTTCACTGAAAAATGTCGGCTGAAGCAGATGAATTCCTGTCACCATCAGAAATAAACCGATCATAAATGCCCCAAAACTGGAGATATAATAAGAGGAACCTTGATACAGCCATGCATTCATGGCCCCACGCGGTTGACCAAGTAGCAAATCAATCCAGATTAAGCCACCTAAAATTAAGGAAGACCAGGCCCATTTGGCTACCCGTTCTTGGTTTGATAAGATCAGTAACAACATTCCGCCAATCAAACCGTACAGAAGGGAACCAAACTGTCCCACCTGATCTGTTGCGAATTGCGCCAGTACTTCACCGACACGTCCAAACTGTCCAAGTGCTAAAACGTACGCCAGCAATGAAAGAACCGCGATGATTGCTGCATATGTACGGTATTGGATCGGTTGACGCTGTTTTTTCGCGGGTGGCCGTTTTTTCGCCGGGATGCGCTTTCGTGGCGGTGTTTTCCGGACCGGTCCTTTTTTTGTTGTCGCCATCTTTCTCTGACCTCCTGATAAAAAAACGACTCAGCTGACCATCCATCGGCCTCCCTGAGTCGCTCCTTTTGTTAAATTTCCATGATGATCGGTAAAATCATCGGACGACGTTTCGTCTGTTCATACAAGTATGAACTTAACTTGTCACGAATCAATGATTTCATTTCTGTCCAGTCGAGCTCACCAGTCAATTTACCTTGCAGTTGCTTGGCAACGATACGGTTGGCTTCATTGATCATATCTTCGGATTCGCGCATATAAACGAATCCGCGGGAAATGATTTCTGGCCCGGAGACAATCGTTTTATTTTTTCGGCTGATGGTAATCACACAGAGGACAACACCGTCTTGTGACAACAGGCGACGATCACGTAAGACGATGTTTCCGACATCCCCGACACCAATTCCGTCAATCAGGACGTTTCCGGCGTTCACTTTACGTGACATCCGGGCTTTCCGTTTTTCAAACTCGACGACATCCCCGTTTTCGATGATGAAGATGTTGTTCGCATTGACACCAACCGTTTGTGCTAAACGGCTGTGTGCCTTTTGCATCCGGAACTCCCCGTGGATTGGAACGAAGAATTTCGGTTTAATCAAGTTCAGCATCAACTTCAAGTCTTCTGCGTGTCCGTGACCGGATACATGAACTTTCCGCTGATTGTAGATGACGTTCGCACCGGCGCGGAACAAGAGATCAATTGTTTTCGAAACGGATTTCTCGTTTCCGGGAATCGGTGACGCTGCAACGACAACGGTATCGTTTAAGCGGATGTTGACCTGCTTATGCGCGTTCCGTGCCATGCGTGTGAGAGCTGCCATCGGTTCACCTTGCGACCCCGTCGTTAAAATCACAACTTGATTATCATCAAGTCGATTGATTTCCGACAGTTCGACCAACGTTTTTTGTTTAAAGCGCAAGTAGTTCAAACGTTGAGCGACCTCCACGATATTGACCATGCTACGACCGACAACCGCAACTTTCCGGTTGTTGGCTTCTGCCGCTGCAAAGACCTGTTGCAGACGGTGAACGTTTGATGCGAAGGAAGCTACGATGACGCGACCTGGTGCCTCATAGATGACATCGTTCAGTTCCGAACCGACCGTTGATTCTGAGCCGGACATACCAGGACGTTCGGCATTCGTCGAATCAGATAACAGACAGAGGACACCGCGCTGACCGATTGCGGCAATCTTCCCGAAATCAGCTTGTTTGCCGTCGACTGGTGTGTAGTCAAATTTAAAGTCTCCCGTATGGACAATCGCCCCTTGCGATGTTTGGATACATACCCCGACTGCATCCGGAATCGAGTGATTAACACGGAAGAACGTAATGAAGTGACCTGCTACGGTTAATTTCGTCTTGGCATCAATTGGACGAAGATCTGCCTTTTTCAATAAACCGGCTTCTTTTAATTTAATTTCAATCAAACCAAGCGTTAAACGTGTTCCATAAACCGGTACTTTTAAGTCCCGTAAGACATAACTGAGGGCACCAATGTGGTCCTCATGTCCATGAGTAATGAAAATCCCTTGAATTCGCTCTTTGTTTTCTTTTAAATAACTAATGTCTGGAATGACTTTATCGATTCCAAGCATCTCATCTCCTGGGAACATTAACCCGGCATCGATTACGAAGATGTCCTCGTCGAGTTCGACGACGTACATGTTCTTACCGATTTCACCGGCGCCACCAAGAGCAAAGACGCTTACTTTTTCCGTCTTTTTCTTTGACACGATATGACCTCCTATTTATATTCACTTTTCGTGAGCCGTCCACTTATCACTATCACTATTCTAGCCGAACTTTGCCATTCTGCCAACAACAGGGATGGTGAAAACGAAAAAAAACATCGTGTGACCACTCTTTCGGTCCACACGATGTTCGTTTTACGGATTCAACAGCTTCTCGATTTCCTCTGTTCGGTTTGCTTTTTCCTGTCTGCTCGGTTTCTCGCCTGCTTGAAGCTCGTTCAAGGAATAACCGAATGTCATCTCGAAGTGCGGATAATCGACAAATCGTTTCCAGTCGCCGCCCCATTCAAAGCCAAGCGCTTTCCCGACAGCAGCCACCTCACGCCAGTCACTTTTACCTGATTGATTTCCGTCGTATTCTAAATCGTAAGAAATATCTCCGTCTATCATTTGAACGAAGTCAATCGCTAAACCATAATTGTGCATCGATTCTCCGCCGCGCGCGTTGGTTACTACGTCTCCTGCTTGTGAGCGGCCTTGTTCATACAGTGCATCCTGCTGTTTTTTTGTCCGATACCCTTGTGTGATCCGGATATCAATGTTGTAGCAGGAATGACTGAGACGAATCAAATCCTCCGCACCGGTACGGACTGCCGGATGAAGTTGCTTCAATTGATTGGCACTGTCGTTAATGAGACGGTTCTCGCCGGCACGGTCTCGTGGACAACTTTCCAGCCCTAACTCCGGCTGATCCATCAAAATGCTTGGCATTCGATTAGTAGACGCGGCAAGAAAGGATCCGATGGCAAACATGACCAGCAGGAACAAAATCCAGATGAAGATTGTTCCCCGTTTCATTAGCGGCGTAACTTCTTCCGAATTTTTTGAAGAATCGGCAATCCTGTTTCAAGCAACAGATATAACGGCTTGTTCAGGACATAGTCGAATTCTCCGATTTTTTCAATCATTTCACTGCCCCAACCTGACTTAAAGGCATAGAGACCCGCATAATGATCGTCCGGATCCGTTGATCCACTCACACCGCCAAAGTCATATGAAATGGCTCCGTGCGCTTTCGCATGACGCATCATCGTCCATTGCATCAAGTGGTTCGGCATGAATTCACGGTATTCGTTTGACGAGGCACCGTATAGGTAATACGACCGGCGACCGGCAAGCGTCAACAAACCGCCTGAAAGAATCACTCCGTTTGGATGTTTTGCCGCAATCGCCATCAGTTCAGTTTTCGATTTCTCTGCCTTTTCAATCTGAGCAGTCGTCTGTTCGAGTCGATTATTCAAACTGTTGATTTTTTTTTCGACCGTTTCTTTTTCCAGCTGACGGTGGATTTTCGTTAACTCCTTATCTGCTTGTAATAAGGCTGCTTCCGTATTTTCAAGCGCCCGGACGACATCCAGTTTAGTTAAAAACAATGCCGCATCTCCAGTCGGACGAAGATGATCGTAAAGATTTTCAAAGTAATCGAGACCGCGAATCGAAAACCCATCACGTTCTCCTGTTTCGACCATCAGGTTCGCAAATGTTTTTAACTCTTCCCGCGATGCTTCGTAACAAACAATCCCTTTTCGTTCGGCCAAACGGACATTATAACGAAACTTGGAATGGAAACGGTCAAAGATTTCTTTTTCCGACCCTTCAAGACTTGTCTCCATCGTAAAGCGCGGTTGCGCATAATCAAATCCGCCTCCGAATCCGTTGTGCTTAAATCCGAGTTCCTTCATTTCTTGAAGCAAGTTCGGATATTCCGTCCGGTCGACGTTCGGATCGAGTTTAATCGTAATCGCTTTTCGTTTTTTTGCGACTCGAATCGCCGCATCCCGTAATGCCGCAACGGCTGACTGATCTGTATAATCAACGACAAATCCGCGTGGAGCATAACATAACGTAAACGGTAATTTCGGAACTTTTTTAAACAATAACAATGCGACCCCGACCAGCTGACCGGTTGACGTTCCGACCGCAATCCGTTCATGCGTCCAGCCAGTTGCTGCCTTGACGGATCCCCAAGCAGGTAACTGGAGAAGATCTCCTTTCGGGTGGGTTTTTACAAACTGTTCAAACTGCGCCTGTTCAATTTCAAGTTGTTGATAAGTCACTTCTTTTCCTCCAATTGGCGTATCATCTCTTTAACGAGTACCTCTTCGTCGAGGGGTGTCTTCTCATCCCCAATGATTTGATATTTTTCATGCCCTTTTCCTGCTAGAATAACGATGTTGTCCGGTCGAGCAAGACTCGCTGCGTAGCGGACTGCTTCTTCCCGGTCTCCGATTTCAACGAATTGATCGTGAAGCATCCCGGATGCGATTCCGGATGTGATGGACTCATACGATTCAAAACGGGGATCGTCCGTCGTGATGACGACTGTTCCCGCGTACGTTGAGGCAAGTTGTCCCATCATCGGCCGTTTGGTCACATCCCGATTTCCGCCTGTTCCAATTAAAAAGACGATATTTTCTTTTGGAACATCAACTAATGCTTTCAAACATTGTTCGATACCATCCGGCGTATGCGCATAGTCCACATAAATGTTGTAACCGTCAATCGGCAAACGTTGCATCCGACCTTTTGCCGGCTGAATCTGAGTGATCGCATTCGAAATCTCAGTTAAACTGTAGCCGATTGAAAGAAGGATGCCTGTGGCAAGCAGTAAGTTATAGACGTTGAATCGACCGATGAATTGAACAGTCAGTTCGACCGATTGTTCCTGATAAACCATCGTAAATGTTGTTTCCTGAAGCGTTTGTGTAATATTTGTAGCCATCAAGTCGGCCGATTGATCAATCCCGTATGTCATGACACGGGCACCCGTCATCATCTCAAATAACTGACTGATCTCATCATCTGCATTCAAGACTGCGACTTTTTTATCGGATAGCCGTTGCCCGAGTTGTGCAAAGAGCAATCCTTTTGCCCGTGCATAATTCTCGAATGTTTTATGGAAATCGAGATGATCGTGTGTCAGGTTCGTAAACCCAGCCACGTCAAAATCTGTTCCGGTCACCCGTCCGAGCTCCAATCCGTGTGAAGAGACTTCCATGATGACGTCTTCGACGCCTTCTTGGTGCATTTGATGGAAAAAGGCTTGCAGTTCCGAACTTTGAGGTGTCGTATTACGACTCGGGACGACCCGGTCACCAATTTTGACTTCGACGGTACCGATGATTCCCGTTTTCCGTCCCAACTGGGCCAAGACATCACGGACGATCGTCGTCGTCGTCGTTTTTCCGTTCGTTCCGGTGATTCCGATCATCCGCATCTTTTCAGAAGGATAATCATAAAACTTACCGGCAAGTTCTGCCATCGCCCGGGTCGTACTTCTGACAAGAATGACAGGAATCGTCACATCGAGCAAGCGTTCTGACACGATGGCGACAGCCCCCTGTGCTTCGGCCTGTTTGGCATAATCGTGTCCATCCACTGTATAACCTTTAATGGCGACAAATAACGTACCTGGCTTCACATCACGTGAATCGGTTGTTAAAGACGTCACGACTGCCTCTACCATACGTTCCGTTTTTTGAGTCTGAATGACTTCGATTAGTTCAGCTAAATTCAAGGGTATTCCTTCTTTCTCAACAACTTGTTTTTCAGTTACATGCTATTTCAGTGTAGGGTAAGGTTCACTCGGTTTCAAGGTCTGCCTCATCGATTTCCGGCAAGATGTAAGCTTTAGCCGGTGGTTCACTAAAGATATACGCAATCATTTCCTGAACGTTAGCAGGCGTAATCTGTTCCGCTTCTGCCAGTACATCTTCTAGCGTCGGATGCATTCCTAAATGGAGTTCATTCCGGGCATTACGGTTCATATGACTGGATATACTCTCATTTCCTAAAATCAACGATCCTTTTAACTGCTCGATTCCATCTTCTAGCTCTTTCGTCGTCAGACCATGTTCGAGCAGTTGTTTGATTTCCGTTGAAAGAACGGTTTCAACTTCTTCCAGCGTTTCTTTTGATGTTCCGACATAAATCGTAAACGTGCCATGATCATCGAATGTCGTATAGTACGAAAAGACGGAATAGGCTAATCCACGGTCTTCGCGAATCGATTGGAACAGGCGGCTCGACATCGTCGCTCCGAACGCATTATTGAGTAAGGCTAACGTCGGCAAACGATCATCAGCAGAAGGGATTGCTCGGAAGTTATAACAAACATGGACTTGTTCCGTGTCTTTTTCTTTCTGCAACGTGTCACTTTTCAAAGTCGGTTCTTCAATTTGGCGGACGGTTTCACTTGTCCGCAGTGTACTGAACCGATTTTTAATTTGTGTAATCAATTCATCCGTCACATGCCCTGCAACCGAGATGACGATTTGTTCCGGTGCATACGCTTCCTGCAGGTACTCTACAATCATTTGACGGCTCAGTTGCTTGACGCTTTCTTCCGTACCGAGAATCGGTCGGGCCATGACGTCTTCCCCGTAAGCGGCCACTGCTAACAGTTCGTGCACCAAATCATCTGGTGTATCTTCGTACATTTTAATTTCTTCAATCACGACCCGCTTTTCTTTTTCCAGTTCCTCTTCGTCGAACGTCGACTCCAAAAACATGTCAGCGAGGACATCAAACGCCGTGATGGCATGTTCATCCAATGTCTTTACATAATAACAGGTCTGATCTTTACTCGTGAATGCATTAATATTACCACCCAAGCGGTCAAAATAAACGGCAATTTCTTTTGCCGATTGTTTTTTCGTCCCTTTAAACATCATGTGTTCAATCAAATGGCTGATGCCATGTTCTTCTTTGGTTTCCGTCCGGGAACCGGCTTTGATGAAAATACCGGTTGCTACACTCCGGGCATTCTCGATCCGTTCACTAACGATTCGAACCCCATTCTCTAATACAAGTCTTTCGACCATCGTTCATTCCTCCTTGAAATATGAAACAAGGTGGCCCGCGGTGCACGTATTCGCACCGTTGAGCCACCTTTGTTTTCATTAGTTACGACGCGGTGGACGTTGTCCGTCACGTGGTGGGCGAGATCCAGTATCCCGACGCGGCGGGCGGCTGTCACGCTCTGTTTTTTTCTTTTCATCGTATGCGGCACGATCTTCCGCACTCATACCTTCAACAAGCAATACTTTATGCGATGCATTGACACGTCCTTTGTCATCGACTTCTGTGACACGGACTTTCAATTTATCGCCTAATTTGACGACATCTTCAGTTTGGCCAACACGCTCAAGTGCTAATTCCGAGATGTGTACAAGAGCATCTTTCCCTTTGAATAGTTCGACGAAAGCACCGAATTTTTCGACGCGGCGAACTGTCCCGTCAAATTCTTCTCCGATGACGACTTCACGGACGATATCTTCAATCAACTGACGAGCACGATTGATGCCGTCTTGATCCGTTGACGCGATAAAGACTGTTCCGTCTTGGTCGATATCGATTTTAACACCCGTCTCATCGATGATGCTGTTGATGACTTTACCGCCGGGTCCAATCACATCACGGATTTTATCCGGATTGATTTTCAATGTGACGATTTTCGGTGCATATTTAGACAACTCGACACGTGGTTCAGCAATGACTGAATTCATGTGTTCAAGGATGTGTAAACGACCGAGACGCGCTTGTTCAAGCGCCTCTTCTAAAATTTGACGCGTAATTCCGCCAATCTTCATATCCATTTGAAGAGCAGTCACTCCGTCTTTAGTTCCTGCGACTTTAAAGTCCATATCGCCGAGATGATCTTCCATCCCTTGAATGTCTGTCAGGATCGAATAGTTTTCGCCTTCTTTAATCAAGCCCATTGCAATTCCGGCGACCGGTGCTTTCAGCGGCACACCTGCATCCATCATCGCAAGGATTGATCCACAAATCGATGCCTGTGAAGACGAACCGTTTGATTCAAGAACTTCTGACACGAGACGAATCGTGTAAGGGAAATCTGTTTCTGATGGAAGAACTGGTAACAGTGCACGCTCCCCGAGTGCTCCGTGACCGATTTCACGACGACCCGGTGCACGCATCGGACGAGCTTCTCCGACTGAGAACGGCGGGAAGTTATAATGGTGCATGAAACGTTTTTCTGCTTTGAGTCCAAGTCCATCGATGATTTGCGCATCTCCTGCGACACCGAGCGTCGCGACAGACAAGACTTGTGTTTGACCACGTGTGAACAAACCTGAACCGTGTGCACGTGGTAACAATCCGATTTCCGAGTCAAGCGGACGGATTTCAGCAAGACCACGACCGTCTGGACGGACTTTGTCTTCTGTAATCAAACGACGTACTTCTGTTTTGACGAATTTGTTCAAGACACCCGATACTTCTGCCAATTGCGCTTCCGTAATCGAATCATCTGCTGCGTACTGATCGATATATTTCGAAATGACTTCGTTGATGGCAAGATCACGTGCTTGTTTTTCTTCGACTTGAACCGCCATCGTGACTTCTGCAAGTGCATCGGCTTTCAAGCGGTTGACAAGAGTCTCGTCAAACGAAGAAACCGTATAGGCGAATTTCTCTTGACCAACGGCTGCGACGATTTCTTCTTGGAACGCAATCAATGTCTTGATGACATCATGTCCGAGAAGAATCGCTTCAAGCATCGCTTCTTCCGACACTTCTTTTGCTCCGGCTTCGACCATGTTGACCGCATGTTTCGTTCCGGCAACTTGAAGGTCGATATCACTTTCAGCTGCTTGACTCATTGTCGGGTTGATGATGAACTCACCGTTCACGCGACCAATCGTCACGCCGGCAATCGGACCATCAAATGGAATGTCTGAAATCGACAAGGCAATGGAAGCCCCGATCATCGCTGCGACTTCTGGTGAATTGTCTTCATCTGAAGATAAGACCGTCGTTGCAACTTGGATGTCATGACGGAATCCATCTGGGAACAAGGGACGGATCGGACGGTCAATCAAACGTGATGTCAAAATCGCGTTTTCGCCCGGACGTCCTTCACGTTTTAGGAAGCCGCCCGGAATCTTACCTGCTGCATATAATTTTTCTTCATAGTTCACGGTTAATGGGAAGAAATCTAAGTCTTTCGGTTGTTTTGATGCTACGACCGTCGCAAGGACTGCCGTCTCACCGTAACGGATCAATGCTGCTCCGTTTGCTTGTTTGGCCAGTTGACCGATTTCAATTGTTAATGGACGTCCACCGAGTTCGGTCGAAAACGTCTGCTTTGTTTGTGACATGCACAAATCCCCTCTCACTTCTATCCGTTTTTTCATTCAAATCTAATTATGGATGTTCTTGCGCCAAATGTCCACGAATCGGCAAAAAAAAGAAGCAGGAGACGATGCTCCTGCTTCCTTGTTGATCTGTTCGGATTAGCGACGAAGACCAAGACGCTCGATCAATGAACGGTAACGTGAAACATCCTTGTTACGAAGGTATGTGAGCAAGTTACGGCGACGACCAACCATTTTCAAGAGACCACGACGTGAGTGGTGATCCTTTTTGTGTGTACGTAAGTGATCGTTTAAAGTTGTGATCTGTTCAGTTAAAACAGCAACTTGTACTTCCGGCGAACCAGTATCGCCTTGTTTCGTAGCATAAGCTTCGATAATTTCATTTTTACGTTCTTTAGTGAGTGCCATTGTCACTCCACCTCCATCTTTTGAATGACCGTATTGCCGAGCATCGGATGGTGAGACCTGATGCCAAGCCAACCGGCTGTACGTATTCGTACTGACTCATCATAACGAACCCGTCACCGTCTGTCAAACCGTTAATGCCTGCATCGCGTGAATTTTATCTTGGGCAAGTTGACTTTTTAAACTCTCAATTCCATCGAATGCTTGTTCGTCCCGTAAGTAAGCCATCCATTCGAGCTTCAGTTCCTGTCCATATAAATCTTCGTCAAATGCGAGCAGGTGAGTTTCGATGCTGACTTCTCCCGTCTCATAAAACGTCGGTCTCCGTCCGATGTTCGTCATCGCCGGAAATTTTCGCCCATCCTCTAGATGAACGAACGTCGCATAGACACCTAGTTTCGGAATGACATAAGCAAATTCCGGGCGGATATTGGCGGTCGGAAATCCAATTTGGCGACCGCGGGCGTCGCCATGAATGACAATCCCTTTCGTTTGATACGGCTCACCTAACAACAGAGCTGCCTCTGCAACGGCGCCATCTGCGAGTAAACGACGAATTCGTGTCGAGCTGACCTTTTCATCGTCTGCTTGGTGTTCTGAAACGATCGTATGATCAAATCGTCCACGACTGTGGAAATCAAGCGTCGCCATTTTGCCGGCCCCGAACCGTCCATACGAATAATCAAATCCTGCAACAATGTGGCGTGCTCCGGCAGCAATTAAATAGTGGTCAACGAAGTCTTGTGGTGACAACTCTGAAAAGGCGACTGTGAATTCAATGACATACACCCGGTCAATGCCAAGTTGCGCCATCTTTTCGAGTTTTCGGTCCAGCGGTGTAATGTAGAGAATCTGTTCCGTTCCGTTACCAAGTACTTGTTTCGGATGAGGGTCAAACGTCATGACCGCTACCGGCAGATGTAATTCGCGGCTTTTTTCAATTGCGGTTTGTAAAACACGTTGGTGTCCAAGATGTACGCCATCAAAAAAGCCGAGTGCAATAACAGCCGGGTCTTCTACTGGTTGTTCTGGATATGTTAAATGAATGATGTCCATTCCTGATCTCTCCGATCCTAATCGATTTGTAACATGACTTCTACGCGTCCCATATTGATTTCGGAATCAAGCCGATAGATTGCTAAAGGGATGCCCTCTTCATTATAGACAGTAAAGCGTTCAAATTCGACCGGAATGCCTGCTAACTTGGCACCATTCAAGACACGGGCCGCTGTCTCGGCATCTACAGTCAACCGTGGCCACTTTTGAATGACTTGTTCAATCGGTAAAACGTACTGCATCCGCTCTTCCACCGTCTCACAGGCTTCAAGTGTTGCAAGTGTCACCGCTTCTGTTTCGGACATCGCACCCGAGCTTGTCCGGCGCAATTCACTCATATGGGCCGCATAACCTAACCGTTCACCGATTTCAACCGCAAGTGTCCGGATGTACGTGCCTTTTCCGCAGGCAATTTCGATTTGAAAACGGCAGACACCGTCTTCAAAAGTCAATTCAGATGTTCGGTCCAGTGTATCGATTTGAACGATTCGGGTCGGTCGTTCCACTTCGATGCCTTTACGGGCATATTCATATAATTTTTTCCCGTTTACTTTCACGGCCGAATAATAGGGCGGTGTCTGTTCCAGCTGTCCGGTCAGTTGATTGAGTATTTCATCGACTTGCTGCTCCGTAAATGCATCAGGTGGGACCGGCGTTTCCCGAACGGTTTCCCCGTGGGCATCTTCGGTTGTCGTCGCATAGCCAATCGTCACTTCTGCGACATACTTCTTCCCTTCGTCCGTAATGAAGCGCGCAAGCTTCGTTGCTCGTCCGAGACAAATCGGCAAGACACCTGTCACTTCCGGATCAAGCGTTCCGGTATGTCCGACTTTTTTTGTTTGAAAAAGGCGACGCAGTCGAAAAACACAATCGTGACTCGTCATACCTGCTGGTTTATCTAACGGTAATACTCCGATGGGTTCCATCCTTGTCCCTCCTAAAAAAGGACAACCACAGGTGTGGTTGCCCTTGTCTTGTTAATCCTTGTTCAAGTTCCGGAGCAATTCGTCGATCCGTGATCCGTACTCGACAGATGTATCGATCTCAAACAGCAATTCAGGTGTCTTCCGTAAACGGATCCGTGATCCGATTTCTTTACGCATGAACCCTTTTGACTTTTCAAGACCAACGCGCGCTTCTTCACGCACCGTTTCATCACCGAGCACCGAATAAAAGATCGTTGCTTGTTGTAAGTCACCTGTGACTTCAACACCGGTTACCGTCACCGCCTTGACACGCGGATCATTCACATCTTTAATCAACATTTGCGTAATTTCTTTACGCACCTGCTCTGCTACACGATTGGAACGTACGCTCATTCTATATCCCTCCAGTTCGGATTCTGATCCGTTCTGTTACTTGCGTTTAACTTCTTCCATGATGAACGCTTCGATGACATCGTCTACTTTGATATCGTCGTATCGTTCGATCTTGATTCCACACTCGTAACCGGCTGCTACTTCTTTGACATCGTCTTTGAAGCGGCGCAACGTATCGAGTTTTCCTTCATAAATAACGATGCTGTCACGAACAACACGAACACCTGCAGCACGTGTCAATTTACCTTCTGTGACATAACCACCGGCAATCGTTCCGACTTTCGAGACTTTGATGACGTCACGAACTTCAGCTTGACCAATGATTTTCTCAACGAATTCTGGGTCAAGAAGACCTTTCATCGCTTGTTCGATTTCTTCGATCGCATTGTAGATGATTTTGTGAAGACGAATCTCAACCTTCTCTTGGTCTGCCATCGATTTCGCGTTACCATCTGGACGGACGTTAAAGCCGATGATGATGGCGTTAGCTGCTGAAGCCAAGATGACATCACCTTCTGTGATGGCACCAACACCTGAGTGGACGATGTTGATCTTAGCACCTTCGACGTCGATTTTCTTGAGTGAACCGGCGAGGGCTTCGACTGAACCTTGAACGTCACCTTTGATGATGATGTTGAGGTCTTTGACTTCGCCTTCTTTGATCCGGTCGAAGAGATCTTCCAAACTGACTTTCGCTGAATCGCGGCGTTGTGCCTCGATTTCACGTTGGTAACGCGCTTCCCCGATTTGACGGGCTTTTTTCTCATCTTCAAACGCAAAGAATTGATCTCCGGCTTTTGGTACATCGTTCAAGCCTGTAATTTCGATTGGTGTCGACGGGCCAACCTCTTTGACACGGCGACCGATATCGTTGACCATTGCCCGAATCCGGCCGAACGTATGACCGACGACAATTGGATCTCCGACACGAAGTGTTCCGTGTTGGACGAGCAATGTCGCAACAGGTCCGCGTCCTTTATCGAGTTTCGCTTCGATGACCGTTCCGCGTCCGTGCATGTCCGGTGTAGATTTATATTCTTGGACTTCGGAGACAAGAAGAATCATCTCAAGCAACTCGTCGATTCCGTCTCCTTTAAGAGCTGAAACCGGTACGAAAATCGTGTCACCGCCCCAGTCCTCGGCTACGAGTTCGAACTCCGTCAATTCTTGTTTGACACGGTCTGGATTAGCGCCTTCTTTATCCATCTTGTTGACAGCAACGATGATTGGAACTCCGGCTGCTTTTGCGTGGCTGATCGCTTCTTCCGTTTGCGGCATGACGCCGTCATCTGCTGCGACAACGATGATGGCGATATCCGTGACATCTGCCCCACGTGCACGCATTGTTGTAAACGCGGCGTGACCTGGTGTATCGAGGAATGTAATTTTCTTTCCTTCGATTTCTACTTGGTAGGCACCGATATGCTGCGTAATTCCGCCGGCTTCGCCTGCTGTGACTTTTGTGTTTCGGATCGAGTCAAGCAATGTCGTTTTACCGTGGTCAACGTGTCCCATGATTGTAACGACCGGTGGACGTTCTGACAATTCGTAGTTATCGAGGTTCAGTTCATATGCATCGAAGTCTGTTTCATCGACTTTAACTGTTTTTTCGACTTCAAATCCGAAGTCAGATGCAAGCAATTCAACCGTCTCATCATCGAGATCTTGGTTAATGGTCGCCATAACGCCCATTCCCATCAATTTCATGATCAGTTCGTTTGGTTTTTTATCCATTTTTTCAGCCAATTCGCCGACTGTTAAGTTGTCTGCGTATTGAACGACGTTCGCCATTGCTTCTTCTTGCGCCCGACGTGCTGCTTTTCGTTGACTTGATTTTGAATTTGGGTCTGCTACTTCCAGTTTACGTGGTTCCACTTTTTTCTGTGGACGGCGTTTTCCACCGCGGTTATTGCGGTTTCCGAATTCCGGACGTCCGCCTTTTGTATTGCGTGATTGGTTCCCTGCTGGTTTGTTAGTTGTTCCTGGTCTGTTCGGTTTATTGTCTGATTTCACTTGTTTTGGAGCCTCCGTTTTTTGGACCCGATGTTTCTCGGGATTAAATACTTTGTCGAGTTGCTGTACTGTCTGTTCATCTAAAACCGCCATATGATTCTTAACGGGTTTTTCCAGCTTTTCGAGCTGGGCGATGACCTGCTTACTCGTTACATTCTGTTCTTTCGCGAATTCGTATACACGTTTACCCAAAAGATCCACCTCCAGTTAATCGTTCGAGAGGAGTTCCGTTAGCTTTTTCGCAAATCCGGCTTCGTTGACTGACACGACAACACGCGCGTCTTTCCCAAGTGCATGTCCAAGAATGTTTCGATCTCCGACTTCGATGTACGGAACACGATAACTTGTACATTTATCCGTCACTTTCTTACGCGTGGCAGCCCCCGCATCTGCTGCTAAGAGGACGAGTTTGGCTTGTCCCCCCCGTACTTCTTTCAGTACGAGTTCTTCTCCAGTCGTCACTTTCCGCGCTCGGTTCGCGAGACCAAGGAGCGATTCCCATTTACTCATGTGTACCTCCCGCGATCGCAAGCAATTGATCATATAACGCATCTGTTGTTTTGACTTTCAGATGGTGATCGAGTGTGCGCTTCTTTTTTGCTGTCGCAATGACAGTGGCATCTTTCGTCAAATAGGCGCCTCGCCCATTCATTTTACCATTAAGATCGACGACAACCTCACTGTCAGGTGTCCGGACGACCCGAATTAACTCTTTTTTAGGACGCATCTCTTGTGTGATGACACATTTGCGTAATGGTACCTTTTTTTGCACGAATTATTCCTCGCCTTCGACTTGGACCGTTTCCACGTCAACTGCTTCTGTTGCCGCAGGTTCGACTTTCATGAAGACATCTTTCAATTCCATCGATTCTGCTTCTGATTCGCTCTTGATGTCAATTTTCCATCCTGTTAACTTGGCAGCTAAACGGGCATTTTGACCACGTTTCCCGATCGCAAGTGACAATTGGAAGTCCGGTACGACGACGATTGTCGCTTTTGCCGGCTCATTGACATATACGGCGACGACTTGTGCTGGACTTAATGCATTGGCGACGTATTCTTTCGGATCATCTGAATAACGGACGATATCAATCTTTTCTCCGTTTAATTCGTTAACGATACGTTGGACACGCGCTCCTTTTTGACCGACACATGCACCGACAGGATCGATTTCGTCGGAAGCAACGGCAATCTTCGAACGGTCGCCGGCTTCACGTGCTACCGACTTCACTTCAACTTCGCCGCTGGCGATTTCAGGTACTTCGATTTCAAACAGACGTTTTAATAAACCTGGGTGTGTCCGCGATACAAGAATCGATGCGCCTGATCCCTTGACCATTGGATCGACTTTCGTTACGTATACTTTGATGTATTCCCGGATTCCGAAACGTTCATTCGGCATCTGTTCGTGTGTCGTCAGTACGGCTTCAATCCCCTCCAGGTTAACGTAAAGATTACGTGCATCCTGACGTTCAACCATTCCGGTCATGATTTCATCTTCCCGGTCGGCGAAATGATTGTAAATACGTTCCCGCTCTGCTTCGCGCATCTTTTGTGTGACGATTTGTTTCGCCGTTTGTGCTGCGACACGTCCGAAATCACCTGGTGTCACTTCGACTTTATGGAAATCACCGAGTTCATACGTTGGATCGATTTCGTGTGCTTCCTCGAGTGAAAGCTGTTCTTCCGGCTGTGTCAAACGTTCAACAACCTCTTTTAAGGCAAAGACACGGATATCTCCTGTCTGTTGGTCAAATTCGACTTTTACTGCCTCCGACTCTTTTCCAAAGTTGCGACGATAAGCGGAAATCAATGCCTGTTCCAGCGCATCGATGATGATATTCTTATCAATCTCTTTTTCTTTAGCGATTTGTTCGATTGCTTCAAGTAACTGTGGTCCCATCGTTCTCTTCCTTTCCTTAGAACACTACCGCAAGCCGCGCCATCGCGATCTTGTTCACCGGTATTTCAATTTTCAATTTTCGTGTCTTCACACGGACTTCGAGTTCAAGCATTTCTTCAGAATAAGTCAGTAGTGTACCCTCAAATTCTGTCGCATCCTTGACGGGATCATGTGTCTTGATATAGACGTGTTTGCCAATCGCCTTTTCGAAATCCTCGGTTTTTTTGAGTGGTCGTTCAGCACCTGGACTCGCAACATCTAAATAGTAGGGTTCGTCAATCGGATCATCTTGATTCAATGCTTCCGATAACTTTTCATTGATGTTGACACAGTCTTCCAGGTCAACGCCACCTTCTTTATCGATGGAGACACGTAGGAACCAATCCGCCCCCTCTTTGACGAATTCGACGTCGACAAGCTCCATCCCCTCTCGTTCTACGATCGGTTTAGCGAGTTGTTCGACCTTCTCAGTTACGTTCGTCATCTTCATCCTCCTTCAAAAAACAAACAAGAAAGGAGCAGGTCCCCCTACTCCTTCCAAGTCGTAGTATAAAAAACATTTCCTCACTCAATATAGCATAATGCACCTTCTTAAGCAAGCATCCGCAAGGCTTTAGAGGTCAAATAACGAGAGTTGGTTCTCATCCGGAAGACCTTCCAGACAACCGAGATTATCCAGCGTTTCGATAATCGACTTCGAGAGTTTCGCCCGTTTTTGCAAATCTTCCTTCGACAGGAACTCACCGCCTTTTCGGGCTTCGACGATTTGTTTCGCCGCGTTCGTTCCAAGACCGGTGACAGCATCGAACGGCGGCAGTAGCGAATCTCCATCAATCAGAAACTCGGATGCACTCGATTTATACAAATCGACTTTGCTGAAGGTAAAGCCCCGTTCAATCATTTCAAGCGCAATCTCAAGCACGGTGTACAGCCCCTTGTCTTTCGCCGTTGCTTCAAATCCTTTATCTTTGATATCCTGCAATACTTTGCGGATCGCTGCCGATCCCTTGTTCATCGCCCCGATATCAAAATCACCGGCACGAACCGTGAAGTAAGAGGCATAATAGTACATCGGATGATGGACTTTATAATAAGCAATCCGGACGGCCATCAACACATAGGCCGCGGCGTGGGCTTTCGGGAACATGTACTTGATTTTTTTACACGAATCGATATACCAAAGCGGTACATGATTTTCAATCATCGCCTCTTCCATCTCAATTGAAAGACCTTTCCCTTTACGGACCGATTCCATGATTTTAAAGGCAAGTGACGGTTCAAGACCCGCGTAAATCAAATAGACCATGATATCATCCCGGCAACCGATGACGTCTTTCAGTTCACATGTTCCGTTATAAATCAGCTCACTGGCATTACCGAGCCAGACATCCGTGCCGTGAGACAGACCGGAAATCTGGACAAGTTCTGAAAAAGTCGTCGGTTTTGTTTCTTCAAGCATCTGTCGGACAAATTTTGTCCCAAACTCTGGAATCCCAAGCGTCCCGGTTTTCGAATCAATCTGTTCCGGTGTCACGCCAATCGATTCTGTCGAACTGAAAATCTTCATGACCTCTGCATCATCGACGGGAATCGTTTTCGGATCGCGTCCCGACAAATCTTGCAGCATCCGAATCATCGTCGGATCATCATGTCCGAGGATATCCAGTTTCAATAAGTTATCGTGGATCGAATGGAAATCAAAGTGGGTCGTTTTCCACTCGGACCCCATGTCATCCGCCGGGAATTGAATCGGACTGATATCATAAATGTCCATATAATCCGGAACAACGATGATCCCACCCGGATGCTGACCCGTCGTCCGTTTGACACCGGTCACACCGCTGACGAGCCGGTCGACTTCAGCATTCCGGTAGTTTAAATCATTTTCAGACTGATATCCTTTGACGTAGCCGTAAGCCGTTTTCTCGGCAATCGTACCAATTGTCCCGGCTCGGTACACATAGTCGTCACCAAACAAGACTTTTGTATAGGCGTGGGCTTTCGGCTGGTATTCTCCACTGAAGTTTAAATCAATATCCGGTACTTTATCCCCTTTGAATCCAAGGAACGTCTCAAACGGAATATCGTGCCCGTCTTTGATTAACGGCACGTCACACGTCTTACACGTTTTATCCGGTAAGTCGAATCCAGAACCAACCGATCCATCATCAAAGAATTCCGACTCCTTACAATTCGGACAGACGTAATGCGGTGGTAACGGATTGACTTCCGTGATTTCCGTCATCGTCGCGACGAGGCTCGAACCGACCGATCCCCGGGATCCGACGAGATATCCATCATCGAGTGATTTTTTTACGAGCTTGTGCGAAATCAGATAAATGACGGCAAATCCGTGACCGATAATCGATTTGAGTTCCTTTTCGAGCCGTGCTTCGACGATTTCCGGCAGGACATCGCCGTAAATGCGATGCGCCATGTCATACGACAACGACCGGACCTCTTCATCCGCGCCTTCAATTTTAGGCGTGAACAAATCTTTTGGAATGATATCAATATTTTCAAACCAGCCGGCGATTTTCTGACTATTGATGATGACAAGCCGCTCCGACAGTTCCGGTCCTAAAAATTTAAAATCACTCATCATTTCTTGTGTCGTCCGGAAATGGGCCGGCGGCAATTGTTTACGCATATTCAGCATGTTGGCGCCGCCCTGCGTCCGAATCAACACTTCCCGATAGGTGGCGTCATGTGTGTCCAGATAATGCACATTGCCCGTCGCTACCGGCAGAATATCGTTTTCTTCCGCGACCCGGATGACCTTTTTGATCAAATCCCGCAGTTCCAACTCATTTTGAACGATTTCCCGTTCGATTAAATGACCGTACATCGCAGGTGGCTGAATTTCGATGAAATCATAAAAACGCATGACCTTCGCCAAATCTTCATCTGATTTATTAAGGGCTGCATCAAACACTTCCCCGTTGTCACAGGCCGAACCTATGATCAAACCGTCCCGGTGCGCAACGAGTTGCGAACGCGGTGTCCGGACGACACGGTGGACGTGTTTCGTATGCGCCAGCGAAATCAGCTGATACAAGTTTTTCAGACCTGTCCGGTTTTTGGCATAGACCGTCGCATGATACGGACGTGCCCGTGAAATATCTTTTCCCATCTCCCGGTTAAGCGAAAGGTGAGTCTTCATATTAAACATCTCGTCCGCCATTTGCAGTAGTTTGAGCATCAAATAGCCGGTCGCTTCCGCATCGTAAATCGCCCGGTGATGCTGGGTCAATTCAATATCAAATCGTTTCGCGAGCGTATTCAAACGGTGATTTTTAAGACTCGGCATCAGGACACGCGCGAGTTCGAGCGTATCGATGACGGGTAAAGTCGATTCATCATGGTTACCGGACCGTAATGTGGCATTTAAGAACCCGATATCAAAGGAAGCATTGTGGGCAACGAGAATCGAATCCCCCGCCCAGTCCATGAATTCCTTGACGACTTGTTCCGGGTCCGGTTTTCCGCGGACCATCTCATCGGTAATTCCCGTTAAATCAATCGTTGTCGCTGACAAGAGATGTTTTGGATCAGCAAACGCTTCGAACTTGTCGATGATGTCTCCATCGTAAATCTTAACAGCGGCTAACTCGATGATTTTGTTATACATCGCAGACAATCCGGTGGTCTCGACGTCAAAAACGACAAACGTTGCTTTTTCCAAGTCTTGATCGACCGGATGATACGCGACCTGAACCCCGTCGTTGACGACGTTCGCTTCAATCCCGTATAACACCTTGATGTTGTTTTTCTTTCCGGCATAATACGCATCCGGGAAGCTTTGCGCCCCCGCGTGATCAGTGATGGCGACTGCCGGGTGCCCCCAGGCAGCTGCTCGCTCCACATATTTCGTCACGTTCATGACAGCATCCATCTGACTCATTTGGGAATGGGCATGTAACTCGACCCGTTTCTCACCCGCCCATGGATCGGCCGGCAGTTCCATTTTGACTTCGGACAACTGGGCGATCATCATACACAAGTCACGCAAGAACGTATCAAATTCGACACGGCCCGCTACTTGAATCCACATGCCTTTTTTGATAGCCGACAGGATTTTGACATCGGTCTCGTCACGGGCAAACATTTTGACGACCAAAGAATCCGTATAGTCGGTCAGTTTAAATGTAAAGATTGTTTTTCCGCTGCGGAGTTCCCGACTTTCTGCCGCAAAAACAAGTCCCCGGATTGCAATCCGGCGTTCTTCATCTTGAATCGTCTTAATCGGTACCACTTCGTCTTGAATCGGTTTTCCAATCCGGATATCAATTGGTCCTTCGTCATCGTCACGGGATTGTTCCCGTTTGAATTGAAGTTCAAGCATTCGTTTTGCTTCATCAATATCCTCCTGTTTAACCTGATTCCGTAATTCTTCCTGCTCAGTTTGATCCATCTGGACGACCGGTTCACACACAAATTTCGGGAACCCGTATGCCCCGTATAATAATTGCATTTCACCGCAAAGATCATTTTTCAGGAATCCGGCTTCCGGTTCACTTCGAACCGGAATAAATAGTTTATTGTCCCGGTACTCCGGCAAAACACGGCTTAGATGACTCCGCATCGCTGACGAGGCATCAGCCAAATCCTCGACGATATACGGCCAGTAATCAATAAATAGTTTAGCGTCGGGACGTTGCTCGGATTCAAGCAGTAATTTGACCTCCGCAAACTGTTGGTAACGGCTTTTCAGCCGACTGTAAAACATCTGATAAACGTTTTGAGGTAAGACCTGTAGCAGTCGGATATGGAAAGTCCATGTCGCGGTTGCTTTTTGGACCCGTAATTTTTCAAGTGAAGCATCTGTAAAAAATTCTTCAACGATGCCGGTTGGTAATTCTAAATCGCTCATCAAGAGCGACATGCGTTGTTGTGTATCCACTCGCATTTGTGCTGTCGTTGTTGCTTCACACCATGACAGCCACTCCTCCTCCTCTTGCAGATTGCCCAAGGGGCGAATGGGTGTGAGACAAGAAAACAGTCACTTTACGAAAAGTGACCGTTCCCATTACTTATTGTAAACCTTCATAAAGCGAACGAACAGCTTCAAGAAGATCTGCTTGTTGAATTTCTTCTGCTTCTCCACCGCGTCGTGCTTTCAGTTCCACGATACCGTCCGATGCTTTTTTACCTACATTGATTCTTACAGGCAGTCCAATCAAGTCTGCGTCGGCAAATTTGACGCCGGCACGTTCTTTCCGATCGTCAAAGAGAACCGAGAATCCGGCGGCCGTCAGGTCATGGTAGACCGTTTCCGCCACTTGCATTTGTTCTTCATTTTTACCGTTGACGGCAATCAAATGAACATCAAATGGTGCAATGGCTTTTGGCCAGATGATGCCGCGTTCATCGTAATGTTGCTCGACGACGGCAGACATCGTCCGCGAGACACCAATCCCGTAACAACCCATGATCAACGGTTGGGCTTTCCCGCCTTCATCAAGGAACGTAGCATTCATGCCCTCTGAATAACGTGTCCCGAGTTTAAAGACTTGTCCGACTTCGATTCCTCGAGCGAACTTGACGTGTCCTTGTCCGTCCGGTGAGAGGTCACCTTCTTCGACGAATCGTAAATCTGTGTATTCTGCTTCAAAGTCGCGGTTTGGCTCAACATGCACGTAATGCGTTTCCGGCTTGTTCGCGCCGCAAACAGAATTTGTTAATGCCCGCACTGCATAATCCGCAACAACCTTCATGTCGGCCCCAATCGGTCCGAGCGTTCCCGGTGTCGAATGGAGTGCCTGCTCGATTTCTTCATCCGTTGCCATCATAATATCGAGAGCACCGAGGTAATTCTTCAGTTTAATGTCATTGACTTCATGATCACCACGGACGAGCGCCATGACAAGACCTTCTTCCGTTTTGAAGACAACCGTTTTGATCGACTCCTGTTCCGGTAATCCAAGTACTGCACTGACAGCTTCAATTGTTTTGGCGTCACCTGTGTGAACTTCTTCTAATGCTTCTGATGCTTTATCTTGTTTCGTGTACTGATCGACCGATTCTGCCATCTCCAGGTTCGCCGCATAATCCGACTGATCAGAATACACGATCGTATCTTCGCCGATAGCAGCCAAGGCATGGAATTCATGTGTTCCACTACCGCCAATCGCACCGGAATCTGCGACGACCGGACGGAACTCGAGTCCGACACGTGTGAAGATTTTTGTATAGGCATTAAACATATTTTGATATTCTTCTTCCAAACTCTCTTGCGACGAATGGAACGAATAGGCATCTTTCATGATGAATTCACGGCCACGGAGTAATCCGAACCGTGGACGGCGTTCATCCCGGTACTTCATTTGAATCTGGAACAAGTTGACCGGTAATTTTTTATAGGAGTTCAGCTCATCACGGACGATGGACGTAATCAACTCTTCATGTGTCGCACCAAGCGCAAACCGTCGATCGTGACGGTCCGTCAAACGCATCAGTTCCGGACCGTAAATATCCCAGCGTCCGGTTTCTTCCCATAGTTCTGCTGGTTGAATAGCTGGCATCAACAATTCCTGCGCACCAGCTCCCTCCATTTCTTGACGAATGATCGTCTCGATTTTCGACAGGACGCGTTTCGCCAGTGGAAGATACGAATAGATTCCGGCTGCATTTTGACGCATAAACCCTGCCCGTAACAAAAGCTGATGACTGATGGCTTCTGCATCGGATGGTACTTCACGTAAAGTAGGCATAAATAATTTGGATTGTTTCATGTGAGTCGTGAACCCCTTTGACTAATAATTTAAAAGAACTTCTGGATATCGTTCCATGTGACGACCAACATCAAGAGCATCAAAAGTGCAAATCCAACAAAATGGACTAATCCTTCTTTTTGCGGATCGACCGGTTTCCCGCGCAACGCTTCTAAAAACAGGAACAATAATCGGCCACCGTCTAAAGCAGGTAGTGGTAATAAGTTGAATACTGCTAAGTTGACTGAAAGCAATGCAGTCCATGTCAGCAACATGGAAAATCCACTGTCCGCAACTTGATCCGTCATTTTGACGATTCCGACCGGACCGGATAATTGATCGACGCCGACGACACCCGTTACGAGATCTCCGACAGCTCCGACGATCAATGTCGACATCCGCCATGTTTCGGAAATACCTGTCTGTAAGGCTGTTCCAAATGATTTTTCTGTCTCATTCGTCACACCAATGATTCCAACTTTTTGATCACCTTGCTGTTGTACCTTCGGTGTGATGGACGTCGTTTGCTCCTGACCATCTCGTTCGTAGACGACGGTTGTCTTTTTTCCGGCCTGATCTTGGAACCCGGCCCGTAAATCCGTCCATTTATCCGTTTCTGTTCCATTGACGGAAACAATCCGGTCTCCTTCGACAAGACCTGCCTTATCAGCCGGAGATTCTTTTTGCACCGTTCCAATGACACTTTCTCCGGTCGGTGAACCATTATACAATGCTAAGCCGAACAAGATAACAAACGCGAGAACAAAGTTCATGGCCGGACCTGCCGCAATGGCTAGGACACGTTTGAAAACGGATTTTGATCCAAACGTTCGATCGTATGGCGCGATTTGAGTTTTGGTTTGTCCTTCGACAAGAAATGCCGTCTTCGAGACAGGGTAACGTGCCGATACTTCATCTTGTAAGGCGATGACTTCTAGCTTATGCAATAAATCAATTTTTTCGACGGTTACGACTTGATCCGCCTCCGGACGGGACGCATCCAAATACATCGTCTCAATGATACCGTCACGAAGTCCCAAGCCGATTGTTTGACCCGGTTTGACTTCAACGAATTCCGGTTCTTCCCCGGCCATTTTGACATATCCACCAATTGGTAACAGGCGAATCGTGTACAACGTCTCATTTTTGAAAAAAGAAAAAATTTTCGGACCAAATCCGATGGCGAATTCGCGACAGAGGATTCCTGCCCGTTTTGCCATGACGAGATGACCCCATTCATGCACGGCAACAAGTACACCGAACATCAATACGATTGATATAAAGGTCGTCATTGTTATCCCATCCTTAATTAGCGAGTGAGAGGGACGCAACAAACGCACGGGCCCAACGATCCGACTCTAAAATCTGGTCCAAAGACGGATCTTCGATGTTTTCATGTGCTTGAAGAGCCGCCTCGACGCTCGCTTCAATTTCTAAAAAGCTGATTTCCCCTTTTAAAAAACGGTCAACAGCTTGTTCGTTCGCAGCATTGAGCACGGAAGGCATCGATCCACCCGCACGTCCTGCTTCAAACGCAAGACGAAGCAATGGATAACGTTCAAATGAAGCTTCCGCAAAATTCAGGCGTCCGATTTGTTTTAAGTTTAACCGTTCTCCCCCTTTGATTTCAAGGCGGGACGGATATGTAAGGGCATATTGAATCGGTTCACGCATATCCGGCATCCCGAGTTGCGCCATAACCGCACCATCATTGAATTCGACCATCGAGTGGATGATGGATTCCCGGTGAAGGACGACATCGATTTCATCGTACGTGACATCAAACAACCAGTGCGCTTCGATGACTTCAAATCCTTTGTTCATCATCGTCGCCGAATCAATCGTAATTTTGGCCCCCATTGACCAGTTCGGATGGTTTAGCGCCTGCTCGACTGTTACGTTTGCCAACTGTTCCCGTGTTTGATCACGGAAACTGCCGCCGGATGCGGTTAAGATGATTTGTCGGACGTCTTGGCGACGTTCGCCATTCAGACATTGGAAAATCGCGGCATGTTCACTATCGACCGGAAGAATAGCGACACCTTTTTCACGTGCTTTTTTCATGACGAGGTGTCCGGCTGTCACTAGTGTTTCTTTGTTTGCCAACCCGATCGCTTTTCCCGCTTCAATGGCGGCAAGCGTAGGACGAAGCCCGACGGCACCGACGACGGCTGTAATGACGATATCCGCTTGTTCTGCTGTTGCGACAGCAATCAATCCTTCTTCACCGACGAGCACTGTTGGCGCGTAATCAAGAACAGCTTCGAGTTGTTCTTTTACTGTCTCGTCTAAGACAGCTACCAGCTCCGGACGTAAACGATTCAGCCAGGGTAAGGCAACCTCGATGTTTTTCCCGAACGCAAAGCTGACCAGTTGGAAACGGTCTGGATTTGCTGCGATGACATCTAACGTTTGGGTCCCGATTGATCCAGTTCCCCCAATGATACTAACCTGTTTCATCCTTTTTCCTCCTTATCCGAATATACCGAGTACAATCAGAACGGTAAAGACAATGATCATACTGTCGAACCGGTCAAGAATCCCACCGTGTCCGGGTAATAATGCTCCGGAATCTTTTACGCCATAATGACGTTTATACGCTGACTGGACTAAATCGCCTAATTGACCGACGACGGCAACGATCAGTGCCAACAATACGACAGTTCCGAGACCGACTGTCGGGTGAATCAGTTCAAACACCACTCCGAGTACGATCGCAAGAACGACACCACCGAGTGCTCCTTCAACTGTTTTATTGGGGCTGATGGCTGGCCACAATTTTGTTTTCCCCAGACTTTTCCCAACGAAGTAAGCACCCGAATCCGTGAACCAGATCAGTAAGATGATCAGTAAGGAAAACGTCAAACCGTTTTCAAGCAACCGAATGTACGTAAACGATGCGAATCCTATTCCGACATAGACTGCAGTCAACAGCAAAAAGGCCACATCGTCGAAGGTGAATACGTTTTTGGAGAACACTGTCCAAAATAAACCGATCAAGACAATTAACATGCCCCATGCAATCGGAGACAGCCCGAGTGACAGCGACTGTTCGCTGGCCTGTTCATACAACCCGATGAACGGAAGTAATGTTCCCGCTCCGAACAACAGGACCGGAATTGACTTGAACGACAATTGTCGCATTTTAATCAGTTCGGTATACCCGATGATTGTCAAAATTGCCATGAAAGCAAGGAATGGGAGTCCTCCTAGATAAAGCAATACTAAAAAGATGGCACCTGCCCATATTCCTGTAATAATTCGTGTTTTCATAAGATATGTCCTCGTTTAGTCAGACTCCGCCAAAACGACGCGTCCGTTGATTATAGTCTTCAATCGCCGCTAAGAACTGGTCACGCCGGAACTCGGGCCATAAGACATCTGTAAAGTAAAATTCGGCATAGGCAGCTTGCCATAATAAAAAGTTGGAAAGTCGTTGTTCCCCACTCGTACGAATGACGAGATCGACATCTGTCATCGAACCTGTCATTAATTCTTGTTCAATGACTTCGTTCGTAATCATGTCAGGCCGCAATACACCGGCTTGCACTTTTTCAGCGATTTTTTGCATGACTTGAACGATTTCATCCCGTCCTCCATAATTGAGGGCAAAAATCAACCGAAGTCCTGTATTGTCCGCTGTATCCGTTTTGGCTTGTTGAACGGCTTCCCGTGTATAAATCGGCAGACGCGAAATTTCTCCCGCCACTTCGACTTTGACGTTCCGTTCATTCAAATCTTTAAGATCCGACTCTAAAAATTGGGCCGGCAGTTTCATCAGGAAACTGACTTCTTCTTCAGGACGCGTCCAGTTTTCGGTTGAAAAAGCATATAACGTCAAACTTTTCACACCTAATTCATTTGCCGTCCGAACAACTTCCCGGACAGATTTCATCCCTTCACGATGCCCCATGATACGGGGAAGGCCTCGTTTTTTTGCCCAACGTCCGTTTCCATCCATAATAATCGCAATATGTTCAGGAACTTGTTGTTCAATCACTTCTTTAGTCTGATTTAACCATTGAAACATTTACTTCTTCCTCCCCTCGTTTAGTTTAAGAAGAAAGGGACTCTTCGTGTGACAAAGAGTCCCCAACCTGACAATATTACGTGTCATACTTCCATAATTTCTTGTTCTTTATCCGTCGCCGTTTGATCAAGTACTTTAACGAATTTGTCCGTTAATGTTTGAACGTCTTCTGTGTAACCGCGGAGGTCATCTTCAGTCAACACGCCGTCTTTTTCTTGTTTTTTCAGTTGTTCGTTCGTATCACGACGAATGTTCCGAAGAGCGACTTTTCCTTCTTCCGTGTACTTTTTGACAAGTTTCACGAGTTCTTTCCGACGATCCTCTGTCAATGGTGGAATCGCTAATCGAATGACTGTCCCGTCCGAAGAAGGAGCAAGCCCTAGGTCTGCACGTTGAATCGCTTTTTCAATTTCTGTCACCATCGATTTATCCCACGGTGTAATCAAAATCAAACGCGCTTCCGGTGTGTTGACGTTTGCGACTTGATTGAGTGGTGTCGGTGAACCATAGTAGTCCACTTGAACCGGATCAAGGATTGATACGTTCGCACGTCCTGCACGTAACGTCGCAAGTTCTTTTTTCAATGACAGATGTGCTTTCTCCATCCGTTCTTCTGCTTGTTTCATGATTGCTTGTGACATGTTATTTCCCCCTTACAAGTGTCCCGATTTCATCACCGATGACGACTCGTTTAATGTTTCCTTCTTCCATCAACGAGAATACGATGAGCGGGATGTCATTGTCCATACAAAGTGATGTTGCCGTTGAATCCATGACTTGAAGACCGTCTTTAAGAACATCCAAGTAAGATAATGTCTCAAATTTCTTCGCATCTGGATCAACATTTGGATCAGCCGAGTAGACACCATCGACGTTGTTTTTCGCCATTAAGATGACTTCCGCCTCGATTTCAGCTGCCCGAAGCGCCGCTGTCGTATCTGTTGAGAAATACGGATTCCCTGTTCCGGCTGCAAAGATAACAACCCGTCCTTTTTCAAGATGACGCATTGCCCGACGGCGGATGTATGGTTCAGCGACTTGTCGCATTTCAATCGACGTCTGAACACGTGTTTCGACACCAACGGATTCCAGGCTATCTTGTAAAGCGAGCGAGTTCATGACGGTCGCAAGCATCCCCATATAATCGGCATTTGCCCGGTCCATCCCAAGCTCCGCTCCCGTCTTACCGCGCCAAATGTTTCCTGCACCTACGACGACTGCGACTTC
This sequence comes from Exiguobacterium sp. R-39, assembly GCF_049942815.1. NCBI lineage: Bacteria > Bacillati > Bacillota > Bacilli > Caryophanales > Exiguobacterium > Exiguobacterium sp. R-39. The sequence continues at coordinate 1,902,430 of NZ_CP187965.1, forward strand.
TACGTTCAATTCGACTAGTTCTTTAATTTGATTCGAAATCGAATTGACAATCCCAGGATGAATTCCGAACCCTTGATCTCCTGCGAGCGCTTCTCCGCTCAATTTTAACACAATCCGGTTATATTTCGGTTGCATGACTATGTCCCCCTTGCTAAATTCCGTAAAAAAGGAACACGACCCACTTCCACACGAAAGTGGATTGAAGCATACGTGTTCCTTCTCTTGTCATCAGGAAATCCTGATTCTTATTTTTTAAGTTGGTTCATTACTTCTTCAGCGAAGTTTTCTTCACGTTTCTCCATACCTTCTCCAACTTCGAAGCGTACGAATGAAACGATTTTTCCGCCTTTAGATTCTACATATTTACCAACTTTGAAGTCTGGATCTTTGACGAATGTTTGGTCAACGAGGCAGATTTCTTCGTAGAATTTGTTCATACGACCAGCAATCATTTTCTCAACGATGTTAGCAGGTTTGCCTTCGTTGAGTGCTTGCTCTGTAAGAACTTTTTCTTCACGTGCTTTTTCTTCTTCTGTGACAGAAGAACGGTCGACGTAAAGTGGGCGCGCTGCAGCAATGTGCATTGCGATATCTTTTGCAACAGTTTCGTCTGTTGTGCCTTCGACGACGACGACAGAACCGATACGACCACCCATGTGGAGGTAAGAACCGAATGCTGCGTTGTCTTCTTTAGCGAAGAGCGCTACACGACGAAGTGAAATTTTCTCTCCGATTGTTGATGCTTCTTCTGAGATGTATGTGTCGATTGTTTTTCCTGCTTCGTATTCAGAAGCAAGTGCTGCTTCAGCCGTTTCAGAACCATTGCGGAGTACTGCATCTGCAATGTTTTGAACGAGTGATTGGAAACGTTCGTTTTTCGCAACGAAATCTGTTTCTGAGTTGATTTCAACAAGTGCTGCTTTGTTGCCGTTAACTGCGACAGCTGTCAAACCTTCTGCTGCAATCCGGTCGCCTTTAGCTGCTGCTTTAGCGATTCCTTTTTCACGCAAGAAGTCGATTGCTGCGTTCATGTCCCCATCAGCTTCGACGAGTGCTTTTTTGCAGTCAAGCATCCCTGCACCAGTTTTTTCACGAAGTTCTTTTACCATAGCTGCTGTAATAGCCATTCGATATTCCTCCTTATAACGTCCTTATTTTCAAAAAAAAGGTGATAAAAGGTCAATTCCCTTTATCACCTGGCATCACGAATTACTCAGCGTCTGCTACTACTTCTTCAGTAGTTTCAGGTGCTACGTTATCTTCGCCTTGTTTAACTTCGAGGATTGCGTCAGCCATTTTACCAGTAAGCAATTTGACTGCACGGATCGCATCGTCGTTTGCTGGGATGACGTAGTCGATTTCGTCCGGATCACAGTTTGTGTCAACGATCGCAACGATTGGGATGTTGAGTTTGTGTGCTTCTGCAATCGCGATACGCTCTTTGCGTGGGTCAACGATGAAGAGTGCATCTGGAACGCCTGGCATATCTTTGATACCGCCGAGGAATTTCTCAAGACGAGTCATTTCTTTTTTAAGAATGATGACTTCTTTTTTAGGAAGAACTTCGAATGTACCGTTCTCTTCCATTTTTTCGAGTTGTTTTAAACGGTTGATACGTTTTTTGATTGTAGAGAAGTTCGTGAGTGTTCCACCTAACCAACGTTCGTTGATGAAGTATTGACCAGCACGGATCGCTTCTTCTTTCACAGTGTCTTGAGCTTGTTTTTTCGTACCAACGAAAAGAACGTTTCCGCCTTCAGACGCTACTTCACGGATGAAGTTGTAAGCTTCGTCTACTTTTTTAACCGTTTTTTGTAGGTCAATGATGTAGATTCCGTTACGTTCTGTGAAGATGTATTTTGCCATTTTTGGGTTCCAACGGCGTGTTTGGTGACCGAAGTGTACACCAGCTTCTAACAATTGTTTCATCGAGATTACTGCCATGATGAATTCCTCCTTTTGGGTTTTGGATGTCCTCCGCGATGATCGTTGTTCCAGCTAACCTATTAAAGGCACCGCAGCCGGCGATACATGCGTGCGTAATTAACACCGTAGACTAATATAGCATAAAGTTTAACGCCGGGCAACCTTCGTTTTCTGAGAAAGTTTAGCAATCAAGGCCACTTCTCCGGCTCCCCGGTTCAGTGAACGTGCCAATTGATCTAAATCAGCACCTTTTTCGAGTTGATCTTTAACATCCAACACAGGCGATTCTTCCACCCGGTCGTCCGGTTTGTCTTCTTTTGAAAATACTTTGACCGGTTCAGAAGAATAATCGGGTCGCTCTGATTCTTCAGCTACAATGATTTCGCCTTTCCATTCTTGTTCGACAGGAGTCGACGGGCGGGATCTTACCTCCCCTTCCGTCAGCTCATTCACCTGTTGCATGAATTGTAACAGAATTTCTTCCGTTTCCTGCTTCTGTCGTTCAAGATGTGTAACGCGGTCCTTCAAAAGCGCTTGTTGCTTAAATAATAACAAAAGACCGTAACAAATGAGTGCTGCTAGCAAAATATAAAAAAGTGTCATGGTATGTCCTTTCACATCGCGACGCGGTCAGAAAGATAAGCACTTCCTAACGCTTGTTTCAGTTTTCGGAGCGCTTTCGAATGAATCTGTGAAATTCGTGAAGTAGATAGGCCAAGTACTTCCCCGATTTCCGTCAATGTCAGTTCTTCAAAGTAAAAGAGGGACACAACGTATTGTTCCTTCTCGGACAATTGCTCCACTTCTTCGGCAAGCTTCGAAATCAGCTCGCGCATCAAAAGTGTATCCTCAGGTGTCGCTGCATCTGGATCCAGATAGGAAACGGCCATCGCTTTTCCTTCGTCTTGAAGCGTCACTGCTTCATCGATCGATAGAATATTCGCAAAATAGCTCTCAGCAAGTGCCGTCTTGACTTCTTCCGGGTTCATATCAACAATCGATGAAACTTCATCAATCGTCGGGGTCCGTTGAAGACTTTGTTCTAAAATCTCGACAGCAGCTTCGACCCGCTTTGATTTTTCCCGTAACGACCGGGGTAACCAATCAATTTTTCGTAAGCCGTCTAAAATGGCGCCGCGAATACGAAATGCTGCATACGTATCAAATTTATTATTGTGATTTTGGTCGAATTTTTGAAGAGCATCATACAATCCCATCATCCCAAGACTTTTTAATTCATCACGATCGACACTCTTCGGAAGTGTCGCGCTGAGACGCTGAACGTGGTAGTGCACAAGAGGTTCATAATTTAGCAGTAACTGGTCAGCTACCGCTACATCACGCGTCGATAGCCATTGATTCCAAAGTTGTTGTAATTCCTCACGCATGACCATTCCTCCTCTAAATTTCCAGCGTTCCGACGTTGACTGTCCGGATGACTAACCGTCCAGTCTGAGAATGGAACTCGATCGTTCGACCATTTGTTCCACCAACGTCTTCCGCAACGAGTGGGACGTTCGCTTTTCGTAAAGCCAATTTTACCGCCGCAATATTTCGTTCACCGATTCGCATCGATTCGTGTTCATATTTAAATTGAAACATTTGTGCACCACCGGCAATTTTTGCCCGGAGACGAATTGCTCCACTATGACGAAGACGGCGTGTCAACTCGACGACGGCCGTATCGGCGAACTTTCCGATTTCCAGTGCGATATTCCGACTGATTGCCGAGTCCGGTAACATCACGTGTGCCATACTCGACAGTCCACGCTCTTGATCGTAGATAATGACACCGACACAAGAACCTAAACCAGCCGTCCGAAGAATGATTGGTTTTTGGCTGACTGCATATTCTGCAATTCCAATCCGAACGACTTCATCCATCAATATCCACACCCAATCGTTGAAAGACCGAATCAAAGGCACCTTCTTCAGGTAGTAACAATAAATGACCATTCAAATCATTACCTGAACTGGATAAACGTGTATCGATGTATACTGCCATGTTACCAAATTTTGTTGACTCAAGTAAGGCAACTTCCAAAATTGCTCCTACCATATCAAAAGCAGAGGCCGGGACCGTGACATGGACGGATAAATCCAGCCAATCGGAAATCGAGCGGGCATAAGCGCCGATTAAGATATTCCCGATCTCTTCCCATGCCGAAACACCAAGCGCATGGTGCTCCGAAAAAAATTGAAATGGCTGTTGCAATAACTGCGAAACGAGTTTCTCAGCATCCTTGAGCGGCATTAAAAATAATAAGGATGCTTTAATATCCCCAGAAAACCGAAGGAGTGCTCCTGCTGTGTAGGCTTCAGCACCTCCGACCCTCTCAATGATGGTCGAGAACCCTTCCAAGTCCGCTGAAGGGACTTCGATTTCAACCGGTTGTCCCAGCAACGTGGATAAAGCGGTTGCCGCATGTGCTGCCCCGATATTACCAATTTCTCGAAAGACATCCTGTTCCATTCGATTAAGCATGGATAATCTCTTCAAATAAACGGTTTGGTTCGAGTAAAGAGAACAGTTGGTCTTCCCCTTTAGCGATGGCTGTTAAATAGTTTGTCTCATCTTGTTTTGAATCTGCCAGCGGTTCAATCCGGACATCTGCTGCTTCAACGACTTCATTTGCACAATCCACGATGAATCCTGCATCTCCATGTTCCAGTGTTGCGATGATGATACGCGTTTCTTCTGTTTCTTCGACGGCCTCAAATCCTAAACGCGTCCGCAAATCAATCACGGGTGTAACGACTCCGCGTAAGTTAATGACACCTTTGACATAGGATGCGGCATTGGGGATACGTGTGATCGGAATGACACGTTCGATTGAACGAACCGATTGCACATCAATTCCATATGCATTTTCTTCTAATTGAAAGACGACCCATTTTTGTTCCATTCTTCATTCCCTCACTTTCGTAACAGTGCATTGCTGTCAATGATTAACGCAACTTGTCCGTCACCCAGAATCGTCGCACCTGAAATCGCACGAATCCCCTCAAGATAACTGCCTAACGGTTTCATGACGATTTCCTGTTGTCCTATCAGTTCTGAGACTATCAACCCTGCTAATTTCTCACCACTTCGGACGACGACGACAGAATAGGCATCTGCCTCCACATGTGGTAATCCGTATACTTGATTTAATGAAATCAATGGAACAAGCTGGCCACGGAAATCGAATACCTTTTCCCGGTGGGCTTGTAAAATGGCGTCCTGCTTCAGCGATGTCGTTTCAAGGATGGCTGTTAACGGGATGGCATACGTTTCTTCTCCCAACTTGACGAGCATCGCAGAAATAATCGATAACGTCAGCGGTAAACTGATTCTGAAAATCGTTCCTTCTCCGCGTTTCGTCTCGACGAAGACTTCTCCACCGAGCGATTCAATTTTCGATTTAACGACGTCCAGCCCGACACCACGACCTGATAAGTCGGTGACGGTTTCTGCCGTCGAGAATCCAGGCGCGAACAATAACATTGCCGCTTCTTCCGGCGTCAACATCGCCGCCTCTTCTTCCGTCAACAATCCTTTTTCAAGGGCGATTTTTGTCACCCGTTCCTGATTGATTCCTGCGCCATCATCTTCAATCTCAATGAAAACACGGTTTCCGGAATGATAGGCCCGGAGGGAAAGATTTCCTTCAACTGCTTTCCCGGCTAAAATCCGGTCGGCTTTGCTTTCAATTCCATGGTCGACCGCATTTCGAATCAAGTGGACGAGTGGATCCCCAATTTCATCAATGACCGTCCGGTCGAGTTCCGTTTCTGCTCCTGTAATGTGGAGCTTGATGTTTTTGCCGACATCTTTCGATACCGAACGTACCATCCGCGGGAAACGATTGAAGACTTGTTCGATTGGCATCATCCGTAACGTCAGGACCAGTGACTGCAGTTCATTTGTTCCGCGTTTAATCCGTTCAACCGTCTCCGTCAAATCAGAAGAACCGGCTTCTGCCGCAATCCGCTCGAGACGTCCACGATCGATGATGAATTCTTCAAACAGATTCATCAATCGATCAATCCGCTCGAGGTTGACACGAATCGTTTTTGCCGCAACCGGTGTTTGCGTCTCGTTCGAAGTATCCGTTGCCGGACTGACGACCGGCGTTTCAACCGGCTCAAGCAATGTCGCCGCTGCTGCTGGTTCGACCGGCACTTCGAATGGCTGAATCAACACTTGAGCGACTTCCGAAACGGCTTTGATTTCACCTTGAATGTCTTCAGCAGATTTCATCGTCACGAACAAGACATCAAAACGGGTCTCGAATTGTTCCTGTTCCAGTTCATCCGAAGTCGGATTCGACAAGATGACATCCCCGAGGTTTTGCAACCGGTCAAATACCATATACACCCGGGCTGCCTTCAAAATGACATCCGCCGATAACTCCACCGTAATGACATAGGCTTGATAACCGGAAGCCATCGATTGACGGACAACCGACTCAGAGTAGACATCACACTCAAAGTTTTTCACGACTGTTGCTGCAGGTTTGTCCGTATCCTGACCTGGTTCCGAATCCTTATTGATAAACTGTTTCAAACGAACGACGGTTGTTGCTACATCCAGCTTCCCGGTACCACCTTGACTGATATCCTCGACCATCGTTTCTAACTGTTCAGCTGCGACAAATAGTACATCAATTAATTCGGGTGTAGCAGGTTGTGTCTTCGAACGGACTAAATCAAGTGCACTTTCCATTTCGTGTGTTAAATCGGCAATGGCATCATACCCCATTGTTCCGGCCATCCCTTTTAAAGTATGAGCGGATCGGAAAATTTGATCGATAACGGCTTCATCGTCGAGTCGTTGTTCAAAAATCAGCAAACTCGAGTTAATGGCTTGTAAATGTTCAATCGATTCATCAAGAAACAATCCTAAATATTCATTTAAATCCATGGAACGTATCCTCCTTTATGGTTAGCGGACACGGCTATGCCGTTTTTTCAAACGATTCAGTAACCGGTCTAAAAATTTCTGTTCCTGGACCTGAAGTCCTGTCAGCGATGTCGTGATATGATCAAGTCGCCAACTGACATCACTCGTCCGATCAAATACATAAAATGGTCGTTGGGCTTTGACTGCCTTCATGACAGTCGGATCATCCGGCAAAAAACCGACGAAGCGCAACGATTTTCCCAAAAAGTTCTGACTGACCTGTTGTAGCCGGTCAAACGTTTCAAGCGCTTCTTGTCCGTTCGTTGCCCGATTGACGATGACAGCGACAGGAAGTTCATTTGCATGGTGATGCGCAAGTTTGACGAAAGCATATCCGTCCATGATCGACGTCGGTTCAGGCGTCACGACCAGCCATGCTTCATCCGCACTACTGATGAAATCAAAAGTCTGATGTGTCGCTCCGGCACCTAGATCAAGTAAGACGAAATCATATTCATAGAAAAACCGAAACTCGCTCATCATGAATTCGACATCATGATCCGTCAGATCCATCAGTTCTGTGAATCCGCTCCCGCCATGAATGAAATGCAGATCCGGCGTCGCTTCGACGACCGCTTGTGTCAAGGGTGACCGTTCCTTGACACAATCCATTAATGAAACTTTCGACGATTTTCCGAGTAGCACACCGACATTCGCCATACCGATGTCCAAATCAATGATTAATACTTTTTTAGCTTGCAACGATAACGCGACACCCAGATTCACCGCGACATTCGTTTTTCCGACCCCACCTTTACCGCTGACGATGGCAATGGTTTTGGTCTGCCGTACGGAAACTTTTGATCTTAACGCTCGTGCCTGATCCTCTGGCATCATCTTAACCCTCTTTCTACAATCATTCGGGAAACTTCTGCACTTGTCGGCCAGATGATGTCTTCAGGTACTTCTTGTCCGGTCGTCAGACAAAACACAGGCAACTGTGTCTTTTTCGTAAGTCCGTAAATCGACCACAAATCTGTTGTCTCATCGGCTTTGGTAAAAATGAATCCGGACAACGGTACTTGATCGAACCGTTGTTGAATCTGTTCTAAATCGCGGTACTTCGACGTTAAGCTGAGTACAAGAAATACATCTGTCTCTGAAAAATCATGCCGCTTTTTTAACTGTTCGACATAACCCGCGTCAAGAAAATTTCTTCCCGCCGTGTCGATTAGGATAACGTCACAGTCGGATAAGTCGACTTTCGCTTGTTCGAATTCTTGTAAATCATAGGCGACGTGTAACGGAATATCGATGATGTCGGCATAAGTCCGTAATTGTTCGATGGCTGAAATCCGATATGTATCCGTCGTAATCAATCCAACGGTTTGTTGTTTCGTGAGACGGTAATAAGCAGCCAGTTTGGCAAGGGTCGTCGTTTTTCCGACTCCCGTTGGTCCGGTCACCATGATGAAACGGGAAGTTGCCGTCGTGACTTGAATAGGAGCAGTCACAGTCGTGATGAAGGCTTGTTCGACCTGTCTCACATCATTGGTCTTGTAGTAAGTTGACACTAATAAATCATAGAGTGCCTCCGCTTCATGTTGCAGGGCAGGTTCAGCGAGCAAGACTTCGTATGAGCTAAGCGCTTCCGGCAACCGCCGTGAACTGAACGAGACAATCTTCGGGCTAAGCGGCTCCATCATTGATGGGTGACTTTGAACGACTGATTTAGTTGGTTGTAGCTCATCCGAGACCCGTTTTACAGGCTGTGTTGTTTTTTCGACCGGATGTTCTTCGACTGAGGCGACGAGCTCCACTTTTTTTTGTGCAAACAAGCCGAACAAACCGCCCACTTTGATCTGCCGTGTGTTCAAAATGATGGCATCATTTCCTAAGTCTTGTTTAACCAGTTCCATCGCTTCGCTGACAGAATTTGCGATAATTCGTTTTACCATCATGTGTTAAATCACCCCAATACTCTTGACTTCAATGGTCGGAATCAGTTCGTTATAAGACAGAACAGGCACATCCGGGAAATAACGTTCTGTTAATTGACGAACAAACATCCGAATACTTGGCGATGCCAAAACGATTGGCTGAGCTCCGTATCGTTCGAATTCTGCCGTCAATTCATTTAGTGACTCGATGAAACGTGTTGCCTTATCCGGATCAAGCGCCAAATAATTGCCGAACTCCGTTTTTTGAATCGCTGACTGGATCTCCATCTCCAGTTCACTCGATACCGTCACAACGTGTAAGACGTCTCCTTGTAAGACTTGTTCCGTAATTTGTCGAGCCAATGCTTGACGGACATATTCAGCCAACAAATCACTATCTTTCGTCACGGCAGCATAATCGGCCAATGTCTCAAAGATGAGCGGTAAGTTTCGAATCGAAATTTTTTCTTTTAACAACTGCACGAACACTTTTTGTAGCTCGCCGATCGACAACAATTGTGGTGTCACTTCGTCGACTAAAATCGGATGCGATTCTTTTAAATGATCAACCAGTTGTTTTGTCTCTTCCCGACCGAGTAAATCGGCCGCGTGTTTTTTCAGAAGCTCTGTCAAATGTGTTGCGACAACAGATGGCGGGTCGACGACTGTATAGCCGGACATCTCTGCTCGGCTTCTCGTCCGTTCGTCAATCCATAAGGCCGGCATCCCAAACGCGGGTTCAACCGTCTCGATACCTTGGATTTCCGGATCATCCACTCCCGGACTCATTGCCAGGTAATGATCGAGTAACAGTTCGCCGGTTGCCATCTCACTTCCACGGATTTTTATCCGGTAGTGGTTCGGTGGAAGTTGCAGATGGTCACGAATCCGGACTGTCGGTAAGACGAATCCAAGTTCAAGTGCCAACTGTCTCCGGATCATGACGACCCGGTCGAGTAAATCCCCACCTTGTGCTTCATCTGCGAGCGGGATCAAACCATAGCCAAATTCAAACTCAATTGTATCGACGTTCAAGAGGGAAATGACCGATTCGCTAGATCGCAGATTTTCAGTTGGTGCTTCTTCGACAGCCACTTCTTCTTGTGCTGCTTTTGACGTTCGTGTCAATCGCCAAGCGAAGAAAGCCGCTGCAGCCGCGACAGGAATCGTCACGTAATCGGGAATTGCTGTAAAAAGTCCTAGCAGGAAGATTGCACCGGCTCCAATCATGACGAGGAGCGGTGTCCGTGAGAGCTGACCGATGATGTCTTCTCCTAAGTTACCGTCAGAAGTCGAGCGGGTAACGATGATTCCGGTTGCAACAGAAATCAATAAGGCCGGGATTTGACTGACAAGACCGTCACCGACGGTTAACAGCGTATACAGCTTGACAGATTCCCCCATTGGTAACCCTTGTTGCACGACACCGATGATCATTCCGAAAATCAAGTTGATGATGACGATGATGATTCCGGCAATCGCGTCTCCTTTGACGAATTTCGAAGCTCCATCCATTGCTCCGTAAAAATCGGCTTCCGATTGAATTTTTTGGCGGCGTGTCCGGGCCTGTAATTCGTCAATCATACCGGAATTCAAATCGGCATCAATCGCCATCTGTTTTCCGGGCATGGCATCAAGCGTAAAACGGGCCGACACTTCCGATACCCGCTCTGATCCTTTCGTGATGACCAAAAACTGAATCAATACGAGAATCAAGAAGACGACGAATCCAACCAGGGCGTTTCCGCCGACAACGAAACTACCAAATGCTTCAATGACTTCTCCACCGTTCCCGTTCGAGAGAATCGCACGGGTCGTCGAGACGTTCAATGCCAATCGGAACAAAGTCACAATCAGTAAGAGTGTCGGGAAAACGGAAAATTCCAATGCTTCTTTCGCGTTCATTGCGACAAGTAAGACCATTAAGGCAATTAAAATATTGATGATAATGAGAAAATCGAGTAAAAATCCTGGCAGTGGAATGACGAGCATGAAGACAATCATAATGACGCCTAGCAGGACAGATAAATCTCGTGTTGAAATAGTCATGATGCTTCATCCTTTCATTTCGCTTGTTTCATTTGATAGACAAAGGCGAGTGTTTCAGCGAGTGCCTGATAAAATGATTCATCCACTGCCATTCCTATTTCTGATTTTGCGAATAATGCTCGTGCGAGCGGTCTATTTTCAATAATCGGGATCTCAGCTGCTGTCGCCTTCTCCCGAATCCGGAATGCGACAGCATCCACTCCCTTGGCGACGACAATGGGTGCGGCATGTTTGCCGTCATCATATTGAATCGCTACGGCGTAATGGGTCGGGTTCGTAATGACAACATCGGCATTCGGTATTTCTTGCATCATCCGCCGCATCGCCATCTCCCGTTGTTGCTGTTTAATTTTCCCTTTGATTTGCGGGTCACCTTCCGTATTCTTATGCTCATCCTTTAAGTCTTGTTTACTCATCCGAATCGACTTTTCAAAATCAAATTTTTGATATGCAAAATCGAGTACAGCAAGGACAATCAACGCAATACTGACCGAAATCCCTAACAGGAACGTCAGATGACCGATAATCGCCAAGGCGTCACCAATCGGTTCTGACGTCAAACGTGAAATTTCTACTTTGTTATTCCATAAGACAGTTCCGCTCGTCACACCGATGACAAGTAATTTAAAAACAGATTTTAAGAATTCAATTAATGCTTTCATGCTGACGATTCGTTTGACGCCTTGCAACGGATTGATCCGGTCGAGTTTCGGTTGAATCGATTCGGTGCTAAGCAATGCTCCGATTTGTACAAAATTCCCTAAAATGCCGATGACGACAGCCGTCAGAAAGAATGGTGCAACAAGAATACTCATTTGGACCAGCATTTCAATCATGACTTCCTGGACGCGTCCTTCTTCGACAGCGACTAAAACCGTTTGGGCGCTCAGCCCATCTTCTAATACCATGACGAACCGTTTCCCTAAAAACGGACCAAAGAAAAATAGAATCAAGAACATTCCGAACAACATCAAACTGCTCGTTAAATCAGCCGACTTTGCGACCTGACCTTTTTTCCGAGAGTCATCACGTTTTCGGGGTGATGCCTTTTCCGTCTTTTCGCCCGCAAAATACTGGAGGTCAAGCGTTAATGTGTATTTTTTCATCTCAACCTCCTAGTAATTGAATCGCATCGGACAGTACGTCTTGTAATAAGGGAACAAATCGGGAAATCCCGGTAATGGTCGCTCCGGCGAGTAAAAACAAAATCGCATAACCCATCAATAACTTGACGGAAAATCCAATCGCAAAAATATTGAACTGGGGTGCGGTTTTCGCTAAAAAACCAAGCGCCAAATCGACTAAAAACAAGGCAACCACAAGTGGCATCGCCATTTGAAGAGCCGTGAGCATCGCGAGCCCGACGACACGAACGACTAAGCTCATGCCGGCTTCTCCGGAAACGTTAATCGCACTGCCGGGCGGAAAGATTTTAAAACTCGTATAGATGCCATCCAGTAAAATCAAATGCATATCTGACGCCAGCAGCACGAGCAGTGTCAACATGTAAAAAAATCGACCGACGATCGGCGATTGACCACCAAACATCGGATCATATGCGGAAGCCATCGCCAGCCCCATCTGTAAATCAATGATTGATCCGGCCATTTGTGGCGCATACAGTAAAAAACTGGCGAGCAAACCGAGGGCGAGCCCAATGATGACTTCTGTTCCCATTCGAAAAAAGAAATCGATGTCATCGACTTGAACCGTTGTCTTGACCGCGTAACTGGCAAAATAGGCAAGTCCTGCAGCAATTGCCAACTTATGCTGAGCGGGTAACTGCTTCGATGAAAACAAAGGAGCAGCCACTAAAAATCCAACAAGTCGGCCAAATACAAGTAAAAAAACACTGACAAAGGACAGTAACGTCATTTCCGCGAAACCTCGGCAATCTGTTTGAAGATTTCAATCGTAAACGTTTTGAGTTCTTCCATGATCCATGGTCCAAAAAAGACGAGTGCTAAAAAAACGGCAACAATCTTCGGAACAAACGATAAGGTCTGCTCTTGAATTTGAGTCGTCGCCTGCAAGATGCTGACGAGAAGTCCAACGACGAGTGAGACGAGCAAGAGCGGAGCTGACACCTTTAACAAGGTCCAGACGGCCGAACTGGCTAATTGAATAATCATTTCCTGCGTCATGTCGTCCCTCCCTATCGCATGCTGACGAGTAGTGATTCGACAATCAAATGCCAACCATCTACTAAAATGAACAATAATAATTTAAACGGTAAGGCAATCATGACCGGTGGTAACATCATCATCCCCATCGACATCAAGACACTCGAAACGACCATATCGATGACGAGGAACGGAATGAAAATCATAAATCCGATTTGAAACGCCGTCTTTAACTCACTGATGGCATAGGCCGGTACTAACGCGACGAGCGGAATATCTTCCACCTTCTCGGGCTTCTCGTAATTGCCATACTTCAAAAACAGTTCTAAGTCATTGCTCCGCGTGTATTGAGACATAAAACGTTTCATCGTTCCTCCGGCTTGATCAAAGGCTTCCTCTTGACTGATTTTGTCGTCCATGTACGGTTGTAATGCCGTCGTGTTCAATTCTGTTAAAATAGGTGCCATAACGAACAATGTGATGAATAACGCCAGTCCGACGAGCAGTTGGTTAGGCGGTGTTTGTTGTGTTCCTAAAGCAGAACGAACAAAGGATAAGACGACGATGACGCGTGTGAAACAAGTCATCAAAATCAGTAACGACGGTGCTAATGATAAAAGCGTAAGTAAGACCAGTAATTTGATGGAAGTCGCCGTCCCGGACGGCGTATCCAAGGAAATCAAGTTTTCAATCGTCGTCATGACCGTCCTCGTTTCTTCTGGAACTGATCGAGCTGTTGCTTAAATGATTCCAGAAACGGGGATGCGGCTGACGGATGTGGTAGGCTGTCGGATGTATCCGTTGCTAACCATTCGTCGTCTTCTTCAATCGTATCAAGCAGTTCAACGTTCTGACCGACACCGACAACATAAATCTTACCGTGAACCCTCACGAGCTGAACGGATCGATCTTTGCCAAGCGGGACACCACCGAGATGCGACAGTCGGCTCGATTGACGGACTCCCTTTGTCCGTTCATTGATGAAACGGACGGCAAGAAGGAATCCACCAATCAAAACTGCGAGTGTCACGACGATTTTTACGACCGTGACGACTGTCGATGACCCGTCGACCTGTTGTGTTGTAGGTTCATTTTTCTTAGATGGGTTGAGCTTCTCTTCCACTGTTTCGGCACCGACCTGATGCGTCAGCAGGAACAGGAGAAGACAGGTCAAACAGGTCAGTCTTCTCATGATGAAATGGTTTTCGAAACGGCTTCGAGTACACGGTCTGCCTGGAACGGTTTAACGATGAAGTCTTTTGCTCCGGCTTGAATCGCATCGATGACCATCGATTGTTGTCCCATTGCAGAACACATGATGACTTTGGCAGCCGGGTTAAAGGCTTTGATTTCTTTTAATGCTGAAATCCCGTCCATTTCCGGCATCGTGATATCAAGTGTGACGAGATCCGGCGCTAACTCTTTATATTTCGAAACTGCTTCACGTCCGTTTTCCGCCTCACCGACGACGTCATAGCCGTTCTTCGATAAAATTTCCTTAATCATCATTCTCATGAAAGCTGCATCATCTACAATCAAAACTTTTGCACTCATCCTATTTCCTCCTTAGAACATCCGCAGACGTTCTTTTTTATTGACAATCTCTGTAATCCGGACACCGAAGTTTTCTTCGATGACGACGACTTCACCCGTTGCAATCAATGTATTATTGACGAACACGTCAACGGGTTCTCCTGCTAATTTATCCAGTTCAATGATTGAACCTTGCGTCAGTTCCAAAATGTCCCGGACTGACCGGCGTGTCCGTCCCAGTTCGACTGTGACATTCAATGGTACATCGTAGAGCATGCCAATATTTCCGGGCGGACCTTCTTGTTGCACTTCAGAGAACTGACCGAATTGGACAGGACTGACACCAACCGGCTCTTTTTTGTATTCCGGCGGTGCTTCATACCGGGGTTCCGGTTGTGGCTGTGGCGCGGCCGGCTGTTCCCGGACCGGTTCTGGTGTAGGGACTTGAGCTGTGGGTGCCGGTTCGGTCGTTGTCGTACTGGCACTGAATAATTTCTGAATCAGTTGTTTGGAAAATTCAAGTGGTGCCAATTGTACGATTTTTGAATCGATCAGCGTTCCGATCTTCAAATCAAACTCGATGATGACCATGCTTTCCCATAACGAGAAGCTATCCACGATACTTTTTTCTTGCGAGAAATCAAAAACTTCGACCGCTGGAGGCGAGATATCGATACGCATTGAGAAAACGGTCGACATTGAGGTCGCAGCCGCTCCCATCATCTGGTTCATCGCTTCCTGGACGGCAGATAACGCAATCGGTTCCATTTCAAGACTCTCGTCAACGACACCATCGCCGCCCATCATCAAATTCGCAATGACGGAAGCATCCCGTTGTGTCAAAATTAAAACGTTTTCTCCCTTGAATCCTTCTGTATATCCGACACGAAGGGCGACGTGGGGAATCGGATAACGACTCCGCAATTCTTCCATCGTAATCATCCGCACGTGTGGTGTCGTGATTTCGACTTTTTGATTCAATAACGCGGACAGAGCCGTCGCGGAATTCCCTAGCGAGATATTCCCGACTTCTCCAAGCGCATCAATTTCCATCTCATCCAATTGATGTAAATCGTCTGTTGATTGGGTATCGGTTGGTTCTTCAGCCGATGGGGTTCCACGTAATAATGCATCGATTTCATCTTGCGAAAGCATATCGCTCATGTTATTCCTCCTCAATTCGTTGTAAGACTTGTAAAGCGAGATGCTTCCCGTTCAGACCAGGCCGCGCTTTGAACATTTTCCGATCATCGACGAACAATTCAACCGGATCGGATGTACGTGTCTGGAGGGACAGGCAATCGCCTACCTCGAGGTGTAACAATTCTCCAAACGAAAGTTCCGTCTGGCCGAGCACTGCTTTCAAATCGACGATTGATCCCATCAACTGTGTTTGCATATGTTCTGACTCTTGGTTATCGGCTGACTTTCGTTTCTCTTGTTGCATCCAAAAGTGACTCGAAAGTTTCGGAATGATTGGTTCGAGTGTCACGAACGGCAGACAGACATTAAGCGTTCCGCTTACTTCTCCGACCGTCACGTAAATCGAGACGAGAATGACCGTTTCATTCGGTGAGACGAGTTGAAGAAATTGTGGATTGATTTCCAAATCATCATACTCGGCTTCGATTTCGGCAATCGATTCCCACGCTGCCCCGTATTGAACAAAGGCGCGTTTGAATAACTGCGTCAAGATCCGGGTTTCGATTTCCGTCAAGTTCTCAATCTTATTCATGCCTTCACCCGGTCCGCCGAGCAATCGATCGAGCATCGCATACGCGATGTTCGGATTCACTTCGAAGATGACCCGTCCGTCTAACGGATGAAGATTCACTAAATTAATCAAGGTCATGTTCGGAATGGAATGAATGAATTCATCATAAGGCAGCTGTTCGACCGTATTGACCGTAAACTGGACGTATGTTCTAAGCTGTGCTGAGAAATGGGTCGTCAAGACTCGGGCGAATTGTTCATGAATCCGCGTTAAGTTCCGCATCTGGTCTTTTGAGAATCGCAACGCCCGTTTAAAGTCATAGACTTTCACACGACGTTCTTCTTCTTGACTGCGTATTTCCTCGACTTCCATATCTCCGCTTGAAATGGCTGATAGCAGGGCGTCAATTTCATGTTGTGATAATACTTCGCTCATGCGGCCACCTCACTGGATGATTTTTTTCGTCGTGTAGACACGTTGAACATCGCCTTCTTGCAGGAGCTTTTTAAATTGCCCCCGTAATTTTTCTTCGAGTTTCGCCATGTCTTGTTTAGAATCTAAATCTTGTTTTTTCATCGAAGCTAAATCCCCTAAGATGATATTGTTGATTTGAAACTTGCGTAACTCCAGTTCTTCCCGCGTCGCCGCGTCATCCGTGACGATTGTAAACTGAACATTTAAGAATCGTTCGTCTGCAATGTTCGTCGTTAAATCATCTGTTTGAAAACTTCGCTCTTCGAGTTCCGCTCCTGTCGGTTGTTCGACTTTCGCTTCGGTCGGATCACTCGTTAACAAATATTTTGAAAGCATGTAGCCCGCGCCTACCATCATAATCGCGACGACGACCATGATGAGTGGTAATTTCAACTTACTCTTCTTCTTTTCTTCTGCCATCTTCGAGCCTCCTAGCACTGTTCAAGCCCGTTAAACCGACTTGTCGGTAAAAATCGATTGTGGCTGCTTTTACCTCTTCCAATGTTTCTTTGACGACATAAGTCTGTCCCCCGACCAACTGGATCGTCGTATCGGGTGTCGACCGGACCGCTTCGATTAAGATTGCATTTAAGACAAGCGGTGTTTCACGTAATGTCGTTAAAGTAATCATCGTTTCAAGTTAACGAGTTCTTCTAAAATCTGATCTGATGTTGTAATGATCCGGGTGTTCGCCTGGAATCCGCGTTGGGCGATGATCATTTCCGTAAACTCTTCCGATAAGTCGACGTTTGACATTTCAAGTGTTCCGGATGTTAATTGACCAAGACCGTTTGTGCTTGGCGTTCCAGTCGCTGCGATACCCGAGTTTTGAGAAGCGGCAAATAAGTTCACTCCTGATTTTTCAAGACCACCCGGGTTAGCAAAATTAGCCATTGATACGTAACCAACTCGTTGCAAGTTACCCGTTCCATCGACAAACGTGACTAGTCCATCTTTTCCGATTGCAAGGTTCTGTGCTCCTGTC
Source organism: Exiguobacterium sp. R-39 (assembly GCF_049942815.1). Taxonomy (NCBI): domain Bacteria; kingdom Bacillati; phylum Bacillota; class Bacilli; order Caryophanales; genus Exiguobacterium; species Exiguobacterium sp. R-39. The sequence goes on from NZ_CP187965.1 coordinate 1,920,059, forward strand.
GGAATTTGTAACTTCATGTAGCCATTATTTACTTTGTTTGTGATTTGACCTTGAGCATCGTATTGGTTGGCAGGTAGGTTTGCTTGATCGGCAGGTGGCTGTCCAGGGTTGGCAGGCGGTGGATCAGACAATCCTACGAGATAATTTCCATCTCCCGTTACGATATTCCCTTGAAGATCTGTATAAAAGTTACCGGAACGAGAATAACGCACACCGTCTGCCGTTAAGACTTGATAGAATCCTTCACCGGAAATCCCGACATCAAGCGTTCGACCTGTATTTTGTAACGCTCCTTGATTGTAAACGTTATCGACCGTTGACATCGAGGCCCCGAGTCCTACCTGTTTCGGGTTTGTCCCACCGACACCTCCACCATTACCTGATGCGGAACCAACTGATTGGTTGACAAGATCCTTAAACGTGACACGGCCTTTTTTATAACCAAATGTATTAACGTTGGCGATGTTATTCCCGACGACGTCTAACTTTGTTTGGAAGTTCTTTAACCCACTGATTCCTGAATACATTGAACGTAACATTATTTTTCCTCCTTTGTTTTAATTTCAGTCAATTCGTAGACACTGACACTTTTTCCGTTCGATAACTCGGCAATGACATCGACCCCGTCACGCTTTACACTGAGGACGTTTGCCGTCACTTTACCGGTCGATGTTACATCTGCTCCTGTCGCATCTTTCGTGACAGTCTCACCTTCATAGCTGACACTTTTTCCAATCAAATTACTATAGTTCATCAGAGCCGCCGCATGCTGATTGAGCATCATCGTATCCATCCCTTTTCCAATCGCTTGCATCTGTTCAAGAGAAGAAAACTGAGCCATCTGCGAAATGAACTCCTTGTCTTCCATCGGTGCCGTCGGATCTTGATTGGACAGTTGGGCAATCAGGATTTTCATGAACATGTCTTTGTCCATCGAGTTACTGGATGGTACTTTCGTTTTCTCCGGTAACTGATAGGACGACGCATCATTTTTGATGGATTCAGTCATCTTCATCCTCCTCTAGTTCTTCTTCGTACGGTGCAGGTTCTTCTTGCTGACGCTCTCGTCGTTCTTGCGGTAAACCTTGTTCAAAGTCTTTGACACTCGATGCTAACATCCCGGTTTCGACTTTGACGAATGGTGCTTGCGGCTGCAACGAAGTATGTAACTTTCCTAGTTGCTGATCCAGCATTTGTTTCGCTTGTTCCGTCGCTGCGAAAAGCTTTACCGTCAATAAACCATCTTTTTTATCCAATTGGACGACGACCTCACCCAACTGTTCTGGATATAATCGGATGGACATCCTTGTCGAACCGTCCGCGCCTTTTAAAAATGGTGCTTGTTTCATCGCCGCTTCAATCCGTGACGTGAGTTGATCATTGACACTTGGCTGCATGACGGATGGCCGAACGCCTACTCCTAATGCACTGTTCATTCGTTCAAATTTCAAACCGGTTAGTGCTGATGGTTGGTCTTTCCCTTCCGGATCAGCAGCTATCTGAATGGATTCAATCACCTTTTTAGTCATGACACTTGTTTTCAGTGTTGGTGTATTTTGTTCAGGAAGTACAAGACGGTTCGAAAACGGAGTCACAACTGCATCTTTTTTGATGCCTGTAGAATCAACCAACGTGGGATTACTCACCGGTGGAGCTGACAAGGCAATTCCTGGAGTGTCAGTCATCCGTATAACCGGAGTATTCATTCCGACCGGTAATTCATTTGATTTCACATTTTCCTTATCGACTCCGATGACAGTTGAAACGGCCGCTGCGAGTACTTGTTGGACCGAGACAGGAAATTGTTCGAATAACTCCATCGCTTGTCCTTGTTGTCCGTCTTGTATCATCTTGATGAACTGAATCAGCTCCGTCGCTTTTTTTGGATCATGTATCATACCTTCTACTTCGGGTTGCTCCAAAAGTTTTAAGACTTTTTCCGGCTGTGCGGTCAATTGTTCCAACAGCGGTTTGACTTCAAGATTCGTCTCCCCTTCAGTTGGTATTGTCTGTTGATCCAGTGAAGGATTCTGTACGCCCTCAGCTAGAGGTTGCACTAAGTATTGAAGTAACGAAGCAAAATTTCCAACGCCATTCGCCGGGAGCTCTTTCCCGTTCCACTTCGTAACCGGTTTAGCTGTTTGTGCTTGCTGTACATCCGTCGTCAAGTTCATTTTATTTTCTCACCCCTTATTGGACTGCCAACAATTGTGTCAACGCTGCAGCTTTTTTAGGATCCATCTTTGCCATGATGGCCGCCTGTTGTTCAGCATCAATTTCTTTAATGATTGCAACGACTTCCGTCGGACTCAATTCGTTAAAAATATTGGCTGCATCTTTCGGCGTCATCTCCGCATAGACATCTGTCACATCAGCAGTCTTTTTCGACGCAGACTTATCTGTCACTATCGTTGCAGGTGTAGCCGGCGTGTTTTTCAACCGATCCCGTTCCGCAATCAACCGGACGACCTCCTGTTCTTTCGCTTGGATGAGTTCTGCTTGATCAGTCGTCTTTGCCCGTAGTTTTTTGATTTCAGCGTTTGCTAATTTCAAACGTTGTTCGATCTCCGAACTTTTTGAAGACGTTACCTTCGTGTTCGTTACTTCTTCTGACGCAAAAGGCAATGAAAAAATCGGCCGCCCATTAGCGTAATTTAATACGAGATAGGCTGTAAATAATAACAATAACAACGGGATGATTAATAAGGGCAAAATCCATTGTTTTGATGACTTGTTCTCACTCATGTCGTTCGCCTTCTTCCAAACTGCAATAATGCTAATTCATCCATTTGGTTCTGTTCCACCAAAGCGAGTGTCCGCCGATTTTCTTCTAATTGATTTGATTGCAGTCGTGTAAATTTCTTTTCTTCAATCAAAGCCTCTTTTAAATCGACTTGAGCCCGTTCATACTGATTTTTCGCCTGGGTCACGTATAGCTGTTGTCGCTCAATCTGTTGTTTGACGACATCACGTGCACGTTCACGGTATTGAGAAGCAAGCAGCTCAACCGTTCCTGTTTCATTTTGTGCTTTTAAAAAAGCTTCATAACGAACGAGAAGATGGTACAGTTTCTCGACCTCGACTTCATATTGCTTCTTTTTTTCAGCAGTATGTTTTGAAACACGATCCTTTTCCGCTTCCGCTAAAGGAATAATACGTTCATATATGGTTTTCATTCGCGCCCTCCCTTAACGGATTGTCGAAATCAGACGATCCATGCCATCTTCGAAATGGCTTTTTTCTTCCACCCGTTGTTTTAAAAAACCGATCAATTCAGGATATTTTTCAACAGCCCGATCAATGTCAGGGTTTGTACCACTTTTATAAGCACCGATATTGATTAAATCCTCGGCATCGAGGTATGTCGACAATAACTGTCTGAACGTAATCGCACTATCTTTATGTTCGGTCGAAGTAATTTGATTCATGACCCGGCTGATGGAGCGTAAGATGTGAATCGCCGGATATTGTCCTTTATTAGCGAGATTTCGGTCGAGGACAAAATGACCATCAAGAATTCCGCGGACCGCATCCGCAATCGGTTCATTCATATCATCGCCGTCAACCAGTACGGTATAAAATGCCGTAATGGAACCTTCTGTCGTTTTCCCGCTTCGTTCCAACAGTTGTGGAAGTAAGGCGAATACACTCGGTGTATATCCCTTCGAAGCAGGTGGTTCACCGGTCGCCAGGCCAATTTCACGTTGAGCCATGGCAAAACGTGTGACGGAGTCCATCATCAATACGACATTTTTTCCTTGATCCCGAAAATATTCAGCGATTGCCGTTGCCGTATACGCTCCTTTGAGTCGAACGAGTGGCGGCTGATCACTCGTCGCTACGACGATGATCGAACGGCTCATGCCTTCCTCACCTAACTCCGCCTCAATGAATTCCTTCACTTCACGGCCCCGTTCACCGATTAAGGCGATGACATTAATATCAGCCGTCGATCGTTTGGCAATCATACCGAGTAATGTCGATTTACCGACACCCGATCCTGCGAATAGTCCGACTCGTTGCCCTTGTCCGACGGTCAATAAACCGTCGATGGCACGAATACCTGTCGATAACACTTGATCGATCCGCGGACGATCGAGTGGACTTGGCGGCTTACGGACAATTGAAGTCGTCCGTAAATGCGCCAGTGATTTCCCGTCTAGCGAACGTCCGAGACCATCCAGGACTTTCCCGATCAAATCATCTCCGACAGGAACATGAAGCGGTTTTCCTGTTGCGATGACAATCGATCCCGGTGCAATGGCCGTCGTTTCACCATAAGGCATCAATAGTACATGTCCTTCTCGAAATCCAACGACTTCTGCCTCAATCTCGTCTCCACGATGAATCCGGATCAAGCACCGCTCGCCGATGGCAACAGCTGTCGGACCACGTGATTCAATCATCAAGCCAATGACTTGAACGACTTTACCAGAATGCTCGACAAGTTCTTCCCGACGAACATCTCGAATCGCTGCTTGTAACTGTTTGAGTTTATACATCGTGTAACACCTCGGTGAGTTGCTCCATTAATCGTTGATAACCGATTGACAATCCACCCGTGATGGCACCGTTCTCTGAATCAATCCGGAAATCTCGTGCAGGAAGCTCGGGATCAATCCGTAAACGGATTGTTGCCGTCCCTCCTAAAATGGTCTGTAACCGTTCATCCAGTAAGACAACCCGTTCAAAGTCTTCAGCTGATGTATAGACAATCAATTTTTCGCGATCTCTAAATTGAAGAATCAACTGTTGAATCGTCTGATAAAGTGCTTCTTCATCCTTATCGTGAAGCTGCTCCAAAAACTGATGTGTCAATTGAAGGGCCAGTGCACACAATTCATCTTCCATCAGGAGGACTCGTTCTGAAAACATCTGTTCGAGCCGGTTCGCAAGTTGATTTGTTTCCTCAATCCGTTGTTCGTATTGTGTTTGTCCAGCTTGTTGACCCGACTGATACCCTTCTTTGTAACCCTGTTGTCTCGCTTCTTCAAACACGAGAAGCTGCTCTTGCTCCAAATCAGCCCGCCGTGTTTGTTCTTGTTGTTCGATCAACAGCTGCTGTTGCTTTAGTTGGGCTTGTCCTTCCCGCATCATCTCGTCATAAGAAACAAGCGGTTCGGTTTCAGTCACCTGCTCGGATTCCGTCTGATGGAAAATCGTTCGTTGCGTCCGGTCGAAAACAACTTGACGCTTAATGACGTTAGACAACGATATCATCTCCTCCACCACGGGCTACCACGATCTCACCCATATCTTCTAGGCGACGGATGATGCCAACAATACGACTTTGTGCTTCTTCGACATCCCGTAAGCGTACAGGTCCCATGAATTCCATATCCTCTTTGAACGATTCGACCATTCGCTGGGACATATTGCGGTACACCATTTCTTTGACATCTTCCGATGAAACTTTAAGTGAAAGCAATAAGTCTTCATTCGAAACTTCCCGGATAATCCGTTGGATGGCACGTGCGTCGAGCGTAACGATATCTTCAAAGACAAACATCCGCTTTTTGATTTCTTCCGCCAACTCTGGATCCTGAATTTCAAGCGTATCGAGAATCGTTCGTTCCGTCGTCCGATCGACACCGTTCAAGACTTGAACTACTGCCTCGATTCCGCCAGATTGGGCATAATCCTGCATTCCTGCTTGCGATAGATTCCGTTCAAGAATTTGTTCGACTTCACTGATGATTTCTGGATTCATCCGGTCCATCGTTGCAATCCGTCGGGCGACATCTGACTGGGCTTCTGCCGGAAGTTCTGATAAAATTTGTCCCGATTTGACCGGATCCAGATGCGCCAAGACCAAGGCAATGGTCTGCGGATGTTCATTTTGAATGAAGTTCAGCAATTGTTTCGGATCCGCTTTGCGGGCAAATTCAAACGGTCTCACTTGAAGCGTCGACGTCAAACGATAAATGAGTTCCATCGCCTTCTCTTCACCTAATGCTTTTTCCAACACGGATTTGGCGAATCCGATACCACCTTGCGTGATATAATTTTGCGCTGTCGCTAATTCATGGAATTCTTCTAACACTTCGAGCTTCTCATCCGGATCAATCCGTTTCATGCTCGAAATCTGTAATGTCAGCCATTCCATTTCTTCTTCAGACAAATGTTTGTATACGCTGGCCGCGACTTCCGGACCAAGCGAAATCATTAAAATGGCGGCTTTTTCCCGACTACTCATCTCTAACTTCTTCATCTCATCAATCCTCCGCTAACCAGGTGCGTAACAACTTCGCAAATTCATCCGGATTGGATGCGGCAAGCTTCTCAAGCTGTTTCCGTTTGACCGTTCCTTCACTTGTGTCCTCTGTCGACAGTTCAGGAATCTCTGTCTCAATCGGAGTCCATTCTTCCAGTTCCTCAATTTCAGCTGTTCTTCTTCTACGCATCAACAGGAAGATGGCTCCTACTACGACCAGTGCTGCGGCACCTAATGCAAACCAGACCCACATCGGTGTTGTTTCCGTTGTTACTGTCTGTTTCGGTGTCTCGGCAAATGGTCTTGACATGACGACGACTTTATTCGCAAGCTCTGCATCGGTTAAGGTCGTCTTCGCATCCGTCTTCGTCAGTGAAGTACGAATGATCGAATACATCATAGTCTGTAAATCTGTTTGAAGTTGCGGATCAATTTGATTTTGTCCTTTAGGTGGCTCAACGATGACTTGAATTCCTAAATCCCGAATTTCATACGGCGCACCGGTAATCTGTTTTGTGATTCGATTGACTTCGTAATTGATGATATCGTGCGTCTTCTCACTTGTGTCTCCTGCCGTACCTGTACCTTGCGGGAAGTTAATGGTCTCATTCTCACCCGTTCCTGCAGTTCCTTCATTTGCCGCTCCCGTATACGCTTCAGCGACTTTCTCTGCCGATGTCACGATTCCCTCGATTTTATCAGGATCAACCGGTTCAACTAATTTTTGTTCCTCTTGCCGTTGCGTGACATCGACATCTGCGGTAACAGAAACCAGTGCTTTTTGTGGACCGAGAACGACTGACAGCATCTGCTGAATTTGTTGGCGTAAATCTTTTTCCGTCGTTTTCTTCAGCTGCATCGGATCCGTTCCTCCTGCAGTCTGTGCTCCCTTACCCGGCTCATAATACGTAAAGTACTGATCCATGATGGTAATGTTTTCTTCTTTTAGATTCGGGATACTTTTCGCAATCAGATGATACAGACCTTGAACCGTCTGCTGATTCAAGTCGCTGCCGGCGCTTGATGTCAAGACGACTGAGACAGTTGACGTCTCTTCTTTATCTGATAAGAAAACACTTTTTTCCGGTAATGTAATCATGACCTTCGCAGCATCAATCCCGTTGACTTGCGTAATCAGATTTTCTAATTCCGTCTGCATCGTGTCCCGCTCGAGAATGTTCATTTCCTTATCTGTTGTTCCAAATCCGGCGTTTTCGCTGAAGAATGAATAATCGATTTGACCTGATTTAGGTATTCCAGCTGTCGCCAACTCCACTTTTAAGTTTTCGGCACTTTCTTCCGGTACAAGAATCGTTACACCGTCTGTCCCACTGACGACTTCGGACTGTACACCATCTTCATTTAATTTCTCAGTCACTTGCCCAGCCTCTTGTGGTGACAACTTTGAGTAGAGCGGTGTCATCGTTGGTTTACTTAACCAAATGGCTGCAACAATGATAGCTGCAATTAGAAATAAGATAATTCCGATGATCGTTGCTTTTTTAACGAGCGACCATTCCTGCCATGTCATTTTTAATGCGCCAAAGCGCGTTTTTAGTCCTTCATTCATCAAACATCTCCCACGCTTTCCTCAACAATCACAGTTGCATACGCATCATTTCTTGGTATGCTTCGATGCCTTTATTCCGGACTTCGATAGCGAGTTGCATAGAAAGCGATGCTTCTTCTGTTTTGATCATGATGTTATGTAAGTCTGTCGTTTTTCCAGTCGCAAGATCTACTCGTGCTTGCGAAGAGGCTTGTTGCGCCTCGTTCAGACCGTTCATGGCCTGACTCAATACTTCACTGAAATCACTTGGTGTCGTTTTGGTAACCGATTGAGACGGTAAGACCATTTGCATACTTTGAATCGGTTGAATCGCCATCGTGTCATCTCCTTCTTACTTGCCGATTTCCATCGCTTTAACCAACATTGCTTTTGTTGCATTCAACGCCGTGACGTTCGCTTCATAAGAACGTGTCGCCCCCATCATGTCGACCATTTCCTTCAGTAGATCGACGTTCGGCATTTTAACGTATCCCAGTTCATCCGCATCTGGATGATTCGGATTGTATTCCAATTTGAATGGTTCTTGATCTTTTCGAATCTCGCTGACTGTCACCCCGTTGCCTGTTTCTTTCAAAACGGCTAATTTGCGGGCATATGGTTGCCATTCTCCGTCAACTAGCTCACCGCGTGTCGTCTGAGCATTGGCGATATTCGCAGAGACGGTATCGAGTCGCAGACGCTGTGCCGTCAATCCCGTTGCGGACGTATGAAAACCTGAAAACATACTCATGAATTAACGTCCTCCCCGGATGACAGACTGGATTCCGGAAAATTTCCGGTTCAATTGTTCGACCAATGCTTCGTACTCAATTTGATTGCGTGATAATTCAGACATTTCGAGGTCAATATCGACCCCATTCCCATCGTTACGCATAGCAGACGATTGTTCGACGATACTTCCTGACGTACCGATCGTCGCGTGTCGTTTTAAACTCATTTTCATTTCAGAATCCAAGACATCTCCGAACACTACGCGCTTTGATTTATATCCAGGCGTATCGACGTTCGCAATATTTGCTGAAATTACTTTCTGCGCAGCTACCGTCCGATCGACGGCCTGTGTCATTGTTGCATAATCTGAACCAAGCCAGTTCATCATTCAACCTCCACCTCTATTTATCTGGTAAAAATTAGTATTATAAAGTAAGCGGTTAGTAACATATCTGAAATAATTGAAACAAATAGGTCAATGTTTGAAAAGAAGTTTTTTGAAAAATAGGGGAATGAGATGTTAGTATTTCGCTTTTTAAACCCTTTTCTTATAAAAATGATAAATAATACCTATAAAAAAAGAAGACCTAGTACTTTACTAGGTCTTCTTTTAAATTCTAATTTTTCCTTTTTTTAGTTCGATTTAATGCGCTCTAACTCATAGAGGAAATTGTCATTTAAAATCTTGATATATGTCCCTTTCATACCAAGCGAACGGGACTCGATGACGCCGGCACTTTCAAGTTTCCGCAACGCATTGACGATGACTGAACGCGTGATGCCGACACGATCGGCAATTTTAGAGGCCACGAGTAATCCTTCGTTTCCATCCAACTCTTCGAAGATATGTTCGATGGCTTCAAGTTCCGAATACGATAAAGAATTGATTGCCATTTGAACGACGGCTTTCTTCCGCGCTTTATCTTCCGCTTCATGAGCTTTCTCACGTAAGATTTCCATTCCGACAACTGTTGCTCCGTATTCCGCAAGCACCAAGTCCTCTTCATTAAAATCTTCGAGCATCCGGCCAAGGACAAGTGTTCCAAGTCGCTCACCGCCACCGATGATCGGAACAATCGTCGTTTTTGATGTCTCGAACATATCGCGGTTATCGATCGGGAAAGCTGTATGCTCACTGTCGATTGCGATGTTCGCTGTCGTTTCCGTCACATTAAACAATTTTTTCGTATAATCTTCCGGAAACTGACGCTCTTCAAGGAATCCACGAATCCGTGCATTCTCGATTTGTTGTTTAATCGCAATTCCTAATAACTTTCCACGACGGCTGACGATAAAGGTATTTGATTCCATAACTTCACTTAAACGATCTGCCATGACCTTAAAGTCGACATGTGTGCTTGCTTCTTGTTGTAACATCGTGTTGAGCTTTCGTGTTTTTGCCAATAAATTCATGATTTTCTTCCTCCACTTATAAGATGAACTGACTTAAGTCACGATCATCTGCTACTTTTCCGACGCGGTCCATGACATATTGTGGTGTGATGGTGACGTCTGTCTCTGGCATCTCTGCCGCTTCAAACGATAATTCTTCTAATACACGTTCCATGATGGTATATAAACGGCGAGCACCGATATTATCTGTTTCATCATTTACTTGTGCCGCAATCCGTGCAATTTGACGAATCGCGTCTTCGGTAAACGTGACATGGACTTGCTCCGCTCCAAGCAAAGCCTTGTATTGTTTCAACAATGCTTGATTAGGCTCCGTCAAAATTTTAACAAAGTCATCTTCGGTCAGACTGTCGAGTTCCACCCGGATCGGAAAACGTCCTTGCAGCTCCGGAATCAAATCGGATGGTTTTGCCATATGGAAAGCCCCGGCTGCAATGAATAACATATGATCCGTCTTCACAGGACCATACTTCGTCACGACAGTCGATCCTTCGACGATTGGTAAGATATCACGCTGCACGCCTTCACGTGATACACCGGCGCTATCTTGCCCCTTCGTTGCAATCTTGTCGATTTCATCGACGAAAATAATTCCCATCTGTTCAGCACGACGAACAGCTTCATCGTGGACTTCATTTAAATCGAGTAATCGTTCCGCTTCTTCTGCTGTCAAAATCGGACGTGCCTCTTTGACACTCAGCTGACGTTTTTTTGTTTTTTTCGGCATGACTTGTCCGAGCATATCCTGCAGATTCGCAAGACCTTCCATACCTTGTTGTCCGGAGAACAAATCCATTTGGCGTTCTTCAATGTCCACATCAATCATGCGGTCTTCTAGTTGACCTTGAAACAATTGTTGACGAATGACGGATCGATCGGCTGTATCGCTGGCAGTTTCCTGCTCGGGCGGTTTTTGAGTTCCACCGAACAGCATCTCAAACGGATTTCCTCCGCCAAGACCAGTCGAAGCTTTTTTACCGACAAGGGCATCGACGATTCGTTCATTCGCAACCGCTTCAGCACGCTCTTTCAAAGCTTCCTTTTTCTCGTCTTTGACAAGCCGTAGTGAAGCTTCGACTAAATCACGGACCATTGATTCAACGTCACGTCCGACATAACCGACTTCCGTGAATTTCGTAGCTTCGATTTTAACGAACGGTGCACGGACCAGTTTAGCAAGTCGACGGGCAATTTCCGTTTTCCCGACTCCTGTCGGTCCGATCATCAAGATGTTTTTCGGTGTCACTTCATCACGCAGACTCGGATCGAGCAACTGACGGCGGTAACGATTTCGGAGTGCAATCGCGACGGCTCGTTTCGCGTCCGCTTGACCAATAACATGTTCATTTAGTTTTTCCACGATTTGTCTCGGTGTAAATTCATGCATCTGCACTTCCCCCAATCGTTTCTAAAATGATTTGATCATTCGTGAATACACATAACTCTCCTGCTGTTTCAAGAGCAGCGCGGGCGATTTCCTCGGCCGTCATGTGTGCAGCGTGCCGAGCCAGTGCCCGACCCGCGGCAAGCGCATAGTTTCCGCCTGAACCGATGGCCAAAATCCCGTCATCGGGTTCGATGACTTCTCCGTTACCTGAAACAAGAAGTAAATGTGTTCCATCCATGACAAGTAACAAAGCTTCCAGCTGGCGTAACATTTTATCGCCCCGCCATTCCTTTGCTAATTCCACGGCAGCTCGTTGCAGGTTGCCGTTGTACATCTCAAGTTTTGCTTCAAACTTTTCGAATAATGTAAACGCATCGGCTACACTTCCTGCAAACCCTGCAATCACTTTTCCACCATAGAGACGCCGGACTTTTTTTGCACTTTTCTTCATGATGACTTGATTACCAAAAGTCACTTGTCCATCCCCGCTCATTGCAGATTGACCGTTATGTTGAATCGCAAAAATCGTCGTTGCATGAAACATGCTATTTCCTCCCTTAGGCACGCGGATGCGCTTGCTGATAAACATGTCGTAGCCGCTCCGTCGTGACGTGTGTATATTGCCCTGTCGTCGATAATGAAGCATGCCCAAGCAATTCTTGCACCGCTCGTAAATCTGCTCCACGTTCCAGTAAATCGGTCGCGAAACTATGTCGTAAAGCATGTGGTGTCACATGTTTCGATAAAAAGGGATCTGCCTTTTTTAAGATTTTCCGAATCCCGTCCGTTGTCAAACGGCGACCTGAACGAGAAAGAAAAACGGCTTGTGCTTCATCCTCGGCCGGTTGTCGTTTCATCAAATACTCGGATAAGGCTTTTCTCGCAAATGATCCGATTGGTGTAATCCGTTCTTTTCGTCCTTTTCCGTATACATGCACATATTCCAAGTCCGGATCTAAATCTTTTACGTTCAATCCGGCTAATTCGCTGACACGCATTCCTGACGCATACAGCAACTCAATCAATGCCACATTCCGTACCCCTAATGAATCCGACGTTCGGAAAACTTCTAAAAATCGTTCGTATTCTGATGGTATTAAAAACGTCGGTAGCGTTTGGACACGTTTGGGTGCCTTCAATCCCTCAAAAGGATTGACGTCATTCGTATCCCGCGTCACAAAACGTCCGAACTGTTTCAAACAAGATACTTTTTGAGCGATCGTTGATTTAGATGCTTTTTGATCATAAAGAGCAAACAAATAACGCCGTGCAGTTGCCAATTCAATCGATCTCAGCTGATGATCGAGGCAAAAAGCGGCGTATTGTCGAAGTGTTTGATCATAAGAGCGGCCCGTATTTGGAGATAATTGACGCTCGATGTGTACATACCGTAAAAATGATTTTCGCAGTACGTCAAACTCTGAGTCTACTCCCATTGATGAGCCCCCTTCTAACCATTTCATACTCGAATCGCCCTTAGCATAGCACACCGTAAGTAGTCTGACAATAGACCAAAAACCGGAAAAATAACAAAATTATCACGCTTTTATGACAAATTAAGAAATGGGAGAAAAGAACGCTGAATTGCGCCTTCTCCCCCATCTTACTTACATATCGGTAAAGTCTTTGATTGCTTCCAATGCCCGCTCGGCAAGAAGCGCATATTTTTCTGGTTTCTTCATTCGACCGGTTTGGTTGGCAAGTCCCGGTACAAGTCCGAAGTTTGCATTCATCGGCTGGAAGTTCTTTCCTTCCGTCGTCGTGATGTAATGCGCCATCGCACCCATCATCGTTTCCTTCGGGAAGGCGATCGGCTCCGCTTCATTAACTAAACGAGCCGCATTGATACCTGCCGTCAAACCGGAAGCAGCTGATTCGACGTATCCTTCGACACCTGTCATCTGACCGGCAAAGAATAGATCCGGACGTGTTCGTGTCTGATACGTCGGTTGCAACAAGTTCGGTGAATTGACAAACGTATTCCGGTGCATGACACCATAACGAACGATTTCAGCATTTTCAAGACCTGGAATCAAACGGATGATCCGTTTTTGTTCGCCCCACTTCAGATGCGTTTGGAATCCGACGAGGTTAAACAATGTCCCGGCTGAGTTATCCTGACGAAGTTGAACGACGGCATACGGACGTTCACCCGTTTTCGGATCTTCAAGACCAACCGGCTTCATCGGTCCGAATAAAAGTGTCTTCGGTCCGCGTGACGCTAATACTTCAAATGGCATGCATCCTTCGAAGTAGATTTCCTTCTCGAATTCTTTTAACGGAACGACTTCCGCTTGAATCAACTCATTGTGGAAATGCATAAACTCTTCTTCTGTCATCGGACAGTTCAAGTAAGCTGCTTCCCCTTTATCATAACGTGACTTTAAATATACTTTATCGCGGTCAATCGTATCACCGTCAAGAATCGGTGCGGCAGCGTCAAAGAAGTACAGGTAATCTTCTCCGGTGAACTGCTTAAGGGATTCGGATAAGGAGGCACTTGTTAAAGGACCTGTCGCGACGATGGTCGGACCATCCGGAATCGCTTCAAGTTCCTCATGATGAACCGTGACGTTCGGATGATTTTTTAACGTTTCCGTCACGTATCCGGCAAAGTCATGTCGATCGACAGCAAGCGCACCACCTGCCGGCACACTCGCAAGATCGGCAGCCTTGAGGATAAGTGAGTCGAGTTGTCGCATTTCTTCTTTTAATACACCGACTGCATTTGTCAGTTGATTAGCTCGAAGTGAGTTCGAGCAGACGAGTTCTGCAAATTGATCGGTATGGTGAGCAGGTGTCTGCTTGACTGGTCGCATTTCATATAAATCTACTTGTACACCACGTTTCGCAAGTTGCCATGCTGCTTCAGAACCTGCGAGACCGGCGCCGATTACGGTTACCCGTTTCATCGGTCATTCCTCCTCTTGCTCCTGATCGATGCGTGTTTCATGATGTCCGCAAGACGTACATTCTACTTTCACACCGTTCTTGATTTTCTTTTGTACCATCATACTGCTACAAACCGGACATGGTTCTTCGACCGGTTTATCCCATGAGACGAATTCACATTCCGGATAATTCGAACAGCCATAGAATAAGCGTCCTTTTTTACTCCGGCGTTCCACGATCTCACCTGTTCCACACGTCGGACATTTAACACCAATCTCAACTTGAATCGGCTTCGTGTTCCGACATTCCGGGAAGTTTGAGCACGCCATGAATTTTCCATAACGGCCCATCTTGATGACCATCGCGTGTCCGCAGACTTCACAATCTTCTCCGGCCGGTTCGTCTTTAATTTCGATTTTTTCGATTTCGGCTTCTGCACGTGTCAGACGCTTTTCGAACGATTTATAAATCGGATCGACGACTTCCGTCCACTGCATGTCCCCTTTTTCGATTGCATCGAGCAACGCTTCCATATCCGCCGTAAATTGAACGGTGATGAATTCTTGGAAATAATCACTGATCATATCGATGACCAGTTCCCCGAGTTCGGTCGGCAGGAATTTTTTCTCTTCGAGCGTCACGTAACCACGTTTTTGGATCGTATCGAGTGTCGGCGCATACGTCGACGGACGACCAATCCCAAGTTCTTCCATCGCCCGGACGAGGCGTGCCTCGGTATACCGCGGTGGTGGTTGCGTAAAGTGTTGTTTCGGCTCAATCATTTCCTGCTCCAAGACTTCACCGTCTTCAAGCGGCGGCAACAAACCGTCCTTGACGTCCGTTACCGTCTCATCGTCTGTATCTTCAATATAGACTTTCATGAATCCGGCAAATTTGACCGTCGAACCGTTTGCCCGGAACATGACATCATTTGAAACCAAGTCGACTTTGACTGTATCGAGAACAGCCGGAGCCATTTGACTCGCAACGAACCGTTCCCAAATCAATTTGTATAACCGGAACTGATCGCGGGATAAATACGATTTGACAAGTTGCGGGTCACGCATCGTCGATGTCGGACGAACAGCTTCGTGGGCATCTTGCGAATTCGCTGCTTTTTTCTCTTTCCGTTTTTCGACAGCGATGTATTCTTTCCCGTATGCATTTTCGATGAACCCCTGCGCTTCGATGTTGGCGGTTTCGGATGTCCGGGTTGAATCGGTCCGCATGTACGTAATCAAACCGACCGTTCCTTCTTTGCCGAGCTCGATTCCTTCATATAATTGCTGGGCAATCATCATCGTCTTCTTCGCACGGAAGTTCAGCTTGCGAGCTGCTTCTTGTTGGAGCGAACTCGTCGTAAACGGCAAGGCTGGATTCCGGCGACGCTCTTTTTTCGTGACGGAGTCGACCGTGAAGGACTCTGAAAGTTTTGCCAATACTTCATTGACTTCCTCTTCTGAGTGCAATTCACGTTTCTTCCCGTCAATCCCGTAGAAGTTGGCTTCGAGCTTTTCACCATTGGCATCAAGCTCTAGTTTGATCGTCCAATATTCTTCTGGTAAAAAGGCATTGATTTCTTGCTCGCGGTCAATGATCATCTTCACGGCAACCGATTGAACACGTCCTGCTGACAAGCCCTTTTTAATTTTCTTCCAGAGTAACGGACTCATGCTGTAACCGACGAGACGGTCCAAGATACGCCGTGCCTGTTGTGCATCGACAAGATCGTAGTTGATCTTGCGGGGTCTCTTGAACGAATCTTTGATGGCGTCTTTCGTGATTTCATTAAAGACGACCCGGCATTCTGTCGATTCATCGACACCGAGGGCTTTCGCTAAATGCCAAGCGATTGCTTCCCCTTCGCGGTCCGGGTCGGCTGCGAGATAGATTTTTTGTGCTTTTTTAGCGGCCGTTTTTAATTCTTTTAAAACCGGACCTTTACCACGAATCGTAATATACTTTGGTTCATAATCATGTTCTACGTCAACACCCATTTGACTTTTCGGTAAGTCGATGACATGTCCCATCGAAGCTTTCACGGTATAGTTTGAACCGAGATAACGTTTGATGGTTTTTGCCTTTGCAGGTGATTCGACAATTACTAAATATTTTGCCATTACAATCGCTCCCTATTAGAGGCGTACTCGTATTTTAATCTCACTTATCATAGTAGTCTCGATTCCTATTTGTCAACGTTCATCAAGATACTTTTTGAAACTTCTTCCGGATTCAAGAGCGGAATCGCCCCTTCCGCAATCAGTTGATTTGTCCCTTGAAAGTGTTTTTCTGTTGGACAACCAGGGATACAATACACGTCTTTTCCCTGTTCCAGCGCGTGACCTGCCGTGTTCATCGTTCCGCTTTTCCGGGTTGCCTCAACGATAATCAATCCTGACGCCAGTCCCGAGATGATCCGGTTTCGTTCCAAAAACTGATATTTCTTGACTGGGGTTGAAGCGGGATACTCAGATAAAAGCAGTCCGGCTTGTTGAATCCGCTGGAACAGTCGTGAATGCCGGACGGGGTACAAGTAATCAAACCCGCTCGCTAACACAGCAATCGTCGCTTGATGATGTTTAAGGGAAAGACGATGTACAAGAGAATCAATGCCAAGGGCGCCACCTGACACCGTGACGAATGGAGACTCAAAAAAGGGACGTAAGAAAGATAAACGTTTTGAGTGAGAAGGAGAAGGTTGACGACTTCCGATGATACTGATCATCGGCTGTTGTAATAGGGAAGGATCACCGCTGAAGAAAAGACCATAAACGGGCTGAGGAATCTGAAGTAACGACATCGGGAAACACGGGTCTCCGGGAACAAGAAGGTTCGTTGGGACTTGATCCAATTGTAAGGCTTGCTGATAACGGTTTTTGATGGATCTTGACACGGGTAAATCCTCTACCGGTAAAAGACCGTACTGCTCGATCAAGACAACGATTGAATACGGAACCCGGCAAGTCGCAAAACGTGCATACAGTTCTCTGTCCATTCATTACGCTCCTTTTATATAGAAGAAAGCCGTCCTGATTAAATCAGGACAGCTGACATCTTGTTTAGTTCACAGTTGAACCTGTGACACATTCATCGTAAATACCGGCTTCTTTGATGACACGAATCAACGTCTCACCGATGATAGCTGGCGTTTCTGCTACTTCGATACCATTGGCACGAAGTGTTTTGATTTTTTCTGCAGCAGTTCCTTTACCGCCTGAAATGATTGCACCGGCATGACCCATCCGTTTGCCTTCAGGTGCTGTTTGTCCACCGATGAATCCGATGACCGGCTTCGTCATGTTGGCTTTGACCCACTCAGCCGCTTCTTCTTCTGCCGTTCCACCGATTTCACCCAGCATGATGACGGCTTTTGTTTCCGGATCTTCATTAAACGCTTTAAGCGTATCAATGAAATCTGTTCCGTTGACCGGATCGCCACCGATTCCTACTGCTGTTGATTGACCAATTCCTGCTGTCGTCAATTGATGAACTGCTTCGTACGTCAATGTTCCAGAACGTGAAACGATTCCAACGTGACCTGGAGTATGAATGTATCCTGGCATGATCCCAAGTTTCGCAACGCCTGGCGTAATCACACCCGGACAGTTTGGTCCGATCAGACGGACTGGTTTTCCGTCCAAATAACGTTTTACTTTAACCATATCAAGAACCGGAATTCCTTCCGTGATACAAATGATCAAAGCGATGTTTGCATCCGCTGCTTCCATGATGGCATCCGCTGCAAATGCAGGCGGTACATAGATGATTGAAGCATTGGCAGCTGTCTTTTCGACTGCCTGAGCTACTGTATCGAAGACCGGTACTCCTAATACTTCCGTTCCACCTTTACCTGGTGTCACGCCACCGACGAGGTTCGTTCCGTAATCAATCATCTGTTCGCCGTGGAACATCCCTTGATTCCCTGTAATTCCTTGAATGATGACTTTTGTTGATTCATTTACCCAAATACTCATCCTTAGCTCCCCCTTACTTCACGAGCGCAGCAATTTTTTCTGCGCCGTCTGCCATTGATGTAGCTGCTGTAATCGCTAGACCTGAATCTTTGAGAATTTGTTTCCCGGCATCGACATTTGTTCCTTCGAGACGGACGACGAGTGGCAATTCTAAGCCCACTTCTTTTGTTGCGGCAACGATACCTTCTGCAATGACGTCACACTTCATGATTCCACCAAAGATGTTAACGAAAATCCCTTTGACGTTCTCATCCGATAAAATCAATTTAAAGGCTTCTGTTACTTTTTCTTTTGTCGCACCGCCACCGACATCAAGGAAGTTTGCTGGATCGCCGCTGAAATGCTTGATGATATCCATCGTCGCCATCGCGAGACCTGCACCGTTGACGAGACATCCGATGTTTCCGTCGAGTGCGATATAGTTTAAGTCATTTTTAGAAGCTTCCACTTCACGTGGATCCTCTTCTGACTCGTCACGGAGTGCAACGACATCCGCATGACGGTATAACGCGTTTGAATCAAAGTTGAGTTTTGCATCAAGTGCCAAGACATCACCGTCTTTTGTTGTGACGAGTGGATTGATTTCAGCAATCGAGCAGTCTTTATCGACGAAGAATGTATACAATTTCGTGACCATACCGACGAATTTATTGACAAGTTTAACCGGAACACCCATTGCAAACGCCAATTTACGCGCTTGGAAGGCTTGTAAACCAACTGCCGGATCAACCACTTCTTTGATGATTTTTTCCGGAGTTGCTTCTGCGACTTCCTCAATATCCATTCCGCCTTCACTTGAACCCATGATGACGACACGTCCCGTTACACGGTCAAGGACAATCCCGAGATAGTATTCCTTGTCAATCGCGCAACCTTCCTCAACAAGAAGACGTTGGATGACTTTACCTTCTGGACCTGTTTGATGCGTGACGAGTGTTTTGCCGAGTAACTCTGTCGCGAATTCTTTCACTTCTTCTTGCGATTTTGCCAATTTAACACCACCGGCTTTACCGCGACCCCCTGCGTGAATCTGTGCTTTTACGACTTTGATCGGACCTGACAATTGTTCTGCTGCATCGACTGCTTCTTCAACTGTAAATGCTGCAATTCCGTTCGGAACAGGTACACCGTACGAACGAAGTAACTCTTTTGCCTGATATTCATGTACATTCATGAAAAAATCCCCCTTAACCCCTTTAGTTTCGGCTCTTTCATTGTAGTTAAAATTGGAAGCGCTGTCTATCGTTATCGACCGAAAGCATTTATTTCTTCGAAATTCCTGTTTGATCGAGTTGATATAAAAAGGCGAATAACTCGGCAATGACCCCATATAATTCATTTGGAATTTGCTCTGAGACTTGGACGGCGTCGAGCAATGTGACCAACGTCTCGTCTTGCCGTATCGGAATACCGTGTTGGAGAGCTTCTTCGAGAATTCGCTCCGCCACCCGTTCTGATCCTTTCGCGACGACCTTAGGAGCCTGCATCTGTTCTTCATATGATAAGGCGATGGCTTTTTTCATATCTGATAATCCACCCTTCCGTTTCGATCCGTCGGTTGGAACGATATCCGTTCTTTTTCCGCTTCTATTTGTTCGAAGCGGATCAAATCATATCCCTGCTCGTACAAACGTTGTTCGATGGTCGGCTGATAGTGGGACATAAAAGCGGCAATCCGGTCATCCGGATGAAAAACGGAAATCGCGATTTTTCGATCCGTGATTAATAAATCCAATGCAATTTCGCCGACTTTCGGCAGTTTTAAATAAAAAGCAATTCGTGCGTGATCCGGATTAAATTCTTTTTGATCAAAGGGTGCCTCCATCGTGACGTCGACTTCTTCTAAAGGACCAAATTGCGGTAATTGAAACAAAAATATACCGCGTCCGGTTTCATTCGTTGCTTGAATGACCTGTTGGGTCAGCACCTGATCACTCGTCTTCCGGTCGAGCTGCCCCTCTGTTGTACCATCCGCACTCCGAGCGAGTTGAACCAACTCGATGATGGCTTGTTTGAAGGCTGTTCCGGATCCCTCCATCACTTTTTGACCCAGCTGTTGCAACACCTCTCGTGTCGTTTGCGGGACGGATTCCGCTGAAAGTGGAGCAATCCGATCAAATGTCGGAAGCACCGGTAATTTCGGAGAACTGGTTTCCTGTGAAACAATTTTTAAAACGGGCTGTCCATCTGTACTCGTGACCAGAAACCGGTAGGTCGCTCCTTCTTTTAGCTCGGCTGTCGTCCCCGCCGTCAAGACACGTTGTCCGACTTGCAGTTCCATCAGACCGTCCGGAAGCAGTTTCAGTACTTTACCGATGACGTTTGCCCCTTCACGCAACGGTTGGTTAGCCGAATCAATAATTTTAAAGGGCAATAAGGCACGATGCTCAATCTGCACGATAGCTCACCTCCTAAAGTCGGTCGAGGACCGGTTTAAATGTCTTCCGGTGAATCGGCGTCACACCTACACGGTCGAGTGCCTGTAAGTGTTGTGCCGTCCCGTATCCGGCATGTTGGTCAAAGCCATATTCCGGGTAGATCATGGCGTATTGTTCCATCATCGTATCCCGTGTTTCTTTCGCGACGACACTTGCTGCTGCAATCGAGATGCTCCGGGCATCCCCTTTGATCAAGGATTCCTGTGGGAGATCGACATCAAGCGTCATCGCGTCCACTAACAGGGCATCCGGCGTCAATTGAGCGACAGCCTGCTGCATAGCCTGTTTAGAGGCCTGGTAAATGTTGATCCGGTCAATTTCTTCCGGTTCGACGATACCGATTGCGACTTCTGCGACTTCCTGAATATGCTCATATGCAGCAAGTCGTTGTTTTTTCGACATCTGTTTTGAATCTGTCAGCCCGGGATGATAAAAATCCACTGGTAAAATAACAGCTGCTGCGACGACCGGACCCGCAAGCGGTCCCCGACCGACCTCATCCACTCCAGCAATACGCTGGTGACCTTGCGCGCGGTACTGGTCTTCAAAATACGATCGTTCTTGAAACTGAAGTCGTTGTTGCTCTTCGTTTAACAACCGGCGTTCTGCTTGTTTCAGGGCAGCGACGACTCCTTTTCGGGTATCTTGTGCGAACTCGATTTTTACTTGTTCAAATTCTCCCTGTGAGACGATTGCTAATCGTGCTTTGATTTCAGTAATGTTCATGATTTGACTCCTTTTCGAAAAAAGCTTGGATTTCTCATCTCGAGAAGTCCAAGCCTGTCTTATTCTGTAACAGTCGCCCACTCTTCGACGGTCTCGAGCGTAACCCGACCAATTTTCTCCGTTCGGAGCTCGTGAAGTAACATTTCACTTGTCCGCTCAAAGTCGACATAGCCGCCGGTTACGAAACCACGGTTTTTTCCGATGGCTTCTAATACATCAACAGCTTCTCCCGTGATTTCCTTGAGACGATAACGCAGTTTTAATTGTTCCGGATAACGAGTCATCAACTCACGGATTGCAAACAAGGCAATATCATCAATATTCAGGATATCATCCTTAATGGCGCCCGTTGCCGCTAACCGGTAGCCGACAAGCTGGTCATCAAACTTCGGCCAGAGAATTCCCGGTGTATCAAGCAGTTCCATCTCACCCGTCTTCATTTTGATCCATTGTTGACGTTTCGTCACACCTGGACGGTCGCCTGTAATCGCGATGTTCCGTCCAGCCAACCGATTGATCAACGTTGATTTCCCGACGTTCGGAATTCCGATGATCAAAGCTCGAATCGCACTTGGATTCCGCCCTTTATCCCGCATCCGGTCATGTTTGTCTTTCATCAGGCGTAAGGCACCTTCATGAATCTGTCCTAACCCTTTGTTATGCTTCGCATCGACTGCGATGACGTCGACACGATCCTTCCGCAGTGCCTGCATCCACTTTTCGGTCAGACGGGCATCAGCCATGTCTGATTTATTCAGGACAATCAGTCGCGGTTTTCCTGCTGTGATTTGTTCGACCATCGGATTACGGCTCGACATCGGTAACCGCGCATCCACCAATTCGATGACGACATCAATCAACTTTAATTTTTCCGTGACTTCACGGCGTGCTTTCGCCATGTGTCCCGGGAACCATTGTATTGTCATTTCTTCCACCTCAAGTTTTCATAGTGCTTGGACTGCTAATAATGAACGATTTATACATCGTGTCTCGTGTGACCGATCCACTGCCTGTTCGAGAGAAACGATCCATTCTCTAGTATACGCAACTTTTAGCCAGAAAAGAACCCTGTGCCGGTCCGAACAAAAAAACGGAGTCCACATGCAGTGAACTCCGTTTCTTAATTACTTGCTGAAATCATCAATTGACCGATCGAACATCATTAAACGGATAAAAAACGAAATTCGTCGTACCGACGATTTGGTCTTCGTCTACAAAACCGATGTCCCGGCTGTCTTTCGAGTTTTGACGATTATCTCCCATTACAAATACTTTTCCTTTGGGAACGGTCGTTTGTGCTGTTTTTTCTTCCAATGTAAAGTCTTCTGTTAACGGAACACCGTTCATCTGCGCCTTAAACTCGTTCAGATAAGGTTCCTCGACTTTTTTATCGTTGACGTATAACGTATCATCTTTGTAGTACATCGTATCACCTGGAACAGCAATCACACGTTTGATGTAATCCCGTGTTTCCGTTGCATGGAAGACGACGATGTCTCCCCGTTCCGGTTCATTGAAATAATAAGGAACCTTATTGACAATCATTCGGTCCGAATTGTGTAACGTCGGCATCATCGATTCGCCGTCTACAATGACCGGAACGAATAAAAACGTTCGGATGATGAACGCAATTACGAGCGCCACGACCAGCGCCTTGATCCAACTAAATAACTCCTTCACGCGTTCCACTCCTTCAACTCAATCTCTTGCCTAAACCTAGTATACGCATAAACGGTAAAAAAAAGAAGCTTGTCCGGAGACAAGCCACTTTTTCACATGATTAACGACGAATTTCTTTAATACGAGCCGCTTTACCGCGAAGGTTACGGAGGTAGTAAAGTTTCGCACGACGGACTTTACCGTAACGAACGACTTCGATTTGCGCAACACGTGGTGAGTGAAGCGGGAATGCACGCTCAACGCCAACTCCGTAAGAAATCTTACGAACTGTAAACGTTTCGCTGATGCCGCCACCGTGACGTTTGATGACTACGCCTTCGAAAAGCTGGATCCGCTCACGCGTACCCTCGACGACTTTAACGTGGACGCGGACTGTATCACCAGGACGGAATGCAGGGACGTCTGACTTGATTTGTTCTTGTGTAATTTCACGGAACAATTGTTGTGTGTTCATGAATGATTTCTCCTTTTTTCACCAATGTTCGTATCTTCATTTGCCCTTGGCATCCAACAGCGGAACATCGTTAATAGGTGGCTTTTGCCACATGTTTTAACTTATCACAGTTTCAGTCGTTTGACAATCCTGAAATTGATTGCAAGTAACGACGGTCAGCCTCGGACAAATCGGCCTGTTCAAGTAAATCCGGTCGCCGTTCAAGCGTCCGTTTCAATGCCTGTTCACGTCGCCATGTTTCGATCCGGGCATGATTGCCGGACAATAAGACATCCGGAACCACTAAACCCCGAAAGTCAGCCGGACGCGTATAATGCGGATACTCGAGCAATCCGGTCGAAAACGAGTCGTCTTCATGACTGGCTGATTTCCCAAGGACATCCGGTAACAGGCGTACGGTGGCGTCAATCATCGTCATCGCGGCAAGTTCCCCGCCCGTCAAAACAAAGTCACCGAGCGACACTTCGTCCGTCACGATCTCATCATGGATCCGTTGGTCAAAGCCTTCGTAATGACCGCACAAAAAGACGAGCTCCGTTTCGGTTGACCATTCTTCCGCAAGACGCTGATCAAATCGCCGCCCCGTCGGTGTCAGAGCAATGATTCGCCGGTTGGCTTCTGGCAATGCCGCAATCGCGTCAAACACCGGTTGGGGAGTCAATAACATTCCGGCCCCTCCACCGTATGGAGAATCATCGACGCGCCCATGACGATTCGTCGAATAGTCCCGGAAATTGACATAGTTGAGTTCAATCCGCTTCTCCTCTTGCGCACGGGCGACAATTGAGTGATTGAGCGCCGTGAACATTTCCGGAAATAGCGTCAGGACCGTGATGTTCATCCTTCGATCAAACCCGGTAACGGTGTGATTTGAATCCGTTTTGCTTCGACGTCGATTGAGGCGACGACTTGTTCGATATAGGGAATCAGAACATCTTTTTTACCAGGACGTTTGATTGTCCAAACGTCATTCGCTCCCGTTTCTAAAATATCAGAGACGACACCGATTTCGTTCTCACCGTCGAAGACCGTACAGCCGATGATTTCATGATAATAAAATTCATGTTCCCCGAGCTCCTGTAAGGCTTCCGGCTGAACATACAGCTTCGAGCCTTTATATTTCTCGACATCATTGATGTGTTGCATTCCTTTGAACGTCACCATAATGAACTGTTTGTGTTTCCGGTAACTGCTGATCGTAAACGGTGTGTATGTTCCGTTTGATTCTAAAAATACATCATTGCCGACTTTAAAGCGCTGTTCCGGAAAATCTGTGCTTGCCAGTAGTTTCAATTCGCCTTTCAAGCCGTGCGTGTTGGCGATTTTTGCGACTTCCAACCATTCCATCTGTTCCACTTCCTTATTCACAAGTCTTGTTTCCCGTTATTATTTTGCCATACAAAAAGGAGGTAAGCTTTCGCTCACCTCCAATCGTCTTACTTCGCGAGTTTCGCGTTGTGGAATTTCTCCATGATACCAGCTTTTGAGAAGAGGTTACGAACTGTGTCTGAAGGTTTAGCACCTTCAGCGAGCCATTTAAGAGCAAGCTCTTCGTTAAGTTTTACTTCTGCTTCTGGTTTAGCAACCGGGTTGTAGTATCCGATTTGCTCGATGAAACGACCATCACGTGGTGCACGTGAGTCTGCTACTACCACACGGTAGAAAGGTGATTTGTTTGCGCCCATGCGCTTAAGACGAATTTTAACTGCCATTCGTAAGTCCCTCCAGATAATAAATAATTTTTTGGTTTAGTCAAATTGACAACTTCACTAGTATACAACGTTCCAGCAAAAGTGAAAAGACTTTTAGAAGAATGGGAGGCCAAAGCCGCCTTTCTTTTTCCCTTTGCCCATTTGGCCGGAGAATTGTTTCATCATCTTCCGCATGTCTTCAAATTGCTTGATCAATCGGTTCACTTCTTGAATGCTACGACCACTACCGCGCGCAATCCGTTTCCGACGACTCGCATTGAGAATTTCCGGTTCAGTCCGCTCTCGTTTTGTCATCGATTGAATAATCGCTTCGACATAAACAAGTTGCTTCTCATCGATTTGGGCATTTTTCAGACCCTTCATCTTTCCTTTACCGGCACCCGGAATCATTCCTAACAACTCATCCAAAGGACCCATCTGTTTCACTTGCTGTAACTGCTCGATGAAATCGTCAAACGTGAACGATGCATCGCGCATTTTGCCTTCGAGCTCTTTGGCGCGTGTCGCGTCCATTTGAGACTCCGCTTTTTCAATCAGCGTCAGCATATCTCCCATGCCGAGAATCCGTGACGCCATCCGCTCCGGATAGAATGGCTCGATTGCGTCCAGCTTCTCTCCAAGACCGACGAACTTAATCGGTGCTCCGGTGACTGCCTTGATGGAGAGTGCTGCTCCGCCTCGAGTATCCCCGTCGAGCTTCGTCAAGATGACACCTGTCACACCGAGCTTTTCATTAAAGCTTTCGGCGACATTGACGGCATCCTGACCCGTCATCGAATCGACGACAAGGAAGATTTCATTCGGTTTGGCGATTTCTTTCACATCAACCAGTTCCTGCATGAGGTCCTCGTCGATATGTAAGCGTCCCGCCGTATCGATCAACACGATATCGTGGTGATGCTCTTTTGCATAGTCGAGGGCATTAGTGACAATCTCTTGTGGACTGACCTGATCTCCCATTGAGAAAACAGGCAGTTCGAGTTGTTTTCCTAATGTCTCGAGCTGTTTGATCGCAGCCGGTCGGTAAATATCCGCTGCAACGAGCAGTGGACTGCGATTTTGTTTCTTCCGTAAATGATTCGCAAGTTTTCCGACTGTCGTCGTCTTACCTGCCCCTTGCAAACCGGTCATCATGATGACGGTTGGCGGACGGTTCGATAACGTCAATGGAGAAACTTCTGACCCCATCAGTTTCGTCAATTCGTCATGGACGATTTTGACGACTTGCTGACCTGGCGTGAGAGACGTCATGACATCTTGCCCGACTGCACGTTCTTTCACATCATTTACGAATTGTTTGACGACTTTGAAGTTGACGTCAGCTTCTAATAACGCAAGGCGAACCTCACGCATCATTTCTTTTACGTCCGCTTCAGAAATCTTACCTTTACCCCGCATTTTAGCGAGACTGGCTTGAAGCCGTTCCGATAATCCTTCGAATGCCATGAAATTGCCCCCTACTCTAATTGCTCGAGTGCCATAATGGTCACGTGAGCTTCGCTCGGAAGGTCTAGTTGCTTCAACTGATCAAGAAGTATCTTTCGCTGTTCATACTTTTCGAACAAACTCAGTCGTTCTTCATATTGTTCAAGCATCGCTTCCGTACGTTTTATGTTGTCGTAGACTGCTTGTCGGCTGACTTCAAACTCATCGGCGATTTCACCTAACGAAAAGTCATCTAAGTAATAGAGTGACATATAATTCCGTTGTTTCGGCGTCAAAAGCTCCTGATAAAAGTCAATCAGATAATTCATCCGGTTCGTCTTATCAAGTGTCATTCGAACACCTCCGCGGTTGTTAAGTGAAATTCCTTTACAGATAGTATAGTACAGCCCTCACAGTGTGTTGTCAAGTTTTTTTCTTTACAAGGAAATCGTGGTCAGTCCTCTTCTCGGACTTCTTCGACCGTTTCTTTTTCTTCAAAGACATCTCCAAATAATCCATATACGAATTGTTCAGCATCGAACGGTTGTAAGTCATCAATTTTTTCACCGAGACCAACGAATTTCACCGGCAAATCCAACTCGTTCTTAATCGCAAGGACGATTCCGCCTTTCGCTGTTCCGTCGAGCTTCGTCAAAACGATCCCGCTGACATCCGTCGCTTGTTTAAAGGCTTTTGCTTGAACCATCGCATTTTGACCGGTTGTCGCGTCAAGCGCAAGCAATACTTCATGCGGCGCCCCCGGAATTTCCCGTTCGATGACACGTTTTACTTTTTCGAGTTCATTCATTAAATTGACTTTGTTTTGCAGTCGACCGGCAGTATCGCAAATCAGGACGTCGACTTTTCGTGCTTTAGCGGCTTGAACCGCATCATAGATGACTGCCGCCGGGTCCGACCCTTCACCTTGACGAATGACAGGCACACCGGAACGTTCACCCCAGACTTGTAGTTGATCGATGGCACCGGCCCGGAACGTATCTCCGGCTGCGAGCATGACCGTTTTGCCTTCGTTTTTCAGACGGTTCGCCAGTTTACCGATCGTCGTTGTTTTCCCGACGCCGTTGACACCGACAAATAAGATGACATTGAGTTCGTGACTGAGATCCAGTTCCGACTCTTCCTCTTCCACCAACATGCTCGCGACGACTTCGACCAGTACGTCACGCACTTCTTTTGTATCCTTGACGTTTTTACGTTTGACTTCAACTTTTAACTTTTCAACAAGATCCATCGTCGTCGTGACACCGACATCGGCCTGAATCAATACTTCTTCCAACTCTTCGAAAAAATCTTCGTCGACTTCACGGAAACGGTAGACGAGATCGTTGACGGCATTCGCCAACCCGTCCCGTGTTTTCGTCAAGCCTTCTGTAAACTTCGACGTCACTTCTTGCGTGGATGTCGTCAGACGATCTTTTAATTTTTTAAAGAAACTCATTTTTTTATCCCCTTTGGTTCTACTTCTTCACTGAGTGTCCGTCTCGCTTCTTCCAGTTTAACGGATAATACTTCAGAAATACCGTTTTGTTGCATCGTAACGCCATACAGGACATCGGCAGACTCCATCGTTCCCTTTCGGTGGGTAATGATGATGAACTGTGTCTCGCGTGCCAGTTGATGGACGAACTCTCCAAACCGGGCGACGTTCGCCTCATCGAGGGCCGCTTCGACCTCATCGAGAACACAGAATGGGACCGGTCGTGTTTTTAAGATGGCGAATAGCAGTGCAATCGCAGTCAAGGCACGTTCCCCACCGGACAATAGGGACAGATTTTGTAACTTTTTGCCGGGTGGTTTGGCTACGATATCGATACCGCTTGTCAAGAGGTCGGTTGGATCCACTAAAATCAAGTCGGCTTCCCCGCCGCCAAACAGTTCACGGAAGGTTTCCCGGAAATATTCCCGAACGGCGGTGTATGTCTGTTTGAACAACCGGACGACTTCCCGGTCCATTTCTTCAATGACAGCATACAAATCAGTTTTCGCATTGACTAAATCGTCACGCTGCGTCGCCAAGAACGTAAAGCGTTGATCGACTTCAGCAAATTCCTCGATGGCACCGAGATTGACAATCCCGATTTCCTCGAGTTGCCGTTTCAAGAGATGTAATTCTTCCTTGGCTTCCTCGAATGAAGTGGTCAATGGTTGGATCAAGTCCGCGACCAGCCCCATTTCTTCCAGTATTTCATGACGTGTCTCAAGACGTGTGCTGAGTCGTCCCTGGGCGAGTCGGGCTTGATCGAGACGTTGCGTCGTCCCCTGACGTGCTTCCGTCAATTTCGCTTCCTGAATCCGTAACAGACGCAAATCTTCTGCTGCCTGCCGGATTTTTTTTGTCACAAGCGTCAATTCATGTTCGACTGAAGTTTGTTCTTGTTGCATCTGCATTTTTTCAACGTGCAGCGCATCAATCTTCGCTTCATCGAATCCTTCCAGAATATGCTTCAAATCACGCCTTTTATGGCTTCTTTCTAATTTCGCATGACTCAGTGTCTCCCGGAGACGCATGACTTCACGGTCGATTTGATCGCGTGTCATACTGACCGTCCGTTCCTCAAGCAATGCTTCAGCTTGTTGTTGTTTCAATTCCTCGACTGCAACAGCCCCGCGTGACTGCGCTTCTTTCAGTTGATTGAGAGCCTGGCGCAGTTCCACTTGGCGTTTCGTCAACTGTTCCATGTCCTGCTCTGATGTTGCAATGATTGCTTTTGCTTCGGTCGCTTGTTCAGCAAGACGATTCAGCTGACCATCGTGAACTGATAATTCCGAGGCGGTGACGGCAAGACTGCGCTTCGCCTCTGTAAAGGCTTCACGGACACTTTCCAATTGCGCCTGGACCAGTTGAATGTTGCGGACATTTTCTTCAAGTGAACCGGCAAGTTGTGCGTTAGCCGTTCTCATTTCATCACGGCGTCGCTCTTGTTCCCGAATAACAGCCTGACCTTGTTTTAATCCTGTCTGCAACTCTTCCAGTTCACGCGACTGGCTGAAGAGAGGTGTTCCTTTTTTCCGGCTGCCTCCCGTCATCGATCCCCCGACGTTGACGACATCGCCTTCGAGCGTCACGATCCGGTAACGGTGTCCTGTCGAACGGGCAATCGTATTCGCTTGTTCAAGCGATTCAACGACCAAAGTCGTCCCCAGCAGATTCTCTTTCAGTTTTGTGAAGTCTTCTCGTGTCGTGACCAGATTGCTCGCAACGCCGAGGTAGCCGGACATGCCGGATAGACTTTCTTGCACGGAAGCACTCAGTTCACGACGCTGAATGGACGCGAGCGGCATGAATGTCGCCCGACCGGCATTCAATCGACGTAGTTCTTGAATCAGTTTCCGGCCTGTGACATCTGTATCGACGACGACATTTTGCATCGCTCCGCCCAAAGCAGTTTCGATTGCCGCCTCAAAACGGGCAGGAACGGTAATCAGTTCCGCAACAGCGCCATGGATCCCTGCAATCCGGTCACGTTGTTTCAAAACGGTTTTGACGGCTCCGAAATAGCCACTGTAGTCCGCTTTGACCGATTCCAAAAACTCGATCCGGTCTTCCGTCTTATCGCGACGCCGGTGGAGATCGATGATGGATTGCTCCATTTGCCGCAACGTCTCTTGTTGCTGACGGTGCTGGTCTTGTTGTGCGTGTTCTTCTTGACGCAACGTTTCTAAACGGTTCCGCAACTCTTCCGCCTGTTGCCCCAGACGGATCGTTTCGGCTTCATACGTCGAGCGGTCCGTTTGTTTTGACCCGACATTTTCAGAAAAGCTGATTTGCTGTTCTTCTGCATGAAGAAGATCTTGTTTGGCACGGTGGTAAGCATTCGTTGCCGCCGCCAGACGGCTGGCCACTTCAAAGGCTTCCGAACGTAATTGTTCGGCTTCTTTTTCAAAATCCCGATCGGAGTAAGACAAGGCAGCATCGGCTTGTTCCCGTTGCGCAACAGTATCGAGGTACAGTTGCTGTGTCTGTTGCTGTTGTTTCAGCACCGCCTGTTCCTCTTGCTCGATTTGCGCTACGCGTTGTTCGGCAACTGCTACTTCCCGTTCCAGACGCGCCTTCATTTCCGCCCCGTGTTTTTCCCGCTCTTTCGCCAGGTTCAAAGCCCCTTCGATTTCAACGAGTTTATTCGAGACAAGCCGTAAACGATCCTGCATCTCCGTCTCAAGTCGCCGTGTCTCTTCTAGCGACGTTTCTTGCGTTTCCCGTGTTGCAATCGTATCTTGCAACCGGTCTTGTTCCATCAATAACTGAGCTTGGCACGATTCGATTTCCGTCGACACGTCAGCAAGCTGTGTCTTATATTGTTGAATTTCGGTTACAATGATGCCCCGTTCCAAGAAGTCGTACCGTTCCCGTGCAACTAAAAATTCTTTTGCCAGAGATGCTTGTTCCCGTAATGGCTCAATTCGTCCACCCAGTTCAAATAAGATGTCGTCGACCCGTGACAAATTTGTTTCTGTATCCGTTAACTTTCGTTCGGCTTGTTTTTTACGGTTCCGGTATTTTAAGACGCCTGCTGCCTCTTCGATGACCGCGCGTCGTTCTTCCGGCTTTCCGGAAATCACTTGTTCGACCCGTCCTTGACCGATGATGGCGAACGCGTCACGCGACAATCCGGTATCCATGAATAAATCCAGAACATCTTTTAATCGGCATGGTTTTTTATTTAAAAAATAATCACTGTCGCCGTTCCGGCTGACACGCCGCGTTACATTGATTTCTTGATACGGCAAGGCAACAGTCCCCGACTCATTGTCGAGCACGAGCGTGACTTCCGCAAATTGTTTCCGGTGTTCCGTGATACTTCCGGCAAAGATGACATCTTCCATCTTCCCACCGCGTAATGATTTAGCTGATTGCTCACCGAGCACCCAGCGCACAGCATCCGATATATTGGACTTCCCACTGCCGTTGGGTCCGACGACGGCTGTGACTCCCGGAAGGAAGTCGAGCTCCGTCCGACTGGCAAATGACTTGAAGCCATTGATTTCAATTCGTTTTAAGTACATCTTGACCACCCATATGTTTAAATTTCTTTTTGATTTTCTTTTAGTTTACCATAGCCGAAAGGTCTACAAAATGGTAGCTTTTATGGTAATGTTAGGCTTAAAGAAATGAAGAGGAGATTTTAAGACATGACAATTGAACAAATGATTGTAGACATTTTGGATAAATTAAACATTATCAACAAAGGCGTCATCAAGGCGGAACAATTCGACGGAACAAAAAATGATGATTTAAAAGAGATTTATGACTTCGTCATGATGCGTGAGTCCTTGACGTTAGCAGAAGTCGATGCTATCGTCGACGAACTGAAATCACTCAAAACCGTTTAAGATTCCTCAAAAAAAGGCACTCCATTTTAAAATGGGTGCCTTTTCCATGTCAGAAGCTGTTTTTAAGTTCCAGCAATGCTTGTTTAGCTGCTTGCTGTTCGGCTTCTTTTTTCGAACGACCGGTCCCGATGCCTTCCAGCTTATCCGCGATGTGTACGCGCGAGATGAACTCACGACTGTGCGCCGGACCACGTTCCTCAATGATTTCATACTCGATTTGTCCAAGTCCGACCCGTTGGATGGCTTCTTGGAGCTGGCTTTTAAAATCAGTTTGTTCTTCAAAAAATCCAGACGCCACTTTCGGAAAAACCGCTTCGGCGAGGAATCGTTCTGCAGCTTCAATCCCTTGGTCCAAATACAAGGCTCCGATGAAGGCTTCAAACACATCCGCTAATAGTGCTGGACGATTTCTTCCCCCTGTCAGTTCCTCACCTTTGCCAAGTAGAATCATTTCAGAAAACTCATAATGATTCGCGAACTGGACCAGTGACGGCTCACACACGATGGCCGCACGCAGCTTTGTTAATTCCCCCTCGGAACGTTCCGGATAGTGCTGAAATAAATACCTGGAGACCGTCAATTCTAATACGGCATCGCCTAAAAACTCCAGACGTTCGTTATCTCCATCTGATTCACGTTGTTCATTTACGAAAGAAGAATGCGTAAATGCTTGCTTCAATAGTTCTACATTCGCAAAATGAATATCCAGCCGTTCTTGCAACTGGCTGAACTTCTGTTCAATTTGCGCCAAAGCCCGTGAGTCTTTCCGTCGCTTTACATACGGTCCTTTTCGGACACGACGTCCCTTTTGATTCGTCATAATGCCTCCTAAACAGCTAAATCCCACCGCAAAAACGCGGTGGGTCCAGCTTCATGTATTAGACTTGTGTTTCGATGTAGCTGACGACATCGCCAACTGTTTTTAAGTTTTCTGCTTGGTCATCTTCGATTGTGATTTCGAATTTGTCTTCGAGATCCATAACGAGTTCCATGACTTCAAGTGAATCTGCTCCGAGATCGTCCTTGAACGATTTGTCGAGTGTGATTTCACTCTGTTCTTTGCCTAATTTCTCTGCGATTGCTTCTTGCACGTCTACTAAAATTTGTTCTTTTGTCATTTGAAAATCCCTCCATGAGTTGAGTATATAAGATGATTGCCAATTTGGCAAAGTAGTACCACAGTTCACTTACATTGTCATGCCGCCATCGACTGCCAAAGTTTGACCAGTGATGTAACGGGCATTGTCTGACGCGATAAAACTGACAAGCGACGCGATATCTTCCGTCTGACCAAATCGTTTTAACGGAATTTGGTCGAGTGTCTGATTGCGTTGTGTTTCTGTCAATTCATCCGTCATATCGGTTTCAATGAAACCGGGACAAATCGCATTTGCCGTAACGCCTTTGCTCGCCAGTTCACGTGCGACCGACTTCGTAAATCCGATCAGACCGGCTTTTGCCGCCACATAGTTGGCTTGACCCGGGTTACCGGTGATTCCGACGACGGAAGCGATATTGATGATGCGGCCGCTCGATTTCAACAAGGGGCGCGTCGCTGCTTGCGTCACAAGAAACGCACCTTTTAAGTTCGTATTCAGAACGGCGTCAAAATCGGCTTCTTTCATTCGCATCAACAGACCATCCCGCGTGATACCGGCATTATTGACGACGCAATCCAACTGGCCGTACGTATCCATTGTCGTCTTCAGCAATGCTTTCACCTGTTCAGCGTCTGCAACGTCTGCTTGGACGGCGATGGCTTCACCACCGGCATCAACGATAGATGATACGACTTCTTCTGCTTTTGCTGTATTACCGGCGTAGTTCACGACGATCCGGAATCCGTCTGTCGCCAATCGTTTGGCGATAGCGGCTCCGATTCCGCGTGATGCACCGGTTACGAGTGCTACTTTATTCAACGAATCGCCTCCGCTTCCAATTGTTCAAGTGTCGTGATGCTGACGATCTTGACATCTTTTTTAATCCGCTTGACGAGCCCACTAAGTGGTGACGACGGACCGAATTCGATAAATGTATCCGCACCCTCTTCAATCAATTTTTCCACACAAGATTCAAAACGAACCGGTGAATACAATTGTTGAACCAGTAAACGAATCAATTCATCCGGCTGATCGTGAAAATCACTATCGACGTTCGAGATGAATTTTGTTTTCGCCGCCTGGAAAGGTGAAGAAACCAAGATATCTTCAAATCGTGAGGCGAATGGAGTCATTAACGACGAGTGGAACGCTCCCGATACATCAAGCGGTAGGACACGTTTCGCACCCAACTCTTTTAATTTCGCAGTCGCCGCCTCGACAGCTGCAACTTGTCCTGAAATCACGAATTGTCCCGGACAGTTGTAGTTTGCAATTTGGACGATCTCTCCTGTTGCCGCGATGGACTCGACCGCATGATGTGCGGCTTCGACATCGTTCAGCCCGATGACAGCTGCCATCGTACCGCCTGTCACTTGATTCATCAGATTACCTCGTTCGCGAACGAGGTAAACCGCTTCACTTGCTGTTAACACAGACGCTGCAACGAGTGCACTGTACTCTCCGACACTATGTCCGAGTACAAAGTCCGGTCGATGACCAAGTGCCGCATAACGATTCGCAAGCAACGTGCTGTGTGCAACGATGGCAGGTTGTGCAATTTCTGTCGGCTTCAAATCTTCTTTTGTCCCCGTCGTCAATAAATCCGTTAAATCGAGACCAATCCGTGTCCCAAGGTCCATCAATGCTTGACGTGACTCTTCATGATGTAGAAGCGTTTGTCCCATTCCTGGCATTTGTGAACCTTGACCTGGAAACATCCAAACTGTTTTACCCATCCGTCTCACCCCTTTAGATTTCTTTCGTTGTCTTTGCCTCGATGATTTTTGTGACTACCTGCTGTTCAACCATTTGTTCTGCTTGTGCCAATGCCCGGCTGAATGCATAGGCATTACTTGAGCCGTGTGCTTTGATGACCGGAGCGGCAATCCCGAACAATCCGGCTCCGCCGTATTCTTCATAGGCAAGCAGTTGTTTCATTTTTTTCAGTTTCGGCTTTAGAATCAAGGCCGCAATTTTTGAACTGAACGAACTCATGAATTGTTCTTTCATGACGCCCATGATCATGCTGGCGGCACCCTCTGTACTCTTTAAGAGCGTATTTCCGGCAAATCCTTCCGTTACGATGACATCCACTTCACCGCTCATCGCTTCTCGCGCCTCAACGTTCCCGACAAAATGGATTGGAGCGGCCTCAAGCAGGGGATATGTCTCTTTCGTCAGTGCGTTCCCTTTACCGGCTTCTGATCCGATATTCAGCAACGCCACTTTTGGCTGTTTGATTCCTCTGACTTGTTCTGCGTAGACCGACCCCATGATCGCATAATCCAAAAGATGTTCTGCTTTTGCATCTGGATTGGCACCGACATCTAAGATGACGACCCCTTTTCCATTTCGTGTCGGGAAAGTCGGCGCTAATGCCGGACGGTCAATTCCTTCGATTCGACCGATCACGAACAATCCGGCTGTCATGAGTGCACCCGTGTTGCCTGCTGAAATCAAAGCATCTGCCTCTTTTGATTTCACCAGGTTTGCAGCCACCACGAGTGAGCTATCTTTCTTGCGACGGATTGCGCGGACCGGCTCGTCTTCCCCGGTAATGACGGATGCAGCGTGGACGATTTTCACACGTGGATCCTTGATGTCATACGAACGTAACTTTAATTCATCGCCGACCAACCGAATTTCAACCTGTTCCGTTGGACGTTCCGCTAAAAATTGGACGACTCCTTCTACGATGGCGCGTGGAGCATGATCTCCTCCCATTGCGTCTACTGCTAAAATCATCTTGACTCCTCCTTACTACTTCGATACACCGTAAATTCACCGATGAACACACACTCATCGCCGACAAAACTCTCGACGTTAATGTCCGATCGTCCATCTTGTCGATGCGAGCTGACGAATGCTTTCGCCACGACACGTTCACCAACGTGGACGGATCGCGTAAACTGGACATTGGCTTTTGTCGTCAAGGCCAGTTCATCATCAATCAGGGCGATTGCCAATGAGTTCGCTTGGGCAAACAAAATATGTCCGCGGGCGATCGCATTTCGGCTGAACGCGTGTTCCGGTAGGATTTCTAAAATCGAAATCGCCGATGTATCCAGTTTCAGGTCAATCATATCACCAATGACTTCATTTTCAGTCAATGTACGCACATCATCTAACCGTTCCGTCGCGACGTGTTTAATACGTTCACGTAGTTCCGGAATCTTCATTTCCATTCGGTCCAGACGAATCGTCTGGATACTGACGTTGAAATGAGTCGCTAATGCTTCATCCGTAATGAACGGATTTTGTTCAATTGTATGCTGTAATTCAGTTTGTCGCTCTTTTTTAGGTACCCGCATGTACGTTCCTCCCACAAGAAGGATGTTTACCATTATCACCTGGTACTAATAGTAGTATATATCCCTTGTTGTTCACTTTCAAGTATTATTCGATTCTTTCTCCGTCCAGCAGTCCCTGCTGTTCGATGTATTGCCGTAAAACTGCGTACTCCGGTTGTTGCCAAAAGGCATCGGAACGTAACAGACGAACTGCGTCGTTTCGTGCAGTCTCCATCACTTGGATGTCGAGTGCCGGATCCGTCAGCACGAATCGGGGCAATCCGCTTTGCTCGGTTCCAAAGAAGTTTCCGGCTCCGCGTAATTCCAAATCTTTTTCAGCCAACTTAAATCCGTCGTTTGTCTCTGTCATCGTTTTAATCCGTTCTTTTCCTGTGTCGGAAGACGGATCGGCAATCAGGATACAAAACGATTGGGCTGCTCCCCGCCCGACCCGACCACGTAACTGGTGCAATTGGGCCAAACCAAATCGTTCCGCGTCATAAATGACGATGATCGAGGCATTCGGGACGTTGACACCGACTTCGACGACGGTTGTCGAAACCAGGACTTGCACTTGATTTTCCTTAAAGGCTTGCATGACGTCGTCTTTTTCTGACGAACTGAGACGACCGTGCATCAATCCGACACGTTGCGTGGAAAACCGTTCTGTCAAAAGCAAATGCAGTTCGATTGCATTTTGAACATCAAGTGATTCAGATTCCTCAATCAGTGGCGTGATGACATACGCTTGATGACCGAGCAGTAACTCTTTTTCGACAAACCCAAAGACACGTTCCATTTGTTCCGGTTTTGCCCAATAAGTTTCAATTTCTTTTCTTCCTGCCGGCATCTCGTCAATGATTGAGACATCCATATCACCAAACACGGAAATCGCAAGTGTCCGTGGAATCGGTGTTGCCGTCATATAAAGAACATCCGCCTTCTCCGCTTTCGCCCGGAGACGTTTTCGTTGTTCGACACCAAACCGGTGCTGTTCATCCGTGATGACAAGATGAAGATCCTTAAAAATGACCGTATCTTGAATCAAGGCATGTGTCCCGACCAACACATCAATTTCCCCTTGCCTTAATGCTTCCAGTAGGAGCACCCGGTTTTTTCCTTTGACGGAGCTCGTCAGTAATCCTACTTTGATTCCCAGCGGCTCGAGCAATGGAGCCAGTGATGAAGCATGCTGTTCCGCTAAAATCTCTGTCGGCACCATCAATGCCCCTTGTTTATTGGCACGGACTGCAGTGAAGAGGGCGATAGCTGCCACTACCGTCTTCCCGCTTCCGACGTCCCCTTGGAGAAGCCGGTTCATCCGTTCCGGTCGATGCATGTCGGCTAAGATTTCTTCCGTCACACGTTGCTGTGCTCCCGTGAGCGGAAAAGGTAACGCTGCGATGAATTGGTCGATTTCTTGCTGGAACAACGGCAAAGCAAGACCTTGTCCCTTTCGTTTTCCGAGACGTAACGTCTGTAACTTCAGTTGGAAGTACAGGCATTCCTCATACACATAACTTCTCCGAGCGGTCGTCAAATCTTGCCGGGTCGTCGGGAAATGCAACCGACGCAACATCGTCATGCGATCAAGTAACCGGTACGTTTTGCGAATGTTATCCGGAACGCGTTCTTCGAGTGTTTCGCTTTCGGCAAAAGCCAGTTCGACAACCCGCCGGAATGTCTTCATCCGCATATCTCCTTTTAGCGAATAGACCGGCGTCAATTCCCCCTCAATCGCTCCGAATTGTAATTCCGTCGCCGAAATCGTCATTCGGTGTAAATCCCATTTGCCACTGACCGTCACTTCTTCGCCGAGTTTTAACTGATCTTTATAAAAAGCACGGTTGAACATCGTCACGGTGACGCTGTAACGGTCTTCGACAAGCAGACGGAATGTGAGCCGGTTTTTTCCTTTTCCATAATAACGGACAAGCGCTTCCGATTGAACCTGCCCCGTGAATTTCA
Organism: Exiguobacterium sp. R-39; assembly: GCF_049942815.1. Taxonomy (NCBI): domain Bacteria; kingdom Bacillati; phylum Bacillota; class Bacilli; order Caryophanales; genus Exiguobacterium; species Exiguobacterium sp. R-39. Next base: position 1,958,365 of record NZ_CP187965.1, read on the forward strand.
CTTTGTCTTCATGGATCGCTTCTGTCAGACTGCCGGTCACAAAATCGTCATAACGAAACGGGACGTGCTCAAGCACGTCCGCAATCGTCAGCATATCCATTTCTTCGAGTTTACGGGCTAAATCACGCCCTACTCCTTTTAGTGCAGTCACTTTACTTAATGGATTCATTCGAGAGTTCCCCAAAGATTTTTGATTCGAGCCAGCGTCCGGTCGGTGTGTTGGCAAGTCCGCCTTTGGCCGTCTCCCGTAAAGCGGATGGCATCATTTGGCCGATTTCATACATCGCTCCGATGACTTCATCACACGGAATCCGTGACGTAATACCGGCTAACGCCATATCAGCTGCAACAAGCGCATTCGCTCCGCCCATGGCATTTCGTTTTACACACGGTACTTCGACAAGTCCGGCAACCGGATCACAGACGAGTCCGAGCATATTCTTAAGGGCGATTGCAAACGCATGGGCCGATTGATCGGGTGTTCCGCCCGCCATTTCAACGATTGCCGCCGCCGCCATTGCCGTTGCCGAACCGACTTCCGCCTGACATCCGCCCGCTGCGCCGGAAATAGACGCATTGTTCGCGACAACGAAGCCGAATGCTCCGGATGTAAACAAGAAACGTAGCATCTGTTCGCGACTCGGATTCAAGCGTTCCCGAACTGCGAATAATGTTCCCGGGACGACGCCCGCACTACCAGCCGTCGGTGTTGCACAAATTTTGCCCATCGCGGCATTGACTTCATTCGTTCCAATCGCCTTGCTGACGGCATCTAACAACAGATCACCGGATAAGCCTTGACCGCTCGCCCGGTATCGTTGCAGCAAGACCGCATCGCCGCCGGTCAGACCGGTGACGGACTCGACGCCGTCCCCTGTCAACGAACGTTCGACCGCCGCTTCCATTACTTCGAGATTCCGTTCCATCATCCCGAGGACTTCATCCCGCTCGAGGTGCCTAACGGTCATTTCCTGTTCAATCATGATTTCTGAAATCGGTACATTTTTTTCAGTCGCCAGTGCGACGAGTTCTTTTACGGATTTAAACATCTCTTCACTCTCCCATCATGACAGAACGCTCGACTTGTGGTAACCGGTTGATTTCTTCAAGTACAGCAATCGGCATCCGGTCATCGATTTCTATGGCCATTAATGCCTGTTTACCTTTTTCATGACGCGATACTTCCATGTGTCCGATATTGATTTCATAATCGGCCAAAATACTTGTGACGGCTGCGATCGCACCAAAGCGGTCATGATGCAGGACGATCAAGGCCGGTCCACCGCCTGACAACTTTAACGGCACACCGTTCAACTCGGTAATCTCAATCGTTCCCCCGCCGATTGAAATACCCACGAGTTCAAACTCCGCCTGTCCATCCGTCAAATGAACGCGAGCCGTATTCGGATGGTCCGTCAACGCCTCACTTGTTTCAAAATGAATCCGGATCCCTTTTTGTTCCGCAATCTTAATCGATTCCGGAATCCGGTCGTCAAACGTGTCATAGCCAAGGACACCGCCGATAATGGCGACGTCCGTTCCGTGTCCCCGGTACGTATCCGCAAATGATCCATAAAACGTAATCGTAATATCCGTCGGTTGTTCGCCAAACAGTTTCCCTGCCATTAATCCAATTCGCGCTGCCCCCGCTGTATGCGAACTGGATGGTCCGACCATAATCGGTCCGATGATATCAAATACACTTCGGTACTTCATCTTCTTTTTCCCCTCTCTTCCAACTAAACAAAAATCCCACCTCTATTATCGCAGATGGTGGGATGTGTGAAAAGGTACGTTCACGTTTTATATTATTCGACGCTCAGGATATACGAGTAGAGTGGCTGTTTGCCGTCATGCACTTCTACTTCCGCTTCCGGATTGATGGATTCGATGTAAGCAACAAGTTCGTCAACCTCTGCTTGCGCCACGCCTTCACCAAACAGGACTGTGATGATTTCATCTTCGTCCGTCACGAGTGTGTCAACGAGTTTCTTGACCGCACCGAGACTCGAACGATCCGTTGCGATGATTTGCTTTTCAGCAATCGCCATATGATCATCTTTTTTAATTTCGACACCATCGATACTCGTATCGCGGACGGCATATGTGACTTGACCAGATTTGACTGCTGCGATCGCATCCATCATATGACGTTCGTTTTCAGCGACTGTCGCTTCCGGATTGTAGACGATTGTCGCGGCAAGTCCTTGAGGAACTGTTTTCGATTTCACGACTGTCACACCACAAGAGGCCACTGATGCCGCTTGTTCGGCCGCCATGATGATGTTTGAGTTGTTCGGATAGACATAGACATGTTCCGCATGGGCATCTTCGATCGCTTTAACGATGTCTTCCGTTGACGGGTTCATCGTTTGTCCGCCTTCGATGACGACACTGACACCCAGTGATTTAAAGAGTTCGCTGATTCCTTCACCCATCGCTACCGTCACAAGCGCCGACTGCGCTTTTGCTTTCGTCGCGACTGGAGCTGCCACTTGATTGACGCCCTCTTCTTCAAGGATCGTCGAGTGCTGTTGACGCATGTTTTCGATCTTGACGGCAACGAGTTCACCAAAACGTTGACCTTTCGTGATGACTTCACCCGGTGTTTCGACGTGAACATGGACCTTCAGTAACTCTTCGTCTGCGACGACGAGTAATGAATCCCCGAATTCCGCGAGCTCATTCCGGAAGGTTTCTTCGCTAAATGGTGTTTTCGCCAGTTTATCGTCCTGGAAACGAACCATGATTTCCGTACAGTAGCCGTAATGAATTTCTTCCGTCGACATGAAGCTTTGAGCCGATTTGTGATGCTCTGCTTCGACGAGTGCTTCCATGACCGGTGCATGCGGTTTTTCAAGTTCTTTCCCTTCAAGTGTCGCAAGGAATCCTTCATAAATACAAACAAGACCTTGACCACCGGAATCGACGACGCCGACTTCTTTAAGTACAGGTAACAAGTCTGGTGTGCCTTCAAGTGATACTTTTGACGCTTCAACGATACCGCGCATCAACTCAAGCAGATCGGTCGTTGATTCTGACTGGGCAATGGCTGCAACAGCTGTCTCGCGTGCTACTGTCAAAATCGTTCCCTCGACAGGTTTCATGACTGCTTTATACGCTGTGTCGACCCCTTTTTGCAGGGCATCTGCGAATTCCTTTGTATCAATCGCATCTTTTCCTTCGATTGATTTCGAGAAACCACGGAACAATTGGCTTAAGATAACGCCTGAGTTCCCGCGTGCTCCCATTAAAAGACCACGTGCAAAAACCGTGGCAACTTCTGAGACCGAGTCTGTCGTTGTTTTTGCGGCTTCTTTCGAACCCGATGTCATCGTCAAATTCATGTTTGTTCCCGTGTCACCGTCTGGGACCGGGAAAACGTTCAGCGAATCGACAAAATCCGCATTTTGATAGAGATTCGCTGCGCCATTCTGGATCATCTTGACCAGTTGCGCTCCTGTTAAACGATCTACGCTCACTAAAGTTTCCTCCTCTATTCCCGCCTTAGACATTCGTCAAGCGGACTCCTTGGACAAAAATATTCACAGATGTCACTTCTAAACCAAGTGCCTGGCTGAGTGAATATTTCACACGGCTCTGGACGTTGTTTGCGACTTCTGAGATTTTCGTACCGTAACTCACGATGATATGCATATCGATGTGAACTTGTTCTGATACCTGCCGCACGATGACACCACGGGCAAAGTTTTCGCGTTTCAGCAGTTCAGCCAGTCCGTCTTTGATTTGCGACTGGGATGCCATACCAACGACACCAAAACATTCCATCGCTGCTCCGCCTGCAAGTTGCGCAACGACATCATTGTCTACGTCAATTTTTCCATAAGTCGTTTTCATCTCGATCGCCACTTGAGTAGCCCCCTTTGTTAATTGTGTTCTTCTCATAATTCTACTATAAGGACCTACTATTGAAAAGTCGCCGTACTGACTATACAATGAATATGTGAAAAATAGTAGCGGTCAAATGAACTTTTACCATCATCCTCATTCATTATTTTAAATTTTGAGGTTGTCTGTCAAGTTTTTTTCTTGTCAGCTACTTTTTTTATGTTGCAACCGTCTTAACAGCATGCTAAGATAGCAAAGTGTCTATTAGGACGAACGCAAAACAACATAAAAGGAGGCGGAACACATGGCACGTAAATGCTACGTTACTGGGAAATCGCCGAAGTCGGGAAACAACCGTTCACACGCATTGAACAAAACGAAACGCACTTGGGGAATCAACGTACAAAAAGTACGTATCCTCGTTGACGGTAAACCTAAAAAGGTTTGGGTTTCAGCTCGAGCGCTCAAATCAGGTAAAGTCGAACGCGTATAAGGCGCAGTAACCGGATGGGAATCTTCCCTTCCGGTTCTTTTTTTATTTTTCTTATAAACTAATTGTCTGAATAATTGAAAACGCTTACAATAAGTGAGCAGTTATTTTTTTCAAGGGGGAAGGGTCAACATGCAGTTAAAAAGAGAAATGACAAGCCGACATCTCTTCATGATTTCACTAGGAGGGATTATCGGTACGGGACTGTTCCTCGGTTCTGGATTGACGATTTCGCAAGCGGGACCGCTCGGGGCGGTTCTCAGTTACATCGTGGGTGGGACCATCATGTATCTGACGATGTTATGTTTAGGGGAGATGGCTGTCCATATGCCGGTCTCAGGATCTTTCCAAACGTATACGACACGGTTCATCGGACCGGGTATCGGATTTGCCGTCGGTTGGATTTACTGGCTCGGTTGGGCTGTCACGGTGGCGCTCGAAATCACGGCAGCCGGCAGTCTGATGGATCGATGGTTTCCGGATACACCAATCGTCATCTGGTGTGCGATTTTCACCGTCATTTTATTCGGTCTCAATGCGGTCTCCGCAAAAGCCTTCGGGGAGGCTGAGTTTTGGTTTTCGAGCCTGAAAGTCCTTGCCATTCTATTTTTCATCGTGCTCGGGGGAGCGGCTTGGTTTGGCTGGATTGATATGGCGGCAGCACGTCCGGAAAGTTTGTTCGCCAATTTTACTTCAAACGGATTATTCCCGAACGGCGCCCTGGGGGTATTGACGACGATGATTGCCGTCAACTTTGCGTTCCAAGGAACCGAATTGATTGGGGTTGCTGCCGGAGAATCAAACGATCCAGAAAAATCGATTCCAAAAGCAATCCGTAATACCGTCTGGCGGACGTTCATCTTCTTCGTCCTCTCGATTACGATTGTCGGCGCCTTGATTCCTTACGAAACAGCCGGCGGCATCAGCAGTCCGTTCATCATGGTATTTGATGCCATCGGAATTCCTTATGCAGCTGATTTAATGAACATCGTCGTGTTGACAGCCTTACTGTCGGTCGGGAACTCGGGGTTGTACGCTGCTACTCGGATGTTATGGTCGATGTCACAAGAAGGCATGATTTCGAAAAAACTTGCCATCGTCAACTCACGCGGAGTACCTATGCGCGCTTTGTGCTTTACGATGCTGTTTGCGATGTTATCACTATTGACTGCCTTTTTCGCGGAAGATACCGTCTTCATCTGGTTGTTGTCACTCGCCGGACTCGGTGCGCAAGTCGGTTGGATTTCGATTTCCGCTTCACAGATCGCCTTCCGTCGTCAATTCATCAAAGAGGGACATGCTGTCAGTGAATTGAAATTCAAGACTCCGTTCTTCCCGGTCTTGCCGATTATCTCGTTCTCTTTAAACATGCTTGTACTGATCAGCTTGGCATTCCAAGCGGATCAACGGATTGCGCTGTATATAGGCGTTCCATTCTTCCTCTTGACGTGGGCCTCTTACCACCTGTTCGTCAAAGGAAAACATATTGCGGCTCAAACTGAACGTCAGGCAGCCAGCTCGACATTAAAATCTTAAAAAACTACAAAAAACGTGATCGACTTTTAGGATATCCTAAAGCCGATCACGTTTTTTAGTGGTCTGACAAACTTCTTAAAGCAATCACTTCACCGGTATGCACCGTCACGTTCGCCACTCCGTGATGTGTCCATTCATTGCTGACGGTCAATGATCCGCCGACCGGCACGTCATGATTCGTCAACGGGTACTTGACCCCGCGGAGGGTCAGACATGTCGGAACGAGCGGGATGAAAGAGAGATAGTGAAATCCATCTGCCTCGATCTCATACGTCCCCGGCTGTAAGAAACGAACCTCTTCCCGCTTCGTCATCAAGCGGACTGCCGGAAATTGTTTTAGCAGATAGACGTTTTGAAGCGTCATATCAAGTCGTCCTCCGGTCGCACCGAATATTAACACTTCCGTTGCTTCATACTGTTGACTGACATGTCGTAAAGCCAGTTCCAAGTCGGTCTCATCCTTTTCAGCCGGATGGATGATCGCTCCTTCCGGTTTGTATCCGAGAGAATCAAAGTCCCCAATCGCCAAGTCAAAAGCGAAACCTTGCTGTGCCAACACGGTGACACCTCCGTCAACAGCGATGACAACCGTCTTCTCATCCATAAACGGTTTCAGGGACGGGATGTCTTCCGCCGGACCGGCCGCTACAATCACAACCCGCATCAGACACCCCGTGCTGAATAACGAAGAAGTCGTGGTGCTGTCGTAAACAGGAGTCCTGCGACAATACCACATAACAGATACGATGGAACCATATACGTCGCGTTATAGATCAACGAATACGGGACGACCGGACCTTCCGCATACTCAGCGAAGAACACGATTCCACTAATGACGTGACAGACATAACGGAAACCTGCACCAAGCAATGTCGCACCTAGTACAATCGCCATTAGACGGCCATTTTTCCCGGCTGCTGCTGCTTTTTTGACTTGCCGTGCGAACAGTCCGCTCAGCCCGACGACTCCAAACGCGATCGTATAATCGAGTAACGGCTGGACGACCGTCAGGATTTGTGGAGCGAACATCAGTTGAATCGTTCCGACGAGCGCTCCCGTCACGACCCCACCGACAACGCCGTGACGAAACGCCATGACGAAAATCGGTAACATCGCTAAACTAATTGAACCACCTTGCGGCATTTTAAATGGGATCAATAAATCGAACACCACACCAAGACTTGCAAAGATTGCAATTTCCATTAACATTTGTAGCCGTTTCATCCTTTTTTCCTCCTAAAAAATAAAATCGCAGGACGGCAAAAAGGCAGTACGACGAACGCCGTACTGCCTGCGTGCGCCACATCCCTACGTCCGTCTGAACGGAACAGGTTCGAAGGGTTAAAGTCCAATCACTTCTCTCAGCCGCTTGACGCGACACCCCTTGCGGTCATCATTTAATTTTGATTCTGCCCCTATTATACGTGAGCAGCATTCCGAATACTAGTGATTGCTTCTGAATAATCCGGTGCATTGTAGATAGCGGAACCTGCAACAAGTACGTTTGCCCCATTCTCGATACATAATTTTGCTGTTTCCGCATTAACTCCACCATCGATTTCAATCTCGAAGGATAGATTTTGTTCTGCTTTCATTGCAGCCAGTTGATTTAATTTCTTCATCACACCTGGAATGAACGCTTGTCCGCCGAATCCCGGATTGACCGTCATCAATAAGACCATGTCCACATCTTCAAGCACGTGTTCGATCGTCGACAGCGGCGTATGCGGGTTGAGTACTACTCCTGCTTTCGCTCCAGCTGCTTTGATTTGTTGCAACACACGATGGACATGATTCGTCGCCTCCACGTGGAAGGTTACGATATCAGCACCTGCTGCAACGAAGGATTCGACAAAGTTTTCCGGACGATCAATCATGAGATGGACGTCGAGAACCATATCTGTTTTTTGACGTAAACTGCTTAATACAGGGAGTCCAAAGGAAATGTTCGGAACAAATTGACCATCCATGACATCAAAATGGATATAATCGGCTCCCGCCGCTTCAACTGCTTTGACATCCCGCTCTAAATTTGCAAAATCTGCTGATAAGATTGATGGTGCGATTTTAATCATCTTAATACCTCCGCGTCCGATTCTTGATTTCCTCTACAAACATACCATAATTCGTATACCGGGAAGCCATGATTTCATGGGCCTCGACGGCTTTTTTAACGGCACAACCGGGCTCATTCAAGTGCAGACAGCCACGGTACTTGCATTCGTCCTGTAAAGCAACAAATTCAGGGAAACACCATCGTAACTCCTCGAGTTCCATTTCGTGCGGAAAATCGAGATTCGAAAATCCCGGGGTATCTGCAATTAAGCCTTCGCCAAGCGGGATCAATGTCACATGACGGGTAGTATGGCGTCCACGACCAAGTGCCTTCGAAATATGACTCGTTTCCAGTGCCAATGAAGGTTCCAAGGCATTCAACAACGAACTTTTCCCTACACCGGATTGTCCGGCCAGGACACTCGTTTTATCTTTTAACAACGGACGGACAGATTCGACTCCGGCCAATGTCTCACTTGAAGTTTCGATGACGTGATATCCGATGGTCCGGTAAGCGGCAATGGCTTCCAATACCCCTTGTTCGGCTTCACCTTGTAACAAGTCCATCTTCGTCAAGATGATGATCGGTTGAATTTCCTTTGCTTCAATCAACACTAAAAACCGGTCCAACAGATGGGCAGAAAAATCAGGTTCTGCTGCCGATACGACCAACAAAGCTTGATCGATATTGGCAACTGGTGGGCGGACCAAGAAATTTTGACGGTCTTTTACTTCCAGGATATATCCGGTCTCACTTTCGATGTGTAACACGACTTCATCGCCGACGACAGGGCTGATGCCCCGTTTTCTGAAATTACCGCGTGCCCGTGAACGGATTTCACCTTGAGGCGTCATGACATCATAAAAGCCACCCTGTAAACGGATAATCGTTCCATCCCGATTATCTTCAATTCGATTTTCTGCCATCCTATGCCCTCCTTTGTCAGGATTAACGTCCTGCTCGTTATTCTTGTGATTTTGCCTGATTGTACGTAATCGTCTTCGCCCGGTAAACTTCGTCATCTTTATAAATCGTAATCTTGCCTTCTTCTCCCGGATCAATCGTCAATGGAACATCAAACGTTTCATCCTGATCAATCGATTCTTCGATGACGGTTCGTTTTCCTTTGGCATCTTCCGTCTCAATCCGGACGAGTTGACGTGGCGCAGGCTCCTCGTCTTCACTGACGCCATCATAGACTACTTTCTCGGGGAACGTCGCCGTGATGGTCTTTTCTTCCTCTCCGCGAGAAATAAAGACCGTTACCGAATCGTTCGGTTCGACTTGCGCACCGGCTTGCGGATATTGACGAATGACCTGATCGAGCGCGACCTCACTTGAGAACTCCTGTTCAAACGTCCCGTCCAGTCCCATCTCATCCAAATAAGCTTTTGCTTCAGCACTCGATAAGTCAGTCAAATCTTTCAGAACGAATACGGGTGATCCATTTGAGACCGTGATGGTAATCATCTGTTCTTTCGCGATGACTTCCGTTCCAGCTGAAATGGATTGCCGGATGACATTCCCACGTTTGATGTCTTCAGAGTCTTCCCGTTCGACATCCACTTTTTCAAAACCGCTGTCCTTTAAGATGGCGATCGCTTTTTTCTCTGTCTCATCTGAGACGTCCGGCACCTCGACCGGATCGCTTCCTGTCGAAACGATCAAATCCACCGTCGATCCTTTTTTAACCGTCGCCTGTTCACGCGGTGACTGACTGATGACGAACCCTTCTTCCACCGTATCACTTGAGCGTTCGGTCGATTCCACGATGAATCCCATTTTTTCAAGCTTCGTTTCCGCGTCGTCGGCATCTTTCCCCGTTACATCCGGAACGACGACCGTCGGGTCAGGCCACATGGCAAAAGTCGTTGCGGCTCCAGCCATTATGAATAACAACAATAAGATGATCCACCACGCACGTTTCTTTTTCTTTTCTGGTTTTGACATGACGGTAGCGACCTTCGGAACCGGTGCTGTGTGTTCGATGTCTGCTGTTGGCAGGGACACTGGACTGAGCACCATCGTTTTTTCCATCAAATCGTCACCGCGAATGCCTTCACTTGCCCGTTCAGCTGACATCGCGGTCACCATGTCTTCTTTGAAGGCAGCGACCGTTTGTTGCCGATCATGCGGCGCTTTCGAGAGAGCTTGCATGATGCAATTTTCTAAAGCTTGCGGCACAGCCGGATTTAACGAGGTCGGACGACGGGCAGTATCTTGCAGATGTTTCAGTGCGACAGCAACCGGTGAATCGCCTTCAAACGGAACTTGCCCCGTCACGAGTTCGTACAAAACGGCTCCCAGCGAATAAATATCTGATTTTTCATCCGCAAATTTTCCTTTTGCCTGTTCCGGCGAAAAGTAATGCACGGATCCAAGGACTGACATCGTGTGGGTCAGGGTCGCATTCGACATGGCGACCGCAATGCCGAAATCGGTCACCTTGACAGTCCCATCCTCACGGACCAGCATATTTTGCGGTTTGATATCGCGATGAATAATCCGGTGTGCATGGGCATGATCAATTGCATCACAAATTTGGCTGATGATGTCAATCGCTTTTGCGACCGGCAATGCTCGCCCTTCACAATACGTTTTCAGTGTCATGCCATCAATATATTCCATTACGATATAATAAATCGCTTCTTCTTCTCCTACGTCATAAACCGCGACGATGTTGGGATGATTTAAACTCGTCGCAGCATGTGCCTCTCGTTCAAATCGACGGATGAATTGTTCATCATGCGAAAACTCTGTACGTAAAATTTTGATTGCGACAGTTCGATTCAAGATTTCATCATATGCCTGATAAACGTTTGCCATCCCGCCATTTCCAACTAACCGTTCTATGCGGTAGCGGTCGTTCAATCGATCTCCGTAACGCATATTCAGATCCTCTCTCTTTCTTTAAAACGGATTGCAGCAATCGTAATGTTGTCTGCGCCTCCCCGGTCATTCGCCTCGGACACGAGACGTTCGACAATCGTATCGAGCGGTGCATCTTCTTGAAGCAACCGCTCGATGACTTCATGAGGCACCTCATCCGACAAGCCGTCGCTGCACACTAACACGATATCATAGTCCGGTGCATCCCGGACTTGAATGTCGACATCCACGGACTCGTTCGAACCGACGGATCGTGTAATGACATTACGACGGGGATGATTTTCAAGCTCTGCTTCCGATAATTCCCCTAATTGTTTGAGCATGTTGACATAGGAATGGTCATCCGTCAGCTGTTTTAATTGTCCTTCTTCCAGGGCATAGACGCGGCTGTCCCCTACGTGTCCAATGACAAGTAAATCATCCGACCAGCAGACACAGGCCATCGTCGTGCCGACAATCGACAAATTTTCGACTTGAGAAAAACGTTGAATCTGCGCATTGGCTTCTTTCACTAATCGTTCAATCCAGGAAGATAACTCCATCGGGCGGTTTGGCATATCTGCGTATGCTTCGGCAAAAATCTGCTTGACGATGGCACTCGCCGTTTCACCGGCTGCATGTCCCCCCATGCCGTCAGCGACGACAGCTAATCCTTGTGTCGCATCGCCTACCAATAAGACCGTGTCCTCATTTTTTGAACGGACCTTTCCAGTCGTCGTCAAATAAGCTAACTCCATACCCGTCCTCCTCATCGTTTTTTATTATCCTGTTGGTTCATTCACTTTTTTGAATGCAGCGATATAAAAACCATCTGTACCAAGTGATGTCGGGAGTAGTTTTAATTCAGCCCGTTCACCAATCAGCGATTGAACGGCTTCCGGCATCCGTGTTTTGAATGTCTCGTCAAAAACAAATCCTTGGCTGAGAATATAGTCCGTTTGCTGCTCATTTTCGAGCGGATCCATCGTACAGGTTGAATAAACGAATGTTCCATCCAGTTTGACCAGCGGAAGAACCGCTTCCAGAATCTGCCGCTGAATGACCGGCAACTGCGTTAAGTCTTCCGGACGTTTCGTCCACTTGATATCGGGTTTCCGGCGAATGACACCGAGTCCCGAACACGGTGCGTCGACCAACACCCGGTCAAACGACGCCTCCTCAAAACGTGTTCCCGCTTGACGGGCATCCAGTGCTTCCGCCTGAACATTTTCAAGTCCAAGACGAACTGCCTGTTTTTCTAGTAATTTCACTTTGTGTGGATGAAGATCCAGTGCCAACAACGAGCCGCTCGCCAAACCTTCCGCGATATGCATCGCTTTCCCGCCTGGGGCCGCACAGCTGTCCAAGACACGGTCTGTTGGTTGTGCGCCTAACGCTGCAGCAACCAGCATCGAACTTTCGTCCTGGAGCGACAGGTAACCACGTTCCAATAAATCCGTCTGTTGCACACTGCCACTGATGATTTCTAGACCGTCTGGTGCCGCATGGGCTGGTTTCGCACTGACGCCCTGGGCTTCCAGTAATTCAATCGCTTCTTGTCTGTCTGTCCGGGTCCGGTTGACACGTACGGTAACGGGGGCCGGTTCATTGTTCAGTCGGCACATCTGCCACGTTTCTTCTTCTCCGAATAATTCAATCCACCGTTCGACGAGCCATGCCGGATGGCTTGTTTCGATACTGATTCGGTCGACCACTGAAGGAATCGCTGAGAAATCAGGTTTTTCTTGTCGAAGGACGTTCCGCAACACACCGTTAACAACTTTCGCGATATGCGGTTTACCTCGTGTCTTGGCAATCTCGACTGCCTCGTTGATGACGGCGTGATCCGGAATCCGGTCGAGATAAAACAGTTGATAGACACTCATCCGTAATAACGGACGCATGAATGGGTCCAGCTTCTTTTGTTTCGTTAAGAACGGTTCTAAAATATAGTCGAGTGTCAATTCACGGCTGAGCGTTCCGTACACCAGTTCCGTATATAAGCCGACATCCGCTTTTGAGATAGCACGTTTTTCAAGCATCTGGTGGACGGAAATCGTGGAGAAAGCCCCACCTTGACCAATTTTTAATAAAGTTGTTACTGCTGCATCTCTGACATTCATGCTTGTTCGCCTACTTTCTGTCCAATCGTCAATGTCTGTCCGACACCACGCATAAATGTGGCACCGTCCATCCGTTTTTTTCCGGCCGGTTGTACATCTACTAATTTCAATGCGACATCAGATCCGGTTGCGATGACCGGTCCGTCGGCTTCGAGGGCAATGATTTCGCCCGCCGGTCCGTGACCCGGGACTTTTTCAGCAAAGTAGACTTTCAGACGGTCTGAACCAAGCATCGTATACGCACTCGGGAAGGGATTCATTCCGCGAATTTGATTGTATAACGCTTCTCCGGGACGTGAAAAATCAAGTCGTTCCCGTTCCCGGCTGATATTCGGAGAAAACGTGACGTCTTCCTCCCGTTGCGCTTCCGGTGTCAACGTACCTGCAATCAACTGCGGTAATGTTTCGATTAATAATCGGGCACCGGCAGCACTGAGCTTGTCAAACATCGTTCCGACCGTGTCACGCTCTTCAATCGGTACGATGATTTTTGATAACATATCTCCAGCATCCAACCGGTCCACCATATACATGATCGTGACTCCCGTTTCCGTTTCACCATCGATGATGGCTTGATGAATCGGAGCGCCGCCGCGATACTTCGGCAACAAGGACGCATGGACATTAATCGCACCATATCGCGGTGCTTCAAGCACGGCCGTCGGAACGATTTGTCCGTAAGCAGCGGTAATGATCAAGTCCGGTTTCAAATCGAGCAAGTCTTGATAATCTTCCCGGATTTTAACGGGTTGTAAGACAGGAATGTCGTGAGCCAGCGCAACTTCCTTCACCGGTGTTGGTTTGATTTCACGTTTGCGTCCGACGGGTTTATCCGGCTGGGAGACGACACCGACGACATCATAGCCGGCATCAATCACTTCCCGGAGCGTATTTGCAGCAAACTCTGGTGTTCCCATGAAAACGACACGAGGAGTTGCTTCCGTCTCCACTAATTTGTCCGTGAACAACACACCGTCCAAATGATCCATTTCGTGCTGGATGGCCCGTGCAAAAAAGCCGTTCGCCTTAATTTTGACACTTCGTCCAAGACGGTCCTGTGATTTGACAACGATTTGCTCGAACCGTTCGACCGGTCCGAAAATTCCCGGCATGCTCAAACATCCTTCGTCATCGATTTCTGAACCGGATGCTTCGATAATTTCCGGGTTAATCAGCTCGATTGGTCCCGTTTCATCATCCGTATGGACGACGGCGACACGAATCGGCTGATTGATTTGCGGCGCAGCGAGTCCGACGCCGTCATATTCGTACATCGTATCGAACATACGATCAATCATTTTCCCTAATTTCTTATCAAACTTCGTTACTCGTTGGCATTTTTGAAGCAATACTTCATTTGGTACTTCTACAACTTTATACATAGTTTGCCACCTCACATGAATACAAATGGATTTAAATCCACTGTTACTTGGACTTTTTGTTTGATGCGTAATGCAAGCATCGCACGGAGTGCCTCCCGTACTTCTTCTTGACCTTTATGTTTTAAAATCACCTGTTGGCGATACATGTTTTTCAACCGTGCGAGCGGGGCTTCGAGCGGACCGTTGACAATTAAATCGTCTGATTCCAAATGCCGGAGTTGTCCGGCAATCGCTTCTGCTTCCGCTTGGGCTTCAAGCGGATGGGCCGCTGAAATCGTGATCAATCCTAAAAACCAGAAGGGCGGGTGCCCCCCTAATTTGCGCAACTGCATTTCCCGCTTATAAAACGCTTCATAGTCATGCCGTTTTGCCGTCTGGATGACGTAATGATCCGGGTTATACGTCTGGATGATCGATTGACCGGCAAGCGCTCCCCGACCGGCCCGCCCTGAAACCTGTGTGATCAACTGAAACGTTCGTTCACTCGCCCGAAAATCGGGAATTCCGAGTGTGGCATCCGCAGCAATGACACCGACCAGTGTCACATTCGGAAAATCAAGTCCTTTTGCAATCATTTGTGTCCCGAGCAAAATATTTCCTTCGCCGCGCTCAAACGCATTTAGTAATTTTTCATGCGCCCCTTTACGTGACGTCGTGTCTTGATCCATCCGAATGATTTTGGCTTCCGGAATTAAATGTGCCAGTTCTTCTTCGATTTTTTGCGTTCCGGTACCGAACTGCCGAATTTTTTTCGATTCACACGACGGACACGTTTTCGGCATCGCTGCTTCAAATCCACAATAATGACACTTCAGACAATCTTGGTGTTGATGATAAGTCAGATTGACAGCGCAATGAGGACATTGAAGCGTTTCTCCACAATCCCGGCACAGCACGAATGTCGTGTATCCCCGTCGATTGAGGAGCAAGACCGTCTGTTCGCCCCGCTCGATGCGCTGTTTGATTCCTTCGACAAGCGCGAGGCTGAACGGCGTTCGATTGCCGCGTTCTAGTTCTTTTCGCATATCGATGATCTCGACCGGTGGAAGTTCGCCTCCGAATCGTTCTGTCAGAGGGAGGTAACGATAGACCCCTTTCTGAGAGCGTGCATACGTCTCTAGAATCGGCGTCGCACTTCCAAGGACGACGGGACATTTATGGTATGCCGCTCGCCATGTTGCCACGTCCCGGGTATGATACCGCGGATTTTCTTCTTGTTTATAGGTCGTTTCATGTTCTTCGTCTAAAATGATCACACCGATGTTCGTTAACGGTGCAAAAATCGCAGATCGTGCTCCGACGACGACGTCCACTTCTCCATGCGAAATCTTGCGCCATTCATCGTATTTTTCACCTAACGACAACCCGCTGTGAAGCACGGCGACACGGTCACCGAACCGTCGTTTAAAACGTTTGACCATCATCGGTGTCAAACTGATTTCCGGTACGAGCAGAATGGCTTGGCGTCCCCGTTCAAGCATGGTATGAATCGATTCGAGATACACTTCCGTTTTCCCGCTCCCGGTCACCCCATGGAGTAAAAACGTATTCGTTTCATCCGGTGCCGTAATCGCATCGACGGCATCCTGCTGGTGCGTCGTCAACGTAGAAGGAACAAAGATATCCTGGACAAGATGTTCATACGGATTCCGGTTCACATCAATCGTCTCAACCGTAATGACGCCTTTTTTCTCCAGACTATTGAGAATGCTGACGGTCAAATCGAGTTCGTGCATCACTTCACTCCATAACACCTCCGGACGTTCCATCAGATAATCACGAAACAGGATCTGCTTGGTAGCTTGTTTTGATAATTCAATCGTCTCATCAAGCAGGCGGATCCGTTTGTCCGTTTTAGAGGTTTTCTTTTCTTTGACAACCGGTTGGAGGTGCACCTCTCCCTTTTGAGCAGCTACTAAAATCTGTTGCTGGACCTCACTCGGAAACTGGCTGATTTTCTTCTGATTCCAGTGAACCAGTCGCGGGTCTTCCGCCAAAATCAGTTTATCATAACTGACTTTCAAAGCAGCAGGTAACATCGCGAGGAGCGCTGTCGCCTGATAGCAAAGTGTCGTCTCTGATAAATAACCCGACAGTCGAAGTAATTCTTCCGTATACGTCGGGGTCTCATCGAGAACACGTACGATCGGTTTGATTCTTGCGAGATCGGTCTCATCCTTCACGTCTACGACGATTCCGAGTAAGGAGCGCGGACCAAACGGAACTTCGACACGCATACCGGGAACGACGAGATCACGCCATAAATCCGGTACTTCATAGTCAAATGGCCGATCGACCGTCGCAGCGGCGACATCGACGATGACTTCAGCAATCATCGTAAGGCCTCCGCGAACTGTTCGATTAATGCGGTTGCTAATCGGGTCTTCGATTGTTGATCGTAATGGACGGCTCCATTACTTTTACCGTAGACCGTGACTTGATTTTCATCACTTGAAAAACCGATATCCGAACGTGAGACATCATTCGCCACGATGAAATCCGCCTGTTTTCGAATTAATTTTTGTTTCGCATGTGTTTCCAGGTTTTCCGTCTCTGCTGCAAAACCAACTAAAATCTGTTTGGTCTTCCGCTCACCAAGTGTTCGTAAGATATCAGTCGTCTCTTCCAGTTCAATCCGTAATGGTCCGTCGATTTTCTTTTGTTTGCGATCATACTGGACAGTCGGGCGATAATCTGCGACCGCCGCTGCCATGATGACCAAGTCTTGTTTGTCATAGACGGCTAACATCGCTTCGAGCATCTCCTCACCGGATTCGACAGCAATCGTCGTCATACCGGTCGGCACTGTCCCACGGACCGGACCGTGAACAAGTGTGACGGTCGCTCCGGCATCCCGAGCCGCTTCCGCAAGCGCGATGCCCATCTTTCCAGATGAATCGTTCGTCAAATAACGAACCGGATCAATTCGTTCCACCGTCGGACCGGCACTGATCAAGACATGACGATTTCCCAGTTTTTTGGTTTCGAAAAGACCGGATAATGTCTCGACCAATTCTTCCGGTTCAGGCAACCGCCCTTTTCCGACCCAACCGCATGCCAAATTCCCGACGCCGGGTGCAATCAAATGGACTCCGTCTGCCATCAGCCGGTCCATATTTCGTACCGTCGCCGGATGTTCGAGCATATTGACGTTCATCGCCGGAGCGACAACGACGGGACAAGTCGCAGCCAAGATGGTCGTCGTGATAAAATCGTCGGCAATCCCGTGGGCAAGTTTCGCAATCAGATTCGCTGTTGCAGGAGCAACGACAATCAAATCGGCTTCATCTGCTAAATCGATGTGGGCAATCTTGGATGCATCATGCTCAATGAAGACATCATCATAGACCGGTTTCCGCGTCAGTGCGGCAAACGTCGTTTTCCCGACGAATTGTTGGGCATTCTTCGTCATCGCGACTTGAACGTTCGCTCCGGCCTGAACGAGCTTCGATGCCAAGGCCGCTGCTTTATATGAAGCGATTCCGCCTCCGACACATAATAGGATGTTACGATTCGTTAGCATGATGAATTCCTCCTTATTGAAAAAAACAGCCACAATGAGGAGTGGCTGCTTCAAAATTAGTCTTGCGGTTGGTTCGTAACCACGACTTCACCAGAAAAGAGTTCTTCGAGCGCTTTTCCGACTGGTTTGTATGATTTCGGGTTCGCTACTTTCACGCGTTTCCCGTCTTGGATTTGACGCGCACGTTTTGCTGCGACCGTCACGATTGTGTATTTCGAAGGCACCGTCTTTTGAAGCTTGTCTACTGATGGATATAACATGTTATTTGACCTCCATGGCTTTTTTATACAAGGACGCAACGCGTTCCCGGCTACAATGTTCTGCAGTGACGATTGCTTGAATTCTGTCACATGCTTTGTGGATCTCATCATTCGTGACGACGTAATCATAAGCATCCATCATCTCAATCTCTTCTTTCGCGACAAGAAGACGTTGTTTGATGACTTCCTCTGATTCCGTTCCACGTCCAACAAGTCGGTTACGAAGTTCCTGTAGACTTGGCGGAGCCAAAAACAGAAAAACAGCTTCCGGAAAATGTTCCTTAACCTGCATCGCACCCTGCACTTCAATTTCTAAGATGACGTCTTTTCCTTCATCCAAGATTTTGTTGACCCAATCGACGGGTGTACCATAGTAATTGCCGACGAATTCCGCATGCTCGAGCAATTGATTATTGGCAATCATACTTTCGAATTCTTCACGTGTCTTGAAGAAATAATGGACACCATCCACTTCTCCCTCACGCGGTTTGCGTGTCGTACATGACACCGAATAGTGCAAATTGTTGTCTTCGTCTTCGCGTAAAGCACGGCAAACTGTTCCTTTACCGACACCACTCGGACCAGACAATACGAGTAATAAGCCACGCTCTTTAAAAATCACTTCAGAACCCCTCCATCTAACAAACTTCACATTGTTTCATATTAGCAGTAGAGACAGGAAGTTCGCAAGTGGTCTTTTTCAGCTCGACTGCTTAATCATACCATAAACGTGCACTTTCTGTTACCTTTAGAAAGTGGAAACGAAATCAAGAAAGAAGGTAATATCATGGCTTTTGATGGACTAATGACGACACGTGTCGTCCGGGAACTCCAACCGCTCGTTGGAGCACGGATTAATAAAATACATCAACCGTATGCACTCGATTTGATTTTCAGTGTCCGGGCAGAACGAAAAAACGTGATGTTGCTCGCATCGGCCAATGCCATGTACGCACGGCTTCATCTGACATCGGAGTCGACCAGCAATCCAAGCGAACCCCCGATGTTTTGTATGATGCTCCGGAAGCATCTTGAAGGTGGATTCATCGAATCGATCGAACAACTCGGACGTGACCGGGTCATTTTAATGCGCGTCCGTTCACGAAACGAACTCGGAGACGAAGAAGCCAAGAAGCTGTACATCGAACTGATGGGCCGCCACTCCAACATCTTGCTGACAGATGGACAGGATAGAATTTTAGATGCCATCAAACATCTTCCGCTCAGCCAAAATACATTCCGGACTATCATGCCGGGTTTACAGTATCAATTGCCACCGGAACAGGATAAAGTCGATCCGTTGACCGGTGACATCGAACAGACGTTACACCTGATTGATTGGAATGCCGGGAAAATCGATCGTCAATTATTAGGATTGTTCAGTGGTTTTTCACCACAAATCACTGCCGAGATCGTATCACGGGCCGGACATTCAAACCGGACGTCACTGGCGCAGGCAATTCATTCCATACTGGGCGAACTGAAAGGACCTTATTATTTCCAGCGTCTCGCAAACGGAAAAGAACGGTTCTCGCCTGTCGCGCTCCATCATGGAGAGATTGTTGAAGAAAAGACGTTCGCAACTAGCGGAGACGTCCTCGATGCGTTTTTCCACCAGAAATCGAATCGGGATCGCGTCAAACAGCAGGCTGCCGACCTGGAACGGTTCATCAAAAATGAATACGATAAAAATATTCTCAAACGAACGAAACTCGAGCGTGATCTCGCCGCCACTGAAAAGATGGACGAGTTGAAACATAAAGGGGAATTATTGACGACCTACCTGTACCAGCTCGAACGCGGGATGAAAGAAGCAACGGTCGTCGATTATTATGAGGAAGACGGCAAGGAAATTACGATTGCCCTTGATCCCCGCTTTTCACCGAATGAAAATGCCCAGCGCTATTACAAACGGTACAACAAACTGAAGACCGCTAAAATCGAAGTGGCGAAGCAACTTGAGAAAAATCAGCTCGAAATCAATTATTTTGAGTCATTGCTGGCGCAACTCGAGGTCGCTTCCCCGGAAGATATTCGGGAGATGCGGGAAGAGCTCGTCGAAGAAGGTTATGTTCGGGAGCGTAGTAAAAAGAAAAAGAAACCGCTCGTCCCGAAACTCGAGTCGTATCAATCTTCGACGGGTATTCCATTTTTCGTCGGGAAAAACAATAAACAAAATGATTATGCGACCTTTAAATTTGGACGTCGGTCCGAGACGTGGTTGCATACAAAAGATATTCCCGGTTCACACGTCATCATTCGCAGTGAACAGCCGGATGAGACTACCCTGAAAGAAGCAGCAATTGTCGCCGCCTACTATTCAAAAGCACGTGAATCGAGTCAGGTCCCGGTCGATTTCACAGAACTCCGTCATGTCAAAAAGCCGAGTGGTGCAAAACCGGGATTCGTCATCTATACGGATCAAACGACACTTTACGTCACACCGGACGCCGATCTCGTCCAGTCATTGCGGACATCTTAAACCAAAACGTCGCCCTCACTCTTTTTCGATTGAAAAAGGGTCTCGAGGACGACGTTTTTTATTTCATTTTTTCGAGTTGTTCCCGGTAATCTAGCAAGTGTCCGTTGATGATGTCTTTGACCTCACTGACTTCCTGGTCAAAGCTGAACATCGGCTGATCGCGTTCATGTGAAAAGATCACATCATAATGATGGCTGAGCAGAAAATCGATTTCTTGTCCAAGTATCTTCTCCTGCTCGTCTGACATCGGCAAGTCACGATGACTGGCGATACTCTCGAGAAGCAACAGAAGTTTATCTTCCAGATCAACAAGCTGTTTCAATTGAATGAACGCTTTACTCTGACCACTGGCAACCAGTGGATATTTCTGATCTTCTTGCAACATGATGATCATTTCCTCATGTTTTAAGACCTGTTTACGGACCGTCAGTAATTTCGCATCGTCTTTGACCAGACTCCGCCAGTCCTCCATCAATTGTTTGGTCGTCTTTTTGACGAACAACAACAAGCGGTCTTCGTAGTGCGGCGGGAAGACGATATAGTTGACGGCGACAGCGGATAAGACGCCGACGACCGTCAATAAAGACCGAGTCAACGCGTAATGGACATAGTCAGCTGTCGGACTCTCAAACATCAGGACGATCGCAAAAGCGGCAAACGTCGACATGTCGGTCCGTCCAATCATCGAGTTGAAGACAAGCGAAACGATGACCGCGAGACCAATCGTCAACGGATTTGCTCCAAGCGTAGCGACGACCGCCAGTCCACAAACTAATCCAAGAATCGTTCCTAAAATCCGATTGAAGACGATTTTAAACGACCGGTGAATCGTCGGTTGCATCGCAACGATGGCAGCGACGGCGCCCATACCTGAATAGATCCCGAAGACATACCAGGAAAAGCTGAGGGCAATCGCTACAGCGATTCCGGTCTTGATCGTCCGGAGACCAATACGAAACTGGAATTTCACTCGAGCGTCACCTGCCCGACTTCACTCTCGACAGTCACTTCCGGTTTTTCTTGTTTGGATAACTCGAATAAAGCCACATCGTC
Source organism: Exiguobacterium sp. R-39 (assembly GCF_049942815.1). NCBI lineage: Bacteria > Bacillati > Bacillota > Bacilli > Caryophanales > Exiguobacterium > Exiguobacterium sp. R-39. The sequence continues at coordinate 1,979,987 of NZ_CP187965.1, forward strand.
GTCTTTTTGTTTCGTATACCGGTCGGAGGCTTTAATGTCTCCCTCTGTCGTTACAGCAATCGTTCCCGCTGCTTTCGTTGGTTTCAATCGAATCGGACCATCAATCGTTGAGACGGTCAAATCGAGTTTTGCACCGTATTCCGATAAACTGACCGATTCTGCCGTCACTTCAGCATGGACGGCATTCATATTCGATGCTTTGACATTGCCTTTACCTGTCAGAACAATATCGTCGGCGTCCATTTTATTTAAGTCCATCGTCTCGGCTGACAGATTAATTGATTTGGCATAAACACCCATCCCTTTGATCGACTCGGCGTCGACATCAATACGATTCATATAGTTCGGTAATCCGACTTGAATCGAAAAATCACCCGGCTTCTCACTCGGACGGTTCCCGAGTCGTGCTGCAAATCCGTCTCGCCCTGTCACCGTCAATGTATTTCCTGACGTCCCGATCTTTAATCGTTTTTGACTTGACGCACTATCGACCAATTTCAATTGAACGTTTCCGTCCGTACTCCGGACAAAGTTGATCGTGCCGTTCGGGGCATCGATTTGCAACGTTTTATACCGCTTCGTCGTTTTAAATGCTTCGCCCCGCGATAAGGAATCCGTCGTCAAAAACAACGTCACCGCATATAAAACCAGCAAACTTAAAAGAACCGATCCATACACAATCAGTGGACGCCGGATCGGTTTGCGGGTACCAATCCGATCAAATGATGCCGTCATTTTCCGTCGTTTGTCCTTTAGCCGCGTAAACGAGGATTGTTTGCGTTTTCGTTCTGTTCTGCTTGTGTTCTCCTCCATTGGTCTACCTCCATCCAATTCTCTCCCATTATTCCGAATTTATGATTCGTCTGTCAACATTCCTTCTTTATCATACGAAATTGTTCACATATTGCCATCGGGCGGAGGTTGGAGCACAACAAAAAACGAACACCTCTTCCTGCTTTATCAGAAAAAGTGTCCGTTTCGATTACCGAAGACCCTTCGCATGGAAGGGCTCACTGTATTTTAGAGTTCGATGGATGCATCAATTTTTAACGCATGACCCGTCTGCCCTTGTGCTTCGAGATTCGCACAAAATGCCTCGGCGTCCTGTTTGATTAAATCGAACGTATCGTAATGAACCGGAACGACCGCTTTCGCTTGCAGCATGTCTGCTGCAACTAACGCATCATCAGGTCCCATCGTATAGTTATCCCCGATTGGCAAGAAGGCGAGGTCGATATCATAATGCGCACCGTAGAGCGCCATATCACCAAACAGTGCTGTATCTCCCGCATGATAAATGACTTTTTCTTCAATCGTCAATAAGAAACCGGCTGGCATCCCCATATACGTGATCGTCTGTTTTTCTTCGTCAATGATGCTTGAAGAGTGGAATGCCTGCGTCATTTTGACTTTACCAAACGGAAACTCGAACTGTCCGCCCAGGTTCATCGGATGCACGTTCAATCCTTTGAAGCTGAGGTAAGTCGCCAGTTCATGTGTTGCGACAATCGTTGCGCCGGTCGCTTTTGCGATGGCTTCTGCATCCAGCATATGATCAGCGTGTGCATGCGTCAGCAAGATAAAATCTGCTTTGACGTCTTCCGGTTTTGTCATCGCGTGATCGTTACCGCTGAAAAACGGATCAATCACGATATGGTGCCCGTTCGTTTCGATGGTGACAGTAGACTGTCCATGATAAGTCAACTTCATCTAAAATGACCTCCTGAGATTAATGGTATCAACAGAAGACTTAGTTCCCTTCTCCCCAGGCACATAAACCTTTTACCGCAGGTTGCAACGTATAAGCGGCGTCTGTCAAGCGGTACTCGACATGCAGGACGGCTTCATCAAATTCAATCCGTTCGACCATCCCGAGCCGTTCGAGTTCCTTTAACTGATCGGTCAAGACTTTCCGGGAAATACCGGGAATCGCGCGTTGTAACTCTAAAAAACGTTTCGGACCGTCCTCTAGCGTGCAATATAACTGTGGACGCCATTTCCCGCCGATGATGGCGAGCGCCCGATTGACTGGAAATTGTTCTGTCGTCATTACTTCCGTCTCTCCTTCAGGTAGTTACTTCAAAGTGCGTACTATGCAGTCGAGTGTATCGTAAGTTATCGTTGTCGTAAATCAAAATGCAAAGGAGCTGGATGTTATGACATATCCACGTAATTTTTCGCACATCGGACTGTCTGTCCCAAATTTAGAACAAGCCATTTCGTTTTACTCGGAGGTCATGGGCTGGTATATCATCATGGAACCGTCCGATGTCGTAGAAGACGATTCACCAATCGGTGTCATGTGTACGGATGCCTTCGGAGCCGGCTGGGAAAAATTCCGCATTGCGCATATGGCGACGGGTGACCGGGTCGGGATCGAGTTATTTGAGTTCCCGAACAACGAAAAACCGGAAAACAACTTTGAATTCTGGAAAACAGGCATTTTCCACTATGCGATTCAAGATCCGGACATCGAAGGCATGGTCGAAAAAATCGTCGCGCACGGCGGCAAACAACGGATGCCGATCCGTGAATATTATCCGGGCGAAAAACCGTACCGGATGGTGTACTGTGAAGATCCGTTCGGCAACCTCGTTGAACTGTACTCCCATTCGTATGAACTGACCTACTCGGAAGGAGCGTATTAAAATGAAAGCATGGCTAAATCACGCAGGCGACACTATCGATCAATGGACATTTGAAGAAGTCGAAACACCCACACCGGGTGAAGGGCAGGCCATGATTCGCGTCCAAGCCGCCGCCTTGAATCCTGTTGATTATAAAGCGACGAAAAATCCGGCTTGGACGTACCCGCATATTCCGGGTGTTGATTTAACCGGTATCGTTGAACAAGTGGAGAAAAACGTAACGGGTGTCGAGCCCGGTGACCGGGTGGCAATCCATACGAACCTCCAAAAAAACGGAACCTTTGCGGAATATGCAGTCGTCGATGCCCGTGCCCTGGCCAAAATTCCGGATGCTGTCAGCTTCACCGAGGCAGCGGCGATTTTGTGTGCCGGGATGACCGCCTATGAAGCAATCGTTCAAAAGATGAACACGACCGGTAAAGAAACGATCCTCATCCATGCCGGTGCAGGTGGTGTCGGCGGAATCGGTATTCAACTTGCCAAACGTCTCGGGTTATCCGTTGCGACGACGGCCTCAAAGGAAAATCACGATTGGGTCAAGAAACTCGGTGCGGATCTTGCCATCGACTATAAAAAAGAAAACGTGACAGAAGCCATCCGAAACTGGACGAACGGTCGCGGTGCTGATTTGATTTTCAACACGGTAGGTCGTGATGAAGCAACAGCGGATTTCGGACGCCTCGCTTTTTCCGGTCAACTTGCCTTCATCGCCGGTGGACCCGATCAATCGGTCGTCAAACCGTTTACGCTCTCTCCGTCCGTTCATGAAGTCGCACTCGCTGCTGCTTATGCGAGCGAAGATGACCGTGCCATCCGGAATCTCGGTCATATGGCAAGTGAGCTTCTAAAACTCGTTGCAGCAAAAGAACTGGATCCGCTCGTCACGGAAGAAATTCCGGCGGCAGACATCGTCAAAGGCTTACAACGTTTGTCAGAGCGCCACGTCCGCGGAAAAATCATCGCGACGTTTTAACATATCTTATTTCTACAACAAAAGCAGCAGTACTTCCTCATGATTCAGGAAAGCACTGCTGCTTTTTCATGCTGTCATCCGGTCATTGGTATTTCGGACGTTTCGTAATTTGTACCGAACGTCCGACGAGTTTAAAGCCGACTGCTTGATAAATCTTGTTCGACGTCGGATTCGACCAGTCCGTGTACAATGACACCATCGGATACTGCTGTAATAAATGCTCGGACAAACATGCCACTAAGTAAGAAGCAATCCCTTGTTTCCGCCATTTTTGCGGGGTGAAGACATACGAAATCGTCACACCCGAAGCAGTTGGTCGACTGGAAGACGCCATCGCGAGTAACTGCTCCCCGTCGAACAGACCAAACAAGGTATCTGCTTGAATATGTTTTAGGATCGTTTGTTTATTTTTCAAACGACTGCGTTCTGTCGCGGGTAAGGCGCCGGTCTCTTGGATGAATGACCAGCCGAACGCAACAGCCTGATCAGCAAACCGTTCCTCGATTAGACGGAACTCATAGTCGAGCGTTACCGGAGGAATCACCGTCGTCAATGCGTAAATCCCTTGATCCATCTTGATTTGAAACGGACTGTGCGAAGCCAGCAACGGTTTAATGATTGCCTGCTCGCCGACATATCCGGGGCAGTTCAAAATCCGTGATAACTTTCGAATTCCTTCGTATGTAAACACATCCCCTGCCAGGATCGCCTGTTCTTCAATTGTTTGCAGGACGACAATCGTCCGGTCTCCCTCTTCTGCAATCGCCATCAAAATCGGGACATCCCCCCGTTCGAGTATCCCGAGCGGCAACTGATGGACATCAGGTCGTCGTTCAAGCAACGGGACCGCAACCTGTTTGAAGCTCTCATAATCACGATAATGGGTCAACATCTGAAAACAGCTCCTTTTCTTTGTTTTCAGTGTATCAAAAAAAAGAACGCATGACGGATGATTCTCATCATTTCCGTCATGCTCGGCTCACTTCACTCATGCTGTCGTAATTAATTCTGTTTTGCGACCGCTAGGAACGCTTCACTCCACTTCACCGGATCCACCGACCAGGTCTGTAAAGCGTCCTGTTCTTCTTTGGAAATGTAGGCCGTCTCGACAGCTGTCTCCAGCAATTCTGAAAACGTCAGTAACGCATCCGCTTCCACTTCGGCCGCCGTTAAGTTTTCCTTCAGTCGTGTCATGCCGTAAGAGAAGATGGCTTGAATCCGGACAACGGTTGCCCCGGCTGCTTCAACTGCTTGGGTGGCTTCAATCGAGGACGTCCCCGTCGACAATAAGTCTTCGACGACGATGACACGTTGTCCGGCTTGCAAACGTCCTTCAATCTGATTCCCTTTTCCGTGTCCTTTGGCACTCCCTCGGATATAAATCATTGGAAGACCGAGTCGTTCCGCGACGAGCGCCGCATGCGGAATACCGGCTGTTGCCGTCCCGGCGATGACATCGACGTTTAAGAGCCGGATGCGTTCCGCTAATTTGTCGGCAATCAGCGTCCGAACGGCCGGACTGGATAAAGTCAGCCGGTTGTCACAATAAATGGGCGACCGTAACCCGCTCGCCCACGTATACGGTGTCGTCGGTGCTAACGTGACCGCTTCGATTTCGAGTAAAGCCTTTGCCAGTTGATTCATGATCTGATCCCCTTCCATTCTGAGAGTAATGCTTCATAGACGGCTTTCGGATCCTCTGCCTGTGTGATGGCACGTCCGATGACGAGATCCGTCGCCCCGTTTCGTCCGGCGTCCGTCACGGTCGCAATCCGTTTTTGATCATTTGCTGCCGTCCCGTTCGGCCGGATTCCCGGAGTGACCAGTTGGAATCCGGGTCGACAGATGGCCTTGATGTGCGTCGTATCGAGAGCGGAACACACGACTCCGTCAAGACCGGCCTGTTCGGCTTCGCGTGCATAGTGCGCAACCACCTCGTCCATCGTGTGTGGAATCATCAGTTCGGTTAACATCGCTTGATCGGTCGATGTCAGTTGGGTGACGGCAATCAACCGTGTATCGGCCGACGTCTCACGTAATCCTGCAAGGGCCGCCTGCATCATTGTTTTTCCACCTGCTGCGTGGACGTTCGTCAGTTCAACACCGAGTTGACCAATGATCCGCATCGTCCGTCGGGCAGTTTCTGGAATATCATGGACTTTTAAATCGAGAAAAACAGCATGTCCTTGTTTGACCAAATGCCGGACAAAAGCGGGACCTTCCGCATAATACAGCTCCATCCCGATTTTGACTGCCGGACGGTGTGGTGCCAATTTTTCTAAAAATCGTTCGACTTGGTTGGCTGACTCAAAATCAAGCGCGATGTAAAGTTGCTCCATATGCTTTCCCCCTGATGTCCAAAATGTGTTCAATGCCTAACTCGTCCATTCGTTTCGGCAATGCCGTTATCAGTTCCTGACAAATGAACGGATTCACGAAATTTGCCGTTCCAATCGCTACCGCTGACGCGCCTGCGTAAATCATCTCGAGTACATCATCCACTTCCATGACGCCTCCCATCCCGATGATCGGAATCGAGACGACTTGGGCGACATCGTGAATCATCCGAATGGCAACCGGTTTGATGGCTGGTCCGGACAATCCGCCGATCCGGTTAGCCAAAATCGGTTGACCGGTCCGAACGTCGATCCGCATCCCGACAAGTGTATTGATCATCGTCAGTCCATCCGCACCCGCCTGTTCAACTGCTTGGGCCATCTCAACAATCGACGTGACATTTGGAGATAATTTGACATAGACCGGTTTTTCGGAAACCGCTTTGACGCGCCGTGTCAGCTCAGCCGCCATCTTCGGATCCGTTCCGAACTGCAACCCGCCGGACTTGACGTTTGGACAGGAGATGTTCAACTCGATTGCTTTAACGACCGGATCCCGGCTGATCCGTCTCGTGACTTCCTCATATTCTTCTGGTGTCGAGCCGGCCACATTCGCAATGATTTCTGTATCAAACTGACTGAGAAACGGTAATTTCTGTGCGATGATTCCGTCGACACCCGGATTTTGTAAACCGATCGCATTCAGCATGCCCATACCGCTCTCTGCAACCCGCGGCGTCGGATTGCCATACCGTTCTTCCCCGGTCGCCGCTTTGATCATGATGCCTCCAAGCATGGATAAATCGTACAGTTTGGCAAACTCTTCACCGAATCCGAAACATCCGGACGCCGGAATGATCGGATTTTTTAAATTCAGACCGGGTAACGTCACATGTAGACGGTTCATAGAATCACCTCTTCTGCCCGGAAGACCGGACCATCGGAACAGGTTTTGACATAATGTCCGTCAGGTGTCGGACAGACACAAGCGAAACAGGCGCCAATGCCGCACCCCATCCGGTTTTCAATCGATAAAAACTTATGTTCGATCGGAACCTGTTGAATCGAGCGTAACATCGGTTCCGGTCCACAGGCGAACAGTGTATCGAACCGGTTGCTGTCGAGTGCGGCGGTCACGAATCCTTGAATTCCTGCTGTCCCGTCGACGGTCGTCACCGTCGTCGGACCAAGTTTTCGAAACTCGTCTTCATAAAAGACACTGTCTGCCGTATCGAATCCCAAAATTGCTTCGCAGGCAATTCCCCGTTCGACCAGTCGACGCATCGTGTAATAGAGCGGTGGAACCCCGATACCTCCCCCGACCAACACAATTTTGGCATCACGCGCGACATGTTCGACCGGAAACCCGTTTCCGAGTGGGCCGAGTGCATCGATTTGATCCCCCGCCCGAAGACGCGCCAGTTCTTTTGTACCTTGACCGATTTCCTTGAACAAAAATGTGATTAAATCTCCTTCGACGTTAGCAATCGAGATCGGGCGACGTAATAATGGACCGACCCGCAAATGCATGAACCGCCCTGGTTCGATAGGCGTCGCGTCAGGACGGCGACAGACTAATTCTGTCGCGCCTGAAGCAATTTGTCGTCGTGTCACGACCGTCAAAAGTTGAATCATCGCGTCACCGCCTTTTTCATATAGTCGAATGGCTGAATGGCACTGGCTTCAAAGGACAGGCTTTCAATGACCCGTAATAAAGCTTCCGCGGTATCAAGAGAAGTCAGACAGACGACATTGTTTTCTGCTGCTGCCCGGCGAATGATGAAGCCGTCTTTCGTGACTTGCGAATCCCGACTCATCGTATTGATGACATATTCAACTTCCGCTTTTTCAATCCATTCGAGCATTGACCCTTGTTCCGAACCGAGCTTACCGACGACTTGGACACGCAGACCGTGCTCCGCCAAGACACCGGCTGTTCCGGCCGTGGCAAGAAGTGTAAAGCCGAGTGCCGTAAAGCGTTTGGCGAGATCGAGCATTTCCTGTTTATCCTGATCAGCGACCGTCAACAAGACACGGCCGTGTTCCGGAATCGCCATACCGGAGGCAAGCAACCCTTTATAAAGCGCTTTTTCGAGTGTCCGGTCCGTTCCAATGACTTCTCCGGTCGATTTCATCTCCGGTCCGAGCGACGGATCGACTTCCTTCAGCTTCGCAAACGAGAAGACCGGTACTTTTACAGAGACCAGTTCTTCTTCCGGTAAGACGCCACTCGTCAATCCGTAAGATGCGAGCGTATCTCCCAAGATGACATTCGTCGCCAGGCGTGCAACCGGTAAGCCGGTGACTTTTGAGATGAACGGGACGGTCCGACTTGCCCGCGGATTGACTTCGAGCACATACAGTTCTCCGTCTGCAAAGACGAATTGGATATTAAGCAATCCTTTGATCCGGAAGGCTTTGGCAATCCGCGTCGTATAATCGACAATCAAATCCTTGATCGCTTGCGGTACCCGTTGCGGCGGATAAACGCCGATGGAATCCCCGGAGTGGACGCCGGCCCGTTCGATATGTTCCATGATGCCCGGAATGACAACATCTTCTCCGTCACAAATCGCATCCACCTCAAGTTCCATTCCGGTCAAATAACGGTCGACGAGAACCGGACGTTCCGGCGAGGCAATGACGGCGTGTTTCATATAATGTTCCAGCTCCTGCTGTCCGTAGACAATCTCCATCGCACGTCCGCCCAGGACATAAGACGGGCGGACGAGAACCGGATACCCGAGCTCGCTTGCCGCTTCTGTCGCTTCAGCTACTGTGACAGCTGTTTTCCCCGGAGGTTGCGGAATTTCAAGCTGTGTCAGGGCCGCTTCAAACTGTTTCCGATCTTCTGCCCGGTCGAGATCCTCAAGAGCCGTTCCAAGAATCTTCACCCCTTCCGCTTCAAGCGATTCAGCTAAATTGATTGCCGTCTGTCCGCCGAATTGCACGATGACCCCAATCGGCTGTTCGTTTCGGATGACTTCGAGTACATCTTCCGTCGTCAAGGGTTCAAAATAGAGCCGGTCAGAAATCGAGAAGTCAGTTGAGACCGTCTCCGGGTTATTGTTGACGATGATGGCTTCATATCCCGCTTCACGAATCGCTTGAATGGAATGGACCGTTGCATAATCAAACTCCACCCCTTGCCCGATCCGGATCGGTCCGGAACCGAGGACAAGAATCGACGGCCGTGTTGTTGGTGTCGCCTCGTTTTCAACTTCGTACGTGCCGTAGTAATACGGTGTGTCGGATGCAAATTCCGCTGCACACGTATCGACCATTTTATAAACTGGATGCAGTCCCGCTTCGTTACGGATGGACCGGACAGCTGTCTCGGTTTGTTCCGTAATCCGGGCGAGCATTTGGTCACTGAAGCCATAGCGTTTGGCATGATGCAGGCGTTCCTGTGTCAATCCATTCTTGACGATATCCTGTTCAATTCGGTGGATGTGATGCAGTTTTTCTAAGAATAACCGGTCGATGCTTGTCCATTCGTGCAACTGTTCGACGGTATAACCGCGTTCGATGCCGGCATAGAGGGCAAACAATCGTTCATCCGTCGCTTTGACGATCTGACGGTGCAGATCGGCTTCATTCATTTCAGCAAAACGTGTCATGTGTAAATCGGATTGACCGATTTCAAGCGAACGGACTGCTTTCAGCAAGGCTTCCTCCATCGTCCGTCCCATGGCCATCACTTCGCCCGTCGCTTTCATCTGCGTCCCGAGTGTCCGGTCCGCCGACTCAAACTTATCAAACGGCCAACGGGGAATCTTGGCGACGACATAGTCAAGTGCCGGTTCGAACGAAGCAAAACTTGTTTCCGTAATCGGATTCTTCAACTCGGATAAGGCATACCCGACGGCGATTTTCGCGGCCAGTTTAGCAATCGGATATCCTGTCGCTTTCGAAGCCAGTGCCGAAGAACGCGATACACGCGGATTCACTTCGATGACATAATACGTGAAACTCACCGGATCGAGTGCGAATTGGATATTGCACCCACCTTCGATCCCGAGTGCACGAATGATATCGAGCGATACATTACGCATCATCTGATAATCGCGGTCGGATAACGTTTGTGTCGGAGCAAAGACGATCGAGTCACCCGTATGGACACCAACCGGATCAAAGTTTTCCATCGCACAGACGATGATTGCCTGGTTCGTCGCGTCACGCATGACTTCAAATTCGACTTCTTTCATCCCGGCGATTGATTTCTCAAGTAAAACCTGTGTCGCCGGACTGGCTTTGAGTCCGCCTTCGACAATCCGGATGAACTCATCCATCGTTTCAGCGATGCCGCCACCGGTTCCACCAAGCGTATATGCCGGTCGAATAATGATTGGAAGACCGATTTTCGCACAAAAGTGTTCGGCTTCTTCGACTGTATGCACGATCTCACTTTCCGGAACACCGTGCCCGAGTCTAAACATCAATTTTCTGAACAAATCACGATCTTCCGCTTCCTCGATTGCCGTCAGCTTCGTCCCGAGCAGCTCGACGCCATATTCGGCAAGAACACCCAGTCGATCCAGTTCAACAGCAAGATTCAGACCCGTTTGTCCGCCGAGAGTCGCGAGTAACGCATCGGGACGTTCTTTCCGGATGATCCGGGAAACAAACTCTGCTTGTAACGGTTCGATGTACACGCGGTCCGCTACTGTCGGATCCGTCATGATGGTCGCCGGATTGGAGTTAACGAGAACGACTTCGTAACCTTCCTCTTTTAAGGCTTGGCAGGCTTGTGTTCCGGCATAATCAAATTCTGCCGCTTGTCCGATGACGATTGGACCGGATCCGATAACGAGAATCTTTTGAATATCTTGACGTTTAGGCATGAGAGACCTCCTGTTGGTTCGTGATTTCTGTTAAAAATTGATCAAATAAATCATTGGCATCCATCGGTCCGGGAGAAGCTTCAGGGTGATACTGAACGGAAAAGACGGGGTGGATCGTATGCCGGATTCCTTCAACGGTCCCATCATTGATCGCCCGGTGCGTCAGCATGAGATTCAACCCGACCAGCGACTCTTCCTCGACAGCGTAACCATGATTTTGTGACGTGATACTGACTTGTCCCGTTTGAAGATCTTCGACCGGGTGGTTTGCTCCCCGGTGACCAAACGGTAATTTAAACGTATCTGCTCCATGCGCCAAGGCAATCAATTGATGACCAAGACAGATGCCAAAGATGACGACTTGACCGGTCAGTTCCTGAATTAAGGGAATCGCGGTCGGAACATCTTTTGGATTCCCGGGACCGTTCGATAACATGACACCGTCCGGTACGTAACGCAAGACATCCTTCGCCGTCACGTCGTGCGGGACGACGACGACTTCGCATCCGCGTCGGACAAGCTCCCGGATAATCCCGAGTTTGGCACCGAAATCGACCAAGACGATCCGTGGACCGGCACCCGGGATGATATAGGCGCGTTCCGTCGAAGCCCGTTTGACCTGATCGGTTGCAAGCGTCATCTGTTGAATCCGGTCCAGTTGCTCGGACAACTCGTACGCTCCATCGACGAGGAGTCCCCGCATGACTCCTTTTGAACGCAGGTGTCGGGTTAACTGACGGGTATCGATTCCCGTTAAACCGGGAATGTTGAATTCCTCTAGAGCCGCTGCAAGTGACGTCTGGGAGCGGAAGTTTGATGGTGTATGACAGACTTCCCGGACAATCAGTGCTTTCGCAAGCGGACGGGTCGTTTCATAGTCATCACGGTTCATGCCGTAGTTGCCGATCAACGGATTGGTTAAGACGATCATTTGATCACAGTAGGAAGGATCGGATAACATCTCTTGATACCCGGTCATGCCTGTTTGGAAGACCACTTCCCCCATCGTCACCTCGCTTGCACCAAATGCTTCTCCTTCAAACACCATTCCATCTTCTAAAATCAACGTCCGTTTAGACATGTGTCATTTCCCCCTTGAATACAATTTCTCCACCGACGAGCGTCAAGACCGGATAGCCCGTTAGTCGTTCTCCACTAAATGGTGTGTTTTTCCCTTTCGAGAAAAACTGATCCGGTTGAACCGTCCGAACTGTCTTTAGATCGAGTAAGACAAGATCGGCAGGTGCTCCGACTTCGATTCGTCCAAATGGCAAGTCAAACAAATCAGCCGGTTTACGTGACAACCAATCGAGCAACTGGGCAAGCGTGACGATGCCCGGTTCGACCAGCTTCGTATACAACAACGGAAATGCTGTCTCAAATCCTGTAATTCCGAACGGAGCCCGCTCGATGCCGAGTGCTTTTTCCTCTGTTGCATGCGGCGCATGATCCGTTGCGATACAATCAATCGTCCCGTCCAGCAAACCCTCCAGCAATGCTTGGCGATCCGCTTCGCTCCGAAGTGGTGGATTCATCTTGAAGTTTGGATCGCGTCCGACGATATCGTCTTCCGTTAACACCAGATGATGGGGCGTGACTTCCGCCGTCACCCGAATCCCTGCCCGTTTTGCATCCCGGATCACCCGGACGGATTCCTTTGTCGAGACATGGCAGACGTGATAATGACAGCCGGTCGCTTCCGCAATCAAGACATCCCGCGCGATATGAACGCTTTCGGCCAGTGACGGGATTCCCTGTAATCCTTCGCGTGCACTATACGCTCCTTCATGGACACAACCTGCCTTCAGCGAATCATCTTCACAATGGGCGATGATACTTTTATTGACGGCGGCGGCGCGTATCATCGCTTCCCGCATGACAGCGGCACTTTGGACACCGACTCCGTCATCCGTGAAAGCAAAGGCATCGGTCAGTTGTTCAAATGCGACGAGTTCCTGCCCTAGCTGATTTTTTGAAATCGCCGCATAAGGGAAAACACGGACAGATGCCGTTTCTTCAATCTTTTTAAAGAGCGCATCCAGCGTCTCCCGGTCATCCGGAACCGGTCGCGTGTTCGGCATCGGACAAATCGTCGTAAACCCGCCTGCCGCCGCTGCTGCCGTTCCCGTCGCGATCGTCTCCTTATGTTCGCCGCCCGGTTCGCGTAAATGAACATGAATATCGACAAATCCTGGTGCGACCGTATAACCTGTCGCATCAATCACCTGATCCGTCTCGCGTGGTGTCGCATCGAGCTCCGCCAAGACACCCTCTTCGATGCGAATGCTCGACTCGTGCCGTTCCCCATTTTTATACCATGTCGCATGATCAATTCGGATTGCCATCTTATATCGTCTCCTTTGTCGTTGCTGTCTCAAACGCCCGTTCTAAAATCGCCATTCGCGCAAATACACCATTCGTCATCTGATCAAAGATACGCGATTGCGGATGTTCAACCAGTTCTTCGGCAATTTCAACGCCGCGGTTGACCGGTGCGGGATGTAATACAATCGCATCCGGTCGAATCTGGTTCATCCGGTCCTCCGTTAACCCGTACCGTTCGTGATACTCATCTGTTGCAAACGAATGCTTATCCGCATGCCGTTCATGCTGAACGCGGAGCAGCATGATGATATCACTCGTGGCTACTGCCTCATCCATCTCCCGGTAAGTGATTCCCATCGTTTCATCGAACCAGTCCCTCGGTCCGGAACCGATGACGGTCGCTCCCAACCGCTGTAAGACGTGTGCATTGGAGCGGGCAACCCGGCTATGCCGGAGATCCCCGCAGATGACGATCGTTTTCCCGCTGACATGACCGTATGTCTCGTACATGGTCATCAAATCCAGTAAGGATTGTGAAGGATGCTGTCCGCTGCCGTCTCCGGCATTAATGATTGGAATCGACAGATGGTGTTGCAGTGGTTCGTAATAACCGGTCTCTCCGTGACGGATGACGAGCGCATCGACGCCGATCGCCTGTAACGTCTTACATGTATCCAGTAACGTTTCACCTTTTTGAACGGATGAGGTCGCCGTTTCGAATGGCAGGACGTGCAATCCGAGATGATATTCCGCCATGTCAAATGAACATTTGGTCCGGGTCGAATGTTCGAAAAATAAGTTAGCGACGGTTTTCTTCGGCAATGGCCGGGCGGGTGCGCCTTGTTTCAGTTGCAGTCCCCGCTTTATCAATCGTTCGATTTCAGTTGTCGACAGCTCGTCAAGACTTGTAAAATGGGCAATCCGTTGTCGTGTCTGCATGTTCTTCTCTCCTTTGGGCCGCAAAAAAGCGCACCTTCTGATGTGAAGGTGCGCTGAAGAAGACAGATGTCGCCATCTGTTTCTGAAGGGCCTCCACTTTATCGTTCTCTCTGGAACGTCTTAAAAGTCGTTAGCTGCTCGTTTCGGTTGTGATGATTCTTGTTCTTGTTCTGCCACTTCGGTACTCGTTTTCGGCAAGATCAGATTCAAAAGGACTCCTAGAATCGTCGCCAGTGCCATTCCTTCTAACGAGAAATTACCGATTTTCAAAGCAGCCCCGCCGATTCCGATGACCAGGATGACAGCAGTGATCGTCAGATTGCGTTTATCCGCAAGATCGACTTTACTTTCAACCAGAGTCCGCAGACCGTTTGAAGCGATGACGCCAAACAGCAGGATACTGATGCCGCCCATGACAGGTGTCGGAATCGTTTTGATGAATCCTTCGACATAGCCGAGGAATCCGAAGCTGATGGCAAGAACGGCTGCGCCTCCGAGGACAAAGACGCTGTATACGCGGGTAATGGCCATGACACCGTTGTTTTCACCGTATGTCGTCACCGGCGGACCGCCGAGCATTGAGGCAATCGTCTTCGCCAGTCCGTCTGCGAGAACCGTCCGGTGCATCCCCGGATCAAGAAGCGTCTCGCGCCCGATAATCCGTGATGTCACTTTTTGTTCTCCGATGTGTTCTGTTAATGTGACGAGTGTGACCGGGACGATGAGTGCAAGTGCTGCCCAGTTCAAGGTTGGTGAGTAATCCAGGAACGGTACCATAAAGTTAGGAATTTGGAAAAAGCTCGCCTGTTTCAGTGAAGTGAAATCAACGATTCCCGCCGCGACAGCGACCAGATAACCCGTCAAGATACCGAACAGGATCGGCACCGTACTCCACATGCCTTTGAAATACGTCATGGCAAGTAACGTCACGGCGAGTGTCGTCAAGGCAACGAGGAGGAAGGTACCGCTGTACTTTCCGTCCGCTCCGTTCATTGCCATGTTGACAGCTGTCGGCGCAAGCGATAATCCGATGACCATGATGACCGGTCCGATGACGACCGGTGGCAATAGTTTCATCAGCCAACCGACCCCTGTATATGTGATGACGAGTGAAACGATTCCGTAGACCAGCCCGGCGACCATTCCACCGACAAGGGCATCTTCCACTCCCCAGCGTTCACTGACAGCAATGATCGGGACGATATAAGCAAAACTTGAACCTAAGTACGTCGGGACTTTAAAGCGTGTGACGGCGAGGAAAATCAAGGTGCCGACTCCGCTTGCGACGAGGGCAACGGATGTGTTTAATCCCGTTAATAACGGAACCAGGACCGTCGCGCCAAACATCGCGAAGACATGTTGGAGGCTGAGCATCAGCCATTGCAGGGGGTGTTTTGGCCGTTCTTGTACATCAAGAATCGCTGTGTGGGTTTTCATAAGGATAACTCCCTTTCTGGTCTCTCTGGACCACGTTAAAGGTATTTGTGTTTAACGTTTGATAAATACTTGATCGGCGTCATCGACTTCAGATAAGGCGACGACGACTTGTTCTTCGCGTGATGTCGGGACATTCTTCCCGATGAAATCTGGTCGGATCGGAAGCTCACGGTGTCCCCGGTCGACGAGGACAGCGAGTTGAATCATACTCGGACGACCGTGATCAACGAGCGCATCCATCGCGGCGCGGACGGTGCGTCCGGTGTATAGGACGTCATCCACCAGGACGATGATTTTTCCGGTCACCGTCTCCGGCATGTCCGTGCCTTTGATTTCCGGCTCAAGACTTTTTTTCGATAAGTCATCCCGGTACATCGAGATGTCCACGACACCAAGCAGGACCGGTTTGCCTTCAATCTCTTCAATCCGGCGGGCCAGACGGCGGGCCAGTGTCTCACCACGTGTCTTGATACCGACGATCATCAGTTGATCAATTCCTTTGTTGCGTTCGATGATTTCATGGGCGATGCGTGTCAATGCCCGACTGATTGCGGCTTCATCTAAAATGACGGATGGTTTCATCACTTGCTCCTTTCTGCAAAAAAACCTCCTGCGTAAAGTCGCAGGAGGTTGTTGAAGACAATAAGTGTGGGTAGCTCACGCTACACGTATCTACACAAATGAAGTGTCTCCCTTTCGTAGCCTCTCCGGACTCGTTTAAAGGTGTGCTATGGGTAGGATCGTCAACGCGGACGACCGGTTGTGTGAGGCAGATGTCTCGCATCGCTCTCTAGGTGATACTCTACCGTTTTATTAGAAAAACGTCAAGACTCTAATTCAAGTTTTTTCAACTGACTGATCTCGAACGTCATCTCTTCCGGCAACGGTGCCTCGAAATGTAACATCTCACCAGTCCGTGGATGCTTGAATCCAAGAACAGCCGCATGAAGCGCTTGACCGTTCATTTTCATCGTTTTCCGTGGTCCGTATTTCGGATCTCCGGCGAGCGGGAAACCAATATAACGCATGTGGACACGAATCTGGTGCGTCCGTCCTGTCTCGAGCTTACATTCAACAACCGTGAACCCTTCGTAACGGTCAAGGACGCGGAAATGCGTCACAGCGGCTTTTGAGTTTTTATCCGTCACAGTCATTCGTTGACGGTCATTTTTGTCACGGCCGACCGGTGCTTCAATCGTTCCCAGTTCATGCGGAATCTCGCCGTGGACAAGCGCGATGTACAGACGCTCTGTCGTCTTGTCTTTTAGTTGTTGTGCCAGGGATTCATGTGCCAAATCATTTTTAGCGACCATCAGGAGACCGGATGTATCTTTATCGATTCTGTGGACGATCCCTGGACGTTTGACACCATTGATGCCGGACAAATCCTGGCAATGATGGAGCAAGGCATTGACGAGTGTTCCGGATACGTGCCCCGCTGCCGGATGCACGACCATCCCTTTTGGTTTGTTGATGACGATGACATCACTGTCTTCATACACGACATCCAGCGGGATATCTTCCGGTAAAACTTCCAGCTCGACGGCTTCCGGAATCCGGACGAGGATCTCTTCCGTACCGGACATCTTATAGTTCGGTTTGACGATTCGTCCGTCCACTTCGACGTGTCCCGCTTTTAACCAGTCCTGGACTTGTGACCGGGACCAGTCTTGTTGTTCCGCTAACCATTTATCAATTCGACCGGTAGCACCATTGGCTTTAACAGCCCATTCATTTTGTTCATTCATTTAATCAATCGTTCCCTTCTTAGTCAAACGCTCTTCAAACATGACGCTGATCAGCATCAGAATAACCCCAAACGTCAAACTGACGTCTGCCACATTAAATATCGGGAAGTTATACCCGAACGGATAAAAATGAAAAAAGTCGACGACTTCTCCACGTGCCATCCGGTCGATGAAATTCCCGACCGCTCCGCCGAGTAATAAGGCGACGCTCCAAGCAAATACTTTGTTTTTTGTGCCTTCTTTGTAAAGAAAATAAATCAGCCCAATGACGACGACCAGCGTGATGACGAAGAAAAATCCAAACTTCCCTTCAAGCATCCCCCAGGCAGCGCCACGATTCCGGTATGAATTTAAATAAAAGAAATTGGGAATGATCTCAATCGCTTGACCAATCGTCATCTGTTGGACGACGATCCATTTCGTCAATTGATCCACTCCGACGAGTACAGCAGCAATCGCTAAGTAAAGCCACATTCTTTTTTCCTCCACATCCAAAAATAATGAGGGACCGCTACGAAGTCGCCGTAGCTGCCCCTCCCTGATTCATTATAAAGAATTGACGACTTCAGTACAACGTGGGCAAAGTGTCGGATGAGCCGGATCTTGTCCAAGCTCAGTCGAATATGTCCAACAGCGTTCACATTTTTCGCCATCTGCTTTCAGAACAGTGATACCTGTTGTCCCGTATGATTTCTCCGCCGAAGCGACGAACTCAATCTGTGAAACCTGCAATAACTGCTCAAGATGATGGATTGTCGCAAGCAATGCTTTCGTTTCGTCATTTGGTGCCAGTTCCAGTTTCGCTTCGAGCGTTTTCCCGACAAGTTTCTCGGCACGTGCTTCTTCGAGTGCTTTCAAGACATCATCACGGAAGACGAGGAAACTGTTCCATTTCGCAATCAATGCCAATCCTTCCTCTGTCACTTCCGGTGCTTCCGGAAGATCCGTCAAGAAGATGCTTGCCGTCTCGACGCCAGGAACGAATTCCCATGCTTCGTCTGCTGTATGCGGTAAGACCGGTGCCATCAGTTGTAACAATGTGACGACCGTATCGTACATGACCGTTTGAACGGCACGACGCGCTGGTGCATCTGCTTTTTCGATGTACAAGATATCCTTCGTATAATCGAGATAGAACGAAGACAAGTCAAGGACACAGAAGTTATGCAACAATTGATACACCGCCATAAAGTCATACGCGTCATACGCCGCTTTTACTTTGCCAACGAGTTGATCCAGTTTCGTCCGCATGAAGCGATCCGATTCCGGTAAGTCAGCAAAGGCAACACGATGCGTCGTATGATCGAACTGATCCAGGTTTCCAAGCAAGAACCGGACCGTATTCCGGATTTTCCGGTATGATTCCGAAACTTGTTTGAAGTTATCCATTGAAGCCCGGACGTCCGATTGATAGTCGACAGAAGCGACCCAAAGACGAAGGATTTCTGCTCCGAATTGTTGCATGATTTGGATCGGGGCAATCGTATTTCCGATTGATTTCGACATCTTCCGCCCTTGACCGTCAAGGACGAATCCATGACTGACGACAGCTTTGTAAGGTGCTTTCCCTGTCGTTGCGACAGCTGTCGAAAGAGACGAGTTGAACCATCCACGGTACTGGTCAGAACCTTCTAAATACAAGTCAGCCGGACGTTCGAGTTCCGGACGTGTAGCAAGAACACCGGCATGAGATGATCCGGAATCGAACCAGACATCCATGATGTCCGTTTCTTTTTTGAAGATTCCGTTCGGGCTTGCCGGATGGGTAAATCCTTCCGGTAACAAATCAACGGCTTCCCGCTCATACCAGACGTTTGATCCGTGTGCCGCAAACAGGTTCGCGATATGATCGATTGTTTCCGGTGTGACGATTTCCGTACCGTCTTCTGCATAGAAGATTGGCAGTGGAACACCCCACGCGCGTTGACGGGAAATGACCCAGTCTCCACGGTCTTTGAACATGTTGTGAAGACGTGTTTCGCCCCACTCCGGTACCCACTGGACTTCTTTGATTTCGTCGAGGATTTCAGCCCGGAAATCTTTGATTGAAGCGAACCACTGGGGTGTCGCACGGAAGATAACCGGTTTTTTCGTCCGCCAGTCATGCGGATACGAGTGTTTGATGAATGACAGTTTTAATAAAGCACCGGCTTCTTCTAATGCCACACCGATTTCTTTGTTGGCATCTTCATAGAATAATCCTTCAAAACCAGGAGCTTCTGCTGTCATGACACCTTTATCGTCAACCGGACAAAGCACATCCAGACCGTAAGCTTGACCGATTCTGAAGTCATCTTCCCCGTGTCCAGGTGCTGTATGAACAACACCCGTCGCTTCTGCCGTGACGTGATCGCCGAGCATGACAAGTGATTCCCGGTCATAGAGCGGGTGTTTCGCTTTGATGTACTCAAAGTCTGTCCCGTTAAAGACACGACCAACCGTAGCATTTTCCCAGCCGAGTGCTTCGATCACTTCCGGTACGAGGGTCTCGGCTACGATATAGCCTTTTCCTTCGTGTTCGATGCGTGCATATGTCAACTCACCGCTGACTGAGATTCCGAGGTTTGCCGGAATTGTCCAAGGTGTTGTTGTCCAGATGACGAAATGATCTGTCGGCTCCAAGATATTTTTTCCGTCCATGACTTGGAACGCCACGTAGATGGCAGCAGAACGTTTATCCTGGTATTCGATTTCGGCTTCTGCAAGAGCAGATTCCGATGACGGTGACCAGTACACCGGTTTTTTCCCTTTATAGATGTAACCTTTATTGGCCATATCGCCGAACAAACGAATTTGTGCTGCTTCGAATTCCGGTTGCAACGTGATGTATGGATTGTCATAGTCACCGAGAACACCAAGACGCTTGAATTGTTCACGTTGATGATCGACCTGTTCGAGCGCATACTTCGCACACAGCTCACGGAATTCCGCGACCGACATCGATTTACGGTCGACACCCGCTTTTTGAAGAGCCGTCTCGATTGGAAGTCCGTGTGTGTCCCAACCCGGTACGTACGGAGAACGGAATCCGTTCATTGATTTATAACGGACGACGATGTCTTTTAAGACTTTGTTCAATCCGTGTCCCATATGGATGTCCCCGTTTGCATAGGGAGGACCGTCGTGCAGGATGAATGTCGGTTTTCCGGTATTTTTTTCTTGAACTGCTTCATAGAGATTCATCTCGTTCCAGCGTGCCTGCATATCTGGTTCACGTTTCGGTAAGTTTCCCCGCATTAGAAATTCCGTTTTCATCATCAATAACGTATCTTTGTATTCCATTTGGCATTCCCTCACTTGTCTATATTTTACGTACAAAAAAAGCCAAGCTCATCCCCTGATAGGGACGAGCTTGGCTTGAACTCGCGGTACCACCCTACTAGCAATCCTGACAAACAGATTACCACTTAAGAGCCCGATAACGGAGGCGAAACGGCGGAACTTAATGAATATGTTCAGTCCCACACTCAAAGGGGATATCTTTTTTCATTCACTGATCGGGCTCGCACCAGTCCCCGATTCGCTGACAGTATCCTGATAAAAGACGTGTCCTTCTCATTGATTTAGCTTATATGACATCGTCGTCATTATACGCAACTGCCGGAATCTCGTCAAGCGCACCCCGGGTCGAAATATCGAATGCATCCCAGTCATGGCTCGTCAACAATTCCATCTGTGCGTCAATCAACACTTTGAATCGATTCCGGTACAATTCGATTTTTTTACGCATCTGTTCGACTTCGAAATCAGTCCGCTGTGCTCGACGTTGTGCTGCATCTTGCAATTGCTCGGCTTCCCGTTCCGCTTGTTTGACGATTAAGCTCGCTTCTTTCGTCGCATTGGCTTTGACTTCTTCTGCCGCTTCTTGTGCCACGATGATGGATTTGTTTAATGTTTCTTCCATCGAGCTGAAGTAATCGACACGCGACTGCATATTTTGAATGACTTCTTGCTGTTGACGGTTTTCCCGGAGCAACAATTCAAAATCTTTGATGACTTGATCAAGAAATTCATTGACCTCATCTTCGTCATAGCCGCGAAACTTACGTGTGAATTCCTTATTGTGAATATCAAGTGGCGTCAATGGCATGATGAAATCCTCCCTCAGCTTGTTGGTTATCCTTTTAGCAGACCGTATTGCAATTTAATCCGATCCCGTTTCGTCGAGCCGAGTACGGCGATTAACTTGACACGTCCCGTTCCGCGAAGGGACAGTAAGTCGCCTTCCTCTAACAAAAAACTTGGATCTTCGACGATTTTATAATTCACTTTGCTTTCACCTTGTTTAATCAGGCTTTGCGCTTTTTGTCTTGAAAAACCAAGGATTTCACTGACAACCGTATCAAAACGAAGCGAACTGACGAATCCCAGTTCTTCTTGCCATTCTTGATCCTTAATCTTCAACTGTTCTTCTGAATCCACGAGCGACAACCGAATCTTCGTTTTTCCCGCACGATCGACATTTGCTTCGATATAAGAAGCCACTTCTTTCGCAACGGCAAATTGGACGACTTGATCTTGGATGACCACGTCACCGAATTTCCCTCGCTTTAATCCGACATTCAGCAATGTGCCTGTCACCTGGCGATGCGAGAGCTCTACGAATTTGGTGGGATAATGGATACGATAAATGGCAATATCAAAATCGTTGGCCTCAAGCTCATAATAATCAGGGGCAATCAGCGCACGCTGTCGTTCGGCGCCTTCAAAACCGCCCTCAAAAAAGAGGGCACATTTTGTTCCGACGAGTTCTCGGGTAATTTGTTGTTCACGCGGATCCAGAAAATCTGTCACTTTAAACGTATAGGTCGCTTCGACATGGTCGATCCAATTCAAGACGAGATCGACGAACTCCCGCTCATGTCCGCGATAATGATCATAGACACTCATTACAGGAAGATTGCTCGAATACCCGACTGTGCGAGATTAAGCACAAGAAAGGCAACAATAGGTGAAATGTCAAGCATACCTCCGATGGGCGGGATAATCCGTCGGAACGGCGCGAGGAAAGGTTCAACTAACATAGCGAGAACTTGACCGAATCGTGATTCACGTGCGTTTGGGAACCACGATAATAAAATATAGGCAATCATGACGTAGCTGTAGTATTGAAGTAACGTGCTGAGTGTACGACCGATTGCGTACATGACTTGCGAATCCATGCTTACCACCCCTTATGGTTGATATCATCTTCACCGAGCAGATTTGAAATACTTCCGGCCAGCTCGACGTTGTTCGGAACACAGAGGAGTGTATTTTGACTGATTGTCGTAATCGTTCCATCAAGGGCAAACACGACACCTGACAAGAAATTGATCATTTGGCGTGATTGATCTTTAGACATCCGCTGCATGTTAACGATGACAGCACGATTTTGGCGAAGATGTTCGCCAATTTCCTGTGCTTCGTTAAACACACGCGGTTCACTGAGAATGACTTGTGATTTTGTCTTTTTTGTATGAATGGGTACGATGTTCGATTGTCTCACAGGGTCCTCCTTTTGAGTAACACTCGGGGTAGATTCCTCGTAGTACTCGTCGTATTCTTGCTGTGATGCACCTCTACCTTTATTTATTGTAGCATCATTTTCATATTCGAGTTCATCTAAATCGTCTGTGTTACCGAGAAATAGATTTTGCATTTTTGATTTGAATCCCATATCGATTCTCCTTTCGCATATCTAGACAATTTATGATTGGACTAACGTCGTTCCGATTCGGACGTATGTCGCACCTTCTTCAATGGCAATCTGATAATCTGATGACATACCCATTGATAACTCCGTGCATGGTGCGTGCGGTAGATGGCGGGAAGCCACTTCATCCCGCAACACACGCAGCGAATGAAAGACTGAACGCAGTACTTGCTCGTCCTCCGTCAATGGGGCCATCGTCATCAACCCGATGACGCGGACCATCGGATATTGTCCGACTTCATGCAAAAATGAATGGACATCTTCCGGATCAATTCCTTGCTTTGATTCTTCCCCGGAGACGTTGACTTGAACAAAACAATCGACGGGTCGTTTCGCACGTTTGTTGATTTCTTCCGCCAAATGCAGCCTGTCCAAGGAATGCAACACATCAATCCGATCAATGATTTGCCGGACTTTACGAGTCTGTAACGTTCCAATGAAATGCCACTCACAAGCCTCACGTCCTAAGACCGTTTGTTTGTCGGTCAACCCTTCCGGACGATTCTCACCAAGTGCCGTTATCCCTGAAGCGAGTAGCTCGGCTGCCACTTCACTTGACACTGATTTCGTCACGCCGATCAATTGTACCTGCTTTTTTTGCTCAGTCTTTTCATACGCCTGTTTCATGTTTTGTCGGACATGTTGTACATTTTCAGAAATTGACATCGAGAGACTCCTTTACAATCAAACTGGCAAACCGTCCACCATGATCTCCGTGACGATAGGAGAAATAGTCTTCTGCCTGACAGTTCGTACAGATTCCTGTATCGAGCACATCGCCGACACCACTGCGTTCGGCTAACATAGCATTGGTTTTTTGAAGCGATAACATGGCTTTCCCGTCTTCTTTCTTGATGTAAGGAGATTCTTCAAGACCAAGTTGATCTACAGCTTCAAGGACCGGTCCATCGACTTCATAACAACATTCACGAATCGAGGGTCCGATGACCATCTGAATAGAAGACCGTTCGGCACCGGCTTGTTCCATCTTTGTCAGAGTTGCTTCGACGATGTTAGCGACCGTTCCGCGCCAACCGGCGTGAACATTTGCAATGATACCGGTCCGCGGATCACAGAACAGGAGCGGTACACAGTCAGCAAACAGCATCATCAATAAAACGTTTGAGTCCGTTGTCACCAGTCCGTCTGTACCCTTGATTGCCGTTTCGTAATCAGAAGCTCCACGACCGGACTCGAGTGTCGTTACTTGTTCCACGTGATTGCCGTGCACTTGTTCAGCCCAAACAGAGTTTTCTAAAGCTAAATCCAGTTGTCGGACGATGACTTCACGATTTTTGATGACCCCTTCCGGATCATCCTTGACGTGCAGTCCTAAGTTGCCCTTGCCATGAGGGGCTGAAAATTTTGTCGTAAACGCTGCGCGAACAGTACCTGTCGGCGTATCCCATTTTATCCATTGACCAAACATTTCATCCCATCCTTTTTTAAAAAAAGAGGTGTCGCTTACGCGACACCTCTTGATCTAGCAGTCGTGTCTTTGGAATATCGGATTAACGATTATTCCGGCGAAGGAAAGAAGGAATATCCATCGTCTCTTCAACATCTGACCCTTTTGCTGATTCTTGGTTCGAGCTACTAGGTGTCTCTTCGACTTGCGGTTTAGGTTCTTCAGCTACCGGTGATGGTGCCGCTTGCTTTTTCTTAAGCAAGTTTTTCATCATCTCTTGTGCTGATGGGATTTCAAAATCGAGTGGTTCGTTTTCGAATTCAGTTGCGATGACCGTAACAATGATTTCGTCTTCCAAGTTGTCGTTGATGACTGATCCGAAGATTAAGTTAACTTCTTCATCCGCAGCGCTTTGAACGATTTGAGCCGCTTCCGTTACTTCATAAAGGCTCAAGTTCGCACTACCGGTAATGTTCATCAGGACGCCTTTTGCCCCTTCAATCGATGTTTCAAGCAATGGACTTGAAATCGCTTTTTTCGCAGCTTCCGTTGCACGGTGTTCGCCGGTTGCGACACCAACACCCATCAATGCTGAACCTTTTTCCGTCATGATCGTTTTAACATCCGCGAAATCCAGGTTGATGAGACCAGGAACGGCGATTAAGTCCGTAATCCCTTGTACCCCTTGACGAAGAACGTTATCGGCTTCTTTAAAGGCTTCAAGCATCGGTGTGTTACGATCGACGATTTCAAGCAATTTATCGTTCGGGATGACGATGAGTGTATCGACTTTTTCTTTAAAGTTCTGAACACCTGAAACAGCATGTTGCATCCGTTTACGGCCTTCGAACATGAAAGGTTTTGTGACGACACCTACTGTCAATGCGCCGATTTCTTTAGAAATTTCTGCGATGACCGGTGCAGCACCTGTTCCGGTACCTCCACCCATTCCTGCCGTTACGAAAACCATATCGGCACCAGATAAAATTTCTGTCAACTGTTCGCGGCTTTCTTCGGCAGCTTTTTTACCGATTTCCGGATTTGCTCCGGCACCAAGACCACGTGTCAGTTTTGCTCCGAGTTGAAGTTTTACATCTGCCTGTGACATGTTTAATGCTTGTGCATCCGTGTTGACAGCGATGAATTCTACGCCTTGGACACCATGTTCGATCATTCGGTTGACAGCGTTAGATCCACCGCCACCTACTCCGATGACTTTGATTTTAGCTACTTGGTCCATCATTTCATCAAAATGCAACATAAAAGGGGCCCCCT
The DNA here is from genome assembly GCF_049942815.1 of Exiguobacterium sp. R-39. Classification (NCBI taxonomy): domain Bacteria; kingdom Bacillati; phylum Bacillota; class Bacilli; order Caryophanales; genus Exiguobacterium; species Exiguobacterium sp. R-39. Next base: position 2,005,615 of record NZ_CP187965.1, read on the forward strand.
ATTTTTTTACTGATAATTTTTTATTTAGCCGAAAAATTTCTCAAAGAAACTGCTGAATGACTTTCGCTCTTTTGGAGGCTGTTCCTTCTGTGGTCGCTCTTCGCGTACTGAAGGTTGGGAAGGGTGTGCAAGTAACTCCTCTTGCTCACGGCCTTGTGCGGCTACTCCCTTTTCGTCCGCACGGTCAAATCCTGACTTCGAAACGGCACTGCGTGATAAAACATATCGTAACATCCCAGCAGCGACAGCATACTTCGGATGACGAATCCCCAAGCTGGCTGGTTGATACACATTCACGCTTTGTTTAAAGATTCGCTTACCGAGCTGGTCAATTCCTGGTAGGGAAGAACTGCCACCACAAAGAATGATTCCACTGTTCATTTGTGTATACCCAGCCTGTGTCATTCGTTTCTGAATCATCTCAAAAATCTCTTCCAGACGGGCTTCAAGGACAAAGCCAATCTCCGTCTGTGGTTCGAAACGGTGTTCCCCGTTGATTGTCACGTACGAGACTTTCTCTTCCGGGTCACCTAACGCTTCTAATGCGACGCCGTATTCTTCTTTGGCTAGTTTCGCATCCTGGTATTTACAATTCATTTTATACGTCAAATCGCGTGTCAGGTGATCTCCACCGTACGCAAGTGTCGTTGAGTAAACTAAATCGTTTTTTTCATAAATTGAAAGAGTGGTCGTTTCATGTCCGATATCAACGATCCCGACACCCAGCTCCAACTCATCAATCGAAGCTGCGATTCGTGAGACGGCTAAACTTTCCAGCACATACCCCGCAAGTTCCAACCCAGCACGTTCGATGGAACGTTTGATGCTATGTAGAATCGTCTTCGCTCCGATAATCAGCTTCCCTGTCACTTCTAGACGATAACCAATCATGCCACGTGGATCTGTGATCTCCGTCTGCTGATCGACAGTAAACGTTTTAGGTAACACATCGACAACGCTCAATTCGTTTGGAATCCGCATCACCATTGCTGAGTGAAGGACATCCTTCACATCGTCATCCGTGATTTCGTTATCTTCCCCTTTGATTGATGTCATCCCTTGGCAATCTTTGACTTGGATGTGCTCACCGGAAATTGCTACATATACTTCACCAATTGGTTCGCCGAGTGTGCGCTCCACTTCTGCAACCGCTTGTTTAATGGCATTTACTGTTTGATCGATGTCGACGATGACACCTCGCTTGACGCCTGCAGATGGTGCAGACCCTTCCGCTAAGACATTCAGTGTTCCACCTAGAAGTTCACCGACGATGAGTTTCACTTCCGATGTCCCAATATCTAGTGCGGCAATTGTACCTTTCGTTTCCATGGGAGTGACACCTCCACTTTCATAATACTAATCCTATCGTCCCTGTTTATATTTACAGGAATCGAGACAATCTTCTTCTCGTTTAAGTCTACACTATAAAAAACCTCACGAAAAGAAGTTATTGTCTAACTTACCCATCTAATAGATTACGATTTGATGACGATGTGTCCGCTTTCCTACTAATGAAAACAAACGTTTGTCAAACCCATCTAATCCATGATGTTATTTTCTAATTTTTACCTTTATATGGTTTGAAATAGATTCCTCCATCAATGGTGATTGTTCCGGTCTTTCCTTTTGGCAAAGCGGAAATCACCTTGACATATTCATTCAACGAGTTAGAAAAAGCCGATGTACTCAATAAGACGGTATTTCCGTCTGTCATGAATAACTTCAATCCCCCCTTGTCCGTCTGATCATTGGCTACGATTTCCGAAATCCGGCTCCGGACTTTCGGCTCGATTTTGACGAGTTCCTTTGTCAGACGTTCCAGGGACTGATCCGTAAATCCTGTTAGAATCGGTGCATCAAACAATTCTTCCTTCGACTTTCCGGGAAGAATCGTCCCATCCGCTAAGACAATCCGGGCACCCGGTTTATCTTTGGCATACGCAATCTCTTTTTCTTCGACGACGTCAACTTCGTAATGATGTAAAAACGTTTTTTTCATCGTCGCTTCACGAATACCCGGGACATCTTCAATCCGTTCCAACACGGCTTCTTCCGACACATTGAAGGCATGTGTCTCCTTCACCTTAATACGTGATGCTTGAATGATGTCTTCCTTCTTGACGTTCACGGTGCCGGTGACGTCAAACGTCGCGACACGCGAAAAACTCGATTGAAGATAGAAGACGACACCAATCAATAGACCGATCAGGATGAGGACATAGATTAAACGCCGGTTCGCCTTTTTCCGACGCTGCTCACGGACATATGGAATTTTATCTTCTAAGCTGCGGACAGTCGTATCCATCTTCGGCTGTCTTGCCGGTTGTTGTTCCTTCACGTAAGCCTCTCCCTCCATTATGTTTAATTTCAGTACCTTATCGGTCTATTCCTGCAATGCTTTAGTTTTTTTGCTGAATCAACCGTAATAATTCATCGACCAAATCACTTGCCGCATTTGGCATGCCGAGTGCGAGCGATGCTTTAGACATGCCGACTTGATCGGCAATCGCCTTCGTACAGGCCTCGAACAATCGTTCCCCCGTCAATTCGGATTCCCGGATCAAAAGACTCGCTCCTGTCTCGACGAGTGAAGAAGCATTTACTTCCTGATGATTTTCCGTCACGTACGGACTTGGAATTAAGATACTCGGTAAACCGAGCGTCGTCAATTCGGCTAACGTACTTGCCCCGGAACGCGAGATGACCAGCTGGCTTGCTTTTAAAATCAACGGCAAATCGTAAATGAACGGTCGCAATTGAATCCGGTCCGGTAATGTTCCTACTTGTGTCTGGATGTCTTCATAGTGGACCTGGCCTGTGACGAACAACAATGACCAGTCAGTTGCTGTCAACATGGGAATCATCTCGACGACCGCTTTATTGATGGCCGGTGCTCCTCGGCTGCCGCCGTAAACGACAATCAGAGGCCGATCTTGTTCAAAACCGTATTTTTGTTTTTCTTCGATTGGATCAATTTGCAACATCGCAACTTCTGAGGCCCGGGGATTTCCGATTAGAATCGTTTTCCCTTCGTTTTTCCCGAAATGATGACTAGACCCTTTAAAGGACAATGCCACCCGGTCGACATAACGCGCCAAGAATTTATTGGTGATTCCAGGTAAGCTGTTTTGTTCATGGACCAGCGTCTTATACCCCATCTTCGCTGCTGTATAGAGGACAGGACCGCAAACAAAACCACCTGTTCCGACAACAATATCCGGTTGAAAATCACGCAGAAGCTTTCGGACTCGGACCACACTTTTCAAAAAGCGGACACCGGTCTTGACGTTCTCAAACGACAAGGAACGGCGTAGTCCTGAAATTTCAATTGATTCGAACGGAATGCCTGCCCGGCGGACAATGTCCGCCTCGAGTCCATTCTCAGTACCGATATATAACACTTCACATGCCATACGACGCTCAACTTCTCGGATCATGGCCAGTGCCGGATAGATATGCCCGCCTGTTCCGCCACCTGAAACTACGATTCTCATTTCGCCGTCCCCCCTACTTTTTGAACGGAACGGATGAAATGTTCGCCACGCTCTTCATATGTCTTATATTGATCCCAACTTGCAGATGCCGGAGATAATAAAATGATATCACCGGGCTTCGAAACATCAAATGCTGTGATAACGGCTTCTTCCATCTCACGTGTTACCGTAGAGGCGATCTGTTGATCGTCAGCTAGATCAGCGAAGCGTTGACCTGTCTCACCGAGTCCGATGACATGTTTGACATGGGTCATCGCACTTTTTAACGGTGTCAAATCTGCACCGCGTTCGAGTCCACCACAGATCCAGATGATAGACGAGTGAAAACCGGACAGGGCCGCTTCCGTCGCCACGTTGTTCGTGGCTTTTGAGTCATTGTAGACTTTTCGTCCGGCAAATTCTCCGATGTATTCTGTCCGGTGCGCGACTCCACCAAATGTCCGCAAAACCTCTTGAATCGCCGTTAAGGCAATCCCAAAAGGTTCAATCAATGTCAAGGCGGCCAGGACATTCTCGAGATTGTGTCCACCGCCAAGCGCCAGTTCACTGACCGGAAGAATTTTTGTCTGACCGACGAAGATCATACCGTTTTCGACATGTGCATAGGCAGGTTGACGACGTGAAAACGTCAATCGTTCCGCTGCCGCTGTTTCGCTCAAGCGCATGACTTCCTCATCGTCTGCATTGACGACAAGTCGTCCAGCTTCATTCATGTTTGAAAAGATCCGTGCTTTTGCTGCCGCGTAAGACGTTACATCTCCGTGATAATCAAGATGAGCCGGCGACAAGTTTAAGAAGGCTGCACTGACTGGTTGGAATGATTCGATTCCCATCAATTGAAAACTGGATAACTCGATGACGATGACATCATCTGCAGCCGTCTGCTGGGCAACTTCAACTGCCGGGAAACCAATGTTTCCAGCTAAATGAACGCGTCTTGACCCCTGTTTCAATAATTCATGGACCAGTGTCGTCGTCGTCGTCTTACCGTTTGATCCGGTAATCGCGACCCAATCTGCTTTCGTTGAACGGTAAGCCAGTTCAACTTCTGTCCAAATCGGGATGCCACGCTCGATTGCCCTCTGTAATAACGGAATCTGATACGGAATGCCTGGATTTTTTACGATTAATTCTGTTCCATCCAGTAAGGATAGCGGATGACTTCCGAAAACCGTTTCGACCTCCAAAGATTCAAGCGTTTGTACGTCGGCTTCCGAAGGAGTCCCTCCATCATTCACCGTCACGACAGCTCCTGCCTTAACAAGATAGGTCGCTGCTGCAATTCCGCTTTTCGCAGTCCCAAGGACCAATACTTTTTTCTTCTCCAGTTCAGAACTCTTCATCATTAAATCGCTCACTTTCTTGACCACGAATTTCGATTACACGAACAGATAGGCGATTAACGCCACGATTAAGCTAATCGAAGCAAATGTTCCAACGATTCGCCATTCACTCCAACCGACCATTTCGAAATGGTGATGAATCGGACTCATCTTAAAGATACGTTTTCCTGTCGTCTTGAAGGAAATAACCTGCAGGATGACCGATAATGTCTCAACAACGAATACAATTCCAATCAATACTAACAATAATTCCAGTTTCAATAAGATCGATAAACCAGCAAGGGCTGCTCCTAAAGCAAGTGAGCCGGTATCACCCATGAAGATTTTAGCCGGGTAGACATTAAACACGAGGAACCCGATCAATGCACCGACAGCTGAAAAAGCAAATAAGGCAACACCTGGCTCATCGGCTATGAACCATCCGTAGAGGCCAAAGAACAGGAACGTCGGAATAGCCGTAAAGGATACGAGTCCGTCCAGTCCGTCCGTCAGATTGACGGCATTCGAGAATCCGACGAGCCAGAATAACGCGACTAATGGATACAGGATACCGAAATCAATCGACCAGGTCGTAAATGGAATCGACAGATACGTTGCCTGACTCGAAAATCCACCGCTCAACCAGACAAACAACAGACCAACAACAATTTGTCCAACTAATTTTTGCTTCGAGTTCAAACCAAGATTACGTTTTTTGACGACCTTGATGTAATCATCGATGAAACCGATTGCCCCGTAGGCAAGCGTTAAGAACAGCAACGACAGATGACTCCGATCCAAGTCTCCCATCAATAAGAGAACAATCAGGCTGCCGATCATAGCCAGCAAAATGACGATTCCACCCATCGTCGGCGTCCCTGATTTCACTTGGTGCCAATCCGGACCTTCTTCCCGAATCTCTTGACCAAATTTAAGGCTGTGTAAAAAAGGAATCGCTTTTGGCATCACGAGTACGACAACCAAAAACGCAATAATTAAACTGATGAATAATGTAATCATTACAAACACCTACTTTTAAGGATTAAGTTTCATTTAAATATGTGAAGATTTGTTCCAGTGCGAGTCCACGCGAAGCTTTCAGCAAAACAACGGTTTGCTTGCCGAGCAACGGTTGGAGCAGACGGGCTGCATCTTCGACCGTGTCCGCAAATTGGACTTGGACGGTCGGATCAACAATTCCATCCGCGATATAACGCCCTTTCCCCCCTACAAGGATAGCATGGGATACAGGAAGTGCAATCTTCTTCCCGACAGAGGCATGCAACAGGCGTTCCTGTTGACCGAGTTCATACATATCGCCGAGAACGACGACTTTATTCGTAAATCCATCGAGCGTTGCAACCGTCTCGATTGCTGCATTCATCGAAGTCGGGCTAGCATTATATGCATCATTGATGATGGCAGTTTGACCATACATTAATCGTTCCATCCGCATCGGTGTCAATTGTACCTCGTTCAATCCTGCCTGAATCACTTCGTCCGTAAGACCAAGTGCTCGAGCTGTCGCAATCGCGTACGCTGCATTCCGGATTTGGTGTTTGCCAAGGACCGGTAGGTTGAACGTCGCACCATCAAATTTGAAAGTCGTCCCGATGAACGTCGCTTCCGCCTGTTCGATGATGTACGTATTGGTCGCATGATACCCAATGCGTTCAGCCGGCACTTCTCCCAACAACGGTTCATCTCCATCGACAAAGAGATGGCCATTCGGTTTTAAACCAGATCGAATCTCTAGTTTAGCTCGGGCGATTCCACTTCGTCCGCCCACCTGTTCGGCATGCGACTCGCCAATGTTCGTCACGAGTGCAATATCCGGTTCGGCAAGATTCGATAAGAGTTCGATATCTCCAAACCCGTTCATTCCCATTTCGAGAACAGCAACTTCCGTCTCGTTCGGCATCATCAAGATCGTCAAAGGCATTCCGATATCTGAATTGAAGTTACCTGCCGTTTTATGTGTCCGAAACGACTGTTTCAGGACACTTTCAATCATATCCTTTGTTGATGTCTTGCCGTTTGATCCAGTAATCGCGATGACTTTTGGTGCCACTTGCTGTAAATACCGTTGTGCGATGACTTGTAACGCGTTTAACGGATCTTCGACTTCAAGAACCGTGATGTCAAGCTCCGGAAGCGGAATGCCTTTTTTCCACAACGTGGCAATCGCGCCTTGAGCAACTGCTCCCTCGATGAACGAATGTCCGTCGACGCGTGCTCCCTGGATTGGGATATACAACCCTTCCGTGAGTGTACTTCTTGAATCCGTCGCAAAATTTCTTAATGACCGTGTATCGGTTTCTTCCAATCCCAACCACTGGGCGATCTGTGCAATTGTTACCATCCCTATTTCCTCCACTCGATTACAGCAAACGAGGACGAACAGAAGTCAACGAATGACTCCGGTCCGTCCTCGTTTCACTGCAGAAATCAGGAGACCGCTGTTTCTTACTCTTTTGGTTCAGCGAGTTCCACCGTCAGCTTTCCATTTTCTTTCACTAGTGTACCAGTTCGTGCCGATTGTTTGGTTACAAAACCTTTACCAATCACGTCTAACTTTAAATCGTAGAGACTGACAAGTTTTTTAACATCCCGTTGTGACCAACCGGTGATATCAGGCATTTTGAACGTCCGTCCTGTTTTAAAAAGGACACGTTCCCCGCTGACGAATTCTTGTCCGCGCGTCGGTATTTGTGAGACGACTTCAACCCCGTCACCGAGAACGACCGGTACGGCCCCCTGTTCCTTCGCCATCTCTTCTGCTTGATTCATACTTTTCCCAATGTAGCTTGGAATGATTTTAGCTTTGACATCCACCGACTCTTTTTGAGTCGCAGGTTTGATGCTTCGATATTGCAAAGCGGTATTCATGACACTTTTGAAGACCGGACTCATGATACTCGGTCCGGAAACCGAAGACTCATTTTTCGATGGCCGGTCGACAGCGATGTACATGATCAATTCGGGATCATCTTTTGGCGCCATTCCAATAAAGGAATGAATAAACTGTCCTTGGATGTATTTTCCGTTTTCTGAAATCTGTGCCGTCCCTGTTTTTCCGATGACACGATAATCTTTCAGCTTATACATTTGTCCAGTACCGATTTTACTGTTGACGACACCATCCAACGCTTCACGGGTCGCTTTTGCCGCTTCCGCAGAAATCGGTTTTCCGACCACTTCCGTTTTTGCTTTATACGGCGCTTTATCCGTATGGTCCGCTTTTTGGATAATATGCGGTTTGACCATCTCACCGTTTCCGGCAATTGCTGTCGCCCCTTGGAGAATCTGCATCGGCGTCACTGCCGTCGATTGTCCCCATGATGTAATCAACGTATTCAACGGTTTGGACAGATCAGATTGGCTGTTTACTTCACCCGAAATATCTATACCCGTTTTTTGATCAAAATGAAACTTCTTGAAATAGTCTTTATACCGTTCGATTCCAAGCTTTTCAGCTGTCAGGATCGAGAACATGACGTTTGAGGAATGGTAGACCCCTTCAATCATCGGGATTGTTCCCCAACCGACATCATTGTAGTCTTTGATGACAGTTCCCTTATAATTGTAACTCCCTGATTTATACGGTTCGTTCGGACGGAAGACACCTGCATCGATGGCAGCAGCCAACGTAAAGATCTTCATTGTCGATCCGGGTTCAAACCGTGAGGAGACAGCAAAATTCGTAAAATCCGTCATATCGCGTAAATTCGGATTAAACGACGGACGATCCGTCATCGCCAAAATTTCGCCTGTCTTGGCATCCATTACGATTCCTGTCGCATTTTTAGGTTTGTATTCGTTGTACATCTTTTGCATCTGTTTCTCGAGTGCTTGCTGGATCCGATGATCGATGGTCAGATAGAGGTTCGATCCGTCTTTCGGCTCATTTGAAATTTTCGAAGTACCTTGAACCAGTTCTCCGCCGCTGCGATCTTTTTCAAAGACACGGGAACCAAACGATTCACGTAAAGCCTCATCATACTGTTTTTCGATACCCATCTGTCCTTTTAAGACGACCCGTCCGTTATCCTCTGTGATTTTCTGGACGAACCCTAACGTATCGGACAGGAAAATCCCGTTCGGATAATAGCGCTTCGGTTCTTCGATCAATCGAATCCCCGGCAGCTTCAACCGATCAATCTGTTCTTTCTGATCAACCGTCAGATCATTCCCTTTTTTACCGAATTCGATTTGGGAACGGTTTTTATTTTCAATCAGATAGGTTTCCAGTTCTTTAACCGACATGCCGAGAATCGGCGCAAGTCCGGTCGCTGTTTTCTTAAAGTCGACCACTGTCTCATCCGGATCTTTTTCCCCGCCTAACCGGTAGACGGCGACCAAATGATAGGACGGGATGTTAATCGCAATCGGCGAGCCCAGTCGGTCAAAGATTTCTCCACGTTCTGCCGGCAGTGTGGCCTGGGACTCCCAACGTTTTTTTTCCGCGTAGACAAGCATGTCTTCCCCGTGGAATTTCTTTGTCGTCGATAAGTACAAAAAGCGTGAAATGAACACCAAAAAGAGAGCAGCAAATATCAACATGACAATGGCTACTCTCCGTCGGGATTTAGATAGTGGATTCATTTAGGAATCACCTTGATGTTCCCTTTTCGCATATCAAGACCTTGTTCTTTCGCAATCTTGTAAATTCGTTCTGGAGAGCTTAAGTTGGTCACTTCGAGTTGAAGACGTTCATTTTCTTTCTTCATCTCTTGCGTGACTTGATTTTCCTTCGCGAGATCCCGGCTTACATTATACGCTTCGTTATGAGCGCCAATCGTCATACTGCCGAAAAGGACGATTCCGCCAATCATCGCACTGTACAAAAACTTCTCAAATGGATATAGACGATATTTCGGACGAACCGCAACACGACGTGCGATATCTTCCGTCTTACGTGGTTCTTGGATAGGTTGCTGCCGAACGGGTTCCATGGTTTGCATCGGCTTGCGAAGTGGCTCTGCCATTTGAATGCTCCTCTCAACTTTCCTTCATTTTTTCAACGATTCGTAACTTGGCAGAGCGTGATCGACGATTGTCATCGAGTTCATCATCTCCTGCTGTAATCGGTTTTCTTGTCACCAGGCGTAGTTCCGGTTCAAACTCTTTAGGAATCATCGGTAACCCTTGCGGAAGCTCAGGTAACGATGACTTCTCTTTGAACGCTTGCTTACACATACGGTCTTCAAGTGAATGGAAGGTAATGACACATAGGCGTCCACCAACAGCCAATAAATCAATTGCTTGATAGACGGCGCGGTCGAAGACATTCAATTCATCATTTACAGCAATCCGAATCGCTTGGAACGTCCGTTTTGCCGGATGCCCCCCTTTGCGGCGGGCCGGTGCCGGAATCGCATCTTTGATCAATTCGACTAGTTCAAACGTCGTTTCAATCGGTGCGATTTCGCGTGCCTTCTCAATCTTGCGTGCAATCTGTTTGGAGAACTTTTCTTCCCCATATGTAAACAAAATTCGAACAAGGTCGTTATACGGCCACTCATTGACGACTTCATATGCCGATAGCGATGACGTTTGGTCCATACGCATATCGAGTCGGGCATCAAAGTTGTAGCTGAATCCACGTTCGCCTTCGTCTAGTTGTGGAGAAGATACACCGAGATCAAATAAAATCCCGTCCACTTTTGTCACAGATCGTGCTGCTAATTCTTCTTTTAAATGTACGAAATTACTTTTTATTAAAGTAAAGCGACCTTCATACGCCGCGAGACGTTCTGCTGCATGTGCCAGTGCGACATCATCCTGATCAAACGCGTACAGATGTCCTGTCGTTAACTGTTTGACGATCTCTTCACTGTGTCCTGCTCCACCTAACGTACAATCGACATAAATCCCGTCAGGTTTGATATTCAGCCCTTTAATGGACTCCCATTTTAATACTGTTTCATGCTCAAACATGTGCTGCCTCACCTTTCACTGTCCAAACTGGACGTTACTCTTTTTCAATGTATCATATTCTTTCTTGAAAACGTTACGAAAATGAGACAGTTTCCTTGATTTTTTGAACTTTTATGTATCTTTCGTTAAAAAAACAAAAAAACCTGCTGATTTCGCAGGTTTATAGCATGATTTTCAATTGTTCCGCCTCAGTTTGTTCATATTGCATCCGCAAGGTCTGAACTAAATTCAAACCATAGCGATTCAGCCAAGGTAAGATCGAATGAATCCGTTCCTGGGGTGCATAATCGGGTGCCAATTGATATTGGAGTGCCCGATCCGACCGATTCGTTTGTTCATGAAGACGCCGTTTTTGTTCGACAATTGTTTCCAAGGCCAGCTGCAGCTGTTTATTGAGCTTCGTTGCGACAGCCGTCGTCTGCAACTCCTGTTTTTCAATCCGGGTGACTTCTTCGACCAGGACCGCACCTAACATGGTCGAGTCATGCAATTGGCGTTTAATCGCAGTCGCATCGAACGCTGCGAGAGGGACACCTGCCTGAAGCGCTTGTTCAAGGCTCAGACCATGACGCCGAAGCCCTTTCTCTTCCTTTGCCTGCAACATGACGGCCCCCATCCGTGGAATCAACAGCGGCATCGTCCAATCGAAGTGATGGAATAATGGTCGTAGTCTCGTCCAATATGCAATTTCACCCGGTCCTCCGATATAAGCGAGTGTCGGGAATAAGTAATCTTGCATCAACGGACGTGTGACGACGCTGTTTGAAAAACGTTCCGGGCTCGCATAAAGTAATGCCAACAGTTCCAGTTCCGTATAGGTCTTCCCTTGTTTCGTCACAAAATCTTGGCCCGGGTATAACAAATCGCGTCCGATATCCTCAACAAAGAGGTGGGCCGCTTCTTCATTTAGAAATGTATCCGGCAATTCGGTGGTTTGTTGGATACCTTTTGATAAGGCTTGGCGGATTTCGGTATTGTCTTGAATCAGCCGTTCGAAAAACGGGATTTCAAGTTGACGGACTGCTTGCGTATCCGCGTCAAAGAAGATGATATCGTGATCGACAAGTTCTCCTAAGAAAGAAGCGAAAAATTCTCCATATGTCGAACTGGATTCGATTAACCGGTCCGACAATGCCAACAATTCTTTTGTATACGGCGTCTCTCGTTCAGTACATAATGCCTGACGTACGATTTCCTTAACGGCTGTCTGATCAAAGGCCAAACGGCTGACAGAGCGCGAAATCGAGTCCGGCGCCTGGACGGCCAGCTTCCGCGTCCGGAAATCATGTGTCGGGACGATCAGATGATTGATTTCATCAAAATCATGGTCTTCGGTTGCCAACCAGAAGATCGGGAAAACCGGGCGACTGATCAGTTCTTCCGTTTGGCGGGCAACCTTTAGACAGGTCAGCAATTTATAAACGGCGTACATCGGACCGCCAAAGATTCCGGTTTGTTGACCGGTAATCACAACTTGCGCCTCACCTGTCCGCAACAGTTCGAGACGGCTCTTCAAGCTGTCGTTCAACCGAGGATTTTGCCGCAACAGTTCGTCGACAAGCGGGTTCAGATGCGGATACTGCCGTTCTTGTAAAAGGCTGCTCCTTGCCCGCATTCCTTCTGTTCCAATATGATCAACGTATTTCGAAAATTCCTGGCGAGAGGCTTTATGCATCAATGAATCTTCGTCATACAAGGCATGAAATGATTGTACCTTCAAACAAAATCCCTTCTTTCTGACAAAATCAATGAATGAACAGTTGTTGAATTCCGATTCCAAACAGCATCAACTGAACTGGAAGAGCAATCAAGATTGTAATCCGCCAACTGTGTCGTATCATTTGTATATAATCCACGTCCACTTTTTTGATGCGTTGCCATAAGGCGTTGACCGCAAAAATCAAGAGTACGGCAATCAATAACCATCCTAAGTAATTTTGACCTGTCAGTGCAATCAACGCGACATGAATCCCATACAATACGATGAATGTACCTAAATCAAGTGCAAACCGAACTGCTTTTCCATGTTGGCGAAAGACAGCAAAAAAAATGATATATAGACTAACCAAGCTGAAGACTGGAAAGATAATAAACCACGTCACATCGAATCCCCTCTTTTTTCCTGAGATTTAATCTGATGAAAATAAAAAGTCAGTAAGGGCGTCGGATTCATCGCGTGTTCCAGGACAAAACCGACAATCGGTTCAATTTCTGTCTGTCTTCCCCGCTCTAGATCTTGAAGCATCGACGAACGATTCAATGCGGTCCGTCTGATGACCTGTGCGATTTCTTCATAACTGATCGGATGCTCTGGAAAGACGTTCCGTAACTCTTCAAAAATACCGTGTGCCTTTTCAGCATAGGGCGCTTCCAACAATTGACCGTTTGTAATCCGGTAATAGGCTGTTAATGGATTGATGACCGCATTCATGAATAATTTCGTTAACATGACCTGCTCGATATTCGGAACATACTCAAACTGTAACGGTGTGGCTTCAAGCATCGGAACAGGTACTCGTCCGTAGCGGATGCGTCCCATCCCGGTATGTTGCACCGCGTATCGTCCCGTTCTCATGGCACCGTGTTCGACGATTCCGAACAAAGCATACTGTACCCGCTCTGCTTCTTTCACATGCCCCATTCCGTTCTGTAAGAACATGACCGGCATCTTTCCGGTCGTCAGGTAAGGCATCACACTTTTTATATCATACGACTTTGTCGTCACGAACACCAAGTCTTGTGACTCGAATTGACTAAGTGGCCGTACCTCTACCGGTTGGCTGACTTGGTCATCCCGGAGGATGGTGATGTCGTGCCCTGTCGTTTGTCTCGTATAGAGTGTCACATGGTGTTGTTCTGCAAGGTAGGACGCGATTAACAATCCAATCGATCCGGCACCGATGATTCCTATATTACTCATCCGCTCACGCTCCTTCTTTCATCAAAAAAAGCGACCTGTCAAACCGATTGCTCGATTCTAGGGTCGCTTTTATACCGATCATTCAGCTTACTTGCTGACGATTTCTTTACCTTTGTACGAGCCACATGCTTTACAAACGCGGTGTGAAAGTTTCATTTCACCACAGTTTGGGCACTCGACCATACCTGGTACACGGAGTTTGAAATGAGTACGGCGAAGACGTTTGCGTGTTTTCGACGTTCTGCGGAATGGTACTGCCATCGTTGTCCACCTCCTTGAAAAAATACACTCGTCTTTTTATGAAAAGATTAGGAATCCTGATCTTTTTTAAAGAACTGAGCGAGACCCGCAAGTCGCGGATCAATTTTTGGTTCAGTTTCTTCTGGCGCTTCTTCAGAGAGAACCGTCCAGCCTTCCCCTTGAACCAACTGATTTTCTTCATCATCCCCATGCACTTGCACTGGCACATGAAGTAAAATCAATTCTTGCACGAGTGGTTGAAGATCAACCGTATTCCCGTTCGGTAAGTTGATCTCATCCGAATCACTCGGAACAGCATCAACCTCGAGCAGGAACGACTCGATGGATTCAATCTCGAACGGGTACGCGACGTCACTCAGCGTCCGGGCATCCGGAAGCGTCATTTCACCTGTAATCCGGAGATTGAATATTAATTGATTCGATGTAAACGATGCATTTGCACGAACGTGCACAGGTTGCACCGCCCGGATATCCGGATGGAGGGCGATAAGCTCAGGAAGCTCAATCGTCTCGTTAACCTGAAGTTGACCCAGATTGCGCAATTTATTCAATTGCATCAGGGACCATTTCATCCGAATCACCTCAATTGCAACAATATGAATTATAGAGAGGACATCTTGTTTTGTCAATGTTTTTTCTTTACACTGAAATCGCTAGAGAACGAACACTTTTGGACGTCTTCATCCATATTACCGCACTTAATTCGGTTTGCAAAGGAGAAAGTTTCATGAGAATGACTGCAATTATTTCTGAGTACAATCCGTTTCACAATGGACACCTTTATCAAGCCAAAATCGCACGCCAGGAAACCGGTGCTGATTTGATCGTTGCGATCATGAGCGGGACGTTCACACAACGCGGGGAACCGGCCTTTACAGATAAATGGTCGCGCGCGCAAGCAGCTGTCGCAAGTGGTGAAATCGATCTCGTTCTCGAACTTCCATTTTATTTCGCTGTCCAACGGGCTGACCGGTTCGCCCTCGGCGGGGTAACGATTGCGGAGACCATCGGAGCCGAAATTTTATCGTTCGGGAGCGAATGTGGTCAGTTAGCCTCTTTCATCCATGCCGCTGCTGAAAATCATGAAGCGAGTCCACGTTATCAAGAATTGGTCCAACAAGGATTAGCGCGCGGACTGTCTTCGGCAACAGCCGCCAGCCAAGCATTTCGGGAAATGACGACAACCCTGGACTTGACGACGCCGAATAATACCCTCGGCTACTATTACGCACGGGCTGCCTCTACGATTACCTTACACACGACTAAACGAATCGGGAGCGGCTATCATGACCTTTCGATCGGTGACATCATGAGTGCGACGGCCATCCGCGCCTACTATGCCAAACACCACTCGTTAATCGGTTTGCCGGCAATGACCGCTGAGACGCTGCAGAACGCGGTCTTCGCTTCATTTGAGCCCTACTATCCGTTTATCCGCCACCGCCTTCTGACAACCAGTCTCGATGATTTAACGCAATTTAACGGGATTGATTCTTCCTTGGCTCCGCGATTGATTGAAGGAGCACGCAAAAACGAGACGTTTGACGACTTCATGGCTGCTGTCAAAACGCGTCGTTATACCCGGACGAGCCTTCAACGCGCCCTGATTTACGTATTGACCTCAACTAAGGCAAATGAGATTGACGAGATTGCATTTGACCGGATTGACTATGTGCGTCCGTTAGCATTCAATGATAAAGGACGCCTCGCTTTACGCGAAATCAAACAACGGGTCCCGGTCATCTCGACATTCGAGAAACATCCTTGGCTCATCAAAGAAAGCCAAGTCACAGCAGCCTATGCTGTGCCCTTGGCTCGTTATGACGCGCTCGAAGAGCATCGCCGTTTTGCTCATTTCGCCGGCAACGCTTCTAAATAATCCAGTGCATCTTCCACTGTCTTGATCGGGACGAGTTTCATATTCGTCTCGATTTTTTTTATGGACGGTTTAGCTTCTTTGTAATTTTCACCGGACGGGACAAACATGATTTCTGCATCCGCTTCGTCTGCTGCCACAACTTTTTGCCAGGCGCCGCCGATCGGACCGACTTTTCCACCTTCTTCAATCGTACCTGTCCCGGCAATTTTATACCCTTTCGCTAAGTCACCCTTCGTCAGTTGGTCGTAAATCTCGAGTGTAAACATCATCCCAGCCGACGGACCGCCGACATCCTTGACGTTAAAATCGACTTCTGGATCCGTCTTTACCGAAGACATCGGAAGCGGCTCATAAATCCCCAGTCCAACTCGCTCTGATTCCTTCGTCAGCTGACTGACTTTGATATTCGTTTGTCGTTGTTTTTTGTTTCGTAGGAACGTCAACTCTACTTCCGTCCCAGCTTTTTTACTGCTGATCGTTTCCATGAATCCGCTCAATGAAGTAATCGCTTCGTCACCAACCGCCGTGATTTGGTCCCCCGCTTTTAACTTCCCGTCTGCCGGACCGTCCGGAATGATGCCAGATACATAAATGCCCTTGAAATCGACCGTCGCCTTCTTCCCTGCGAGCTCATACCCTTCAATCGTCGCGTTATGCTGGGCTTCTTCCATGTAAAGCTTCTGACGTTTCTCATACTGCGTATCTGACTCACCGTCATACAAATAGTCACTGACACTCGAACGATCCGCAAACGGCAAAAATAGGCTCTCTACGAGAAAATACGGAGTCGCCCGGCGCTGGGCAATCGTTAACATCATTAAATCCCCCGGCTCCTTCGTCGCTCCTTCGACATCAATCAATTGCTCCGTCGAGGTCGCATCTCCGGGATAAGAGATAAAATACGGAAGCGGAACAAAAAAAGCAATCATCGCTGCGAGTACAGCGGCCAGTGCCGGTTTCCAAGCTTTCATCTCAATTCTCCTTTGCTGTATTTATGACGTAATGCTTCTTCGACGGCAGGAGGCACAAGTCCGGCAACGGAGGCTCCGTATTTTGCGGCTTCCTTGACAATCGATGAACTCAAAAACGAATATTGGTTATTTGTCATCATAAACAAAGTCTCGATTTGATCATTCATTTTTTTATTGATTGAGGCGACCTGCATTTCATATTCAAAATCCGATACGGCACGTAATCCACGGACGATGACGTCGGCTCCGACCTCCGAAGCATAATCGACGAGTAACCCGTTAAAGGAATCGACTTTAATGTGCGGTAAATGTTCCGTCACTTTCGAAATCAGCTCCATTCGTTCACGCACCGAAAACAGCGGTTGCTTGGAGGAATTGTTCAGTACGGCAACGATTATTTCGTCAAAGATTGGTGCTGCCCGTTCAATGATATCAAGATGTCCGTTCGTGATGGGATCAAAACTCCCGGGACAGATGGCGATTCGTTTCATGCTTGTTCCTCCAGTTCTGTAAATTCATACAATGTAATTGAGATGACCGTAGAGTACCGCAGACGTTTGATGACCTGTAAACGACCGATTTCATCCGGTAACTCCGTCTCCGTTCCATGTTCACAAATAATGACGCCATTGTCTGTCAGCATGTCATGTTGATCTATGTACGCCACTTGGTCAGCAAGTTGCTCCTTCGCATACGGTGGATCAAGAAAAATCAGTTTAAAAGGTGACTCGCCCGAAAGTTCCAATAATGCCACCGTCACGTCCTTCTTTAAGACGCGGCTGCGCTCTGTAAAGCGGGTTATCTCTAAATTTTCTTTGATTGTTTGAATCGCTTTGAAATGTTGATCGACAAAAACTGCTTCATCACACCCTCGTGATAATGCCTCGATCCCAAGACCGCCACTGCCGGCAAATAAATCGAGTGCCTTTCCTCCGTCAAAATACGGTCCGATGACATTAAACAAAGACTCTTTGACTTTATCTGTCGTCGGTCGTGTCTGATCCCCCGGTACAGCTTTGATTCGCATCCCTTTTCGTTCCCCTGATATGACCCGCATGCATTCTCATCCTTTCACAAAAAAGCGACGAGGATGACCTCATCGCTCTACCTGTTAGACTTCTTCTTGTATCTTACCTTTTTTATTTGCATAAGTTTCACTGATGAACGGTCGTTCTGATCGAATGACGCTTTCGACAAACGGTAATTCTGTAATCCGTTCAACCACCTGTTCATGTCGTTCCAAATCAACGTATAAAAAGACGTATCGTTCCCGTTTTGAAGTGAAATAGACATTTCCGAACCGACGCAATTGACGTGATGCTTTCAATGCATTGACATAGACGATAAGTCCAATTCGATCCTTGATCACACACCGTTCCTCCCTTGTGTCGTTCTTAACCGCTACAGCTGCAGCTTCCTCCAGTCGAACATCCGCCTGCGCATCCTTGATCGAAAAACGGATTTCCAGTCGGTACTTTGATTTGAGGAGAGACTTGTCCTGCCAGGACGAGACTGACTTGTCCGAGAAGCGTTTCCAATTGTTTTTCAGCTTTTTTAAACTGCGCGACTTCCTCTTGTAAATCCAGTGCACGTTTAATTTCATGTACTTTTTTTGTGATGGTTTGATAATCCGGATGATACCGGCCAAATCGTTGCACCAATTCGTACTCTTCCTTGATTCGGTTGAAGTCCCGAATCACATCCTGTGCTTGTCTTGAGTTTGCACGTGCCTGTTTTGCTAATCTATATGCTTGACCTGTTTCGCTTTGCGAGAGAGAGTATGCAAGGTCTTCCGCTGCGTTGATGAGGTCGACTGTTTTATCTGAATAAATCACAACGAATCTCCTCCTTAACTTAACCATCATATCATAACATTTATCTCGCTCCTAGCACGCTGAATTGTGTATAATTTGTTCAGAAGGAAGGAATGAATTGTATGCAATTTTTATCATTTAACATGTTCCGGACGATTGGAATCAAAACCGAACATGCGAAGTCGGATTATCATTTTGATTCATTAAATAAAATCGCCCAGGCGGATGTCATCTTGTTCCCGGAATACTGGCAGATTCATTCCATCATCTATGGAATGAAAAAACCGATTTTTCCTTCAGCAGCGACGTTCCATTTGGGTCACGATAAAATCGAAATGACACGGATTTTCAAAACCGTTATTCCCGATAATATTCCCCGGACAGAAATTTACGGAAAAAACGAATTCACGATTTCCCGTGTACTCGATCAGTTCAGTTTTCCGTTCGTCGCCAAGACCGTCCGCAGTTCCATGGGTCAAGGCGTCCATCTGATCAAAAATGACGCGGACTGGGATAAATACGTGGCGCAACATGATACGTTTTATGTACAGGAATATATTCCGAATGAAAAGGATTTACGTGTCGTCGTCGTCGGCGATCACGTTCTCGCTGCCTACTGGCGGGTCGGCGGTACCGAGTTCTTAAATAACGTCGCTCAAGGGGGTGTCCTTGATTTCGAGAACATTCCACAGGAGGCACTTGATTTTGTGCTGACGCTCGCTAAGCAACTTGATATCGATCATGCCGGATTTGATCTCATTTTCCGGGACGGTCATATTTATGTGCTTGAATTTAACGTTTTCTTTGGCGGAGAAGGGTTAAATCATCTCGGCATCCATGCACCGGATACGATTCTTGAATACGTTGAGCGAAAATACGGAAGTTCATGAATTCTTCAAATTGACTTCACAACTTTTTCTTTATCGGTTGTTTCATTATGGTATGATAGCTTGGAAAGACTAGTGTACGCTAGCAAACTGGGGTATAGGGGGATTCACACATGAAGTTTGAACAGTTCGGAATCGAAAATAAGGAAATGAAGTTTGGGTTACTCGAAACGATTATGGCGCATCACCGTTTCGTCCGTGAAGGACAATGGGATTATGAGCGTGCCATGTATGACATGAAGTACGAAAAACAATCGACGGGCGAGGTATTTTACCTCCGTATTCCGGTCTATGCCATTCAAGGTGAGATCGAGGACCGTCAAGCAGTCGTTCGGATGTTGACACCGTTACTCGGAAAACATTACTATCCGCACGGCGTCGAGTACGATGAGGAGTTCCCTCCTGAAATCGTCAAAGACTGCGAACGCCGCTTGACTGCACTACTTGAAACGCTCGAAAAATAAGCATCAAACGAATCAAAATTCACCTTTCGTGGATTTTGATTTTTTTTTGCATATCCATTTCTTAAAAAAGGTTGTAAAAAGGAGGCACCTTCTCATGAACCGAGAAAGTGCCTCCTTTACTTTTTCCGGACATCCCGCTGGAATCGATGGGTTCCGGTTACTTGGCCACCAACTGAAGATAGTCGAGCACATCTTCCCCTAATTGGAGGTTTACTTGTTCACGCAAATAGTGATACAAACCCGGAAGCCGGGTGGCGTCGACCTGGACTTTCAAGCTGAATGAAATCGAGTCTCCGGATAATCGTTTGATCCGTGCTACAGTTGCGCCGAAATCAAGGACTGTACAGAGTAAAAGTTCTTCAATCGCTTGTACGGAGACCGTCACTTCGCCTGTTACTTCATACTGCTGTTCCATCACGGTATTCACTCCTTCGCAAGTTGTTTGACCGATGTCATTACTTCCTCTAAGTCAACCGGTTCGTCTGTCGTTTTTGCCATCGAAGAAATCGCCCGGACTTTATTGTCCCGATCAAGGATGAACATCTGCGTGCCGTGTGTGACCAAGCCGCTTTCTGCTTTTGAATAATAGAAATTCAATTGGCGTGTCAGACGATCGATGACGACATCGTCTCCCGTCAAGACTTTCCAGCCTTCTGCATTCGCCTCGAAGTTGGACGCATATTTTTTCAGGACTTTTTGTGTATCCACTTTCGGGTCGACCGTAACCGCAACAAGTTCAACATCTGTTCCGTACAATTCTTCAGCACGTAACTGTTTTTCTAATTTGCGGTAATCGTTTAACGTCAACGGACAGATGTCCGGACAGTTCGAGTAGAAAAACGTCAAGACTTTGACTTTTCCATCTTCCGAACTAAACTGCTTTCCATCGACTGCATTCGTCAATTCAAACGGAGTTGGTTCCGCAATGACAGGTAATTTTTCTTTCATGAAAAAATAATAATATCCGCCTGCTGCAGCCACTAAAATCAATACGACTGCGGCGACAGTCAAATAACTGTTTTTCTTCAAATCAAGACCTCCTTAATGGTTCCAGATTGCCCGAAACACATTTGTTGTCTCTCCCGGCTCGTAGACCACGTATAAAAGACAGTAGACGATAACACCTGTAATCGCCGTTAAAAACCAAATGACCGATGCTTTCGGACCAATTTTACGGTGTTTCGCAAAGTTTTTCTTATAAGCAAAGAAAAGAGCCATCAGTCCAAGGACACCACCTGATGTGGCGAGCAGGATATGGAAAATCAAAAATCCAGTATAGTACGGTTTAATCGTATCGGGTCCTCCAAATGCAGTGTTGCCCAATAAAATCGTTCGTAACGCATACATGATGAAGAAGAGTAAAGCTAACGCAGCAGCAATCGTCATCACGAATTGGTGTGCTTTCATATTCCGGCGTGTCTGCGCAATCAAAAACCAACCGATTGCGACAAAAATCGCACTGATGACAATCAACGAGACACAAATCAACGGCAAATAACTCATGTTCCAACTTCCCCCAATTTAATCCGCTTTTGGCGAGAAGGACATACCTTCATCGACAGCAGTACTTTTAGAACGTCTGACCCATGTAAAGAACGTCAGACCAAAGAACAGCCCGTACACTAATTCTTGACCGAGTTTCATGAGAACTCCGCCAAAACGCTGGTCCTCAAGCAAATCTTTTGTTGTTCCGAATAGTCGTTCCATGTTGAGTCCACTTAAATCATTATTCGGCATACAGTATGCTAATACTTTCGCAAAAGTAGCCGGATCCTGATAGGCATCGTACTGAAAACTTTGACTAAAGATCATGAACGCACACGCCGGTGTCAACAATACACCGTTCGCCACGATATACACCATCTTCTTCAAGTCCGACAAACTGTCTTCTTCGTTGACGGGTGCAATGATCGGATACCACATCGTCATGCTGAGGAAAATCAGTGTTCCGTGGAAAATCCGGTGCACCGTATAATTCGTCAAGACATAATCAAAGATGAATGGCATGTGGTAAAACGTGAACAAGGAATTAAACAAAATCAGTGCAATCAACGGCAAAATGAAAAATCGTAATGTCCGTCCGAGATATGGCACCTCAAACAACCGTTTGAATACCCACCCTGGAATCGCCATCATCAAGAGCGGTGGCGCCACCATATACACGAATACCATCTGCAGCATATGGGCAGAGAATGTGATGTGCGCGAGGACGTCAAGCGGACTGCCAAAACCGATGTAATAGACGAATAATGCCGCAAGCATCGAAAACTTCTGCCCTAGCGTCGTCTCAGCTTCATCGGGTCGACGGATCTTTTCCGTCAAGACAGCGTATAAAACATATATACCAATCAAAAGTAATGCATAATATGGACTCCATAAAACCGTCCAGTCGAATTGTGATAAAGATCCCCTTAAGTTGCCTAACATGTTTTCACCCCGTTCCTTTTTCCTACAGATTAAGATTACCGTTCCCCTATTTCATTGTAAAGGTTTCTCATAAAACGATTCCAAAATAAAAGACCATCCTGCTAAACGTTAGCAGAATGGTCACAATTTATTACCAGATCAAAAGACGGAGTGTCGCGACGATCGTCAAGGCGACGAAGATACCGAGTGCCATCATGACTTTGATCCATGTATTTCCTTTATTGTTCATGTGCATGAACATATAAAGTTGGAGGTACACTTGCACCATTGCCATGATGATCAGGAATCCACCGGCTGCCCAATGTGGCATGAGTTCTGCCATGACCGCACCAAAAGCAATCAGTGTGAGAAAGATCATCAAAGCGAAACTTGTGAGTTGCAACTGCATCTCGCGGCTGCGATCTGCTTTCATCTCGAGTTCAACTTGATTACGTGTTAATTGCGGTTCGTGTTTTTCCATCTTATTTCACCATCCCCATGAGATAGACGACTGAGAAGATAAAGACCCAGACGACGTCAATGAAGTGCCAGTAAAGACTTGAAACATAATACTTCGGTGCGTTAACGACCGTAATCCCGCGATTCCAGTTCCGAATCAACAATGTAGAGATCCAGAGGAGACCGAACAAAACGTGTGCTCCGTGGAATCCAACCAATGTGTAGAAGGCAGATCCAAAGGCACTTGAAGTAAACGTGTGACCGATGTGGTAGTAATGGTTGAACTCATAAATCTCACCGCTGAGGAACCCTAAACCGAGTGCAAGCGTGATGATCAACCACATTTTCATTTTCTTCACATCATTACGTTTCATCGCCATCATCGCAAGAACACTTGTCAGTGAACTTGTGAGAAGGAGCATCGTCATGATGAAGACAAGACCCATTTCAAAAATATCGTAACTGCGTAATCCTTCTTTCGCACCGGAGTTGTGCAACCCGATGTACGTCCCGAAGAGAGAAGCGAACAATGTCGTCTCTCCTCCAAGGAAGAACCAGAAGGCTACATATTTATTCTTACCCTCAAGTGTTGCTTTTTCAACATGATCCGGAATACCCGTAATCGGGTTGTTTGGTACTGAATGATGTCCCATCTTACTTCGCCTCCTTTTCAGCTTCAAGGCGTAGATCTTTTTCGATTTCCGCTTTCGGGATGTAGTATCCTTCATCGTCAATCCAAGAACGGAGGAACATTGCGAAGAGTGTCATCGCAAGACCGATCAAGGCGATAATCAGACCTACTGTACCGTAGTCAAGGCGAAGAATGAATCCGAGACCGGCAAGGAATAAACCGACAGACATGACGAATGGCAGGATCGAGTTGTTCGGCATGTGGATATCGCCGACTTCTTCCGAAACCGAAACCGTTTTGTTTCCAGCCATTTTTTCGAGCCAGTATGTGTCAAGACCTTTAACAAGTGGAATCTGTGCAAAGTTGTACTCTGGAGTTGGGACAGGAAGTGTCCACTCGAGGGTACGACCGTCGCCCCAGACGTCACGTTTAACGTATTCTTTTGACATCAATGCCGCAACGATGGATACGACAAGAACGATTGTCGAGACACCCATGAAGGCTGCTCCGATTGATGACAGTAAGTTCATTGTTTCCCAGCCTTGGTTTGGCAAGTACGTGAAGACACGACGTGGCATACCAGTCAGACCGAGAATGTGTTGTGGGAAGAACGTCAAGTGGAAGCCGATGAAGAACAACCAGAATTGAATTTTACCCCAGAACTCGTTGAGCTGTTTCCCGAACATGAGTGGGAACCAGTAGTACAGACCTGCGAAGAGACCGAAGACAACTCCACCAACGATAACGTAGTGGAAGTGGGCAACTACGAAGTAGCTGTCATGGTACTGATAATCGGCAGGAGCAACAGAAAGCATGACCCCTGTCATACCACCAACAAGGAACGATGGGATGAAAGCAACCGAGTAGAGCATCGCAACTGGGAACGTCAATTTACCGCCCCATAGCGTAAAGAGCCAGTTGAAGATTTTAACCCCGGTCGGAACGGCGATCGCCATTGTCGCAACCGCGAAGATTGCGTTCGCAACCGGACCAAGTCCAACTGTGAACATGTGGTGAACCCAAACCATGAATCCTAAGAAACCGATTAACATTGTCGCAAAGACCATCGTCGTATAACCGAAGAGACGTTTACGGGCAAAAGTAGGAATGATTTCTGAGAAGATACCGAAGGCCGGTAAAATCAAGATATACACTTCCGGGTGACCGAAAATCCAGAAAAGGTGTTCCCAGATGACGATGTTACCACCGGCTGCCGGATCGAAGAAATGTGCCCCGAACAGACGCTCAAACGTCAAGAGGAACAATCCGACCGTAAGTGGCGGGAATGCGAAAACGATCAATGCTGATGCAACGAATGCTGTCCATGTGAACAACGGCATCCGCATCAGTTTCATACCTGGTGCACGCATGTTCAAAATCGTAACGAGGAAGTTAATCCCCCCCATGAGTGTACCGAAACCAGAAATCTGTAATCCGAGTGAGTAGAAATCAACACCGAGTGATTCTGGAACAGTTGAAAGTGGTGCATATGCTGTCCACCCTGCGTTCGGAGCTGCGCCGAAGAACCATGACAGGTTCAACAAAACTCCCCCGAAGAAGAACAACCAAAAACCAAGTGCATTTAAAAACGGAAACGCAACGTCACGTGCTCCGATTTGAAGCGGAACAGCAGCGTTCATATAACCGATCAACATCGGCATGGCTGCCAGGAAGATCATGGTCGTACCGTGCATCGTGATCAACTGGTTAAATAATTCACCGCTGACGAAATCGTTCATCGGTTTAATCAATTGAAAACGAATCATTAAGGCTTCTACGCCACCAACCAGAAGGAAAAACAATCCAGAGATGATATAGAGAACCCCGATTTTTTTATGGTCGACTGTCGTTAGCCAGTCCATGATGCCGGTTTTTTTCTTCGGCATACCCATAGTATGTGTCCCCACTATGATTCCCCCTTAAATATTATTGGAGCTTTTTGTCCAATAGATAGTCTGCAAGTTCGCTTAACTCTTCATCGCTAATCTTATCTTCAGAGAAACCAGGCATTTTTGTTCCTTGTTTTTCTTTTTGTGGATCGCGAATCCATTTTTCGAGATTTTCTTTGTCATGATCGAGGTATCCAGCGATACGCTGACGATCACCAAAGTTTGTTAAGCTTGGCGCGACTTTCCCGCCACCGTGACAGCTGAGGCAGTTTTGTGCGTAAACCTGCTCGCCAGTCGTCCAGTTTTTTTCATTTTTTGCATCCAATTGTTTTGTTTCTGCTTCTTTAGCTGACTTCATGTCTTTAAGCCATGCATCATAATCATCTTGTTCAAGCGCGATGACCTTGAAGTCCATCAAAGCATGCGATGGTCCACATAACTCGGCACATTTACCGTAGTACGTACCGGCTTCTTGTGCTTGTAACCACATTTCATTCTCAAGACCCGGGTTTGTATCTGTTTTACCTGAAAGAGCAGGTACCCAGAATGAGTGAATGACGTCTTTTGAAGTTAAGTTGACAGCAACACGTTTTCCGACTGGAATAACGAGCTCTTGTCCTGTTGAAACACCTTTGTCTGGATATTCGAACTCCCACCAGTACAGGTTTGCTGTAACGTTGATGACTTCATTTTTCTTCGCTTCTTTCGCATCTGCTAATTCAACCGTCGTTTTGATGGTTGGTACGGCAAGAACGACTAATAAGAGAATCGGAATGACTGTCCAGATGATTTCAAGTGTGTGATTTCCTTCCACTTGTTTCGGAACAGTGTTGTCTCCAGCTTTACGACGGAATTTCATAAGTACGTAAATATAGATGACTGCTACAATCGCAAGGACAAACAACATGACCCATAAGCTGAGCTTAATGATTTCAAGTTGCATTTGTGCGCCTTCCCCGCGAGGCTGTAGTGCGGACAATTCCGGGATTCCACAACCTGATAACAATAATGCCATCAAACCGATCGGAAGAAGCCGGAAGAGCATTTTTCCTGATTTTTTCACAACCATCCCCACTTTCTTTTCCCCAATTTTTTTCTTTCTTAATGGTGTCCGTGAAGTATGTCAAATCGTTTTAGAGAGAAACGAGTACGACCGTCACGATCCAAGCCGTGAAATAAAAGAGCGAGAAGAAAAACATCTTCGAAGCCCACTTAATCTCAGCTTGTTCTTCCTTGATTTTGAGACCTTTCAGTCCCATGTAGAGCCAGTATCCACCAAGCGCAGCCATGACAAGCATGTAAATGATGCCGTAATGCGCGAGGAGGAGTGATGATGGAACTAAAACTGCAATCCACCATACAATTTGCCGTTTCGTGATCGCAAAACCATTGACGACAGGTAACATTGGAATACCGGCAGCCCGGTACTCTTCCGTCCGTCTCATGGCGAGCGCAAGGAAGTGAGGCGGTTGCCATACGAACATGATGAGAAACAAAATCCATGCATCGATATGAAGTGTTGGAGTGACTGCCGCAAATCCAATGATCGGTGGCACTGCTCCGGAAATACCACCTACGACTGTATTGATCGTGTGTGTCCGCTTTAACCACATCGTATAGATGACGACGTAGACAAACGAACCAATCAATCCGAAAACTGCCGCGACATGGTTAACGATCAGCAAGAGAACGGTACCGGTAGCCAGTATCCCAAGTCCTAATGCCAATATCCGTTGCCCATCCATCTTACCGGTAACACTCGGTCTTCCCATCGTCCGCTCCATCTTGTAATCAATGTCACGGTCGATATAGTTATTGAGGTAACAACTACCGGCAATGACCAGTCCACTTCCGAGAAGCGTCCACAATAATGTCAACTTCGTCTGCCACAAATACAGTAGAACATCATCCGTTAAGTATGATGCTGCCACGACATAACCTGCGAAGACGGTGATGAGATTCGCACGAACGATTCCCATCTTTGCTAGGGTGACATAGTCCTTGAACGTCGGCTGATCCGATTGCTCGATCATGATGTCCAGGGTCTCCCCGTTTACTTTCGCCATGTTGTTTCCTCCTTCTAACCGTCCGCGTTCTTTCTGTACGTAGGATTCACGTATTTTCTTCACAGAAATAACACAGACACGCCACGAAACGTCCTTTTCTCTATAAAAGATACCACATATTCAAGGTCATGACGTATGAAAATACTTTCGACATAATGAACAAAATGTGAAATCTATGTGATTAACCTCACAGTTCACCATATTTACCTAATATTAGAATAGCGTTCTTCTAAAAGATTGCAAGCGTTTCGATATTTTTTATGCGATACTATTGCTAGGTATTTCAAGTATCATGTATTTTCTCTAGAAAGGTGGTGGCTGCATTTTGAATCGAAAACTTTCGATTTTTTCAGCATTTGTCACATTCACGATGATGATCGTTCTTCTCATGGGGGGGACCGTCACGAAAACAGATTCCGGAAACGGATGCGGGACCGATTGGCCGCTCTGTCATGGAGAATTGATTCCAACTAATCCAAGTGTCGAAACGATGATTGAGTATAGTCACCGCGCAGTAACAGGAGTCGTCGGTTTATTGATCATCGCCTTGTGTCTTTGGACACTTGTCGCTTTCAAAGATCGCCTGGATATCAAGATTTTCGCTTTCCTGGCCTTCATTTTCATGTTGATTCAATCCATCGTCGGTGCAGGTGCCGTCGTTTGGCAACAGTCGGATCTCGTCATGGCACTCCATTTTGGAATCTCATTGATTTCTTTTGCTTCCTTACTTATCTTGACGATCTTGATTATGGAGCGTCCCGGTCAAGAATTCAGGGAATCGGTCCCAGCGTTCTTGCGTAAACTGTTGTACGGCTTATTGATCTATACGTTAATCGTCGTTTACACAGGAGCGTTCGTCCGCCATGTCGGTGCGACGTATGCCTGCGTCGGCTGGCCGGTCTGTTCGCAACCGACGATGACGTTCGAAGCGTGGGTTCAAATGATTCACCGGATTTTGGCCGGTCTGTTGTTCTTCTATACGCTGTTCGTTCACTACACGGCGATTCGCCTGAAACACCGGACCTCGCGTACCGGTATGTTGTTCGCAACCTTCTTTATCTCTTGTCAGGTTGCAACCGGTGCCTGGATCGTTCTTGGTGGACATGCCACGTACGTTCCGTTATTACACGCATTCTTGATCACTTGCTATTTCGGAGTCATCTCTTACCTCGCTTACCATGCATTCCGGACGCGAAAAGACGATTCCCGGTTACGCTGATTAGACTTTCAACTAAAAAACAGGGAGAGGATTTAATCCTGCTCCCTGTTTTTTTTTGCACGTTTTATTTGAAACGGGCAATCGCTCGTTTTCGGGCCATGTCATGCTCGACAATCGGCATCGGATAATCGTAATCTTGTCGTTGTTGTTCCGTTGGCTCATGAATCGATGTTTTAGGTAAATCCTTGAGTTCCGGCAAATAGTGGCGGATAAAGGTTCCATCCTTATCAAATTTCTTCGACTGAGTCGTCGGATTGAAGACTCGGAAATACGGAACAGCATCCGTCCCGACCGACGCCGCCCATTGCCACCCGCCAATGTTAGACGCGGCTTCATAATCAACCAGTTTTTTTTGGAAATACCGCTCCCCTTTTTGCCAATCGACCAGTAAGTCCTTTGTCAAAAAGGACGCGACAATCATCCGCAGACGGTTATGCATCCACCCCGTCGTGTTGAGCTGTCGCATGGCCGCATCGACAATCGGATAGCCCGTTTTCCCTTCTGTCCAGGCTTTAAAGCCCGCCTCATCTGTTTCCCATTCAACCTTCGTATACTGCTCGTTGACCGGCAGTCGTTTGGACTCCGGATAATGCATCAAAATCGTGTAATAAAATTCCCGCCAAATCAATTCTGTCAGATACGTTTGTTTTCCCTTCGAACCTTCCTCCTGATTGACGGCTTCATAGATTGTCCGAATTCCGATTTCACCGGTCCGCAGGTAACGAGACATCAGACTTGTTCCGTCGACCGCCGGCAGATCCCGTTGCTCGTCATAAGAAGACAGATTGTTTTTGATGAATGCCTGCAATCGTTTCGTCGCCTGTTCTTCCCCTACACCAAAGTCAGCCTCCGATGCCGACCGTTTAAAGTAATCCAACATAAATGCATTGTTTTGACGTCGTGTATGATAACGTTCTTTCAGGAGATCCAGATTGACCGGATACGGCTTACTGATATCTTTCTTCAAAAAAGTATTTTTATATGGTGTAAACACTTTATAATAGGAACCGTCATTTTTTTTGACGGCATGTGGATGAAGCAGATGACGGTCAAGTAGACGTTCCGACTTTTTGTCACCCCGCTTTTTCATAATCCCGTCGTCACGACTCTTAAACGGTTCTACATATTCAGCGTTAAACAATAAGACATCTGCCATATCTGTCGCCTCGAGAAAATCTTTTTCCTGCCCTTCGATGAATCGAATCGGCATCCCGTGTGTTTTACAGTTTTTTGCGAAGTGTTCGAGTGCCTGAAAGAAATATTGTTGCCTCGCATCATACTCTCCGATATAGTCTGGATTCACCCAAAAAACGAACTCGACGTTTGCCTGTTCATCCTTTTCTAGATAGTCGACCGCTTGTGCCAACATGTGATTGTCCTCGATTCGAAAATCACTTCGAATCCAGCAGATGATGTTCATATTCGTGCCTCCCTAAAATAATGATGAACGAAAAGCAGGCAATCCGCCATGCGTTTTGCCTGCTTTCGTCATACTGTATTTATGCCGATTTACGTTTCGTGTGTTAAATGAATTCAATCAATAAGTCTTGACTCGCGATAGCTTCGCCTTCTTTGACGTGGACCGACTTGATCTCACCGTCTTCAGGTGCTTGAATCGTCGTCTCCATTTTCATTGCTTCCGTTACAAGCAACTGCTCTCCCTTACGAACCCGCGTTCCAGGCTCAACTAAGACTTTCAAGACGCTACCCGGCATAGACGCACCAATCTGTTTCGGATTCGAACGATCGGCTTTCGGACGGCTTGATGAGCTTTCTTTAATACTGATATCTTTTACTTCGACTTCACGCGGCACACCGTTCATCTCGTAGTAGATGACACGGACACCATGATCGTTTGGTTGACCAATTTGAATCAACTTCAAATACAACGTTTTTCCGCGCTCGATTTCGACCTCGATCGTTTCCCCAAGACGCATGCCGTGGAAGAACGTGCTCGTATCGAGAACTGAAATATCACCATATCGTGCAACGTACGAACTGTAATCGAGGAATACCTTCGGATACAAAGCGTATGCCAAGGCATCAAACTCCGTCACCGGACGTTCCAGTTTTTCGAACAGTTCATGCTTGATGGCATCAAAATTGAGTGGCTCCATCATTTTTCCAGGACGCTCCGTCAACGGCTCGACGCCTTTGAGGATTGCCGCCTGGACTTGTTTCGGGAAACCGTCTGGTGGCGTCCCAAGCTCCCCTTTCATCAATTCGACGACAGAATCCGGGAAATCGAGATTGCTGGCACGTTCCAGTACATCTTCTTCCGTCAAATGATGCTGGACCATGAATAAAGCCATATCGCCGACGACTTTTGAAGATGGTGTAACTTTAACGATGTCACCGAACAACATGTTGACACGGGCATACATCGTTTTAACTTCAGACCAACGATCCGCGAGACCGACAGCTTTTGCTTGTTGTTGAAGATTTGAGTACTGACCACCCGGCATCTCGTGATCATAGACTGTCGGATTCGGAGCTAACATATCAAGTTCAAACGCTTGATAGAGATGGCGTACATCCTGCCAATAGTCCGACACTTGTTCGAATTTTTGGACAGATACGAGCGGCTGACGTTTATGACCGCTTAATGCATGAATCAAACTTCCTCCGGCAGGCTGACTTGTCAGACCGGCCATACTTGAAGCAGCGACATCCACGATATCGACTCCGGCATCGACAGCCCGGGCATACGTGTAAATTCCGTTTCCGCTTGCATCATGCGTATGCAGATGAATCGGCAAATCAACAGCATCTTTTAATGCTGAGACCAAAGCATAAGCAGCTTCCGGTTTCAGTAATCCTGCCATATCCTTGATGGCAATGATATGAGCACCACTCGCTTCGAGCTGTTTCGCCAGCTTGACGTAATACGGAAGATGATATTTCGGACGATTCGCATCGAACAAGTCGCCTGTATAACAAACTGCTGCTTCGGCGATTTTTCCCGTCGGCAAGACAGCATCGATCGCAAGCTGAATGGATTCCGGATTGTTTAAGCTGTCGAAGATTCGGAACACATCGACACCTGCTTGGGCTGCTTCTTTTACGAAGGCATGAATGACATTGTCCGGATAGTTTTTATAACCTACTGCATTGGCTCCGCGTAACAACATCTGAATCAAAACATTCGGCATTTTTTCGCGTAATTGCATCAAACGGACCCACGGATCTTCTGACAGGAACCGGTATGCCACATCAAATGTTGCTCCACCCCAAGCTTCCACTGAGAAGAGTTCCGGTAACAGTTTAGCTTCCGCTTCCGCGATGGCGATTAAATCCTTCGTCCGCATCCGCGTCGCAAGTAACGACTGGTGGGCATCCCGGAATGTCGTATCCGTCAATTGGACGCGTTCTTGTGCTTTTAGCCAGTTGATGACACCAAGTGGTCCTTCCGCGTCAAGAATCGCTTTAGCTCCTGCTTGATAGTCGGCAGGCAGATCTTTTGGAATCCGGACGTCACGGGCAATCGGTTTTTCGATTTTTCCGATTCCAGGGAAACCGTTGACAGATACTTCTCCAATATACGTCAGCAGCTTCGTTCCACGGTCTTGTCGTTTCGGGAAGATGAACAATTCTTTTGTATCATCGATGAACGACGTATTGTAATCACCGCTGATAAACGCATGGTGTTTCAATACATTACTTAAGAATGGAATATTGGTTTTAATGCCACGGATTCGGAATTCGCTTAAGTTCCGGCTCATTTTTGCAACGGCTTGATCATAGGTTAAGCCGTGTGTCGAAATCTTAACGAGTAAAGAATCGTAATAAGGTGAAATCTCAGCACCGACATAGGCATTTCCACCGTCGAGACGAACACCAAAACCGCCTGGTGAACGGTAGGCCTTGATTTTGCCCGTATCCGGCAAGAAGCCGTTTTCCGGATCTTCTGATGTAATCCGGCTTTGAATGGCGAAACCTAACATTTGAATCTCTTCTTGTGCAGGAATACCCACTAATTTACTATGTAGTGATTCCCCTTCCGCGACTCGGATTTGTGTCTGAACGATATCAATCCCGGTAATCATTTCCGTAATCGTATGTTCAACCTGAACACGCGGATTGACTTCGATGAAATAGAATGATTCGTCTTGTGTCACCAAAAATTCAACCGTTCCGGCATTTTCATAACCGACGTGCTTCATCAATGTGACAGCTGCATCACAAATCTTTTGGCGCCCCTCATCTGATAACGTGACACATGGCGCGACTTCGACAACTTTTTGGTGTCGGCGTTGCACTGAACAATCACGTTCGAACAAATGAACGATGTTGCCATGGGCATCTCCAATGATTTGAACTTCAATATGTTTTGGACGTTCAATCAATTTCTCAACGTATATTTCGTCTGAGCCGAATGCTTTTAAGGCTTCCGATTTTGCCCGTTCAATCATGTCCGGTAACTCTTCTTCGGTCCGGACGACACGCATACCGCGTCCACCGCCGCCTAAAGAAGCTTTGACCATCAATGGATAACCGGCCTTTTCAGCAAAAGCATACGCTTCATCAATTGATGTAATCGGACCATCCGTACCCGGAATAACAGGTAAACCGGCTTCAATGGCCGTCGTCCGCGCACGGACTTTATCGCCAAAACTGTAGAGATGTTCTTCTCGGGGACCGATGAAAATAATGCCTTCTTCGCGGCATCGTGTAGCGAGTTCAATATTTTCTGATAAAAAACCGTACCCGGGATGGATTGCATCACATTCCGCTTTCTTCGCAGTCTCGATGATTCCTTCGATATCAAGATACGCTTCAATCGGCTTTTTCCCCTCGCCAATCCGGTATGCTTCATCTGCTTTATACCGGTGAAGCGATCCCTTATCTTCTCGTGAATAAATAGCGACTGTCCGAATCCCAAGTTCGGTTGCCGCACGGAATACGCGAATCGCGATTTCTCCGCGGTTGGCGACAAGAATCTTTTTGATTTTAGTCAACTGATGCTCCCCCTTTAGGTAATGAACTCGTAGCACTCATCTTTCGTGCTTCCTGTACTTCTTTATGATACGCTATCCGGTGCTTGTTTTGCATCGAAATATTTGCCACGACACCAAGCATCGTACTCATGACGAGAAGCGAAGACCCGCCGTAACTGATGAACGGTAACGTCACACCGGTCCCCGGAAACAGACCGGACATCGCTCCGATATTGATGCCGGTTTGAATAAAGATGATGGACGAAATGCCGAATGCCACCATGCTCGAGTAGATGGAAGCCGATTGCCGGGCAATGAGCGC
The DNA here is from genome assembly GCF_049942815.1 of Exiguobacterium sp. R-39. Classification (NCBI taxonomy): domain Bacteria; kingdom Bacillati; phylum Bacillota; class Bacilli; order Caryophanales; genus Exiguobacterium; species Exiguobacterium sp. R-39. The sequence goes on from NZ_CP187965.1 coordinate 2,039,496, forward strand.
ACCTTGCCACATTAAAAAGAACAACAACCCCAGCACAATCAGGACTCCGACGAATCCGAGTTCTTCCGAGATAATCGACATGATATAATCGGTCTCCGGTTCCGGCAGATAACCATACTTTTGAAAGCTATTCCCTAAACCAACTCCAAAGAATCCTCCGTGGGCAATCGAGATGACCGAATTGATCAATTGATACCCTTTTCCTTCCGCATCCAGAAAGGGATTGAAGATGGCATTGATTCGTTCCATCTGATTGGCGGAAAAATTGTTCCAGGCATACAGAGCGGCTCCTGCTGCGAATACAATGGCAACAGCGATATAGCCGCGCGGTAATCCGACTGCAAACCAAATCATCGCCGTAATTAAGAGTAAAATGAATAATCCGCCATCATCCGGTTGCATCCGGATAATCATGGCATAAGGGGCGAGTAACACGATGAACGGAATCAAAATCCAGTCCGTGAAACTGAGCAAAATCCGCTTGCCGGATGAATCCGGTGCGATTTGACGATGAATGAAGTGGTGGACGATTCCAATCACACCATTCATCTGCCCTTTATGTTTTTGATCAAAATAGTTGGCAAGACCGATGACGAGAACAAATTTACACAGCTCGATCGGCTGAATCAAGAAAATCCCGAAATTCAACCAGGCACGCGCCCCGTTCAACGGTGTAGCAAACAGCGTTGCCGTCAACATACCGAACGTGATGACATATAAAGCCAACCGTACCAATGGTCCTCGGAAAATCTCATGATTCAGATGGGCGACAAACAAGAAGATAGCAATCGCCATCACATCAAACATCAATTGTTTCTCAAAAAATGAGGTGTTTGCGTAATCGCCACCGTTCCAGACACTGGCACTGTAAACCATCACCGTGCTGATCGCCATCAGAATCAGCATCGTGAAGAAGAGGCGATAATCAAAAAACGCACGTTTTTCCTTAAACTTCGATTGCATTATGTACACGTCCTTTTTCTAATTCCTAGTTCTAAAAAAAAATACCCAAACGCCGCATTTCACGTTTGAGTAGAAAATCAGCACGTCTCCGCATCATGTAAATCAGATAATTGCTGTTCTAATGAGTCGAGTAATTGTTTTCCTTCACTCGCATCAATCAGTTCGAGACGAACGGCAAAATCAATTTGGCGTGACAATCCGAACATTTGTGTATCCAATACTTCCTCATACAGAGGACATTGTGGCATCGTTAAATTCGCAAGCTGGACCTCGATCAACCGGCGGATTTTATGGGCATCCGCTTCTAGTAGCTCAAGAGCGCGCTGGCGATGAACTGTCCCGATTTCAGTTGACAATCCAATCCCTCCTCATCAAATGACGCGTTCCTGTTATAGCTAAACTTTACCTTACTTTCGCCAACAATTCAACGTTTCGGTATAATGGATTTGCACGACTCATACATTTAGGGGGAATAATGATGATTTTTCCGATTACAGGTAACGTCCGCTATCCACTGACGATCGACCCAACGGTTTGGATCTTCGATGAACGGAAGATTGAAGTCGACCACATTGGGAAAGAAGTCGGAGATAACGCACAAGAAGCTTATTATGCCAAGATGGGGGCCGCTTGGGATAAAGGAATTACGGAAGGCAGCCGGACTGACCATAACAAACCGATGACGCGCGAAGAAAAAGATGCCGCCTTGCGCGGGTCATTTGCCATGCCGCTTGCACCGTTCATTCAAAATGCCGAGCCGTTCGAAGGCGCAGCCACTTTACGGTTCGAAGGAACGGAAACGGTTGAACTTGATCTGAATACGTTACCGGAACTGTACTTACAGTTTTCAAAAGACGGAAAAGTGTTAAGCGATGGTCCTGTCCATCTGCTTTACCGTGATCAAATCGTCCGCTCTGTGACTCTTATAACTGTAGTATGATCTAAAAAAAGATATAAAAAGCCGCTTCTGTGCCTTCTTAACGTGAAGGAAACAGAAACGGCTTTTTTGTCGCGTTTGCTTAGAGTAAGTCTGCTGCCAAGCGGGCCAGGCTTGACCGCTCGCCTTTAACGAGTTTGACATGCCCCGTCATCTTTTCACCTTTCAATCGTTCGACTGCATAAGACAACCCGTTCGAATACTCATCCAAATACGGATGGTCGATTTGTTGGGGGTCGCCGACTAAGACAATTTTAGAATTTTCACCGACACGGGTCAAAATCGTTTTCACTTCATGTTTCGTCAGATTCTGTGCTTCATCGATGATGATGAATTGCCCCGGCATACTCCTTCCTCTGATATAGGTCAGGGCTTCCAGTTGAATCGATTTCATCCCTGCCAAAATGTTTCCTAGTTCGTCACCGGAACTCGTGTTGAACAAATGTTCCAAGTTATCATAAATCGGCTGCATCCAAGGCCGGAGTTTTTCTTCCATCTCCCCCGGTAAATATCCGATATCATTGCCCATCGGCACAACCGGCCGCGCAACTACCAATTTCTTATACCGGTGTTCATCTTCGACCTGCAATAACCCCGCCGCGAGTGCCAGTAATGTTTTTCCGGTTCCCGCTTTCCCGACGAGTGTGACAAGTGGAACATCATCCCGAAGCAACAGTTCAAATGCCATTCGCTGTTGGACGTTTCGCGGAACGACACCCCAGACTTGATCGATGTCGAGTGAGAGCGCCCGAATAATCGGCATTTCTTGATCGACGACGGCAATGGCAGATGCTTTCGACACATTACTCTTTAAAATGACGAATTGATTCGGATGCACTTTTTCAGGAAGAACATCGACTGACAATCGTTTATCTTGATAAAAAGCATCGATGTATTCTTGATCAACGACCAGTTCAACAAAACCCGTGTATAGTCCTGTCAGGTCAGCGATATGATCCGTCAAGTAATCTTCTGCGACCAAACCATACGCGTCCGCTTTCACCCGAACTAAAATATCTTTTGAGACCAGGATGACATCCCGCCCACTTTGTTGTTCTTTTTGTTCCCGATGAATCGACCAGGCCAGTTCAAGAATCTTGTTGTCGTTTGATTCATGCGTGAACGGTGAAACTTCACTGATGGAATCTCCGATATCAACCCGTAGAATCCCCCCATTCCCGAGCGGAACACCGGCATGGAGATGCCCGGTTTCCCGTAATTGATCAAGAATCCGCGCCGTTTCCCGTGCATTTCGTCCGACTTCATCCATATTTCGTTTTTTCCCATCCAATTCTTCTAAGACAATGGCCGGAATCACGACATCGTGCTCTTGGAATTGAAACAGAGACAAAGGATCATGTAGCATGACATTGGTATCGAGCACATATATTTTTTTCATTCCATCGTTCGCTCCTTTAGAGTCGAGTTTTGATGAATGTTATCCTTTTAAAATATCCTGAATTTGTTGATCAAGTTTCAGAGCTGCTGCTTCATCATACGTTTTATGAACACGCGGCCGGTCCGACACGGCGGCCCCGTAGAATAAGATATCGCGGACTTCTTGAATCTGTCCTTCATACAACGCTACCTGTAAAGGTAATCGATTATTCGTTTCCCAGGCTGCGACATCCGTACACGTTAAACTGTACGTTGATTGATCGGCAAAGAAAATAAGTGTAAAAACGGGATGATCAGCTAACGTTTTGACAAGTAACGAATCCGCTTCAATCGCAAAACGAATCGTTGTTTCATCTTTTGCGTACACCCAACTGATGGCATGTGTAATCGGCCAGCTTTTGCTCTGATCATGTGTGATTAAAAAGACGAGTGGTAAATCTGTTAATGCCTTCATCTGCTGTTCACTCAGACGATGTTCCACTTTATTTGCCATGATACCACCCCCTCCGTTCCTTATTTTATTACTATTCGATATCGAATAAACGCATCCCTTTTTCAAGTTGAATAATTCTTAAATATGATATACTAAGAAAAAAAGGAGGACCTACCATGCGTGTTAAATGCACCATCTGCGATAAACGAGAAACCATCGACGACTGGTCCTTCACAGCCAAAAGATTGCGAAACAAACCAGTGCGCGTCTACATATGCGATGAATGCCATGAACGTATCACAAAGCGGACCGTTGCGCGGCAAGAAACAGGACAGTTCAACCTCTATCCGACCTGGGCGACAACTAAAAAAAGATGGTAAAAACTACTTTGGTTTTCAAAGTAGTTTTTTTACGGTTCGAGACGAACTAGGACATCATCTTCATCCGACGGATTTCCTCGTCCATCGCTATTGTTCGTGACGTAATACAGGTGTTGTCCATCCGTCATCACGTCCCGGATACGCCCCTGGTCCGTTACGAGTTGTTCCACTTTAGAGGTCGACGTTTCAATTGACCGGAGGCTCTGACCGAACAGCGTTCCAAAATACAACTTCCCCCCCTGTTCTGCTATTCCGCTCGGTGCAACTGAATTTTCACCCACTTCGTACCAAGGCGTTACTAATCCTTGCTGTTTTTCCGTTCCTTCAATCAATGGCCAACCATAGTTTTTTTGTTCAATCCGGTTGATTTCATCATGACCGCTCTGACCGTGTTCCGTTGCATACAATGTTTGATCGACAAAAACCAACCCTTGTGGATTACGATGACCGTAACTGTAGACGTATTCTCTTAAATTCCCCTTCGCCGGGCTGCCGTCGAGGTTCATACGGAGAATTTTTCCGGATAAAGAAGATAGTTTTTGAGCGTTTTCGGGGACTGCCGCGTCACCTGCCGTCACATATAATAATCCATCCGGTCCGATTTCAATTCGACCGCCATTATGAATCGATGCACCTGGAATCTCATCAAGTAACACGCGTTGCTCTTTCCACGATTCGTTCTCTTCCGTGATTTCAATGACTCGATTCCAAAGTGCCCCGTCTTTCTCATACGTATGATAGACATACGCTATTCGGTTCTTTTGGAAGTCTGGATCAAGCGCCATCCCAAGCAGTCCGCCCTCCCCTTCTGCAACGACCGGTTCGGTCAATTCGAGCTCCATCCGGCTATACTTCCCTTCTGTTCCTTTGACGATTGTCCCTTCCCGTTCTGTAATATAAAAGGTCTGTTTGTTTTTTTCAATATTCCACGGTATCTTTAAATTTTTGAAAATGATATTACTTTCGACCGGCTCAGATGTTTTCGGAACCGATTTCGATGGATCTTCGGTCGTGGTTTCTGAACATCCGGCTAAAACAACAGCAAGACTGCACGGGATGCTCCATTTTCGGTTGATCATATCTATCACCTCTTGCTATTTTTTTCCCGAACCTGTCGTAAACTATTCCTGGAATCGAACACGGAACGCATTTCCCTTCATTTCACATAAAAAAAGTCCCGTCTCCAAAAGGAAACGGAACTTTTTTATGTTGATTTACGATCAAGAAGCGGTTCGTTCTCGCTCACGTTTGACCATCCACATCCGGAATCGGTAAATTCCGAGAATGACAACCATCGCAAGCAATACTTCAGGGATCGGCCATGTCCAAAAGACAAGTGTTAAAGCGGCAGAGAACACCGCGAGCAACAAGTAGACGATCAGTGATTTCCACCAGGCTAACTCTTTCGCAAATCCTAATTTAAAAACGATTAACGTCAAGATGACGACCGTAATCATCAGTGCATTGAAGCCGGCACTCAAGTTATTCGGATCACTTCCCACACCAAGCAACTTCGCAACGGCGGGAATATCAAATTTCGAGAAATCAGAAGCAACGGCAGGTTGTGCAGTCATTGCCAGTCCCCCTTACGTGTTAAGAGCTCAGTCTTTACCAAGACGACGACGCTTGTCTTGTTTTTCACGTTCGTTTTTGTTTAATACTTGTTTCCGAAGACGAACTGATTGCGGTGTGATCTCACAGTACTCATCTTCATTCAAGAATGTTAATGATTCTTCAAGTGAGAAGACACGTGGACGTTTAAGAACGTTTGTTGTATCTTTCGCAGATGCACGCATGTTCGTCAATTGTTTCGCTTTAACAACGTTAACAGCGAGGTCGACGTCACGGTTACATTCACCGATGATCATTCCTTCGTAAACTTCAAGGCCTGGCTCGATGAAGATCGTTCCGCGGTCTTCAAGTGCAGAAATCGCATATGCAGTCGCTTTACCAGCTTCGATTGAGACCATAACACCACTGCGGCGTCCACCGATATCCGCGTTGATGAACGGACGGTATTCTTCGAATGTATGGTTCATGATTCCGTATCCGCGTGTTGCAGATAAGAATTCATTCCGGTATCCGATCAATCCACGTGAAGGAACGATGAATTCCATTTTTGTTTGTCCGTTATCCATTGTTTGCATGTTCGTCAGTTCACCTTTACGGAGACCGATCGATTCCATGACGCCACCTGTGTACTCTTCAGGTGTATCAATGACAACGCGCTCAAACGGCTCAACTTTAACGCCGTCTTCAACTTTGATGATTACCTGCGGTTTAGATACTTGAATTTCGTATCCTTCACGACGCATGTTTTCAATCAAAATCCCGAGGTGAAGTTCACCACGGCCAGAAACGATCCAGCGGTCTGGTGAATCTGTGTTTTCGATACGGAGTGAAACGTCTGTTTCAAGCTCTTTTTCAAGACGCTCTTCGATTTTACGCGAAGTGACGAGGTCACCTTCACGACCAGCGAATGGCGAGTTGTTGACGATGAACGTCATTTGAAGAGTCGGCTCATCAATGCGAAGTAATGGGAGTGGATCGACGTGTGAAGTCGGGCAAACCGTTTCACCGACGTTGATATCTTCCATACCTGCGATTGCAATCAAATCTCCAGCTTTTGCAGCTTCGATTTCAACGCGTTTCAGACCAAAGTATCCGAATAATTTCGTAACACGGAAGTTTTTGATTGATCCATCAAGTTTAGAAAGCGAAACGCTGTCTCCAACTTTGATTTCTCCACGGAAGACGCGTCCTACTCCGATACGTCCAAGATAGTTATCGTAGTCGAGCATTGTAACTTGGAATTGTAAAGGATCCATGCTGTTGTCAACAGGAGCCGGAGTGTGTTCAAGAATTAAATCAAGTACGTTTGTAATTGTGTCTTCTTGATTTTCAAGTTCAGGGTCGAATGAACTTGAGCCGTTGACTGCCGATGCATAAACGACTGGGAATTCGAGTTGATCTTCATCTGCTCCAAGATCAATCAAGAGGTCGACGACTTCGTCAACAACTTCGAGTGGACGGACCATCGGCTTGTCAATTTTATTGACGACGACGATTGGCTGGAGACCTTGCTCAAGTGCTTTTTTCAATACGAAACGTGTTTGTGGCATACAGCCTTCACGCGCATCGACAACAAGGATAACGCCGTCAACCATACGCATGATACGTTCTACTTCACCACCGAAATCGGCGTGACCTGGTGTATCCACGATGTTGATGCGTGTATTTTTATAATCAATTGCCGTATTTTTAGCAAGGATCGTGATTCCGCGCTCACGCTCGATATCATTTGAGTCCATTGCGCGTTCTTCGACTAGTTCATTCGCACGGAATGTTCCAGATTGTTTTAAAAGCTCATCGACGAGTGTCGTTTTACCATGGTCAACGTGGGCGATGATCGCGACGTTGCGTAAATCGTTTCTTACTACTGTTGTCATAGGTGTGTACCTCTTTCTGTTCATTTAAATAATCCATTAATACTTTCGGTCAACTTTAAGAGTATAGCACAGGTTGACTGGTAGTTGGCAATCACTTAGATCGAAGATGACAGCGAAAGCCTTTTCATTGCCCTTGATTCACGCTAAACTAAAGACGAGTTCATGTATCGCAAGGGGGAAATGACAAATGCGGATTCTTTTTTTATTGTTAGCCATCATCGCAGTCGGTTCAATGGCTGCCATCGGTATTTTTATTGCGGAACAAAACGTACTCATGATCGTCGTCTCACTTCTTTTGACCATCGGGACAATGGGAGTCGGCTTCGTCTTGAAAGCACGTTTACGTAAACAAGCCTAAACGCCCTCTACGGGCGTTTTATTTTTTCACGTACGTCAACACATCCTCGACGAATTGCCGGCTTCCTGCCAGTACGCTCGTTTGTTCAAGATATGTCATGTCCATTCCCTCGATTGTCCCGACACGTCCGCCAAGTTCTTCAATCAATACTTGTCCACCTGTATAATCCCACGGCATATTTCGCATCGTGATGTAACCATCGACCCGTCCCGCCGCGACCCACGCAAGTTCCAGTGAGGCCGCACCGACAGCCCGAACGCCAACCGCATCCCGGACAAGTGGCGCCAATAAATTAGAATCGATTCGCCGGTTCGCCGTCACCCATGTCGCATTCATACAAATGATGGCTTCTTTGACCGGTCTATCCTGGATTGGTGCGAGTCGAATCCCGTTTTCGTAAGCCCCTTGCCCTTTGATGGCATGAAATAGTTCATCAGCCATCACATCATACACGAATCCGTAACGCAATTCCCCTTCTACCATAATGGCAATCGAAATCGCGAATAAGCGTTTTTGACGGATGAAATTCATCGTCCCATCAATCGGATCGACAAACCAGACCGTTCCTTCCAGTGTATCCGGACGAACGATTCGCCCTTCTTCTCCATACACATGATGATCCGGGTATCGATCCAAGATTCCTTGAATCAATAAATCTTCAACATGTTGGTCAATTTCTGTGACGAGATCACTTTTATTTGTTTTTTCTTCTATATGATACGCTTGATCCATCTTTTGACGAATATATTTGCCCGCCCGTTTGATTAGATCGATCGCATGTAACTCAATCCCTTGCATCCGACTCACCCTTTCCTTCTCCTTCAAACCGTCCTACATTCTCATGATAACAAAAAAAATCAACCAACAAAAATTTCGCTGGTTGATTTTGGGATTATTTTATTATCGTTTATTCTATTTTAAAAGATATCATCTTGTTTACGCTTCAAGACGAACCATCTCTTGGCGGTATTTTTCAAGACGTTCCTTACTGGCACCCATCGCTTCCGTATCACTTGCTACGATTGCATCATGCAATGTCGCAAGTTCATAATCGATTTCAAGGCGCAAAACAGGAATGCGTTTTTCTGCATCTTTTCTTTTGTATGCTTCGATCACTTGTTTCACAGTAACCACACTCCTTCGCGGGATAAAAAACTCAGTTATCAGACAATTGCGACTAATTAGTGGATTGAATCCATAATAGTACGATTTAACTTAGATGTAAAGTATCTATTTTTCAATTTTACAGTTGTACGATATCGTCTTGTATGTAGTATATAACCAGTTTTTGTTTTTTCTAAACAAGCACCCCCTCTTCTGAACGGTCAGAAGAGGGGGTGCTTGACGATACGAATGTCGTTACTTTTTTAAACGCAACAAAGCATCTGTTTGTTTTCTTGCTTGCTGAACAGCCCGGTAGCTCGAACATCCTGTCTCTTCAAAATAAAACTGGTCGAGCTGTTTTTCTTCCGACTTTGAATTGACGATGGTTTTAAAAGCCTGGTAGGCATTCAAAAAGACCATTCGATCGATTCCTTTTTCGTAAGCCTCTTCGACCATATTAAAAAATTGGATGACTGTTACGATTTCGTCCGTAGACCAGTCCGGATTAATCGGATAATTGACCGCCATTGTGACACTTCCTTTCTTGACGCTTCCTATTTTACAACGAAATCGAACATAAAACAGTTGCAACCTTATGAAAAATTGTTATAGTTAGCTTGTTTGATTGTTTTTTTATTCGGTTTTAAGGGGGGAAATCTGGTGCAAACAAAAAGCTTAACACAGCTCGATACACCTTTATTCGATGCGCTGCTGGCGCACGCGAAACGTCAACCAATTCAATTTCATATTCCCGGTCATAAAAATGGCCAAGGAATGGATCCTGCTTTTCGATCATTTATCGGTCAAAATGCGCTCGATATCGATTTAATCAATATCGCGCCGCTCGATGATTTACATCATCCAAAAGGAATCATCAAGGATGCTCATCAATTAGCAGCCCAAGCTTTTCATGCAGACGAAACATTTTTCTCCGTTCAGGGAACGTCGACCGCCATCATGGCAATGATCATGAGCGTCGTCGGTCCGGACGATAAAATTTTAGTTCCCCGGAACGTTCATAAATCGGTCATGTCGGCTATCGTTCTTTCTGGAGCGCACCCGATTTTCATTCACCCCGAGTTTGATGAAATGTTTGGCATCGCTCATGGTATTACGCCAAGTGCCGTCGAGCGTGCTCTCAGTCTTCACCCGGACACGAAAGCGGTCCTCGTCATCAATCCGACGTATTTTGGTGTCGCAGGTGACTTAGAGAGCATCGTTACGCTTGCCCATAGTAAAGGGATCCCTGTCCTCGTCGACGAAGCACACGGTGTTCATATTGCGTTTCATGATGATATGCCGCTGTCTGCGATGCAGGCAGGTGCAGATCTCGCTGCGACAAGTGTTCATAAATTAGGAGGATCGCTGACCGGCAGCTCCGTCTTGAATGTACGTCGCGGACTCGTCTCACCGGATAAAGTCCAGGCCGTCCTGTCGATGCTGACGACGACTTCCACTTCCTATCTATTGCTCGCATCACTCGACTGCGCCCGCCGCCATCTGGCGATTAACGGAGAAGCAATGAACCGCCGGGCGCTCGAACTCGCGACACGGATGCGGATGGGACTCGCGAAATTGCCTTATCTCGCCGTGTTTGGTGAATCGGATTTGCATTCAAGTGCGACATTTGCCTTCGATCCGACAAAAGTGTTGATTTCCGTTAAAGGACTTGGTATTTCGGGCCATCTCGTCGAAGAATTTTTACGGGAAGAACACCGGATTGAAGTCGAACTGTCAGACTTAAACAACATCTTGTTGATCATCACTTCTGGTGATTCGGAAGAGACGATTGATGCCTTGCTTGCAGGAATGGCTGATCTTGTAGAGCGTCACCGGGATACGGGATCGAAAACCGCGTCCCACTCGATCGTCTTACCCGATATTCCGGCACTCGCCCTCAGTCCGCGTGATGCTTTTTATGAAGAAACAGAAACGATTCCACTCGCGGATGCTGTCGGTCGGATCTCGGCAGAGTTCATGATGGTCTATCCACCTGGCATTCCGATTTTCATTCCAGGTGAAATGATTACGACAGACAATTTGGCGTATATCAAAGAAAATATCGAAGCCGGTCTACCCGTTCAAGGACTCGAAGATCATACGCTCGAGACAATCAAAGTCATTCAACAATCGAACGCGATTCGTTAAAAAACGTGCATTAAAAAAAAGACCGCAACTGCTGAAAAAGCAATTGCGGTCTTTTAGTCTGCCTGTTCATAACTCGGAACACCCGGCAACAGTGTCGCTAAAAATTCCCCTACCGGCTCGGCATCAATGGTCTCGATGCCGAGTAACCGGTATAAAGCGTCTGCATCCAATACATCTGTGTGATCGAGCAATGCAGCGCGCCCGCTCGTGAGACTGACAACTAGCATCTTCCCAAAAAATTGTTTGGTAAAGACGACACCAAAATCGTACCGTGCTTGTTCCGTCGTCACACCGATAAACCTGACTTTATCTGTTTCTGAGACATGATACAGTTCTTCGAGTGGCGATAATTGCGATTCCATCGTGTCTCACCCTTTCTTTTTTATCCTTTTCCTGTTTTAAAGAAAGGTTAAACGAAACAAAAAAACCTTAAGCGGTCGGCTCCCCGCTTAAGGTTTTCTTGATTATTTAATGATGTGGATCGGGCTACCGATTGCAACTTCAGCAGTTTCCATTGCGATTTCACCGAGTGAAGGGTGCGCGTGGATTGTGAGTGCGATATCTTCAGCAGTCATTCCAGACTCGATTGCAAGTCCCATCTCTGCGATCATGTCAGATGCGCCTGTACCAGCGATTTGAGCACCGATCAAGAGACCGTCTGATTTACGTGTGATCATTTTCAAGAAGCCGTCTGGCTCGTTGAGTGCAAGAGCACGTCCGTTTGCAGCGTAAGGGAATTTAGAAGCAAGGTAATCAAGACCTTCTTCTTTTGCTTGCGCTTCTGTATAACCGACTGTTGCGAGTTCTGGGTCTGTGAAGACAACCGCAGGAATCGCGCTGTAGTCGAGGTATGCCGGGTGTCCAGCAGCCGCTTCAGCAGCAATTTTTGCTTCGAATGAAGCTTTGTGTGCAAGTGGTGGTCCAGGAACGATGTCCCCGATAGCATAGATGTTTTCGTTCGACGTACGGCACTGATCGTCGATTTCGACGAGTCCACGTTCGCTGACTTTAACTTCTGCCATTTCAAGACCGAGATCAGATGTGTTCGGGCGACGACCAACTGTGACGAGGACGTAGTCCGCTTCGACAGTTTGTGTTTCACCTTTGACTTCAAACGTAACTTTCACGCCTTCTTCTGTCTCTTCAACACTTTGTGCAAGTGCTTCGTTGTGAATCGTGATGTTCCCTTTTTGTTTGAGCTTTTTCTTGACGACTTGTGTCATTGCCGGCTCGAATCCAGAAAGGATATCTTTTGTTCCTTCTAAGATGACAACTTCAGTATCAAAGTTAGCATACGCTGTTCCGAGCTCCATTCCGATGTAGCCACCGCCGATGACGATGAGTTTTTTCGGAAGTTCAGGAAGGTTCAATGCGCCTGTTGAAGAAAGGACACGTTTTGACCATTTGAAAGCCGGAAGTTCGATTGGAGTCGAACCAGTTGCGATGATACATTTTTTGAATTTGTAAGGTGTAGAAGAATCTTCATTGATGATACGAACTGTATCTTCAGATTGGAAGTAAGCTTCCCCAACGACTGTCTCGACGTTGTTACCTTTAAGAAGGCCACCAACACCGCCAGTCAATTTGTTGACAACAGACTGTTTCCAAGACTGAACTTTTGAAAAGTCGACTGCGACGTTTTCAGATGTGATTCCCATTGAATCTGAACCTTTTGCATGTTGGAAGTTGTGTCCAGCTGTGATCAAGGCTTTTGACGGGATACATCCGACGTTCAAACAAACACCACCGACGTTTTCACGTTCGACGACTGTTACTTTAAGTCCGAGTTGCGCACCGCGGATTGCAGCGACGTAACCACCAGGGCCAGCCCCGATTACGAGTAAATCTGTTTCTTGTGCGAATTCACCTACTACCATTGCTTATCCCTCCATAATGAGAAGTTGTGGGTCATTTAACAAACGTTTAACCAAGTTAAGCGCGTTTTGTGCTGTAGCACCATCGATGAGACGGTGGTCGAAGCTGAATGAAAGAGCAAGTACTGGTGCTGCAACGATTTCGCCGTTTTTGACGACCGCTTTTTCAGCGATACGACCAATACCGAGGATTGCAACTTCTGGGTGGTTGATGACAGGTGTGAACCATTGTCCGCCAGCAGAACCGATGTTTGTGATTGTGATCGATCCGCCTTTCATTTCGTCACCAGAAAGTTTTCCGTCACGTGCTTTACCAGCAAGGTCGTTAATGTTATCTGCTAATCCGAAGATTGATTTACGGTCTGCATCTTTGACGACAGGAACAACAAGACCGTTGTCTGTGTCTGCTGCGATACCGATGTTGAAGTAGTTTTTGTAAACGACTTCTTCGTTCACATCGTCGATCGATGCGTTGATTGCAGGGTATTTCTTAGCCGCTGCTGTCAATGCTTTCACAACGAATGGAAGATACGTTAATTTCGTACCTTGTGCTGCCGCAACTTCTTTGAAGTTTTTACGGAGTGCAACAAGATTCGTAACATCGACTTCATCCATCAATGTAACGTGTGGTGCTGTATGTTTCGAGTTGACCATTGCTTTCGAAATCGCTTTACGGATTCCTTTGATCTTCTCGCGTGTTTCAAGCTCAGGTTGAGCTGCAACATACGGTTTCACTTCAGATTTAGATGCTGAAGCTTGTGCTGCCGGTGCTTTTTCTTCTGCTGCTGGTGCAGTTGAAGATTGTCCACCGTTTGCAAATGCATCGATGTCTTCTTTGACAACGCGACCGTTGTCACCAGAACCTTGAACTTCACGGATGTCGACACCTTTTTCACGTGCATATTTACGCACTGAAGGCATTGCGATAACGCGTTCTGATTTATGGATTTGAACTTCATTCGGTTTGTCTTCGACTTTTTTATCTGTGTCTTGGACGTCTTTTGCATTGTCTGCCGCTTTAGGCTGCTCTGATGCTTCTTCTTCAGAAGGAGCTGAACCTTCGCCTTCCACATCAAACGTGATCAATACGTCACCAACGACGGCTACGACACCCTCGTCGACTTTTACTTCTTTGACTGTGCCATCAACTGGTGACGGAATTTCAACGACTGCTTTATCGTTTTGTACTTCAAGAAGAATGTCATCCTCTTTGACTGTGTCGCCTGCTTTAACGAACCACTTTACGATTTCACCTTCGTGAATACCCTCACCGATATCCGGTAATTTGAATTCAAATAAACCCATTTGAATTAGCCTCCTTTTATTTCACTCTTCTGGTCGATTGTTATCTTTAAAACGGAAGCAAGGAGAGAATTACCTCTCTCCTCTTTTTCCGGTTCACTCTTAGAAATTGTAAACAGTTTTCACTTTTTCAACGATATCTTTGTGGTCCGGAAGCCATGAATCTTCACCTTGTGCGAATGGGAAGATTGTGTCAGGTGCCGTGACACGAAGAATTGGTGCTTCGAGGTCAAGAATTGCGCGCTCTTGAATTTCAGTTGCGACCATTGCAGCCACACCTGCTTGTTTTTGAGCTTCTTGAACAACAACCACACGGTTCGTTTTCTTAACTGATTCAACGATTGTATCGATGTCAATCGGGCTGATTGTCATCAAGTCGATGATTTCAACGCTGATGTTTTCTTTTTCAAGCTCTTCAGCAGCTTTCAATGATGCGTGAACCATTGCACCGTACGTTACGATTGTAACGTCAGTACCTTCACGTTTGATGTCTGCTTTTCCGAGTTCGATCGTGTAATCGCCCTCTGGCACTTCACCGCGGAATGAACGGTACAGTTTCATGTGCTCAAGGAAAACGACTGGATCGTTATCACGGATTGATGCAATCAAAAGACCTTTTGCATCATACGGAGTTGAAGGGATGACGACTTTAAGTCCTGGTGACTGAGCCATTAATCCTTCCAGGTTATCTGCATGAAGCTCAGGTGTTTTAACACCGCCACCAAATGGTGAACGGATTGTGACAGGTGCGCTGTACGTGCCGCCTGAACGGTAACGTAAACGTGCGAGTTGTGCTGCTACAGAATCAAATACTTCGAATACGAAACCGAAGAATTGAATTTCCATGATTGGACGGAAACCAGTTAAGCTGAATCCGACTGCAAGACCACCAATACCAGACTCGGCAAGTGGTGTATCGAAGACACGGTCTTCGCCTAATTCGTCTTGAAGACCTTCTGTCGCACGGAATACCCCACCGTTTTTACCGACGTCTTCACCGAACAAGAGAACTTGCTCGTCGCGTTTCATCTCGACGCGCATTGCGTCAGTGATCGCTTGGATCATCGTCATTTGTGCCATGGGTTATTTCGACTCCTTTGCTGTATACTCATCAAGCTGCTCTTGCAGGTTTTGTGGTAACTTTTCAGCCATCACGTTGATGAAGTCTGTTACTTTTTGTTTCGGTTCTTTATCTGCTTGAGCGAGTGCTTCTTTTACATCCGCTTTTGCTTGTTCGATGACTTCGTTTTCTTTGTCTTCGTTCCAAAGACCTTTTGTTTCCATGAACGCACGGAAACGAACGAGTGGATCTTGTGCTTGGTACTCATCGTCCATATCTTTTGTACGGTAACGTGTTGGGTCATCTCCAGCAAGTGTATGCGGTCCGTAACGATATGTGAGTGTTTCGATCAATGTCGGCACCCCGTTCAGTGCTTCAACACGAGCTTGTTTCGTTGCTGCGTAGACAGCAAGAACGTCCATTCCGTCAACTTGGATTCCGTTGATTCCGGCTGCAACGGCTTTTTGAGCGATTGTTTTCGCCATCGATTGTTTTTCAACCGGTGTTGAAATCGCAAAGCGGTTGTTTTGGACAACGAAAATTGCAGGTGCTTTGAATGCTCCAGCGAAGTTCATACCTTCGTAGAAGTCACCTTGTGATGATCCGCCATCACCTGTGTACGTAATTGCGACTTGCTCTTTTCCACTTTTCTTAAGACCGAGTGCAACACCGGCAGCTTGCACGATTTGTGCACCGATGATGATTTGCGGCATTAAGACGTTAACACCTTCAGGAATCTTACCACCTGTGATGTGTCCGCGTGAGAATAAGAATGCTTTGTAAAGCGGGAAGCCGTGGAAAACCATTTGCGGGATATCACGGTATCCTGGAAGAATCCAGTCATCTTTATCTAAAGCAAATTGTGAACCGATCATTGACGCTTCTTGCCCAGCGACTGGCGCATAGAAACCGAGACGTCCTTGACGGTTGAGTGAGATTGCGCGTTGATCCCAGATACGTGTGTAAACGAGACGACGCATTAATTCCGTAAGTTCTTCATCTGAAAGATCCGGCATAGCGTCTTTGTTGACGACTTCACCTTTTTCATCCAGAATGCGGAATGTTTCAAAGTTTTCTTCCACGTTTTTAAACATGTTTAAGTTCATCTTTTCACCTCATCCTTTCACTGTGCTCAGCGAAATATTCCTCTGACTGATTTGCTCACATACGAATAGTGTTCAAAAAATGAAGTCCCGTATGACCTTTTCTTGAACATATATCTGTGTACCTATCCAGTTGAGTAAACTGTATTAACATGACTAGACACGAAAGCATGTCTTGTTCATTACGTTACAAGTATAAAACTGTAACACCTATAAAATCAAAGGAAATGTTTTATTTTTTTTAGCGGATGTTCTTGTGAATGACCTCACATTCGAAGAACGGCTTTACTTCTGTACTATTCATCATTTTACAACTGTGTTAGTTATTAATATTCCTCCTTTGATATGCTATAATTTTTCTAGATGAAAGGGGTGTTGTTCATGATTACCATGAATGAAATCGTTCGGGAAGACGTTCCTTCGCTTCACGAACGTTCTGTCGATGTTACCTTCCCCCTCAGCGAGGAAGATAAAGAAACGATGCGTCTGATGATGGAGTATCTTGCCAACAGTCAGGACGACGAGTTAGCTGAAAAATATGATTTGCGTAGCGGGATCGGACTGGCGGCTCCCCAAATCGGGGTCAACAAACGGATGTTTGCCATTCGCCTGCAAGACGGGGATGATATTCTCGAATTCGGGATCTACAATCCGAAAATCGTCAGTCATTCCGTTGAACAAACATATCTTGCCGGCGGTGAAGGTTGTTTGTCCGTTGACCGGGAAGTCGAAGGCCATGTACCGCGCTATATGCGTATTACCCTGTCTGGCATCGATCATAACGGAAATCCTGTAAAATTAAGATTAAAAGGATTAAAAGCAGTCGTCTGCCAGCACGAATATGATCATTTGGATGGCATCATGTTTTACGATCGAATCGATCCGAAAGAACCGTTCAAGGAATATGGTTCATCGCTTTAATTTAATTAAGAAACAACAAAAGGACATTTCCAACATAAGGAAATGTCCTTTTTTATTTATACTTCCATGATGATTGGCATGATCATTGGATGACGTTGTGTTTTTTCAGTCAAGTACGGTGTCAATGTATCATTGATGACTTGTTTGATATCCGTCCATTTTGTATTTCGATTCGCCAAAGATTGCTCAAGTGAACGCTTCAACAAGCGTTCTGCATCCTTGATCAAGTTACCTGATTCACGCATGTAAACAAATCCGCGTGAAATGATATCCGGTCCTGAAACAAGACGATTTGTTTTAGAATCAAGTGTTACAACGACGACGACCAATCCTTCTTCTGAAAGAATTCGTCGGTCACGCAGGACGATATTCCCAATATCTCCAATTCCTTTTCCATCTACATAGACGGCATTCGCTTGGATTTTACCGGTAATCGCAGCTGCATTGGCATCGAGTGCCAAGACTTCACCGTTGTCCATGACGAAACAATTTTCTTCCGGTACACCGGCGTCCATTGCAAGCGACATATGTTTTTTCAACATCCGGTATTCTCCGTGGATCGGCATGAAGTATTTCGGCTGCAGGAGACGAAGCATCAACAATTGTTCTTGTTGACTGCCGTGACCTGATGTATGGATGTCATTTAACTTGCCATACATGACATCTGCACCGGCTTTGTACAATTGGTTGATCGTTTTTCCGACAGAAACGACGTTTCCTGGAATCGGAGAAGACGAGAAGATAACCAAGTCGTCCGGAATGATTGAAATCTGACGGTGTGTCCCGTTAGCGATCCGGCTCAGGGCTGCCATCGGCTCCCCTTGTGAGCCTGTGCAAAGAATCGTCAGTTCGTTCGATTTATACCGTTTCATTTCATTCGGTTCAATGATTGTTCCTTTAGGTGCTTTGATGAAATCAAGTTCCTGACCAATCATCATGACTTTATCCATGCTCCGACCGAACACGACGATTTTACGCCCTGCTTCGACCGATGCATTGACGACTTGTTGCAAGCGATAGATATTCGAAGCGAATGTCGCAAAGATAATCCGACCTTCTGCTTTACGGAAGATGTTTGAAATCGTATCTCCGACGACACGTTCACTCATCGTAAAGCCTTCAATCTCAGCGTTCGTCGAGTCTGATAACAGACAGAGAACACCTTCCTTGCCGAGTTCCGCCATTTTTGTTAAGTCAGCAGGTTCTCCGACTGGTGTGAAATCGAATTTGAAATCACCGGTATGGACAATGTTGCCCTGCGGTGTTTTGACAACGACGCCAAACGAGTTTGGAATCGAGTGTGTCGTCCGGAAAAACGAAATGCTTGTCTTCCGGAATTTGATGATTGAATCCTCATCAATTTCATGTAACTCGGCCGTCCGTAACAAACCGTGTTCTTCAAGTTTTACTTTAATGAGACCAAGTGCAATTTTCCCAGCATAAATTGGTAAGTTGACTTGTTTGAGTAAGAACGGTAATCCCCCGATGTGGTCTTCGTGACCGTGGGTGATGAAGACCCCTTTTACTTTATCTTTATTTTTAATCAAGTACGTGTAATCCGGAATGACGTAGTCAATTCCAAGTAGTTCATCTTCCGGGAACATGACACCGGCGTCGATGACGATGATCTCATCTTGAAATTGAACGACGTACGTGTTCTTCCCGATTTCTCCTAAGCCACCGAGTGCGAAAACGGCTGCTTGATGGTTTTTAACGAACTTCATGCGAACGTTTCAACCTTATAGTCTGGGCTTAGTTTTTCATATTCAAGGAATTCGCCGCTTAACTCACGGATGAATTCGACATTGATATCTTTGATGAGGTGATCAATCGCTGTTCGCACTTCACGAATGTTCTCTCCCTCAACATACATCACTTCTGTCCGTTCCCGTACTGGGGCTTCCGAACGAAGCGGTTGATAAAATACTTTAAAAATCATGTTTAGCAACTCCTTATCAGTCCATTGTTTTTTGTCCTTAGATTAGTATACACGATATCCTACTATTTTTTCATCCTATTCCTAAACCAAGGTCGGCGTAAACGTTAACGCTATGCTATAATTCCACATGTATCCGGCTGAACAGCCAATTAAAAAGAGAAGGTGAAACCATGGCAAATCAGAAAGTCGTCTTTTTCGATATCGATGGAACCTTACTTCACGATGGTCATTTTGTTCCCGAGTCGACCAAACAGGCAATTAAACAGCTACAAGCAAATGGTGTTTATGTAGCCATCGCGACCGGACGTGGTCCGGCGATGTTATCCGGTGTGCGCGAACTGCTCAACATCGATACGATCATTGGTTATAATGGTCAAATCGTTGTTCATCAGAACGAGGTCATTTACAGACGCCCACAACCGATTGAAGATCTTAAGCACTTAACCGCTCGCGCACATCAAAACGGTCATACACTCGTCTATCTAGGTGAAACACAGGGTTTCTCAACTAAACCGTCAGATCAGTTGGTCCAGGAATCCCTTGGAGAACTGGATATTCCTTTACCCGCCTTCGATGAGCAAGCATTTACGACACATGATGTCTTCCAAACGCTTGTCTATTGTACCGCTGAAGAAGAAGCCGAGTACACTCAAAATTACAAAGCCTTTGACTTCATCCGCTGGCATCCGAATGCGATGGATGTCATTAATGTCGGTTCGTCAAAAGCTGATGGTATCAGACAATTCCTGAAGTTGACGAATATCCGGCGCGAAGATACGTTTGCCTTCGGAGATGCGCTGAACGATCTAGAAATGTTACGTTATGTCGGAACCGGCATCGCAATGGGCAATGGTCTTGCTGAAACAAAAGCGGCGGCTGACTTCGTCACAAAACACATTCTAGAAGACGGCATCGAACACGGTCTGAAAGAATTCCAACTCATTTAAATGTAACAAGTACTCAAAAGGCCGAGGAATGATTCCTCAGCCTTTTTTGATATTAATTTTTCACTTTATGGATGGCACGTTCCAAACGGTCCAAGTCATCATTTTCGCCAATGACGACAAGGTAATCCCCTTTTTCAATCAATTCATCCGCTTGTAAGGAAATCATGACGTTTTCGCCTCGTTTGATTGCAACGACGTTGGCACCGTACTTACTCCGCAAATCCAAGTCGATTAATGTCTGATTGGCCATTCGATCACTGACTTTGATTTCAACGATTGAGAATTCTTGTGATAAATCGAGATAATCTAAAATATTTGAACTCATCAGTCCGTTCGCAATCCGGACCCCCATATCCCGTTCAGGGTGAACGATGAAGTCGGCTCCAATCTTACGTAACACCTTTTCATGGTAATCATTTGTCGCTTTGACGGTAATCGATTGAACACCGAGCTCTTTTAAAATTAAAGTCGTCAAAATCGACGCTTGAATATTTTCACCAATCGCAACGATGACATGGTCAAAATTGCGAATCCCAAGACTCTTTAAGACGTTTTCATCCGTCGTATCCGCAATGACAGAATGCGTCGCAATCCCCATGTATTCATTGACACGCTCTTCATCCGAATCAATCGCCAGAACGTCATATCCATTCTTTGATAATTCCCGGACAATCGAACCCCCGAACCGACCTAAACCAATTACTGCGAACTCTCCATTCATGTTCAACTCTCCTTCACAATTCTGCTTCAGTAGTAGTGTACCCGATTCACTTCTAAATTACTATGAACGCTTTTTTAATGCGGTTTTCCGTTTTCAATCCCTTAAAGTGAATGACAAATCCGCTCAAAAAAGTGTGCCACCCTTTATATGGATGACACACGGAATGGTTACGTGACACAGGTTCTGTTTATTTTGCTTTTTTCCCACTGACATAGTCGTTATCAAACAGGAACAATCGTAAGATCAAATACAATGCCGGGATCAATAACATCAATCCGAAGATAAAGACCACAACAAGTGCCGTTGCCATCGTTTCATTAACGACCGCTTTATTGATATCGATGTACGGATAAAGAATGTAAGGAAGATGTGTGTATCCGTATCCGAACCAGGCAACCCCGTATTGCGCCATAACAGCGATAAAGGCAATCCCGTAGTTTTTCTTCAAGTAGACAAGTGTCACCGCGACGCAGAAGAAAAGGAAACTTGCTGCGAACCACCACCAATTACCGTTCAAGATGTTTTCATAATGCCAAGCCGCTTGATTTTTTAAGCCAAAGAAGACTAATGCACAGACAACAATCGTCGGAATACTCCAGAACAATGCCCATTTACGAATCAATGGTGTTGCATTCTCGTCCTTTGCTTTATCCGCATAAAACAACAAGAACATGGCACTGATATAGAGGACGGATACGATTGCAAGCGCGACGACCGTCCAAGAATAGAAGTTTGTGAACAGCTTCGTCCCAAGGAATTCGACTGTCTCATTCGTTTTCCGAATGAATCCACCTTGACTGATCGTCAATGTCGTGGACATCGCTGCCGGAATCAATAGTCCTGTTGCTCCATATAAGAAAGTATAGAACATGCTGTCGTTTGAACCGTAGTTGGCAAACGCGTAAAAGCTACCGCGAATCGCGATTAATACTAAGACGATTGAAGCGGGAACGAGTAAAGCTGTTCCGTAATAATAAGCCGTATCCGGGAAGAACCCGACAAGTCCGACAAAGAAGAAGACGAAAAACACGTTCGTCACTTCCCAAACCGGAGAAAGATAACGGAGAATCAAACGGTTCGTCAAATGATCCCGTTTCGTATATTTTGAATAAAACGCGTAAAAACCGGCACCGAAGTCAATTGAGGCAACGATGAGATATCCATAAAGGAACGTCCAAAGTACGGTTATTCCAAGTGTTTGAATGTCCAACTCGTTCCCTCCTTATTTGTTGTCGTCCGCAAACATCGCTTCACCACGTGTATGATGATCATCTGCGAGTTCTTTGCCGACAGGGTTATTTTTAAACATCCGGAGCAGGACGACTGTACAAATCGTTCCGAGCAACAGATACAGTAAACTGAATAAAATCAACATCGGTCCGACAGCGGTCGAAGTGGTCGCCGCATCAGCCGTTCTCATAATACCATAGAGCGTCCACGGTTGACGTCCGATTTCCGCATACATCCAGCCTGCTTCAATCGAGACGATGGCGAGTGGTCCACCGATAAAGATACCGCGTAACAACCACTTGTTGTATGGATTCAACTTTTTGAGTCGGAAAGCCAATACGAACAGGGCCGAGATGGCGGCTAAATACATGCCGATCGATACCATGATATCGAAGAAATAGTGGACAAACAGTGGTGCCTGGTCCTCTTTGGCGAATTCGTTTAACCCGATGACTTCTGTATCCGGCGCTCCGCCTGCGAGAATGGATAAAGCATACGGAATTTTGACGGCACCTTTGATTTCATAACTGCCGTCCGCTTGTTCATCCAGGATTCCACCGAAAATCAACTCGGCTTCACTTGTTGTTTCAAAATGCCATTCTGCTGCTGCTAATTTTTCCGGCTGGTATTTCGCCAGGTATTTCCCGGAGAAATCTCCGACTAACGCAGTTGAGAACGCAAAGATTAATCCGGCCATGACCGTTAAGCGAAGAGCTTTTTTATGATATGCCGTTTCTGCTGCCGACAAGGTTTTCTTCCGTAACAGATGGAAAGCTGCAATCGCTGCCAGGATAAAAGCAACCGTCAAGTAAGCGGATACGATGACGTGTGTTGCTTTTGTCGGTGTCGCCGTATTAAACATCGCTTTTAACGGTTCGATTTGCGTGAGTGTCCCGTTGACAATTTTAAATCCTTCTGGTGAGTTCATGAATGAGTTGACCGTCGTGATGAAGAAGGCGGATAATGTTGCCCCGATGACGACCGGAATCCCGATTAACCAGTGTAACCACGGATTTTTAAACCGGTCCCATGTGTAGAGATAAATACCGAGGAAAATCGCTTCAAAGAAAAAGGCGAAAGTTTCCATGAACAACGGTAATGCGATCGTTTGACCTGCTACTTGCATCAAAGAAGGCCATAGGAGCGACAATTGTAATCCAATTGCTGTTCCGGTTACGACACCTACCGCTACAGTTACGATATAACCACGCGTCCAGCGTCGAGCCAGAAGAATATAGTCTGAATCTTTTCGTTTAATTCCGATGTACTCCGCTGCGAGTACCATCAATGGAACCCCTACCCCAATCGTCGCAAAGATGATATGGAATGCTAATGTGAGCCCTGTCAATAATCGACTGAGCATGACTGGATCATTGAACATGTGTATAGCCCCCTCTTTCTAGACGTACTTCTATATATTGTTTATATCCGTATCATAGAGAACATAATCATTTGTGTCTGTTTTAAATGTTTGATGTAACAAATTGTTCACATATACTCGTGATTTATTTCACAAAACGTTCGAAAACTGTTCTCTTCTATAAAATGAAAGCCCTTTATCCATTTTTTTCAGGAATAAAGGGCCGATTGTCACGTCTTTTGTTTAGACATATTCGCGGAAATAATGATCGAGTAAATTAATGACGAAGGGAATGGCATCTTCATCCGGATTCAGGGTCGGCTGGTGTAATCCGGACGTAGCATTATTGACACCAAGCCAAAACATCATGCCGGGAATTTCTTTTAACATGAATCCAAAATCTTCTCCTGTCATTGCAGCATCGCACTCAATATAATTCGCATTCATTTTGACGAAGGACGAAAATTTATCAACGACTCGTTGATCGTTGACGACTTCATAATACCGATTTCCAAACTGTAAATCGATTTTTACGCCGAATGAAGCTTCGATGCCGCGTACGATGTCACGCACACGTTGCTCTAGTTTTTCCATGTCTGTTCCGTTAAGCGCACGCATCGTTCCGTCGAGTAAAGCACGACCTGCAATGACATTTTCCCGGATTCCCGCTTCCACTTTCCCGATCGTAATGACACTGCAGTTCATTGGATTGATCGAACGACTGACAATCGTCTGAAGTTGCATGATCAATGCCGCCTGAGCAACAACCGTATCAATCGTCAAATGCGGAAAGGCTGCATGACCGCTTTGTCCATAAATCGTGATATGAACTTCCCGGGCACTCGCAAACAAGACACCAGGCCGGCTTGCAATCGTCCCGACCGGATATTCCGGCGCGACATGCAGACCATACATCTCACTCGGACGATACTTTTCAAACAGCGGGCTTTTGATCATCGGTTCCGCCCCACCCGGTCCTTCTTCAGCCGGTTGGAACAGGAAGACGACATCATCCATGACAGGCAGTTCGACAATCCGGCGTAACAAACCTAAGGCGATGGATGCGTGAACATCATGACCACAGGCATGCATGAAGCCCGGGTGTTCAGAACCAAATGGTAACCCCGTTGCTTCTTCGATTGGTAATCCATCGATATCGGCCCGATATCCAATCGTCCGGTTCCCCGTTAAACCTTTTACGCGGACAAATACTCCTGTTTCGAATGTATCATAACTAACACGATCTTCCGGGTACGACCGGATTTGATCGAGGATAAAAGCTTGCGTTTTAAACTCCTTAAAACCCGGCTCCGGTATTTTATGAAGTTCTCGGCGCATTTCAATTGCGTATTCCATCTGACTGACTTCCTCCTTCTTCTTTGACGATGTCCCAAAACGCTTGGACTTGTTTTAATTCAAGCATCGACTCCGTCGATAGAATCCACGTGTCCCGCTTTAAAATTTTTCCCGATGACGTTTTAAGCGGAATCTGCATCACTTCACTCGCTTCATGAATCGTTGATTCCGGTAAGATGGCAAAACCAATCCCGTGAAGCGCCATCTGTTTACACGTCTCAATCTGGTCAACGACGAGCGTCCGGGCCGGTGGACTCGAAAAACGGTCCTGCCACCATTCTAAAATCTCCTGATAGTACGTCGAGTCACTTTTAAATTGAATGAAAGGACGTTCTGTTTTCCGAAGCTGTTCGAGTGACGTCAGTTCACTGTCAACAAGATATAACGGATCCGAGAACAGCCGTTCCTTCACGCCTTTCCAATCAGGATTTCCGCGGATGATACCAATATGAAAATGCTCTTCCAGCATATGGCGCATCATCTCACTTGACCACCCTGTGACCAATTGGACACGGACATGCGGATAACGTTCGACAAACCGTTTCAGGACACGGGGAAGCCAATATTGTCCCATAATGGACGCGACAGCGATCCGAAGTGTACCGTAAACAGCCCCCTCTTCCGCCGTCAATTCACTTTTAAGCTCCAGTTCTTTTCGGTTCATTTCTTTGGCGAGTCCGATGACTTTTTCACCTTGCGGGGTGATACTCAGTCCACGTGATGAACGAATGAACAGCTTTGTTGCCCAGCGCCGCTCGATTGCGACCAGACGCTGGCTGAGAGCAGGTTGCGAGACAAAAAGACGTTCTGCGGCCCGTCTCATGTTCAATTCTTCTGATAACGTAATCAACATTTCCATTTCCGACACTTGCAATGTATGATTCGACTCCTCATGATATAAGATGGCATTAGTTTAACACGTTAGAGAGGAAGGTACATATGTCACGCTATCATTTTATGTTGATCGTCTCAACGGTCGCGACTTTAGGCAGTTTGTATTTCAGTGAGATTCGCGGATTCATTCCTTGTCCGTTGTGCTGGTGGCAACGTCTGTTCATGTATACGACCGCCATTTATTTGCTTGTATCCTTATTCCGTAATCGCCCGGTCGATGGATTTTTTCTTCGATTATATACGTTACTCGGATTTGCGGTCGCAGCCTATCACGTCATACTCGAACGCTTACCGGACGGAGAAGCACTCTGCACGAACGGTTGCCTCATCAAGTGGGTCAATTATTTTGGTTTCCTGACGATTCCGATGATGAGTTTGATTGCTTTTACGATTTTGATTGCTCTTGCCTTTTATCCGAAACAAAAAAACGCTCAATGAGCGTTTTTTTGTTGCCATTCCGCTGCTACGTTCAACGCGCTCGAGAAAGACAATTCCGATAACTGCCCTTCTCCTTCACACCAATCCCCGACAAAAGCCATCGTCTCCTTATGTCCATCCTGCATAAAATTAGGGAGGGGAGTTTGCCCCATCTTCCATTTGATTTCTTGAACGATCGCCCGCTTCATTGTCCGTTCGACGACCAGACGTTCCTGCCATTGCGGATAATGCTGATCGAGAAGCCGGTGAATCTGTTTGACCTTTTCCGCTAAATAATCTGGATTTCCGACTTCCTGATGCGCAAGATAGGCGACGACTTGTAAGACCTGACCGTTTTCCGGTGCGATACTCGGATCGTAATGAGATAAATCGGTGACGAACAGTTGATGGGTACGGTCGTAAACGTATGAAAACGGTGTTTTGAGATATGGACTGATTCCGACATCGTACACAAGAACTTCTACCGGTTCATATTGGGCAAAAGGTTCGATAAAGGATTGGACGGTGGCAGGTAAGGCGAGCTTTCGCATATCACGGGGCGGAAGCGCCAAGACAACCCGGTCAACAGTCCATTCCGTTTTTTTCCGGTCACGTAACCGGTATCCTTGTTCCTTTTCTTCAATCGCTGTAATTTTAGTTTTCCGGTGAATCGTCCCTCCCTGTTCTTGCAGGACACGTTCCAATTCATCAATTAGGACTTGCCATCCGCCGGCGATATACGAAACCGGTTTTCGTGTCCGAAAAAGTTTCCGGTAATAGTCAAAATAGACGACTGACGGAATGTTTTCAGGTTCGGTCGTAAAAAAATTACTGGACGCTAAATCAAGCATCAAGCGTGACACGTCTTCTTCGACTTTTTCTTGCACCAGCCATTGACCAATTGACAACTCTGGCACTCCTTTTTCAAGACGGAGAACTGTTTTCACAACTTCCCATGTAAAACGAAGTTTATCCGTTCCGCCAATCACTTCTGTCTTCAAGAGACCAATCGCATTAGCCGGAGCAGCAGTTAAGTGGCCGGAAAATTCATATTTTGCTTTCGTCGAAGAAAAGTCCAGCCAGGTAATCTCTAATTTCAAGCTTTTAATGATCGTCTTTAACACGGAATGATCCCGCCCATACACTGCATGCGCCCCGTAGTTAAACGTATACCCTTTGATGATTTGTGAGGTCGCTCTTCCGCCTAACATCGCTGCATCATATAGCTGAACACGTTTTCCTTGTTTGGCAAGCAAGGCTGCGGCTGATAATCCCGCTAGTCCACCACCAACGACTGCAATTGATTCCATGTCTTTACCTCCCGTCCGACTCTCTTATTGATGTGTTTTGAGTCTTTTCCCGATTTTCAGACGAAAAAAACGACAGCTGTTTCAGCTGTCGTCTGCAATGGATTACTCATTTCCACCAAGTATCCAGTGGCGAGACCGGCATATGGTGTTTATGTCCCACTCGTTTGTACTGACCTTCCAGCTTAGCCTGGCTTTCACTGGAAATCGTTTTACCTTCTAAATAATCATCAATTTCATTGTATGTCATTCCCAGCGCTTGTTCATCAGGCAACCCCGGCTGATTGTCTTCTAAGTCGGCTGTCGGAACTTTTTCAATCAATCCTTCAGGTGCCTGTAATTCACGGAGTAACTGTTTTCCTTGGCGCTTGTTCAGTCCGGTCAATGGTGTTAAATCACATGCTCCATCCCCGTGTTTCGTATAAAAACCGGTTACGAATTCTGCTGCATGATCTGTTCCGACGACTAAACAGCCGTAATGAGCCGCTATATCATATTGCACCTTCATTCGTTCCCGTGCTTTTGTATTTCCTTTGCTAAAATCAGACAAAACGCCTCCCGTTGCCTGTTCAAAAGAAGCCATGGAAGCAGCAACGGCCGGCTTGATATCGACTCGCAACGCATGATCCGGACGGATGAATGACAATGCAAGCTGGGCATCCGACTCGTCTTGTTGTTGACCATACGGTAATCGTACGGCGTAAAATTGATAATCTCGATTCGTCTCACTGCGTAACTCTTCAACAGCGAGTTGACAAAGGCGACCCGCTAATGAGGAGTCCTGTCCTCCTGAAATACCAAGAACAAGTCCTTTTGCCCCTGTATGCACAAGATACTCTTTTAAAAATTGAACGCGTTGTTTAATTTCTTCTTCAGCAACGATGACCGGCTTGACCCCCGTCACTTGAATGATTTCCTGTTGCATGAAACCGTCACACTCCTTCAGCTTTTTTTATACTTGCCTAGTTCGAGATTTCATTTTGCGCTTTCCCGTTGGAAATCGCATCTCCCTTTACTTGACGGATGGTCATCGCCTCGACTTGCGTCGGATGACTGGAATCCGGAAGCTCAATTCTTACTTCGTAACGTTTTGTCTCCAACCCTTTGAAGCGCTCTTGTTCAATCGCTTGCGTAAACACTTGCTCTTGCGAAAAAGTATAGAGCACTTTTTGATCCGCATCCTTGATTTTTAATTCAAATCGCTGGGATGTCGGGAATGTCAGGGTCACCGCTTGTTCATTCGGATTTTTTAATTGGACGACAGCTAAGACGACGTTTGGTTCTAATTGTTTTCCGGACACCTTGATTTCAATCGGTTGTTCCGTGGCATCGCCTTGTGTCGTCGCTTTCTTTTGTTCTTGCTGGTTACATCCAGCCAACATCAAGGTCAGTACGCATAAACAGGATAACAGGATAATCCATTTCAAAACAATGCCTCCTCTCTTCTCTCTTCTCAATTTTAGCACAAAAAAGAGGCAGGATAAGGTTCTCCCCCATCCTGCCTCTTTGATTCATCAATTAAGCAACCGGAATGGCTACTGTCATTTTTGATGTAGAAAACAATTGTTCAATCCCCGTTACAAACAATTCATCGCAAATGGCATCCGTTGCCGTTGCCGGTGCCACAAGTGTAATTGTCCGGCTGTCCATTGTTTCAATCGTTACGAATACACCCGAAGCCGTACGTTCTTTGTATCCTACTGCTAGATCTGTTTCAGCAAAAAGTATCATGTCCCCGAATCTCCTTTGTTATGTCAGATGTCAGTCAAACCAGAATAGCTGTTTGAAATCGAATCAGTTATTGTGATTTCACTTTATCAAAACAGGAAAAACATCGGAAAATTCTCGTTCGACATTTCGTGTCAAAACTTTATTCCAAAAAATACAACCATTTATTGGAATGTTAAAATAGTTGGGTTATACACCTTTAAAATGGTGATTTATAACGACATTTCAATTCCGTTTCAAAACCATTACAAAATATTTTTCATATTTTCCCATATCTTTTCGTTAGAAGGTAAAATATACCTAGACATCTTAATTGTTATTTTGTCGAATGGTTCTTCATACACTTCTTTTTTGAGGTTCTTATGAACTTTCACCCGACATTCGATTCATTTGTTGCCAAACCGTACCTAGTGCTTCTTCCCCACTTTCGATTCGTGCCAATGCCAGTTCCGCTTGAAGCGCGACTTCATATTCCTTATCTTGCACGGCTTCCTTTAACCGTGGAATCGATTGTTCCGTTCCAACATCAAATAAAAAGCGGGCAGCCCGCCAACGGACCAGTTTATTTTTATCCGTCAACGCTTCAATCATCATCACTTCCGCCTCCGGCAAGGCCCAGTCGGAAATCGTATCTCCGGCCGTTCGCCGTACACTGCTTGACGGGTCGTGTAGCGCATTTGTTATATAATCCAGCAGCTCTAATCGGTTATCTTCAAACATTCCGAGTTTGACTACAGCCTGTCTTCTGATCTGCATCTTTTCATCTTGAAGCATCTTGGCGTATGCCGGGACCCAGTTCAATTCAATCGGTAATTCATCTAGAGCTGCAAAACGCTGTTTCCAATCTGACGACGTTAACGCCTGTCCGTCAAATGTGACTTCTTCCCCTGAAGCAATAGTCTTTAAGCGATCAATCCGCTCTGCTGGATACGCGACTTCGATTTCTTGAGCTACTTCTGCCAAACTTTCATCTAAATCCCCGTAACGCGGTGCCTGTTCGACCCAGCGGCGGTCACTGATGACATTCTTCACATAAGGTTGAACGAATAGCGCAGCTTCCCGGAACCGGTCGGGTAATCCGCGGCGTTTTTCTTCTAGTCCTTTGACTCCTTTTAGTTGCATCGGTACACCTAAAATAAATTGAATGAACAGATGAACAGGCTCAAATGCCTCATCCGTCTCATGTTGTTCGACATCGCTGAGTACTTCGCCAAAGGACCGGCGAATCTCGATGACTAGCGTACGCCAATCATATTTCGGAAACCGTTCAACGGCTAAAAAGTCACTCACTTGATAAACCGACTTAATGCCTGGAATCTCCAGTAATTTTGCTACATGATCCGGTGCACCAAATGCATGTTCAAACGTTTGTCCCTTTTCCGAAAACGTTTCATCAACGATGACCTTCATATTATTTGGACTTGGTGTTGGTTCAATTGCTATAATTTTCATCTTAATCCCTCCCCTTTCATCATTCAGAAATTCAATTAAAAATGCAACGCATACGCTTTTGTATCTTTTTTCAACCGGTTACGTAAAAGAAGCAAGAAAGCGCCCACCGTGTGGTGAACGCTGATCAGACAGATTGCCCTCAAGACTTCTCCTCTGAGAACACTTCTTCTAAAATTTCACAAAATGCATCCGGTGTCTCAAGCATCCCCATATGACTGCTGTCCGTCGAACGTTTTATAATCCGTTCGTTTTGAGGCGCAAATGCACTCGCTTCCGAAATTAAAGGATCCTTCGTTCCGTGGATGATCACTCCTGGAACATCCGTTCGACTTAAGACGGCTGTCAAATCTCTACGGTCACGCATCGCTGTCAGCGCCCGTATTGCCCCTTCGACAGTCATCATATAACCGATTTCCTTCGCTTCAGAGACGATCATCACATCAGTACCTTCAGCGAATAGGCCGGGAACTAACCCGTCAACAAATTCCCGTACACCGATTTCTTGGACTCGGCTGATGTTTTGATTTCTTTTTTGTTTGGCTTCGTCCGTATCTGCTTTAGCCGTTGAGTAGACAAGACCAAATCCATTGATTTTTTCCGAATACATCTCGACAATCGAGGAGACGATATAACCGCCAAACGAATGTCCAATCAGAATCGGCCGTTCAATCCCTCTTCGTTCCAAGTCCTCCATCACCCATGAGGCAAATTCTTCAATCGTCTCCGGACCGACTGATTGTCCTTCATGACCAGGCAGAGCCAGCACGAGTACATCAAACGACAGACGCAGTTTCGCTTCAACCCGATTAAAATAATCCGTTCCTCCGGCAAATCCATGTAGTAACACAAGTGATTGTTTCGACATTCGACTAGTCATCCTTTCCATTCCGATGCAAGCATTCGATAGATCGTTAAATCCATAAATCGTCCATGACTGTACGCATAATCTTCAAGTAATCCTTCTGCTTGAAAACCAAGTTTCTGAACCAGTGCATTGGACGCGATATTTTCAGGTGCAACGAGTGCACTGATTCGATGCAGCGCGAAGTCTTCAAATCCGTGTGTCAAGACTGCCCGTGCTGCTTCCGAGGCCACTCCCTGTTGCCAATAGTCTTGGCTGACTTCAAATCCGATTTCTGCCCGGTGATACTGGGTCAACCAATTATGAAATCCAATCGTTCCAATCAGTTGATTCGTTTGTTGGTCGGCAATCGCCCATCGAATCGCTTTCCCTTGGGTGAATTGTTCTTTGAAGTAACTGATGACATTTTTTGCTTCATACACCGTGACCAGCGGATCTGATCCGTAGTAATACATGACCTCATCATCCGATAAAATCTTAAATAGATCTCGTGCATCTTTGTTTTCCAGTTCTCTCAAGATGAAGCGTTCTGTTTTTAGTTCCGGGAATGGTTTTCTTAACCCCCACATGCCCAATCACCTCTTTTTTATATTATGCCCGTTTTCAGAAGGAAATACCCTTTTCGCTCATTAGAAGTTTTGCTACTATTGAACTTATTCACGTCCTGACCACGAAAGGAAGTCGCTCGTTTATGTCCAACTCCCTGCTCTACTTGTATGAAGATGCCGAAAATCATCGTTTGACGATGTCCGGTGTTACTTTTGCGGACTTTATCACGTCTATTGATTCAAAAAGTGCCCTGCTCGTCTCAGGAGCCGCTTTCAAATCCATCAAATATTCTTCGAGGACCGCCTTTCATTATGTCGAGGCGCATGAAGTCGAACAATTTGTCCAATCGAATGATGTAGAACGTTTTCCACTGAACGCCATTGATATCCGTTCTTCTCATTCCCTGGATATCCTGACAGATGTTGAAATTGCAGAGCTGTTGTTTTTAATGCATATGAAACGCGGAATGCCTAGTCCATTCATGACTTCCGTCGAAAACGAATGGGCCTATTTCAGTGAGCATAATGGGACACAGGCAACGGCTTATTTAAAAGATTGGCCCAGTATCGAACAAGTCTTATCCACATTAGTGCAACAAAAAATCCGTCGCGAACTCCGTATTCCGACCCTTTCACCTCTTACAGCGGAAATCATCATTAATCTGCGTCAATTGTTACAAGAAGGAATTTTGATCGATTTCACGCATACACGGCAATCGATGTTCACACGTCAAACGACCATTCCGGTTTATATCGCCGGTCGATACGAAGACATGCATGTTCTGAAAGAAGATCTTGAGACAAAAAAAGAATCGATCATCCTTCGTGGTGAGTTGATCCATCGTAAAAAAAATTGGAGTTTGGAGTTACGTTGATCCTAATCACTTTTTTTACTTGATAACAGGATAGTTTTCTCATATTTTTCATACGGTACTTTTTGCTCGTTTTTTGTATAATCCTCTATATGACAATACCATTACTGATTAATCGGAATTTTCACATAAATTAAGACTGGTATCTGGTCCAGACTTCGTTATAATGAGATTAACCTTTTGGAAGTTAGAAGTTGGAACCGCTTTTCTGATGATTTAAATAAGTTTGGATCAACCGAAGGAGGAATTTAGCATGGATCAGTTAAAAGTGAACGGTATCGGTTCATTCACCAAGTTTGCAACGAACGGAAACATCCTGAAATTGAAGGATGCCACAACAGGCGAACTGAAAGTATCGTTGAATGAAGCGAGCTCAATGACTATCTCACCTATTGATGAAGAAACAGGATTATTTATTATCCATGGTCAGCAGCAAGAACCACTCGTGGAACTGACCCTCCCTCGTCAATCGTGCGAAGTCGTTCACGCTTGGCTCCTCCATAAATTAAGACGACAAAAAAAAGGTCGTTTCATGGCGTCTAGCTAAACCACTTACTCCTTTACTTTATCATTCCTGCAACATCCTGCTCATGTCACCGTTAGAGATCTTCTAACCATGACATGGGCTTTTTTTGGTAAAGTCAAAAAATAAACCTTGAAAACAAATGAATTTTCTAAAAATTCTTTCATCACTTCTCATCCGGTGATATAGTGAATAACGTAAAAAAAAACAGGAGGTAAGATATATTATGAGTAAAAAAGATGTTTTTGCTTTAGGTTTTATGATTTTCGCATTATTCTTTGGTGCGGGTAATTTGATTTTTCCTCCTGAACTCGGTGCCCTGGCCGGAACACAGTTTTTTCCTGCAATACTCGGCTTCATTGTTACCGGTGTCGGATTACCTCTGACTGGATTGATTGCTGTCGCATGGGTCGGCGGGGGAATCAGTACACTTGCCCGTCCGCTTCCTAAATTCGTCGGTGCTCTACTGACTTTTGCTTTATATGTCGCCATCGGACCTTTTTTTTGGAATTCCACGGACTTCCGTCGTCACGTATGAACTTGGTGTTGTTCCCTTCTTAAGTGGTCCTAGTCAAACGACGCTGTTGATTTCTTCTTCCGTTTTCTTTTTAATCACGTTGTATCTTGTCCTTAAACCGGGCAAACTGCTCGATATCATTGGTCGTTTTATCACTCCGTTGTTGCTGTTGGCACTTGCGACACTCAGTATCAGCAGTATCTTAACGCCATTATCGGCAGTTCAACCCCCCGCCTCTTCGTACGATGGTTTTACAGATGCATTCATTCAGGGATTTCTTCAAGGATACTTGACGCTTGACGCTCTCGGCGCTCTTGTATTTGGTGTCATCGTCCTGCATACGCTACATGTCAGAGGTTTAAAAAGTCGAAAAGTCCAATTAAAGACCGTGACACAAGCCGGATTGATTGCTGCACTATCACTGACTCTGGTTTACACCGGACTCGGCTTCATTGGTCGGAATAGTTTTGGAGCAGTCGGGGTAATCAATGGTCCTTCATTATTACAACAATATGCCGAAAGTACATTCGGAACGATTGGTCTGATGATTTTGGGAGTCGCTATTTTGCTTGCCTGTTTAACGACATCTGTTGGTCTTGTCACAGCTTTTTCAGAATATATGATGTCGCTCTCAACCCGTCTCACACTTCCGGTCACCGGCATTATCACAACCGTTTTAGGTTTTTCCGTTTCAATTGTCGGACTTGATGCCTTACTTGCGATTGCGGTACCTGTCTTGATGTTCCTGTATCCGATCGTCATCGTCCTGATTGGTTTGACCTTTATCCGTTCTTTGCTGAAGAGACCATCACTTGTGTATCGAACCACTTTATCGGTCACGGCCTTGTTCTCTTTATTAAGTGCTCTCCATACGTTAAAAGTTTTGCCTGATCCGATAGTCGCTGTATATTCATTCTTGCCGTTATCCGATAAAAGTTTAGCTTGGCTGTTGCCTGTTTTGATCACCTTCTTCATCAGTTCATCGATTAGACACGTTTCTCCAAATTCTATTCCTGAAAAACAGATTGGCTAGTGATGCCGCTTTCATCGCTATGGTATGATTAAAAAAATGAAATTCTACTGGAGGCGTCGCTTTAATGGATAAGATTGCTTGGATTACCGATAGTATGGCTTTTTTCCCATCCGGGGAAGCTGAAAAACTCGGAGTCCATGTCGTACCAACAGTCATCATCATCAACGGAGAATCATACCGGGAATATGCTGATCTGTCGATTGAACAACTGGATCAAAAAATGCGCGAAAATTCTTCTGTCATCCCGACGACTTCACAACCGTCGTTTGGTGAGTTAGTTGAACTTTACGAGCGTTTACAAGCAGACGGTTATGATTATGCGTATGCTGTTCACATCACGAGCGGCTTAAGTGGGACGTATGCCAGTTCTGTCGCCGCTGCGGATGCTGTCGGTTTTAAGTTATATGCCATTGACTCTTACACCGGTGCTACGAATCAACAAAACATGTTACGTCTTTCCATCGAAATGGCGCAAGCTGGTAAGCAGCCGGAAGAAGTCATGCAAGTCTTGGAACAGTTCAAGCACCACTCTCATTTCTATCTGATTATCGGCAACATGGAGACGATGCGTCGAAGTGGTCGTGTTTCCAGCAGTCAATTTTTACTGGCCAACATGCTGAACATTAAACCGATCGTGAAGTTCGACGAGGTCGGTAAACTGGTTCCGTTTAAAAAAGTGCGGTCGATTAAAAAAGCTTTTCACGAAATGTCATTCGAGATCGCTACTAAAATCGAACAGTTTGGTTTATACAATCAGACCCTTTACATCGGCCATACACTTGCGCGGTCTTCTGCCGAACAATTACGCGATTTGCTGCAAACAAAATTGCCACAGATTTCAATCGAAATTACACAGTTTGGTCCATCCATTCTCACGCACGCTGGATCGGAAACCGTTGGTGTGTACTGGTTCGATGATTTGACTGTCAACCTATAAGAAGTAACCTTGAACGACTTCCTTTATTTTGGACGCTGCTCCCGCTTATTAGGTGATTCCGATATTACATCGGAGTCATCTTTTTTAGTGCCCGTATAACAGTCCATCTACACAAAAAAACCGAATGGGACCTTTGAATTAAGTGTCCCCATTCGGGTAAGTGTTATCCTTGCTGCAAATCATTCATTTGTTTAAAGACATCATCAAGCATCGTCGCTTCATCTTCTTGGCGCAAAATCGTCTGATGCGGACGAGTGATTCGTTTTTCCCATGCTTCTGCCGGATAAACGGTCCAATCGAACTGCTCCACTTCCTCTAAATAACGGAGTACCGTTTCCAGAGAAGGGTTTTCTTCGTATTGTCGTAACCAGTTTGCATAACGTTTATCTGGTTTCCCATCCTTCAGTAAGGTTCTACCACTCTCAAGAATAGACCATTTCGGCTTCGCATCAATTTGAAACAACTCCAAATGCCGGAATCCCTCAAACGTGCGGCTCGTAAATGGAATCAAACCGTTCTTTTCAACGAGACGTTTCAATCGCAAATGCGTCCGCATCGTCATGAACCGTTTTTCTTCTCCTACTCGCTCTACTAATAAAGTAGGAACTGCAATCGTCTTCATCGCCGTTTCATCAAAAAGCAGACTGTGATCGATATCAATTAATAACATGATGACCGGTCTCCTTTTGTTTACGTCGCGATGAGATGAAGGCATAGGACAGACACAAGATGAACGCAGCAAAACAAAAACCACCAACAACATCTGAGAAGTAATGCACGTTCAAGATAATACGTGACGAACCCATTGCTAAAATCAACAGACTAAGAAAGATTCCCAAAATGATTTTCCCGGCCCGGTTTAAAAACCGCCAACTCAAAATCAAAAATCCACCGTACACTGCAAAAGCCATTGACGAGTGACCGCTCGGAAAACTGTAGCCGACTCCGCCAACCAATTCATTGAGTGAAGGACGATCCCGGACAAAAAAAGTTTTAGCAACTTGATTGAGAACGGCCACCGCCAAAAAGGATAACAGATACCAAATACTTCCCACTCGATCTCGCCACAGGTAATAACTGATGGCGGTTAACAGAAGCGTCACCGTTACGGCTCCTACTCCTGATCCTAACTGCGTGAACCAACTGACATAGTCAGCCGGGACTTGTTTCGACATGCGATTGGACAGTTGCGCGTCAAATAAAAAATAGCCCGTCAACCGGATGGAGATAGCGATTCCGAGAAAGATGACGAACGCAATTCCTGAAACAGCTAAAGCTTTTCGATTTAGTTTCATCAATACGTCCCTTTCCGTTGCTCAAGTTCTTCGGCCGAATAATCTTCTTTATCACGTAATCGGTGTGCAAGACGTCCAGACGCATTGGCAGCGATGGCTGCTACGATATCATCCATGAAGGTATTGACGCGTCCGTCATCGACCTTTGTATCCAGCTCTTTGATAATCCCGATCTTAGCCTTATCCAAGTAACCAAACGTCGTTACGGCAATCGAACCGTACGTATTGACAGCTCCAATTGCAATCGTCTCGTCGACGCCAAACAATCCTTCATCACTACGAATGATGGATAAAAGCGGTTCAGATAACAATCCTTTTTCGGCTAAAATATCGAGTTCTGCCCCAACGAGAATAGCATGCTGCAACTCCCGTTTTTCGAGAACACGTTCCACGGAGCTGA
Organism: Exiguobacterium sp. R-39; assembly: GCF_049942815.1. Lineage (NCBI taxonomy): Bacteria > Bacillati > Bacillota > Bacilli > Caryophanales > Exiguobacterium > Exiguobacterium sp. R-39. Next base: position 2,077,264 of record NZ_CP187965.1, read on the forward strand.
CACAGGTTTCAAGCGTAAGTTCAATCGTGTATGGTGCTTGCATTTGATACACGATTTCAGCAATTGCATGAATCGTGACACCTCGCTCATGCAGCTTATCGATTGCTGCTTGTTTTACTTCTTTAGAATGTGCTTTTTCTTTCATGACAAAATCCACCTCTCTGACAAAGTTCTTCACAAGTATACACGGATTGCTGCTCTCCCCTCAAACTTCTTTGACATCACACCGATAATCCGTCATGATTATCCTGTAAAGCGTTATCATTTCAGGGGAAAGTAGGGGATTTTCGATGAACATCGGGGTAGTTTTGTTTCCATCGAAACGAATTCAGGATTTTGCGAATTCATACCGAAAACGGTACGATTCCAAGTATGCGTTAATCACACCACACATTACGATGCGAGAACGGATCAGTGTCGATGATACCGAACTGGATTCCATCGTAGCTGCTCTCAATCAGGTAGCAGAGCAAACGAAACCGGTTTCACTTCATATCCAAGGCGCTCGGTCTTTCCATCCGACGAATAATGTCTTATTTTTAAAAGTCATGCCGACGGATGAATTGGAACAATTACATCAAGCCTTGCATTCGGGTGATCTTAGTCACACACCGAAGTATGATTTCTTACCTCACATTACAATCGGTCAAGATTTATCCGATGTCGAATTATTCGACGTTCTCGAACGATTGAAAATGGAAGATATCCGTTTCCAAGAAGATGTCACCAAGATGGCTCTTCTGTATGAACTCGAAAATGGTTCATGGAGTGTGTACGAAACGTTCCGATTTACAGGTCAATAACATCAAACTTCCCGGTCGAACTTGCGACCGGGAAGTTTTAGTTCTGGCAAAACCCCATAAGCATTTGCTTGTTCTTCCAGCTCAGCATGATGCGGCTCGACACGCTTGATCGGATTGATGCGGGCGACCGGTTCTGTTTTCCGCTCCAAATCGACTCTGACTTGCCGATTCACATATTGGACTACCGTAAAATCTACTTGGTACATAGAATATCCCTCCCTAAAGTTCAGCTCGTTATTCTGTTATTCCCAAAATCTCTTTAAGAAAAACAAAAAACCAAGGTTTCCCTTGGTTTTAACTGTACAGTTTAGTTCGGAATGAACGAAAATTCTTATTATATTATAAGATATGGAAACCGCTGTCGACGTGAAGAATCTCACCCGTAACACCACTCGACATCTGGGACAAGAGGAATAATCCACTTTGACCAATTTGTTCTGTCGTGACATTACGGTGAAGTGGTGCCCGCTCTTCAATACTTTCGAGAATCGAATTGAAATCACCGACACCTTTTGCAGAAACCGTTCGGACCGGACCGGCTGAAATCGCGTTGACGCGAACACCCTGCTTTCCGTATTCTGCTGCTAAGTAACGGACACTTGCATCGAGTGCCGCTTTCGCGACGCCCATCACGTTGTAGTTCGGGACCATCTTTTCGCCACCAAGATACGTCAATGTAATAACAGAGGCATCTTCCGTGAAGAAATCTTTTGCCGCTTTCACAACAGCCGTCAAACTGTATGCCGAGATATCGAGTGCTTGCGCAAACTGTTCGCGTGTCACACCTGAGAATTCACCACGTAATGCTTCTTTATCGGCAAAAGCAATCGAGTGAGCGATTCCTGAAATCTGTCCGTGATCGGCATGAATCGTTTCAAATACTTGTGTGATTTCAGCATCACTCGTGACATCACACGTATAATACGTCGCCGGTCGTGAAAGTTCTTGACCTAACTTTTCGAGTGGCGCCTTGAAGCGTTCTCCGACATACGTAAAGGCAAGACTTGCCCCTGCCGCATCAAGAGCACGTGCGATTCCCCATGCGATTGACCGTTGATTGATGACACCCATTACAACATACGTCTTTCCCTCAAGCGAAGGATAAATATTCATTATGAGTTCCCCCTTAAATTAGTACCTGGTAATAACACCTATATCTAGGTTACAAAAACGTAACGCTTCTGTCAACCATCGCTCTTGATATTGCGATTTTGATAAATTACGGTAATATAGAAAGAGACAGAAAGTAGGGATGGAATGAACCGTTTTAAATCATTTACACAACGTTATGATAACACGTTGCTTTTTTTGCTCGGTTGTTTGATGGTCATCAGTGTCATCGCAATCTATACCGCGCAACCTTTCTTACAAGGGGCAATCAGTGAAATCAATTTCATGGCAAAACAGATTCAGTGGTATATCATCGGATTTATCGCACTGTCTGTCGTCATTCTCATCGATTATGAGCAGCTGAAACGTTTTCACTGGTACTTATATGGAGCAGGGATCATCTCCCTGATTGGTCTCGTTGTTTTACGTAATACGCCGTTGGTCGCAAACATTAAAGGGGCGTACGGTTGGTATCAGTTCCCCGTCATCGGAACCGTTCAACCGGCTGAGTTCATGAAGTTTTTTCTGATTGTTACGTTAGCTGCGGTGATTTCGGAACACAATGCCCGGTATGTCCAACATGAACGGGACTTCCTGCTGTTAGTCAAGATGGCCGCGATTACGTTGCTTCCGCTTGCTTTAATCATCATTCAACCTGACTTAGGAATCGGTTTGATTCTCTGCGTCATCTTAGCGTGTGCGATGTTACTGTCCGGCTTGAACTGGAAATGGTTGCTTACTATGTTCGGCTTGTTGACCGTCGCAATTGTCGGATTCTTTTATCTGTTTTATTTCCAGAATGATTTACTCGCCACCTTCTTCCCGGGGCATGCGATGAACCGGATTATGGCTTGGTTACAACCGTTTGAGTATGCGGATGACCTTTCCTATCAGCTGGTCCAATCGATTAACGCCATCGGCTCAGGTCAGATGTTTGGTGTCGGGTACGGAAAACTGCAAGTATCAGTTCCCGAACTGCATACCGATTTTATCTTCACCGCGATCTCAGCTCACTACGGCTTTATCGGCGCAGCCGTCGTTCTAATTATCTTGTTCCTTTTCATCTACCGGTTGATTCAAATCGCGCTGGAAACAGCAGATCCGTTTGGAACGTATATCGTAACGGGTTATGTCGCCATGTTCACATTCCAAATCTTCCAAAACATCGGTATGACGATGGGTGTCTTACCGATCACCGGTCTCCCGCTTCCCTTCATTAGTTACGGAGGGTCGACGATGATTGTTAACTTGGTTGGACTCGGCTTGATCATGGCAATTGCTTCACAGTCCCGTATCTCGATGTTTGATGAAGATTAACTTCAAAAAAGAGTGGCATCCAGTCGGGTGCCACTCTTTTGGTATTCACGAAAGACTTAAGTCGTCCGGCAACGGTGCGACGAATGTCATCACCTCACCTGTCCCCGGATGCGGAAACGTAGCAGATGCGCTGTGTAGTGCTTGTCTCGCAATCAATGGTGTCCCTTTATACATCGTATCTCCGACTAACGGATGACCAAGTGCAGCAAGGTGAACCCGGATTTGATGCGTCCTTCCCGTCTCCAGTTTAATCGTCAATCGGGACAATTCACGCGAAAACGCAGTAATTCGCTCACTCGTTAAGATATGCGTTACTGCCTGTTGACCATCCTCCCGGACCATTCTTTCCATGAAGGAATGATCGGTTTGACCGATCGGAAGATCAATTGTCTGAGGTTTGATTGATCCTTCAATCAACGCCACGTACCGGCGATCGAGCAAACCATTCTGTTGCATCTTGCTCAACTGATGATGCGCAAGGGCATGTTTTGCAAAAACGACCAAACCACTCGTGTCACGGTCCAACCGATTGACGATATGAATCGCGTATGGAATTTGATGTTGCCGGTAATAACCGAGCACGAAATTCGATAATGACCGCTCTGGATGGAGTCGGGACGGAATGGAAGCCATGCCCGGTGGTTTATTGACAATCAACAGCCATTCATCTTCAAAGAGGATATCGAGTTCCCCGCTTGTCGCATGCATGTCCTGAGCAGGCTGTTCTTCCGGAAACCGGACATGAATCCGGTCGCCTTCATGAACGGGCTCGTTGACGTTGACATGTTGTCCATTCCGTAAAATATTCCCGTGGTGCTTGATCGAAACTAACATTTTTCGGGAAATATGGAGGCGTGTCGTACAAAAATGACCGACACTCCAGCCATCTTCAATAGAAGTTACTTGTTGTTCAATTTGAAATGCCATCACGTTACCTCTTTATAATTAACTTCTTTCTTCTGCTAAAAATGATTCTCGGACGCGTTGCCAAAACGGGAAAGAGCGGAATCGGGCGAATTTGACTTTTTTATCGGACACACGACAACGGATTGACTTAACATTTTGATGCACAATCGATGCATAATGATCGTATGTCAATTGAAAATCAATCGGATTGACCGGTTGAATCTCGACATCGTGGTGCTTCGGCAATAACATCGGGGATCCAATCGTCCGGTACACCCGGTTATTGATTGAAGCCATTTCTGTGATCTGGATCGCCTCGAGCGCCGGGTGCACAATGGCCCCGCCCAGTGCTTTATTGTAGGCTGTTGAACCGGATGGGGTTGAAATACACAGACCATCACCACGAAACGTTTCAAAATACTCTCCGCGAATCGACAGATCACAGACCAATGTCTGATTAAAACTTTTAATCGTACATTCGTTTAATGCCAACAGTTTATTCGTCGAACCGTCTGCATAATCGATCGATAATTCAAGTAGCGGATATTCAACGGTCGCTATGTTATCGTCCGCGATGTGTTGAATCAATTCATCCATTTCTTCCGGTCTCCAGTCGGCATAAAAGCCGAGATGCCCGGTATGAATTCCGACCAGCGTGATTTCCTCGACCTGATCCAAATAAGAATGGAAGGCTTGCAACATCGTACCATCCCCGCCGATTGAAATCACGATTTCCGGAGTAACGACGTCTCGATGACTTCCCCGTTCGATCAACGCCTGTTCTACTTGTTCCTTCAGCATATGGGAACGTTCATCGCCCCGAGCCGTAACCGCAAAACGCATCGTCATCCCCCTACTCTTTTGTTCGATTCTTTGCTTCGGTCGCCTCTCGTTCATGTAAAACGACTTGAGCATCTTGTATCTCTACTTTCAGCTGACTCATCTCCGCATCGAGCAGAAACGCTGCTTCAGCCGCACGCCTCAATCGTTCCCGTGTCTCTTCGGGAATGTTCCCCTGATATTTATAATTCAAAGAATGTTCGATCGTCGCCCAAAAATTCATTGCAAGTGTCCGGATTTGAATCTCAACAAGTGTCGGGATTTCTCCTTCAATCGTTTGGACAGGATAAGCAATGATGATGTGGTACGAACGATACCCACTCTCCTTCTTTTGTGTAATGTAGTTGCGTTCCTCGACAATCTTAAAGTCTCCCCGTGAACGTAACAGTTCTAAGACATGGATGATGTCATCCACGAATTGGCACATGATCCGGAGACCTGCTATATCTTGCATATCTTGTTCCAATAACTCGATATCAATCGATTTTCGTTCAGCCTTCTGTAAGATACTCTTTACAGGTTTGACACGTCCTGTGACAAATTCAATCGGTGAATGTTCCCCACGTTGTTGAAATTGTTTTCGAATGGCTTTTAATTTTACTTTTAATTCATCCACTGCGATTTGATACGGTGCGAGAAATAAGTCCCAATTTTCTTTTGTCATCGTTATTGTCACCACTTTTAGTCTAAATTGTTAGTTCAATTCGTTCCACTACACCATTCATGGTATCATATTTTCAAGCATTCAACTAGAAAGGTGTGGTCGGAAATGAGACAAGAAATGGAAATTGAATTTAAAAACCTGTTAAACGAAACGGATTACACCAAACTGATGGAACGGTACAATACATCCGGGTCTTCTGTTTGGCAAGCAAATGACTATTTTGATACACCTACGTTTGAACTTCGTAGCTACGGTGCTGCATTGCGCATTCGTGAAAAGAAGACCGGTTTGGTTTTGACTTTGAAAGAACCGCAGGACGACGGGTTACTTGAAACACATGTGTCTTTGTCCGAACAAGAGGCGGAAGATTTATTCCAATACGGTTTGATCCACTCTCCTGAAATGAATCAGCAGTTGGAAAAATTCGAATTAACGACTTCACTTGAACATTTAGGACGCCTTGAAACAGAACGATTCGAGAAACAACTGGAAAGCGGTTTGTTAGTTTTAGATAAAAGTACGTATTTAGGCACCACAGATTATGAACTTGAATTTGAAGTGACAAACTACGCGGCCGGTAAACGTGCGTTCGAAGAACTGTTGCAAACAAACGAGATTCCCCTTCGTGAAACAAAAAATAAAATCGTCCGTTTTATGGACCGTAAAGCGCTTACACGTTAATCGTGTAGAAATGTACAAGCAAAACCTTTGCTCTTTCTTTTTTTTCGTTGCTAAAATAGGGTAACGATATTAAAAAGAAAAGGGGTGAACGGATGGAACACGAACAATGCAACGGTTCATATTGTTCATTGGACGAACCATCAATTCAACAACCGACAAAACCACTAGAAATCTATCATTTTCTAGACATCACACAAACGGATGGTTTACGGTTGATTCCCGTTCTCAAGAAATTAGAATTAGAATACGGTCATCTGTTCCGTCTTCGGACAATTGCAACAATTCCTTGTGCGCCTTCGCGATCAGCGTGTGATATGTCACCTCTGCTGATTCTAAAAGCAATTGAATTGCAGGGGAAAACGTTTGGCATGCGATTCATGCGTCGTTTACGCATGTTGCATAATGTCGAAGGAAAAAGCGCTTATTCGCGCTCTTCCCTGATGCGATTGGCAGAAGCATTAACGGAATTTGGTCTTGATTTAGCAGAATTCCATCGTGATATCGAATCAGATACCATTCAATTGATGCTCGAAAAGGAAACTGAACTGGTGACCGATTGGGACGTACGTATTCTCCCGACGCTTGCTTTTGTTGGAGATGAGGAAGCAATCAAGGCTGAAGGCCATTATGAATACTTGATTTATGTATCGATTCTGAACGAATTGTTAGAACAACCGTTTGAGAAACAGGCAAAGCCTCCTCTCGAACAATTCTTGAGACGGTATGACACCGCAACGACTTCTGAAATTGCATTTATCTATGATGCAACAGAAGCGCAGGTTGAACACGAATTGAAAAAGTTAATGCTTCAACAAAAATGCGTTTCACTGACGTATTGTGACGGTAAAGTATGGCGTCATTTAAAAGATTCTGCCCATGCTTAACTTAAAGAAGCTGCTTCCACGTCAATCGCGGAAGCAGCTTCTTTGTCGTTCTTTTAAACTCGGATGGGGGAAAAGAGAATCATCAGGGGGAATGTGATTCGCTTCACATGTTTAGTATAATCGAATACATCCCTCTTCGAAAGCCCTTTGTTCATATTTTCACAAAATTGTCATTCTCCGAGCAGTGCTTCAAATTCATCGAGTACCCGTTCGAATTGACGGAGGGCTGCTTCAACCGGAGCTTTCGTCGTCATATCGACGCCTGCCGCCTTGAGGACTTCAATCGGATAATCACTTGATCCTGCTTTGAGGAAGTTATTGATGTAGCGCTCGACCGCCGGCTCTCCTTCTTCTAAGATTTGCGAAGTCAGTGCCGCTGCTGCAGAAATACCTGTCGCATACTGATAGACATAATAGTTGTAATAAAAGTGTGGAATCCGCGCCCATTCCAAACCAATTTCTTCATCTAACACGATACCCTCACCGAAATACGTTTCATTTAAGGCATAGTACGTCTTAGTTAAGAATTCAGGTGTCAGCGCTTGTCCAAGACGTGCCGCTTCATGAATCTGGTGTTCGAACTCTGCAAACATCGTCTGACGGAATAACGTTCCACGGAATGTTTCCAATTGGTTGTTCAAGAGGTACAGTTTCTCGTTTTTATCCGTCACACGTTTCAACAAGTAATCATTTAGGAGTGCTTCGTTTGTCGTCGATGCTACCTCAGCGACAAAGATTGAATAATCACCATAAGCGTATGGTTGATTCTGACGTGTATAGTAGCTATGGACGGAGTGACCAAACTCGTGTGCTAATGTAAACAAGTTGTTGACGTTATCCTGCCAATTCATCAAGATGAACGGCTGTGTATCGTATGCGCCTGACGAATAGGCACCACTCCGCTTACCACGTGTTTCACGGACATCGACCCAGCGTTCCGCAAGACCTTCTTCAAGAATATGTTTGTATTCAGGTCCTAGTGGTGCTAATCCATCCACCATCAACTGTTTGGCTTCTTCGTACGTCACCTTCATTTCGACTTCACTGACGAGCGGTGTATACATATCATACATATGCAGTTCATCGACGCCTAAAATCCGTTTACGTAAAGCAACATAACGGTGTAACAACGGAAGGTGTTCGTGAACCGCTTCAATCAATCCGTCATATACCTGCTCCGGAATCGTGTTTCCGTGTAACGCTGATTCGCGGGCCGTTTTGAACTTCCGGACCTCGGCATAGAAGTTATCTTTTTTGACGGAACCGGCTAAAGTAGAGGCTAATGTGTTCGTATACTGACTATACGTCCCATACATCGCTTTAAACGCGTCCTCGCGTACAGAACGATCTTTTGACTCCATGAACGTGATGAAACGTCCGTGCGTCAGTTCTGCCTCTTCCCCGTCCTCACCTTTGATTTTCGGGAATTTCATATCTGCATTATTTAACATGCCAAATGTCGTTCCCGACTGTCCGAGAACTTCTCCTGCTTTTGCGAGAATTGCCTCTTCCGCTTCTGACAAGACATGTTCCCGTTCACGGTTCAACTCGTCAAATGCATGACGGTAAAGCGCAAGATCCGGATTCTGATCCAAGTACGAAGCGATCGTCTCTTCTGGAACTTCCAACAGCTCAGGTGTCATGAAGGCTAATGTTGCACCAATTTGCGAAGCCAGCGTCCGGGCACGGTCATTCATCGCCTGATAAAAACTATCCGCCGTATTTTCATCGTAACGCATATGTGCATATGTATAGAGCTTATGCAGCCGTCTTGAGATTTCGTCACGAAGTTGAAGTCCTTCATATAAAGTTGCATCCGACTGTGCAAGACGCCCTTTATACTCGACAAGTAGTGGAAGCATTGCTTTCACTGACTCAAACTCCTCTTCCCATTTTTCGTTCGTTTCATAAATCGATTCTAAATTCCACGTTTCTTCGTTCTTGACGTCTTTCCGTGTTAATACTTCTGCCATATGAATCACTCCTTTACTTCATTTATACCTGTTTCCCTTTCGACAAACAAACGAAGCGCTCCTGCTAACCTTTGATCTTCTTCCAAACGAGCCGATAAATCAGCAGGACGGTTTTGAAAAAGTTCAGACAGGTGGTATTGAAGAAAGTTGATAATCGCCATCCATTCTTCAATCAGAGCATATAAATCAGCTAGCTCAAATCGAATCTTCATCTGTGTCAGACATTCTGTGAGAAATGAAAGGAGATTGGGCACGGAGTAATTTCCTTTTAAACGCAGGTAAACTGCTATTTGAATTTCAAAAGGATGGACGGGTACGGAAAGTAACGCAGATAAGGGCAAAAAACACCAGGATGGAAGTGTAGAGACATAAAGATTGGAGTGATAAAGAGGAAAGCGTACATAACGATGCGGTAACGAAGAAAAAAACGGACGAAGCCGATAGTGTTTTATCAGTGTCGTCCATGGTCGTTCGAGGAATTGTCGCGGAACCGGACGTGGGAAAAGAAATTGCTCCACTGACAAGGACACGCGCTGACAGATTACAAAACGTTGTGCGAACGGAAGTGGATGCATGTAGCGGATAATTCGTTCCTGCTCGATTAAATCAATATAACCATTCTTCATAAATGCCGGTTTCATCCAGCCATCGAGCTTAAGAAACTGACCGCTCGACTCATGAAACCCGATCCACCGTACTTGATATCCGCCTTGTTGATCGATCGACCATCTTCGTCGCCATTCTTCAGCGCTCATTTTCGAGCGCTGAATCTCAATCCCGATTTCTCCGGGCCATATTAAAAGGTCAAATCGTCTTCGCCCCCGTACCGCCTCAATTTCAACCTTAAATCGTAAATTTTCAAAATGGGCAGCAAGTCGTGTTTTCCAAAATTGATGTTCTGACGATTCACCGGTACAGGCCGTTACGTGAACAAAATGTAGCCGTTTTTTCCCTTGCCGGATCCGAAGGCGTGTTTGGCAATACGGACAGTATAGTATTTTACCTGCTAACGATTGTAAGGTCTCAAGCTGACTGTTGATTCGATTTCCTTGCTCATCCATCGCCTCAAACATCTTACTCCTCCTCATTAGAGCAACGGTGAAAATAACCGCGAAATGGATTCAATCAAACGTTGACTAAAACTTCTTTGAATAAAGACACTCCGTTCGACCTGTGAAGAATTCGAAAAATCTTCATAAAAATCACGTGTCAATTCATGGACTGAATTTGTCCCGTACAAAAAGGCGTTTACTTCAAAGTTCAAATGGAAACTTCTTAAGTCCATGTTCGCTGTGCCGATCGTCGCAATCGCATCATCGACTACGATGACTTTCGAGTGCATGAATCCTTTGTTGTATTCGTAAATCTTTACACCTGCTAATAATAAGTCGTCAAAATAAGAGCGGCTGGCATAAAAAACAACTTTATGGTCCGGAAAACTCGGCAAGAGGATTCGGACATCAATACCAGACATGGCGGCGGTCTTCAAAGCTGTCATCAGGTCCTCATCCGGAATTAAATACGGAGAAGCGATGTAAACCGAACTGCGGGCTTCCGTGATTAAACCAAAGTATAAAGACTTCATTGTTTCATGTGGTTCATCCGGTCCGCTCGCAATGATTTGAACACCCCCTGTCGCTTCCTCCATGACTTCGAGCGGTTTCATGTAATACGGTGTAAACAACCGTTCTCCCGTCATGTAGTACCAGTCCTGAAGGAAAATCAGTTGCAACTCCGAGACTGCTTCTCCCCTGACCAACAGGTGGGTATCTCGCCAAAATCCAAAAATCTTATCTTTTCCCATATACTCGTCTCCGACATTGATTCCACCGGTGAAAGCAACTGTACCGTCAATGACAACGATTTTCCGATGATTCCGGTAATTGGATTTACTCGAGATAAAAGGAAGGACGACAGGGAAAAATGGGCGCACTTCGATTCCGACCGCCTCCATCTTTTTGAAGTAGGTTTTGTCCGTTGAGAAACAACCGACAGCATCATATAAAAAACGAATCTCTACTCCCGCTTCTGCACGTTCAATCAATGCTTCTTGCAATTCTAGCGCAAGTGCGTCATCCCGGACGATATAGTACTCCAAATGGATATGGCGTTCTGCTTGACGGATTTCTGCTAACAATAACGGAAATTTCTCTTGTCCGTTCGTCAATACTTTCGTATGGCTATTATACGAAATCGGCAAGCGGCTGATCGAATCGATAAGTTTAACAACTTTCGTGTAATGTCCATGTCGGAACACCCGATTGTGTATCCCATGATCAAACTGGGTACGATATTTAATGTAAGACTCTTCATCGAGCATCGCTTTCAGACGAAACATTCTTTTTCGTCTATAATTTTGACCAAAGGTGAAATACACGAAAACACCGACGACCGGTAATGCCATCATGACAAGTGCCCAGACAAGCGTTCGTTCCGGATTCCGGTTCTCAAGCAAGATGATGACGAAGACACTCAGTACGACGAGAATGATGACGAGAGAGAGCCATCCTACCATGTACACACTCCAGTAATAAGAAAGAAATCCGATCAGACTGACTGTCAACAGCAGCGTCATAAGTAATTGGACACGTCGCAACATGGTATCCCCTCCTGTAATTTGTTATGAATGACATACTTTTATGTAGAAGGGACGATTCAAAATGAAAACGTATCTAGTGACTGGTGCAACAAGCGGAATTGGTGAAGCTACCGCCTTACAACTGGCACAAGAAGGACATACTGTCCTTGCGCTTGGACGAAATGAGGAACGTGGTCACGATTTGGAACGTCGCGGTGAAGGACGGATCAACTTCTTTCCAGTCGACTTGTCGATTCCATCCGACATCGATCGATTTTTCGAAGACACAAAAGAACAATTCCCAATACTTGACGGGATTTTCAACAATGCCGGAACCTTCGGAAAGCCGGTTGCACCAGAACGGGTGACTGACCAACAGAGCGAAGTCTTTCAAGTCAATTATCATGCACCGGAGCAGATCATTCAACATGCAGTCAAACGGCTGAGTCGTGGTGCTTCCATCGTTAATAACAGTGCAATTGTCGGACATGTTAAATTCCCTGCCATGCTCTTGCCGTATGCTTCCTCCAAGAGTGCTCTTCTTACGCTTACGAAAACATATGCTGCTCGGTTTCACGGAAAATATCGTTTTAATGCTATCTGTCCCGGTCCTGTCGACACGAAGTTAAGTCATTCCTTATATGGTGGAAAAGATAAGTTTGATTTAGCGATGAAACATCATTTACGTGGTGAAGCGGCTCAACCGTCTGAAATCGCAGAAGTCGTCTGCTTTTTATTATCCGATAAAGCAAGTTACATCAATGGACAAACCTTAGTCGTCGATGGCGGTTACACCCTCACTTGATTATTCTACACAACAAAGGACTGCTTCCAAACAAATTGGAGCAGTCCTTTTTGATTGTACCGTTTGATTCTGTTAATTCGGAAAATGCTTCCGAATGAACGTAAAGACATCGCCAGGTACGATTATTTTTCCATACTCTGCTACAGGATGAATCGTCTGTTCACTAAAGCTCAAGTACTCTGCAATCAGACTCATTACATTTTCCTGTTCTTCCACTTCTGTTTCTTCTTTAAAGTGAAGGTGCAACAGGTAGAGTCCGTCTTTTTGATAAAGAGACGTTTTCACTTCTTCGAAGATCGGTGCTTCTGCATATTGGCTAAGGGCAATGATATGCTCGAAATCTGTTGTTTCAAATAAGACATCTTGACTGAGTTCCGTTTCTTTTTCTTCCGCATCAGACATTGCGGAACGAAGTAACGAATCCAACTCATCTTCGTCAACTTGTTCTCCGTCAATCGTTGTTTTAGCGATTGTAACGGTGACTTCTAAACCTTTTTCAAATGCCTGTACTTGTATCCATAGTGGACCTTCGAAGGAGATGGACTCTTTTTCATTCGCTTCATCCATCATCTGCCAGAATAACTGTTCTCCACGTTCACGGTTGTACCAAATCTCGTCTCGGGCGAAGCCGCGGCGTTCGATGTCCGTGTACGTAATGAAGAACTTGACGGTGTTGTCATTGACGCGTTCGATTTTCAATATGTCCACTCCTTTCCTCTCGCTCTTATCTAGTATACGAACGAGCACTTCACATAGATTCAAAAGAATCATTAAACATATAGGGTATATTCCTTTGTTATCTCTATTTTAACCTTTTTAGGCGGTAACAAAAAGCACACTGCTCAGAAAGCAGCGTGCTCATGACAATTTACTCGTTGACAAGGCGCTGAGCTTCCAACAACTGGAAGGTACGGACTTTTCGCGGTAAAAAGCGGCGGATTTCATCCTCGTTGTATCCAACTTGAAGACGTTTTTCGTCAATCAGAATTGGACGGCGTAATAAACCTGGATATTCTTGAATCAAATCATACAAGTGTTGTAACGATAAGTTTTCTACCGATACATCTAATTTTGAAAAGACTTTCGAACGTGTCGAGATGATTTCATCTGTTCCGTCCTCTGTCATACGAAGTATTTGTTTAATTTCATCAAGCGATAATGGCTCTGAGAAAATATTACGTTCCACAAATGGGATTTCATGTTCTTCAAGCCACGCGCGCGCTTTACGACAAGAAGTACAGCTTGGTGAAGTATAGAGTGTTACCATTGAAAAACATCCTCCCCCTGATTTCACATCATTTCTCCTGCGTAAATTTATTACCCAGTAGTTGATGATTCTATTACTTGACAGTTTACTTTGATTTTCATTAAAAAATAAAACCCGATATATGTTTTGAGATGAAAGAACTTTTCGTAAAAAAACTTGCTAGAGCCACCAGGTGGCTTCAGCAAGCTGGTGTGTGATCAAAGGGTTGAGAAATCGTCTCTTTTGCTTTAGGGAGTTTAATCTCTTTTAATTTTTTTTCGAAAATGTCCCGCAAAAGGCGTTTTTTCAACTTTTTCTTTTTATCACGTTCTTTCATACTCCGACACCTCACTCGGTCCGAAAAAAGAACTGTTAACCAACGAAAGCTAAATTATCATCTTCTACATTAATTAGTATACCACGTTTACCTGATTTCTATTCCTACTTGAAGCAATTAATTATGTGAGATTGTCGATTTGTCTTTAGTAAATAGTTGCAATTGCTCGCCACTTCACGTAAAGTGTATAGAAATACTTACTCGTGAAAGGAGTTATTTTTTATGCCAGTTACCCTTGTCACTATTATTGAACATCCGATTGCCCAAAAATATTTAGCACGATCCGGCTTGAATCATGCCATTTCTGTAGCAGAACAGGCGTTGAGACTCGCTACCCAGCGTGGTCTGGATGCAGATACAGCAACGAAGGCTGCCCTGCTTCATGATATCGGTCATTATGAATGGTATACAGACGGCACATGGAATTATGATCTCTACCGTCAAAATGACATCCATGCGATCAAAGGAGCGGAACGGGCCCATAAATTACTGATTCGTCTCGGTGAAGAACCGGAACGGGCAAAAGAAATCGCCCTTGCCGTTCTGTTGCACACAGATTCCTATTTACCACCGGGGACGATTAACCGGACTCCATTGCAACAATTGGTCCATGATGCCGATACGCTTGAAGAACAACCGGGTGGTCTTCATCATTATGAGAAAATTCCATTCGAAGAAGCCGTCAGCCGTCTGCATGCTCTTGACTCGGTTGTCCACCGTTTCAACAACCTTCCCCGTATTGCTTCCGAAAATTAAAAAAAGGCATTCCCGAATAACTTCAGGAATGCCTTTTAGTTTGGTTAAATTACACAAGTTGTGCTTGATACGCTTCGAGTTCTGCATCTGTCATCGAGACATAATGACCCGGTTCGATTTCGCGCAACGGCGGGATGCTTGAGTCTTCACTCGATTTCCCAACCGCTCCGCCTGTCGGGCGATCATAAATGATCCGCTTACGTGTTCGCTCATGCTCTGGATCCGGAAGTGGAATTGCTGATAACAAGGATTTCGTATAGGCATGGACTGGATTTTCATAAAGGCGATCCGCATCACACAATTCAACGAGGTGACCTTGATACATGACTCCGATTCGATCTGAGATATATTTGACCATTGATAAATCATGGGCAATAAACAGATACGTCAGACTGCGATCACGTTGCAATTGTTTCATCAGGTTGACGACCTGGGCTTGAATCGATACATCTAGTGCAGAGATTGGCTCATCGGCAATGATGAAGTCTGGTTCGACGGCTAACGCACGGGCAATCCCGATCCGCTGACGTTGTCCACCTGAGAACTCATGCGGATAACGACTCGCGTGTTCTTTCGTTAGACCAACTGTTTCAAGAAGATCATATACACGGTTGTTCCGCTCGTCTTTCGACTTGGCAAGACCGTGAATATCGATTCCTTCAGCGATAATATCCCCGACCGTCATCCGTGGGTTCAACGATGCATATGGATCTTGGAAAATCATCTGCATCGAACGGTTGAATTTCAATTTCTCTTTACGCGATTTTTTAGCATGAACATTTTCACCTTTGAAAAGGACTTCTCCGTCTGTCGCATCGTATAAACCGATGATTGAACGCCCCGTTGTCGATTTCCCACAACCTGACTCTCCAACAAGACCAAGAACTTCTCCTTCATAGATATCGAATGATAAACCGTCAACTGCTTTGACGACACGACCACGACCGATATTAAAGTGTTGTTTGAGGTTCTTTACTTCAAGTAATTTACTACGATTCTCCATTACTTTAGACCGCCTTTCAGAAGCGATTTCGCGAATGTGCTATCTGGACGATATTTCAGCGCAAGATCGCGGATGGCTACCGGTGGTTCTACATACGGTGCTTGTGGATGTAATAACCAAGTTGCCGCTTCATGAGTATCTGTGATCGGGAAGAACGGAGGTTCTTTCTCGAAATCAATTTTCATTGCGTACTGATTACGTGGTGCAAATGCATCACCGAGTGGTGGGTGCAATAAGTTCGGTGGTGTTCCAGGAATTGCCGGTAAGTCTTGCGAACGATCGTCAGACGGTCGTGGCATTGATCCAAGCAGTCCCCATGTGTAAGGGTGACGTGGCTCATAGAAAATTTCATCGACCGTTCCTTTTTCAATCAACTTCCCAGCATACATAACCGCTACACGGTCTGCCATGTTCGCTACGACACCAAGATCGTGTGTAATGAAGATGATAGCTGTACCTGTTTTTTGCTGGATGTCTTTTAACAACTCAAGAATCTGTGCCTGAATCGTAACATCGAGTGCTGTCGTCGGCTCATCGGCAATCAAGACTTTAGGATTACAAGCCAGTGCAATCGCGATAACAATCCGTTGACGCATCCCGCCTGATAGTTGGTGCGGATATTGTTTCAGACGTGCTTCCGGGTTCGGAATTCCGACGAGTGTCAGTAATTCTAACGTCCGTTTTTTAGCTGCATCGCCTGTCAATCCCTGGTGGCGTTTCAAACCTTCGGCAATCTGTTTGAAGATGGTCATCGTCGGATTTAATGATGTCATCGGATCCTGGAAGATCATCGCGATATCACGACCACGTACTTTTTGCATCTCTTTATCAGAGAGTTTGACCAGATCACGGCCGTCAAACATGATTTCACCTTTCGTGATTTCACCGGGAGGATTTGGAATCAAACGCATGATAGCTTTTGATGTAACCGATTTACCTGAACCGGATTCACCAACGATGGCAAGTGTTTCGCCTTTCTTTAAATCAAACGATACGCCGCGGACGGCTTGAACCGTCCCAGCATACGTATGGAAAGCGACAGTCAGGTCGCGTACTGATAAAATAGTTTCCATTGTGGATGAACTCCTCTCTTATTTCCGTTAGCGACGCAGACGTGGGTCGAACGCATCACGTAATCCATCGGCTAGCATGTTAAAGCTGATCATGACAAGTACGAGGATTGTCGATGGGATGACGAGCAAGTAAGGGAATGTTTTTAATTCTTTGTACCCTTCATTGATCAATGTACCCAGTGATGGTTGTGGTGGAGCAAGACCAAGACCGATGAAGCTTAGGAAAGCCTCGAAGAAGATTGCACCTGGAATCGTGAACATCAATGAAATGATGATTGTACCGAGTGTATTTGGAATCAAATGCTTGAATACTAAACGTGCGCTAGAAGCACCAAGTGTGCGTGCTGCAAGAACGAATTCCTGGTTCTTAAGTTTCAGGATCTGTCCGCGGACGAGTCGACTCATCCCGATCCAGCCGGTGATCGTCATCGCGAGGATGATGGTCGTGATTCCGGGTTCAAGAATCAAGATGAACAAGATGATTAAAATCAAGTTCGGAATCCCTGTCAGGATTTCCGCAATCCGTTGCATGATATTATCGACACGTCCACCGTAGTAAGCAGAAATTCCGCCATACGTGACACCGACTAGAACATCAATGATTGCTGCGACAAGACCGATGAAGAGTGAAATTCGTGTTCCTTCCCAGACACGTGACCATAAGTCACGACCGAGATGGTCCGTACCAAACCAAAATGTATCTTTGACTTGTTTCGTTTCATAAAAATCGATTGGCTTTTCACCAAGTGTTGCCATTCCGTCAAAACCAGCCCACTCAAGACCTGTAATTTTTGGCGGTAGTTTAGCTTGAGTAATCGTTTGGGTATAAGCATCTCTACCGGACAACATCGGTCCGAAGAGTGATAACAGTGCGATGATGACGATGATGACGAGCGACAGGATTGCCGCTTTGTTTTTACGAAGGCGTGTCCAGGCATCCTGCCAGAAGTTTAAGCTTTTTCCGGCAATCCGCTCACCCGCTTGTTCATTAAATTCTACTGGTTGGAACAGTGATGAGTCGAACTGTTCTGCTTTTGCGTTTGAATTTTGTTCTGCCATTATTTGCTACCCCCCAAACGAATCCGTGGATCGACGACACCGTACAGAATATCGACGAGCAAGATCATAAAGATAAAGACTGCCGAGAAGAACAGCGTTGTCCCCATGATAACCGTATAGTCATTTTGTGTGATGGACGAAACGAACAATTCACCAAGACCCGGTACGGCAAAGATTTTTTCAATAACGAATGTTCCTGTAATCAAGGCTGCTGTCATTGGTCCAAGAATCGTGATGGCTGGAATCAAGGCGTTACGCACCATGTGTTTCCAAGTGATCGATTGACCGTCTAGGCCTTTTGCTTTAGCAAGTGTCACGTAATCCTGACCGGTGACTTCAAGCATCTCCGTTCGAACGAAACGGGCAATTGAGGCTGTTACTCCAAGCGATAAGGAAACGGTCGGAAGAATCGTATGTGCTGGACTTTCCCAGAAGGCTACTGGCAATACGCCCCATTTCACTCCGATATAATATTGAAGAAGTGACGCAAATACGAATGATGGCACGGAAATCCCTAGTACCGAAATGAACATCGCACCGTAATCAACTGCTGTATTGTGGCGAAGAGCCGCGACAACACCGAGGACAAGACCAAGAACTACACCGAGAACAAGGGCTTGAATACCTAATTGAGCGGATGGTCCAATTCGTTCCATAATCAAATCTGTTACTGGACGGCTGTCATATTTAAATGATACACCGAGGTCTCCTTGAACTAAGTTGACCATGTACGCTGCATAGCGTTGTGGAAGCGGATCATTCAAGTTGTACTTATCCCGCAGGATATCTAACTGTTCAGGAGAAAGTTTCTCCTGGTTTTGGAACGGTGAACCTGGTAACAGATCCATTAGGAAGAAAGTGAACGAAGCGATGAGTAAAAACGTCAGTACGCCGTAAACAAGGCGTTGAGCTAAATAACGGCCCATAGATGGCACCCCCTATAAAGATTTTCTGTTTTTTTCGAAACATCAATAAAATCAGTATGACCCAAAATTGTCGGAACATTCAAGAATTTTGTCGTAAAAATTAAAATTCTTTTTTATTTTGGACTGATTGACGCCCCCCTGGCCGCTGTTTTTTCACAGTTAACCAATATTTCAGAATTTTTCGTTTGATTCCATTATACTTTGCTAACAAAGTAATTAGAACCTATTTTTTACGAAAATTTCACATTTCTGCTAACAAAATGAGTTTCCATTCAGAAAAAATCGTATAAAACAGGAGCGTTCCTTGAAAACGTTCTCAAGGACGCTCCCATTTTCAATTACTTCACATCAACATATTTGTACTGGAAGTCAGCACCAAAAACTTGACGGTTAAAGTCTTTGACCGTCGGACGACTCAGGAATGCAGCACCCGCTTGATAAATCGGTGCGATCGCTTGGTCTTTTTCGATCAATTGTGACTCTGCTTGTTTAAAGAGATCAAGACGTTTTGCGACATCTGATTCTTCGTTGGCAGCGTTCAACAATTTATCGTAGGCAGACGATTTGTATTTGACGTCATTTTGACTGTTTGTCGATTCAAAGATCGATAAGTTCGACATTGGATCTTGATAGTCCGGACCCCAAAGCGCATAAGACATTTGGTAATCGCCTTTTGCTTCTAAATCCAGTTTATTTTTGAACGGTTGTTGTTTGATCGCAACAGTGACATTCGGAAGGTTTTTCTCAATCTGTCCCTTCATGTATTCACTGATTTTCTTCGCGTCTTCGCTATCGAATGACAAGAGTTCAATCGTTGCTTTCTTATCACCGTTTGCTTTTTTCCAAAGATCAGCTGCTTCTTTCGCATCCCGGTCGAACCAATTGATGTCGCTTGTATAGTCTTTACCTGCGTCATCTTTGATGAATTCTTTCGGAATGAAGCTTGTAGTCGGAATCGAACCGTTCGCAAGTAACGTATCCGTGATCCCTTTTGGATCGATTGCCCGTGCGATCGCTTTACGCGCATTGACGTTTTTCATTGTGGCGTCTTCATTGTTGAACTTCAAGTAAGCAATCGATGAACGGAGTGCGGTCTTGAATTCAGGTTTTGATTCATATGTCGCAACTTGCTCTGACGTGAGGCCGGCATAATCGATTTCGTCCGTATCATACAGATTTACAACGGTAGAGTTATCTTTAACGACACTGATCGAGACCTCATCGAGTTTAACGGCATCTTTATCCCAATAGTTTTCGTTTTTCGTCAGAATACGTTTTGAATCCGTTTTCCAAGATGTCCAAACGAAAGGACCGTTGTAAAGAAGTTTATCCGGTTTAAGCGAGAAGTCTTTTTTGTTTTTGTTATAGAAATCTTCGCTGATTGGTGTATACGTTCCGAATGATGTGAGTGAAAGGAAGTATGGTGCCGGACGTTCGAGTTTAACTTCAAGTGTCTTGTCGTCAATCGCTTTGACACCTAGCTCGTCGACTGGTTTTTTTCCTTGTGAGACATCAGCACCATTTTTGACCGTATCAAAGATGTATGCATAACCGGAAGCAGTTTTTGGATCGACGGCACGTTTCCATGCAAATTCAAAATCCTGTGCTTTGACTGGTGTACCATCTGACCATTTAGAATCACGAAGCGTAAACGTATATGTGAGGTTATCACTTGAGATATCTGTTTTTTCAGCAAGTGCCGGAATCGCTTTCCCGTCTTTGTCTAACCGGTAAAGACCTTCCATCGTGTTTCCGATCATGTTGAACGCAACTGCATCTGTTGCTTGTGCCGGATCGACCGTCGTAATATCAGAAGTATCCGTTAATCGTAAAACTTTTTTGCCTTTAGAAGAACCTGCATCTTTATCTCCGTCACCTGTTGTTGAACAACCTGCAAGTACAACGCTTCCTGCAAGCATAACTGATAACGCGAGACCGACTGTTTTTTTATTCATCGGTGAGTCATCTCCTTTTCATTTTCAAAACCGCTTAATATAAACGATTTTTGGACATCTCGTCGAAACTGCCTCAACGTTCCCCAAAACGCATTGACCTAGTTTCAAAAACTTAAACGAAGTGATAAATTGATTTTATGTGAGAATAACAATATCGTCAAGTGAATAGTCACACTATTTGCTATTTTATACGTCCTGAATAGTACAGAGTCGTAACAATCCTTGACTTTGCGTATAATGAAATCATCATCTTGCCGTAGGAGGTTCATCATGTCTGCTAAACTATTACGCCCGCTTCTGATTGCTTTGATTTTAACAACTGTCTACACGATTTGGGCCGTCGCCACCGACGCTACCCATTCATTTGTTTATCACTTGTCAGGCGGCTTGTTCATTGCCGGCTTCCTGTTACTTGCTATCGGATTCTTCTCCAATATGTCTGCCAATGGATTTTTTAAAGGCATCACTGCAGGCTTTAAAAAGCAACGGGAAGCGAAGTTACGGGAAGTCGATGGGGATTATTACGAAGACGAGGATGAAGAAAGTGAACTTTTAAAAGCAAAACAAAAGCGGGCTTCTAACCGGACGGTTCCTTATCTCTCGAGTGGTTTTATTTGTATCGTCGTCTCTTTACTCTTATCGTTCATTTGACGGAATTTTGATGACGATTAGAAGAAACATGTGCTAAAGTGGAGATAACGTTATACGAGAACACAGTGATGGAGAGTAGTACATCTGATAACCACTTACAGAGAGTCCATGGATGGTGGAAATGGACAGTCGGCGCAGATGGAATGGACTTCGGAGTGGCTGATTCGAAATGATGTAGAATCAGACGGGTCTGCCCGTTACAGCAAATGAGCGGCTAGTTTTCTAGCAACTTGGGTGGCAACGCGATGACTCGTCCCTTGAATGATTCAAGGGATGTGTCATCTTTTTTATTTCATTTTTTGGAGGGATTCTCATGAAAACGATTTTTTCAGGCATTAAGCCAACGGGTACGGTGACGCTTGGTAACTACATTGGCGCGATGAAACACTTTGTTAATCTTCAGGACGAACACGATGCATATTACTGTATCGTCGACTTACATTCCATCACGGTCGAAATTGACCGGATTGAACTTATGAACAATACACGGGCGCTTGCTGCACTTTATATCGCAAGCGGACTCAATCCTGAAAAATCAACAATCTTCGTCCAGTCGGAAGTTAAAGCGCACGCTCAGCTCGGGTGGATGCTGACATGTCTGTCCGGTATGGGTGAACTAGAACGTATGACACAATATAAAGATAAGTCGCAAGGCAAAGACCGGATTGGTGCTGGATTATTTGTTTATCCAACCTTGATGGCAGCCGATATTCTCTTATATGATGCAGAGCTTGTTCCAGTCGGCGACGATCAAAAACAACATATCGAGTTGACACGTGACTTAGCGCAACGTTTTAACAGCCGCTATTACGAAACATTTAAAATGCCGGAGCCGGTCATCGCCGAAACGGGTGCCCGTATCATGAGCTTGACGTCTCCCGATAAAAAGATGTCAAAAACGGATACAAATCCAAAAGGCTATATTTCGATGCTCGACGCTCCGGACGTGATTCGCAAAAAAATCAAGTCTGCCGTAACGGATTCCGAGGGGATCGTTCGATTTGACCGGGAAGACAAACCGGGCGTCTCAAACTTGCTCGAAATTTATTCATTGCTGGCTGGTATTTCAATCAAAGACTTGGAAGCAAAGTATGATGGATTGAACTATGGTGTATTTAAATCAGATGTCGCAGAAGTCATCGTTGCTGAACTAGAACCGATCCAGCAACGTTATTACGACTTAATTGATTCAGAAGAACTCGATTTGATTCTTGACAATGGTCGCGACAAAGCAGATCTGGTTGCTTCACGTAAATTGGCGAAAGTCGAAAAAGCGATGGGACTCCAACGGAAACGCGCAAAAGTAAAGAAATAATTTTAGGTGTCTTTCAACGATTCTTGCCTTTCTTCTTATTTTTTTAGAAGAAAGGTTTTTTTATTTGCGCAACAAAAAAAGCGCTCCCAGTTAAGGGAACGCTTTTTATACTTATTTACCTTCGATTGAAGCCCATTTGTACGAGAAATCTGCGCCGAAGTTATGTTCGACAATCCCTTTAACGTATGGTTTAACCATGAATGCACGTCCACGCTGATAAACAGGTGAGATGGCTGCAGAATCAAGAAGGATTTTCTCTGCTTCTTGAAGCTCTGACCAACGTTTTGTAGCATCCGTTTGTGTTTTTGCATCGTTGATGAGTTTATCGTACTCTTTATCTGACCACTTACCACGGTTGTATGGTCCGTCAGTCAAGAAGAGATCGAGGAACGTCATTGGATCTTGGTAGTCAGGACCCCAGCCGGCGAATGAGAACTCAAAGTCGCCTTTGTTTTCGAGATCAAGTTTGTTTTTGAACGGTTGTTGCTTGATTGTGACTTTCATGCCTGGAAGGTTCTTCTCAAGCTCACCTTTCAAGAACTCACCAATTTTCTTCGCGTCATCACTATCGTAGTTAAGAAGCTCAAGTTCAACCGATTTTTGACCGATCTCTTTTAAGCCCTCTTCCCATAGTTTTTTCGCTTCGTCTGCATTGTACTCGTTGAATGTCGGGTACTTTTCACGGAAGTCTTTTCCGTCAGCATCTTTCGCGAAATCTTTTGGTACGAGATAGTTTGCAGGAAGTGATCCGTTCGCCAAGATGACGTCCGTGATTCCTTTTTTATTGTAACCCATGTCGATTGCGCGACGGATTTTTTCGTTGTTTAATGCTTTGACTTTCGTGTTCAAGTAAAGGTAGAAGATTGTAGATTCACCCTTTGTTTTGAACTCGTCATTATCTTGATACTGAGCAACGAATTCTGAAGAGAGACCAGCACGGTCGATATCGCCTTTTTCGTAAAGGTTAACTGCTGTTGAAGTTTCTTTAACGACCTTGACGTTGATTGTGTTCAACTTGACGCTATCTTTATCCCAATAGTTGTCGTTTTTGACCATTTTCCAGCCTTGTTCACGTGTCCATTCTGTTAACTTGAATGGTCCGTTGTAAAGTGATTTATCTGCTGTCGAACCGAAGTCCTTACCGATTTTTTTCGAAAGTTCTTCCGATTTCGGCATGAATGGACCGAATCCAGTTAAACCAAGGAAGTAATCCGCTGGTGCTTTCAATTTGACTTCGAATGTCTTGTCGTCAACTGCTTTGACGCCAACCGCATCACGCTCGCCTTTTTTCGTGTTGTATTCTTCAGCACCTTCGATGTTGTAGAAGACATACGCGTATTGCGAAGCATTTTCCGGGTTCAAGACTTCTTTCCAAGCATATTCGAAGTCTTTTGCTGTGATTGGTGTACCGTCCGACCATTTAGCATCACGTAGCTTGAATGTGTACGTCAATTTATCGTCAGAAACTGTGTGACTTTCAGCAATACCTGGTGTCGGCTGTTGCTTGTCATCTAAACGATAAAGACCTTCCATCGTGTTGTTCAAGACGTTGAACGACACGGCATCCGTAGAAGTTGTTGGGTTAAGCGTCGGAATATCAGCACTTTCGGTCAAGTTTAGCGTTTGCTCACTTGATTTTTTGTCTGAACTTTTGTCGCCCGATGATGTGTCATTTGAATCAGTCGTCGAACAAGCTGCAAGGAACGCGCTTGAAACGAGGGCTACAGATGTAGCCAGTGCAAAACTTTTCTTTTTCATGATACGATGACCCCCCTAAAATTTCCAAAGCTAGTAATCTAAGGTTTTTGAGCGAAAAAAAAAGTCGTTACTTTTATTCGACCAAAACCTCTCGTTACAAATAGTTTACAATGTTCTGATAATTTTGCAAACCTTTTATCCGATTTTTCTAAATATTTTTTCAAAACAATTTGAAAATAAGTGGAATTTTTAGTTTTTTGTGTGACTTTTTATAAAATAAAGCTAAATTTCTTTATTCAAAAAAAGCGATTTAACGGTCATCCGAACCGTTAAATCGCTTTTCCTTCTTCTATTCCTATGCGATATTACGCGTGATAGCGTTTAAAGACGAGTGAAGCATTATGACCACCGAACCCAAGCGAGTTGCTGAGGGCATACTCCACATCCCATGACCGGCTTCCCTCGCGCACGTAATCAAGATCACACCCTTCACTCGGTTGTTCCAAATGAATCGTCGGGTGAACGATTTGTTCTTGCAACGATTTAATTGTCGCGATGGCTTCTACTCCACCGGCACCGCCTAGTAAATGACCAATCATCGACTTCGTCGAGTTGATGGCTAATTTTTCAGCATGATTTCCAAATACGGTATGGATCGCTTTCGTTTCAAGTACATCATTCATCGGCGTACTTGTTCCATGAGCATTAATATATTGAACGGCGGCCGGTTCAATACCTGCATCTTGAATCGCCATCGCCATTGCGCGCGCTCCGCCGTCGCCGTCTGGATCTGGTGCTGTGATATGGTAAGCATCGGCTGTTAATCCGTATCCGCTGACTTCTGCATAGATTTTGGCACCGCGGGCAATCGCATGTTCATACTCTTCAAGTACCAGGATTCCGGCACCCTCTCCCATGACAAATCCGTCACGGCCTTCATCAAACGGACGGCTTGCCGTGTTTGGATCATGGTTCGTCGACATCGCTTTATTGGCACAAAAACCAGCAAAAGCAAGATTGGTAATCGGTGCTTCTGCTCCACCGGCAATCATGACGTCCGCGTCGCCGCGTTCAATGACGCGTAACGCTTCACCAATCGCGTTTGTACCGGAAGCACATGCAGTGACGGAACAGTTATTCGGTCCTTTTGCTCCTGTATAAATCGAAACTTGGCCACTTGCCATGTTTGGAATCATCATTGGAATGAAGAATGGACTGACACGACGATGTCCCCGTTCAAAATAGATTTTCGCCTGTTTTTCAATCGTCTCGACGCCGCCGATTCCTGATCCGATCCAGACGCCGATACGTTCAGCATTGGCTTTAACATCCAGTTCAGCATTTTTGACGGCTTCCATACTTGCGACGAGCGAATAATGAACGAAACGGTCCATTTTCCGGGCTTCCTTTGCTTCAATGAATTCCGTGACATCAAAATTCTGTAATTCTCCTGTTACTTTCGTCGGATACTCATCGATATCAAGACGTTCCATCGGACGAATCCCGTTTTCACCGGCTTTTAACGCATTCCAGAATGTATCGACATCATTACCGATTGGCGTCAGTGCGCCCATACCTGTTACTACTACACGTTTTCTCATCATTTTATGTGTTCTCCCCTTTAGTCCAAGTAATGTAAGCTGCCCCCCATGTCAAACCTGCGCCGAATCCGGCGAGGACAAGTGTCGTCCCCGGTGACAATCTTCCTTGTCGCCGTGCCTCTTCTAGTGCAAGTGGTATTGACGCAGCAGATGTATTCGCATGTTCGTCAATCGTCACGATCACTTTCTCTTCTTCAATTCCAAGCCGTTCACGTGCTGCATCAATAATCCGTAAATTCGCTTGATGCGGAATCAGTAAATCAAGTTCAGCCAGTGTTCCGTCCGCTTTTTGAATGACTTTTTCCACGATGTCCGGTAACTTGCGGACTGCGAACTTAAAGACTTCCCGACCGTTCATTTCAATCGGACCATCCAGGTTTTTAAATAACAGATGTGCTCCGCGGCCATCCGTGCCAAGTTCAAAGGCATTCAATCCTTGCTGCTCGGTTGGACCGAGGACAACCGCTCCAGCGCCATCACCAAACAAGATGGCTGTCGACCGGTCTGACCAGTCAACGATGCTGGACATCTTCTCTGCACCAATGACCAGTGCATGCTTCGATTCCGTTGCCGTCATCATACTCGAAGCCGTCTGTAGGGCAAAAATGAATCCGCTACAGGCTGCGCTGATATCAAAAGCTGTCGCACCGAGTGCGCCGATCCGCTCCTGAACGATACAGGCAGTTGACGGGAAAGCACGTCCGGTTGCCGTTCCGACAACAATCAATCCGATGTCGTCTGCTGTCAAGTTAGCATCCGCTAATGCTTTTTCCGCTGCTTCCGTCGCTAAATCAGTGACATCGACTGCATCATCTGCAATCCGTCGCGCGCCGATTCCTGTACGTGTCCGAATCCATTCATCACTCGTATCGAGTGTCGCTGCTAAATCATCATTTGTCATCCGATGTTCGGGTAATGATGTACCGAGTCCTACAATTCCGATATTCATATGATTGCTCCTTTGAAATTAGTATCTGGTACTAATATAAAGCGTTAAACACATTTTGTCAAAGAGAAAAGAAGGTCTCCCGTTGAGAGACCTTCTTTCACGTAATCCAGATTACTCTGAATCAGCTAATGTGCGGACGACTTCCATGACCATCTTCGCTGAATTAATCGAAGCAATCTCCAAGAATTCATCAAATGACAGAGATGCTTCTTCATCGGCACTGTCAGAAATCGAACGTGTCACGACGAACGGAACATCGAACTGATGGCAAACTTGTGCAATCGGTGCCGCTTCCATCTCAACTGCCGCGACATCCGGGAAGTTCGTTTTAATGAGGTTTGAACGCTCCGTATCATGGATGAACGAATCACCTGTCACGATCAAACCATGGACGACCCGAATCGTATCCATTCGTTCAATGACAGCTTCCGCTGTTGCAATCAATTTTGGATCAGCTGTATAGGCAGCCGGCATCCCCGGGACTTGACCATACTCGTAACCAAACGCCGTCACGTCGACATCATGGTGACGGACTTCCGTCGAAACAACGACATCACCGACTTTTAAACCGGCTCTGAATCCGCCGGCTGAACCGGTATTGATGACGGCACTTGGCTTGAAATGATCAAGCAGTAATGTCGTTCCGATTGCGGCATTGACTTTTCCGATACCGGATTTTAAGATGACGACCGGGACACTGTTCAACAGCCCTTCATAAAAATGATAGTTGGCAATGACCGTATCTTTTCGTTCCGATAATTCATTTCGAAGTAAGTTTACTTCTTCTTCCATTGCTCCGATAATTGCGATCGGCATGTCTTTTTCCCCCGTTCAAGCAGAAAACCGGATTGCTCCGGCTGCTGTTAATTCGTATTTACTTGATTGATGTAATTTTTACAGCGAAATCTCCGCCGGGTGCTTGAACGGAAACTTGCTCGCCGACACTGTGGCCGAACAGGCTTTTCGCAATCGGTGATTCGTTCGAGATTTTCCCGGTGAACGGATCGGCTTCTGCACTACCAACAATCGTATACGTTTCTTCTTCATTGTCTTCAAGGATCAAGAATGTAACTGTTGTCCCGATACCAACAACCGAGATATCCTTCTCATCTTCCGAGATGATGGCGACGTTGCGTAACATCTCTTCCAATTGAGCAATCCGGCCTTCGACCATTGCTTGTTCTTCTTTCGCTGAATCATATTCCGCGTTTTCCGACAAGTCACCAAATGAACGGGCAATCTTAATGTTTTCGACAACTTCTTTACGGCGGACTGACTTCAATTCGTTTAATTCGTTTTCAACATTCGCTTTACCTTCAAGCGTCATGTAATACTGTTTTTCTGCCATTTTTGTCACGCTCCTTTTTATTCCACTAGTATAGTATATTCACATCTTTTTTGGAATCAATATCCTCTTTGATCAAGTGAAGACCGATAATCGAGAATCGCCCGGATCTTCGTGACGAGTAAATCGATTGCCACGTGGTTTTCGCCACCTTCGGGAACAATGATGTCGGCATATCGTTTTGTTGGTTCACAAAACTGAAGATGCATCGGACGGACGACTTTCGTATACTGCTCGACGACAGAATCAATCGAACGTCCCCTTTCATTCATATCACGTTGCATCCGACGCAGAATCCGAACATCGGCATCTGTATCCACGAAGACTTTAATATCCATCAATTCCCGTAAACGTTCATCTTCAAGCGCTAAAATACCTTCGACGATGATGACGTCACGTGGATCAAGCGGAATCGTCTCCGTTGCCCGTGTGTGCGCAACGTAATCATAGACCGGTTTTTCAACCGCCTGATTTTCTCGCAGTGCCTTAATGTGTTCAATCAGCAAATCGTTATCAAAGGCAAACGGGTGATCATAGTTTGTTTGATAACGCTCTTCCATCGATAATTCACTTTGATCCTTATAGTAAGCATCCTGCTCGATCATGACGATGGATTCACTCGGGAACGCGTCGACAAGTGACCGTGCGACCGTCGTCTTTCCTGAACCTGTTCCTCCAGCCACACCAATTACAACCGGTTTTTGCATTGAATTCGTACCTCCATCATTCATTCCGACTTTACTTTCCGACTGACGGACACACCGTCTCCAAGTGGGAAAATCGTCGTATCATATTGATCTTGCTCCATCATCCATGCCGTGAATTCTTTAACCAGACGGACAAGGCGCCGTCTTCTCCGGTCAAAGGTCTTCGGATCTGTCTCAAGGACATCTCCGTGCAAAAACAGGTTATCCGTATATAAAACTCCGCCTATTGGCACCAATCGCCCATAACCGTTAAAGAATTTTTTATACTGTCCTTTCGCTGCGTCGATGAATACGGCATCGAACTGCTGTTCAAGGGTTTCGGCTAATTCTACTGCATCAGCAAAAACGATGTCAATCCGGTCCGCGACGTCTGATCGTTCAATGAACATCTTGGCTTCGGCGTATCGTTTCGCATTTCGTTCTACTGTCGTGATCCGGGCATCCGGTAAGGCACGAGCCATCCGAATCGCACTGTAACCAATCGCTGTTCCAAGTTCAAGAATTCGTTTCGGTTGTTGTAACGTCAACAACGATAACAAAACTTCCGATCCCGTCAGTTCAATGATTGGAATATGGTGCTCTTTCGCGTATGCTTCCATTTCCTGTAACAAGGGATCACGCGGTCGAATCATCCCTTCGACATACGCTGTAAAATCATTCATTCGGAATTCACTCCTTCTGCGCATAAACAGGTTGACCGGGAACGAACATACCGTTCCCAATCAACCCCCTGTTCATTGCTCTTTACTTGCTTCGTATTCGACCCATTCCGGTTTATACTTCACAACATTTCGTTGATGTTCCTCATAGGTTTCCTCATAAAGAATTTGCCCCCGTGGATTTTTATCACTTGGTGGTCGGGCAAAGAAATAAACATATTTCGTCTTTTTCGGATTAAGGACGGCAAGAATTGAATCTTTACTGACCGTTGAAATCGGACCAATCGGAATACCTTCATACTTGTACGTATTGTATTTCGAATTGTTCTCAAGATCCTTCAATGTCGTCAGTGCTGTATTCTCTCCTGTACCGTACCAGACCGTTGGATCCGATTGGAGTTTCATCCCGTCGTTGAGGCGATTCGTAAAGACACCGGCAATCTCACGACGATCGTCTGGTGTTGCGGCTTCCCGCTCGACCATCGATCCGAGACTCAACACTTCATGGAAGGTCATGCCTGATTTCTTAATCGCATCGGTGTTCTCATCATAAATCTTTTCCGTCTCATCTAACATCGTTTCGGCAATTTGATTGATACTTTTTCCTTTGTCGAATTCGTATGTCGCCGGGAAAAGGTATCCTTCGAGTGAATAAAGGACTCCCTGCTTTGTCACTTCATCCGTTAACATCGGATACTTGTCAATTAATGTCTTGATATACGCCTCATCCGTCAATGATTTTCGGATCGAGTCAGCTTTAAAACCGGTTGCTTTCGCAATGATGGCAATTTGACGATCCATCGTGATTCCTTCAGGGATCGTAATTTTAACATCTGCTGCTTTCATGATCGTTCCGGTCTTTAACTCATTGATGATTTCATCCGGTGTCATCGCTTGCGTCAATGTGTATGTCCCGGCTTGGAATGACGATTCATTCTTATAGCGGACATAATAGCGGAAAATCGTTTCGTTCGCGATTAAATCTTTTTCCTTGAGAATGCTTGAAATCGTACTTGTTCCGGCGCCTAAGGGAATTTCGACTTTGACGGACTTCGTCGCCTCTTCGTTGACCGGCTCGAGTGAACTCTTTAAAAAGATGTAGATGGCTGCTCCTGCTACTAAGAAAATCGTGAATAATACTGAAAGGATGATTAACGTAATCCGGCGCGATGTCCGGCGACGTTTCTGTTCGATTTCAGCATTTTTCTTCCATTCATTCTCCATCGGTTCCTCCTTCTTCTCTTAAAACAAGGTGATATCGAAAGAGCTGCTGCTCTGACGACACCACCTTATACACGAGTCGGTTTAGTCAAGC
Source organism: Exiguobacterium sp. R-39 (assembly GCF_049942815.1). Classification (NCBI taxonomy): domain Bacteria; kingdom Bacillati; phylum Bacillota; class Bacilli; order Caryophanales; genus Exiguobacterium; species Exiguobacterium sp. R-39. The sequence continues at coordinate 2,108,420 of NZ_CP187965.1, forward strand.
TCGTCTTCTAATGTATTAAAGACTTCTTCAATTTCATCCCAAGTTTCTGCATCGTCTTCTGCGATCGGAACTAGGTTGAAGTCATCATCACCATCACCATATTCTTCTAACTCATAAACAAAGATGTCGACTTCTTCTGCTTCATCATAATCCGCGCCGACTGGCTCAAGGAAAATATACGTTTTGCTTGAGCGCGGGCTTTCATACCGTAAACGCTCGGCAAATTTAAATTCATTACCTTCTCCATCGGGAATTACGTAATGTGTAGGTTCATTCTGTTGCATCATTCATCCGCTCCTTTAATGCAGCCTCAAGTTCATCCCAAGTCTGCTCATCGTTTTCATCAATCAGGCTCAATTCAAAATCATCTTCGCCTTCGCCAAACTCGTCGATTTCACAAATGATCAAATCATCTGCGCCCTCTTCCGGATGACCAATCATTTCGAGAAATAGATAGGTCTTGCCGGTTCGCTCACTGACATAACGGTACCATTCTTCGAAAAGATGTTCGCCACCGTCTTCATCAGGAAAGAGATACTGCCGTTTTTCTTCAGACATCTCATTTCCTCCTTATCGATTTGCCCGATCCAAATAAGATTGTAGGATCATGACTGCTGCCATCTTATCGATGACTTGTTTCCGTTTTTTTCGACTGACATCGGCATCGATCAGCATACGTTCTGCCTGCATCGTCGTCAATCTCTCGTCGACAAGAACGGTCGAAAGGCCTGTCTGCGTCTCGATTTCACGCGCGAACGCTTCACTCGCCTCAGCTCTAGGACCAATTGATCCATTCATGTTTTTCGGATGTCCGATGACGATGATTTCGACACCGTATTCCTTAATAATTGCCTCGAGTCGCTTGAAGGCGACCGGATATTCAGGTTCTGTCCATTTGATGGTCTCGATGCCTTGTGCTGTCCAGCCCATCAAATCACTCACCGCAACACCGATCGTCTTCGAACCGACATCAAGTCCGATGGCACGCTTCATTTTTTGTCTCCACTCTCCGATAGATAAGATTTCACGAGTTCTTCCAGTAGTTCATCACGCTCAATCTTTCGGATCATATTACGTGCATCGTTATGACGAGGAATGTAAGCAGGATCACCGGAAAGTAGATATCCGACGATTTGGTTGATCGGATGATAGCCTTTTTCTTCTAAAGCATGATAGACCGTCAGCAATACTTCGCGTGTTGCCGCCTGGCTATCGTCTTCTGGAAAATTAAATTTCATCGTTTGATCCATCTGACTCACGTTAATCACCTCTTTCATTTACACTACTTCTCTATTATGCCAGTGATTGCACGTAATGTGAAGTAAACGCAAGAGCTTCGTTTAATTTTGCAGGATCTTTTCCGCCAGCCTGTGCCATGTCCGGGCGGCCGCCACCGCCACCGCCGCAACGCGTCGCTACTTCCTTGATCAGTTTACCGGCATGGTATCCTTGATCAATCAAGTCTTTCGAGACACTTGCAACGAGGTTGACTTTGTCTCCCTGCGCGCTGCCGAGGACGATGATTGCCGAACCGAGACTCGACTTCAATTCATCCATCATACCGCGAAGCGCATCCATATCTGAGACGTCGACTTGCTTCGCAAGGACTTGGACTCCATTGATTTGCTCGACATCCTCTTTCAATGATGCTGCTTCAATGTTTGCCAGTTTTGCTTGTAGGGATTCGTGTGCACGTTCCGTTTCGCGGAGCTGGACTTGAAGTGCTTCAATCCGTCCCGGTACTTCAGTCGTCTTCGTTTTCAGTACGCGTGCTGCCTGCTCGAGTGTCTGCAGGTGACCGTTCATCACATGGTATGCTCCAGCGCCTGTGACTGCTTCAATCCGTCGTGTTCCAGCTCCGATTCCTGATTCGGAAACAATCTTGAACAGACCGATTTCTGCCGTGTTTCGAACATGGATTCCACCGCATAATTCGATGGAATATGTTCCAGCCGAAACGACACGAACCGTCTCACCGTATTTTTCACCAAACAGAGCCATTGCACCTTTTGCTTTCGCATCAGCAATGTTCATCTCTTCAATGTCGACTGCAAGTGATGCCCAGATTGCTTGGTTGACATCCTGTTCGATAGTTGTCAATTCTTCAGCCGTGACTGCTCCGAAGTGCGAGAAGTCAAACCGGAGACGATCTGCCGAAACGAGTGAACCAGCTTGGTTGACGTGTGTCCCGAGTGTATCTTTTAATGCTTTGTGCAACAGGTGGGTTGCAGTATGGTTCTTTGTGATGGCTTGACGTGACGACGCTTCGACTGTTGCATGAACTGTCGCATCTGCCAAAGCAATCCCCGTCCGAACAATAACGGTATGCAGGTTTTGACCGTTCGGTGCTTTTTGAACATCTTTGACATCAAGGACGAAATCAGGACCTGTAATGGTTCCTGTGTCCGCCACTTCTCCACCGCTTTCTGCATAAAACGGTGTAATATCAAGCAACAATTGTGCTTCTTCGCCGGCAGCGACTTCTGTCACTCGTTCTCCATCATGCAACAAAGCAATGATTTTAGCATCCGTCTCAAGGTCCGTATAACCGATGAACTGGCTTGGAACAGTCAACGTTGCTAACACTTCTGATTGTTGTTGCATCGAACCGCCGTCTTCACGGGCAGCACGAGCACGCTTCCGTTGCTCATCCATTGCCCGTTTAAATCCTTCTTCATCGACAGACATCTGATGATCTTCCGCATATTCAACCGTCAATTCGAGTGGAAAACCATACGTATCATACAAACGGAAGGCATCTTCTCCGCTGATGACGTGTTCACCGTTACTCTTCGCTGCTTGTGCCACGGTGTTTAAGATGGCAAGACCATCATGTAACGTCTCGTGGAATCGTTCTTCTTCGTTTTTAATGACACGTTTGATGAAATCTGCTTTTTCTGGAACTTGTGGATAGAAATCGACCATGACGCTACCGACTGTATCAACGAGCTCGTACATGAACGGACGTTCGATTCCGAGCATTTTTGCATAACGGACAGCACGACGAAGCAGGCGGCGTAAGACATAACCGCGTCCTTCGTTCGAAGGCAACGCACCGTCTCCGATTGCAAAGGCAACCGTCCGGATGTGATCAGCAATGACTTTGAACGCGACATCCAGTTTTGTGTCTTCACGGTAAAGTTTACCGCTGAGTTCTTCTGTCTTATGGATGATCGGCATGAACAAGTCCGTGTCAAAGTTCGTCGGCACATCTTGCATGACGCTCGCCATCCGCTCAAGACCCATCCCGGTATCAATGTTTTTACGCGGTAATTCTGTGTAATTGCCGTGTCCATCATGATTATATTGACTGAACACGATGTTCCAGATTTCGAGATACCGTTCGTTTTCGCCGCCCGGATACAATTCAGAATCGTTCGGATCGTCGCCGAAAGCCGGTCCGCGGTCGAAGAAAATCTCTGTGTTCGGACCTGAAGGACCCTCACCAATTTCCCAGAAGTTATCTTCCAGCGGAATGATACGTTCAGCCGGCACACCGAGTTCAAGCCAGATTTGACGTGCTGCGTCGTCTTCCGGATGAATCGTCACGGAAAGACGGTCCGGATCAAGTCCGTACCACTCGTCACTCGTCAAGAGTTCCCAGCCCCATTTGATTGCATCTTCACGGAAGTAGTCGCCGACAGAAAAGTTTCCAAGCATTTCAAAGAATGTATGGTGACGTGCTGTTTTTCCGACATTTTCGATATCGTTCGTCCGGATCGATTTCTGCGCGTTGACAATCCGCGGATTTTGCGGAATGACTCGTCCATCAAAATATTTTTTTAACGTAGCGACACCCGAGTTGATCCACAGTAATGTTGGATCCTCGATTGGAACGAGCGATGCGCTTGGTTCGATTGCATGTCCTTTAGACTGGAAAAAGTCGAGATACATCTGACGGATTTGTGCACCCGTCAACGGTTTTAATGGTTTCATCGAAAATACCCCCATTGATTAATTTGTCCTGAACGCAAAAAAACGATACATTCATCCCTGAAAAGGGACGAAAGCATCGCTTTCGTGGTACCACCCTCGTTCGTAAAGACATGTGCTCCCTTTACCTCGAAAAATCCGTTAACGGAGATTACCCGCAAGTGTTTGCACTCGACTCCGGAAGGAGCTTCAATCGAATCGTCATGAAGATGGTTGCAGCAGATCCATCTCTCTCTGGTCATGAAGATTACGACTTACTTATCTTCCATCAACGTTTTGCGTTCATTCATCTACCGTGATTATTACCTATCTGGTGCATTCAGTCAAGTCTTTGTCATACCGCCGAGCCGTTCAATCAGCCGGGTCCGCCGGCGTGGTTCTTCCTCTTGGGAAGCTTTATAAAAGGCACGGGGATCTCCGAACAACAACAAACTGGCTTTTGCCCGTGTGACGGCCGTATAGATGAGATTACGGGAATGTTTAAAGGCTCCGGTGAAAAAGACCGGCATCAGGACAATCGGAAACTCCGACCCTTGTGCTTTATGAATCGTAATCGCATACGCATGTGTGAATTGATCCCACTCACTCCGGTTGTATTCGACTTCCGTCTGATCGAACCGGGCAATGATTTTGTCCACCTTGTCGACATTTTCCTTTGCAAAAAAGATGTTGACGATTTCGCCGATATCCCCGTTATAGACATTTTCTTCCGCATTATTGACGAGCTGAAGAATTTTATCTCCACTCCGGTAAATTCGTGTCCCTTGTTTGACTTCCCGTTTTTTGGGCGCTTCCGGATTATAGACCTGTTGCAGGACGATGTTCAGTTCATCGATTCCTACCTGTCCACGATACGTCGGCGCCAGGATTTGGACGTCAAACTTCGAATAGCCTTTCGCCAGTGCTTTTTCCGCGAAGGCGGCGATACCGCGTAACGACTCTTGCGGGGCGAGCGAATAAAATCGCCGGTCAGATAACGGAGCAAGCAAGTCAGCTGACGTGACCCGGTTTTTCAAATCGTGAGCCAGCCGAAGAATCGAGGAATCCTCGGCTTGCCGGTGAACGACATTGAGCCGAACGACCGGAATTCCGTCTGTGTCCATTAAGTCGGCCAGGACTTGTCCCGGTCCGACCGACGGCAGTTGATCACGATCGCCGACAAATAAAATCTTCATGCCATTCGGTACCGCTCGTAACAAACTCGATAACAGGTAGATATCTATCATCGATGATTCATCAATGATCAAAACCTTGCCCGAGATCGGTTGGTCTTCGTCCAATTGAAAATTTGACCCGTCATATTTTAACAAACGATGGATGGTCATCGCCGGAACATCCGTCGCTTCCGACAAGCGTTTTGCCGCTCGTCCGGTTGGAGCAACAAGGACATAGGGATAGACCTCACCCGACTTGACCTGACTTTTTTCAAGCGGCCAATCATGAATTTCCTGAAGCGCGTGCAAAATCCCTTTAATGACGGTCGTCTTCCCGGTACCCGGTCCACCCGTCAAGACCATCAACGGCGCTTTGACCGCCAGTTCGATGGCTTCCCGTTGTTGGACTGCATATTCCATACCGAACCGTTCTTCGAGCTGACCGATGGCCGACAGAATCGTCGCGACATCAACTTCCTGCTCCGCTCCGTTCGCCATGACACGGGCCAGTTCCTTTGCCGCCCGGACTTCCGCATAAAAAATCGTCGGCAAATACAAACAGCCTTCTTCGAGTTTGACCTTATCTTCGTTCAACAACAGTTCGATGGCTTGTTCGAGACGTTCGCCGGGATCTTCTCCGAGTAGACGGGGTGCCCGTTGCAACAGTGATTCGACGGTTGCAAACGCATGCCCCTCTCCCGCCTCCTGTTCGAGTATATGCATGATGGAGGCTGCGACCCGTTCCGGATGCAAGCCGATAAGCCCCAGATGCGAGGCGATTTGATCGGCTGTCTTAAAACCGATGCCACTGACTTCGTACATTAAAGAATAAGGATTTTCCCGAATTCTCGCCATCGCGTCTCCTTCATATGCCGCATAAATCTTCGCCGCGAGTTTCGGAGTAACATCAAACGGGGCTAAAAAAAGCATCAATTGATCAACACCGTATAGGGTTGCGAGTCGGCTGAAGATGACATCGGCCTGTTTTTGTTTCAGTCCAGGGACACGGTCAAGTGCCTTGCTGTCTTTTAAGATGATATCGATTGCATCTTCACCAAGAGCATCGACGATGTTTTTCGCTGTTTTCGGACCAATGCCGGTAAACGAACCGTTCGTCAAAAAACGGACGGCTGCGTGTTTCGTCATCGGAACCGACCGGCGGATCAACTCTGCTTTTAGTTGTTTACCGAATCGCGGATGATCAATCAATCGTCCGAATGCTTGATACGTTCCGCCGAGTTCGATTCCGACACCGGTTCCTGTGACGACGAGTTCTGTTTCTTTTAATTCAAAGTTCTTTTCTTTAATTGCCATCAAAACGATGGAATGGGCTTCTTCTTCGGAGGAAAAAAGCACACGTTTAATGCGGCCGACTACTTGATGGGGGTGCTCCATCACTCCACCTGCTTTCTGTCTGAACTCCATTACGCTGTTCCAATCATAGCATTCGTTTAAGGGATTTTAAATGAGGGAAACATTTCTTGAATCAATAATTGAATGGAGGAACAAATCATGGGACGATTGCCAGTTGCCGGATTGTGTGAATTAGTGCTGGAAGTGGAAGATATGGAACGGGCTGTTGCCTTTTGGAACGGGACGCTTGGTATTCCGATTGTTGAACAGTGGGCACCGGAAGATGCCGAGCCGAGTCATGAACAGGAAAAGCAGGACGGCGTTTGGGCAACGTGGTTGTACATTGGCGGAAACACCCGTCTCGGCCTTTGGCTCAAACGTGACTTTACAATGGAAGAACGGACAGTCAAACACCTTCCTGTCACAGAGTGGGACAGCTTGTACGATGAAGGCGGAGTCCATGTCCATTGCGCCTTTTATGTCGAGAAAAATGAATTCAAAGAAGCCCTTGATTTGTTGCGTACTGCTTCAATTGATGTCAAAATTCGTGAATGGGATGAACAGGAGACATCGAATGATAAGGAGTACTCCGCTTACTTTAAAGATACGGAACAAAATGTCATCGAACTGTATACGAAAAACATGGACGAAGCGTATGAAGACTTTTCCGGTCCACCGTTACGAATCGTACGTGAAGTCGGACATTAATGAAAAAAGCGTTGCGAAACCGGGATGTTCATCGGTCGCAACGCTTTTTTTAGTTCAATAAGGCATCCATCTTCGCTTTCGCATCCTGTGCCATCGTATGGTTCGGCTGATAAGCAAGAACAGTTTCGAGTTCCGTATAACATGCTTCCTGCTGACCTAAAAAAGCCAGTGCAATGGCATAGTTATAACGGGCATCCGTGTGTGTCTCTTCCAGCAATAATACCTGCTCGAAGATTTCAGCCGCTTCTTCAATCTGTTCGTTCTGAGCAAGGGCAAGACCGTACTGGAAGGCGATTTCAACATCTACACCGTTCAGTTCCGTGGCTTGCTTCAAACGTGGAATTCCCCGGACCGGATCACCCAGCTTTTGATATGTCAGACCGAGCATGAAATGAAGATCCGCGTCATCGAGTCCCTGTAACAAAGCAAGGCGCAATGATTCTTCGGCTTCCACCAGTAAATCCGCCGAGAAATACAATGCCCCTTTGGCATAATGGGCACTGGCAAACGTTGGATCAATCGTCAATGCCTTATCGTAAAACCGGAGTGCCCGGTCAGCATCGTCCATTGATTGGAGCAATGTCCCTAAATTGACGTAACCTGTCGGATCATTTGGTTGTTCTTCGATGGCATCGTTAAAAGCTTGAGCCGCCAGTTCATAATTCCCGGACTCCAGATGTCGGAACCCGACTTCGTTGTAGTTCATTTCATTCTCTCCCTTACGCAAGATACGTTAACTGTTTGCCCGCTTTGTATGCATCGTCAATCGTCGCCCCGCCAAGACAGATATCTCCGTCATAGAAAACGACAGCTTGTCCCGGTGTGATTGCCCGTTGCCGTTCGTCGAACGCGACGTCTAACCGTCCGCCGTCCAGAATACGAACGGTCACAGGTGTATCCGTTTGACGGTAACGGAACTTCGCTGTACAACGGAATTCTGTCCCGACCGGCATCGTTGCCGTCCAGCTGATATCAGACGCATATAACCCCTCTGAATAAAGCAATTCATTATGGAATCCCTGCTCAACGAACAGGATATTCTCTTTGAGGTTTTTCCCGACGACGAACCATGGTTCTCCGTCTCCGCCAATCCCGAGACCGTGGCGTTGTCCCATCGTGTAATACATCAGACCGTCATGACGTCCCATCGTTGTACCGTCAAGTGTCCGCATTTCACCCGGTTGCGCCGGCAGATACTGACTGAGGAACTGTTTGAAATTCCGTTCCCCGATGAAACAAATACCGGTCGAATCCTTTTTCTTCGCCGTCGCGAGGTTCGCTTCTTCGGCGATTTTCCGCACTTCTGATTTTTCCATGTGTCCAATCGGGAACATCGCTTTAGCGATTTGATCCTGCGACAGTTGGTTCAAGAAATACGTTTGATCTTTGTTTGTATCGACGCCGCGTAATAATTTATGCTCACCGTCTTCATATACAGCCCGCGCATAATGGCCCGTCGCAACAAAATCTGCCCCTAAGCGCATCGCATGGTCAAGAAATGCTTTAAATTTAATTTCTTTATTACACATGACATCCGGATTCGGTGTCCGGCCAAGTTTATATTCATCCAAGAAGTACGTAAAGACTTTGTCCCAGTACTCTTTTTCGAAATTGACTGCGTAATACGGAATGCCGATTTGATTGGCGACAGCGATGACATCTTCGTAATCTTCCGTTGCTGTACAAAATCCGTTTTCGTCGGTATCGTCCCAGTTCTTCATGAAGATTCCGATGACGTTGTATCCTTGTTCTTTTAATAAATAAGCCGTAACGGACGAATCGACGCCGCCGGACATCCCGACGACGACCGTTGTTTCCTCCGGTGCTTTTGCGCGTGTATTCATTGTTTTCACCTCTTAATTGTTCTGAAACGATTTTACGACATCTATCAGGCCTTGTGCGAGCAGTTCGACTTGTGCCGCATCGTTTCCACGGCCGAAGCTGATCCGGACCGATTGTTTCGTCCGCGGATTTTCACCGTACATCGCCGACAGGACATGCGACGGCTCAACCGATCCTGCCGTACAGGCACTTCCGCTTGAAACGGCAATCCCCCGCATGTCGAGCATAATTAAAAACGGTTCAATTTCGACGTTTGGGAAATACAGGTTGAGGACTTGCGGCAATCCTTCCGCCCCGTTGACTTCAAAATCAATCGTTGAGGCTCGCAGCCGTTCGAGCAACATCGTCCGTAACAGCCGGTACTGTCGAGTCTGCTCTTCCCGCTCCGTTGCCGTCAGCCGGACAGCTTCCGCAAACCCGACAATTCCGGCGACGTTTTCCGTTCCGGCACGACGCTTGCGTTCCTGTTCCCCACCATACGATTGAGGCGCTAACTTGATAGCAGACCGGACATATAATAATCCGACGCCTTTTGGTCCATTGATTTTATGACTCGATGCCGACAGCAAATCAATGTGCATCGCTTCTACATCGATGGGCGACTTCGCAAATACTTGAACAGCATCCGTATGGAACACAATCTGTTGTTCACGCAAGAAACGACCGCATGCCGCAATCGGCTGGACCGTTCCGACTTCGTTATTCCCGAACATCATCGATACTAAAATCGTATCCGGTCGAACTGCTGCACGTAAAGCCTCTTCCGTCACGATGCCCGACTCCGGAATATCAAGATACGTCACGTCAAATCCACGTTTCTCCAGTTCCTCGAAAGCATGAAGTACGGCATGGTGCTCAAACCGCGTTGTGATGACATGACGCCCTTTCGATTGATACTGGATGGCAGCACCGAGGATGGCATAGTTATCGGATTCCGTGCCACCGCTCGTAAAGATGATTTCCGTCGGTTTGGCGTTTAATTCCGTCGCCATCATTCGTCGTGCCGTGTCAATCGCAGCCCGCCCTGTTCGTCCGAATGCATGGACGCTTGACGGATTTCCGAATTGTTCAAGCATGTATGGTGTCATCTTCTCGAGCACTTCGGGCCGCATCGGCGTCGTTGCAGCGTGATCAAAATACATCATCGTTTTTCACCTCTCATATATAAAACATATAACCTGTATCGTCTTCTTCCGCTAAATCCTTTAATGTCGTCGTATCAAGTACTTGATCCACGGCACTTTGAATTTTATCCCACAATTTCCGTTTCGTCACTTCGTCACAATTGTCGCCTTCGACGACGACAAGCGGACCTTCGAGCAGACGGATGATATCCCCTGCGGTAATGTCTTCGGCTGAACGGCCTAATTTATATCCACCGTATGCTCCGCGAACACTTTTGACGAGACCGCCGTTACGGAGCGGGGCAATCAATTGCTCCAGGTAGTGCTCGGACAGATCATACATCTGCGCAATTTTTTTTAAAGACAATGGCTTTGCCTCGCCTCCTTTGGCGAGTGCAATCATGATTGTCAGACCATAACGGCCTTTTGTCGAGATTTTCATCATGCGAAAAGACATCCTTTCTAGTATAGTAGTAGCTAAAAGTTGAAAGAAGGAACGCTACCTATGGCTAATTTATTTGAATCACATTCTCCGGCCGGGCCACTTGCCAATCGGATGCGCCCTCAATCACTGGATGAAATCGTTGGCCAACGCCATTTGATTGGAGAATCGACCCTGTTACGCCGGGCTATTTTGGCTGACCGGCTCGGAACCGTTATTTTCTACGGACCCCCTGGAACCGGAAAAACGACGCTCGCCCGTGTCATTTCCAGTTATACGAAATCAGCATTTGAACAGTTGAATGCCGTCACGGCAAAACTGGATCAGTTGCGTGAAGTCTTAAAAGCAGCGGAATCCCGTTTGCAGTTTGACCAACAAAAAACCATTTTATTTTTAGATGAAATCCACCGTTTCAATAAAATGCAGCAGGATGCCTTACTGCCGGCACTCGAAGCCGGAACAATCACGTTGATTGGCGCAACGACGGAAAACCCAAGTTTTGAAGTCAATGCTGCCCTGTTATCCAGGGCGACTGTTTTCCGGTTCGAGACACCGACGACAGACGATTTGCGCGTTGTTCTGCACCGGACTTTAGAAGACCCGGACCGCGGTCTCGGCAAGTATCCGGTCACTGTCACCGAGGAGGCCGTCGAGCATTATGTGAAGCTTTCGGACGGTGATTACCGGGCACTGCTCAACGCCCTCGAACTCGCTGTTCTGACAACACCGGAAATTGACGGTGAAATCACGATTGACCTTGCTGTAGCCGAAGAATCGATTCAGCAAAAAGCTTTGAAATACGATAAAGACGGAGACCGGCATTACGATGTCATCTCGGCCTTCATCAAGTCGATTCGCGGCTCGGATCCCGACGCTGCCCTTTACTGGCTTGCTGTCATGATTGAAGCCGGGGAAAGCCCACGCTTCATCGTCCGCCGCCTCTATGTCCATGCAGCAGAAGACATCGGATTATCCGATCCACAAGCGCTACTGATCGTTGATGCGTGTGCCCGGGCCTGTGAGTACATTGGTTTTCCGGAGGCACGAATTCCGCTTGCTGAAACTGTGCTGTATCTCGCGACTGCTCCGAAATCAAACACTGTCATTACAGCGATTGATCAGGCACTTGAACTCGTCCGTCGATCAGATGGTGGTCCGGTCCCTCCGCATTTACGGGATGCACATCATGCCGGTGCCGCAGCACTCGGCAATGGTGTCGAATATCAGTATCCGCACCAGTTTCCGCATGCGTATGTCAAACAGAACTATTGGCCGGAAAACCTGGCACGAACCAAACCGGTTTTTTATAAGCCGAGTCCACGCGGATTCGAAAAACAATTACAGGCACGGCTCGATTTTTGGAAAAAACAACCGTAAACGATTAGAAAAAGCGACCTGCTGAGGTCGCTTTTTTAACGGACACGTTCGATGATGACGCCAGCTTCCCGGACAATCTCATTGATGACATAACTTGCCGCAATCAATCCACCAACCGATGGAACAAACGCGTTTGAACTCGGCGGCATTTTAGCTTTCCGAATAAACGCTTCATCGTTACCGACGACTTGACGGACTTCTTCGATGATTTTGACCGGTGGTTCATCCGAAAAGACGACCGGGACTCCTTTATGGATCCCTTCCTTACGCAGGCGCGTCCGGATCACTTTTGCAAGCGGATCGTAACTCGTATCTTTAATATCAACGATCTTGATTCGTGTCGGATCCATCTTGTTCGCCATTCCCATACTCGAGATAATTGGAATCTGACGTTGTTTACACTCTTTAATCAAATGAATCTTAAACGATACTGTATCCGAAGCGTCAATCACATAATCTGGATTTTCTGCAAAAAAGGCTTCGAACGTTTCTTCGTTGTAGAACATTTTCAAGCGGACAATTTCTAAATCCGGATTAATTTGCATCAAACGATCCGCCATTGCATCGACTTTCGGCTGACCGACTGTCGGTAACAAGGCATGGATCTGACGGTTGACGTTTGTGATATCGATATCATCTTTATCAACAAGAATCAAACGACCGACGCCGCTGCGGGCCAGGGCTTCCGCCGAAAACGAACCGACGCCGCCGATTCCTAAAATCGCAACAGACTTGGATGCCAATGCGTCAAGTCCGGTCTTACCGATTGCCAATTCATTACGTGAAAATTGATTTAACATCTCATAACCTCACAATACTCATACTGTTTTACTCGGAATTATATCATAAAAAAAAACGTCATGCGACGTATGGTGTGATTCATCTAAAAAAAGAAACGATGGGACCCGAAGTGCCGTGTCGATACCTTATTTTTGAACCTGCTGCGCAGGTGGGTGTCTTATCCGATTCCTATTCGTACGTCCTCCTGCTGTGTTACGAGGCATGTACTACTAGTTGGAACGTCAAACTCCCTATCAAAAAAGAGTGGCTCAAAGATAAAAGGCGGCTCTCGTACATCTCAGGAACCCCATCTGTTGCATTTAATATAGCATTCCCCTTATCGAAATGCAACTGGTTCTGACTCTTAAAATTTGGTCATTTTTCAGTCGTTTCGCTTGACATCCAGCGCCGGATAAATGCTTTGGCCGGATCATATTTTTGTTGTTGAAATTCAGGATTAAACCGTGGTGTCCGGGTCGCATTTCCAACGCCTGCAATATAAGCCCAGTTCCCGTAATTGGAGGCTACATCGTAATCAATCAACTGCTGTTCAAAGTATCGCGCACCGATCCGCCAATCCTGCTTTAAGTCATGAATCAGATAACTGGCCGTAATCTGACGTCCACGGTTCGACATCCAGCCGGTCTCCTTGATTTCCCGCATGAACGCATCGACAAACGGTTCACCCGTCTCCCCTGCAATCCAGGAATCAATCGCCGCTGGATCCGTCTTCCAGGTCAAGTGTCCGTCCCGTAACCCATTGGAACGGAACAGCCGGTGTCCTGTCTCACGCATCGTCAAGTGGAAAAAGTCGCGCCATAACAATTCGAAATACAACCAGTATGTTGATTCATTAGCGTCATGCTCGCGTTCGGTCCGTTGAAGTTCTGCCATGACCCGTCGCGGGGACAGCGAACCGTTTGCCAGCCAGGCGGATAATTTCGAAGAGTCATCAACGTCAAAGCCGTTTCGTGTTTCTTTGTAGGTAAAAATCGGCCGTTCCAAATATGCGGCTAATCGGTCCAGCCCTGCCGACTCGCCTCCCGTAAACGGGAACGCAGTTCGCGGGTCGTAGCCTGCTCTCGTTTGCGGTGATTCGATATACCGAACTTCCCCCGGTGCTTCGATTGGATCCGCAAAGCGGCCGTCATGCTCAACTCTTTTCCGGAACGCCGTGAAGACACGTTTCAGTTCGTCACTGCCGATATCTTCCCGGAGATGAAGCGTCTGGGTCTCATACATTCGCGTGGTAAAATGTTTTTGCACTGCGTTTTCCTGTCGTGTTTCGTACTCACCCGTCATCCGGTGAAAGTAAACGATGTCCTCCGGCTGAACAAACGATGTCAGTTGTTCGACTGTCTCCCCTTGTAAAATCGTCAGTTCGACGCCAAGTTGTTCTAAGTGTTCCCGCAAGGACTGAAGCGTTTCCTGTTCAAACCTTACTTGCTGTTTTCCACGGTCTCCGGATTCCTGCTGGATAAATACTGCACGGACCGTGTTTTGTTCGTTGCATGCACGCATCAATGCTTCATGATCGTCGACCCGCAAATCTTTTCGATACCATACGACTCCTGCCACGTCATCAGCTCCTTTCTCTTTTCTACCCGTACTATCTCAATCTTATTTCCTTCCGCAAAGAACCGATGTGCCGGAAAGGTTTTAACTTTTTGCTTTCGTGGAATATGATTAGTACAACTTACTAAGGAGTGAATTATTTCATGGCTGCTAAAAAAGGTAAATTAAGAACATTAATCACGCTTGCTACGACGGTCGGACCAATCGTCTACAAATTCTATAAAAAACAGCAATCTAAAAAATCAATCAATACACCAAAACGATAAAACAGCAAAACGTGCTTCTCTTTTTTGAGAAACACGTTTTTTTGTGTGTGAAGGATGTGTCCGTCAGCGACACGTTTGTTTGCCGTTCCATTTATTTTTTACTGACCCCGGTGCTTCCCGCTTCATAAAACCGCCACGGATAGGCTGTCGCTTCTCCGGCATTCGGAATCCCGATCCGGGTTGTCTGGATGACGTCAGTAACTGGACCGGCTTCAATCTGAAAACGGTGATCCGTATAGAGATCCGTTCCGGAATCCTCCGTCATCAACCCGAACGCTTGGCATAATTTGGCGGGACCATTGACAAGATTTTTTTGTTCGGTTTTCGTCAGTTCCGCATACGGTTTTCCGAAACGGCGGGTCGCAACGAGATCATGTCCGTGGACGACTTCCGCCCCGCGCAACAAAATTCCGTATCCTTCCCCTACTTCCCCGCAGACGATGTTCAAACAATGATGCATGCCGTAGGTAAAATACACATAAATATGACCGGCCGGTCCAAACATCGGTGCCGTCCGTTTTGTTGGTCGTCCACTGTAAGAATGGGCGGCTTGATCGTGCGGTCCGAGATATGCTTCCACTTCGACAATCCGCATCGTGACCTCATCAACCGTCAACAGACTCCCTAACAGTTCCGGGGCCACCTCAACCGGTGACCGTTCAAAAAAAGTGCGCTCCATCACGAATCCTCCTCCATTAAAAAAACAGATTCCCCTCATGACTGAAGGAAATCTGTTGGTATTATGATTGTTTGACAGCTGTCCGAATCGACAGTTCATTCAGTTGTGCGTCTGAAACCGGGCTTGGTGCCGCTGTCAGCAGATCGCTTGCCGAAGCTGTTTTCGGGAATGCAATCGTATCACGTAAGTTCGTCCGGCCAGCAAGCAGCATAATGAGACGGTCAAGACCGAGTGCAATACCTGCGTGCGGCGGCGTGCCGTACTCGAACGCCTCCATCAGGAAACCAAACTGTTCGTTTGCTTCTTCTTCCGTGAAGCCAAGCAGTTTAAACATCCGCTCCTGGATATCACGTTCGTAAATCCGTTGTGATCCGCCACCGAGCTCATACCCGTTCAAGACGAGGTCATAGGCTACGGCAAGGACGCTGCCCGGGTCTGTCTCGAGTTTCTCGAGATCTTCCCGGCGCGGCATCGTGAACGGATGGTGGTTCGCATAAAAACGGCCGTCCGCTTCTTCGAACGTTACGAGTGGGAAGTCTGTTACCCACAGGAAGTTGAAGACGGTTTCGTCAATCAAACCGAGTTCTTTCCCGAGTTTTTGTCGCAGTGCACCGAGGCTGTCGGCAACGATCGAAGCTTTTGCTGCGACGAAAACAAGTAAGTCACCGGCTTCAGCTGCCGTCGCTTCCACGAGTCGGGCCGTTGCTGTCTCGTCAAAGAACTTCGCGATTGGACCGTTCAGTCCGTCTGCTGTCACTTTGACCCAGGCAAGACCCTTCGCTCCATAAATCGCTGTGAATTCTTGTAATTTATCGATGTCTTTGCGGGAGAACTGATCGGCTGCGCCTTTGACATTCAACGCTTTGACTTCGCCGCCTGATTCTAGCGCCATGTCGAAGACTTTAAAGCCGGCTCCTGTGACTGCTTCTGCGACATCAATCAATTCAAGACCAAAACGCGTATCCGGTTTATCTGAACCGAACCGGCTCATCGCTTCTGCATACGGCATCCGCGGGAACGGTGTCGTGATGTCTTTTCCGAGCGTTTCTTTCATGACACGTGTCATCATTGATTCCATCATTGCATATAAATCTTCAACATCCATGAAGCTCGTTTCGATATCGACTTGTGTGAATTCCGGTTGACGGTCGGCCCGTAAATCTTCGTCACGGAAACAACGGGCAATTTGGAAGTACCGCTCAAAGCCCGAAACCATCAACAATTGCTTAAACAATTGCGGTGATTGCGGCAAGGCGTAAAACTCACCCGGGTGAACACGACTCGGAACCAAATAATCCCGTGCGCCTTCCGGTGTCGATTTTGTTAAGATCGGTGTCTCGACTTCGAGGAAATCCTGTTCGTCAAGGAAGTTCCGCATGATGTTCGAAGCTTTCGAACGCAGACGGAATGTCTCTTGTAACGACGGACGACGAAGATCGAGGTAACGGTATTTCAGACGCAAATCTTCTGATGTCTGTTCCGCTTCCTCACTGATCGGGAACGGCGTCATTTTTGAAGCGTTTAAGATGATGACTTCGTCTGCGACGACTTCGACTTGTCCGGTCGGGATGTTCGGGTTCGGATTTTCACGCTGGATGACCGTGCCTTTGATATCGAGCACGTATTCCGAACGAATCGATTCCGCCAGGCGGTGCGCCTGTTCGTTTTCCGGTTGGAAGACGACTTGGACGATCCCGGTCCGGTCACGAAGATCAAGGAAAATTAATCCTCCGAGGTCACGTCTTTTTTGGACCCATCCTTTTAATTGAACGGCTTGGCCGATTGTTTCTTCTGTTACGGTTCCGTTCATGTGTGTACGTCCGATCATTATGCTTCCTCCTTTAATTTCGCGACAATCGTATCGGCGACAGCTGATAATGGCACATCAATCTGTTCACCGGTCGACATGTCTTTTAACGCTGCTGCTCCACGTTCGACTTCTTCGTCTCCCAAAATGACAGTGAAGCGGGCTTTCATCCGATCGGCTGCTTTGAATTGTCCTTTGAACTTCCGTCCGAGATAATCACGGTCAGCGGCAAGTCCTTCGAGACGCATCAATTGCAACAGGCGTGTTGCCGTTTTTTCAACTTCTTCGTTGCCTTGCGCGACGATGAAGACATCAATCGCATCATCGATTTCCGGCAGGACACCTTCATTTTCAAGCGCCATCAACAGACGTTCGATCCCGATTCCAAATCCGATTCCCGGTGTAGCCGGTCCGCCGATTTGTTCGACGAGTCCGTTATAACGTCCGCCGCCGCAAAGTGTCGTGATCGCGCCGAACCCTTCTGCTTCCGACATGATCTCAAACGACGTGTGATTGTAGTAATCAAGTCCTCGGACCAGTGTCGGATCAATCACGTATTCGATGCCGAGCGCATCCAGGTGCAACAGGACTTGATCGAAATAGTCTTTCGAAGCCGGGTTCAGGAAGTCGAGGATCGACGGCGCTGTCGCCATGCTCGGGTGATTACGGTCGACTTTGCAATCCAGTACCCGGAGCGGATTCGCTTCGAGACGGTTCTGACAATCCTGGCATAACTCGTGGGCGACCGGTTTGAAGTGATTGACCAGTGCTTCCCGGTGCGCGGCGCGGCTTTCGCTGTCTCCGAGCGAGTTGATGACGAGCTTCAGTTTTTTCAGACCAAACGAGCGGTAAATACTCATCGCAAGACTGATGACTTCTGCATCGATTGCCGGTTCTTCGCTGCCGAGTGCCTCGACGCCATATTGGTGTAACTGGCGGAAACGACCGGCTTGCGGACGTTCATAGCGGAACATCGGTCCGATATAAAAGAGTTTGACCGGTTGATTGGCGGCGCCGTAGAGTTTATTCGTCACGAATGAACGAACGACGGCTGCTGTCCCTTCCGGACGAAGCGTAAATTGTTCCTTCCCGCGTTTTTCAAGCATGAACATCTCTTTTTGAACGATGTCTGTCGTCTCACCGACACCCCGTTTGAACAACTCTGTTTCTTCAAAGATCGGTGTCCGGATTTCTTTATAGTTGTACCGTTTACTGATCTCCCGCAATTGGTTTTCAATATACTGCCAACGTTCTACTGTACCCGGAAGTACATCAAACGTTCCGCGTGGTAATTTCATCCTAATTCCTCCTTTTTGAATACAAAAAAAGTCCTCGTCCGCAAAGGGACGAGAACCTGAAGATCCCGTGGTACCACCCTGGTTGCTGAAAATTCTCAGCCACTCGGTGCAGTTAACGCCTGCCTACGATTTTCCCTACTCTGTTCGTTTCAGGAAAATACCTCAAAAGGGTCTTTCATCTAGTTCGTCTGATCACCCTTTCAGCCGGGGGGCGACTCTCTATGCAGCCGAGATCTAAATTACTCTTCTTCGTCATCGGTTCTTAATTCGTTCTGTTATCCTTTATATTGCCTCGTTCAAAAGATCCTGTCAAGACTTTGGTCACTTTTCTAAAATCAGCGTGACCGGTCCGTCATTGACGAGTGCGACGTCCATCATCGCTCCGAACTGTCCCGTTTCAACAACAATTCCCTGCTGACGTAAACGCGCGTTAAACGCTTCATACAACTCGTTCGCAAGATCCGGTTTTGCCGCTTTCGTAAAGGCAGGACGACGGCCTTTTTTGATGTCTCCGTATAAGGTGAACTGGGACACCGATAAGATTTTACCTTCGACATCCTGCAACGAACGGTTCATCCGCTCTTCTTCATCCTCGAACACCCGTAAACCGGCAATTTTGTCCGCCAACCAGTTGACTTGCTCCAGCGTATCGTCATGCGTGATCCCGACGAGTAAAAGAAATCCTTGATCGATTTGACCGGTAACTGCCCCTTCGACCGTCACACTTGCTTCTTTGACCCGTTGTAATACGACTCGCATTTCTATCCGCTCCTTATGTCATCATGACGCGATGTACCGCATAGACGTCTGATATTTGTTTAATCCGATCAACGACCTTTTGCAAATGGTTGACGTTGTCGATTGCAATCGTCATTGAAATCTTCGCCTGTTTGCTGTCGTTTCCCTTCCCGCTGACGGCTACGATATTCGTATTCATCGCGGATACCGATTGGAGAACGTCATTTAACAGACCTGCCCGGTCAAAACCGGAGATTTCGATTTCGACGTTATAACTCTTGACTGTTTTTCCTTCGTGTTCCCATTCGACTTCAAGCAACCGTTCCGGATTCTGTTCATGAATGACGTTCAGACAATCGGACCGGTGAATCGAAACCCCGCGGCCACGGGTGATATAGCCGACGATGTCGTCACCCGGAACCGGATTACAGCAACGACTCATGCGGACTAACATATTGTCGATCCCTTTGACGCGAACCCCTTCCGGATTCTGTTTCTGCGGCCGGTCAAATGTCTTCATCCCGCTGATGGCTTCGTTTAATTCCATATTCTTCGATTCTTTGTCTTTGCGCAATTTTTCCGTCAATTTATGGGCGACTTGAGCCGCGGTCAGTCCATGATAGCCGACTGCCGCATACATATCTTCTTCCTGACCGAAGTTAAACTTCCGTGTCACGTCTTCGAGCGTCTTTTCATTGATGACGTCTTTTGGCTCGAAACCGAGTTTCTTCACTTCCGCCTCAATTAATTCGCGGCCCTTTGAGACATTTTCTTCCCGTTGCTGGCGTTTGAACCATTGACGGATTTTATTTTTCGCCTGACTCGACACACAAATTTTCAGCCAGTCTTTGCTTGGACCATAACTGTGTTTGGATGTGACGATTTCAATGATGTCACCGGTCTTCAATTTATAGTCAATCGGCACCATCCGTCCGTTGACTTTGGCACCGATTGTCCGGTGACCGATTTCTGTATGAATCCGGTACGCGTAATCAATCGGGACCGAACCTTTCGGCAGCTCGATGACGTCTCCTTTTGGCGTAAAGACGTATAACATATCACTGAAGAAATCGACTTTGACTGATTCCATGAATTCTTCCGCGTCCGCCGTATCTTTTTGGAGTTCCAAGATTTCACGGAAATGAGCAATTTTATCTTCAAAACCTGATTTGGCTTCCTGCTCTTTTCCTTCTTTATACGCCCAGTGAGCGGCAATTCCGTACTCGGCGATGAAATGCATATCGCGTGTCCGAATTTGCACTTCAAGCGGTTCGCCCTTCGGCCCGATGACCGTTGTATGCAACGACTGGTACATATTCGGTTTTGGCATCGCAATATAATCCTTGAAGCGACCGGGCATCGGTTTATATTGCGTATGAATAATTCCGAGCACCGCATAACAATCCTTGATCGAATCGACAATGATTCGGACCGCCATCAAGTCATAAATCTCACTGAACTCTTTTTTTGAGTTTTGCATCTTGTTATAGATGGAATAAATATGTTTTGGACGACCATCGACCTCAGCTGCAATCTCAACTTCTTCCAGGACCTCATTGACTTCATCGATGACAGACGTGACGAGTGCTTCCCGTTCGGTCCGCTTTTGTTTCATCATCGAGACGATCCGGTAGTACTGTTGCGGGTTGATATAACGCAGACTGATGTCTTCCAGTTCCCATTTGATCGTCGAAATCCCGAGACGATGAGCAAGCGGGGCAAAGATTTCAAGTGTCTCTTCCGCTTTTTGTACTTGCTTCTCTTTGACCATGTGTTGCAAAGTCCGCATATTGTGCAAACGGTCGGCCAGCTTGATCAAGATGACCCGAATGTCCTCGGCCATCGCGATGAACATCTTCCGATGATTCTCGGCCAGTTCTTCCCGTTTCGACTTGTATTTGATTTTACCAAGCTTCGTCACACCATCGACGAGCATCGTAACATCTGCTCCAAATCGTTCCGTCAGTTGTTCCAGCGTAATATCGGTGTCCTCGACGACATCATGAAGAAGCGCGGCAACAATCGTTGTCGCATCCAAACCGATATCCACTAGTATCCCCGCTACTTGAACGGGGTGAATGATGTAAGGTTCACCCGATCGACGAAATTGTCCGTCATGCTCGTCTTTTGCGAATTGATAGGCGCGTTCGATATCTTTAACTTCTGCCTCTGTCATGTACTCCGCACATCGAGCGAGAAGGTCTTCTACATTTACGATTTGTTTATTTGTCATCCCTTATCCTCACCCAGTCCCCGGGATTGATTACGCTGAATCCCTAATATATATCCTCTATTATCGTGAAATTTTGATAATATGTCAAAATAAAAAGAAATACCCCCCCGACCACTGTCGGGAAGGTACTTGCGATTCATTAATCTGCGTAACGAATTAAGGAAAGAATATCGTATCCTTCTAATTTTTCACGTCCACCTAAACCGTCGAGCTCGATCAAGAATCCGATTCCGGCAACCGTTCCACCAAGTTGCTCGATCATTTTGATTGTCGCTTCGATTGTTCCGCCTGTTGCCAGTAGGTCATCCAGGATGACGACGCGTTGTCCTGGTTGAATCGCATCGTGATGCATCGTCAAGACATCTTTTCCGTACTCAAGACCATACTCGACACGGACCGTCTCACGTGGTAATTTCCCTTCTTTACGGACAGGTACAAATCCGATTTCCATCGCGTATGCTGCCGGGCAGCCGACAACAAATCCGCGTGCTTCCGGTCCAGCGATGACGTCCGCTCCTTGTTTACGGGCATAATCGATCAAGGCATCGACCGACTGCTTGTAAGCAGGACCGTTTTGCATCAGGGATGTGATATCTTTGAAACTGATTCCTTCTTTCGGCCAGTTTTCGACCTCTTTTATATGCTGTTTGAACTCCATGTCATTTCCTCCTGCTTCGCCGCTTCTACCAAAGTATCAAAACGCTCTTTCAACTGAGCGAGTGACGAATAAATGTATTGTTGCTCAAGACGTTGACGTTCCTCATGACGCTTGTACGTCGCAGCTTCCGTCAAGTCTCGTTTTTCAGCGTTCGGGTTCACACCCGGCAGCCCGTCCTCCATTGTAACAAGAAAATCAAGTTCCGAAAACACTGAATGCATAAAGTTAATCGAACGTTTCGACCATTTTCGCGATTTCGACAAACGAACAAGTCCAATTCGGAGCTCATCACGGGGGCATTTCGCAAAGTAATTAAAGTAATGCTTAAATTCTTCCCGGGATGGAATCGTCTCGAAATAGTATCCTTCGTCTTTAAACGCACAGTAAATCCGTTCGGCTTCGTTCAAATAAGGCAAGAAGGCCGACTCTTCTTCCGGCAGATCCAAAAAGACGACGTTTGCCTTAGCAGATCCATTTAGCGTACGCTCGGCATACTTGGTTTGTGTTTCTTCCGAGAAGGCGACAAACGTCGTCGTATCATGCGGAAGTTCAAACACATCCGTCAACGGTTTCTTGCCACCACGGTAATCAAATAGTTGGTAATCGACGACTGCTAAATCCTGAATCATCAGTTGCGGTTTACGGAAACCGTTCCATTCATTGATATTCAGACTCCCCATTAACGACACTTCTGCGAGTGATGACACTTCTTCGACGGCGTCACCAAAACCGAATCCGATTCCATCCAGTTCGGTCTTTCCGTCGGTCACGAGAACCTTCAGGTGGGTCAAATCACGGCCAATCCGTTTTAAGTCTCGGATGCTGGCACCTTCCACGACGACACGCGGTGACGGATTCCCCATACCGAACGGTGCGAGTCGTCCCATCTCTTCAATCAAGCCGATGGAGACATCCGAAACATTCAGGCGTAAATCAATTTCTGTCGTCGCGATGAACGCTTCTTCCGGCAAACTTGCCGCTTGGGCATTCAATCGTTCCCGTAAAACACTGACGTTTTCTGATGACAATGTCATTCCGGCAGCAGCCGGATGTCCTCCGAAGTGCGGTAAGATATCAGCCGACTGATTCAACTCGGCAAAGAGATCAAATGCGGCAATCGAACGGCCAGAACCTTTTGCCGTCCCTTTTTCTGCATCATGACACAAAAGAATCACAGGTCGATGATACTTTTCAACAAGCCGGGACGCTACGATTCCGACGACACCCGGATTCCATTGATCCGAATCGACGACTAAGACACGGTCTGCCAGATAATGCTGTTCCACGAGGTCGGTCGCTTCTTCGGCAATCTTTTTGACGATATCCTGCCGTTGTTTATTTTGTTGGTCGAGTTGTTCTGCAAGCAGGCTGGCTTCTTCTATTGTTTCCGCGAGTAACATCTCAAGCGCCGGCATCGCCGAGTCGAGTCGACCGGCTGCATTGATCCGGGGACCAAAGGCAAACCCGACCGACTCTTCCGTCAACTCGTCTTCGACGAGACTGCAGACTTTCCGTAACGCTAAAATACCCGGTCGTTCACTGGCATTTAACGCTTCAATCCCTTTCGCTGCAAGCAACCGGTTTTCACCGACGAGCGGCACTAAGTCGGCAATCGTTCCGAGTACAGCCAAATCAAGCAATTCTTCCGGCACACGTCCCAGTAACGCATGGGCGACCTTAAAGGCAACACCGGCACCGGCAAGCTTCGAATACGGGTAATTGGAATCAACACCCGGATGAATCATGGCGAAAGCGTCCGGCAAGACGTCTTTTGCTTCATGGTGATCGGTAATGATTAAATCAACGCCGAGTTCTTTTAAGACGGCGGCTTCCTCGATACCGGAAATTCCGCAGTCGACCGTGATCACGAGACCGAATCCTTCTTCTGCCGCCCAGCGGAACGCTGCCTCGTTTGGTCCGTAACCTTCTGTAAACCGATTCGGAATGTAGCATTCCGCCATCGCACCGATTTCAATCAACGCATGCCATAAAATCGCAGCGGAACTGACGCCGTCGACATCATAGTCTCCGTAAATCAAAATCATCTCACCTTCATCAGCCGCTTGCTGGATCCGGGCGACTACTTTGTTCATGTCCTGGAACAGGAACGGATCATGAAACGCCATTTGATCGGTTTCCAAAAACGCTTTAGCTTGATCCGCTGTCTCAAAGCCACGTTGCACGAGCAAGTGTGCGACTTGATGGGAAACGTTCACCTGGCCAGCCAGTTCGTCTATTTTAACGGAATCGACTTGCTTATCGATCCATGTTTTCTTTGAATGATACATCTAATCCCTCCAATCAACTTCATCATTATAGAACAAAACCCGCGTTAGCGATAGCTAACACGGGTCAGGTTATGAGGCTTGTTTTGTTGATTTCAGCGTCCGACCTTTCATGACGAGCCACAGTTGGGCTGCGATGAAGATCGAAGAATACATGCCCATGATCAGACCAACGAGTAAGGCAAGACTGAATCCACGGATCGCTTCACTACCGAAGATGTAGAGTGCCGCTGCCGTCATGATGACTGTGACGACCGTGTTGATTGAACGAATGATTGTCTGTTGAATCGATTCATTGACGATATGCGACAATTCACTGAACGTCACTTGACGGCCACCTTTTTCAGCAAGACCCAAGTTTTCCCGGACCCGGTCAAAGGTAACAATCGTATCATTGACCGAATAACCGATGATCGTCAAAATCGCTGCGATGAAGTACAGATTAACTTCAATCTGGAACAACGAGAAGAAGGCAATGATCATCAACGCATCATGGAGCAAAGCAAGGACAGTCGCAATCCCGTATAACGGTTGGAAACGGAACGAGACGTAAATAACGATTCCGAGTGAAGCCAGCAAGACGGCATAAATCGCGTTACGGGCGATTTCCTGACCGACTTGTGCCGACACTGTCGAGATGCTTGGTTCTTTTTTATATTTTGCTTCAATCGTTTGTTTCATTTTCGAGATTTGCTCCTGATCGAATTCTCCGACGAACGTCACGTTCGCGAGCTTTCCGCCTTGCGCGAATTGCACACCATTGATTTCAGCGGCATCAATTCCGGCCTCTTCAATGACGGAACGAACCTCTGCTTCTTTGATCGTGTTCGTTGAAGAAATTTCAACGCGTGTTCCTTCTGTAAAGTCGATTCCGAGGTTCAAGCCGCGGAAGGCCAACAGTAGAATCGAAATGACTACAAGCGCAATCGTGATTGCAAAGTAAACTTTCCGATGCTTCACATAATCAAATTTCGTTGGATTAAAGTTCACGAATTTCATCCTCCTTTACGCCAAACCAGGTTTTTTTCTTATCAAACCAGCGGCTGCTGACGAGAAGTTGCATCAAGTAACGTGAGATGAAAACATTCGTGATGAACGTAACGGCAATCGAGACCATCAACATGATGGCAAATCCTTTGACGGTACTTGTTCCGAAGTAATACAACACGCCTGCTGAAATCAACGTCGTCAAGTTGGCATCAAGAATCGTACCAAATGAGCGGCGGTTACCGGCTTTAAAGGCGGACAAGACGGATTTCCCGCTTCTGAGTTCATCTTTGATCCGTTCTGCCGTGATGATGTTCGCATCAACTGCCATCCCGACACCCAGTACGAGCGCAGCGATACCCGGCAATGTCAAGACTGCATTGATCCCGTTAAAGAAAATCATGACGAGATAGATATAGAACAACAATGTAATGATCGACACTAAACCAGATACCCGGTAGAACAGCAACATGAAGAGGAAGACGGCTGCAACACCGATCATTGACGCAAACAATGTCTGATCGAGGGCATCTTGACCAAACGCGGCCGAGACAGACGTCGAATAGATTTCATCCAGTTTGACGGGTAGTGCTCCGGCATTCAGGATTGACGATAGTTGTTTTCCGTATTCTGCTGTAATGTCACCACCAGAGATGATGGCTTTATCCGAGTTGATCGGCTGTCGGACCGAAGCATCGGAGACGATTTTTGAATTTTCTTTTTGAATCTCTTTTTCGTACGTATCCCCTTTTTCATAGTCGAGCCAGATGACAAGACGATTTGCAGGAGGTTGCATTTTAGACACTTGTTGTGTCACTTCATAAAATTTTTCTTTCGACTTCATTGTCAGTTCGACGAGCGGTGCGTTTGTTTGCGGATCGTATCCGACTTTCGCTCCTTTTGCCTTTAAGTCTGATCCATCAAGTAACACTTTGTCGTTGATGTCCCGGAATGACAGTTCGGCAGTCGAGGATAAAATCTGACGGGCTTCACTTTGATTTTTGACACCGGCTAGCTGGACACGAATCCTGTTGTCTCCTTCAATCCGGATGTCCGGTTCCGAAACACCCAGTACGTTAACCCGGTTTTCGATTGCCGTCAGCGTCGCGCTCATCGCATTGGAATCGATGACATCGCCTTCTTTTAGTGGTTGTACTTCATACAAGACTTCAAATCCGCCTTTTAAGTCCAGACCGAGTTTGGTGTCTTTTAAGAGCCAATTCGATGTCGTGCCAATCAAAACGAGCAGCGCGGCGACGATAATGAAGAACGTGGCCAGTTTTCCCTTCTTAATCATGCTACATTGTCCTTTCTCTCAATCCCTGTATATTTTCAGACAACTTTCTTATCCTATCCTAGCTTACATAAGAATTGGTAATCTTAGCAATCGTTTTTCTCATATAAAAACAGAAAAGACGCTTCCGAATTCGGAAAGCGTCTTTTTCGAGCCTTATTCGACGATTTCGTCGTCCATGACAGTCGTAGTTTTTTTCGTAACTTCTGCGACCGCACTACGGTTGAACGTCAATTGAGCGTTACCCGATTTCAATGTGACGGTCGTCTCATCTACTTTTTGTACGACCCCATGAAGGCCACCGATCGTTACGATCGAGTCACCGCGTGATAATTGGGTTTGCATCTCACGCACTTGCTTCTGGCGTTTGTTCTGTGGACGAATCAACAAGAAATAAAACACCACGAAGATCAAGATCATCGGGAGGAATGTCAATAATTGTTGCATCTGAGTCAGCTCCTTTTCATTCAAATCACGTTCATTATACCGTAAAAAGAATAGAATTGTCAGACCATTTATCAGAAATTCTTCGCGTTCGGTAAATTATAACCGTATTCTTCGAAGAATTCGTCTTTGAAATCAAGCAGACGATCTTCGCGAATCGCTTGACGGACGCCTTCCATCAACTTGACGAGGAAGTGAAGATTATGTGTCGAACAGAGGTGAAGACCAAATGTTTCCTGTGCCCGGATTAAGTGATGGATATAAGCACGCGAGTAATTCTTACAGGCGTAGCAATCACACTTTTCGTCGAGCGGACGGAAATCACGCGCATATTTGGCATTCCGGACGACGAGACGTCCGCTTGATGTCATCAACGTACCATTACGGGCAATCCGGGTCGGCAAGACACAGTCAAACATATCAATCCCGCGGATGGCTCCTTCAATCAAGGCATCCGGCGAACCGACGCCCATCAAATAACGCGGCTTGTCTTCCGGCATGAGTGGTGTCGTGAAATCAAGAGCACGATACATGACGTCTTTTGGCTCTCCGACCGACAGACCACCGACCGCATAACCCGGGAAATCAAGTGATGCAAGATCACGGGCACTTTGACGGCGTAAGTCTTCATACTCGCCGCCTTGAATGATACCGAACAATGCTTGATCCTGCGGCCGTTCGTGTGCTTCAAGGCAACGTTCCGCCCAGCGGCTTGTCCGCTCGACAGAAGCTTTCATGTATTCATGAGAAGCCGGGAACGGTGGGCACTCGTCAAACGCCATCATGATGTCAGAACCGAGGGCATTTTGGATTTCCATTGCTTTTTCCGGTGACAGGAACAGTTTATCTCCATTCAAGTGGTTCCGGAAATGGACACCTTCCTCTGTGATGTTACGTAAATCAGCGAGAGAAAAGACTTGGAATCCACCGGAATCGGTTAAGATGGCGCCGTCCCAATTCATGAATTTATGCAGGCCGCCGGCTTCTTTAATGACATCATGGCCCGGACGGACCCACAGGTGATAGGTATTGGACAAAATGATGTTCGCATTCATGTCTTTAATCTGTTCCGGCGCCATCGTCTTGACTGTCGCTTGTGTACCGACCGGCATGAAAACAGGTGTCTCGAAGCTGCCGTGCGGCGTATGGACGATTCCTAACCGCGCACCAGATTGTTTACAAGTCTTGATATGTTCGTACGTTACTGCATGTTTTGTCATCGGTTTAATTCCTCTCTCGTTAAGAACATTGCGTCTCCGAAACTAAAGAATCGGTAATTTTGCGCAACAGCTTCTTCATAGGCATGTAATATGTGTTCACGGGTCGATAGAGCGGATACGAGCATGATCAAAGTCGACTTCGGTAAGTGGAAGTTCGTGATCAAGCCGTCGATTCCTTTGATTTCCTGCCCCGGATAGATAAAGATATCCGTCCAACCGGATGCTTCGACGAAATCCCCGTGATCCCGGATGACGGTTTCAAGTGTCCGGGTCGAAGTTGTTCCGACGGCAATGATCCGTCCGCCGTTTTTACGGGTCTCCCGTAAAATCTTCGCAGAGGACTCCGGTAATTCGTAGTATTCACTGTGCATTTTGTGACTGTCCACGTCATCGACGGAGACCGGACGGAATGTCCCGAGTCCGACGTGTAATGTTAACGGTGCAAGCTGAACGCCTTTATCAGTCAGTGCCTGCAACAGTTCCGGTGTAAAATGCAGACCTGCCGTCGGGGCTGCCGCACTCCCCCGTTCCCGGGCGTAGACCGTCTGGTAACGGTCCTGATCTTCGAGTTGCTCATGGATATAAGGTGGCAAAGGCATCGTCCCGAGCTGATCGAGTACTTCATAAAAAATGCCGGTGTACGAGAACTTCAGGATTCGCCCGCCATCGTCGAGTGCTTCGACACATTCCGCCCGGAGCAATCCGTCACCAAATGACAGGACAGTTCCCGGTTTAACGCGTTTCGCGGGTTTTGCGAGCGTCTCCCAGACATCTTCGCTCGTCTGCTTGAGCAATAACAGTTCAATTTTGCCGCCGGTCTCTTCTTTGACACCAAACAGTCGGGCCGGTAAGACCTTCGTATCATTGATGACGAGCGTATCTCCTGCGTTAAAATACGAGACGATATCATGAAATTTTTCATGACGAAGGGCGCCTGTTTCCCGATTGACGACCATCAACTTTGAACTTGTCCGATCGAGCAATGGCACTTGGGCAATCTGTTCTTCCGGTAAATGAAAATCAAATAAATTTACATCCATCTTTAGTTTCCTTCTTTCAATCCTAAATGTTGCCGCGCAAACGGCGTCAAGACACGACCGCGTGGTGTCCGTTGTAAAAATCCTTGTTGTAGTAAATAAGGTTCGTAGACGTCTTCAATTGTCTGCGCATCTTCGCCGATCGTCGCTGCAATCGTCTCAAGACCAACCGGTCCTCCGGCAAACCGTTCGGCAAGCGAACGTAACAGACGGTGATCAACATCATCCAGTCCAAGCGCATCGACATGCAAACGATCGAGTGCACTCGTCGCAAGTGTCGCGTCGATTGCGGTCTGATGCGCGACTTGCGCAAAATCACGGACACGTCGTAACAACCGGTTGGCAACCCGTGGTGTCCCGCGGGAACGAAGCGCAATGGCTTCTGCTGCCATCCGGTCTGCTTCAAACCCAAACAGACGGGATGTCCGTGTGACAATCGCCGACAGTTCCGGCATCGTATAGTACTCCAGTTTCAGCGTCACACCAAAGCGGTCACGAAGTGGAGCCGACAACATGCCTGCCCGTGTCGTTGCTCCGACTAGCGTAAACGGTGGCAAATCAATCCGTACGCTGCGTGCCAACTCCCCTTGACCGATGACGATATCAAGACAATAGTCTTCCATAGCCGGATAAAGAATCTCCTCAATCGACCGGCTCAACCGGTGAATTTCGTCAATAAACAAGACGTCTCCCGGTTCGAGCGAAGACAAAATTGCCGCGAGATCCCCCGGCCGTTCAATCGCCGGGCCGGCTGTCGTCTTGATGCCGACGCCCATCTCGTTGGCAATGATTGTCGCAAGTGTCGTCTTCCCAAGACCGGGAGGACCGTATAAAAGCACGTGATCCAGTGTTTCCTGACGGATTTTTGCCGCTTGGATAAAGACACTCAGATTGCCTTTCGCCTTTTCCTGACCAATGTACTGATCCAGTGTCTGAGGACGCAAACTCCACTCTTCCTGATCTTCCGCATGTGCGGATTCTGACAAAATCCGTTCTTCCACGTTCTCACCTCACATTCAATAACAACTGCAACGCCCGCTTCACATATTGGTCCGTCGACAACACTTCACCTTGAAGTGCTTTTTTGACTTTCTCGACTTCCCGTTCACTGTATCCGAGTGCCGTCAAGGCTTCACATGCTTCATTCAATTCCGCATTTCCCTGGGCAAATAATCCTTCACTTGGAATATAGTCCGGTGCGAGCTCAGCCAGTTTCCCTTTTAAATCAAGCGTCATCTGCTTCGCTGTCTTTTTACCGACACCCGGGAACTTAATCAAATAACTTTCCTTCTCCTGCTCGATTGCTTCAACAAGCGCATCGACATCTCCTGACGCCACGATGGCAAGTGATCCTTTAGGACCAATCCCTGTTACGCCAAGCAATTTCGTAAACAGCGCCCGTTCACGTCTTGAACGGAATCCGAACAAGACTTCCTGGTCTTCTCTGACATAATGATACGTATATACGATAACCTGTTCGTCTCCGGTCCGATAAAAAAACGGGTTCGGTGCTACGATTTTGTAGCCAATCCCCCCGACCTCGATCGTCACGAATTCCGCACAGACATAAGCGACTTCGCCGCGTACGAATTCTATCACTTTTGAACGCTCCCATCCATTAACAAACTCTCGTGTTATTGTAGCATATAACGAGGAGGCTCTTCAAAACGTAATTCTCCATAACTGAGACTGTCACGATGGAAATTTGCGTATTCTACTTCTCTCAAAAAAATGAAACAGAGCAACGGATGTCGCATTCCGTTGCCCTGTTTCGTAGTGCGTGAATTGTTCGAGTCCGCTTTACTTTTCGTACTGTTACGAGCGTTCCAGCATCCGTTCGAGTGCGAGGACTGCATAGCGTGTCGTTTCCGGATCGACGGTGATGACATTGACCGGCTGACCGGATTCAATTTGTTCGAGTGACCAGGCGAGGTGCGGTAAATCAATCCGGTTCATCGTCAGACACGGACACATGAATGGATTTAAGGACACGATGTCGAGTTCCGGATAATCTTTTGCCAGCCGTTGGACTAAGTTCATTTCTGTCCCGATGGCCCACTTCGTTCCCGGTTCCGCCTGTCTGATTTGATCAATGATATACGCTGTCGAACCATTCAAATCTGACGCTGCGACGACTTCAAAGGAACATTCCGGGTGAACAAGAATTTTCCGTTCGGGATCTGCTTTACGGAACTGCTCAATCTGTTCGACCGTGAACTTCTCATGAACAGAACAATGTCCCTTCCACAGTACGACCCGGATGTCCTCATCCGCTCCGTCAAACACCAACTGATCGGCAATCGGATCCCAGACAGCCATCTGTTCGAGCGGAATTCCCAAGGCATGCGCCGTATTCCGTCCGAGATGTTGATCGGGCAGGAAGAAGAGGATGTCGCGTTCAGCAAGTGCCCACTCGACCATTCGAACTGCATTCGAGGAAGTAACGGTTGCTCCGCCGTGACGACCGACAAACGCTTTGATTTCAGCTGTTGAATTGACATACGTCAACGGGAGAATCGATCGCCCCAACCGGTTCGTCAACACGCCATATGCCCGTTCCGTCTGAAAGCCGTTCGCCATATCAGCCATTGAACAGCCGGCCCGCATATCCGGCAAGACGACCGTATGCTGTTGATCCGTCAGCATATCCGCCGTCTCTGCCATGAAATGAACACCGCAAAAAACTGTATAGTCGGCATCCGTCATCTGTTTCGCCACTTGCGCGAGTTGGAGTGAATCTCCTGTTGCATCCGCAAACTGAACGACCTCATCTTTTTGATAATGATGCGCGGGTAAAAATAGTCTTGATCCCATCCGCAGTTTGACCCCTTCGATGATTGCCACTAATTCTGCATCTGTTTTTTTTAAGTATGTTCTCGGAATCCCTTGCTCTGTAAATAAATTAAGACTCATCTTTTTTTCCTCCCGCAATTTTCATACTGATGTCTAACGCCGGTGCCGAATGGGTCAATGCACCAAGTGAGATATAATCCGCTCCGCACTCACCATATGCCGGTAACGTATCCAGTGTGATTCCGCCTGATACTTCGACCGTAATCGTTCGCGGAATCCATGACCGGAACAACTTGATCTCTTCCGGTGTCCGGTTGTCGAGCATGATGATATCGACACCGGCTGCGACTGCTTCCTTGACCTCTTCACTTGTCTCGACCTCCACCTCAATCGGTGTCGTGTGACCGACTTGTGCCTTCGCCCGACTGACGGCAGCTGTAATTGAACCGGCGACGGTGATGTGATTATCTTTGATCATGACGGCATCATCGAGTCGACCGCGGTGATTAAATCCGCCCCCGATCCGAACTGCATGTTTTTCAAGCATCCGGAGACCCGGTGTTGTTTTCCGTGTATCGGCAATCCGGACTTTCCCACCGACAAGATTTACTGCCTGGTGCGTCAAGGTCGCGATTCCCGACGTTCGTTGTATGAGATTTAAAGCGACCCGCTCTCCCGTCAGAATCGCCTGCAGGCGACCGGACCATTTCGCGACCACTTGTCCTCGGGAAATCGGTTGTCCGTCCCGGACGATCGTTTCGTGTTCGACTTCGAGCAGTCGGGCTAATTCGCCCAATACAGCTTCACCGCAAAAAATACCGGACTCTTTCGCCATGAATTGACCGGTTCCTTGTTCATCGCCAATCAGACATACTTCACTCGTCACGTCCTGATGACCGATATCCTCCACTAAAAAATCTTCAAGTTGTCGTCGTAGGTACCATCTGTTCATGTGGTTGTTCTCCTTTTAATCGTTGAATTGCTCCTTCAAGTAACAGCTTTGCCGTCATCCGATGCAGACGCCTCAGTTCAGCGTCCCGTCCGGATCCTTGTTCATCCGGTTGATGTTGGAAGGTTTCCAGCGTTTGTTTAAGCAGGCGTTCATCGAGCTGAACGCTTAACGCTTCTGCCCAGGAGGAATCGAGTGGTTCCGGCTCTCTCTCCTGTACGATCTCTATGTCCGGTAACGGCTGGCGTGTCGGCAACTGAAGCCGTAATGCCAATTCCTTGCCCATTACGAAACATTCGAGCAGCGAGTTTGAGGCCAATCGATTTTTTCCATGCAATCCTGTTGATGCCGTCTCACCAACTGCATACAGTCCCGGAACGGTCGTCCGCCCGAGACGGTCTGTTTTAATCCCGCCCATTAAAAAGTGAACACCGGTCGTCACTTCAACGATACCAGGTGATATGTTCAACGTTTCACATTTCTTAACAAACGTCGGAAAGCGTCGGTGCAATTGTTCGACAGACGTCGTATTGAGATAAACCGGTTCTTGTTCGCGTACTGTCGTGATGCGCCTTGCGACTTCATCCCGGGCGGCCAAGTCTCCTTGCGGATGATCCGCCATCACACGGCGACCGTCTGTTGTCATCAAATACGCACCCGCTCCGCGTAATGCCTCCGTAATCAAGCCTTGACTGACACCGTCGTGAAGAAGCACGGTCGGATGATGCTGGATGTACCCTAAATCGGATAGACGTGCTCCGACCTGCGCTGCGAGTGCCAGACCGTCACCCGTCAGGTCCGGTTCGTTCGTCGAAGCCGTGAACAAGCCGCCGATTCCGCCTGTCGCCAGGATGACAGCCCGAGCAGAAAAGACGACCGGCGTTTGACCGCGATACCCGCGTGCGCCGACGACCTGTTGTCTGTTCATCAACAATTCCGTAATGACGGTATCCTCGATGACAGGATGATCCAATTGCTGAAGCAGTTGTGTCATCATTCGTTCACCTGTCCGGTCTCCTCCAATGTGAAAAATACGGGGTCTTGAGTGCGCCCCTTCTTGACCTAAGGCATATTCGCCCGTCACTTCACGGTCAAACACGACACCAAATGTTTCAAGTTCTTGAATGACCTGCCTGCCGGTCGCGGTGATAAATGAAATCATCGTTTCATCTGTCCGTCCCTTCGCGGCCTGCTCCGTGTCAACTTGATGACTGAAATGGTTCTCCTCCAGATATGCCGACGCAATCCCGCCTTGTGCCCGCATCGAATTCGTTTC
Organism: Exiguobacterium sp. R-39; assembly: GCF_049942815.1. Taxonomy (NCBI): domain Bacteria; kingdom Bacillati; phylum Bacillota; class Bacilli; order Caryophanales; genus Exiguobacterium; species Exiguobacterium sp. R-39. The sequence goes on from NZ_CP187965.1 coordinate 2,142,672, forward strand.
CGTCTTCGTCCCTTTTGAGACAAGGATGACCTTCAAGTGAGACGGGAGATGCAGGGCAGCTGAAACGGCTGCTAATCCTGTGCCGATGATTAAGACATCAACTTCCTCTACATTATGTAAAGACATATGATAAACACCTCTATACTTAAATATTTACTATTGACTTGACAATAAGTTTGGCATATTTTTAGCTGAGTGACAAGACGAAAGGATACGATAATGAATGATTTATTTAGATCACGCGGCAACGACCCCCATGCACCCGGACGCCCTTGAACAGTATCGATACACGGCAGAACGTGCATATGGCAACAGTTCGTCGCTTCATGACACGGGAGATACCGCCCTCCGATTGTTAGAGCAGGCACGGAATAAATTAATGGAATGGCTTGGTGTGACCGAAGGAACAATTGTCTTTACGGGGAGCGGATCTGAAGCCAACTACATCGCTTTAAGTCATCTCCTCCGTCAAACCAATAAGACAACTGTCTTGACACTTAAATCGGAACACGATTCTGTCTTGTTACCCTTGAAACGGTGGCAGCATGACTGGCAGGCAATCGATTTACAAACGACTGGCGAATTCGATTGGGCGTTGTTCGAAAAAGCGTGTACGGAAGAAATCGGCGTCGTTTCAATCCAACACGTCAATTCAGAAACAGGTTTTATCTTTCCGGTTTCTGACATCGCTGCCTTTTGCCGAAAAAAAGGCATTTTGTTTCACTGCGACGGGATTCAAGGTTTTTTGAAAGATCCGGTTGATTTAACGGACGTCGAGGCCTATACCATCAGTAGCCACAAGGTCTATGGACCGAAAGGACTCGGAGCCGTCTATTTGCGACGTCCCCTGTTCAGCCCCTATTATGAGGCGCACCATGAGTTCGGAATTCGTCCCGGAACTGTCGACGTCCCCGGCATCGCTGCTTTCCTGATGGCGTGTCATCGTTATCTTGAGGAAAATCAGCAGATCCAGGCATCGAGCAAAAGATTTCGTGGTATGCTAAAAAAAAGACTTCCAGCTGCTTATTACCAAATCATTGAATCACCTCAGCAACTCAATTCGATTTGTGCCATTCATACGAAACAACGGGATGGTCAATTCGTCCTCCTCGCCCTAAATCGTGCGGGAATTGCCGTCTCGGCGGGAAGTGCTTGTCGTGCAGGTGAGAATGGACCCAACTCGACTTTACGTGCGATTGGTTTTGATGAAGCAGCGGCTCACGGATTGATTCGACTCAGTTTCGGTCGGATGACGACAGCCGAGGAAGTAGAGCGATGTATCGATGTCCTTTGTTCTTTGGAGGAATCAGATGAACTAGAAAGGTAGGAATGGTCATGGGAAGAAGACAGTCCGGAGAAGAACGCCGGCAAGAGTTACTAGAGATGATTCAGCAAAGCGATCGGCCCGTTACAGGTACGAAGTTAGCGAAACAGGCAGGTGTCAGCCGCCAAGTCATCGTACAGGACTTATCATTACTAAAAGCAAAGGGACATCCTGTCGTCGCGACGGCCCGAGGATATTTATTAAATCACCCCGAGCTTGACGGATCCCGCCATATCAAAAAAGTCGTCTGTCGGCATGGTCGTGATCAATTGAAGGCGGAGTGTGATGCCGTCGTTGACGAAGGTGTCATCATCCGCGATGTCATCGTTGAGCATCCCGTCTATGGATTTTTGACCGGGGAATTGATGCTGAAAAGCCGCCGGGATGTCCGAGCATTGATTGAACAACTTGAAGAAACGCAGGCAACGCCTTTATCTACTTTGACGGACGGCGTTCATATTCATACGCTCGAAGCCGATAACGAAGAAGCTTTACAAGCCGCAATCGACGCCCTTGACCGGTTAGGGATTCTTGTTTCAGAGCTCGATGTCTAATTTTGTATACTTCTTGATCTGTAGATCTTGTCATCACAAAAAAGGTCCATCCCGTTAAACGGAATGGACCTTTTTTGTGATTGGGATCAGACGGTTGGATCATCCGTCCCTTCTGATGATTCATTTTGCGAGAAAACAGCTGAGACGGTTTGAACACGCCGGTTTTCGACATGCAGGACGGTTAAGGTCACCGGTCCATACACCATCTGAGTCCCCACTTCCGGAATATGACCGACATCTTCCATGATCCATCCTCCAAGTGACTGGGCTTCCGTTTCCGGCATCGCCAAGTCAAATTGATGACAGAAATCTTCAATGTCGTACTCCGCCAGACATTCATAGCGGTTAGGACTGACTTGTTTCGTATATTCGAGTGACTCATCATGTTCATCCCAAATCTCTCCGACCAGTTCCTCGAGAATGTCCTCGAGTGTAATCAAACCGGCTGTACCGCCAAACTCATCCAGTACAACAGCCATATGTGACTGTTTGACTTTTAGTTCCGGCAACAAATCGATGATATGGGTTTGCGGAACAACAAATGAGACCGGACGAATCAATTCACGAATCTCGACACGTCCGTTCTTGACGAATTCCCGTAAAAAGTCACGTTCTGATAAAACGCCGATGATATGATCAATCGAATCTTTATAGACCGGCAATCGCGAGAATCCGCCTTTTTGCACTTCACGTAAAATTTCATCAAAACCGGCATCAATGTCAATCGCTTGAATATTCGTTCGCGGTGTCAGTGCCTCTTCGACCGTGACATTCTTGAAGTCAACCGCCCGGTGCACGATTTCCGCCCCTGCTTCGTCCATGACACCCTCTTCTTCACTGATATCGACCAGAGCCCGTAATTCCTGTTCGGTGACGAGCGGTCCTTTCGGATCAGCCCCGATCAGCAGTAACGCAACCTGTCGCAATTTCAGAAACAAGAAGATGGCCGGCTTAAACAGAAGTAGACAGACATGCAGCGGACCACTAATCCAAAACACATAGGTTTCCGCATGTTCCCGCGCATAGGATTTAGGAATAAGCTCCCCAAATAACAAAATGAGCAGAAACGTCAGGAAGACAATACTGATTCGAACCAATAGATCCGTTGATACCGTCATCGTCAACCATCCACCAATCATCGCTACACCCAAATTGGACAGGGTGTTCCCGATTAAGATGGCTGTCAGCGTTTCCTCATACCGTTGCAACAGACGGAGTGCCTGGGTCGCACGGCGGCTTCCTTCTTCCGACTGATGCAAAATCCGTAACCGATTCGCGCTCGACAACGCGGTTTCGGACGATGAGAAAAATGCCGAGACGACAAGCAAGACGAAAAACCAGATGATCTGAATCGCGGGAAGTGGGTCCACGATGCTCTCACACTCCATTTCTCAAATGAACTTGTTTTTTCTTAGAACGAAGACTCGATGAATTCGAATTCGAAGTCGCGGATTCGAACGACGTCGCCGTCAATCGCACCCATCTTACGAAGTTCTTCGTCGACACCCATTTGACGCAACGTCCGGGCAAAGCGTTTGATTGACTCTTCACGCATGAAGTTTGTCATCGTGAACAGCTTCTCGATCCGTGGCCCTTTGATGACGAAGCAATCATCTTCATCTTTCGAAACCGTAAATCCGGCTTCCGGTGCTTCATATCCGTAAACGACACGTGGTGTCGCTGTTTTTTCTTCCAGTTCTTCGAGACCGAATTCAGGCGTCGCGTCAACAAGATCAGCAATACGGAATAAGAGGTCACGTAATCCTTGACGTGTTGCTGCCGAGATGGCAAACACTTCAAGACCCGGGAACGCTTCTTTGAACGCTTCGAGATTCGCTTCCGCATCCGGCATATCCATTTTGTTTGCGACAACGACTTGTGGTCGTTCTGTCAGACGAAGGTTGTAGTCCGCAAGCTCTTTATTGATGATATTGTAATCTTCAATCGGATCGCGTCCTTCCATACCACTCATATCGATGACATGAACAATGACTTTTGTCCGCTCGACGTGACGGAGGAACTGGTGACCAAGACCCACACCTTCGCTTGCGCCTTCAATCAGACCCGGTAAATCGGCCATGACGAAGCTGCGGCTGTCTTCCGTTTCGACGACACCGATGTTCGGTGTAATCGTCGTGAAGTGATACGCCCCAATTTTCGGACGCGCTGCTGAGACGATTGACAGCATCGTTGATTTCCCGACACTCGGGAAGCCGACGAGTCCGACATCTGCGAGCATTTTCAGTTCGAGTTTCAAGTACTTCTCTTCACCCGGTTCACCATTCTCCGCGTGTTCCGGAGCTGGGTTTGCCGGTGTTGCGAAACGTGAGTTCCCGCGTCCGCCGCGTCCACCTTTAGCAACGATTGCCTGTTGTCCGTGATGGACAAGGTCAGCGATGACTGCATCCGTGTCATCATCATAGACGACAGTGCCGGGTGGAACTTTGACGACGAGGTGCTCGGCTTTACGTCCGTGCATCCCTTTCGACATTCCGTTTTCACCTTGAACGGCTTTAAAGTGACGTTTGTAACGGAAGTCCATCAACGTCCGGAGTCCTTCATCCACTTCGAGAACGACGTGAGCACCATGTCCACCATCTCCTCCGGCTGGACCGCCGTCTGGAACATATTTCTCGCGACGGAACGCCACTTGCCCGCGTCCTCCATCTCCTGCTTTTACATAAATATTTACCTGATCGACAAACATGTCAGATTCCTCCTATTACTTTTCTTCCTCTGCAGGAAGACTTTCGATTTCAATCACACACTCATACTCCGTCTGTGACTCGATCTCCATCGGCGTCACTAGATCTTTAAGGCGCGACATATCTAGTAGATCCCGATAGATCTCGATGGTCACGCCCTCATGGAAGGTCACGGATACTTCTCCATTCCCCACTTCTATCATGTCAAGCGCAGCTTCAAGAATAGACGCTACACGTGCATCCTCGATCTGCTTTGGTGTTTCGATTACATCATATTCGACAGTTAGGCCTGTCCAATCTGCTCGTTGCAGTGCGAGTGCCGTTTTCGGTAGTCCGATCAGGGAAAGTCGTCCTTCTCGTGACGCTTGTTCCCGATACATGGAACAAATCGATTCAACAGCCGCCTCGTCACCCATCGCGCTATATGAACGAACAAGTTGTAATCGATTCAACCATTCGTGACGAAGTGACTTCAAAAGATCCAGTACCTGCTCATCCTTCATCAGTCCGTTCCCTCCTAAAAAAAACAGACCCTAACCCCTGAAAGTGGCTAGAGTCTGCTTCATCGATCACTTATGCTGGGTAAACGCTGACTTGTTTTTTGTCGCGTCCGAGACGTTCGAAACGAACGACACCAGTTGCAGTTGCGAAAAGTGTATCATCGCCACCACGTCCGACGTTCATACCTGGGTGAATCTTCGTACCGCGTTGGCGGTAGAGGATTGAACCAGCAGAAACAGTTTGACCGTCTGCACGTTTCGCCCCAAGGCGTTTCGATTGCGAGTCACGACCGTTCTTTGTCGAACCTACCCCTTTTTTCGATGCGAAGAACTGAAGATTAAGTTTCAACATGTGGAATCCACCTCCTATATTTGTTCAAGTTGGATAAACTCACCGTAACTTTCAGCGATAGTTCCAAGCTGGACCAACATCGCTTCCAGTAACAATTGGGTGCGTTCACTGACATCCGGTGCTAAGTCAGCATACGGTTCTACATAAAAGTAGCCACCTTCTTGTTGTTCTGCCATTTCAAGGAGCAGGACCTGCCCGAGCAGTGATTCGATGGCATTGTATGCCCCGAAGATCACACTTGATGTGCCGGCACAGACTAAATCCAAACCAGGCTCAGCGAACTCGGCATGTCCTGTCACTTCGATGGAACGGATTAACTCCGCTTCATCTCGTCGAATCTTGACACGTATCATGGCTTACGCTTCGATTTTCTCGATGCGGACCTTCGTGTAAGGTTGACGGTGACCTTGCTTACGACGGTAGTTCTTTTTAGCTTTCATTTTGAAGACTGTGATCTTTTTCGCGCGAGCGTGTTTGATGACCGTTGCTACGACCTTCGCACCTTCTACGAGTGGAGCGCCGACTTTAACATCGTCACCACCAAGGATCAAGACTTCGCCGAATTCTACTGTGCTGTCGACGTCTGCGTTTAATTTCTCAACGTAGATCTCTTGGCCAGCTTCGACTTTAACTTGTTTACCACCAGTTTTAATAATTGCGTACATTACGTGCACCTCCTCTTAGGAACTCAGACTCGCCATCACGGGCAGCGGATGCTTTAAAGACCCGGTCTGTGCGGTTGTAGTCATTTGGGTGCTTCCAAACGAACTAACGTTATTCAGAATACCAAATGAAGTTGACTATTGTCAATAACGTTCTGCCGGATTCTCAATGTCTTTTGACAAAATCGTCACAGTCGGCTTTCGTACCGGTAAACAGAATGCCCGGTTCACCTTCTATCAGAAGTAATTCAAGAGGACTTTCGGCGAGAAGCAACGGACTGAGCAGAGCGAGCGGAGCGCGAACGACCGCTGCTTCCGCGTGTATCGCGAGTTCCATCAACCGTGGCTCGAGTTGACGGTGGATGGCGACCCGGGACAACTGACCATGATCCCGTGACCGCTCGAACAAGGACTTCCCGTGTCGCTGACGTGTCAGTTCACATAAACCCATTTTCGTAAAACCGTATACTTCGATCTGTTTCGATTCGTGCGCTGCCCGTTCCTTCAACAGTTGTGTCACCCGTGTCTGTCCTTTACTGGATCCCCTCAAAAAATCGACGGCAATCATCCCGCTGATATTTCGCAGACGGAGCTGACGCATGATTTCAACCGCTGCTGCTTCATTGATTTGATCAAACGTCCGTTTTTGTTCCTTGACGGAAACCGTCTTGCCGCTGTTGACATCAATCACGGTCATCGTTTCGACTTCTTCAATCAGCAGGTAAGCCCCGCCGTCGAGCCACACGACCCGGTCCAGCGCCTTCTCAATCGTCCGGTCCACCTGTTCCATAATCGGCAGGCGGCCTTTGATGACGGGACGTTCGACCTGAAACCCCATCTGCTCCAGGCGCTCTTTCTCCATTCTGTTCGTGACGAGTGCCTCTGTGACATGACTCAACCGCTTCGCCTCTTGAATGATCAACGGCTCATCCTGTTCAAGTGTCGTCTGCTGTAACATATGTTGATGACGTGCACGAAGTTGCTTCAATTCCGCCATCAATACCTCGACTTCGGCTTGCGCCGCTTCTGTCCGGTATAAAATCCCTTCCTCTTCCGCCACCGGAATCACTTTAGCCAGTTGCTGTTGGACGACCAAATCCAGCTTCCGGCTGAAACGCACACGGCGTCCGTACGGGAAATAGACGAGGAATCGTCCGCCATACGTGATGTTTTGTGTCACTTTATGCTGTTTCGGGGCTGCCCCTTCTTTTACGACCTGTACGAGTACGGTCTGACCGACTTGAACAGCTTTCCCGATCGTCGGAACTTCCGGATAACGGCGTAACGTCTCCAGCGTTTCATTGATCGGTAAATAAAGCGGCGTCCCGTCCGTCGCAATCAAAAATGCCGCTTCAAGCGTCGGGTGCAGGCGGTCAACTTTCGCATGCAACAAGGTACCGACCCGAAGTTCATCCCGCATCCGTTCGTGGTATTCAACGACCCGCCCCCCTTCGACCAACGCTACCCGTTCCAGGGACGGAGTCTGTTCACTAATCCATTTCATCTTCATTCCTCCATGAAAAATAGACTAGAAGCATAAAACCCTTCTAGTCTATTTTTCCCCATCTTATTTCATGCCAAGCATTTTTTTCAGTTTCACGAAAAATCCTTTTTGCGGCTGTTCCATGATGTCGAGTAACGGAACCGATTCGCCGAGAATCCGTCGTGTGATGTTCCGGTAGCCGAGACCAGCTCGGTTATCCGGATTCATCGTTACCGGTACGCCCCGGTGAGACGCCGCGATGACTTCTTCGTCATCGACGATCAAACCAAGCAGATCGATCGACAAGATACGCATGATTTCGTCGATATCGAGCATATCTCCAGCCGCCATCATATGCGAGCGGACACGGTTAACGACGAGCTTCGGCACGATTTGACGCTCCGAACGCTCCAGCATCCCGATGATCCGGTCTGCATCCTGAACCGCAGCTTTTTCCGGTGTCGTGACAATAATGGCTTCGTCTGCACCGGCAATCGCATTCATGAATCCTTGCTCGATTCCTGCCGGGCAGTCAATCAAAACAAAGTCATACTCTAATTTTAATGAGTCAATGATGCCTTTTACCTGTTCCGGTGTGACGGATGATTTATCCTTAGACTGAGCAGCAGGTAACAGATACATCTCTTCAAAACGTTTATCACGGACGAGGGCTTGATGCAGTTTACATTGTCCGGTCACGACGTCAACGATATTATAGATACTCCGGTTGTCGAGGCCAAGTACGATATCCAGATTCCGAAGACCGATATCTGTATCGACGAGACAAACCGAATTCCCCATCAGCGCAAGTGCTGTCCCGATGTTTGCAGTTGTCGTCGTCTTACCGACTCCACCTTTACCAGATGTGACGACGATGGCACGTCCCACATGCGTTTTCGCATCTTTATGTACCTGTTCTTTCACTTGTTCCATATCTGTCACCCTCTTTCACTATCAATCGCAAATTGATCCATCCGCGCAAGCGGAACGGTTTGAAGACGAGAAAATTCGACTCCTGTTTCCCCTACAAAAGCACAACCCATTTCTAACGCCTTGATCGGTGCATCATCCGGATCTTCATGTACGAAGTCGGAAATCGAAATCCATTTCGGTTGCAGGATACTTGCCGCAATGACAGCCTGCTCGTTCCCGCCTTTTCCTGCATGAACCGTTCCCCGTAACGCCCCCAGACAATAAATACTGCCGGTTGCGTGAACGACGGCTCCCGGATTGATGTCGCCAATGACGACGATCGATCCTTCAACATCTACGACATGCCCACTGCGGGCCGTGCCGCCAAAGTAATGAAACGTTCGGTCCCCGTAAAGAGCTTTTGCTTCATCCTTCGTCAGACACTCGCTGTCGTACCCATTAAACGAAAATGAATCATGACGCGCAACGATGGATTCGACAGCCGTCACAACGCCTTCGTCGACGTAACGGCGACCGAAGAAGAAAGTAATCGGAACGGCGCGTCCGTTCTCGACGGATTTGTCGGCAAGCGTCAATTCTAAATCGTCAAGAAATTCATCCACACTGCACCTTTCATTTACATAGACGGCGAGGCCACCACGATGGCCCTTCATCGTTACATAACGCTTACGCTCAATCATGACTCATCCTCTTTTCTCATCAAATGTGGATTGCACCAGTCGCGTCATCGGATAATACAGCATGATGATCCCAATCAACTGAGCAATGAGACTCCTTGGAATGATTTGTGTCGCGAGTTCCTTGAAGGGAACACCGACTCCTACGACCGAAGCCGTGAAGAAATAAATATCCAGTTCAAACAAAATAGCGCTGAACGTAAAGGTGACGATAATCGTTAATACGTTCTCCTTTACATATTTTAGCACGAAGCTACTAAAAAGCGGAATGGCAGATAGCGCAAATAAATAAATTCCGATGATATCCGAATAGACGAAATCATATAACAGACCGAACAGCAGTCCAAAACCAAGCGCTTGCTCAATTTTTCCATAACGCCCTAAAAACATCAACGCGATCAACGTAACATGAATGACGTAAGGAGAGCCGTCTCCAAGCGGACCTGCGAACAACGTTCCTTCCAAGATAAAAAGAAGGAACACGGCGAAAAACAACTTGATGTTATTCACTAGTGTCCCCTCCCTTGTCGGTCTCAGCGAAAGGTTCCTTCGCTTCGCGTTGAATCACAAAAACGTGACCAAACTGTTCGAAGTCTGCTGCCGGTTTGACGTATGCGATTTTCGAAGCACCGTATTGATCCGATTTCACTTGTTCGATCTTTCCGACCACGATACCACTCGGATACTTACCACCGAGTCCGGATGTCGTAACAGTCTGACCTTTTTTCAGTTTGGCGTCGTTCGGAATCTTCGTGAATTTCAAGAGATTCGTCTCTTCATCAAATCCTTCGATCGTACCGAAGACACTTTTTCCTTTCGTATCGTCCGCAACTGCTGAGACATTGTTCGTCCGGCTCGTATCTGATAACAATTGAACGAGTGATGTGTAGGCACTTGTCTGAATGACACGGCCAATTAAACCATCTGCTGTCACGACGGCCATATTGGCTTTGACACCTTGTTCTTTTCCGATATTGACCGTGACGAAGCGTTGCCATTCGGATGACGTTCGACCGATCATTTCTGCCGGCAATAACGTATAATCCCGAATCGATCCTTTTAGCTTCAACATGTCTTTTAATTCATTGTTCTCACGTTCCAAATCGCGGACTTTGACGGAATTTCCGGCATAGTCGCCCAGTCGTGATTTTAAATACTCATTTTCCTTATACACATCGCGCACTTCTTTAACCGAAGTGACCGTATCATCAATCCAGCCAATCGGTGTCGCAAAAAGACGTTGGCCAACCCCGACGGTATCGCGGACAAAACTTTGATACCAGTGGGTCTGGTTACGTCCTTGGAGCGAAATTCCGATTAAAATCACCAAAAGGAGAAAACTAAGGAGTGTGATGAGCAGTTTTCGATTATTTAAAAATCGCTTCATCGCTCATCCCGTCCTTATCTTTTTTGTGAGATGCCTGATTTCGAACGTAACACATTCATCATCTCCAATGATTTACCTGTACCGATTGCGACACAATCAAGCGCGTTTTCCGCAACGAGTGTCAAGATGCGTGTTTCATCTTCAATCACGGCATCCAAGTTTTTCAGAAGGGCGCCGCCGCCTGTCAAGACAATTCCGCGGTCCATGACGTCTGCTGATAATTCCGGCGGTGTTTGTTCAAGCGTGTGTTTGACACCGGCTAAAATTGCATCGACCGTATCTGATAACGCATCACAAATTTCTGCGCTTGTGACTTCGATTTGTTTCGGAAGTCCCGTCACGAGATCACGTCCACGAATTTCCATCGTCTCGTTTTCCGACTCTTCATCAATCCGGGCATAACCGATCGTCATTTTCAACGTTTCAGCCGTCCGTTCACCGATCATCAGGTTGTATTTCGATTTGATGTAACGAATGATTGACTCGTCCATCTCGTCTCCACCGACACGAATCGATTGGCTTGTCACGATACCGCCAAGTGAAATGACCGCGACTTCCGTCGTTCCGCCACCGATATCGACGACCATTGATCCTGTTGGTTCAGAAACCGGGAGACCTGCTCCGATTGCTGCTGCAAACGGTTCTTCAATCGTATAGGCTTCACGTGCACCAGCAAGTTTCGCCGCGTCTTCGACCGCACGTTTTTCAACGGACGTAATCCCGCTCGGTACACAAATCATGACGTTTGTTTTAGAAGAAAATAATCCTTTTTTCTTTGTTGCTTGATCCATGAAGTATTTGATCATCGTAGCCGTTGTTTCATAATCGGCGATAACCCCATCTTTCATCGGGCGTCGTGCCGTCACGTTTCCCGGTGTCCGTCCAATCATGTTTTTTGCTGCGTTACCTACTGCTTCAATCTTGCCTGTATCGGTACGGAATGCGACGACAGAAGGTTCGCGCACGACGATTCCTTGCCCCTTCACATAAACGAGCGTATTTGCCGTACCTAAGTCAATGCCGATTTCACGGCTAAATGATCCAAACATTATTCAAAAAACCCCTCTCTGAGAATACACTTCACTAATTATAACGGAAAAGCCTTCCTTGGAAAGCGTTAAAACGTTACAGCTTGTTTACAGTTCAATGGTTGTTACAAAACTAAAAACGCCTGAGGTCAGGAAGCACAGTTCCCCCTCAGACGTTATTCTTACATAAATCCCCGCTGTTTCATACTAATAAATTGTCCATGCCCGATGACGAGGTGATCGATGCAACTGATTCCGATCAATCTGCCCGCTTCGACCATTCGTTCCGAGACTTCGATATCTTCCCGGCTCGGCGTCGGATCGCCGGACGGATGATTATGGACAGCAATGAAGCTTGCCGCCGAACAACGGATGGCCTCCCGAAATATGTCGCGCGGGTGAACAATCGATGTATTGAGCCCTCCGATAAACAGCGTCTTCTTCGAGATGACCTCATTTTTTGTATTCAAGTACAGGCAGATGAAGTGTTCCTGCTGATAGAGCCGCATCTCTTCCATCAATAATTCGGCGGCATCATCGGGTGAGCGGACGACCGGACGGACCCATTTCGGTTCCGTGACAAGCCGCCGCCCGAGTTCAAGTCCCGCCATGATTTGAAGCGCCTTTGCTTTGCCGACGCCCGGTGCCTTTTCCAGTCCCCCGACACCTGCCGCTTCCAGTTCAATTAGCGACGGATAAATGTCGAGTAAATCTTCAGCAATTTCAAGCGGGCTCCGGTTCCGTGTCCCGCTGCGGACGAGACATGCCAATAACTCCACCGTCGTCGCCTGTGCCAAACCCTTTAACTGAATCATATCCTTTGGCCATTCAATCACTTCATCCGACCTTTCTGTTCATGAAATTACGCGAACATCGGCTTGATTCCAAATGTTTCGAGACGACGGCTGATTGGATTGATCGGTAAACCGACGACATTATAATAGTCGCCGTCAATCGCTTCGACGAATAGACCACCTTTTCCCTGAATCCCGTATCCGCCTGCCTTGTCATACGGTTCCTCTGTCGCAACATAAGCCAGCATCCAGCTTTCCGGGATATCGCAGAATCGGACCTTCGTCGTGATCGTAAACGTCTCCTCCCGCTCGTCCGTTAATATCGTCACGCCGGTCACGACTTCATGTGTCCGTCCGGATAACCGTCGTAACATCTCGAGAGCAGCCGCTTGATCGACCGGTTTTTCAAGAATGTGCCGATCCAGGGCGACAACCGTATCTGCTGCCAGGACGATTTCACCGGACTTCGCCACGGTCCGGGCTTTTTTCCGTGATAAATACATCACATACTCGTCAGCTGACATCGGATACGGGGCTTCCTCCAACACATCGGCCGGTCGTATCATATGGGGCACACCGATCTGCCGTAACAGTTCGGTCCGTCTCGGAGAGGCCGAAGCCAGAATCAATGAGTGTTGCGTTATCATCAGTATCACGCTCTTTTCCTTCTTTTTCGACCAGTCTTACTGGAATCAACTTTCAGTATAACGAAAAACAAGTGCCGCTCCGAGTCAGAGCAACACCTGTTTTGGGGTTAATTACCTGTAACATCGACAAACGGATCCGATTTCGGGGTCGTCTCCTGAAGCGGCGTCTGTTTATCCGGAATCAACTTGGTTAAATCCGGACGGTAGTAACTTTCGATTTCCACTGTAAAGGACATCATTTCGTCTTCAAGGACAATCGTCTGGCTCCCTGGACCCGGTTCATCCGGACCGGTCAACTGGATTTGGCGTAAAATCGTAATCCGGTCCGTCCGTTCGATTTGTTTAAGAAAAGCCATCAGTTCGAGATAGGACGGGGCTTCGACCGTCAAAGAAGCAGGCAGTGCCGTCGCCGTTGTGGTCGCAACCGGTGTCTCTGCCGTTGCCGCAGCTTCCGTCTCGGATTCCGTCGCCATTGCACCGTCCACGGCAGGCGTTGACTGGACCGGCGATGCAGGAGCTGCTTCCGTTCCGGTTGCGCCAAACGTGATGGCTTGGACTTTCACACCGGCAATTTGACTGGCCGCATTGATCGCATCAATCACATCATCATTCGCCGGTACGACCGGCACCTGTTTTTGGAGGAAGCTGGATTCAGCAACATCGACTTTCTGTTCATTCGCTTTTGTCGCTTCAAGCGCCATCTGTTCCCGTTCAAGCGTTGCTTCGGTTTGCTGTAATTCCTGATACGTCGTGTACGTCGTATAACCGAAGTAGCCGAGCCCCCCGACAATCAAGACAATCGTCAAGGCAAGAAGAATGAGACCACTGTATCGTTTCAATTTTCTTCCACCTCCTCTACTTCAGTCGAAACCGGTTCGTCCGCTTCTGTGCCGGTCGTCGGTGGTTCCACCGTTTCCGTCGCATCCGCTCCCGGGTCGACCACGGCATCCGTCGTTGCATCTTCCTTCGGCGCATCGGGATCCGCCTGGTTCGTTTCCCCTTTGATGACTTCTGCCGGGACAACCGTCAGACCAAATTGCCCGATATAGCGGGGTTCTTCCGTCTCCGTCTCGTCCGTCGGCGTAATGGTCGTCGTCGGAATCTCTTCGCCGGTCGTCGGATCAATCGTCGTCGATGTGACGACTTCCGCTTCTTCATTCATCGTTTTCGTCGTGACATTCGTTAACGTCACTCCGGTAAAGGCCGTATCCGTCAACAATTGACGGTAAAAACCGTTTAACTCATCTAACGTCTCAAACTGGGCATTCATCGTCACAAGATGGTCGGCTCCATAGGCAAACTGGAGAATATAGCCGCGTTCCGGCAGATACCGCGTAATCCGTTCCAAAGCCGGCACAGCCGGACGTGGTGTCGCTTCCAGTCCGTCGACGGTTTGCTTGAGCTGCGCAACTTCTTGTTTGGCCGACTGAGCCGATTCCGATTGCAACGTCCGGACGATTTGGATCTGATTATTTGCCGTCTCGAGCCGGTCAGCAAATTGATCGGTCTGCCAGTACAGATATCCGCCTGCCACCCCGCCGAGTAGCAGCAGGATCAGCGAGGCAATCAACGGAAACTTTGGTGCGACATCACTGTCCGGCAATAAATTAATCCGGTCTTTATGGACTGTCGCTAAACCGACGAGGGGTAAGTAAGCTTTTGGAATCGGCTGCCCCGCTACATCGAGTACATCCGGAACTTGTTCCAACCGGACGTCAAAGTTCGTTTCGAACCGGCGCACCAGTTCCTCTTGAAACGGAAAATCTCCCGTCAGCATGACACGGCTGATTTCCCGCCCGTCACGCGCTAACGAAAAACGATAGAAATCAAGCACACGTGAAAATTCCAGTAACATCTCTTCCAGGATGAATTCGACGTTGGCATCATCTGATTGATATCGGTAATGCAACCGGTCCTCGATGACATCGACTTCCCAGGCATTCGCGACAAATGTATCGACCGAACGTATCAGACGCGGGACTTTGTCTTCGATGATGATCAACTGATGATTCGTCGCATTGACGTTCCAAATCAACAGATTGCTGTCGGCTTCGACTTCATACAGCGAATCGAGACCAAAAAATGTCGCCAGTGGTTGCGGTTCCGCTGCCACGAGGCGGATATGTTTTTTCCGAAACAGTTCCATGTATTGTTTTAACGCTTCGTTTGGTGCTGCATACAACATGATTTCCCGTTTACCGTCTTCTTCGAGCAACGTGTAATCAAAATAAGGTTCTTCAAACGGTAAGACGATACTGTGTCCCAGTTCCATGAACAAATAACCGCGAATCTGATTGGTTTCGACGGTCTCCGGAATTTCAAGTTTCCGTGCCAGGACGAGTGATCCGTCAATCGCGAGGACCGCCTGCGAACCGCGGGGAACCTTCAACTTCGCAAGTAAGCTGTCAAAAATCAGATCGAGCGATGCTTCCGGTTGGAGCCATCCCCCCTGAAGGGTTCCCGGAGGTAAGGAAACGACTCCCCGCCGCTTAATGACCCCCTTTTTGACGACCGCTCCAAAAATCCCGACATCTGTGAAATTAAAGTAGATATATGTACCTCTGCGCCGAGCTTGCGCCATATGTATATTCTTCCTTTCCTAGAGGAACAGATCGAGATAAAGCTTCACCCAATCGTCCGCGAAATAATATGTCAGTAACGTGCCTACGGCAATCGAGGGGACAAACGGAATCGGTTGTTTTCGTTCAACGCGTTTTAAGCCGAGTAAACCCAGTCCGACAATCGATCCGACGAAGGCGGAAACGAACAAGGCGATGACGACGTGTAACGGACCTAAAAAAATCCCGAGCACACCAAACAACTTGACGTCCCCTGCTCCCATCCCTTGTCGTGACGCAAGAAAGATCACGAACAATAGAAAGAATCCGACGAATCCGCCAATAATTGGATTATACCAGTTCTCGAGGGGAGAAAGGTAGCGAACAATCAGACTAATCGGTAAAAAGAATAATAAGATTTTGTTCGGAATCAACATGTAGGCAAGGTCCGACATGACGAGAATACTGAGCAGGCTCGTCAACAAAATCGACAGGACGAATTGCATCGACCAACCGAATTGATAAAAGGCATAGGCGTACATAATACCACCAAGCAGTTCAAGTGCCGGATACTTGATCGAAATCGGCAACTGACACGTCCGGCATTTCCCACGCAATACCAAATACCCGATGACCGGTGTCAGCTCAAGCGGACCAAGGACATGCCCACAGTTCGGACAATGCGAGCGCGGACGGACTATTGATTCCCCGACCGGGACCCGTAAGCCGACGACGTTCGTAAAGGATGTCACGAGCATCCCAATCAGGAAAAAGTAAATGGTAAAGACGACTGTCATCATACAGTTCCCTCCTTAAAAAAGTTCAGAAAAAAACCCCCGAGATGGGGGCTCTCAACTTATTTTTCAACTACTCCAGCACGTTTTAAGTCTTTTGGTGCTGCTGCTGTAAAGTATGTGTAATCTGTTGATGCACTTGTTAAAGTAACTGCATACTCATATGAACCATTTTTCTCAGTAACCGTCACAAATGAATCTGCATAATCTGCATCTGAATTTAAAGCATCCTTCATATCATCGATGTATTTTTTCAATGAGTCTGTTCTTGGTGCCTCTTTTGTACCTTTAGCAACTGCATTAGCTGAAATCGGCTTTTTATTTTCGTTCACTCCAACTTTAACCGTTTCCCCAGGCTGAACTGGGTTCGAAGACGTATAAAGTTTCGCTGCTGCTACCAATTGTTTCGCATCGGATACAACGGCATCCTTACGTGAGTTTTCAATCAATCCGCCGATTGCGACGACAGCGATTGCTGCAATGATTCCTAAAATAACGACAACAACGAGTAACTCGATCAATGTCAAGCCGCGCTCGTCACGCATTTGTTTGGCATCGAGCCAAATCTCTTTCAGACGTTCTAACATGTTTATTATTCCTCCCTAGTACTTTTTTACTGTTCCTGACGTATAGGTCATACTATCCAAATCGATACTATTATAGTAGCACCATATTTTTTGTAGAAAATGGATTTTTTCTACATCAGGTAAATGTTTTCGCAGTTGTCAACTTGCCTGAATATCGGAATAGATTTTGAACATCGGAACAACGACAGCGATGACAATCACACCGACGATAACCGCGAGTACGACAATCAATAACGGCTCGATGATTGACTTCAAGCGGTCGGTCGTCGTCTCAACTTCCGTTTCGTAAAAATCGGCGACTTCCGTCAACATCGAGTCGAGTCGTCCCGATTCTTCCCCAATCGCAATCATCTGTGTGACAAGAGGTGGAAAATATTTGTTTTTCGCTAACGGTTCGTGCATCGGAATCCCCCGCGACATCGCTTCGTTGGCAGCGGCAATTCCTTTACGGATGACCCGGTTCGTAACGATGCGTTCCGTAATGTCAAGCGATGTAAGAATCGGAACCGATGCATTCAATAAGACAGCCAGTCCACGGGTCATTAACGCAATTTGTGACTTTTGAATCAACGGACCGAACACAGGAATCATCAACAGTAAACGGTCGAAGACAACCCGTTGCCGCTCATTTTTTAAGTTAAAGTACAGTAATCCGAGTAAACCAAACACAATCAAGAGTAAGACCCACCAGTAGGCAACAAAAAAGTCAGAGACGGCGACAACGATCTTCGTGATCAACGGCAACTCACTGCCGAGCTGATCAAAAATCGAGGCGAACGTTGGAACGACGTTCAGCATCAAGAAGACGACGACCCCGACGGCGACAATCGAGACGACCGCCGGATAAATCAATGCCGAGATGACTTTCCGTTTGATTTCATACTGTTTTTGGAGCTGGGTCACGATGTTATCGAGCGCTTCTTCTAGGTTTCCGCTTGCCTCCCCTGCCATTGCCATACTGACAAAAAACGTATCAAAAACACGCGGATGTTTTTCAATCGCTTGTGAAAATTGAATCCCGCTCCGCAAATCATCTTCGACTTCGACCAGCGCCCGTTCCAGCGGCTTTGATTCCGTCTGT
The DNA here is from genome assembly GCF_049942815.1 of Exiguobacterium sp. R-39. NCBI lineage: Bacteria > Bacillati > Bacillota > Bacilli > Caryophanales > Exiguobacterium > Exiguobacterium sp. R-39. The sequence goes on from NZ_CP187965.1 coordinate 2,160,738, forward strand.
TTCCGTAAGATTTCCGTCGCTTTGACGATTGAGACACCGGACCGTACGAGTGTCGCGAACTGCCGGGCATACATGACGAGATGCTCGATTTTCGGTTTGGCCGTTAAAAATGTGATTTCCGTATTTAAGCCTTTGGACTCTTGCTTCTCAAGTAACGTCACGGCAATTTGATCCGTCCGTAAGCGTTCCGCCGCTTCCCGTTTCGTAAGTGCCGTAATTTTTCCTTTTTTACGTTTACCGGTCATCGTACGACCTTCATATTTGAAGACTGTCATTGGTTCACCCCGATATGTAAGGTGTCGCGGCTGATGCTGGAATCAAACCTCGACTCACTAAGTCTTGTAATGCCATCTGCATCGTCTGCATGCCGTATTGCTTCCCTGTCTGTAAGACCGATTGGATCTGATATTCTTTCCCGGTCCGGATTAAGTTTGAGACGGCGGGTGTATCAACCATGATTTCAAGTGCTGCGACACGACCGGTTCCATCCGTTCGTGGCATCAGCCGTTGCGAAACTACTCCAGCCAAAACGTTGGCGAGTTGAGCCCGAATCTGGTCTTGTTGCTCGGATGGAAAGACGTCGATGATCCGACTGACCGTCGATGCCGCCGTCGACGTATGGACCGTCGCAAAAACTAAATGACCAGTCTCTGCTGCCGTCACCGCTGTTGAAATTGTTTCAAGATCCCGCATCTCACCTAGCAGGATGACATCCGGATCCTGGCGAAGGGCGGACCGTAAGCCGGTCGCAAAACGCGGGGCATCGATGCCGATTTCCCGCTGGTCGATCAGACTTTTCTGATGACTGTGTAAATATTCGATCGGATCTTCGAGCGTGATGATCCGCTTATACATCGTCTGGTTGATTTCATTGATCATCGCTGCCAGTGTCGTCGATTTCCCGGAACCCGTCGGACCGGTCACGAGAATCAAGCCGTGCGGCTTCGTCAGGAAACGTTTTAAGACCGGCGGCAATGACAATTGATCGAGTGTCGGTACTTCAGTCGGAATCGTCCGAAAGGCCATCGACAACGCCCCGCGTTGATAAAAACAATTGACGCGGTAGCGTGCCACTCCTGTCACACCAAATGAAAAATCGATATCCCGGTCCTGTTTTAACTGTAAAAACATTTCCTCGGTAATAAGGGAGCGGACGAACCCTTCGATTATGACCGGTTTCATCTTTTCTGTACCGAACGGTGTCAAGGTGCCGTTGATGCGAAAGACCGGCGGTGAACCGGCCGTCAGATGGACATCGGATGCTTCTTTTTCTTTCGACGATCGTAAGATATCTTCAATTTGGGCGCGCTCCATCGTACTCATTCGGAAATCACCGTCCGTAGAATTTCTTCTGTCGTCGTGATACCTTGCGCGACTTTGGCTAAACCGTCCGCCAACAATAACCGTTGTCCTTGTGATCTGACATACATCGTGATTTCACTCTCCGTTGATTGATTCATAATCATCCGTCGTAAGCTCTCATCCACCACGACGACTTCCTGAATCGCCAGACGTCCACGATAACCTGTCATATTACAAGAGGAACAGCCTCGTCCACGCATGACGGTCGTCGCCGTGATACCTTCTTGCGCAAACAACTCTTCTTCGCGCTTCGATAACGGCTGAACTTCCCCGCAGTCACGGCAAACCCGCCGGACAAGCCGCTGGGCGATCAGTCCGGTGACCGAAGCGGCCACAAGGAACGGCTCAACTCCCATATCAATCAATCGGGTAATCGAGCTGACGGCTGAATTCGTGTGTAACGTCGACAGGACGAGGTGACCGGTTAATGAAGCCCGGATCGAAATCTCGGCTGTCTCGATGTCACGAATTTCCCCGACCATGACGACGTTTGGATCCTGCCTGAGAATCGAGCGGAGTCCGCTGGCAAACGTTAGACCGATTTTCGAGTTGACCTGGACCTGATTGATGCCGTCCACTTGGTATTCGACCGGGTCTTCAACCGTAATGATATTACGTGTTTCATCATTTAATTCATTTAAAGCCGCATACAAGGTCGATGACTTTCCTGATCCGGTTGGTCCCGTGATTAAGATAATTCCGTTTGGCCGTTTGAGCATCTCACGAAATTGTTGTTCGTTCCGTTCACTGAATCCGATTTTTGCGATCGAGATGTTCGAGTTCGAACTGTCGAGAATCCGAATGACGACTTTTTCGCCGTAGACGGTTGGTAATGTCGAGACCCGGAAATCATAGGCAACCCCATTATGTAGAAATTTAATGCGTCCATCCTGTGGTAAGCGAGTTTCCGTAATATCCAGTTCACTCATGACTTTGATCCGGGTCGTTAAAATATTTTGAATCTGTTTCGGATAATTGTTTTCTGTACGTAATTCACCATCAATCCGGATCCGGATCGAAAGTGACGTTTCTTGTGGATCCATATGAATATCGGATGCCCGCTGGGAAATTCCGTTCTCGAGTATTTGATTGACCAGACGGATGATTGGAGCATCTTCACGTGTAACCGTATCACGTGATGTATCCGAAATCGTCATCTCGTCTGACTCGAGTAGTTCTCGCAGTGACGAATCGATATCGTAATACTTTAAAATTGTCCGTCGGATTTCATCGCGTGTCGCAAGGCCTACCTCAATCATTAATCCTGTTTGAAGTCGCAAGTCATCAATCGCAATTAGGTCCATCGGGTCTGCCATCGCGATGAACAGCCGATTCCCCTCGCGGTAAACCGGCACAAGCGTATGTCGTTGTGCCAGTTCCTTTGAAATCAATTTCGTTACCGCCACATCGACCGGATAATTATACAGTTGAATGACAGGAATTTTTAATTGATGATGTAATGCTTCAATCAACTGTTGTTCCGTCAAGTGACCAAGTCGTAATAACGTATCCCCCAGTTTTTCAGATGTCCGTTTGACGGATAGCGCCTCTTCAATTTGCGCTTCCGTCACCACACTCTCTTCTAACAGCATTTCACCTAGTCGTTTTCGTTTCATTGCCATTTACGTTGTCATCCTTCCGCGTGCCATGTTTCTTCCTCATCCAGTAGTGTCAGTTTCTGCTTTCTTTCATCCACGACACTCGTGATTGCCGTCACAACGAGAATCGATACAACGTAACCGGCAATTACGAAAGGATTCGAAATCCAGTCAAACTTGACGATTAAATAGAGGGAAGTGACCAGGACGAGCGCCGTCAAGGACAGAATCACTTTTGCTGCCGTAGTCGTGACAAAAGGGATTTGAATCGCAAACATCAAACCACAAATGATGGTCGCTAGACCGATGATGATACCAAGTTCAATTGCTAAGTCCGTCCAGTTCATATTCATCCTCTTTTCTTTTTGGCAAGATCAGCCAACAGCGCCTTCCGTCGAATCATCTTCGACCGGAGATGCCGGGTCTCCTGTCGTTGGCGTATCCGGAGTGTCCGGTACCGTCGGTTGATCCGGTGTTACAGGTTCTTCTGGTGTCGTCGTTCCGTCTGTTGTTCCATCCGTTGAGTCAGTTGTTGAGTTATCTGTCGAGTCATTGGTTGTTTCATCATTCATTGTATCGTCCGTCGAGTCGGTTGACGGTTCTTCTGCCGGTGGTGTGACGACAGGCGGTAACTCTTCTTGACTGCTCTTCGTCACAATGGCTGGTGTCGCCGCATAAAAATCAAGGGCCAGTAGTCGTTTGACTTCTCCTTGATTGGATTTCGTGACACGATACAATTCAATCGACTTTCCTTCAATCCCCGACTGCGTATCACTGCTTGTTCCTGCAGACAGCGTCGCAGAATACCGTGTAATCGTCCGGTACGGAATTGTTTTTTCCGCTTCGAGTACGGCCGTGACCGTTTCTTTGAACGGTGTCCCGCGTAATTCCAGCGTGACATCACTCCCGTTCTTCGTCGCGACGACTTGGTAATTAACCGCTTGAGTGTTTCGAACGGCAAAATCAGTTTTCTCATCAATCTTGACATCATAACCAAGTGTGATGTCGTCCGGTAATTCCTTATGCGGCATCCGTTCGACAATCTCAAATGGTGTTTTCGCGAATAGTTCATACAATTTACTGCCAATAAAGGAGGCAGCCACTGGATCCATGCCGTACGTCTTAACATTCATCAATTGGCCGGCTTTGATGTCGACTTGAGCCATTCCGTCAATCATCTGTTCTTCTGCTGCAGAACGTGTCGTAAACGTGACACTCGAGACGACTTCTCCTGCCGGATCAATCGCTGCTGCTGTTTCAGCCGGGTCAAAGTTTCCTTCTTCCAGCTTTTTACTTGTTTTAATCAACCAGGTGTTAAACGTCTTCACCTGTTCTTCTGTATATGTAATCGGTTGTGAGGCAAGATAGGCTTCCATTGCAGTTTGATTGACAGTTACCTTTAAAGATCCGCCTTTTTTCAAAGAAGCTTGTTTGATGGATTCTTCGACCTTAAATGTCACCAGTTCGGTCGGAATCGGTAATGTCTCTTCTCCTGTTCCAACGGTCAATGGTGTTTTTTTAGACCAGGACGTGACGGCTTCCTGCACTTTCGGTTTTGCTTCTTTTCGTGTCAGTCCGCTGACTGGAACGGAACCGATTCGGGCGGTATCAGAAAATTTTTCGATGACTGTTGCTTTGCCTGTAAAAGAAATCAAGGCAAATGAAGGAACATAGATTAGAGCAATTAACGCGACTAGCAGCAACGTATGGACAGCAAAACGTTTGAAATTTATCATCATCTGTTTCCTTTCCGTATGAAATAACCATTTCAGGTGTCTAGTATTTCCATTATAATGAATATTATGATGAAACATAAGTCCTACCTGACAAATACTTTCTCTACGTGTGAATACATACCTTTTTTTAATTTTCAGTCCAGAAATCCTATTGATTTAGACATGAGGTGAATCCGTGCCAAACAAGCAAGCTGGTTTTTCATTAATTGAAGTATTAGTCAGTATTACGATTTTATCGATTATTTCTGTATCGTTAATCAGTATCTTTTCCCAGTCCCTCGCAGCTTCAAGGGACAGTACCGAATTGACGTTTGCCAATTATTTAGCAAAGAATGCCGCCTCCTATATCGAGCGGGAAGCTATCGAGACAGAATCCGGTCCCTTTGTTTTTGAAGATTTGAAGGAACAAGCACAACAAACGATTTATCAGAATGGTTCTTTTGAAATACCGACGCCGAACACGCCGTCATGTGGTGTATCGGCTATTTGTGACTCAATCTTCAACGATGCTGAAATAAATAATCTACCGTTTGATGTAAAGTTCAGTGTCACGCCCCGTAAGATTAACGGTGAAAACGATCCAAATCTGCTTGATTTGTATATTTATGTCTATCCGGATGGACAACCGGAGCCGATTACGTCTTTGAAAGGATCGATCACCAATGCGACGCTTAATCAAAGTTTTCCCTCAACGAAATGATGGCTTTTCGCTTGTCGAGTTGCTTGTCGCCATCGTCATCGCTGCTATTTTCAGTGCCGTCATTTTGACAGTATTCATCTCCGGTACAAAAAGTTTTCATGCGACCGGTATCATCAGTGAATTGCGGAGCGAAGCAGACAGTTCGGTTGGTTTGATATTAAATGAAATCACAGGGTTTGATGCCATTCGAATCGACCAAGCAAACGAACTCGCATTCTACAAAAAAACGTTACCCAGTCTCAGTCAAGCAACCGGCTTACTTGAACGGTCGGCTGGTTTCGTCCCGTATAACGCGAATCAAGAAGATGTGGTCGAGCCCGTTACGTATAGATTCGACGATAAACAGACAGAACAAACGACCTTGATTTATAAGAGTCCGCTCGAAAACATCAATGAGCAGACGAGCATGCAAAAAACGTTTACCCTGTCCCGTCCGGAAACGGTCACGATTACGACAGGTGATTACCCCGGTGTCTATGTGGTCCACGGTATCTTAACGATCACCTTAACGATTCAGTCCGTCGATCAAGAAGAAACACAAACCCTCACAAGCACGATTGGCTTTTAAGAGAGAAAGGATGACCCATGCGAAAATCCGAAGAAGGTTATACTTTATTATTTGTATTAGTAACATTAACGGTGCTATCCGTTTTGGCTGTCGCGACGATTGGCATCAGTCTCCAATCCACACGACTGACAGAAATTCGTGGGACGAATATCGAAGTAGAATCAGCGACACAAAATGAATTGAAACAAGCGATTGCTGCTTTACAGCAAATCGTCGCGACGACAGCCGGAACCAGTCCGACGAGTTCGTCGAAGGAGTTATTTAATGACCCGACCAATCAAATCATTTTAAAGCTTGCGACTGCAGCACCGAACGTCAAAGTGACATTAAATGAAGCCGCATCAAATGTCCGCGTCAAAGCCTTCGATTTGACGGCACAGGTTGAAGAAACAAAAGGCGATCAGCCGACGGTCCGGAAAAAGTATGCGCAACGTGTCTATTTGTCCGCTATTCCAAGTTTCTTATATTACATTCTAGGCTCTGATAATCAAGTCATTTTAAACGGTGCCCCGCGGATTCAAGGAAATGTCTTCTCCCGGCAACCGTTACAAGTATCCGCGTCACCAAACTTCATCTACAATGGCGCAACCGGCTCCTACACGGATAAAACAGCCCGTGTCTATATTGATGGTCAAGTCAAAGTCTTCCAGCCAAAGGATCAGCCTTTATTGAGCTGTCGTGACTTCTTATCTTGTGATACGAGTGTATTCGATCCGACCGTCAAGACAGACCTGATCGCAACGAAAGAAGCACTGGTGCCTTTCGATTTTGAATTTGCCTTGAATGATTTTTTAAATATTCCAAGTACAACACCACTTGCGACATTGCCCGGATATTTGCGGACTCAACCTATTAAACAAGCTGTCTTAACGGGACCTTTTTTGAATGAACTCAGTACAGACAAACAGTTGATTCGTCCGGCACCAACAGAAAACAATACAGTGACAATCACTGATGATATCGTTAAAGCCTCCATGGAACCCCTCATCATTGATGGAAACTTAACCATTTCCTCTTTAAATCCGGTGAATCAACCACTTGAAATCAAACGCCCGATGATTGTTCTCGGTAATCTATTGATTCGAGGAAATGTCAGCTTTGCGACGACGATATTTTCGACGGGCTCGAGTCGACTCGATGATGCAAATATCCAAGGAATCGCCAGTTCGTCGAATCAAAATACGTTGATTCTTCTCAGTAAAGGAAGCCTGACGATTAATCGTGTGAATAAGTTTTCAACACCACAAACAACCAAACCTGATATGAGTGCTTTTTTATACAGTGATGATCCTGCCTTGAATCGAATTTATTCGGTCGGTTCTACGATGAACCTGCAAGGCGGAATCTTTACGAAAGGTATTCTCGAAGTCAATGCCTACCGTGGAACGCTGGATTTACCGGAAAACAGCTTCCCGCAAGATGTAACAGCACTCGAGACCTTGATGAAAGCCAAGCAATCCGCGGACGCTGAAAAATCCCGCCTTCGTCTGACCTATGACGCCAGTGTTCTTCAAAACCCGACGGCAATGCTTCCGCTCAGCCGAGCCGTTCAATTATATGTTGAAACACCTAAACGCCTTCCATGACATACAAAAACACGGCATCCTTTTTATGAGGATGTCGTGTTTTTTGTTACTTAAATGATTCTGCCCCGTAGTTGTTTGCTATTTTTTTAACTTGTTTCGTGTTTGCTGAGGCCCCACTCGTTTTTAACAATTGGTATAAGTCGGTCCGATTTTGTTTAACGGTCTCATAAATCGGTGGATCTGTTCCTTTGTCTGGAACAGCGCCTGCTGCGAGTAGCAACTCCATCGCTTCTTGATTTTGATCGACTGTCGCATAATAAAGCGGTGTATGACCAAATCGATCCAATTGATTCAGCTGACTTTTTGAAGCTTGTTTGACGAGTAAATCATAAGCATCAACAGAACGATTGATACTTGTTGCGACATGCAAAACATTTTGTTTGTTCTTATTTACTTGTTTCATCGAAGCGCCCGCCGCTAACCATTGTTTGACGATATCGGTCGGGGCAAACTGAGCGACATAAAACCAATTTTGTTGATTTTTGGCACTTGTCCGGTCTAACAAAACAAGTGCTTTTTCATACTCAAGCGTTTCTTGAAATTTCCGAATGTATCGGTTTCGTTCTTTTGTTGATAAATCAACCGTCGCTACAGCCTGTTGCAACTTAGTGGCATCACTCGCCTTTAGGCTCTCTTCAAACGTTTGTTGATTTCGATAATCAATTAACAGATAGGTCGTTCCTCCAATTCCAACTAAGAACAGGAGAACGACGAGCATGATTTTTTTTCGTGTCACGTCGCTTGCTCCTCTTTAATACACATCCGTATCACTTTCTCCTGTTGATCCGTCAGATGAAATCGTGACTTTAAAGGTTGTCGTCAACGGTTGCTTCTCTTTTTCCCCGTCTTTCAATACTTCAAAAACACTCTTGTCTTCTTTTAAGGCAGTCACTTTGATTCGGGCAACACCCGGACGAAGAGCCTTTAGCGTCTGAGCAGTCGCATCCGTCTTGACGTATTCTTTTCCTTGCATGACTTCGAGACGATAGAAACGTTCCGTCGTCGTAACGGGCAACCAATTGAGAAGCGGGCGTTTTTGATCATCTTGTAACGTCATCGTCAAATCATTTGCCGTCAACGTCAATGGATTTTCACGCACATTGATTCTTGTTACAGCACGGGTATCCGGGAAGTCACTTAGTTGTAATACCGCATCGACTGGACCGTTTGGAGTCCCGGTCAATCCTTTGACGGTATATCCGGTACCGGTTGCAGTCAATTCAATGGCATCACTGATTTTAGAAAGAACAAACGGTAAGCGGATATCCGGCGAAAACGTTGCGGTCACATTTTGAGTCGTTCCCGCCCATAGTTCCAAGTTGCTTGGATTCACAGTTAGTTCCGGAACCTTGACTTCAATCGTATAAACTTGTGATTGCGCCAAGTAGGTCGTTGCGCCTGCTGTAGCTGGTACGACCGCCTGTACAGTCAGCATACCGGGTTTGACACCCGTTAAAGTCAACGTATCCGTTTCTTTTCCTTTCGATTCAACCGATCCAGGATTCGTCACTATCCATTTGATCGGTGCATCCGTTCCAGATAACATGATGGCATCCCCGGTCATTGCCTTCGTTTGTCCCACGTACAACACATTCGGAACGTCACGGACAATCAGTCCGCCAAATACATCATTGATGGTCAATTTAGAGGTTGCGACCAATTCTTTGCCATTTGCAACAGGGACAATCAATTTAATATCCGTCGTGCCGATTTTTTTCGGCACAATGATTCCCTCTTGGTTGATGGTTGCAATGTCCGTGTCTGCAATCGACCACTTCAACGTTCCGTATTGACTGCCTGCCGGACTGATCTCCGGCAAAACTTTATAAGACGGTGTATTGAGATCGATACGAACCGAGGGAATTTTAGCTTCTGTTGCATACGATTTTGATAACGCATATCCTAGGACCTGGAAAAACTGTGTGTCATTCGCAACACTTGTGAATCGATCTCCGGTTGAATTGGAGCGATAGACGTTTTTATTTGATGTTAAAGTATTATCTTTTTTATCAAGTACATACGTTCCAGCATCTTCCTTTGCCCGAACAGTTACTTTAAACGTAATCTCCGATTGGCTCGAAATCCACTTACCTGAACCTATGTCTTCCCGGTATTCTATTCCTTTAAATGCTCCCGATACTGTTTGATTGGTCACAACTGCATCTTCTATACCGGTTGTCGATAAAATTTCAAGATTATTAGGAAGCAATTCTTTGAACTTAATGTCCTCCATTTTAACGACGTACGCTTCGTTATTTGAAACATTATCCCCGATTGCATATGTTCGTGAAATCGGCTCTGGTTTAATAGTATATGTGATGGTTGCCATTTCGCCTTGAGGAATTGTTGTAGGATTAATTGACCGCTGTAACGTAAAGGGCGAAGAAGATGACGGCTTAACCACTTGAACCGTTCGGGTTTCAATAGTTTTTGCGCCACGTTCATCTTCTGCCTCAATTCGAATAATCGCAGAAGTTTTCCCAACTAATTTAGCATCAAATGTTTTACTGACAAATGAGTTATTCTGAAGTTTATTGTTTTCGTATACTTTTTCGTTATCAATATAGATTCGTGTTTTTAGTACCCGATCGCGTAAGTCATAATCATTTACTTTATACGAAATCGTGAGTGGTTCATTGTTCAAATAACTTGCTTGATTGTTAGGCAAGATGTTTTTAATCAATGGTTTATGGTTTGCGCCAATGAATGCCCGGTACATCGTGTTCGAAAACAATTCTTTTTCCTGCTGTTGACTGAATGTCGAGGTATGTCCCGCACCTGAATAGGTAATGTTCCCTTTCGTATACATATAATAATGATTTCGGGCATCACCAATCGTTCGACCGGCATCCTGGTTCGAGGCGGCAACACTATTTTCGCGAATGTTATACCATGGAATTAAATCAGGTTGTTCCAAGTCCAGTCCAAAGTACTGGTTATGTGTCGTTGCAATTAAGACATTACTTCCTAAGGTGAAGGGGTAAGTTGTCATGACGCCATCGTTTTGCTTGACCGCTTGTCCTGAAGTACGCGGCGCCGCATAGCCCATATTCGTAAAATTCTTTTGTCCTGCTAAATCAGCAAACTTCTTTTCCCAGAACAGCTCGGGAATCGCTGATTGATTCGGACGGAAAATCGTGTCGTGAGACAACATCAATCCTTGGCCCGTGTTCGTAAACCCAAGGATCGCGTTCGATGCAGCGTCACTCAAAGAAGCCGCTCCGTAAGAATCTTGAAAACCAAAAATCAACATATCGTAAGCCGTATTTAAATTCTTAGTCGAATACGTTTGATTAAATATGTCTGCAGTAATGACTTCGACATTAAAGTCATAAAATCCATCCTGCTTCAGTAACGTTCCAGTATTCATGAAGCCGTTAATCGATCCAGTCGTTCCACTCCGAGTCACTTGAAGAATTTTCGCTTCCGCAATCTGATCTTTCATCAAAAAACTACCGGTTTTATAATCTGTCAACCCGTCACTACTGGAAATGCGTATCATCCAGTTTCGTGGACCGGTATAGCTCGGAGCATTAAAATTATAGCTCAGCGTACCTGTTTTTCCAGCAGGCTTTTCATCCACTTTTTCCGACTCCTCAAATTGATCATTGCTGTCAAAATCAATGAAGAGTTGCGCTAGTTGGTTCGTATTTTCAACACTGGTCGTATAGGTAAAATCAATCGGTACGTTTGGAACAGCCGTCGTACTTTTATCAACGTCTGTCAAAACTGTTCCCTGTTGTTGCGCAGAAGCCCGCTCAAGACGAGGACGAACGATTTTCTGTGCTTTTAATTTTGTAATGATCGTCGCCATGTCGGTATAGACAGGTACATCTTTAAAAATCAAATTAAAATTGCTAGATGTTTGTGCTAAAACATCTTGATGCAAAAAGACTGGTAATCCTTTTTTGATGTATGCATTTTTAATTTCGTTCGCTTTTAACTTCGTAATATCATTTTCAATTTTATTTGTATTATGATTTTTTTTCGTATCCGAAATCGTCATCGAATAACGATCTGTACCCGAAAATGCAGACGAATCAAAGACAATCGCATCAAATGCTCCGTCAAGTGGAAAACGGGAGGCATTCAGTTCCTTAACGGTCATCATCTTAATTTCATATTTAGTTGTATCCAATCCCGTCAACATCGATGTGATGACAGTATTCGGATCGATGCGATTTGTTGCTGACCAGGCATCCCGGATTTCTAATATCTTAAACTTCTCTCCAGTTGCTGCCTTTGTATATGGTGGTTGTATATACGTAATACTAGTAAATATCAATAAGCTGACTAAAAACAGACGTACCCAACGTTTCATCTTCATCGTCTCCTCGTCTTAAGTTCATGCAATCTAGGACTATATTACCCCACCATTAGTATACAAGGACTTTCAGCGTTTCCCCTTTTTTGTAAAAGACTGCGCCTTTAGTAATGTGCGAACCGTGCTGATGAAATAGAGCGATCCCGTGACGATGAGCGTCTTTTCCGTCGTATCCACTTCCTTGAAAAAACGGTTGAGTTCCATCGCATTCGCTCCGTCCATCTTCAATTCTTCAAGCGACCGCGCCCGTGGAAAATCAAACGTCGTTTCGTAGATATTCGGCGTCACTTTCTGCAACTGTCTGAGCATCGCTTCGCGGTCCTTGTCCCGTAAAATCGAACACAGGACGAGAACCGGTTTTGACTCTTCCTTCAGTCGTTCAACCAGTGCCGTCACCCCTTCCGGATTATGGGCACCGTCCAAAATAATCCGCGGCTTGCGGGAGATGATCTCAAACCGTCCCGGATGCGTCGCATTCCGCAGTCCGCGCCGGATAGAGGTCTTCGACCAGCCGAGTTGTTTCGCACAGACGACAGCGTTCGCCGCATTGTGGACTTGATGAATCCCTTCCAGCCCTAGACGTGTCTCGGGAATCCCTTCATAGGTCGCCCATGTGCCGGTCTCACTCAGCCGGTAATGCCGGATGACTTCCTGACTCCAGGACAGGCTCGCCTGCCGATCGCCACAATAGGCCATCAACGGAACCGTTAATTCTTCCTGCAGTTTTCCCGCAATGACTCGTGTACCTTGTTTAATGATCCCGAACTTCTGTAAAGCAATCTCTTGGAGCGTATCTCCGAGAATCGCCTGATGATCGTGACCGATCGAAGTAATAATTGCGGCTTTTGGTTGCTTCAGGACATTCGTCGAATCATACAGACCGCCCAGTCCGACTTCATAAATAACGAAATCAGGACGAATCTGATGAAAATGATAAAAGGCGAGTGCTGTCAGAGCTTCAAATTCCGTCACTGCCCCGATTACCGGTTCTAATTTCAGGATTGCAGCTTGAACCACATTAGCCGCCTCAACCAGATCCGCTTCACTGATCGGTACACCGTTCAACATGATTCGTTCCTCGAACTGAATGATATACGGTGACGTAAAGGTTCCGATTTGCAATCCTTCCGCTACACCCATCTCCCGCAAAAAAGCGACCGTTGATCCTTTGCCGTTTGTTCCCGCAACATGAATCGTCGGAATCGCATCCGGATCAATTGCAAGTTCCGCCAGTAACGCGTTCATCCGGCTCAACCCCGGTTTGATGCCAAATGCCAGTAACGCCGATAACCATTCGAGCACATCTTCTCGTGTTCTCACGCTTGGTTCACTCCTTTAAAAAAAGTGACTCAAGAAAACTTGAGCCACTGTTAAGATTATTTTGCGAGTTCGCTGATCCGGACTTCGACTGCCGCCCGTTTCTCTTTATAGTCTTGTGCTTTTGCCTGTTCTTCTTCAATGACGTGTGCCGGAGCTTTCCCGACGAAGCCCGGGTTGTTGAGTTTCTTCTCGACCCGTTCGACTTCTTTTGTATATTTCACCAGTTCTTTGTTCAGACGTGCGATTTCTTCTTCGATGTTGATCAAATCAGCCAGTGGAATGAACAATTCGGCTCCCGTCACGATGGCACTCATCGCTTTTTCCGGTGCTGGCATATTCCGTTCGACGAGCAATTCCGAGGCATTCGTGAACTTTTTCAAGTACGAGACGTTTGTCTCTAAATCGTGCTGGACTTGATCGTCACTTGTTGCAATCATCAACTGGATTTGTTTCGACATCGGTGCGTTGACTTCAGCACGGATGTTTCGGACTGAACGGATGACGTTCTGAACCGCCTCGAACGCCGGAACAGCTTTTGGGAAGTCCAGTGAATCGTTGCGTGTCGGCCAGGCAGCACGTGTGACCGTTTCGCCTTCGTGCGGCAAGTGTTGCCAAATCTCTTCCGTGATGAACGGCATGAACGGATGCATCAGACGCATGATTTGATCCAGCGTATACGCAAGAATCGAACGTGTCGTCAATTTAGCGGCTTCATCTTCACCGTTTAACGGCAATTTCGCCATCTCGATGTACCAGTTACAGAAATCTTCCCAGATGAAGTGATAGAGAACACGACCGGCTTCACCGAACTCATACTTGTCCGAAAGACGTGTTACATCATCAATCGTCGTGTTCAGACGCGTCAGGATCCATTGGTCGGCCAGTGATTTCTCACCTGACAGGTCAATCTGTTCATGTGTCAGTCCGTCCATGTTCATCAACGCAAAACGGCTTGCGTTCCATAATTTATTCGAGAAGTTCCACGTCGCTTCGATTTTCTCCCAGTAGAAACGTAAATCGTTTCCTGGTGTTGAACCGGTCGTTAAGAACCAACGCAGCGAATCGGCACCGTATTTCTCGATGACATCCATCGGATCAATTCCGTTACCGAGTGACTTCGACATTTTCCGTCCTTCCGAGTCGCGGATTAAACCGTGAATCAGTACATCGTTGAACGGACGTTCGCCTGTGAATTCATACGACTGGAAGATCATCCGTGAGACCCAGAAGGCGATGATATCGTAACCCGTCACGAGTGTTGACGTCGGGAAGTACTTCTGATAATCAGCCGCCCCTTCATTTGGCCAACCCATCGTCGAGAACGGCCAGAGCGCTGAAGAGAACCAGGTGTCAAGCACATCATTGTCCTGTTCCCAGTTTTCGATGTCAGACGGTGCTTCTTTGCCGACGTAGACTTCACCCGTTTCTTTATGGTACCAGGCCGGAATCCGGTGACCCCACCAGAGCTGACGGCTGACACACCAGTCGCGGATGTTTTCCATCCAGCGGACGTATGTGTTTTCGAAACGTTGCGGAATGAAGTTGATTTTGTCTTCGCCTTGCTGCTCTTGCAATGCTTTTTCAGCGAGCGGCTCCATTTTAACGAACCATTGGAGCGACAAGTACGGCTCGACGATCGCGTCCGACCGTTCCGAGTGACCGACGGAATGCAGATGCGGTTCAACCTTGATCAGGACACCTGATTCTTTTAGATCTTCAACGATTTGCTTGCGGCATTCAAAACGATCCATGCCTTCGTATTTCCCGGCATTTTCATTCATCGTTCCGTCTTCGTTCATGACAAGGACACGTGGTAAATCATGACGGTTTCCGACTTCAAAGTCGTTCGGATCGTGGGCCGGCGTGATTTTAACGACACCTGTTCCAAATTCCATGTCGACGTACTCATCGGCAACAATCGGGATTTCCCGGCCGACGATTGGCAACGTGATCGTTTTTCCGACGAGGTGTGCATAGCGCTCATCTTTCGGATTGACGGCAATCGCCGTATCGCCGAGCATCGTTTCCGGACGTGTCGTCGCCAGTTCGACGTGACCGCTTCCGTCCGTCAACGGATAACTGAAGTGATAGAAAGCTCCTTCGATGTCCTTATAGATGACTTCGATATCCGAGATGGCTGTTTTCGTCGCCGGATCCCAGTTAACGATGTATTCACCACGGTAGATCAATCCTTTTTCATACAATTTAACGAACACTTCCTGAACCGCTTCCGACAAGCCTTCATCGAGTGTAAACCGTTCCCGTGAATAATCGAGTCCGAGTCCGAGTTTCGACCATTGTTCGCGGATCGTTGAAGCATACTCTTCTTTCCATGCCCATGATTGTTCGAGGAACTTCTCACGTCCCATTTCAAGACGTGACTTGCCTTCCGCCCGGAGTTTCTGTTCGACTTTGGCTTGCGTCGCGATTCCGGCGTGGTCCATTCCCGGCAGGTACAAGACGTCAAAACCTTGCATCCGTTTCATCCGTGTCAGCATATCCTGAAGTGTTGTATCCCAGGCATGACCGAGGTGTAATTTCCCGGTGACGTTCGGGGGAGGGATGACGATCGTATACGGCGCTTTTTCCGGATCCTGATCGGCTTTGAAGTATTCCCCTTTTATCCAAAAGTCGTACCATTTTTCCTCTGTTGCCTGCGGATCATATTTGGTTGGCATTGATAATTCCTGCATCTGAATCGCTCCTTTAATCCATAATAAAAACGGCTTCTCTCGTCCTCATCTAAGGACGAAAGAAGCCGTTGCTCTTCCGCGGTACCACCTTAGTTCACTCTTTACAGAGTGCCCTCTAGCCCGCGTAACGTGCGGCAATCCGGATCTCGCTTGCTGTTGCTTACAAGACCAGCTCGTGGGGTGACCTTCATCAGGACGTCCTGTCACATCTCTCAGCCATGGATGTGTTCTCTCATAACAGTCCGTTGATTGACTACTCTTCCCGTCATCGCTGTTTTCCAAATTAATCTTTCTTCATTTTATCCGAGACGTCCGTAGCGCGTCAAGAACTGCTTAACGATTAAATTCGAGTTGTAATTCCTTGAATGTCAGTTCGACTGCTGCAATCGTCTGCTCGATGTCGTCGTCCGTATGAACGGTCGATAGGAAGAGTCCTTCAAATTGTGACGGTGGTAAGAAGATACCGCGTGCTGCCATCTTTTGATAATACGAACGGAACATGTCGAGATTCGACGATTTTGCCTGCTCGAAATTCGTCACCGGCTGATCCGTGAAGAAGACACCGAACATGGCGCCCGCCCGGTTCGTCGTTAACGGAATATTGTATTTCGCTGCTGCTGCGAGATACCCTTCCGCCAGTCGACCGGCTTTCCGGTCAAACTCTTCGTAATGTTCCGGTTTCAGCTGCGTCAATGTCGCAAGACCGGCTGTCATCGCAAGCGGATTACCTGATAACGTCCCCGCTTGGTAAATCGGACCTTGCGGCGCAATTTGTTCCATGATATCGCGACGTCCACCGTAAGCACCGACCGGCATACCGCCGCCGATGACCTTACCGAGACACGTGATATCCGGCGTGACACCGAAGTATCCCTGCGCACAGTTGAAGCCGACACGGAAACCGGTCATGACTTCATCAAAAATCAAGAGTGTGCCATACTGTTCTGTGATCTCGCGAAGTCCTTCGAGGAATCCCGGTTGCGGTGGAACGAAGCCCATGTTTCCTGCTGCCGGTTCAACGATGACTCCTGCGATATCATCTCCGTGTTTTTCAAATGCAATCCGGACCGCATCCATGTCATTGTATGGAACCGTCAATGTCATGCTGGCAATTTGTGCCGGTACGCCCGGTGAATCCGGGAGTCCGAGAGTCGCCACGCCTGATCCGGCTTTAATCAACAGCGAATCGCCGTGACCATGGTAACAGCCTTCGAATTTCAGGATTTTTGTTTTTCCGGTATAGCCGCGTGCGAGGCGAAGCGCAGCCATCGTTGCTTCCGTTCCCGAGTTGACCATCCGGACGACTTCAACCGACGGGACACGGCTGATGACGACTTCTGCCATCGCCGATTCGATTTCGGTCGGTGTTCCGTAGCTCCAACCGCGTGTCGCTTGTTCCTGAATCGCTGCTGTCACAATCGGATCCGCATGACCAAGAATCATCGGTCCCCAAGACAAGACATAGTCGATGTATTCTTTGCCATCGATGTCATATAACCGTGACCCTTGTGCCCGTTCTGCAAAAATCGGTGTCATTCCGACTGATTTATAGGCACGAACCGGGCTGTTGACGCCACCCGGCATGAGCGGCAAGGCGCGTTCAAACGCCGCTTTTGATTTTGAGTTCTGATTCGTTAAGCTCATTTTGACCCCTCCAAGTAACGACAAATGTCTTTCGCGAAATAGGTGATGATTAAATCGGCACCGGCCCGTTTAAATCCAAGCATTGTCTCCATGACGATTCGTTCTTCATCAATCCAGCCGTTTAATGCAGCGGCTTTGACCATCGCATATTCACCCGATACGTTGTATGCAACGATTGGCAGATCCACGCGTTCGCGGACGTCACGAATGATATCCATAAAGGCAAGGGCCGGTTTGACGATCATGAAGTCTGCACCTTGATCAACATCCGCTGTTGCTTCACGGAACGCTTCCCGACGGTTTGCAGGATCCATTTGATACCCTTTGCGGTCGCCTTCACCAGGAGCCGAGTTTGCCGCATCACGGAACGGTCCGTAATACGCGGAAGCATACTTGACGCCGTAACTCATGACCGGGATATGGCTGAAGCCGTTCTCATCCAGTCCTTGGCGGATCGCTGCAACGAACCCGTCCATCATCGAAGACGGTGCAATGATATCGGCACCGGCACGCGCTTGTGAGACCGCTGTTTGGACATGTAACGGAAGTGATGCATCATTATCGACGGTTCCGTCAGCAACGATGCCGCAGTGTCCTGTAGACGTGTATTCACATAAACACGTATCTGCGATGACCGTCAGTTGCGGTGCAACTTTTTTAACGAGTCGTGTCGCTTCTTGAACGATCCCGTGATCATGAAATGCCCCTGTTCCCTGCTCATCTTTTAAATGATCGTGCGGTACGCCGAACAGGATGACTGATTCAATACCAAGTGAAACGACTTCTTGGATTTCTGCTTCAAGATGATCGAGTGATAAGTTGAACACACCCGGCATCGAGCTGACTTCCCGTTTGATGTCGTCCCCTTCCGCGATAAATAGCGGATAAATCAAATCGGATTTGTGCAAATGATTTTCCCGGACGAGTGAGCGTAATGACGCTGTATTGCGTAAGCGGCGGTGGCGTGCGAATTCTAATGTATTCATAACAGTTCCTCCTCTAAAATACAGTCAATCAGCCCGTCGAGCGTATAGACAGCAGCGACCAGAAGCGGTGCCAAACCAGATCGTCGGGCGGCTTGCTCGGTGATTGGTCCGATCGTCACATAAGTCGCGGTCGTCCCCTTGCAAAATGGAGCAATCGCTTCGACAGCTGAAGGACTTTGTAATCCAATATACGTAGCACGTTGTAGCACATCAGGCGGAAGCCCCCGTAACTTCGTTTCGTACGTGATGACTTCCAACACTTCAGCCGCAACGGCGTTTCTTAATCGTTCGAGCGGTTCTTGACGTGACCGGTTCCCGCGGGCAAAACAAATCCGTTGACCGGTCTCGAGAAGCGGTCGTAATTCTTCGACGAGCACATCCCCAGTAAAAGTGGATGGCATGAAATCAGGTGTCCGTCCCTGTCGGATTAACGCCGCCGCCGTTTTCGACCCGACGACGGCAATCTTTGTGTCCTGCAAAGACGGAAGCTGTGACTGGATACGTTCGACGCCGGTCGGACTCGTGACAATCAGCCAATCTAATGCTGTCGGCAATTGAAAGGCGACAGGAATCGTTTCGATGACCGGGTGATGGACGACTTCAATCTGTTGTGCCGCTAAACGTGCCACTTGCTCTGCAGTCGGCTGCCGACTCCCCGTCAACACCAGTTGTTTATAAATCATCCGGTAAAGATGCGAGAATTTCACGGCCACCCGCATCGAGAAGACGCGTCGCAACCGTTTGACCGAGTTGCATCGGATCAAGTGATGTTTCCCGTTCAAGCAAGATTTGTTGTCCGTCTACTGAACCGAGGAATCCGACGAGTGTCGTCGACAAATCTTCGTTGATGGTCGCAAATCCACCGACGGGTACATGACAGCTTCCTTCGATTGCCGCTAGGAAAGAACGTTCGGCGAAGGCTACTTTTTCTGTCATCTGATCGTGGATCAAATTCAACAAGTCGCGCACTTCTTGATCGTTCGCTCGGCATTCGATTGCCAAAATTCCTTGTCCGACTGCGGGAATCATATCATCCGTTGAAATGTATTCCGAAACGATTTCATCCGACCAGCCCATCCGCTGAAGACCGGCAGCAGCAAGCAGAATGCCGTCAAACGGACCTGTTTTCAGCTTTTCAAGACGTGTATCGATGTTCCCACGAATCGATTCGATTTTTAAATCCGGACGTAATTTGAGTAATTGGGAACCACGGCGTAAGCTGCTTGTTCCAACGATTGCGCCTTCCGGAAGCGAGTCCAGTCCGCCGCCTGTCATCGTAATCAAGGCATCACGCGCATCGACTCGTGCAGGTGTCGCGCCGATGATGAGCCCTGTCGGCAACTCAGACGGGAGATCTTTCATGCTATGCACTGCAAAATCAATGTCTTCGTCAATCATCTGTTGTTCGATTTCTTTGACGAACAATCCTTTACCGCCGACTTTAGATAGTGTCACGTCAAGGATGCGGTCACCCTTCGTGATGATATTCTTGATTTCGAATTCGTATGGTGCACCTGCTTGTTTCAATTGTTCGATGACCCACTTTGTTTGTGTCATCGCAAGTTTTGAACTACGTGAACCTACTATGATTTTTCGCATGCTGAAATCCCCCTGTACAATAATAAAGGGGCGGCACAAGTCCGCCCCATGCTTTTCTATTGTAACACAATTCGGTCTATGTTCACCGATTCACAGCTTTCCGTTCAGCTGTTGTTTCTTCCTGTAATACCATTTCCTCAGCGGCACTGTCAAACAGTTCTTCGTCTAATGCAAACGTATCCATGAACTGCGCAATCCGTTGATCGGCATCCGGTTTTGCGGCTGCATCTTTGATATAGGATAATGGCTCGCGCAGCAATTGATTGATGATGGATTTCATGTGTTTTCCGATCACGGTTTTTTCCCGATTTGTCATGTTCGGCAACTTCCGCTCCAGGCTTTGCATTGTCTCTTGCTGGATTTTAAGCGACTGGTCACGGAGTTCCGTAATGATCGGAACGACACCAAGTGTCGTCATCCACCCTTCGAACTCGGCAATCGCAGCTTCAATCCGGCGTTCGATTTTTGCTGCTTCTTTCATTCGTTCTGCCATGTTTTGCTGGACGATCGACGTCAAATCATCGACATCGTATAAATGAACACCCGGCAAGTCACCTGCCGTCGGTTCGATATCACGCGGAACCGCGATATCAATCAACAGGAAGGGACGATCACTTCGGAACAATTGTGCTGCAGCAATGTCTTCACGTTTGATGATTGCCCGTTTTGCTCCGGTTGAAGAAATAACGATGTCAGCCCGAAGCAGACCGCATTGCATTTCATTGATCGAATGTGCGGATCCTTCGAAACGATTCGCCACTTCTTCGGCTTTGGCCAGCGTCCGGTTAAAGACGGTGATATCACGGGCACCCGCTTCATACAGGTTAAGTGTCGTCAATTCGCCTGTTTCTCCGGCACCGATGACCACGATGGATTTATCTTCAAGCGATCCAAGTAACTGTTCTGCGAGCGTGACGGCAGCTGCACTGACCGACACCGCATTTTCACCGATTCCCGTTTCAGCATGCGCGCGTTTCGCAAGCGTGACCGCTTCTTTAAACAATTTATTGAAAACCGTTCCTGTCGTCTCGAGTTTTTGTGCCGTGAAGAAACTGGTCTTCACTTGCCCGAGAATCTGTGTTTCGCCGACAATCATCGAATCGAGCCCGCTCGTCACCCGGAAAAGATGCTTCATCGCGTCAAATCCCTCGTGAATGAACAAATACGGCTCTAATTCTTCCATCGTCAACCCAAACCAGTTCGCCAGAAAACGTTTTGTATAATAACGCCCTGTATGCGGCTGATCCGTAACAACATATAATTCCGTCCGGTTGCATGTCGAAACGATGACGCTCTCGAAAATACTTTTTTCGTCACGTAGCGCAACGACCGCTCCCTTCATCTCATGTTCCCCAAATGAGACTTGTTCGCGGATTGATACAGGCGCCGTCTTATTATTTAAACCGACAACTACGATATGCATGCGCTCTACCCCTTACGTCCAAAGATTTCATTCTCATCTATCTTTCGTTCTCTACTCTACATTATAACCATTATAAAAAAGATTCCAATCAATTTATAAACTAAAATGAGTCGAAGTTGTGAAACTTATCTTCTTACCATATCCCTCTCAGCAACAAAGTACAAACCCTCTGCTTTCATCATAAGCAGAGGGTTGTGGATTTCTTATTTCGTCGAATCGGTAATGATCCGTGACTCCTCGATCTGGACATCCAACTTTTGTTGACGCAGACGATAAATCCGGGCAATGTTTTGAACGACGACTTTGGTCACGGCATACGTCGGGACCGCTAAGATGACACCGATGATGCCGCCAATTTTACCGGCAACGAGTAAGACGATGATGATGGTCAACGGGTGGACCTTCAACGTCTTCCCTTGGACGTAAGGTGAAATCAGATTCGATTCAATCTGTTGGGCAACGACAATCGTAATGATGGCGTAGAGCGCTTTGATTGGATCATCGATGAATCCGACGATGACTGCAGGAACAGCACCGATATAAGGTCCGAGATAAGGAATGATATTCGTGACCGTACAGAACAGCGCCAGCAGCAACGCATATTGAATGTCCGAGAGGAAGAATCCGATCAACGACATGAGACCGACACATAACGAAACGATGACTTGACCATTCACATAATGTTTAACCGTCACATGCATGTCATGAAGAATTTTACGTGTTTCCGTTTCATAGCTTTTCGGTAAAAGTTTGACGACTGAATTCGGAAACTTATAACCGTCGAGTAACATGTAGACCAAAATGAATGGTACAAGCACGATGATCAGCACGGTCGAAGAAATGACACTGAAAATCGTCCCGACAGAGGTCGACACCGACTTGAACAACGTCCCGATGTAAGATGTCGCTTCATTCGTCCATTTATCAAACAAATCGGTATTTTCATGTACCCAGTTGGAAATGAGTCGATTGTTCATCAGCTGATCCCGGAGGTTCAGCGTCTGGTCCCGCAGTTCGACGACCAGATTCGGAATGCTCGTTACGAAGTCCGAGACTTGCTCGACCAGAATCGGTCCGATGGATGCCACGGCAATCGTGATGACACCGAGAAATCCGAGCAGGACGATTAAAACAGCAAGACCCCGCTTCTTGACCCGCTTTTGCAGTGCATCAACAATTCCAAGTGTGAAGTAATAAAAAATACCGGCGATAATCAACGGTGGGAAAATCAGGGCTAACATCACTTTAATCGGTTGGAATAAAAATGAGATTTTCGTTCCGACCCAGATGACTAAGAAGATCGTCAAAATCCAAAGTAAGGCTTTAAACCATTTGTTTCGAAGTAAATCCACGAACAGTCCTCCTACGAGTTTACAATCAACTTGTTTTTTCTTTCGCTTCTTCTGTTACGACATCATCCAGTCGTTGTCGTTCCATTTTACCCCATTGACCGCGTCCCGTCATGAACTGAATTAATCCGCCCAGTTTAAAGAACACGAGGATCGGCCGGTACCAAAACGATTCTGTCAGTGACCACAGGAACAATCGAATCAATTCCTTGACGTTTTTAAAGCGGTGCATCGTCCATTCTTCAAGCAAGACAGCCCCTGCCGATAATAATGAGCCATACAATAGAGCCACCGTCAACAGAACGATGCCAAACTCAAAATTTAGCGTTCCGACAAGTAGATTTAATGGAATGATGAAATAACCGATCAGTTCGACGATCGGACCTAATAATTCAATCAAAAAGAAGTACAGCATCGAGACACTTCCGACAAAGCCGTAGCGCGGATTTCCAATCATCCGCTTATGCGTCCATAACGTTTCCGCCAGTCCACGATGCCAACGGCTCCGTTGTGAGCGTAAGACTTCCATCGTATCCGGTGCCTGAGTCCAGCAGACCGGTGACGGGACGTACTCAATTCGTTTGTCGATATCATTTTCTTTCATGTACCGGTGCAGCCGGACAACCAGTTCCATGTCCTCGCCGACAAGTCCTTCTTTGTACCCGCCAGCCTGAACAACGATTGCCTTTTGAAATAATCCAAAAGCCCCGGAAACGATAAGGAGCATGTTAAAACGGCTTAGCCCAAGACGACCGAACAGGAATGCCCGGAAGTACTCAATCATTTGCATCAACACGATCCGTTGTTTTGGTGTCCGAATCTCAACAATTTCACCGCCCTCGATTGTACAGCCGTTGACGAGGAAAATCGATCCGCACGTCGCAATGACATCTTCATCGGACTCAACAATCGGTTTCATGACTTTCAAGAGCGCATCCCGCTCAAGAATTGAATCCGCGTCCAGTGAACAGAAATACGGATAACTGGAATAGTCGATTCCGGCATTCAAAGCATCCGCCTTTCCGCCGTTTTCTTTATCGATGACAATCAAACGGGCATCGATTCGGGAACGGTAGACCTGTTTAACCGGTTGCGATCCAATCAGGATCCGTGGAAACCGCAATTCCTTTTCCAGTTCGTACATCTTAAACAGTTCACTCATTGTCCCGTCACTTGATCCGTCATTGATGACAATGACTTCATGTTCCGGATAATCGAGTGCAAGCAACGCCTGAACACTCGTGACAATCGTATACTCTTCATTGTAAGCCGGAACAAGGATACTGACCGGTCGTGTATAAAGAGAACGCATCAACGGAAGATAAGAACTTTCCTTTCGTCGGAATCGTTGTTTTCGGACCATTTGTGCCGAAATCAGATACAACGAGGAATAGAAAATGATGACGAGAATCATATAAATCAGGACAGTCCATGATAAAACATCAATGATTTTTTGAATGGTTTCAGATGACAACATGTTGTTTCATCTCCTTTGCTAGCCGTTCCGTCGCTTTTTGTTTCGCATAGCGGTCAGGATGATCTTTTGCGACAAGCGCCAACTGTTCGAGACCACCACAGGCAAGCAGGGCATCAAATGCCGCCGTTCGTACCCACCAGGAACGACTGCCGACAAACGGTAAAATGTAATCAATTGAATCTTTTGGTGTTACGTTTTCTAAAAAACGCAAGGCTAACATCTGTTCGACCCAACTCGTCTCATCCTCGAGATACGGCGTATAGAGCTGCCAGTCGTCTTCAAGACCAATGCGAGTCAACGCGCGCAGAGCCCGCTTCCGGATTTCGGGATTGGCGTCGTTCGTCTTCATCCGAACGAGTTCTGCATACTGCGTATCGTCACGGTCATAAATCAGTTGAAGAATTGCCATCTGAAAAGATTCCGTCAGCTGATCAAATGCTGTCACCCAAGGCGACAGATCGCGACTGCGACCGACAGCCAGTACCGCACCGAAAAAACTGATATCGTTTTGCTGTTTAGCTTCTTCAATTGCAAGCCCCGGTGCAATCGATACGAGGGTACGGACGATGACGTCTTCTTCTTCTTTAGATAAGTGTTTATGCAATTTTTGCTGAAGGTCTTCTGCGACCGGACTCAACCGGAACTGCGCGATTGCTTCATAAGCATTCAGACGTCGGTCAATCCGACGGTGTCGGATTTGTTTTTGATAATAGGTTAACAGATTCGTTTCGACATACTGGTACAGTTTTTCCTGATGCGACTCGGTCGCTGTCAAATTGGTCAAGGCAAACAATTCCAATTCAACCAAATCTTCATTTCCTGGCAATATATCCGGCATCTTTGTTTGTTTACTTGTCGCATAATCATAAATCTCATCACGAAAATGCAGTTGCCAAGTTAACCGTCTATCCTCTTGTTTGGAACGCTTCCGTTTTTGAAAAACGAGATAAACTAAAGCGGCTACCTGAAGAATAACTAGGATAAGAATAAAACTAAGAATCCATCTCATTCGTTCATCCCCTCCAGTTTTCTGAGCCATGCCCGAAATTCCTCCACTTTAAGCGGGAGTGTCATGATTCCGTCAACACCACGTTCGATAGCGAGTACATGATCACGTTCCCGGTTGTACATTGAAATCATGATAGCGTGAAACGGCATCACACTCTCAGTTTTGGCACGCAAGAGTAGCTCAAGACCATCGGCGCGTGGAAGAGCAGATGAAAAGACAAGAAGATACGGACGCGTGGCTACATGTTCTTCTAAAAATGACTCCGTCCGTTCATATAAAGACAGTGTCTCAAACCGGTTCGCCAGTTCACGCTCCAAGAGACGTTTTAAATGCGGATCCTCGGTCACGATGACGGCATCAACAATTCGTTGAACCCGCTTGTAGCGACTGATCCGGTCAAGCAACACATCTACCGTGACATCAGCCGGTATTACTTCACGTGCATTATCAAGCAGATACAGAGAACTGTCCGATTCATTCGGATTGAGATAGAGAACTGGTATTCGTTCTTCTTCAACAGCACTGCTCGCGAGGACGACATCTGCATAAGAGATATCTGTCCGGACACAACGTCCTTGCTCAATTAAATCATTAACCGTTTCCGGCATTAAACCAATAGTATGGATGAACATAACACCAGAGGTCGATTGCTTAATTTCTTCATCTGACGCCATATGCGCAGAACTCGTTTCCTCGTCTAGCGGTGCAATGGATGCATTGATCAGTTTCCACATCTCTTCCCGGCGCATTTATCTCACTCCTTCTTTAAACGCTTTTTGCATCGTTTGATAAACCGGTTTCAACGCTTCACGCTGTTGCGGATTCGTCCATTCCGACCAATTGTAAAAACCACGGTCTTTTTCCGGAATTCGTGTCGTCCCGATTTGACCGGTCACTTCAATCCCTTCCGTGATCATCTTCGCTTCGAGCCCGTCTTTCCAAAAATCTCCGATGATTTCATGTTTGCTTGGGTCGCGCATGTTCAATAACATCCATGGAATCCGGAGTTCGATTTGTTTCCGCTTCATGTCGGAGATATCGGTCAAGATACTTTCCGGTGGTCCTTCATGTAAGATACCGGTGTCCCACTTCACTGCCGGCTTGATAATTTTTTTAGTGACCGGATCCCGTCTTGCATAGTCGAGCATTTGGTAAATCGGATTAAAGTTTCCGCTGTTTTGTTGATCGGATGGTGGTTTGACCATCTCAAACGGTTTTTTCAATCCGTAATGGTAACGGAAGATGTCATACCGTTCATCGACATCGAGCCGTGCTTGATCGGCAATCGTTAAACGATATTCTGCTCCTTCTTCCAGTTTCAACGGTCCCACTTGTAAGTTGCCATCGTTCGGTTTCGTCGAAAAGGCGAGTGTCGTCGGTTCCGCTTTTTTCCGGTCAATCCGGACATACAGATAGGCTTCATCTGATGTCATGTAAATGGCTTGACCGTCCGTTTCCGCTACTGGCGCATAACCTTTCCAATCATCCATTTTTCCGTCAATCGTAATATCGGATCTTAAGAAACCGAGCATTCCGAAATGTTGTTCGCTCGTTTGAACATTTGACCAACGCGGACGCGTGTTGGCATCATCGTAGTCCATCGTGTTCCACGTCCGTTTAAACCATTCATCCTGCCAGATGAAGACCAGTCCGCCGGCCATTTTCGTTTCAACGATGTCCTGATACAACTTCGCCACAAGTTTCCCCTGGTTTTCTTCACTGACATGCCCTTGATCAAATCCATTCGGTCCAAGGTGAGTTTTACCGCGCGAACTCGGAATACCAAATTCGGAAACAAGTAACGGCATATCATGATAGTCTTTCATCCGTTTAAGATACCGGCTGTATGACTCTGAGTCGGTATCCCCTTTCCGTCCAAATTCTTCCTTGATGAACGATGGATAGTACGGGTAAATATGGTACGAGGCAAAGACGCCGCCTGCAAACTCTTTTGTGGCCTGGATATGATTGAAATCAATCGATACTAAATCCTGTTCTTCTTCCACTTCATTTGGGTGTGCAAGCGGATCCGTCGTCGGCCAGTTCGTCGCTGCGATGGGCCGGGTCGTTTTGTACGCGTCGAGCTCATGTTGTGTCGCACCATCCATCCGACCGGCTAACCACGACTCGAACGGAGATGCCTCTTTTGTCGTCGTCACATATTTCCCGTCGTATCGAAGTCCTTTATTCTTTTTGTTTGTTCCGATTACGGCATCCGGTAACCATTCAATCCCGAACACAAATGCCGAGACGTATTGCGAAACATCTGACGTATAGGTTCCGGAAGCATGACCGACAACTTCTTTGACGACAGCATTGCCGTGAACCACGTCGACCATCCGCTTCGCTTCCGTATCCGTCATCTTCAAAAATTTCGGTTCGAAGGCATTTTTTAATTCCTCGAACGGTTTTTCTTCGACCCACATGCCTTGCATTAAATAAATCGGTGTTTTCGCCGTTTCATTGTAAGCTTTTAACGCATCATAAAAAGCGGGAGGATGGAGGGTATAAATCCGGATGGTATTGACGCCCATCTCGCCCATCTGCTTCAGCCACCGGTCGTATTCATTGCGGCTGATGGCGTGTTCTCCCGGGAAAGCGCCGGGACGTCCTAGCCCAACATTCACACCTTTAACAAAGTATGGTTTCCATTTTCCGTCTTGATACATTTCAAGTGTATCCTGACCAGAACGTGCCCGTGTACGGACCGTCTGATTGTTAACTTTCGTTTGTGCCAACGGTTTAACTTGCGCCGACTGCTGTTTTACGACTTTCGTTTCTTTCAAGATACGACTGATCGTCGGTGCATAGACTTTCCAAAAGAATGCAGTCTCGCTGTCTGCACTATCCAAAATGAATTGCTTACGGAACCACTCGAGACCGGCATAACGATAGTAGCGCGGAATATCGGCCACATCTGTGAAGTCACCTGCAAAATAATGACCGCTTCCCTGTTTGACATATGCGGGGAATTCAAGTGGCAATTGCCGTTCACGCAACATGGCTTGTGTTTTCTTTGACGGATTCCAAGAGAATTGCGCCTGTTGTTCGCCTCCGTCAAGCTCCAACACTTCAAACCAGTAGTTGTAGCGGACTTCATCCTTCGCCTGTCCCTGGTTTTTATCCCATGTGTATAAAAGTGGCGTCTCATCATTGACGAAAAAGACTTCTTCCGTTGAGTCGTTGATGAAGACATAACCAGGTCCCGATAATTTAAATGCTTTATCTTTTGCCTGAAGCTTCAATTTATCAATGACGGTCTGATCGAGTCCCTGTAATTTTGTTAAGTCCGGGAAAAAGCGTCCGATCCATCCTGTCCATGCCGTACCAAACAATTGCCGAAACGCATTGGAGCGATCGGATGGTGTCGGGCTGGCTGCTGTATTAAACTCTGCGACGACTGTCTTTCCTTTTGAAATCGCATCTGTTGCCAATGCCACATCCTCAGCCGTCAGTCCGCCACGATGTTGTTCCTTACCATCGACGGTATAGGATTTCCCGTACGTGTCCGTAAACAACAGGACATCCGCCTTTGATGCTTGTTTGAGCATCGTTTCGCCTTGCGTCCCGTCATAACGGTTTACGTAATCCGTGTATGTATAGTTCTTTCCCTCATTCTTCGTGATTTTCAAATGATTCAATAACCAGGTCGTTCCTGCATGCTCCCGTTGTTGTTTTCCTACCGTGTAATCAAACAGGATTACGTTTAATGTCCGTTCCTTTTGAATGAACCAAATCAATAATGGTGTCAAAATCAAAAGGAGAATTACTGCTGCGATCCATTTATATCGCTTCATCTTTACACGTCCCTTTCCGTCCCCTTTGTTTTTTCTATTGTAACGTGAAAACAATCTATCGCATATATGGGAACTGCTTATTTCTGAAAGGTATATTTTGGATAAAAAAAAGAAACGACTACCGTTAGGCAGTCGCTTCGACTCATTTGAATTATAAGTGATGGTAGATGGCTTCCCATGCTGCGTCGACACCTTCACCGGTTTCCGAAGAAAAGGGAATAAATGTGTCTTGCCCGTCAAACTGTAATTTCCGTTTAATCGCCGCAATCTGTTTATCCCGTTGACCACGCTTGATTTTATCGAGTTTCGTCGCTACGACGATGACCGATAAATCGTAGTATTTCAAGAAATCATACATGATGACATCATCTGCTGAAGGTTCATGGCGGATATCGACGAGGAGGACTACCCCTTTTAAGATTTCACGTGTCGTGAAATACTTTTCCATCATCTTGCCCCATGCCTCACGCTCGGTTTTTGAAACTTTCGCATATCCATAACCGGGTACATCGACAAACATGACTTCATCATTAATATTGAAGAAGTTTAACGTCTGTGTTTTACCCGGTTTTGATGATGTGCGGGCGAGTGCTTTTCGCTGAACAAGTTTGTTGATGAACGACGACTTTCCGACGTTCGAACGTCCGGCGAGTGCCACCTCTGGAAGGAGTGGTTCCGGATAATGTTCCGGATTGACACCACTCGTAATAAAATCTGCTTTATAAATTTTCATGTTACTCTCCTTTTAATGCATGTTCGAGCACTTGATCCATTGTCGCGACCGGTATGAAGCGAATGCCGTCCCGGACCGTTTCAGGAATGTCATCGATATCACGTGTATTGTCTTGCGGCATCAAAATCGTCGTCAGACCCGCACGATGAGCGGCGAGTGACTTCTCTTTCAGACCACCAATCGGCAAGACCCGTCCCCGTAATGTAATCTCTCCGGTCATCCCGACATCTCGCCGCACCGGACGTTTCGTCAAGGCGGAAATCAATGCTGTCGCGATCGTAATTCCTGCCGAAGGACCGTCTTTCGGGACTGCGCCTTCCGGAACGTGAATGTGGATGTCTTGTGTCTCATAAAAATTCGGATCAATCTTAAACGCTTCCGCATTCGCCCGAACAAAGCTGTACGCCGTTTGAGCCGACTCCTGCATGACGTCTCCCAATTTCCCTGTTAACTGCAATTTTCCTTTACCTGGAGCGAGACTCACTTCAATCGTCAGTGTATCGCCCCCAAATGCAGTATACGCTAAACCGGTCACCGCGCCAATCGTATCTTCGAGTTCACTTTGACCGTAACGGTAAATCGGTTTACCTAAAAAGTCAGGTAAATTACGTTTTGTGACCGTGACCCGTTTCTTTTCGCCCATCGCGATTTGTTTCGCCGCTTTTCGGCATAACGCACCGATGACACGCTCTAAACTCCGCACACCAGCTTCTCGTGTATACCGCCGCACGACCTCTTGTAAGGCATCCGGTTTAACCGTCAGTTGACTTTTTTTCAGGCCGTGCTCTTTTAATTGTTTTGACAATAAATGCCGGATGGCAATCTCTGTTTTTTCCTGTTCCGTATAGCCGCCGATTTGAATCAGTTCCATCCGGTCAAGCAGTGGCCCCGGAATATTTGAAACATCATTTGCGGTCGCAATGAACAGGACGTTTGATAAATCAAACGGTTCTTCGATATAGTGATCGGAAAAACTGTTGTTTTGTTCCGGATCCAGCACTTCAAGCATCGCTGAAGACGGATCGCCCCGGAAATCGTTTGCCATCTTATCGATTTCATCGAGCAGGAAGACCGGGTTGTTTGTTCCGGCTTGTTTCAAGCCGCGAATGATGCGGCCGGGCATGGCTCCGATATAGGTCCGGCGGTGTCCTCGGATCTCGGCTTCATCACGGACTCCACCAAGCGAGACACGTACGAATTTGCGCTCGAGCGCTGTAGCAATTGAACGGGCGAGTGAGGTCTTCCCTACTCCCGGAGGACCGGCCAGACATAAAATCGGACCGCGTAACGAATCTGTCAACTGGCGGACTGCCAAGTATTCCAAAATCCGTTCTTTTACTTTCTCGAGACCGTAATGATCTTCATCTAATTGGTCCGATGCGGCTTCGACATTCAGGAAGTCGTCGGTCGCTTCGTTCCACGGAAGGGAAAAGAACCATTCGAGATAGTTTCGGATCACACCGTGTTCCGGACTCGTTGCCGGCACGACGGAAAGACGATTAATCTCTTTTTCGATATTGATGACTGCCGTTTCCGACAAATCAAGCATTGCCAGTTTTTCTTTATACTTCACGGCGTCACTTTCAGCGGAGACTGCTTCTCCACCAAGTTCCTGTTGAATCGTCTTCAGTTGTTCACGAAGATAGTATTCACGTTGCGACTGTTCAATCGTCTTTTTCGTCCGTTCCCGCATTTCGCGTTCCAGTTCGACGACTTCATATTCATGTTTCATGACATCAAGCAGCATGACCCCGCGTTCAACCGGATCGTTTTCTTCGAGGAATTCTTGTTTTTTGGCAATGTCGATCGGTAACTTCGAAGCGATGTAATCCGTCAACGAGTCGAGTCGTTCATATGTTTCAAAACGACGTCGTTCGTCCGTCCCGATTCCTTTGATGCGTGATACCAATTGCCCGAACTGTTCCTTGATCAGACGGACGAGCGCTTCCTGCTTCGCCCCTTTGATGTCGGCTTTTTCAATCGGTTCAATGTTTGCTTGGTACCCTTCGTCCGTTTCCGTTACTTGATCAATCCGGACACGTTCTTTACCGATGACCCGCACGCGGACCGTATCGTTTCCAAGCTCACTCATTTTTGCAATCTGAACAAGTGTACCGATCGTATGCAGGCCGTCAACAGACGGTTCTGCTTCCGGATCACGTTGCGTAACGACGACCAGATCAATTTCATGTTCTTTCGACGCCAGTAATGCTTTTAGCGAGACAGGACGCCCGACATCAATCGTCAGGCCGATTAATGGGTATGCGACGACACCACGTAGTGGTAATAATGGATATTGTTTTGTCTTCATCAAAAATCTCCTCCTAAACAAAAAGACTCGGAAAGGCGTACAAGTAGCCTCCGAGCCGATTTGTCACGGTGTTACGCCGTTTCTTTTTCTTTACCATGTTCAATTGTGCCATCTTTCAACTCGAGCGTTGGACCGCGTTTTCCAGTCAACGTTTCCGCTGTGATGATGACTTTCGCAATATCTTCACGCGATGGAATCTCAAACATGATATCAAGCATCGTTTCTTCAATGATTGAACGAAGACCACGTGCTCCTGTTTTCCGTTCAATTGCAAGTTTCGCAATCTCAACGAGTGCGTCATCTGTGAAGTCGAGTTCGACATCATCCAGTTGAAGCATTTTTTTGTATTGTTTGACGAGTGCATTTTTCGGTTTTGTTAAGATTTGAACGAGCGCTTCTTCGTCAAGTGGCTCAAGTGTCGCCATGACAGGTAAACGTCCGATGAATTCCGGAATCAATCCGAATTTCTGCAAATCTTCCGGTAAAGCAGCCGCAAGGATTTCTTTTTGTGTCAGGTTACGGTTCTCAGAATCGTTTCCGAATCCGATGACCTTTTTACCAAGACGACGTTTAATCGATTGATCGATTCCGTCAAAGGCACCACCGACGATGAACAAGATGTTCGTCGTATCGATTTGAATGAATTCTTGATGCGGATGTTTCCGGCCACCTTGTGGCGGAACGCTCGCAACTGTACCTTCTAAGATTTTCAGAAGCGCTTGTTGTACACCTTCACCTGAGACATCACGTGTAATCGACGGATTCTCAGATTTACGGGCAATTTTATCGATTTCATCGATGTAGATGATACCTTTTTCTGCTTTTTCGACATCATAGTCAGCAGCTTGAATGAGTTTTAAGAGAATGTTCTCAACATCTTCCCCGACATATCCGGCTTCCGTCAGACTTGTTGCATCCGCGATTGCGAACGGAACATTCAGAATACGGGCCATCGTTTGTGCGAGGAGTGTCTTACCACTACCAGTCGGTCCAATCATGACGATGTTCGATTTAGACAATTCCACGTCGTCAGCACGTCCACCAGCATTGATCCGTTTATAATGATTGTACATCGCGACAGATAAAGATTTTTTCGCTTTTTCCTGTCCGATGACATAGTCATTTAAAGTCGCACGGATTTCATGCGGTTTTGGTACGTTCTTCAGTTCGACTTCTTCTTCTGTACCAAGCTCTTCTTCGACGATCTCATTACAGAGTTCGATACATTCATCGCAAATGTATACGCCAGGTCCAGCAACAAGTTTGCGCACTTGTTCTTGTGTCTTTCCGCAGAAAGAACATTTTAGCTGACCTTTTTCTTCGTTAAATTTAAACATAAAGGTCCACCCCTTTAACGTGGAATTTGGATAGATTCATTTCGCATCTATTCTCACGTTTTACTATTTATGATTGTAGCATGAACAAGGAAACTCTTTCAAATCTTGGATGAGCGTTTTACAGTTTGATTTGAAAAATATAATTTTGTTTGTCCTTGTTTGACCTATCGTACAAAAAAATCGACTTCAAGACCAGAAATTGGTCTTGAAGTCGATCCTGTTCGGTTGTTTGCTTATTTTGCTTTTGCGTTGTCAACGAGAACGTCGATTGCTTTACGGAACTGAAGATCACCTTTAAGTGTATCCAATCCGCCTTGTGGTGCAAGCATCGTTTCGAGTTGATCTGCAGGAATGTTGTAGAGTTCAGACATCGATTGAAGTTCAGCTTGCGCTTCTTCTTCAGTGACTTCGATTTTTTCATCTGCAACGATCTGTTTAAGAACGAGACGAGCTTTAACGCGCTCTTCTGCTTGTTCTTTCATTTCAGTGCGCATCGCCTCTTCAGTCGTTCCAGTTAATTGGAAGTACATGTTAAGGTCAATTCCTTGTGACTGAATGCGTTGTGTGAATTCTTGGACCATACGTTCAACTTCGTTTTCAACCATGACTTCTGGAAGATCAACTGTTGCGTTTTTAGTCGCAGCTTCAACCAACTCATCACGCATTGAGGCATCAGCTTCTTGTTTGCGTGTGTTTTCAAGACGTGTGCGAATTTTTGTTTTCAACTCATCAAGAGAAGAAACTTCTTCGTCCATTTCTTTAGCGAACTCATCTGTCAATTCAGGAAGTTCTTGTGCTTTGATTTCGTGGATTGTTACTTTGAATACGACTGGTTTTCCAGCGAGTGATGCTTCATGGTACTCTTCTGGGAACGTGACGTCGATATCTTTTTGCTCGCCTGATTTAAGACCAACCATCTGCTCTTCAAATCCTGGGATGAAGTTTCCAGACCCGATGACGAGTGAGTAGTTTTCTGCAGTACCGCCGTCGAATTGGTTTTCACCATCGAAACCTGCGAAGTCGAATACGACTGTATCGCCATTTTCGATCGCGCCGTCTTCTTTAACGACGAGCTCTGCACCGCGTTCTTGCATTGTTTTGAGTTCAGCATCGACATCTTCGTCTGTAACGTCTGTTTCGACTGCTGTGTACTCAAGACCTTTGTACTCACCGAGTGTTGCGTCCGGCTCAATCACGAATGTGATTTTGAACTCAACTGGTTTTCCTTTTTCGAGTGTTTCAACGTCGATGTTATCAAGCGCGATTGGCTCGATTCCAGATTCGACGACAGCACCTTCGATTGTGTCTTGATATAAGATATCAAGTGCATCTTGGTAAAGTGCTTCTTCGCCGTACATTTTGTTAAACATTGCGCGTGGCATTTTTCCTTTACGGAAACCTGGTGTGTTCAATGTCTTAACGACTTTTTTGAACGCTTGGTCTACCGCTTTATCAAATGCTTCAGCAGGCGCTTCATACGTGAGAACGCCGAGGCTACCTGATTGTTTTTCCCATTTTGCAGTCATGCTGAGTCCCTCCAAAAATGTCAATTAGCGTACGTGTGTGTACAACAAGTCACATTATAGCACAATCGTTCTGAGGATTACCACTGTTGAACAAGGCATTCTCTTGAATTAGAGAAGTAATGCCTGCTCATACTGTTTCCCTTCCGGTAACACGAAATGAACAGCCTGATAAATCTTTTCAGCTTGTTCACTCAAGTCGGATGGTGGTGTTTCCGAAATGAAGTCGAGTTCAGTCAATTCATCGACCGCATCCAACCACTTCCGCCAGCCGTCGTCCCCCTTCAGTGTTTCATTTGGAAAGACGATTTGATACCAATTCATGAACAACAGTGCCTTGAACGGATCCATTCGTTTTAACTTAAACGTCTCATCACTAAAAGCCTGTAGTTCCATCGCCTGTCTCACCACATGTCTGTTGAGTTGATCCGGATCTTCAAAGACATGCTCTACCCGGATGGACGGAATGTATATCCGCACCGGAAATAGATCCACATTCTGAGGCAGTTGTGGAAGTAACGCCTGAATGACGAGAACACTCTGTTCTTTGACATCTTCTCCCGTGAGGTAGTCATGAACGATATAGTGGACGAAAGAAGGATTCGTTCTTAAATCGATTTGTCCGATCGAACGAAACTGTTCCTCCATCGTCCCGAGCCGGTAAAGCTCGACCCACTCACCTTCATCTGCGTGCAAAGGTGATGTTTCACGGATCTTCACATAGGAGGAATCATCCGTTTGTCGCGCATTCCCCTTCTTACGCGAAAGCGATTGGGCCATTTCGTCTAATTTTAATGCAAGACCATAAGGAAGATAGGGAGAGGCAGTTCGTAAGGCCACGTTAAACGAATACCGCTCTCCCTTTTCATACATGAACAGCGCGATGAGTTGTTCGACACCGTCTACATCCAGAAAAGGATCTGCCACTTGTAAATAAGCTTCCACACCATGTTCAGTTGTCAAAAAAGCTTCCTGAATCGTGTAGAGTACATAGAGAACGTCTTCTTCTGTTTTCCAGTCCTCCAATTGCACGAGCTCAGCTGCCAACTCGTCTTGGCTCAACCTGGCAAGCCGCTTGCGTTCGTCTTCCAACGGTTGTTCCATCCAACGTGATTGCGACTGATTCACAGTCATCCCACCTTTTTCATATCTGTCTTACTTTGTGAACGGATCAAGCAAAGACGTCCAGTTCGAGATAGCCTCTTGTAATTGCCCCGCCTGTTCGATTCCCATTTTGTTAAGTGTATCCAAGGAAACATCCGTTTCCAATAACCGTGTGATGTCTTCCGATTGATTCACGTACTGCTCAAGTTTTTCACTTAAGTTCTTCAGTTCTGCTGGCGGACTGTCTAAGTTTGCAAGCCGTTCATCAATCTGGTTCAATTCTTCGTTCAACTGTTGGACCGTTCCATCATTTTTTAATTGTTCGATTTGCTGATCCAGGGCTTGTTCCGGATTCGCCGCATCACGTGCTTCCATCGCTGCTTGATCGAGCTTTGTCGATAACTCAGATGTCACTTGCGACGTATCCTTGGCAATGTCTTGCAATTGTCCTGCATAATCGACACTATTCTTTACGTCTGTCACTTGCTGTTTTGCATTATCCACTGTATCCGTAACCTCGCTACAGCCGGCTAAAGCCACTGTCAATACGAGGATTCCACTCATTCTCTTTAACATCCTTATCATCCCTTTCAAGTTCATGATACCTTAAGTATACCCGAAAAAAGGGATAAAAAAAAGAGACCTCCCTCATAAGGGAAGCCTCTATTTTAATTATAGTGTCCCAAGAGGGATTCGAACCCCCGACCGACGCCTTAGAAGGGCGTTGCTCTATCCAGCTGAGCTATTGAGACGTGTCAACACGAATAAACTATACTAAAACAATTCTTTCGTGTCAATCACATTCGCAAAAACTCTTTTTAAAGCATTCCCTCGAGATACAGGGCATTGATTCTTTCGCCTGTCAAATCATAAAAATCAACCGTAAATTGATTATTTTCTACCGTCAACAAGGCATATGTCTTTTCCGGGCGATGACGTGGCATCCGAATCGAGCCCGGATTGATAAATAATTTCCCGTCCCGCTGTTCGGCTTTCGCGACATGCGAATGACCGTATAAAACGATTGCTGCCGCTTTCTGATCGGCATGGTGAACCAATTGATCAAGACTGTACTTGACGTCCTGCCGATGACCGTGGACACATAAGACACGAAACGGTCCTAGCTCTTCAACGACGTCGTCCGGAAAATCATTCCCATAATCACAGTTCCCTTTCACAACACGATAGGGGTATAACGATTCGGCATCTCTTGTCAGTTGGGAATCACCGCAATGAAAGGCAACATCTGCTTCTTGGTGGCGGTTGAATATCGTCAATAGTTCCTGATCGAGACCATGGCTGTCACTTACGATTAACGCTTTCATTTAAAATCACTCTCCCAAAAAAGTAGTTAATGCCGCTTCAAGTTTTCGCAACGCTTGTCCACGATGACTGATGGCCGCCTTTTCACTTTTCGTTAATTCGGCCGCCGTCTGATTTAAGGACGGAATAATAAACAATGGATCATAACCAAAACCGTTTGTTCCTTTTAATTCAAATCCAATCCGTCCTTCCATCGTCCCACGGACAGTCAATGTTTCACCCGAAGGTTTTGCCAGTGACAAAGCACAGACAAATCGAGCTGTTCGCTGTTCTGCCGGTGTGTCCGCTAACTTTTCTAACAGCAACGCATTATTAGCAGCATCTGACTTGTCCTCTCCTGCAAAACGGGCCGAGTAGACACCCGGTGCTCCGTCTAACGCATCCACTTCAAGCCCGGAGTCGTCCGACAGTACGGCATGACCAAAATAGGCCGCTGCCTCTTTGGATTTCAATTCCGCATTTTCTTCAAATGTCGATCCGGTCTCTTCGGTCTCAGGCGCCGTCTCATAATCCAGTAAGGATTCAACGTCGTATCCGAGTCTTGCAAGCATCGCCTGAAACTCACCGACTTTTCCGGGATTTCTCGTTGCTACGATAATTTTCATCCGTGCTCCACCTCTTCCCCGACATACCACCACGAGGCGCCTAACGATTGTTCCGCCGCATGGAGGAGTTCTTCAATACCCTTTTCCCCAAGTTCGAGCATATCGAGCATTTCTTTGCGAGAAAAGGTTGCTTCTTCTCCTGTCGCTTGCAGTTCGACGATTTTTCCGGACGATGTCATGACGAGATTCAAGTCGACATCTGCCGCTGCGTCTTCTTCATAACAAAGATCAAGCAATAACTCCGTCCCGACTTTCCCGACCGATACTGCTGCAATTCCTTCTTTGATTGGTGTATCCGTCAGCTTACCGCTTTGAATCAATCCGTCAACCGCTAAGACGAGCGCCAGGAAACCACCTGTAATGGCCGCTGTCCGGGTTCCACCATCTGCTTGAAGAACATCACAATCAATCCAAACCGTTCGTTCGCCTAATTTCTCAAGATTGACGACAGACCGCAATGCCCGGCTGATCAATCGTTGAATTTCCATCGTCCGTCCTGTCTGCTTGCCTCGAACGGATTCCCGGCCTGTCCGTTGTGCTGTCGCCCGCGGTAACATCGCATACTCGGCATTGATCCATCCGTGTCGTTTCCCACGCAGGAAGGGCGGTACTTTTTCTTCGACCGTCGCTGTACATAAGACCCGTGTATCACCAACCGATATCAGCACCGATCCTTCTGCGTGTTTATTGACACCCGTCTCGAACTGAATCGTTCGCATGTCTGCTTGTGCTCTTTGATCTAAACGCATTTTTCTTCCTCCGTTCCTAACACTAACCGTTTTGCCTGGACCGGTTGATTTAACCAGTCACTGGCGATTCGTTCAAAAGAGCGTGTATCACCGGTCGCATGATAGACATGCTCCGGAACGGTATCGTGTGCTGATGTGATGCCGTTATAATCAAGCAAAGCACTTACTTCAAGTGCGGTTTCGTCTCCCGAAGAAATCAGCTGGACGTCTGGTCCGATGACTCGTCCAATGACTTCTGCAAGCAACGGATAATGTGTACACCCTAAAATCAGTGTATCCATATCGTACGAAAGCAAGGGTTTTAAAGTGTTCGCAACGACACGTTCCACATACGGTCCACTTGTCTGGGATGATTCAACAAGCGGGACGAACGGTGGGCAGGCCAACGACTCGACGACGACTTGTCCCTCGACATGACGTAATGCTTTTTCATACGAGTTACTTTCAATCGTCATTTTCGTACCGATGACACCGATTCGTTTCGAACGTGTGACTTTAACCGCAGCCCGTGCACCCGGATCGATGACACCGATGATTGGAATCGACAACTTTTGCCGGGCTTCCTTCAGGACGACGGCTGTCGCCGTATTGCAGGCGATGACAATCAATTTCACATCTTGGGCGACAAGAAAATCAATCATCTCCCACGTAAATTGACGAATTTCTTCTTCCGGCCGAGGACCATACGGACACCGTAACGTATCTCCGACATATATGATTTGTTCATGGGGCAGCTGACGCATCAATTCACGTGCGACCGTCAATCCACCAACCCCAGAATCTAATACTCCAATTGATCTATTCACGATTTCCCCTCACTTTCCTCTCATCTCATATGGTAACAAAAAAGGACGACGGTGCAAGACCGGCGTCCAAGAATGTACGATAAAGGATTACTGAGCAAGACCTTCGCTTGTCAGCATATCTGAAAGAGTCGTGATAGCTTCAGAAGCATCGTCACCGTTTGCAACGATTTTGATGTCTGAGTCTTTTGCGATTCCGAGTGAAAGAACACCCATAATCGACTTGAGGTTTACAGTCTTTCCGTTGTATTCCAAGTTGATGTCTGATTGGAATTTAGAAGCTGTGTTGACGAGTTGTGTTGCCGGACGAGCATGAATGCCTGAATCCGCGATGACTTTGAATGTTTTTTCCATGATTAAGAAATCTCCCTCCACTAATAACGTACTAGTGAGTCGTTTTCGAATATGTGAACTCATTATCAAATGATAACGGATTCGAATCGATTCTGCAAGGAATTTTTATATGCTTCATTCCATGGAAAGGCATTCCCGGAACGATCAATCTGAACCATCGAGGTCCGTCCTGTAAACATCAATTCCTCTTGTTCGCTGAACGCTGCGTAATGCACATCACACGAAGCCGTTCCGACCTGTACAGGATAGGCGTAGACGGCAAGACGGGCCCGCGGATAGACTTGTCGGATGTAGTTACACTGTGCATCCGCGACGACGACGATGCCGTCGTCAGCAAGCGAGTAGCCCGTTTCTTCTAGCATCAGAGTCCGGACATCTTCGAAATAAACGAAGGGAACCCGATTATTCATATGACCGTAAGCGTCGGTTTCAGCGAATCGGACCGCGACATCAAGTCGCGTCCCGTGTTTCATCTGTTCCAACCATGGATCTAAATCATTGATATAACTAGGTACACGCACAATCATTTCCTCCTTAAACTATAAAAAGAAGGAGCATCGCCCCTTCTTTAATTTTACGTTTTTGTATTAATGACTAACTGCTTCACCCGTACGTCCTTCGTCACTTCCGAAGAATTTCTTGAATGAGTGCAATGTCGTCTGACGGTTCATTGCCGCGATTGATGTTGTCAGTGGAATCCCTTTCGGACACACTTCAACACAGTTTTGTGCGTTTCCACACTGCATGATTCCGCCGTCTTCCATCAAAGCTTCAAGACGCTCTTCTTTGTGGAACGCACCGGTTGGATGCGAGTTGAAGAGACGGACTTGCGAGAGCGCTGCCGGTCCGATGAAGTTCGACCGGTCATTGACGTTCGGACACGCTTCCAGACAGACACCGCATGTCATACATTTCGAAAGTTCATATGCCCACTGACGTTTGTTTTCCGGCATCCGTGGTCCCGGACCTAAATCATACGTACCGTCGATCGGTACCCAAGCTTTGACTTTCTTCAAAGCATCAAACATCCGTTGACGGTCGACCTGAAGGTCACGGACAATCGGGAACGTCTGCATCGGTTGAAGACGAATCGGTTGCTCGAGCTTGTCGACAAGTGCTGTACATGATTGACGGGGCGTTCCGTTGATAACCATTGAACACGCGCCACATACTTCTTCGAGACAGCCCATATCCCAGTTGATCGGTGTCGTTTTTTCTCCGGCTGCATTGACCGGATTACGACGAATCTCCATCAAGGCCGAAATGACGTTCATGTTCGGGCGGTAAGGGACTTCAAATGCTTCATCATATGCTTTACCATCTGGTCCATCTTGACGTTGGACGATGAATTGAACCGGCTTTTGATTCGTTTTCTGTTCGAGTGGTGTCGCCATTATGCCTTCACCTCTTTCTTCGACTTCTTGCTATAGTCGCGCTTACGTGGTGGAATCAATGATGTATCGACTTCTTCGTAATAGATTTCCGGATGACCGTTCGTATAACGGGCCATCGTTGTTTTCAAGAACCGTTCGTCATCACGTTCCGGGAAGTCCGGTTTGTAATGGGCACCACGGCTCTCGTCCCGTTTCAGGGCTCCAAGCGTAATCGCTTCCGCAAGATCAAGCATATGATCGAGTTGACGGATGAATGATGCGCCCTGGTTGCTCCAACGTGCTGTATCCGTTGCCGAAATACGTGTGAAGCGGTCACGGAGTTCCTTGATTTTCTCAAGCGTTTGCTCGAGTTTGTCATTGTAACGGACAACCGTGACATTATCCGTCATGACTTCACCGAGTTCACGGTGAATTTGATACGCATTTTCCGTACCTTCCATCGCGAGGATGTCGTTGAAACGGTTGATTTCTGCAATCTTATGTGCTTCGACGACTTCTTCCGGCATTTCATGGACAGACTGATCGAGATCGTTCATGTAAGCGATGGCTGCCGGTCCAGCGACCATTCCGCCGTATACGGCAGACAATAATGAGTTTGCCCCTAGACGGTTACCGCCATGCATCGAGTAATCACACTCACCGGATGCAAATAAGCCCGGGATGTTCGTCATTTGATCATAATCGACCCATAATCCACCCATTGAGTAATGGACTGCCGGGAAGATTTTCATCGGTACTTTTCGTGGATCATCTCCGACGAATTTTTCGTAGATTTCAAGAATCCCACCCAGTTTGACGTCCAGTTCTTTTGCATCTTTGTGGGAAAGGTCAAGGTAGACCATGTTTTCCCCGTTGACACCAAGCTTCTGATTGACACAAACATCAAAGATTTCGCGCGTCGCGATATCACGTGGCACAAGATTTCCGTAAGCCGGATATTTTTCTTCCAGGAAGTACCATGGCTTGCCGTCTTTATACGTCCAGACGCGTCCGCCTTCACCACGTGCTGATTCGCTCATGAGACGCAGTTTGTCATCCCCCGGAATCGCTGTCGGGTGAATCTGAATAAACTCGCCGTTCGCATAAATGGCACCTTGACGGTAGACAGCTGCCGCCGCCTGCCCTGTGTTGATCACCGAGTTTGTTGATTTTCCGAAGATAACCCCCGGACCGCCTGTTGCTAAAATGACTGAGTCAGCTGCGAACGCTTCGATTTCCATCGAACGTAAGTTTTGACATACCGCACCGCGACAAATACCTTCTTCATCGATGATTGCACGAAGGAATTCCCATCCTTCATATTTTTCTACCAAACCTTGCGCTTCGAACTTACGGACCTGTTCGTCGAGTGCATACAACAATTGTTGACCTGTCGTCGCACCGGCATAAGCCGTCCGGTGATGTAATGTTCCTCCGAAACGACGGAAATCAAGCAATCCCTCCGGTGTCCGGTTGAACATGACACCCATCCGGTCGAACATGTGGATGATTTTCGGTGCTGCTTCCGTCATCTTTTGAACGGGTGGTTGGTTGGCTAAGAAATCGCCGCCATATACCGTATCGTCCAAATGTTGGTAAGGTGAGTCACCTTCCCCTTTCGTGTTGACGGCCCCGTTGATCCCCCCCTGCGCACAAACGGAGTGTGAACGTT
Source organism: Exiguobacterium sp. R-39 (assembly GCF_049942815.1). Classification (NCBI taxonomy): domain Bacteria; kingdom Bacillati; phylum Bacillota; class Bacilli; order Caryophanales; genus Exiguobacterium; species Exiguobacterium sp. R-39. The sequence continues at coordinate 2,203,796 of NZ_CP187965.1, forward strand.
TGACGGGCACAAGTGAAAATAATTTAACGGGTACACCTTGTTCTGCTGCTTTTATCGTAGCCATCAAACCGGCGAGTCCTCCACCGATGATGACAAGATTCTTATTCGCCATGTTGTTAGTTCCCCTTTCCTTACAACACGCCTGCAAACGTCAAGATCGAGCGTACGCCTACAAACGATAATCCGATGAATACGAGGGCTGCCACATAAGACATCGCTTTTTGAGAAGCGGGTGATTGTGTGATTCCCCATGTGATGCAGAACGTCCAGAGACCATTCGCCAAGTGGAACGTCGTCGCTAAAATTCCGACGATGTAGAAGGCAAGCATGAATCCGTTATCGACGATATTTTGCATCATACTCGCATCAACTGCCGTACCCATTGCTGCTGCAATCCGTGTTTCCCAAACGTGCCATGTGATGAACACGACGAGGAAAATACCTGAAAAGCGTTGTAGCACATACATCCAGTTCCGGAAGTATGTATAACGACCTGTGTTCGCGGAACCTGTAAATGCGATGTAAACACCGTAGATACCGTGCAGGATGATTGGAATGAAGATGACAAACACTTCCAAGAACAACCGATACGGAACGCTCCCCACGACTTCCGCAGCCTTATTAAAGTCTTCCTCCCCACGAACGATGAAATAGTTCGTCGTAAAATGAGAAAGTAAAAATAACCCGATTGGAATGACGCCGAGCAGTGAGTGTATTTTACGCCCCACGAAATCACGATGATTCGCCATCCAAATCCCCCCTTTTGTTTGCCAATCAAACGTTGGCGCATTTTGGTAGAAAAGCGCTTTCATAAGGAAATTCGTCTTTTCATCACTTATTCTACTCCTGTCCTTTTTATAAGACAACCCGAGCCGTTGCATTTAACTGCAAATAACTGCAAATTTTTTCAGGAAAACAATGACCGAGGAGAATTACCCCGCTATAATAGTTTCAGAGATAGGAGTGATTGTTGATGGATTCAGTACCAACGCCCTCTTCCGCATTCGGAATCGAACTGATTCGCGACTATGTGCTGATGGATTTACTAGGAACAGATTATCGCCATGTCATCTATTGGGCAGGCAAGCGACTGGCACGTGAATTCCCGATCTTAAGTGCCGAAGAAGCGACTCCCTTTTTTTACGAAGCAGGTTGGGGACATCTCGAACTAAAGAAACAAAAAGGAAACTCCCTGAGTTTTTTATTAACACCGCCCGAATCGACACGCCTCGACCGTCCTGCAGGTTATTTTCAACTGGAAGCCGGCTTTTTAGCGGAACAATTTTCCCGACTGCATGGTTGTGTGGCTGAAGGATACGCTGAATTAAATAAAACCCACGTGCAGATTTTAATTGAGATGGATCCAAAAGATCCGATTGAACGTTCACTTTGAAATCCGGACAGGAGTTTGAAGGCAAATCTCGAATTCTTGAAACATGAAACCTTTTTAGTCTGATTGCCGTATCAATACTCAGTCGCATCTACCAAAGGAGGAATTTTTTATGTTCAAGAAACTAGCAGCCGATTTAACAGGATTCAGTGATATTGGGCAAGTGATTCACCCGGACGATTTTGACAAGGCCGCCGCGGATGACTATGTGTTACATGAAGACGGCGAAAAAATTTATTTTTTAATCAAATCGAAAACAGATGAGTATTGTTTTACGAACCTAGCGCTTGTTCACCTTGATGGCGAAAGTGCCGTCAGCTCAAAACGTGTTCTCTATCGTTATCCATATGCGCATTACCCGATTCGTCATGTCATGTTTGAAACAGCCGGTACAGTCGACCTTGATGTCGAAATCAAGTTCGAAATCGGTGGAAAACATTACTCGATTGATGTCGATAAAAAACAGCTTGAACACGTGAAGGATCTCTACAAAGCACTTCTTGCGATTGCCGAGAAGCAATACGAAGGACAAAAAATGCTTGAGTTCGCCAACAGTTCACTGAATCATTCCGTGACGATTCTCGGCGGTCTTCGCCAAGGCGACATGAATGTCCCGCAAACGTTCAAAGACTTATCTCAAGAGTCGTTCGACTGGTTACAGGGTCATTATTACAAATGGAATCAAAAAGACTTTGGTTCGTTCTACGAAAAATATATCAACAATTAAAACCAATGCTTTAACTTAATCTGAAGGACCACTATAAAAAAACGCGCCAGCCTCTCGCTTTCTATCAGAAATCCGAGGGAATGGCGCGTTTCTTTTTTTATTTTATTCTTCATTCGTCTGACTGAGATATTCCGCAACCGTCTCCGCTAACTTAACGGGTAAGCCCGCTTCCGTCAGCTGTTCGATGTTCGCTTTCTTCAAACTCCGCATCGATCCAAAATGACGGATCAACTGTTGACGGCGTTTTGCCCCCACTCCGGGAATATCGTCAAGCAACGACCGGGTCATTCCTTTTGAGCGCAATGACCGGTGGAACGTGATGGCAAATCGGTGGACTTCGTCTTGCATGCGTTGCAACAGATAAAACGCGCTCGAACGCGGATGCAGTTCAATCAACTGCCCGCCTTCCCCGAACAATAATTGACTCGTCCGGTGCTTATCATCTTTTTTCAGTGAGCCGACCGGCAGGGATAACCCCAGTTCATCTTGAATGACTTCAAGTGCCGCATTTAATTGGCCGAGTCCACCATCAATCAAAACGAGATCCGGTAATCGAGCTCCTTCGAGCAGAAGGCGTCGGTAACGCCGTCGGACGATTTCCCGCATCGATTCATAATCATCCGGTCCTTTGACGGTCTTAATCTTAAATTTGCGATATTCTTTTTTGAGCGGCTTCCCGTCTTCGAAAACGACGAGTGCCGAGACGGCATCAGCACCTTGGATATTGGCATTATCAATGATTTCAATCCGCGATAACGGATGGATACCAATCGCATCGGCAAGTTCCTGGACAGCCTGAACGGTTTTCTTTTCATCACGGGCAATCAGTTCGAACCGTTCGCCGATTGCATTCTCCGCATTTTTCGTCGCAAGATCAAGCAACTTACGTTTTGACCCTCGCACCGGGACATGGACACGCAGGTTCAGCGCTTCTTTTAGCAACATCTGATTGACGAGGGGCGGTACATAAATTTCGCTGGGCTTGATATTTTTTTCGTAGAACTGAACGATAAAACTCTCGAGCTCTTCTGCCGGTGTTCCGTAAATCGGAAACAGCGATACATCGCGCTCGATCATTTTTCCACCGCGCAGGAAGAAGACCTGGACACACATCCATCCTTTATCGACATAAATCCCGAAGACATCCCGGGCAGTCAAATCTGCTGTAATCATATTTTGCTTATTCATGATCGATTCAATCGCCCGAATTTGGTCACGTAACTCCCCTGCCCGCTCGAATTCCATCTCCTCCGCTGCAACACTCATCTTTTGTTGCAATGACTGGACCAGGTCTTTTGTTTCTCCCGACAAGAAACGGCGGATTTCCGAAACGATGTCTTTTTGAACGCCTTCCAGGTTCGGAATTTCGCAAGGGCCGAGACATTGACCAATATGATAATACAAACACAATTTCTTCGGCATCGGCTGACATTTTCGCAATGGATACAATCGGTCGAGCAGACGTTTCGTTTCGTTCGCAGCATAGGCGTTCGGATAAGGACCAAAGTAATGTCCGCCGTCTTTTTTTAATTTACGGGTCGTAATCAGACGCGGATACGTCTCATTCGTAATTTTAAGATACGGATAGGATTTATCATCCTTCAGCATGATGTTGTATTTCGGATCGTGTTTCTTGATCAGCGTCATCTCAAGAAGCAAGGCTTCGAGCTCGCTTCCGGTGATGATGTATTCAAAATCACGAATGTCTGCGACAAGCCGTTCTGTCTTTAAATCATGCGCTCCGGTGAAATAAGACCGGACACGGTTCTTTAAATTTTTGGCTTTTCCGACATAAATGACCTCATCGAATTGATTTTTATGCAGATAGCAGCCTGGTTCGTCAGGTAAAAGGGATAATTTCGCCTTAATATGTTCTTGATGACTCACAAAAATGTCTCCTTCCACCGTTTCTAGTTTTACGTTATAGGGTAAATATCATACATTGATTATGACACATGGGGGATAAAAAATGCGTACATACGATTGCATTGTAATAGGTACAGGCTCAGCCGGGAATCAAGCAGCTTATAAATTTGCTGAAAAAGGACTTAACGTCGCCATCATCGAAAATTTTACACCGGGCGGTACGTGTGCCCAACGCGGTTGTGATGCTAAAAAGATTCTACTCACCGGCAGTGAAGCAAAGGATGCCGTCGAACGTCTGCTGGGATATGGACTAAAAGGCCTTGTATCCATTGACTGGCGCCAACTGATGGAACGGAAAAATGAATACACACGCGCCATCCCGGAACAAACCCGAAATCGGTATGATGACTTGGGTATTGACTACTATCACGGTGAACCGCGTTTTCTATCCAATAAAAAGCTTCTGGTTGATGATATCGAGTTGGAGGCCGAACAATTTTTGATTGCGACCGGCCTTCGACCACGCGAGCTGTCCGTTCCCGGAAGTGAACGTTTTCTCAACAGTAATGAATTTCTGGAATTACGGGATGTCCCCCGTCGCCTGGTTTGCATCGGTGGAGGATACATTTCGTTTGAATTTGCTCACCTGGCACGAATCGCCGGTGCCGAAGTGACGATTCTTCTTCGTTCAAGTGCACTTAAACAATTTGAACACGAATTGGTTTCCGTCTTGCTCGAAGCGACACAAGCGCTCGGTATTCAGATTCTTCATGAAACGGAAGCCGTATCATACTCGGACACGACGTTGACGCTTTCCGACGGAACACGCTTAGAAGCTGACGTTGTCTTGAATGCAACAGGTCGTATCGCAAGCATCGAACATTTGCAATTGGAAAAAGCAGGTGTTGTTTACGAAGAAAAAGGAATCCATGTGAACGACTATTTACAGTCTTCCGCTCCGAACATTTATGCAGCGGGTGATGTCGCAGTCAGCGGAAACCCTGCCTTGACTCCTTTCGCTGGGACGGAAGGACGTCTTGCGGCCTGTAACATGCTTGAAGGTAATAGACGCCGACTGGAGTTACTTCCTGTGCCGAGTATCGTCTTTACCACGCCGAACCTTGCAAAAGTCGGGCAGACGGAGGCCAGTCTAAAACAAAACAATACAAGATACCGCGGAAAATTAATTGATACCTCGAGTTGGCAAACAAATGTCCGAATCAAAGACCCGTTCGCTCGGGCAAAAGTATTGATCGGGGAAGACGATCAGATTCTCGGAGCACATTTCATCGGCGTCCATGCTGCAGAACTGGCCAATTATTTTTCGTTCGCGATGCAACACCGGATTCCAAGCTCCGCCTTGCAAAAAACAAGTTTTGCTTATCCGACACCGGCATCTGACATTGCTTCGTTACTTGAAGACTGATTGATGAAAGCGAGGGGTTAACATGGTTCGTTACGGATATACGATTCTATACATTACTGATCCCGTAAAGACCCGCCTGTTCTATCATGGTCTGCTTGGGCTTCCGATTAAAGCTGAGCATGGAAGTTATACGGAATTTGACACCGGATCAACGATTCTTGCCTTCAATACAAAAGAAGACGTTCGTTCCATCATTCCCTATGAAATTCCGGACAAAACCGTTCAACAATCGATGGAACTTGGTTTTGTGACGGAGGATGTGGCTCATTTGTTTGAACAGATTAAAAAGGCCGGTCACAAAACCATCTTGCCTCCGACTGAAAAACCGTGGGGGCAAACTGTTGCCTACGTGCTCGATCCGGACGGTCATCTGATTGAACTTTGTTCGCCGATAAATTGATTTCACTCAAAAAAGGCATTCCGTCGATTGACGGAATGCCTTTTGAAAGTGTGCTTAGAATCAGTTTGATGTTTCGACGAATTCTTTTAATGCATCTTTAGGCATGAAGCCCATTGTTTTGTTAACCGGTTGACCGTCTTTGAACAAGACGAGTGTCGGAATACTTTGGACTTGGAAAGCTCCAGCGACTTCCGGGTTAGCGTCAACATCAACTTTAACGATTTTCACGTTTTCCATGTCTGCATCGAGTTCTTCAAGAACAGGAGCAAGCATGCGACAAGGTCCGCACCATGTTGCCCAGAAATCAACGAGAACGAGACCTTCTTGTGTATCTTCTTTAAACGACTGGCTAGTTGCGTGTACGATTGCCATTGAGAAAAACCTCCTATTTTTAGATTGGTTTGATTTATTTATCGAACCCATCTTTTTACTGACTTGAGTATAGCACAGCCCTACCTTACAACAAACGAAACTGCTCAGACAAGTCATAGCAAAAAAAAAGAAGCAAAGAAGTTACTCTTCGCTTCCTTTCCGCTGTCTTAATGGACAAGCATTTTTTTGAATTCTGCTGTTAACAACGGGACGACATCAAATAGGTCGCCGACGATTCCGTAATCTGCCACCGAGAAGATATTCGCTTCCGGGTCTTTGTTGATGGCGACGATGACTTTCGCGTTCGACATGCCGGCTAAATGTTGAATCGCACCGGAAATCCCGCAAGCGATATACAAGTCGGGTGTGACGACTTTACCCGTCTGACCGATTTGCAGGGCATAGTCACAATAGTCTGCATCACACGCACCACGTGATGCACCGACTGCGCCGCCGAGTAAATCAGCCAGTTCTTGAAGCGGTGCAAACCCATCCGAACTTTTGACCCCCCGTCCACCGGCAACGATGACTTTTGCTTCCGATAGATCGACTCCGCCCGTTGCTTTTCGAACGACTTCCGAAACGATTGTCCGTAAATCCTTCAATTCAACGGTTACCGCTTCGACAGTCCCTTTGGAAGAGCCTTCAGCCAGTGGTTCGATGTTGTTCGGACGGACTGTAAAGAGCGTTTTCCCTTCTGATACCTTTACTTTTTCAAAAGCTTTTCCTGAATAGATCGGTCGGATGAAAAAAGCATCTTCTCCCGTTCCTTCGATTGACGTGACATCACTGATCAATCCCGCTTGCAGTTTCGCTGCAATTTTCGGTGATAGATCTTTACCGAGTGATGTATGACCAAATACGATGACGTCTGGCGCAACACGATCCAGCAGTTGCATGAAGACTTGTCCGTATCCGTCCGGTGTGTAATGCTGCAATCGCTCGTCTTCAACGACGAGGACTTGATGGGCGCCTCGTGTCGCAAGTTGTGCTGCATCTGCCGCCACGTTTTGTCCGATTAAGGCAACTACGACTTCATCTGCCACTAGATTTGCTGCTGCAATTGCTTCAAATGATACATTTCGTAAATTCCCGTCCCGTGATTCCGCAAGTACAAGTGCTTTTGACATATCGTTTCTTCCCCCTTAAACAACTTTTGCTTCGTTGCGTAATAATGAAGCGAGTTCCTGGACCTGTGTCGACAAATCACCTTCTAGAATTTTACCGGCTGCTTTATTTGGCGGCAAAAAGCGTTCGACCGTTTCAAGACGGGGTGCAAGTTCATCCTCATCTAATTCAAGATCAGATAATTCGAGTTCTTCGAGTGGTTTCTTTTTCGCTTTCATGATGCCCGGAAGACTTGGATAACGGGGCTCGTTTAATCCTTGTTGTGCCGTGACGAGCAATGGTAACGATGTTTTAATGACTTCCGTATCCCCTTCCGAGTCACGTGTTACGACAGCATCGGTTCCGTTTAACTCCAGTTTCGTAATCGTCGTGACATACGGGATGTCAAGCAGTTCTGCGACGCGCGGAGCGACTTGCCCGCTTCCTCCGTCAACCGCTACATTCCCGGCGATGATCAGATCGACCGTCTGTTCCTTGAGGTATCCGGCCAACACTTCTGAAATCGAATAGTGATCCGCTTCTTCAATATCGTCTTCAATCGAAATCCGGACTGCCTGATCTGCTCCCATCGCAAGCGCCGTCCGCAGTTCTTTGTCTGCATCTTCCGGTCCGACGGTAACAACCGTCACGGTTCCAGATTGGGCATCCCGTACACGGATCGCTTCTTCAACTGCATATTCGTCATAAGGATTGATGATGAATTCTGCACCATCCTCTTCGATTTGACCATTTTCGAGCTGAATTGCTTCTTCCGTATCAAATGTTCGTTTTAACAAGACGTAGATTTCCATTCTTCGTTCCCCCTCGTATCAACTTCTATTGACCACCATCATTTTTGTATCCGCTTACAAAAAGTTTTTCATGAAAAGGGCTTAACTCAGCCCTTTAATTAACATGCGATGAATACCGTGACGCGTTTCGAGCAACTCGTATTTAAACCCGCTCGCCATCCAGCTCGTCACGACCTCGTCAATCGTGCCGAACACCATTTGCCGTGCCAAACGATAATCCAGCTCGTTTGAGAACTCTCCCGATTCCATCCCGTTTCGAATCACACGATCAATCAGATGGAGATACGGTTTTAAAACCGTTGCGATATTATGCCGCATCTCTTGATTCGATTGGCGTAACTCGATTTGCGTGACGACGGCCAAATCATAATCAACCGACAACTGTTCAAGATGCGCTTCAATGAGCGCTGCCAGTTGTTGTGTCGCTGATTGATGATGTGCGATTTGCGCCTCCGAATATTCGATGAAACTACCCATCTTGGCTTGGAACAAAGAAATTAATAAGTGCTCCTTGTTCTTGAAGTAAAGATAAATCGTTCCATCCGCTACGCCTGCTTCTTTCGCGATAGCTGTTACTTTGGCACCGTGGTAGCCATTTTTCGCAATCACCTTCACTGCCGCATCAATGATGCGATCACTCTTAGACATCGTTCTTTTCATAAGGCTATCTCCTAACACATAAAATGAATGATGGTTCATTCATATTTATTCTATCATGTCATTTCGAGCTGTCAACTGCTTTCTTCCAGTTGTTTTGCCCGTTCTTCCTCGACTAAGACACGGCGCAGGATTTTCCCGACAAACGTTTTTGGTAACTCTTGTCTGAACTCATATTGCTTCGGCACTTTGAATGACGCCAAACTTTTCCGGCAGAAGTGATCCAGTTCCTCTTCTGTCGTCTTCATGTCATCTTTCAAAACGATGAAGGCTTTGACTGTTTCTCCACGGTAGGCGTCCGGCACACCGATGACGACTGCTTCTTTAACCGCCGGATGTTCATACAAAATCTCTTCGACTTCCCGGGGATAAATATTGAATCCCGAGGCAATGATCAAATCTTTTTTCCGATCAACAATCCGGAAATAATGGTCCTCACCGATATATCCAAGATCACCTGTGTGCAACCATCCGTCACGGAGAACAGCCTGCGTATCTTCCGGGCGTTTCCAGTATCCTTTCATGACTTGCGGACCGCGGACAAGAATCTCCCCGATTTCTCCTGGTGCAGCCGGCGTTTCTCCGTCCGGTTGAACGATTTTCGCCATCGTATCCGAAACAGGAATTCCGACTGTTCCGGGAACCCGTTTATCCCAAATACAGTTCGTATGCGTCACCGGACTTGTTTCCGACAACCCGTATCCTTCGACGATCCGTCCGCCCGTTACCTGTTCAAATTTTTCTTGTACTTCAACCGGTAACGGCGCCGATCCTGAAATACACGCTTCGATTGAGGATAAATCATATTTTTTCAATTTTGGATGGTTCAACAATCCGACATACATCGTCGGTGCACCTGGAAACAGGCTTGGTTTTTCTTTATCGATCGTCTTCAAGACTTGTTCTAAGTCAAATTTCGGTAAAATGATCTGTTCGTATGCATTGAACATACCGAAGTTCAAGTTACATGTCATACCGTAGACATGGAAATAAGGGACGACTGCCAATAGCTTTCTCCCATCTCCCCGTGAATATTTATAGAACCAATGACTGATCTGTTCGACATTGGCACTTAGATTAAAGTGCGTCAACATGACTCCTTTAGGCGCACCGGTCGTTCCACCTGTATATTGTAACACTGCGATATCTTCTTTTGGATCGATACTTACCGGTTCAATCATCCCACTCCCGCGATGGGACAGAAAAGGAATCGATCCTGTCGTATCAATGATGATGTTATTGTCTTTCCGGGACTTGATCGGATACAGTTTATTTTTAGGAAATGGCAGATAATCAGCAATACTTGTCGTGACAACGGTTTTTAAACGTGTTTTCGCTTTGACACGTGACGCTTTCGGATACAGCAAATCGAGTGTGACGAGCATCTTCGCGCCTGAGTCGACGAGAATTTGTTCCAGTTCACGGTCCGTATATAACGGATTGACTTGAACAACGATTCCACCGGCGTACAGCACTGCATAGTAACTGATTATATACTGCGGACAGTTCGGCAACATCAAACCGACACGATCCCCCTTCTCAAGACCGGCATCTTGCAGGACTTGAGCAAAACTCCGGGCCTCCTGCCGTACTTCCTGAAACGTCATACGTTTCCCGATAAAACTAAGGGCTCTCCGCTCCGGAAACTCATCTGCCGCCTCTTCAAGTGCTTGATAAAGCGGTACTTCGCGATAGTCGATTGATGCAGGTACTTGTGCCGGATAATCCTTTAACCATGCTGAATCCATTCCATTCCCTCCCTGTAACTGAATTACTATTCATTTTTATTATACGTGTAATTCAGCCATAGCGGCTAGTCTTCTGTTAAAATAAATTTCATTTTTTCCAAATAACAGGTATTTCAAAACATACCAAAAAACCACCCGTGAGATTTCACGAGTGGTTGACGCTTTAAGACATTTAACGGGATGGATACGTAAATCCTTCCCCGATGACTTCCCGTACTTTATGAATGACGACAAAAGCACGCGGATCGGCCGCTTCGACGATTTGTTTCAATGGCGCGAGCTGACGTTTATCGACAATCATGTATAACATGTCGTTTTTCTGTTTCGTAAAATGACCGTGACTGTGGATGACGGTCGCACTGCGTCCCAGTGTTTCAGTCAAAATCGTCGCGATTTCTTCCTGACGGTGACTGATGATCGTGACGGCTTCCCGGACATTCAATCCTTCACTGACCAAATCAATTAAATACGAACCGATGATGATGGCAATTAACGTATACAGCATCGTTTCTTCGCCGAACAAAAATCCGGACGCCCCGACAACCGTCACATCGATGATGAACATCGATACGGCAATTCCTAAATTCAGATATTTGTTCATCAACCGGGCGATGATGACACCACCGCCGGTCGTTCCACCTGCCCGGATGACAAGACCGATTCCGAGACCGATCAAGATTCCGGCATAGACCGTCCCGATCAGCCGGCTGTCGGAACTCGTCGCGAGTGACGCCGTTGACGACAGGACAAACGAGGTCGTTGCAACGGAAATGACAGAATAGATCATCGTTTTCCGACTTAAGAAGCGATAGCCGACGACAAACAGTAATGCATTCGCAATTAACGAGACTAAACCGGTATCCCACCCATACAGGTAGTAGAAGATGACGGTAATCCCGATCAATCCTCCTTCAGACAAGTCATTCGGAATCGTGAAGTAGTTGATGCCGAACGCCAGGATAGCTGAACCGATGATGACCCAAAAGATATCTTTCCAGGAAATCAGTTGCATCGCTTCAAAGGCGCGCCGCCGTATTTCATTCGTATTGGTTTTTTTGACATTCATAGTCGTTTCCTCCTTCATTTTTTTGTGTCCTGCCAATAAAAATTCCGTACTGAATCAATCTCAGTACGGAATAATCACTCGGCAGAGCCAGTTCTTTTAATTCATAAAAATCCATAACAGACCGACGACCAAAAAGGCAATCGATACACCGAACATGATTTTTGCTAATCGTTCTAACACCTGTTCACCCCACTAACGCTGAACCAATCACATAAGACATCCCGATCGATAACGAACAGGAGATGATGCCGACAGCGATATTTCCTTTTTCGATCTCCCGGTCGACCGGAAGATTCGGAGTTAAGAATTCAAAAATCCAATAGGTCGAAATCAATAGTAAAAATCCGAAGGCACTCTCTAAAAAGATTGCCCCGACACGCTGCTCACTTTGAACAGCAAAATGAACGATATTTGCCAGACCAATGATCTTGCCACCGGTCGCCAGCGCTACAGCGATGTTTCCACTCTTGATATGTTCCCAGTTTCGGTATCGGGTTGTCAACTCAAAAAGTGCCAGACCCATGATGATCAATAGTCCCGCAACCGAATATAAAGCTGTCGTGTAGACATAGACGTTTTCAAAAATATTCACCTAACCGCGCCTCATTTCAATTCGATGATCGTCACACCGTGTCCACCTTCACCTTGACCGCCTAAGCGATGCGTTTTGACATGACGGTTGCCACGTAGATATTCTTGTACTCCTTGACGCATTGCTCCTGTCCCGAGACCATGGATGACACGAATCTGTTCGTAGTTGGATAACAATGCCTGATCCATGAACCGGTCGAGTTTCGCAAGCCCTTCCTCAACGCGGACACCACGTAAGTCCAGTTCGGCTGAAGCAGCGGATTGTTTCGTAATGCTTGTTCCACCGGAGCGTTTTTTAGTTTTCGAAGCCGTTTTCGCTTCGCCGACTTTGGCGAGATCCCCCGGCTTGACGTTTACTTTCATGATCCCGACTTGAACCGTATATTCACCATTCGAATTTTGATTGATGATATATCCTTTCTGGTTGAACGTCGTCACTTTTACTTCTTCACCTTTGGCAAAGACCGGAGCCTGATTCGTTTTTGCTTTGACCTTGGCAATCCGTTGATCTTGTAACAAAGGTTTCGCTTGCTCGAGCTGTTTACGGGCTTCAATCAGTTCGTGCTCTTTGACAGCTCCCGCGTCACGTAATTCTTTCAGACGTTTGATGACAGCTTCCGCTTCTTTTTGTGCCCGTTCGACTGCACGCGTTGCCTTTTCTTCTGCTTTGGCCAGGATTTCATTTTTTTCTTGATGAATCTCTGCTTGTTCCCGCTCGAATTCTTCCCGTTCTTCCACTAATCGTTGTTGCTCCTGCAACAATTCCCGCTCTAAGGATTCAGCACGTTGTTTTGCTTCCTCGAGTCGTCCGATCATCGTTTCAACAGACTGGGCGTCCGTTCCGACTTGATCGCGGGCCGCATCAATGACACGGTCATCTAACCCAAGTCGTTTCGAAATTTCAAAGGCATTCGAACGTCCCGGTACACCAATCAGCAAGCGATACGTCGGACTGAGCGACTCGACATCAAACTCCATCGAGGCATTAACAACGCCTTCCCGGTTGTAACCGTACGCTTTCAGCTCCGAATAGTGAGTCGTCGCAGCGACACGTGCCCCGCGTCGTTTCACTTCATCCAAGATGGCAATCGCAAGTGCCGCCCCTTCCGTCGGATCTGTTCCGGCTCCGAGCTCGTCAAACAGGACAAGACTCATGAAATCAATTTTCCCCATCATCGAAACAATGTTCGTCATGTGGGAACTGAATGTCGAGAGATTTTGTTCGATGGACTGCTCGTCCCCGATATCCGCATAAATCGCGTCAAAAACACTCAACTCTGTCTCATCCGCTGCCGGCACGTATAACCCGGATTGGACCATCAATTGCAGTAAACCGATTGTTTTCAGCGTGACGGTTTTCCCGCCAGTATTCGGTCCCGTGATGACAAGTGACGTAAACTCACCGCCGAGCGAGACCGTGATCGGTACGACTTCATCATCCGGAATGAACGGGTGCCGTGCTTCTTTCAGGACGATATGACGATTTTCATTTAATTTTGGTTCAACGGCACGAATCGTGTGACCGTATAAGGCTTTTGCCATGATGAAATCAAGTTCTGCCAAGACGTCGACGTTGATTCGAAGTGAATCACCAACCGAGCCGACCAGCGCCGAAAGTTGGGCTAAAATCCGTTCGATTTCCGCTCGTTCTTTAAGGCGGGCTTCCTGAATTTCATTGTTGGCGGCAACGACTGCTTGCGGCTCAATGAACAAAGTCGCACCGGACGCCGATTGGTCATGGACAATTCCGCCAAAAGCTTGACGGTACTCTTGTTTGACAGGTACACAATAACGATCATTCCGCATCGTGACGATGGCGTCGGATAACATCTTCGACTTACTGCGTAATACACCGTCGATTTTCGAGCGGACCTGCCCTTCGAGGGAGCGTAATTGACTCCGTAAAGAGCGAAGTTTATCGCTTGCCGAGTCTTGAACCGTTCCTTGATCATCGATGGCGTGACGAATTCCTTGTTCGATTTCCACCAGTTTCGTAATCTGCTCGATCCGGCTATCAAGCGCCGGTAATCGGAGATCCGGGTGATCTTCATGCAACCGTTCCTGGAAGGCTTTGACTTGACGTCCGGAATAGACGACGTCGGCAACTGCCAACAATTCACTGGTCGAGAGGACAGAGCCGATTTCCGCCCGTTTTACCTCACTGCGGACATCCGTCAGTCCACCAAACGGGTAACGGTCGCGCAGCCGGTAGACTGTCGTCGCTTCTGTCGTCAAAGCAAGCAACGATTTCACCTGCTCGAAGTCTTCCGCCGGCTCCATCTTCCGCACAAATTGAGCCCCCAGTGAACTGGCTGTTTGTTTTGCGAGTAGTTCTTTTAATTTATCATATTCTAATACACGTAGTGCATTGGCATTCATTTACTTCACTCCTAAACGTTTTCGATCAAAAAAAGCACGCGCTTCTTTTGCAGTCCACGTATTAATGACATCAGATGGCTCCAAATATGCTTTACGTGCATGCAGGACACCAAGTTTCATATCTTCTAACATTTCCGGACGATGGGTATCGGTATTGATCATGATTTTAACCCCTGCCGCCTTCGCTTTTGCAAGGGACGAGGCGGTTAAATCAAACCGTCCGGGATTTGCATTCATCTCCAGTGCCGTCCCGGTTTCAGCCGCCAACTCGACGAGTCGATCGATGTTGACTGCATATCCGTCCCGCCGACCGATGATCCGTCCGGTCGGATGGGCAATCAAGGAGACATAGGGATTCCGACAGGCATTTTCAAGCCGTTGCATGATTTCCTCTTCCGTCTGATCAAACTTGGAATGAATCGAGGCGATGACATAGTCCATCTCTTGTAAAAATTCATCCTCGTAATCCAGTGAACCATCCGGTAAAATATCCATCTCGACCCCGCATAAAATCGTCATTTCCGGATGTTTTTTGCGTGCTGCTTCAATTTCGACACGCTGCTTCCGCAATCGTTCTTCCGTCAATCCATTGACGAATTTCATATATTTACTGTGATCGGTAATCGCCATCCAGGAATATCCCCGCGCCGCACAAGCATCGACGAGTTCATCGACAGACAACGTACCGTCCGACCATGTCGTGTGCATATGGACATCCGCTTTGATATCCGCCTCTTGAATCAACTTGTCTAAATCTGCTTCGAACTCCAGACGACCTGCTCGCAACTCCGGTGGGATGAACGGCAAATCATAACGGGCAAACAGCTCCTGTTCCGTTTTTGGCTGGAACAGACCGTCCTTGGTTTCGACACCATACTCCGAAATGCTTTCGCCGCGCTCTTTCGCCAGTTGCCGCATCCGGACATTATGATCTTTTGAGCCCGTAAAGTGATGTAACGTCGAAGCAAATGCCAAATCATCCACTAATCGAAAATCAACTGCAATATACGCATCGTCCCGTTTGAGGACAATCGAGACCTTCGTTTCCCCGGCAGCAATGATTTCATCGATTTGTTCAATTTCAAGCAATTGTGCTTTCACTTCTTTTGGTTGATCTGTCGAGATGATGAAATCGAGATCCTTACAAGTTTCTTCCGCACGCCGAAAACTTCCTCCGACTTCAAAACGAATGATCTGATCAATCCTGGCTAATGTCCGCTCCAGTTCACTGACACTTTTGCGCATCACACCATACGGTAATCGTTCTGGTCGCGTCTCGAACGTTTCCAGTGCCTTACTGTATTTTTCGACGGTCTTTTTTCCGAAGCCTGGCATTGCTTCCACTGTACCATCCGCCAGTTTCTCAGCGAAGGAATCTGCATCAATGACCCCGACTTCATGCAATTTTGCTAATTTCTTCCCACCAAGTCCCGGAATCTTCAATAAGGCGATCAATCCTTCCGGCACCTGTTGCTCCAGTTCTGTCAAAGCTGTACTCGTTCCGGTTTCACGAAATTCTTCAAGTACTGTGGCCGTACCTTTACCGATTCCTTTCATCGCTGTAAAGTCTTCAATTGCCATGAAATCCAGTTCTGCCGCTTCAAGCAGACTCGCTGCCTTTCGAAACGCATTGATTTTAAACGGATTTTCCCCTTTTACTTCGAGATAAACTGAAATTCTTTCTAAATGTCGAATCGCATCTTGTATCGTCCGCATGTTCAATTCTCCCCTCAAAAAAAGCTCCCATTCAACGGGAGCACGTTATTTTATCAAACCGACTTTTTGCATCAACCAATCTGCAAGCACTGGTGTATGTTGAATCATGAACGAGGCTAAACTCGAATTTGCAATGGCATCCTGAATCGACTGAACCGGCGCGAAGGCGGCCAAGAATAAAATCAGGAAGATGAAAATATACATCTCGATGAATCCGAATACTCCACCCAATAGACCTTTTACCTGCTTGAGAACCGGAATATTCGTCAGTGAATCAAACATCGCAATGATGATGGATAACACGATTTTCGTCACAAAAAACAAGACGATGAACCAAAAGGCTTTGTAAAACACTTCATCCAAACCGACTGAACTCGGGATGGAAAACATCGTCAAATCAATTCCGGCATCATCCAGCGTCGATGGATAGGGAATCCATAACTTGAACTTCTCGGCCAGTTCATCGTAAAACGATAAAGCGACGATAAACGAGATAATCAAGCTTAATAAATGACCTATCTGTAACACTGCACCCCGACGGACGCCCGTCATCGTACCTAAAGCTAAAAACAATAAGATAACAAGAGAAATCATGTTTAAAGTTCACCCAAATTCTTTTTGATTTTGACATAATCACTACCGATATTGAGAGCTGCCAAGACAGCAATTTGTCGAACGTCGAGTTGTGGTGCCTGGTCTCTGATTTCACGAATTTTTGTATCCACGAGGAGACCCACTTCGCGTACATGTTCAGGTGACTCCGTTCCGACAATCGTATAATCGTTTCCTGCAATATGAATCGTCGTCCGGTTCAACCCTTCTGAATCAGCCATTTTCCTGTCCTCCTCATACTTTGCTTCATTCATATAGTACCATCATTTTTGAAATAGGAAAAGAAGTCCACCATCCGACTTAAGGATGGTATGCTTATTTCCGAAAGGGTGATTAAGCCATGGGAACAGTCGTTTTAAAGTTAACAAAAGAAAAACAAGAAACCGTCATTTCGGATTTTGGACGTCATCAAGTCTCTCCTCCTCCGTATGCACGTTTCGCCGCCCGAACAACCGGATGTATTTTGACCGTCTATAATTCAGGTAAAGTCATGTTTCAAGGGCAAGAAGCAGAAACAGTCGCTGCCCGGTATGGCTCGCCTGTTGCAAAAAAAGCAGCTTCGACGGCAAGCGGCTCTTTACCTGAAGGATTTGCCAATTGGTCGGTTGTCGGCAGTGATGAAGTCGGAAAAGGTGACTTTTTTGGTCCCTTAGTCGTCGTTGCTGCTTATGTCGACAGCACGAAAATCAAACTGGTCCGTGAGCTCGGGGTCCGTGACTCTAAAAATGTCTCTGATCCGGAAATCCGAACGATTGCGCGTGATCTGCATGCTGTCATTTCTTATGAATATCGTATCCTTCATAATCCGGATTACAATCAAATGCAACGGACGATGACACAAGGCAAAATGACCGCCCTGCTTCATAATGCGGCGCTTAATGGATTACTCACTCAACTGGAAGAACCGCCGCAAGCCATCTTAATTGATCAATTCGCCGAAAAGGCCACCTATTATAAACATCTTTCCGGAGAAACAAAACAAGTCAAAGACAATGTCTATTTTTCAACGAAAGCAGAAGGATTACATGTCGCTGTCGCGGCAGCTTCTATCCTAGCACGGGCCATCTTCTTAAAGGAGATGGACAAATTGAGCCGACAGACCGGCATGGAAATTCCTAAAGGAGCCGGTGCTAAAGTCGACCAGGTCGCTGCTTCCCTCTTGTTAAAATACGGACCTGAACGCTTACAAGAATGGACAAAATATCATTTTGCCAATACGAAAAAAGCAGAAGCTTTAGCTGAGAAAAGAAACCGACCATAATCAAAAATGGTCGGTTTTTCACATGGCAGACTCTTGACCGGATAATCGAATCAGTTCATCCGTTAAAATCTTGATTTCATCGAACGGAACATGCTCCGTCCCAATCTGTTCAAACCGTTCATGTCCTTTACCGACGATGACCATCCGCTTTCCGGCCAATGCAATCTTTGCCGCAATCTGAAGTGCTTCTTTTCGTGACTCATGACACGTAATGATTTTCCGGGGAGCGATGTCACTCAGAAGCTCTTTAATGATCTGCTGCGGGTTTTCGTGCCTCGGGTCATGAACCGTCACGATGATTCCATCACAATACTGACTGGCAATACGTCCCATCACTGCCCGTTTGGAACGATCCCGTTCACCGGCTGCACTCAATACCAGATATAAGGGTTCACCCGGAAGAGACAATGCTTTCAGACATTTCTCCAGTCCGTCCGGTGTATGTGCATAATCAATATACACTTCACACCCCTCGAACGGAATCTGTTCCAAGCGTCCTTTTGGCAAACGAAGTTCCGGTATGTGTCGAATCAATTGGTACATATTGACTTCACCTGCCTGCATCAGTCCGATTGCCGCCGCAAGATTCGCCGCATTGAAGTCTCCAAGAAGAAAGACCGGAACCTCAGTCACTGTCCCGTCAATCCGGACACTGACTGTTTCTTCTTTCCATTCCACCGTGATGGGTGCTTCCGACAACGCATTTGTCGCATACCAAGTGACAGGTACCCCTTCCGCTGCTCTCGCCATGACGTGGCTCGCCGGATCAGCTTCATTAAGAATGACCGCTTGACCACCGCTCGTTGCGATTTGTTTAAACAACAAGGCTTTTGCCTCCGCATATTCTTCCATCGAGGCATGATAGTCGAGATGATCATGGGTCAGGTTCGTAAACGCCGCTGCATAAAACTGTACTCCTTCGACGCGCCCTTCCATTAAAGCATGGGAAGAAACTTCGATTATACAATCCGTGACGCCCTGCTCGACCATTTGATGTAACAGACGATGTAAAATGATGGCTTCCGGTGTCGTATTCGGTGTATCAATCATCTCTCCGTCAATCATCGCACCAATCGTACTGATCATTCCTACCTTATGTCCGGCAGCACGGAATAAATCATAGGTCAATTTTGTTGTCGTCGTTTTTCCGTTCGTACCTGTTATTCCATAAACCCGCATTTTTTGACTCGGATGGCCGTAAAACAAATCCGCCACTTGTCCTGCAGCATGTTTTGTATCCTGTAACATGACGACCGGAACGGCTAATCCACGTAATGGCTCTTCCGCTAAAATTGCAACGGCTCCGTTTGCAACGGCCTCTTCGGCATACTGATGACCATCAACGGTATAACCGCGTACACAAATAAACAGACTCCCGTTTGTCACTTCGCGCGAGTCTGTCGCGATACTCGTGATGGAGGGATTTTCTTCGCATGTAAGTTGGAATGGAGCAATTAATTCTGACAGATGTTTATATGGACGATTCATGATGTAGGTTCTCTCCTCCTAAGTTTAAGCGAACGGTGACATTGTTCAGACCGGTTTTGCCGCTAAAAAATACAGGTCATCTCATCTCCAGTTAAACTTCAGGTGATGATGGTAAAATTAAGTTAAGTAATGAAAGAGTACATCTCCGACTTTTTTAACATGTATTGTTATTCAGAATCAAAGGTATCATTCGACGAATTCAGCCCAGTATCGAACAACAGCTCTCTTTTCGTAAAATTACCCTATTTCCGGCAAGCTGTAACGTTTTATTTTTAATAGCCGATCATTTTGGCTTCTAGAAATTTCAAACCCTTCATTTAATGCGCTTAACTAATCCGCTATGTGCTTAACTAATATGCTTAACTAATGTGGTGACTCCATCATCTGATTGATGCACGACGACTACTCGAATCGACTGCTAGCTGCATCAATTACCTTCATGTTGACCATCCTTTCCGCTTCCTTCAGAAAAATCACTTGTCATCGTGTCATCGATCCGGTATACTCCTTTAAGTTAACTAGTTAACTTAAAGGAGTTTTTTATATGAACACATTTCAAGAAGATTTGTTAGGACAATTATCCAAAGTAGCACGCCTCGCCAAACGTGATATCGATGCGGCGCTTCTGCCTTTTTCATTACACACCGGACAATGGGGTTTAATCAAAGCGGTCGCCATTCTCGAACCCGTTTCGCAAGTTGCCTTATCTAAATACTTAGTCATTGAAAAACCCGCTGTCACCAAGACCGTTGCGCGTCTCGAAGAGTTGGGCTACATCACGCGAACGGGTTCTGGGCGTAAACGCCTGATTACTTTAACCCCTTCCGCCCGTCAGTCTTATCGTGAAATCGATCAAGCAGTCCAGTCGGCTCATCGTGCATTTCTGCAACCTGTTTCAGTCGACGACCAAACCACCATTGCAGCAGTCATGACACAATTACTGGCAACACACCGTCCAGATGAACAGGAGGATTCCCTTTGAAAAACCGTTTATTTCATCGTCATTACGTGCTGACTTTATTGATTAATCTGTTGTTGTTCATTACATTTTATCTACTCAATGCTTCGCTTCCGTTACTTGCCGCTAAACAATTTGATGTTTCACAAGCTGCACTTGGCTGGGTCGTGACCAGCTTCATTTTAGCAACCGTCTGTTCCCGACCATTGATTGGTCATTGGCTTGACCGCCATGATGTCAAACGGATGCTGTTAATTTCAGCAGCATTGTTTACAACAATGAGTGTCTTCTATCTGTTGGTTCTTCCTTTGAATTCTTTTTTGTATCTCATCATCATCCGCATTTTTCACGGTTTTAGTTTCGGAATGTTATCTTCATCCATCAGCTTGGCCGTAACGACACTCATTCCGAAAACCCGCCAAGGTGAAGGCATGGGGTACTTTGTTTTATCCATGAATCTCGCATCCGTTCTCGGACCGGTCATTGGACTCAGTTTGATTCAACACGATGCCTTTTTCCTTTATTTCATCACAGTCGCACTGCTTGCATTCGTTTCATTCGTTCTGATGATTCGTTTGCCGTTGACGAGTCAACATGTACCGAATACGCGGGTATTCCGGCTTCATCAATCACTTTTCCTGTCCCGTCCGTTATTATTACTTGCAACTGCTCTGGCCGGTGTCGCAATCTCCAGTACAGCGGCTTTTATTTCGCTGTATACGGATTCGATTGGCCATATTTCCTACGCCTCTTACTTTTATGCCCTCGTCGCTCTTGGCATGGTGGCAATCCGTCCGCTTGCCGGCAGATGGTTTGACCAAAAAGGACCAGGCTTCGTTTTATTTCCTTCTTACCTGCTCTATGGTCTCGGTTTTATTCTCTTAGGAGTTTTCCCTTCGTTACCCGGGTTACTTTTGGCTGCACTCATCATCGGAATCGGATCGGCTTCGATTTTCCCCGGACTCCAGACGGTGATGCTGACCTATGCCGCACCACACCAAAAAGGGAAAGCCATTTCCACCTTTTTCTTGGCTTACGACAGCGGGTTTGGTCTCGGCGCATTACTACTGTCGGGTCTTGCAGCCAAAATCGGCTACTCGAATATGTTTTTGTTTTGCAGTGCCATCGTCCTCACAAGTGGTTTCATCTACTTTATTTTCAACCGCCGAAATGAACCACCGCATGAGCAAGAACTTGCTTCATGATTTTCTGTATGTATCAAAAGGGAGCTGGATGTACATTCATCCAGCTCCCTTTTTCGGGCAATCATTTACTTTTGAGTACATCTTGAACGCTGTATGACACGATTAAGAACGTAACTCGGCTTCAAACGATGATTGAAGAGCTTCGATTACTTGTTGATGGGCTGTCGCGACTTCTTCATCGACGAGTGTCCGTTCTTTATTCTGATACCGTAACGAGAATGCAAACGACTTTTGATCGGCTCCGACATTATCACCGGTATACACATCAAACAGTTCCACTTGTTTCAACAGAGGACCTGCTGCTTGCATGATGACGGCTTCGACTTCACTCGCAGATACTTCACGCTTCAGCACAACCGCGACGTCACGTGTCATCGATGGGAAACGTGAAATCTCTTGGTAGACGCGAGCTTCTTTTGAGTGCAATGTCATCGCATCGAGTTCGAAGACATATACTTCCTTCAGACCGTATTCTTCTTTAGATAATCCAGGATGAACTTGTCCGACAAAGCCAATTGCTTCACCGTCAAGGAAAATCCGTGCCGTCCGGCCCGGGTGCATCGATTGCATGGCTACAGCTTCATACGTTAAGGAGACATCAAGTGCTTCGGCGAGCGTCTCGACGATTCCTTTCATGACGAAGAAGTCTGCTTTGACATGCGTCCCGTGAACACGGTGTTGCTCTGCCAGCCCTACCATGATTCCTGCTACCATTTCTTGTTCAAGAGGCAAGGTCTCAAGTGAAGCATCACGTTGCAGATAAACACTTCCGAGTTCATAGTAGGCAAGGTCTGCATGTTGCCGCGCCGCATTGTGTTGTGCGACTTCAAGCAATCCCGGAATCAACGAGGTCCGGAGTGTCGAACGGGCTTCGCTTATCGGCATCGCTAATTTAACCGGATGCAAATCCTGTTGTTCATTGAATTGCATCGCGCGTTGCTCACTCGTCAAGGAGTACGTGATGGCTTGTGAAAGACCTGCGCCTTGAAGAAGGTGACGGATTTTACGGCGGTGTTGGTTACGTTTAGGTAAGAAACCGCGACTCGCTTCCCGCGGTAGGCTTGACGTCAACGCATCATATCCGTAAAGACGGGCGACCTCTTCCGCTAAATCAGCCGGAATCATTAAATCTTGACGACGTGTCGGTACACTTACTGTCAATGCATCTGCTGACAGCTCGACTTCAAGACCAAGACGTTCGAGCAAATCTTTCATGACAGTTCCTTCAATTTCCATACCAAGACGGTGGTTAATATACGAGACACTACCTTCAATCAGATGATCCTCCAGTTGAAGTGTACCGGCTTGGGCTGTTCCGGATAATACCGTACCTCCTGCAAGTTCAGCAATCAGCATTGCGGCCCGATCAAGTGCCAACACGACACGACGCGGATCGACACCTTTCTCAAAACGCGAGCTCGAATCCGAACGAAGACCTAACACGCGGCTTGTTTTCCGAACGGATGCCGGTGCAAAGTAAGCAGATTCGAGGACAATCGAAGTCGTCGTTGTATCAACTTCCGTGTTCGCTCCCCCCATGACACCGGCAAGTGCCACCGGACGTTCGCCGTCTGTAATGACGAGCATTGACGGATCAAGTGTCCGTTCAACTTCATCTAATGTCTGGAACGTTTCACCGGCTTTTGCTTGGCGCACGACGATTTGTTGTCCTAATTTTTTTGCATCAAAAGCATGCAACGGTTGTCCCGTCTCCAGTAAGACGAAGTTCGTGATGTCGACGACATTGTTAATGGGGCGGATTCCGTTCGCGATCAGACGATTTTTTAGCCATAATGGGGATTCACCGATTGTAATATCACGAATTTCCCGGGCCGCATAAAACGTACAGGCTTCCGAGTCCAGTTGAACGGTGACTTGAGTCGATGCCGTTCCCTCAGGTACTTCGACGTCCGGGAAGACAGGTGTTGAATTCAAGATTCCAGCAACTTCGTGTGCCACGCCGTACATACTCAAACAATCCGAACGGTTCGGCGTCAATCCGAGTTCCAATACCTCATCATGCAGACCAAGCAATTCAAGGACGTCCTGACCCGGTGTGACCGGTTCACGGAACGTATGAATGCCATCCTGTTCATCTTCACGGATGTATTTTTTCTCAAATCCGAGTTCTTCAAGCGAACAGATCATGCCTTCTGAAACAACACCACGCAGTTTAGCGCGTTTGATTTTAATGCCAGGCAGACGGGCTCCGACACGAGCGACGATGACATCTTGTCCGGCATCGACATTCGGTGCACCACAAACGATTTGAACCGGCTCTTCTTGCCCGATATCGACCGTCGTGACGTTTAATTTATCGGCTTCCGGGTGTTTTTCTTTCGTCAGAACACGACCGACGACGATATTACTTAAGTCAGCATCCCGCACCTCGACAGATTCGACTTCAATCCCACTTTTCGTAATCAAGTCAGCTAATTCCTGACCTGTCTTCTGACGAACATCAACAAATTCCTGTAACCATTGTTTTGAGACTAACATCTGTTTTCCCCCTTAAAACTGTTCGCTGAAGCGAACGTCATTCGTATAGAAGTGGCGAATATCATCAACACCATATTTCAACATGGCGATTCGTTCAATCCCCATTCCGAAGGCGAAGCCAGACATTTTCGTACTGTCATATTCCGCCATTTCAAGCACGTGCGGATGAACCATACCTGCTCCTAAAATTTCAATCCAACCTGTCTGCTTACAGATGTTGCAGCCTTTACCGCCACATTTAAAACAGGACACATCGACTTCGACCGATGGTTCAGTGAACGGGAAGAAGCTTGGACGTAAACGAATTTCACGTGCTTCACCGAACATTTGTTTAACGAATGCTTCAAGTGTTCCTTTTAAGTCTGCCATTGAAATCTCTTCGCCGACGACCAGACCTTCGACTTGCATGAATTGGTGCGAGTGCGTCGCATCATCTTCATCCCGGCGATAGACTTTTCCGGGACAAAGAATCCGGATGGGTTCACCTTTTGAAGCGAGCATCGTCCGCGCTTGTACCGGTGATGTATGGGTACGCATTAAAATCTCATCCGTGATGTAAAACGAATCCTGCATATCACGGGCCGGATGATCTTTCGGCAAATTCAACATTTCGAAGTTGAACAAGTCCTGTTCGACTTCCGGACCTTCAGCAATCGTATAACCAAGTCCGACAAAGATATCTTCGATTTCATCCGTTACTTGTTGCAGTAAATGCGCTTGTCCGACCTGTTTCGGACGACCCGGAAGTGTTACATCAATCGCTTCGAGCGCTAATTTCGCATCCATTTCCTGTTGTTTTACATCGACAAGGCGTTGTTCGAGTTCTGTTTGAATCACACCGCGGACAGCATTCGCGATTTCTCCAACGACCGGTCGTTCTTCTGCTGAAAGTTTTCCCATTCCCCGGAGAACTTCTGTAATTGGTCCCTTTTTACCAAGATATTTCACCCGGACGTCGTTTAATTCTTTTTGTGTACTTGCCTGCTTGACCAGTTGTAGCGCTTCATCACGCAATGCTTCTAATTGTTCACGCATATTCCTCACTCCTTTTCCAAATAAAAAAATCGTCCCTCCGGCAAAATGCCGAAGGGACGATTCAATTTAATCGTGGTACCACCCTTGTTCGACCTGAATTCCTCAAGTCCTCAAGTGGCGCGGTAACGGGCGCCTCCCGTCACGATCTCTCGTGCGACTCCGGAGTGAATTCAGCTAGCAGACTCGTAAAGAAGCTCCCAGTCTAAGGCTTCCTCTCCCTGATCGAATCGTTTTCTAACCTACTCTGTTCCATCGTTGTCTAGGTAAATATGATGCTGTAATTCACTTTAGCATGAACGTTCCTTGGATTCAATCAGCCGGAGCAAAATGATACAGTAAAATACCAGCGGCAACTGCCGCATTTAAGGACTCTGCTTTTCCGCGAATCGGGATGTATGCCCGACCATCACACTGATCAAGCAACTCGGGAGCAACACCTTGCGCTTCGTTTCCGATAATCAATCCGATGGCACCCAGGTTCTCAACATCTGTGTAAGGTTGAGCTCCACGTAAGTCAGTCCCTAAAATGAAGACACCCAGTTCATGTAAGTCTTGAACGGCTTCTTCAAGTGACATCATGATGACCGGTAAATGGAAGATGGATCCTTGTGTCGCCCGGAGGACTTTACTGTTGTAGACATCAACCGTTCCATGTCCGATGATCACTCCGTCGAATCCGGCAGCATCTGCCGTCCGAATCATTGTACCGACATTACCTGGATCCTGAAGACGGTCGAGTAAGAGGTAACGTCCGCGTTCCAAGCGTTCAGTTTGCTGTTTCATCTCACAGACAGCAAAAATCCCTTGTGTCGTTTCTGTTTCAGAGAGTACTTTTGCGACTGATTCATCAATCGTGATCAAATCAGCGGCATTCTTTTTCCACGAACCCGGTACTTGAACATCTTCGCGCACGATTAACTCTTTAATGATTCCGGCACGAACGGCTTCTTCGACTAAATGTTCCCCTTCAATCAGGAAACGTTTTGTTTGCAGACGTCCTTTTTTAGTCAGTAATTTTTTCCATTGTTTAACGATTTCGTTTTTTGCAGATGAAATGTGTTTCATAGTTTACCCCTCGTAAATCGCTTGGACCGTCTCTGCATCTAAACGTTTTGTTACCGCGACGATCAAGTCCACGGCTGCTTCGAAATCTGCTTTATGCATGATTGAAACATTTGTATGCAGGTAGCGAATCGGAACAGTCAGTGCAAGAGAAGGCACACCTGTATGAGACAGATGGAATTTCGCTGCATCTGTTCCACCACCCGGTGTCAGATCCAATTGATATTTAATGTTTTCTTCTTTAGCAACAGTTGTGACAAAATCAATCAATCCACGGTGTGCAATCATTGTGGCATCAAACAGGATGACTTGAACGCCTTCTCCGAGTTTCGACAAAGCTTCACGGTCCGTCATACCTGGTGTGTCTCCTGGAATTCCTGTATCGACTGCAAACGCAATCGTCGGGCGAAGCAGATTTGCAATCGTTTGAGCACCGCGTAAGCCGACTTCTTCCTGCACGGTAGCACCGGCAAAAATCGTATTCGGGTGCCCCTCTTCTTTTAAGCGTTTGATCGCTTCGATTGCAATGGCGCACCCGACACGGTTATCCCACGCTTTTGCCATCAAGAAATTATCATTTTTCATCACAGTAAATTCGCAATGCGGAACAACCGTATCTCCCGGTCGGATCCCCCACCCCTCGACTTCTTCTTTCGAAGTAGCGCCGATATCGATGAACATCTCTTTGATATCGACTGGTTTATTGCGCGCTTCCGGTGGTAAAACATGAGGTGGTTTCGCACCAATCACACCTGGAATGACTTCGCCAGATGACGTGACAATATTCATACGCTGCGCAAGAAGAACCTGTCCCCACCATCCACCGAGTGGTTGGAAGCGAAGGAATCCCTTCTCATCAATCTTCGTGACCATGAATCCGACCTCGTCCATATGCCCGGCAATCAAAATCCGTGGTGCATCTTCTCCCGCCCCTTGACGTTCGGCAAACAAACTGCCTAATCCATCTTGATGGAAGTTTTCTGCATGCGGTTCGAGATATTCGCGCATTAATTGACGTACTTCTTTCTCATTTCCGGGAACACCCGTTGCGTCCGTAAGACGTTTCAGCATATGTAATTGTTCATTCATCTGATTTCCTCCTCAGTAACCGTTGTCTTGGCGAACGTGATTCGCCTCGTTTTTCGCGACATAAGCTTTGAAAATCATTTCTTGTGTAAATCCAAGTGTAGCACCTAATGCGAGATAAGCACCAATCAGAACATCGTAACTTTGTTCTGTCCGCGAAATCGCAAACACGTTTGTCTTATTATAGACATCTAAAAACGCATCTGTCGCCGTCAGGTAGTAATCACCTTCGACAAATTCGTTTTTACGATACTCTAAAGAAAGTCCTAACGAAAGTAGAAAATGGACACCATCCACATACTCTTCGAGAATCGTGACTTGAGCCGATGGTCCTTTTGTCGACCAGAATTTAAAACAACGCGTTTCGTTCGCAAGCTCACCAAGCTCCACTAATAGCGCCAGCAAACGTTCATCAAATTGATTTCCCGTCAAATTATGTTCTGACTGAATCCGTTTATCCAATTGTTCCTGCATTTCAAAAAGTGTCAACCAGTCCATCTTAATTCTCCTTTTAATCTAAAAAAATTGCCTCAGCCCATAAAATGCGCTTTTTTATTTTACCATGAATCCAAAAAAAACGCCGGAGAATTAAATTCCCCGACGAATTGTAGAACTTAAGCGTTCAATTTTGCTTTTGCTGTGTCAGCAAGTGAAGCAAATGCAGTTGCATCTGTAACTGCGAGGTCAGCGAGCATCTTACGGTTAACGTCGATACCTGCTAATTTAAGACCATGCATCATGCGGCTGTAAGAAAGACCGTTGATACGTGCAGCCGCATTGATCCGAGTGATCCAGAGGCGACGGAAGTCACGTTTCTTTTGACGACGGTCACGGTAAGCATACATGAGAGATTTCATGACCTGCTGTTTTGCAACCTTGAAGAGTGTATGTTTCGAGCCGTAATAGCCCTTAGCTAATTTGAGTTGTTTTTTACGACGTTGACGAGTCGTATATCCGCCTTTTACGCGTGGCATATAAATTCCCTCCTAAATCTGTGTACGATTGGGTAAATTACTTAGCGATCATGTGACGGATACGTTTAAAGTCACCCGATGATACCATGCTAGCTTTACGTAATTTACGTTTCGCTTTAGTTGATTTGTTACCGAATAAGTGGCTTGTGTAAGCACGACCACGTTTCAATTTACCAGAAGCAGTACGTTTGAAACGCTTAGAAGCACCGCGGTGCGATTTCATTTTAGGCATGAGAGATTCCCTCCTACTTCGATTCGATTAGTCTTCTTTCTTTGGAGCAAGCACTAGGAACATGCTGCGTCCTTCCATCTTCGGTCTCTGTTCAATGACACCGAACTCGCTTAATTCTGTAGCGAGACGTTCGAGGACACGTCTACCGATTTCTGAGTGAGTGATGGCACGTCCGCGGAAACGAATGCTCGCTTTCACTTTGTTACCATTCTCCAAGAATTTCTTCGCATTACGGAACTTCGTTTGGAAGTCATTCTCCTCGATTGTCGGGCTGAGACGGACTTCTTTCATCTGAATCACTTTCTGATTCTTCCGAGTTTCTTTGTCCTTTTTTTGTAACTCAAAACGGTATTTACCGTAGTCCATGATTTTACATACTGGCGGCGTCGCTTGTGGTGCGACCATGACGAGGTCAAGGTCAGCTTCCTCAGCTAAACGTAACGCTTCTGTACGCGACTGGACTCCAAGTTGAGCACCATCCGCTCCGATAAGACGAACTTCTCGAGCGCGAATGCCTTCATTGATTAACAGATCTTTGCTAATGGTTAGCACCTCCATCGTGCAGAGCACGAAAAATGAATGATATAAAACGCTATAAAAAAAGCGTCGGCAGTTTTTCCCGCCCACACTCATAAAGTATACAATAGTCAGAGAACACTCTACTATCACATATCATCATGATGGACCAGCATAGATTGCTATACGTGGTGAGAAGCGGGATGCTTCTGCTTTGTTGTCATTTCACTTTGCTATCATAGCACTTGTTTTCCCTCGATGTCAAGCCGCTATATCTGTTCGGTTAGAACGTTGCTCAGATACTTGATTATAATAGCAATCCTGTCTCGTTTTAGCAAGAAGTTTCTAAGGTTGTTATCCTGGGTAAATAAAAAAGGGCAGAAAAAGTTTTCAGAATTTGCAGAGCATTATTCTTTATTTAGAATAATTATTGTTTTATAATCAATGTAATCTTTTACATAAGGGGGAGTTATTAATGAATGAAAAACGATTAACCACTAATCAAGGTGTTCCGATTGGCGACAATCAGAATTCGCGCACGGCAGGTCGTAGAGGTCCTACATTACTCGAAGACTATCAATTGATTGAGAAAATGGCCCACTTCGACCGGGAACGTGTTCCGGAACGTGTCGTTCACGCCCGCGGTTTTGGTGCACACGGGGTTTTCACAGTGAAAAACTCGATGAAGAAATATACAAAAGCTGCATTCCTTCAAAACGAAGGTACAGAGGTTCCTGTATTCGCTCGTTTCTCAACCGTTATTCACGGTACACATTCTCCTGAAACATTACGCGATCCACGCGGCTTCTCGGTTAAGTTCTATACAGAAGAAGGAAACTGGGATTTCGTCGGTAATAACTTACCGGTCTTCTTCATTCGTGATGCGATGAAATTTCCGGATATGGTCCACTCGCTAAAACCGGATCCACGTACGAATATTCAAGATCCGGACCGCTACTGGGACTTCATGACATTGCGTCCGGAATCGACAAACATGTTGATGCACCTGTTTACAGATGAAGGTATTCCGGCAAGCTACCGTAAAATGCGCGGTTCATCCGTCCATGCTTTTAAATGGGTGAATGCACACGGAAATACGGTTTATGTCAAATTGCGTTGGGTGCCGAAAGTCGGTGTCCATAACCTGACAGCGGACGAAGCGACAGAAATTCAAGGAAAAGATTTCAACCATGCTTCAAACGATACGTTCCAAGCAATCGAAGACGGAGACTTCCCGGAGTGGGATCTGTTCGTCCAAGTTCTTGACCCGTCAGATGTCGACAATTTTGACTTTGATCCGCTCGATGCAACAAAAGACTGGTTCGAAGATGTCATCCCGTTCCAACATGTCGGCACAATGGTCTTAAACAAAAACGTCGATAACTACTTTGCTGAAACTGAATCAGTCGGTTTTAACCCGGGTGTCTTAATTCCAGGCATGTTGCCTTCTGAAGATAAGTTGCTTCAAGGACGTCTCTTCTCTTATTCAGATACGCAACGTTACCGGATCGGAACAAACTACCAACAGTTGCCGATCAACTGTCCGTTCGCTCAAGTCAACAACTACCAACGTGATGGTGCAATGCCGGTCGGACAGCAATCAAGCCCGGTCAACTATGAACCGAACCGTTATCAGGATGAGCCGAAACAGACACCGGAATACACGGAAGAAAACCAACCGTTGTATGATGACATCCATGGCCGTCTCGAAATCGAAAAAACTAACAACTTCGGTCAAGCCGGTGAAGTATACCGTCGCATGACAGAAGAAGAACAAATGGCACTCCTGAACAATTTAGTGGATGACTTAAAACAAGTCCGCCATGAGAATACCGTCTTGCTTGCCATCTGTAACTTCTACCGCGCGGATGAGTCTCTTGGTAAAAAATTGTCAGAAGCGTTACAAGTCGATATCCAACCGTTCTTACAACAAATGCAAAAATAATGTTTCCATAAAAAAAGTCTATTCCGTAAAGGAATAGACTTTTTTTATGGAACAAAATTAAAGCGTTCCGATGTTTCCGCCGAAAAAACACCTAACTTGGAAAACAAAACGACTTGATTTACTGTTGCTTGATTTACTTCGTTCTGACGAAAGCTCAGTTTTTCTTTATCCGTAAACCGATTGTACAGCGGCTTGAATCCATAATTGACGTGTGGCTGAAATTGAATGGCCCGGTCGATCTTTTCCAGACGATTCTGTTTGATGCTGCCACCGACTACTCCTCGTCCCAAAATAGCGATGCCTTTCCCATCTGGACGGTGAACGTTTCGAATCGTATTGTATTGAATGACCGGTTGGTTCCAGTTCATCATTGAAATCGCATGATCTTTCGTCCCGTCAATCACGTTATTTAAAATACGGACCGCCGTATGCGGACGATCTTGAGAGTATTGGTGTGTGCCGATTGCGACATTAACATTGGTGAAGTCGTTATTTCGAATCGTGATGTCATGATTCGGTGTCCGGTCTTGCGCCGACCATTTCCATTGAAATCCTTTCGTGACCGGATCCGGCGTATCCAGATTAATGGATTCATTCGGACCTGTCCCGGCAATCATCTTCGCATCGACAAAGTGCATGTTTTCAATGAGTGCCGTTTTTGTCGCATCCAGTTCAATCGCATGCGATCCTTGTTGATGACGGATCGTGATTCCCCCGAGATACAGATTTTCATTATGTGCGATGGCAAAAGCCGAGCCGCGCGGAAAATAATTCAAATCGATTTGAGCACTTCCCCGTCCGATGATTTTGATATTTTTGGATCCACTGTATGTTCCGACCGTTGTATTTAACCGTAAAACAGAGGGCGGTACTAAATCAAAGATACTTGTTGTTGCTTGAAGCTTTGGCGTCCCGGTCTCCTTCGTCTTCTTGATGATGACACCATCCTCTAAAATGATGGTCGTATTGGAAGGAATCCCGACGCGTAAAGGGGAAAGATACACGCCTTTTGACAAGACTAACGTCCCTCCGCCTTCTGCCTCGATTTTTTCAAGGTACGACCGGAGAGTATAATGATTTTTGGTTTGGCTATTATATGTCGAATAAGCGCGAAGTGCAGGATCAATTGGCTCTGTCTGTGGCGTAATCCGGTAACTTTTCATACTGATCGCATGTTCTGTATCAGGTAAAAGCAGAAATACCAAGACCAGACATACTCCGAGCATCATTCTTCTTTTCATTTTTTCATCTCCCTTCCCTGTCCCTATTATCGGTATTCAGACATAGAATCTGTAGGACAAAAAAAGAGGACAGCTGTGAGCCACCCTCTTATTGCTATTACTAAATCCTTATTTTGAACGGTTTGCGATTTCTTGTTCCAAATCACTGACGAACTGTTCCAGTGATGCGTTGCTTGAATCTTTTGAACCGTAACGGCGGATATTGACTTCACGCGCTTCGATTTCTTTATCACCCAGAACGAGCATGACCGGTACTTTGTTGACTTGCGCTTCCCGAATCCGGTAACCGAGTTTTTCATCCCGGAAATCTGTCTCGACACGAATCCCTTTTTTCAAGAGCATCGTTTTGATTTCACGTGCGTAGTCTTCATGTACGCTTGAGACCGGGATCAATTTGACTTGAACTGGTGCGAGCCACGTCGGGAACGCTCCTTTGTACTCTTCAATCAAGTACGCTACGAATCGTTCCATCGTCGAGACAACACCACGGTGTAAGACGACAGGACGATGATCTTGTCCGTCGTTTCCTTTATACGTCAGCTCAAAGCGTTCAGGCAAGAGGAAGTCGAGTTGGACGGTCGACAGCGTTTCATCTTTACCGAGCGCTGTGCGGACCTGCACGTCAAGCTTCGGTCCGTAGAATGCGGCTTCGCCCTCTGCTTCGAAGTACGGCAGTTCGAGCTCATCCATCGTTTCTTTTAACTCACGCTGCGCCATTTCCCAAATCGCATCGTTGTCGAAGTATTTTTCTTTATCGGCCGGATCACGGTACGACAGACGGAACTTGTAGTCTGTGATGCCGAAGTCGGCATATACTTCCTGAATCAAGTGGACGATTGCTTTGAACTCTTCCTTCATTTGGTCCGGACGAACAAACGTATGTCCATCATTGAGAACCATGTAACGGACACGCTGAAGACCTGTTAACGCACCCGACATCTCATACCGGTGCATGCCACCGAGTTCTGCAACGCGGAGCGGTAAGTCACGGTACGACCGCGGTTCATTTTTATAAATCATCATATGGTGCGGACAGTTCATCGGACGGAGAACCAACTCTTCATTGTCCATCTCCATTTTCGGAAACATATCATCTTGATAGTGATCCCAGTGTCCTGATGTTTTGTACAATTCAACCGAACCAAGAACCGGCGTATAGACGTGCTCGTATCCTAGTTCAAGTTCTTTATCGACGATATAACGCTCGACCGTCCGGCGGATGGCCGCCCCTTTTGGTAACCACATCGGTAATCCTTGTCCGACATCTTGAGATGTGAAGAACAAGTCGAGTTCTTTGCCGAGTTTTCGGTGATCGCGTTCTTTCGCTTCCGCCAAGAAATGAAGGTGTTGTTTCAGTTGGTCTTTGTTTGCCCATGCTGTTCCGTAAATCCGTTGCAACATCTTATTTTTCGAATCCCCGCGCCAGTAAGCACCGGCGATGCTCATCAATTTGAAGACTTGTAACTTAGCCGTCGCCGGCACATGTGGTCCGCGGCATAAGTCGAAGAACTCGCCTTGACGATAGAACGTTAAATCCTGATCGGCAGGAATCGATTCAATCAATTCGATTTTAAGCGGATCATTTAATTCCTGATAAACAGCTAATGCTTCATCTCGTGAAACGACTTCCCGCTCAATCGGTAAGTTTTCACCGGCAATCTTATTCATCATCTTTTCGATTTCCGGCAGGTCTTCCTCTGTCAGGCGGCGCTCCATATCGATGTCGTAGTAAAACCCGTTTTCGATCGTCGGTCCGATTCCGAGATGGATCGTTTCGTCCGGGTACAGGCGTTTAATTGCTTGTGCCATTAAGTGAGCAGATGAGTGACGGATTAAATCCAGTCCTTCTTCCGAATCCGGCATGACGAGTTCAATCGAACCATCTTGCTCAATCGGACGACGGTAATCGATGACTTGTCCGTTTAATTTTGCGGCAAACGCTTTTTTCCGTAATCCCGGGCTGATTGAAGCGGCGACTTCTTCAGCTGTCGTTCCGGCTGTAAATTCCTTTACTGCACCATCTGGAAATGTAAGAGCAATGTTTGACATGACTGCTTCCCCCTATAAATTAAAATAAAAAAGACCCATCCCTCAAAAAGGGACGAGTCTCAATCTCGTGGTACCACCCTCGTTCCCGAACATGTTTCCATGCACCGGCTCGAACACGCGATAACGGGCGTGACACGCAAGCGGATTAGCCCCGCTTGAGCTATGAGGGAGTAAAGAAATGACGGATTCCATGAGAAGCTTTCACCATCCTTCTCTCGCTTGTTTGGTCCCTGTTCATTTTTCATGTCCTCAATCGTAGCTGACATCTATACAGATCGTGTCCTTAGTATAGCGAAAGTCGAACTTCTTTGACAAGAGAAATTAATAGCGCCGTCGGTTTTCACCTAAAAACTCGACCGGATTCGTCGTCGTCCGGATCCGTTCCATCAGACGCATCGCTTTTAGTTTATCTCCCTGGTCATTCGTAATCCCGAAATGCAACTCCAGTTCGTCATACGACAGGTTGGAACTGAACAGGGTCGGCAGACGGTGCATCATGCGGTATTGCAGGATGATTCCGAATAATTCATCGCGGACCCACGGACTGATTGACTCCGCTCCGATGTCGTCAATCAACAAAACCGGCACAGTCTGAAAACTTTCCAAAAACGTATCGAAACTGTCCGACCGGATCCGCCGCTTCGCTTCCGAGACGAAACCGGGTGCATGAACCAAAATTGTCGCAACCCGTTCCTTTTTTAATGCATTCCCGATTGCAGCAAGCAAATACGTTTTCCCGACACCAAAACTGCCGTGCAGGTACAATCCTTTGACTTGTTGTTTTGAACGGACTGTATTTAAAAACTGTGAAGCTGCACGCAAAGCGAGCTTCCGGTCCGTCGTCGTCAAATCAAAGTCACTGAAGTTCGCATCCCGGACTTCATCCGGTAAGAACAGACTTTTAAATTTCTTTTCGAGAGCCCGCTCGTTTTCACGGTCGCGTAACGCCTGGGTTTTTTCATAAGCAACCATGATCTGACCTTTTTCTAAATGCAGGACAGGTTGATACCCTTCGATGACGGCCTTCTTTTCAATGATTTGATTCCCGTGCATCTGTTCAGCATACTCGTTTAGTTTCAGCATGCCCCGTTCAATCGTCCGTTGATCAATTTCAGGGTGCGTCCGTAAAAACATGATAACTCCCGGATGTGACAAGACACGCTGATGAATGGCTCGAACCGATTCTGCCACGTCCGGCCGGTTTAAAATCTTTTCAATCGATGATTGGATATGTTCCATCTCACTACTCCTTTATTTGCCTTTGAGTTCCCGCAGAATCCGTTCCATTTCTTCATCATCTGGCACCTCAGCTTCAAAACTGGCTTTTTTCGTCGCTTCATATTGCTGTTGTTTTTCTTTTTCTTCCTGCAACCATTTCGGATTCGGCCCGGTCGCATTGGAACGACCTCTTCGTCCACCGACCGTTTGCCGTGAACGCTCTTGTTTCTGATCCTGCTTTTTCGAAATCAATTCGTCCTGTTCTTTCGTTTTCGCCAATGCTTCGGCTGCCGTGACGTATCCTTTTTGTTTCCAGTCATCCACGATCGAGAGAAGGAAGTTCTTACTGAAACGGTTATCCTTTTTAATGACTAACGCATAATAATAGGCTGCGTTGACGATTCCGGACGACATCTCATAGTCGATGATCAATTGCTGAATCAACTCTTCATCACGCTCCGACAGTGCTTTGACTTTTCTTAGTTTCGCAACGTAATGCTTCGGATGCGTTCCTTCCATCGTCTCCGTTTCGCTCAGCTCCCCGACCTCTACTTCTTCGAGAACGGCAACCTTGGCTTTCTTTTCCCGGCTGAGTTTCTGCTTCGCCGACAGCATCATCTGTTTACACCGTTCTTGCTTTTCACTGTCCGTCATCGGCAAGTACGCTTCATGACGGAAACGGGCGTTCAGGAGTTCTGCCATGAGGGCTTCGTTCGATTGTGTGACGTACGCCAGTTTCAACAACAGATGGTCAATCGATTTCGTATAAAAACTGCGTGGCAAGAAGCGATCGGTTTGGCGTTTCATTTCTTCAAGGTCAAACGAATAATCAAATTCGTAAGCTGCCCGTTCCTGTTTCGCATAGGATTTCGGCTGATGCGCAGAGGCGAGTCCTGCCTTGACGTCAAATACTTGATCAAACCGGACAGTCCGGTCGACGACGTTTTTCGGTAGCGGATCAGTCCGGAAACGATTTTGTAAAGCACGGAAACGAATTTCGCCGACGCGGTAGAACAGTAAGCTCGACAGCACCCCATCGTTTAAAAATGTGTTTGGTGCTAACGGGACACGGATTTGATAGACATAACGGTAAGCGGCCTGTTTCGCTTCAAAGGTCCGGATCAAACCAATCCCCTCGAGCTTAAACAGTTCTTCTTTGAATTCATCGACTGAAAATCCGAGCAGCGTGCCGAGTTCTGCATGCGAGATGTATTGCGATTTCGTCTTACCGGGAATCATCTCGCTCCAAAACGTTTGGTACAGACCAAGCGCTTTCACACCGATAATTGGTTGATACAGATAGTAGAGGGACTGATATGCTTCCCGGTCGACGACACCATTACTCATGATCAAGCAGAGATCGGTCCCTGACAATTCACGTTCCATCATTTGCTTCATCCCTTCTTTCGTGAGAAAAAGAGAGGGCGTTCTGAACAGTCAGACGACCTCTCCTTCATTAGGTTTGATTTTCCCGTTCAGTGTCTTGATGACGTTCCATCAATTCGGATAATTCCTGGAAAAAGACATTGATGTCTTTAAATTGCTTATAGACACTGGCAAACCGGACATACGCTACTTCATCGACAGAAGCGAGTTCATTCAGCACGAGTCGTCCGACCTGTTCGCTCGGAATTTCATGTTGTGCCGTTGCTCGTAGTGTTTTTTCAACCCGGCTGACGACTGTTTCCAGTTGTTCAATGGAAATCGGGCGTTTTTCACATGCTCGGACTAATCCACGCAAGATTTTGTCCCGATTGAATTCGTCACGTGTTCCATCTTTTTTGACGATGATGAGAGGCGTTTGTTCTACCATCTCAAATGTCGTAAAGCGATAGCCACATGATTCACATTCCCGCCGTCTGCGAATCGAACCAAAATCTTGCACGGGTCTCGAATCTAATACTTTTGTCCCGTTATAGTTGCAGGCTGGACAACGCATGTCGTACCTCCATTCACGTAATTTCTTTCGTACCGATCATTTTTAAACGATACGTCGAATCAAGCTCCTGATAAATGGATTCAATCCATTTTTCAAGATCGGGACCAAGCAAACCGTCGCGGTGCAGGAACAAATCAACAGCCGTACGGCCGGATCCCACCATGATGACAGTCGCCAGACCATCTAAGCCAGGTGCACTAAACGCAAGTTCTCCGCGCCCTTGATCGATCCGCTTAACTTTTCCCTGTTGTTTCGTTACTGTCGCTTCCAACCCCGTAAATAGCATCTCTACGGTCGCTGCATAGTAATGGGTCCGTAACTTTTCGTTTTTATGTGTATCTGACGTTTCCATTTGTTTTTGTAACCGTTCTTTCAGTCCCATTCCCTCATCACCCTTTTTCTGTTTTCTTCTACTATTAAGAATAACAGACGTCAGACATATTAAAAAGCCCTCGCCATAAGACGAGGGCTTGTTGATTCGTGTTTTTGTCAGTTAACGTGCTGAACCTTAGCAGCCGGAACTTCAACAGGTCCCATACCACGTGGAATTTCGACATTTTCACGGATTTTCGCATCGAGTCCGTCAGCGATATAATGCGCTGCGATGGCCGGATCGATTCGATCGCCACATGTAAATACATCAACAGATGCATAACCATGCTCTGGGAAACTGTGAATCGTTAAATGCGATTCAGAAATAATAACGACGCCGCTGACGCCGTGTGGAGCAAACTTATGGAATGCGACTTCGCGTACTTCCGCACCTGCTTGAAGTGCTGCATCAACAAAAAGTCGTTCTACAAATTCCATGTCGTTCAATTTTTCAGGATTACAATCCCAAAGTTCTGCAATAATGTGTCTTCCCATAGTATCCATTTGTGGATCCCCCCTACATTCAATGGTCTTCAAAGTAGTTGATCACTTACTTTGCGCCTGAGTCGTTCGCACCCACGGGGGAAAGTTAGTCCAGAGAGGTCCTAACCCTTTAAGCTGCGATTGCCAGACCGATTGAAGTTCACGATTTGAATTATAGCGAGTATCAAAAAGATACACAAGGATAAATTTCGAATTTTAATATATTTTCTCGAAGAAAACGCTCTACAGGTTGCTGTAGAGCGATTCTTCATTATTATTTTATTTTAACTCCAGTTGTTTTTGTTCGTTTCCGCTTGCCTCGATATGTGCACCAACCAGATGAACGAGATCGACGACACGACATGAGTATCCCCACTCATTGTCATACCAAGCGAGGACTTTGACCTGTCGTCCCCCCATGACCATCGTCGACAGACCGTCGACGACTGTTGACTTCTCTTCTCCGTTGAAGTCGATCGAAACGAGTGGTTCCATCGTCAGACCGAGTATTCCGTCGAGCGCTCCGTCCGTTGCCTTCACGAATGCCTCATTGACTTCAGCGACTGTCGTATCGCGGCTGACTTCCACAACCAGATCGACCAGTGAGACGTTTGGTGTCGGAACACGGAGTGCCAGTCCGTTGAGTTTTCCTTCGAGGTGCGGTAAAACGAGTGAAATCGCTTTGGCTGCTCCGGTCGAAGTCGGAATGATCGATGATCCGCAAGCCCGTGCCCGTCGTAAATCCTTATGCGGATTATCGATATTATTTTGATCATTCGTAAAGGCATGAATCGTCGTCACAAGACCCGATTCAATCCCGAACGCCCGGTCGATGACTTGAACGACAGGTGCGAGACAGTTCGTCGTGCACGAAGCGTTCGAGACGATCGCATCCGTCTCGTGATCATACATCTCGTCATTGACCCCCATGACGATCGTACGTAAATCCCCTTTGGCTGGCGCCGTGATGACGACTTTTTTAGCTCCGGCCGTCAAATGTTTTTCAGCACCTGTTTTTGAATTAAACTTCCCGGTTGCCTCAACGACGATATCGATGCCCAGTTGCCCCCACGGCAACTGTTCCGGGTCGCGCTCGCTGACGATTTGAATTTGTCGTCCATTCACCATCAATGCCCCATCAATGATGTCGACTGGATAAGCAAATTTCCCGTGAACCGTGTCATATTTGATGAGATGTGCCAATGTTTCCACCGGATAACTTGCATTAATGGCGACAACCTCACTTTTCCCCTCAGCGATTAGACGCCGGAATACCATTCGACCAATTCGACCAAAACCGTTAACTGCCACCTTGACTCCCATTTTCGGATCCCCCTTCAATGTGACGGATGATGCTCCGTTTACAGATAGAACTATATCATGAAATGTAAGCGATTTCATTACGTAATCTAAAAAAAGTGAGAGAAGTTGGTAACTTTCTCCCACTTTGATTACGAAAACACTTTTCCAGGCAGAAAACCGATCTAAACGGTTTTCCTTTATGCGGAACGAATCGTTTTTAGCCAGTCATCGATTTGCCGGTATAATGCTTCTCGTGTACTTTCATTAGTCAGAACGTAGTCTGCCAAACGCTTTTTCTGCTCGATATCGAGTTGCGCATCCATTCTGGCTTGCGCCTCTTCTGCTGTTAGATGATTCCGCTCCATCAAACGTTGCTTTTGTAATTTAGCAGGGCAATAGACCACTACGACTTGATCGACAAGTTGTTTCCAGTCTCCTTCTAGCAGTAATGGAATATCAAAAACGATGATGGATTGTCCGGCCTGTTCGTTTTGAGACGCCATTTCTAACATCTGTTGCCGAATTTTCGGATGCATCAGTTCATTCAGGATGATCCGCTTTTCATTATCGTGAAAAATGATATCCCCGAGTTTTGAACGAACGAGTTCCCCTTCTGAAAAGGCTGTCGGAAAAGCGGCTTTGACTTCCTCATAAGCCAACCCGCCCGGTTCGATGACTTGACGGGCGACAAGATCCGCATCGATGACGACGACACCCTGTTGTTGTAGATAGGCAGAGACCGTACTTTTTCCGGTTGCAATTCCTCCGGTCAGTCCGATTCTCATAAAGCCACCTGTTGGCATGTCGGACAGAAGTGCGTCCCTCGTCCACCTACTTTGATTTTCTCGATTGCTGTCCCGCACCTCGGACAAGGTGAACCGGTTTGTCCGTACACAGCAAGCTGTAATTGGAATTCACCTTTTCCGGTCGGAGACACATAACTCCGAATCGTGCTCCCGCCGCCTTCAACGGCTTTCCCTAACACATCCACACCGGCAACATGAATCCGTGAGATGTCATCTAACGTCAAAGCCCCTGATTTCGTTAACGGATGGACCCGGGCAGCAAACAACGTCTCATCGACATAAATGTTCCCCAGTCCTAAAAAAATCGATTGATCGAGTAGCGCGGTTTTAATCGGGCTCCGCTTTTTCCGGATCAGGTTTTCAGCCAGGACTTCTGCCGTAAACGTCGGATCAAACGGTTCCCGTTCGAGTTGGGCCAGTGGCGGGACCGACATCGCGGTCTCTTTCTCGCGCAGCTCCATCGTGCCGAATTTCCGGACATCGTTGTAATGCAGTTCCGAACCGTCTGTAAAGCGGAAGATGACATGTGTATGCTTATCCTTCTCAATCGCCTGCGGATAAGGGAAATACTTCCCTTCCATCCGCAAATGACTGACGAGATAAAATCTTTCAAACGTAAACAGTAAAAATTTCCCCCGACGCTCGATCCGTTCGATTCGCTCTTGCTTCAATGCATCAACGAACGGTGCGACTTCCATTCCCCGAATCATCTTCGGATGAAATACTTTGACGGAAGAAATCGTTTTTCCGGAGACCGTCCGTTCCAAGCTTCGTCTGACGGTCTCGACTTCAGGTAATTCAGGCAACTTACTTCCTCCTCTGACCACTTCTTATTTGGTTTCGTACCATGAATGACCGGCATCACCATCAACACGTAATGGTACAGACAAGTGAACCGTCTGTTCCATCGCTTGTTTGACTAGCGTCTTGAGCGCATCCAGCTCTTCATCCGGCGCTTCAAAAATCAATTCATCGTGCACTTGCAGTAACAGACGAGCCTGCAACGGAGATGCTTCCAGGGCGGCATGGACATCGAGCATGGCTTTTTTGATGATATCGGCTGCTGAACCTTGGATCGGCGTGTTAATCGCCGTCCGTTCCGCAAAACCGCGCAAATTAAAGTTTTTCGAATTGATGTCAGGAATATTCCGGCGGCGATTCATCAGCGTTTCGACAAAACCGTTCATCCGTGCTTTCTCAATCGCTGCATCCATGAACAACTTGATTTGCGGGAACAATTCGAAATAACGGTCGATGAAGTCTTGCGCCTCTTTACGTGAAATATTCAAGTTCTGCGACAAACCGTAATCACTGATTCCGTAAATGATTCCAAAGTTGACGGCTTTCGCCTGACGACGCATATTGCCTGTGACGTCATTCGGTGCGACACCAAAGACACTGCTCGCTGTCTGCGTGTGAATATCGGCATCATCCAAGAACGCTTGGACAAGTGTTTTGTCTTCCGACATATGAGCCATGACCCGCAATTCGATTTGGGAATAGTCGGCGGCGTACAAGGACCAGCCTGATTCACTCGGCACAAACG
Organism: Exiguobacterium sp. R-39; assembly: GCF_049942815.1. NCBI lineage: Bacteria > Bacillati > Bacillota > Bacilli > Caryophanales > Exiguobacterium > Exiguobacterium sp. R-39. The sequence continues at coordinate 2,245,882 of NZ_CP187965.1, forward strand.
CTTTTCGGATTTTTCGTCCTTCTTCGATCCGGACCGGAATGTTTTGTAAGTTCGGATTAACGGAGCTGAGACGTCCTGTCTGAGCAATCGTTTGAGCAAATCGGGTATGAATTTTTCCGTCTTCCTTGATGACCTTCTGTAAGCCTTCGACATACGTCGATTGCAGTTTTTGCAATTCGCGGTACAACATGATGTGGTCGATGACCGGATGCAGCGGACGAAGTTTTTCTAGTACGTCGGCCGCTGTTGAATAACCGGTCTTCGTTTTCTTGAAGGCAGGTAATTCAAGTTTTTCGAACAGGATGACGCCGAGCTGTTTCGGCGAATTGATATTGAACTCTTCCCCGACTTCCCCGTAAATCAATTGTTCCAAATCGTGTAGACGTCCTCCCAAATCGGTTTGCATCTCCTGAAGTGTTGCCACGTCGACGCGAATTCCGGTCCATTCCATTTCAGCCAATACGCCGGATAATGGACGTTCCAGTGTCTCATATAACTCAAACTGTTGGTTTGCCTTCAGTTCTTCTTTGACTTTCGGGAATAACAGTTCAATCATGCGGGCTTTTTCCGCCAAGTAAGGATGCAACACCTCGTCTGCCGGAGCAAGACGTTTTGCGCCTTTTCCTAAGACAGACTCTTCGTTCGGTGCCATCAGCATATAATGTCCGGCAATCGACGCCAGGGTCGTTCCTCCGCTCAAGTTTAATAAATAACCGGCGAGCAACAAGTCATCGAATGCCGTTAATTTCAGCCCGTGTTTACGTAAAGCGAACGCGACCTGCTTCGCATCGAGGCAAATTTTTTGATGTTCTGATTCAATCCAATTACGGAAGGCCGGATCATGGACAAGTTCCAAGGACGCGACATAAATTTGATTCGGTGTCGCGATACCAAATCCAATGATCTCTTCTTCCATGTAATCTTCACGCAGTTGTTCAACGACCAACACAGCATCTGTAACATCTGTCGGGAAAGAAGTAATCGTTTGGACGTTTAACTGTTCTTTATCCGCTTCTTCAACGACGGGAGCAAACCGGTTCGTTAAGGATTTAAAGCCAAGTGATTGGAACAATGAATACGGTACTTGTGTATCGACGTCACTGATCTGTAAGTCATCGAGTGTGACATCAAGCGGAACGTCCAGCTTGATTGTCGCGAGTTCTTTTGACAACCGTGCCAATTCTTCATTCGCGATGACTTTTTCTTTTTGTTTCCCTTTTAAGTCTTCGACATGTTCGTACAGACCTTCGACTGATCCATAAGCAGAAATCAATTTGACGGCTGTTTTTTCACCGATTCCCGGAACTCCTGGAATATTATCGGATTTATCGCCCATCAAACCTTTCAGATCAATCATCTGAATCGGCTTTAATCCGCCGTAAGTTTCAGCAAATAATTCTTCTGTCATACACAGAACGTCTGTGATACCACGCTTCGTAATCAACACTTCGACCTGATCCGTCACGAGTTGAAGTAAATCCTTATCTCCCGTCACGATTCGGATGCGATCAGCCGGCATCGTTTGTGCCAATGTCCCAATCAAGTCATCCGCTTCGTAGCGGTGAAGTTCCATCATTTGAATGCCTAACGCTTCACAGATGTCCCGGACAATCGGAAACTGTTCCCGGAGCTCTGAAGGCGTCTTTTCACGACTGCCTTTATATTCTTGGTACACGTCATGCCGGAACGTTTCGCTTGATGCATCAAATGCGACGAGCATGTGTGTCGGTTGTTCCTCTTCAAGTAATTTCAACAACATCATCGTAAAACCGTAAGCTGCATTCGTATTGCGTCCTTGCGCATCCGTCATCGGTGGTAACGCAAAAAAAGCTCGATACGTCAGTGAATTTCCATCAATCAATAAAAGTTTGTTTTCCATCATCTACGCCCCTTTGGAAGATTTTCTGTTCTTATTGTATCACTCTACACACATTTGTTCGCTAAAAAAGCAGACAAAAAAAGACGACCGGCTAAATAGCCAGTCGCCACTGCGTGTCCCGACATGGGAGCTGAACCAGTCGAGGCACAGATGATGAAGAAGGTACTTTAAGCATACGATTATTCTGTAAAGGAAGTATGAACCCTCATCCCTTTTTTGGTAAACGTATCGTAAAGGTCGTCCCGACATTTTCCTCGGATTCAACCTCGATTGTCCCATGATGAAGATCAATGATATGTTTCACAATTGCCAGACCAAGACCGGTCCCGCCCGAATTTCGACTCCGCGCCTTATCCACGCGGTAAAACCGTTCAAAAATCCGTTGCATCTCTTTTGGATGAATCCCGATTCCATCATCCTTGATTCGGAGCATGACGGCTTCTTCCCCGTCCTCTAGACTGACCCAGACATTACCGCCGTTCGGCGTATAGTTCAAGGCATTCGCGACAAGATTGACGACGACTTGCTTTAAACGATTTAAATCCGCCCGGATAAATACTTCTTCTTCTGTCTCGAGATGAATCGTCATCTGCTTTTCCGTTGCTTTTCGTTGTAACAGTGTTTCAGTTTCACGGAGTAAACTCGTAACGTCGACAATCGTCGTCTCCAGCTGATAATTGTCCTGTTCGAGACGCGACAGTTCAAGTAAATCTTCGACCAGCGTCTGCATCCGCTCTGATTCATCGTGGATGATGTTCAGGAACTGCTCCCTGATTTCCGGTACGTCTTGTGCTCCATCGAGCAGTGTCTCCGCAAATCCTTTGATGGAAGTCAACGGTGTCTTCAGCTCATGACTGACGTTTGCAACGAAGTCTTTACGCATCTGTTCGAGCTTTTTGATTTCTGTAATATCGTTAAAAACGACCGTCGTCCCTTGGACACGTCCATTTTTCCCGAAAATCGGTGCTGCACTGACCATAAAGGTCCGACTGTTTAAACCAAACCGGACACTTGATTGTTTCCGGTTTGGTTTTTCCGTCAAGTAGACATCTTCAATCACTTGACTCATCTTTTCATTTGGTAAGACCCGGTAATACAATTGTCCATTTGATTGACCATAGATATTGAACATTTCCCGGTACGTTCGATTGACAAGCAAGACATAGCCTTTTTCATCAATCAACATCAAGCCGGCACCCATGTATTCAATCAGTGACTCAAGTCGCGCCCGTTGCATCGCTTCGCCGGAAGACGCATTCTCTAGGTTCCGGGCCAACAGATTAATGGATTTCCCGAGATCTCTCGATTCATCCGGTGCCGTCAATTCGTAGACACGTGATTTATAGTTCCCGTGTGACAACTCGTATAAGACTTCTGTCGCTTCCGCAATCGGTCGTAAAAAACGTTTTGTCGAACTGTAGACAGCGAAGAAAATAATACAAAGCGAAGTCAGAAGAGATAAGATGATGACGGTCCAAATCCGCGAATAAATCATGTTCAAATCTTTTGTATAGCGGATGAAACTGATGTAGACTTCTCCACCGTCAGCCGTCAGGACGGGTTTCGTATATTGAAGACTCGTTTCATCGACTTTCGATTCGAATGTGCCATCGTTTGGGATGGCAGAAAAATTAATGGCCCTAACGTTTAGCTTCGTGACATCGACCGGGGTTCCGGCAATGATTTCCCCGCGACCGTTAAATAAAATCATGTCGAAATTCGATTCAGCATACATCTTATCGACGTAGGCTGCCATATCCGGCACTGTCCGCTCCCGTAAAATGGACTCCACAAGTGAAGTTTCATCCACTAATTTTTCTTTTTCATTATTGATATAAAAATCTTTAAATGATTGTCCAAGCAAAAAGCCCAGTGCGATTAAGACCAGGCTGATGAAAGACAACATTTTCAGAATGAATCGTTTGCGGTATTTACTCATTCCGCTTTCGGCTCCTCCATTTTGTAGCCTAATCCGCGAATCGTTTTAATGTAGATCGGCTTTTTCGTATTCGGTTCAATTTTTTCTCGAACATGACTGATGTGCACATCAACGATTCGCGTATCCCCAACGAAGTCATAATTCCAGATGGCGGACAACAATTGGTCCCGCGTCAAAACACGTCCTTTGTTTTTTGCGAGATATACTAACAGCTCAAATTCCTTTGGTGTCAATTCGAGTCGCTCTTCCGCCTTGAATGCTTCGTAGTTATCCGGTACGATTTTGACGTCTCCAATCAGGATCGTTCCATCCGTCACTTCTTCCGCGACATTCTGCTGGTTCATTCGGCGCAGGATGGCTTTAACACGGGCGACGACTTCACGCGGACTGAACGGCTTCGTCAAATAATCATCTGCTCCGAGTTCCAGTCCGAGCACTTTGTCAAACTCATCATCTTTTGCCGTCAGCATTAAAATCGGGGTATTGATTTTTTGTTGGCGTAGTCGCTTGCAGACTTCCAGTCCATCCAGTTCCGGTAACATGAGATCCAGGACAATTAACGCTGCATCTTGTTTCTCCGCTAACTTCAACCCTGTCATTCCATCATGGGCCGTTTCAACAACAAAACCGGCTTGCTCTAAATTAAATTTTAAAAGTGTGGCAATCGAGAGTTCATCATCAACAACGATTATTTTATCTTTCAAGACAGTTAGCCTCCTCAGCACATTTCATCTTTGAATGAGGAATTCCGTGGAATCCGCTTCTTCTGTCTTCATCTTAACGACTTTCGCTACTAAACCACAAATCTTTCTGGTCTTTCTTTACATAATCTTTAAGGTCGGACACTTTCTTCCAGTAGTTTCCCGTGTTGAAATGACGGAATTGGGGAAACAGTTACATATCGTGATTATGTGGAGGAATGAATATGGAATGGAATCACCCGTTGTTTGCAGCAATTACGGCCTGGTTTATCGCACAAGCCGCCAAACTCGTCACCGGTTTAATCAAAACAAAAAAATTTGACCTTGAAATCATGTTTGCTTCAGGCGGCATGCCGAGTTCACATAGTTCGACTGTCGTCGCACTGGCTGTCGTGATTGGTTTTCAAGAAGGCTTTAGTTCTTCCCTGTTCGCACTTGCCGCCATTTTCGCTGTCATCATCATGTACGATGCGACCGGCGTTCGCCAAGCCGTCGGGTTACAGGCTAAGCTGTTAAATGATTATTTCAAAGGAATCCGGCACAAGACACCTCTGCTCAATGAACTGGTCGGACACACCGAGTTTCAGGTCTTCGTGGGTCTTCTGCTTGGTCTTGCCGTAGGTTTCCTTTGGCCCGTCTTGTTCTTTTAATCATGACGCCCACACGGTACATCAGATATAATTTTTCACACAAAAGACCGCTTCGGATGTCAGAAGCGGTCTTTATGCTGGTTGCGTTATGGTTTTAAGATGACTTTAATGCACCCGTCCTCATGATCGTTAAACGTTTGGTAGGCATGGGCTGCCTGTTCCAAATCAATTTTGTGCGTAATGATATCGGTTGGATCAAACTCCTGATTGATGATTTTTTGGAACAATTCGGGCATCAGATGAACGACCGGAGCCTGTCCCATCTTTAGCGTGATGTTCCGCGTAAAGAAATCTCCGAGCGGGAATTGATTGTATTTTTTGGCATAGACACCTGTCAATTGGACCGTTCCAAATTTCCGAACAGCATCTTTCGCGATATTGATGGCACTCAACGTTCCACCTTGCAAACCGATTTTTTGTTCCACTTTTTCAACAGCCGACATCTTACCGTCCAGTCCGACACAATCAATGACGACATCTGCGCCGCCCTGAGTCAGTTCCTTCAGATATTGACCGGTCTCTTTGTGATCCTGCAAATTGACCGTTTCGACGCGGTTCGTCATCTTGGCATGATTTAACCGGTATACTTGCTGATCAACGGCAATGACCCGTTTTGCTCCTTGCATCCAGGCAAATTTCTGTGTCATCAATCCGACCGGCCCCGATCCGAGAATGACGACCGTATCCCCTTTTTTAACGCCGGCATTCAAAACACTCCAGTAAGCTGTCGGAATGACATCGGACAGGAACAGTAAGGCTTCGTCTTCCAGTTCACAAGACTCCGGAACAACGAGTGGCATGAAGTTTCCAAACGGGACTTTTAAGTACTCTGCCTGACCGCCCGGATGTCCTCCGAATTCTTCCGTAAATCCGAAGTATCCGCCTGTATCGACGTGCGGATTCCCGTTCGAATTGTCGCATTGACTCTCCATATCATGTTCACAAAAGAAACAATGTCCACACGCGACGTTGAACGGCAGGACAACTCGGTCTCCGCGCTTGACCTTCGTTACATCCGGACCAACTTCTTCAACGATTCCCATCGGCTCATGTCCAATGACATAATCTTTTTTTGCCGGCATATTTCCTTGATAGATGTGCAAATCTGACCCACAGATGGCAGTTGACGTAATTTTGACGATGATATCATCGTTCTTCTCAATCGACGGATCCTGAACATCTTTCACTTCGACATTTTTTGTACCTTGATACGTAACGGCGCGCATGAAATTTCCCCCTTTAAAGTTTTAAAAAACAGGTATACTGTAAAGGTTTACCCTAAAAAACAGGCATTCATGTTACATGTTTCTTACAAAAAGAGGATTTTTTAATCCAATACAAAAAGACACCCAATCTTTTGATTGGATGCCTTGTTTACTAAAATTGAAGTCAGAGCATTTCCAACACAGAACGGACCGTTGAAACGGATCGATCCAGCCCTTGCTTTTCTTCTGACGTCAAGTCCAACTCCAGTACCCGTTCCACGCCGTTCCCACCAAGAATGGTCGGAACACCGAGATACAAGTCCTCATACCCGTATTCTCCTTCGAGATAGGCAATCGCCGGCAAAATTCGCCGCTGATCTTTTAGAATTGCTTCCACCATCTCGACGATGGCAGCTGCCGGTGCGTAATAGGCCGAACCGTTCCCGAGTAACTGAACGATTTCACCGCCGCCTTTGCGTGTCCGTTCGACGATGGCAGCTAATCGTTCCGGTGTCAGCAGTTTCTCCAGCGGAATTCCGCCCGCGTAGGAATAACGTAACAACGGTACCATATCGTCGCCATGCCCACCGAGCACGAATCCGGAGATATCCTTAACGGAGACATTGAGTTCCATTGCGACGAACGTCCGGAAACGCGCCGTATCGAGCACACCGGACTGACCGATGACGCGTTCTTTCGGAAAACCGGATGCTTGAAAGACGGTATACGTCATCGCATCGACAGGGTTCGTCAACACGATGATGATCGATTCCGGTGCATGGGTCACGATTTCTTTCGTGACGGCTTTCATGACGTTTGCATTCGTGCTGACAAGATCTTCACGACTCATCCCCGGTTTTCTGGCAATCCCCGCCGTAATGACGACGATGTCAGAATCTTGAATGTCTTGATAATCAGATGTCCCGTTGATCCAGGCATCAAAACCTTGAATCGGTGCTGTTTCCTGCATATCAAGTGCTTTTCCTTTGGTCGCGCTTTCCTGTTGCGGCATATCAACGAGCACGATATCCCCTAACTCTTTTTGAGCGAGGTACAGTGCTGTTGTTGCCCCTGTGAATCCGCTCCCGATGACCGAAATCTTTTTTCGTCGATTCATTGCCCCGTCCCCCTATTCAAGATTACATATTCTTGATGAGTTCATCTGCGAATTCAGAACATTTCACTTCTGTCGCACCATCCATGAGACGTGCGAAGTCATATGTGACGACTTTATTTTCAATTGATTTTTCCATTGATTGAATGATCAAGTCTGCAACTTCATTCCATCCAAGGTGACGGAACATCATTTCTCCTGAAAGAATGACAGAAGATGGATTTACCTTATCAAGTCCCGCATATTTCGGTGCTGTACCGTGAGTCGCCTCGAAGATCGCGTGACCTGTCATGTAGTTGATGTTAGCACCAGGTGCAATCCCGATTCCGCCGACTTGTGCTGCAAGCGCATCAGAAATGTAATCACCATTCAAGTTCATCGTTGCAACGACATCGAATTCTTTTGGACGCGTCAAGATTTGTTGTAAGAAGATATCAGCAATCGAATCTTTGACGATCAACTTGCCCGCTGCTTCTGCTTCAGATTGTGCTTTGTTCGCTGCATCAGCGCCTTCTTCATCCTTGATGCGGTCATACTGGTTCCATGTGAAGACGTGTTCTGCATATTCACGTTCTGCGAGTTCATAACCCCAGTTTTTGAATGCACCTTCTGTGAACTTCATGATGTTCCCTTTGTGAACGAGCGTCAATGAAGCACGTTTGTTTTCGAGTGCATATTCAATCGCTGCACGGACAAGACGTTCTGTTCCTTCTTTTGAGATTGGTTTGATCCCGAGACCAGACGTTTCAGGGAAACGGATTTTGTTGACACCCATCTCTGTTTGCAGGAAGTTAAGTAATTTTTGTGCTTCTTCGCTGCCTGACGCATATTCGATCCCAGCGTAGATATCTTCTGTGTTTTCGCGGAAGATGACCATGTCTGTATCTTCTGGGCGTTTAACCGGTGAAGGAACACCTGTGAAGTAACGGACCGGGCGAAGACATGTATATAAATCAAGTTCTTGACGAAGCGCAACGTTTAACGAACGGATTCCGCCGCCGACTGGTGTCGTGAGTGGTCCTTTGATCGCGATGATGTGTTCGCGGATCAGGTCAAGTGTTTCTTCTGGAAGCCAGTTGCCTGTTTTGTTGAATGCTTTTTCTCCAGCGTACACTTCTTTCCATTCAATCTTTTTTTCACCGTTGTATGCTTTTTCGACAGCAGCATCAAAGACACGAACTGCAGCATTCCAAATATCAGGTCCAGTGCCATCACCGATGATGAACGGAATGATTGGAGCGTTTGGTACGTTAAGTGTGCCGTTTGTTACCGTGATGTTTTCGCCTTGAATTGTAGCCATTTGTAAAATCCCCCTTGAATATGATTGATGTCATCAAAAAGCAGGAGAGGATTTCTCCTCTCCGTCTTTTTTAACGTTCGTTCATGGACACGTATGTCCGGTGTGTTTCACCAATATAATCGGCGCGTGGACGAATGAGGCGGTTGTCACTATACTGCTCTAAAATGTGCGCTAACCAACCTGACATACGACTGACGGCAAAGATTGGCGTAAACAATTCCGTATCAAGTCCAAGTGCATGGTATGTGGAAGCGGAATAGAAATCGACGTTCGGTTTCAATCCTTTTTCCGATTGGACGATTTGGTCAATCTTGACTGACATCTCGTACCATTTCGGTTCTCCGATTTGAGCTGTCAATTGACGGCTCATCTCCTGGAGGTGCTTCGCACGCGGGTCGCCGTCTTTGTAGACACGGTGACCAAAGCCCATGATTTTTTCCTTGTTCTTAAGTTTATTATGAACATACTCGTCAACCTTTTCAACTGAATCAATTTCAAGCAACATGTTCATGACCGCTTCGTTCGCTCCACCGTGAAGCGGACCTTTCAAAGCACCCATGGCAGCTGTGACGCCTGAATAGACATCTGACAGGGTTGCAACACAGACACGTGCTGTAAATGTTGAAGCGTTCAGTTCGTGATCGGCATGCAAGACGAGTGCTTGGTTAAAGGCTTTTTCTGCTACTTCTGTCGGCTCTTCGCCTGTCAGCATGTAGAGGAAGTTTGCCGCATAAGAAAGACCTGCTTTCGGTGCAACCGGCTCTTGACCTTTTTTGATTCGTGCATACGCTGTTACGAGTGTCGCAATCTGTGCCTGGAGTTTGATGGCTTTAGCGTAATTCGCCTCTGTCGACATATCTTCAGCCGATTCATCATATAATGCGAGTTGTGATAAAGCCGTGCGAATGGCTGACATCGCGTTGGCGGTTTTCGGCGCCACTTTTAATGTCTCGAGAACTGCTGGTGCGACCGTTGCTTCAGCAATCAAAGCTTCTGACAGTTGCTTCAGTTCGTCTTCTTTTGGTAAGCGGTCATTCCAAAGTAAAAAGACCACTTCTTCAAATGAGGCGTGCTCCGCCAAATCATCAATTGTATACCCACCATACGTCAACTGACCATCAATGATCGAACTGATCTTCGATGCTGTCGCGACGATTCCTTCTAAACCTTTTGTTTGTGTCATACAAAAATCCCCCTTTTTTTCCCCCAGAAATTTAAAACGCTTTCATTTCCGTATTGAAAAAAAGACGTCTACGCAAGAGTCGTTCCCCACTCTGAACCGTTTGCTCTTGAATAGACCATCTTGTTTCTGTTCTTAGTATAAACAAAATTAACCAAAAAGTGAACGAACTTGCATACTATTATCAAAAAATTAATTCAGTTCACTATTGTTACATAATTTAACCACTGATTGTTTTAACGATGATATCCCACATTCCGATGACAAGAGCTGCAATTCCTGCTCCGATCAAAGGACCAACCGGTACACCGCGGAACAGTCCGACTGCAAGAATCGTTCCGGCAAGCAGTGCTGTCGTGACGAGTGGATCTTCCTTCATCAGACCAACGCCGTGGGCTGCAATGATGGCTACAAAAATCCCTGCTAAAAATGAAATGATCCCGATATGTCCCCGGATACTGTTCAGTAGTTCTCTAAATCCGATGTCTCCCGTTGCAATCGGTACTAAAATCGCCGCCGTGATCAACGTGACCCCCCATGTGATGCCTTTCGCCTGTAACGACGGGAACAGGCGACCGTCGAGCCCGATTGCTTTGATGATGAGTAAAAATGCAGCCGCAATGATCAACGATTTATTTTGAGCGATGACACCAATCAACACGAGACCAATCAAAAAAAGATAGGCTTCCATGTTCAAACCCCCGATTTGAAAAAACGGACATGGCTTTCGCCACATCCGTTTCATTGATTATGCGTTGTACAATTTACCTGTTAAAGGATCGATTGAAATACGTTGACCATCCGTGAAGATTGTCATGGCATTTTCAACACCGACGATAACCGGTTTACCGAGTGAAGGACCAACGATTCCAGCATGGCTTGTCAATCCGCCGTCTACTGTGACCATTGCTGCAGCCATCTCGATTGCAGGCATCATATCGCGATCCGTTGAGTTCGTGATCAGAATCATACCTGGTTTTGCTTTTGCGTTTGCTTCTTCAGCTGTATGAGCGATGACGACTTCGCCAACGACACCACGTTCACCGATTCCGCGACCGTTTGTGATCTCTTTACCGACGATATGGATTTTCAACATGTTTGTCGTACCTGCCGTAAGAGCCGGGATACCTGCAGAGATGACGACGAGGTCACCGTCTGTAACGAATCCTGCTTCTTTTGCTGTATCAGCAGCAAGTGTCAACATGTCATCCGTGTTGTCTGACAAATGATCGACAACGATCGGGTAAACACCCCAAACGATATTGAGTTGACGTGCAACACGCGCGCTCGGTGTAACGGCAACGATGTTTGGCTCTGGACGGTATTTTGAAATCCGGGCAGCTGTGTAACCAGACTGAGTCGGTGTCAAGATTGCTTTAGCGTCCAGGTTGATCGCTGTATGCGTAACTGCTTGAGCGATTGCATCCGTCACAGTGTGCTCACTGCGTGTTTGACGATCTTTCAAGAGCATTTTGTAGTCAAGCATTTTTTCTGTGCGCTTCGCAATCGTATGCATCATTTGAACAGACTCAATTGGGTAGTCCCCGGCTGCTGTTTCACCTGAAAGCATGATCGCATCTGTTCCATCAAGAATCGCGTTTGCGACGTCTGATGCTTCGGCACGTGTCGGACGTGGGAAACGTTGCATCGAGTCAAGCATTTGCGTTGCTGTGATGACCGGTTTACCGTAGTCATTACAAATTTTGATGAGATCTTTTTGTGTTGGTGTAACTTCTTCCGTCGGAATCTCGATTCCAAGATCACCACGTGCGACCATCAAACCGTCTGAAATCGCGATGATTTCTTCGATGTTGTCGACACCTTCTTGGTTTTCAATTTTCGGGAAGATTTTGATATGACTTGCATTGTGTTTTTCGAGCAATTGACGAATCGCAACGACATCAGATGCGCGACGAACGAATGAAGCAGCAATCAAATCGATGTCGCTTTTGATTCCGAACTCGATGTCTGCGATATCTTTGTCTGTCAAAGCAGGTAAGTTAACTTTTACGTTTGGTAAGTTAACGCCTTTTTTCGTTTTGATGATTCCTTCGTTTTCGATGTCACAAAGGAGTTCACGGTTTTCGAGTTTTTCTGCGACACGAAGTCCGATTAATCCGTCATCTAACATGATCATCGAACCGACCTCGACATCATCATATAAACCATCGTACGTGACAGAGAACTTGTCTGCTGTTCCGACGATTTCGTTCGCGTCACCACTGACGACGATGACTTGTTTGCCGCGTACGAGAAGAGCTTTGCCTTCTTCAAATGTATGCGTACGGATTTCAGGACCTTTTGTATCTAAAAGAATCGTAACTAATTTATTTGCTTCTTCTGCTGCACGGCGGATGTCCGTAATACGGGCACCATGTTCTTCATAGTCACCGTGTGAGAAGTTCAAACGAGCGACGTTCATACCCGCTTCAATCATTTCTGGAAGACGTTTTTCTGACGCCGGTCCAATCGTACATACAATTTTAGTTCTGCGCATATTCCATAAACCTCCTACAATGTTTGGCTGTTCAATCACAATGCCAATAAAACCTATTCTACTCCGACTGATATCGGTCGATCTTAAATTGATAGTTGTTTTGACAACTCTAAGATTCCAAGATCCAGTTCGTGTTTGTTTTCGTCCAATGCCTCATCGATATCAAGATCAATCATCTTGCCACCGCGTACCCCAACGACACGTCCTTGCTTACCTTCAAGCAAGATGTCGATTGCATAAGCACCCATCCGGCTTGCCAATACACGGTCAGCAGCTGTCGGCGCACCACCGCGTTGAACATGACCTAATACTGTGACACGTGTATCAAGTCCTGTTTCTTTGGCGATCTCGTCTCCCACATCCTGCGCGCGTCCGGCACCTTCTGCCACGATGACGATCGAGTGTTTTTTACCACGATTGACACCGCTTTGAATCCGGTTTAGGACTTCTTTTAAATCTTCTGGTCGCTCTGGGACCAGGATTGATTCCGCTCCGCCGGCTAATCCAGCATAAAGAGCGATATCCCCTGCGTCGCGTCCCATGACTTCGATGACATACGTCCGCTCATGCGACGACGCTGTATCACGAATCTTATCGATCGCTTCCAGTGCCGTGTTGAGTGCTGTATCGAAACCAATCGTGTAATCCGTACCTGGAATATCGTTATCGATCGTTCCAGGGAGACCGATTGTCGGGAAACCAAGTCCCGTCAATTTTTGGGCACCACGATAAGACCCGTCACCACCAACGACAACGAGTGCATCAATTTCGAATTTCTTCAGATTGACGACAGCTTTCGCACGTCCTTCTTCTGTCCGGAACTCTGGGCAACGTGCAGAACGAAGGAATGTTCCGCCTCGTTGAATGATGTCACCGACTGAACCAAGGTTCAATTGGACGAGATCTCCGTTAATCAGACCTTGATATCCGTTATAGACGCCAAATACTTCCAGTCCATGAAAAATCGCCTTACGTGTTACAGCACGCACTGCAGCGTTCATGCCGGGTGCGTCGCCTCCACTTGTTAAAACAGCAATCCGTTTCAAACTCACGTTAATCACCTCTCCATTAATCTTAGTCTAAAATAGCACGTAGTTTTGTTGTTTTACAACAGGGCAGACTGCATAAACTTTCTACAGCAGTTTGTTCATCCTATCACGAAATAAGGAATGCCAATCATGATAGCGATTACATGCAGGTTATGTGCCAATTTGGTGATATTTTTCTGTGCGCTTCTCGATTAACTGCTCTGGTGTCAAACGGGTCAGTTGGGCAAGTCTTTGTTCTAGAACAGATTTTACTTTGTCAGCCTGTAATGAAACATCTAAATGCGCTCCACCGATGACTTCCGGGATGATTCCATCCGCGATTCCAAGTCGAAGTAAGTCCGGCGCCGTAATTTGCATTGACTCTGCCGCTTTTTCAGCAAGACTCGCATCTTTCCAAAGAAGGGCAGCTGCACCTTCAGGTGAAATGACGGAATACGTGGAGTTCTCTAACATCAACAACTGATCACAGACACCGATTCCAAGTGCTCCACCTGATCCGCCTTCACCGATGACGATAGAAATAATCGGGACCGGCATTCCGGCCATTTCAAAGAGATTCTTCGCGATTGCTTCGCTTTGTCCCCGTTCTTCCGCTGCCCGGCCGGGATACGCGCCTTTCGTATCAATGAACGTGATGATCGGACGATTGAACTTCACCGCTTGTTGCATCAATCGTAAAGCTTTTCGATAGCCTTCAGGATGCGGCATACCGAAATTCCGGCGGATATTTTCTTTCGTATCTTTTCCTCGCTGATGACCAATGATTGTCACGGCTTGACCATTCAGCATCGCAATTCCTCCGACGATTGCTGCATCATCGTAACCGTGCCGGTCACCATGTAATTCAATGAAATCGTCACAGATCAGACGAACATAATCAAGTGTCGTCGGACGCTCCGGATGCCGTGCCAGTTGGACACGGTTCCACGCTTTCATATTCCCGTAAATATCGAGTTCTAATCGACGTAGCCGTTCTTCCAATAAATTCAGCTCTTCTTTAAAATCGAGCCCTTGTGTCTCTGCCATATCGTGCAGTTCTAATATTTTTTCGCGCAATGCGATTACTGGTTGATCAAATGGTTGCATGATTGGTTCCCTCCGAGTGCATCATCAGAATACGTGTGTAGTAGGTTTTCAAGTCGTGTCGCGATACGACATCGTCGAGTTGTCCCGCCTGCAATAAAAACTCTGACGTTTGGAAGTCTTCCGGTAATTTTTCACGAATCGTCTGTTCAATGATCCGGCGACCGGCAAAGCCGATCAAGGCACCGGGTTCTGCAATATTAAAATCACCTAACATGGCAAAACTGGCTGACACGCCACCTGTCGTCGGGTGTGTCATACATGAAACGTACAATAATCCGGCATCCGAATGTTGTTTCAGGAATAAGCTAGATTTCGCCATCTGCATCAGGCTGACCATTCCCTCTTGCATCCGTGCTCCACCGGAAGCCGAAAAGATCGTTACAGGCAACCGTTCTTTCGTTGCATAACGGATGGCTTCTGCAATCGCAGCTCCGACTGCCGCTCCCATTGAGCCCATCCGAAAACGTGCATCCATGACACAGGCTACAAGCGGATATCCATTCACTTGACCAACACCGCAGACAATCGCTTCTTCAAGTCCTGTCCGTACTTGATCTCCTTTCAGCTTTTCCGGATAATCCTGAAAATCGAGTGGATCTGCCTTCACTGCCGGTAAATCGAAATACGTAATCGTTCCCGCATCAAACAATTGTTCAAATCGTTCGGTAGCAGTTAACGGATGATGGTAGCCACAGACACAGACTTTTAAATTGGCTTCGAGTTGTTTCGTATATTGAATCAGTTTGCACTTCGGACATTTCGTCATTAAACCAACCGGTACATCGACCCGTTGTTCTTTTGATGTCAAAGTGACAAATTTTTTAGGTTTTCGAAAAAATGCTTGCACGTTAGTTCCCCCTTGTGGTTCCTACGAGCGTTTTAGAAAAGCTTCCCGTTCCGCTCGCGTATAGAGCTCCCCTTGACCAAAACTTTGATAGAAGGCATTCACTTGCCGCCAAATCCGCTCAAACAAATCGTTATCGATTGTAGCGATCAGCGTTTCCCGAAAAGCCGCATCGGAATCGACGTGCACTTCTAGAATGGACGCGTCTGCGAGTTGAACAAATGCTGCTTGTTCAAGCAAACGAAGTGTTCCTGCCAGATCTTCAAACTTTGAATCGCCGGTCACTAAAAATTGTGCGATGATTTGAATATAGGTATGGTCATCACGGTTTAAAAGAAAACTCCCTCCGCCGTGCCTCGTCTCGATGATTCCGAGATAAGCTAACGTCCGAAGTGCTTCCCGGACAGACGGACGACTAATCGACAGTCGTTCTGCCAATTCACGTTCTGATGGAATTCGATCTCCCGGCACAAAACCATCCTGTTCGATCATCGTTTTGATTGCTGAAATATTCATTTCAAAAGCATTCCGCTTTTTCTCCATTTGTACAGCACCACCTTCCTGACGCATGCGTCATTTCCTTATTCCGGCGGTCATTGGTCAGACCAATTACCCCTTATTATAACAAATCTTATTACCTACTACTAGTTCGAACGAGGGACATTTTTCAAGATGATATTCGTTTCCCCGAATCGAATCCGGAGTTGCGCCATCAATTCTTCTTCCTGTTGGATGGCATACATTCCCGGCAGTGATTTGGTCTCATTCGTATCGGCATAACGAACGACGACCGGAATATCCCCGGGGACGGTCTCGAGCATCCGCTCAAGAACCGCGAGATCATTTTTGGACGGTAGTTTGACGAATAACACATCTTGCCCTAAAGGACGTAACCGCTCCAGGACGAATTGCCGGTTCCCTTCGCGTTCCTGCACCTTCACTTCAATCAACAAGACGTTTCCGATATACAACGAACGTTTAAACGCTGCATACTGTTGCGGAAAAACGACAACTTCTTCCGTCGAATACCCATCAACGGCATGCATGACCGCCATCGTTTGGGCGCGTTTTGTCTTAAATTCACGGATTTGCTCAATATAACAGACCAGGTAATTGGTTTGATTGCCTTCAAGGGAAACCGTTTGAAAATGCGTCGTTTCAACCGGCGGCTTCATCGCGGTCATCAATGGGGAATAGGTCAACCAAAATCCGAGTGATTCACGCTCAAGGCGTGCCCAATCCGTTGCTGTCCGGTTCGTTTGTGCCGTTGTCTTTCTTCGCCCGAGACTTGCGAGTTCATCCGGAAGAAGTGTATTCGAAGCCATCGTAAAGTAGTCAAGGACTTCCTGTTCCGCTAGCCCACGGTCTCCATGAGTTGCCCGATCGAGCGCTCCGCTGTATAACAAAAGTTCAATCTTAGCCCGTTCTTTTTTCCCCCAACCAACTGCTGACAATAATTGTGTAATCGTTTGCGAGGTTTTGGCCGCTTCCCGTAACGTCTGAAAATCTTTTTCCGTGATTCCCCGAAGTGTTTGAACGCCGAGCCGGATTCCTTTACCTTCTAATGTCGAACGGTAATCCGACATCCAAATATCAGGCGGCAGTACCGGAAGACGTTTTTCCCGCATGACACGCACGAGACGTTCCGGTTGATCGATCGATACCAATGAAAAGATTTGTGGATAATGGGCCTTCATGTATCCGAGGGCATAACTGATTTTCGTATACGCCACGGCATGACTACGGTTAAATCCGTATCCGGCAAACCGTTCAATTTGATCGTACAACGTTTCGGCGACCGTTAAATCAAAACCGTTTTGCAGCGCCCCTTCAATAAATCGTTGTTTTTCCGCCTCTACAGACTGACTGCTTTTTTTCGAGATTGCCCGCCGTAATAAATCAGCTTGCGCCAAGGTGAATCCGGCGACCCGGCGTGTAATCTCCATGATTTGTTCTTGGTAGACGATGACGCCGTACGTCGCGGTTAAAATCTCTTCTAAAATCGGATGGACCATTTGATAGGGTTGACCGGCTTTTCGTTTCGCATAGAGATCGATGAATTTCATCGGTCCCGGACGGAACAGTGACATCGTCGCGACCAGATCCTCGAACTGATTGGGCTTGACCTCCCGTAACGTCTGTTTCATTCCGGCCGACTCAAATTGGAAGATGTGATCCGTCTCCCCTTTGGCGAACAATCGTAACGTCGCTTTGTCCTCGTCCGGTATCCGTTCCACCAAGAAATCGGGGTACGTATGTTGAATCAATTGTTCCATCTGCCGCAGTCGTGTTAAATTCCGTAACCCCAATAAGTCAATCTTCAGCAATCCTTGTTGTTCGATGGCCTTCATTAGATATTGTGTAACGAACCGTCCGCTGGCATTCAAATCAACCGGTGTCGTCTCGATCAACTCATCTGATCCGATGATGACACCGGCAGCATGAATGGAACGTTGGCGTGGTAATCCTTCAATTGCTTGAGCAAGCTGCAGTAATTGGCGTCGTTTTTCACTGCCCGAGAACCAGCGGTAAATGGAAGCCTGTTGTTCAAGGCCTTGTAATGTCGTCACTTTTCCCAACTGTTTCGCTGCCGCATCTGTTTCATCTTTAGAAAACTCCAACACCCGTGCAACATCGCGTAATGCTGCTTTCGCTCCAAGAGTCGATAACGTTCCGATCTGACCGACATGTTGCTTCCCGTACCGTTCGACCAGGTACTCAAGCACTTCTTCCCGCCGCTCATCTTCGATATCAATATCGATATCGGGCATCGAGATCCGCTCCGGATTTAAGAACCGTTCAAATAACAACCCGTATTTCAGTGGGTCTACCGTCGTAATCCCGAGAGCATAACTGACGAGCGACCCTGCGGCCGAGCCCCGTCCCGGTCCTACACGGATGCCTTTTACCTTCGCATGGCGCACTAAATCTTCGACGATCAGAAAGTAATCAGCAAATCCCGTTTTTTCAATGACTTCCAGTTCATACTGCAACCGTTTTGTCGCTTCTTCCTCGACATGTCCATGTGCGAGCAAGCCATCATGCGCCAAACGGTTCAATGCATGATTCGAATCATCCGATACTTGCGGGAGAGGACGTGATTGAAACGGCAACGTCAATGTTTCCTGCGACTCTCCCCATTGTTTCAGCAACCGCAGTTCCCGATCAGTATACTGCTCGTGCAACTCCTCCATTAGTTTAAAGTGAGCCGTCCGACTGACTTTTTGATCAGCGAACGTCGACCCTTCGTCAATCGCACGCAAAGCTTGAAACGCTTCCGCCTCTTCCCGAAACAGATAACGAACAGGATCGATGGGAATCGTTTCGATTCCGAGCGCATTTGCCGCTTGACGGTACTGTTCCCTGCTGTCGCGCTCAACGGTCGACCGGACCGCCTTGACGCCGAGAAAAATCTTCGCTTTGTGCGCTGATCCCATCCAGTGGGCGATGAGACGCCGTAAGCGCGAGTCATCTTCCGGTGCTTGGCGTTTTGGTTCCAGGACAGCGATCAATTGTGAATAGTCTTCAACAGGCATCTCACTGGCAAGCCGGTAGAGTGCTTTTAGTCCATGACTCGTCTTCGCATACCACAAAATCGTGAGTTCATCCGGTTCTATGACTTGTTCTAGTCCGATGATCGGAGTCAGTTCCCGTTGCGCACAACCTGCCATGAACGCCGGCACGCCGGTCAAGGACGTTTCACAGATGGCTGCAGCTGAAAAGCCGCGTCGTTTGACCTCATCCAGATAACGATCCATCCGAATCGTACTTTGCAAAGGACTGTATGCTGTACGGACATTTAGTTGGATCATTCTTTTTCCTCCATTCTCATCTGCTTTTATTCCTTCCATAAATGAAACGTTTTCAGAAGTTTCATATCTATGCGTTTCTGAGTCTCGCCATCCCCATCATTTTTCGCTACAATAAAAAGAGAACATCATGACTTGCACGGAAGGAGAGTTTGCCATGATTTTAAACCGTAGCCAAATTGCCCGCGAAAAAGTAGAACAACTGAAATTAGGGGTAACCGCATTTACCGAGACTGAAGAAATCGCTGAAAAAATCCGGAAGTCCGTTAAAGAACTTGAATTAAACGTCATTGAAGATCACACAGAACGGGGAACTTGGTTCATCCCTCAAGAAGAGGCTTCCACTCATTGATGCTAAAAAAAGCTGTTCGCCATGTATCCGAAACAGGATGATGGCGAGCAGCCTTTTTTTATTAGAACGTAAAGGCTTCTGCCACTTCATTCAAACGGGAGACGACCGTATCCACTTCCGTCAAATCTTTGATCGTCGCACCTGATGCCATCGGATGTCCGCCACCATTAAATTCTTTGGCTACCTCATTGATGACCGGCCCTTTCGAACGCAGGCGGACACGAACTTCCTTATCAGTTTCGAGGAATAATGCCCATGCTTTTAAGCCTTTCAGACCTGCGAAGCTATTGACGAGGAGGGACGCTTGTTCAACGGTCGCATCGAATGTCGCCAATGTATCCTGTGTCAACACGACATACCCGACGCCGGCTTTCGTCAACTGGATATGTTGCAAGACATAGCCTTGTAACTGTAAAGCAACCAGTTCCGTCTGATACATGTTGCGGTAGAGCCAATCCGTATCGATTCCTGTATCCAGCAGTTGCGCTGCGACGGAAAATGTCCGGCTTGTCGTGCCTCTGAATTGGAAGCGGCCTGTATCACCGACAATTCCTGCATAAAATTGAATCGCCGCCATTGCCGGAATCTCGTACTCCCATTCATTTAAGAGGTGAACCAATAATTCTGACGTCGAACTGACGGTTGTATCCACAAGTTGAACGTCGGCGTATGGATCTTCGTCCGGATGGTGGTCGATTTTAATCGTGTGTTGACCGTTTAAGGCTTCCGCTCCATCGATCCGTCCTTGATTGGCGGTATCCAGGACGATGACGAGTGCATGCGCGTACTCTGCTGCTTCTACAGCATCGAGCTCTCCCATGAATGAAAGGGAGGTCGCCATCTCGCCCACTGCCTTTATTGTTTTATCGGGAAATCGCTTTTGTAAAACCAGCTGTAATCCAAACTGACTGCCTAGCGCATCAGGGTCCGGACGTTCATGCCGATGAATGATGATTGTCGATGCTTGTTCAATCAATTGTCTGATTTGTTCTTTCACAGTGCACAGCTCCTCTAAATATTGATATGATACAAACAGATATAGAAAGAAAAGGAGGTCATCCATATGCAGTTTGTTCTCATTCTGTTAATCGTCTTATCTCTTGGTGGATATTTACTTGCAAAACGACGTGCGTTTCATACGAAAAGCACGAACCGGAAATTTTTATTCAATACGCAAGCGAGCATCTGGCTCAGCTTGTTCGTCATTCTTTTTGCCGTTAACCAATTTGTGTCTGGTGACGGATTGACGACGACGATCGGAAAAGTCGTCTGTTCGATTCTGATTGTCATCGGTGTCGCTTCATTTATCGCAGGTTTCATCCGCTATAAGAAAATCTATCCGTATGTCGTCCGTGAAATGGAACAGTCGGAACAATCGTAAAAAAGACGGTAGCTACCGTCTTTTTTTGTGTCCAGTCCCTGTCATCGATCGATTAGTTGTGACGTCACGAGTGCTTTCGCCACGATTTGTGTACCTTGATACATCTCGACATCCACTTTTCCGAACTTCCGTCCGACATCAAACACATTGGCTCGAATCGTAATCGTACTCTCGATTTGAACAGGTTTGATGAAATAAATGCTGACATTTTCGATGACGAGGTCACCCTTTTTCATATGACGCAACATCCGTGTCGCTCCTTCGACGAGCAAGGTCGTCAAGACACCACTCGAAGCCGTCCCCATGAAGTTCGTCATCTGCGGTGAGACTTCGAGTGAAAGGTAAGGTCCTCTCGCATCTTCTGCCGCTTTGATCTGTCCTGTGATCAAGTCATCAAACGTTTCGCCGACTTGCGGTTGACGGTTCGCCAGTTGCAGGGCTTTCAAGACATCTTGCCGGCTGATGATGCCAAGCAGACGTCCGTACTGATCGATGACCGGTAACATCTCGATCCCTTCCCATACCATCTGGTGCGCGGAGTTCGTCACGCTTGTCCGGATTCCGACCGTGATCGGGTGACGGGTCATGACTTTTTCGACCGGCCAGTCATGTGGACGATCAATGATATCCTTCGCCGTCACGACACCGACAACCTTCATCTGTTCATCAATGACCGGATAACGGTTATGTTTTGTCTGCTCATTAAGTTCATGCCATCTGGCAATCGGGTCGTTCGTTTGCAAATAAAACGTATCGTGTAAAGGAATTAAGATATCGGAGACCAGTAAAATTTCTTTTTTGATCAGTCGGTCATAGATGGCCCGGTTGATCATCGTCGCGACAGTGAACGTATCGTAAGACGTGGAAATGATCGGCAACTCCATTTCGTCTGCCAATCGTTTTGCGTCTTCCGTCGTGTCAAAACCACCGGTAATTAAAACTGCTGCTCCTGCATCCAAGACCAGCTCATGTGCTTTTTCCCGGTTTCCGATGATGACGAGACTGTCGACATCGATATAACGCATCATCGCTTCTAACTTCATCGCGCCGATGACAAACTTCGTCAATGTCTTATGAAGTCCGTCACGTCCTCCGAGAACCTGTCCATCGACGATATTGACGACTTCCGCAAACGTCAGTTTTTCAATATTTTCTTTTTGTTTCTTTTTAATGCGAATCGTCCCGACACGTTCAATCGTTGAGACGAACCCTAAATTTTCCGCTTCTTTGATGGCACGATATGCCGTACCTTCGGATACCGTTAAGTCCTTTGCGATTTGCCGGACGGATATTTTGGCGCCCACATCGAGATCCTCAATGTGCCGGATGATCTGTTCATGTTTTGTAGGCATGCTGTATCCCTTCTTTTTCCTATATTCTACTCTTCTGTCATTATACTGTACCACTCCAACGAATGAAAAGTGTACTAGTCCCGATTTGCGAGAAATGTTTTCCGTTTCTAACGATGGTATACTGAATCCTGAAACGAACAGAGAGGTGGAAGCGATATGTTAGAACGGACAAATCAGATTAGTCGTGTATTACAGGAATCAGGAATCGACGTTGCATTGATTACGTCAAAAGCGAGTGTGTTTTATTTTTCAGGTGTCTATGCGGAACCTCATGAACGTGTGATGGCTGTCATCGTAGATGCTAACGGAAAACGTGCCCTCTTCTGCCCAGCCCTCGAAGCCAACATCGTCGCTGCAAGTCCATGGGACGGCGAAGTCATTACGTATGCGGACCACGAGCATCCATTTGACAAAATTAGCGAAACCCTGAAGACATTTTCGATTTCCAATAACCGAATTGGAATTGAAGGCGAACACATGACTTTCAGCCGGTTTAAAGAGTTGGAAGCCCGTCAGGAAAATGCGGCAATTCTTGATATTGGTCAACCCTTGCAAGCACTACGCCTAAAAAAAGACGCTCAAGAAATTGCAATTCTCCGCGAAGCAGCAGCATTAGCTGACGAAGCGATCGAAATCGGCAAACAGGCGATTCGTCCCGGCGTCACGGAAATGGAAGTCATTTCAACAATCGAGTTCGAAATGAAAAAGAAGGGCGTCCGTGAGATGTCGTTCGATACATTGGTTTTATTCGGAGCAAACAGTGCCGATCCGCATGGTGTGCCCGGTGACCGAGTCATTCAAGAAGGCGATTTCGTTCTGTTCGACCTTGGTGTCGTTTGGAAAGGATATTGCTCAGACATTACTCGGACGTTCGTTTACGGGGAAGCCAGTGAAGAACAACAAACTATTTATCAAACAGTTCTTCAAGCACTTGAAGCAGCAACGGAAGCCAGCCGGGTCGGCGTGACTCTTGGTACATTAGATCAAGCTGCCCGGAAGGTGATTGAACAAGCCGGTTACGGTGACTATTTCACCCATCGTGTTGGACACGGTATCGGCATCGATGTCCATGAATTCCCGTCACTCGCATCGAACAACTTGCTGACAGCGGAGTCTGGAATCGTATATACACTGGAGCCAGGGATCTATGTCCCGAACGTCGGCGGTGTCCGTATTGAAGATGACATTCATTTAACCGAGAGCGGACCGGAAGCACTGACCCGCTATCCGAAGCACCTCCAATCCTTACCGGTAACAGCCGTACAGTAAACGAAATCAGAATCTAATAAAAACAAAAATCAGGTGGACGGAATTCGAATTCCGCCCACCTGATTTGTATACACAGCCAAATCTAGCTGTTAATCCTTCTTCCGAAAAATCACGGTCGTGATTGATGCACAACATTGACACCACCGGTCACATCAAGAATCGCCCCTGTAATCAGACTGGATTCTTCCGCTACTAAAAATGAAATCGTCCGCGCGATATCTTCTCCGACACCTGTCCGTCCGACCGGCGTCTGTTCATCCGCCGTCGCCTCTTCAATCCGTTTTGACTTATTGTCGCCCACAATATTACCGGGATTGACCATGTTTACCGTAATTCCGTATTCCGCCTCTTCAAGCGCTACACTTTTCGTCAAACTGACCATACCGCTTTTCGCAGCGGCGAATGCAGCTCGCTCCACCCACCCGGGTGCAGATGCACTCTCCGGAAAACCGTATGTAATAATACGTCCGTATTGTTGTTCGCGCATAATCGGAAGGATTTTTCGCAATAACCAAAAACTGGCTGTCAGGTTACCGGTCACTACTTCATTCCACTCTTCATCCGAATAGTCGACAAGCGATTTCCGTTCGAAGATATACGGTCCCGCGTTTAAAATTAACGCGTCAATCCGACCGTGGGCAGTCATCGTTTGTTCAACCGCATCCATCAATTGATTTTGCTGCGTGACGTCCGCTTTAATCAAATGAAGTCGTTCGTGAACAAATGTCGGCTCCGAGCGGTGAAGCGCAGTGACGTGCCACCCCTCCTCGAGTAAACGACGGGTCACCATTTCACCGAGTCCTTTTGTTCCTGCTGTAATTAACGCGTGCCTCATCTTGGCATCGCCTCCTTTCATCTCTTTCCATCTTACGGGTTCCGCTGGCGAAGAACAATTTTAAAATCTCCTTAAATGTTCCTCACCTTCTACTTGAGGGAATGGTATAATAAGGGTGTAAAATCAGAGGAAGACGAAGGGATGGATACAAGATGGCAATCGTATATCATAACATTTTAGTAGCAGTCGACGGATCAAAAGAGGCAGAACGTGCTTTTGAAACGGCGATTGACGTCTCACTTCGAAACAATGCCAAACTCGTCATTGCTCACGTCATCGATACACGGACTTTCGCAACTGTCGAGGCCTACGATCGGACGATTACCGAACGTGCCGAATCCTATGCAAAAGAACTGCTCGATGATTACGTCAAGACAGCTCAGGAGCGTGGTGTAAAAGATGTTGAAGTCGCTATTGAATACGGTTCCCCGAAAGTAACCATCGCCAAAAAACTTGCACCCAACCATAATGTCGATTTGATTATCTGTGGAGCAACCGGCTTAAACGCTGTTGAACGTTTCTTTATCGGTAGCGTTTCAGAAAGTATCACACGTTACGCGAAGTGTGATGTCTTGATTGTTCGTCTTTAATTGAACTCATTTTGAGCACTTTCTCTTTCAAGAGGAAGTGCTTTTTTGGACAAAAAAATCAATCGCACCAATGTACGATTGATTGAAATGACTTATTTGTATTTAACAGTGACGTTACGACGACCCCAGTTAAATGCTTCGGCACGTGAGTAGTACAAAATGTCCATCTTCTTGCCTTTGATGGCACCACCTGTATCTGCTGCTGTATATGTCCCTTTTAATTTCCCTTTGTAATACACTTTGACTGTTGAACGAAGGGGAATCACACGTGGATCAACTGCTACGACTTTCTTTTTCGAGCTCTTGATGTTCCAGCCGATTGCCGTTAAATTACCGCTACCTGGATCGTATGGTGTATAAGCTGTTGCACTTACGTTTGTGATTGTTTTCCAACCACCTGTTGATTGTTTTTTCGATCCGCTTGATGTGACGACTTTCGAATAACGGGCACTGAGGTACGCCGTTTTTCCTTTATAACTTACTTTATACCAGTTTCCTGTTTTAGCTTTGTACGGTAACGTTTGATTCTTATATAGAAGACCGAGTTTCTTGGACGCTGTGGTAGCTTTCTGGCGAACAATCAGACTATCGACCGACGACTTGACATTTTTTTTAGTTGCAGCTTCCGCTTGAAGACCTGCAAACGAACTGAGTGCTAACAAGACTGCTAAAACACTAGCGATTATTCGTTTCATCATCATGTAATCTCTCCTCCATAATTGTCCCTGTTTTGTAACTTACATTAATATACATGACAAAATGAAGCTGTGCCGTTACATATAGACCACAAAAAGATGACGTCATTGTTACTTTTATATTACAAAAGTCTCATTTTTATCGGTTTCAAACCGTTTTTTCGACAATAATCGGTTTAACTTTCGTTTTCACGTTTTTTATATGACAAACCTTGTAACAAACGTTTTTATTACGAGAAATCATCTCACCTGTTTTCACTCCGTTGAGATGATTTTCTTCAAACAAAAAAACGCCTGAATACAACTTTCGTTGTGATCCAGACGTTTGCTCAAAAAGATTTAATTATGCGTTTTGCTCGACCAATCCACCGATACGAACCGTGTCACGGGCAATCATCAATTCTTCATTCGTCGGAATGATGATGACTTTGACCGGTGAATGCGGATAGTTGATGAACAATTCTTCTCCGCGTGCACCGTTGTTGAGTGAAGGATCCCAATAAACGCCCATGAATTCAAGGCCACGTAAGACACGCTCACGGATCGAATCCGAGTTTTCACCGACACCTGCTGTAAAGATGATGGCATCGACGCCATTCATCTCTGCTGCATACTGACCGATATAGCCATGAATCCGGTTAGCGAAGATTCGTAACGCCATTTCCGAACGGTGATTTCCTTCTGTCGCTGCAGATTCAACATCACGCAGGTCACTTGAAAGACCAGAAAGACCGTAGATGCCTGACTCTTTGTTCATGACATTTAGAACGTCTTCTGCTGTCTTGCCGGTTTTCTCCATCAAGAATGGGATCAAGGCTGGGTCAAGCGAACCAGAGCGCGTTCCCATCGTGATTCCTTCGAGTGGTGTGAAGCCCATTGTTGTATCAAGTGATTCTCCGCCTGCGACAGCTGCGATCGATGCTCCGCTACCGAGGTGACATGAAATCAGACGCAAGTCTTGTAATGGACGGCCCAACAATTCAGAAGCACGTTCCGTGACATATTTATGGCTTGTTCCGTGGAAACCGTACTTCCGGATGCCGTACTCTGTGTAGTATTCGTACGGAAGACTGTACAGGAAGTTTTCTTCCGGCATTGTTTGGTGGAAAGCTGTATCAAAAACAGCGACTTGCGGTACTTCCGGTAAAATCGCTTGGAACGCACGAATTCCGATCAAGTTTGGCGGAATGTGTAACGGACCGAGCTCCGTGTAAGATTCGATGTCTTGCATGACTTCTTCTGTAATGACAACAGAGTCCGCATATTTTTCTTTACCGTGTAACACACGGTGTCCGACACCTTTGATCTCATCATACGATGAGATGATGCCGAATTCCATGAGTTTCTCAAGTGATAATTCAACTGCTTCTTTATGTGTCGCAAGCGGAAGAACATCCGTGTATTTCTGTCCTTCGCCATATTTAATCGTAAAGATGGCATCGTCTTTTCCGACGCGCTCTACTAAACCAACTGCAATCATCGTTTCATTCGGCATCTCAAGTAATTGGAACTTCAGTGACGAACTACCGGCGTTTACTGCCATAATCTTTGCCATGATTTATTTCCCCTTTTCCATTCAAATCGATCGACATTCACATCTGTATGAGTCTTGCTCTTTTTCTGTTCTACACTAGAATAGTCAAATTAACGACAGATTTCAATCACTTTGCGCATTTCATTTTAATTCTGTGTTAATCCATTCATCAATCTGTTTCACCATCCCGCCGAAGGCACGGGCGTCGGTAAACGATGGCAACTCGGCCAACAATGCCTGTTTTGGCATCGTCATACCTGCCAAGTGGTTCCGGACAATCAAATAACTTTTAGCTGCTTGTTCCTGCTTGAACATCGTCAACGGTAACTGGAGGATTCCGACGACATGGGCTTTTGTTTCGAAATATTGCTTCAGCTTACCTTCTGTATCATGTTGAAAGAGTCCGTTCGGAATGACAAACACTCCAAACCCGCCCGGTTTCACATAATTCATTGCTTGTTCGATCAACAGGAAATGGCTGTAACTCATACCTTCATCCCGTTTTAAAACGTATGTTTTCGAGACTTCTTCATCCGGATAATAGCCGATCGGCAAATCTGCCATCGCTAAATCGACCGGATCAAGCAAAAGCGGACGCAAAGCATCCTGATGCGTATAGTTGACCGGATAATCCATGAGTTCAGAAACAGATGCCGACAGTCGAATTAATGTTTCATCCACCTCAACGGCTTCGGCAACCGTATCTTTCGGAAGTTGACTGAGGACAGCATGCAACATACCGCCTGTCCCGCTGCCAAGATCCAGCAGACGGACATCCTCCTTCTTGATTAGTTTCCCGATTAAATAACCCGCAAACAATGCGACGCTGTCCGGTGTCGGCAAGTGATTCGGTTGTGCCTGTTTCATTCCTTCGAGAATGGCAAGTGATACGGCTTTTCGGACGGTTTCCGGTTCTACGTTTTCCGTATGCCGTTCATTCAAACGGTCGATGACTTCCGTCAGACCTTCAAGGTACGGCATGTCTAAATCACGTTCTAATTTACGCGTTTGCTGTGTCAATTCTTTATATAATTTTTCTAGTGATTCCATGTGTGTTCCATCCTTTCAAAACGAAACGGCCCCCGCACTTCTTGGGAGCCGTTCTTTCTCATTACTTTCATTGTAGCGGTTTTACGCCGTTTGTAAACCATTCTTACTTCGTTGTTTTGGCTCCTTTGGCAGCCGCAAGTGCTGATTCAAAATCAACTTCATTCGTTGACTCTTCTAGATATTCCGCATAAACGACTTCATTTGCTGCGTCGATGACGAAGACCGAACGAGCCAGTAAACGAAGTTCTTCGATTGCGACTCCGTACTGTGTACCGAACGAAAGATCACGGTGATCTGACAGCGTCACGACGTTGTCGAGTCCACTCGCCGCACACCAACGACGTTGTGCAAACGGTAAGTCGTTTGAAATCGTCAAGACTGTTACACCTTCAATAGCCGCTGCTTCTTCGTTGAATTTACGTGTTTGGGCATCACAGACACCTGTATCGATTGATGGTACGACACTGATGATTCGAACTCCTTCATACGTATCGCGTGTCACCGGTGAAAGATCGTTTGCTAACACTTCGAAATCCGGTGCCTCTTGTCCGATTTCAACAGGTGTTCCGATTAATGTGATTGCGTTCCCTTTAAATGTTGCCATGTAAATTCCCCATTTCCCGATAGATTCATATGTCGTTTTCCATTCTACTATAGAAATGCCACCACGGTAACACAAGATTTCTGCCCGCACTTCGAGCTGGCAGTACCGATTTTTGTCAAAGACGGGTATAATAAAGGAGTTCATGAAACGCTTTCAAGGGGGAATTGACCATGGCTCGAAACAATGTCTACCTGTATTACCGTAACAAACAAAGACACGAGACGCAGGTACGTAAACTGATTGAAGTAGGAAATCGGTATGGACTGAATGTCGTTCAGGACCACAAACAAGCCAACATCATTGTCTCGATCGGCGGAGACGGTGCCTTCCTTCAAGCGGCACGCTTTACAGGATTCCGGGAAGATGCGATTTATGTCGGGTTTGCCGAAGGACCGAACTCATTTTATTGTGACTTCGATATCAACGATCTCTCTTCGGTTGAAGCCATATTCAAGGAAACCGGAAGCCGTGCTTCTGAAGGTGAAATTGAAGTCCGTCGCTATCCGCTCCTCGAAGCTTCAATTAACGGTGGACCGGGTATGTTGTGTCTAAATGAATGTTCCGTTAAGTCGAGCATCATCAAGTCGCTGGCAATTGAGGTCTATATCGACGGGTTCCTGTTTGAGACATTCCGCGGGGACGGTATGGTCATCTCGACACCAACCGGTTCAACGGCTTACAACAAATCATTATCAGGGGCAATCGTTGATCCATTAATCCATTGTCTTCAAGTCAGTGAGATTGCTTCCGTCAACAACAACCGGTACCGGACACTCGGATCGGCATTCCTCTTGAATCGCGGTCGTAAGTTGTCTTTACGCATCATCGAAGATGGCAACGACTATCCGATCATCGGAATGGACAATGAAGCGCTCAGTTTAAAACGGACAGATTCCGTCGATATTCAATTATCGGAAAAAGAACTCAAGACCGTTAAATTAACGAATAATACATTTTGGCATAAAATCCAACGTTCTTTCCTGTAAAACAAAAAAACTGCCGATTGGCAGTTTTTTTATTTTAATTCATGACTGGCGTCGCCTCAAAAACAGTTCTTCCTGCCTGAACAGTCTCCAGCAACCGGTTGGTTAAGACAGCTTCCCCGCTTAACATGTAGAAATCCTGTTCAAAGATGACGAAGTCTGCATCGTATCCCGGAAGCAACATTCCTTTTCGTCCATGTGTATCGGTTGCGATATGTGGATTTTTCGTGAACAACAGCAGGGCTTCATACATTGATAATACTTCGTCCGTCTTATTGATGTTACCTGCTGTCCCCGTCGTCGCAGCATACAAGGCACGCCGGACATCCGGACTTGAAATCGGCGCATCGGATCCACCGCACAGAAGCGCTCCCGTATCCGCAAGAGATTTCAGCCGATAGGCCCAGTCCAAGCGATTCAACCCGAGTCGGTCTTGCGCAAAATCAGCATCATCGAGCAGGAAGACCGGTTGGACATCGATCAAGACCGGCAATTTTCGAATTCGTGCCAACAACTCCGGACGTACGACCGTTGCATGAATGATTCGGTCCCGTGTCCCTTTTGGAGCCGGGTATTTTTCAAGGACGGCTACGAAACGTTCGATCGCCAAGTCCCCGATGACGTGTGCCGCTACCGTAAAGCCGTAACTCCGGGCCCGTTTGACGAGTTGTTCCAACTGTTCCGGAGAATGGACTTCGATGCCGCGTGTCGTCGCATCATCCGAATATCCTCTGCCAAGCAGTGCCGTCCGTCCTCCGAGCGCCCCGTCGACGAACAGTTTCATCGCACCGGTCGACAACGTCGGCGGCAGGACGGGATTCAGTTGAATAAGTTGATCAATGACTAAATGATGAACGAGCAGATGAGCATGGAATCCCGTTTCTTCCGTCACTTCCCGGTATGCTTGTAAGACTTCTTCTAAATCGCCATGATACGCCAAATCTTCCGTATGCGCAGCAACAATACCATGACGGTACAAATCTTTAATGGCTGACCGCAACGAGGATTTATTCCGCTCGACTGAGCCCGATTGCAGGGCATACAACGGTTCGATCGCCGCATCATAAAGAAATCCGTCCGCTTCTCCCGATTCGAGTAACCCGATTTTCCCACCTTCAATGACGGTTGACGATTTGTATCCCAACTGTTTGAACAAAACATCGTTGACGAGTACGGTATGCCGATCCGTCCGCTTCAACAAGGCCGGTTCTGTCGGAAAGAGCTGATTTAACCATGCTTTCGTCGGTGCCCGGTCAAGCTTCGTTTCATCGTATCCTTCTGCCACATGTAATCCGTTAACGGCTTCTGCCTCGACGAATGCTTTTCCCAATTCCGCTAACGTGGCATAACGCGACGCATCCACACGTCCGATGGCTTCACCGTATCCGATCAAATGAATATGTGCATCGGTGAAAGCCGGATAAACCGCTTTCCCGTTCAAATCAACGATCGACAGAATCCGTCTTCCAAACCGCCGTCGTAACTTGCTTTCTTCACCCATGGCAATGATCCGTTCTCCTTCAATGAACATCGCCGAGTGAATATCTGTTTCGTGCGTCATCGTTCGAATGATTCCGTTTACGTACAGTTTCCCCATCTCAATCGCTCCCTTTTTTTACAAAAACAGGGTGACCTGGACGGCCACCCTGAATTGTCAGTGATGATTATGCATGCATCGTTTCCGGTTGACCACATGCTTTTCGAATACGTTCAATCGAATTAGGATCAAATTGTTGTAGTACTTGTTCTCCTAACGCAATCGTCCGTTCATAGTCTCCTGCAAGGAACTTCGTCTCAGCAATCGTCAACGACATATGTATCTCGTTATCTTGTCGGCGGAATCGATTGGCGTATTGAACGAGCCGTTCTGCATAAGTGACTTCGAATACTACTTTATCTATCCGTTCTTGCAATGTTTTAAACGTTCCGTTGACATCTTCGCTTTGGGAAACGATGTAATGGACGTTAAACGGTAACTCTTCGAGCCGTGTTTCAAGCGTCTGCAGCGAACGACTTGATGCTTGTAAAGCTTCTTCGACGTCTGCCGGGATTTTCGGAAGACCGAGTCGTTTTAAGCGCAAGCGGATGGTCGATAACAATTGTCGCCATTCGGCAACACGTTGACGGACTTCTGTTTCTTCTTTCCGTAACGCCTGCAATTCAACCGCGAATCGTTCGTATTGAAGCATCAATTGTTCTTCCAATCGGACAGCATCCCGCATTTGATCTTCCAGCATACTGAAGGGGATGATCCGGCTTGCAATCGATTCATCCAAATCTTTCGCTGCTCCAAATAACATTTCTTCATCCCGTTGAATCGATTCGTAATGTTCTCCTAAATCTGCCGAAATCTCATAGTTTTCCCGCAACATGCTGAATTCTTGTGCCAATTGATGAACCTTTTCACGCATCCGTAATGCTTTTTGCTTCAATGATTGATTTTCTTTTTTCACATGGTGCCGGGCATCGACTTCACGACGGAACGTATCGTACATTTGGTCGATATCTGAAGCAAGTTGCTGCACCTGCTCTTCAAGTCCGTTAATTTCAAGGAATTCGAGCTTCTTGACGAGACTCAAACGTTGTTCTTCAAATCGTTTGATATCAGATTGCATACCGAGTGGTTCAAGCGGATACCCATCTAATGTCATCTCTTTATAGCCGGCTCCGAGCTGATCAATGCGCTGTCTCAATTCGTGAGCGAGTGTCTTCCACTGCTGTGGAATCACTTCGACGAGTTGACGTGTTTCTTCTACTTTTGTTTCAAGTAACAAACTTGTCTCATAGGCTTTCGTCACTTCACCCGCTTCTTCAAAGGCAACCATCTCAATCCGTAACTGGTCAATCTGTTCCGCCTGTTCTTCCAATTTAGGTAACGCAGGTCCGAATGACGTCGCCTGCAACAATAACGATTTACGAATTTGACTGGAGTTTGTTTCGCCTTGTGCCTTAAGCTCCGCCAAGACCGATTGATTTGTCTTGAACGTCGACATGTCTACCAGCATCCCATCAATTAATCCCTCGAGTTCGGCAATTAATTGTTCTGTTACCTCCAGATCATTTTTAACCGCAACAAACCGGTAACGATCCAGCCCTTCTTCCGCTCGATATAATGTCTCATCGATTTGTGCGACGTGGACTGTCACTAACTCCTCCCATGCCTGATGCCAGGAAGTGAATTTCGTCTCCGTCTCACCCGCCATCGGGAGTTCCTTCAGTTCTTGCAACTCCTTCGGAATCGACGCGCTGATGATTCCTTGTTTCCGAAGATCAAGTTCATCGATTTTCGTATAATATTTTTTCCGACTGATCATGCTAAACAGCATGACGAGTAATACGATGACGATGACACCAATCACCCATGCCCACATTTGCTACGACCTCCACCCTATCAAGCGACTTTATATTTTGAGAAATTCGCTTTAATCTTATCCTTATAATAGTATAGCGCAACCGATTTGCATAGATTTACTCGGGCTTTTACTAATTTCTTCCGAATTTTTAGCCGGGTTTCTTGAAATCAATTGTTTGTCAGTCGTGTGAAAACCCGATAAGATGATTAAAATATGATTTTTCAGGAGGAATTCTATATGTTTGAGACAACGACTTATGATGGTGACCGGACAAAACAATACGAAATGCTGAATAAACAGCTTGATGCGTTACTGACTGGGGAAACGAATCAGATTGCCAACCTTTCAAATGCAAGTGCCTTACTCGGTCAATTTCTCGACCGGACGAACTGGGTCGGGTTCTATTTAATGGACCCGGAACAAAACGAGTTGGTCCTTGGTCCATTCCAGGGACTGCCGGCGTGTGTCCGGATTCCGCTCGGACGGGGAGTTTGCGGAACAGCCGCTCAGGATCAAACAACACAACTCGTCATGGATGTCCATGCGTTCCCGGGACATATCGCCTGTGACGCAGCAACTAATTCGGAAATCGTCGTGCCGTTGATCAAAGACGGAAAAACGATCGGCGTCCTCGACATCGACAGTCCTGAACTCAACCGCTTCGACGAAACGGATCAAGCCGGTCTTGAAGCATTCAGCGAAATTCTTCTTCGCCATATTTGATTGACAGCAGGAATCAGCAGACGTATACTTGTAAAAGTGCAGAAATGATAACGATAGCGGTCAAATCGCTTACGTATCACATTTCATGACTCGGCTTTGCCGGAGGGGCATCGTGTAACTTTGCTATCAAGCGAGGGTGCCACATCATGAAATGGGCGTAACGTGGGTTTGATGGCGTTATTATTTTTATGCAAATAATAACGAACACTAAGGAGGAGTCTTATTATGGCTCGCTATACAGGTCCAGCTTGGAAACTTTCACGTCGTCTCGGTATCTCACTTACTGAAACAGGAAAAGAAATCGCAAAACGTCCGTACGCTCCAGGACAACACGGTAACAGCCGTCGCAAAATGTCTGAGTACGGTCTCCAACTTCAAGCGAAGCAAACGCTTCGTCACATGTACGGAGTAAACGAACGCCAATTCAACCGTATCTTCAACGATGCTGGCAAAATGCCTGGTATCCACGGTGAGAACTTCATGTTCTTACTTGAAGCACGTCTTGACAACGTTGTTTACCGTATGGGTATGGCTCGTACACGCCGTGCTGCTCGTCAGCTCGTCAACCACGGTCACATCCAAGTTGATGGCGCTCGCGTCGACATCCCGTCGTTCCGCGTGAAACCAGGTCAAACGATCTCAGTTCGCGAAAAATCAAAGAACTTTGTCGTTATCAAAGAAGCACTCGAAGTTGCACCAGCAACTAAAGACTTCGTTACTTTCGATGCTGAGAAGCTCGAAGGAACGTTCGTCCGTCTTCCAGAGCGTTCTGAATTGAACGATCAAATCCAAGAACAACTCGTCGTTGAGTACTACTCACGTTAATCAGTTGTTTCAAGCATCCACTCCGGTGGGTGCTTTTTTTGTTTCCCTTTTTCACGTTTTGTGTTAACCTTTATTTTATATTGGTTAACACAAAACATAGAGGACGTGTCATCTTATGAAAACAAAAGATCTTACATTTATCGCTTTAGGTGCTGCCATCATTTCTGCGGTCAGTTTACTGCCGCAACTTCAACTCGTCGGTCCGGTACCAATCACGCTTCAAATGCTCGCCATCATGACGGTCAGTGCCATTCTCGGTGCGAAACGCGGTGGACTGGCTGTCCTGATCTTCTTATTGCTTGCCGCTGCCGGTCTTCCCTTACTTGGTGGAAAAGGAGGACTTGCCCCATTCGTCGGTCCGACCGTCGGTTATCTGATTGCGTTCCCGATTGCCGGTTTCTTCATCGGTCTCGTCGCTGAAAGGACACGCCGTTTCATTCCGCTATTCATCGGGATGCTCGTGTTTGGACTCGGACTCGTTTATCTGCTCGGCACGTTCGGTTTGATGATCGTCTTGCATCTGTCGTTCCTCGATGCCCTGACAATCAACATTCCGTTTATTCTCGGTGATGTCCTAAAAGCGTTGCTCGCAACAACGATCGCCGTCCGTTTGCTTCCCCTTCGCCTGTTCCGTGTCGCTTAAACAAAAAAAACAACGCTGACGAAATCGCCAGCGTTGTTTTTTATTCGCTTCAAGCGTGCTCGAGCACGAAGTATTTCTTTTTCCCACGACGGATGATCGTGAAATCACCAATCGCATCTTGTTTCGTAATCTCTTTTGTCAATTCCTGTTCTCGGTCCCCATTGATGTAAATCGCACCGTTTGTCACATCTTCGCGTGCTTGACGCTTCGACGGACTGATTTGGGCTTCGACAAGGATGTCGACCAGGTTTGTTGCCTCTCCCAGTGCGAAACGTGGCATTCCTTTGAAGGCATCGGCAATATCTTCTGCTTTCAACGATTTGATTTCACCGCTGAACAATGCTTTTGTAATCCGTTCCGCTTGTTCGAGTGCCTCTGCGCCATGAACGAGAACTGTCATTTCTTCTGCCAACCGGCGTTGTGCAACTCGTTTTTCAGGTGCCGTCTCGACTTCCTGTTGAAGGGCGTTGATTTCGTCAGGTGTCAGGAACGTAAAATATTTTAAGAACTTGATGACATCAAGGTCATCGACGTTGAACCAAAACTGGTAAAACTCGTACGGTGTCGTTTTATCAGCATCGAGCCAAACTGCTCCACCGGCCGTTTTCCCGAATTTTTGACCATCCGATTTCGTAACGAGCGGCACTGTGATTCCGAAAGCCTTTTGGTCATGACCGACGCGGCGAATCAATTCCATTCCTGCCGTGATGTTTCCCCACTGATCACTTCCACCGACCTGCAGGCGACATCCTTCATTTTCGTACAGCTTCAAGAAATCGAACGATTGAAGCAACATGTAGGAGAACTCCGTGAACGAGATTCCGTTTTGCAGACGTGAGTCAACGGAGTCTTTCGCCAACATGTAGCTGATCGGGAAATGTTTCCCGATGTCGCGCAAGAAATCAATGATTGTCAAATCCTTTGTCCAGTCAAGATTGTTTGCAATCGTTACGGGATTTTCGCCATCAAGCGGCAAAAAGCGTGACAATTGTCCTTTAATCCGGTTGGCGAATTCTTCGACGATATCCGATGTATTCAATGAACGTTCTGTCGAGCGGCCACTCGGATCACCAATCATTCCCGTTGCCCCTCCGACTAATCCAATCGCCTGGTGTCCCGCTTGTTGGAAACGTTTTAACACAAGAATCGGCAATAAGTGTCCGATGTGGAGTGAATCTGCTGTTGGATCAAATCCAGTGTATAGTGTCGTCGGACTTTCAAGTAATTCTTTAATTCCTTCTTCGTCCGTCATTTGACTGATCAATCCGCGAAACTCTAAATCTTCCAGTAACGTCATCTGTCTTCCCCCTAAAATAGTCTAAAAAAAACCGTCCCCTCGTCTGAACGAAGGGACGGAATATTCCGTGGTACCACCCTAATTGCATGAACCTCATGCCACTTAGATTGCCGATAACGGGGCAGACCGCCTGATTTCTCAAGAAGCTCCTGGAAGCATAATTCATGAAGCGCTATGTCCTAGTTCGCAGCACCACTAGGTCTCTGATACAGGGAGCGGTTCATTACTTTTTTCCAATCACAGCTGATTCTACTATACTTTTGATTAAGATGTTTCCATGATACGTTGAAGCAGAATCCACTGTCAAGCCATTTTCTAATACTTCAGTTATGGTATAATACGTCTATCTGTGATTTAATGTTAATTTACACCCAAGTTTAAGATGTAAAGGAGATCATTTATGCGCGAGAACTGGTTCAAGTTTTGGAATCATCCCCGGACGAAAGCCGTTCGGCACTGGTCGAATATCACATACGACGTATCTTGGAATATCATTTTATTCCTCATCATAGGGGTCTTGTTAGTCGGAAGTTTTTCTGTCGGAGCAGCGGGCGGTTATTTCGCTTCGCTTGTCAAAGATACAAAAGCACCGAAACTGACAGAAATGAAACAACAAGTAAACAGTTATGCCATTACGAGTGAGATTTATTGGGGAAGTGGCGAAAAGCTGACGAACATTGCCACGGACGAAGAACGTCAACCTGTCAATATTAAGGAAATTTCTCCTTATCTGCTCGATGCTGTCCTATCGACAGAAGATGTTGATTTTTATGAGCATGATGGAGTCGTACCAAAAGCTACATTACGTGCCGTCTTACAAGAGGTGACGAACTCGTCTTCCCGGACAGGCGGAAGTACGTTGACACAACAGTTGATCAAAAACCAAATCCTCACGAATGAAGTCTCGTTTGAACGGAAAGCCAAAGAAATCATTTTGGCTCTGCGTCTCGAAAATGCGATGACAAAAGATGAGATTCTGCAAGCTTATCTGAATGTCGTTTCGTTTGGTCGAAATTCACTGGGACGAAATATCGCCGGAATCGAAGCTGCGTCACGTGGTGTGTTTAACAAACCGGCCAAAAAACTGACGTTACCACAAGCTGCTTTCCTCGCAGGTATTCCAAAAAATCCTTACTACTACACACCTTACCTTCAAGGTGGAGTGGTCAAAAAAGATTTGACGCCGAGTACCAACCGGATGAAAACGGTCTTAAAGCGAATGTATGTCGCGAAAAGCATTACAAAAGCACAATATGAGAAAGCTGTAAAATACGATATTACAAAAGATTTTTCTAAAACATCAAAACGTTCACGTGATACGTATCCGTATGTCTATGATTTAGCTGAAAAAGAAGCACTTAAAATCATGACAAGCTATTTCATGAAACAGGACGGGATCAAAGAAGATGAGGTTAAACCTTCTGAACTTGCCGAAGTCAAAGCCAATTATCGGGATCAGGCATTGATTGCGATGCGACAAGGCGGATATAAAATTCATTTGACACTGGATAAAAAGATTCACGAAGCGATGCAAACACCGGCTAAAAATGCGTCGAACTTCCCGAGTGCGCCGCAATACAAACAAGTCGTCAATCCAAAAACGAAAAAGACAGTCACGAAAAAAGATCCGGAAGAAACCGCTGCTGTCATGGTTCAAAATGAAACAGGTCGGATTTTAGGATTTGTTGGTGGACGTTATATGGATGGAACAGCCGATGACTTCAACCGTGCTTTCCAGGCGAAACGTCAAATCGGTTCGACTGCTAAACCAATTCTTGTTTATTCGAACGGAATTGAAAATGGATTAATCACACCGGCATCGACCATTAATGACGAAGAGTATTATTACCAGACCGTTCCGCGTCAACCCGGTGATAATCCAATCAACAATGAAGGCGGACGTTACCGTGGAAACGTCACCGTACGCGAAGCATTGGAACTGTCTCTAAACGTTCCTGCCGTTAAAACGTACGAGAAGATGAATATGTCGAATTCGATTCAAAAATTAGTCGATATGGGAATTGAAATTCCGGATAATATCCGCTATGCCCCATCTGCCGCTTTAGGAACGATGGAAATTACACCAGTTGAACTTGCCGGAGCTTATGCAACGCTTTCCAACTACGGTGAATACGTCAAACCCTATGTCATTTCGAAGATTACGAAAGACGGTAAAAACATCTATAAAGCAAAATCAAAGAAAAAGCGTATCTACCAAGATCGTACCGCTTATTTGACGCTTGATATGATGCGGGGTGTCTTTGATAAAGGAACGGCGCAATATGCCAATTCATTACTCAAGGTACCTGGTGATTGGGCAGGTAAAACCGGGACGACCAATGAAATCAAAGACTCGTACCTGGTCGGTTCAACACCTGGTGTCACCCTTGCCGTCTGGACCGGACATGACCAAAACAACTCATTGATGGGTGCAACCACGTACTATCAACGGACACAAAATCTTTGGGCTCAAATGGCGAATCTGACGTATAACGCAAACAGCAGTTACTTTAAGTCAGGTGCCCGATTCAATCAGCCGGCCTCTGTCAGTGCAGATGACTTCAAAAACACCGGTCGTTTCAAAGAGGAAGACCAAAAGAAAAAAGAAGCGGAAGCAAAGAAAAAAGCAGAAGCAGAAGCAGAAAAGAAAAAACAAGCCGAACAAGATAAAAAGAAAGCGGATGAAGCAAAAGCCAAAGCGGAAGCGGATGCCAAACAGAAAGCGGACGATACAAAAGCCAATGCCGACGCGGATGCTAAACAGAAAGCAGACGAAGCAAAAGCGAAAGCCGATGCGGATGCCAAACGCAAAGCAGACGAAGCAAAAGCGAAAGCCGATGCGGATGCCAAACGCAAAGCAGACGAAGCAAAAGCGAAAGCCGACGCGGATGCCAAACGCAAAGCAGATGAAGCAAAAGCGAAAGCCGACGCGGATGCCAAACGCAAAGCGGATGAAGCAAAAGCGAAAGCCGACGCGGATGCCAAACGCAAAGCAGATGAAGCAAAAGCGAAAGCCGACGCGGATGCCAAACGCAAAGCGGATGAAAAGCAGAAAAACGCTGAGTAATCTAAGTTCCGTCACTAAAGCATCGACTCTAAAAGAGTCGGTGTTTTTTTAGTTTCCGTTCAAAACAAAAAACAAGACCACCTACTTCCGCTTTCTCCGGAAATAAGTGGTCTGTTTTTATAAGATAAACTTAGTCTTCCATCGTCGAAAGATCTCCTGTTTCAAGATTCAATTCCCAAGCCTTTAAGACACGGCGCATGATTTTACCGCTGCGTGTTTTAGGCAGTTTATCGCGGAAGTCGATTTCGCGAGGAGCCGCGTGGGCTGCCAGCCCCTCTTTAACGAATTTTTGGATTTCTTGTTTAAGTTCTTCTGTCGGCTCATATCCATCTCTTAGCGAAATGAAAGCTTTGATGATTTCACCACGAACCGGATCCGGTTTCCCGATGACACCCGCTTCTGCAACAGCCGGATGCTCAACCAAGCGACTTTCTACTTCGAATGGTCCAACACGTTCTCCGGCAGTCATGATCACATCATCGACACGACCTTGGAACCAGAAGTAGCCTTCATCGTCCATATAGGCCGAATCACCTGATACATACCATCCTTTGAAGAAATACGACTCGTATTTTTGTGGATTGTTCCAAATTTGACGCATCATCGAAGGCCATGGTGTTTTTAACGCTAAATTCCCCATCCGGAAAGGAGGCAACTCGTTTCCTTGATCATCTACAATCGCTGCTTGCGTTCCCGGAATCGGTTTCCCCATCGATCCTGGTTTGATATCCATTGATTTGTAGTTACAGATCATCATAGCACCCGTCTCCGTCATCCACCATGTATCGTGAATGCGTTGATCGAAAGCTTCTTTTCCCCACCGGATGACTTCCGGGTTAAGTGGTTCTCCGACCGAAAGGACATGCCGTAAACTGGACAGATCATGTGTATTTGCAATTTCCGCCCCAGCACCCATCAACATCCGGAAAGCTGTTGGTGCACTGTACCACACAGTCACTTTATATTTCTCGATGACACTGTACCAGAAGTCAGGATTAAATCGACCGCCAACGACAACATTCGTCGCACCGTTCAAAAAAGGTGCAAAGATACCGTAGCTTGTTCCTGTGACCCAACCTGGATCAGCTGTACACCAATAAACATCTTCTTCTTGTAAGTCGAGGACCCAACGTCCTGTCATCATATGTTGAATCATTGCGTTCTGAACATGTAAGACGCCTTTCGGTTTACCGGTCGAGCCCGATGTATAATGAAGGATTAAACCATCTTCCCGGTCTAACCAGACCGGTTCAAATGATTCCGATGCTTGATTGAACGCTTGTCGGAAATCCTTGATTTTATCATCTTCCTCTACGTCTTCATCAACTAAGAGAATCTGTTCGAGTGATGTCAGTTCATCACCAGGGACGCGTGGTAATAATGCTTTTGTCGTAATCAACATTTTTGCTTCCGAATCCAACAAGCGATCCCGGACTGCTTGTTCCATGAAAGCTTCAAATAACGGGCCGACGATCGCACCGACTTTCAACGCACCGAGTAAAGCAAAATACAATTCCGGCGAACGTGGCATGAAAATGAAAATCCGATCTCCAGCTTCGATACCCGCATCTTTTAAGACGTTGGCCGCTTTATTTGTCATTCGTTTCATATCAGCATACGTAAACGTTTGTTCCGTTGTCCCGTCAAAATAAATCAGCGCCGTCTTATTGGCACGTTCACCTTCTGCATGACGATCGATTGCTTCGTAGGCCATGTTGACTTTCCCCGTCGTCGACCACGAAAAATATTGTTCCGCTTCTTGCCAATCGTATGAATCTGAACCATCATATTCGGATAACCAATGCTTCCCCGGAAGCGCTTTCAAAACTTTCATGTCTCGTTCCTCCCCTTCGCTGTTCTCTCCTACATTATAAGCTAGTTAGCCTGTAGTTCAATCAATTTGCCGTCAACTTGTTAAAAAATCCCTCTCTTTCTTTCTCTGCTTTCGATTATAATGAACAGGAAGGTGGTGACGCTTACATGTTTGAAAAACAATTCAATCATCGTACTCATGAAACATCGCTTGGTCCAGTAGAAATCGAAGGACCAGTCACAAGCCAGGTACTTGCTTCTTATACACTTGATCCAGGCCTAACAGCTTTTCGACAACCTGCGGAACAGCATGAAGCACTCGTTGAAATCGCCGCTTTGGAAGAAGGACGTATCATCATCGCCCGACAAGGAAATGACATCATTGGCTATGTAACGTTTCTGTATCCCGATCCTTATGAGACATGGAGCGAGGGGAATAATCCGTATATATTGGAACTCGGTGCCATCGAAGTAGCGGCCCGCTTCCGGGGACAACAAATCGGTAAAAAACTCTTAGAAGTTTCGATGCTTGATCCAGCGATGGAACAATATTTAATTTTAACGACAGAATATTATTGGCACTGGGATTTAAAAGGAAGTGGTTTGTCTGTTTGGGATTACCGTAAAATCATGGAAAAAATGATGAACCACGGTGGGTTGGTCTTTTTCCCGACGGATGATCCAGAAATCGCCTCGCACCCTGCCAACTGTTTGATGGCACGAATCGGTAAACATGTCGCACCTGAAGTCGTCGCGCATTTTGATGCATTACGGCTCCGTCGTCGCTTCATGTACGATTAAGGAGGGCTCGCATGTTAATCGAACAAATCATGAAGACACATTGTATTACGATTCAACCTACAAACTCGATTGCTCACGCTGCCGAGTTGATGCGCCGTCACCAAATTCGGCATTTGCCTGTGATAAATGCCCGAC
Source organism: Exiguobacterium sp. R-39 (assembly GCF_049942815.1). NCBI lineage: Bacteria > Bacillati > Bacillota > Bacilli > Caryophanales > Exiguobacterium > Exiguobacterium sp. R-39. The sequence continues at coordinate 2,288,436 of NZ_CP187965.1, forward strand.
AGGAACTGTTAGGCTTAATTGGTCTGCAGGAGATACAAAGTGCCAGCAGTGTGTTTCACCCGGAAACTTTTTTAAAGGATAAACAAAATGCGGTATCAAGCATCATGCAACGAATACCAATCACGGCTCACCCTCTTGATTTCATCGAAGATGCGGCTGTCTTATTTTATGAACATCGCCTCTCCTGTCTTCCGATTGTTCGGGGACGTCGCTTAGTCGGTTTAATAACAGAAACGGATTTGCTCCGGACCTTCGTCCAATTAACCGGTGCACTAGAACCGAGTTCACAAATCGAAGTCCGTGTCGAAAACACGGCAGGAACACTCGCTAAAATCGCTGGACTCCTGGCGAAAACAAACGTCAATATTTTAAACGTCTTAGTCTATCCGACAGATGATCCATACGTTCGGATCGTTGCTTTTCGTGTCCAAACGATGAACCCGATTCGCGTCATCGAAAAATTACGAAAGGAAGGATTTGATGTGGTTGGTCCTGATATGAGCCGATGAAAGAGTTTGCTTATGTATACAGCAAAGAAGAGGCTGCCTACCGCTTCTCCGACTCCCATCCGTTTAATCCGATTCGACTCGAATTAACCCTGTCCTTATTGGAAGCAACCGGTGCCCTCGAGAATATCGACTGCATCGTCCCCCGTCCGGCAACAGACGAGGAATTATCGTTGATTCACGATCCGGATTACATACAGGCGGTGAAACTCGCAGGACACGGCGAACTTTCTCCGATGAAGGCGCAAATGTACGGATTAGGAACCGAAGACACCCCTCTTTTTGACCAGATGCATGAAAGTGCAGCCTTGCTCGTCGGCGGAACGATTGAAGCATGCGAGCTTGTCCTGTCCGGTCAATACCGGCGGACATTCCATATCGGAGGAGGTCTGCATCACGGCTTTCGCGGACGGGCTTCCGGTTTTTGTATCTACAACGACACTGCCGTCGCGATGGCAGCCATGATTCAAAAATACGATTGCCGGATTTTATATGTCGATACCGATGCCCATCACGGCGATGGTGTTCAATGGGCGTTTTACAACCGGGCGGATGTCATGACGTTGTCACTTCATGAAACCGGACGTTACTTATTTCCCGGAACCGGAATGGTGACGGAGCGTGGAGCAGAAGAAGGTTATGGTTGGAGCTGGAACGTTCCCTTTGACGCCTTTACGGAAGACGCTTCTTTTTTACATGCCTACCGGACTGTCCTGTTTGAAGCATGTGAACTCTTTAAGCCGGATTTGATCATTACTCAAAATGGCGCCGACGCACATGCCCTTGACCCGTTGACCCATCTGTCGTTAACGATGGAGAGCTACGAACAGATTCCTCAAATCGCCGTTGAGGCTGCTGACCGGTACACAGGCGGCCGGATTGTAGCTTTAGGTGGTGGCGGTTACGACTGGTACCGCGTCGTCCCTCGCGCCTGGAGTCAAGTATTTGCTGCTTTAACGAATCAATCTCCCTTCCAGGGGAATCTTCCGGAAGAATGGATTAAGCGATGGCAGAAAGAGAGTCCGAATGTTCCGGTGACATGGGCCGATCCTGTTCCACTGTATCCGATGATTCCTCGTCGTCCGGAAATCGAAGAAAAAAACTGGGAGACCGTTAAACGATTACTGTGGCCGTTCGTCGATGATTCTAAAAAAGAACACTTATCGTTCTCCTCCCCTTATTCAAATGATTAAAAATGTCTTGTTCTTTTCACAATTACTTCGTGGGCATTTCACAAGTTCTTGTTATACTAAATAAGCTTTCATTACTTTATTTAGTAAACGAAAATTGGGGGAATCCGTGTTGAAGAAAAAAACAATAGGCTTCATGGGGATGTTTTTCGCGACAGGACTTTTGCTTGCCGGATGCGCGAATGACAAACAAGCAATGGATCACGATACAATGCAAGGATCCGGAAAAAAAACAGTCGACGTTAAGGTTGATGTACCGGCGAAGACGATGGAAAATCAAAAAGTGGTTTTCCAAGCGACAGCACTTGAAAATAAAAAGGCTGTTAATCTGGAAAACGTAGCTTTCGAAGTCTGGAAAGCGGATGAAAAAGAAGCGGTTCATCAAAAGTTTAAAGCGGCATTGAAAAAGACAGGTACTTATCAAGCCGAAGCCAAGCTTGCTGAAGGCGAATACGAAGGACTTTATCATATCAATGATAAAAACGGACTTCACCATATGGATAAAATCTCATTCGTCGTCATGGACCACTCGCACGAAGGCGCGAAAAAGAACACGACTGAACATACACACAAACACGCTACCGTTGAAGGATTATCCGTTCATTATATGGGTGCTAAAACAGTGAAGGCCGGGGCAAAATTCCCCGTCTCCTTTCATGTCTTTCTAAACGGCACACCACTCAAGGCAGATGTTCAAATTGAAGTCATCGAACCCGGTGTCGAAAAACATACGTATCTGCCGCTCACTAAAAAATCAGATCAATACGTAGGTGAAGTCTCGTTGACACATCCAGGAGAGACCATCGTCCGACTTCATGTCGAGAACGATCAATTACACCATCACCAAGACCAAACGATAGTCGTTAAACGATGAAAAAAAGTCTGTTTCTTTTCCGGTTGGAAAAAGAACAGACTTTTTTTTGATCAAGAACGGGTAGAATCCCGTTGTTCGATTCGGTGTGGTAAGGTCACATCGTTTGTCTCGATTTCTTCTTTGTTGAGGATTTTCGTCAACAAACGCATTGAAACGGCTCCGATATCATACATCGGTTGAACGACCGTCGTCAGTTTTGGACGAATCATCGTTGCAAGACGCGTGTTATCATGACCGATGACTTCGAAGTCTGCCGGAACTTGATGACCAGCGTCTTGAAGAGCATGAATGACACCAAGCGCCATTTCATCTGTCCCTGCAAAAATCGCACGTGGACAAGCATCGCCAAGTTCAAGTAATTGGTTCATCGCCTTCATGCCTGAATCGTACGTGTAGTTTCCAAGGACAACATTTTGCTCATCAAACGGTAAATTGGCTTCTTCCAACGCGCTCCGGTAGCCGGCAAATTTCTTTTCTCCATTAATCTGTTGTTCAAGTGGTCCAGTAATGAATCCAATCCGCTTATGACCATTGTCAATCAGAGATTTTACAGCATCATGTGCAGCACTTTCGTAATCAATATTAACGGCCGGAAGATCATAATCTTGGTTTAAAGTAGCCGCCAATACGATTGGAACAGGTGATGTTTTAAATTCACGGACAAGATCTTCATGAAGACGCCCACCCATGAAGATGATTCCATCGACTTGTTTACCAAGTAACGTATTCAACAAATGAATTTCTTTTTCAGGATTTTGGTCCGAGTTACATAGGATGATATTGTACTTATACATCGTTGCAACGTCTTCAATTCCCCGTGCTAAATCTGCAAAAAAGATATTTGAAATATCCGGTACGATGACGCCGACAGTCGTCGTTTTCTTACTGGCAAGACCTCGTGCGACGGCGTTCGGACGGTAGCCGAGTTGATCGATGGCATCCTGTACTTTTTTCCGCGTCGACGGTTTGACATTCGGATTTCCATTCACTACACGCGAGACGGTCGCCATGGAGACCGCGGCTTCCCGTGCGACATCATAAATCGTTATATTACTGTTCAAAACAAATTCCTCCTTATTTTAGACAACCTTTTTGTTTTCATTCTTGTTTTCATTTTTAGGCAACACGAAAGGAAGACAGGAAAAGATAACTTTCTTTTCCCATTCTTCCCTCATTGTAAAACGTTTTCATTCGCTAAAGAACAGTCTTTTTAGAAAATCATTGAACGTTTAGTGCCGGAAAAGTAGAAGTCAGATTCTCGATGAACGAATCGAACTCATTAAAATCTAATTGTTGGTTTGCATCCGATAACGCAAGCGCCGGAAACGGATGGACTTCTACCATAACAGCATCTGCTCCGATCGCATACGCTGCTTTTGCAGTCGGAAGAAGTAAATCTTTACGGCCCGTCGAATGGGTTACATCGACCATGACCGGAAGATGTGTTTCTTGTTTGAGAATCGGAACGGCAGAGATATCGAGTGTATTGCGGGTCGCCCGTTCATACGTCCGAATTCCGCGTTCGCATAAGATGACCTGTTCATTCCCGCTTGCCATGATGTATTCCGCAGCGTACATGAACTCTTCAAGTGTAGCAGACAAACCCCGTTTCAACAGAACCGGCTTGTTCGTTCGCCCTACTTCTTTCAACAAGTCGAAGTTTTGCATGTTGCGGGCACCGACTTGAATGATGTCCACGTAAGGCAGAGCTGATTCAACTGCGCTTGGTGTCATGATTTCAGTAATGACATGAAGACCGTGCGCATCAGCTGCTTTTTTCAACATCTTTAATCCGTCTAATCCAAGACCTTGGAAATCATATGGTGATGTCCGCGGTTTGTAAGCACCGCCACGCATGAAGCGTACACCATGCTTTGCCAGTTGTTCTGCCACCTCAAAGACCTGTTCTTCACTTTCGACCGCACACGGTCCTGCAATCAATTGTTGGGAACCGTCACCAATCACATCATCCCCGATGCGAATGATCGTATTCGTCGGTTTTTGTTTTCGGGAGACCAACAACTTCCGTGTCCGATCCTCCCCTTGAAGTTCAAGTGAAGCTTTGAAAATTTCTTTAAATACGTGCTGTAGGCGTCCTGTTTCAAATGGACCATGATTGCTCGCTGCAATCGATTCAAGCATCTGACGTTCACGGACCGGATCATACCGATCGATTCCCTGGGCACGTTTGACTTCACCGATTTCAACCGCTATTTCCCCTCGTTTATTGATTAACGCCAGTAACTCAGCGTTTACTAAATCAAGTTCATCCCGTAAACGTTTCAATTCTGCATGTTGATCCATTCTTCTACCACTCCCTAATCAGCATATAGCTCGTAATAGCAACTAATTATAGCGAACTCTTGTGAAATTGTACATAAATAAAGCGTACTCACTATTTAAAGTCAGTGAGTACGCTAAAACGTTGCTTATTTTTTAGGTTGTTTTTCATGACTTAACTTTGCCTGGGGATCATTGTCCTCATCTTCTGTATCTTCTTCGTTCTCTTCTCCTTCGAGATCTTCACGTAATTCAGATAGCTCAGCAACCGTTTCAGTATCAAGTTGTTCTGCTACCGGAGCCCCGTCCACTTCGTCACCGATTTCTCGTTCGATATCACGGACCAATTGTTCCGCTTCTGCAAGTGCAGCATCGATGCTCGATTGGTCTTTTTCAAAACCGGCATATTGTGCCGCTTCCTGGACCGTCGGATTCTTTTTCGCTTTTTCAATGACAGGTGCTGCTTTATCTTTTGCTAATTGAATCCATTCGCCGACGAGTGGTTCTGCTTTTTCGCGAACGACTTGTGTCTGTTCGTTTAAACGTTGGCGTGCTGGCGCTGTCCGCTCATCGAGCATTCCGCGCATTTCACGGCCTGATTTCGGACTTGATAATAAAGCGGCTGCTGCGCCGATTAGGCCACCGACGATGATGCCGGCAAGGAATCCGCCACCTTTAGAAGTATCTTGTGTTTGGTATGGATGTTGTTTTGTCATTATGAACGATCTCCCTTCAACTCATCTGGAATACTTTCGACATCCGGAACAGAAACGATTTCCGGTGTAACCGGTGTTTCTGCTTTTTTACGGAAGCGACGACGCGGTTTCTTTTCGACTGTTGTTGTAGCTGTTGTCGAAGAAGTCACGTCTTGGCCTGGTTCAGGCTTATTTTTCTTAAAGAGTTCCACCGCGACTGATCCCCAACGGACGGCTTGTGCGATTTGTTCTTTGTTTGTATCCGCAGCACCTGCGACCGTGTCAGACACAGTCCGAACTGAATCAGTTACTTTATTGAGCGATGTTCCGAGTTCTTCGATTGAGTTCGCAACCGGTGCAAGCAATTCTGTTTTTTCTTCAATCGTATCGACAAGACGATTCGTTTTGTGTAACAACGCTGTTGTCTCCATCATGATGCCGTCTAATTGACGCTCGAGCCCTGCTGTCGTATCCGCTACGTTGTTAAGTGTCTTACCTGCTGCGCTCAATACGCGTGCGAGGAAGATGACGAGTACTACGAATGCAATCGCAGCAACCAGTCCGGCAATTCCGCCTAATGTAATTTCCATGGTTCGTGCCTCCAATTTCTTTTGCTAGTGTCTAGTTGGTAGTTCGACGTCGGGGCAGTTGTTCCTGCTACTCCAAATGGTTTATTTCCGTTACAATGATAAATGAAACCTACATACATCATTTTGAGGAGGAACTTTTCATGCGTGACCCGCGCCTAACACAACTCGCAACGAATCTTATCAATTATTCAGTAGCACTTGCTCCTGGTGAAAAAGTCTTGATCGAGAATTTCGGAATCGAACGTGAACTTGTCGAAGCACTCGTTGATGCCGCTTATGAAGCCGGTGGTCTTCCATTTGTCCTCTTAAAGGATAACCGTGTGTTACGGAAATTGTACCGCAATGCATCGGAAGAACAACTTCAGTTAATGGCAGACATCGAACAAAAACAAATGCAGGCGATGGATGCTTATATCGGTCTGCGTGCCGGAGACAATATCAATGAACTTTCCGATGTCCCGTCTGACAAAATGAAGCTGTACGGTAAAACGCTCGGTAAAATGCATACCGAAGATCGTGTCAAAGGCACGAAATGGGTCGTGTTACGCTTCCCGACGACTTCAATGGCACAACTGGCGAACCAGTCGACAGAAGCTTTCGAAGATTTTTACTTCGATGTCTGTACGCTTAACTACGCGAAGATGGGTGAAGCCATGACGCCCCTCGTCGATTTGATGAATAAAACTGATCGCGTTCGTCTCGTCGGTCCCGGAACAGACCTGACTTTCTCAATCAAGGACATTCCAGCCATCAAGTGTGCCGGCAATGCCAATATTCCGGACGGAGAAGTCTTTACGGCGCCTGTCAAAGATTCGATCAACGGAACGATTTCATACAATACGCCTTCCCCTTACCAGGGCTTTACCTTCGAGAACGTCAAACTGACATTTAAAGACGGTAAAATCGTAGAAGCAACAGCAAACGATACGGAACGGATCAATCAAGTATTTGATACAGATGCCGGAGCACGTTTTGTCGGCGAATTCGCAATCGGTGTTAATCCGTTCATCCAACATCCGATGAAGGATATCTTGTTTGATGAAAAGATTGATGGTAGTTTCCACTTTACACCCGGTCAAGCATATGCCGAGGCTTACAACGGAAATGACTCATCCATCCATTGGGATTTGGTGAACATCCAACGTCCTGATTACGGTGGCGGAGAAATTTGGTTTGATGATGTCTTGATTCGTAAAGACGGTCGATTCGTTTTACCTGAACTCGATGTCTTGAATCCTGAAAACTTAAAGTAAGGAAAAACGGACGGCTCATTCCATAGAGGATGCAGCCATCCGTTTTTTTTGACTTATTTTTTTAATGTTGCACGCAACATCCAAATTTGTTTTTCAATTTCTTTCGCTTGTGCCAATAAATCGTCTTCAACCGTCACATCCTGCGATTCAAGATGTACGATTGCATCCAGCATTTCCTTGCGAATCTGTTGGAAGTCACTGATGACCGACTCGACCATCTCATCTGCTGATAAGCCTGGTTTAGCTTCTTCAAGCGTCGTTTGCTCCAAATATTCCTTCAGTGTTGCAGAAGGCATTCCGTTGTTCATCAACAGACGTTCTGCCACGACATCGTACTGTTCCGAAACCCATGTGTATAATTCTTCAAGCTTTACATGTAACGTCAAGAAATCAGGACCTTTAATGTACCAGTGGTAGTTATGGAGTTTTACAAACAGGACACCATAGTTTGCCACCTGTTGATTTAAAGCCGTCTTAGCATGATTACTAATCATTATCGATTTCTCCTCTCATAAAACTATGTTTTGTTCTATTTCATCTTTATCCTTAAATAACAAAACTTAAACATGATTTCATGAGAGATTCTTCGAGCATGCAGTAAAAAAATTTCTTACTGAGACCGTTTCAATCCTTTGAGCATATAACCGCCTTTGAAATCCACCGAATCAAAAGCGACAAGAAACGCTTTCGGTTCATACTCCTCGACCAGGTTACGCAATACTTTCATTCTTGTCCGGGCTGCCAGTACATCCAGTCGATAACGAATTCCATCACGACCCTGACCTTGATAATGTGTGACTCCGAATCCGTTATCCCGGATAACTTGAATCAATTCTGCCGGAAACTCTTGTGTGTGAACTTGAATCATATTGTATCCAATCGCCAGCTTCCGTTCGACGAATCCTCCAATCAGAATACCAAGACCGAATCCAAGCGCATAGACAATCATTCCGACTGTCGTCAAGTCACGGAATACGATACCGAGCGCAAAGATATAAATCAACGTTTCAACCGTTCCTAACACACCTGCAATGATTGTTCTTCCTTTGACGAGCATGATGGTACGTAATGTCAAAACAGGTACGTAAATCAGCTGTAACAGTAAGATGAGTAAGATTTGTCCCATGACGTCTTTCCTTTCTAAATAACATACCCCCACTATTCCAAAAATTAATTCAAGATGCAATCAAAAATTTACAACAACCTACCTCAAAATCACTTCAGTTTTTTTTGTTTCATGAAACCGACAAAAAAGACACTGACAAATGAATGTCAGTGCCCGTTCTTACTCAGGATGTTATTTCGTGTTTTCGTACTGGTGTTGATACGTTTGAATGTCTCCTGCTCCCATAAAGAGCAATACGGCATTTTCGTGTTTACTTAAGAGTGATACATTGTCCCGTGTCAAAATATCCGAGCCCGGCACTTTTTCTTGTAAGTCTTCTACCCGGACCTGGCCTTCCTGCTCACGTGCCGATCCAAAGATTTCACACAGATATGTGGCATCTGCCTCGCGTAACGATGTCGCAAAATCATCCATGAATGACTTCAAGCGAGTATACGTATGCGGTTGAAAAATCGCTACGACTTCACGATCCGGATATTTCTTGCGTGCAGACTCAATCGTCGCACTGATTTCTTTCGGATGGTGTGCATAATCGTCAACAAGAATCTGCGAACCGAAGTTAGATTCACTAAAACGGCGTTTCACTCCGCCGAATGTAGACAGACGCGCCGCTACCTCTTCTTTGTTCAATCCTTCATACTGGCAGATTGCGATGACAGACAGTGCATTCAAGACATGGTGGCGACCAAATCCAGGAATCAGGAATGTCCCGTAGAAGTCATCCCGGAGATATACGTCAAACGATGTTCCATCTGGAGTCGACGTTGCATTTTCTGCACGGAAATCATTATTTTCGCCAAAACCGTAATACAGAATCGGAACATTCGCCTGAAGGTTTTGAAGATGTTCGTCATCTCCACAAGCTACGATTGCTTGTTTGACCTGCATCGCCATCTCCTGGAATGCAGATACGACGTCATCAATGCCTGTAAAGTAATCGGAATGATCAAAGTCAATATTCGTCATGATGGCATAGTCCGGTTTGTAATACAGGAAGTGGCGTTTGTATTCACACGCTTCAAAAACAAATGCTTTCGCATCTTCTACACCGGCACCCGTTCCATCACCAATCAAAAATGCCGTTGGTGTAATTCCACTCAAGACATGTGACAGTAACCCGGTCGTCGATGTTTTACCATGCGAACCGGTAATGGCGACAGACCGGTACTCATCTGCTAAATAGCCTAAGAAATCATAATAATGATAAATCGTTAAATCCAGTTCCTTTGCCCGAGCAATTTCTGGATGATCATCTCCAAAAGCATTTCCTTGGATGATGACTTGATTTTCTTTAATGTTGTCCGCACTGAACGGGAAAAACGGAATTCCTTTTGCCCGCAAGGCATCTTCTGTAAAAATATGCTTGTCAATATCAGAACCTTGTACTTGATGATTCATTTCATGCAGTACTTGGGCGAGTGCACTCATCCCTGTCCCTTTAATCCCTACAAAATGATAATTTGTCATATATGAGCCCTCCAATTCACGTTCCGGTCCGTACCATCGGGCTTGGGTACAAAACCTGTACCATTATAGCAAACCGACTTATTATTTACCATTTAAATTATTTTGTTCCCGACGTGCACGATACATGGCCATCAAGTCTTTCGTCGTCATCACGACGTTTACCGGTGGTCCGACCGGTTTTTTAATTTGAACCGACTGGTCTGTAGGTACCTTTTCTGCCCCACTATTTTCTACTTTGATTTCAGCGACTAAATCGTTTTCAGCAGAGGACAGTTCTTCTACCTGTGTGACCGGTTCCTCCGTTTTGTGATCAACGTGTAAAGTACCTGTTGATAACTGGACAGGTTCCGCATCTTCTCCGTGAACAGCGTGCTCTTTCAAAGTCATTTCAGACTTTTCTTCCACAGGACTCTCTTCGGTTAATTCTTCCATCGTCTCTTCTTTACTCATTTCTTCTGTAGCAGGATTTTCTAACGCTTGAACGGTATCGTTTACTTCAACAATATCGTCTGCTGCAGGAAGAGAACTTTCCGTCGTCACTTCTGCTTCGACTTGTTCTTCCGAAACATCTGACGGAGAATTTTCTTCGATTGTCGGTTCTGGAACGAGGATGTCTGCATCTGTCGTCGGTACTAAGCCAGCATCCGCTTCGGTTAGATCCGTCTGTTCCATCGTCTCGATCCGCGACTCTTCGTTCAATTCTGATGTCTCATGTTCAAGCGACTCTTCTGATTTTTCCTCTTCCTGTACACTTGAAACATCGACTTCAGATTCGTCAGAATGGATTTCCTCTTGGATCGACCGTTGCTTTCTAGGTCGTTGGAATCCGTAAATAGGCGATGGAACATCCGTCAACACGAAACGATCTTCACGCTCTTCTTTTTTAGGCCGTTCAACGGGTTTTGTTTCTTTTTCGCCTGCTAATTCACGTCGAATTCGTGCTGCCTGTTCCTTTAACGACTGTTCATAACGATTGCTCATTCCCTCACCCCTCCATCTTGTTAAAAAATCGGCCGAATTATCGACCGATTAAAAATGCTTCTCCCGTTTTCGCCGTATCCTCAAGGACAAGAATTCCTTTTTCCTGCGGTGCATCCGGCAATGCGAGTTCCCGTGCAGAACAAAGCATTCCGCTCGAAGCCACTCCACGTAACGCGGACGGACGAATGATTAATCCGGACGGCATGACTGCGCCAGGTTTAGCGACCACTACTTTTTGTCCGGCAGCAACGTTTGGTGCTCCACAGACGATTTGCAATGTCTGACCATCCACCTCTACTTGACAGACCGACAACTTGTCCGCATCTGGATGTTTTTCAGCAGATGCTACGAATCCGACTACGAATTTAGGTGAATAATCAATTTCACGTGCTTCGAAATCGACTCCGTTTTCTCCTAGTACGCGTTGAACCGTTTCAACAAGTTCCGGTGTCAATTCGACCGGTCCTACAGCGTTCAATTCAAACTGCTTTGATGCTTCGAAGATGTTATAGCCAATGACGTCTTCGCCATGGAAAATCGTTGCTACATCGCCTTTTCTTTCGGCAGTGATTTCAGCGCGTGGTGCATCTGCCAAGATGACCATCAGGACGTCCCCGACACCTTCTTTATTATAAAAAACATTCATGCAATCCATGACTCCCTTCAAACTTTCTCACAATGCCTATTGTAGCAGATTATTCAACTTTTCGGATGCTTGTTTTTTGCAAGAACGAAGACAGGTTCCAGTTTACCTTCTTCATACATGAACGGAAGCGCCGTTACCGGAACCCGTCCGTTCGTGAAGAAATCGAACATCAATTGTTGTAAAACATCGTATCCTGCATCATTTCGGATATCAGCAAAAATCAGCACATCCTGATGCGGAATCCCGACAGCAAACTCACCTGTCATTTTTTCAGCGTAATCGCTCAATAATTGTTTATTTAAGACACGACTTGCTTCATATCCATCACCCGTACTCAGGAAGTAAAAGATGTTCCCGGCTACTTCGTCCATTTTAAAAGGGGCTTCCAGTGTTTTTAAATTAAAGCGGGCTGCTTCTGACAAATGTTCGGTCGTCCACCCTGCCTGATGTAACAATTCTTCGTCAATCAACCGGTACGTGGCACCTAAATCAAGCGCGTACATGATTTTCGTTTCACCGGTATGGGGGGTGCTGATGATTTTCTTACCATCTTTCGTTTCATCCGCAAAAGATTTTGCCCGAATGACCGGAAAGACTTGTTGCTCATGACCAATTAAAGAAACCGGTTCCGTCTGTTCCAAAACGGCTTTGATGTATTCGATTGTCTCTTCGACTGCGATGACACCGCGACGCTTCGCTTTCGCTACAAGTGGATTTAATCCCAGATCGACTCCTGTACGATCTTTTTTCCGTTCGATGCGAAGCACCGATTTTTCACGATCGAAATACGTTGTATAGTGGGTTGTATCAAATGCCTCAGTAACAAGGCGACGAATTTGTTGTAGTTCCATGAATCCATTTCATCCTTTCCTATTAAAAAAAGCGAGTCAGCACTCGCTTTTGTCTCAGACTGTTTCTAAAAAGGCTGTAACCTGTTCAGGTGTTTTTCGTTCTTTCCCGACATAACGGCCTGTCTCTTCATTTTCACGATACGCGACGAAACTCGGGATTCCGAAGATGTCCATTTCCTGGGCAATTTCAATGTGCTGATCGCGATCGACGTAATAAAAATTGAATTCATTAAACGTCTGTTCCATCTCCGGCATGAACGGATCTAAAAACCGGCAATCCGGGCACCAATCCGCCGAGAAAAGGAAAATCGATTTTTCTTTTTTTGCTTGGTCAAATTGTTCTTTTGATTCTAATTTTTCCATCTGTTACACTCCCTCAATACTTGCTTTTTCATTGGGTTCATCATAGCATATTCGAATGTTTCTGTGCGTTTTGGCGCTCTGTTTGCTATACTGCAACTAGAAAATGTCCTGAAAGGAAATTATTATGACTGATCAACCTGTTAAACATCCTTTCGAACGATTTGTAGGTTTTGTCGGCATGACAAGTTGTCTCCGATATGGATATTCGTTCATCGATTCCGAGCGTAGCCTGCCTCAAATTCTTATTTTTCTTGTGGTCGGATTCGCCATCATCATGTTACTCGAAGCCATCGGGAAACGGCTCGCCAGAAAATTACCAATCGTTCGGATGCGTTACTTGATTCCGCTCTATCTATTGTACTTGTATGTCTTTTTCACAAGTTTTTACTCCAGCTCGTTTGGTTTTTCCCTGTAAGTATACGTATGTAAAGAGAAACAGGCGGTGGATGCGCATCCACCGCCTGTTTCTCTTTCTTTGCCTCTTTCAAAAAGCCAATGAACAAGCATATTCTCATTAGTACTCGATTTTCAAATCTCCGTCTTTAATCCGTCCCATGCGATGAAGGGCCCGATAAATCAAATAACTCAGCAGCGCTGGTGCCAGGAAACATAAAACAAAGACAGCTAAATAATACTCCGCTTCAAATCCCATCGTTTTTAACATCATCAGCGGACCGACAAGTCCGCTTGTCCCCATACCCGATCCTTCAGGATTACTTTCGAGTGTCAACAAGACGGTCGCGAACGGTGCGAGCAGTGCTCCCGCCAGTGTCGGCGGGACAATCGTCCATGGATTTCGAATGATATTACCCACTTGTAACATCGACGTGCCGATTCCTTGGGCAATGAATCCACCAATCCCGTTATCCCTATAACTGATGACACCAAATCCGATCATCTGTGCCGCACAGCCAATCGTTGCAGCACCGGCCGCCAGTCCGTCAAGACCTAACATGATACCGAGGGCAGCACTTGAAATCGGAGCTGTTAAGGCGAGACCCATGACGGTCGCGACAAAAATCCCCATAATCAAGGGTTCTCTTTCTGTTCCCCACCGGATGACTTCTCCTAAATCGGTCATCAATGTTCCAATCCAAGCTCCGACGTACTTACCACTTACAAAACCGACGAGCAACGTGATCAATGGCGTTAAGATGATATCAAGACGCGTCGTCTTTGAAATCAATTTTCCGATTTCAGTAGCAATGACCGCTGCGACATAACTTCCGGCAGGGCCTCCTGCTTCATAACCAAATGCACCGACAGCAACGGCAGAAAACAAAACGAGTGGTGGCGCTTCAAGTGCAAACGCGACAGCCACTCCGATTGCCGGACCCGTCAGCGCGATTGCCTGTTCTCCGACCGTAACGAGCATTCCCGCTTCAATACCTCTTGCAATCAATCCTTCACCTATCGTCTTTAAAATTAATCCCATAATCAAAGAACTGAATAACCCTAATGCCATATAGCTGAGCACTGTAATAAAATATACTTTCGGACTAAGTAAAATCCCTTTTCTTTTTAACAAGATGCCACTTCCTTCTGTTTGAAATCAGATTCATTATAACAAACTCCAAAAAAAGGTCATACATTTGTTTTTCATGTGACAAGACAGTCGGGATGTAAAAAGAGGATGCACAAAGGCATCCTCCATTATCTTCATTTGATTTGTAATGTTGCGAGCGTCGTCGCATCGAGTTGCGTGACAAGTTTCTTGAGCAATTCTTTTGCCGCATCGTAGTCATCCGTATGCATGATCGAGGCATGCGTATGAATATAACGTGCCGGAAGACCGACGACCGTCGTCGGAATACCGTTGTTCGAACGATGAATGACTCCCCCGTCCGTTCCGCCTGCACCAACATAGTATTGATACGGAATCTTGTTCGATTCTGCCGTATCGAGAACATAATCTGTCATTTCTTTCGATAAAATCATGACGCTGTCCTTAATCCGTAACAACGGTCCTTGACCGAGCTGACCAAATTCTGTTTTATCACCTGAAGCATCGTTGGCCGGTGAGGCGTCGACGACAAAGGCAACATCCGGATCGATCAGATTCGTTGCTGTTTGTGCGCCGCGTAAGCCGACCTCTTCTTGAACCGTCGCTCCTGAGAATAAGATGTTTGGATGATCCGACGCTGTCGTCTCTTCCAACAACTCGATCGCCATACCGACGCCGTACCGGTTATCCCATGCTTTCGCCATGATTTTTTTAGGATTGGCCATCGGTGTGAACGGGAAGAACGGAACAGCCGGAATACCCGGACGGATGCCGAAAGATTCCGCTTCTTCTTTTGAGTCTGCCCCGACATCGATGAACATATCTTTGATTGCCATCGGCTTATTCCGGACTTCATCCGTCAATAAATGTGGTGGTATCGAGGCAATGACACCGGGAATGATGCCGTTATCCCCACAAATCGAGAACCGTTGTGCGAGCAGTACCTGACTCCACCAACCGCCGAGCGGTTGAATCCGGAGCATGCCGTTTTTCGTAATCTGCGTTACCATGAAGGCCACTTCGTCCATATGACCGGCAACCATAACCTTCGGACCATTTTCCTGTCCCGTCCGTTTGCCGAAAATCGAACCGAGACCGTCCATGACGATTTCATCCGTCACCGGTGTAATGCGTTCTTTGACAAAGCGTCTGACATCGTGTTCAAATCCAGGTGCACCATTTAATTCTGTCAATGTTCGAAACAAGTCTCTTGTTTTTTCATTCATATGTATCGCCCCCTGTTCATTCATTATACAAAATTTTGCTTCAATCACTTAACCTTTTGTTTCTCACTGGACGAATTATTTGGTACAGTAGGAATAGAACCTGTAAGGAGGGGAATTTTAATGAAAAAACGCTATTGGATTATCGGTCTCGCAGCAGCGGTCGTTGCCGCTTTCGCAGTCAAGAAGGCTGTCGACAACAAACAACTCTCTGCCGAGGAAGCGCTCGAAATCACGAAACGCACATTTTCAGCAAAAGGACGTGTCCAAGGTGCATGGATCTCTGCAACACCAGAGGCGTACGCATACGAGTCACGTGACTACCAAAGCTACAAAGGTGGCATCTCGGTCCTTGAAGGTGACGATGAAAAAACGTATCAATTCACAGTTGATGCGGAAACAGGTGCTTTACTCGAATACGCATAATAGACGGACCATACTTCGATCGACGAAGTATGGTCTTTTATAAAGAAAGGAGTCTCGACATGTCTTTACTCGCTATCTTCTTTGTACTGCTAGTCGCTGTGGAACATTTTTATATCATGGTACTTGAAATGTTTCTTCTATCATCTAAGTCTGCCAAACGTACATTCGGACTGACCGAAGAAGCGGTCTCAAATCCGCAAATCCGGACATTATTCGCCAATCAAGGTCTTTACAACGGTTTTCTTGCCGCCGGTCTGATCTTCGGACTGATTCTTGATTCCCCGGCTGTTCAGTTGTATTTCCTCGGATGCGTCATCGTTGCTGCCCTTTACGGTGCAGCTACTGCAAATGTCTCGATTCTTTTCAAACAAGGACTTCCAGCCATCATCGCTTTTTTACTCGTTTTATTTATCTAAAAAAATCCCTTGTCCGTCCCGACGAATCGGGTCAGACAAGGGATTTTCATTTGTTTAAAAAAGATTAACGCGGGTTATCATTACGCTCGTAGATCGGGTTCATGTATTCCGTAGTAGAGTACAGACGCGGTACAACAACGTATAGCATGATAGCTGGTACAGCAATTAATAAGATCATGAGTAACATCGGCAACCAGTAGACTACTTTTTGGTGCAGGTTATCCGAGTTGCTGTCAATGTATTCTTTGACGCCGTCTACTTTAGCCGCATCTGCGCTTGTAAGTAATTTACCGCTGTCTGCGTTAAAGAAATGGATTTCACGTTTGATCGTGATGAAGATTCCATCACGAACAGTCTCGATTACCGCGATTCCGCCGATAATCTGTTCACCTTTTTCACCAGTGAATGTTTTTGGATCTTCAATTTCTACAGAACCTTTTTTATAGTCGTAATGTGTACTCTTCAAATCCTCGTCAAGTGCTTTTTGCATAGATGACGTATCAATCGCAGCGAATACCGATTGTCCGATACTCAATGCGAGAAAGAGTGCCGTTACGAAGGCTAAGCTTTTTTGCCACATCCCCAATTTCCCCCTTTACCTGTAAATACAGTTCTTCAGTCAACAACATTGTACCAATTAATAAGAAAAAAGTGTGAAAGAAATGCTAGGAAAATAAGAAAACTTTTTGTCTAAATTATTTCGTATATGTTGCTTCCATCCGATAAATCGGTTGACCCAGTGCTGAAAAACGTTCTTCGTATTCCGTTCTGACGTTATTTTCCGGCTCATTGGCATGTAAATCAAGCGACATCCAATCGAATGTCATGCCGTAAGCAGACATCGTCATCAGACTGGATTCAAATAATTTCCGGTTATCCGTCTTAAAATGAATCTGCCCTTTTTCCGGTAAAATATCTTCATACGTCGCTAAAAACGTTTTGTACGTCAAGCGGCGTTTGGCATGGCGTGATTTCGGCCAAGGATCGGAGAAGTTCAAATAAACACGGGCAACCTCTCCTTTTTCAAAGAAGTCACGCAAATCTTTTGCATCAACCGTCAAGACACGAACGTTTTCAAGTGGTTCTTCCACCATCTTTTGAACGATTGCGACCGCAACGCTTTCAAACAACTCGATCGCGATAAAGTTGACCTCCGGATACTGTTTTGCCATCCCTGTGATGAAGGCCCCTTTGCCTGACCCGACTTCGATGTAAATCGGATTTTCATTTTTAAATTCATTCGACCAGTTTCCTTTTAAAGTCGACGGGTCTGCTATATAGATGGAGGATTGCTCTTTCATATAATCCAGCGCCCATGGTTTGTGGCGTAAACGCATATTGTTCATCCTTTCGATTCTTAAATTATCCGCAGATAAGTTTATCATGATTCGGGTAAATATATAAGATGTTCTTGATTGACGCCAAAAAGAAAGTTCAGCAGATCGTCACTTGAGAATAACTGAGCAATCTACTACACTTACAGTACAAAGTTTCTTGAAGGAGGTTTTAATGATGGATGACTTCTTAATTGCCTGGGGTTCTCCGATCGTCCTTGTCATGGGTGTAGCAGCCCTCTTTGTTTGGGCGACATTCGGGAAAGTTAATGCGGAATAATGCTGACGTGTCAGACATCTTGTGTAGATCACAAGGTGTCTTTTTTAGTTTCTGAACGATTCACCTTGGTTTCTCACTAAAACAGATGTATACTTTTTACGAAACAGTTTTTATATTACAGCTATCGAACAACCAAAACTACTGGTAGAAAAGGAGAATTGTAATGATTGAAAAACAAAACAGTGAATCAGAAGAATTAGTACAGAAGAAAACAGGGGCCGATTTGGTTGTGGATACTCTCATCGAACAGGGTGTCGATTACATTTTCGGAATTCCTGGAGCTAAAATTGATTCTGTCTTTAACGTTTTGCAAGACCGCGGACCAGAACTGATCGTCGCACGTCATGAGCAGAACGCTGCTTTCATGGCGCAGGCGATCGGTCGCTTGACGGATAAACCCGGTGTGGTTCTTGTCACGTCAGGACCAGGTGCTTCGAATCTTGCGACCGGTCTTGTCACGGCAAACTCTGAAGGCGATCCTGTCGTCGCGATTGCCGGCGCCGTCACAAGAGCTGATCGTTTGAAACGAACACATCAATCGATGGATAACCAAGCACTGTTCAAACCGATCACGAACTTCAGTGCTGAAGTTCAAGATGCCGACAACATTCCCGAAGTGTTATCCAATGCTTTCCGGACGGCCGAAACGACATCAGGTGCTGCGTTCGTCAGCATTCCGCAAGATGTCGGATTAAATGAAGCAAACGTCACTTCGTTTAAAGCCGTCCAAACCCCTAAACTCGGAATTGCACCGGAAGAATGGATCGATGAGACAGCTACCTTAATCGAACAAGCGAAATTACCGGTCTTATTACTTGGTATGCGTTCAAGTCAACCCCGTGTCGTCGAAGCAATCCGTGCTTTGTTAACACGCGTTTCGATTCCAGTCGTTCAGACATTCCAAGCGGCCGGCACACTGTCGCGCGAGCTTGAATCCAATTTTTATGGCCGAGTCGGTCTTTTCCGTAACCAACCGGGAGATGCTTTGCTTGCTGAAGCCGATCTTGTCTTGTCGATCGGATACGATCCAATTGGGTACGATCCGAAATTCTGGAATCAACCGTCTCAGGAGCGGACATTAATCCACCTCGATCAAATGCGGGCTGAAATTGATCATTTCTATCGTCCTGACCGCGAGCTTGTCGGTGATGTCGCAGCAACCATCAATGCTTTATCAGAACGGTTAAACGCATTGACACTTCCAGAAAGTTCAACTGAGTTTTTACGTGGTCTTCAACAACGGTTGGAAGAACGGGACATCCCGCCAATCGTCAAAGACTCGCCACTCACTCATCCGCTTTACTTTATGAAAACGTTACGCGAACAAATTGCTGACGATGTGACGGTCACAGTCGATGTCGGTTCACATTATATTTGGATGGCGCGTCACTTCCGTTCGTATGAACCACGTCACCTTCTATTCAGTAACGGGATGCAGACGCTTGGTGTTGCATTACCATGGGCGATTGCGGCGACACTCGTTCGTCCCGGTAAAAAAGCCGTCTCGATTTCCGGAGATGGCGGCTTCCTCTTTTCTGCAATGGAACTGGAGACGGCAGTCCGTCTGAATGCCCCGCTCGTCCATTTCGTCTGGCGTGACAGCGGCTTTGATATGGTAGCATTCCAGCAGGAAATGAAGTACAACCGAAAATCCGGTACATCGTTCGGTGAAGTCGATTTAGTGAAATATGCTGAAAGTTTTGGTGCAAAAGGACTTCGTGTCAATCATCCGTCAGAGCTCATCTCGGTCATGGAAGAAGCATGGCAAACAGACGGTCCTGTAATCGTTGATGTCCCGATTGACTACAGCGATAACATTACACTCGGCAAAGAGGTACACTTGGATCAACTGAACTGATAAGGAGATGGAAGCGATGCAACACGAGGATACGTTACTTCAGATTTCGACAATGATGGCTTTACTCGACGGCGTGTTCGAAAGTGAGACACGCTACGAGTCGATTCTTCCCGGACATGATTTCGGGATCGGAACATTTGATCATCTCGACGGGGAAATGATCGGTTTTGATGGTTTCTTTTATCAATTACGGTCGGACGGCAGTGCCCGTCCACTCGATCCGGAGACGACGACGCCGTTCTGTTCTCTGACACGATTTGTTCCGGAACAGTCGTTGTCCGTGAAGCAAACGATGACGAAAGCTGATTTCGAACACTGGTTAAGTGAGCAGCTGAGTACAGTCAACAGCTTTTACGCGGTACGGATTGAAGGACGATTTTCCGAGGTCAAGACACGGACCGTCGCCCGACAGGAAAAACCCTTCCGTCCGATTACTGAAGCCGTCGCGACACAAAGTGCCCGGACATTCGAACAAATTGACGGGACGCTGGCCGGTTACTTCACACCCCGGTTCGGTCATGGAATCGCAGTCGCAGGTTATCATCTTCATTTCATCGACCAGGAACGAAGCGGTGGAGGTCATGTTTTCGACTATACGGTACAGGACGTGACGGTCACGTTTGAAGAAAAACCAAGGCTGGATTTACGTTTGCCGACGACAGAAGCTTATCGTCAAGCGGATCTCGAAAGTCACGATATCGAAAAAGAAATACAAATTGCTGAAGGCTAAAAAAATGTGCGGACACAGAATCATTCTGTGTCCGCACATTTTTTTAGCCTTTAAAGCTCGTTATATCGAAAGTACCCAGCGCTGATTTAATCTTCCTGCTCCATCTCAAGCAGTTGGGCCAAGAAAAGATAACTCTCTGCTGCATCCGGATGCACGGTATCTTCATACCAATAAATTGAGAGTACCGCCTGAGCCACGACATACCAATACATCCGCTGCTTCAGATCTGCCGTCAACGGATGTCCGTAATTCGCAAACCATTCCGGCCAACACTCTTCGTCGACATAACTGTATAACATCATTCCAAGATCATAAGCACGATCCGCAATGATGGCATCATCCCAATCATTAAGATACAGATGTCCATCTGTTCCGACCAACCAGTTATTATGATTCAAATCCGAGTGACAAACGACTTGCTCGTCCGTTCTAACAAAAGGTAATTGTTCTGACAGATAGTCGATTGCCTGTTCAATCAATTCCGGTTGTTCCAGTTCAGCAGGTTGAAAATACAGCCGGCATTGCCGTAAAAGTTCATCCGGTTCGATCGGACGCTGATCCAGTTGTTGTAACATGAACAGCAATTCCTTCGAGTCATGAATTTTTCCGAGCAACCTTGCGACTTCCGGCCGTTCCATCATTTCCGGTTCCAGTTCTTGCCCCTCAATGAATTGTTGGGCACTGATGACATCTCCGCTATAAATCCGCTTCGTCCAAAGCAGCTTCGGTACGATTCCATCCGCTGATAAAATCGCCAAAAATGGCGAGGAGTTTCGTTTTAAAAAGAGTTTTGACTGCCCTGTCGAGGCAATATATGCTTCTCCCGTGATTCCGCCTGCTGGCGTAAGGGTCCAGCCTTCGCCAAGCGCATCTAAAATATCTAATTCCATTATAATCCGCTCAACTTTTTAGTAGATTTGCCTTAAGGCACAATGATTATCTTAACATGTGGCGATCGTTGTTGACAACGGAAGGACCGTGATCTGCGAAACACCCTTTTCAAGTGGCGTAACGGATGCTTCGTTGCCGTGGACATGTACATTCCATCTCGGATGATCGAGCACAATTTCAATTTTTTCAAACGTCACATTATGAACGACAAGCGTCCGTTGCCAGGCATCATATGAATGAACGGCCCCTACTTCGTAGGCGATGACACCCGGATGCATCGGCAAAAAATGCATCAATTCTTGCACCTGGTTGGCTCGGTGTAATCGGAATCCTCCGTGCATTCGACGGATTTGTAAGATATTTTTTAAATAATCGACCATATGCGCATGGCGATCGCGTAACGTCCAATCCATCCGATTGATCGTATCAGGTGCATTGTAACTGTTCTCGACCCCTTGTTTTGTCCGTCCGAACTCCTGTCCGGCGTGAATAAACGGAATACCGGCCGCTAAGAAAATAATCGTCTGAGCCAGTCGACTCATTTGTAACCGTGTCACTTCATCCAAATCCGGTCGGGCGAGCGCTAACTTATCATACAAGGTATGGTTGTCATGTGCTTCGACATAATTGATCGAATACGTCGGCTCAGGAAAACGCCCGGTCGTTTGACCGTCCAATGTGATACTCCCGGCCATCCCGTTTCGCACTTCCCCTTCCCACCAACCATTACCCGATACAAAACCACAATCCGTTTCATTGAACGTCGAGCCTTTTAACGCATCCCGGAAAACATCGTTAAAATGACCAATCCGAGGCATTTGCGAAGCAACTGAACTGATGGCTTTTTGACGTTGCGGTAAAGGTGTCGCCAAGTCCCAACCTTCTCCATAAACAAGAATGGTCGGATCGATATGATCCAATGCTGCCCGGACATGGTTCATCGTCTCAACATCATGAATCCCCATCAGGTCAAAGCGAAAAGCATCCACCTGAAAAATGTCCGCAAAATACGTCAGGCAATCAACAATCATCCGTCTCATCATAAACCGTTCCGATGCCGTATCATTCCCGACACCTGTTCCGTTGGCAAGTGTCCCGTCCACTTCGTAACGGAAATAGTAACCCGGTACCAGATGTTCGAGTGCGGATTGCTCCCGAATATAGACATGATTCATGACAACATCAAACGTCACCCGAATTCCTGCCGCGTGCAACTGTTCGATCATCTCGACATATTCAAGAATCCGGATTTTCGGATCAGTCGGGTTACTGGCATAACATCCGGTCAGTGAAAACCATTGAACAGGATCATATCCCCAGTTATAAGGAAGACGACTGACTTCCTCTGTCGTCGTAAACAGGTGAACCGGTAACAATTGAAGATGGGTCACCCCCAACTCAAGTAAATAATCAATGCCTGTCGAACGTCCTTCCGGTGAAACGGTTCCTGTTTCCGTCATCCCTATGTATTGTCCGGGATGATGCGAGCCGGAAGACGAATCAATCGTAAAATCCCGGATATGCGCTTCATAAATGATGGCATCTGTCGGTTTGATCAACAGCGGTCGTTTTTGTCGATGCGGAAACTGCCGGTTAATTTCTTGCTCGACATCAAGCAAAACAGCAAACTGTCCATTTACGCTGACTGCCTTTGCATAAGGATCGACGACTTCATGTGTTCCCTGATACGTCGTGACCCGGTAACGGTAACGGCTGTTTTCCCATGTTCGGGGAACTACTAAACGATACGCCCCACGTTCTTGCCGTTCGAAGTCCCGGCTCTCGATTTCGACACCGGCTTGATCGTAGCGAATACACTCCAACCTCTCTGCCAGCGGTGACCAGACGTATAAAGAAATCATTTCCGTGTCATAGACGGCACCTAAAGGTCCTTCATAACTGTATTTGCGGTCGAATCCCGCCGTTTGGACAATCCGGTTCGGCAATACACGGACTCGTTCCTGATCGGGTAAGATGATTTCATAACACCGTTCTACTTCAACCGCCCGGTCGAGCAGCAGTGTCAATTTGATTGTTCCGTCCGTATCTTCTCGACGTTCAATGAAATAGTTCATCGGCTGACCATCACAGACGAGCAAAAACTCACCTTGTTCAACCGGTGTCGTCGTCTCCATTAGAATGGTTTGAAATGTCACGAACTCAACTGAACACAATCCGACTTGCTGCGTTTCCGATTCATTATTTACCATCTGTTTACGCGACAATCAAACATCTTGCCGCTTCCCTCCCTATTTTTGAATCCGCCCGTTTTCTTGACTGTTCAGCGCCATTTGAAAGGTCACCGAAACCGTTTCTTTTAAGATCTGTTCGCATACCCGCATTTGAGAAGCTTTTGTATGCACAGCCGACAAATTCATTTTCCGTAGCCAATCCGTGAAGTCCACCTTACTGACATATGTCGTCGTTGTCTCTTTCGGAATTTGATCGAAGTAACCTTGCGATGCAATGACAACACGTTCGATTGGTAATATGAATTCGGAACCTAGAATCAATCGCAGAATATCCTCCGTCCGCTTTAAGCTGATTAATGGATTGACGATATTTTTTGGCGGGGCTTTAAAGGGTTGTTCCCGCCACAGTTTATTTCGCTTGATATGATAGATACTTTCTTCCCCGTCTAACCAGTCCAGTATATAGATGGCAGAAGGTCCTACGACAAACGGACTGAGTTCAACCTCTCCTTGCTGGTATTGAATGACGGCACGATAAAACATGCCGAATTGATCGTTCAAGAGATGCAACATTTGATAAAAGTCAAGATGGCGTCTTAAAGGCAAGCGCCAGATGTCTTCTTCCGTCGCTCCGCCTGCCACGTAAATTAATTTTTGGACTTCTACTCGCTTTTTATACCATTTATCAAACGCCGGCTTTGAGATTTGTTTTCCCGGCACCTGAAACCTCTCTGGTTTTTTAAAAGGCTGCCACCATTTTTTCGGCCGAATGATCGTCTCACCCGGAAACAGTTCACCCGACTCCCATTTTTTAAGGACATTCGCATAATCCACCAGCTGTTGTTCTTTGAAACGCTTCGAAGCTTCCAACGGATTTCGTTCATATCGGCTTTCTAAATCATAAAGTTTCATCAATAATGCCAATCATATCACCTCGTTATTTCTTCCCAAATGGAAATCGTGTGTCTGCCTGATACCGCGGCTGATCGTCGGGGCAAATCTGATACAGAACGATTTCATTGACATTCAAGCTGCCGCCAGGTGTTTGTTCGGGTGGATGGAGCGCCACTTCTTGATTCCACTTCTTCGCAAGAGTAATGTGCGGAACAAACGGTTTAGCCGGATCCGGATCAATCCGTCGGGCAAGCTGAAACAGTTTTTCCTCATATGCCGGTCCGACGGCAAAGACACGAGGCCTCTCGGCTGATCCAAACCGTTCAAGGTGATCTAATTTCAAGGTAAAAGCAAAAGTGAGCTGAGCAATTTCCGTCAGTTGACGTCGCCAATTTCTCAACTCGTCCTCTGTTAACGTTCCTAAAAAACGTAGCGTCAGATGATACTCGCCTGATTCGTACACCGTTTTGTAATAGCGGCCAAGCGCTAGAGGAGCCGCGAATCGCGTCAACATCTCGTCAGCAACCGGGATAGCGATGAAGTAGTGTTTTTGCATACGGATCACTCCTTGATTTTTGAGCTGACCAGATACAAACAAGCACCTAACAAGCTACTACCTGTATATACCCAAAATACGGCATAGATGGTCCATTGATCAAAAACAATCCCACTCATTAAATTAAACAATGCCGTCGCAAGACCGGTCGTCGTCGCCATATATGTACTGACTGCCGTCGCCACTGTCGAAGGTGGAACGAGCGAGCGAACATACTCAAGTGCGACCGGAATCAACAGACCGATGATGAATCCTTGTAATGCTGCCAATATCCAGAGTGTAAAAATCGGCGGCTCAAGCGCCAGTATCCCTGTCCGTACCGCGGATAAAACAGAGATGAACACCAGTACAGGAATCGGTCCAAACCGCATCATGACACGCGTCGCAACCCGCATGAACGGTATTTCGCATAAGACAGCGACAAAAAACAGTGTTCCGACGAGTGCTGTTGATTCCCCACGAATCGTCACATAACTTCCAAAGTAATAGTTATTCGCAAAAATTGGTCCGAATACTAAACTTCCACCTGCTAAAAACAGTAAAAAACGTTTGTTTGAAAATAACGATTTCAGCGGAATATGTTCACGCTCGACGGTCGAAACCGGCGTTTCTTCAATTCCGATCAACACAAGAAATCCAAGAACAAGCGCAGCTCCGCTAGCATAAAAAATCGCACCGAGTGATCCTTGTTCCGTTACCTGTCCAAGGATAAAGACAGCCAGTGCAAAACCGGCGGAACCAAATAAGCGTAATGCTCCGTAGTCGACTGATTTTCTTTTTGAAAATTCGATGGCCAACGTATCGACAAGCGGAATATGTGCACACTGGAACAATGCCCAAAGTGAAGAAATTAATAACAGGAATAAGTAGACAGACGTCAATAAATAACTGAGCGTTAAGAGCCCCGCAGCGAGTAAAGCCACTAACAACAGACGTTTCGGTCGTCCGAAGCGGTCTGCCGCCATGCCCCAAACCGGTTGTAAAACAATTGATAACACTGGACCTACTGCAACAATCGTTCCGATTTCGGATGCCGATAATTGAAAGGCATCATTGGAAAAATAGAGTGCCAAGTATGGAATAAGTGCACCTTGCCCAAAGAAGATGAAAAAATAAAGGGCTTGAAAATGATATTTTTGACGATGGATCACAACTGAGTCTCCTTCAAGAATCAATCCCCCTATCACAACGGATTTGGGGGATTCATTTCCTTATACTATTTTTTTTAAGATGCACTGATGCTTATTTCGCCAATTCGTAAATCGCCTCTGCATAGATGGCAACGGCTAATAAGAGTTCTTCAAAATCAACATACTCATCCACCTGGTGCGCGACTTCCGGTCCACCAGGAAAAACAGGTCCAAATGCGACACCTGCTGTCAATGAACGGGCATAGGTTCCGCCGCCGATCGCAATTAAGTCGGCCTTTTGATTCGTTTGCCGTTCGTAAACCGCACTGAGCGTCCGGATCAGTTCATGGTTCGGATCGACGTGATGCGGTGGCATATGCGTCCGTGTTTGAAGTTCGAATCCGTATGCAATCGCGGCTTCTTTAATCAATTGCAACCGTTCTGTGAAATCGGCACTGTAAGGGTAACGGATATTGATTGAAGCTGTCCCTTGTCCGTTTTCGTAACGGAACACTCCACCGTTGATCGTCAGGTCGCCTGTTTCATCAGATGCCGCCACTCCGAGTGCAACACCGCGTGAGTCGCGGAACATGTGCACGATCATTTCAAGATAACGGCGGCCGCTGTAATCCAAGTGGAGCGTATGCAAGAAACGCGCCAGATGAAGGGCGGCATTTTTCCCGTTGTCCGGTTCCATCGCATGGGCGGCGACGCCAATCACATCAAAGATGAGGCCTTCTGCCGTCTCCTTGATTGTCCCTGTCACACCTTGCTTTTCTAAATACTGGTGGAAATCTTCTTCAACCGTTCCCCGCTCAGCGACATGTACCGTCGCTGTCGCGTGACCCGGTACCATATTCGGACGTTCTCCGCCTTCGAAGCGAATCAGTTGGTAGCCTGTATCTGCGGCTTTAACCGGTTTACCTTGAGTCAACAGACCGTCGTACAATCCTTTTTCTGCATTGATGATTGGAAAATCGGCATCCGGTGCAAATCCAAGCGTCGGCATTTCTTCATGCTTGAAGTAATGATTCACACACCGCCATTCACTTTCTTCGTCCCCGCCGGCAATCAGACGAATTCGTTTTGAAAGCGGAAGTCCCAACTCTTTAACGATTTTTAAGGCATAATATGCTGCCATCGTCGGTCCTTTGTCATCAATCGCACCCCGCGCAATCAATTTTCCGTCAGCCAATGTCGGATTAAATGGGCCGTACGTCCAGTTATCCCCGCCCGCTGGGACGACGTCCAAGTGGCAAAGAATACCGAGCAATTCATCTCCTTGACCATATTCAAGGTGACCGGCATACCCATCAACGTTTTTCGTGATGAATCCATCGCGGTCCCCGAGCGCGAGCATCCAATCGAGCGCACGTTTGACTTCGGTTCCGAATGGAGCTCCTTCCTGAATCGTTGTTTCATCGAGAATACTAGGTATGCGTAACAATTCCTTTAAATCAACTAAAAGATCTTCGCGTCGTGCCATGACTTCTTCTTTCCAATTGACCATATGACTTCTCTCCCTTATCCGCTGATTCGTTCACCTTTAAGTATAGCGAAAATTTGACAATTACGAACATCCAAAATACCAAATCTTTTGTTATTACGTTTTTAACGAACATTGAAAGATAAAAAACACCTTTCATTCGCTATTGGGTGTTGAAAGTTTGTGTTATTTTTGCAAACGTTCGGTTAAATTACTTGCATTCTATACTAAAAGAGTTATACTAAAGGCGAAACAACTTAATTAATCATCGTCTTTTGTCACCCGAAGCTTTAGAACACTATTCTATCCATTGGGGGAGTGGTTATACCAATGAAAGATTCTACAGACCGTATGTTGACCCGGATTAAATCGATTTATCTCTATATCAATGAGAACGGAGCTACTACGACAGCAGACTTGGTTGAAGAGTTCGGCATTACTTCAAGGACCGTCCAGCGTGACTTGAATGTGCTTGAATACAACAACCTCATTGTAAGCCCAAGACGCGGTACTTGGACATCAAGTAAAAAACAACGACAAGCCGGCTGATTAAGATGTTTCATCAGACTATTTTCTGTTACGACGCGAATTCTTCGCGTCTTTTTTTTGTTATTTTTTTTTCAGGCAGGGTATATCTAGTTTGAGAAGGAGATGATGAGATGAATATTTTAATTATTGGAGCAAACGGAACAACCGGGCGGAAAATGGTTGAGCTGATCGGCAAGCAAGGTCAGCATCAAGCCATCGCTGTAGTCCGGGAAGAAAACCAGATCAATGACTTGATTGCACTTGGAGCATCTGAAGTCCGCCTTGGTGATTTAACGAAAGATGTCACGGACGTCGTCAAAGATGCCGATGTTGTCATTTTCGCTGCTGGTGCCGGTGGCGCTTCCGAAGAATTGACACGTGCCGTTGACCAGGATGGCGCAATCAAAGTCATCGATGCGGCTAAAGCAAGCGGAATTGAGCGTTTCTTGATGCTCAGTTCAGTTGGCGCTGATCACCCGCAAGGTGATTTGAAAGTTTATCTGGAATCTAAGGGTGCGGCGGACCGTCATTTAAAAGACAGTGGCCTCGATTATACGATTGTTCGGCCGGGTCCACTCAGTTACGATGAGCCGAGCGGCTCGATCGAGACACAAGAACATTTTGATTCATATGAGGGACGCGAAGTCTCACGAGATGATATTGCGGCTCTGTTCGTCACATTGATTGATCATCCGACTCAAACACGTCAGTTTGAAGTACTCAGTGGTCCCTTCCCGATTGCGGAAGCCCTTCGTAACCAGTAATCGACAAAGAGGCTGGGACATAACTCGGCTTTAAATAAAAAGACCCTCGAAACTTTTTTCGTTTCGAGGGTCTTTACTTATTCCGGTTTCCAGTCGAACAGGGCTAATTCACCACGTGTGAGTTCCCGGTATTCGCCTGCTTCGAGTGTCGAATCGAGCGGCAGTTGTCCAATCGACAAGCGTTTCAAATACGTCACTTCTTTTCCGAGAGCCAACATCATCCGTTTGACTTGATGGAACTTCCCTTCGGTAATCGTCAGCTCGAGTGTAGACGTTTCATCCGTCGCTTCCAGGATGACCAGCTTTCCCGGTTTTGTTTTATACCCGTCTTCAAGCGTGACCCCTTCTGCAACTTCTTCCACGTCCTCTTCCGTCAGCGTACCGATGACTTCCGCATAGTAGACTTTTTCAACGTGTTTCTTCGGTGACATCAACGCATGATTAAAGGATCCGTCATTTGTCAACAGCAACAATCCTTCCGTATCCTTGTCGAGTCGTCCGACCGGAAAGGGTTTAAAGTACGTCACATCTTCAAACAGTAAATCAATGACGGTTTGATCCCGCTTATCTTCAGTCGCACTGATTACGCCCGGCGGTTTGTTCATCATCAAGTAGATGAACTTTTGATACGTGACCGGTTCCCCGTATAAAAGTACGTGTTGCTGTTCGGTATCAACATGTTGCTTCGGATCATACACGATTTCTCCGTCAACTTGAATCGCACCGGATTTGAGTAATTGTTTTACTTCTTTCCGCGATCCGGCTCCCATGTTTGAGAGTAATTTATCTAGACGCATTTCCTCGTCCTCGTTTCATTGAAAATTTTCTTCCTAATACAGCTTCCGCTAATCCGCTCCAAATGGCAAGACCTGCAAAGACGACGATTCCAATTCCTGCTCCGACGATTAAAATGACGAGCGAACCGACCGTCGTAGCGGGTAACATGACCGATAATCCCCATTTCACCAGCGCGACGCTCGCACCCATGATGGCACTGATGATCATGATCAGTGACGTCCGGCGTAAGACCGTACTGAACGGAAACTGAACCGTTTGCGTAATCCGGAAGAACATCAATCCCGTCGCGACGACGTATCCGAGAATCGTTGCATATCCGGCACCCGTTCCGTCTCCTGTCCAGTGAATCAGGGGAGCATTCAACAGATATTTCGTCAGCAATCCTGCCAATGTCGCAACAATCGTGAAATACTGCCGGTTGATGCCTTGCAATACAGCGGCCGTGACGGAATACAGCGCAAGGAACAGCGCACTTGGTGCATAACTCAATAAATAGACCCAGGCAGCCTGATCTTTCGGGAATAAGACATGGAACGTCTCTTCACTCAGCAAAATCATACCGACGACCGCTGGAATTGTTACGAAAAAGGCCAGTTGATAAATTTGCGAGATTTGTTTCCGGACTTTCCGCATATCCCCTTGTGTAAACGAGGCCGTCAACAATGGTGTCGCGGATAAGGATAACCCCGTCGCGACCGAAACCGGAATCAGGACAATCTTATGACTATCTGCAATCAGATAGGCCGTTGCATTCCCCGCTGCTTCCAGCGTGTAACCAATACTTTGTAAAGCCGCATTCATCGTGTTTTGATCAATGACCTGATAAAGCGGTGTTGATAACCCGACCATGACGATTGGGATCGCATACGTCAACAATTCTTTGTACAGTCCTGCTAACGGACGATCCGGCGATATCGTCGTCTGACCATCGCGTAAGGCTTTTAAACCGGGTGCACGTTTTCGGAAATAATAAACGAGTACGACAACACTGCCGATTGCCCCGATGAAGGCACTGAACGTCGCAATCGTTGCTGCCCACGCTGCATCCGTGTCAAACAGATAAATCGCGATGCTGACACCGGCCAGTAAAAAGATGATTCGCACGATTTGCTCCAGGATCTGCGAAATCGCTGTCGGTCCCATCGATTGATACCCTTGAAAATAACCCCGTGTCATACTCATCGCCGGAATCAGAATCAAGGCAAAGCTGACACCACGGATCGTCATCGTGACAGCATCGACATATGAAGCCGAATCGACATCTCCTCCGGGTATTGCCCGGTGAGCCAAATACGGAGCCAGTAAAAATAAGGCCAGAAAGGAAACTACACCGGTGATGGACATGATTTTTAATCCGGATCGGTATAATCGTTCGCTTGTGTCGTATTCCCCCATCGCATTATACTTTGCGACGAACTTCGAAACGGCGACCGGAATACCGGCTGTTGCGAGACCAATCATGATGGCATAATAATTATAGGCATACGTGTAGAACATGATTCCCGTCGCTCCGACCATGAACTGAAACGGAAACAGATAAATCAGACCAAGGGCACGGGAAATGAGTGATGCACCGGATAACAACATCGTTCCACGAACGAATCCGGTATTACTGGATGAAGTTTCTTGCTTTTTGCTCACAGTCGACATGGATAACCTTCCTCGCACTTTCTATTTTTTCTTAACTCAATAAACGTCTCAATATACAAGTTCTCTCTTGCACAATTGCAAATCATTATACCGCTCAGCTTCCATAAAAGAAAGAGACGGTTTGTTTACAGTACAAACTTCTGCTAAAGTGAAACAAGCAGAATCCAACAAATGAGGTGACCACATGTATGATGTAATCGTAATCGGAGGCGGCCCAAGCGGTTTAATGGCAACTCTCGCCTCGTTACAAGCAGGCGCGAAGACGCTTTTGCTCGATAAAGGAAGTAAACTTGGACGAAAACTGGCGATTTCAGGGGGCGGTCGGTGTAACGTCACAAATCGCAAACCACTGGAAGAGTTGGTTCAATCGATTCCGGGAAACGGCCGTTTTCTCTATAGCGCCTTTTCGCAGTTCAATAACGAATCGATCATTGAACTGTTCGAAGGGTTTGGTGTCGCCCTAAAAGAAGAGGACAACGGACGGATGTTCCCTGTTTCCGATAAAGCGGCCGATGTCGTTCGTGTGTTGATTGATCAAATTCGTCAACACGGCGCCGAAATCCAAATCAATGCCGAAGTCGAAACCCTCGACTTTCATCCGGATGGTTCGTTTGCAGCCGTCTTGCTCGCTGACGGAACCCGCCTTGAAGCCAAAAGTTGTGTCGTCGCTGTCGGCGGACAATCGGTTCCCCACACCGGTTCAACCGGTGACGGCTATCCTTGGGCACGTAAAGCCGGCCATACGATCACGGAACTCTTTCCGACGGAAGTCCCGATTTTACTGAACGACACGTTCATTCAGGAAAAGACATTACAAGGTCTTTCCTTACGTGACGTTGCTCTGACCGTCCATGGCAAAAAAGACAAACCGATTAAAACGCATACCGGTGACCTCCTGTTCACGCATTTCGGTCTGAGTGGTCCGATTGCGTTACGGTGCAGTCAGTACACGATCAAAGAAAGAAAACGATCAGGTGAGCGAGTCGTCCATCTCTCGATCGATTTGTTCCCGGATGAATCAATCGGTGCGTTGACGGAACGATTCCAAGCCGCCCTTGCCGCTAATCCGAAAAAGACAGTCCGTAATGCGTTAAAAGGATTTGTTCCGGAACGGTTACTCGACCTGTTATTTGCTAAAATCGGTTTCGGTGATGAAGTGTGTACGCAAATTAAGAAGCAGGACTTCACCCAATTGTTAGCAACGCTCAAACGGTTCCCGCTTCAAGCAGTAGGAACACTCGACTTTGATAAGGCATTCGTCACCGGAGGTGGCGTTTCGATTAAGGAAATCCAGCCGAAAACGATGATGTCGAAAAAAGCAGACGGTCTCTTTTTCGCCGGCGAAATCCTCGACATTCACGGCTATACAGGCGGTTACAACATCACAGCCGCTTTCGTGACCGGACATTGTGCCGGAACGAATGCTGCCTTGACCGCATTATGACAAAAAGGCTAGTTCCTACACGGAGCTAGCCTTTTAGTCGATTGGCGTAAACGAACGGCTCGAGAATTTATCCGTTTGGATGAGTGCAAACAACTCATTGTCCTGAACAAATATTCCTTCTGCCCCGTACACTTTCGGACTCGCTGATTCCCCCGTGATTGTCACATCTTTCGTATCAATCGAATACAGGAATAACGCTTCCGAATCCAATGTATAAATCCGCCCTTGCCGCTCGGCCAGACCGATCGGACGGAAGTTTTCCGTGAAGGCTTTTTTCGCATCACTGCGCATGCCACTGGCCGTGTCGATCCGTTTTCGTGCCACGATCGTCAAATACGGTGGTTTTTGTTTTTTCTTCAAGGCACGCTTTTCCTTCGCAGTCGCCTCTTTATCAATCTTGATTTCATCTTGTTTCATCGCAAAATACGTCAGTTCACTTCGTGCTAACGAGCGAATGTGATTGATCGTATAAAATTGTTTTTTCTTGGCATCGTAACCGAGTCCGTGAAAGCTGTCACGGATTGTCGTACCTGCTACCCGCTCTCGTTTGTCTTCTTTCCAGACGCCCTCTTCCCGTTTGACTGTCACGAGAATTTGATTGGATGTCAATAAGGCGACGGTCTCGCCGTCAACGAGCGTCATTCCGTCAAGTCCCGATAACATCAACTTGCCTTCATCCTCGATTTGGAATGAAGCATTGATACGTTCTCCTGTCCCACTGATTTCAAAAAAGTGATAATCTTCCGTTACAACAAGATAAGAACCAATCGAATCATCATACAACATCTGTTGGACATTCTTGATCAACGGTTCTTCCGGATTTGGAATCGAGGACGGCGTTTTCGGTGGTACTTGTTTCACAGCTGCTTGGTGTTTGGATTGTGTCTCAATTTTTGCAAACGTCTCTTGAATTTGTGCTACGGTCTCAGGTCTCGAAAAGACGAGGGCCACACAAAGGATCAGACCGGAGACGACGGCAAAAATCGTTGTATAGACTATATAAGTTCGTTTCATTTACACAAATCGCCTTTCTGTCTCGGTTTCTGATTCAGTTTAGCAGAAGGCGCCCTAAAAAAAAAGCGGACTTGCGACGGAGATAATCGAAAACCCCTCGATCTGATTAAATCAGATGAGGGGTTTCAGCTTAGTTTGCTACGATGTTGATCAGTTTTTTCGGGACGACGATGACTTTTCGAACCGTTTTATCACCAATCCACTCTTGTGTTTTTTCATCTGCAAACGCAAGAGCTTCAATTTCTTCTTTCGTTGCGTCGATGCTGATGACGAGCTTCGAACGGACTTTGCCGTTGACTTGAATGACGAATTCCATTGTATCGCTGACGAGTTTCGTTTCATCGAATGTCGGCCATGCCGCATATGTCAAGGTGTCTTCAAAGCCAAGTTGTTCCCATAACTCTTCCCCTAAGTGCGGAGCAACCGGAGTCAATAATTGAATGAATCCACGAAGGAAATGGCGTGGCAAGACCGGTTGTTTGTTTGCTTCGTTGACGAAGACCATCAACTGCGAAATGCCGGTGTTGAACTGAATATTCGTGAAATCTTCCGTTACTTTCTTAACCGTCTGGTGGTAGACACGTTCAAAGTCCGCATCGACTGTCGTCACATCTTGAATGTCCGCTGTCCGTTCAAACAGACGCCAGACGCGGTCAAGGAAACGACGTGCTCCGTCTAGACCGTTCTCCGACCAGGAAACTGAAGCATCCAGTGGTCCCATGAACATCTCATATAAACGGAGCGTATCCGCACCGTGCGATTTGACGATTTCATCCGGATTGATGACGTTTCCGCGTGATTTCGACATTTTTTCGTTGTTTTCTCCGAGAATCATCCCTTGGTTATATAACTTTTGGAATGGTTCTTTCGTCGGTACGACACCGATATCATACAAGACTTTGTGCCAGAAGCGGGCGTAGAGTAAATGAAGTACGGCATGTTCAGCCCCTCCGATGTAAATATCAACCGGGAGCCAGTATTTTAATTTTTCCGGATCGGCAATCGCTTCTTCATTGTGCGGATCGATGAAGCGAAGGTAATACCAGCAGCTGCCGCCCCATTGTGGCATCGTATTCGTCTCACGACGCCCTTTAAGTCCTTTGACCGGATCCGTGTAATCGAGCCAGTCTTCAGCAAGAGCGAGTGGAGATTCACCCGTTCCCGACGGCTTGATTTCCGGAATCATCGGCAATTCAAGCGGAAGTTCTGATTTATCGAGCGTCTTCATCGTTCCGTCTTCCATGTGGACGACCGGAATCGGCTCACCCCAGTACCGTTGACGGCTGAATAACCAGTCACGCAACCGGAAAGTGATTTTTTTGCGTCCGACTTGATTCGTCTCAAGTTCAGCGATGATTGTCTCAATCGCTTCTTGTTTTGATAGTCCGTCGAGCATCTCTGAATTGACGTGCTCTCCTTCACCCGTGTACGCTGCTTCGTCGACGTTACCGCCTGTTACGACTTCGATGATTGGCAGGTCAAACTGTTTCGCAAATTCATGATCTCGCTCGTCATGTGCCGGTACGGCCATGATGGCGCCTGTCCCATATGTCGCGAGGACATAATCGGCGATCCAGATCGGCAGACGTTCTCCGGAAATCGGATTGACGGCAAAAGCTCCCGTGAAGACGCCTGTTTTTTCTTTCGCAAGATCTGTCCGCTCCAAGTCTGATTTCGTCTGAACAGATGCGATATACGTTTTAACAGCTTCTTCATGATCGGCTGTCGTGATGTCCGCGACGAACGGATGCTCCGGTGCAAGAACAAGGTAAGTTGCCCCGAAAACTGTATCCGGACGTGTCGTAAAGACCGTCACTTGTTTTTTATGACCGTCAATCGTAAAGTCGATTTCCGCCCCTTCCGATTTTCCGATCCAGTTCCGTTGCATTTCTTTCACCGATTCTGGCCAGTCGAGTTCATCTAAATCTTCGAGTAAACGGTCCGCATACTCTGTGATTTTTAAGACCCACTGCCGCATCGGAACACGGACGACGGGATGATTGCCACGCTCCGACAGTCCGTCGATGACTTCCTCGTTCGCAAGGACTGTTCCAAGCGCCGGACACCAGTTAACCGCGACTTCGTCAACGAAAGCAAGTCCTTGTTCATACAATTTCGTAAAGATCCACTGTGTCCATTTGTAATAATTTGGATCCGTCGTATTGATTTCACGATCCCAATCATATGAGAATCCTAAATCTTTTAACTGACGTTTGAACGTCTCGATGTTTTGCGCTGTAAACTCCCGCGGATCATTCCCTGTATCAAGGGCATACTGTTCCGCTGGAAGTCCAAACGCATCCCATCCCATCGGATGAAGGACGTTGTACCCCTGCATCCGTTTCATCCGTGCGAGGATATCCGTTGCCGTGTATCCTTCTGGGTGTCCGACATGGAGTCCTGCTCCCGATGGATAAGGAAACATGTCTAACGCATAAAAACCTTCTTTTTCCGGATCTTCTGTTGTGACGAACGCATTGTCCTGTTCCCAGCGCGCTTGCCATTTCGGTTCGATTTCACGATGATTGTACGGCATCTCTATTCCTCCTCTGAATATACAAAAAACCGGTCTCCGCCCCTAGGAATAGGGACGAAAGACCGGTTTGTCTCCCGCGGTACCACCCACGTTGTCTGCTGAAGCAGACCACTTGATTCACGGATAACGGTGTGAAGGACCGGAGTTCGCTACTTGATTTCACGAATCATGCTCCCTGACGAGTTCACGGACGATTCCGACTGGTTTGCACCGATCACCAGCTCTCTAAACGGAATGACTCCCTTACTACTTCAGTTCGTCGCAATGGACTATCTATGTGTTAGTGTAAGCTGAATCTTCCCTTATCGTCAACGGTTCCGTAAAATTTCTCCGATTGCCGCATGCGACGAGACGACGTGGTCCGCGTGATGCAGGATTTGTGCCGGCATCCGTTCATCCAGCAAGGCGATGACTTCCATTCCTGCTTCCTTCGCCCCGATCATCCCGTTCGCTGCATCTTCAATCACGATACAAGCCTCCGGTGCTTGATCAATCCGTTGCGCCGCCAAGCGGAAAATCGCCGGATCCGGCTTCGACCGCGGGACTTCAAATCCGCTCGTGTACGCATCGACCGTCAATCCATAATGCGTGATGACGCGTGTGATTTTTTCAAGTGAACTGGAAGAAGCAATCGCAATCCGGTATCCTTCCATGCGGGCCAGTTCCATCAATTCTTTGACTCCGTCTTTTAGGCCGCATGCTTCCGGCTTCGCGTGTTGCTGGAATAATTCATGTTCGAGTGCCAGTAATGCTTCCGTAGAGTGAGGTAACTCATGTTGTGTAATCAGTTCTTCCCACATCTCGTCTCCTGTTTTCCCCATGAATGTCGCATACTGCGTATGATCGAGCGGGATAGATAACGTCTTAAACATGTGTTGGTGGACTTTAAAATATTGAATTTCACTGTCGAGAATGACACCATCCATATCAAAAATCAGACCTGTTTTTTTCATTTTTTCCCCTCCTGCTATCAGCCTACCAAAAAACCTGATCATCCGCAGACGATCAGGTGGATTCATGTCGCTAAAACCGTCTCTTGGTAGCGGTATTCCGGGAAATAGTCTACGTCTTGATCACTTCCATAGCGTTGGCACAATTTTTCATAGACATGAGGCAGAAGAATCGTTTTTCCTTGGTGGTATTCAAACATCCGGTATCCTGTGTAACGGCACTTGCTTTCAAACAGACTGTCCCGTTCCTTATATCCGCCGCCTAAATGTTGTTCGACCATCCCTGCCGTCTTGGAATGTAAGATCGCCTCATATTCCAGTCGCTGATTCGGAAACAGTTTATGTTCATCCCGTTGACATCCAATCAAATGTCCGTGTGCATACTCTTGTCCAAGCAATACGAAATAACCACCGACGGCTTCCCCTCTCCACTCGGCAATCAACAATAACGGTTCACACAGCTGTGTCGGCTGAAACAGTTGTTCAAAGTATTCAGGTGTAAAATAGTAATGGGAAGAGGCATCTTTCCGGTCCATCGTTTGGTAATAAAGACGGATAAAAGTTGGCAAATCTTCTTTTGATCCCCGACGGACTGTCAGCTCTGACGCCAATGACTTCCGGATCATACTCCGGTTTTTCTTATGAAACGTTTGCATGATTTCTTCCACGGTTGGCCGAAGATCGATGCTCGTCGTGTGGCGGATGAATTCCGTTTTCGTCCAATCCGCTATCCGTTTTTGATTTTCCGTCAATGGATTAAACCGAATCAGCTCCGAGACAATTTTGTGACGCATGGCCCATTGCCGAAAAGAACGCTTGGCATCTGCCAGTTCTTCCAACGTCAGTTCACCAACAACTTCCGGACCTCCATAACCATAAGGTGTAATCATATCAAAATACTCGGTGTCGAAAATACGCCTCTTCAAAAAAGGATAAAACAGTTCGCCTGACGCACCTTGAAAATAAACCAGTCCCGCCGTTTCATCGGCCCGTGCATTTAAACGGACGTATTCATAGCTATAAAAAATATCAAGTGATTTATTTTCGACAAGTGATGTCCAAGTCAGCTGATCTTCAACGAAAATACATTGCCTCATCTTTTACACCTCCGGCACACGACACGTCAAACATATTTTTTCTTTAATTTGGTTAATCAATTAATATTTTCCTTTTAATTGAATACCCATTTTACATGTTTATTATGCGTCCTCAAAAAAAGACAGATGGCGGCATCAAACGACCGCGTCTGTCTTTCGAACTTATTTTATCGCCTTACTTGGTATAGCACGAATGAATGTGAATCCTGCCACCAGAATCAATCCGATCAACGTCAGGAACACGGCATTCATACCGGATAAATCATAAATCAGTCCCCCGACGGTCGGACTGATCATCCGGCCTGCCGAAGCGGCGATATTGACGTATCCCTGAAACTCACCTTCTTTACCAATCGGAGCCAAGCGCGCTGCCATTGCAGGAACTGCCGGCCAAATGAACATCTCACCAATCGTCAAGATGATCATCGCCACTAAAAACATTTTGAATCCGCCCGCAAAGGGAACGATGGCATAGGACAAAAGAAAAATCCCTGTCCCCGTCAGTAACTGACGTTTCAAATCGTCTCCAAACCATCGTAAGACGGGTGTCAATAACGGTTGTGCAAACACAATCAGCGCCCCGTTGATCGTCCATAAAATCGAATACTCGGAAATTGTTACTCCAAGTGACTTTGTATGCACGGCAAACGTTCCCTGCCATTGAACATACACAAACCATAACAGTGCATAACCAATCGAGACATACAACATCGTCCGGACAGAACTCCGTGAGAGCGGTTCCCGCACTTCCTCGCTTGCCGACATCGATTGACGTCTGATTGGATGGACCTGAATCCAATTCAATCCTACCAACAGAACCACAGCAAACAACAAGTACAGTATCAGATTTGCGATGAAGAT
Source organism: Exiguobacterium sp. R-39 (assembly GCF_049942815.1). Lineage (NCBI taxonomy): Bacteria > Bacillati > Bacillota > Bacilli > Caryophanales > Exiguobacterium > Exiguobacterium sp. R-39. Next base: position 2,327,820 of record NZ_CP187965.1, read on the forward strand.
GAATTGGATATCAATCGCCGCAATTTGCCCACTGATAGCAGTTCCGAGCGCCACACCGACGTTTTGAGCAACATAGATTGCGTTAAACGCCCGTCTCCCGCCTTCCGGCCAGATCACACCGGTCAGAGCATAGATGGTCGGAAAAACCATTCCGCCGACGAATCCGATTAATCCCAGCATCAGAACATAACCGGTGAAAGTCTGATGGAACATCCAAAGTCCGATTGAGGCAAGGACGAGTCCGATGACACTGATGACAAGTGTGCGTTTCCCACCTAACCGATCAAATGCTTTTCCACCAATGTAGTTCCCGATGATGGCGAGAGCCGAGTTGACGAATAAGGCCATTCCGGCCTTCGTCATCGACTCCCCTAAATAGTCATGAATGTATAATGTATTAAACGGCCATAAAAAAGAGGACCCTGTCGTATTGATTGCCATCGCCAATACCAGAATCCAGACCGCGCGAGGTAATTTCGGCATGGTAAGTATCCTCCAATGTAGTTTCCAACCTTGCCACTTTACGAAATTATTCTGTCGTCTGTCAAGGAACTTCGATTTAAACGAACAATCGGAAAAATGATACAATTAACTAAAGGGTCGATTTTGCGGGTACTTAGAAAAAAATAGAGCATATCAATCAAAAAGAGGAGTTTTTGCCATGTCACTTGCACGTGTGTTACCTTATGCCAAAGAATTGTTGGAATCAGTCATCCATGAAGGGGATTGCGTCGTCGATATGACTGCGGGGAACGGTCATGATACGCATTTCCTTGCTGAACAGGTCGGACCGGGCGGACGGGTCATCGCTTTTGATGTCCAGGAGCAGGCAATCGAAGAAACGACCCGTCGGTTGCAGGCGGCTCACGTCTTCGATTGGGTCGATTTGTATCACGAAAGTCATATCCATGTCGGCGCTCGGTTATTTGCTGAACAACGTCCGATTCGTGCCGGAGTCTTTAATCTTGGTTACTTACCGGGAAGCGATAAATCCGTCACGACGACAGGAGAAGAAACGCTAGAGGCACTCCGGGCCCTTCTTCCGGTCCTCGTCCCCGGTGGTCTGGTTGTCCTCGTGATTTATCACGGTCACTTGGAAGGACGCCGCGAACGTGATGCAGTGCTGGAGCATGTTTCATCCCTCCCCCAGCAGGATTATGCCGTCTTGCAGTACCGTTTCTTGAATCAGCAAAATAATCCGCCGTTCATCGTTGCGATTGAAAAAAAATTAAAAAAACAAATACTCGATTAAACAACAGAGGAGTGCCGTCGTATGCGACGGCACCCCTCTTTTTAAAACATATTAATCTTCCACTAATTTCAGGAACAGCAACAACTTTTCAGCAAACCGTGTGTTCAAGCGTTCGAAACTGAAGTGCGGGAACCCGTGCAGACGTTGCAGATAAATCTGGTCCCCACCCATTTTCCGGCATACCTCAAGCGTCAACTTGACGTCAGCAAACTGATCGTCCGGCGCATAAAAACAAGCGAGTTGGACCCGCGGCAGTTTCTTACGTTCTTCATCATGGATGACAATTTCTTCTTCAATCTCACGATATTCAGCGTACGTCAGTTCACCGAGACGAGCAGCATCCTCATTATTTTGTCCGAACGGTAATGTCCCAAGCGGAGCATCCGGACGGAACCGGTCGAAGGCACTCGCGAAGACTTGTTTGACGCCTCCCAATTGCTTGGAATTGTGCCAATCAAATAACGGCGAGATAAACGTCAGGCTCGCCATCGGCAACTCATATTCTTGAAGCAGTCGGTTGACGACAAGCGCTCCCATACTGCAGGCAATGATATGAATCGGTAATTTCCGCTTACCGGCTTCGCGTAGTGCTTCTTTTAATAACTGTTGATGTTCTTCAAACGATACACGACGGGGTGCGTCGACCAAGAGGACCTCATATTCGTGCTCTAAGACACGAATCAGTGCTTCACTTGGCCGGGCACGTAATTGGAGTGGATATACAAGAACGATCACTCCGGTTGGTTGTTCTACCACAAACTCACCTCTTCATTCGATATCTGTTTAGTATGCAACAAATCCGACTTCAGCCAAACCGCCTTAAGTCGGATTCCGTTTCTTTAATATATACGTTGTAGTCGCGTCACAGGTTCCACCTGTCCGAAGACTTCCTCTGTCGTCTCGCTGATTTCCTTAAATCCGTATGAAGTCAAAAAGTGACGGGCTTTATAGTTTCGGGATTCAACATACACTTCAATCGGAGACGCCCCTTGCAATTCCAGTTCGCGGATCAGCCGGCGTCCGATTCCGTTTTGCTGGTATTTCGGCAAGACATACAGCCGGACGATTTCCCACGTTCCATCCACATCGATGGCGTGGATAAAACCGACGATTTCCCCGTCGATCAGTCCGACATTGAAGTATTCTCCACGTGCTTCTTCCGCTGTCCGGATTGCTCGGACCACTTCTTCCTGCGGGTACGCTTCTTGTACGAAATGGGCTTTCGAACGCTCTGAATAGATTTCCTCATATGTGTCCATCCAGGACGTGAGCGCAATATCATGAATGCGTGCTGCATCAGCCGGAACTGCTTCGCGTATCTCCATACCGAAATCCCCCTTTTCCTTTTACAGGCTCATGTTCTTTTACCCTTTTCTAGAAATTTCAGTCGTTTCCCTGCAAAGTTCCGGAGAAACAAAAAAAGTTCAGAAACACCCTTAAAAGGGAGTTTCTGAACTCAGGATTATGCGAAACGTTTTGCCTGCTCTTCAAGAGTAGCGGCTTTATCTGTTTGCTCCCATGGTAATTCGATGTCTGTACGACCGAAGTGACCATAAGCTGCTGTCTGACGATAAATCGGACGGCGGAGATCAAGCATCTTGATGATCCCTGCAGGACGGAGATCAAAGTTTTCTGCGATTAATTCAACGAGTTGCGCTTCAGGAAGTTTTCCTGTACCGAACGTATCGACTGCGATTGAAACCGGGTGCGCCACACCGATTGCGTAAGCAAGTTGAACTTCTGCTTTGTCCGCAAGACCAGATGCAACCAGGTTTTTCGCGACATAACGTGCTGCGTAAGCAGCTGAACGGTCGACTTTCGTTGGATCTTTACCAGAGAACGCTCCACCGCCGTGACGTGCATATCCGCCATACGTATCAACGATGATTTTACGACCTGTCAACCCTGCATCTCCTTGTGGTCCGCCGATGACGAAACGACCAGTCGGGTTGATGAAGAATTTTGTGTCTGCATCGATGTACTCTGCCGGGATGACCGGTGCGATGACATGTTCTTTCAGATCAGCTTGAATTTGCTCAAGCGTCACTTCTTCTGCATGTTGTGTCGAGATGACGATTGTATCGACGCGAACAGGTTCATTGTTCTCGTTGTATTCAACCGTAACTTGCGTTTTACCATCCGGACGGAGGTAATCGAGTTGCCCCGTTTTGCGGACCTCTGCCAAACGACGAGCCAGTTTGTGTGAAAGCGAGATTGGAAGTGGCATGAGTTCCGGTGTTTCTTTCGTTGCATAACCGAACATCAGACCTTGGTCTCCTGCTCCGATCGCATCGATTTCTTCATCGGACATGTTTCCTTCGCGTGCTTCAAGCGCTTGGTCCACACCGAGAGCGATGTCTGCTGACTGCTCATCGATTGATGTCAATACAGCACAAGTGTCTGCATCGAAACCGTATTTAGCGCGTGTATAGCCGATTTCACGAATAGTTTCACGAACGACTTTCGGGATATCCACGTAAGTTGATGTCGTGATTTCTCCAGCTACTAATACGAGTCCTGTCGTGACAGAAGTTTCTGCCGCAACACGTGCGTTTGGATCGGCTGCAAGAATTGCATCCAAAATTGAATCCGAAATCTGGTCACAGATTTTATCCGGGTGACCTTCAGTTACTGATTCCGACGTAAATAGTCGGCGATTAAGGTTTGTCATGTTTGACCCTCCCAAAAAAGAATTTGACGGTGTACTCATTTCCCCTAGTTGAGTGGGACGGTAAAATGAAAAAAACCTTTCCATGTCCAAAAATGGTCAGGGAAAGGTTGTGCGTTCTTCCTTTACCCTCTTATCGTTCGAAGTGTTTACTTCGCTTCAGGAGAGCACCTTTTCCTACATTAATGATGAAATTAATATAAGACGGTTGCCGGGTTTCTTCGGGCCTTGTTCCCTCCACCTGCTCAGAATAAGAGTATCCGTTACGAATTACATGATATAAACTTGTGCTCACTCTGTCAAGCAACGTTTTAATTTCTAGTCGAAAAATTTCGGAAGAGATGTTAAACTGTTAATGCTGAAAGCGTTTCCAGATAAATAGAAATCAGCGCAGGAAAATGATTGCCCTGTCATTAGTATGTCATATATAATAAATGTGTCATACTAATAGTAGAGCTAAAACCAACGTAGGGGAAAGGTGGGGTCAGGATGCCGATGACGGTCCTGAATATCGAAGAGCTACTCAAGAAGGAGCATGTGTTCAAACAACTGTCAGTTGCTGAACTAGTCGAACATGCGATTCGCAACAAAGAAGGAGTTCTTGCAGAAAATGGTGCTTTGTCTGTAGAAACGGGGAAATTTACAGGTCGTTCACCGAAAGACAAGTTCATCGTCCGTGATCAATCGTGTGAGATGCATATCGATTGGGGTCATGTCAATCAACCAATGGAATCGGACAAATTCGAGCAACTGTTACAAAAAGTTCTTCGTTATATGAACGAAGCAGATCAACTTTACTACACAGAAGCTGCTGCTGGTGCCGATACGCATTTCACCCTTCCAGTGCGCGTCGTAACCGAATATGCTTGGCATAATTTGTTTGCGAAACAGCTATTCTTACGCGAATATCCTACGGTTGCGGCCTTTGAACCATTTACGGTCGTCTACGCACCACATTTTAAAGCGGATCCGGCGGTCGACGGGACAAACTCGGAGACATTCATCGCGATGTCTTTCGAACACCGTATTGTCTTGATCGGTGGTACAGAGTACGCCGGAGAAATTAAAAAATCAATTTTCTCGGTCATGAACTATCTCTTACCACAACAAGAAGTGTTGTCGATGCACTGTTCCGCCAACGTTGGACACGAAGGGGATGTCGCGTTATTCTTCGGACTATCCGGGACTGGTAAGACCACACTGTCTGCAGATGAGAGCCGTCAATTGATCGGCGACGATGAACACGGTTGGTCCCATGACGGTGTCTTCAACATCGAAGGTGGCTGCTATGCGAAAACGGTCAACTTGTCACGCGAAAAAGAACCACAAATCTTTGACGCCATCCGCTTCGGAACCGTTCTTGAAAACGTCGTCCTCGACGACACCCGGATTCCGGATTATGATGATACCTCACTGACGGAAAATACGCGTGCGGCTTACCCGATCACAGCAATCGAGAATATCGCCATCCCGTCACGCGCCGGTCATCCGAAAACGATTGTCTTCCTGACAGCAGATGCTTACGGTGTACTGCCTCCGATCAGTAAACTGACAAAAGAACAAGCGATGTATCACTTCTTGTCAGGTTATACATCTAAACTTGCCGGCACAGAGCGTGGTGTCACGGAACCGGAAGCAACGTTTTCGACCTGCTTCGGTTCCCCGTTCCTGCCGTTGATTCCAGAAAAATATGCGACGATGCTCGGGGAACTGATTGATCGCCACGGCGTCACCGTTTATCTCGTCAACACCGGTTGGACCGGTGGGGCTTATGGTACCGGCAGCCGGATGAAACTTTCGTATACACGGACGATGGTCAATGCAGCCGTCAACGGCCTGCTCGCAGACATCCCGACAGAAGAACATCCGATTTTCGGTCTGCATATGCCGATTGAAGTACCCGGTGTTCCGACTGATTTACTCAATCCGGTCAAGGTATGGGCGGATTCATCTGTTTACGAACAACAAGCGACTGCACTCGCGCAAAAGTTCACGCAGAACTTTGCACGTTTCGAAAGTGCGACGGATGCCATCAAAGCAGCCGGTCCCCGCGTTTAAAAATGATTGATGATACTAAAAAGGTTGAGCTCCTTAACGGATGCTCAACCTTTTATGTTAGACGATTGAATCTGTCTTATCTTGTAAATGAAGCTCTTTTTGAGAAAGCCAAACTTGGCTTTCTTTTAATAATTCATAAGCGCGGCGCTTCGCAATCCCGAATCGATTGCTCAGCATCTCGAACCGTTCGAACTCTCCCCGGTCTGCGCTGATCGCAAGGAGCAGGCAATCCCGAAACGGATGATCATCACCTTGTAAGACGTTTTTCAAAGCCGGTTCAATCGGAAGCTGATCAATGATTTCATCAATATCGACTGAGAGTAATGCATCAATATGAGACAGTAATCCAATCATATAAGCGCTCTCTGCTTTCAAGGTCTTCGTTTCCGTCGCAAACAGTTCACACAGCTTTGCACAATGCAAAGATGAACGTAACAATTCATCCGACCACCTGTACGGACTTGCGAGTTTCATTTCACGCAAAACGATTAACGAAATCCAGCTCTTTAATTGCGAAAATCCAAGTAAGGAAATCGCTTGTCGGACGGAACTGACGGTGTTCCGAAGACCGATTCCCGGAGAATTGATTAATTGCAGTACTTGTACACTGATGTAAGGATTTCCTTCGATTTCATCGACGACGTCCTCATAATGATCGTCTGTATCCAACCACTTCAGCATCTTCAACAGGACAGGTACTTGCGGAGGAACCGCCTTCCCTTTCATCAGCATCGGTTTGGCATAAAAGTATCCTTGAAACCAGTCATATCCCATCTCAAGGCTTCGCGTATGATCTTCATGTGTTTCGACCCGTTCTGCCAAAAAGCGCATATGCGGATAATTCCGCTTTAAAATATGTAAGATTGCACTTTGTTCGCGTGGGTTGATGGCTTCGATATCAATTTTAATCAAATCAATCAGATCAAACAGCTCTGCCCCATGATGACGCAACAGATCGGTTACGAAATCATCCAGTGCCAATACGAAGCCTGCTTCTTTCCACTTCTGCAACGTCAGGAGCATAGCAGCATCAATGTGAACCGTCTCTAACACTTCAATCACGAATCGGGTCGGATCCAAGTGATCGATCAGCTCAGACTGTAACAGATCGCCTGTGAAATTAATGAATAATCGTTTCCCTTCTGCTACACGGTCTACTCCCAAATGAATCAGTGTATTCGTCAATACATCCATCGTTGCCAAGTCACCATCAAACACTGCAGGTGTTTCAACGGAACGATAGAGCAGTTCAAAAGCGTCAATCGAACCAAACCGGTCTACAATCGGTTGTCGCGCAAGTAAGATTTCCATCTCATATATCCCTTCTAAATCCGTTAATCTGGCTTATTTTATATGTTCTAGTATATCAAATATCGTTTTCCCTTAAAAAATCTCTTTTTTAAAACATATCAATGTTCCCATCATTTGGAGAAAAAAACATCTCAATGCGAGGCACTGAGATGTTTTCACGAATCCTTTTACTTGGATAACATCCAATCGATGACTTGTTTCGTCACAAGCATTTTTTGATGGATTGGAAATTGATGCGCATATTGATATACCAATAAACGGGTCTTTTCCGGATAGCGGGCTGCATAGTTCGTCGCATGCCGCAACCGAACGTTTTGATCGTACAATCCATGAATCAACAAGACGTCTCCTTGCGGCGGAAAATAGAGTGGTGACCGGACGCGATATGCCTCCAGCCGTTGCTCTGGAACGCCACCGGTAAATCGTCTGAGCATTTTTTGCATCGTCCGTTGTTCTTCATACGTCCAAATCAAATTCGTCACGCCGGCCCAGGAAACTGTCCGGGCGACTTCACGATGATGCGCCAGTAAAAGCGCCATCTGACCGCCGCGGGAAAAGCCAAATACCGATGTCCGCTCGACATATTGATCGAGCCAATCAAAAGCACTGATGGCGTCAAGGATATCCCGTTGTCCAAAATCTTCTTTTCCGGTCCCCCCTAAGTTACCGCGGTAAAAAGGAGCCATGACCAAATAACCGGCTTGCGCGAACTGCATTAAGCGGGTCGGTCGAACCATGCCGATATTACGTGTCCCACCACGTAAATACAAGAGACCTTGTCCGTTCGCCCGAACCGGTAAGATGATGTACGCCCCGACCCGTTCTCCGTCGGATGTTTCATAAAAGACCCGAAAGGTACGAAACGGTCCCTGGCGGGGGAGCTCAAACCAGTCGGCGTTCGGCGAGTACACGAAGAGTCTCCGGAAGGACACGGTCCTTCATCATGAAGCTGTATTGGCGGTTCGTATCTAAACGTTTCGGGATATCGTCTAGTAAATAGGCACCGTCCGTCTCATCGACAGCAAGATGCGGCACCAAGGATGCGATTTCGGCGAAGTAGATATTCTTGATGATCGTATCCCCCCGACCTTCAACCCGGTATTGTCCGATGTACTGGAGACGTTCGATATGTCCCCCTGTCTCTTCCATGACTTCCCGGTACGCTGCTTCCTCGGCCGTTTCCCCCGGTTCGACCTTTCCACCCGGAAATTCGTAGCCCCGTTGCTTATGATGTGTCAGTAACCATTTCCCTTCGTACACGGCAATGACCCAGACATGAAGCGGATGGACTGAAAACGGATGGTCCTCAAAACTCAGTTCAACCCGATTTTGATAATAATCTAAAAACGTAATCACGTGCGTGCACCTCATTTCTTCTTCTCTCTTCACTTTACCTGTTTCGAAAGCATTCTAAAAGTGAAAGTGCGTAGGAATTTGCCAGAATGACAAAAAAAGACATCCCTCTGAATCGAGAGATGTCCGGCTTCTTATTTCAAGCGAGCTTCAAGCTCTGCTTTTTCTGCTTCAAATCCAGGTTTACCAAGCAAGGCAAACATGTTTTTCTTGTACGCTTCCACACCCGGCTGATCGAATGGGTTGACACCAAGCAGGTATCCACTCATTGCACATGCCTTTTCAAAGAAGTAGAACAAGAATCCGAGATGATACGGTGTCATCTCCGGCAACTCAACTGTCAGGTTCGGAACTTGTCCATCTGTGTGGGCAAGCAACGTTCCTTCTGCTGCCTTGTCGTTGACGAATTGAATCGACTTGCCTTCAAGGAAGTTTAAGCCGTCCAAATCCTGTGCATCTTTTTCAATCGTCAAGGTATGACGCGCTTGTCCGACTTTGATGACCGTTTCGAACAAATCACGACGTCCTTCTTGAACGTATTGTCCCATCGAGTGAAGATCCGTTGAGAAGTCGACTGCTGCCGGGAAGATCCCTTTAAAGTCTTTTCCTTCTGACTCTCCGTACAACTGTTTCCACCACTCCGACACATAGTGTAAAGCAGGTTCATAGTTGACGAGCAACTCGATTGTTTTTCCTTTCGCATATAATGCGTTTCGAACGACCGCGTACTGGTACGCTTCGTTTTCCGCCAAGTTCTCATTTGAGAACTGAACTTGCGCATCACGCGCACCTGCCATCAAGTCTTCAATCGAAATGCCGGCAGCTGCAATCGGTAATAAACCAACCGGTGTCAAGACAGAGAAACGACCGCCAACGTCATCCGGAATCACAAACGTCTGGTATCCTTCCGAGTCAGCAAGTGTCTTCAGGGCACCACGTGCTTTATCCGTCGTCGCATAAATCCGGTCCTTCGCTCCGGCTTTACCGTACTTGTCTTCCATAAATGTTTTCAGGAGACGGAATGAAATCGCCGGTTCCGTCGTTGTCCCTGATTTTGAGATGATGTTGACCGAAACATCTTTTCCTTCAAGTACTTGGAACAAATCGTGTAAGTACGTCGAAGAAATGTTATGTCCGGCATAAATGATTTGCGGTGCTTTCCGCTCGTCTTTTGACAGTAAGTTGTGGAACGAATGACCGAGCATCTCAATTGCAGCACGTGCTCCGAGATACGATCCGCCGATCCCGACGACTAACAAGACATCTGAATCCGACTTGATTTTTTCAGCCGCCGCCTGAATTTTTTCAAATTCCGCTTTGTCATAGTTTGTCGGTAAATCGACCCATCCTAAGAAATCGCTGCCGGCACCTGTGCCGTTGTGGATTGCTCCGTGTAATGTTTTTACCATATCCGCCATATAGTCCACTTCATGTTGTCCTACGAATTGTAGGGCCTTCGAATAATCAAAACGTACCGTTGTCATTCACTCGTCCTCCTTATTCATTCGCAAACAAATGCGACCTTCCTTTTCATTAAAACGCAAGAAGGAAGGTCGTTCAAGTCTTTTGTGAAAAGATTAGCAAATGTTATGACGCTTACAAAGCAGCTGTTACGATTTGACGAACATCTTCGTTGCCAAGTGATTTGAAGTTACCAAAGTCTCCACGTGTCATCGCTGACTTCACGATTGAATCGACCGTTTCTTCTTTGATGTCATAATCCGCAAGGCGGTTTGGTGCACCAAGTGATGTCCAGAACGCACTGATTGCATCGATTGTAGCGTGTGCTGCTTCCATTTCTGATTTACCTGTCGTATCGACGTCAAAGACGTTCTCACCGAGCGTAACGAAACGGTGTGCGTTTGACTCATCAAGAACATGACGCATCCAGTTCGGGAAGAGAATCGCCAGACCGCCTGCATGCGGGATGTCGTGAACCGCTGAGACCGCGTGCTCAATGTTGTGTGACGCCCAGTCGCCGCGTGCGCCCATTTGAAGAACACCGTTGAGTGCCATCGTACCGGCAAACAGAATCGTACCGCGGAGTTCAACGTTTTCAAGATCGTTGACAAGTTTCGGTGCAGCTTCAACGACTGCTTTCATGACACCTTCCGTCATCCGCTCTTGAACCGGTGCATGCGCCGTGTGGAAATATTGCTCGAGGCAATGGCTCATCATGTCGACGATTCCGTAAATCGTTTGATCTTTCGGAACGCTGACAGTGTACTTTGGATCAAGGATTGAGAATGTCGGGAACGTCAACGGGCTGCCCCAACCGTATTTCTCTTGTGTCTTCCAGTTCGTGATAACAGAACCTGAGTTCATTTCTGAACCTGTCGCAGCGAGCGTCAAGACTGTTCCAAACGGGATCACTGTTTCTGGTGTCGCTTTACCGATGACGAGATCCCATGCTTCACCCTCGTAAGGGATACCTGCAGCGATCAATTTCGTGCAGTCGATGACAGAACCGCCACCAAGAGCGAGCAATGCGTCAACGCCAGCTTCACGTGCGATTTTAATACCGCGTTCTGCTGTCTCGATGCGTGGATTTGGTTCGACGCCGTCGCATTCGACGTATTCGATTCCTGCCGCATTGAGTTCGCGCGTGACGTCATCATAGACACCATTACGTTTGATACTGCCGCCGCCAAATACGAGCATGACTTTTTTAGCATCTAAAGCTTTCAATTCGTCTTTGATTTTGTTGACTTGACCGTCACCAAAAATAAGTTTCGTTGGATTACGATATTCGAAGTTTTCCATTGTGTGTTGCCCCCTTGATAAGTAATGAACACCTTACATTATCCACACATTCCCCTTTTGCATCTATTTTAATGCTTATAACGCAAAAAAAGAGAACCGACCGATGTCGATTCCCTTTCAAAATCTTATTTTTGGAAGTTTGATTTTTCAATCCATTCTTCCAATTTGCCTTTTAACACGTTGAAGCCAGGAGCTTCTTCTTGTTTGAAAGCAGGACCTGCATCGCGACGGCCGGTGTTTTTGCGTGGGCCTTTAGCGCGTGCTTCGCGTTTTGGAGCTTCCTGTGTTGCTTTGATCGAAAGCTTCATTTTTTTGTTAGCTTCGTCGATGTCGAGAACTTTAACAGTTACTTCATCGCCAACTTTTACGTAATCGTTGATGTCTTTTACGTAATCGTGTGAGATTTCTGAGATGTGGACGAGACCTTGTGTTTGCTCGTCAAGTGCTACGAAAGCACCGAAGTTTTGAATACCAGTTACTTTACCAGTAACGACTTGGTCTTTTTCAAAGTTTGCCATAGTTTATACACTCCCTAACTAAATTCATCAACTTATAATAACATACTTTTTACGGATGGTAAAAAATATTTTTCAAATTGTTTATTTTTTATTTTACCAGGGAACAAATTAGTAGCAAGACTTCAAGTATTCCCCCTGATTCTGCCGGACTTTTCGAGTCCGGCCCTTTTTTTGTTTCAACTTACTTTTTCACGCAAAAAGGACAGGTCCGGTCTGCTCGCTTTCCGCGGACAAGCCATCATGCCGCTTCAGATGCAATGCATCTTCCAGGGTCAGGATTGACTTGTATTTCCGCAGGAGTCGAGCATGACCTCACCTGTCCTAGCGTAAAGGAAATTTCACGGTGAAGCAATCAAAAAATAAAGATTCGGGAATGGCTTACAAATCGTCAAATCCGTTTGCATCCGTCACTTTCGCATATGACCGTGATTTTTGCTCGAAGAAATCGGATTTCGTCGCATTCATCGAGTCGTCGGAATACGCCCGGATCCATGGCATGACGTCTTCATCATGTCCTTCATACAGATCGTCGAGCCCGATGACACGGAGACGTTTGTTGGCGAGGTATTTGACATAGTCACGCATCTCGCTGACATCAAGTCCGTCCAAGTCACGTAACACGTATTCACTCCACTCGATTTCGAGATCAACAGCACGCTCGAATGTGGCATAGACGAACTTCGTGAATGAACCGTCGGCATCGATTTGCGGATGTTCTGTCAAGACGGCACGTAACAGCTGACTGATGAAGTACGAGTGTTGCAACTCGTCGCGTTGGATATAACTGATCATCGTCGACGTTCCGACCATTTTCTGATGGCGCGCCAGGTTATAAAAGAACGCAAATCCGGAGTAGAAGTTGATTCCTTCAAGAACGATTGAGGCGACGAGTGATTTCGCAAAGTTTTCCGGTGTCCGGTCGTTTTGGAAATCTTCATACAGATCCAGAATAAAAGCATTCCGCTTCATGACCATGTCATCATCTTTGGCGATGTCGAAGATCCGGTTTTGTTCTGACAACGGTACGAGACTCGACAGCACGTAGCTGTACGATTGGTTATGCACGACTTCCTGTTGGGCCACAATCGCGAGGATCGCATGAATCGAGGCGTCTGACGTAAACATTGCCGACTCCAGGATATAGCGGGTCTGGACAGAGTCAAGAATCGATAACAGACCGATGATCCTCTTAAACGCATCCTGTTCCCGCTCGCTCAATTGATTCCACTGTTGCATGTCTTTTGACATCGAAATTTCGTCCGGAATCCAGAAGTTCGATAACAGTTGTTTATAGATCGAATAAAACTGCGGATATGCGATGTCGTTCCAGTTGACGATCGAGCTTGTCTCGCCACCGATGATCGCTGTCGCACGATTCGGATGACGGGCATCAAGCAGTTTGATTTTTTGTAGTTGTTCCATGTTGTTCGGCTCCCTCTTGCTGTAATTGCAGTAGTGTTCGACGTGTCCACTCTTTGACCGCATGCGGTCGGTTGCGCGGCGATTGTTCGATTTTGAGTAATTCACCTGCGAGCGGAACCCCGAACTTCGCGAGATGATACGCCATCTCATCGACGGCGCGGCAATATTTGACGAACATCTTATCGCCCGTCCCGAAGACAGCCGCCTGCGGAATCGCGTGCGGACTTTCCCTTAAGACCAGCTTCAGACAATCCCGCATCTCATCCGGCAATTGTCCGTCTCCCCAGGTGTACGAACCAAAATAGACGATATCATAAGGGACCAGCTGATACGTCGTCACATCATCGGCAAAGATCATCGTCGGTTCGACCTGCATTTCGGAACATGCTTTTGCAATCAGTTCCGCAACCTCCTCTGTATTTCCGCTCATTGACGCATATACGATTGCTGCCTTCATGATATCGTCCTCCTTCTCTTATGATGAACACGACTCACATTCATCGATTTCGACGGTCGTCGAACGTGTGTAGTAAATCGTCTTCATCCCCAGCTGCCATGCCTCCATGTGCATCTCGAGTAACTCTTTTGCTTTGACACTGTTTTTGACGTAGAGATTAAAGCTGATTGCTTGGTCAATATGACGTTGGCGTGAGGCATTTTGACGGATGCTCCAAAGCTGATCAATCTCAAACGCTGATTTATAGAACCAGTTCGTTTCCGGTGTCAAATCGGGCACTGTGACTGGAATCTTGTAGTTTTTCTTCTCTTCCGCATAAACCTTCTTGTAAATCGGATCGATCGAAGCCGTACTTCCGGCGATGATTGCCGTCGACGAGTTCGGGGCGACTGCCATCAGATAGGCATTTCGCATACCGTGTTCTGTGATGTCGGCTTGCAGACGATCCCAGTTCAGTTCAGCCGTTGTTTTGTAGTGACGGCGGGCGATGTATTCCCCTGTCTGCCATTCCGATCCTTCAAAGAGACGGTAAGCGCCTTTTTCTTTCGCCAGTTGCATCGACGCATCAATCGTCAAGTAGGCAATTTTTTCGTAAAGACGATCGGCATACTGAACAGCCTCGACCGACTCCCAGCGGATGCCTTCGAGAGCGAGCAGATGATGCCAGCCGAATGTTCCGAGACCGACGGCGCGGTATTTTTGATTCGTAATCTGTGCTTGCGGCACGTCGATCGTATTTAAATCGATGACGTTATCAAGCATCCGCATTTGAATCGGAATCAACCGTTCCAATACATTTTCACGGACAGCACGCGCAAGCGCGATCGAAGATAAGTTACAAACAACGAAATCGCCCGGTGTTTTCGTGATGATGATTTTGCCGTCTTCCGTGTACTCTTCTGTGACAGTCGTCGGGCTCATGTTTTGCATGATTTCCGAACAGAGGTTAGACGAATAAATCATTCCCGCATGTTTGTTCGGGTTGGCACGGTTTACTGCATCACGGAAGAACATGTACGGTGTGCCTGTTTCGAGCTGCGAACGCATATAGCGTTTGACGAGATCAATCGCCGGTACTTTCGTCCGGCTCAGACGCGGTTCATTGACACACGCTGTATATTTCTCCGTGAAGCTGCCGCCTTGTTCCGTTTCGTCAAACGAATCTTCCAGGCTGAAGCCCATCACCGTCCGAATTTCGTGCGGGTCAAACAAGTACCAGTCGCCGCGTGCTTCGACCGTCCGCATGAAATGGTCCGGTAAGCTGACGCCTGTGAACAAGTCATGTGTCCGCAACCGTTCGTCCCCGTTGTTCAATTTCGCATCGAGGAACTCAAGAATATCTTTATGCCAAATATCGAGATAAACGGCGATTGAACCTTGGCGCATACCGAGCTGATCGACGCTGACCGCTGTGTTGTTCAACTGTTTCATCCACGGAATGACACCGCTTGAAACTCCTTTAAATCCTTTAATGTCTGACCCGCGTGAACGGATTTTCCCCATGTAGACACCGATTCCGCCGCCGCCTTTTGACAGTGTCGCAACATCGGTATTCGAATCATAGATACCCCGCAACGAATCATCGACTGTATCGATGAAGCATGATGACAGTTGTCCGTATGATTTACCGGCATTCGATAAAGTCGGTGTCGCAACAGTCATGTAGAGATTCGAAAGTGCCCAGTAAGACTCTTTGACGAGCTCGATCCGGCGGTCTTTTGGTTCTGTCTGCATGAGTGTCATCGCGATGATCATAAAACGTTCCTGCGGTAATTCGTATAATTTCTTGACGTGGTCGCGCGCTAAGTAACGGTCGGATAATGTCCGGAGTCCGATATACGTGAACAGATGATCACGTGACGGGTCAATCGATGCCGCAAGTTCCTCGACTTCTTCTTTCGAATACGTCTCCAGAAGGTGGGGTGTGAAAATACCAATCTCCGTTAATTTTTCAATCAAGTGATATAGCGAGCCGTACCGTTCGTCCGCTGCATAGCCGCGGTTTTCACTCGCTTCAAGATACAGCCGGTTCAAGTACGTTGCTGTCGCAACAAACGTCCAGTTCGGTTCTTCTGCCTTCAACATGTCAAGTGCATGCATGGTTAAGAGTTCATAGACTTGATCCGCCTGTAACGTCTTCCCTTCGAGTGCCCGAATCGCCCGTTCTGTGTAACGCTCGACGTCGAGCTCCGAGTATGATGCTGTAATCTGACGGATGACCGTATATACATCTTCTATTGTCATTGCACCTTGATAGATGCGTGCTGTATTCAGTGGAGATGCCACTATGAACCACTCCCATTCTCTAACTTTAAAATAGGTTCCGTTGCCGTAAAAAATGCGCTAAACTAAAAAAAGACGCCCTACATATAGAAAGTGTTATTCAATCTTCACTCTATATATAGACGTTCCAGGCATTTCTAAACCTATTTATCTACAAGATATAGGTTATCACTAAATGCCGGAAAAATAAGCCCTTGCATTGAAATTCAGGTCAAACAAATTTGAAAAGGCGGACTACCGCCTTTTGAGATATATTGAGATAAGGAGTTTTAGTGATTATGAGTTCAGAAGAACTTTTAAAAAAATATGATCCATTTCACCTAGGAGAAGGAAATTATCCGACGGAAATGTCTGCTATACTAAGCTTACTGACGGTTCATGATCAAATAAGCCCGCTTGCGGAAGCAATCGGGAGCGTTTTTGAAGAATCATTTGATGAACGACCGGATCAGCAGGAATTGATTTTACTCGCAACGAACTTACTTTTATGTGAAGCTTCGTGTGAACTTTGAAAGGAGACTGATTATGCAAGTTGACTACACGCCTAACCCGAACTCAGTAAAAATCACCCTCGACGGAGACCGTTTCGGTGCCAAGAGCACCAGCGTCAAAAAAGGGGATACACCGGAAGATGCTTTGCTCGCATCACTCATTACGATTGACGGCATCGATAATCTATTTGCATACGGTGATTTCGTCACCGTCACAAAAGAAGCTGACGCTGAATGGAATGACTTACTTCCGACAATCGAAGAAAAAATGTAAATATCTCACAAGGACACCTGAATTTCAAGGGTGTCTTTGTTCTAAGGAGACGACTTAAATGCCGATGGTCTCAGTCATCATCCCCACATATAACAGATTGCGTGAGTTGCGCGAAGCACTGACCGCACTGACAAAACAAATCTATCAGGATTTTGAAGTCATCATCTTAAACAATAACGGCGAGCCGCTGACTCCTGTCCTGACTGACTTTCAGGACAAACTGACAATCACGTCAATCGATTTGCCGGAAAACCACCATGTCCGGGCACGAAATCACGGTGTCTCGTTAGCAACAGGAAAGTATATCCTTCTCCACGACGACGACGATTTATTGTTGCCTTCGCATATCGAGGAAGTTGTCGGCGATCTTGAGGCCGGTGCGGACTTGACGTACGTCGATGCCGAACTGTTCACTTACGAGTGGCAACAGGACCTGCGTGTCGTAAAAACGACGGAACCTTTTGCTTATCCGTATGACCGGGAAGCGATGAAAGAGGATTCGACCTATATCCCGTCCGGTTCCCTCTATCGCAAGTCACTTCATGAAAAACTTGGTTTATTTGATGAAGACGTCTTCAACTATTGGGATTGGGACTGGATTTTGCGTGTCGGACAGGATCATCTCGTTCTGCACCCGGCCCGGGCAACCGTCCTGTATGCGTTTAATCCTGCGGGCAACCACCAATCGGCTAAGCAGGATGCGTCGCGTCGCGTCTATTTTGACCGACTCGTCGAAAAGCATCATCTCCCGACAACTGATATGAAAAATTTCCACATCGTACAAGAGGAACGTCGCTCCCGGCTACGCGAGACACGCCGGACGTTCCATGGCAACCTGACAGAAAGCGAGTGATGATTGTGTACACAGACAAACAACTAGAACTACTGGAATTATTGACGCAGAATGGACCGGTCGATCCTGTCTTAGCTGCTCAAATGCTTAATTTGACAGAGGAAGAGGTGTCATCTTCACTCGAGACGTTTAAACAAGACGGGGTCCTGCTCGGTTATACAGCCGTTATCGACTGGCAAAAAATCCATGCTCACCATGGCGTGACCGCTTTCATCGATGTCAAAGTGACACCGAAACGGGGACGCGGCTTTGATGAGGTCGCAGAACGCATCCACCGCTTCCCGGAAGTGACGTCACTCTATTTGATGTCAGGAGCATACGATTTACAAGTCGTCCTTGACGGAAAATCCCTGCAGGAAGTATCACAGTTCGTCTCAGAAAAATTATCGACACTCGATTCTGTCATTTCGACGACAACCCATTTCCGTCTCAAAACGTATAAACATGACGGCGTTTTATTCAGCCAGGATGACGGGGACAAACGATTGAAGGTGTCTCCATGAAACATTTATCTGAACGTGTCGAACGATTGGCCCCTTCCGGTATCCGGCGGTTTTTTGATTTAGCCGGTTCGATGGAAGATGTCATCTCGCTTGGTGTCGGCGAACCCGATTTTGTCACCCCCTGGAATGTCCGGGAAGCCAGTTTCGCTGCGCTCGAACAAGGTTATACGGCATACAGTGCCAATGCCGGATTAGTCGAATTACGCCAGGAGATCCGTTTGTACATGCAAGAAAAATTTTCGATTGACTATCAGGTCGCGGACGAAATCATCGTCACGACCGGTGCTTCGGAAGGACTCGATTTAGCCTTTCGGACGTTGATCAATCCGGGAGACGAAGTCATCGTCGTTGAACCGGCCTTCGTCTCGTATGCTCCATTGATTGAACTGGCAGGCGGTATTCCTGTCGCGGCAGCCTGTCGTGCAGAAGACGGATTTACGATTCAGCCGGAAACGATTGAAGCGGTCATCACAGACCGGACAAAAGCGATCATCTTTTGTTTCCCGTCCAATCCGACCGGTTCCGTCATGACACGCGATCAATTGGCCGATCTCGCGTTGCTTGCCAAGAAACATGATCTTTATGTCATCAGCGATGAAATCTACGCTGAACTTTCTTATGAAGACGAGCCGACTTGTTTTGCGACCCTTCCCGATATGCGGGAACGGACGATTGTCATCAACGGGTTTTCTAAAGCCTTTGCGATGACCGGTTGGCGGCTCGGTTTTACCTGTGCCCCGCCCGCTATCAGCCAGGCGATGCTGAAAGTTCATCAGTATGGCATGATGTGTGCCCCGACGCTCGTTCAGTTCGCCGGAATCGAAGCCTTACGTTCGCGTCATAAGACAGTTCCGGATATGGTCCGCAGTTACCGGCAACGACGGAACTATTTCGTCAAAGCGTTAAATGACGCCGGACTGCCGACGCATTCACCGGGTGGGGCGTTCTATGCCTTCCCGTACATCGGCGGAACCGGTTTGACGAGTGAGGAATTCGCAGAGCAACTGTTGCTTGCGGAACGCGTCGCGGTCGTCCCCGGTTCTGTATTCGGTGCAAGTGGAGAAGGTTATGTCCGGGCCAGTTATGCCAGTTCGATCGAACAGCTCCAACAGGCGATTCACCGGATCAACCGTTTCATGCAACACTTGAATCAGAAACAAATCGAACTATCGAATCCCTCACGATGATCTACACCAAAAGAAGCATCCATTCCAAATTGGGAAAGGATGCTTCTTTTTTAGTTACTCATCGACATGTAGGACGATAAACATCCGGTGGTCGTCTTCCGCATGATACGGCGATACCGGACCGAGTTGAGGGGCATAGACATCAATCCGGTACGGTGCTTCTTTAAACGACAGCGGTGTCTGTTCCTTAATGATTCGTCCGATTTCATCAGCCTGATCTTTGACGCTTCGTAAACTGTCAGTCCGCTCGATCGGAGCCTCGATGACGAATCCATCAATGCCTTCAATCCGGGCACAACGCAGGAACCGGCGTAACGACGGCAGTGACGCCCGAATATGCGCCTCGAGCGAAAGGCCGCTTTCATGGACGGGTGCACCCCAGAGACGTTCCGTATTGCCCGTTGCGCTTCGGAAGTGATCAATCGTCGCTTCTGTCACCGGATCACGTGTCAAAGCAAACCGTTTACGATCACGATTCAGATTCTTCTCGTTTGTCCGGTCGATTTCTTTCAGGAGGTTGATTCCGAGGGGACGGGCCAACCGGAACAGTTCACGCTGGAGACGGGCGAGCGATGTCCCGATCGGAATGACGTCTTCCGTCTTTTTCGGCGGCTTGTCACCTTCATATCCGTTCATGACACGAGCGACCTGCCCCGTTTCATGAACAAGGCGGTAAAACGAACCTCGAACCTCGTCTTCGATCGTCCCGAGCTGTTGATGTTGCTGTGCCAAATCCGTCACATATTGATTCGCAAGACAGGTCGAAATCATCAGGACATCGACCAGTTCCGCTTGAAACGACGACTCGTCTCCGGTTTCGAGCGCCTCCCCGACTTCACCGACCTCCTCAATCAAACGGGCTAATCCAGATAACGGGCGAAAATATCCTCCGAGCGCTCGAATCGTTTCATCAACCTTTTGTTGAAGAAGAATCATCTCCTGCATCGTCCTGCACCTCCGCCAGTCCCTTCACAAGCCGGTCTTCCGATTGTTCCTTAAATCGTTTCGTAAACTGTTGGTTCTTCCGCCATTCCCGAACAGCCAGTCCACTCGCAACGGCGAGCGAGACGAGTAATCCCATTTCTTTTCGTTTCATCTGAATTCCTCCCCTTTTGAACGATACGTTCGTCTGACAAACATGATATGATGATGACATTCCATACATAGTAAGAGGTGTTGCTTATGTCGACTGAACGTTTGTGGCAATTAGCCCGTTTCATTGGCGTCATCCTTGCCATCTTTTTCACCGGTTGGCTGATCGTTCGCTTGTCTTCTTTCATGTACCCGTTCGTCTTTGCTTTTCTATTGGCTTTATTCAGTCGGCCGCTCGTCGACTTTTTCCAAAAACGACTTCGGATCAACCGCGGTTGGGGTGCTCTGCTGTCCATCATTTTAATGAGCGGTTTATTGATCGGCTCGCTCGTCTTGATCATCATGCAGTTGATTCGTGGACTTGTGTTTGTCGCCAATCAGCTGCCGGCACAAATCCAGGAGCTGAGTCTTTATTTCCAAAAACTCTACAACGAAAAGCTGGCACCGATTTGGAACGATGCGTCGGAAGCCCTTCGCTCGCTTGAACCGTCACAACAAAATACGGTCCAAAACAGTATCCAGTCCCTCGGCAGTTCCCTTGCCAGTGCGATCGGTGAAGGCTCCAAAAGTGTCGCCGGGATGTTGCAGACGATTTTAGCGACATTACCCTCCATCGCGTTGATTTTAGTCATCGTCTTGCTCGCCTGGTTCTTCATCTCAAAAGACTGGCACAAGTACGAAATCAGATTGAAGCAATACGAAATGTTACCATGGTTCGCCCGTGCCGAATCGGTCGTCACGAGTCTCCGGTCCGCTTTGTTCGGTTATATCAAAGCGCAACTGACATTGATTACGATTACATTTTTCATCGTCCTGATCGGACTGTTGATCATCGGAGTCGAGCATCCGTTTGCGATCGCCTTTATCGCGGCATTTTTTGACATCTTACCCTATCTTGGAACCGGCTCCGTCTTTTTGCCTTGGATTGCCTATTCCATCATTACGGGAGATACGGGTCTTGCCATCGGTCTTGCGATTCTTTACGGAATCGTCATCTTACAACGCAATATCATGGAACCTAAAATCGTCGGCGATAACATCGGTATTCAACCGATCACCGCCTTAATCGCCTTATTTGTCGGTATTCAGGTGTTCGGCGTCTTCGGATTGATTTTAGGTCCCTTGATTGCGGTCATCATCAAAGCGTTACACAACGCGAGGATTTTTCATTATCTTTGGGACTTTATCAAAGGATCACCTACACCATTTCGGTGAAGGTGATTTTTTTCGGTAATGCGGCATATAACGGAAATCCCATCGAATCAACCGGACGATCGTCCGGCACATAGACTGCCGGTAACGTGGCAGCAACTGCCAGGAGACAGGCATCGATCCAGTCGTCTGTCGCGACACCGCGCACATTTAGTTCCCAGTAAGCCGGACAACCGTACCGTCGCAACAGTTCTGCCCGCTCTGCCATTCCCTCGACCGTCCGTTTACTGTGACGTGCCGGATGACCGGTCAGGCGGGCAAAACAGACTTCCGGATGGGATTCCACCATGCCCGGTCGATAACAGTTCCGTACCTGTTGGATTTTCGGTAACAGATACCACGCTTGTTTGGAGAGACCGAAACCTGCCTGCTGCTTCGAATACTCGTTTGCTTCCGGATAACCGGCTTGCTCCAGTGCTGCACGCAACGGGGCATTAAAGACACTGCTCGTTCGGCCAGGCTTCAATTCTTCCCGTAACAACTGATCGACTGCCCGGCGTTTGTCTTCTTCCAGTCCAATCGGCATATCGATATAGGTCCGGGTTCCGCATTCGATTTCGTCGAGTGACGGAGCGACCGTCCAGGAAAACTGACCGTCTTGAATCGATACAGCCACCCATCCGGCTTTCGCCGCATCAATTCCGGTGACGTCCACTGGACTTCTCCCGCAGACTCTTAAGGAGCGATAAAATCGTAAAGACACCAAAAAAAGTCGCTGCCGCTAAAGAAATCTGTTCCCGTGCATCCAGGTACCAGACGATACTAACGATTGTCATTAAAATGAGGACGCTGTTGACGCGCATCATTTTTCGCGTTCGACGAAATGATACAGACTGCGGACCATGACACCGGTCGCCCCTTTTGGACCAAGTTCCGTCGCGGCTTTTTGTTCGGATGTTCCGGCGATATCAAGGTGGAGCCACGGGGTCTCACCGACAAATTCACCGACAAACGCACCACCGAAAATCATATGTCCCATCCGTCCCGGTGAGTTATTTAAGTCTGCGACGTCCGAGCGTCGGACCTGCTTGATGAACTGATCAACGTACGGCATCTGCCAGACCATTTCGTTTGTCTCTTGTGTCACGGCTTCAAATCGTTCGTACAGATCAGCATCATTCGTCAATGCCCCTGTGATTTCTGTTCCAAGTGCCACTAAGACTCCGCCTGTCAGCGTCGCAAGGTCAATGATCATCTTCGGCTTGTATTCTTTGGCGTAGGTGACGGCATCTGCCAGGACAAGGCGTCCTTCTGCATCGGTGTTCAGGATTTCAATCGTTTTTCCTGCCATTGACGTGATGACATCATCCGGTTTAAAAGCATCACCGGAAATCATGTTATCCGTCGCCGGAATGACTCCCAAGACGTTTACATTCGGTTTAAGCTGACCGAGGGCTTCAAACAATCCGAGGACGGCTGCGGCTCCTCCCATATCCCCTTTCATCCCGACGATTCCGTCTTTTGGTTTAATCGAGTAACCGCCTGTATCGAAAGTCACACCTTTTCCGACGACGGCAATCGGAGCCTCGTCGCCTGCTCCTTTGTATTCAAGGACAATCAGTTTCGGTGGAATTGTCGACCCTTGATTGACGGCAAGCAATGCACCCATCCCGAGCGCTTCCATATCTGTTTTTTCAAGAATCTTCAAATCATGCCCGTGACGCTCGGCAATAAAGCGGGCTTCATCCGCCAAAGCAGGTGCAGTCAACAGGTTACCCGGCATCGTGACGAGACGGCGCGCGAGATTCGTCGCTTGCGCAAGTGCTTCCCCACGTACAACATCCTGATCTCCCGCGTCTGACCAGATTGTTAAATCCAGATCATATGTGCCCCGCGTGTTTGTTTTATAATGTTTGACTTCATATGTAGCTAAGCCAAACGTCTCAGCAATCAGTTCGACCGGTTGACCCGGGAAAGTCGTCGCATCAATCGTCACTTTGGATAACTGGCGTGCTTTCAAGAACTGAGCTGCTTTTCCGAATAATCGGCGAAGGCTGTCTGTCGTAAGTCCTTCGGCTTTCCCAAGACCGACGAACAACACACGTTCCACGGTTCCCGTCAGTGTCGGCAACAAGCGGAGTTCTCCTTGTTTCGTTGAGATATCCCCTCGGCGTATCCATTCATCCAAACGATCCGGATAAAGTGACCGGATCCGTTCCTCGACCGGCTGGTTTCCTGAAATACCGACAACGAGTACTTCGACATGAGCTTGTGGATCTACTTGATTCCATTGCATATTCAAATCCCCCTTTAGTGATACATATTAGTATGAAGTGTTTAATCCAATTTTCCAACTGATAGCCTCCGAGACAAATGAAACCGTTCTCAAAGAAGACGTTCTTTAATTTGTCGATTTGAAGCGTTTCAAACAATTGTTGCCTGTTTCACAATATGATAGGATTAAACAGGTGAAAAGGACAGGCACTTCTATTTTAACGGTCATTTGGCAACGACAGAAATGTCTACGTTTTCATTCAAAGGGAGAGTCCGCAAGCGACCCGTTAAGAGAGATGCGTTTATGGGTATCTATAGATAGCAAAGAAATGACGTCGCTGCGGCGAAAAAACTTACTGAAAAGAGGGTAATGCACATGGCACAGCACATCAAAGGAATTGGCGCTTCTGCAGGGATTGCGATTGCAAAGGCATTCGTAATGGAAACACCTGTCTTTGACATTCCAACGAATAAAATCGAGGACTCGGCAGCAGAAAAGGAACGTTTCCAAGCCGCCATCGTTAAGTCGAAGGGTGAACTTGAAATCATCCGTGAAAACACATTAAAAGAACTCGGTGCAGACAAAGCGGAAATCTTCTCAGCTCACCTCTTGATCTTGGAAGACCCGGAAATCGTCAGCCAAGTCAACGCAAAAATTGACGATGAGAAGACCAATGCAGCCCAAGCACTCGATGAAGTGTCACAGATGATGGTCATGATTTTTGAATCCATGGATAACGAATACATGCGTGAGCGTGCAGCCGATGTCCGTGACGTTACAAAACGGACGATGGCCCACTTGCTCGGTATCACATTCGTTACACCGGCTCAAATCAATGAAGAAGTCATCATCATTGCAGAAGATTTAACACCTTCAGATACAGCACAACTCAACCGGAAGTATGCAAAAGGATTTGCTACGAACATCGGTGGACGGACTTCGCACTCGGCGATCATGTCCCGTTCTCTTGAAATTCCGGCTGTCGTCGGAACAAAAGTCGTCTTGACGGAAGTCAAACACGGTGATTTCTTGATTCTTGACGGTACAGAGGGTGACGTCATCGTCAACCCTTCAAGCGAACAAATCGCAGAGTATGAAGAAAAACGTTCAGCGTATATCGCTCAAAAAGAAGAGTGGAAAAAACTAAAAAACGAAAAAACAGTTACAGCAGACGGTCATCACGTCGAGCTCGCAGCGAACATCGGAACACCAAACGATGTAAAAGGCGTTCTCGAGAATGGTGCGGAAGCAGTCGGATTATACCGGACAGAGTTCCTTTACATGGACGCTGAAACGTTCCCGACGGAAGACGAGCAATTCACGGCTTACAAAACGGTTCTCGAATCGATGGGCGATAAAAAAGTTGTCATCCGGACACTCGATATCGGCGGCGACAAAGAGTTGTCTTACCTCGATCTCCCGCATGAGATGAACCCGTTCCTCGGCTACCGTGCAATCCGTCTTTGCCTGGACCAAACAGATCTCTTCCGGACACAGCTCCGTGCCCTTCTCCGGGCAAGCGCGTACGGAAAACTTGCTGTCATGTTCCCGATGATCGCGACACTCGAAGAATTCCGTGCAGCAAAAGCGCTTCTCTTGGAAGAAAAAGCAAACCTTCAAGCAGAAGGCGTGACGGTTTCTGAAGACATCGAAGTTGGTATGATGGTCGAGATTCCATCAACAGCTGTCATGGCGAAACAATTCGCGAAAGAAGTCGACTTCTTCTCAGTCGGAACAAACGACTTGATTCAATACACGATGGCAGCTGACCGGATGAATGAGAAAGTTTCATATCTCTACCAACCGTTCAACCCGGCCATCTTGAACCTCTTAAACAACGTCATCACAGAAGCACACAAAGCAGGCAAATGGGTCGGCATGTGTGGTGAGATGGCTGGAGAAGAACTCGCGCTTCCAATCCTTCTCGGACTCGGACTCGACGAATTCTCAATGTCAGCTTCTTCCGTCCTTCGTGCACGCAGCTTAATGACGCGCTTGAACAAAGCAGAATGTGAAGCAGTCGTTGAACAAGTACTCGATATGGATACAGCGGAAGATGTCGTTAACTTCCTCAGCACAACATTCGATATCAAAAAATAAGGTTTTTCAGACACGTCCCGTCTCGGGGCGTGTTTTTTTGTCTCGTTAACAAAGTATCCCCTTTTCCTTTACTTTATGCGGGAAATCGGATTATCCTACGTCGAAATCATTCCTCTTTGTACTCGCTTTTCTCAGACGAGACACAAGCCAGTTTTCCTGCCCCGTGTGGGCAGAAAAGCGGGTCTTGTTTGTCTCTGACAGCGCAGTTTGCACTTGCGCTTTTTCCTGCAGGAGTCTCGTGCATTGAATGATTTCGAACAACAAAAAAGGAAAGCGGATTTTGACATCCACTTTCCTCTCGTCTGTTAATGTTTATCTAAATCGCTTTAACTACACATTATGCTTGTTTTGCTTTTGGTCGTTCGCCTTGTCCTTCTTTTAACGTCGGACGTTCATTCCCCATCAGGAACACAAAGATAACACCGAGTACTGCTGGAATCAAAGCCCACAGGTAGACGGATGAAATCGATTCGGCAAGTGATGACTTGATGGCATTCGCTACTTCCGGCGGCATCTTCGCAAGGGCCGAAGCCGTCGGGAATTGTCCGCCATCCGGTGCATTGCCATTTGGCAACTGTTCACTGATCGTCGATGAGAATGTTCGCGACTGGACAATACCAAGAACTGTTACCCCGAGCGTCATTCCGATGGTCCGGAACGTCGATCCCATCGATGTGGCAGCACCGCGCCGTTGCATCTCAATTCCGTTGATACTCGCCAGGTTGAGTAACGAGAAACTGAATCCGACACCAAACCCTAAAATGATCATATAGATCGTGATGGCTGTTCTTGATGTTTCAAGCGACATCGTACTCAAGAGATAAACGCCTAATAAGAAGAAAACAGCTGAAACGAGCATGACATTCCGGAATCCGTATTTATTCGGTAGACGTCCACCGAGTTGGGCCGAAACGACGGATGCAATCAACATCGGCATCAAGATCAGACCCGAATTGGTCGCGCTACCACCAAACACACCTTGGACAAAAATCGGAATAAAGACACTGGCGGAGATAAAGACAAAGCCATAGAAGAAGGCTACGCCTTGTGTCGCCGCAAACAATTGCCGTCTAAATAAGCTGAACGTGATGACCGGATCAGCTGCCCGGCGTTCGATGAAGCCAAAGACGATGAAGGCAACAAGTGCTGCTCCAAACAAACCGAGGATTTGCGGTGAGTTCCACGCATAATCTTTTCCGCCCATTTCAAGTGCCAGCAGGAATAGGACAAGTCCGGCAACCAACGTCACCGCTCCGGCATAATCGATTTTTTGTGTCCGGTGAACCGGTGACTCCTTGTAAAACAGTGAAACGAGTGTTAACGCCAAAATCCCTAATGGAATATTGATATAGAAGACCCAGCGCCAATTGATGGCATCCGTTAAGACGGCACCAAGCAACGGACCAAAGATACTTGAAATTCCGAAGACGGCCCCAAACAATCCGCTGACTTTCCCCCGTTTTTCCGGTGGAAAAATATCAAAAATAATCGTAAAGGCGATTGGCATTAAAGCACCGCCGCCAAGACCTTGAACGGCACGATATACGGATAGTTCCACGATCGAGTCGGCCATTCCGCAAAGAATACTTCCTGCGATAAACAGTAACATTCCAAATAAGAAGAATCGTTTCCGACCATACATGTCACTCAATTTACCAAAAATTGGCATCCCGGCCACAGTCGCAATCATGTAGGCCGATGTGACCCATGCATATTGATCAAAGCCGTTTAATTCACTGACGATTGTCGGCATTGCTGTTGCAACGATGGTATTATCCATTGCCGCTACCAAAATCCCGATCAATAACCCTAACACGACATAGCGTGTTTTTGTCGAAGTCGTAGCCATCGACTCACCTCTTTCTTTTCAAAAAAATAGCTAATCTTCATAATAGCTTATTCATTGTATCATCGTATGTGCAAAATCTCACTGTTAAATGTTCGCTGCATATAAAAAAACACGATTCCAAAAACGGAATCGTGTTCATCGTACCGCTCATTATTTAATGTCATACGAAATCTTTTCACCGGCTTCGACTGTTTTTCCAACATCGACCGAGACTTTCCGGTCGCCGCTGTTCGTGACGATGATTGGCGTGAGTAACGATGGAACAAGTGGCCGGATTTGTTCTAGATCAACATTTAATAATGGTGATCCCGGTTCGACCCGATCGCCGGCTTTGGCGAGTGCTTCGAATCCTTTTCCTTCAAGCGAGACGGTATCGATTCCGATATGAATTAAAATTTCGTCTCCATTATCAGCAAGGATGCCAATCGCGTGTTTCGTCGGGAAGAACGTCGTGATTTCACCGGATACAGGAGAAACGACATATCCTTCTGTCGGCTCAATCGCATAACCGTCACCCATCATCCGTCCAGAGAAAACCTGATCCGGTACGTCATCAAGTGAACGAATCACACCGCTCAGTGGCGAAACATATCCTTCAACCGGTACATAGGCTCCATCTTTACCGGCTAAGTCAGAGCGGTCATCCGTCCGCGCTTCCGCTCCTGTTGGCACTTGTGGAATCGGATCAGCTTCCGGCTTAGCCGGCGGTTGATAGTTCGGGTCGTTCATAATTTCTGCCATTTCGGTCTTGATGCCATCCGACTTCGGACCAAAGATTGCCTGGACGTTATCCCCTACTTCGAGGACACCGGCAGCACCGAGTTGTTTCAAGCGCTCTTTGTTGACCCCTGATTTATCATTGACGGTAATCCGGAGTCGTGTGATACAAGCGTCCAAGTGTTTGATATTCGCGGGTCCACCAAACGCTTGGAGAATTTCATACGGCAATTCACCGGCTGTCGCACCGGCTGTTGCTGCACCTTCCTGAATCGCTTCGCGTCCAGGAATCTTCAAATCAAATTTCTTGATGACGAAACGGAAACCAAAGTAATAAATGACCGCGAAGACGAGACCTACCGGAATGACGAGCCACCAGGAAGTCCGGTTTGGTAAAATACCGAACAACGTATAGTCAATCAATCCTCCGGAGAAGGTCATCCCGATCTTGACGTTTAAGATGTCCATGATCATGAACGACAATCCGGCAAACAAAGCATGGACTGCAAACAATAACGGTGCAACGAATACGAACGAAAACTCAACAGGTTCAGTGATCCCTGTCAGGAAAGAAGTCAGGGCAGCCGAGAAATATAACCCTTCAACTGCTTTTCGGCGATCTTTCGCAACCGTATGATACATCGCAAGACAGGCAGCAGGAAGTCCAAACATCATGAACGGATATTTTCCCGTCATATACGTTCCGGCTGTAAATGGAACACCATCTTTTAACTGGGCGAAGAAGATCCGCTGATCCCCGTTGACGAGATTACCGGCTTTATCGGTGTATTCACCGAACTGGAACCAGAAACTTGAATACCAAATATGGTGGAGACCAAACGGAATGAGGGAACGTTCGACTAATCCAAAAATGAAGGCAGATAACGTTTCGTTTGATTCGATGATGGTTTTCGAGAACGTGTTGATTCCTGTCCCGATTGGTGGCCAAATATAAGACAGTGCAAAACCAGCGACTAAACTGAATAGCGCTGTAGCAATTGGTACAAATCGTTTACCGGCAAAGAATCCAAGGAAATCCGGAAGTTTAATCTTAAAGAATTTATTATAGCTGTACGCCGCAATCAATCCGGCGATGATCCCTCCGAATACCCCCATTTGCAGGGTCGGTATCCCTAACACGGTGGCATACGATAAATCACTCGACTTTTGTGCTTCTGTAATCTTTTCAGGTGTAATCTGTAAAAATGAGCTGATAACTTTGTTCATGATCAAAAATCCGACAATCGCAGCTAACCCGGCGACCCCTTCACCATTCGCAAGGCCAATCGCAACCCCGACGGCAAACAGTAATCCTAAATTGGCAAAGATGATGTCCCCTGCATCTTGCATGACCCGCCAAATGACCACTAGTGCATCATTTTCGAGAAACGGAAGATACTGCGTCAGGTTCGGGTTTTGAAACGCCGTACCAAACGCCAGGAGCAGCCCCGCTGCCGGTAGGATTGCGACCGGTAACATCAGCGCTTTACCGATCCGTTGCAATACACCGAACACGTTTTTCCACATCAGTGATTTCCCTCCTTTTTTTGACCAAACTACTTACTTCATACCCTTAATGTTTCTTCCACAAAACTATTTCCTTCATGTTTCTTTCCACAAAAAAAGAGCCTTCCCAAATTGGGAAAGCTCTTTTACTCATTAGACTGATTTTTCTTGTTTACGTGATGCGATGACAGCTTGAATTTCAGATTTAATGTTATCTGATTTCGGTCCGTAGATCGCTTGAACGTTGTTACCAACTTCAAGAACTCCTGCAGCACCTAATTTTTTCAATTCATTTTTGTCAACTTTTGATTTATCAAGGACTTCAACACGAAGACGTGTGATACATGCGTCCAGGTGTTTAATGTTTGATTCAGAACCAAGTGCATCAAGAATACCTGCTGCGAGTTCAGAACCTTGTGCCATTGATGTCTCTTGAACTTCGTCTTCACGACCCGGTGTTTTCAAGTTGAACTTGCGGATTGCGAAACGGAATCCGACGTAGTAAACAACTGCAAGAACAAGACCGACGACGATGACGAGCCACCACTGCGTGCGTCCTGGAAGGACACCGAAGAGAAGGAAGTCAATCAATCCACCTGAGAATGTCATACCGATTTTAACGTTCAAGAGTTGCATTGTCATGAACGAAAGACCTGCGAAGACTGCGTGAACTGCGAACAAGATTGGAGCAACGAATAAGAATGCGAATTCGATTGGCTCTGTGATACCTGTCAAGAATGCTGTAAGTGCTGCTGATCCAAGAAGACCACCAACGATTGCGCGACGCTCTGGGCGTGCTTCATGGTACATAGCAAGTGCTGCTGCCGGAAGACCGAACATCATGAACGGGAATTTACCAGTCATGAATGTACCAGCTGTCAAGGCAACGTTATCTTTTAACTGAGCGAAGAAGATTGCTTGGTCACCGTGAACAACTGTACCGGCTTTGTTCGTGTATGAACCGAACTCGAACCAGAATGGTGCGTAGAAGATGTGGTGAAGACCAAATGGAATCAATGAACGTTCAATGAGACCAAAGACGAATGCTGCAAGTGTTGGGTTTTTCTCCATCATGAAGTGGGAGAATGTGTTCAACCCGTCTTGAGCGAACGGCCAAACGAAAACAAGTACAAGACCTGCAAATAATGAAACAACTGCTGTAACGATTGGAACAAAACGTTTTCCTGCGAAGAATCCGAGGAATTGCGGCAATTCGAGATTATGATACTTCCCGTATGCCCAGGCTGCGATTAAACCGATGATGATACCACCGAAAACACCTGTTTGAAGTGTCGGGATACCGAGTACGTTTGCGTATCCTTGTCCGTTAGCAACCATTTCTGGTGTAACGCCGAGCCAAACGCTCATTGTTTTGTTCATGATCAGGAATCCGACGATGGCAGCAAGTCCGGCAGCGCCGTCTCCTGCTAATCCGATCGCGACACCGACCGCGAATAAGAGTGCTAAGTTACCGAAGATGATATCCCCGGCTGCTTCCATCAATTTTGCAACCTTGATGATTGCATCATTTTTTAAGAACTCGAGTTTTGACGTCAAGTTCGGATTTTGCATCGCGTTACCGAATCCAAGTAAGATCCCGGCAGCAGGCAAAATCGCAACAGGAAGCATCAACGCTTTACCGACACGTTGAAGAACAGCAAAAATCTGTTTGAACATGTGTGTTTCCTCCTTTTGATGTACGAGCTAAGAATAAGGAATAATACCAATGACAGGTCGAAAAAAGTCAGACATCTGACCGATTTTTACAGAAAAAAATCAGGCACAAGCGGATTGTAGACAAAATACACTTATCCCGTAAAAATAGAAACGGAAATAAATCATCTTGCCCGACATCCCACTCATGCCTGATCGTATCAGTAACACGTAGTCCGTGCGGTCATTTACCTAAATCGTACTGCACTAAGCGTTGCAGATGCATCGTAAGATACGTCGCTTCGCCGCGCGGTACCGCTTTCTTCAACTGACGTTCCATGATGGACATCAGCTCCCAAGCAGTATCATAGCACAGCGGATATTCTTCGCGCAATAGCTTTTCTACTTTTTCTGGCGCCTCTAGGTACTCCCCATTGGAAACCCTTTCAATCGCCGATCGTAAGTGCCGGATTAAACGCTTGTAATCCAGTGATTTCCGGTCGATTTTAATCTGTAACCGTTGTTCGATATGACTCGCAATTAATCCAACCAATTGATGGTGCCGGTTGACTTCGAGTACATCTTTGAAGTTCGTCGCCGAATGAATATGAAGGGCAATAAATCCGGTTTCAGCCGGCGGTAAATAAAAATTCATCTCGGCGCTGATGAATTCAACGATTTCTTCAGCTAAAGCATACTCTTCCGGATACAAGGCTTCGGTTTCAGCAAGAAACGGATTCGTCACTTCCATCCCTTGTTCAAGTCGCTTGAATGTAAACGTCAAGTGATCCGTCAAACCAATGTGAATATGTTCATCCACCCGTTTTCCGAATCGCGTTTCAATCATTGAAACGATTTCATTCATCAAGGCGATGAAGTTTTCATCCAAATGTCCGACAAGTGCTTTGTACTGCGCCTGTTCGTCTTTATCCTTTAACGTATACACTTTTTCTAATTTATCAAGATCCGTTAGTTGATCGCCTGGCTTCCCACCGAAGCCAATCCCTTTTGCGAGGATAATGACTTCCTGGTTGGCACCAGTCGAACAAATGACGACATTATTATTCAAGACTTTGATAACGTGGTACATTTGTTTATCCATTCGCTCTCAACCCTATCTGCTCTTACACATTTTTTAAAAGACACTGTTTTCATTATAACGTGTTTTCACATACTAAAAAAGCCTACTCACTCAAGTAGACTTTAAAACATTTGGTAACCGCTCTTACGCAGGAAGCGAATCGACATCCCGGCGATGATGATTCCGGCAAGACCGGCTACGAACATCGTGATGTCTGCCGTCTGCAGACCCATGATACGTTCCCCGAGTTTCGGAATCGCTTCACGCGCACTCGTGAAATAATCCAGTGTCGACTGGTTATCAATCATCATGATGATGATGATCGGATACAGGACAAGCATGATCCACGTACTGCGTAATAACATGTTTAAGATAAAACCGATACTAAAGAACATGACGAGATAAAGAACGCTCCCGATCACGGCTTGAATGATATGCATAATGTTCCCCCTTTAAATCTCTTTTAGTATAACCGACAAAAAAGACAAATGCACGAGTGTACATTTGCCTAAAACGTGAACTTAGAATTTACCTTTTTTGATGGCAAGACCAATCTTTTTAAGCTCAAGGAAATGTTTGTTGTCGATGACTTTTTTCATGAATGATGCATTACGGCCGTAAATCTTCTTACCGAAGACCATTCCGATTCCATCTTTATGACCAAGTGAAGCGACAGTTCCTTTGTTTTCATATGTGAATGTCGATGTTTGACGTCCACCGATGAGTGCTGCAATGTTTTCAGCCACTTTGTGTGCCTGTTGTGTCGCGATTTGTGCTGTCGGCGGGTACGGACGGTTTGAAGCCGGATCCATAACAGCTGAACAGTCACCAATCATGAAGACATTTTCATGTCCAGGAACACGGAGATCTTCTGCAACGACTACACGGTTACGCATCGCTTCGAAACCAGATGCTGCAACAACAGGGTTTCCGCTGACGCCACCTGTCCAGATGATTGTGTTCGCTTCGATTGTTTCTGTCGTATCACCTTGAAGTGGTCCGAATGTCACGCTACCCGGTCCACATTCCTTGATGCCGTTACCGAGTTTAAACTCGATGCCTTGGCGCTCAAGCCATTTGTGTGCGTAGTTAACGAGATCGGCATCAAATCCAGGAAGGACTGTTGGAGCCGCTTCGATATTGACGACACGAACAAGTTCGCGTGGGATGTCATACTGTTTGCACAGTTCAGGGATCCGGTTGACGAGCTCACCCATGAACTCGATTCCTGTAAACCCGGCACCACCGACGACGATCGTCAAGAGTGAACGGTTTGTTGAACCCGTCGTTTTGTACTCTGCGAATGAGTAGTCGATGTGTTCTTTGATTTTCCGGACACTGTTCAATGAACTGATTGTTAGAGCATTCTCTTTCAACCCTTTGATGCCGAATGTTTCAGGAACTCCACCGAGTGCCACGACGACATAATCGTAAGGGACTGTCCCGCCATCCACAAGCTTCACTGTATTGTTTGCTGTATCGACTTTTTCGACGATTCCTTTAACAAGCTTAACGCGTGAAGGATTGATGACATCATTGATATAGATACGTGCTTGTTCAGCAGACATCGTACCTGCTGCTGGTTCGTGTAACCACGTTGTTTGGTAATGATAATCGTGTTTGTTGATTAATGTAATGTTCGCTTGGTCGACGCCAAGTTTTTTCTGAAGGTTGACTGCTGTGATCAATCCACCGTAGCCGGCTCCGAGAATAACAATATTTGGTGTGTTCATGTTCTAATACCCCTTACGCATAATAGTTTTGTTGTGATTTTCTTCACATTCAATTGCAGATAAATGCTCAAAAACTTTGTTCAAATAATGTTCACACGTCTATACGTTTATTGAACCATTTTCTATCATAGATTGCAAAGGGAAATTATGCAAACCCAAAAAAATGTGAGATGTCCCGTACTTGCAACATGGAACCCCTCTTCCTATATAATAGAGGTATCCAACTTTAGGAGGGACTCAGATGCACCAACCATATGATGTAACGATTATCGGCGGCGGTCCGGTCGGACTGTTCACCGCGTTTTACTCAGGCATGCGTCAAATGAAGACGAAAGTCATCGAAAGTCTGCCGCAACTCGGCGGACAACTTGCGACGCTCTATCCTGAAAAATATATATACGATATTGCCGGCTTCCCGAAAGTCAAAGCTCAGGACTTAGTCGACCGCCTGCTTGAACAAGCAAATGAATTCGATCCGACTTACGTTCTCGGCGAAACCGTCCTTGCTTATGAACGACTTGATGACGGACTGATCCGTCTCGTCACGAACAAAGGTGAACACTATACGAGAACCGTCATTCTGACAGCCGGAAACGGTTCGTTTGCTGCCCGCCCGCTCGGTGTCGCCGATGCCGAACGGTTCGAAGAAAGCAACTTACACTATTTCGTCAACGAGATGGACCGCTTTAAGGACCGTCAAGTCGTCTTGCTCGGCGGCGGCGATTCTGCCGTCGACTGGTCACTGATGCTTGAGCCGATTGCAAAATCAGTTACCCTCGTCCACCGACGTGATAAGTTCCGTGCCCATGAACATACGGTCGAATTGTTGCATAACTCGTCCGTCAATGTCATGACACCGTATACACTCGAATCGGTTACCGGTGAAGACAGCATCGAAACGTTGACATTCAAACACGCCGAGACGGATGAAGTCATCGTCGTCGGTGCCGATGATGTCGTCTGCAACTTCGGTTTCGTCTCATCACTCGGTCCGCTCAAGGAGTGGGAAGTCGAATTCGAACGGAACTCGATCCGTGTCAACTCGAAGATGGAAACAGCGATTCCCGGTGTTTTCGCCTGCGGCGATATCGCGACCTATGACGGTCGTGTCAAATTGATCGCGACCGGTTTCGGTGAAGCGCCGATTGCCGTCAACCAAGCGAAGTTGCTTGTCGATCCATCGGCACGTCATCCGCAGCACTCGACAAGTCTGTTTGAAAAAGTTAAAAATCATTAAGGTATAACCAACAACAGCGCCACCTCGATTTCAGGATCGAAGGGACGCTGTTTTTTTTGACTCAACTGTCGGATGATGATTCAAATAGAATCCGATACGTATACTCGACCAGTTGTTTCCCGCCCCGCGCGATTGATTGTTCGGAAACGAGTCGTCCGCCGAAACGTTCGTAAAAGTGACGGGACGGGTTATCTGCCAGCACACTTACAATACAGGACGGGAAGCCTTTCCGTCCGAGATCTTCCAACACGTGATCAAACAACCGTTTACCGGTTCCTTGCCCCTGATGGCTTTTCAAAAGATAGAGCGCGTACAGTTCTCCTTCCGTCGCATCATTTTCCCTGTTTGGTCCACCGTTCGCAAAACCGACGATTTCGTTTGTCTGATCAAGCGCGACGAAAACCGGACCTTCGGCAAGGCTTTTCCGCCAACCCGGTTCCCGCTTCTCCTGTGACAATTGATCAAAATACGCATCCGGAATGATTTTCCGGTACGTTTCCTGCCAAGATTTAATCTGAATCCGCGCAATCGCGCCAGCATCTTCCATAACGGCACGCCGGATCGTCACAGGTCCTGATTTCATAACGGAATGACGAAACGCCGGACCGTTGTCCCGTCTTCTTTGATAAAGGATTCAATCTCTTGACCGCCGTTTGCCAGGATTACACGGCCGGATGCGGCATTCTCTGAACTGCAGGTGATCAAGACCGAGCTAAGTCCCCGCTCCTTTGCCACGCCCAGTGCTTGGCGTAATCCTTCTGTCGCGTATCCCTTGTTCCGCTCACTCGGTCGAATCCCGTATCCGATATGACCGCCGACTTGTTGCAATTGATCGTTTAAATCATGTCGGAAATTTACTGCCCCGACGATCGTTCCCCCGTCATATAACCAATACGTCGAATGGGTCACCCAATTAGCGGGCGCGATCCGTTCCTCCTGTTCCTGTTCTTCTAAAAAAATTTCCAATGGTAAGAAGGTTTTACTGACGACGCTCGGAACGATGGATTCACCGGATTCTTGCCATTCTAACAAATACTCGAGGTACTCCGGTTCTAAGCGTATCGTTGGTTTGATCAACGTAATCATTTGTGGTTACGGACCTCCTCTTCAATCAGTCGATCGAGCCAGTCGTCGACATGTTGGAAGATATAACCGGCCTGCTTGGCTGCTGTCGTATCCATATAGAAATCATGTGCCGGTGCAAGCGGTGACGGCTCTTCGCCTGCCGTCTCAAAACGCGATGTCGTTCCTGCCACGTGATCAATTTTATCCATCAAATCTTGAATCGACAACACGCCGTCACTCGCGGCATTTATCGGTCCGGTCATTGTCGAACGGCCGCACCATTCAAGGAAGGCTGCAGCTTCATAACTTGAGATGTACCCCACCTTCGCATACAAGTTTTCAGCAACGATCGGCTGATCGGCCAAAGCGCGTTTGACATGAAAGACCAGCCGTTCCGTGTAATCATCCGGTCCGAGGACAACCGGGAAACGGACGGCAATGACGGGGAAAGTCGCCCGTTGGAAGAAATAACTTTCCGCCTGACGCTTTCCTTCGCCGTAATCATGTTCTTTTTCGAGGTCGTATTTCCCGGGAAACGGATTATAGGACCGTTCGGAAACATTTGTCCCGCCCTGCTCATAGACCGACATCGTCGACGTCAGAATGTAACGACCGACTTTCCCCTCGAATGCATCAACAGCAAGCTTCGCCTGATACGGATTAAAGCAGATATTGTCATAGATGATATCCCAGTTTTGACTTCCAAGATCCTTCATTGTACTGCTTGATGTCCGGTCCCCTTTAAAAAATGTCAAGCCCTTCGCGACAGGCGGCGTATGTTCCCCACGCGTGACAATCGTCACATCATCCCCCGATTCCGCGAGCCGTAATGCCAACCGTCGACCAAAGTAGCGTGTTCCACCGAAAATCAGTACCTTTCGCATCGATAGTCCTCCCTCGTCATAGCGTGCTAACGTTCTTGTTAATTCTTCTCCACGTGCCTTAAAAAGTCCTGTCGCTTTGCGCTGAAAACAAAAAAAACGCAGACGGCATCGTCTGCGATAAAAGTTTTTTGATTAGCAACCACCGGGTGTCCCGGCATTTGTAGCCGTCCGGAACGACGTCCCGCAACCGCATGTCGCGATCGCATTCGGATTCGTAATCGTGAATCCGCCGCCGAGCATCGATTGTTTATAGTCTACTTCCAGTCCCTTGACGACCGGATAATCTTTTTGATCAACGATGACTTTAACCCCGTGTTGCTCAAAAGTTAAGTCCGTTTCTTTTTCACTGTCAAAGCCCATGCCGTAGGAGAGACCACTGCATCCGCCACCTTGAACGAGCATGCGCAGATTTTGTTCATCGTCCGGCGCCTGCAACATCATCTCTTTGACTTGGAGTGCGGCCGCTTCTGTTAAATGAATCATGTCATCACCTTCCCTTTTTTATTAGTATACGCAATTTTAAGGGGAATCGAAACCTAGTTGCTTGAAACAATCTTGAATTCGTTGTATAAAGGAGTTGTATCAAAAAAAATTAAATCGTTCCATCTTCAGGGCAGGGTGAAATTCCCGACCGGCGGTAAACAGGCGATTCGTCTGAAGCCCGCGAGCGAATAGGGCGCTATTTGCTGATTCTGTGTGACTCAGGAGCCGACAGTATAGTCTGGATGGGAGAAGATGGCGGCATGTTTCTTTCTTGAACCGGTTTTTGCAAAAATCGGTCAGGCTTAGTTTACTGCGGACTTCTCCCCTATCGAACACTTCGATGGGGGTTTATTTTGGACGCAGACATGCCAATACTTCATCGAGAGGAACGAGCAAAAGGAGATTATACTCGTATGAAACGCACACAAAAAATGGTCACATTATCCATGTTAGGTTCAATTTCGTTTGTTCTTATGCTACTGAATTTCCCGCTTCCTTTTTTACCGAACTACTTGAAGATCGACTTCAGTGACGTTCCTGCTTTGATTGCTGCCATCATGTTCTCACCGGTAGCCGGCGTCATCGTCGAAGCACTCAAAAACGTCCTGTACTACATCTTCCGCGGAAGTGGTGTTCCGGTCGGTGAACTTGCCAACTTCGCAGCTGGCGTTGCTTTCATTCTTCCGGTCAGTTGGTTCTACCATAAAAAGAAATCTACAAAAGGTCTTGCAACCGGTCTTGTCGCTGGTACAATCACGATGGCACTCGGTCTTGCAATCCTCAACTATATCTTGATTCTTCCAGCGTACGCTTGGTTCTTCGGTATGGACTACATGCTTGACCCTGCCGTCAAGTGGACGACGATCACGGCTGGTATTCTGCCGTTTAACATCATCAAGGCGATGTTCATCTCAGCACTCTTCATTCCGCTGTTCCTGAAACTGAAGCCATGGATGACGCGCCGTCAACAAACTGTCTAAGTCCGAAGCTGCGCCCGCTGACAGACACGAATCCCCGGTCTCATCTGAGACACGGGGATTTTTTTAAAGTTCATTCTCTTCGATTTTCTGATAAATCTTTTCAAGCAGTTCTTCCGGCGTCTCGCCGACAACGGTTTCCCCGTCAACCAGACAGAAATGATCGAGGGAGCAGATGCCGCAATAACCAAGACAACCATATTCGACAACATCGACATTCGGGTCCCGTTCGAGTTGTTGCATGACGACCTGGGTCCCTGTCGCTAAGTTACTGATACAAAATTCAATAATCGGATTCACTTTTTTTCCTCCTTCAGGCAGGAATTATCTTTCCTCATGTCGTATTATACAAGGTCAGACTGATTTAGGGGAACTAAGGGGGATTTTAAGTTATGAAGCAACTAGTTGTTTTAGGTGGCGGATATGGCGGTATGCGGATCTGTGAACGATTCAAGGATGAGGACGTGGCTGTGACGCTCGTCGATCGTTTACCATATCACGCGTTAAAAACAGAATACTATGCACTTGCTGCCGGAACATTATCGGACCGGGATGTCCGGATTGCGTTTCCGGAAGGAGAACATCTCTCATATAAGTATGGACATGTCATCAAGATTTCACCCGAGACGAACTCCGTCCATCTGCAAGACGGTACGGAACTTTTTTATGATGATTTAGTCATCGCGTTAGGGTGTGAAGATAAATACCATAACATACCGGGCGCACAAGAGTTTACGTACAGCATCCAGACACTTGAAGAGTCGCGCAAAACACAACAAGCGATTTGCGGACTTTCTCCCGGTGCGGTTGTCTCAATCGTCGGAGCCGGTCTATCCGGAGTCGAACTTGCCAGTGAACTGCACGAAAGCCGGAAAGATTTAAAAATCCGCTTATTTGACCGCGGACCGTCTGTCTTGTCGTTCCTTTCGGATAAGGTCTCGACCTACGTCCAGGAGTGGTTCGAGGAGCATGATGTCGAGGTCATCAATAACTCCAACGTCACATTCGTCACGGCAGATGATGTTCAAAACGGTGATGATGCCTATCCATCGAATTTGACGATTTGGACGGCCGGGACACAACCGGTCAAAGTCGTCCGTGATCTCGGTTTTGAAGCCGACAGCGGCGGACGGATCAAGCTGACGGAACACCACCATGTGCCGGAACATGAAAATGTGTTTGTCATCGGGGATTGCGCCAGCCTGCCGTACGCACCAAGCGGTCAGCTCGCCGAACATCAAGCCGATCAAGTCGTCGATGTCCTGCAGGCGAAATGGGCTGGAAAGAAGTTACCGAAACTGCCGGAGATCAAGTTACGTGGGATGCTCGGGTCACTCGGAAAATCAGATGGTTTCGGAATCGTCATGGGGAAACAAGCCTTGACAGGAAAAGTTCCGCGTCTTCTGAAGTCCGGTGTCCTTTGGAAACACAAAAAGATTAAATAAGAAAAACGGCGCCGGTCATTTCGGCGCCGTTTTTTCGATTCTTTGATCAATCGCTTGGGTGATTTTCTTCAGTTGAACGTATCCTTCATCAACCATTTCACCATCGAGCAGGACGAGCGGATAAAAATAGACATCGTCCTTTAAGGCTGTCACCCACTCATCTTCAAACGGTTCATCTTCAAAATCGACGTATTCAAATGTTAATGTCGTCCCGTATTTTCGTCCGAGAACGGCTTGCAGCCAGCTGTACGTCTCTTCGGAACTCGGTGCTCCGACACAGCTCGGACAAGTCTTCGCAGCCCCGTATACCTTGATTTCCATCCCATATCCCCCTTTTCTTTCTACACTTCTTTTTCAGTATACAAGTTTTCCAGATTGAGAACATTTTTCAACCCTGTTACAATGATTCTATAAGAAAGGATGTGTTTACGCATGGAAATGTTTGATCAAGTAAACGAAGTACTCGAAAAATTGCGTCCGTTCCTTCTTCGTGACGGAGGAGACGTTGAACTCGTAGATGTAGAAGATGGTATCGTCAAACTCCGT
This sequence comes from Exiguobacterium sp. R-39, assembly GCF_049942815.1. NCBI lineage: Bacteria > Bacillati > Bacillota > Bacilli > Caryophanales > Exiguobacterium > Exiguobacterium sp. R-39. The sequence goes on from NZ_CP187965.1 coordinate 2,369,008, forward strand.
TTGATGGGTGCTTGCGGCAGCTGCCCAAGTTCAACAATCACACTGAAGGCTGGTATCGAACGTGCCCTGCTTGAAGAAGTAGCCGGCGTCGTTGAAGTCGAACAAGTTTTCTAATCAGTAAAATCCCCACTGACATCCTGAACTGCCCCATAAAAGTTGGACATAAAAATCCAACTTTTATGGGGTGTTTTTTATGGTCAAATATACAAAGGCGTTTAAAGTCCAGGTCGCTGAGCGTTATCTGACAGGACGAGACGGATACCGAGGTGTGGCGAAAGAATTCGGGATAACGCATAACCTGGTCCGTGAGTGGTCACATCTCTATGAGCGCTGGGGGGAAACGATCTTCGATCCTTCCTATACAACACACTCGCTGGCATTTAAACTGGAGGTATTAAACGACATGGCGACCAATAAGCTGTCCAATAGAGAGACGGCCGTAAAATACCGAATTTCCTCCCCGGGGATGATTTCGACATGGCGATCGACGTATGAACGGGAAGGGACCGCAGGTCTGGTCGCCAAACCGAAAGGACGTGCCCCGATGACGAGACGCAAGAAGAAGGATTTTGAAGAGATGACAGAAGTCGAGAAGCTCAAAGATCGGATCGAGTATCTCGAGATGGAGAACGCTGCGTTAAAAAAATTGAAAGCCTTGGTTCAAGAAGAGAATGCGCGACGAACCGGATCAAGGCACAAGTAATCGACGAATTGCGGTCAATCTATCCCGTTCCGGGACTCCTCCGCGTGCTCGGAATGGCCAGGAGCGTCTATTACTATTGGCGGACGCGCCTGACGGGCGAAGACAAGTATGCGGAGGTGAAGGCAGCCATCCATACCCTCTTCCACGAACACGAGGGACGATGTGGTTATCGTCGCATCCACGCACTTCTCGAACGCCAGGGCTTCCGGCACGATCCGAAGACCGTGCGCCGTCTCATGAACGAGCTCGGTCTCAAATGTCTCGTCCGCATGAAGCGATACCGCTCCTATAAAGGACGGGTCGGAGAGGTCGCACCGAATCTTCTCCAACGGGACTTCAAGGCCACCGGCCTGAACCAGAAATGGGTGACTGACGTCACTGAGTTTCACCTGTTCGGTGAGAAGCTCTACCTGTCGCCGATGATGGACTTGGGAAACCGTGAGATCATTGCCTATACCCTATCGGACCGCCCTACATATCGATTCGTTGGTGAAATGTTAGACAAGGCAATCGGGAAGCTCGACGGGAAAGCCCGACCAATCCTCCATTCCGATCAAGGGTGGCATTATCAATATAGAGCGTTCACTGGTACGCTCCACGAGCACGGCATTACGCAAAGCATGTCCCGTAAGGGCAACTGTCTCGACAACGCAGCCATCGAAAGCTTCTTCGCCGTGCTCAAGTCAGAGCTCCTGTATCTCAAGGAGTTCGATGACATGGACCACTTCAAATGTGAGCTCGAGCGTTACATCGAGTACTATAACCATCGTCGTATCAAGAGACGACTAAAAAACCTGAGCCCGGTGGAATACCGGACTCAGGTCCTCAAGGTCGCCTGACAAATTATTTATTGTCTAACTTTTTTGGTTCAGTTCATCCGTCAATGGGGATTTTTTTGTTTAGAGAATCCATTCCGCCAGCGTATCGACCATATAGGTCGGTTGCGCGTCTTGTCCTTGAATGAAGACCGGTGTATGGACGCCGGAATTGACATGCATCGTCCGGATGCCACCATTGATGCCGAACAAGATGTCCGTATGGTAGTTGTCCCCGACCATGATGAGGTCTTCTTTCGCAAGTCCAATCATTTCTGCTGCGATATTGACCATGACCGGTTCCGGTTTCCCGATATAAAACGGTTCTTTTTCTGTCGTCACGCGTAAAACGGATGTTAATGCGCCGTTCCCCGGTAAGAATCCGCGTTCTGTCGGAATCGCGATATCTCCGTTCGTCGAGATAAAACGGGCTCCGCTCCGAATCGCGAGGGCTCCGACCGCTAACTTCTCATACGTAATCTGACGGTCAAGACCGATGACGACATAGTCGGCATGCTGGTCTGCGACGACCTGTAAGCCTTGACGCTCAAGAGCATCAATCAGCCCGCCTTCTCCGATTGCATAGACCTTCGCACCCGGATCGAGTTCTGCGATGTAGCGACCTGTCGCCATCGCACTTGTTAAGACGTGTTCCGCGTTCGAGTGGACACCCATGCCGCGTAATTTTTCCGCGACCGCTTCTGCCGTCATCGAAGCATTGTTCGTGACGAACAGATACGGTACGCCTTCTTCCTGCAACCGGTTCACGAAATCGACTGCTTCTTTGACCGGTTCTGTCCCGTTATACATCGTACCGTCTAAATCAAATAAATATCCTTGTGCTTTCATCCTGGCTCACTCCTCATTTGGTAAAAATGCAGAGACGGGTCCGAGTTCTGTCTCTAAATAATGTCGGACGGCGTCCGGAAAACGACGCAATTGCGTTTCTTCCTCAAAAAGAACAGTCCGGATCTCTGCCGTACTCGATGTCGTAAATTCACGGACGATTCGTGTCCGCAATGCAACGATCCGTTTTAAGCTCGTCGCAAGTGACGCATCGATGACCCGTTCATCTTCTAAAATCATGACGATATCTTCATAACTTCCCGGATCACGCATGATGAAACCATCAATCATACTGTTCCCGATATCGATGATACTTTCAATCACTAAAAACCCGATCCGTTCCCACGCAAGTGAAACTGTCAAAGCATCCCCCGTTAACTCTTTGCTTTGACGCAATGCCGTTTCAAAACAAACAACGGTTTGTTCAATCTTTTCACGATTTACAAAATACACCTTACATTCCCCCTCACATCCTTCATTTTAGCTCTATCGGCGAAACATGAAAAGCAGAAAGGCTGTTTGCATCACATTGTCCAATGTGTTATCCTCAATTTAGATTTTTACGAAAATAGTATGTCACATTAAGTGACTTGGAGGTTATTCATAGATGGAACGCGAATTAGCACTAGAAATCGTCCGAGCAACAGAAGCAGCTGCACTGGCATCCGCCAAATGGATTGGCCGGGGGAAAAAGAACGAAGCCGATGATGCGGCAACAACGGCCATGCGCGAAGTCTTAAACACAGTCAACATGGCAGGAACGGTCGTCATCGGTGAAGGAGAACTCGACGAAGCACCGATGTTATTCATCGGCGAAAAAGTCGGGACGTCAAACGGACCAATCGTCGATATCGCAGTCGATCCACTCGAAGGGACGAACATCGTTGCCAAAGGTCTCGGTAATGCGATGGTCGTCATCGCGGTCGCCGATCAAGGTGCCTTGTTACACGCACCGGATATGTATATGGATAAACTGACCGTCGGACCGAACTTAAAAGGCCATGTCTCACTTGACGATCCGCTTGAATTCATCATTCAAAAAGCAGCGGAATTGAATCATAAACGGATTGAAGACGTCACCGTCATCATGCAGGACCGTCCACGCCATGACCACTTCCGGGAAGCCGCGATGCGTGTCGGTGCCCGTGTCCGTCTGTTTGAAGACGGCGATGTGTCAGCAGGAATCGCTCCGCTTTCGCCATCGACAGGAATCGATATCTTCATCGGAACCGGTGGGGCACCGGAAGGCGTCATCACGGCAGCGGCCGTCAAGGCGATGGGGGGCGACATGCAGGCCCGTCTGCACCCGATGAATGAGGAAGAAACGGCACGTGTCATCCGGATGGGTCTTGCCGATCCGCTGCAATTGTTGACACTCGATGACCTGATTAAAAGTGACGACTGCATCTTTGCTGCAACCGGCGTCACAACCGGCGAAATGCTCGACGGAGTCCGTTTCTTGACCGATGATATCGTTGAGACGACATCACTCGTCATGCGCTCAAAAACACGGACAATCCGGAAAGTCATCGCAGAACACAGCCTTTCACGTAAACCGTACTTGCAAAAGGTTCCCCAAACCCTTTAATCTAAGCAGAGATGAAGGAAATGAGGGAACTGACAGATGATGCAAGAACGTGATTTTTTATATGATGACGTCGAACAGACGAAAACCCGATTCGTTTGCTGGATCGGAGAGACGAGCCGGTTTGATTTAGCGATCACCCATTCCGAACATTTTTTCGGAAAGATTTTAGTGTTGAATCTCTTATCGAACCGGTTTGCCATCATCGGTACGGATGACTTTGATGAACCCGGCTATATCGCTCATGCCTTTGATTTAGAGGATGAAGCGGCGGATGAACTTGAAGGATACTTACGCGACTATATCGGTCTGTAAGCAAAAGAACAGCCAATTCCCGAGGGAGTTGGCTGTTTTTTACTGTTACAGTAACCGGTCGTTCCGCTCATTGAGTGTGTTAGGACCGCTAAAGACGTTGGTATTATCTGATTCATCGTGGGCTTTACGTTCAGAATGTTGATCCGCTTCGTCGCCGACGAGTAAGACGAATTGTCCCTCTTCCGCTGCTTTGTTGGCACGGTTGACATCATCTTTCGTCAAGCCGCTTGCTTCGAGAACATCACTGTGTGAAGAACCGGCACTGTCTTTTTTAAAGATCCCTTTGATCTCCTGCCACAGATTCATGTGTTCTTCTTGCGACAGACGTGTTGATGTTTGATGATTATTCAAATCTGCCAATTCCTCGATTTGTTCCAAATCATATCGATCATGGGCAATGACTTTTAAATCCGTTGATACAACACCTGCGACACGTAAATCATGAACAGCACTGACGACTTCTGGTACTGAATGGTAGATTCCGACGATTCTCATGGATAGTTCCCCCTATAGGTGCGTGATACTATACTATTAGCCGAAATCACCCATTCAGAAACGTCTTTTCAGATGTCATTTTGATTACTGCTCTTCTTCCGTCTCTTCTTTCGCCGCCGAAAACTTCCGTTTCAGTTTTAACGTATTCGCTGAAGATCCGTCGAAGCGAGGTGGTGCTTCTTCTCCTTCTACGAATTCCATCCGTTTGACGATAAAATAGGCACAGCCGAAATTGCAGTATTCGTACAAATAATCCGCCACATGGGAGATTTTTGTATCGAACGTTGCTTTTTCATGGTTATCTTCATAGAAACCACGGAGCCGCAATTGTCCGTGTCCCCAGTCTCCGACGATGTAGTCATATTTTTCGAGCACATCGCTAAAGCGGCCGATGAAGGCTTCTTCGTGGAATCCTTCCCGTTTTTCTTCGACGATTTCATATCTTTCACGATTGACTTGTATCATTTTTCCACCCCCTGCTTCTTTTATCTTACCATAATCATGATTGAAAACGAATCGTCAGACAGCAGAAAACCGTCCTCGCAGATGGCGCGGACGGTCTGTCAGTATCAATCAATCGGTAGAGCAGCCTTATTTTTTTTCGCAGCATTGACCTGTTCGTCGGCGTGATAAGACGAACGGACAAGCGGACCGGCTTCACAATGCGAGAACCCTTTTCCGAGCGCAATCTGCTTGAGTTCGGCAAACTCTTGCGGCGTGTAGTACTTGATGACATCCAAGTGCTTTTTCGTCGGTTGGAGATATTGACCAATCGTCATGATGTCGACATCATTCGCCCGTAAGTCATCCATCGTCTGTAAGATTTCTTCCCATGTCTCACCAAGACCTAACATCAGACTCGATTTCGTCGGAATTTCAGGAGCCAGTTCTTTTGAACGGCGCAGGAATTCAAGTGTCCGATCGTATGTTGCTTTCGCCCGGACGGTCGGTGTCAGACGACGAACTGTCTCAATGTTATGGTTCATGATGTCCGGCTTGGCTTCGATCAGCGTCTGCAACGCTTCGAAGTTCCCACCCATGTCGGACGGTAAGACTTCAATTGATGTTTCCGGGTTCATGCGACGGACTTCCCGTACCGTCTCTGCATATACCCCTGCCCCGAAATCATTTAAGTCATCACGCGCAACTGCTGTGATGACGGCATGCTTCAGATTCATCAGACGAACGGATTCCGCAACGCGTTTCGGTTCTTCTAAGTCAAGTTCATTTGGACGTCCTGTCGTCACGGCACAAAAACGGCATGCACGTGTACAGATGCTTCCAAGAATCATGAATGTCGCCGTCCGGCGCACAGCCCAACACTCGTGAATGTTCGGACATTTTGCTTCCTCACATACCGTGTGAAGCTTTTTTTCACGCATCATACTTTTGAGTTCTGTGTAAGTCTCATTCGTGTTCAGCTTGATTTTCAGCCATTCTGGTTTACGTTGTATCTCTCTGCGTCCCATGAATCGGTTTCCCCCTTTATCCGTAAAAAACTGACCTGATTTCTGTTACAGTATAACAAATATTCAGTGTTTGCGGATGGGTAATTCACCAAATTCTGACTGCTCCGATAGGCGATCAAAGAGCAGATCCCGTAACAATTCCGGCATGAAATATTCTTTCGGCATTTCTTTGATTTCCGGAAATAAAGGACCAAATGTAAACATATCCGGAAGGACCACGGTGTAATGTTTTTCGTCATCCAGATGTTGACGGTTTCCGGCATAATGCATCTTGCCCATCAGCTTCCCGCGGAAACCAAGTCCGCGGACTTTTAATTGTTCAAAGCGGTTCGTATCGACTTCGGTGATGAATTGTTTTAATTCAACCCCCGTCATCGTCACTTTACACGGATTGATCGGATGCGGACAAAGCCGGTGTAAATCGTAAGACGAGACCGGTCCCGGGGACAATGAACCAAGAAGCATACCGGCCGGCACACAGGCAAGATCCGCCTGACACCAGTCCCGCATCGTATCGGCAAGCAGCTGTGTAAACGGTGATGGATTAAACCAGTCATTCGCTAGACCTGATGTCCGGCCAATCGGTTGTTTCATCTGACGTTCTGCTAAATACTGTTCTTTATCGAGTAAGACCGTTGTCGCCTCGTCTGCCGGATACGCTTCAAGCGCATGCAGGACCGCCTCTTTTTCGCCTGTATCCGTGTTTAAGTAGATTTCCCCTGCGTACTGACCATACTTTCCAGCCTGGGCAATCAACACACCGTTTTTGACGACCCCGTCATCGAGGACGTGATGCGTATGCGCTCCGATGATCAAATCAAGCTCCGGGAACCGTTCCGCCAGCTCTTCGTCCTGATAAAAACCGAGATGACTGAGACAGATCAGTACATCGACCTGATCCCGCAAGGCTTCGATTTCGCGGGCAGCTGCTTCAAGTGGATTTTCAATCGACCAACCGAGTAAATCGTACAATTCATAATACGGCGCCGTCAGCCCAAAGATGCCGACTTTTCCTGTCGGTAATTCCTGAATCATCCCGGCTTTGGCGAACGGAGCCGACAAGTTCGAGACTAGAACCGGGAACGTCGCATCGCTGTATAGTTCCGCCAGCCATTCATGCGGAAATGTGATGCCTTCATTGTTTCCGATTGTGACTGCTGTAGGGTCAAGTTCGTTTAACAGGTGCGTATTGATTTTTCCTTGTGTCGCTTCCGTTGCTGGTGCAACCCGGTCGGCATGGTCCCCCAAGTCAAAGACGAGGGAGTCATATGTCCGGTGTTCTTTCATAAACGACATATAGCGAGGCCACATATCAAAGTGTGAATGCAGATCGTTATAATGAATGACGTGTAACTTCACGCATAAGCCTCCTCCAGGTATTAAAACAGTGAAATTTGCCGGGGCGCGAGCGATTCATAATCGAGACCTAAAATCTCGATCAACCGTTTAGCATTCGGCACGGCATCTCCTGCTGAGTTGTTATTAAAGAAAACATACACGTCTTTTGCCTGTTCGGCAAGTGAACGGATATGTAGGGCCAACTCTTGTAATTCTTCTTCTGAATAGCGGTATAGACACCGGACCTTCCGCCAGTCCTCGCTGCTTTGTCCGGGCTTCTTCAGCCATCCGGCGACATTCCGGCCGTGCAGCCGGACAAATGCCGTCTCCTGTGTGACGACCGGGACGAACGGCACCGATCCGTCTTCCGTCTGCGGCTCATCACAAATCGTATGGATGAACTGATGCTCGGCTAAGAACCGGAGTGTCCGTTCCTGATAAGCCTCCGAATACCAGGACGGATTACGAAACTCAATCGCGACAGGCAGTCCGGCAAGCGATTTCCGGATTGTCTGAAGATATTCAAGATGCACTTTACTGACGTCGAACCAGGGTGGAAGCTGGACGAGAATCGCCGCAATCTTTCCACTCTGCCGCATCGGTTCAATCGAAGCGAGATACTGTTCAAAGATTGGACCGAGCGGGTCTTTGTTCTCCCGGTCATGACCGCTCATCGCCCGGTGGACCTTGACGATGAATCGAAAGTCGTCGGGTGTTTCCGCGACCCATTTTTGATAATTCCGTTCCGGTTGAATCGCATAATACGTCGAATCGACCTCGACTGCTGGAAAGTGGCCCGCATAGGCGGCAAGCTTTTCCTTCCGGTCCTGTGGTGTCGGATAGAGGCTGTCGTGATCGCCCCAACCGGTCACGCCGACATAAATCATCCTGCTCCCTCCTCATCTGTGTGCGTTGCATATTTTTTATCATAGCATAGCGGAATCGGGAATTTCTTCTTCAAAGCTCGTCTTGGAAAAGACACAGGTTTTCCATATAAAAAACAAGCAGATCCTTCCCACTCCTGCAAAAATCAGGGGGATGGACTGCCTATTTCATCAGCCTTCTCACCTTTTGAATCAATCATTCCGGATCCGTTCATACGTTAAGGCGATACAGCCGGAAGCAAATGTCTGCTGATCAACGAGCCGTAAGGACAACGGTTGCTCAAACAACGGAAACATCCGCTTGCCACCTCCGAGTAGGACGGGATAGATGACGATATGGTAGCGGTCGATCAAGTCCAGACGGACGGCTTCTGCCGCGAGCGTCGCTCCGCCGATTGCAATCTGTTTGCCGGGCGCCTGCTTCAATGCCGCGAGTTCCTCAGCGAGCGACCGGTTCGCAAGACGGGCATTCCCCTCAACGGCCGTCAACGTTTGCGAGAAGACGACTTTTTCAAGTGCCTGCCATGTTCTCGCATACTCGACGATGATCGGTTCATCTTCCTGATCGGCCGTTTCCCAGTATTGCATCATCTCATACAGAAGACGGCCGTAGACATGGGTATCAAATGCTTTTTCATAGTCATTGAAATACTGATGCAGTTCCGCGTCCGGTGACGCAAACGCGATGCTGCCCGACGCATCCTCGATGTAGCCGTCGAGCGAGACTTGAAAAGAATAGATGAGTTTACGCATGATGACGCCCTCCTTTTTCAATCCTTTACCCTCTTTTACCTGTGTACAAAAAAATCCCTCATCCGAAGATGAGAGATTGAGAAACAAATTATCCGATTGAACCTTCCATCTCGAACTTGATGAGACGGTTCATTTCGACCGCATATTCCATCGGCAATTCTTTTGTGAACGGCTCGATGAAGCCCATGACGATCATTTCAGTTGCTTCTTCTTGTGAAATCCCGCGGCTCATCAGGTAGAACAATTGCTCTTCCGAGACCTTCGATACTTTCGCTTCGTGTTCAAGCGAAATGTTATCGTTGAGAATTTCGTTGTACGGAATCGTATCTGATGTCGACTGGTTGTCCATGATCAACGTGTCACATTCGATGTTCGAACGTGCGCCGGTTGCTTTACGGCCAAAGTGGACAATCCCACGGTACGTTACTTTACCACCATGTTTCGAAATCGATTTCGAAACGATTGTAGACGACGTGTTTGGTGCGAGGTGAATCATTTTCGCACCTGCGTCCTGGTGTTGTCCTTTACCCGCGATGGCGATTGATAATGTCATACCGCGTGAGCCTTCCCCTTTAAGGATGACAGCAGGGTATTTCATCGTCAATTTCGAACCGATGTTGCCATCGACCCATTCCATCGTCGCGCCGGCTTCACAAATCGCACGTTTCGTAACGAGGTTGTAGACGTTGTTCGCCCAGTTTTGGATCGTCGTGTAACGGCAGTACGCGTTTTTGTTGATGAAGATCTCAACGACTGCTGAGTGAAGCGAGTTCGTCGTGTAGACCGGTGCTGTACATCCTTCGACGTAATGAACCGATGCTTCTTCGTCAACGATGATCAACGTCCGCTCGAATTGACCCATGTTTTCCGAGTTGATCCGGAAATAGGCTTGAAGCGGCGTGTCCATCTTGATACCTTTTGGTACGTAGATGAATGATCCACCCGACCAAACCGCTGTGTTGAGGGCAGCGAACTTGTTATCTGTCGGCGGAATCAATTTCCCGAAGTACTCACGGAATAAATCTTCGTTTTCTTTCAGTGCTGTATCTGTATCTTTGAAGACGATCCCTTGATCTTCCAGTTCACTCTTCATGTTGTGGTAAACGACTTCTGATTCATACTGCGCGGAAACACCTGCGAGGTATTTTTGCTCCGCTTCCGGGATTCCGAGTTTGTCAAACGTGCGTTTGATTTCTTCCGGTACTTCATCCCAAGATTTTTCAGCACGTTCTGATGGCTTGACGTAATACGTGATATCATCAAAACGAAGATCTGATAAATCGCCGCCCCATGCTGGCATTGATTGTTCGTTGAAAATCTTAAGTGATTTCAGACGGAAATCAAGCATCCATTGCGGTTCTTCCTTCATTTTAGAAATCGTCTCGACGACTTCCGTCGTCAAGCCGCGTCCAGAACGGAAGATCGAGATATCGCGATCGTGGAAACCATATTTATAATCGCCAATTTCAGGCATGTTCTTAGCCATGTTCGTTTCCTCCTCTTACTTACTGACCGAAGTTACTTCCCTTCTTCGACGCCGCGTTCGAGCGCCTTCCAGGCAAGTGTCGCACACTTGATTCGCGCCGGGAATTTTGTCACACCAGACAGTGCTTCTGCGTCTCCCAGATCAAATTTCTCATCGTCGTAGTCTTTTCCTTGAACCATCTCGGAAAAGACGTTGGCGAGTTGTAATGCTTCTTCGACTGTTTTTCCTTTGACGGCCTGTGTCATCATCGACGCAGACGCCATACTGATGGAACATCCTTCTCCGTCGAACTTCGCATCTTTGACGATATCGTCTTCGATGGCGAGTTGCAGACGGATTGTGTCGCCACATGTCGGATTGTTCATATCGATTGTCACACCACCGTCAATCGCACCACGATTGCGGGGCGTTTTATAGTGGTCCATGATCACTTGACGGTACAAGTGATCGAGATTGTTAAAATCCATGACTGAAATACTCCTTCGTTTGGCGAAGTCCTGTCACTAATGCGTCTACTTCTTCCTTTGTATTATACAGGTAGAAGCTGGCTCGTGCCGTAGAACTGGCTCCAAGCCAGCGCATCAGTGGTTGCGCGCAATGGTGACCGGCACGGACGGCGATTCCTTGCATATCGAGGACCGTCGCGACATCATGTGCGTGGACATCACCGAGATTAAAGGTGACGAGACCGACGCGTTCTTCCGGACCGTAAATCGTCAGCCCTTCGATGTCACGCATTTGTGCCATCGCATACTGGGCGAGCTCACGTTCGTGGGCTTCGATGTTACTGAGTCCGACTTGTTCCAAGAAATCAATCGCTGCCGATAAACCGACTGCCCCGGCGATGATCGGTGTTCCTGCTTCGAACCGGTACGGTGATGGTTTGAACGTCGACTCTTCCAGCCCGACGTAGTCAATCATCTCACCGCCGAATTCGACCGGCTCCATCGCATTGAGCAATGCTTTTTTACCGTACAAGACACCGATACCGGTTGGTCCGCACATCTTATGTGCCGAAAACGCCAGGAAATCACAGTCGAGATCGGTGACATCAATCTGTTGATGCGGCGCGCTTTGCGCAGCATCGACGACCATGACGGCACCGGCAGCATGGGCAAGTTGCGTGACTTCTTTAATCGGGTTGATTGTTCCAAGGACGTTTGAAACGTGGGCCATTGCCACAATTTTCGTCCGATCAGAAATTTGTTCTTTGACCGCTTCGATCGTCACGCGACCGTCTGCCGTCAAATCCACATATTTCAGTTTCGCTTTTTTCTTTTTCGCGACTTGTTGCCACGGAATGAGATTCGCATGGTGCTCGAGGTACGTGACGACAATCTCGTCCCCTTCTTCCACATGCTCCATTCCGTAACTTGAGGCGACGATATTGATCGCCGTCGTCGTACCGCGGGTAAAGATAATCTCTTCATGGTGTTGCGCCTTGATGAAACGACGTACGTTCTCACGCGCACCTTCGTACGCATCCGTCGCTCGTGTTCCGAGCGTATGGACGCCACGGTGCACATTCGAATGAACCGTCTTGTAGTAGTTCTCAATCGCCTCGATGACGACGAGCGGCTTTTGTGACGAAGCCGCACTATCTAAATAGACGAGTTTCCGGTCATTAACCTGTTGGTCAAGAATCGGAAACTGATTGCGGATGGATGCATCGATTCCCATATTAGTTTACTTTCCCTTCGATCACTTGAACGAGACGTTCTTTGACAGAGTCAATCGCGAGTTCTGAAACGACCGGTTGTAAGAAACCATGAACGACAAGACGTTCTGCTTCTTTACGTGAAAGACCGCGGCTCATCAAGTAGTAGAGTTGGAGTTCGTCGACACGGCCGACAGATGCCGCGTGTCCTGCCATGACATCATCTTCATCAATCAAGAGGATCGGGTTCGCGTCACCACGTGCCTTTTCAGACAACATGAGCACACGTTCCGTCTGCACACCGTTTGATTTTGAAGCGCCATGATGAATCATGGATGTTCCGTTGAAGATCGATGTTGCCGAATCTTTTTGAACACCGTGAATCAAGATGAAACCTTCCGAACCTTTACCAAAATGGTCTGTCCGGACGTTGAAGTTTTGTTTTTGATCGCCACGACCAACCGTTACGGCTTTCGTATCCGAGAACGAATCGTTACCGACGAGGTGTGTTTTCGTTTCCGTGATCGTGTGTCCGTCATTCATGTGACCGAGTGCCCATTCGAGCTTCGCGCCTTGTTTGACGACACCGCGACGGTTCATATACGTGACAGCACCTTTCGCAAGCGTATCGACGCCTCCGAAAAGAACTTTCGCATTGTCTTCGACGAAGACTTCCGTGACGACGTTGACGTTATGTGCTTCTTCTCCGTACGAGACGAAGCTTTCGATATACGTCAGTTCACTGTCAGCATCTGCGATGATGATTGCATGGTGGTACAACGCACCGCCTGTTTGTTCCAGCGTATAAATCGCCTGCATTGGAACAGTCAACTTCAAGCCTTTTGGTACGTATAGGAATGTACCGCCGTTCATGAGTGCTGCGTTGAGTGCTGCGAGACGATCTTCGTTGACGTTGACGCCTTCTGTCATGAAGTATTTCTCGACGAGCTCCGGATGGTGCTTCATTGCGTCTTCAAGCGTCGTGAAGATGACGCCGTTCGTCGCTTCGCTGTTTTGCGCGTGGACGAGTTGTCCGTTACGCGTAATCAGCATATGGTCACGGTTTTCACCGATCAACGATTCGATATCCGGTGTCAAACCAGTTACCGTTTCGAGATCTGCTGTACCTTCTGTGAAGTTCCAGCCACCGATTTTAATTTTTTCTACTTTTGGCAATGCGAGCGTCGGGGCAAGATCAAGTGCATCTTGACGCTTGGTAATCATCCAAGCCGGTTCCCCTAAGCGAGTCGCACGTTCTGCCACTGCCTCGCGATTTACGGCAAGATTCAGTTCTACAGTCATCATGCTTCCTCCCTCGTCTTACGCTTTTGTTTCGATTTCGACTTCTTCGATGCCGAGTTCTTTTTTAACCCAGTCATAACCTTCTGCTTCGAGACGGTGAGCAAGTTCTTTACCACCAGACATGACGATTTTTCCGCCCATCATGATGTGGATGAAATCAGGCTCGATATAGTTCAAGAGACGTTGATAGTGCGTGATGATCAAGCAGCCGAATTCAGGTGAACGCATTTCGTTCACACCTTTTGCGACGACTTTAAGTGCATCGATATCAAGACCTGAATCGATTTCGTCAAGGATCGCGATTGCTGGTTTCAGCATCGTCATTTGGAGAATTTCATTCCGTTTCTTCTCTCCGCCCGAGAAACCTTCGTTGAGGTAACGGTGTGCCATTTCGCCCGGCATTTCTAGAAGACCCATTTGTGCGTCGAGTTGACGGATGAATTTCATGAGTGAGATTTCATCGCCTTCTTCGCGGCGTGAGTTGATTGCTGAACGCAGGAAGTCTGAGTTCGTCACACCACTGATTTCGCTTGGGTATTGCATCGCGAGGAACATCCCTGCTTGTGCACGTTCGTTGACTTCCATTTCGAGGACGTCTTCGCCGTCGAGTGTGACTGATCCTGATGTCACTTCGTAAGTCGGGTGACCCATCAATGCAGATGCGAGTGTTGATTTACCAGTCCCGTTTGGTCCCATGACCGCGTGGATTTCGCCGCCTTTGATTTCTAAGTTGACGCCTTTCAAGATTTCTTTGCCGTCGATTGCAACGTGTAAATCTTCAATCTTTAAGTGTGAAGCCTTCATGTAGAATCCCTCCATCTATTCATTTCGTGTCTGACGATTCAGTTCACGAGAGTTACTAATTTAGTATCATTCTAATCTTAATGAATCATACCACATTATTCAAGCGTCATCGCTCATGGTTTTTTCTCAAAACGGAGCCTTTCAGTGAGAATGACTCTAAAGTGAGACGACTTCCTTTTCCTGTTCCGGTTTCGTTTGACGGTGAACCCGCTGTGACAGTAGGAGCAGTGGTATTCCGAGAACGGTCATGAGCGCTAAAACACCGAAAATCGGCAGCGGACGTTCCGGTCCAAAATAAAGTAATAATTGTCCGCCGATGACCGGTCCGACCGATTGACCGATCGACGTCAAGCCCATCGCCCCGAAATAACTTCCCCGCAGTTCCGGTTTCGCAAAGCTGTCCGTCAAAATGTCGGTCATCGTAAACATCATCACTTCCCCGCATGTGAAGATGAACATCGCGCCGATCATCAACCAGACCGTACCGGCCGTTCCCATAACGAACAAACCGACGGCAACGGTCGCAATCCCGACCGTAATCGATACGAGCGGTGACGTCTTGACGCCAAACTTCATGATCGGGTACTGGACGACGAGCACCGTGATCGCGTTAATCGTAATCAACAAGGCAAACAAACTCGTCCCGCCCGACAATAACGTCGTCGTCGTCAAAAACTGCGGCAACGTCGAGTTGAACTGACTGTATCCGAAGACGCCGAAGATGATGCCGGCGAGCGCGAACGTAAAGGCGACGTCGGTCTTCAGCAGACGGACCGTTGCGCCGAACGACACCTTTTTCCCGCCGTGACTTTCCGTGATCGGGTGCCGCTTGAACAGGATGAAGATGGCGACGCCGTAGCCGAGATAGACGAACGCTGTAATATAGAAGGTAATCGCCGTATTTCCGGCACTGAGCAACAACGCAATCCCCGGTCCGATCGCGGCTGCGATGTTGATGCACGTATAACGGATGTTAAAGACGAACAACCGGTTTTCTTCCTCCGTCGTATCACTGATCAACGCCCTCGCCGACGGTTCGAAGATGGAACGAAAAACGCCATTCAAAGCACTTAAGATGAAAAACGCCCAAAACGTCTCGACTTGTGCCAGTCCGATAAAGACGAGCACGAAACCAAACGTTCCGCTGAGCATCATCGTCCGCCGGCCATAGCGGTCGGATAATGTCCCGCCGACGAAACTCATGACGAGACTGGCGATGGCCGAAATACTGAGAATCCAACCGACGTCGACCGGGCTGAACTTCAGGACGACCGATAAGTAAATCGCAAAAAACGGCATCGTGATGAAAGTCCCGAGCCGGGCAAAAAATGTCCCGAGCAAAACCCCGACCGTCAATGGATGAAGCTGTTTCAAACGTTGCATGGAAATCCCCCTTTCGCACAAAAAACAATGCATCCTTCCATTATATAGGAAGAATGCATTGAAGGAAGCAACTTATTTGCTGACCGGAACGACGGCCCCTTTGTATTTTTTTGTGATCCAGTCCTGATTCTTTTTCTCATGGAGAATATCGAGTAATGTCGTGACACGTTTGTCTTTTTCATCGCCGTCACGCGTCACGATGATGTTGACGTACGGTGAAGACTCGTCTTCCAGTGCAATCGTATCTTTCAACGGGTTCAGACCGTTGTCGATCGCGTAGTTCGTATTGATGAGGACCGCGTCACCTTCGTTATTTTTGTAGGCTTGCGGTAAGAGTGACGCTTCAATGTTCGTTTTGAACTTAATTTTCTTTGGATTTTCTACGATATCTTTCAATTGTGCATCCGTTGTTTTACCGTCTTTCAACTTGATCAGCCCTTCGTTTTGAAGGAACGTCAAGACACGTCCGCGTTCTGCAACGTTTGAGCTTGTTAAGATCGTTGCACCTTTTGGCAGTTTATCCAAAGACTTGTATTTTTTAGAATAGACACCGAGCGGTTCAACGTGAACGCCGCCGGCACTCGCGAATTTATAGTCTTTGTTTTCTTTTTCCTGTTGCTCAAGGTACGGCACGTGTTGGAAATAGTTCGCATCGATTTCTTTTTCAGCCAATGCTTTGTTCGGAAGAACATAATCCTGAAACTTCTTGATTTCGAGTTTATAGCCTTTTGCTTCATATTCTTTTTGAACATGCTCCAAGATTTGAGCATGAGGAACGTTTGACGCTCCGATGACGAGTGTTTTTGAATCGCCGCCGCCTGAAGAAGATTCTTCTCCGCATGCTGCAAGACTGACTGCTAAGACCGATACGGCTGCTGTGCCGACGAATTTTTTCCAAAGTTTCATGAATGATTCCTCCCAAGGTTAAATAAGATAGGTATTACCGTTTATCGATGGCTTTGACAAGCAGGTCACCGATAATTTGAATGATGAAGACGATGACAAGAATCAACAGTGTCGCGATGACGGTGATGTTATTTTGTGAACGCTGGAATCCTTCGATGAAGGCCATGTCTCCCAGTCCACCACCACCGGCTAACCCGGCCATTGCCGTGTAACCGACGAGTGCGACAAGCGTAACGGTGATTCCTGAGATGATTGCCGGCAAAGCTTCCGGAATCAGGACTTTATAGATAATTTGGAACTTCGTTGCGCCCATCGATTCAGCTGCCTCGATGACACCCTTATCGACTTCACGAAGTGCCAGTTCGACCATCCGGCCGTAAAACGGTGCTGCACCGAGAATTAACGCAGGTAATGCAGCCGTTGGTCCTAAGAATGACCCGACGATGATTTTCGTGATCGGGATCAACAGAATCAATAGAATGATAAACGGGATAGAGCGGAATATATTGACTAAAAAGCTGAGTACGGAATAGAGTGTCCGGTTTTTAAACAACAATTCTTCGTTCGTCGCATATAACAACAGACCGATCGCCAGTCCGAGGACGAACGTCGCGAGTCCTGCAACAGCCGTCATATAGACGGTACTGCGGGTTGCTTCCCAAACCATATCCCAATCCACATCTGTAAAAAATGTACTCATCGGTGATCCACCTCCACTTCAACGTCACTCGCTTGAAGTTTGGCGATGACCGCTTGTGCTTCCTGTTCCGACCCGAGCAGCTGAATGAACAGCGTTCCGAGTGCCCCGTCCTGCGTCTGTCCGACGTTTCCGCCGATGATATTGAATAATAAGTTCGAGTCTTTCATGACTTCGGCCAGGATCGGACTTTCCGCCGTCGAACCGACGAACGTCAGCTGGACGATTTTTCCGGTCGGGTAGCGTTCGCGTAATTTCGCAAACGTCAATTCGTTTTCAGATGGTGACGTCAATTGTTTGACGAACTCTTTTGTCATCGCCTGTTTCGGGTGACGGAACACTTCTGCGACCGGTCCCTGTTCGACGATTTTCCCGGCTTCCATGACGGCAACCCGGTGACAGATTTTCTGAATGACGTGCATCTCATGTGTAATCAAGACGATTGTCAGTTTTAATTTTTTGTTGATGTCGACAAGCAACTCGAGGATCGAGTCCGTCGTTTTCGGATCCAGCGCACTGGTCGCTTCGTCACAGAGTAAGACATCTGGGTTGGATGCCAGTGCCCGGGCAATCCCGACCCGTTGTTTTTGTCCACCTGACAGTTGCGACGGGTAAGCACCTTCGCGTCCGTCGAGTCCGACGAGTTGAATCAGTTCAGCAACTCGTTCTTTGCGACGGGCTTTCGGATAACCGCCGAGTTCAAGCGGGAACATAATGTTTTCTTCGACGGTCCGTGACCACAGCAGATTAAAGTGCTGGAATACCATTGAGACGTTTTTGCGGACGCCGCGTAATTCTTTCGGTTTGAGCGTCGTCATTTCGACACCGTCGATTTGAATCGAGCCGCTCGTCGGTGCTTCAAGCATGTTCAGCAAACGAATCAGTGTTGATTTCCCTGCCCCTGAATAACCGATTATTCCAAAAATTTCACCGCGCTCGATTGACAAGTCGACATTGACGACGGCTTCAACCGATCCGCGCTTCGAGCGATAAATCTTTCCTACATCCTGTAAGCGAATCAATACGGTCCCTCCTAAACATAAAAAAAGTGCGCACGTTTTAGAGCAAACGCGCGCACTTTTTCAGTACACAAAACCATTTGCTCTCATCTTGCAGACAATCGTCTGCTGGAATTAGCACCACTTCGGAATAAATTCCGCGGTTGCCGGGTTTCATCGGGCCAGTCCCTCCACCACTCTCGATAAGAGTTATCGGTATTTAGTTATTTTTAATATAATCTGAATATTAGCAGGGGTTATTTTGCTTGTCAAACAGTTTTTTCTGAAACCGGTTGAAGCAGACTGAAAGCACGTGCCAAATCTTCTTTCAAGTCTTCCGCGTCTTCAAGACCGACCGAGATCCGAACGAGACCATCTGTAATTCCGAGTTCTGCGCGACGCTCTGCTGGAATCGACGCATGCGTCATCCGTGCCGGAACGGAAATCAAACTCTCGACCGCTCCAAGACTTTCAGCCAATGTGAAGAAATGT
This sequence comes from Exiguobacterium sp. R-39, assembly GCF_049942815.1. Taxonomy (NCBI): domain Bacteria; kingdom Bacillati; phylum Bacillota; class Bacilli; order Caryophanales; genus Exiguobacterium; species Exiguobacterium sp. R-39. Next base: position 2,387,936 of record NZ_CP187965.1, read on the forward strand.
GTCGCTTCGACGAGTTTCTCCGCATTTTCTGCTGAACCGACATCAAAACTGATCATTCCGCCGAAACCGGTCGCCTGTTTCTGTTGTGTCGAGTGACCCGGATGTGATGCCAGTCCCGGATAAAAGATGTATGAGACGACATCCTGTTCCTGTAAGAACTGAACGAGATCGTGTGACGTTTCTTCGATTGCATCCATCCGGATACCAAGCGTCCGTAAACCACGGACGAGCAGGAAGCTGTCCTGCGGTCCAAGAATACCGCCGGTCGAGTTTTGGATGAAATGAAGATCTTCTCCGAGCTCGTCGCTGTTGACGACGACAAGTCCGGCGACGACGTCCGAGTGACCGCCGATGTATTTTGTCGCGCTGTGAAGAACGATATCTGCACCGAGTGCGAGTGGTTGCTGCAGGTATGGTGTCGCAAACGTGTTGTCGACGACAAGTTTCAGGTTGTTGCGTTTTGCGATCTCAGAAACAGCTGCGATATCCGTCACTTTCAACAACGGGTTCGTTGGTGTTTCGACGTACAGCATCTTCGTGTTGTCTTGAACCGCAGCTTCCGTTGCGGCAAGATCCGTCGTATCGACGAATGTCACTTGGATGTTGAATTTCGGTAAGACACGTTGCATCAGACGGAATGTACCACCGTAGACGTCATCTGTCATGACGATATGGTCGCCTGACTCAAGCAGATTGAATACGGCATGAATCGCTGCCATTCCTGATCCAAAGGCAAAACCACGTGCGCCGCCTTCAAGATCGGCAATCAGACGTTCGATGCTCGTCCGTGTCGGGTTGGCTGTCCGTGAATACTCGTAGCCTTCTTTTAGTTGACCGATTTTTTCCTGTTTGTATGTGCTTGTCTGATAAATCGGGGGTGTAACGGCACCTGTTGCTCGATCGACGCCTGTTCCTCCATGAATCAATGCTGTCTTTTTACGCATGTGTCTCGTCCACCTTTTCAAAGATTTGTTGGCTTAAATACCGCTCGGCACTGTCGGCGAAGACGGTGACGATGGTACTGCCGGGAAAACGATGTGCCAGATCAAGTGCTGCTACGAGTGCTGCACCGGCTGAACTGCCGACGAGCAATCCTTCACGAGCCGCCAATTCATGGACTTTCGTGAAGGCATCATGATCTGAAATCGTATGAATTTCATCTACTAAGTCACGCGAGACGAGGCTTGGCCATTTGGCCGTTCCGATACCTTCCGTCTTATGCGGTCCGGCTGGTCCCCCGTTGAGGACCGAGCCTTCCGGTTCGACGATTGCACCTTTCGTCCCGAGACGTTCTTTTAAATAGGCCGCTGTTCCGGCAAACGTTCCGCCTGACCCGCATCCGGCAACGAACCAATCAATCTGATCCAGTTCCGCCATCAGCTCAGGGCCAAGTGTCCGCTGATACGTGACCGGATTTTCTTCGTTTTCGAATTGAAGCGGAACATAACTGTTCGGAACCGTTTGTCCGAGTTCTTTGGCTTTATCGATCGCGCCCTGCATATCGAGCTCAGTCGGTGTGTTGACGACAGTCGCGCCGAGTGCCCGCATCAACGTCTGTTTCTCCTGGCTGAACTTTTCCGGAACGACACAGATGACCTGTAAATCATACTTTTTGGCGGCGAGCGCCAAACCGATGCCGGTGTTGCCAGCAGTCGGTTCGATGATCGTTCCACCTGGTGTCACATATCCCTGTTCGATCGCGGCATCAACGAGTTGAATGCCAAGGCGGTCTTTGACGCTGCCCCCAGGGTTCATCCATTCGAGCTTCGCCAAAATCCGCGTACCAGCAGGCAAATCGAATGAAGTAATCTCGTAGAGCGGCGTATTTCCGACGAGGTCGCGGACTGATTTCGCGATCATCCGAAGACGATGTCCCATTCATCACGACCGGCAAGCATTTTCTCGGCATAGTGCTTCGCTCCTTTAAGATCGTGGGCGCTTGCGAATCCGCATTGGACTTCATTTTGCGCTGGAATTTCTTCTGCTGCTAAGACGTCTTTTAATGTTTTCTCAACAAGCTCGCTCATTTTTTCGACCGAATCAAAGTTCATCATCGCCATGTAGAAACCTGTTTGGCAACCCATTGGCGAGACATCGATGACATCGTCCGAATAGTTACGGATGTTTTCTGCAAGTAAATGTTCGAGTGTATGCATTGCACGCATCGGCATTTGCTCGACGTTTGGTTGCGTGAAGCGGATGTCGTATTTAACGACTTGATCGACTTTACCGTCTTTGTATCCGGCAACGCGAATATATGGTGCTTTGACTTTCGTATGATCCAGGTTAAAGCTTTCTACGTTCATTTTTTTGAGTGTCATGATTTATTCCCCCATTTTCTCGGCTTCTACGAGCCAGACGAAGTGATTGTATTGTGTAAATGAAACATCGAATCCGCGTGATGCAAAAATCTGTTCCATCACCGGAATCAGTGGATAAAACTCACGTTCCAAATCTTCTGCTAGTCCGTTAAATCCTTGGGCTTTCGCTTCAGAAATCGTTTGTAAGCGGGCTTCTTCCGAAACAAACATCGTATCGGCATAAACGATTTTTCCGTCGTGCGGCAAAATTTTCGCCATCAAGTCAACAGCTTCTCCCTTTTCCTCATCCGTCAGATGATGAAACGCATACGTCGAAACAAAGCTTTTCGCATCATCTGCCGTAAACGACAGGAAATGTCCGTCCTGCACCGGAAGTTCCGGAATCTTGTTGGTGAGAATATCCCGCATCTCCGGACTCGGTTCGACGGCGAGGACATGATCATGTCGCTCCAGCAACCGTTGCGTCAGGTTACCGGTTCCTGCGCCGAACTCAACGACCGGGGAGACTGCTTTCGTTGCGACCGTATCTAATATTTCTTCATAACGACGAAAGACTTCTTTGTACTCCGGATCATGCCCCGTTACCGTGTCGTCGTATGTTGACGCCCACTCTGTAAAAACATCCATAAAGCGTACTGTCATGCCTGTTCGTCCTCCGTATCTCTCTTTTAATTCCGACTAATCGGATATGAATTAAAGTAATTTACCTTAATCGCATTGTAGCAGGGACATTTACGAATGGCAAGACGACTGCTTTAAATTCTTTTGAAAACAAAAAAAAGGCGCTGCCGGAGAACCGGCAACACGAATAATGTGGTTAGAAATGCCACGAAGGAAAACCCAGCTCTGACACGAACTTCTTCGTTCGTCGTATCAGAGGGCGGCGCCTTTTCGACATATCAGTTGAACTGGACTCTCATGACAGACCTCCTGCTCGAATCCCGAATGGTTTCCTTGCGCCGCTTCGTCTTTGGGGGACGACTTAAGGGGAGACAAGCAAACAACACAGGATTTTTTTGAACGGTTCTGGAATGAAAAACAACAGCCAACTCATATCTCTGCCAGACTTCCTATAAAAGCATTTCTAGAAGTTGATATGAATATACCATTCATAATTTAGCATTGTCAATGAATTATTGTAAATATTCCGACAATTTAGCGTAAAGAGAAATCTCAGACGGATTCCTCTTGTTATTCGGCACAGAATGCGAAGACATTTTGAACCGATTGAAAAGCGTAAAGCCTTGATACGACTTGATTCTCTTCAATTTTTAATAATGCCGGCACACTCATGACCTGCGCTTGCTCTAAAAAATCCGGAATGAAGTTTCCGTTTGCCTGCACGATCCATTCTTCCTCTTTTGTCGCTTCGACGATCTCAAGCATCCGACTGGCGATGGCGCATGTCCCACACATCGGTGCATAGACATACAAAAAACCATTTTCCGGGACTTGTGTGACTTCTTTCATCCGTTCCATTCCCCCTCTGTTTTGTTTTATCTTGTGCCAGTATACAGAAAAAAAGACGACGAGGAAACGATATCGTTTCCTTGCCGCCTTTTCCGTAAGTATTACTCGTTAATCATCGATTTGTAAGCAGCTGCGTCCATTAACGCTTCTACTTGTGCATCATCTTCGATTTCGATATCAACCATCCAAGCACCTTCGAATGGTGATTCGTTGACGAGTTCCGGGGAATCAGACAGTGACTCATTGATGGCAACGACTTTCCCTGAAATCGGTGCGTACAATTCGGATACCGTTTTAACCGATTCAACTGAACCAAACGGCTCGTTGGCAGAAATCGTATCGCCGACTTCTGGTAATTCGACGAAGACGATATCGCCAAGTTCGTGTTGCGCGAAATCCGTAATCCCGATTCGTGCCTTGTTTCCTGTTACTTCGACCCATTCATGCTCTTCCGAATAACGTAGATTGTCTTTGACTTGACTCATTTGCGATTCCCCCTGTGATCTATAGTGGACTAACGCATTCAGTATACCAAATGAACTAGCCTTCTTAATACCATTTTCCTTGATAGAGTTCTTCTTTGAAGCCGATTGTCACGTCTTGTCCGTCTGTGACGATCGGACGCTTCAGCAACATCCCGTCACTTGCAAGCAATTCGTATTGCTCCTGTTCGGAAAGTTCCGGCAAACGGTCCTTGATTCCTTGCGACCGGTACGACTGACCGCTCGTATTAAAAAACTTCTTCAGCGGTTCGCCACTCTTTTGATGAAGTTCCCGAATCGTCTCGGCACTTGGTGTTTCATTGACGATATGCTTGTAGTCAACTTCGACACCGTTCGTTTCCAGTGCTTTTTTTGCTTTGACACACGTACTGCATTTTGGATAACCGTACATCGTTACCATTTTTTCATCACCTCTGTCTTCAGATTAGCAGATTGGTCAGCCCCGTTTCAAGCGTGCCAATGCTGCATCGATTTGATCCTGATGGTGGTGGTCATGGGCAATGAAGGAGTCGACAAACGCTTTTGGCTGAAATGTCCCTTCATATGTCCGCTCATACTGTTCGTCCGTCAGCCGGTCGAGGAGCGTAACCAGTTCCCGGCGTACACCGATGGCTTTTTTCAATAAGGCGAGAGCATCGATATGATGGGCATATTCGACCGCCAGGCGATTGAACTCGTCATAATCGGTCTGAACAAGCGTCAACCGTTCATCCGGCAGCTTGGATACGGCATGATCGAGATAGTACCGGTCCCATAAAAACAAATGACTGACACATTCATGAATGGTCCACTTATCGACGGCAAGCGGTAATTCCCATTCTTCATCAGAAAGCCGTTCAAGTGATTTATAGTAGTCGATGGCAAACTGGAGTTCCGTCAATTCTTGTCGCATGTTTGCTTCCTCCTTCAATGAAAAAATTCGCCCTTACAGAGATTTTCCCTGCAAAGGCGAATCGGTAAACCTGACTTAGACTGTATATTTGTTCGCTTCGATCAAACGTTTCGCAATCAAACGTTTTGTTCCGATCGAGTTGATCGGCTGGTACCGGCTGAACTTCTTCAGTGCCGACAGCAGCATCCGTAACTCGTCGCCGCTCGCTGCGGCGTACAACGTTTCCTTCGCGTCCCGCTCCACGCCTTCAAAGGCTTGTTGTGCGAAGACTTCCGTGTAACGGATTTTCAATTCGTTTTTCTCGACGCCCTTGGCAACAATCGCTTTTTCCGTCCGGACGATGGCTGACTCCAATGCATAGATCGCACTCATGATGTCTGCCGTGTTTGCGAGGATTTCCTGTTCGCCTTGGAGCTTGTCCTGATACTTCTGAACGGCTGTTCCGGCAGTCAGCAGGAAGATTTTTTTCATCATCGCAAGTAAATGACGTTCACGGTCGAGTGGTTCCGATCCGACTTCCGTCGGCATGAAGCTCATGACTTCCTGTTGCAGACGCTGGGCTTCTGCGAGCAACGGTAAGTCCCCTTTCATCGCTTTCTTCAACAGCGTGCCCGGTACGAGCAGACGGTTGATTTCGTTTGTGCCTTCGAAGATCCGGTTGATCCGCGAATCACGGTACATGTTTTCGACTTCGTATTCGGCCATGAAGCCGTATCCGCCGTGAATCTGGACCGCTTCGTCGATGACGTAGTCAAACGTTTCCGATGCAAACACTTTGTTCATCGAGCATTCAATCGCATACTCGGCAATCGCATCGGCGATTTTCTTGCCGTCCTTGCTCTCTTCTTCCGACAACTGATCGAGACTGTCCTGGAACAATCCGCCGGTCCGGTAGACCGAGCTCTCCATCGCATACGTCTGCGCTGCCATCGTCGCCAGTTTTTCCTGGATCAACGGGAATGAGCTGATTGGTGTCTTGAACTGTTTCCGCTCATTGGAATACTGGACGGCAAGGTCGATTGCCCGTTTTGATGAACCGACCGCACCGACTGCTAATTTATAGCGACCGACGTTCAAGATGTTAAAGGCGATGACGTGTCCGCGACCGATTTCACCAAGAACGTTTTCGACCGGTACTTCCGCATCTTGCAGGATCAACGTCCGGGTTGACGATCCTTTGATTCCCATTTTCTGTTCTTCAAGTCCGGTCGAGACACCCGGATACGATCCTTCGACGAGGAATGCTGTAAATTTGTCACCGTCGATTTTAGCATAGACGACGAACAGGCTGGCAAAACCGGCATTCGTGATCCATTGTTTTTCCCCGTTCAGGATATAGTGTGTGCCGGCTTCATTTAGGACAGCCGTCGTTTTCGCACCAAGGGCATCCGAACCTGAGCCCGGTTCTGTCAACGCGTAAGACGCAATCCATTCACCAGACGACAGTTTCGGGAGATATTTTTGTTTTTGCTCTTCGTTCCCGAAGAAGACGATTGGCAATGAACCGATTCCGACGTGGGCACCGTAACTGAGGGCAAACGAACGGCCGCGGGCAAACTTCTCCGTGATGATTGACGATGAAATCTTATCCATTTGATACCCGCCGTATGCTTCCGGGACATCAGCACCAAGCAAGCCGAGCTCGCCTGCTTCGCGTAGAAGACCGACCGACAATTCGAACTCATGTTTTTCGATCCGGTCGAGGACTGGAACGACACGGTCTTCGACGAACTTCGCCGTCATGTCACCAACCATTTTGTGTTCTTCCGAAAAATCTTCCGGTGTAAAGAGACGATCCGCTTGTAACTCATCCAGTACAAAACTTCCACCTTTAATCAATTCGTTTGTTGTTTGGCTCATTGTCCTGTTCCTCCTTCAACTAGTTCGAATACACCGGCAGCACCCATCCCGCCGCCGATACACATCGAGACGACGCCGTATTGGACGTTCCGTCGTTTCATTTCATGCAAGAGTGTTAATGTCAGTTTCGTTCCGGTACACCCGAGTGGATGACCGAGCGCAATCGCGCCGCCGTTGACGTTGACGATGTCTTCATTCAGTCCGAGTTCACGAATGACACCGAGTGACTGGGATGCGAAGGCTTCGTTTAATTCAATCAATCCGACGTCTTCGAGCGTGATGCCGGCGAGTTCCAGTGCCTTCGGAATCGCGACGACCGGTCCGATGCCCATGACTTCCGGACGGACACCGCCGACTGCAAACGATTTGAACTTCCCGAGAATCGGCAGGCCCTGGCGTTCCGCTTCTTCGCGTTCCATGATCAGGACGGCAGCTGCACCGTCTGATGTCTGCGACGAGTTCCCCGCTGTGACACTGCCGCCGAGACGAAATGCCGGACGGAGCTTGGCAAGACCTTCCGGTGACGAATCAGCGCGGACACCTTCGTCATGTTCGACGACCCATGTCTTTTCTTCAATTTTCAACTCATCGTTGACGTACTGTTCCGTGACCGTCACCGGCACGATTTCATCGGCGAATTTGCCGGACGCGATTGCAGCGGCTGCTTTTTGATGGCTTTTCAGGGCAAAGGCATCCTGATCTTCCCGTGAGACGTGGTACGTCGCGGCGACCTGCTCTGCCGTGTGTCCCATGCTCATGTAATATTCAGGCTCCGTTTCGACGATTGACGGATTTGGTCGGACGACGTGTCCCGGCATCGGTACTTGGCTCATCGACTCAAGACCACCGGCAATGACGGCTGTTGCTTGACCCGTCATGATTTTCATCGACGCATCGGCAATCGACTGGAGACCGGACGAGCAATAGCGGTTGATCGTGATCGCCGGCACTTCATGTGACAGTCCGCCGAGGACGGATGCGTACCGGGCGATGTTCATCCCTTGTTCCGCTTCCGGTAAGGCGCACCCGAGAATGACGTCATCAATTGCTCCCGTATAGTTCGCCCGTTTCAACGTTTCCTTGATGGCGATACCTGCGAGTTCATCAGAACGCATTGACTTAAATGATCCTTTTTTTGCTTTGCCGACCGGTGTTCGTGCACCGGCGACGATTACTGCTTCCTTCATTCGAATCCCCCCAGTCATCAGTTACGGAGCGGCTTGCCTTTGACAAGCATATGTTGCATCCGTTGTTGTGTTTTCAGTTCGCCAATCAAGCTCAGGAAGGCTTCCCGTTCGATATCGAGCATATATTGTTCGTCGACTGCCGTTCCGAACGAAACGTTCCCACCGGCAATGACGTGTGCGAGTTTACTGGCAATTTTTAAATCATGTTCCGAGATATAGCCGCCGTAGAACATTTCACGGGTCGCGAGCTCAAGCGTCGCTTTCCCGGCCCGGCCGACGACCGGAATCTTGGTATGTGCCGGCGCCGTGTAGCCTGTCCGGTCGAGTTCGAGCACCAATTGTTTTGCATCAAACGTCAAGTGATCCCGGTTCATCGAAATCTGATCGACGGTCCGGACATAACCGAGTTCCCGTGCTTCAAAGGCCGATTTCGAAACTTTCGCCATCGCGACGTTCTCAAACGTCTTCTGTGCGGCTTTTTCGATGTTGACGAGTCCGTCCGGTGTATTTTCGAGCAGACGACGATACGTGTTGACGTTTCCGCCGCCCCCCGGAATCAGACCGACACCGACTTCGACGAGTCCCATATAGGTTTCAAGACCGGCTTGCAAACGGGCTGCCGGAAGCGAGATCTCCGTTCCACCTCCAAGCGTCATCCCTTGCGGCGCGACGACGATCGGACGCGATGCATAACGGATTTTCTGAATCGATTGCTGGAACTTGTTGATGATCCAGTCGAGTTCGAACCAGTTTTCATCCTCTGCTTCCATCAACATCATCGCCAGGTTCGCCCCGACACAGAAGTTTTTGCCGTCGTTGGCGATGACAAGACCCCGGTGATTTTTTTCAACGAGATCAATCGACTGTTCGATCATCTGCATGATATCGACGCCGATCGCGTTACTCTTCGACGTGAATTCAAGGACGGCGACATCGTCTCCCAGATCAAGCAGACGGGCACCGTTGTTTTCAAGCAGGACGCCGTTTGATTTGCGGACGTCGCGTAAACGGATTTCTTTCGGATTGACCGCACTGCCGACATATTTTTGTGACTGCGCATCGTAAAACTGACCGTCTTCGTTATAGAAGCTGGTGACGCCTGCTGCGAGCATCTCATCGACCCAGACCGGGACATCGTATCCATCCTGTTTCATCTTCGCGACCGTCTTCTCGACGCCGAGGGCATCCCACGTCTCGAACGGTCCCATCTTCCAACCGAAGCCCCATTTCATCGCTTCGTCAATCGCTTTGATGTCATCCGCAATCTCGTGTGTCAGTTGCGCCGAGTACAGCAATGTTTTCGCATGGATCGGCCAAAGTAACGCACCGACACGGTCCTTCGCAAAGACAACGGCTTTCAGTTTATTTTTAGCGCCCGGAAGAGCTTTTGCCTGACCGATCGACGGTTCGGTAAGCGCTCTCTTTTCAACGTATTCAAAAGTCGTTAGATCGAGTTCGAGGATCTGCTTGCCGGCTTTTTTATAGAAGCCTTGACCCGACTTCGCCCCGAGAGATCCTTCGTCAACCAATCGTTTCATTTCTGCCGGTACGGCGAACGTATCTTTTTCCGCCCCGTCCGGTAACAGGTCGTAGACGTTGTTCGCAACGTGAACGAATGTGTCGATCCCGACGACATCAAGCGTCCGGAACGTCGCTGAGCTTGGACGACCGAGTAATGGTCCGGTGACGGAATCGACCTCCCCGATCGAATAGCCGCCTTTTTTCATCTCATCCAGTGTGACGAGCAGACCGTATGTCCCAATCCGGTTGCCGATGAAGTTTGGTGTATCTTTTGCGATGACGACCCCTTTACCGAGACGCTCTTCTGCAAACTGTTTCATGAACCGGACGACTTCCGGATCCGTATCACGTGTCGGAATCAGTTCGAGTAACTTCAAGTAACGCGGCGGGTTAAAGAAGTGGGTCCCGAGGAACCGGGCATTAAACGATTCCGAGCGTCCTTCGCGCATCGCTTCGATAGAAATGCCTGACGTGTTGGAACTGACGATCACATCTTCACGTAAGAACGGTTCGATTGTCGCAAACAACTGTTGTTTGACGTCAAGCCGTTCGACGATGACTTCAATCACCCAGTCCGCTTCTTTGAGGCGTTCCAAGTCGTCTTCGAGGTTTCCGACTTCGATTAAATCAATTAATTGTTTGGAAGCGAGTGGTGCCGGATTTTGTTTGAGTAACTTCTGACGGTTGTCACGGGCAATCCGTGAACGAACTGCCGCATCTTCCAGCGTCAATCCTTGTTTCGTCTCCTGCGCGGTTAATTCTTTTGGTACGATATCAAGCATCAATGTCCGGATTCCCGCGTTCGCGAGGTGTGCGGCAATCCCTGCACCCATGACCCCTGAACCGATAATGACGGCGAATTGAATATGTTTCGTCGTGTGTACTGTGGTCGGCTGACCGATTTGACTCGCCATGATAGACCCCCTGATTCGTAATTGAATGAACAACCATTCATTATTCTGACAAAAAAAGAAGCCGTCCGTTTTTTCACTGCTTCCTTCTACCTCTCCATCATAAATGAATTATCATTCAGTAGCAATAAAAAATCATCTATTGGTCAAATTTTCCTGTTAGACTGAAATCAAAAGGGGGAGTTCTCATGAAATCGACGGAACAACTATGGAATCAAAAAGCGACGGATTGGGCCGACCGGTCGGAGATGATGTGGACGACAGGCAGCCGGAAAACAATCATCCCGTTTCTGAAATCGGTCATCACGTCCGGTAAGTTACTCGATTTAGGATGCGGCGACGGCGCGGCTTGCCGGCTGCTCGCAGACGCGTTTCAAGTGACGGGTCTTGATTTGTCGGAAGAAATGATCCGGATCGCCCGTGACAAATCACCGGCACTCGACTTCGTCGTCGGAACCGGTGAAGCATTGCCGTTTGCGGATGATACGTTTGACGTCATCCTTGCCGTCAATTCACTCGAATGGTCGACGCGTCCCATTACGGCCCTAAAAGAAATCAGCCGGGTCGCCCCGCTCGTCGTCATCAGTCTGCTTGGACCGACGGCAGCACCACGGGCGTTGTCCTACCGTCGCCTGCACGGAGAAGACGCGCCGATGGGCAATACGATGATGCCGTGGGAACTCGTCCAACTGGCAGATGAACTCAGCTGGACGTTGCTTGAGGAAGCCGTCATTCAAAAAGAAGGTGCCGTCCTGACCGGTCACCGGTTGCTCGATCAGGCCCATGCGTTTTCCTGTTTGTTTGCGTTTCGGACGCGGTAAACGGATTGAGTGTTGAAGAACCAAAAAATCATACGTTCTAAAACAGACGTATGTCCACCCGCTTTTCTCGGGCGGGACGCAAGCTAGCTGTCATCTCAGCGATGGCCGGGTCTTGCCTGTCCCTGACGGAAGAAAGCTTCCTTTTCCCGTAGAAGTCGGGTGGATACGTCTTTTTGCTGATAAAACCCATTCAACGCAATCGTTCATCTGCTCACACCTATCAAGTAGAAAAAATCACTCGATTCATGCAACTCCTACAGGAAAAAGCACATTTTTTTTGCGCTGTCAGAGACAAACAAGACCCGACTTGCGAATAGCAAAGTCTGGCTTGTGTCTCGCCTGAGGAAAGTGCATGAATAACGAGTGATTTCTTTTGAGTCTCCCAGCCATATTAGCTACGAAAAGCACGGACAGAAAAAATCTTTCGAACAATTATTAAAAAATGATAAAAAAAGATGAAGCCATGACAGCTCCATCTCACGTTTCCCTATTAACCTTTAACCATGCCTTTAAGGACAAACGCCACGTTCGCTGGACGTTCCGCCAAACGGCGCATGAAGTAGCCGTACCAGTCACGACCGTATGGGACGTAGACGCGGACTTTGTAGCCGAGCTTCACGAGTTCAAGCTGACGTTCGACGCGGATACCGTAGAGCATCTGGAATTCGAATTTGTCGTTGCCGATGCCGTTGTCTTTTGCGTAACGGATGATCTGTTCAATCATCGCATCGTCATGCGTCGCAACCGCGGCATAGTTGCCGAGTGACAATTGCAGTTTGACGAGCTTGATGTAGTTGTGGTCCACATCTTCTTTTTCCGGGAAAGCGACCGTTGCCGGCTCTTTGTATGCCCCTTTGACAATCCGTAAGTTCGTCTCGAATCGTCCGACGCGTTTGATGTCGTCTTCCGACCGGTACAAGTACGACTGAATGACCGTTCCGATGTTATCAAAGGATTGACGTAATTCTTCGAACAATTGAATCGTTTTTTCACAACGCGGCTCATCTTCCATATCGATTGTGACGAAGACGCCGACTTCCTTCGCCCGTGTCAAAATCCGTTCCATGTTCGAGCGGATCAATTCATCCGAGATATCAAGACCAAGTGACGTCAATTTCAGTGAAAGTTGCGAGTCTAGTTTCTCTTCCGCAATCATTTCCACCGCACGAATACATTCCTGCGTCATCATTTCCGCTTCTCCGACCGTCGAAATGAATTCACCGAGGTGATCCATCGTGACGCACAATCCTTTTGAGTTCAAGTCTTGGATCGCGCGTTTTGAGGCTTCGAGTGAATCCCCAGCCACAAAGCGCCCTGCACCGAACTTCAGACCATACCGTTTCGCCAGACCATTCAATGTCTTATTTTGCGATAAGAAGATAAAACCATCCCGTAATACTCGTTCCATCACTCATTACTCCCCCTAAATAAATGCTAGGCTGTTTTACCATGTCGGTTCACATCTCTGCATTCATATTATGACATAAAGCGCTTACATGTGCTCGATGTTTTGTTTTTTTCGTAGTTTTCGTTGGGCAAAAAAACCAACGATGAAAAAGAGCAGGTACAAGAAAATCGCAAAGAAAAATTGCCAGGAAAACGGATCGCGCAGGCTGGCCCCGATATTGTTGTAAACAAAAGCTCCGGGAATGATGCCGAGGTAACTGGCGAGCGCAAACTGACGAAATTTAATTTTCGACAGACCGGACGCATAACTGATCGCGTCAAACGGAAACAGTGGAATCAACCGGACAATCAAGACGACGACGAATCCATTCGTTGCGATCCGTTCATCGAGAACCGTCAATTTACCGGTTCCGATGATCTTTTCGATGCCGCGTCGACCGAGCAGACGGGCAATCCAAAAACTTAATAAACTGCCGGTTCCGGCACCGACGACATCGAGAATCGTCCCGATCCACGGACCGTAGGTATAACCGCCAAACACCGTCAACAGGCTCGCCGGGAAAAAGACGAGCGGACGGATCGTATAAGCCAATATGTACAGCAACATGCCGAAGGCGCCCTGCTGACGAATCCAGTCAGACAAGGCTTGAATATCAAACTGCTCCATCATTCCGGAAAAACGGAAATACAGGAGCAGTCCAAGTCCAACAAGCATGTAGAGTGTAAACGGGAGCCAGTCCCGTAACTTTAAGTTTTTCAAGACATCGGTGCCGGTGTCGGAGCGACGTAATAGAAAATCGATAAGAAAATCAAGATACTGCCGGCGAGGACAAACAAATGCCAAATCGCATGATTATAAGGCAAACGGGCCCAGACGTAAAAGATGACACCAAGGGAATAGGCGAGACCGCCACCGAGCAGAAGTAAAAATCCTTGTAAGCCAAGCGCTTCATACATCGGTTTGATCGCAAACAGACAGCACCAACCGAGAATCAAATACGAGACGTTCGAAATCCAGACGTGTTTTCCGGTCGAATACAGTTTCCAGATGATACCGAGAATACCAACACCCCAGACGATGCCGAGCAACGTCCAGCCGAGTGGTCCGCGTAAGGTGATCAAGGCGAACGGTGTATAGCTCCCGGCAATCAATAAGTAGATTCCCGCGTGATCAAGGATCTGCAGCACTTTATTGGCACGCGTATGCATGAGTGAGTGCATCAATGTCGAGAACAGATAGAGTAAAATCATCGTCGCGCCAAAGATACTGACGGCGGTGATGTTCCAGGCACTGCCCGACTTCGAGGCTTGCAGGACCAGCAATACTAAAGCGACGATGCTGAAGATGACACCGAGTCCGTGGGTGATGGCACTAGCCACCTCTTCTTTAAGCGAGTCGCCTTTCGCAAGCAACTCTTCAATTGTTTCTTTTGATTGTTCTTTGATCGTTTTCGTGATTTCTTTTTTCGTGATCAAGATGACACCTACTTTCTGGACAAACAGACTATGCTCTTGATTATACGCCCGCTTTCTACTAAATGCCTATCAAAATGTTCTGACGATTTGATGACACTTCCTTTGTTGTTTTCCCACTTTTTTCAGCAAAAAAACTCTGCATCCCGTTCGAGGAATGCAGAGCCGTCGATTACCACTGTTCAATATCCGGTCGATCCTTAAACGTCGACTTCGTCCCGTGACGTTCGTTCAAAACCGCTTCAACGTCGGTAAACGATACTCCGCGATCAGCGAGCAACACCGTCAGATGATACAGCAAATCTGCTGTCTCTTCCGCCAGTGTATCGTCGCCCGCGAGGACGACTTCAAACGCTTCTTCGCCAAACTTCTTGGCGATTTTTTCCCGGCCGGCTTTGACCAGATAGTTCGTATAAGACGCCTCATCTTGTGACGCGATTTTTTCTTTTACTGTACGTTCAAGTTCATGTAGCATGCGGCACCTCCACTTCTGTATAGAAACATGTCCGATTGCCGGTATGGCACGTCGGTCCGTTCGCTTTGACAGTGATCAACAGACTGTCCTGATCGCAGTCGATCCACATACGGCGCAGTTCGAGCGTATGTCCGCTCGTCTCGCCCTTCGTCCAAAGGCGGTTCTTCGTCCGCGAGAAAAACGTGACGAGTCCGGTCACAAGCGTTTTGTCGTAAGCCGCCTGATCCATAAAGCCGACCATCAGGACATCGTTCGTCGTTTCATCTAAAATCACGGCCGCGACGAGTCCCTTCGAAAAATTCAATTCGATCATCGGACGTCGACTCCTCTCGCCTTCAAATAGTCTTTTGTCTCCGGCATCGTATAGGTCGCTTCGTGGAAAATCGATGCTGCGAGTGCTGCATCGGCTCCCGCTTCGAGCCCTTCCGCCAAGTGTTCGAGTGTCCCGACACCACCGGAGGCGATCAACGGCACATTGACGACTTCGCGTAAACGTTGAATCAATTCCAAATCGTAGCCATCCTTTGTTCCGTCTGCATCCATCGACGTGACAAGCAGTTCACCGGCTCCAAGCGAGACGGCTTCCTTCGCCCACTCGATTGCATCCCGTCCGACAGCTTGTGTGCCGCCGTGCGAGAAGACGCCCCACGAGTCACCGGTCCGCTTGGCATCGATCGCGACGACCGTCGCCTGAACGCCAAACAAGCGGCTGATGTCTTGAATCAGTTGCGGGTTCTGTAACGCCGACGAATTGAGGGAGACTTTATCGGCACCGGCACGAATCAAGCGTTTCGCGTCTTCCAGCGTCTTGATGCCGCCGCCGACCGTAAACGGCATGTAGATGACTTCTGCCACCCGCTCGACGATATCGAGCATCGTGTCGCGTCCTTCCTGCGTTGCCGAGATATCGAGCAAGACGAGTTCGTCGGCACCTTGTTCGTAATAGTATTTCGCGACGGCGACGGGATCTCCGAGGTCGCGCAGATTTTGAAACTTCACGCCTTTGACGACGCGCCCCTCCTTGACATCGAGGCAAGGAATGATCCGTTTCATCAACATACGCGAAGCACCTCTTTCAATGACAACGAACCGTCGAGCAAGGCACGACCGATGACGGCACCATCCATCCCGATCTCTTTTAAGCGGGCGACGTCTTCAACCGTCGTCACACCACCGGACGCAATCAGTTCAACGCCGTCCCGTTTTAAGCGGTCGAGTCCGTCGACATCCGGTCCCTGCATCATCCCGTCGCGGGAGATGTCCGTGTATAAAAAGGTCTTAATGCCTTTTTGAATCAAGTGTTCAATCGCCCGTTCGAGCGTCCAGTCACTCGCTTCGAGCCAGCCACGTGTCTGGACGATGCCGTCTTTGGCATCAAGTGCCACAGCCAACTTATCGCCGGCCCGCTCAATCATCTGTTCGAGCAACGCTTCGTCTTCGAGCGCGACCGTCCCGATCAAAATCCGGTCAATCCCGGCGCCAACGTAGGCTTCGACCGTTTCGATGTTGCGGACGCCGCCGCCGGCTTCAACGAACAAACCGGTTTCTTTTTTGATGTCCGCGATCAGGCTCAAGTGAAGAGGTTCACCGGCTTTGGCGCCATCAAGATCAATCAGGTGAATCGCTGTCGCACCATCTTCTTTAAACCGTCTCGCAATCGTCAACGCATCTCCGAAAAAGGTCTGCTGTTGAAAATCACCTTGTTTGAGCCGGACGGCCTGTCCGCTCATTAAATCGATTGCTGGGTAGAGTTGCATGTCGTCTCTCTCCATTCCTTAAGTAATTTCAATCCGACTTCGCCACTCTTCTCCGGGTGGAACTGCATCCCTGTCACCAAGTCCTTTTGGACGATGGCCGGGACGAGTCGTCCGTATTCGACCGAGTCGACGATCCAGTCCGGATCACAGACGGCACCGTACGAGTGAACGAAATAAACGGCTTCCCCATGATTCTTCAACTGATGCCAACCCATATGCGGCAAGCGAACGTCACTCGGTAACTTTTCGACTGTTCCCGGTAAAATACCGAGCCCTTGCGTCTGTCCGTCTTCATCACTTGATTCAAACAATAGTTGCATCCCGAGACAAATCCCGAGGAATGGTTTTTTCGTCGCTTGTTCTTGTAAGAACTCAATCAATCCCGTCTCTTCTAACCGGGCCATTGCCGGGGCATAGGCACCGACCCCCGGTAAGACGAGCGCTTCCGCCTGTCCGAGCAATTCCAGATCACTCGTGACGATGACGGCTTCTCCGAGCTCTTTTAACGCCCGTTCGATGTTGGCGATATTGCCGACACCATAATCTACGATCGCGATCATTGGTCAATCAGTCCTTTCGTCGACGGGACGCCGTCACCGGTTACGGCAACCGCTTGACGGACAGCCCGACCCAGTGCCTTGAACAGTCCTTCAATCATGTGGTGCGTATTCGAGCCGTAGAGGACTTGGGCATGAATCGTCATTCGGGCACTGCGGGACAAGCCTTGGAAAAACTCTTCCGCCAGTTCCGTATCGAAATCACCAAGCTTCGGATTCTTGAATTCGGCGAGGAAGACCGTATACGGACGACCGCTGAAGTCGAGGACGACCGAGGCAAGCGTCTCGTCCATCGGCACACGTGATTCGCCGTACCGTTCGATGCCGGCTTTGTCGCCTAACGCTTCCGTCAAGGCAGCTCCGAGAACGATGGCCGTATCTTCAACCGTATGGTGGGCATCGATCCAGAGATCGCCCTTTGCTTCAATCATAAGACCAATCCGGGCCTGGAAGGCAAACAACGTCAACATGTGATCGAAGAAGCCGACACCTGTCTTAATCTCAACCGGTCCGCCACTGAGGTCGACCGCGACCTTGATTTCTGATTCTGAACTTACTCGTTCACTTGTCCCACGACGCATTGCAGTTCCTCCTCTACACATTTCTCTAAGATTTCCATCGCTTCCGTCGAACCGCAACTGACACGGAAGGCTCCGTCAAACAAACGGATCCGCAGTCCGGCGTTGGCACAACGTTCAGTGAAGCGTTCAGCTTCGTCGTATTCAACGTAAACAAAATTCGCCGCACTCGGATACGTTCTGCCGAGCGGTTCGACCAGACGGGCAATCGTGTCCCGGCTCGCGAACGTCTCTTCCAAGACGAGATCCAGTTCCGGCTCGGCCATGATGGCAATCCCGACTGCAGCCGAGAGTCCAGAAACGTTATACGGCGACTTGATTGATTCGACTTCCGCGACGACCTGTTCACTCGCAATCAGGAAGCCGAGTCGCAAGGACGCGAGGCCAAATGCTTTGGATAACGTCCGGAGAATGATCGCGTTCGGATACTCATCGAGTAAACCGACCATCGATTGTTCGAGGGCAAAGTCGATGTAGGCTTCATCAATCACGACATATTTTCCGCTGTCGAGTAATCGGCGGATATCCGCTTCCTTCCGTAAAATCCCCGACGGATTATGCGGGTGACTGAGGAAGATGATGTTGCCCGGCGCAGCGAGCAGTCCGTCGACATCAAGTTCCATCCCATCGAGCAACGGGACTTTACTGAAGTCGGCGCGTGCGCGGTCGGCATAAAACTGATACATGACGAAGTCCGGTTGCGAGGCGATGACCGGTGACTCTGGACCGGCGTAGCGGGCACAGAGGTAACCAATCAGTTCGTCGGAGCCGTTCCCGGCTACGAGTTGCGTCGGACGGACACCGGCATAGGCGCTGTACGATGCTTTGGCTTGGTCGATGACTTCGACCGGGTATTCATTGATCGGAAACGTCTCGACGAGTCGTTTGATCGTCTCGATGCCAACCGGGCTGTGTGCCGTAAATCGTTCGTTTTGGTGTAATCGCATCAGTTCTCCCTCACTTCTATCGCTTGTGCGTGTGCTTCGAGTCCTTCGACGCGGGCGACCGTTTTCGCGGCATTTGCCAGTCGAGCGACACCTTCCTGTGTCGCTTCGAGCATCGTCTGGTGACGTAAGAACGTTCGTGCCGATAAGCCGGACGCAAAGCGGGCCGTCCCCGATGTCGGTAAGACGTGGTTCGTCCCGGCGACATAATCCCCGAGCGTTTCCGGTGTTTCGTGTCCGAGGAAAATCATACCGGCGTGACGGATCAACTTGACGACCTCTTGCGGGTTCGCGACAGCGAGCTCCAAGTGTTCGGCTGCCAAACAGTTTGCTTCTTCAATTGCTTCATCAAGTGAAGCAACGAAGACACCGCCGTTTTCCATCGCCCGGCGTGCAATTTCCTGGCGCGGTAACTGTTGCAAGCGACGTTCGATGTTCGCATCGACGTCCGCTTTCATCGCTTCTGTCGGGACAAAGGCAATCGCAACCGCGTCACGGTCGTGTTCCGCTTGTGCCAGGAGATCGGCGGCAATTCGGTCCGGATGCGCCGTCTCATCAGCGATGACGACGACTTCCGACGGTCCGGCGACCGAGTCGATGCCGACGATGCCGTAGACTTGACGTTTCGCTTCGGCAACAAACCGGTTACCCGGTCCGACGATCAAATCAACCGCTTGAATCGATTCCGTACCAAATGTCAAGGCAGCGACGGCTTGGGCGCCACCAATCGTATAGATTTCCGTCACACCGGCGATTTTCGCCGCGACCAACACTTCCGTGCTGAGTCCGGTGACCGGTGTCACCATGACGACCCGCTCCACACCGGCGACTTTAGCCGGAATCGCATTCATCAGGACGGTCGACGGATAACTTGCTGCTCCGCCCGGGACATAAATCCCGACCGAGTCAACCGGAACAAACCGTTGGCGACGGGTGACGTCCGCTTCGACGAGCTCGATGTCGGACGGCAATTCTTGTTCGTGCCACTCGACGAGTCGAGTCGCCATCAGTTTTAACGAATCGACCAGATTCGGATCGGCTTGATCAAACGCTTCTTGAATCTTCGTTTCATCCAAACGGAAGTCGGTCAGATCCACGCGGTCAAATTCACTTGTATAGCGACGGACGGCTGCATCGCCGTCGTTTGCCACTTGTTCCAGAATCGACCGGACGGCTTGCTCCGTCTCGCGGTCGACACTGAAGTTTTTTGTCGTTGCCATTACCGAGTCACTCCTTCTGTCAGCTGTTCGAGTAATTGAATCACTTCGACGCGTTTGCGTTTCAACGTCCACTCGCTTGTAAAGAATCGGGCGTTGATATCGATGATTTTTTCATATTCATTAAGACCGTTCGCCCGGAGTGTCTCACCCGTTTCGACGATATCGACGATCGCATCGGCAAGTCCGAGCAATGGTGCCAGTTCAACCGAACCGTTCAGCGGCACGATATCGACATCGACACCAAGTTCACTGAAGTAACGTTTCGCGATGACCGGATATTTGGTCGCAATCCGGACCCGGCGTCCGCCTTCGAACTGCAACGGTTCTTTCGCACAAACCGACATCCGGCAAATCCCGAATGGCAGCTCTGCCAGTTCCGACAATTCCTGATCCGATTCGAGCAGGATGTCGCTGCCGGTGATGGCGACGTCGAGGACGCCTTGGGCGACGTACGGAATCAAATCCGATCCTTTCATGAAGACGAATTCGTGTTCGCCGCGTTTGACGATCAATTCACGTTCGATCGCCCCCCATGTTTCGACGCCTGCTTCTTTTAAATACCGTTCCGTCGTTTTCGACAGCCGGCCTTTCGTAATCCCAATCCGCATTTAGAGCACCTCCGCGAGTCGTTCGACGGAAAATCCGATCCCGAACGCTTGTTGTTCCTGACCAAATTGTTCGTACAGCCGGTCGTATCGTCCTCCGACCAATACCGGCTCCGTCACACCTTCGATGAAACCGTGAATCGTCACGCCATCATAGTATGTCTGCAGCCCCATCTGTCCAAAGTCAAGATCGGCATTGACGGCGTCCGCTAAATCGATGACAGCATTTAAGCGGGTTTCGTCGACATACGGCAAGATCTGTTCCGCCCCTTCCCGACCAAACAAGAGCGGGAGTTTGGCGAGCAAGGCATCATCGAGTTCCCGGGCAATCCGTTTCAGTTCGATGACGTTACGTAACCGCAGCATCTGTGTCACTTGATCCCGCAGGTGGTGATCACCGACCCGGGTTTCAATCAAGTGTTCAATCAGTCCGGCGTCGCCGATCGACAACGTCACTTCTTTACCGGTCAATTCTTCGATCAACCGGACACCGAGTTGGATCGCTTCGACCTCGGCAATGACGCCCCGCTCTTCAAAACCGACTTGGAACTTTTCTTCCGGCTGGAAGACCGAACCACTGTAAAAGACGCGTTTATATTGTTCGCGGCCCCGCTCACTGAGCGCCCGCGCGACACTTGTCGTAAAATCCATCCGAATTTGTTCCCGACCACCGACTTCTTCAATTAAAGGGGTGATTAATCGGGTATAGTTAGATTGTTCGAGCCCATCCTCGAGTTGGCGGATGACACGTTGCAGGCGTTCAGCTGATGGCCCGACGTAGTCCGTCGCCCCGTCTTTGAGTCGAATCGTAGAAAATGATTGCATGTCGCCACTCCTTTATCTTGTTATCACTGTACCACGCTAAATTATTTAACGATAAGATACCTTTTTTGTGGTTCGATTGTCAATCCTTTTGCCTGTTTTCGTACTAAAAAAAACATATTGGAGGTTTTGTCATGCAATTGATTAAATGGGACGGTCACGTCCACAGCCCGTATTGTCCGCACGGAACCAAGGATCCACTTGAAGCGTATATCGAACGCGCCCTGTTACAAGGTCTCGAACGGATCAGCTTCACCGAGCACGCCCCGCTGCCGGAAGGACTCGTTGATCCGGCACCCGATAACGATTCCGGGATGTCGTTTGCGACAGCCGAACGCTACCTTGAAGAGTTAAAAACATTACGTGACACATACAAAAACGATATCGATATCCGGATTGGGATGGAGTTTGATTACTGGGAGCATGACGTTGACGGCACGCGGGATATCATCGCCCGTTATGGTCCCGAGCTGACGGACGGCATCCTGTCGCTCCATTACCTCTGGATCGAGGACCGGTATTACATGGTCGACTTCAGCAAGGAAAGTTTTGGTGAGATCGTCACGGCGACCGGCAGTGTCACGGCGGCTCACGAACGCTATTACGAAGGCATCCAGGCGCTCGTCATGACGAACCTCGGGACACATCAACCAAAACGCCTCGGTCACCTGACGTTGCCGACAAAATTCATTCAAGCCTATCCGCTCGAGCAGACGCCGGCGAACCTCGACGAGACGGTCCGGAAAATCCGGCAGGCGGACTTTACGCTTGATCTCAATACGGCAGGATTGCGGAAACCGTTGTGCGGTCTTTCCTATCCTTACCCGGAACTCCTGCAACTCACGCAGTCTTTAGGCATTCCGCTCGTTTACGGATCGGATGCGCACCTCGCGAAAGACGTCGGTGCTGATTTTGATTTGAAGTGGTAACAAAAAAATCCGGATGCCCCATGGCGTCCGGGTTTTATTTTTACGTCGGATACGGAAAACCATCCGAGCTGACAGGAGCGATCGTTACAGCCAACTGTTGCAGTTGAGAAAGCGACAGATTTCCGGTCACAAGGACGAGTTGATCGTCATCCACATAATACAGGTTTGTACCTTGCTTTTTCTGTTGTACGTAAGCCGTTCGACCGTCTGCAAGTGTGCTTGCCTTCCAATCAGATGAAGGAACGTCTTGTTTCGGAAGGACGGTAATTACTACAGCATCAGTTTTCGTATGAAATAGCCACATCCGACTGGAATCTTCACTGGAAATTGAACTACTGCCAATTGCTTGAAATGTCGAGAACGGTAGCTTCAGACCGTTCGCCGCACTTATAATTTTTATCGGTTTGATATCTTCATAGAGACCGCTCTTTAAGATCCAGCTCTTTGCCTGACGTTGGTACGTCAAGATGGCAAGACGCTTAGCACCTTTCGGGTACTGGAGCGTGACATAGGAACGGTCTCCGACGACGACACTACTCCAAAGATCGTTCGCTGTCGGATGAGCCGACGTCCCATCCCTAAATTGAAACTTCAGGTGACGACGGACACCTTCTTCAAATGAATCTGCCTCTTGCGGAAATGCATCAACCTTGATTCTCTTCACGATGGCGTCTGATGTGGTTCCACCATCAACAGTGGTATCGTCTATCCATTTCGTTTCTTGCTGACTGGATGCAGGAATTTGTTCCGGTTCCGCGCAACCGGTCAAGATACCCGTAATCACTAGGGCACTGACCAAACATGTTCGTTGAAATCGCATAGGTCTCTCCCTTTCCTTGTTTTTCCTTTCTTCCAGTATCGCACGGTTTATCATGACGCTTTTCATCAAACTGACAAAGAAGGGAAAATAGAATTTCCTCAAAAAAAGATTAGCCATCTCTTCAATTTAAGAAGAAGACTAATCTTTTTCACATATCTATTTCACTCTAAATTGGCATGTTTGCCGTACATTGTTTTTGAATCAAGTTGTTTCGCCGCCATGATGTGGAGAATCAAAGCATCGTAGAACAGCAACATCGTTTGTTCAAATAATGATCCCATCGGCTGAACCGTTTCGTCTGCCGTAGCCGTCCGTTCTTTCGGCACTCCCGGTAGCTTGACGGTTAAGTCTGCTAACTTCGCCAGTGTCGACGTCGGCTCAATCGTGACGACCGCGACGGTTCCACCGATCTGTTTCGCTTTCTCGACGATTGGGACAAGTGTTTTCGTCTCACCGGATCCTGATCCGATGATCAACAAGTCTCCTTCACGCAAGTTCGCGGTGACCGTCTCACCGACGACATATGCATCGAAGTTCATATGCATCAGACGCATGACAAACGCTTTTCCCATCAAGCCGGAGCGACCGGCTCCAGCGAGAAAAATCCGGTCTGCCTTCAGAACGGCTTCCGCGAGTTGCGTCGTATCGGCTTGATCAATCGCTTCGACCGTCGACGTCAGCTCTTGTAAAATCGTTTGAATATGTGTCATTTACGCCTCTTGCAGCATCCAACGCATCGTTGACGCTGTTCCTTGTTTGTCGTCTTGTCCGGTAATCCCACCACCGACGATGATGAGGTCTGGACGCGCTGCGATGACTTCTGGTAATGTCTCCATCTTGATGCCACCAGCAACTGCTGTTTTTGCGTTTTTAACAACTGATTTGATTGTCGCGAGATCCTCGAACGAGTTTTGACCGACGGCTTGAAGATCGTAACCTGTGTGGACACAGATGTAGTCAACACCGAGTTCATCAAGTTCTTTCGCACGTGTCGCGATATCTTTGACAGCGATCATATCCACCAAAATCTTCTTGCCTGATTTTTTCGCTTCTTCAACGGCACCCTGGATTGACATATCTTCGGCAGCTCCAAGAATCGTCACGATGTCGGCACCGTGTGCGACAGCTTGGCTGACTTCATAGCCGGCAGCATCCATGATTTTTAAGTCGGCGAGAACCGTTAAGTTCGGGAATGCGACTTTCATTTCTTTAACAGCGCGAAGCCCTTCGTTGATGACGACCGGTGTCCCGATCTCAACGATATCCAAGTTTTCTTCACCAATTTCTTTGACTAAAGCGATGGCACCAGCTGTATCGACTAAATCGATTGCGAGTTGTAATTTCATGATCTATCTCTCCCATTCTTCTCTCTATTTATGGATCCTGGCACTTCCTTCTGACGTTCATGAAGGAACATGACTAAATATAATCCTCATAGACGAACTTGGGAAGTACGCACTTTTAATTTACATAGTGCGGTTTTTCATACATAGTGCGGAAAAGTATACTGTCGATGACAAGAGGGCTATACTAAAAAAGGAGGTGGATTGATGCCACATTTTGAAGACCGGCAGTTTAACTGTGAAAAGGAATTGACCCTATCGATCATCGGGGGGAAATGGAAAATGCTGATTCTTTGGCACCTCGGTAAAGAAGGCACCAAACGCTTCGGAGAGCTGAAAAGTCTGATGCCCGGCATTACGCAACGGATGCTCGTCAATCAATTACGGGAGCTGGAAGATCACCATATCATTCACCGGGAAGTCTATCCGGTCGTTCCGCCGAAGGTTGAATATTCATTGACGCCACATGGCTACAGCCTGATGCCGATTTTAGATGCGATGTATGACTGGGGTAAGGATTATGCGAAAAATGTCCTCGAAGTCGAGTTCGAACAACAAAAATTATCACAATAAAAAAGATGCTCGTCTGTCCCGTCTCAATCTGAGAGGAGGCAAGCGAGCATCTTTTTTAGATTTCTTCTGCTGTAAAAATCTTTGACATCGCCAGTTCGTCGACGTATTCGCCGTCAATGAACAGCGAGGCAATCCGCGTTCCTTCGATGTTAAAACCAAACTTATGATACAACTCGATTGCCCGCAGGTTATCTTTCCGAACCGTCAGTTCCAGCCGGACGAGTCCCGCTTCAACGGCAAAGGCATCGACTGCTTCGAGTAATCCGGCACCAAGCCCGCGACCCGTATAAGCATCCAGCAAGCCGATGACGAGATTCGCGCGGTGACGGATCCGACTTGGTTTGCCACCGACGACCAACACATAGCCGACAAGTTGCTCATCGACATCAACAACGAAGATATCTGAGTTCGCGGCCTGACCAAACCGTTCGATGAACGCTTCCGCCTGCTCCGTCGACATGCTGCGTTCTTCCGGTTCATACAACATATATTTCGTTTCCCGATCAATCCGTCGCATCAAATCCGATAAGGCCTTTCCGTCCATCAACGTGGCACGTCGTATCATAGATGTCAGCTCCATTTCCATAAAACATAATATGAAAAAAATTAGTTCTTTTAGTGTACTTGATTAAAACGTAACACGTAACCCTTTTTGACATCTTGAATTGCTCTGCACTGCATTTCTTATCAACAAAGATGTCGTTTAAGTAGTATACGTGTAATTCGGTACATTCCCCTTTTTATGAACAGGGTGATTCTTTGATTTGATGAAGAATTAAGTCCACGATGTCTTGTTGACTCATATCGGTGGTGAGCATTATTTCTCCGTTTATCCCTAACTGATCGTTCGGAATCCACCAGGTATTTAAACGTTCTTCTCCAAACTCTTTTGCAGAGGAACGTAACTTATGTCGCTCGACCGTTTCTGTAAAAGGTAAATCAAAGTAATAGGCAAAGACGTGATAATCAAAGTAGTCAACGAGATCAAGTAGTAGTTCTTCATAAACTTGTTTTTTCAATATTCCCTCTAAAATAACCACTTTGCATGTACCTTTACCAAATTCCGTAATTCTTTTAATTAGCTCGATTGACATATTCCCCAGTGAGTCCGGTACCATTAGCATCTCGCGACGCACAATATCTTGTGAAACAAGCAGCGTTTCTTCCCCTAAATTTTTTTGAAGCATTTTTGCAATTGTTGTTTTCCCGCTTCCAGAATTCCCACGTAAAATAATCAATTTCGTCTCGACTTTAATCAGACCTTTCAAAATTAAATTCCGAAATGAATCATGTACTTTTCTTCTTCTATCGCTTTTGTAATAATCAAAATCAGTTTTTGAAGTTCCTTAGATTTTTTAAAATAACTTGAAGAAATGACGATACTATAAAATAACGAAAGTGACTCAGGTGGAATAATTGTAGTGCCATGGTACGCTAAACCACAAGCTGATCGATTAAATGTCTGGAAATATGTTTTCATAATTAACAGTTGCTCCATTAAGTCGCTAACAATATTGTCACCAACACTAATGCAATTAAACTTCTTTGGTTCATAATCAATATAAATTGAGAGATTTTTGTGGTTATCAATAATCCCAAACTCGTGGGTAAGTGCTATAGTTTTCACCTTCTCATAATTAATGTATTGGGCTTAACTTCATTATTCCAAGTATATCTTTTTAGTATTAATACAACTTTTTATTTTTAAGGTTCAATAAAAATCTATAAAAAAAACCCTTGATTTACAAGGGTTTTGACAATCTTTGAAATCCTTAAGATTTCAGGGTATGGAGACGGTGGGAGTCGAACCCACGTCCGAAGGCATCGTATACTTAAGCTTCTACGTGTGTAGTCAATTTATTGGGATCTCGTCGTCAGGCTGCCAATTGACAGGCGTCCGTCCGACCAGTCTGATTCCATCTCTTCTCTTTCCCTCCAGACGGAAGGGTCCAAGCGTAGCCTGTTTAAAGTGAGACCCTAGAAATCAGCCGACCAGGCGACGGCTGCTAGGATCCGTAGTAGCTATTAAGCTGCTGCGAGTTGTGTGTTAGTTTTGCCAGTTATGGCTGATGCGTTTTAACGAGGCCGACCCCTCGACACGCCACAGAAGACCGAACTACCCCCGTCGAATCCGTAACGTCCCCAAGATATAAAATTGGGGCTTTCCGAATACTATTATAATAGCAGAAAAGTGTTACGGGTTCAATACTTTTGCTTGTCGCGTAACGCACGGTCGATATCACGCTTCGCATCCTTCTTCTTCAGATCGTCACGCTTGTCGAATTTCTTCTTCCCGCGGCCAAGTCCGATCAGACATTTAGCGTAGCCGTTCTTGATGTAGACCTTTAGCGGCACGATCGTGTAGCCGTCTCGCGAGACGAGTCCCATTAAGTTTGCAATCTGTTTTTTGTGCAGCAACAGTTTCCGCGGACGGAGCTGTTCGTGGTTGTACCGGTTCCCTTGTTCGAAGTGGGCGATGTTCGAGTTCCAGAGAATCGCTTCCCCGCCGTCAAAGCGGACGAACGCGTCGCCGATACTGATTTTTCCTTTACGGACCGATTTGATTTCGGTTCCCGTCAAGACGAGACCCGCTTCAATCGTATCTTCAATCGCATAATCAAACGACGCCCGTTTGTTGTTGGCTAATACTTTTGAACTTGTACCTTTTGGCATCTCTCTTCCACCACATTTCTAAACAGAAGCGCTTATTTGCGCTTCCGTTTTTTATTCGAGACCGCTTTATGGAACGGCGGTTTATCCTTCTTGTCCTTCAGCGCGAAGCCTTTGCCTTTCGACTGGTCCTTCGGCTTACTCGGACTCTTCGACTTCCCGCGACGGTCGTCTTTCTTGTCGTCGCGTTTTTGTCCCGGACGGCCGCCGCTTGAACGGATCGTCTTCGACTCAAAGCGTTTTTTCGGTTGGCGTTCCGGCATTCCGACGACTGCAAAGTCGATCGTCTTCTCATCGATGTTGACACCGGTGACTTTAATCTCGACGACGTCGCCGATCCGGAACTGTTGTTTCGTCCGTTCGCCCATCAATTGATAGTTCGCTTCGTCGTAGCGGTAGAAGTCATCAGTCATCGCCTGGATGTGGACGAGTCCTTCAATCGTGTTCGGTAACTCGACGAACATCCCGAAGTTCGTTACGCCACTGACGACACCTTCAAACGTCTCGCCAATGTGTTGTTCCATATACTCGGCTTTCTTGAGTGCATTCGTTTCGCGTTCCGCGTCAACGGCACGACGTTCGCGTTTTGAAGCGTGATCGGCGATTTCCGGCAAAATCGCAGCATAACGGTCCTGTGTGTTTTGCGATTTATCATTAAAGATGATGTACTCGCGCAGGAGACGGTGGACCATCAAGTCCGGATACCGGCGGATCGGTGACGTGAAGTGTGTGTAGAAATCAGTCGACAGACCAAAGTGACCAATCGGTTCGACGTCATATTTAGCTTGTTGGAGCGACCGTAACATGACCGTACTGACGACGGCTTCTTCCGGTTCGCCTTCAACGGCGTTCAGGATCGATTGCAACGTCTTCGGTGCGACCGACTCACCTTTACGTTCAACGTTGATGCCGAAGTTCGCGATGAACTTGAAGAACGTATCGAGACGTTCTGCTTTCGGCTCATCGTGGATCCGGTACATGAACGGCAGTTTTTGGTGCTGGACGTGCTCCGCGACTGTTTCGTTCGCGGCGAGCATGAACTCTTCAATCAATTTTTCAGCAACCGACCGTTCGCGTAAGATGATTTCGCTTGTCTTACCTTCTTCGTTGACGAGGACTTTCGCTTCAGGGAAGTCGAAGTTGATTGCACCACGACGCGAGCGGCGTTCACGGAGAATTGCAGCCAGTTCCGCCATCTGATCGAAGTTCGCGACGAGATCATGATATTTTGCGACCACTTCTTCGTCTTCGCGTTCGATGATTTTACGGACATCGGTATACGTCATCCGCTCCACGGTCTTAATGACACTCTGTAAAATCTCATGGTTGACGACAACCCCGTTTTGATCGATCTCCATGATACAGCTGAGTGTCAACCGATCAACGTGCGGGTTGAGTGAACAGATCCCGTTCGACAGACGGTGCGGAATCATCGGAATTACCCGGTCAACGAGATAGACACTGGTTCCGCGTTCGCGTGCTTCTTCGTCGAGCGGTGAATCTTCCTTGACGTAATGTGAGACGTCGGCGATGTGGACACCGAGCTCGTAGTTGCCGTTTGCAAGTTTCTTGACGTGGACTGCGTCATCGAGGTCTTTTGCGTCCGCGCCGTCAATCGTGACCGTGACTTCCTTGCGTAAGTCGACGCGACCGACGAGATCTTTCTCATCGATTTGATCCGGAATGTCATTTGCTTCCGCAATCGCTGCGTCCGAGAAGTCGACGTTGATGCCGTGCTTGTGGACGATCGACAGGATATCGACACCCGGGTCGTTTTTATGCCCGATGATTTGTAAGACTTTTGCTGTTCCGGCGTAACGGCCGTCCGGATACTTCGTAATCCGCGCGAGGACTTTATGTCCGTCGACGGCACCGAGCGTATCTTCGTTTGCGACGACCGGCAGGAACGTCAACTTCGAATCATCCGGCTCGATGTAGGCGATTGACTCAATCCGTCCTTTTGGACTGACAAACGTCCCGACGAAATCAGCCGGTCCGCGCGAAAGAATCTTGAGTAACTTTCCTTCACGGCGGTCCCCGCCGTTTGATTCAGCAAAAACTTTGACGAGGACACGGTCCCCGTTATAGACATTGCCGAGCTCCGGTGCCGGCAGGAAGATATCGCCTGCAGAACCGTCTTCCGGTGAAACGAATCCGAATCCACGTTGATGGACCGAGATTTTTCCGGCGACTTGTCCGATTTGAGCGAGGGTTCCGTATTTGTTCGAACGGGTCCGCGCGACAAGCGCTTCTTCTTCGAGTTCATTTAACGTCCGGATCAGTTCCTTGAACTGTGCCGTATCCGTTAATTCCAGTTTTTTCGTTAATTGATCAATCGACAACGGACGTTCGTCCGCCGCGATGACCTCTAATATGCGTTCACGTAATTCCAACGTGACACCTCCAGTTAATGGCTCCAGTTCAAGCCGTCCAAAAATTCATGGATGTCTTGGTGGAGCGTTTCTTTTTCTTTGTCGAGCGTAATGACATGACCTGAGTTCTCATACCAGATCAGATCTTTTTGTAAGGCACTGACACCATCATGGATGATATTGGCTGAATCGGTGTTGATCATATGATCATTGCGGGCTTGGATGACGAGTGTCGGTGCATAGACATCTTCGAGTGAATCGCGTGTCTCTTTCAGCAAGGCTTGCAGATCCTTTAAGGTCGGCATCGGTTCGAACACAGCCATCTCCTGTTCGATTTCCTCGACCGATTTTCCTTCTCGCTTCTTAAATTCTCTGGCATACTCCGTGACTCCTGCATACATGACGTCTTCACTTTTGATGTAAGCCGGTGCACACATCGGAATGACCGCTTTGACCGGACGATGCATCGAAAGTCGAAGCGACATGACACCGCCGAGCGACAGTCCGCAGACCGCAATCTCGTCGTATCCTTTCGCTTTTAACTCTTCGTAACCGTCGAGGACATCCTGCCACCAGTCGGCTGGCCCAGTCTTCGTCAGCTCTTCGGGTGGGGCAGCGTGCCCTTTATATTGTGGTGCCAGTGATGTATAACCATGTTTTTGCAGGTAACGTCCGAGCATCCGGACATCGGCGCTTGAGCCAGTGAAGCCGTGCAACAACAGAACGGCCCGGTTGCCGCCTTCAAAAAAGAATGGTTTTGGTAATGTGATTTTCATAAAATGATTCCCCCTCTAACTCTATACCCCAAAATGAAAATTTAGAAATCGAGAAATACGAAAAAACGACAGCGCAATCGGACGGCTGTCGTTTCAGTACTCACTTATAAAAAGCGACGAGTAACGCCAAGATAAAGAATAATGCCCCTAAAATAGACGCTACACGATTTAGGACCGCATCCAAGCCACGGGCTTTTTGGCGACCAAATAATTGTTCTGCTCCACCTGTCAATGCTCCGAGTCCAGCCGTACGGCCTGACATCAAGAGAACGACGATGATGAGAAGAACGGAAACGACGATGAGGCCGACAAGAGCCACGTTATGAATGATCATCGATGATCCTCCTTCAGTAATATACGCTTCTTTCATTATAGAGAAAAACAACTACGGGAACAAGGTATAGATTCGCGAAGTTCATCTTACCTCCAAAAAACACCAGCCGGCTGACAAAATCAGCCCGGCTGGTGAGGAAAATTATTGTTTGATGAGATCGAGTTCGACTGGAATGTTCTTCTCGACTGTTTCCCCTTTAAGGTGTTTGATCGCTGTGTCGATCCCCGTTTTACCGATTTCTGCCGGTTTTTGAGCAACGGTTCCTGCCATTTTACCATCTTCGACTGCTTTGACCGCATCGTCTGTTGCGTCAAACCCGATGACTTTGACATCTTCCATGCCCGCTGCTTTCAACGCTTCGACGGCACCAAGGGCCATTTCATCGTTGTGTGCGAAAACCGCTTTGATGTCTTTGTTGTTTTGCAGAATGTTTTCCATGACCGACAGACCTTTTGCCCGGTCAAAGTTTGCGGATTGTTTCGCAACGACGTCAAGCTTGCTGTCGACTGCCGCATGGAAGCCTTCGCCACGGTCGCGTGTTGCAGATGCGCCCGGGATTCCTTCGAGTTCAACGACTTTCGCTTTGTCACCAACGAGTTCGATCATGTACTCACCCGCTTGTTTCCCACCTGCGACGTTATCCGACGCGATGTGCGCGATGACGTCGCCGGCTTCTGCATTGCGGTCAACTGTGATGACTGGGATGTCAGCATCGTTTGCTGTTTGAACAGCTGCACCGACTGCTGCTGAATCGGTTGGGTTGATCAAGATAAGATCGACTTTCTTTTGAATCATGTCTTCGATGTCGCTTGCTTGTTTGGCCGCATCATCTTGTGCATCCGCGACTTGTAATGTTGCGCCTTGTGCTTTTGCTTCTTTTTCTGCCCCTTCTTTAAGTGAAACAAAGAACGGGTTATTGAGCGTCGAAATCGACAGACCAATCTTGAAATCTTTTGTTTTCTTCTCTTTTTCCGTGTCACTGCCCGGTTGTTCCGTCGAACAAGCCGCTGCGAACACCATTAAAGCCATCATGACGAGTGCGAGTAGTTTTTTCATATCAATATCCTCCTTTTGGATGGTAAATCACGTAGTTTGTTTCCGGTCCGCGAGTACCGCGAACAGGATGACGAGCCCTTTGACGACAAGCTGGAAGAAGGACGAGACACCAAGCAGGTTCAGTCCGTTGTTGAGTGTCCCGATAATCAAGGCACCGATCAACGTCCCGACGATCCAACCGCGTCCGCCGGATAAGCTTGTTCCACCAAGGACGACCGCTGCGATCGCATCGAGTTCGTACGATGTTCCGGCTGTCGGTTGCGCCGAGTTTAGACGCGACGTCAAGATGATTCCAGCAAGTGCTGCCATTAAACCAGACAGCGAGTAGATCAAAATCTTTACTTTGTTGACTTGAATCCCCATCAGTTTTGCAGCTTCTTCGTTACCGCCGATCGCATACGTGTAACGCCCGAACGTCGTTTTCTTCAGGATGAAGTACAGAACGCCAAAGGCAATCAACATCGTGACGACCGGAACCGGGAAGATCCAAATGTAGCCGCGGCCGAATAATTCGAACCAGCCACCCTGGCTAAGTCCCGTAATCGGCTTCCCGTCCGTATAGACGAGTGTCAGACCACGGAAGATCGTCATCGTCGCGAGTGTCGCGATGAATGGTGCGACTTTCCCGAGTGAGATGACCATTCCGTTTAAAGCCCCCATGATCGCGCCGACGATCAAACCGGCAAGCACGGCGAGAATCGCGGACGTTCCGTCGGTCATCAGACCGGCGACGAACGCGGATGACAAGGCGAGGATCGAACCGACCGATAAGTCGATTCCGCCCGTTAAGATGACGAACGTCATCCCGAAAGCAATCAAGGCATTGATCGAAACTTGGCGTAAGATGTTAAATAAGTTATTAAGCGTTAAAAAGTCCGGTTCCATGATCGAAACGACGAGAATGATAGCGAACAGTCCGGCGAGCGGACCGAGCTTTTGACCAATCCCGAGTCGTCTCGGTTTCTTTTCTGTCAGTTTCCCTTGCATCAATTCCATGTCATTGTCCTCCTGTCGCAAGCGTCATGATACTCTCTTGCGTTGCCTCTTCTTGATTGAGCATGCCGCTCACTTGCCCTTCACGCATTACATAGACGCGGTCGCTCATGCCGAGGATTTCCGGCAGATCCGAACTGATCATGATGATTGCAACGCCCGATGCGGCCAGTTCGTTCATAATCATATAAATCTCTTTTTTCGCCCCGACGTCGACACCGCGTGTCGGTTCGTCAAGAATCAGGACATCCGGTTTTGTTCCGAGCCATTTCGCGAGGACGACCTTTTGCTGGTTTCCACCGGACAAGGATTTTGCCGGTTGATCCATCGAGCTGTGCCGGACAGATAACGACTTCAGATACCCTTCCGCGAACTGCCGCTCCGATTGATCGGAGATGACACCGGACTTCGATAACGACCGGATTGTCGGCAAGGAGATGTTTTCCCGGAGTGAAAAATCGAGGAACAATCCTTCGCCTTTTCGGTCTTCCGTCAAGAAGCCGAGTCCCTGTTTGATCGCATCGTGCGGTGATTTGATTTTGACGACGTTGCCGTTTAAGCTGATCGTCCCTGCTTTCATCCGGTCGACCCCGAACAAGCCGCGCATGACTTCTGTCCGTCCTGCGCCCATCAAGCCGGAAAAACCGACGATTTCACCGGCCCGGACTGAAAATGACACGTCTTCAAACCGTTTGCCGGTTGCGCCTGTGACTTCGAGGACCGTCTGACCGAGTGTCACTTGCCGCTCCGGATAGCGTTCGCCCATCTCGCGTCCGACCATTTCGCGGACGATCTGTTCAAATGAGGTGTCGGCAATCCGGTGGGTCGAGACAGAGACACCGTCCCGTAACACCGTGATCCGGTCACACAGTTCGAAGATTTCTTCCATCCGGTGTGAGATATAGACGATCGAGACTCCTTGACCCCGCAATGCCGTCGCGACACTGAACAAGGCGCGGATTTCACGCTCTGTCAAAGCGGCCGTCGGCTCATCCATGATGATGACCTTCGCGTCCGTCATCAAGGCTTTGGCGATTTCAATCATCTGCTGTTGTCCGACCGATAACGTCCGGGCGAGCTGATTCACGTCCATGAAGACATTTAATTCTGCCAGTTCGCGTTCAGCGAGCCGTTTCATTTCCGCCTGTTTCAGGACACCAAATCGGGATTTCAGTTCCCGTCCGAGAAACAGATTTTCAGTGACCGTTAAGTCCGGTAAGATATTCAGTTCCTGGTGGATGAAGGCAATTCCCGCTTCTTCCGCCAGTTTTGGATTTTTATACTGCTGTTCGACGCCGTCGACGAGAATCGTTCCTTGATCGGCTTTATGAACACCGGTCAAAATTTTCATAAGTGTCGATTTTCCGGCACCGTTCTCTCCCATCAAGGCATGAATCTCACCGGTCGCGAGAGTGAAGTCGACTCCCTTCAAGACGGGAACGGGACCAAACGCTTTTGTGATACCTGTCATCTCAATTTGCATCGTACTTCCTCCCCTTAAAAAATGACGCCGGCGTGTAAGATGACGTTCGCATACGGTGTCGCTTCACCCGTCCGGATGATGACTTTCGCCTGCTTCGTCAATTCCTTGAATGCTTCGTGCGATACATAGTCTTGCGGTACGTCGAGTTTCGTTACGGCCTCGAGTGCAACCGAATTAGCTTCTTTGATTTCTGTCGCCAGTGTCACCTGTTCGACGGCCATATCGTCGGCAACGATCCGAACAACATCGACGAACGATGGCGTTCCGAGTTCAAGTGCCAAATCAATCCGTGCTACACCGGCCGGAATCGGCAGACCGCAGTCGGCAATGACGATTGTATCGGTATGACCAAGATCGGCTAAGACTTTACTGATCTGACTGTTTAAAATACCGTGTCGTTTCATGCTTCAACCTCCATCTGTTCACGTGTCGGCATCCCGCCTTGTGCGCCAAGCGCGCGGAC
Source organism: Exiguobacterium sp. R-39 (assembly GCF_049942815.1). Classification (NCBI taxonomy): domain Bacteria; kingdom Bacillati; phylum Bacillota; class Bacilli; order Caryophanales; genus Exiguobacterium; species Exiguobacterium sp. R-39. The sequence continues at coordinate 2,423,072 of NZ_CP187965.1, forward strand.
GGACATACCGGCTGCTTTATTGGCAAAGCGAATCGCTTCCGTTAAGGTTGCACCGTCGGTCAGGCTGACCGCGAGTGCACCGTTGAACGTATCACCGGCACCTGTCGTATCAACGACGTCCGTCTTGATCGCAGGGACCGTCACGATCGCCTCCCCGTCATAAAAGCGGGCACCCCGGCTGCCTTCCGTCACGATCAATTTATTCGGGTATTGCGTCAACCAATGTTCGAGCGGTTGCTGTTGTCCGAAGATCAAACCGCATTCATGTTCATTTGGTGTCAAATACGTCACGTCTGCAAGTAACTCGTCATCAAGCACGATGGCTGGCGCCGGATTCAAGACGACGGGAATGCCGTGTGTCTTGCCGTAACGCGCCACCTGTTTGACGGTCGCGAGCGGAATTTCGAGCTGTAACAAAATCATGTCTGCCTGACCAAGCAGGCTGTCGAGTTGATTCTCGTCATAGACGACCGCTAAGTTCGCCGACTGGACGACGACAATCGAGTTGTCACCTTCTGCGAGCGTGATGTGGGCCGTTCCGGTCCGTTCATCCGCAATCGTCTGCAGATGGGTCGTCCCGACGTGCTCTGTCTCGAAGTTCTGACGAATCGCCACGCCGTTCGCATCGTCGCCGACACAGCCGACCATTTCGACGTGACCGCCGAGGCGGGCAATCGCAACTGCCTGGTTCGCCCCCTTGCCTCCCGGTACCGTATGGAAAGCGGATCCGATGACCGTTTCGCCTGCTGAGGGACGACGATCGCTTTCGACGACTAAGTCCATCGAGATACTTCCGACTACACTGATTTGTTTCATAACTGTTCATCCTTCCGCTTCGTTGTTTCCCGTTCAATGACTTCGACCATCAATTCGTGATGGACGGCTGCAATCTCATTTCCTTCAATCCGTTGAATCAACAGCTTCGCTGCCAGTTCGCCCATCTGATAAATCGGTTGGGCAATGGTCGTCAGTGGCGGCGAAATCATCTGACCGAGTTCAATTCCGTCATAGCCGATGATTTGCAACTGCTCCGGAATCGCGATTCCCCGCTCCGCTGCAACCTGAATCGTCGCCGCTGCGATGACATCGTTTGCTGCGAAAATTCCGTTGCAGTCGTAATGGTCAAATAAGTAGTTGGCTGCTCCGAGCGCCCCCTGGAAATGAAACGGCGACTCGATGCTTGCGACCAGATGTTTACCGGCAATTTCTTCAAATCCGTCACGCCGCTTGCGGATCGTTGGTAATTTCGAAGGACCGCTGATGACGACCAGTTCGGTTGCCCCGTGATCAAGCAGAAACTGGGCGGCTTTTTTCCCGCCGTCATGCCCGTTTGAGGTCACTGTCGGAATCGCTCCCTGTAACACACGGTCCAGGGCGACGATCGGTACTTCAAGTTTTTCGTAGTTCGGATTGTTCGAATAGTTAGTTGTGATGATCAATCCGTCAACATGCATCGCTTCGAGCGATTGAATATATTCTTGTTCTTTCTGAAACTGTTCGTCTGTGTTACACAAAATCACCTGAAATCCGTGTTGATGTGCCATATCTTCCACAGCACGTGCCAGTTGCGGAAAAAACGGGTTTGTGATGTCAGGTACGATCAAACCGATCAATCCGGATCGTTTTTGAAACAACGACCGGGCGACCCGGTTTGGTCGGTAGTCCAGCTGCTTAATCGCTTGCAGGACGGCTGTTCTTGCTTTTTCGCTGACGTATCCTTTTTCATTCATGACACGCGATACCGTCGCGACGGATACATTGGCCACTTTCGCTACTTCCCGGATGGTCGACATGTTCGCCACCTCTTTCTTTTGATAACGCTTACAATATGTATCATATTGTGTAACCGGTTACACATCAATCCTTTTTACGAAAATATATTTTATTTTTTTCGGAATGCAACAAAAAAAGTCCTGATAAACGTTGCAGCAGAACGTTTGTCAGGACTTTTTCGAATGATTCGGATGACGCTTTTCATAAAACCGGCGAAACAATGCTATCAAAAATGCTAGAATCGCGAGTGGCTCCAGCAAATAAATCAGTAAAAATGTAATATCAATGATGGCATCTTCCGGATTATAGCGAAGAATATAGATAGCTCCCGGCAACAAAGCAATCAGACCCGTCACTCCAAGGAGCGTACCGAGAATCATGCTTTGGCGTGAGAAACGGCTCGTAATTTGAAACAGTCCGATAAAGAAGATCAGTTCTGTAAAATAGATGATGCGCAACTGAATATCGTCCATCGTGGGGTCCAGACCCAAAAACAAGTAACGAAACAGCATCTCCATCCCCCCCTACCTCTTTCTGTACCCGGTTATCCGCTCCCTTAATGCCCTGATTCCAGTTTATCTGCATATCCTATCTGACTTTAGGGAATAGCTTGATAGTAACAGTACTTTTAGAAAGTTGGGGGTTCGTATGAAAGAAGATCATTCGATGAAAGTCGTCAGTTGTTTAAACGATTTTTTTCAACGGAACGAAGAACCACTACAGGTCGACTTATTACGAGGCCTTCCGCCCGTCGTATTATTATTAAAAGATGAGGCCAAACGGTCTTTTACAGCGGAAGAAAATCTTCATGACGAATTGCTCAGTGACATTAAACGGTTGGTGCAGGAATGTCTAGATCCACAGACATTACGTGAACTCGATATCGATGCCGATTTACCCGAGTTTTTCGTCACGCGTGCTCCGCTCTATTCGGCACATCATTACCTCGTTACGTTTATCGAGGACTGATTTATACAGCTTTCATTTTCTGATCACGGGATTCGACAAGACGTCGAATCCCGTTTTTTTTGCTTTTCTATGTAAGGAGTATCAAGCATTTCATGCGACTCCTACAGGAAAAAGCGCAAGTCCGCTTGCGCTGTCGAGACCCGTTTGTGTCTCGCCTGAGGAAAGTGCGTGAAAAAAGCGTGATACTTGAAAAACCTATACGATCCCATTTCACCTCAGAAAAGAAAGAAAATAGCTAATTTCACCTGATACTCAATATAAAAAAACAGCCCTCCGCAATCGGAAGGCTGTCGACTCAAATAATACATCGATGCTTAATTTTCAACTTCAAGAATCGCTTCGATTTCTGCTTCGACTTCTTTATTCACCATCTGCGAACGTTTTTTTCTCAATTCAAGATCCATTTCTTGATCAATGAACTCGTTCGTATGCTTGTCAAAGCAGCTGTAGCAGATCGGGTAAAAGTCTTTTTCTTCTGTCTTCAAAGAATTGAATTCCCATGTGTTCAGTTCCAAATAACTGACTTGGTTCTTCGTCTCTTTTCCGCATATTTCGCACGTCATGTTTTTAGTGCTCCCTTCCTTATGCATCAATCTTCGTTTTTGCTTCTTGACGGTCCTTGATCCGTTTCAAACGCCCGTGATATTTCATGATGTTCGCTTGTGACTGTTTCGCTTCTTCGGTTGTAGGTTGCAGGTTCTCAATATCCCAGTATTTTACGACGACATCTAATACTTGGTCAAAGTATTGGAGTGGTCCGTAGTTTGTATCAATTGCAATCGTCTTCATACGCTCGGTAAAGTCCGGCATGATCGCACCCGGCATTGAGAAATTGATGATGACGTCTTCAAAGAACACGATGAAGTTCGGATCGAGTTCAAGGTGCGCTTTCACCGTGTCACGGTAGAACGCATAATGAAGAGCTTCGTCTTTTGCCAAACGGCGGAGCAGTGTCGCCAAGTCTTTATCATGCGCACCGGCCACTCGTGCTACGTTGTTATAGAAAACGAGTGTCGCAAGCTCTTGCAACGACGTATACGCCATAGTCGCTAATGGATTCGTGAAGTCCGGGAACCAGCCGCTTTCAACGACGCGTCTTCTTAACTGATGCAACCGTGTCGGATTGACGTTTCGCGTCACGAGTAAATACGTTTCCAGTAAGCTCGAATGCTGGTCTTCTTCCGCTGTCCACGTACGGACGAAATCATTGATGACTTCCATCGAGTTTTTAAACGTGTAATCCAAGTGCGACGTATACCAAGGTAAGTTCACTTCTGTCAGTAATGCCGTTTCCACGGCAACGATGACACCTTCCGGAAGCGTGACTTGACTCTCCTCCCAAGGAACGCGTTTAAACGACATCGCCTTGTCCCATGGAATGAATTCGTGATAACTCCAATCAATATTGGCTGAACGCTCCTTATGTAAGCGATACAATTCTTTAATGCGTGGTTCTAAGCGTATATCTAAATCTGAATTTAACATGATCATTTCTCCTTTAGATGTTTTTTGAACCTTCACCCGTTCAAATGTATTTAAGCCTTATAATGATTGTGCTTAAACTTATTTATAACTATAACATTTTAATGACCAGGTAGTAAAAGAAAGGTCTCATAAATTTGATTTTTTACCCCTTGGAATTGAATGGCGTTGGTATGTACTCAATGGCAAAACCATTTGTTTTGAATCATTTCTGATGTCAGATCGAATTCAACTTCTTTTACTCAATGAATCATGAACACAAAAAACCTCCTATTCGTGTGCGGATCGCACACATGAATAGGAGGTTTCGGCTGTACAGTGAATGTACAACACACGTTAAATTATCAACCTGGAATTACTTCTTGAGGTTGTAGAATGATTTGATTCCGTCGTAGACAGCAACGTCTGAAAGCATGTCTTCGATGCGGAGAAGTTGGTTGTATTTCGCGATACGGTCTGTACGTGAAAGTGAACCAGTTTTGATTTGACCAGCGTTTGTCGCAACAGCGATGTCAGCGATTGTTGAATCTTCTGTTTCACCAGAACGGTGAGAAACAACTGCTGTGTAACCAGCTTTTTTCGCCATTTCGATTGCGTCGAATGTTTCAGTCAACGTACCGATTTGGTTAACTTTGATGAGGATCGAGTTCGCGATGCCTTTTTCGATACCTTCAGCGAGTTTCTCTGTGTTTGTTACGAACAAGTCATCACCAACGAGTTGGACTTTGTGTCCGATACGATCTGTAAGAAGTTTGTGGCCATCCCAGTCGTTTTCGTCACAGCCATCTTCGATTGAGATGATTGGGTATTTGTCAACGAGTTGTGCATAGAATTCAACAAGCTCTTCTGTTGTAAGGACTTTGCCTTCGCCAGCGAGGTTGTATTTTCCAGCTGCTTTATCGTAGAACTCAGAAGAAGCGACGTCCATAGCGAGGTAAACATCTTCGCCTGCTTTGTAGCCAGCTTTTTCGATTGCTTCAAGAATAACTGTGATTGCTTCTTCGTTTGATTTCAAGTTTGGAGCGAATCCACCCTCGTCACCGACTGCTGTGTTAAGACCCATTCCGCTAAGAACTGATTTCAACGCGTGGAAGATTTCAGCACCCATACGAAGAGCTTCTTTGAATGTTGGAGCTCCAACAGGCATGATCATGAACTCTTGGAAATCAACGTTGTTGTCAGCGTGTGATCCACCGTTGATGATGTTCATCATTGGAGTTGGCAATGTTTTCGCGTTGAATCCACCGAGGTACGTGTAAAGTGGAAGACCAAGCTCATCTGCAGCAGCACGTGCAGCAGCCATAGAAACACCAAGGATTGCGTTAGCGCCGAAGTTCCCTTTGTTTTTCGTACCGTCGAGGTCGATCATCTTTTTGTCGATTCCTGCTTGGTCGAAAACATCGTAACCGATGATTTCAGGTGCGATTTTTTCGTTGACGTTGTCAACTGCTTTTAAGACACCTTTACCGAGGTAACGTGATTTGTCGCCATCGCGAAGCTCAACTGCTTCGTGCTCACCAGTTGATGCGCCTGATGGGACGAGTGCGCGACCAAAGCCGCCGTCTTCTGTATATACTTCTACTTCTACTGTTGGGTTACCGCGTGAGTCAAGAATCTCGCGTGCATAAATCTCTGTAATCATTGACATTTAAATTCGCTCCTTTTTGTTTGAGAAAGATTAGTTTGTGGTGAGACAGTGACAAGTCGATCGATTGACGGGATTATTTCTTTAATACAATCGATTTCCCCGTCATTTCTGCCGGTTGATCTGCTCCGAGTAAATCGAGAACAGTTGGTGCCAAGTCTGCCAATACGCCAGTCAATGGCTCAAGGAGTTCGACGTCCTCGACCGTGACGATACATGGAACAGGTTCTGTCGTGTGAGCCGTCATCTTGCTACCATCGGCATTGAGGACTTTGTCCGCATTCCCGTGGTCGGCTGTGATGATGGCTGCGCCACCCTTGCTGAGAATCAAATCAACGACTTGTCCAAGACATTTATCTACCGCTTCGATCGCCTTCTTCGTCGGCTCGAGCATACCCGAGTGACCGACCATATCGGGATTGGCGAAGTTGAGGATAATTGCGTCATGTTCGTCCGAGTTGATTGCGTCAACGAGCGCTTCTGTGACTTCATAGACACTCATTTCCGGTTTCAAGTCGTATGTCGCGACTTTTGGAGACGGGATCAGAATCCGATTTTCTCCTTCGTACGGCTCTTCACGTTGACCGTTAAAGAAGAACGTGACGTGCGGGTACTTTTCAGTTTCCGCAATCCGCAATTGTTTAAGGCCTTGTTTCGATAACGTTTCACCGAGCGTATTTTTGATGTCTTCCGGTGGGAAGACGATGTCCGTATCAATCGCATCCGAGTACTTCGTCATCGAGACGAGCAGCAGGTTCTTCGGCGCATTGTCCGGCAATTCAAAACCATTGAAGCCTGTTTTTTCTTTATACGTCTTGGCGAGCTGAATCGCACGGTCCGGACGATAGTTGAAGAACATGATCGCATCGTTATCGTGGATCGGTGCTACTGGAGTACCGTCTTCCTGCACGACTACCGTTGGTTCAATGAACTCATCTGTAACGTCTGTTTTGTACGAAGCTTCGACCATCGCGATTGGGTCTTTTGTTGTCGGACCGTCTGCGAACGTGATGACGTCATAGACTTTCTTGACGCGTTCCCAGCGGTTGTCGCGGTCCATCGCATAATAACGACCAGAGACACTTGCGAATTGACCGACGTTTAACTCGTCCATCTTCGCTTGGGCATCACGGAGGAAACCGGCTCCTGATTGCGGATCACAATCGCGGCCATCCGTGAAGGCATGGAGATAGACTTTTTCGATTTCGTGAAGTTTTGCGAATTCAAGCACGGCATACAAGTGGTTGATGTGACTGTGGATTCCACCGTCAGAGACCAGACCGAAGATATGAAGGGCTGAACCGTATTTTTTCACGTGACCTGCCGCATCGTTCATCGCTTGACGCGAGAAGAACGAGCGATCCTTAATGGCATTGTTGATTCGGGATAGCGATTGGTAGACGACGCGACCTGCACCGATGTTCAAATGACCCACTTCTGAGTTCCCCATTTGACCTTCAGGCAAACCGACGTATTCTCCTTGCGCATTCAACAACGTATGCGGGTACTGTTCCCAGTACCGGTCGAAGTTCGGTTTGTTTGCTGCCGTGACAGCATTTCCGAACTCCTCGTCACGCATACCGAAACCATCAAGGATGATCAGTGCGACTGGACGTTTTTTCATTTAAATCGCCTCCAACAGTTTGAGGAACGATCCTGTCTCAAGACTTGCGCCACCAACTAAAGCACCGTCGATGTCAGGCTGAGCCATATATTCTTTGATGTTGTCCGGTTTGACACTGCCGCCGTACTGGATGCGGACTGCTTCTGCAGCTTCCGTACCGAATTCAGCTGCGATGACATCGCGAACGAATTTACAAGAATCTTGTGCATCTTGTTCTGTTGCTGATTTTCCTGTTCCGATTGCCCAGACAGGCTCATATGCGACAACAAGGTTTTTAACCTGATCGACTGTTAAGCCTTTCAAGCTGTTCGTTGTTTGTTCACGGATGACTGATTCGAATTTCCCGCCTTCGCGTTCTTCGAGTGTTTCACCGACACAAACGATTGGCACGATACCATGCTCAAATGCTTTTTTCGTTTTGCTGTTGATGAACGCATCTGTTTCTCCGAAATACTCACGACGTTCTGAGTGACCGAGGACGACGTATGTTACGCCAAGTTCTTTGAGCATCACTGGGCTGATTTCACCTGTGAATGCGCCGCTCTCTTGGTCATACATGTTTTGAGCGCCGATTTTCAGGTCCGTTCCAGCTGTCGCTTCTGTCAAGTGTGCAAGGAATACAGACGGTGCACAGACAGCCGCGTCGACTTTCGAAGAAGCGGGTACAGTTCCTTTGACTTCCTCAGCGAATGCCACAGCATCCTTGAGGGTAAGATTCATTTTCCAGTTACCTGCGATAATTGGTTTACGCATTGAAAACACTCCCTTGTGAACTTTAGATTACTTGTCGTTAAGCGCTTCGACACCTGGAAGAGCTTTACCTTCCATGAACTCGAGGCTTGCGCCGCCACCAGTAGAAATGTGACTCATTTTATCTGCAAGACCGAATTTCTCAGCCGCTGCAGCAGAATCTCCACCACCGATGATCGAGTATGCATCGCTGTCCGCTAATGCTTGAGCGACACCTTTTGTTCCGTTTGCATATTTATCAAGTTCGAACACACCCATTGGTCCGTTCCAGACAACGAGTTTCGAATCCTTGATTGCTTCTGCATACAGTTCGATTGTTTTCGGACCGATATCGAGTGACATATGATCCGCTGGGATACTGTCGATATCGCGTGGTCCGACGTATGTTTCTTCGCCGAATTCCTTCGTGATGACACAGTCGACCGGCATCAAGAATTTAACGCCTTTATCTTCTGCTTTTTTCATGAATTCCTTCGCCTGTTCGATTTTGTCAACTTCAAGAAGTGACGTACCGACTTCATAACCTTGAGCTTTAAGGAATGTATAAGATAATCCTCCGCCGATGATCAACGTATCGACGATATCAAGCAAGTGATCGATGACGCCGATTTTGTCCGCGACTTTCGAACCACCGATGATCGCTGTAAACGGACGATCCGGGTTTGAGAGGGCTTTACCGAGAACCTGAAGTTCTTTTTCGATCAACAATCCTGCTACAGCTGTCTCGACATGGTGTGCGATTCCTTCTGTAGAAGCGTGCGCACGGTGCGCTGCACCAAATGCGTCGTTGACGAAAACGTCTGCAAGTTTCGCAAAACCTTCTGCGAGTTCAGGATCGTTTTTCGTTTCGCCTGGGTAGAAACGAACGTTTTCAAGAACGATGACGTCTCCTTCTTCAAGCTTGCTGACCGCTTCTTCAGCGACCGGACCGTATGCTTCTTCAACGAGCTTGATGTCCTTACCAAGCAGTTCGCTAAGGCGTGCTACGACTGGTGCAAGTGAGAACTCAGGGTTTTTCTCGCCTTTTGGACGTCCCATATGGCTTGCGAGGATGACTTTCGCTCCACCGTCAACCAAGTGTTTGATTGTCGGAAGGGCAGCACGGATCCGTGTATCATCTGTGATTTTGCCGTCTTCTAGCGGTACGTTGAAGTCCACACGTGTAAACACGCGTTTTCCTTTTACATCGATATCGCGAATTGATTTCTTATTCATACATTCGTCCTCCGTCTCATACGTATAGTGAGGGGCTGATGCGCCCCTCCAGACTTTTTTCCGCAATAAGAGCGGAGACTGTATCGTTTCCGCTCTTATTCAATTGCTATTTAATTGCTCGAATTACTTAGCGATTTCTGCGAAGTGTTTGAGTGTGCGAATGAGCTGGCTAGTGTAAGACATTTCGTTGTCATACCAAGCAACTGTTTTAACGAGTTGTTTGTCGCCGACTGTAACGACTTTCGTTTGTGTTGCATCGAAGAGTGATCCGTAAGAGATACCAACGATGTCAGAAGAAACGATTTCGTCTTCAGTGTAACCGTAAGATTCGTTAGCTGCTGCTTTCATTGCCGCGTTAACTTCTTCAACTGTTACTTTCTTCTCGAGAACTGTTGTGAGCTCAGTGAGTGAACCTGTAGCAACTGGTACACGTTGTGCTGCGCCATCAAGTTTACCTTGAAGTTCTGGAAGAACAAGACCGATTGCTTTAGCAGCACCAGTTGAGTTAGGAACGATGTTAGCTGCCGCTGCACGTGCACGACGGAAGTCACCTTTAGGGTGTGGAGCGTCGAGTGTGTTTTGGTCGCCAGTGTAAGCGTGGATCGTTGTCATGAGACCTTGAACGATTCCGTACTGATCTTGAAGAACTTTAGCCATAGGCGCGAGACAGTTCGTAGTACATGAAGCACCAGAGATAACTGTTTCAGTTCCGTCAAGAATTTCGTGGTTCGTGTTGAAGACAACTGTTTTCATGTCGCCAGTAGCAGGTGCTGAGATAACAACTTTCTTAGCTCCAGCTTTCAAGTGAAGCTCAGCTTTTTCTTTGTCTGTGAAGAAACCAGTACATTCGAGAACGATGTCAACACCGAGCTCGCCCCATGGGAGTTCTTCTGGGTTGCGGTTAGCAAGTGTTTTGATTTCTTTACCGTTGACGAGGAAGTAACCGTCGTGTACTTCAACTTCTCCGTCGAAACGACCTTGAGTCGTATCATATTTCAAGAGGTGTGCAAGCATTTTAGTGTCTGTAAGGTCATTGATTGCGACTACTTCGATTCCGTCAAACTGAAGAATTTGACGAAGTGCCAAACGTCCGATACGTCCAAATCCATTAATACCAACTTTTACTGCCATGATAATTTTCCTCCTTTTAATGTAAAGCGAGTTATCTATTATTCAAAAGGGGGCTACCCTTTCAAAATCGTTGTTGCTGCCCCTTCATCCGTAATCAGGATGATGTCCGGGGACTGTTTGACATACGCATTGATTGCTTCTGCTTTAGAATGTCCTCCGGCGACGACGATGACGTGTTCGACTTGTTTTAAGTCGTCGAGTTGAAGACCAACTGTCTTCACCCGGTGCACGATTTTTCCGTCCCGATCGAAGTAATAACCAAATGCTTCCGCTACCGCATGTTCCTGTTCAAGCTGTTCCAGTAACTCGGTCGAAGCGCGACGACGTTTTGCCATCGTTTTTGCCTCACCAATTCCATGTACCACGATTGAGGCATCTTTAATCATTTGTAACACATTTTTAATGCTTGGCTCTTCCACCATCTTCACAAACGTTTCCTTACTGACCATGTCTGGTATGTGCAATAAGTGATAATCACTTTGTGCACGGGATGCCATCCGTGAGCAGACCGTATTCGCTTGCAATTCAAGGGTTTCGCCTAAGCCGCCACGTGCCGGCACGAACGTCATCGGACGGTTTTCCTTATCGGGCGACATCATCGCCGCGACGGAAGCCATCGTCGTACCTCCTGTGACTGCAATCGTGTTGTGTACTTCTGAAGAAAGTTCCCGTTTCAAGCGTGCGACCGTCGCACGTCCCATATCGCGTTGCACCCAGAAGGTTTGATCCGAATCCCCTGGTACGATGACGACATCCCGGACACCCAGTTTTTCCTGTAAGGCTTTCGCCATGTCAGAAATACCGGCCAGTTCTGCCATCACGCTGTGCATACTTCGTAAGACGATCCGCCCTTCATCCGTCAAAGACATTCCTTGTGTCGCCACTTCGAGCAATCCCTGCTCTTTCAGGAAGTCCACTTCCCGGCGTAATACCCGTTCCGTCAAGCCGAGGCTTGTTGCCAGGGTCCGCCGGCCAATCGGCTGCATGAGCCGGACATAATGAAGTATGTCGTAACGTGTCTGCATTTCTTCGATCAGATCAGGCACGATTCGTTTTTGGATCTGTACTAACTGCCGAATCATGTATTCCCGCTCCTCTCAAGTTGCTGGACACTTTACGTCCCGCGTGTCATATCTTGTCCCACTTGGTACATCCTCATCATAACAGCCCTCGTACAAGGATTCAAGCCTCGCCCTTTAACTTTTTTCAAGTAAGCGGTTTCTTATCGCCTCTGTCTCAAATTTGCCATAACTCCAAATTTCAGACTGATGCATGACGACAGGAATTTCATATAAAAAACGGAGACTGAGCGCAGCATCTTCTTCAATGTTCATTTCTTCGAACGTCCAATCCGGAAATTCATCGAGTACGAAATCAAGTAAGAAGGCGGCTTCCTCACATAGCGTACATCCGGGACGTGAATACAGTGTTAAGGTCGTGTGTTCTTTTGATGGCATCATTCATTCGCCTCTCGTCGTTTCGTCATGTCGGACCGGGTCAAGTGCAGACCCGCCCGATACTTCGCGACTGTCCGTCTTGCGACCCGGATGCCTTCCAGGTCGAGACGGTTGACGATCTGTTGATCCGACAACGGCGAGGTCGCTTCCTGAATCAATTGTGCGATTCGGGCCTTGATTAAAAAGCTCGATGTGCCGCTTTTCGTCTTCGATACAAAAAAATTCTCAAGCTCAAGGGTTCCCTGAACCGTCCGGATCGTTTTGTTGGCAATCGCCCGACCAATCGTCGAAGGATGGTATCCCGTTTGTTCGGCGACTTCTTTTTTCGTCAACGGTTCTAAATGAAGTTCCCCTTTGAACCAACGGATTTGCCGCGCAATGATAACGTCCAGAATCGAATGCAAGGTTTTGCGTCGTCGTTCATAGGCGCTCAAAAAAGGTGTTGCTTCCTCAAGATCCGTCCACGACGTATCAAGTGTTAAGCTATACCAATTGACTTGCACCTGACCGTCGACCCACTCGACATCGGCTTCCGGGATCGTCATCGTGGTCGATGTCGGTAAGAGTGGGGTTTTCGGTAACCGTTCAATCCGTAGCTTCATTTGTTTCCGCTCTGTCCCGTCATTAATCTTTTCCAAGACGTTTGTAAGAGATTGCCCGTCTGACAGATCAGCGACCAAATCAATCAAACGGTCTTCCTCAAGCTCCATGGCATGCAACAGGCGACACTCCGCTTCCGAGCGTGCCGCGATTCCGGTCGGTTCACATTGCTGAAGCAGTTGTCGTGCCTGCTTGATTGTCGACTCCTCACAGTCAAGCAAAACTGCTAATCGTGCATCGGTCGTTCTGAGTAATCCATCCGCGTCTAAGTACAGGATGAGTTGTTCCGCCATATATCCTATTTCCTGTCTGACCGATTCTAAACGTATTTGCTGAAGAAGTTCCGCTTCAAATGAGTCAATCCGGTCTGCAACCTGCGCTAAATCCGGCGGAATCATTTTTCTTCCATTATGTTCAGTCCGAGTAGCACGACGGATGATTCGGTACAATCGTTCCTCGAGTTCTGCCCGCGTCTCTTCCAGCACCGCCAATTGAAACAACTGAGCGGCTGACATCACGAGACGTTGTGCTTGTTCCTGTCTCTGTTCCATCCGTTCCCCTCCCTTTCCCGATTAAAATAGATTCTGCTTCTATTATATAGGATGGACCTTCATTCAATCGTCTCTTACGTTTTGACAAAAAATCAGCAAACTTGAAAATCTAGTATTGCTTTTCTGAAAAAATGTCGGTATACTATTAATTGTTCAGTAATTACATGCACCCGTAGCTCAGGGGATAGAGCACTGGTTTCCGGTACCAGGTGTCGGGAGTTCAAATCTCTCCGGGTGTACCATACTTGAATCTTCAGGCAATGCCGTTTACGGTGTTGCCTTTTTTCTATACTGATATGTTTAGCAGCCACTGTTTCCGGAAAAATACATAAAACCTACAGCGTATCTTTTGACCAATGTTGACCAAAGGATTATGATAAGGACAAGTCGAATATGTGCTACATACCAACCATAAGGAGGCAAAGACTATGTTAATTCCAACAGTCATCGAACAAACCAACCGCGGGGAACGTGCTTACGATATCTATTCCCGTTTGCTCAAAGACCGCATCATCCTTCTCGGGAGCGCGATTGACGACAACGTCGCCAACTCAGTCGTTGCCCAGTTACTTTTCCTAGCAGCAGAAGATCCAGATAAAGAAATCTCACTTTACATCAACAGCCCAGGTGGCTCAATCACAGCAGGTATGGCGATTTACGATACGATGAACTTCATCAAACCGCAAGTTTCAACCATCTGTATCGGAATGGCTGCTTCAATGGGTGCATTCTTGCTTCAAGCCGGCGCTAAAGGAAAACGTTTTGCACTTCCAAACGCCGAAATCATGATCCACCAACCACTCGGTGGAACACAAGGTCAAGCATCGGACATCAAAATCCATGCGGAACGCATCATCAAAATGCGTGAACACTTAAACAAAATCATGGCTGAAAATACAGGACAACCACTTGAAGTCATCGAGCGTGATACAGAGCGCGATAACTTCATGTCTGCTCAAGCAGCCGCTGACTATGGTTTAATCGACCGCGTCATGGAACGTGCGTAATTTTCACCAGACCGTCTTCGCAGATTGCGAGGACGGTTTTTTTCCTGTGTACAAAAAAAGACCACTGTCCTTTGCGTCACTCTTCTCAGAACAGACGCGGACAGAGGTCCTATTTTTTAGTCGATCAAATCTGTGATATCAGATACGATATCGTGGTTTTCGCGAATCAATGTGTAGATTCCGTTCGCATGAGGTGAAAGTTCTTCTTCCGCCTGCAATTGTTTCAGGAACAACGATGTCGCAAAGGCGACGAGCGTACTTTTTGGTACACCGATCGTTTTCGCTTTTTTCGTAAGCACTTCATCAAACTTCGCATCAACTGTCAGCGAAATACGTTTTTTCTCATTAGCCATTTCAAAAACTCCTTAATTCGAACATTTAGTTGCATCGACTATATATTATAGTAGACTATGGTTCATCTCGCAAGTTACTCCCTAAAGAGCCCCGGTCATCGACTCCCCGTTTCGGATTTTATCCGCAATTTGATCAATCTTGCGCAATCGATGATTGATCCCGGATTTCGAGATGGAACCACTCTCGACCATCTCACCGAGTTCCTGTAAGGTTACGTCTTGATGTGTCACCCGCAAGATGGCGATTTCTCTTAATTTGTCCGGCAAGACATCAAGTCCGACCGTCCGTTCGAGAAACTTAATGTTCTCGACCTGGCGTAACGCCGCCCCGACGGTTTTGTTGAGGTTCGCCGTCTCACAGTTGACGAGCCGGTTGACCGAATTCCGCATATCTTTTAAAATCCGGACATCCTCAAACCGTAACATCGAATACGTTGCTCCGACGAGCTTAAGAAAATCAGAAATCTTCTCACTTTCCTTGATGTAGAGAATATGTCCTTTTTTCCGTTCAATCGCTTTTGCATTCAAATCAAACTGATTCGTCAGGCTGCGTAAAGCAGCATTATGTTCTTCGTACAGACTGAATATTTCCAGATGGTACGAAGACGTCGCCGGATTGTTCAACGAGCCTCCGGCTAAAAAGGCACCGCGCAGATAGGCCCGCGCACGCCGTTCGTCGTTGACGATCGAATCACTAATCGAACGGATCATCGTAAACCCTTCCCCTAAAATACCAAGGTCTTGTAAAATCTTATCCGCCTGTTGTTTGACGCGGACGATATAGACATTATTTTTCTTCAGACGCATTTTTTTCCGGACGAGTAAATCCAGATGGACGGCATAGGCGCGTTTGAGCAAGGAATAAATACGGCGGGCAATCGAAGCGTTTTCCGTCGAGATATCCAGTGTCAGTCCACGTCCCAGTCCAAATGAGATTGCTCCATTCATCCGGGCCAAGGCAGCAAGTTCCGCCTTCATTTCATGATCGGTGATCGCGATTTGCGTTAACTCTTTTTTGACTTCTGATGCAAAACTCACGTCAGTTCCTCCTTCCCTTCGAATTGACGCACGCGTCGAATGGATAGAACTTTCCGCATGACGAGGCTTGCGACAGCATCCGAGTCATGACGGATGAAGTGATGGTTATAATCCACGATATCGTCCGCGAGTACTTCAATTCCTGCTTCTTCAAAGCTTGATTCATCATAGGTCACGATGTCGGCATGATCCTTTTGATACTTCCGCAGATAACTGACATCAATCGATTCGTTGTTGACGATGATTGTATCAATCACCCCTTTACCGAGGAATCGTTCCAACACATTCAAGTGATCATTTGCCGTAAAGGCTGTCGTCTCACCCGGTTGCGTCATGACGTTACAAATATAGACGACCGGCGCAAGCGATTGACTGATGGCGTCCCGGATTTCCTCAATCAGGACGTTCGGAATGACACTCGTATAGAGACTGCCGGGACCGAGGACGATGACATCAGCATCAAGAATCGCCTGAATCGCTTCCGGAACCGGACGGACATCCTCTTCCTCGAGGAAAATCCGCTCGATGACTTTGCCGACTTTCGGAATCAGGGATTCCCCTTTGACGATCGTTCCGTCTTCAAACTCGGCGCATAACGTAATCGTCCGTTCCGTCGCCGGATAGACTTTCCCTTCGGCATTCAAGAGTTGTCCCATGACACCGATCGCTTCGACGAAGGAGCCGTTACAGAGCTGCGTCGCTGCCGTCAGCATCAAATTACCGAGTGAGTGCCCGTGCAGACCTTCTCCCGTCTCAAAACGGTACTGCATGATCCGGTCCATCAACGTTTCCGATTTCGACAGCGAGACGATGACGTTCCGGATATCGCCCGGCGGTAACATGTTAAACTCCGTCCGCAGGCGGCCCGAGCTTCCGCCGTCATCCGCGACCGTAACGATGGCCGTGATATCAAGCGGATAGTGTTTTAGTCCGCGCAAGAGAGTCGATAGGCCCGTTCCTCCGCCGATAGCGACGACTTTTCGTTCCCATTTCATTATCTCTCCTCCTTCGCGTGGACATAGTCCCGGTGATTCGTCACGATATGGTATTGGTTCTTAAACTCTTTACTGATCGCTTCAGCAAACGTAATCGACCGGTGTTTTCCACCGGTACAACCGAGCGCCACGACGAGCTGCGATTTTCCTTCCCGCTCATACTGGGGAATCAGGAATTCGAGCATGTCGACGAGCTTTTTATAAAACAGCTTCGCTTCCGGCCACTGCATGACATAAGACGAGACTTCAAGATCGAGACCGGTCTTCGGTCGGAGTTCCGGAATGTAAAACGGGTTCGGCAGGAAACGTAAGTCAAACACGAGATCTGCGTCGAGCGGCAGACCGTGCTTGAAACCAAACGACATGACATTGACGGTGAACGGAATCCGTTCCCCTTCGGTAAACTCTTTTAAGATCCGTTCCTTTAAGGCGAGCGGTTTAATATCACTCGTATCCATCAGCAACTGGGCTTTATCGCGGAATCCTTCGAGCAATGTCCGTTCCCGTTCGATGCCGATCAACGGAGACGCGGTCGGCGCCAACGGATGCGACCGGCGGGATTCTTTATACCGGCGGACGAGTACATCATTGCGGGCATCAAGATACAACATCCGGATTTGCAGATTCGTTTTTTTCAAATCTTCATAAACGACAAAGAAGCTGTCAATGAAATCACGAGCCCGTGTATCGATGGCAACGGCGATTTTCGGACGCACCTGCCCAATCACTTCAATCAATTGTGGCAATAACGTCGGTGGTAGATTGTCGACACAAAAATAGCCTAAGTCTTCAAAGCTGTTCATTGCGACCGTTTTTCCGGCGCCACTCATTCCTGTAATGATGACCAGTTGCGGTTGATTCTGTTCCATCTCTTCGCCCTCCAGACAACAGTTCCGTGTGTATTTTTTACTCTCGTTTCAGTATAACATAAAAAAAGAGCCAGCTTGATGGAAGAGCTTCCCAACCAAGCTGGATCTTGAATTAGACTTGTGATGATTCCTGTAATTCTTCAAGCAACGCTTCGATATAGTGTTGCGCGTTTTGCGCCGCAATCGAACCGTCGTTTGTTGCTGTGACGACTTGACGAAGTGTTTTTTCACGGACATCGCCGGCTGCAAAAATACCTTTGATGTTCGTTTCCATGCCTTCGTTCGTCACGACATATCCTTGATCGTTTAAGATGCCGAGATCCTGCACATATCCTGTGATCGGGTTCATCCCGATGTAGATGAAGACACCATCAATCGGATACGTCGTCGTTTCCGCTGTTTTCGTATTGATCAATTCCACGCCGCCGACTTTTCCGTTATCTTCGTTGATCTGTTTGACCGTATGGTTCCAGATGAAATCGATTTTCGGATTGTCGAATGCACGTTTTTGAAGAATTTTTTGAGCGCGTAACTCTTCACGACGGTGAACAATCGTGACTTTTTTCGCGAAGCGTGTCAAGTAGACACCTTCTTCGACAGCCGAGTCACCGCCACCGATGACGAACAGTTCTTTTTCTTTAAAGAACGCACCGTCACAGACCGCACAGTAGGAGACACCGCGTCCGCCGAGTTCTTCCTCGCCCGGCACACCGATTTTCTTGTACTGGGCTCCTGAAGCGATAATGATCGCCCGAGCATGGTAATCCTTGTTGTGTGCGTGAACGGTCTTGAATGCCGGACCGTCTTCGATGCTGCGAACGTCTCCGTACGCATACTCTGCACCAAATGCTTTGGAATGGTCGAACATTTTTTGTGAAAGATCCGGTCCAAGAATGCTGTCATAGCCCGGATAGTTTTCGATGTCTTCCGTGTTGGCCATCTGTCCGCCCGGAATACCGCGTTCAATCATCAAAGTCGAAAGGTTCGCACGTGATGCGTAAAGTGCCGCTGTCATGCCGGCAGGACCGGCACCAATAATGATGACGTCATAAATTTTCTGTTCAGTTTCTGTCATGATTCCACCCCATCTGTATTTTCGTTGTAATTTGAGTATAGGTGAGAATCGTACAAACGTCTAACACTTTGCACGGGCCGGGTTCAAAACGCGTTGATAGGAACGGATCGTCGCTGCGGTATCATCAAATGAAACATGAACGAGTGACGCACAGTCTTCAATCAACATGCCGTCGCGGACATCGTGAAACAGATAGATCAAGGCCGCAGCCGACTGTTCGACCGAATCAAACGTCTCACCGCTCAGGAAGAGTCGGGCAAATCGTTCGTAAAAATCACCTTCGAGGCTCATTCGTTCTTCATCCGAAACAAAACGTTCCGCCAAACGGATCGTCATCAAGGCACGTTGAATCCGAGCATTGATCACTTCGTGCTCCCCGTTCATCTCATGAATGATTTGTTCGGTCAGTAATAAAACGTCCGGATGATCCGTCACTTCCGGCATCATCGATAATGCGAGCTTCGCTTCTTCATCGTTCAGCTTGCCGAGTAACAAGGCCGTAAAAATCCGCGAGACATCATCTTCCGTCTTCAAGGCCTGGATCAAGGCGGAGCGGAACTGGAGGTTATGACGGATGTCGTAAGCTTCCCGTTCTTCCCGCATGCCTTGCGCTTCTTCTGATTGAAGGAACGCAGCCGCTTCTTCGATGTGTCCCGTCTTGAATGCTGAAATCGACAACCAGTGGCCAAACAACGGGTCTCCCCGGTAGCCGCGACGTTCAAGTAACTTCAGTTCTTCGTACGCCAAATCGTGGCGACCGATGATCGCAAGCGTTGACGCGACCTTATAGCGCGTCTCAAGATTCACAGAGCGGACGTGTTCGAGTTTGTTCGACAAACGGTGTGCTTCTTCATCTTGTCCCATCTCATGCAACAACACGAGCGTGTTACAGAGAGCATGCAGGTTTCCCGGATTTCCATCAAGGACTTGTTCGAGTGAAGCAAACGCACGATCATTTTCACCGAGGTAAAACTCGACGATCGCAAGATTGTTATAGGCCGGCCAAAATGTCGGATACTGGGCAATCAACGACTCCAATGTGTCCTGCGCCGCAAAGAGCATCCCTTTATCGATTTGACGTTGTGCTTGAGCATGTAAACGAATCAATTCATCCTCATCGTCATCTTCCATCTCTTGTTCGAGATCGATTAATTCCACGAGCGCGGCCGATGCCTCTGCGTGTTTCCCGTTTGGTGCACTGGATAAATATTCAAGCGCGTACTTTTTCGCCTCTTCATATAAGGAGACATGCGCGTAGTTATTCGCTAAATAAAACAAGGATTCCGTATTTGACTGGTCGAGCGTCCGCACTTGTTTCAAGACATCATTTGCATGATTGATTTCGCCTGTCTCGAATAAAACACGGGCGTAACGTAAAAGGTAACGGATGTCACTCGGCTGAAGTGTTGTCGCTTCGTCGAGGTGATAGACCGCCTCTTCCAGTCGCCCTTCCCGGTGCGCCTTCCGTCCGCGGAAATAAAAAAGCTCCGCTTGGCGCGTTGTAATCGCAAAGGGGTCTGCTTTGTATTCAGTTAATTCCATCATGATTCAAGCCCCCATAGATCTAAATCTAGTTTCGTAGTTGCAGAGACAAGAATAACCTATCTCGGAAACCGTTGCAACAGAAAAAAACGCCGAGGTTTATCCCCAGCGTTTCGCATAAATCGATTCCAGTTCCTTGTAATTCTCCAAGCATTTTTGTACGAAAGCATCCGTCTCCGGGTTTTGTCCATTCAAACGTTCGACTTCCTTGTCATATGCCTGGCGTAAGCTTTCGGCATAGCTCGGAATCTCACCTTCATAGGCATAGACGACACCGGGGGCGACCGTCACTTTTTCGTGCGGGTGTAAGGCAGTACGGACATGGAAGAGCGGGACGTCGACCTGATTCGGATTGTGCAGATCACCTTGAATCGGATGTTTCTCGACGGCCAATACTTCGACGACCAACCCTTGCGGACGTTCGGCAAATAATCTTCCGAAATACTTTCCTGTTTTATACGTAAAGCGGATTTGATTCATCTCGTCCTCTCCTCCTTCTCACATTTTTGTCACATTTCGTGCCGGCGGAGCGGCTGACTCGAGACCCGTTCGCCGGGCAGAATATCCCGGTGGACGACGGAACCTGCTCCGACCATCGCACCGTCCCCGATCGTCACTCCGGGCAGAATCGTCACATTCGCGCCAATCAACACATCGTTCCCGATCGTCACGTTCCCGATCCGGTATTCGGTCGTCAAGTATTCGTGACAAAGAATCGTCGTATTAAATCCGATGATCGTATTGGAGCCGATCGTAATCCGTTCCGGGAACATCGTATCCGGCATGACCATCAGAGCGAGTGCCGTCCGGTCACCGATTTTCATCCGTAAACACGTCCGGTAGAGGCTGTTCTTGAAACGAAGCGACGGTGAGAACCGGCCAATCGTGATAATCGTAAAACACCACATCACTTTGAAGAACGACACCGTCCGGTACATATGCCAAAGCGGGTTCGTTGCCCCGACGTGATACCGGTCAGTCCGCCGTGGCATTTTCGGCCTCGATCCAGTCACTTAACTGTTCCATCGAATCAATGATTAAATCCGGCTGCAATGCTTCGAGATACGCACGTCCTTTAATGGCCCAGCCGACAGCAACGGTTTTCAGACCGGCATTTTTCCCGCCGTGGATGTCCGTATCATTATCGCCGACCATGATCGTTTCTTCCCGGGTCGAACCGAGTAACGCCATCGCCTTTTCAAACGGTTCGACAGCCGGTTTCTCTTCCGTCACATCATCTGCTGCGATGATGGCATCAAACAGATGCGTCAATCCAAACAGTTCGATTCCTTTTAACGCGACGCGGCGACTCTTCGACGTGACGATCGCTAATTTATAACCTTGTTCCTTCAATTTTCGTAATCCGTCGAGGACACCCGGATACTCGAGGACAAGCGCATCATGCATCGCGATGTTGTAACTCCGGTAAAAAGCGACCATCTCTTTCCACTGGTCCGCATTCATTTCCGAAAACGACTTTTCAAGCGTCGGTCCGATGAACGGAAGCAGTTCCGCTTCCGTAAACGTCCGGTCCGGATAGTAATAATCGAGCGTGTGGGCAAAACTTTTTAGAATGAGCGGGTTCGTATCAATCAACGTCCCGTCGAGATCAAATAGAATCGTTTGAATCATCGGTTCATTTCGCCTCCCGTTTTGTTCCGTCCAAATAACGGACAGCATTTTTACGAACGAATAGCATGATCAGACCAAAGACAATCAAACAAATCGAGACGATTTGCGCGGTCCGGAGTCCGCCTCCCATCATCAAACTGTCCGTACGTAAACCTTCGATGTAAAAACGGCCAATCGAATACCAAATCAGGTAACCGAGGAACACATAACCGCGGCGCGGGTTGAACTTCATCCGCCAAACGATCAATAAGATGACACCGATTATGTTCCAGATACTTTCATATAAGAACGTCGGAATGTAATAGACACCGTCGATGTACATCTGATTGACGATCCAGTCCGGTAAGTGCAACGTATCCTGCAGGAATGTCCATGTCGTTTCTCCGCCGTGGGCTTCCTGGTTAAAGAAGTTCCCCCAGCGTCCGACCGCTTGTCCGAATAACAGCGACGGCGCCAAAATATCAGCAATTTGCCAAAACGAGATGTTTTTCTTGCGCGTATAAATCAGAACGGTCAAAATCGCACCGATGATCGCACCATGAATCGCAATCCCGCCCTGGCGGATGTTGATGATTTGATCAAGATTCTGACCATAATAATCCCATTCAAACGCGACATAATAAATACGGGCACAGATGATACTGATCGGAATCGACCAGATGACAACGTCGACGGCATACTCTTCGTTAAAGCCAATCCGTTTGGATTCAAAAATCGCAATCATCAGACCGACGACAGCGCCAAGCGCGATGACGATCCCGTACCAGTAAATCGGAATCGGGCCCAGTTCGATGGCTACCCGATCAAACGTCGGTTGGACACTCGCTAATGTTCCCATCAAAGACCACCGTTCCCATCTTCAATCGCTTGCGCGAGACGTCCCGCAAACTCTTCTGCTGTGTTGATGCCCATATTTTTCAGACGGTAGTTCATCGCGGCTACCTCGATAATGACGGCTAAGTTTCGTCCGGGACGAACCGGAATCGTCAAGAACGGGATTTCCGTATCGATGATTTGCAGTGTTTCCTGGTCCAGTCCTACCCGATCGTAGACTTTCGCCTGATCCCAAATTTCCAAATTACAGACGAGGCTGATTTTCTTGTGCGAACGAACGGCACCGGCACCGAATAACGTCATGACATCGATGATGCCGATTCCGCGGATTTCAAGCAGATGCTGAATCAATTTCGGAGCCGTCCCGACGAGGATTCCGTCACCGGTTTGACGAATCTCAACCGAATCATCGGCGACCAAACGATGTCCCCGTTTGACGAGTTCAAGTGCCGTCTCGGATTTCCCGACGCCGCTTGCCCCTTTGATGAAGACACCGACGCCGTATATGTCGACGAGCACGCCGTGCATCGCGGTCGTTGGTGCCAGTTCCGCTTCGAGGAAGTTCGTGATTTGCGATTCGACCGATGTCGTATGTCCCTTCGTCGTCAAAAGCGGGACGTTCGTTTCGTCCGCTGCTTTGACGATCGCTTCCGGCACATCAAAACCACGTGTAATCAAAATTCCCGGTGTTTCATCCGTACAGAGAACATTCGCCCGTTCCAGCTGTTCTTCGTACGTCAAGTTGTTGAAAAATGTCAATTCCGTTTTTCCGAGAATCTGGAGACGTTCTGCTGGATAATAGGCATAATACCCGGCGAGAACCAGACCCGGTCGACAAAGATCAGCCGTCAGAATCGGACGGTGTAAGCCCTCTTCTCCGGTGACGATTTTTAAATTGAATTGCTTTACGATTTCAGCTGTTCGCACTTTTGGTTGCACGCTCAATCAGCCCCTTTCACTTGAAGTATTGTACCATATTTTTACGGAAATCAAGGAATTCGATTAGAAGTGGACGATCTTGGGAATGGATTACAGATAACATAAAAAGGAGGGATATTATGATGGACGCTTCAGGCAGTGGCATAGGTTTCATCATCATCATGATTTTATTCGGTATTCTTGCCATCGTCGGCTTTGTTTACCTTATCATCGCACTGATCGACATGTGGAAAGCTTACTCGCGCAATCAGGATCAAACAGCATTACTGTTCTTCATCATCTCGATTATCGGAATCTTTATCAGCGGTTCATTTATCTCGTACATTTTGGCTATCATTTTCTATTGGAACCGCTCACGCCGGAAGAGTTGGATGGGAATCGGATTGATCGTTCTTTCGATCGTCCTCGGCATCATCGGTGTCATCGCATTGCTCTCGTTTGGTTATGACATGAACAATTTCGAAAACATGAATTTTGACGATCCGATGATGGATCAGGATTACGATTATTAATGAGTATCACTTTTTGACTCGGCGACTCCCTATCCTTTGATAGCGGGTCGTCTTTTTTCGGCAAAAAAATCCCTGCCTCCCGATTGATTCAGGGGCAGGGATCACTTTATAGGGTTTGAGGGCTCAAATGAACACCGTGTGTGACTGAAATCGTACCCGTCTTCGTATCGGCAGCGACTTCAATCTTTGGCGTCCGTCCACGACCTGACAGGAAGTGGAGTTTCCGGTTGACGACTTCTTTTTGATCACGAATCAATTCCATCTCATCCAGGTTACAGTTCAATCCGCCAAAGTTCGTTTCCAGTTCACCGTAGACTTCCGCACCATGCGGTAACATCAAGGCGATACTTCCCGCAAGCGATGAGGCCTGAATCTTCGCATCCTGAACCGTCTTCAGTTCACACCGGACGTTTCCGTTCGCCGTCTTCAGCTCAGACCGTTCAAATACACCGGTTGCGATGATTTGACCATTGGCTGTCTTCGCTTTTAACGACTTGATTTCCGATTCTTCGATTTCAATCGAACCGTTGGCTGTTGATGTCTTCACTTCTTCACTGAACAGGTCGCGGACATGGATCCGTCCGTTTGCTGTCATCAGTTGCACCGACGTCGCATCGAGTGACGATAACGTCACTTCCCCGTTTAACGTCTGCAAGATCAATGATTCATAGTGACGGCGCGGAATCTTCAAATGAACCGTCGCCCGAACACGTTTATCTTTTAAACGAATCGATAACGTATTCGCAGAGACAGAGTGCTGAAGTGCTGCTTGCAGTTGCTCCAGTGCCTGTTCTTCGTTAACTTGACGGAGCGGGCGACCGGTAACGGTCAACTCACACTCTTCCAGGTCACCGGGCTCAACGATGGCATTGGCATTAAATAAATCCAAATGAATCGTCTCACCACTGAACGGGAATTGTTTGACGTACGTGACGTTCGGTCCGGATGTTTGGTTGAGTGACAAGTCACTCTCTTTGATCCGGTTGACGAGGCCGTCAAAAGCTGACATGACCTTTGTTGTCAAAGAATCGACCGTATAATGATCGACCCGGTCGTATTGTTCCGGTTCATCCACATATTTATGCTGACTTGCCGACGACGGGTTCTGATCGATTGCTTCAAGCCGTTCGAGTTTGTCGAGCGCTTCGTCAATCGTCAGCTTTCCTTCTTTCACCTGTTCAAGTATCAGTTGGCGCATATCTTGCTTCATCAATATTTCCCTCCTCTGATCTGGTACACGTTAATCGATGTGACTTGCTTATTTACTTCGTTCTACTTTCCTTACTTCCCTTTTTACGATTCCTGAATCAAAAAAGTTTCACGATTCGATTCGGGCAGCGTCTCGTTCAAGAACAGGAGCGAGGTAATGACCTGTATAGGATTCCTTGACTGCTGCGATTTCTTCCGGTGTTCCGGTCGCGACAATCTTCCCGCCACCGTCTCCGCCCTCTGGTCCGAGATCGATCAAATAGTCGGCTGTTTTGATGACATCCAGGTTGTGTTCGATGACGAGCACCGTGTCTCCGTTGTCGACGAGTCGTTGCAAGACTTTCAGCAACCGGGCGATATCGTGGACGTGCAGCCCTGTCGTCGGTTCATCGAGAATATAAATCGTTTTCCCGGTCGACCGTTTATGCAGTTCCGATGCCAGCTTGACCCGTTGTGCTTCTCCGCCGGACAGTTCCGTCGCCGGTTGTCCGAGACGCATGTACGTCAGACCAACGTCGGCAATCGTCTGCAGTTTGCGGCTGATTTTCGGAATCTTTTCAAAGAATTCCAACGCATCTTCGACTGTCATCTCAAGGACATCAGCAATCGTCTTGCCTTTATATTTCACTTCCAGGGTTTCACGGTTGTAGCGTTTCCCGTGACAGATTTCACACGGCACGTAAACATCCGGCAGGAAGTGCATCTCGATCTTGATGATTCCGTCGCCGCGGCAGGCTTCACAACGTCCGCCTTTGATATTGAAACTGAAACGGCCTTTTTTGTAACCGCGGAGTTTTGCTTCATTCGTCGACGCAAAGACATCACGGATATCGTCAAAGACACCGGTGTAGGTTGCCGGATTCGAACGCGGTGTCCGACCAATCGGAGACTGGTCGATATCGATGACTTTATCGATTTGATCGAGTCCGGAAATGCCTTTGTGCGCGCCCGGTTTTTCTTTCGCCCGGTTCATCTCATGGGCAATCGTCTTGTAGAGAATCTCATTGATCAATGTCGATTTTCCGGAACCGGATACTCCGGTCACGGCAACGAACAAACCAAGTGGAATGTCGACATCGACGTTTTTCAAATTGTTTTCCGATGCTTTATGAATCCGTAAGGCCCGACCGTCCGGTTGTTTCCGTTCAGACGGCACCGGAATGAACTTCTTGCCGGAGAGGTATTGTCCCGTCAACGAGTTCGGATCCTGCATCAATTCTTCCGGACGTCCCGCTGCCGTGACGAATCCGCCGTGATCGCCGGCTCCCGGTCCGATATCAATCAGGTAATCCGCCGCCATCATCGTATCTTCATCGTGTTCGACGACAATCAACGTATTCCCGAGATCGCGCATCGTCTTCAATGTATTGATCAGGCGGTCGTTATCGCGTTGGTGGAGTCCGATTGACGGTTCATCGAGGACGTAGAGAACGCCTGTCAAACGCGATCCGATTTGCGTCGCAAGACGAATCCGTTGCGCTTCCCCACCGGATAATGTTCCGGCAGCACGCGAGATTGTCAGATAATCCAAACCAACGTTTTCGAGGAACGACGACCGTTCATGAATTTCGCGGACGATCATCCGTGAAATTGTCTGATCCTTTTCTGATAATTTACTTGGTAACTCTTCAAACCAGACGACTGCTTGTTTGACGGACATCTTCGTTACGTCACCGATGTGAATCCCTGACACTTTGACCGCAAGTGATTCGCGTTTCAAGCGGTGTCCTTTACACGTCGGACAAGCTTTTTTCGCCATATATCCTTCCATCTGTTCACGGATGTAGTCCGATGACGTCTCTTTGAAGCGGCGTTGCAGGTTATTCAAGACGCCTTCAAAAAATAACGATGTATTCCGGACCATCCCGAAGTCATTTTCATAGCGGAACTGAATCTCTTCCTTACTGCTACCATTTAATACAATATCGCGGTGTTCTTCCGACAACTGTTCGAACGGCGTATCCATATCGATGTTGAAGTGACTGCAGACCGCTGCCAATAGCTGCGGATAATACTGTGAACTGGTCGGTTCCCAGGCAATGATTGCCCCTTCGTTGAGCGATTTATCCGGATGCGGCACGACGAGATCGACATCAACTTCCAGTTTCGTTCCGAGACCGTCGCATGACGTACAGGCACCAAACGGTGAGTTGAACGAGAACATCCTTGGTTCAAGTTCACCGATGGAGAAGCCGCAGATCGGGCAGGCATGGTGTTCGCTGAACAACAGTTCGTTCCCATCCATCGTATCTACGATGACGCGGCCGTCGGCAAGACGGAGTGCCGTCTCAAGAGAATCGGCGAGGCGGGCTTCGACGTCCGGACGGACAACGACCCGGTCGACGACGACTTCAATCGAGTGTTTTTTATTTTTCTCGAGTTCGATGTCATCCGTCAAATCAATCGTTTCTCCATCGACACGGACGCGGACGAAACCTTCTTTTTTCAAATCTTCGAAGACTTTGACATGAGCGCCTTTTCGTCCGGAAATGATCGGCGCGAGAATTTGCAGACGGCTGCGTTCCGGCAGTTCCATCACTTGGTCGACCATCTGACTGATCGTCTGGCTCGAAATTTCAATGCCGTGATTCGGACAGATTGGTTTCCCGATCCGTGCATAGAGCAGGCGGAGATAGTCATAGATTTCCGTGACCGTCCCGACCGTCGAACGCGGGTTTTTACTCGTCGTCTTTTGGTCGATTGAAATGGCCGGACTAAGTCCTTCAATCGCATCGACATCCGGTTTGTCCATCTGACCTAAAAACTGACGGGCGTAAGCGGACAGACTTTCGACATAACGCCGTTGTCCTTCCGCATAAATCGTGTCGAACGCGAGCGATGATTTCCCCGATCCTGATAAGCCCGTCAGAACGACGAGCTGATCGCGCGGGATTTCAACATCGATGTTTTGTAAGTTATTGACGCGAGCGCCCTTGATGATGATCTTGTTCTTTTTTTCTGCCAACTTAGGCACCTGCTTTCAATTCTAAGATAAGGTCACGCAATTCTGCTGCCCGTTCAAACTGCATATCTTTCGCCGCTTGACGCATCTCTTGATCGAGTTGTTCGAGCAATGTTTCGCGTTCCGGTTTTTTCAATTTGTTGAACTTCTCGAGTTTTTCGACGGTATCATCATTCTCAATCGTCGTACTGATGACACCCCGGACATCTTTTTGAATCGTTTTCGGCGTAATACCGTGTTCTTTATTAAAGGCGAGCTGAATGTTGCGCCGCCGTTCCGTTTCATCAATGGCCCGCTGCATCGAGTCGGTCATCTTATCGGCAAAGAGAATGACGTGTCCCTCCGAGTTCCTTGCGGCCCGGCCGATCGTCTGAATCAGAGACCGTTCCGACCGCAGGAATCCTTCTTTATCGGCATCGAGAATCGTTACGAGCGAGACTTCCGGAATATCAAGTCCTTCCCGCAACAGGTTAATCCCGACAAGGACATCGTATTTGCCGAGCCGCAGATCGCGGATGATTTCAATCCGTTCGAGGGTCTTGATTTCCGAGTGCATATAGTTGACCTTGACGCCATGTTCTTTCAGGTAGTCCGTCAAGTCTTCCGACATTTTTTTCGTCAGCGTCGTCACGAGAACCCGTTCATTTTTCGCGACACGCTCACGGATGTTATCCATCAAGTAGTCGATTTGTCCCGTGATCGGATGAATCTCGATCGTCGGGTCGACCAGTCCGGTTGGCCGGATGATCTGTTCGACCATCTCTTTTGTATGTTCGATTTCGTAAGGACCCGGTGTCGCCGAGATATAGATCGCTTGGCTGACCTTCTCTTCGAACTCCTCGAACCGGAGAGGTCGGTTATCCTTCGCCGACGGCAGACGGAAACCGTGATCGACGAGGACTTGTTTCCGCGCCTGGTCCCCGTTATACATACCGCGGATTTGCGGCAATGTGACGTGCGACTCATCGGCAACGAGTAAGAAGTCTTTCGGGAAATAGTCGATCAGCGTATACGGTGTCGAGCCCGGTGGCATTAAGTTCAAGTGACGGGAATAGTTTTCAATCCCGGAACAGTAGCCCATTTCACGCATCATCTCGAGATCGTAGTTCGTCCGTTGTTCGAGACGCTGGGCTTCAAGCAACATGCCGTCTTCACGCATCTTCGCGAGTTGCGTTTCGAGCTCAGCCTCAATGTTCGTAATCGCTTTTTGCAGACGGGTATCCCCCGTCACGAAGTGGGATGCCGGGAAAATCGAAATGTGTTCCCGGTCGGCAATGATTTCCCCTGTCAATGGATCCATATCACGAATCCGTTCAATCTCATCTCCGAAAAATTCGATCCGGACACACTGTTCATCGCGGGACGCCGGGAAGATTTCAACAACATCACCCCGAACACGGAACCGCCCGCGCTGGAAGTCGATATCATTTCGTTCATATTGAATGTCGATCAGACGACGCAACATCTCGTTTCGTCCCATCTCGTTTCCGACACGCAACGACAGCACGTGGTTGTTGTACTCTTCCGGATTACCGAGACCATAGATACACGACACCGACGCGACAATCAGGACGTCTTCCCGTTCGAACAGGGAAGATGTCGCCGAGTGACGCAGCTTGTCAATCTCATCGTTGATCGATGAATCTTTTTCGATGAACGTATCCGTCGACGGCACATAGGCTTCCGGTTGGTAATAATCATAAAAGCTGACGAAATATTCGACCGCGTTATTTGGGAAGAACTCTTTGAACTCCGAATACAGCTGACCGGCAAGCGTCTTATTGTGTGCCAAGACCAGCGTCGGCTTCTTAATCTCTTTGATGACGTTCGAGACGGTAAAGGTTTTCCCTGTCCCTGTCGCGCCGAGCAACGTCTGATGGCGTTCACCTTTCTTGACGCCTGCAATCAATTTTTTAATCGCTTCCGGCTGATCGCCACCCGGTTCAAATGGTGATACTAACTCAAAATCCATCGTATTCTTCCCCCTCATCCAGTTCAAAAAATCTATTTTTATTGTACCACTTTACGAACAAACATTCGACTTTGAAGTGCTCCTCTTAGAAGTTACCCGTTTTTCGCCAAAAGAAAAAGTCCAGCCCGTAGGCTGAACTGTTTTTTGAGCTGGATTTTGATTTTGAATCACTGAAGCGTCCGGATTTTCGTCCGTTTATTACCGGGCTCACTGACGAACAAAATCCCGAGATCGTGATGATCCTGTTCATAAAAGGCCCGCTGTGCGAACCGGACGTCTCCGTTATGGTTCATGACTTCGAGACGCAGGTACGGTTTATGTTTTTGAATCGCTTCATAAAATGATTTCTCCGACTCGACGAACTCCCCGTTGACTTTATAGATTGCTTCACCCGGAACAAGCCCCATCTCGGAAGCCGGTTTCTCCGGTAATGTGCCGAGAATGACGACGCCACGTTTACCGTTCAGGAACAACGGGGTCTGGGACCGGTTAAGTCGTTTCGTCCGCTGATGCAGAATCAGGTGAATAATGAGCAGGGCCGGCAACCCGTACAACCAGATGTCCTGTCCGGTCAGGAATGCGCCTACTACGAGCACGACGGACAACAAGAACGTAATCAGCCGCCCTTGGATCAGGGGACGGATCAGCTGGTCCGGCAACTGGCCGGTAAAGAGGAAACTGAAGCCGATCGGCAGGAACAAGACAATCGGAACGAACTCCGGAAACGACCATTGCGGGATCAAGGCTTCGAAACTGCTTCCCGGCACGAAGACGATGAGCGGAATCAGCCACAGTTTGTTGGACGACAGCCCGCCGATGTAACGTCCCCGTTTCGATAAGACGAGCGAAGGCGATAAATTCTTTTTCCCCCGCCAGATCAGCAACAGCAATTCGGCGCCTAACGACAGGGCCGCAAGCAGCATCCAATCGCTGACGCTGACATCACGGAGACCGTCAATCCGGTCACTCGTCATGAACCAGGTGAGACCTGCCAGGATGACAAGCGGTCCGAGCGGTAAATTGAATCGGATGATACCCGTCAACAAAATAAAAAACGTCAACACCATGAAGGCGATCAGAAACTCTGACGAGACCGTCAATGTCAGACTTACACTGATGATGGATAAGACAAGACCAACGACGAAGCCTGGAATAAGCGTTTCGAAGACATCGGTCCGCTTGCTACGCGTGCGTGACCGGAACAGATTCCGTTCGCGTTTAATACGTCGCATACTGAGTAAAAAACTGACTAGAACTGCTAACCACAAGATTGGACTAGCGAAGAGACTAATCACTGTCCAACCGAATCCATCGAGTAATTCCACGCTCATTCAGACCTCTTTCTGTGAGTTATTGTGCTGCGACGTCCAGCGCTTTGATGCGCTGAACATCATTTTTTTCATCTTCCAGTTTCTTCAGGAGACGGGTTTCCATTTCGGACGCCGTCACTTGATCGATTTTACCGGTCACTTCGAGTTTCGCTTCTTTTTGAAGACGCTCGACGGCCTGCTTCATCGTATCGCCATAGTAACCGTCCTGCCCTTTTGGATCGAAGCCGATTGCTTCGAGGACCAGGTGCGCGTTTTCGACGGCTTTGCCGTAATCCCCAGTCGCAAGTGTCTTGTCATCGGTTAGAATCTTCGTCACATTAAAGTAATCTGGCTGCTTGACTTCGACCGTCGGCTTGACCCCCTTTTTATGAATCCAGTTTCCGTCCGGAGTCAGCCATTTATTCGTCGTCAGCTTCAAATCACTGCCGTCTTTTAAATCATAGGCACTTTGGACGATTCCTTTCCCGAACGACTTCGTTCCGACCACTTCCGCACCGGCGCCTTCTTTGAGACCGGCTGCCAGAATTTCCGAAGCCGAGGCCGATCCGCTGTCTTCGAGGACAACAAGCTTATAAGGTTTCTTCTCGTCCGCTTTCCCGAATTCCTGCGTCCGCTCCCCTTTGTTGTCCTCTACCTGGAAAATCGGTGTCTCTTTCGGAATGAACGGCGCAATCATTTGCGAGACGGCCGTCAGCAGGCCGCCCGGATTTCCCCTGACATCGATGACAAGTCCATCAATGTTTTTCTCCTCGAGCGCTGCGAGTTGTTCCTCGAACTCTTTTGCCGTCGGATCCGAGAATTGTGTCACCTGCAGGACACCAATCGTCTTGCCATTAACTTTTTCCGTCTTCGAATAGACGGTTTCAATCGGAATCGTATCGCGGACGATCGAAATCTTCATCGGATCCTGTCCGCCGCGTT
This sequence comes from Exiguobacterium sp. R-39, assembly GCF_049942815.1. Classification (NCBI taxonomy): domain Bacteria; kingdom Bacillati; phylum Bacillota; class Bacilli; order Caryophanales; genus Exiguobacterium; species Exiguobacterium sp. R-39. The sequence continues at coordinate 2,455,460 of NZ_CP187965.1, forward strand.
GAATCGTCAAGACGACTTTCGTCCCTTTTTCGCCGCGGATTTTCTTGACCGCTTGATCCGTTTTCTGTCCTTTTGTTGATTTACCGTCGATTTCTAAAATAATATCCCCCGGTTTGATACCGGCTTTTTCAGCGGGCGATCCCTTGATCGGTGAGACGATGACAATCGATTCGCCTTTTTGTTCGAGCGTCGCACCGATGCCTTCGAATGAAGACGACAAATTCGTGTTGAACGATGCCGTTTCCGATTCGTCCATATAGACGGAATAGGGATCTTCGAGGACTTCCGTCATTCCCGTCAGTGCCCCTTCGAGCAACTCCTGATCCGTCACGTCCTCGAGATAATTTTGGGAAATCATCTGTCTGACCTGATCAATCTTTTTCCAATCTCCCGTTGCGTTAGACGAAGAACTCGTCACCACTGAATCCGTTCCACCTGCCGCTAACATCCCGACAGCCCCTGCTCCAAGACCCAAACCAAACGTACTGACCGCTATGACGGCCGTTGTCGATTTTTTCACGCGTAATTCCTCGTTTCTGGTGTAAACCTGCTATTTTTTTCAGTATAGCAAAAAAAGATAGGTTACCCTATCTTTTCGTCAGTCGCTCGTTGAAGTTATAAGATGTACGGTGCCGGATTAACCGCATTTGGTTGCCCGACAGCCCACTCGCCGCGATGGATCTCAAAGTGGAGATGCGGTCCTGTCGACCAGCCGGTTGAACCGAGTTTGCCGACGATATCCCCCGGCATGACTGTTTGTCCCGCCTTGACCGAAACCGAATCGAGATGGCCGTAAACAGTCGTCCAGACCTTTCCGTCAATCAGGTGTGTAATCATGACGACATTTCCATAGCCGGTCGCACTTCCGGCGCGGAGGACAATCCCCCCTGCCGCTGCTTTAATCGGGGTTCCTTTAGCATTAACGAGATCCAGTCCGGTATGCCGTTCCGATTTTCCGGTCAACGGATTGTTGCGGGGACCGAACGGGGACGAGACGTAGCCGGTGACAGGCAATAGGAAAGGCTTTACGATCGTGCCCGGTTCCGATGTCTCCGGTTGGGCAGAAGGTGTTTCCGTCACCGGTTCCGAAGCCGTCGGCGGACGGGACGTTGGTTGATTTTGTTCTTGCTGTTCTTTTTCTGCTTTTGCTTCCTGTTCTGCCTGCCGCTCAGCTTCTGCTGCTGCCTCTGCTTCCCGGGCAGCGGCCGCTCTTTGCGCCGCTTCGGCACGTTCTTTTGCTTCTTGTTGCGCCCGTAGTTCGGCCGCCCGCAATTCTTCCAACTGACGGCTGATCAGACGTTGCTGGTCTTCAAGGATTGCAGCTTCTTCCGCTTTCGTGAACTGTTCCTGTTGTAACTGTTCGACCTGACTGTTCAACCGGACAACCAACGTCCGTTTGACTTCTGATTCCGCGATGATCCGGGTCTGCAAAATCAACAGCTTCCGCTGCTCTTTTTTTAATTGTCCGAGTACGAGTTCCTGCTCGGACCGTTGTTCGGTTAACTGTTTGACGTTCGCCTGGTATGTCTGCAGGACACCGTCGTCCTGCTTGATGATTTCGCTGACAGTACTGAAACGTGAAATCAAATCCCCGAAATCCTTGGCATCGAGCAATACTTCGATGTATTTGACATCCCCATCCCGTTGGACGGACCGCAACCGGTCCCCGATCAATTTTTCCTGTGTCCGGAGTTTGGATTCCGTTTGACCGACGGCACGGGTGACGATCGCCAGTTCCTCTTTGGCAACAGAAACAGCCGCCTGTTGATCCGCAATCTTACTCGCTAAATCTTCCAGACGGCTGTTGACTTCATCAAGACGCACTTTCGCTTCCTTGCGCTCCTGTTTCGTCAAGACTAACTTCTCCGATGTCTGATTCTGCGATTGTTCCGTCTCTTGCAGACGGGACTCGACCTCCTGTTGTTCCTTCAACAAATCTTCCTTGGACGTTGCCTGAACGGATACACTTGAACCAATTAATGCCAAGCTTAGGACGGTAGAACAGAATCGGACCTTCATGAGAAGCATCTCTCCTCTATCTTTTATTTGATTTTCAGAATTTAAATCTTCAAGAAACGGCCAAGTGACGTCGTTGATCCCCATACACCGATGAAGGCACCGAGCGCCAGCAGGATGACGGAAACCTGAATCGACAGTTCACCCGGTGGAATCAAGGTGAAGATCGAGGCATTCAATGATACGAGCTGTGGTTGCAACGCATTGTACGTCACTTCGTATCCGAAGTAGACGACGGCAATCGGGATTAAGGCCCCGAGGACACCCATCAACAGTCCTTCAATGAAGAACGGTGCACGAATGAAGCCGTTTTTTGCACCAACGAGTCGCATGATTTCAATCTCACGGCGACGTGAGAAAATCGTGACCTTGATCGTATTCGAAATGAGGAACATCGCCATGAATGTCAAACCGACAATCAGGATGATTCCGCCGATCCGAACCCCTTCAAGGAAGTTGAACATCTTCTCAACATAATCTTCGCCATATTCGACACTATCTATATTTTCCATTTTTTTGACGGTATTTGCAATAGTTTCTGTCTCATTTGGTGAAGTCGCCTTGACGATATACCGGTCGTGGAGCGGATTATCCTTCTCAACCGACTGGTAGGCTTGTGATCCTTCGCCAAGCTGTTCCTTGAAGCGGTCCAGTTCTTCTTCTTTTGAGCTGTAACGAACAGATTCAACACCCGGCATCTGTTCTAGTTTTTTTCCAACTGCATCGATTTTTGCCTGATCGGACTCTCGTTCGACGAACACTTGAATTTCGACGTCTTTTTCGACGTTATCGGAAATCTTGTTGACGTTGAACATGACCATCGCAAAAATCCCGACGAGTAATAAGGTCACGGTAACGGCACTGACGGAAGCGAATGTCATCCAGCCGTTTCGGACGAGACCTTTTGCCCCTTCCCGTAAATGACGGAATCCATTAAACTTCATAGCCGTACATTCCTTTCTCTTCGTCTCGGACGATTTTTCCACCGTCAATTGCGAGGACGCGATGACGCATCTTATTGACGATATCTCGGTTGTGGGTCGCCATTACGACCGTTGTCCCACGGCGATAAATCTCTTCAAATACTTCCATGATCTCCCATGCTGTATCCGGGTCGAGGTTTCCTGTCGGCTCATCGGCGATGACAAGTGAGGGACGATTGACAATGGCTCTCGCGATCGAGATCCGTTGTTGTTCTCCACCGGATAATTCATCTGGATAGTTTCGTTCCTTGTGCTTCAGCTTCACAAGATCGAGTACTTCAAGCACTTTCTTACGGATTTGCGAGCGGTCTTCCCCGACGACTTCAAGGGCGAACGCGACGTTTTCATAAACCGTCAAGGACGGGAGTAGTTTAAAGTCTTGGAAGATGACGCCGATTTGGCGACGAAGTTCGGGGATTTGGCGGTTTTTCAACTTACCTACTTCAATTCCTTTAAATAAAAACGAACCGCTTGTCGGACGTTCTTCGCGATACATCATTTTCATGAATGTCGATTTCCCGGCTCCGGATGGACCAACGATGTAGACGAATTCACCTTGGTTGATCGTCAAATTGACTTCACGAAGTGCCGTGACACCGTTCGGATAAATTTTGCTGACTTGTTGCATCTTGATCACTTGCTTCACATCCTTACTTGATTACTGATGGTGATCAGATAGGTCTTAACGCCTACCGAACCCCATTATAACAGGCAACAATTTTTAAGCACATTACAATCAAATGTCATTTCCGGCTGATTTACATAAAAAAAGGGAGCCGGACAGCGAACATTTGTCATGTTCGTCATCTCTAGCCCCATACTATCACATAATTATTTTTTGTCAGCTAACCAATCCGCAACGGCGACGATTTCTTTATCGTCTTTCAGGATACCGGCCGGCATTTGCCCTTTACCGTTTTTGATGATTTCCTGAATTTCTTCCGAAGAATATTTCGCTCCGACTTTCGTCAAGTTCGGTCCGACATTTCCCTCGAGATTATTCCCGTGACACGAGGCACAGTTGTTGGCGAAGATTTTTTCAGCGTCAACCGCTGTTTCTGTTTTTGACGAATCATCGCTCATCGTCGATTCGTCTTTTGATGTATCCGACGAACTTGAATCGTCACTGCCACATGCACCGAGTACAAGCGTCGCGCCGAGTCCGGCTGCGAGTAAAAGGTTTTTCAGTTTCATCCGTATATCCCCCTTAGTAAGTACCAAATAACGTCGTTTGTTATTAGAGTATAACCGTTATCGCTACTTTTTAAGCGTGATTTCACAAAAACTTCACGAATAATAAACGATTACGGCACATTCCGGTACCGTTTATCATCTGAAAAACCAAGTCCCAGCACTTCATGGGCTTCACTGACGACCAAAAAGGCTGTCGGATCGATGTGCTTGACGATTTCCTTTAACGTCGTGATTTCCCCCTGCCGGACGACGACCATCAACATCGGTTTGCGTGTCCGTGTGAAGGCACCGGCGGCTTCGATTTCCGTCGCTCCCCGGTCAAGCGTTTGGAAAATCTCTTTGACAAGCGCTTCCCGTTGATCCGAGATGATATACGCCAGTTTGTCATTCGTGATACCGAGTTGCACAACATCAATCATCTTGATCGTAATGAACAAGGCGACGAGGGCATACAAGCCGATTTCAAGCGAGAAGATGATCGCAGCACTGATGACGATCGTTCCGTCGAGCATGGCGATGCAGAAATGGAGCGGAATTTTCGTGAAGCGGTGCAGAATCTGGGCAATCAAGTCCATCCCGCCGGTCGAGGCGCGGGCTTTAAAAATCAGACCGAGACCGATTCCGACACCGGCTCCGCCGAAGATGGCAGCAAGCATCGGATTCATCGTCGCTGCCGGTACGTCAAACCGTTCATAAACCAGGATGACGACCGGTAAAAAGATCGAGCCGACCAGTGATTTGACGCCAAATCCCATCCCGAGAATCATCCAGCCGATTGCGAGCAGGACAATGTTGGCAATCAATTGAAACAAGCCCGGTGAAATCCCGAACAGATCGTTTAAAACGATCGACAGACCGCTGACGCCTCCGGAGGCCAACTGGTTCGGTGCCAAAAATAAACTGAAGGCACTGGCGACGAACACAGAACCGAGTAATAAATAAATATAGTCGCGAACGACTTCCTGACGTGTTGATGTCATAACGTTACATTTCCCCTTCTATAAGTTCTACAACCCGTTTTTCATTTTAGCGGAAAAACAGAGGAGCGACTAGAAGGGCTGAGCAACTCGCAGTGGTTCTCTTATACCGCACTAAAGGGTTTCGAGTACCGGACGACACCACGAATCCCTTTTAACGCCTGCCGCTCGAGCGGCATGACGAGAAAGACGTCCGTCGGTACCGGGAATGGCGCTTCGATACCGTAATCGACGGCCCGCTCGAACCCGAACTGTGGATAATAACTGTCATGACCGAGGACGACGATATGCGATTCACCGGCTTCCTGGGCATCTTCAATCACTTGACGGATCAGTTCCGACCCGATACCTTTCCGTTGCCAGTGTGGTTTGACACCGACCGGCGCAAGTGCGAGCGACGGGATGTCTTCGATGTAAATCCGGCTCAGTAAGACATGTCCGACAATCTCTCCCTTGTCCGTGACGGCGACGCGGCTGTAGTGCGGGAGTGACGCCTCGTCTTCCCGTAACGCTTCGACAAGATCGGCTTCCGTCCGCTGACCAAACGCGGCTTGATGGACAAGCCGGATTCCGGCCGCGTCTTTGAATATTTCTGTACGAATCTGCATCTGTTTCGCCTCCTGAATCGATTAGTAGAAAAAAACCGCCGACACAAAGGCCGACGGGATATAAACTTACATATTCATTAAGCGCAGGTACGCATCGATGAAGCCCATGATGTCTCCATCCATTGCCCCTTGCGTATTCCCGACTTCGTAGTTCGTCCGGTGATCCTTGACCATGCTGTATGGGTGGAAGACGTACGAACGAATCTGGCTGCCCCACGCGATGTCTGATTTTTCACCGCGGATTTCGTCGAGTTTCTTTTGCTTCTCTTCGATTTCACGTTGGTAGAGTTTTGCTTTCAACATCTTCATTGCCGCTTCACGGTTCTTGATTTGCGACCGTTCCTGCTGACATGACACGACGACGCCTGTCGGGATGTGTGTGATCCGAACGGCAGAGTCCGTCGTATTGATGTGCTGTCCACCGGCACCGGATGCCCGGTACGTATCGACACGTAAATCTTCCGTGCGGATATCGATATCGATGTCATCGTTGAATTCCGGCATGACGTCACACGACACGAACGACGTATGGCGACGGCCTGACGAATCAAACGGTGAAATCCGGACAAGACGGTGAATCCCTTTTTCCGCTTTCAAATACCCATAGGCATTGTGCCCTTGAATACGGAGCGTGACCGATTTGACACCGGCTTCGTCACCCGGCTGATAGTCCATCGTTTCGACTTTCCAGCCCTGCTTGTCGCAAAAACGCTGGTACATCCGGAGTAACATCGATGCCCAGTCCTGCGACTCGGTTCCGCCGGCTCCCGGGTGTAATTCGAGAATCGCGTTGTTGGCATCGTATTCGCCGTTCAACAGGATTTGCAATTCGAACTCGTCAAACTTCCGTTTGATATCGCCGAGTTCCGACTCCAGTTCTTCCTGCAATTCGACGTCCGGCTCTTCTTTAATCAATTCGTACGTCAGGACGATGTTTTCGTGACCGTCTGCGAGGTGCTGGTATTTATCGACCATTGCCTTCAGACCGTTTGATTCGTCGATGACTTTTTGCGCCGACTCCTGATTGTTCCAAAAGTCCGGGTATGTCATCTCATTTTCAAGCTCCTCGATGCGTGAGATTTTGTTCTCGAGATCGAGTGATGCCTTGTATTCATCGAGTTTCTTTTCCATCCACTCGGCGGTATTGCGTATTTCTGCTAATTCCATTGTGTTCCACCTTCTCTTTCCGTCAAAAGAGGCAGGAATCTCCCGCCTCTCTCAGCCGCTTCGTCACTTATGCCTGACGGCCGTGACAGTTCTTATATTTTTTACCGGATCCGCACCAACATGGGTCGTTACGTCCGATTTGTTCATTTGGATTTTTACGGACCGGTGCTTTTTTGACGACCTTGTCCTCTTTACCGGAAACGGCGACTTCGTCTTTGACGACTTTTTCGCGTTTCAAGTTCGGATCAAGATCCGCCCGGAGAACGAACTGTGTCACTTCTTCCGCAATCGCTGCGTTCATCGTATCAAACATCATCGAACCTTCCGATTGATACTCACGAAGTGGATCGTTTTGACCGTAGGCACGTAAATGAATCCCTTCACGCAATTGATCCATCTGATCGATATGGTTCATCCAGTGCTGATCGACAGCGCGGAGAACGATGACTTTCTCGAACTCGTCAAACGCTTCTGCCGGTACTTCCGAGCGTTTGTGCTCGTAATGGGCGAAAGTCCGTTCTTTTAACAGTTCGATGATTTCTTCGCGTTCCTTGCCGAACAGATCCTGTTCCGACACTTTTTCTTCGAGCGCAAGTGTCTGGTTCGCCCACTCTGCTAACGCACCGATGCTCCACTCTTCCGGCACGAACTCGATTGGCGTGTACTGATGGACACCCGCTTCAATCGTCTGTTCGATCATCGGACGGACGATGTTTGAAACCGACTGGGCATCAAGAATGGCTGCCCGGTCCGCGTACATGACTTTCCGTTGGTCCGCCATGACGTTATCATATCCGAGAACTTGTTTCCGGGCATCAAAGTTATTTCCTTCGACCCGTTTTTGTGCCGATTCAACGGCCCGTGAGACCATCCGGCTTTCGATGGGTTGGGAATCGTCCATTCCGAGACGGTCCATCATCGATTGCAGGGAATCTGATCCGAAACGGCGCATCAATTCATCTTCGAGTGACAGATAGAACTGTGATGCCCCCGGATCTCCTTGACGTCCGGCACGACCACGAAGCTGGTTATCAATCCGGCGTGATTCGTGACGTTCTGTCCCGAGGATATAAAGACCGCCTTTTTCGATGACCCCTTGTCCAAGCTTGATGTCGGTACCACGACCGGCCATGTTCGTTGCGATCGTTACCGAGTTCGGTTGTCCCGCATTTTCAACGATTTCCGCTTCCCGTGCATGGTTTTTCGCATTCAAGACTTCGTGGCGGATGCCGCGTTTCTTGAGGATGCTGCTGAGGAGTTCAGACGTCTCGACCGCTACCGTACCGACAAGGACCGGTTGTCCTTCGCGGTGGGCACGTTCGATTTCGTCCGCGACTGCCGCAAATTTCCCGTTCATCGTCTTGAAGATCAAGTCCGGCTGATCGTCCCGGACGATTGGTTTGTTCGTCGGAACCGGAACGACATGCATGTTATAGATGTTACGGAACTCTTCTTCCTCGGTTTTTGCTGTCCCGGTCATTCCGGCAAGCTTCGTGTACATCCGGAAGAAGTTTTGGTACGTGATCGTCGCAAGTGTCATCGATTCACGTTGAATCTCGACGCCTTCCTTCGCTTCAATCGCCTGGTGCAGACCTTCCGAATAACGGCGGCCTTCCATGACACGTCCCGTGAACTGGTCAATGATCATGACTTCGTCTTCACGAACCATGTAATCAACGTCCCGGTGCATGACGGAGTTCGCACGTAGCGCAAGACTCAAGTGATGGTTCAACGCGATGTGGTCGAGCGCAAACAGGTTATCGATGCCGAAATATTTTTCAGCACGGTCGATTCCCTGTTCCGTCAGTAAAACACTTTTCGTTTTGATGTCGACGGTATAGTCTTCGTCTGCTTTCATCATCTTCGCGAACGTATCCGCCTGCGAATAGAGCGCTGTCGATTTTTCGGCAGAACCGGAAATGATCAGCGGTGTCCGCGCTTCATCGACAAGAATCGAGTCGACTTCATCGACGACAGCGAAGGACAGCGGACGCTGCACGCGGTCTTCTTTATAGAGGACCATGTTGTCACGCAGGTAATCGAATCCGAACTCATTGTTCGTTCCGTATGTGATGTCACAGTTGTAAGCCGCTTGTTTTTCCTGGCGCGACATGCTCGACAAGTTCAGACCGACTGATAAACCGAGTGCTGCGTAAAGTGGTTCCATGATGTCCCGGTCACGTTTCGCCAAATATTCATTGACGGTGATGACGTGGACGCCGTTTCCGGCGAGGGCATTCAAATAGACAGGAAGTGTCGCAACAAGCGTTTTCCCTTCCCCGGTCTTCATTTCAGCGATATCGCCGTTGTGCAGGACGTATCCGCCGATCAGCTGGACACGGTAATGACGCATCCCGAGGACACGCGTTGAAACTTCGCGACAGACCGCAAAAGCTTCCGGTAAAATATCATCGAGGTCTTCCCCGTTCTCAAGACGAGTCCGGAATTCGACCGCTTTTCCTTCTAATTCTTGATCCGATAAGGCAGCGACTTGTGCCTCAAATGATTCCACGGCATCCGCCGCTTTTTCTGCTTTTTTCAGAACACGTTTCGTCGGTGCGAATAACTCTTTTAGAAAATTAGCCATGCCTTACAGTCCCCTTACTTCGAACGATTCTTTAAACGAACAGAATTCCGAGATTTTTCCTTTATTCAGTGTACCGAATACGCCGTCAAATTTCAACACGCGGACCATCCGCGTCACGGGAAATCCAACTTTAGTCTGAGACAACTTCTATTCATGAATAGTTTTTTATCATACCAAAAGAGGACTTACTCCATGGAGTAAGTCCTCTGTAGATTCATTATTCTGGTTCAATCAAGCCGTAACGGCCATCTTTTCGACGGTAGACAACGTTCGTGTTACCCGTTTCAGCGTCCGAGAAGACGAAGAACGTGTGACCGAGCATATCCATTTGAAGAATTGCTTCTTCCGTATCCATCGGTTTGAGTGTGAAACGTTTTGTCCGAACAAGTTCGAGTTCCGCTTCATCCTCTTCGTAGACAGGTGCTTCTGCCTCCGGTCCTTCGAGCGTTTTGAAGTACTCCCCAATACCGCCTTCTTTGGCACGGCCTCTCCGGTTGATCTTCGTTTTATGTTTCCGGATCTGACGTTCGAGCTTATCGACGACAAGGTCGATGGCTGCGTACATGTCGCCATTGACATCCTCTGCCCGTAACAAGAGGTTTGGCATTGGAATCGTCACTTCGACTTTTTGTTTCTCATTGTTAACTTTGAGATTAACATAAGCCGTCTGCGCTTCCGTAGGAGTTGTGAAGTAACGAGTTAACTTTTCAAGCTTTTTCTCGACGTAATCCTTGAGAGCATCTGTGACGTCCAAGTTTTCACCGCGAATGTTGTAGATCATGTAAACTCCTCCTTAAGTAACCGGTTGAACCTATGAATTCGTCATCGTTTCAGACGTTTCCTTCTGAAGATTCAAAATTCTTTTGGTTCGTAATTATTATACCACGATAAGCCATGCAAGGAAATGAAAACGATGACATTCTGTTGAACATCCACCTTGAACCTTAGCGTACTATAATAGTTTTGCATGTTGATACTAGCGTATATACCCTTAACAAATTGAGATGAAACAAAAAAACCGCTTTTAGGAGATTCCTAAAAACGGTGGCGGCTGCTAACGGGATTACAGTTTCGAGACGTTTGCTGCTTGCGGACCACGATCGCCATCGACGATTTCGAATTCTACTTCTTCGCCTTCTTCAAGTGATTTGTAGCCCTCTGCTTGAATTGCCGAGAAGTGGACGAAGACGTCTTTTGCATCCGATGTCTCGATGAAGCCGTAACCTTTTTCAGCATTAAACCATTTTACTTTACCTTGTTCCATTCGAATTCACATTCCCTTCGCAAACTGGATAGCGAGAGCAAGCTCTCTACCATCTATACTAGCAAAAGAAACAATTATTGACAATTAAAAATTCTGATTAATTTGAATTCAATATCATATAAAACCTATTAAAGGCACTTATTACTCTTTTTTTCAAAAAATTACATTGTCATTACAGGTGTAGTATTGTATTATATCGTTAGTAATTACCTATTTTATCCATTGTCCTATCTAAGGAGGATGCAGTCGAATGCGACCATTCCATAATGACGAAAAGTATCGAATCACGAAGCGGACCGTTGCGATTTTACCGTGCTATGACATGATGAAACAATCCATCATCGTCTTAGAGGACGGGTCAACAATCATGACGCCGCTTCGTCCGTATCAACTCCTGCAGTTATCCTGCAGACAGTACAACAGTTCCATTGAGGAACGGATCGTCACAGCCAAACGTGTCGCTTCCGTGAAAGGAAAAGTCCCTGTCGTCATCGAACCGACACTCGGTCTCGTCTTTTTCCCTACCAAATCACCGAAACGTGATGATTGCGAGTGGTACGCCTGGAGCCACATGTCCGAAGTCATCGAGGAAGACGGACAGACTAAACTCAAAACTCGTAATGGCATGATCCTTCCCGTAAACGCCTCTCCTTACATCGTCCGCAACCAAATGAAAGCAACCGGCGAGCTGATGGCTCGTTACCAACAATTAAACGCGATGACATTAGAGGACCGCTTTAATGCAATTAAATCTTAAAAAAAATGGGTTGGGCGATGATTTCGCTCAATCCTTTTTTGTTTGTGCCGATATATAATAAGATGAAGAATTTTTCAAGAAAGGAGGTTCATCGATGAATATCCAGATGAATCCAACAAGTCCGACCCGTTCCGCCCCTGCGGCTACCTTATCGGAGACTAAAACATACAGCGGAACCGTCCTTGAAAAGACAGGACCGAATACAGCCCTCGTCCAAGTCGGTCGCGAAAAGGTCGAGATGACCTTCACGGGAGATGTCCCGGAAGGCACGTTCCAATTCCAGGTCAAAGGCCAAACGACGGAAGGTTACCTGATCGAACAGGTGACGGAGCAGGCCGATGTCCCGGTGACCGGACCTGCCAAACCCGATTCGTCTGGTGTCGATGCCACCTTACTCGACGATCTCCCACCGGAATTAAAACAAGCCGTTGCCCGACTGCTTGCGACCGGTCAACTGCCGCAGACGCCGGAAACGGTTGCCCGCCTCGTCGCTGCCCTGCAGGGGACCTACAAGGACTTGGTTCTCCAGCTCGTGACCCGCCCGTCCGACAGTGCGTTGCCGCCCGATGCCGATGTCTTGATTGCCCAGTTGCTCGGCTCAACCGATGCATTGGTCGACGTTTTACCGGAACGACAGGCCGTCATCGACAAACCGACGCTCAGCAACGTCATCGCGCTCGACGTCGCCCGTACGACGCTTCCGACGCATCACGATATCGATCAAGCAACACCGGTCGCCCTCCGGCAGATCGTAACGCATGTCCCGCACGACGCTCAACCGGACATCCTCGCCCGGATCGACCGTGGTGAGTTGACAGAGGTCCGGGAGCAGCTGCGGTCCTATTTTCCGAGTGAACGCCCCACACTAACGGAACGGCCGGTAGCAAGCAAGCTCGAACAACTGACGGCCGTCATCGCTCAGGCGCAAGCAACGCCGGCAGAAAAAATTAGTCCGCCCGCCGCACCCGTCCGGTCGAATCTGACGGTCATTGCCGAAGTGACACCCCGACTCGCCGAAGTGACAAATGACTTCCGGCGTGAGCAACGGACGATTGTCTCGCAACTGCGGCAAATTGAACCGCTTGTCGAGGAGCGTCCGCTCCAGATGGCCCAAGTCATCGAAAGTACGGCAAATCGCCTGCGGCAAACGTTCCAGCAGACGGACGCAATGTTACATACGAGCATGCGTGATGAAAAACAATTGATCCAACTGTTATCAAAACTCGAACGGGGAACGGAACTCGCCCTGTTCGGACGCGGCGCGGAAGCCAAAGCCGTCGTCCAGGATGTCCGCCAAACACTGGAAGCGTTTCGCTACTCTCCGGCGAATGTCCGGACAGCTTACTTACCGGAACTGAATCCAAGCTTACGGCCGGCTGTTGCAAACACGCAGCAAACACCGGTACCGCAACAAAGCCAGCCGGCTTCGACCGCGCAACGACCGATTCCCTATGAACCGGGACAAAACAGTCCACGGGTTTTACAGGAGACAGTCCAGAAAACGCTCCAGTTGCAGACTTCAGAGTTGAAACTCGCGACACCGGCAGCGAATCCGGAAGCGGCGAAACTGCAAACGTTCCTGAACACACAGCAGCAGGTCAATAAACCGGACAGCAACCAGCAGTTGCAGCAACTGTTGCTCGCCCTGCCCGTCCAGCTCGTCGAAGGCACCGCCGGACTCCACGTCCACTTACAAAACAAACGACCGGATGAAGTGATCGACTGGGAAAACAACACGTTGTATGTCCAGCTCGAGACACCACGTCTCGGTGACATCGGCGTCCGTGTCGAGACCGTCAGCCGGAAGATGCAGATTACGATCGAAAATGATTTCCCGCTCCTCGAGCGTCTGGCAACACCGTTCCTCGAACGGACGACGGAAGCGTTACAAGCAACCGGTTATCAGGACGTCCGTATCCGCTTCGATGCTTTCACGAAAGATCAGACAACACCGGAAACCGTCAAACCGGACGAGACACCAACCGGTTACGATTACCGGATTTAAGGAGGCCCTATGTACCAGAAAATTGATTTAAAACACCGTAAATCAGCGGCCGTCCTCCGGTACGATGAAGCGTCCGGTAATGCGCCGGTCGTCGTCGCCCGGGCAACCGGTGCCGCAGCGGACCGCATTTTGCAAGAGGCGCGTGCCAGCGGCGTCGCGATTGAACAGGATACGTCGCTGCTCGGTCATCTGCTCGACCTTGATCTTGGAACGGCGATCCCGCCGCAACTGTATGATGTAATGGCCGAATTGTTATTATTGATTGAAGAACTTGATCACGCGAAAGGACGGAACTCATGACCGAACAGGAACTGTATCAAATGACTCCCCAACAATTGACGGAGACGATGTTAAAAGGTCTCGTCTTTCAATATGAACAGGCAATTACCGGTCGCGACGAGCGACGGTTCGATGCCGTCAACGTCCGTCTGCAAAAAGCCTACCAATTGCTTGAAAAACTGCAGGCCGGACTGAACGACGAAGGCGGCATCATCACCGCCCAGCTCGATCAACTGTATTATTACTTAGCAGAACAGACGTTACAGGCTTACATCGAGCCAACGCGTTTAAACGAATTGTTGCAACTGACGGAAGAACTGCTGATCACCTGGCAAGCGGCCAGTCTGAAGAAAGACCGTCCCCTCGTCCGGGCGGCACACCATGAGCGTTACGAAGGGATGGACTATTAATGCGGATTTCAAACAACGTACAGGCTTTGAAAGCCTATCGAAACTTAAGTGCCAATCAGATGAACGTCAAGACGACGATGGATAAACTGTCGAGCGGTCAAAAAATTAACCGCGGCGCTGACGATGCGGCCGGTCTCGCGATTTCAGAAAAGATGCGGAACCGTCTCAAAGCACTTGATAAAGCGGAACAGAACGTCCTCGACGGAATTTCAATGGTTCAAACGGTCGAAGGCGGACTCAGTGAAACACACAACCTGTTGCAACGGATGCGGGAACTGGCCGTTCAAGCAGGGAACGGAACACTTGCAACCGAAGACCGGACGGCGATCCAGGAAGAAGTCAATCAGTTGACGAATGAAGTCTCACGGATTGCCGAGACAACCCAGTTCAACGGTAAAAAACTATTGACAGGTGGCTTCAGTACAGAAGACAATGCGGTCTTCATTCAGACGAATGCCGGCGCGAACGAAGGCATTTCTTTAACGATTAATGATATGCGCGCACTCAACATCGGAATCAGTACGACCGTCAAACCCAACGCCGACGCCCGGACACTCGATTATCCAAGCGTCAACACAACACCGGAATACGCGCTCAGCGTCATGACGAACAGCGACGCCGATGAAGCTATCAGCCGTTATACACAGGCCATCGATACGATTTCCCAGCAACGGGCAAAACTCGGAGCGATCCAAAACCGGTTCGAAGCAACATCGTCCGTCCTCAGTGTCAGTAAAGAAAACCTGACGGCGTCCGAGTCACGCATTCGTGATACCGATATGGCGCGTGAGATGATGGAGTACGCGAAGTACAATATCCTCAATCAATCAGGCATGGCGATGATCGCCCAGGCAAACGCCTTACCGCAAGGCGTCTTACAACTACTCAACTAATCAAAGGAGGAATCCCCGATGGACATCCGGCGCATCCAAGAAACAAGCCGCCTGCAGACACCGAAGACCGGACCACGTGAGGTCGAAGCCTCGACGACGTTTTCTGCCTTGATGCAGGATAAGCGTGAACATAAAGGCTACGAACGTCTCCAACAAAAACTGATGCTCGTCGAAGAGCACGGTCAGTTGCTGGCGGAAAGCCAGACAATCGAGAACCTCGAAGAATATAAAGAAAAGATCAAGGACTTCCTAAAAGATGCCCTCGATCAGTCGCAACAACTCGAAGAAAAGCGTGGCTTCAACCGCCGTGGCCGAACGAAAATCTACAAGGTCGTCGAACAGGTCGATGCGAAGTTGCTGCAACTGACCGACAACGTCATTTCCGGCGAATCCCGCCGACTCGAGATTCTCGACCAGATCGGTGAAATCAAAGGAATGCTCGTCAACGTTTTTGTCTAAATTTATCTTGAGGAGCACGTATCATGCCTGATCTTTATCTTAAAAAATGCCGTTGCCCCTACTGTCTCAAAGAAACGGAGACGAAACGTGTCTTGAGCCGCCATATTCGTGTCAAACACACCGATATGGATGGCTTCATTCATTATCAGGGACCTAACGTCTATTTTTACGAACCCATCCAATGTAGCCACTGTCGTTTCATTTTCCATGAAGCGTTTGAAAAACTACGGCCTGATGTCCGAACGCTACTAAAAACGGACATCTTATCAACGCTTCCGGTCTTACCTTTCTCTGCAACAGAACGTTCTGTGAAACAGGTACTGTATCTATACAAACTATGTTTGTATATGGCACAAGTCACGTTACAAAAAGACAGCATCCAAGCGATGCTTGGTATTCGAATTTCATGGATGTATCGGTTGCTGGAAGATTTGGAACAGGAACTTTCTTGGACGATGCGATCTGTCCAAAAATACGAAACCATCTATTTTGAGTATTCGGATGCGGTCCGAACGGGTATTCCTCACGATGTCTTACTTTTACGGATCAGTGATTTGTATGCGACGTTAGGCGATACAGATAACGCCAAACAATGGTACGGTCTCATTTTCCAAAGTAAAACGGTTTCCGATCGAATTAAAAAAGAAGCCCGCGAGCACTGGGAACTGTACCGCGAACAACATCCCATTTAATTTTCTCCCCTGTTTGTCTGCGATGTGTTGGACGAAACAGGGGTTTTCTTTTTGGTTGACGAAATCCATACATATAAGACATCGAGGAAGGAGGCGAACACATGACGAGACCTTACGCAACCAGTCTTTATTTACTTGTGACCTATCTGATTCTAGCATTGACGTTTGACCAGACGTGGACCCCTGCCATCGCCGGCAGCATTACCTTAATCGGCTTAAGTTTCTGTTCCTGGTCAGCGTTTGTTCATTTTTTAAGACGACCGAATCATCCGTACCGTAGAATCGGTCAGGCGATTGTGTTATTTTGGCTCGGAATTGTCATCAACTCTGTTTTAGCATCGTTACCCGACCGGTTCCACCCTGTTTGGTCTGACGCCTTGGCAAATGTGACACTGACACTTTTCTTATTCTTGACCGCGATGACCTTGGCCCAACTAATCGATTGGTCCTCGTTCCGTCAAAATCGGTTGCTTTATCTTGATGGCTTTATTTTATTCGGCATGTCGTTCGTCTTCGGTTACGTGATGATTTTACAGAATGTGCCTGATTTTTCCCGAAATACCGTCGAACTGATTGCGATGACCATCTATTCGCTCTGTTTCATGGCACTGATTTTGTTTTCTCTGATCCTCTACACGACGGGGCTAAGCGATACAGTACGTCACCGGACGCTCATCCAGGCCATTGCCCTGTTTTGTGTGGCGAACTTCGGTTACTACACGTTTTTGATTCGTGGCCAGTTTGATCTTGCCGTTTTTTTCTTACCGCTTTATCCACTCAGCTTGTTTGAACTCATCCGTTACTTCCGCCGCGTCCCGGCATCGACGACACGAAAATATACGTTGTCGCGTCCGTATTTACCGTACATTAGCCTGGTGCTGTTGCTCGTCTGGATTTCCTTTTTCCAAGTTCCGCTTCTTGTTTACGTCTTGTCAATCGCCTTATTGTTTTCGTTGTTTTTAATTCGTCAGTACTTTTCAGAACGGCTAAACCGGCGTTTATTAGAAGAACACGAAGTCATCCAGCTTGATCTCGCGCAGCAGGTCAAGGAACAGACATCCCTCCTCGAACTGCGGAAAGAAGAGTACCGGCGATTGTTTCTCGATCATCCGGAACCGATTCTTCAAGTCAACCGGATGGGGACCCTCCAAACGATGAATCCGCCGGCCTTGCAGCATTTCGGTCAGCAACTCCCGGAATACCTGTCGTCACAACTCCGTCGAGAAGTCGGGCGCCTGGAGACAAGCCGGAAGCTATTGTTGCATGAAGGAACCAGAACATACGATACGACGCTGATTCCCGTTCCGGATCACGAATATGTCTACGTCCTGCTGTCGGATATCACTGAAACGCTCGAACAGCAACAGTGGCTCGAAGAACTTGGCTATCACGACGCCTTGACCCGGTTACCGAACCGCCGGTATTTCGAAGACTTTCTGCAGGACCGATTGGTGCAGATTGAATCCGGTTCGTTGCTGTTCATTGACCTCGACGGGTTCAAACAAGTCAATGACAGGTACGGACATGACGCCGGCGATTATGTCCTGCAGGAGACGGCGAACCGGCTCAGGCTTCATCTCGGGGAAGATGAAGTTGCTGCCCGGCTCGGCGGAGACGAGTTCATCGTTTTCTTACCCCGTTCGAAATCTGAGACAGTTCACTATACTGAAGACTTGATCAATCAGCTCAATCAGCCGTTTTTGTTCCACGGGACAGCAATATCGGTCACGCCGTCGATCGGGATTGCCCGTTACCCGGAAGACGGCGTAACGATAAGTTTGTTACTGATTCAAGCGGACGAAGCGATGTACAGCGTCAAACAACATGAAAAAAATGCATACCGTTTTACATGAAAGAGGACCTCCCACGGTGGAAGGTCCTCTTTCGTTACAACGACTCGCGTCGATATTTTTCTTCTTCATACGCATCCGGTAAATCAGAAATCGGACGTTCGGCTTCTTCCCAGGATTCCGACTCGACATCCGGTTCGATGAACTGATCGTACGATCCATCGGAACGGTAAAATGGTTTGACGACCTTTCGTTTCTTGTCTTCACGTTTTGGCACGCGAGATCCCTCCCTACGTCTAGAAAGTTACTGACGAGAATCAAAATACGGTGAAAAACTACCTTCGACTTCTTCGTACGGATCGATATACGATTTTCGACTTGTTTTCGTCTGACGCAATTGATTGATTTGTACCCCTAATTTAGCGGTTTCTGACGATAATTTCAAGTCGATTTTTTGACTTTCTGCAACCAGCTCTTGAATGACGGCTTGATTGGCGCCGGCCAGTAAGTTCGAATGAGCGGCGATGAACGCTTCCCGTTCGTTCAACAAGTTCTGGATTTTCAGTAACCATTCGTCATAAACGTCTTCGTCCGGTGTCTGCTCAAGCAGTTCCATCAGATGTTTCGTCTTCAGACGGAGCGGATCAAGCGGACTCATCGTTGACGCGCGAGCTTCATCGCTTCTTTCCATGTCTCGCGAAACTCTTCCGCAAAACCGATCACTTCATCAATCGCAACGACATCACTTTTGACATTGGCATCAATCAGACGACCTTGCATATAGTCGTATAGATTATTCAGGTCTTTTGACAAGGCAATCGACTTGTTGAGCGTCAATTGTAACTCGAGAATGATAGATTGTGCTTTTTGAACATTAGTATTTTTTTGTTCAATCAAACCTTGTTCGATTGCCCGTTTCGCAAGCATCGAGAACTTAATCAGTCCTTCATACAGCATCAACGTCAAATCTTGGGGTAAAGCGGTGGTCACTGAGTTCGTTTGGTACGTCGCGTATGGGTTTGCCATCTGAAGTCCTCCTTATTGTCCTAAGTATGAAGCGAGCGTCGCCGACTGGCTGTTCGCTTGATTCATTGCCTGTTCCATCGCCGCAAAGCGACGATAATAACTGTCTTCTTTTGTTTTTAATTTATCTTCCCATGTCAACATGGTCTTATCGAGGTCAGCGAGGGATTTACCAAGTCGATACGTCGTCGAGACAGCACCATCAAGTCCAGCTACTTTCGAAATTTTATCGCGCATCGTCGTTGCGAAACCTTGAATTTGACGAACAAATCCGTCGAGTCCACCTAGATTTGGTGTAACTGAGCCATCAGGATTCTTAACAGGTTCCGGAGCATCAGCTGTAAATAGTTTATAGACGCCTTCTGGCTGTTCTTCTAGCATCTTCTTCAATTTTGTTTCATCGATTTTCAGTTTCCCACCGTCGCGGAAATCATTGGTTGATGTGATACCGATTTGCGACATATAGTTCAATTGAATTGTATCAGTTCCTGACGTATACGAATATCCTGTATCAATCTTTGCAGAGATTGCACTCCGGAACGACGTCATCCCATCACGAAGAAAACTGTCATTTTTCAATACACCGCTCATCGCTTTTTCTTCCCATTTTTTCACTTCGTCTTCACTCAGTTCTTTTCGCTGGGCATTTGTCAATGGTTGGAAGTCACGATATTTTTCTTCCCGGACTTTTTTATTCATTTTATCGATCAAATCGTTATACTTATCAACAAATTTCTTGATGGAATCAAAGTTTGCTTGGGTGTCGAGTTTTGTATTAATCGTTGTGGCTGTTGTAGACGTTCCGTTTAAAGTGATCGTTAGACCGTTTTGGGTGAAGGTGTTTGTCCGTTGTTCGAGCTCTTGCCCACCAATTGTATACTTGGCGTTTTTGCCGTCTTGCCCCATCGTCGCTGACTGTGAATTAACAATCTCAGCATTGGCATTTACATCACGAATTGTTATATCTGCACCATTTGTATTCAGTTTTCCGGTACTTGTTTTCGTTAAAACCAGTTTACCTGTAAGATCGTTATAGACCGCACTCATGCCTAGACTTGTTTTACCATTGATCGCTGAAGTTAAATCGGACAGTTTTTGTGTTGCATCGAGTGAAATCATTTCACTAATTGCTGTTCCGTCAGCAGCAAAGCTATTGATTTGAATATTGACTTTTCCATCAGTCACCGTAAACATGCCACTGTCAGAAAGCGTTATATCAGATGACTTACCTGCTGTTGTCGTCATTGTTACAGATGCTGCTGATGCCAGCTGACCAATTTCATCAATCGTTATACTACCAGCTGTTGATGCTGGACTTGCCGACACAGACACTTTCGAAGTGTCAGAGCTTATTGCAGTTTTAGTAGTATAGTTTTTTGATAACAACATGTCACTTGCAGCTGTTCGTAAATCGAGTAAACCACGGTTCATTTCGCGGTAAGCATCACGTTGCCATGTCAACGTTTGTTTTTTTTGAGAGAGACGATCAACGGGTGCACGTTCTGCCTGCATCAGTTGTTTAATCATCGTTTCTGTATCAATCCCACTTGCCAGACCACTAAGACGTATTCCTGCCATGTAATCAGCCCTTTCCTATTAAATTCGTTTATCAATCAGTTGATTAAATTCCATAAAGGCAGCAAAAAAATCAAGTTCCTTTTTACTCGGTATTTCTTGAACGACGTTGTTATTGGTATCTACGACTTGAATATAAAATTCATTAAGTTTTTCATGTTTAACGAACTTTAAACCTGTACGTTGCGCTTCGAGCTGAACGTTAGCCTTTTCGATTGCGGTTTCAAGCTTTGTGATATGCTGAGGTGTCGGCAAAACGACGATCCCATCCTGCGCCAACTCCAACTGATTCGCTTCGATAAAGACATTCCGAGTCGCTTCGTATGGTAAGACATTTTCAGGCAGGTGAAGCCGAATTTCCGTATTGATGGAATTCATGGACAAACACTCCTTTTTCTTCTCTATGTAGTATATCGGTTTAGACCATTCTTTTTATTAGTTTTATTTTAAACTTCATAAAATCAGGAATAAAGGAACATACGTTCTTTTATGAAAGAAGCTTTGCTATGCTGATTGATAGATTATCAAATGCTCAACAAGCTATCTCACTAGCAAGTATTTTAGTCGAGGGTGAAATCACAAAATGTTATCTAAAATCTCGTAGGAAAAACAAAATAGTGAACGAGAACACTTTGGTGAATCGCAACGATTTTATCGTGAAGACTACTCGTGTCAAAAATACATTTACATTTTTGGAGCAAGTTTCACCGTATGCAGTGGACTTATCAAAGTTTGCTCATTAAGTTAGACTGACAGGCTCGTCTCAACCAACTTAAATATGAACATCCACAGTATCAAGTACTCGCCTCAAACCCTTCTAGACCGTATACATCAGAAGAATGCACTACCATTCTGGAACTCAAGACAAGCGGATGGACGACACAAGCAATCTCTGAAAAATCCAACCGGACATATTGGTCCGTCACCTATAAATTTGGACAACTAAAAAAAGGCCATGGAACAAGTCCATGACCTTTAAGTAAATGATATGACCAATTACGATTAACGGAGTAATTGGAGAACGCCTTGCGGCTGTTGGTTCGCTTGCTACGCGCATTAACTTTCGCTAATGATAAGACTATATCTTCATCCTAGTTTTACTAGGAGCTGGGCGCTTCCCCCGCCGTTTACGGAGTACGGATTTCATAACCATCGGAAGTGTCCATTAGGTCGTCTATCCTAGTCGTTGAACCTTCACCAAGGTTTCCCTACAGGTGCTTGGCTGCTGATTGTCCAATCCTTGACGTTTTTCAGAACGGTCACGCTCGCCGTTTCCAGCCACGTTGTCGTACATCAAGGCTCTAAAGGAGTTCCAGCAATTCACCCAGTCATGCTCTGATCAGTTACCCAATCAGACGCCCGGTGGAATCAAATTACCGAAGGAGTTGAAGCACGCCTTGAGGTGTTTGATTCGATTGAGCCAACATTGCTTGTGCAGCTTGCGCAAGAATCGAGTTCTTTGTTTGGTTCATCATTTCTTTCGCCATGTCAACGTCACGAACACGTGATTCAGCCGCTGTTAGGTTTTCAGAAGATGTTTTAAGGTTATTGATTGTGTGCTCTAAACGATTTTGAGTAGCACCAAGTTTAGAACGCTCTGCTGAAACTGTTTCAATCGCATCGTTTACTGTAGTGATAGCTGTGTTAGCACCAGTCTGAGTAGTAATGTCAATACCAACTGTTGAAGCTTCATCTGTTCCCGTACCAACTGCAAGTGCAGTTGCATCCATGTTACCGATGACTAATGTAAGGTTTTGTGATTCATTTGCACCAATTTGGAACACTTTACCGTCAGTATCTGAACCATCAAGTAATTTTTGAGTGTTAAACTCAGTAGTTTTAGCAATACGTGTAGTTTCTTTTGCTAACTGAGTAAATTCTTTTTGTAATTCTTCACGATCAGTAAGTGTGTTAGTATCGTTGGCAGATTGAGTCGCTAATTCACGCATCCGTTGAAGAATGTCATGCGTTTCGTTCAATGCACCTTCAGCTGTTTGAATCAATGAGATACCGTCTTGTGCGTTACGTGAAGCTTGATCAAGTCCACGAACTTGTCCACGCATTTTTTCAGAGATTGCAAGACCAGCTGCGTCGTCGCCTGCTTTGTTGATGCGAAGACCTGAAGCCAGTTTCTCCATTGATTTCCCTTGAGCTGAAGAAGCTGCAGAAAGTTTGTTGTGTGTGTTAAGTGCTGTAATGTTGTGATTGATAATCATTGTAAGTTTCCCTCCATAGGAATAAATTTTTTGTCTCTTTGAAGATCCTTCTTCTCCGAGATGCGCCCCCTGGCCGGCCCAAGAGTAGCGCGGTGGTTGTAGTCGATGACTGCTTCCACTCTATATATCGTCGCCGTACCGAAATGTTTAACAGTTTCTCTCAAAAAAAATAAAAAAGTTTAAACAAAAATCGCAGACGCTACTTCCGTCTACGATTTCTGATTTACAGACGCGTCGCGCCTGTCTCTTCCTGTAGTTGTTCTGCGACTGCAACCAACTCTTCCATCGCGCCGTTGACCTCACCAAGTGAAGCCGCTTGATGGCTTGATGCCTGCAAGACCTGTTCCGCATGTTTCGATGCTTCTTCGACCATCGCGAGGATATTCGCCGTCGTCAAACCAACCTGATCGATTTCTTTATCTGACTTGATGACGAGTTGATCGACCGACTGAACACGCGAATAAACACTTTCTGTCGACTGATGAATCTCTTCAAACGACGAACCGGCTTGTTCGACGAGACCGACACCGGTTGCCACTTCTTTTTGGACGTCCGTCATCGCGTTCGCTGTATCATTGACGAGACGTTTGACACCGGAAATCAAATCGGTGATTTCTTTCGCTGATGTTGCAGTCTGTTCGGCGAGTTTTTTGACTTCCGCTGCGACGACTGCAAATCCACGTCCCGCATCGCCGGCACGAGCCGCTTCAATCGAGGCATTAAGACTGAGTAAGTTCGTTTGGGCCGAGATGTCACTGATGACATCGGTAATCCGTGAGATTTCACCTGTCATACCGGTCAGTCGACTGTTCAATGTCGCTGATTGTTCCATCTTACTTGAAATCATATGCATCGCTTCGACCGAGTCTGTCGCCAGCGTCTTCCCGTTCTCAGCTTCCGTCTGCATGACCGTTGCTGATTTCAATGCTTCGTTCATTTCTTTGGCGACTTCGTCCATCGTCCGTTTGACGGCGCCGAGCGCATCCATCGACAGATAAGCTTGATCGACGTTTTCATTCATCTTCGTTGAGAGCTCTGCCATCGCCGAGCGGATGCTTTCGCCTGATGCATTACCTTCTTGGACAGCAGCCGCGATTTCCTGCGCTGACGCCGTCAGTTTATCACTTGAATTGCCCATCTGTGTTGCCTGTTTGTGGATATGTAAGACCATGACTTCGAGTTCATGCATCAACTGATCAACTTCGTCGCCGCGTTTTGCTTCTTCGAAATCGACGTTGAAATTACCGTTTGCGACTTCACGTGCTGTTTCCGTCGCTTTTTCAATCGCTTTGATTGGTTGACGGAGAATCAATTGGATCAATGCTGAACCAATGATGGATAAAACTAAGCCAATCCCGGCACCTAACCAAATCGACGGTCCGTCCGCGACATCAAGTCCTCGGTTTAAAAACAACGTCAACTGTGCTGAAATCCCACCGGTAATGACTGAAATCGCCAAGACCCAGACAAACAACCGCATCTTTAAATTTTTGCGTAATCTACTCATCTTCGAAACTCCCTTTCCTGTTTCAAATCTCATCACCCTACTTATCGGCAGGTTCTGAGAACGCTTTAAGTGAATTGACCTGATTTTGCAGTTCACACCTTCATACTTTCGTCACATCGATAATAGACATAACAAAAAAACATCCAGTCAATACCTTCTATAGAAGAAGGAAGTTGACTAGATATCTGTTGGTGTTACTTTATTTGCGGTCAATCTCAACGTATTTATAGGAAATATCTGTTCCGACATTGTGACGGGCCAGGTTTTTCACTTCCGTGTTTTGAAGGAAAGCATTTTTCCGTTGGTAGACCGGTGAAATCGCTTGATCGTCGAGTAACATCGTTTCGGCTTCGCTTAAGAGTTCCAAACGTTTGTCCTGATCGAGTTCGTTTTCCGCCTGTTTCAAGAGTTTGTCATACTGTTTGTTCGAGTAGTCCATCATGTTGAACGGATTTCCTGTCATGAAGAGGTTCAAGTATGTTGTCGCATCTTGATAATCCGGAGCCCAACTCGCGAGTGACAAGTCATAATCCCCTCGTCCTTCACGCGCCAACCGTTCTTTTTTCGGCAGTGACAACAGCTTAACATCGACATTTTGTTGTTTCAGTGAACCTTGGATGTATTCGCCGATTTTCTTTGAGACATCGTCGTCTTCAATGATCATCGTCAACTCGAGGTTTTGATCCGCGAGTACTTGTTTCGCTTGTGCTGCGTCAAACGATGATTCAATTTGACGGGTCTTGTCGTATTTTGGATCGAGTTCCTGCGGGACGATGTAATCGGCCGGCAGTGAGCCGTTTCCGAGTAACGTTTCTGTCAGTGCTTTTTTATCGTACGCCGCATCAATCGCCTGGCGTGTTTTCTGATCTTTCAGCGCGTCCGTTTTTTGATTCATCCGGATGAAGAACATCCGTGAGTCGCTGAACGTGTTGTACTCTTTTTTGTTTTTGTACGTGACGACATTTTCGGAGTTGAGTGGTGCAACATCGAGTTCTCCTGTTTCAAACAGATTGATCGCAAGCATCGGATCTTTGATGATTTTGACATCGACTTCGTCAATCTTGACGTTTTTGCGGTCCGCGTAGTCTGCGTTTTTCGCGAGCGTGTAGCCTTGCTCGGCCTGATATTTTTTGAACGTGAACGGTCCGTTGTAGACGTTTGTTTTTGGATCCGTTCCAAACTTTTTACCTTGTGCTTTGACGATGTCTTCCCGGACCGGCATGTAAGTACCAAACGTCGTCATGCTGAGGAAGTATGGTGTCGGGCGTTTGAGTTCAATTTGTAACGTCTGATCGTCGATGACCTTTGTTTCTTTAACCGGCTCAAGCAGGTACGCGAACGGTGAATTCGTGTCGATGACGCGCTCGTAGGCATAACGGAAGTTTTCCGCTGTGACCGGTTTGCCGTCAGACCATTTAGCGTTTTTGTCCAACTTAAACGTATAGACTTTTCCGTCTTCCGACACGCTGTGCGACTTCGCTGCTGCCGGTACCAGTTCATTGTTTGCGTCAAAGCGGTAGAGTCCTTCATAAATCTGGTTAAAGATATTTGACGTGATGGCGTCTGCCGGGTCGACCGACAGGAGGTCATAACTTTCCATCGTGTGCAGGACTTTCTTGTCATTCTTATTTGGTGTTGCTTGTTCTGTATCCGTTGTGGAGCATCCTGCGAGCAGGAACGCCGTACTTGCCGCCGCGATCAATGTCTTTTTCATAAATAATTCCTCCTAAAGATAATGTGCGTTGGATGATTCGGCGTTCCTTGACGTAAACAAAAAAGACACCCTCTATGCCACAGCAAAAGCTGATGCATAGAGGACGCCTGTATCCGCGCGGTGCCACCTCTAGTTGAGATTAAAAATCTCCTCTTGTCGCTGGTCCAACAACCAGCTAGCCCGGTAACGGGGGCAACCGTCCTGTCTACTGAATCGTTCAACAGGCTCTCAGCGGTCCATTCCCTGATCAGCTTACCGCGTCAGGCTCTCACCTTTCCTGACTCGCTTTGTCGGCAGTGTTGACGGTACTTACTCCGCGTCGTTGATTTGTTTGATATGGCTTAACTTGTTGTTTACTTTACACGGCTTGTTTTCAACTGTCAACGAAAAAAGCTTAGAACGGATGATCCTCTTTGCGTTCCTGCTCTTTCCGGACCGGACGGGGACGAATCGGTTCAACGCGTTCGACATGTGTCCGCGTGATAACCCGATTCCCGAATGCCGCATCCAGCAAGATCGTAATCGCTGCCGCTAGATGCAAGAACATGCCGACGACCGGAATGACACCGACTGTTGATGCGACGATTCCGACGATATTTCCTTTTGACACCCGGCCGGCACGTGCCGTCAAAACGACGACCACGATATGGAACGCTAACATGACCCAAAGCGCATTGTAACCTGTTCCAAAGACAATAAATAATCCACCTAGTACCGGAATCCCGAGCATTGCCTCTAAACCACCTGATACCCACTTCAACGTCCGTAATGAATCTTTACGACATTCCATAACGTCGCCTCCTCTTTTTTTCCATATGTGTAGTATACGACAAAACCGCGAGAAGGTTTCAGATTTCTTTTAGAATGTGAACTTGTTTCCCCCTGTTATTTACTTCACCATTTGTCACAAGTTTCCTAACAAAAAAGTTTCCGTCGTCCGGGTGCGACTCCTGCGGGAAAAGGAAGGGCTTGTCCCTTCCGTCAGGAACAGGCAAGACCCGGTCGTCCGAAGAGGACGATCGCGGCTTGCGTTCCGCCCGAGGAAAGCGCACCAACGGACGACAGGAAACGATATCGTATTTCTTTAAATAGCGGACAGACCTGTGGTCTTTGAATTCTACAAAAAAAAAGCCCACTCGCGTGGACTTTCTGTAAAACAATTATAAGCCAAGTACGTGGAACTGGTAACCACGTCCGACAACGAACCCAGCCTCTTTATAGAGATCAAGTGCCCGGGCATTATCTGTCTCAACATCGAGTTCAAGCTGCGTCCGACCTGTGCGGAACATCGCCTGAACCATCAGCTTCAGCATCTTTTTGCCGTATCCGTTGCCTTGTGCTTCCGGACGGACGGCAAACGCGTGAATGCTCGCCTGCGTCTCGGACGCTAAGTAAGCCCGAATGACACCAACCGGCTTGCCGTTTGAGACACCGATGAACGTGACACGATCATCCGATTCAATCGCTTGATAGATGGATTCCGCTTCATCCGCTGTGTTGCCGAATGACGAACCAAGTGTCTCGACGATGAACGGACGATCGTCCGCTGTCGCTTCCCGCAGTTCAAAATCTGGATCCGCTTTTAGGAACAATTGCGCTTTTTTCAGGACCATGTTGTATTCCGTCATCCGGTACTCGGCACCGAGCTGACCAAGGACGGCCTGGCCCGATTTACTTTCATCATCAATGACGAACGTAAACGCTTCGACCCCTTGCGGACGGGCTGCCTCTTTCGCCGCTTCGACGAGTTGCGTGAAGACACCCTGTTTCCGGTAATCCGGATCGACGAAGACATTGATTTCCCACTCTGTCGGTAAGTAAGCGAACGCTTGCAGATAACCGATTAATTTCGTATCGTCATAAATCGCGAAATCATTTTGTCCGACCCAATCTGCGGCGACTTTCAATTCAATTCCGTCGTGATCGTTGACACATTTCTCAAGTTGTAAGACTTCTGTTGTTTGTTTAACTTCTGTTACTGTCCATTCCATTTCACTTCACCTCAACCTTTACTATATCGGACCATCAAAAGAAGCACTAGCAAAAGCTGGTGCTCCTTGCAGTTTCCTCATTTTAATTTGAATGTCTTCATCATCGCCGGCACATCGTGTGTGATTAAGTCGGCAATCTTTTGTTTCCCGGCTGCGCCTTTGACGGCTTCCGTCGGTTGCACATAATAGTATGTTTTATTGCCTTTTGTGCCGAGATAGGTTCCGAACCCGACTTGTTTCTCAAATTGTTTTTTCGTTAATTTTTTCGGTTCAAAGTTCAAGTTGACGAGCATTTGATCTTTTCCCTTTACTTTATAGTAGAGCGAAAACGTCCCGCTACGTGTCACGATACCGTATTTCGTCTTGACGGTTTTGTTTTTGACGACATCGATCTTATCCTGCTTGATCGCTGTCTGCAAGGCTGTCGTCGCCTTGACGGAATAGCCGAAGTCCTTGTTTTGAATCGTACCTGTTTTGTACGTCACATTACTTGCGCCGAAAGCTGTCACCGGAATTAGACATGCTCCGATTAATACCCCTGTCATTGCTACTCGTTTCATGCTAACTCCCCCTTAACTCTTCGATAGTAAAGGAATTCCCTTTTGTGAAATAGGTAAACTCTATTCTTGAAAAAGATTTGACGGAATTGTCTAAATTTCTTACGATAGAACTAACGAAACGAAATGGGGTTAAACTGATGGCTGAACAAGAACTATTAACGCAAGAACAGCTCGATAATCTGCTGAAAAATTCGTTTGCGATGCAGGTACCAATCCTCGAGAAGTTCATGAAAGATACACATGACCGCTATGCACTTGCAACGACATCGTTCAAACGCGACATGGATACGATGAAAGAATCAGAGTGGCACCAGTTCTTCGCCGGTAAATTGTTACCGCACTTCTTCCTCGAGCATCTTGGTTTCGGGGCGTCGTTCCGCTTTAACGGACACGACAAGGAAGTCGATCTTCCGGAAAACGTTGTCCCAGTTCGCAATGATGCCGATGATCAAATCGCAAAAGTCGTCCTCGGCGTTGAAAAAGCGATGAAGGATATGCACATCAAAAATCATAGTCTGGTGGCGAAATTCTATCAGGAGACACTCGAACTCGCTTGTCAGATGGGCAGCCGCGTCGGGATGAGCGATGAGTTCTATACGCTCGTCAAACCGAGTCTCGTTCAAGCCAACGATTCTGAATAACCAACAGGTCCCGCTCTTCACTCAGGTGAATGACGGGACCTTTTTTTCTTTTGCTTATTTGAACCGGATATAAAAGCAGGCACCACCAAGCATGCTGTCCCGGACACCGTACGCTAAGCCGTGACTGTCGAGAATCAACCGGCTGATGGCAAGACCGAGACCATGCCCGGAGCCGCCGGTCTGTTTGACATACAAATCCCAGATCGTTGACCGGTCGTTTTCTGCGACACCGCTTCCGGCGTCCTCCACCGTCAATTCGGTTGCTGTCAGCCGGACGAACACTTCACTTCCGCTCGGGGCAGCGACATGGGCGTTCATCAGAAAATTAACGAGAACCCGTTCGAACATCCGCCGATCAAGCGAGAACAGGACCGGTTCTGTCTCGACCGTCAAACGAAGACCGTCTTTTTTGAACGTCGATCGTAACCGTTCCGCCGTTTCTTCGACTAATTGATCCACGGCCACCTCCGTCCGGTCAAGCGGCATCATTCCGCCGGCGAGTTTCGAATAGACCAGCGTCTCGTCAATCAACAGCCCGAGCCGATCCGTTTCTTCGATGATACTGGTTGTGACGTCCGGCAGTTCGTCGACTGGAATCACTCCGGCCGCCAGAGCTTCCGTCTCGTTGCGGATGATGGCGAGCGGTGTCCGTAAATCGTGCGTGATTCCGGCAATAAACGATTTTTGTAATGCTTCTTTTTGGACAAGCTGTTCCTGCATCTCATCGACGGCATGAATCAGATCACCGACTTCATCATTCGGTCGGTCCGGTAACAGAACGTCTTTTCGTCCGTCGCCAATCTGTTTGGCGACCGTCCGCAGTTCCATGATCGGTCGGATGAATTGCCGTCCCATATAATAGGCCAGTCCGGTTGCGAGCAGTAAGGCGGCCAGTAACGCAACACCGATCGCCAGATAGACGCCGTCGAGGGCACTGCTTGCGAGCGGTGCTTCGCGAATCGTCGTGATGACCGTATCGCCGCTCTTCAACTGATACGTCAACAGCCGGTTCCCCTGGACTTCGATGATGTCTTTTTGTTTGAGATCGTCAAGAATCGGCAGTTCGACGACTTGCCGTCCCCGTCCTCCGATTCGTTCCGTCACTTCGTCACGGGTGATAAACCCTTGAATTTCACGCGGTACCGGACGATTTTCTGCCAGTGCTTCCTCGATGATATTTGCTTCCCGCATCAACTGACTGTAACGTTCATCTTCCGCAAACCGGTTGACGAGGAACGCCGTCAGACTGAAACTGAGTACGCCCATAATCAATAACGGCGCAATGACCGCCAGCAAAAACTTTCGCATCAACTTACTCATTCGATTGCCTCCAACCGGTAGCCGACCCGGTGGACCGTCTTCAACTGCTGTTTAATCGTCGGCATCTTATCCCGCAACTGTTTGACATGTGTATCGACCGTCCGCGTATCGCCTCCGAACGTATAGCCCCAGACTTCATCGAGAATTTGATCGCGCGTCAGTGCTTCACCCATGTGCTCAAAGAAATAGACCAACAGTTCGAATTCCATTTTCGTGAGACTGACGGTGTCCGTTCCACTTTGGACACGGCGCGCCTTCTCATCAATCGTCACGTCACCTAACTGCCGACCGACCGGCAACCGTTGCTTCAACGCCCGCTCGAGCCGGATGATCAATTCCTTGAGGACAATCGGCTTGACGAGATAATCATCTGCTCCCAGTTCCAGTCCGAACACCCGGTCGTCCGCTTCCCCGCGTGACGTCAGCATGAAGACGACCGGAGCCGGAACCGTCGCTTTGATGCCCGGGACAAGCGACCAGCCGTCCCCGTCCGGCAGGCGGACATCAACGAGGGCAGCGTCAAACGACGTACTCGCAAGTTTTGTTTTAGCCTCCGCAAGCGACGCCGCGATCGTGACCGTATAGCCGTGATGACGCAAAAAACGTTCCGTCACCTGTGCCAGCTTCAGTTCATCTTCTATCACTAAAATGTTCATCTTCATCCCTCCACTTGTAGTGTACCGTCTTTTTTGAACGGTTGACGTTTCTTTGCGATTTCCTTGCAACTTCCTCACAACTTCGCAGACGTATCCCGCTAACATAAAAGGTGAAAGGAGTGATCACCCATGCATTTCAAAAAACAATGGATCACCGCACTGACAATCAGCGCCTTAACAGTAGGAGGGGCTTCTGCTTATGCTGCAACCAATGACAGCTCGACAGAAACGAAATCAGAACGTCCGCATTTCGAAGGGATGAAACGACTCGACTTTACGTTACTGCTCAAAAAACTCAATCTGACCCAAAAACAAGTCGATGCCGCCCGAGAAAAAGGCTTATCAATCGCAGATCTTGCGAAACAAAAAGGAATTTCGTTCAGTGACTATAAAAAGGCGGAACTTGCCGCCGCAAGAGAACAGCTCGCTTCACTCGTCAAATCAGGTGACTTAACGAAGTCGCAGGCAGCGGATATGTTAAAACATCATACGGAACGCTTTAGCGGGGTTTCGAGTTATGCCGATTTAAAAGAACAGATGCCAAAAGGACATCGCGGTGACAAAGGCGGCTTCTTCAACGAATCGTTGATTGCCGACGTCTTGAAGGCACTCGGTCTGAGCCAAGATAAATTCGATGCAGCCAACCAATCGCTCGCTGCTTATGCGAAAGCCCAGTCAATCAAGTTCGCGGATTACAAAAAAGCATTGCTTGCAGCGCAGACGACACAGCTCGATCAATTCGTCAAAGACGGGAAGATGACGAAAAAACAGGCGACCGAGATCAAAGCCCGCCTGACAGAAGAGTTCTCGGATGCCAACAGTTACGATGACTTACCGGACCGCGGTCAACATGGACCAGGCGAACACGGTGGACCCGGTCATGACGTCTTCGGTGATACAACGTCCGCTATCTTGAAACGGCTGAATCTCGATGCGACGAAGTTCAAGGCAGCGAACCAACCGTTACCGGAATTTGCGGAAGCGAACAACATCTCCTTCGCTGCTTTTGAGAAGGCTGTCCTTGCCGAACAAACGAAAGCAATCGATGCGAAAGTCAAAAGCGGTGCCATCACGAAAAAACAAGCGACGGCGATCAAGGAACGGATGCAGGAACGGGCCGATGAAGTCTCAAGCTATGACGACTTACAGCAAGGACCACGCGGACATGGACCGGGACGCCATCATGGCATGAACGATTCCGACCGACCGGATCAGGCTGATCCCAATGCCAGCGAGACTTCTGTTGATCTTGCCATCTAATATGTAAAGCACTGACAAACTCCAGCATATGCCATTCAACAGGCATCGGCGGGGTTTGTCTTTTTGTCTTTTTGTCTTTTTGTCTTTTTGTCTTTTTGTCTTTTTGTCTTTTTGTCTTTTTGTACGTTTCCTTCGTTGATGATTTTTTATATTTTTTACCCGATCGAATGATTCGGGTACGTCTGCTTTCGAAGCTCGACTTCTACGGGAAAAGGAAGCTTTTCTTCCGACAGGAACAAGGAAGACCCGGTCGACGGTCACGACGACCGCGGCTTCCGTTCCGCCCGAGAAAAGCGAGCAAAAGAAAGTAGATTTCCCGTCCCACCCTCTTCTTTTCCATTCCACTTCCTCCCATTCTCCAAAAAATGATTCGCTTTTTTTGAAAAAAAAGTCTATTCTTCGAACTTTGATTGCAATTGATCTTCGTTTACTCCGATACTAAGAGTGAGAGAAAAAATTCGAGTGAGGAGATTTGTCTATGACTTTTTTCGACGCGATGCAACGGCTGAGTCGTTCATCTACATCCCCTCTGCTGATTGGCGGGTTAGAACTGTCACGACCAGAACGTGTGGAACCTTTTTTCCAGCAAAGTACAGATGCTGTCTTTTTCTTTAATCATCTTGGTGAAATCATCTATTTCAACGAACAACTTCCACGGATGCTCGGTTATTCGAAGGAAACTTTATATAATCATTTCGCCGTCTTCAATCCACCGGAACAGCATGCGTCCGTCACGGCATTTTTCGAGCGGGCCCTGGCCGGTGAGACGGTCCACTATACGGCACAAGGTCTGCATGCCGATCAACACCGGCTGACGCTCAAAATCACGAATATGCCGATTGAACAGGATGGGCATGTCGTCGGGGTGTACGGGATCGCACGTGACATCACACGCGAAAAACAGTTGGAGGATGATGTCGTCCACATCCGGTCGCAACTGGAACTGACGGAACAGATTCCGGAACTGGTCGTCTTTCATTACGATCCAGTGAACCGGACGATTGAGTATTCACCCTCTTTGATCAAATATTTGGGAATCGAGTCCAGTCTGGTGAATCCCTTTTCGAATGAACAGTTACATCAACGGATCCATCCGCGTGATTTTGATCCGCTCCGTTTTCAGATGATTCGCCTGCTTGATGGAGAAATCGATACGTTCGAACAGGAAGTGTCCGTCCTGAATGCTGACTACGAATACCAACTGTTACGTCTGAAGGCATTACGACGCGACGGTCCGACCGGATTGATTTCTCTGATTCTCTATGATTTGTCAGAAGTCAGTGAAGCGCGCCGTGAACTGGCACTCGAACGGGAACAGACGCGTGAAATCTATGAAGCACTCGAAGCCGCCATCTCGCAAATCGATTTATCAACCGGACGCCTGTTGTTTCATTCCAAAGGGTTTTTCCAGATTTTCGAAGAGTTGCCGCACGATTTGATCCTCAGTCAGGACTGGCTGTTCGAGCGACTTGACCCGCGTGACGTACCGGCAATGAAACGCTTCATCTTACAGTTGCAGTCTGGTAAAGCAAGTTCGATCCAGTACCGTCTGTCGTTCCCGGATGGGCGTATGAAATGGATTGAGGACCAACAAATCCCGGTCTTCCAGCTGGACGGTTCGATTGCCTATACGAACAGCATCATGCACGACATTACACTCCAAAAAGAGTACGAGGAACGCTTGCAACAGCTGGCGATGTATGACTCGGTCACCGGTCTGCCGAACCGCCTGTCGTTGACGGAGACGATCCGTGACTGGATGCAGGCGAACACGGCATTTTCGATTCTGTCGATTTCGTTTAACCGGATTTCGGATATCAACAATGCGTTTGGTCATGCTTCCGGTGACCAGTGGATTCAGGCGACAAGTGCACTCCTCAACACCTCAAAACCGGAGGGCGTCTTTTTCGGGCACCTCGGAGGCGACGAATATGCGATACTCGTTCCGTCGAGCCTCAAGGACGATATCACGTCCTATGCGGAAACGTTGTTATCTTTATCCGTCGAACCGATTTTGATTGATCCTTATGCCTTGTTCACCCGTGTCTCGATCGGCATCAGCCGTTTTCCGGACGACAGCAACGATCCGGTCGAATTGATGAAACATTCGTATACGGCGCTCCGGCGGTCACGACGTGAAAATCAGAGTACCGTCCATCATTATGCGTCCAATCTCGATATCGATTATTACCGCCGTTACCGGCTCGAACAGGATTTACACTATGCGATTGAACGGAAGCAACTGTTTCTTGAGTACCAACCGAAAGTCGACAGCTGGACGGGGAAAATCATCGGTCTCGAAGCGTTAATCCGCTGGCAACACCCGGAATGGGGACGGATTCCGCCCAATGATTTCATCCCGCTCGCCGAGGAAAGTGCCCTGCATATCGCAATCGGCGACTGGGTCGTCGAGACAGCGTGCCAGGCGATGCTTGACTGGTCCAGTGCCGGTGCTGATCTTGTCCCGGTATCCGTCAACGTCTCGCCGAAACGGTTTTTGATTCCCGGGTTCGAACACCAGATTGAACAGATACTGGCTACGTATCAATTGCCGGCCGAGCTGTTGGAACTGGAAATCACCGAAGCGGCATTGATCATGGATGATCCGAATATCAGCCGGACGCTGGAACATGTCAGCCGGCTCGGTGTCCGGATTGCGCTCGATGATTTCGGAAAAGGATATTCATCAATGGTCTACCTGCAACGTTATCCGATTGATGTCGTCAAGATCGATCGCCAGTTTGCGGTACATATCGCCGAGGATAAGAAAGCACAAGCTATCGTTAAAAGTATTCTCTACATGGCGAAGGAGTTTAATCTTGCCGTCATCGCGGAAGGCATTGAAACGATTCAACAGTTGGAGATGTTCCGGGCTCTTGAATGTCCGAACATCCAAGGGTATTTATTCAGCCGACCGGTGTCCGCGGCCGTCATGGAAAGTTTTCTGATCCGGGAAGTCTTGTATCCGATCGAAGCCTGTTCGCTTGCCTCGGATAACGTACCGAGCTTTACGGTCCAAGGCAAAATCAAGATGCTGCAACATCAAAATCAGACATTCGACTTTAGTTTTTCCGAGATTCAAGCCCACCGGACGAGTACACGTCATCTCTACTTTACGACCGATACTCCCTTACCTCTGCAAACCGCGACGTTTGAAGTCCGGTTGTCGGAAGGTCTTCAGCTGGTCTCCTGCACCCTGACTGTCACTGCTTTTGAGGACGGACAATATGTCGGACGCTATACGACGACGCAAGAAGCGGAACTGGTCTTACGGTTTTTCCAGACATTACGCTACAACGGGTGAAATAAGCACTAAGGTCGTTCTCGCGTGCCTTAGTGCTTTTTTGTTATAGTAATGAAAAGTATATGCAAAAGGAGGGGTTCGATGCCCGCTGCTGAACAGGCCAAACGACACCGCCGTTCAACGAAATGGCAACTGGTCCGTCGTTTGTTGTTGCTCACGATCGGTGCCGTGATTTTCGCCATCGGACTCAAAGGATTCCTTGTCCCAAACAGTATCATCGATGGTGGGATTGTCGGCATTTCCATCATCGGATCGAAGTTGACCGATTCGACACTCGCGTTGTGGTTATTCTTTCTCAACATCCCGTTCATCTTCTTCGGTTATAAACAAATCGGGAAGACGTTTGCCTTATCGACGCTCTACGCCATTTCCGTCATGGCGATTGCGACAAAGTTACTGGAAGACATCGGTCCGATGACACGGGTCGATCTCCTCGCAACCGTCTTCGGTGGGTTGATTCTCGGAATCGGTGTCGGGATTGTCATCCGGGCGAGTGGTTCACTCGACGGGACCGAAATTTTAGCGGTCTCGTTCAGTCGCTCGACACCATTTTCCGTCGGTGAAATCGTCATGTTCTTCAACGTCTTTATTTTAGGCGCTGCCGGTTTCGTCTTCGGTTGGGACCGGGCCATGTATTCCTTGATTACTTACTTCATCGCCTTCAAGACGATTGATGTCGTCATCGACGGGCTCGATCAGTCGAAGAGTGTCTGGATTATTTCTGAAAACCATGAAGAAATCGGTCTTGCCATCATGGACCGGCTTGGTCGGACGATGACGTACCTGAACGGGGAAGGTGCTTTTTCCGGCGACGACAAAAAAATCATTTTTTGTGTCATCAGTCGGTTGGAGGAAACAAAGCTGAAGGAAATCGTCCGCGATTTTGACGAAGAAGCCTTTATCGCGATCGGCAACATCCATGATGTCCATGGCGGTCGTTTCAAGAAAAAAGATATTCATTAACGTATCCTACTGCAGAGAGGAAGAATCGCCGTGTCGTTTTTGAAAAAACATCGCAAGAAATTGATTGCCGGACTGATTGTCCTCATCGTCTTAGTGTTGATTGCCATCGTCGGCATTTCTGCTTATGTCGGTTCTTCCTTAACGGAGCCGCCCCGGGAACCGTTGACGACTAATCCGAAAAAGGCGGAGGATCTGGCGTACGAAAATATCTCGTTCCGCTCTTACAAAGACCGGACCCGTCTGTCCGGCTGGTGGATTCCGAGTGAAGACGCCAAGTTGACGATCGTCTTTGCCCACGGGTACGGAAAAAACCGGGAACAAAACGATGTCCCAGTGTTGCCGCTGTTCAAAAAGTTCCATCAAGCCGGTTATAACGTCCTGACGTTTGATTTCCGCGGCTCCGGTCAATCGGAAGGCAAACGCGTCACGGTCGGAGCGAAGGAACAGGATGATTTATTGACCGCCGTCCGCTATGCGAAGTCCCGGGCATCAGAACCCGTCGTCCTCTACGGAATCTCGATGGGCGCCGCAACGTCTCTCGTCACGGCACCGAAAGCCGAAGTCGCGGGTGTCATCGCGGACAGTCCGTTCAGTGATCTCAAGAACTATCTTGCGACGAATCTGCCGGTCTGGAGCGGTCTGCCGAACTTCCCGTTCACGCCGGTCATCCTCCAGGTGACACCGCCTTTAACGGGACTGAACCCGGAACGCGTCCAACCGCTCGAAGCCATCCGCCGGATTGATTATCCGATTTTGATGATTCACGGGAAGGACGATGATGCGATTCCGGTCACGGAAAGTATGCGGCTGCAAAAAGCGGCTCCACGGTCTGAATTGTATGTGACGGAAAACGGCGGGCACGTCCAGTCGTACAAACATGACCGGCAAGCCTATGAAGAAAAAATTTTATCGTATCTCGAAGATATCCGCTAAAAAAAGAGACATTGTTCCGAGGAACAATGTCTCTTTTCGTCTATCCATTATCGTTTTAGAACGGCACTCCCGACAATCTTCAGGACTTCCGGCCGGCTGAGTTTTTCTTTTCCCCGTGCGAGCGCATCCAGTGTTCCGTGGGCGAGTGCAAGCGGAATCTTGCAGAACTCATAGATCGTCGTCTCTCTTGGAATCGAGGCGAGATATGCATCGGCTTCCGCCAGATTCTCCCGGGCATACTCGAACATCGTCTCCGTCGTCCAACCCGGTGGGAAATAGCCGACACCGCGTTCGGCGTCCTCCTGTTGATTGCGCAGGATGTTGACGGCCTGCAGTCCCCGTCCGAATCCGATCGCCTGCTGCTTGTCCGTCACGATACCGGCTTTCCAGTACCAGATGTCGGATAACATGACACCGACCAGTCCCGCAACGTAATACGTGTACTCGTCAAGATCTGCTGCCGTTTTGACCGTCCAGTCCCGTTCTGCCCAAGTGGCCATGCCTTCTGCCATCTCGGCTGTCGATTCCAGGACTTTCGTTCGAATACCCGCCGGACAATACGCAATCCACTCTGACAGGCGCAGTGTCACTTCCGGCAATTGATTCGCGTAAGGGGCAATCATCGTCCGGTATGTCTGCTCGTCGAATGTTCCCCGCATCATTAACGCCGTTTCGCGCAATAATGTCGTCTTGACCCCGGTCGGCAATTCTTCGTGGTCTTCGATTTCATCGATGGCCCGCATACATAAGTAAGCCGCTCCGACGGCTTCCTGTAGTTCCTGTGACAGACGGCTGATCGGTATATAAAAGGTCCGGCTCGTCGCTTTTAATACACGATTCGCATCTTTCTTCAGCTGCTTCGTCTCATTCATCCATTACACTCCCTCTTTAGTCAAAAAGGTTTCTTTTCTCTACATTACTATACACGATTCAAAAGAATTGAGCATTTTTTTGTTGAACGAAAAAACAGGACCGACATTGAAGTCCGTCCCGTCCTGGTCATGTATCTGTTCGTTGTTTTAATAATTGGCTCATCAGACCGGTACTTTGCGAAGCTTCCGCATTTTCATCCTGAATCGCCAGATAGATTTCTTTGCGGTGGATATCGATTTGCCGGGGCGCATTGATACCGAGTTTGACTTGATCCCCTTCGATCGCGAGAATCGTCAACTCAATATCATCCCCGATTTGAATCGCTTCTCCCGTTTTTCGTTTTAAGACGAGCATCAGCGGCCACCTACTTCGGTCAAACTGCCGATCATCCGACGATTCGCGTACGTTTCATCGAGAATGATTTGTTTCGCTTGACGGCGTTTCGTCTCCATGACGAATGGTGCCCGTAAGTTCGTCGTCGATTCCTGGAACGGTTCACGTAACGTGACCGTCGTATAGACGGCGACTTGTGCCGTTTCCTGAATCCCAAGTTGCTCCTTCGCCGATTCCGGTAATTCAAACACGTAATCCGGATCAATCCAAAATGGATTCGTCACGACAAACGCACACTCCGGCTGGTCAATCGATTGGAATGACCAAAAAGGAATCCCTTCGCCGAACGGTAAGAGGATAAAGCGTCGTGCTTCCGGAAAACCCGGTACTTCCGAAGCGAAAGTAATGATTTCACTTTCGTCCACTTGAACCGGACCAAAAAAATCAGTAATGATTTGCATATGATTATCCTTCCCCATCGAACATGCCGCCGACCGGCCACATATCCAGTTGATTTTGTTCCCGCAGATAAATTTCGACCGTACCTTCCGTCACATTCAACTCCGGTCGATTGACCTGAACCTCGATTCGCGGTCGTTCTGCTGTGTAATTGAGTTGCACTTCCACCGGTGTATAATTGATTTTGACGCGTTCGAGACTGCGTGGCGAAAAGCCGAGTGTCGTCACTTCAGCAGGCGGTGTGTCCCGCGATTTTGCGACGCGGGATACCGCATTTCCCCCTTGCTCGATTCGCATCAATTGATCGCCTTCAGACGCTGCCCGGCCAACTGCCTGTTGCCCCATCTGACGACCATATTCCGCATAACGCTGGACTGACTCAAAAGCTGGAAGTCGTCCCGTTTCAATCATCGCTTGGGTCGAATCAATTTCGAGTCGTGCTGCGACGGTTTCGATCGACAGATTCCCTTTCGGTTGTTCAATCGATAATGTCGCCGGTGCCTGATGTTGCTCAAGTGTCGCACGGGTGGTGTTGATTCCAATCTTCGCTGACGTTTGACGCATCTCAAGATGTGGCAGATTCACCGTCCGTCATCTCCTTCTTAACGTAAGAAATCAAGCAAGGTTGGCTGAATGATCCGCGCCCCCGCGCTGAGTGCCGCACGATGTAACGTTTCATACGACTTCAGTTCCATGATGACTTTTTCGGCTTCGATGTCTTCGTTATCCGACATGACCGATTTTGCGATAATTTCTTGATCTTCCAGACGAGATGCGTTCAGTTCAAGTCGGTTGACCCGCGCCCCAAGGTCAGCACGCGTTTCGACCGTCTGATTGAGCATACTATCAAGATCTTTTAACATCCCTGATAATTCGGCTCCATTATTTGAACTATCGACGGCACCTGCGTCTGAAACCCCACCAAGAGCATCGTATAATTTTTTGAGCGTCGTGAACGTCTCCGGACTAAATACATTTGTCGGTGAAACGTTGACTTGAACTTCAATTCCGGAAGAGATTTCATAACGGATGACTTCTTCTTCTTTTAGAGTTGGATCACCGTCTGTAAATACGGTATTAACCGACTTACCCGGTGTCGTTAAATATTCTTTCAGACCTTCCATCGAAATGAAGGGTTGATCCGTCTTTGTTCCATTAAAAATGGCTTTTTCATTATATTTCGTGTTCGCCAGTGTCCCGATATGTTCAATCAACTGACCCACTTCGCTCTGAATTGCTTTCCGTTGCGTAGCATCATACGTATCCGTCGCAGCTTGTGTCGTCAATTCGCGGACCCGACTCATGGCGGATGTCACTTCGTTGAGTGCCGAGTCCGTCAAGTCCATCCAACCTGTCGCTTCATTGACATTTTTTTTGAACTGTTCGACTTCACGCACTTCTGTCCGGTAACGAATCCCTTGCATTGCGACGACCGGATCTTCAGATGGTCGCTGAATCTTTTTTCCACTGATCAATTGTTCCTGCATCGCACTCAGTTTTTGATAACTGGCAGAGAGATGTCCGATATTTGTTTTCGTCAGCATCGTTTGTGTTACGCGCATTTAGTCATCACCGTCCTACGATTCCCATACCATTGATGATTTTATCAAGCATCTCATCAACCGTAGTAATATTACGCGCTGCCGCGTTGTATGCATGTTGGTACTGAATCATCATCGTCATCTCTTCATCGATTGAAACAGCCGAAACCGACATACGGCGCTGTTCCGCACTTTCCATCAAAACGGCAGAACTCTGACCGAGCCGAGCGACCTGATCCGTTGCGACTGCCATGTCTCCAATGACATTTTGGTAAAACGAACCGATTGTCGTCGTCGTATCGGATCGTTCAAAACGAATGCTTGCCGTCTTCATGTTGGCCAGTTTCAAGGCACCGGCACTATCACCGATGTTTCCGTCTGTCGAGGTAGCAATGTTATCCAGGCTCTTTTTAATGTCTGCTCCAAGCGTGATCGACTTCGCTGTGATTACTCCTCCGTTGGAAGAAACAAAAAATTCACTTGTACCCGCTGTTTTGTCTTTTTTTACATTCGTCGCATGCGCTTCGTTGAATGCTGTCGCAAACGTTGCTGCCATCTCATCCAGGTGTCCCTGCATATTGACATACTCACCCGTTGCTTGACCATCCTCAACGTGTCCGTACATCTCAATCAGACCAATTAATCGACCTGATGAAAAACCGCCGGCTGCGTCAAATGAGATCGTTTGTGAATCTGTTTTGAATCCTGTATAGAGACCATTGTCATCTGTTGTAAAGGTCAACGTTCCTGCTTTTGGTAAATCTGAATCCACTGCAAGCAACTTGTCACCATTCGGTAATTTGATTCGAACATCAATCCGGCCTTCTGCCGTTTTAACCGTATTCCCAAGTGTTCCTTGCTGAATCGCATCACCGTCGACTGATACTTTTTCAAAATCGACGTACTCTGCGAGTTCATCGAAATAACGGTCTCGTTCATCATAAAGTGCATTTGGTAACACACCAAGCGGTTCGACTGTATGAATTTCAGCATTGATATTATGAATCTTTTTGAACAGATCATTTACTTTTTTAGTCGAGACCTCAATTTCACTTTTCAGGTCACCTTGTACTTGATTAAGTGCCTTCGCCATGTAATTAAACGTTTGTGTCAATGTCTCCGCTTTTTGACGGACGACACTCCGGGCACCTGAATCCTGGGGATTCGTTGATAAGGTCTGAAGGGATTCCCAAAACCCGTCAAATGCTTTGGACAAGCCGGTATCGGATGGTTCATTGATGACATCTTCCATACGACCGAATGCTGCTTCTTTTGTACCATAGTAAGATGTCTTCGTTGCCTCGTCTCGATATTGTTTATCGAGCATGACATCGCGGACACGTTCGAGGAGTTCACCTTTTACACCCGTACCGATTTGTCCCATTTTACCCGTACCGATTGCCATCGACAGTTGTTCCGTCGTCGCCATGACAAGACGTTGCCGCGAAAAGCCGGCCGTTCCTGCATTGGCGATATTGTTTCCGGTCGACTGGAGCGCCCACTGATTCGTCGTCAGTGCACGACGACCGGTTTCAAGCCCCATGAATGTTGATCCCATGTATTTGCCTCCTTAAGCATTTCGATTGAAATGTGCGCGATCAAGCGCGGACTGACCATATGTAAAATCATCTGCTTCTGGTATCAACAATTCCAGATGCCAGTTTAAGTAGTGTAACGATTGGGTCAGTAAATCAGCATTTAATTCGTTGAGTACTTTTAACTGACCAATCGTTTGAAGTAACCGACGCATGGAATTGACATCCTCCGGGTGGGCTTGAAGCCACTCCGTCATCGTCATCGTGCCCATCTGCGTCAGGCGTTGTTGTTCCAACTGTTCGATTCGTTTTAAATGAATCGGCTCTTCCTTGACGAGTTGCGAAAGACGTTGCATATCATTTTGAATCAAGACCTGCTTTTTTTCTTTTGCCAATTCAAGTAGTGCGGCATGTTCCGCCGTCAGCTGATCGATGAGTTCCATCCGTCATGGCCTCCTCTTCCGTCTATGTTCGTTCATATAAAAAGCGACCCGCGCATCCGTGCCCCGAGTCGCCTCTATTGTCTAAGTTAGTCTTCTTACAAGTTCAAGAAACGTTCCGCGATTTTCTTCGCATCCGGTTTGTAGGTTCCATCCTGAATGGCTTGTCGAAGGGATTCGATTTTTTCGGTCCGTGAAGGCGTCGTTTCATTGAAACGCAGACGCGCTTCGCTTGAAATCGTCACTTCATCCGGCCGATTCGTGCGTGTTGGTTCTGTTCCTTCTACTTTTTGATTTCTTTCGTACGTTTTAGGCATGTTAACCCATTTCGTAGAATCAATTCGCATGTGAACACCTGCTTTCTAGACTACAAGATTCTTAATTCAAGTTCGATACGTTCGCGGTTTCGAA
Organism: Exiguobacterium sp. R-39; assembly: GCF_049942815.1. NCBI lineage: Bacteria > Bacillati > Bacillota > Bacilli > Caryophanales > Exiguobacterium > Exiguobacterium sp. R-39. The sequence goes on from NZ_CP187965.1 coordinate 2,498,796, forward strand.
GGGGTAGAAGAATCTAGCATCGCTTGGGCGAGGTCACGTCGCAGTTTTTCACGACATCCGGCACAAATCGTGCCATCACGGGAGGGCTTCCCGCAACTCTCACACATGATGTCCATCTGAGAAATCTCAGAGATCAACAATCGCCCTTCTTTGATGTAACGGAAGACCGTTTCTCTCTTTACTCCGATAACCATCTCAACATCCTTAGGTGAGGTTCGGACTTTTCGCCGTTCTCGCAGGAACTCACGCACCTTCTCAAAATCAGTATGATCTTTTCTGATACAATCGACACACAGATCAGAAGATTGACGAACAAATAACTTCCCACAAGTTTTGCAGTTTAATACATCCATTTCCTTCACCTCATATTGAGTATCGGCAGAAATGAAGATTTTTTAAACACTTCGAAATAAAGTTACCGCAGAAATTTCTTTGGCGCCGGCTCCATAAAGCCGCGAAGCCGCTTGGTGCAAGGTGATTCCGGTCGTATAGACATCATCGACCAGCAAAATCGTTTTTCCGGTCACCGGCTGAATGACGTGATACGGATTGTCCCGTTCCAGTCGTTCGTGCCTCGTCTGATGGCTGAATGCGGCTCCATCCGCCCGTTCGAGCACAAGCCGGACCCGTCCCCGCATCATCCGGGCGATCAGTTCCGCCTGATTGAATCGGCGTTCGCGCAAACGTTCCGGACTGAGCGGAATCGGGACAATCCAATCCTGTTTGACTTTTACCTTTTTGAGCTCTGTTTTAAACACGTCGAGCAAAGCCGTGTCCCCGAGAAACTTATACCGTTTCATGAACGCCTTTGCTTGTGTCTGATAAAGAAATAGCGGGTGCGTGACCAATCGTCGTCCCTGGTTGCGCCAGTTCTGACAATCCGAACAGAGCGGCAGTCCCGGTTTTCCGCAATCCTCACACCCTCCGCATTCCCCTCTTTTTACAAATTCTATTTTACAGGTCGGACACAGGGTTTGACTAGTCCAGACATTTGATAACGTCCAGCCGGGTAAAAAGTCCTGCCTGCACAGGTAACAGTTCATCGAAATCCCTCCCGGTTCGCTCGTTTAATGTGATGAATCGCTTGGTACATCGCATCGGACCGGTCATTCGCAAACAATACGACGTCCCCTTCCGGAAAATCAGCATTTCGTCCGACCCGTCCGCTGATTTGAATCAAGGCCGCACTGCTGAAAGATTGATCGGCATCGAGAACTGCCACTTGAACGTCGACTAACGTCACGCCCCGTTCGAGGATCGTCGTTGTCAACAAAATACCGGTCGTCTGACGGAAACGGGCGACCTTTGTGACCCGCTCCGGATCGGCAGCATGGACGGTTTCGCACTCGATCCCCTGCTGATGCAAAAAGGTCTGCCATGTCTCAAGCGCCGCGACTTGCGGCACGAACAACAGACGTGGTTTAGTCGCATGCGTCCGAAGCCAGTCTACGATATCCTGTTTCGTATAGGGAATCTGCAGGCGGGGAATCGGCAACGGAAAACCATGATAGCGGCGCATCAAACGAACCGTTGGCAGGCGTTGATCGCGCAACGAAGGTGTCGCACTGAGTAAAATCAAAGAAGAACCGGGAGCCGTCGCCTGACGGACATAGCGGTGTAACGTCCGATCGGTCCGGTACGGAAAGGCATCGACCTCATCAATGAAGACGACGTCAAAACACGCGCGGTAATGAATCAATTGATGGGTCGTACTGATTGTGATGTCGCCGAGTCCCAACCGGTCAGCGGACCCTCCAAACAACGAAACGATGGTTGCCTGTTGAAACGCCCTTCTCAGATGCCCTGTCAATTCCCGGACGACGTCCGCGCGCGGCGTCGTGATCAGGACACGGCGATTCGTACAAAGTGCCCGTTCGATGCCCGGAAACAACATCGGCGTTTTTCCGGCGCCGCAGACGGCATGGACAAGCAGCTTCTCTTGTTGATCAATCGTCCGGATAATCGCATCGGCAATCCGTTGCTGATCACTCGTCAAATTCAGTTCCGTATGATAATCGGGACGGACGGGGTCAAGCGGGCGCGGATCCGTGACAAGGCGGTCACACGTCCGCAGTTTGCCGAAAATCAAACAATGGCGGCAGTAATAACAGCGTTTCCCGCACGTACACGGTCCGCGGGTCGGTAATTTTCCGCACCGCTCGCAACGCCACGTGACAGCCGGCCGGTATTCAAGAGGAGCATCGACCGACATGTCGAGCCGGTAGTCGGGAATCAATCGTCCACGTAAATCCATAAGTCACTTCCTTTCGTTGACTGACTCTCCTTTTCGGCAAGTCGAACGGACTTCCTGCCGCCGCCTGGAAGCATCCATTTAGCATAACGGGACGAAAAAAGCGTACCTGCTTTCGCAGATACGCCGTTGTTCATTGTATGTCCTATGGATAATACAGGGTTACGCTTCTTGATACCAGGTGATGCCGATCGCACCGGGTCCTAAGTGGGTCCCGATGACAGGACCAAACACACTCATCTCAATCCGGGCGTCCGGGAACCGTTCTTGCAGGACGGCAATTTCCGCTTCCGCTTTTGAAGAGTCTTCCGCATGGATGACACCGATGACATGACCGGCACCGGTTCCTTGAATCGTCTCATCCATCATTTCCTCAATCCGTTTGACGGCCCGTTTGAACGTCCGGATTTTTTCGAACGGCACGATTTTCCCGTCAACGAAATGAAGCACCGGTTTGATTTTAAGGAAAGAACCGACGACAGCTTGTGTCATGCTGAGACGTCCGCCGCGTTGGAGGTGTTCCAAGTCATCGACCACGAAATAGGCACGGATGACTTCTTTTAATGCTTCAAGACGGGCGACGATGTCAAGCGCCGTCGCACCGGCATCACGCATCCGAACGGCTTCTTTGACTAAAAAGGCTTGCGGCATACAGGAAATCCGCGAATCAATCGGATGGACCTGAACGTGTTCGACCATCATGTTAATCGTATGTAAGGCCTGGTACGTCCCACTGATTCCGCTTGATAACGTGATACCGATGATATCCGTCCCTTGCGGAAGTTGTTCAAACGAATCAACAAGATCACCGATGTTCGGCTGTGAGGTCGTCGGTAAACTTCCCGTCTGAATCCGTTGATAAAAATCAGGTACGGAAATATCGAGTCCTTCACGATACGCATCTCCGTCAAAGATGACACTGAGCGGTGCAACATGGACATTGTTTTCTTCACAATAGGTAGTTGGCAGATAGGCAGTACTATCCGTTAAAATCACAATCTGGCTCATTCGTGAATTTCCTCGCTTTTAAGAGTTCCGTCGTGACATAAGGTATTCTGACAGGTCACAATCGGTTTTTATCATATCACAGGTTGAAGTCTAAAAAAAAGAAAGACGGAGCCGAATCGGCTTCCGTCCTGACCTTAAACGACGACGACCCAGCCGCGGCGAATCGCTTCGACGACAGCACCGGTCCGATCGGGTACATTCATCTTACGTAAAATAGAGGATACGTGGTTTTTAACGGTTTTCTCACTGATGAACAACGTATCGCTGATCGCCCGGTTCGAGAAACCGTCCGCGAGCAGCTGCAGGACTTCACATTCCCGGCGTGTCAACACATGTAACGGTGCTTCGGCGACACGTTTTTCAATCGGTTGTGAAGACATCGTCTGCTTCATCTTCATCAGACGACGGTATTCCTGTAACAGGTTCGGTGTGACTTTCGGGTGGACATATCCGCCTTCCCGGTACACAGACCGGATCGCATTGACCAGTTCATCCGTCGCCATCTCTTTTAAGAGATAACCGACCGCCCCTGCTCCAAGCGCATGCATGACATACGTTTCATCGTCATGGATTGACAGGATGATGACCCGGACTTCCGGATGGACTTCCATCAAACGTTTCGTTGCTTCGACCCCGTTGACTTTCGGCATATTTATATCCATTAAGACGATATCCGGCTGATGTGCTTCAACGAGTGGAATCACGTCTGCTCCACTCTCGCCCTCCGCGACGACGACGAACTCTTCTTCGAAATCAAGAATCCGTTTGACGCCTTCCCGGAATAACTGATGATCGTCGATGATGACTACTTTTACTTGCTCGTTATTCACAGTGTTTCTCCTCTCACTCCGGATTCCTCAACTGGAATCCTTACCTTGATGACTGTCCCTTTACCTGGCTGCGTCTCAATCTCAAATTCCCCGTCTATCAATTCAATCCGTTCCCGCATCCCGATCAGTCCGAATGACTCATCACACGATTCGACGATGGAATCAAAATCAAATCCGATCCCGTTATCTTTAACATGAATTCGAACGGAATGTTGATACTGTTCTATGATAATACGAATGTCCCCTGCTTTGGAATGCTTAACTGCATTTTGGACCGCTTCCTGCACAATTCGGAAGACGGCGACTTCATATGTGGACTCAATCCGTTCGCCGCCTCCGAGATAATTAAAGTGAATCGGGATGTTGGAAATTTCCTGCATATGTCGTAAATAGCGTTCAAGTGTCGGGACGAATCCGAGATCATCCAGCGTCATCGGCCGTAAATCATAGATGATACGTCGAATGTCAGCTAATCCATCACGAATCAATTTCCGCAGACGATGTATTTCTTCAAAGGCCGCTTCCGCGCCATTATGCTGGTGAATCTTTTCAATCAAATCAGCCCGGATCAACACGTGGGCAAGCGTCTGCGCAGGACCGTCATGCATATCCCGCGACAGGCGGCGGCGCTCATTCTCTGCCGACTGGAATACTTTTAAACCCATCTCTTGTTTTTGCATCGCTTTTTCGTACTTTTCGTTCATGACCTGCATGTCGTCCGTCAGGAAATTCAACACGACCGAAACACGGCTGATCAGCATGTCGGCACGTTCTATCGTTTCGTCCAGTTGAATCAAACGTCGTTCGAGCTCGTCCCGCCGTTTGCGGCAGTTCATCTCATCGCGTTGATTGATGAATGACTCGAGCTGAAGCGAGTTCGCCGTCTCATAAGCAGAACGAATATCTTGTTCCGAGTAGTTGTCGAAGTTTTTGCTCACGATAACGAGTCGCGCTTTCGAATCCTTAATGTGTCGTTCCAGCCGTTCAGCTTCTTTAATGTAGTCGTGAACACGTGTCTTCAACTCCCGTAGCTCCTGCTGAATTTCAGCATACTGCTCACGTGAACTTTCGGTAATCCGGACGATTTCTTCCCGGCTTTCTTCTACGACACCAATGATGTTCTGTACGATATCATTCAAGGACAGTCGCTCCCCCATCTCATTCGTCATACTACTCCCTCCGTTCCTTGCCAGTCCCCACGGTTGTCTCTCTCTCAAATCGTCGTTATGCTAGAAAGAACTAGTTAACGAGGAGGACATTTTTGATTATGACATTATTTAATTATTATACAGTAAAAGAAAACGGTTTCCATGAAATCATTATCCAAAAGTCACGATTTATTACATATTTGGCGCGTGCCACCTCGGAAGAAGAGGCTCAGCGCTTCATTGCGGACCTCAAAAAAAAACATTCGGATGCCAATCATAATTGCTCCGCCTACATCATCGGCGAACGCAATGAGATTCAAAAAGCCAACGATGACGGCGAACCGAGTGGAACGGCAGGCGTCCCGATGCTGGAAGTCTTAAAAAAACGGAATCTCCGCAATACGGTCGTCGTCGTGACCCGATACTTCGGCGGCATCAAGCTCGGCGGCGGCGGATTGATCCGGGCTTACGGCTCGAGTGTCTCGGAAGGCCTGAACGCTGTCGGTATCGTTGAACGGATTGCCCACGATTTAGTGGAAATCACGGTCGACTACACCTGGCTCGGAAAGCTGGAAAATGAATTACGGGCAACCGAACACATCATTGATCAGATTCATTATCTTGATCATGTCAAAATCGATGTCTGGGTCGATGAAACAGCCGTCCCCGCCTTCCTTGAGTGGATGACGAATTTGACGAACGGGCAAGCCCTGCTCGAGAAAACGTATTCGCGCTATGTCGAACGTGACATTCAACCTTGACCTGCTATACTGATTGTAAAGAATTTAAAAATTTTCTAATAATTCAGTAAAGTAAGGAGTAATGAATCGTGGATGATTCCAAACGATCCCGTTCTACCAAACCAAAACCAAAGCGGTCGTGGTTTAAAGTGTTCGTCACCGTTTTTCTAGTCGTATTTATCGCTGGAGGTGCTGCATTTGCCTATGTCGCTAATAAAACGTTCCAAACCGCCAAACAATCAGAAGTCGAACTGTCACGTGGAGATAAATCAGATAAGCGGGCTGCTGCCGTCGACTTAACGAAAGATCATTTTTCCGTCCTGCTCGTCGGAACGGATGAACGTCCGGGTGATACGTCCTCGCGTGCCGATACGATGATTGTCGCAACGTTCAACAAAACGGATAAACAAGTCAGTTTGCTGAGTATTCCTCGTGATTCCCTCGTCATGATCCCGTCTGTCGGGTACGAAGATAAAATCAATCATTCCTATGCGTTCGGCGGCATTGATTCAACGATTGAGACCGTCGAAAAGTTGCTCGATATCCCGATTGATTATTACGGTTCAATCAATTTCAATGGTGTCGTTGCGATTGTCGATGCTGTCGGCGGCATTGAAGTCGATGTCAAATTACCAATCGATACGTTAAACTCTTCCGACAAAAAGGGCGGCGTCAAACTCGAGCCCGGTCTTCAACGCTTAAACGGTGAGGAAGCTCTTGCCTATGCCCGGATGCGTTACGAAGATCCAGAAGGAGATATCGGACGGACGAAACGCCAACAACAGGTTGTCCAAGCGATCATCGATCAATCGACATCCTTTGGATCCATCACAAAGCTGAACAAGTTGATGGATGCGACCGGGGATAATTTCACGACAAACATGTCCCTGACGGAAGCGTTCCAATTACAGCCGTTCGTCAAATCCTTGAATACCGTCAACCGGATTGATTTAAAAGGGACGGATACCAAGATCAACGGTGCCTACTATTATAAGCTCGACCCAGGTTCTCTCGCCGATGCGAAAACGATGTTAAAGGAACAGTTGAACTTGCCTGATACAGCGGATGAATCGACTTCAACACCGGAGGTTACCGATGATTCAACGACTGGAATCAACTGATTATCCCGAACTTTACCGGCTTCAACAACAGGCTTACCGGGTCGAGGCAGAATTGATCGGTGCCGCTCTCTTTCCACCGCTTCTTCAGACAGAAGCCGCGTTGCACGAGGAGCACCCGATCGGTTATATCATGCGTCTTGACGGGCGACTCGTCGGAGCGGTAACAGTCGAAGGTGAGACCATCACCCGGTTGCTCGTTTCCCCGGATTATTTTCGTCAAGGTATCGCCACGCAACTGCTCCGGTATGCCTGCGAAAAACAACCGCTCCGCTTCGTCTCTACAGCTGCCTTAAATGAGCCGGCGATTGCGTTGTATCAAAAATTCGGATTTCAATCCATCCGTCAAGTCAAACAAGATTCAATCGTACTCGTGACACTTGAATGCGATGACGTTTCCGATACGTGATTGGTTATAGAGAGAGGTTAACTTAAACGTCAGTCTCTACAAAGAAAAGGGTGGCAGAACAATTCTGCCACCCTTTGTCTTGTTCAAAATCAGAACCAGCCCATGACGGATCCAATCAATGCACCCAAAATAACAATCCGGAGCGGTGATTGTTTATAAAATCGGAGCAGACAAAACAAACCGAATGCAACGAAAAAATCGACTCCTGTTTTGACGCTCGACGTGAAGATCGGATCATATAACGCAGCAAGCAGAATTCCGACGACCGCCGCATTGACACCAATCAACATCCGGCCGACCTGTTTGTTGCCACGGACCCGGTCCCAAAACGGCAGGACACCGAGGACAAGTAAAAAGCCAGGCAGGAAGATGGCGAGAGTCGCAAGGATTCCGCCCATCAGTCCGTTCACGACCGTCCCGAGGTACGTCGCGAAGGTAAAGAGCGGTCCTGGGACGGCTTGCGCTGCCGCATACCCGGCAAGAAAACTATCACCCGTCAAAAAGTCCGGCACAAGCGACTGCTGTAAGAATGGCAGGACGACATGTCCACCACCAAACACGAGTGCACCTGCACTGTACATGATACTCGTCAGTTGAAGATTTCCTGTCGCGTTAGCGGCTAGGAAAGGTGTCACGACGAGCAGGACGACGAACAAAATCAACGCACCGATGCTGAGAACACGTGGCACACGAATATCTAGTTTCCCACCACCCGCAGGTTCATCTTCAAACCAAAATAGACCAATCAGTGCCGCAACAAGCAAGACACCGACTTGTGCCAATGGATGGGCAAGCACCAAGACACCGGCCAACGCCAGCAACATTAAAAATAACCGTTTCGGACCAACTGCAAGTTTTGTTCCCATACCGAGAACCGCATCCGCAACGATGGCGACCGCAACCAGTTTCAGACCATGGATGAAACCGGCTTCCGTTAAATCAAATTCGGTTGCGAGCAACGCAAAAATGATTAACAGAATACTTGATGGTAACGTAAAGCCGATGAATGAGACGATCGCCCCGACGACTCCACCCCGGACAAGACCAATTCCCATCCCGACCTGACTCGAAGCCGGTCCTGGCAAGAATTGGCAAAGGGCGACGAGATCGGCATAGGCTTTCTCATCCACCCATTTCCTTCGCTTGACGTATTCCTCGTAAAAGTAGCCTAAATGGGCAACCGGTCCGCCAAATGATGTTAATCCAAGCTTCAAGGACACGATAAAAATTTCGATCCATCTGTTCATATAACCACCTCCACGCTGAATTATACGAAAAATTTGTAAATTTTCTGTGACCATTCAGACGTTTCGTGATTTTTCCCCGCCATATGTGACAGTTCTCCAAAAAGTCTCCACAGGACCTTGACGATACCGTTTCAGGTACCAGCTCGAGAACAGGATTTGCATGACTAGTACGACGATAACCAGTAACATTCCCTGCCAGAGCGGAATCGTCCCGTATCGCCCGGTTACGAACAGCACCAGTGTAAAGACAAACGTCTGCGTGAGGTAATTCGTCAAGGCCATCCGTCCCAACACTTGAAATCCCATTAACGGACGTCCTGACCGGACGAGTAAAGCAATCCCCGCTGCATAGGCGACAGCGAGTGTGCGCCCCGACAGCCAGACAAAAAAGTAGTTGGCCAGTCCATCCGGGATGCGCCCCTGATGAATCTGAACGATCGGATAGAGTAACGGTAACGACAGCAACAGACTGACGCCGAACACGAGACCGATTGTTCGGGTCGCCGGCGGTCGGGCCGTGAACCGTTCCATGAAGTAAGCCCCGATTAAAAACAGGGAAAGAATTTCCGGCCAAATCGCCAGTGAATTGTTTAAACCGTGCGGTAATTGAACGGTCGCATGATAGGTGACGAATTCCATAATGTCACGTGCCGCCACGATGGATTGCAGGGCCATATCCGGGTTCGGAATCGACCGGTCCCCGACAGACTGGGCATATTGATAAATCGAGAGATAACGAAAGAAGACATACAGCTGTAAGGCAAGACCAATCCATAGTTTCGTTGATGATCGTGTGTGGACGAAGGCAAGCAACATCAAGCCGCAAAGGGCATACGTCTGCAGAATATCCCCTCTCCAGAACAACAGATGGATAAGACCGAATAGAAATAAAGCCAGCAAGCGGCGGACGAAAATCCACAGTGATTTTTTCTTCACCCGCAAGCGATTGATGAATAAGATAAAGCCGGCTCCAAATAAAACACTGAACAACGTGTAAAATTTCGTTTGGATGAACAGGTCAAAAAGCAGGCGCAACACCTGATCGGCAGTTCCCATCTCATTCGTGAAACGTTCCCCAAGGAAACTCGGCATATTGACAAAGAGGATTCCGCATAAAGCAAATCCCCGCAAAACATCCAGATAGACAATTCGGTCTGCTCGTTCAATCGGATTCATCTCGACTCTCCCATCGCCAAATCAGCCGCTCAAACGGATTTGAGCGGCTGATTGGTCATTTTGATGTCATGCGTTCCAGCAAATCCAGTAACGGTCGATAACGCTCACCCAGTAAGCCCAGCGATTCGACTAAAATATCGAGTACCAGCAATAACATCAGCAAGGATACCAGTGCTCCAAGCGAAGTCGTTTGTGAAAAGAGGATCGCTGTCATCCCGAAAACGGCACATAGTCCGTAAATGACGAGTACCGCCTGCCGCATCGTAAACCCAAGGTCGAGTAACCGGTGATGAAGATGGGCTTTATCCGGCGCAAACGGTGGTTTTCCCTGTAACACCCGTCGAACGATCGCAAACAAGGTATCGGAAATCGGGATACCGAGCAGGATGACCGGAACCGCGAGCGAAAACAAGGTGACGTTCTTGAAACCGAGCAATGACAAGACACCTAACATATATCCGAGGAATAACGCCCCGGTGTCCCCCATGAAAATCTTTGCCGGATAAAAGTTGTGGAACAGAAAACCAAATGTACTCATTAATAAGAGAATCGCGACAATCGTCACGTAGACATTGCCCTGAATGACGGCGAGACTGATCAGCGTCAGCAAAACGATACTCGACACCCCTGCCGCCAGGCCATCCAGCCCGTCAATCAGGTTGACGGCATTCGTGATACCGATAACCCATAGAAACGTCAGCGGGACACTCCACCAGCCGAGAAATAATTGTTGATCGAACGGCAGATTGATGAACTCAATCCGGATACCGCCGTTTAAGACGACCACGGCCGCGACGATCTGCCCCATTAATTTAAGCCGGGCATTTAATTGAAAACGGTCATCGAGTGCTCCCGTCAAAATCACGACAAAGCCTCCGACCAGGATATGTGTCGCATAGGGACTGGAAGGTTGCAAAATAAAGTAACCGATCATGAATGCGATGTAAATCGCAAGTCCGCCTAACCGCGGCATAATTCGTACGTGTACCTTTCGCGCGTCCGGACTGTCAACGGCACCGACTGCAATCGCAAAGCGTTTTACAACGGGTGTGATCAGTAAGGCCGCGATAAAACAGACAATGGACGCCGTCCATAACATAATAACATCACGCTCCTGCGCGAATTATATCATAAAAAAAAAGAGCCGACGAGCGGCTCACATGAAGATCGGGACTTCTGCAGATGGATCATATGTATAGATACCGCGTCCGACTTTTTTAATCGCAGGATTCGCTTGTTCCACTTTGGCCATCAATTGATAGATGTTGCTGATTTGGTGACGGTACCGGAGTTCGAGTTCCATTTGGATATCGCGTGCCGACATCGACTCGCGCTCACGCATCAAGTCACTGATTTGGTGGACATACACTTCCAGCGGGTAACGTTGATTCACTCGGCGTTGTTTAAGGGGACGTTCTTGTGTCACCGCGATTTCTTTTGCTGAATCGCTTGTTCCCCGGCTTAATTCTGCGATTAAATATTCAGCGCGTCGTTGCAAACGACGGTATTCCTCTTCGATTTCCATCAGTTCTCGGTAGATATGTTCACTCGATCCCATTTGTTAACCTACTTTCCTAAATTAAACATAAATATTTCAATTATGTTTCAATTGTATGTTTTTTGAAATAAAACAAACTACATTTTGCCTCTTTAATATATAATTTTATTATATATTTAATTATTCTGTAATATTTTTCTCTCATTGGTTGTCACTTGACTACACTTCATATTAACAGAAAGGAGCTAGAACGGAATAGATAAATTATAAATTAAACTATTTTAAAAATACTTAATTGACTATATAAGGTTTTATACGTATTCATTCTACTTAAAAGGAGACTGGAAATTTAATGGACAAATTAACTAAAATCTTAACAATGGCACTATTACTTTTGCTTCTGACTACCATCGCTTTTCCGTCCCCATTAGTATCGGCTGCATCCGGCGTAACGTTTACGAAAACAATCTATCAAACAACAGATTTATTGAATTTACGTTCGACTGACTCGATCTCTTCGAAAAAATTAACAACGATTCCGAAAAAAACGTCTCTGACGTCCAACTACCGGATCGGGGAATGGTATCGTGTAACACACAATGGCAAGACGGGTTATGTACTCGGTCAATACTTAACGAAAGTCGTCACCGGGACGAACTTTACAAAAACGAATTACCAGACGACAGATGCTTTGTCGTTACGACAGGCAGCCTCGACGTCTTCGGCACGTCTGTTGACGATTCCCTCGAATACGACGCTCGCATCAAGCTTCCGGGACGGCGATTGGTACAAAGTGATGTATAACAAACAGACCGGTTTTGTATCGGGTGCCTATTTAAAGAAAGCGACGGCATCATCGACAGCTTATACGACGACCGAACGGCTGAACTTCCGGAGTGCCCCGACGACATCCGGTGCCTTATTGATGACGATTCCGAGCAATCAAGTCGTCCAGTCCCTATCCGTCAGTTCGAACTGGCATAAAATCAATTACGGGGGCAAGACCGGATACGTCATCGGTACGTATTTGAAAAAGGGAACAGCTTCCCCTACTGCACCGTCTGCCGGAAATGCGGATTACAGCGGTAGCAAGATGTATGTCCTGATTGATGCCGGCAGCACCGTTGCCTTACGGTCATCCGCTTCCGTCCTCAGCGGACAACTCACTCGTCTCGGCCGCGGTACGCCGGTTGTCGTGACAAACAGTCTTCATAAGACACGTGGTTTTGTTGCTGTCCAAACAGCGGACGGACGACGGGGATATGTCGAAGCCACTTACTTGACGATTTTCCAGCCAAGCCCAACGAATCGTCCCTTGATTGTCCTCGATCCCGGACACGGTGCTTATGATCCCGGTGCTGTCCGGGCAGGGCTCGCAGAACGGGACATCGTCCTGTCCGTCGCGCGTCAAGTCGCCGGTCTTCTACAGGGAAAAGTAGATTTGACGCTGACGCGTTACACAAACGATTATTATCCGTCATTAGGCGAACGGAGTGCGATGGCGAATGCCTTGTCAACGTCACGGTTCGTCAGTATCCATATCAATGCTTCAAATGCCGGTAGTGCGTCCGGTGCGGAAAGTTACTACTATAAGGGAACCACTTCGGTTCAACTCGCCCAGGCGATCCAACAACGGATGACAGGTTATGCCGGTATGCGTGACCGGGGTGTCCATTTCGCTAACTATGCCGTCATTCGGGGGACGCAGGCACCAGCCGTCCTGGCGGAACTCGGTTTCCTATCCAATACGTCTGACCGTGCGAAACTGGCGGATCCCGCTTATCAAGCGCGTTATGCCCGGGCGATTGCCGACGGTATTCTCGCGACACTTTAAGTACTGCAAAAACGCTCATTCCGTTTGTCGGAACGAGCGTTTTTTTATATGACAAAAGGACCGCTCAGGGAAGCGGTCCTTTTGTACTCACATGAAAAGAGATCAATCAGATAAACCTATCTGCCATCAGGGAATGGCGGATGGTCATTAGCGACTAGCTAGGATCTGCTCAAGGGAAAGCAAATCCGTCGAATCGACACGATAGTCTGCCTCATGTAACGTCGTTTCCGGACCGACGCCGACAGCATACATACCCGCTGCGTGAATGGCCGTGATTCCTGCTGCTGCATCTTCTACACCGATACAACGTTCAGGTGCGACGTCAAGCGCCTCTGCTGCCCGTAAAAACACTTCAGGGTGTGGTTTTGACCGGGCGACGGTTGCCGCATCGACGATGTCGTCAAAATAATGCCGAACTCCAAGTGCCTCAACGACAGTCAACGCATTTTTAGAAGCTGACGCCATTCCGATCTTCAGCCCAGTCGCACGGATTTCGTCAAGGAACGCAATGATTCCCGGCAGAAGATCCTGTTCTGAGATGTGCTGGATCAACGTGACGTAATGGTCGTTCTTCTTCGTTGCGAGCGCAACTTTCTCTTGTTCCGTGAAAGCATCCTGCTTTCCGCCAAGTGTTAAAATCCGCTCCAGCGAATCAGTCCGACTGACGCCTTTCAGTGTTTCATTGAACTCCCGGTCGAACGGGATATCCAACTCCTCACCCAGTTGTTTCCAAGCCAGATAATGATACTCGGCTGTATCGGTAATTACGCCGTCCAAGTCAAAAATGACCGCTTCAATCGTTGGTGCCATTCGACATCCATCCTTTCATCCATCGTACATGAAAGACAAGAAATCGAATGATTTGCGCAAACGATTGCACTTGCCTCAAGAATTATTTTACCTGTTCCCCACATTGTTTGCAAGCGTTATCAAAAAACAAATCCAAATCATTAGTCTTTCCCCAAAGAAACCGTTTTCAATTTCAAGGGAATGTTTTACTTATTTCGCTCTTTACTATTCGTTTTACAATTTTTAACTGTTATAATAAAAGCGAGTTTGACAGTCGAACCGAAGGAGTGACCAACTATGTTTCAGCGTGTTAAACAATTAATAGATGAACAGAGCCGCAGAATGCGCCGTTATGAAAAAACCGTTTTATTAATTAACAGTCTGGAAGCAGAAATGGAACAAAAAACGGATGAAGAATTAAGGATTTTGACACAATCCTTAAAAACCCGCCTTCAAGCTGGTGAGAAAATCGAAGCCCTCACCGGGACAGCGTTCGCGCTTGTCCGTGAAGCGAGCAAGCGGACACTCGGTCTTCGTCACTACGATGTCCAGTTACTTGGTGGATTGGCCCTTCTGTCCGGACACATCGCCGAAATGGCGACCGGTGAAGGAAAGACACTGGTCGCGTCACTTGCAAGTTTCACCCAGGCTTTACACGGTCAAGGGGTTCATGTCATCACGGTCAACGAATATCTCGCCCGGCGTGATGCGGAACAGATCGGTCAGATTCACCGGTTTTTAGGTTTAACGGTCGGCATCAATTCAGCAGAACTGTCATTCGAAGAAAAACAACAGGCCTATGCGTCTGATATTACATACGGAGTCGGAACGGAATTTGGTTTCGATTATCTGCGCGACCATTTAGTCATGCGACAAGAGGATCGTCTGCAACGCCCCCTCCGCTTCGCCTTGATTGACGAAGTCGACAGCGTCTTGATTGACGAAGCAAAAACACCGCTTATCATGGCGGAACGCGATACCGTCCATGAAGGATTACAGCAATTGGTTCGTCATGTCGTCAAAGACTTTAAAGAAGACGCTGACTATTCATACGACGAAGAAATCAAAGCGGTCGCCTTGACCGATCAAAGTATCGAGACGATCGAACGGATTTTCGGTATCGATCAGCTGTTCGCGGCCGAGCATGCCGTCCTGTTCCACTATGTCATCCAAGCACTTCGGGCCCACGTCGTTCTGAAACGGGATGTCGATTATATCGTCAAGGATGATAAAATCGCGCTCGTCGACTTATTCACCGGACGGTTGATGGAAGGACGAAGTTTATCGGATGGCCTCCATCAAGCGCTCGAGGCGAAGGAACACGTCAGCGTGACCGAAGAAAACCGGACGACGGCGCAAATTACGATTCAGCATTACTTCCGCATGTATCATCATGTGTCCGGAATGACAGGTACTGCTGCCACGTCTCGCGATGAATTTTTGAAGACGTACCGGATGGATGTTGTCTCAATTCCACCGAATCGTCCTAAAATTCGGATTGACGAAGCCGATGTCCTGTTCTTGACGAGTTCCGAGAAATATTCAGCGATTGCGGCAGCGACCGAAACGGCTCATTTGACGGGACAACCCGTCTTGATCGGAACGACTTCAATCGAACAATCCTTAAAGGTTGCCGATGTCCTTGATCAACGTCAGATCCCTTACGAAATACTGAATGCCAAGACCGTCGATCAAGAAATTCGGATTATCGAGTCCGCTGGCCGCCACGGTCGGGTGACGATTGCGACAAACATGGCAGGACGCGGAACGGATATCCTGCTTGATGATGCGGCGAAGGCACAGGGCGGTTTGTTCGTCATCGGCACGGAACGGCACGAGTCCGTCCGGATCGATAACCAGTTGCGTGGTCGGGCAGGACGCCAAGGCGATCCCGGCCTGACCCGGTTCTACCTGTCGCTTGAGGATGATCTGCCCCGCCGGTTTGCGCGCGAACGGTTAGAGCGTGTCACAAAGAAACTTGGTCCTGTCAACGGTCCGGTTCATGCAAAAGAAGCTCAGCAACTGATGGCCTATGCTCAGGAAACGTGTGAATCTGTCAACCGCAGTGTCCGTGACGACCTTGTCCAACTCGAGGAAGTCATCAGTGAACAGCGCCTTGCCATTTATCGTCTTCGCAACCAAATCGTTGATTCGGCGACGCTGGAACAATTTGTTCAGCCGTTTGCGGCTCGGACCATCCATTCCTATCTCGAGCAATATTTGACGGATGATCTCGTTCCGGAAGAATGGCCAATCGAATTATTGACGGCGGAACTGGAGCAGCTGCTGCATCAACCGGTTGAATTGGTCCTGGGTGACTCGATCGAGACCATCCAACAACAAATGGAACCGCTGATTACTTCAGTCGATCAAAAAATGGCCTTGCAGATTGCCGAAGATGAAGAGACGGCACGACGTTTCATGTTACTTGCCCTGGACGAACAGTGGACGAGTCACTTGACGGCGATGAACTCGCTCAAGGAAGGAATTCATTTACGCAGTTACGGTCAAGAACAGCCGGTTCGGATCTTCGAACGGGAAGGCATGGATTATTTCCGTTATGCCATCTTCAGTTTTGAAAAACAAGTCGTGTCTGGACTATGTCGTCTGGACGAGACTACTTTGCAAGGAGGACTGCTTCATGCAACCGTCGATTGATTCTGACATTCAACCCGCGCTTTACTTTACCGAGGATATGCCGATTGTCAAAGAAGACGAGTATGTCTTTCGCTATGCACTCAATCAGTTACCGAAACTCGGACCCAACCAGTTGGCGATCCATCTCTTTCAAGTGTTACAGACCGAACCGTTACACGTGATTGCGTTGTTCCAAAATACGCTTCCGCGTTCTTTCCAGCTGAATGATTTGGTCGTTCTCGTCCTGTCAGGTGACCAGCTCGTCGCCCGGAAAATATTCACGATTGAGGAAGTACCGGTCCTTCTTCCGACAGCGACCTTACCGCTTTGGCTCGAGTTTTCCGATGAAGAACAGTTCGTTGATTTATCGACGCTTGATGCACCGCTCGAACTCGTCTTCTCGAATGAACAGCTGACGGATCTCGTAATCGATGAGTCGTTCTCTGCTCCGGAACAGCGTTTGATTCGCCAAATCGCTTTCTCGCACCCTGCCCCGCCGACAGATGGATGGTCCCTGTTACCGGTCTCGATTTTTAAACAGGAACAAAAGGTCGAGGCCATCGTGCTGGTCCGTAATCCGAGCGGACAGTCTCTCGAGCTGGATTCGCTGTCGTTTGAGTTACTGCTTGGTGATCAGGCCGTCGCTGCAACCCGGCATACTTCGCTGACCGTGTCCTCGCAGAGTGAACACGCAATCCGTTTAAGCTTTGATTACGTAGCACATCCGGCCGATTCACTGGATTTACGGTATCTGCCGGAATAATCCCCTCAAAAAAATGGACTTCTCGTCAATGACGAAAAGTCCATTTTTGATTATCCTTTTAATAAACCGATTACACGTACATTAATCGCTTGCGGTTGGAATGCTAACATGTTTTCCATGTCTTGTGCAATCCGTTCCTGTACTTTTCCTGCTGTCTTGATGATCGACATCCCGTATTTGATATGGACCGAGAGACTGACCGTAATCGCACCGTCCACATCTTCGACCTTCACGAGTTTGACCATCTGTTTTTCCTGTAACTTCGAATCGTCCTGTGTAAAGGCAATTCCTTCTGTTTCCTGAACTGCTACCCCGGCAATCACTTCAATGACTTGTTGGGAAACGTTTACGACACCATCCGCATTGTTTAAGTTATATGACATACTTTCCACGCCCTTCATCTATTAATCGCTCTACTTTAAAGTGTATAGCATTTAGCCTTTTTTTGAAAGGTCTTGTCGTTCTTCGACGATTGGACGAATGTCGATTTCAATCAGTGGACGCATCAGGCGGACAACGAACGGATGAATGATTACTCCGACGATCAACAGGGCGACACCGATGACGACCAGCAAGGCGAGCCAAGTTTGCGGCACGAAGGCTGTCGTCGCGTACTGACGCCATGCCATGACGAAGAAAACATGAAGCAAGTAGACATATAAGCTGAGCTCACCCGCCCGTGTAACAAGCGGCAGACGACGCATCGGAACGAGCATCATGAATCCAAGCGATGCTGTAATCGACAGGAAGTAGATCACACTGTGCTTCAACACACCGATCCAGGCATCACTGTCATATTGTTCGACATACGGGAAGCGGTGCTTGAATGCATTCGCCAGAGCGACGATTTCTTGCGGCGTATCGCGCCACGCTTCATATAGGAGAAAACCGATGACACTCGCGAACGCCAGTCCGCCAATTAACCGGACATTCATTCTCCGTTTGAAGCTTTTCGGCATTTCAAAAATCCGGATGAACTCATGTTCCGACAAGTAGTTACCGAGCAGGAAGTAGGGATAGAACATGATCAATTTCCGTAAGGCCAAAAAACCTGTGTTTTCGAGCTCAAAGCCGTACAATAAAGCAAAGGCGAGTCCGAACCAGACATACCCACGCAGATGGACGACATACGGTGTAACGATATACCAGACGACCATGACGAACAAATACCAGAGTGCCCAGTAGGGACGCAACAGATGCGTGCCGAGATTTTGTCCGGACAACAACGGCAATCCTTCTCCAAACGTCGCCCATGAACCAATCAGGATTTGCCAGACACAATAGACGGCAAACAGTTGGATGACACGCAAGTACTTGTTTTCACGGAAGAAGTAGCCGCTTAAAATAATAAATAATGGCATGTGAAACGAATAAATGATCAAGTACACCGTTTCGAGTAACTTTCCATCGTAATCAAACCGTAAATCCGTCAGCATATGACCAATTACTACGAAAATGACAAGGAATCCTTTGATATTATCAAACCACGGATTTCGATTCATGTTACACTACCCCTTATACTCCCTCGAAAGGAACGATTGTTTTATGAAAAAAGCACTAGTCATTCTCTCGGTCGTCGCAAACGTCGTCCTCCTCGCCCTATTGCTCGGACGCAAACCGATCGAGTTATTCGAGCAGGCCTTTCCTGCCACCACTACACAACCCATCACGACATTCCAATATACGAAAAATCCGAACTACGTCCGGTTGAATAGTCTCTTTCATACTTATCAATACCCAAAATCACCGAATTCTGTCATGCTCGGTGACTCCATGACGAATTTTGGTGATTGGCGGATTTTGCTCAATGATCCGACAATCGTTAACTTCGGGATTCCCGGCGATACGACGGAAGGATTTTTGACCCGGCTTGACCTGATTGTCGAGTTGAAACCGAAACGTGTCTTCCTGATGGGCGGCATCAATGACATCCGTCACTTCACTCCGATTCCGACCATTACGGAAAACATGACGACGATCGTGACGACGCTGCGAAAAAATAACATTGATGTCGTCATTCAGTCAACACTACCCGTCGCACCCAAGTATTCCGATTCGGTCCGCGTCAATCGTGACGTCGAAGCCCTGAACCGGAATCTTGAACAGCTTGCGAAATCTGCTGGTATTCCCTTTGTTGATTTACGACCTGAGTTGACCAATCAGCAAGGTTACCTTCAAAACCGGATGACGTACGACGGGCTTCATTTGGTCGGTGGCGGCTATCTTCGATGGAGCGACGCACTCAAACCGTTTGCTGAAAAAATTCAGATTACGGAAAACAAATAACAGTCATTAAAAAAGGAGATTCCGATTTTTACGGAATCTCCTTTTTTCAGCACTCATCTACACGGTGACAGGCACCATGTCATTAGTCTTCCTGGTTTTTGACACCCATGTATGCGGCAACGCTTGATGCTGAAAATACAGCAATTGCGACGATACCGACTGCAATCCATACCACTTGATCCATCATTTTTCCCCCTTGTATGTAACCGTTCACTTTCTTTTTTTAGCGTACACGAAATTCGTCAAGAAAGAAACACATTTTCTATGTCTAACGACTAGACGTTTCGGGAAAAAGTAACTATAGTAGAAGGACAAGTATAAATTGTCAGAAAATTCGATTATTTAAAAAAGGAGGTGATTCTGATGTCAACCCCAATCCTGAAACCCCGATTTCAGATGAAGCAACAACAACGAAGTATAGTCAACTTTAGTTATTGGCTTGTCATCGGTATCATTGGATGGACGATGATCAGTTTCGTAACCGGACTTCGCAATCAGCTGGCGGGTCTCCCAATCTACGAAAGCATCCCGCTTGTGTTGGCTGTCCTCTTAACCACCGGCGTCCTGTTAAAAATGGCCCGGGATGAATGGTGGATCCGGTATCTCAATCGTCAAACCCAGTTTTACATCGGTCATGAAACCGTCGTGACCTGGTGCCTCATCATCGATAGCATGTGGTTGATCCGTAAACCGATGCGCCGTGAACTCCGTCACCTCTACCGACACATCACCCAAACGAAAACATCATCAGAAGCCATCGAGACGCTTGCGAACGAGCTCGTCGAACGTGGTGTCCTCATCGTCTATTCCCGTCCTAAGAGCGACCATCCTGCTTGAACAAAAAAAGAGCATGGAATGTCAGGACATCTGCTCCCTGCATCCCGTGCTTTTTTGCTGTCGTTATTTTTGAGTCAGCCATTCTGCTGCTGCTTCGATCGTCGGCATGACGAGCTGATGACCGTGCTTTGACCAGGTCACATCAACCGTAGCTCCTGCCTGTTCAAAAATCGCTTTCAAATCTTCCGTCTCCGAAGCCGGACAGATTGGATCGTTCGTTCCGGCTCCGATAAAGATTCGAACCCGCGACGAATCCGGTAACGTCACACCGCGACGCGGTACCATCGGATGCAATAAAATCGCCTGTTCAAATAACCGTTCTTCAAACATCATATTCGCTGCGATGTTGGCACCATTCGAATAACCGACCGGGATGACATCTTGAAGCGAAAAGTCCGACGTGCGGCTCATGTCTTTCACGAACTCCATCAAACGGGCTGTCCGGAGGGCGAGATCCTCTTCATCAAAAACCCCTTCCGCCAATCGTTTGAAGAATCGGGGCATTCCGTTTTCCGTCACCTCACCCCGGACCGACAGATAACCGGCCTCCGGATCGAGGAGCCGGACGAGTCCGACTAAATCCTGTTCCGTCCCGCCTGTTCCGTGCAATAAAAGAAAAATGGGTGCGCCTGGTCGTTTAGCAGGTTCAAATAAATGAATCATATGAGTCTCCCCTTTGGTAGTCTGATGGGTGCGACATGTCCTTCAATTGTCGCCCGGTGTGCTTCGAACTGTTCCGGTAATTTTAACGCTTCTCCTAATACTTCAAATGCTTCATCGACCGCAAATCCCGGATTATCGGTAGCGATTTCATGCAGAATCCGTCCACGGTCGTGGAAGTAGACCGATGTAAAGTAATTCCGGTCTTTCACTTCTGTCGTCATCAAGCCAAACGTATTGATTTGTTTCATCCAGTCCATTTGCTGTGCCTGATCATCGGCCCGCCACGCGATATGGTGGACGGTCCCGGCACCCGGTCGCCCAACCGGTACGTTCGTATGCAGGATATCGACGGTGTTGCCGAATTCGCCTTCCGCTTCATAACGATCCATCGTCTCGGAACGTTTCGCAACCGTTAATCCGAATACATCCGTTAAGAGACGTCCTGTATCTGCCGGATCATGCGACAACAAGGTCGCACCGGCAAACCCTTTGATGGCGACATCGGTTGAGATGCCGTCGATTTCAAAGCGGCTGTTTGCGCCTTTGCTGCGTTCGACGAGTTCAATCTGTAATCCGTGCGGATCCTGAAAGACAAGTTGTTTTTCGCCGAAACGTTCGGCTTCTTCAAAGACAACTCCTTTTTCCGTCAAACGGTTTTTCCAAAAGTCATAGCTCCCAGTCGGAATCGCATATGCCGTCGTTCCAACCTGCCCCGCTCCGACTTTCCCCTGCTGCATGCCTTCAAACGGGAAAAAGGTGATAATCGTCCCGGGTGCACCCGATTCATTGCCAAAATAAAAATGATAGGTTCCCGGATCGTCAAAGTTGACCGTTTTCTTGACGAAACGCAGACCAAGCGTCGTACCGTAAAAATCAAGATTTTCCTGTGGATTACCGACCATTGCTGAAATGTGATGAATGCCTTTTGTTTTCATATTCGTTCACGCTCCCTTCTCATCATTCCCTTTAACACAATAATAGTAACTTATTTACTAAAAGTAAATTATTATGCTTGAACATCTCTTTTTTGGAACCTTTCTTCCATTTCCCCGTAAGAATAAGAGATACTTCAACTGGACCATGCATTTTATCTGAATGAGGGAGGACTGATTCCATGCTTGAAATCAAAGCCATCACGAAACGATTCGGGACGTTCACAGCGGTCGACGATTTATCATTCGAAGTGCCGGAAGGACAGATTTTCGGATTACTCGGAGCGAACGGGGCCGGAAAAACAACGACGTTCCGGATGTTACTCGGTTTATTGAAACCGACGGAAGGGTCGATCACCTGGAAAGGACAGCCGATTCCTTTATCAAAAATCGGTTACCTTCCTGAGGAACGTGGCTTGTATCCGAAAATCCGGGTCGACGAACAATTGATTTTTTTAGCCGAACTACGTGACATGAAACGAAAAGATGCTAAACAGTCTTTACTCGAATGGCTCAATTACTTCCAGATTCCGCAGTACGAAAAGATGCGTGTCGAACAATTATCAAAAGGTAATCAACAAAAGATCCAATTGATTTCTGCCGTCTTACATAAACCGGACCTGCTGATTTTAGATGAACCGTTCAGCGGACTCGATCCCGTTAACGTCGAACAACTGAAAAAAGCGGTCCGGAAACTGACGGCAGAAGGAACGACCATCGTCTTCTCGAGCCACCGAATGGATCATGTTGAAGAACTGTGCGAACATGTCGCTATTCTCGATCACGGGAAACCGGTCGTCGCCGGTTACCTGCCGGAAATCAAGGCCGGATACGGCAAGACACGGGTCTTGTTGACGACAGATGCCCCTGCCCTGCTTTGGGATGCATTGCCGGGAATTCTCCAGGTCGAATCAGACGGAACCGGTCACAATTTACAGGTGGAATCGAAAGAAGCTGCCGATTCCCTGCTCCGTCATTTGATTACGGAAGGATTCCATGTCGAACGATTCGTCTGGGATCAACTATCCCTGCAGGACATCTTCATCGAGGAGGTTGGAAAACGTTATGAACCGTAAATTCCTGACATTGTATCGGTTTAGTCTGTTTCAAAAATTACGCGCGAAAAGTTTTCTCATCTCGACCGTTCTGATGATTGTGTTCCTCGTTGGATTCAGCAACATCGAACGGATCATCGACTGGTTTTCGGGCGATGACCCGAAAATCGCAGTCGTCAGCTCCCTGGAAGCTCCGATCATTCCCGTCTTAAAAGACGTCGGTATCAAAACGAAGATTACCGAAAAAGACTATTCCCTGAAACAGGCGCGACAAGTCGTCGACAAAGGAACGTATGATGCTGTCGCCTTATTGTCCGACGATCCGTACCGGGTGACGTTAATCAGTGCCAGTCCGGAACAGGAGTTGCAGACGCAACTGTCTGCCGCTTTAAAACAGGTCCGTGATCAGACGGTCATCACTGACGCCGACGTCGATCCGGCGTTGCTTGCTTCGCTTGCCGCTCCCATCGACGTCAAACAAGAATTGACATCGACCGGCGGCAAAAGCGAAGACGAATTGTTCGCTGCTTCCGCCCTCGTCTATGTATTGCTGTTCCTGATGTACTTTACGATTGCCATCTACGGCGGCATGATCGTGACGGAAATTGCCAATGAAAAATCATCGCGTGTCATGGAATTGCTGATTTCTGCCGCCAGCCCGATTCAGCATATGTTGGCGAAAATCACCTCGATCGCCACCGTCAGTCTGATTCAATTATCGTTACTCGTCGGAGTCGGCTATTACAGTGCCCAAAGCAGCAGTCTGTTTGATCAGCTGTCGCTTGATTCACTGAGCGTCAAGACGATTGTGTATCTGTTCGTCTTCTTGCTCGGTTATCTGCTGTATGCGACGCTGCTCGCCGCCCTCGGTTCGCTCGTCAGTCGGGTTGAAGATGCCCAACAGGTCACCTTGCCGGTCATCATGTTGATCGTCGCTGCTTTCACGGTGTCGATTTTCAGCCTGAACGCCCCGACGAACCAGGCAGTCGTCATCCTGTCATTCGTGCCGTTCTTTACCCCGATGTTGATGTTCTTACGTGTCATGCTGACGGAAGTCCCGGTCTGGCAAGTCGCGTTATCCCTCCTCCTGATGGGAATCAGCATCGCCCTCGCCCTGTTCGTCGGAACACGATTCTATCGCGGGGGTGTCCTCTTTTACGGATCAAATCCGTTGAAGCAACTGCGTCGTATTTTAGGTGGCCGCCAGTAGTAGTTTACAAGACGAACCGTTTCCGCTATCGTTAGGTGAGAAAAAGCCTTGAGGAGGAATTACGTTATGCGGTCTCGTTTTTGGGCAGCGATTTTATTCACAGCTGCCGCCATCGTCTCGTCCCTTGTCATGTTTACGAAATTTCCACAAGCAAGTGAGACATGGAAGCTGGTCCTCGCTTATGGCGGAGTGACATTCATCGTCAGTTTATTTTATTGGTCTTTCGTCGCTGTACGCGTCCAGTCCTCCCGTTTATATGGAAGCTGGATCGGCGTCTTTATCGGTGGAACAACAGTCTTACTCGTTTGTGTCGCTCGTTTCCTGATTCGGGGAGACTTCATGATGATTTTAAAATGGCAGGCCATGCTTGGCAGTCTGACTTTAAACTTCGGATATGTCGGCTGGGTGCTTGTCATCGCAAATGCCTTCATCGGTTTCTTGATTGGACGGACACGACAAAAAGGACGCCGGGCACCACGTCCTGCGCCACAGCGTTAATTCATTTAAAACAGAACTGACTTGAACGTCAGTGTTCATACAAACGAGGAAGACGGATATTACATCCGCCTTCCTCGTTTGTTTATCCTTCCGTTCGGATCGTTTATTTACGGTGATAACGTGCCCGGTCAACTGATTGACTGAACTTCGTATAACAATCGGTTACTGTCGTCTCGGTTTCTTCCGTCAGACGATTGAGGTATTCATCGAGTTGAAGCATCGTCGGGAGTTTGTCCGCAAACAATTCGAACGTCTCGTTCGCCTCTTCCCGTTGCAGTTCCCCCGCCTCCATGACTGCTTCCACCAATTCGTGAAAAATCCGCTGTTCCGTCGCACTCATGGTCTGTTCAATCCGTTTGACGTCTTCGTCATACATTAAATCGAACAGGCGCATCCGTTCTTCCAGTTGTTGTTCAATCATTGTTTCATCTTGTCCCATCGTCTGTTCATACGCCAATCGCATTTCTTCGAGCGGCGTTCTTTCCTGCATGACGAACTTCAAGGACTCCCCGGTCCAGATGTGTCGTGCCAAGTAACTGGAATCGATATGCAGGGCCTCCGCCAAAGATTCGATATACGCTTTCGTCGGATACACTTCGCTGAGTTCCGTACGACGAATGAAATAGGGGGCAACCCCAAGATTTTCCGCCAACTGGTCGATTGAAATTCCGGCACGTTCCCGTAAGATTCGGATGCGGTCACCGTATCCCCGGTAAGGTGAATGGTCCAGCATATTATCCCTCCTCGCTATGCTATTATCATACCCTTGAATCGGGTATCGGATACATCGAACTTTCGCACGATTTTTTCATCAGATGCCGCGGATAGCGGACCCATAAAGGCAAGATACTGATGAAATAACAGCCGGTGACGATTCCGATCCAGGTGAAGGATAAGGGAAGAAACGGACCGATTTCCAGTCCCCCATTCGATAAGATGACCTGAAAGAGCAACCAGGCATGAAAAATCGAAATGAAGTACGGAACCATCAAGACCGTACCGTATTTGATGAACAGGAAACGACGGATGCTCCGTTTACTGAAACCGAGCGCAGACAATGTCTTTAACCGCTTTTGTTCACGTTCTGCCGTCATCTGCATCCAGACGTGCAGGAAGCTCGCATTGATGACAAACAGCCAGACCGTCAACAGAATGACAACAAACGAGACCAGCCGGATGATGCGAATCCCGTCCAGTTTATCTTCCGTCTCATTGATCAGCTGGTACGGAACCGGAGTGTTTTTACCTAGCTCTGCTTTGGATTGAATTTCCCGGACAATCGACATCCAACGCGTCCAGCGGTCCGTCCCGTAATCGGCATACGATGGTGTATCAAAGACACGGATATGGAATACCGGACGATCCATCGTGGTAAAAGCACGGTCACTGACGACGAATAATGTTTCAATCCGGTCATTGTACCCGAATAGCAGACGATGTTCCGCCATCGGCTCAAGCCGGTAGCCGGCTTGCTTCATCCCGGCTTTTGCTTTTTGCATCGTCGGTGTCACTTCCTTGACTTGAACCGGACGGGCCGGAATCATGAAAGTTTGTTTGTCCGTCAACAGCGTCCGTTGCTCATGACCCAGATGCTTCATCAGTTCGTTATAATCCGATAACGGAATTACGTACCGGGTCTTGACTCCTTTGAGCCGGACATCCTGCCGGTATTTGTCCGGAAACGTTTTTGTCATCGTCCGTTCCAGTTTTTCCAGACGTTCGGACGGGACGGCAGCTTCTTCGTAATAGACCAGTCCGAATTGATTGTTCGACGACAGATCAAATCCGATCAGTTGAAAGATAAAGACGAGACCGACGGCCGTCAAAGCACAGGAGGTCAAGATTGTTCCGAGCGCGACCAGCGTACTGTTCGTTTTTAACTGAATCGCGATTTCCGAGACGATTAACTTCCGTAACGACAACCGTCGCGGACGATACAGTTTAAGCACCATCGGGATGACGTGACGGCAGAAAAAGAACGAGCCGACAAAGATGATGAAAGGAAAGACGAACAGAAAGGTATCTTGTTGTGTCAATGCCATGAAATATCCGTAAAACAGAATGAGCACTGCCACTCCCTGCATCGTAAGACCAAACCGGATCCGGAAGCGCGAACGGGACCGGACAGGACGATCCGGTCGGAATCTATAAATCGCGAGGACGGTCGCAATCAAGAGGGTCAGGAGCGCACCTGCAATCAACACTAAAAACGAGGTAAGGGACAGTTCAATCGTCAGTCGCGGTAAGAACATTACTTTTTCAATCGAGAGTAACATCAGTTTCGTCAGGACGACACCGAGCGTGATACCGCCGATGATCGCCAGCCCGCCGACAATCAGGATTTCAATCATAAAATATTTCAGGAAATGCGAAAATCCGCTTCCGAGCGTCCGCATCACCCGTAAATCGTTTTTCCGGTGCTCGAGCATCGTATACGTTGTCGAATAAATAAACAAGATACTAAAAAACAGGATGATGACTTCGGCAATGAATACAAACAGCATCGTCAGTTCGATGACCTGATTGAGTTGACTTAAAACTTTGGCGATGTTCTGAAACGATTCGCTGACGACGAGGTTCCAGTAACTCGTCGCAATCGTCATCGCGACGATGATCGTCAACGCGTATCCATAGTAGAGACGCTGGTACCGCTTGATGTTACGTAGGGCGTATTGCAGATAAGTGATGTTCATCCCCTCCTAATAACGAGAGCGACTCAATGACACGCTGAAAGAAGACCCGGCGTGGTTCATCCCGGAACAATTCCGTTTGAATGCTGCCGTCTTTCAGGAACAGGACGTGATTGCAATACGAGGCGACCGTCGGATCATGGGTGACGATGACCATCGTCATGCCTGCCGCATTCAATTCTGCCAGCAATTCCATGACGTGTTTCGTCGCCTGAAAATCAAGAGCGCCCGTCGGTTCGTCCGCGAGCATCAGCCGCGGTGCGTGAATCAGGGCACGCCCGATCGCCGTCCGTTGCCGTTGCCCGCCGGATACTTCATCCACCTGTTTGTCGAGCAATTCGTCAATCTGCAACCGTTTTGCGAGATGTTGCATTTCTTCCCGGGCTTCCTTCGTCTTTTTTCCGCTGAGCATCAGAGGAACGAGCATATTTTCAGCCACCGTCAACGAATCCAGCAAGTTGAACTCCTGAAAGATGATTCCGAGCGTCTCACGCCGGAAGCGGGTTGTTTCTTTCCGTTTGAACGTTGCCGTATCGATATCTTCAATCAAAATCGATCCCCAACTGGGTTGATCGAGTGTCGCGAGCAGGTTGATCAAGGTCGACTTTCCGCTGCCGGACGGTCCCATGACGGCGACCATCTCCCCTTCCTCCACCCGAAAGTTGATATCCGTCAATGGTTGTTCCGTCACTTTTCCGGGATAGACTTTTCCTAACTGTTTGACTTCAATCATGTTGTTTCCCTCCTACCAGTGTAAGACGACAGGTCGTTCCGACACCTTCCGTGCTGTCGAGTTCAATCGTATGCCCGAGCTTCAGACAAATCTGACTGACGAAGTACAGTCCCATCCCGGTTGATTCTCCGTAACGTCGTCCATTTTCGCCCGTGAAAAATGCATTGAAGACACGCGGGACGTCACGTTTCGGAATCCCGACGCCGTCATCTTCAATCGTCAGCACGATTTTCCCGGATTGTTCGACCGCCCGAATGCAGACTTCGTGACCATGACCGGCTGTATATTTGACGGCATTCGTGATCAATTGCAACACTAAAAAGCGGAACCACTTCGAGTCGGTATAGATATAAAAATCCGGTGAGAGTTCCAGCTTCGGATACACTTTATTTTTGACGAACAGCCGTTTTTCCTGATTGATGATACTCGTCACCAGCGTCCGAAGATTTAAACGCTCCGCCTTCAAGTCCGTTTCAATCGCTTCGAGACGCGACGAATACAGCATCTGATCCAGTCCGATTCGCATCCGGTCGACTTCATGGCGTAAGTCCGCCTGGAACTGTTCCCCCGGATGCTCGAGAATCAATTCGATGACCGAAAGCGGCGTCTTCATTTGATGAATCCATTGATCGACGTACCGGTGCCGTTCCTTTTCCTTCCGCCGCTCCGCAAACAGACTGTTTCGAAAGACGGTCTGTTGCCGTTCTAAAAAGTGTTCGACGGCTGCCGCAAGCGGTTCGTCGCTGTCCGCCCGGATGGGTTCTGCGACCGATTGAATCGGTGTCTGCAATCGTTTGAGCAACGGTAACATACTAAAGAAACGGTAACTTAAATAAATCAGCAAGGCGATTGCATTTAAAAGAGCAATATAAAAAAAGGCAGCCGGGCGATAGAGGTCATATAACCATAAGATGAGGAACAAGGCTACCATCTGTCCGCTGAAGAAAAGAATGCCCGGAATCGTATGTCTGAAAAAAAGTCTCATTTGTCGAGGACCAGTTTATAGCCGACTCCCCGGACCGTTTCAAGGCCCCCGATTCCGATTTCCGCCAGTCGTTTCCGTACACGGGTGATGTTGACGTTCAGCGTGTTTTCATCGACGAACGCTTCATCATCCCAAATCCGTTCCAACAAGTCACCCCGACTGACAATCCGTGGACTCACCGTCAATAACATCTCTAAAATCAATCCTTCTTTTTTCGATAGTTCAATAGACCGTTCCTCATGTTCGACGATATAACGATCCAAATACAATGTCAGACCGGCACGACTGACCGTCCGCTCCTCACTCTCCTGGGACAATGTCCCATACGCACGTCGAATCTGACTTTTGATTTTCGCAATGACGACGGCTCCCTGGAAGGGTTTGACGATATAGTCATCCGCTCCATATTCGAGTGCCATGACTTGATCCATCTCCCCGACACGGGCCGAGATGAACAGGATGGGTGCCCGCGTCTTCATCCGGAGCTGACGGCACCAATAAAATCCGTCAAACTTTGGCAAGTTGACGTCCAACAGGATGACGTCCGGTTGCGTTTCTTCGAATCGAGCGACGACATCTCCTAATCCATCTTCGTGAATGACATGAAAATCGTACCGTTCCAACAGTTCTTTTAATAACAGTGCAATCTGTTGATCGTCTTCTACTAATAAAATGGTTTCCATCTGCAGATTCAACTCCTTCTTCCTCCATGATACCGAACAAAAAATGGACTGGAAACGATTATTCGTTTCCCGCCCATTTGAATTAGATGACGATCCGCCGATAAGCACGCACCGTGACGAGATAGTACAACAGATAAACGATGGTATAACAACCGATTGCAAGTGACATCGGTAACCGCAAATCATAGTTCAACAATTTTTGCAGAACTTGCATCGCAAACAGACTGTGGACCAGACCAAGCAGATACGGCAAGACGAACATGAAACCGACCGAGCGTCGGATGATACCGGTCTGCTCTTGCTGATCGACACCAATCTTTTGAATGATTTCAAACCGTTGTTTCGATTCTTCTGCTTCCGCAAGCATTTTAAAGTAAATGATGGATCCAGTCGCCAGTAAAAAGACGAGTCCGAGGAATCCGGCGGCAAAGGCAAGCAATCCTGTCGTCGCCGTCGTCATGGCGTAGACCGGATAATAGGCTGCCATCTCTGTCTCTGCTTTTTCACCATACAACTGCTCCAGTCGGTTGATCAGCCCGTCATCCGACCGTTCGTCGGAGAACTGATAGTTCGTCAGCATGGCAGCTTTTTCCGGCATTATCGCAAAGGCATCATCCGAAACAGCAAAGGCCAACCGTTTTTTCGCATACAGTTGAGTAAGTGGTAGATTCGTCGCACCGGTAATCCGAAAGGACGAATGTGTGTCTTTAAACGTCACTCCGATTGGGGACCGAACGGATTCCTCCAATAAATCATTGCCTTTGAACGTCTCAAGGACAATCGCTTCGCCTGTTGCCGGTTCGGGTAGCACACGTTTTCCGTTACTCTTCGCGAGCTTCTGATAATCGGAATAACTGATATAACTGAACTGTCCGGGTTCCCCGTCAAACGCGTATGTCTGGTACGACGTCGTAAACGACAGCGGATTCGGCAGCTCCTCGAGCGTATGATTGACGTTCTTGACGTTGACCATCGTCCGCGACTCAATTGTCTGATTCGATGACCGGATTAATTTTTCTGCCTCTGCTTGTTTGCTTGCAACTGACAAGCTGTATGGCATTTGTTCCTCGACCGTCCGATCGATGTAATAGTAGATCGATGTCGCTGTCCCGACTGTCGTCAGCGTGACGGCAGTGATGACGGTGATCGTCGACAACATGACAGCATTCGATTTAATCCGCGATATCAATTGCCCGTGTAAAATCAAGTTCGTGCCACGGTAATGCCGAAGGCGTTTACTGACGACACGCAGTAAAAAAATCGTGAAGTAGCTCATCGTGCCGAACGTTCCGACAATGATACAGACCATCAAAATCGGTGCGACGATTGTAAAGTGAGCGAGCAACGGTTTCCCCGTCAAGTAATAACCGGTACCAATCAATAAGACGGACACTACGGCAAGAACCGGATGCACTTTCGGGATGGTTTCAACCTGCTGTTTCGCCTTAAACAATTCGATCAAGGTAAACCGGTAAATCGTCCGGGCTGAACGGAGCGCAATCACAAGGAAGATTGTCAAGAAGACAACAACCGTCTGACCGATTGCACCGGCGTTGATCGAAAAATCTGCTTCAATCGTCATTCCCATCACGTACGCCAACAGTTGGACAAAATACTTCGAGGCGACCGTACCAAGCAGAACTCCAATCAACAGCCCAATCAATCCATACCCCATCGTCTCAAGAAACAGCAACTTCGCAATCTGTTGGCGTTCGAGACCAAGTAAGGCATACAGACCGATTTCCTGTTTCCGGCGTCGTAAGAAAAAATCACTCGAATACCAGATAAAGATGGCGGAAAAGAGTGCCAGAATCACACTCGAACCTGTAAAGACCGTCCCGAGTTTTCCGTACAATTCATTGGCTTGTAACATCGCTTCATTGGAGCGGATTGCTAAAAACGTATAGTAAATTAAAATCGCAAACGTGACAGCACCGAGATACATCACATTCTGACGGATGTTCTTTAAATTCCGGAAAGCTAACTTAAACAAGTTCACGAACCGCACCTCCGAGTTCACGTTGAACTTCCATGATTTGCTCGAAAAACTCTTTGCGTGTCCCGAACTGATGAATTTCACGGAACAATTCGCCGTCTTTGACGAACAGAACCCGTTCCGCATACGACGCGGTTACCGGATCATGCGTCACCATCAAAATCGTCGCCCCCTGTTCGTTCAGACCGGCCATTGCTTCAAGCAGACCGGTCGCTGATTTTGAATCGAGTGCACCGGTCGGCTCATCCGCTAAAATCAGTGACGGCTGATGGACGATTGCACGTGCGGCGGCCGTTCGTTGTTTTTGACCACCAGACAGTTCGGACGGCCGTTTCGCGAGTAACTCCCCGATTCCAAGCTCTCGGGCGACAGATGCGACCCGAACCAAAATATCGGCTTTCGGGACCTGCTGTAACGCAAGCGGTAAGGCAATGTTTTCTTCGATGGTCATCGTATCGAGCAGGTTAAAATCCTGAAAGATAAAACCAAGCTGTTCCCGCCGAAAACGGGCCAGCTGTTTTTCCTTCATTGCGGTCACATCTTCCCCGTTAATCTGAATCGTACCGTCCGTCGGTTGATCGATCGTTGACAATAGATTTAACAATGTTGATTTTCCGGCTCCAGACGGACCCATGATACTGACGAATTCTGCGTCGTGAATCGTCAGTGTCGTCGGCCGGAGAGCCTCATGTCGGGCATTTTTCGTCTGATAGACTTTCGTAATCTGTTCTGCGTGTAAGATGGCTTTCATGATGTGTTTCCTCCCGTATTCTTCATGTTGCTTTTAGTATAAGGAACACCATTCCTTTCAAAGAATCGGCTAGACTTTCATTCATCTTACAAAACAGTAAGCTCGGGTATGAGACGACAAAAAAAGCCCCCTCATCTAGGACAAGGGGACTGATTCGGTGTGTAATTATTTATGTGTTGCTTTGAAGAGTTCTGTTTCGCCTGCGACAACAGATGTTCCTTCAGCCGGTACTACAGAAAGTGTAAATTGATCGTGGTTCGTCACGATGATTGGTGTGATTGTTGATGGTGCGTTCGCACGGATGAAGTCGAGGTCGAATTCAACAAGAACGTCACCGGCTTTCACTTTATCACCAGATTGGACGTGTGCTGTGAAGCCTTCACCTTTAAGGTTAACTGTATCTAATCCAACGTGGATCAATAACTCAAGACCGTCTTCGCCTTTAAGACCAATCGCGTGTTTTGTCGGGAAAATGGTTTCGACCGTTGCGTTGATCGGTGAAACGACTTTACCTTCCGTTGGTTCGATGGCGATACCGTCGCCCATCATTTTTTGCGAGAAAACTTGATCGGGTACGTTCTCGATGCTGACGATTTTACCTGTAAGGGCAGAAGCAATTTTCGTGTTTCCTTCATCATTACCACCAAACAATTTTTTAAAGAATCCCATGATACTATCCCTCTACTTTCTCGATCGTTTTCTTCTTGACGAAGATTCGATTTTTTTATAGGAGCCAGTTAAATACGAACTCGCTCACGTTCTCACAAAAAGCATACGTTTGTAACTCTGGTTTTGCAAGTATTTTTGTGTGATAATAGTTAGAAATCACAAGGAGGCGCTTACATGTTAACATTTTCAGAACTTACATATGTCCGTCCTGACCTGAACGTCCTTGAAACTTCCATGCATGCTGCAATCGCTCGTTTGCGTGAAGCAACTGAGGTAGACACAGCAAACAATGCCATCTCTGAGATTAATACCCTTAGAAATCAATTTGAAACAGCCAGTCAACTCGTGGAGATTCGTCACACGATCGATACACGCGATGGTTTCTATGAAACGGAGCAAGGTTTCTTTGACGAAGCAGGTCCGGTTTATCAAGGATATGTCTCGAGTTATTATCAAACGTTAACGACGCATCCCCTCCGCTCTTCACTTGAATCCACATGGGGGAAACAACTTTTCTTACTGGCGGAAGCCAGCTTAAAAACGTTTTCTGACGCCATCATTCCAAAACTCCAGGAAGAAAATCGTCTGGCAAGTGAATATACGAAGCTGATGTCGGCGGCGCAAATTGAATTCGACGGCAAGACATTGAACTTGTCCCAGTTTGGTCCATATCTTCAGTCGGCCGACCGGACTGTCCGAAAAGCCGCTTCTGAAGCACGTTACGGCTACTTAAAAGAGCACGGCGACGCGATTGATACGATTTACGACAAACTTGTTCATGTCCGGACCGATATCGCGAAGACACTTGGTTTCCCGTCATTCGTTGAACTCGGTTACGCCCGGATGTTGCGTGTCGATTACGATCAATCGATGGTCGAAAACTACCGGGAACAGATTCTCGAGACGATTGTCCCGATTGCAACATCCCTCAAAGAACGCCAGCAACGCCGGATTGGTGTCGATTCTCTTTATTATTACGATGAAGGATTTGCTTTCAAATCCGGAAATGCGACACCACAAGGCGAAGAAGCGTTCATCATCGAAGGCGGAAAGAAAATGTACCGCGACATGTCACCGGAGACAAACGAGTTCTTCGAGTATATGCTCGAACGCGGCGCACTCGACTTGACGGCCAAACCGGGGAAAGCCGGCGGCGGTTATTGTACGTATATCGCTGATGAAAAACTGCCGTTCATCTTCTCGAACTTTAACGGAACGGCCGGCGACATCGATGTTCTGACACACGAAGTCGGACACGCCTTCCAAGTCTATGAGAGCCGTCATTTCACGGTGCCGGAATATGGATTCCCGACGTACGAAGCGTGTGAAATCCACTCCATGTCGATGGAATACTTCGCTTACCCGTGGATGGAAGAATTCTTCGGCGATCAGACGGCGAAGTATAAGTTCAGTCACCTTGCCGGTGGCGTCACATTCTTACCATACGGCGTCGCAATCGATGAATTCCAGCATGTCATCTACAATCAACCGGAACTGACACCGGCAGAACGCCGGACGGCATGGCGTGATATTGAGAAGAAATATCTGCCACACCGGAACTATGAAGAAAATGATTATCTCGATTCAGGTGCCTGGTGGCACCAGCAGGGTCACGTCTTCGGCAGCCCGTTCTATTATATCGATTATACGCTCGCACAAGTCTGTGCCTTCCAGTTCTATGCCTGGATGGAACAAGACCGGGAAGCCGCTTGGAAATCGTATCTCGAGCTCTGTAAAGCCGGTGGATCGGAAAGCTTCCTGACACTCGTCGAACGCGCCGGACTGAAATCACCATTCGCTCCTGGTACGGTCGGTGCAGCCGTCGAACCGATCAAAGCTTATTTATCAGAAACGGATGATCTCGCACTCGACCGTGTTTGATTGATTCGCAAGAAAGAACATCAAAAAACGAACCGCCGGATTCCTGATTAGGGTAATCTTCGGTTCGTTTTTTGATTGGTTGTTTCACGAGAAGAATCGAAAGAAAGTTCCGTTCAAACGAAAAATGACCGCTTCCCACCATCAGACGGGAAGCGGTCATTTTGTATCATCGAGCCGGTCATCATCCCGACAGTTTAATATCCTCTTGATACCGGTCATACCAGATTTCAAATTCATCGGCTGGAACCGGACGGGAGTAATAGAAACCTTGACCATATTCACAGTCCAGTTTTCGTAAATTCTCTCCCTGTTCGGCTTGTTCGATTCCTTCCGCCACGACATCATATTTTAACGTGTGGGCGAGTCGGATGATCGTCTCGATCAACGGTGCGTTTGAACAGGCATCGGTCCCGCTGATAAACGACCGGTCAATCTTCAGACGCTGAATCGGAAGACGGCTTAAATACGACAGCGAGGAATAGCCGGTCCCAAAGTCGTCGATCGCCAGTCGGTAACCGAGCTGATGCAACGTCTGCAACGCATCGAATACGCGTGTATCGGAAAAGACACCAAATGATTCTGTAATTTCAAGTTCCATCCGTTGTTCAATCCCGGGATAACGGTCCCTGACATCCGTTAACAACTCGACGATTCGTCCCGAGACCAACTCTTTGACGGATAGATTGGCAGACACACGAAGCGACGCAAGCGGTGTCCCTTCCCATCGTCTGACCTGATTGACGGATTCCTGGACGACCCACATCCCGATTTCTTCGATCAACATCGATCGTTCGGCAATCGGAATAAAGACGGCCGGACTGATCATGCCACGCTCTGGATGGAACCAGCGGAGCAGGGCTTCGCATCCAT
Organism: Exiguobacterium sp. R-39; assembly: GCF_049942815.1. NCBI lineage: Bacteria > Bacillati > Bacillota > Bacilli > Caryophanales > Exiguobacterium > Exiguobacterium sp. R-39. The sequence goes on from NZ_CP187965.1 coordinate 2,534,983, forward strand.
CGACCGTTTTTGTCTTCAGATTGATTTGAGGCTGATAAAACAGTTGCAGTTCGTTTCGGGCAATCGCTTCCCGTAACTCTGCTTCTAAGACGACCGATTCGCGGTATTCTTCACTCATCCAGGACTCAAACCAGATGGGTCCACCCGTTTGTTCCCGTTTCGCATGTTGCATCGCGATATCGACTGAAGACAGCAACGAGGTCACCGCGACCGCGTCATCCGGATAACGGACCATACTCATACTGATGTTGACATCAATTTTTTCACCATCGATTCGGTAAGGACGTTCCAAAATCGTTTTCAGATCGCGGTAATCGACAATGTCCTGTTGGAAAATCAGGACGGCAAACTCATCGCCGCCAATCCGGGCTGCCGAACCTGTCCCGATGAAATGATGCCGTAAACGATTCGCCATTTCCTTTAAGATTTGGTCACCGGCACTGTGTCCGTAAATATCGTTGATCCGTCTGAACTGACGTACACCGATCGTGACCAATTCTCCCGGTTGCGGTGCAGCGATGGCTTCTGCCATTTTTTGTTCAAACCCGTTCCGGTTCAACAAGGAGGTCAGCACATCATACAATGCCAATTGTGTGATTCGTTCTTCCCGTTTGAATTGATCCGTCTCGTCATGACAGGTTAAATAAAGTGCTGTCCCATTGTCATTTTTCGACGGGACATGAATGATATTGACGAACATGTTCCGGATGTCTTGTTTGAAAATCATTTGGCAACGGATTGTCTGACTGTATCCCTCGATTGCCCGATTGAGTGCCCGGCGAAACCGATTTAAATCCGCCGGGTGAATCAGTTCTTCAATCGTCATCAATTCAGAGGATTGGGCCAGATGCTTGAAACGGTCGTTACTGCTAAGCAATTGAAAATCAGACGACAGCGCGACGATTGGATTCGTATTTTGAGAAAATAAGGACTCGATTTCCGCCTTCTTCTGTTTGATTTCCCTTGTTTTTTTATCGTTATAATCCAACAATCCGGAAATGATTGTCGTCATCGTCCGGAAGGCTTCGACGACCGGATGGAAGTCATTTGATTCCGGCACCTGATGATGCGACTGCTTCGGACCTTCCGCAAAAAAGTCTGCTTCTGCCTGCAGAATATGTAAGTCTTTTCGGAATGCCCGTAATAAGGATAACGTCAACAAAAGCAGCAATAGAATGACACAACACGTCGCGACGAACATTAACCAGGCATTTTGGATAAGTGTTGTCCCGTGTTCAGTCATTTCAGTCTGAACATTAGCAATCCCTTGATCGAACGAACGGTACATACTTGCCTGATACCGCCCTGCCACGTCATCAATCGTTCCATATTGCCGGAGTTCCGGTTGATTGATTGTCGCATCAATCATTCGTAAGTAAGCGTACATCTGGTTGCTCATGACGGAAATATCACGGCGACGATCTTCATATTCCGGTCGCATCGTCGCATAGAGGGACTGGATTAATGCATTGTTCCGCGAATTCAGCTCCTGGCGTATCTGCCGAAGGCGCAACAAATCAATCGAATTCAATTGGTCCTCTTTAGTGACACTGACTAAGAACTGTCCCGCCCTTCCGAACTCTTCCTGCATTAAAAAAAGATTTGAGAAGAACGAGTAATAGGTGCCGGTCTCTCCGCTTAAGTACAGTTGATTAAACAAGACTTCACTTTTATACGCAGTCGCTACCCGAAAGAATTGATGATCCGACTGATATCCTCCGGTCTGCAGACGGTTGATTTCAGCTAGGAGATCCTTTTGAGCAGGTCCTTCCATCTGTATTTTTTTAATCTGTTGACTCAATGCTGTCAGTTCAGTTTTCGTTTGTTGCCACGTATCGGTCCGTGCCGGAACGACATCTCTCGTTGTTTCACTTAAGGTGAGGTAATACTCATTCGTCAAATCCCGTTCGACCTGATTGAGTTGTTCAAAAATATCCATCCTATCACTTGATCGTTTGAACTGATACCCGTCTTCAAGATTTTTAGCCAGTTGTTGCATCGCGATTAGTAACGCTAACAGACCAATAACTGAAATCATCCATGAGAACGTTTTGTAGTAGGAGCGTTTTCGGAATGCTTCTACGATGGAGACTGGTGATAAACGTCGCAACACATCGTCCTCCCTAACTTGTCATTATGTTTCTATATCGTCCAACACAACCGGTTCTTGAAGTGAAAACGGGTCAATAAAAAGCACTTCTCTCCACTTTTCGTGAAAATCAGTGCTTTTTTTACTGGATTTCAGTATTGAACGTTTTCCCGCGCTACTTTTTTAGCAAAGTAGTCAATGATATCGCGTCGGCGAATGATCCCGATGAAGTGTTTTCCATCATCGATGACCGGTACGAAATTTTGATCGGTGATGACTTCAATCATCTCTTCCATCTGCGCTGTGATGGAAACCGGTTTGTACCGGACACGTTGCTTAATATCCGTTAAACGGGTTTGCAGGACATGATCATAATCCGCATGTTCAAGATTTTTTTCAAGTGCCCACAAGACATCCCCTTCCGTCAGGGTTCCTGCATATTTTCCCTTGTCATCAACGAGTGGGACCGACGTGAATCGATGATGTTTCATCTTTTCGAGTGCTTGTCTGACCGTTGATTCCGGATCTAAGTATTTGACTTCGTCTTTTGGTAATAAGAAAAAAGCAATATTCATTTCTGTTCCTCCCTAGCCACTCTGTGACACCCCTTCTATTTTATCATGAACTCCGGTTACGTTCAGTTCCCAAATCATGAAAATCTCCCCACAATTCCTTCATATTTAGTACTACCCTTCCGATAATCAGAATAGACAGATTTTATAGACTATTTCAAAAGATAGGAGAATTACATATGCGTCTTCCGATAACACGCCGTCTTTTCATCGGGTTGATTCTATTACCTGCCCTCACGTTAGGGGTCTCGACCTGGTTTTCCTACGATCAGACGAGTCAGACCGTCGAGCGACTGGTCGATTCGACTTCTCAAACGGCCTTAAAACAACTCGAACAATCCTTTTCCCGCATCATCGATGATACTAAAAAAGATACCACCCTGTTAGCCGGTCTTCCGTTCAACCGGACGAACGGACAACTACCGAATTACATACGCAATACTCCGGAGATTGGTGCGGAACTGCCTTCTCAAAAAGCAAAAGATATCTACAGTGTCCTTGAGAAATATGGTTCATCTAAAATCGAAAATTCCTTTGTTCAGTATGCCGATGTCAAAGGCGGTTATTTAAACTGGCCGAAACAGGAAGCAACGTCGGGTTATGATCCCCGTCAGGACGTTTGGTACAAACAGGCATTAGAAAATTCAAGTACGGTCGCAATGAGCGAACCCTACTATGATCAGGCGACCAAGCTTTCCGTCATCGGTTTTTCAAAAGCAGCGCTCGATGATCAGGCGAACATCAAAGGAGTCTTATCCGTCTACAAGAGTGTCGACCGGTTATCGGAAGACATGAAACGGATTGAAATCGGTCAACAAGGATTCGTCTTCAGTTATACGAAAGACGGTAAAGTCGTCACGCACCCGAATAAAAATTATTTCTTCAAAAAAGTCGATCAGTTACGTGAAGGTGGAAAAGCATACTTTGAAGCACCGAAACAAATGATCGACCAGGAATCCGGTTCGACGATCATGGATGTCGGCGGAAAAAAATCGGTCGTCATCTGGCAGTTGTCCTCGAAGACCGGCTTTAAATTAGCCGTCGTTCTCGACTACGCCTCGTTGTATGCGCCGAAGGATGCGATGCTGAAACAATCGTTAATCAATTTCGTCATTGCGATTGCCTTAGCGACATTGATCGCCTGGCTCATCGGCCGGTCCATCAATCGCCCGTTAGCCGGACTGCGTAATGAAGCATTAGCGATTGCGAGCGGCGATTTGCGATCAACGACCCGTCCGAAACGATGGATCCGCGATGAACTGTCTGATCTTGGCGAAAACTTTGACGCGATGCGCCAAAAGCTTCGTCAAACGATTACCGCGATGACTCAGTCAGCCGGAACCGTCCGGGATGCTTCGCAAGATTTGTCATCAAATGCGACCCACGTTCAAAATGCATCGGTTCAAATCGGACAGACGATGGAAGAAATCGCTTCCGCCGGTGAGACCCAAACCAAGCAAGCGGAACGGTCTTCCCAGGCGGTATATGGCGTCAAGGAACGGTCTGTCGCAATGCAGGCATCGGCTACCCAAACACTGAATGAAGTCGCTTCCGTTGCAACTGCAGCGGCACGCGGCAGCAGCTTAACGAAACAAACCATCACCGATTTATTACAGCATTCCGACTCGCTGGAGCAGGAAATCCAGAATACATCCGATTTCCTCAGCAATCGTTCGGAAGAGATCGGTAAAATCCTCGGAACGTTACAGGCCATCTCGAGTCAAACCAACCTGTTGGCCTTAAACGCGGCCATCGAAGCGGCGCGGGTCGGAGAACAGGGACGCGGGTTCGCCGTCGTCGCAAGCGAAGTACGGAAACTTGCCGAGGAAAGTGATCAGTCCGCGAAACAAATCAAACAGCTGCTCGATAACATCCAACATGAAACACAGACGGCGATGGGCGCGATGAACGGCGTCATGGATGACTTAAAGCAATCGCTCGAATCGGTCAAGACGACCGGTGTCGATTTCGAACAGATCGCCGGATCCGTCCAGCATGTCTCGAAACGGACAGAATCCTTAACGGGTGACATCAGTGCGCTGACGACGGCCACCGAAGAAGTCTCTGACGCGATGGGAACGATTCTTGCCTTGACGGAAGAAAATGCTGCCGGGATCGAGACGAGTGCCGCAAGCATCCAGGAAACGAATGCGACAATCGAAGCGGTTACGACAGCAGCGGCCCATCTCGCGCAAATCGCAACGGAACTTCATGCCCTGACCGTCGATTTCCAAGTGGATGAACCGATTGGCGGGGACGACCTTCTGCCGCCTGCCGAAGTATCTGAACCGGTTGTTAATGACACATCTTACGATCAAGTAGCGACGGCCTCACTCGATGAGCTGCCTGAAACCGAGGACGTATCAACTGATATCGAATCAATTGATACGGTCGACTCAGACTTTGACGACGCGCATCGTTAATCGATTTCACTTAAGACCAAACAGACATCAACAGCCTGAGCACGCAGGCCGTTGATGTCTTTTGATTTTTCGGCGTCCCCCGTGTCCAGGCGATTCTTGCTATACAATCGCCTGGACACGACGTAAACTGAAAACAACACGTTTAGAAGAAAGGAGGATTTCCAGTGTCACCCTTATCAACAGAAGATTTAATTCAGATCGCGGAAAGTCTTTACGGGACGACTGGTTTTTTTGTTTCGTACCAGCCCCTGACCGGTGAAGAACTGGACATCAGTCCTGTTGCCCCCTCCCATCCAAGCCGTTTATCGATCGAACAGGAGTGGCCTGCACCGGATCAGACACCGCTCCTGTATACATTAAAAGACGGGACGGCCTATCTGTTCATTCCTGTCCATGAACAAGGTCAGTACCGGATCGGTCCGGTCTTACTGCAGTCGGCCTTGTTCCGTGCGCATATCCAGGATGAAGCGTTCCATCAATTTTATAAATCCTTGACTCGAACGACGGAAAACCGGCTGATTGACTGTGCTCATCTGGTCCACCGCTTATTGACCGGCCAGCAACTCGCCAAACGGGACATCCGGACTGTATCGGAAAGCGAGGAGCAGGAAATCCCGTTGATTGCCGACGTTTCTCCCCATACGGCCACAACCGCCTACATCAAAGCATGGGAGCGGGAACAACAGATCATTGAATGGATTTCTTCCGGACAAAGCGAACGCTTAGCGACGACCTACTCTCTCCCCGCTTACGGTGAGTTCGGATCATTGGCACGTCATCAACCTTTACGGGCAGAAAAAAATCTTCTGCTCGGTACCGTTTTATTGAGCGCCCGGGCTGCCATCAATGGCGGGTTGGAACCGGATGAAGCCTTTATGCTCAGTGACCGGATGATTGAATCGATTGAGGCGGCAACCAGTATTTCCGAACTGCGAAACCGTCATGTCCGGATTACGGTCAGTTTTGCAGAAGCCGTCAAACAGATCCAGGAGTTACGCCATTCGCCGCACGTACTTGCCGCGATCCGTTATATCCAGCAGCATCTGTATGATCCTCTATCGGTCTCGTCAATCAGCCAGGCCATTCATGTCTCGGCGAATTATTTATCCGTCCTGTTCAAGGAAGAAACGGGTCTTCCACTCGCACGCTATGTCATTCGTGAACGGATCCGTGAAGCGAAAAGGTTATTGCGTTCGACGGATGATTCCTTACTGACCATCTCGAACAAGTTACATTTTTCGAGTCAAAGTCATTTCAGTCAAGCGTTCAAACAGACGACGGGCGAGACGCCGACTCATTACAGACAACATCATTTTTAAAGGAGCATGACATGACACAGCTATTTACGAAAATCCGTCGCAAGAAAATCCATAAAGGATTACTTCTCTATCGACTGTTTCAAAAGCTTCCGGTTCAACAGAATCTTGTCCTGTTTGAAAGTTTTTTAGGACGCGGTTATTCGGACAATCCGAAGGCGCTCTACCTGACGCTTCAAAAACAGCATCCGGAACTGCAACTCGTCTGGATTTTTGCCAAAGAACCGACCGCTACAGTCAAGGCAGCTTGTCCGAACTGGGTATTGCGGAATAGCCCGAAATACTATTATCAGATGGCCCGGGCCAAGTACTGGATTTTCAACACGCGTCAGCCGCTCAGCTTAAAGAAACGGCGGGAGACGCTGTATTTACAGACCTGGCACGGGACACCCTTAAAACGGTTGGGACTCGATATGGACGAAGTTCATATGCCGGGTACGAATACCGAACAATATAAAAAAAACTTTTCGTCACAGGCACAGGAATGGAATTACCTGCTTTCACCCAATGTCTATTCCAGTGAGATTTTTAAACGGGCGTTTGATTTCCGGGGACAACTTCTCGAAACCGGTTATCCGCGAAATGATCTGTTGTATGCCCCGAATCGTCAGCAACAAGCCGAACAGATCAAACAGTCATTACAATTACCGCCTGACAAAAAAGTCATCTTATATGCACCGACTTGGCGTGACGACGAGTTCGTGACGAAGGGACAATACCGTTTCAATCTCAAGCTGGATCTGGAACAGATGCAAGCCCAGTTAGGTGATGACTATATCGTTCTGTTACGAATGCACTACTTGATTGCGGAACATCTCGATCTCAGCGCACAGGCGGACTTCGCTTACGACGTTTCCTCTTACGGCGACATCGCAGAACTGTATCTGATCAGCGATCTGCTGATTACCGATTATTCGTCCGTTTTCTTTGACTATGCCCACCTGAACCGTCCGATGTTGTTTTTTACGTATGATTTAGAGAAATATGCTTCTGTTCTCCGAGGATTCTATTTTGATTTTGAAGCAGTCGTTCCCGGTCCCTTGTTAAAAGAAAGTGACCAGGTAATCGACTATATCGCAGACATCGAGGCACACTCCAGAAAATACGCAGATAAATACACGGCATTCCAGGAACGCTTTTGCAGTTTGGACGACGGGAAAGCCAGTCAACGCGCGGTGGATGCGCTATTCGCTTCTAAGAGCCAGTAAACATTACGCATAAAAAAACGAGAATCACTTCACCGTTCTTGCGGTAAGTGATTCTCGTTTTTTTGTTAGTATAGAGATTTTTAGTTTTCTTCACGTACGAACAAAGCAACGCTCTCAACGTGTGTCGTATGCGGGAACATATCAACAGGTGTCACTTCCATCAGCTTGTAGCCGAGTTCAGCCAAAAGCTTGGCGTCCCGTGCTTGTGTTGAAGCGTTACAAGAGACGTAGACAATCCGCTTTGGCGCGACTTCAGCAGCAGCACGGAGGAATTCTTCGTCACAGCCTTTACGCGGCGGGTCAACGACGATGACGTCAGGCTTGATGCCGCCTTTCACGAGTGCCGGCATGACCGTTTCTGCAGTTCCGTATTCGAACGATACGTTATCGATGCCGTTTGCTTTTGCATTCCGGCGTGCATCGTCAATCGCTTGTGGTACCATCTCGATGCCGTAGACGTGTTTCGCCTGTTGCGCAAGCGACAATGAAATCGAACCGATACCGCAATACGCATCGACAACGATTTCATCGCCAGTTAACTGAGCGTATTCAAGCGCTTTTCCGTACAGTTTTTCCGTTTGTAACGGGTTGACCTGGAAGAACGAATGCGGTGAAATTTCATACGTCAATCCGGCAATTTGATCGCGGATGACAGATGGTCCGTGTAAGACGATGTTACGTTTTCCTAAGATGACGTTCGTCTCATCCGGATTGATATTTTGCTGGATTGATGTGACGTTCGGGACAGCTTTTAAGATGCCTTCGACGATTTTATCAGCACCGCGCAATTGTTTGACCTTCGTCACGAGGACGATCATCAATTCGTTTGTGTGGTAACCGTGGCGTGCCATGATGTGACGGATGACACCGCTGTTTTTCTTTTCGTCGTAAGCCGGAACCTTCAGGTCAGCCAGTACTTTCCGGACGGCTTGAATTGCATCATCATTCTCTTTATTTTGGATCAGACAGTAATCCATGTCGATGATCCGGTGACTGCGTTTTTGATAAAAACCGGCCATTAACTTGTTGGATTGGAACGCGACCGGCACTTGTGCCTTGTTGCGGTAACCCCATGGATCTTCCATACCCATCGTTTCGTGGACCGGAATCTCAAGACCGGCAAGACGCGCGAACGCATCACGGACACGGTTATGTTTGAATTTCAGTTCCGCGTCATACGAGAGATGCTGCAGTTGGCAACCGCCGCACTGGTTATAGACCGGGCAAGGCGGCTCAACACGATCGACACTCTTCGTTTTTTGACGGATGATCCGTCCGAAACCGTACGATTTCGTCGTTTTCGTAATTCTGATTTTGACTTGTTCCGTCGGCAAGGCACCGGGAATGAAGACGGTGTAGCCGTCAATCCGGGCAACCCCTGAACCGTCGTGCGTCAAGTCGACGATATCGACGACGTGCTCATCGTTTTTTTGTACTGGGATCATGTTATTTTCCTCCTAGAAAATCCCGCGTCTTACGCGAGATTCGTTTCCTGTTCTTGTGCCTGTAGCTGTAAATTGATCGTTTCCATCTCGTCGATCCGGAACTTCGGCGTCATGACGTCGAAATGTGATTGAAGATTCGTCATCTCCCCTTCACAAATCCCGCCAAACTCGCCATCGATGTTCAAGCTCATCTCGGATGTATTTCGCATCCGGACAAACGACGTCGTCACATGTTCAATACATGGATCAGAGAAGTGGTCTCCCTTTAACGCCAACCGCATGACACGGATTAACTCAACGAGATTACATTTTTTCAAAATGAATAAATCAAAGCGTCCATCATTGAGGGATGCATTCGGTGAAAGTTTTTCAAAACCGCCTACGGAATTGGTATTCGAAGTCAAAAACAACATGACTTCACCTTTAAATATCCCGCGTTCATGTTCAAGCTCGACATAGGTCGGACGGATTTGCGGGAGTTTTTCCATCCCTTTGACGTAATACGCCAATTGTCCAAGGGCCGTCTTGAGTTTTGATGGAACTTCGTACGAGAGTTCCGTCATGATGCCACCACCTGCGATGTTGATGAAATAGTGGGTACCTGTCGCCCCTTCGATCTTCCCGATGTCGACGGGCATCGTGTACCCTGTACAGATGACATCCATCGCACCCTCGATCGTCAAGGGAATCCGCATTGCCCGACCGAAGTCATTGGTCGTTCCGACCGGTAAGACACCCAGTTTCGGACGAACCGGATACGAGGCCATTCCACTGATTACTTCGTTTAACGTACCATCTCCACCTGCAGCAACGACAAGGTCAAATTCGGCTTCGCAGGCCCGTGCTGCTTCATATGTCGCGTCACCGACCGCTTTCGTCGAATAGACGGAAGTCTCATAACCCGCTGCTTCCAGCCGGTCTAAGATATACGGCAGATTACGCTTTACCATCTCTTTCCCGGAAGTCGGGTTATAAATCACTCGCGCTCTAGGTCTCATAAGATTTTCTCCTTTTTTACTCAACCGATCCATTTGATACATAACTGTTTTATTTTACATGAAGTTCTGACACATTACAAAGGCAAAAAAAGAAGCACCGCTTCCTCCCCCTGATTTAAGGAAGGACACCGGTACTTCAACAAAGCTTATTTTAATTTTTCGAGTTCTTCGTAGAACAGTTGATCGAGCAATGCCGGATTCGCCATTCCTTTTGTTTTTTTCATGATTTGACCGATGACGAAACCTTTTTTCCGGTCACGGCCGTTGACAAGTTCTTCAACAACCGCCGGATTTGCTTCAAACATCTCGACGATAAGTCCGCGAAGGAGTCCTTCGTCCGAAATTTGCGCGAGTCCTTGTTCTTCGACGTAAGCACGCGGCTCGACGCCTTGTTCGATGACAGCCGTGAAGACTTGTTTCGCGATTTTCGATGAAATCGTTCCGCCGGCAATCAGTTCGATCATTTCGGCGAGACGGACTGGTGTCAGCTTGATCGTATCAAACGTTTCCGTCGATTTGTTCAAGTGACCTTGGACTTCCCCGACCGTCCAGTTGGCAGCGGCTTTCGGTTCAGCACCGGCTGCAATCGTTGCTTCGAAGTACTCGGCCATCTCACGTGTGACCGTCAATTGTTTCGCGTCATAGGCCGACAGACCAAGCGCTTCCTGGTAGCGGACACGACGGGCATCCGGTAATTCCGGAATACCGGCGCGGATTGCTTCTTTCCAGTCATGATCGAGGACCAGCTTAACGAGATCCGGTTCCGGGAAGTAGCGGTAATCGGATGCGCCTTCTTTGACCCGCATCAGGACTGTTTGTTTTTTCGTTTCGTCAAAGCGGAGTGTCTCCTGACGCATGACGCCGCCGGATAACAACAGCTTGCGGTGACGGTCTTCTTCGAACTCAAGACCTTTTAAGACATTTCCGAACGAGTTCAAGTTCTTCAGTTCGGTTTTTGTACCGAACTTCTCTTGTCCGTAGGGACGGACGGAGATGTTACAGTCGCAACGTAACGACCCTTCTTCCATCTTAACGTCCGAGACGCCTGCATACTGCAGGACTTCTTTCAGACGCTCGAGGTAAGCGACCGCTTCTTTTGGTGAGCGCATGTCGGCTTCACTGACGATCTCAATCAACGGTGCGCCGGTCCGGTTGAAGTCGACGACCGAATGGTTGGCGCCGGTGTGGTTCATCTTCCCGGCATCTTCTTCGAGGTGGACGCGTTCAATCCGGAAACGTTTTGTTTCGCCGTCGACTTCCGCATCGATGTAGCCGTCAAAACCGATCGGCTGATCAAACTGCGAAATTTGATAGGCTTTTGGCGTATCCGGATAAAAATAGTTTTTCCGGTCGAATTTCGTTTGATCGGCAACGTGACAGTTCAAGGCCATGGCTGCACGAACGGCGAGTTCGACTGCTTTTTCATTGATTTTCGGCAGGACACCGGGATGTCCGAGACAGATCGGGCACGTCTTCGTGTTCGTTTCCGCTCCGTATTCCCGGGCACAGCCGCAAAACATCTTTGTATTTGTATTTAATTCGGCATGGACTTCAATACCGATGACCGTTTCAAAGTTCATAAGGCATTCTCCTTTATAGCTTCGGAAGCGCAAATCCACCGGTCGCAAGCTCGAATGCATGCGCAGCACGATAAATCGTCGCCTCGTCAAAGTGTTTTCCGATGATTTGCAGACCGACCGGTAATCCGTCGACGAGACCGGCTGGAACCGAAATCGCCGGCACACCTGCCAAGTTGATTGGAATCGTCAGGATATCGTTGGCATACATCGTGACCGGATCATCGTTTTGTGCCCCGAGTTCAAAGGCAGGTGTCGGTGCAGTTGGTCCGATGATGACATCGTAGTTGGCAAGGACCTGGTCAAAGTCTTGTTTAATCAATGTCCGTGCTTGTTGTGCTTTTTTATAGTAGGCATCGTAGTAGCCTGAGCTGAGGGCATACGTTCCGAGCATGATCCGGCGTTTGACTTCGTCACCGAAACCTTGAGCGCGCGAATACTTGAAGACATCTTCGAGTGCATCGGCTTCGGCGCGGACACCGTAACGGATACCGTCGAAACGGGCCAGGTTGGATGAAGCTTCTGAAGAAGCAAGCAGGTAATACGTCGCCAACGCATATTTCGAGTTCGGAAGTGACACTTCATCAACCGTCGCACCAAGCGACTCGAGTTTCTTGATGGCGGCACGGATATTTTCCTTGACACCTTCACTGATTCCTTCTCCGAAATATTCTTTCGGAACGGCAATCTTCAGTCCTTTGATATCCCCTGTCAGTGCTTGTGTGTAATCCGTCGGGTTGACGTTCGCTGACGTCGAATCCATGTCACAATGTCCGGCAATCGCACTCAATAAGTACGCATTGTCTTCGACCGTCCGTGTCAATGGACCGATTTGGTCAAGTGACGAGGCGAAGGCAACGAGACCGTAACGCGAGACGAGACCATATGTTGGTTTTAAACCGACGACACCACAGTAAGCAGCCGGTTGACGGATCGAACCACCCGTATCAGAACCGAGGCTGAATAAGACTTCGCCTGCCGCGACAGCTGCTGCTGAGCCGCCTGACGAACCGCCTGGCACGTGTTTCGTATTCCATGGGTTGCGGACCGGTTTATAAGCCGAGTTTTCGTTTGATGAGCCCATCGCGAATTCATCCATGTTCAATTTCCCGATTGTGATGGCTCCTGCTTCATGCAGACGCTCGACGACCGTCGCATCATGCGCCGGAACGAAGTTTTCGAGGAACTTCGAACCACATGTCGTCGTCATCCCTTTCGTGACGATGTTGTCTTTGACACCAATCGGTAACCCGAATAACGGGTTTGCTTCATGTTTTGCAATCTCGTCCATCCGTTTTGCCTGCTCGAAAGCATCTTCGTTCAACGATAAAAATGCGCCGATGTTTCCGTCCACGCGGTCAATCCGGTCAAACGATTCCTGGACAAGCTCGGATACTTTGACTTCTCCGTCTTTGACGAGTGTGTGTAAATTCTTTACACCATGTTCAAAAAGTGACATATCGGTGGTCTCCTCCTTATTCGAATACTGCCGGGACACGGACTTGTCCGTCTTCCCAATCAGGTGAGAGTCGTTCTACTTCCGTGCGCGGAAGCGATGGACGTACTTCATCTTTACGCAAGACGTTTTTGAGATCGAGGACGTGTGTCGTCGGTTCGACGCCTGTCGTATCGAGCTCATTTAATTGTTCAGCAAACCCGAGAATCTTCTCAAGTTGAACGGTAAATTGTTGGACTTCTTCATCTGTTACGGCGAGACGTGCTAAATGCGCCACATGGCGGACTTGTTCTTCATTAATCTTTGCCATCTGATTCCACCTCCGGAACTTTTTCAATATATTTTACACTATTTCTAATCATAGCACTTTTTGTCCAGACAAAAAAGACGATGGTGCATCGGGGGGAGGTCCGCACCATCGTCCTTATAGGGGTAGCAAAGCTTCCGGGCAGAAAGCTTCTAGTAATGAATTACCCGAGCTGCCGGTAAGCAAAACAAAAAATCTGATTATTCAAAATAAAAGATCAGCTAACAGATAGACGTTGAAGATGATAACGATACTGACAATCGTCCAAGCGGAACCTTTCGTCAGCGGCCGATTTTTATATTTGCCCATGATCCGTTCACTTGATGTGGCACGAATTAATGGAATCAACGCAAACGGAATCCCGAACGATAAGGCGACCTGGCTCCAAATCAACGCGCGTGTCGGATCAAATCCGGATAACAGCAAGAGGATAGCCGGTAACATCGTGATACTGCGTCTGAGAAAAAGCGGAATCTCCATCTTCAGGAAACCGCGCATGATGGCGTCGCCGGACATCGTGCCGACACTCGATGAAGCGAGTCCGGAAATCAACAGTGCTCCGCCAAACAGATAAGGTGCTGCACCGCCGAGTGACGTCCCGAGCCCGTGAAAAATACTTTCCAGCGTCTCTGCCTGTTGGCTCGTCCCGAAGAAAACGGTCGCCGCAATGACAAGCATCGCGGCATTGACTGCTCCCGCAATCAACATGGCCGCCCAAATGTCCATTTTCTGAATCCGTAATAATCCTTTTTTATCAGCGATGTTCCCCATCCGTCGTTTCGTTAAGTCGGAATGGAGATAAATCGCGTGTGGCATGACCGTTGCCCCGAGCATCCCCGCTGCGAGAACAATACTCGACGTCCCCGAAAATCCGGGAATCAATCCACCGGCAACATCCTGCAGAACCGGTCTGACTTCGATGACTTGGATCGCAAATGCGAGTGCGATGACAAGGACCAGGGTTCCGATGACGGCTTCAAAATGCCGTAATCCTTTTCGTTCGAATCCAAGGATGATGAACGAAGCAACCGCCGTCAGCAAGGCGGCGATTTTCAAATCGATGCCGAACAGCAGGTTAAAACCGAGTGCCGCCCCGACGAATTCGGCCAAGTCCGTCGCCATGGCAACGAGTTCGGCCTGTGCCCAGTAAATGATCCGCATGACCGGCGATAATTCATCCCGAATCACTTCCGCGAGACTCGTATTGCTGACCAGCCCCAGTTTCGCTGACAGCGTCTGAATCATGACGGCCATCAAGTTTGCTGCGATGATCACCCACAGGAGTAAAAATCCGTACTGCGCTCCTGCCGTCATGTTTGTCGCAAAATTCCCCGGATCGAGGTAAGCGACGGCAGCCACGAACGCCGGTCCGATATAGTGTCTTTTTTTCAAACGCTCCACTGGAACGATCGGTTGACTCATCACTTTGCCTCACCTCTCTTTAGTTGTTAGTATACGCTTTTTTTGCGTATAGGCAACATATATGTTTTACGTAAAGATATGTTCACTTAGTTAGTTTCTTCTATATAAAAAGAATGTCCGGCGCACGAGGCACCGGACATTCTTTTCGTTATCATCATACGATTTTCCGTTGTTGTTCTGCTCCTTTGAGTTGAGCTTGTACTTCATCGAATTCATCATACATCGCTTGACTCGGTGCTTTCGTCAAGAGACTGCCGACAACAAGTGCGACGGTGGAAGCGATGAATGCAGGAATCATTTCATACATCTCCGAGATATAAAACGGAAGATCTTTGACATACACCTTCACCAAAATCCAGACGATGACGACGACTGTTCCTGTAATCATCGAGGCAAGAGCACCATGTTTGTTCATCCGGCGCCATAATAAACTGAACAAGACGACCGGTCCAAATGCAGCGCCGAATCCGGCCCACGCATATCCTACAAGTGTCAGAATGGATTTTTGAGCACCAAATGATAAGCCAATGGCAAGGAGTGCGACGACGAGAACCATGATCCGTCCCATGACCATCAACTCTTTATCTGACGCATTTCGTTTCAGGAAACGCTGATAGAAATCATTAGTTGCGGCACTCGATGACACAAGCAGCTGCGTCGAAATCGTTGACATGATGGCAGCGAGCAATGCCGCCAGTAATAATCCCGTGATGAACCCCGGGAACAGATCACGTGACAGTTGAATGAAGACGTTCTCTGGATTTTCGAGTTTTCCACCTTGTTGCGTGAAATAAGCGTATCCGAATAGTCCGGTTACCATTGCCCCGACAATCGAAAACGTCATCCAGATCATCCCGACCCGACGAGCCGCTTTCATTTCATGCAAGTTTCGAATCGCCATAAAACGGACGATGATGTGCGGTTGACCAAAGTAACCAAGTCCCCAGGCAAGCAGGGAAACGATACCGATCACAGTCGTTCCTTTGAACAGTTCAAGTTTCGAACCATCTGTCGAACGGATCGTCTCAAGCGTCTCATTAATCCCGCCGCTGAGCGCAAGCGTAACGGCTGGGACGATCAGCAAGGCGATGACCATGATCATTCCTTGGACGACGTCCGTCCAACTGACTGCGAGGAAACCACCGAGGAATACATACGCGATGACGACACCTGCCAAAATCCATAAGCCGGTTGTATACTCGAGTCCGAAGACCGATTCAAACAAACGACCGCCGGCGACAAAACCACTTGAAGCGTACATTATAAAGAATATTAAGATAACTCCAGCTGAAACTGTACGCAGGACACCACTTTTATCGTGGAACCGCTTTTCAAAGTAGTCGGGAATCGTAATCGCATCCCCGGCATGCGCCGTATAAGCACGTAAACGTGGTGCAACTAGCAACCAGTTGGCATACGCACCGAGTAGTAACCCGATGACAATCCATCCACTGGACAGACCAGTTGCAAACATAGCGCCTGGTAATCCCATCAATAACCATCCACTCATATCACTCGCTCCGGCTGAGAGCGCTGTGACGACCGGTCCGATCGTTCGTCCTCCAAGCATATAATCGTTCATGTTTTTTGTCCGATAATACGCGACGACGCCTAGTATGACCATCAAACCCAGATACAACAAAATCGCGAACCACATTCCGTTCATCTCGTGCTCCCCCTTTTCTAAAGAAAAACGGGTATGCAGGTCGCATACCCGTTTCATCTATTAAACATCATTTTAGAACATTTCAGAAGTAGTTTTTGCTTGAAGGTGTAAAGTCAAGTAATCCGGTCCGCCTGCTTTTGAATCCGTTCCTGACATGTTGAATCCGCCAAACGGTTGGTATCCAACGATTGCCCCTGTGCAACCACGGTTGAAGTACAAGTTACCGACATGGAAGTTCGCACGTGCGTATTCCTGGTTCGTACGATCCTGAGTGATGACAGCACCTGTCAAACCATATTCCGTGTTGTTGGCGATATCGATTGCTTCTTTGAAGTCTTTTGCTTTTGTGAAGGCAACGACCGGTCCGAAGATTTCTTCCTGCATCAAGCGGTCAGTCGGTTGAACGTCAGCGACGATTGTCGGCGAGACGAAGTATCCTGTCGAATCATCCGCCGTACCACCCGCTGCAATCCGTCCTTCTTGTTTTGCGACATCGAAGTACGATGTGATTTTTTTGAAAGCTGCTGCATCGATGACAGGTCCTACGTTGTTCGTCACGTCGACCGGGTTACCGATACTAAGTTTGTTTGTGTTTTCAACGACTTTTGCGAGCAATTCGTCATAAACCGAATCAAGTGCGACGACACGTGAACAAGCTGAACATTTTTGTCCTGAGAAACCGAATGCCGCTTTTGTGATCATGTCTGCTGCGTAGTCAAGATCAGCTGACTCATCGATAACCATTGTATCTTTTCCGCCCATTTCCGCGATAACGCGTTTGAGCCAGATTTGACCGTCGTTCAATTTAGAAGCCCGTTCGTTAATACGGAGGCCGACATCACGTGAACCCGTGAAGCTGATGAAACGTGTTTTCGGGTGATCGACGAGGTAATCGCCGACTTCTGCACCTGGTCCCGGAATGAAGTTCAAGACGCCGGCCGGAAGACCAGCTTGTTCCATGACTTCAACGAATTTGGCAGCGACGACCGGTGTCGTCGATGCTGGTTTCAAGAGGATCGGGTTACCTGCCACGATCGCAGCAACCGCTGTTCCTGCCATGATGGCAAGCGGGAAGTTCCATGGTGAGATGATGACACCGACACCCAGTGGAATGTAGTCGTACCGGTTGTATTCACCCGGACGGCTCTCGACTTTTTTACCTTCTTTTAGTACGAGCATCTGACGCGCATAGTATTCGAGGAAGTCGATTGCTTCTGCTGTATCCGCATCCGCTTCGTTCCATGGTTTACCTGCTTCTTTAACGAGATAAGCCGAGAATTCATGTTTGCGTTTGCGAATGATGTTTGCCGCTTTGAATAAGACGTCCGCACGAACACTCGGATTGACGAATTTCCACGTCTCAAATGCTTTGACTGCCGCTTGCATTGCATCTTCAGCGTGTGCTTGTGTCGCTTTCGAAACGCGTCCGACGATTTCTTCTTTGTTTGCCGGATTGACAGAAACGATTTTGTCCTCTGTCGTCACACGTTCTCCCCCGATGACGAGCGGATAATCTTTCCCAAGCTCTTTCGATACAAGTTCAAGCGCCTCTTCGAACGCTTTCTTGTTTGCTTCCTGTGAGAAGTCCGTGAATGGTTCGTGTTTGTACGGAATCATCTCTATTCCCCCTTTTATACTTGCTTTTAATCGCTTACATTCTCCATTGTACAGAAGCATGTCGCCGCTTACAATTATTCTGGACAAAAAAATGAAGAAGACCGTGGAGGCCCTCTTCATTTGCGATTCATTGCTTGGCCTGCGAGAAGACGATCTCTTCATTTTGAACAGATACTTCGACATCCTGCCCCTGGAACAGCCAGTCATCCTGATCCGAGACGACGAAATGAATCCCGTCGACGGTTTCTTCAACCGCTGCCCGGTCGACGGTCTCCATGTGTACGCCGACCGAAAACCCTTGCGTCAAATCGGTTGATCCGCCGTATTTAGCGAAAAAGCGGATTGTATCGCCTTCTTTTGCTTCCATTTCTTCTTTGAAATACTGTAATGCTTCGTCTGTTACGTGAATTTTCATGTTGAACCCACTCTCCTTTGTGATAGTGTACCTATTTCCTACTCAAAAAAGCGAATTTCCTGTATGGTGAAGACATAGATGATTGATGTTGTTTATATAGGAGGAACTGAAAATATGAAACGATTACTGACGGTACTCGTGTCAACGGGTATCATCCTTGCAGGGTGCGGAAATGATGCTGCACCGTCTACTGATACTGAATCCCCGAAGTCAACGGAAACGAAACAAACGAAGCAGGCAGGTCAAGACGTTCTTGACGTCTACAAGACGTATCAACAAACCGTTGGACAATCGGGTACGGCTGACGCCAAGGCACTTGCCCGGATTGAATATACCGGTGATGGAAAATTACTCCGTCCTGCCATGCTCGGTGCTAACAATTTAAACATCCGGCCGGGTAAGGTCGTCAAAAGCTTTCAGGAAGGTGATGTCGCCTATATCATCCATGAATTTAACGATGAGGACGGGTCTCCCTTACCGAACCGTGCTTCAAAACTGTTATTGAAACAGGACGGTGAATGGAAAATCGTCATCGTCCCGACGAAATTTGACCCTGAAGTCTTTACGACCCTCGCCTCCCTGTTCGAATCCTTTAATGCCGACGAGTACGGCGTCAACGCGAAAGCGGCGGAAGCGGTCGGCAACACGAAGGAAGACGAGCAGGATGAAGTTTTCACGCGGGTCAATGCCCAGACGGACTACATGGCGCTCGAGATGAACAGCAACATCCTGATGATTTACGGTCCTGCCCTTGGTAACAAAGGTAATCCGGAGACGCTCGTCAAGTATTATGAAGATTATGCCGACTGGTACCGCGAGGAACAGACCTTGCTGCTGAAGACAGCCAAGGCCGGGACCGATTACGAAAAATACCTGATTGCGCTAGATCCGTTAAAGGAAAGTCTGCAGAAGAAACTCGAAAAATATGCTGACCAGTTGAACATGGAACTGGGTTGAGGAGGACCATTCATGAGCACACTTGATTTTACACTGCCGAATGCACAGGGAGAGCCGATTACATTAAGTGATTACCGCGGAAAAAAAGTGATCGTCTACTTTTATCCAAAAGACTCGACCCCCGGTTGTACGACGGAAGCCTGCGACTTCCGGGATGCTTCCGCAGCCTTCGCTGCGAAGAACACGGTCATCCTCGGTATTTCCGCTGACAGTCAGAAGCGTCACCAGAATTTTATCTCAAAATACGAACTTCCATTCGAATTATTGTCTGACGTCGACCATACCGTCTGTGAGCAATACGGGGTTTGGCAACTGAAGAAAAATTATGGAAAGGAATATTATGGAATCGTACGTTCCACTTTTTTAATCAATGAATCCGGCGAATTGATTCAGGAATGGCGTTCCGTTAAAGTCAAAGACCACGTCACAGAAGCACTTTCCTTCCTCGAACAACTGAACTGATCGAATTAAAACACGCCATTTTATGTGCGTGTTTTAATTTTGGAATCATTTTTACCTCCCAATATTATCCTTCTCAAAAATTATTTTTACAAAAAAAACGTTGATATTACACGAAATTTTAATAAATTTGAAATAATCTGAAAATAAGCTATTGATTTTTCTGAATATTGTATTTATTATTGGTAACAAGTTGATCCGGTGCTTTCCTTCAACAAAATAAAAGGCGATGACCCCTCTTATTTTTTTAATAGGACACCGGATCGCTATTCTAATCGGTACTCATTTTTCAATCATATATATTCATTCTTGGGAGGGAACTTATTATTATGAAGACGAAAAAAACACTTGCACTCGTTGGCGCCCTAGCTATCGCCGGATCAAGCCTTGCTGCTTGTTCATCGACAGATGATTCAAAAGATACTTCAGGATCGACAGACACGAAAAAGGCGTCGGACAAACAAGTCCTCAACCTGACAAGCGGTTCCGACATCCCGGCACTCAGCCCGACGGTCGCAACGGACTCGGTTTCATTCACGGTCTTAAATAACGTACAGGAAGGTCTTTTCCGACTTGATGACAAACAAGAGCCGACACCTGGTGTTGCTGAGAGTGTAGACGTCTCTGAAGATGGTCTTACATACACATTCAAACTACGTGATTCGAAATGGTCGGACGGCAGTGACGTCACGGCAAAAGACTTCGAATATGCTTGGAAACGTGTCCTTGATCCGAAAAGTGGATCGCAATATGCATACATCATGTATATCATCGATGGTGCTGAAGCCTACAACACAGGAAAAGGAAAACCGGCTGACGTTGGTGTCAAAGCGGTTGACGACAAGACACTCGAAGTCAAACTGACACAACCGGCCGAGTACTTCAAAGCGTTGACTGGCTTCGGTTCATTCATGCCGCTGAAACAGGAATTCGTTGAAGAAAAAGGAAAAGATTTCGCAACAAATCCAGAGAACTTTCTCTACAACGGACCGTTCCAACTGACGGACTGGAAAACAGAAGTCGGCTGGAGCTACAAGAAAAACGACCAGTACTGGGATGCTGATACGGTCAAACTGGAAGAAGTCAACTACAAGGTCGTTAAAGAAGTCTCGACTGCCGTCAACCTGTATGAAAAAGGTGACATCGATACAGTCGGTCTGACAAGTGAATTCGTCGATCAGTACAAAGACAGCGAAGACTTCGATACACGTCTTGACGCTTCGATGTACTACATCCAAATGAACTTCAAGAACGAACTGCTTAAAAACAAAGACATCCGTAAAGCAATCGATTCCGGGTATGACAAAGAGCAGATGGCGAAAGTCCTCTTAAACAACGGATCGATCCCTGCTTACTACTATGTACCAAAAGAATTTGCTAAAGGTCCGGACGGAAAAGACTTCCGTGACGGCAACGAAGGATTCGGATCGTTTGATGCTTCGTCAGCTAAATCTTCGTTTGAAAAAGG
Organism: Exiguobacterium sp. R-39; assembly: GCF_049942815.1. Lineage (NCBI taxonomy): Bacteria > Bacillati > Bacillota > Bacilli > Caryophanales > Exiguobacterium > Exiguobacterium sp. R-39. Next base: position 2,556,378 of record NZ_CP187965.1, read on the forward strand.
CCTCAAAGATATCGGCAAAAAATCCGTCAAGCTTGAGCTTCTTTCATACGATGACGACAACTCGAAGAAAATCTCCGAGTACCTCAAAGGCGAGTGGGAGAAAAACCTTCCAGGTCTTGAAGTGACGATCAAACAACAACCGTTCAAAAACAAATTGGATCTCGAGTCTAAAGGTCAGTTCGAACTTTCATTCGCAGGATGGGGCCCTGACTACCAGGATCCAATGACATTCCTCGACATGTGGATGACTGGCGGACCGTACAACCGTGGTGGTTACTCAAGCGACAAGTATGACTCCCTCATCAAGTCGGCGATGAAAGAAACAGATGCTGCAAAACGTTGGCAGTCACTGAAAGACGCTGAGAAAATCTTACTTGAAGACGATCAAGCTATCTCCGTTATGTACCAACGCGGTGCTTCCCTCTTACGTAAGCCTTACGTTAAAGGAATCGTTAACCACAAAGTCGGTGCGGATACTTCGTTCAAATGGACGTATATCGAAGGAAAATAAGTATGACTTAAGACCAGTCTCGCTCCATGCGGGTCTGGTCTTTTTTTCCATATGAGACAAATGTACTGTTTTTATCCTGTTCATTAAAAATTGGTAACATTCTGTTTTCATTTGAATTGCTTCGATTTATACTTAGCAGAAGAACGATTTTCACTTTATTTACAATATTTCACGGTAATTATTCATAATTAATGGAAATGTGCCGATATATTCTATACAGAGGACTTTTGCCTCAAAAATTATGATTTATTAGGAAGGAGGACTCACCCTTGAAACAACGTGTACTTACGAGTCAGCAAACGTGGACGGAAGAACAGCTTGAAATGATTCAAGCCATCCAAGCCTTAGGCGAACTCATTCAGGATCGTCCCCGTCGGACGATTTATCGTCGTTATGCCATCGAACATGGCTGGCCGCAACCGGAGACCATCATTCGTCAGTTCGGTTCCTGGCCGGAAGCTTTATCAGCAGCCGGTTACGAGTGGCATATCGATCAGCAGCCGGAAGAACTCGAGCGCGCTCCGAAATATACCAAAGATGAAATCCTGAAGTCGTTTCACCGGTATGCCCAGGATGTTGGATCAACCATCACCTTAAAAAAATATCAAATCTGGCGAAAATCGGTTCATCATGCTCCGAGTCATTATCATATCGTAAAGATGTTCGGATCTTGGCATGATGCCTGTACAGCTGCCGGATTAGAAGCCAGTGTCACGTATTCCAAAGCAGAACTTGCCGCTTCACTCCGTCAAGCCATCGAGGAAGTCGGTTTCTCGCTTTCATTTGAAGCGTACCGCGAGTGGGCGAAACGAAACAATAAACCATCGACGAAAGCCTTGTTACACCGTTACGGTTCCTGGTCTGCTGCCATTCATGCCATCGAAAGTGAAATCCGCATCAGCAACCAACAGGCCCAGTAATCCAGCCTTCATCTTTTTTCTTATATTCCATCCCTTATACGTTATAGCCGAGCCTCCTTCTCTTGCAGAACGAGGCTTTTTTTTCGTACGATTTGACGCCTCAGACAGCTTTTCGCCAGCGCCCTCCTCCACTGTATTCAAAATACTCTCGACACGCTCTATCAGTCGCTAAGGCGTCAAAAAAAACCGCTGACAACGTCAACGGTTCTTGCAGTGAAAGTTAGACAACACGTTCTTTCCATTCTTGGTAGGATGCGACACGGTCACGTCCTTGGAACTTCGCACCGATATACATCGCGCGGTCGGCGTTGCGGATCAGACTTGCTAAATCGCCCAACTCGTTTAACGTATCGACACCGATACTTGCCGTAATCGTTAATGAATCCGCTCCCACTTGAATAGGATTCGCATGTAACGTCTCGCGAATCCGCTCTGCTACGATTTGGGCTGATTCCAGATCCGTGTTCGGTAACAAGACGACGAATTCCTCACCACCATACCGGGCGACGAGATCGGTGATCCGTGTCGCCTGCATCAACAGTTTAGCGACTTCAAACAGGACGACATCCCCGACCTCATGTCCATACGTATCATTGATTTGTTTAAAATGATCCAAATCGATCATCAAGGCAGAGAATGGATATAAATCACGTTGCCGAATCCGGCGGTCGCCCCATTCCTGTAACGCCCGGTAGTTTGGCAATTTCGTCATCGCATCTGTCCGGCTGTCCGTCAACAGACGTTCCCGTTCCTGTGCCCGTTCGACTGCCCACGATAGGACCCGTAAAGCCCGGTACAGCTCATATCCAAAGTCTTTTGTGAACTCTCCGCTTGCTTCAGAAGCCAAGAATAAGGAGCAATTGATTTTTTCCGTCGCTTCCGGTTGGATGAACAGAATCGATTGGGTTTCTTCCGGGACACAATCATATAAACGGATGTCCCACTCCTGTTGCATGCCGTACAGCAAAACTTCGTCTTTTTCTTCAATGATTTCTTCAATGATGATCCCACGGACATGGTCCGCCTTTAACTTCCGACCATCTTTCAACGAATAATAAATCGAATTCCCTTCACCAAAATCAAATTTAATCCAGGCGATGTCCGGACGAACAAAATGGTTCAACTGACGTAAATACCGTTCAATGATGAACTGGGCATCGCCATCTTTCCAGGCCGCTTCTTTTAATCGTTCAATTTGCTCCCAGTGCTCGATCCGGTCACTGGCATGGACGGAACTGCCAAGCGACCGTTTGATGATGAACAGCGCAAAGGCCGTCATGACAAGACCGCTGTTCCCGTTGTTTTGAACCATCAATGTACTGAAAATCCCGAATAACAATTCGGCAGCAATGACGACCGCCTCGAACCGAAGCAACGGTAGCATGACACTGCTTGGAATGTTTTCACCGAGTAAAAAATTCGATAACTTATACTGGAACAGTAAAACGAGCCATAAAATCAAGACCATGACGAGTAACGGTCCGATGTTTCCGATTAACGCGAAGTCGTTCCCGTGCGTTCCACCTAACGCGTTGTAAGCGAGTCCCGCAGGTAAAATCAATAACAGCTCGAGCGTGACATTAAACGGATAGTTATGTAGCATACGCCGGCGGCCAATCGCTGTGTGGAACGTCCGCAATTGATAGATCAACATCGTCAATTGTCCGACACAGACGGCAGACAACAATCCATACGTCAAAAACGTAAATAACACGAATCCGAAATGGAACGTAAAGCTCATATGTCTTCTGCGGACCGGATCGACGACAAAGATCGTGGAGAGTGCAACAACAAGCGTGAACGTAAAAAAGTCGATGCTGAGGCTGTAGTCTCTTGATTTCGCCAGTAAATCGATTCCGATGACGACAAGAAAAAATACAATCCAGCTTCGAAGGAGATATTGTTGAAAGCGACGCATGTTGACTTCCCCTTCCTAACACATTTTGTATATATATGGAAAACAAAATCTGATTATCACTCATTTGAGCATTGAGGTCTATTTTTAATGCTTTGATTTGTTACACTAGCAATAGAGGTGATAAATCAGTGACTACACATTTTACGAAAGAAGCATTTGATACATTTGAGATTGAAGGACTGGAACAACGGATGGACGCGATCCGGGAACGGATTCAACCTGTCTTCAAACAAATCGGGCAAGAAGTATCACCGGATTTAACGGTCCATCTGGCAGAAGATATGTATGTGCATATTGCACAGCATGCCCGCCGGAAAGTAAATCCACCGAAGGACACATGGATGGCTTTTTCCCCGAACAAACGCGGATACAAAAAACATCCGCATTTCCAAGTCGGCTTATTTGATGATCATCTGTTCATCTGGCTCGCTTACATTTACGAACTTCCGAATAAATCACAGTACGCTGCTAAACTACTGGATCACCAGGAGCTGTTGCATGCACTGCCGTCCGATTTTGTTGTTTCTTACGATCATATGAAGAAAGAGGCACAACGGATTGACGAGAACAGTCTAGAACAAGGACTCGTTCGGTTCCGCGATGTCAAGAAAGCAGAATTCTTAGTCGGCCGTCATGTATCTGCGGAAGAAGTCAGTACGATGTCGCACGAGGATTTAGTAAAATTGATTCGAAATACCTACGAACAACTCGTACCAATCTATAAAAAAATTCAATAAAAAGGATGGCCTAAAAGGTCATCCTTTATTCGTTAGTTATATTTTACTAGAATTGACATGACTTGTGTACGGTCAGAATTTAAATTTAGATAAATGTTGACCTCTTTTGTTGAAATGGTCATCAAGTTAAAGGTTTTATCGAGTTTCGCAGTCGAGTACGCTTTTTTAACTTCTTTGACGGTAATCGTCCGGTCGATCATTTTCGGATTGTAAACGATGGCAGAGACTTTGGCTTTGCGATCAGGAACACCGAATGTCGAGCAATAATGAATGGCTTTGTTTGGCGCGACCAGTCCTTTACCGCTCTGACACCACGTTGAATTTTTTTCCCCTTTGTACGCGCTATGTACTTGGGCTAATGTTGTTTTTTCTAATGTTACTTTTCCATCAAGTGACTTGGCTTTTGCAGCGGTCGTTTTGACTTGTTTCAGCCAATCGACATCCGTCGGCTTCGCTGCCTCGGCAGATTCGTTATATGAAGGACCTGAGACAAGGCTCATGGTAAGTGCAGCAGTTAAAATAAGTCCGAAAAATTGTTTCATGATGTGCTCCCCCTTGAAATGCTTTGATAAATATCTCATTCCCCCATTTTAGAAATAATATTCACTTTACATACATTTCTTTAAAAAATATTTCAAAAAAAAGTTGTTACCCGTCCGGGCAACAACTTTTCTTGTTATTTCTTATGCATTTTGAACTCTAAAAATAGTTCATTATAATGAGCGAGCATTTCCTTACCTAAGTTTTCATATACTTCGAGTGTATCCGTGACCTGTTTATCCGGATAAAAACGTTTGTCTTCCCGCACGTCACGATCGAGCAATTTCAAAGCCGCTTCGTTTGGTGTCGAGTATCCGACATAGTCCGCATTTTTGGCGGCATTTTTCGGATCCAACATGAAGTTGATGAATTCATGGGCACCTTTTACATTTTTAGCCGTTTTCGGAATGACGATGTTATCGAACCAGACGTTCGATCCTTCCTTTGGAATCACGTAGTTCAAATTTTCATTTTCACTCATGATTTCATTGGCATCACCGGACCAGACGACACCAATCCCTGCTTCTTCGTTTGCAAGCAACAACTTGATTTCATCACCGACAATCGCCTTGACGTTCGGTGTCAGATCCATCAGGTTCGCTTTCGCTTTCTGCAGTTTGGTTTCATCGGTCTCGTTTAAGGAATAACCGAGACTGTTCAGACTCATCCCCATTACTTCACGTGCACCGTCTGCGAGAAGAATTTGATTTTTCAGCGCCGGATCCCACAAGTCCTTCCAACTGGTCGGTTTCTTTCCGTCAATCAACTTTTGATTGTAGACGATTCCGACCGTCCCCCAAAAATAAGGGATCGAGTACTTGTTGCCCGGATCAAACGATAAATCGAGGAACCGCGGGTCGATATTTTTCAGATTTGGAATTTTTTTCTGATCAATCGGGACGACTAAATCTTCTTCGATCATCTTCGCGATTGCATAATCGGAAGGGACGGCGATATCATACGTCGTTCCGCCCTGTTCGATTTTCGTCAACATCGCTTCGTTCGAATCAAACGTTTGATAGACGACTTTGATGCCGGATTCCTTTTCGAACTGATCAATCAATTCCGGATCGATGTAGTCGCCCCAGTTATAAATGTTCAAAACGTTTTTTCCGGAATACCCTTGTGTTGCATTCAACCGGTTCAACGCAAACAAGATGATACCGGATATCAAAAAAATTGCGACAAATAATTGAATGAGCTTTTTCATCGCTTATTTCACCTCCGGTCGGGACAGCTTCATGGCAGAACGTTGGTTCAGGAAGTAGTAGCCGATGACGAGTAAGAACGTAAACAGGAAAATCACGGTCGACAAGGCATTGATTTTCATCGAAATTCCTTGGCGGGCAAGCGAATAGATTTCAACGGACAACGTCGTAAATCCATTCCCCGTGACGAAAAACGTCACCGCAAAATCATCCAGTGAATACGTCAATGCTGTGAAGAAGCCGGCGAAGATGCCGGGTGTGATGTACGGCAAGATGACTTTCGTCAGAACATCGAGTCGGCTCGCTCCCAAGTCACGTGCCGCATCGACGAGTGTCGGACTCATTTCCTGCAGTTTCGGCAGGACTAAAATGACGACAATCGGGACGGAAAACGCGATATGTGACAACAGGACCGAGGTGAAGCCGAGTTGAATGCCGAGCATCGTGAAAAAGATCAGGAACGACGCACCGATGATGACGTCGGGACTGACGATCAGGATGCTGTTCAGCGTCAACAGAGAGGTCTCGACCCGTTTTTTGCGGACCGCTTGAATCCCGATGGCCCCGAGGACACCGATGATCGTCGAGATTGCAGCGGACAGGAGCGCGATGACCAGCGTATTTAAGACGATGATCAAGAGACGGGAATCCTGAAAGACTTCCTTATACCAATCCCACGTGAAGGAATCAAAATTCGTCATGTTATCGGCACTGTTGAACGAGTAGAAAGCCAGATAAAGAATCGGTGCGTACAAGATGATGAAGACCCCGATCAAGTACAGATTTGCTAATTTTAATCGTTTCATCATGTCGTCGCCCCTTTCTTCCGTTTCGTACTCGTTAATGCCAGAATGATTGCCATCGCAATAATCAGGAAGACGGCAATCGTCGCGCCCATTCCCCAGTTTTGCGTGACAAGAAACTGTTGTTCAATCGCTGTTCCGAGCGTGATGACCCGGTTCCCGGCAATCAGACGTGTAATCATGAATAACGACAGCGCCGGAATGAAGACGAGCTGACAGCCCGATTTAACTCCGTCAAGCGTCAATGGAAAGACGACACGACGGAACGTCATGAAATTCGAAGCCCCGAGATCGCGGGCCGCAAACACAAGTGACGGATTCAATTTTTCAATCGCGTTAAAGATCGGCAGGATCATGAACGGAATGAAGATGTAGACGGAAACGAACACAAAACTGAAGTCCGTGAACAAGATCTGTTTCCGGCCGATTCCGATCGCTTCCAACGTCTGGTTCGCCCATCCGTATGTGCTGAACAGACCGATGAAAGCATAGGCTTTTAAGAGCAGGTTGATCCAGGTCGGCAAGATGATCAACAGCAGCCACAATTGTTTATGCTTTGTTTTCGTCAGCAGATAGGCGGTCGGATAACCAATTGCCAGTGAAAACAGTGTGATCAAAAAGGCATACCAAAACGAGCTGAGCGTCATCGTCAGATACGTCGAGGTGAAGAACTTCTGGTAGTTGACGAGTGAGAAATGTCCTTCGAGATCGAGAAACGAATAATAGACGACGAGGACGATCGGCGCAATGACGAACAACGCAATCCAGAAACTATACGGAATCAGGTACCAGTTACGTGTCTTCTGCATCACAGCACCCCATCGTAGGACTCAAGTCGTTTGTCGAATTCCTCTTCCGTCTCATTCAGACGCATGACGTGAATCGCTTCCGGATCAAACGTCAAGCCGATCTGTTCCCCAACCGTCGCTTTTTTCGTACTGTGGACGAGCCATTCGTTTCCGACTTCATCCATGCAGGCAATCTCATAGTGAACACCGCGGAACAGCTGGGAATCGACGGTCACGCGCAACTTCCCTTGGGCGACGCTGGTGATTTCCAAGTCTTCCGGACGGATGACGATTTCGACCGGTTCATTTAATTCGAGACCGCGGTCGACACATTCAAATTCTTTTTCTGCGAACGAGACCCGGTAATCCATCAACATCCGTCCCGGGATGATATTCGATTCCCCGATGAAATCAGCGACGAAACGGTTGATCGGTTCGTCATAAATATCCGTTGGTGTACCCGACTGCTGAATCAGACCGTGATTGAGGACAAAGATTTCGTCCGACATCGCCAGTGCCTCTTCCTGATCGTGCGTGACGAAAATGAACGTAATCCCGAGACGACGCTGTAAATCACGCAGCTCATACTGCATTTCCGTCCGGAGTTTCAGATCGAGTGCCGATAACGGTTCATCCAGTAAGATGACTTCCGGTTCGTTGACGATCGCCCGGGCGATAGCGACACGCTGGCGCTGTCCGCCTGACATCTCCGTGATTTCACGGTTTTCGTATCCGGATAAGTTGACGAACTTTAACGCATCGAGCACACGTGTCTTGATTTCCGCGTCTTTCATCTTTTTGATCCGCAATCCGAACGCGATGTTCTCAAAGACGTTGAGGTGCGGGAACAACGCATAATCCTGAAAGACCGTGTTGACCTGCCGTTTGTTGGCGGGAACATCGTTGATCCGTTTTCCATTGAACAGAATATCGCCTTCCGTCGCTTCGGTGAACCCGGCAATCAGCCGTAAAACCGTCGTTTTCCCGCAACCGGATGGTCCGAGCAGCGTATAAAATTTTCCACGTTCAATTTCAAAACTGACGCGTTCAAGAACCGTCTGATCGTCAAAACGTTTTGTCACGTCTGTAAATTGAATGATCGTATTGTTGTCTGCCAAATCTTATTCCTCCTTATAAGTACGAATCCGTGGCCGTCACGAGTACTTTCGTTTCCGCCTTTGAATCATTTCGTAACTGATGAATTTCTGAAGCTTTATAATAGAGCGTCTCGCCTTGCGTCGCCACGAATGATTCCCGGCCAAGCTTCAACGTGACCGCCCCTTCAAGTACATAGACGAACGTTTCCGATCCGGACGGTTCGTATGCTTTAAAGTGTCCGCCCGGTGCCAATCGCAGTAAGACAGGCTCCATTTCCTTTTCATTCGATTCCGGAATCAGCCATGTCACATGATACCCTTGTTCCGGGTCCTCATAACGCGTGACATCTTTTTGCGAATAAACGACCTTTTGATTTAATGTGTCTTCATCAAAGAAATCCTTTGCCGAGATGCCGAGTACTTCCAGAAGACTGAACAGCGTCTCAATCGACGGTGAACTGATCTCACGTTCGATTTGCGAGATGTATCCTTTACTTAAATCCGTCCGTTCGCCAAGCTCCTCTTGCGTCAAGCCTTTTTGAAGACGCAGATTTTTGATTTTGTTTCCGATCGTCCGCAATCCGCGCCCTCCTTTCCAAATAACAGTTTAGTATAAGACGACTTCAAGTTTACTAATCACGTACCGATTATAGCGTATTGGGCCAGTTAATCAACTAAAATGTTTCAAAAATTTAAGGGTTCATTTGACAGCGATAACGCTTACAACTACAATTAATACCAGGTACTAAAATAAGGAGGAAACAGCATGAAGATTGCATGGATTACAGACAGTACGACGATTTTGCCCGATTCGATTTCTCAGCACGAAGACTTGACCGTCGTCCCTCTTCTCGTCATGAAGGATGGTGAAAGTTTTACGGACGGCGTCGATGTCGAGGCCGAGACCGTCTATCAATGGATCGATGCGAAACATAAGGTCACGACCAGCCAACCGTCGATCGGTACGTTCACGGAACACTATGAACGGTTAAAAGAGCAGTATGATATCGGCTTTGCGATCCATCTTTCAAGCGAGCTGAGCGGGACGTATAACGCTTCTGTTCAAGGGGCTGAAATTGCCGGATTCCGGTTGATTGCCATCGATTCCCGTTGCGGCATCTATCCGGCGGGCCAATTGCTTGCGGAAGCGATGCAACTCGCAGCAGATGGAATGGCAGTCACAGAGATCGAGCAGTATATTTTAGAGCGCCGCTTCGATCATCATATCGAGTTCACGGTCGCGAACCTCGATCAGCTGCAGGCAGGCGGACGCATTTCCTCGACGAAGGCGTTTGTCGGTAACTTACTTCAATTGCGGCCTCTGTTTCATTTCGAAGAAGGGAAAATCGTACCGTATCAGACGGTTCGAACGTTCAAGAAAGCGCATGGGAAGATTTATGACCATCTCGTTGAAATGCTTGAGAGCGGAACGGTCACTGATGTTTCATTATTCCATGCAACTGCCTACGATTTGGCGTTCGAGTGGAAAACGAATCTCGAAAAGCGGTTCGATGTCACAGTTCGCATCGATAACTTAACGCCTGTTCTCGGTTCACATACCGGTAATCCGGCCATCGGCATGTCGTTCTTAAATCCGACGAGCCGACGCTGATGTCTAAAGAGTCAAATATCCGGGTAAACCTCCTTTAGAGATTAAAGGAGGTTTTTGTATTGAAAAACAAATGGATTTGGCTCAACTGGCTTGGTTTTGTTTTTACGATCGCTGTCAATGCGCTTGACGGTGGAAAGACAGGACGGATTTCGGACACGATCATGACCTATTTCAAACCCGCAGGTTATGCTTTCTCAATTTGGGGACTTATCTATCTTGTTTTGCTCGTCTGGTTGATCATGCAGACGATTCCGAAATTCAAGGAACATGATATCGCAAAAAAAATCGGACCGTGGTTCTTGATCAGTTGTCTGTTCAATGCCGGTTGGATTGTTACGTTCTCATACAAGTTATTCCCGCTGTCGGTCGTCGTCATCGTCGGTCTTCTCGTTTCACTGATCGTGATTTACTCAAAAATCGACCGCGAGACAAAAGCCTTACGCTTTAAATTGCCGTTCTCGCTTTACCTCGGTTGGGTATCGGTTGCGACGATTGCCAATATCTTCTTGACCATCGATACCGAAAACATCAACTCATGGCTTGGAATCGGCGATGCCGGTTGGACGATGATCATGCTTGGTGTTGGTGTAGTTCTCGCCTTGTTGTTCATGTTCTTTAACCGCGATCCGATTTATCCGCTCGTCTTCGTCTGGGCTTACATTGCAATCAACTTCCAGTCGGATAACGGGCTTGTTGATACAGTTGTTCTCGGAAGTGTCGTCGTCCTGCTTGCCGGATATGTCTTCCTGCTCGTCCGGATGCGCCGGCAAATGCGCGTGAGCAACTAACGTTATTTTCTGCCCGGTTCGGCGTATAATGAAGTCAAAGGAGTGAATGTCATGCATATCACATTTACAGAAACGGCTCTGGCACGCATCGACCAGTTACGCGGGGATACTCCCGGTCAACTGCATCTTTATTATGATACGGAAGGATGCGGTTGCGGGAACTCCGGCATCTTCAGCATCCGGCTCGTCGAAGGGGCGGCGGACGAAGATATGACGATTGATTCAAACGTCGGACCGGTCCTCGTTAAACGGTGGTCGAGCCATTTTCTCGATCAGGAAATGACGCTTGATTACAATCCCGAGAAAAAATCATTGATTCTAAAAAGTGATGGTCAATACTTCAATACGAACGTCCTCGTTACCGATCAGACCGGCTGCCAGTTGACAGCCAACCGGTAAGACGACAAAAAAGGCAGCTTCCCTTGTGGAAAGCTGCCTTTGTAGTGTGATGGACAGACAGGTACTGGATTGAGTAGAGAGCTGAGCAACCATCGAAATGTACGGCGATTCTGTCTGCATCTTGCACAAGTCGAACAAATTCCTGCCCGGAATTCGTTCACGAAGCCATTGCGTCCCCCATGATCGCACACATATTCCTCGTGTGCTTATCCAGTATACGTAAAAAGACACGGATTGGATTGAACGGATGTGCTGTCAGCCCACATCCAGGACAGTTCGTTCAATCGTCTGCTGGTCGAGATCCTTGACCTTGACCGGACGGCTGTAATAATAGCCCTGCCCATAGTCACATCCGAGTCGTTTCAGGAATTCATGCTGCTCAAGCGTCTCGACGCCTTCCGCCACCACTTCAATCCCAAGACTCTTCGCCAACTGGATGATCATTTCGGTAATCGCCGTTCCCCGCTCATCATGCGGTACTTCATCAATGAATGATTTATCAATCTTCAAGATATCGATCGGTAAATGCTTTAAATGCGTCAGCGAGGACAGTCCTGTCCCGAAGTCATCGAGCGCAATCGTCAAACTCAATTGCTTTAATTCTCCGAGCATCAATAAGGCCCGCTCCAGATTTTCCATGACGGATGTCTCCGTAATTTCCAGTTGAAGTTGCAATTCTCCGCCGTTCTTCAACGAATGATGAACGATTTCCTTGATCATCAGATTATGCGATTCCGACCGGAAATGCATCGCTGACAGGTTGACGGAGACTTGACGGATGAAGTGATCCTCTTCCCGCCAGACTTCCATTTGCTTGACAGTTTCCTGCAGTACCCACTGGGTCAGCCGATGGATCAGACTGTACTTTTCAGCGAGTGGAATGAATTCCGCCGGTGAAATGAAACCGAATTTCGGATGATTCCAGCGAATCAGGACTTCTGCCTGCTCGACCTTGCCTGTTGCCAGCGCAATTTTCGGTTGATAGACGAGATTAAACTCTTTAAAGTCCGTCATGGCCCGACGGAGGGAACCGACGATTTGTTGTTCCCGGCGATCCGAATGGAGCAGTTCATCGTAGATGACAAAACGGTCCCGTCCTTCATTTTTCCCTGCACGCAGGGCGCTTTCCATCTGACCAATCCGCATTTCCAGTGTATCCGTAATATTCGGAACGATGATGCCGATGGTCGCAGTCAAATGAATCTCCTGCCCGTCGAGAAAAATCGGTTGCCGGATTGCTTCCAGGACATCCGTGAAGGCCTCTTCGAGCAGATCGGGATGGATGTTTTGAATCAGGAAAAATTGGGTTCCATTGTAACGGATACAAGCTTCATCTTCTTGAAGTAACGCTTTGATCCGGTCCGAGAATTGCCGAATGACGATGTCTCCCTGATCAAAGCCGAATGTATCATTGATCCATTTGTACCCGTCCAGATCGAGCAACGCCATCGTCATCCGCTTTTTCGTCCGGCTGTATTGTCCGTCGACTTTTGACATATGATGATCCAGCCAACGGCGATTGTGCAATCCGGTCAAATGATCCGTATACGCCATCATCTGTAAGGCCCGCCGTTCAAGATGAATATACAGTCCGACGATCAACAGAACGATTAAAAAGACCGGAACTGCCACGTCGCTTAAGATATTTGATGTGACGGGGCTGGCTGAGACGTCCACTCCCGAAGCACCGGGAACACAAAACGTCGTCCCGAGCATTCCGACATAGTGCATCGTTGAAATACCAAACCCCATTAAGATGGCAACGGGAATCAAAATTCGTTTTTTATCGACATGCCGTGTCATATACAGCAACAGGAGGGCGACATAAGCGACCGTGATGGCAATCACAATCGATAACGTGAATAACGCCGCATCATAGCGGACATCCCCATCGAACTGCATCGCAACCATACCAAGATAATGCATCATGGCGATTCCCATCCCCATTAACGTTCCGGCAATGATGACTTTTTTCCGTGTCAGCTCCGAATAATATAAGAGATAAAAGGCAATCCAGGCAGCCGTCACGGCGGGGACGATTGACAGGAACATCAGCACCCAGTCGTATTTGACCGGTACCGCCAACTCAAATGCCCCCATGCCAACGAAGTGCATACCCCAAATGGATAATCCCATCGTCAAGGAAGAGACGAACAATGCTCTTTTCTTTAAAGATACGGCTTTTGCCAACCGGCGATTTAATTCAAGTGAGGCATAGGATCCGACAATGGCCACGATGACCGATAGGATGACCAGTGTCTCTTCGTAATGTTTCGTTAAGGTGATCCATTCATTCATGATAAGTGCCTCTCTTTTTTGACTGACATTCCTATTAGTATCGTCTGCTTACCGGTATTTTTTCAGTCTTCTGAAGAAATTTCATTAGAATGCGTGTGCTTTTTTCTAAAAGAGGCGGATATACTCGAAAAACGAACAAAAAAAGGGATGCTGTTGATATCGCATCCCCTTACTGTTATCTCTCATTCACTGATTGTTATAACGCGACGGAAGCCACGACTTCGCCGGTCGGTTTTTCTAAATCCGGTTCAGGTTCGACTGTGATGGCGACCGCATCAATTGTTCCGTCTCCTTTGATCGGGAAGACAGCTGCCGCTTCCCCGTCCTGTTCGATGACCCCGTTCGCACGAGGCGTATCACCTTGAATCGTCCAAAGTTGATACAACTCACCCTTCTTCAGCGGCGGTAAATCTTTCAGTTGGACAAGCATGAATTCCTGATCATCTTTTGTAAAAATCATGCTTGACCCCTTAATTGAGGCCGTACTTTCAAAGTTGCCCATTCCTTTGACTTCGTCCATCGCAAACTCTTCCGCCGGAGAAGACTCGTCTTGCGACAAGAAGTAGGCGTTGGCACCAAGTGACAGGATCAAGGCGGCTGCGATACTCATCAACCATCCGAGCGGCACAGACCGTTTTTTCTCTTTCTTCGATCGTACTGCGTCGAGGTCAGACAAGTGCGTCTCCTCTACAGCCGGTTTTTCAACTGCTGCTTGCACCGGTTTTTGTCCTTGTTTCGTCGATCCAAGGACTTCACCGAGAATTCTTGACTTCATGCCGGTTGGTATCGGTCGTTCCGGAAGTGATTCCGCGATGGGCAGCATCAAGTCTTGCATCTCTTGGAGCGCCTGTTTGCAGTCATCACAAGTCGCCAAGTGTGCCTCGAACGCGTCGCGATCGGCAGCTGATAATGTTCCGTTGAAGTAATCGATTAAATCATGACAACGTTCTTCCATCAACGTTCCCTCCCGTCTAGTAATTTCCGGAGTGCCTGGATAGCACTCCTTATTCTGGTTTTCACCGTTCCAAGCGGTAAATTAAGCTGATCTGAAATTTGTTGTTGTGTCAGGCCTTTAAAATAAACGAGTTCAATTAACTCTTGTTGATCGGGTTTCAGTTCATTGACGGCATCGCGGACTTCCGTCGCCGTTTCCCGCTGCATGACCGTCCGTTCGACCGGTTCATCATATCCGCCGTCCCGCTCCTCGACTTCAATCGTCGGTTGGCGTTTCTCGCGTCTCAGACAGTCGAGCGCTGCATTGCGGGTAATCGTTAATATCCAAGAGGAGAACTTTCCTTTATCGGTATTAAAATCGACCCGTCCGTTCCAAATCTTCATCCAGACTTCCTGGATGACTTCTTCTGATAAACGATCATTGTTCGTAAAGCGATGAGCGAATGAGAACAACAGTCTTTCATACTTGTCATACAGTACTTCGAGAGCTTGTTCATCTCCACTGCGCATCTGATGATAAAGCGATTCATCGGATTGAGTATGCATCCTTCTCCTCCTTGGTGATCAGTCAGCCTTATCATATAGTATACGCAAGCTGACGCAAAATCGTTTTAGTTTTTTCACTTTATTTCATTTTTTTGTCCACCACATCCATATTCCCTATTCCGCTAAAAAATATAGCTGAAAAAAGCGGTTAGATTGACAGCAATACCGTGATGGGCATAGCATAAAGGTATCGAACAGACGGATTGCATCTTAGAATGGAGGAAAATGAATGGATTACGATCGTAAAATGAAGAACCGGGTCAGCCGGATCGAAGGACAACTTCGCGGTATTTTGCGAATGATGGAAGAAGGACAGGATTGCCGTGATGTCATCACGCAACTGTCGGCTGCCCGCTCCGCCATTGACCGGACGATTGGTGTCGTCGTCAGCTCCAATCTGATCGAGTGTGTCAAAGAAGCCGAACAATCCGGCGAAGGACAGACGGAGGAATTGGTTAAGGAAGCCGTTAACTTGCTGGTAAAAAGCCGCTAATCGATTCCTTGGAATCGTTGATAGTCTTGCTCTGCTTGGATGCGGTGCAAGACTTATTTTTGTTTCCGCTGTATGTTTTGGAATCGAGATAAAAAGGAACAATAAAAGGCATGACGAAAAGTGACTTGAACATGAGGAGGAACCGAATATGGCTACGTATCAACTCGATCAGGACCACAGCTCCATCACATTCTCAGTCAAACACATGATGATTTCAAA
This sequence comes from Exiguobacterium sp. R-39, assembly GCF_049942815.1. Lineage (NCBI taxonomy): Bacteria > Bacillati > Bacillota > Bacilli > Caryophanales > Exiguobacterium > Exiguobacterium sp. R-39. The sequence continues at coordinate 2,572,209 of NZ_CP187965.1, forward strand.
GGTTAAAGGAGAGTTTCGTGACTTTACCTTCGATGTCAGTGGAGAAGCACATGATTTGGAAAACGCTTCTGCTGTCGTAACGATTCCGGTCGCTACGATAGACACACGCAGTGCGGACCGCGATACACATTTGAAATCAGCTGATTTCTTCGATGTCGAGCAGTATCCGAACATTACTTACCGTGTGACTTCGTTTAAAAAACACTCCGGTGACGAATATGAAGTGACCGGTGATTTGACGATTAAGGATGTTACGCGGACAGAAACGTTTAAGGTCGAGTATGAAGGCAGCGGTGTTGATCCTTGGGGTAATACACGTTCCGGTTTTGAAGTCGACGGGAAGATCAAACGGGAAGACTACAATCTCACCTGGAACGTCGCGCTCGAAGCCGGAGGTGTTCTGGTCGGCAGTGATGTGAAGTTCCAATTGCACCTCGAGTTCATTCACGGGTAATTAGTAGAGATCATAGTAGACGTAGGGGGAAATCAGATGACAGTTTCACTTTTTATTGATGTTGCATGTAAGACCGGGGAATCACCGGTGTATGACGCTAAAACCAAACGATTTTATTTCGTCGATATTCCGGGCAAGCTTCTTTTTTCATATGACTTAACGACAGAGGCTTTAAAACCGTACCAAGTACCAAGTGCCATCACATCGATCGCTTTGACGGATGCGCCGGATTTCCTTCGTGTCACGTCGGCACATGGTTTCGGAACGTTTGATTTAAAGGAAGGACACCTCTCACTGGAAACCCAATTGACGCTTCCTGACTCCGACCGGATGAATGACGGGAAACTTGATCCATCGGGTCAGTATGTGGCCGGAAGTATCAATGAAGAGGACGGCGAGACCGCTTCCCTCTATCGTCTGCGTCATGACGGTTCCGTCGATGTCCTCCTCGAAAACTTAACGAACTCGAACGGACTCGTTTGGTCCGAGGACGGTAAGACACTCTATCACATCGATACGCCGACGAAAAAAGTCTATGCCTTCGACTATGCTGCGGATCAACCGTTGACAAACCGCCGGGTGGCCATCGACTTAGAGGACGAAGACGGTTTCCCGGATGGTATGACCAAAGACACGGAAGGTCATGTCTTCATCGCCCATTATGCCGGATCATGCTTAACACGCTGGAATCTTGAAACCGGTGAAAAACTCGCCCAGATTGATTTCCCGGTTTCGAACCCGACTTGTCCGATTCTGTACGAAGACCGTCTACTGGTCACGACAGCAGCAGACGGGGACGATTCCGAACATGCCGGAGCCGTTTTCGAAGTGACGTATTAACACATTTGCTCCCTCACGAGAGGGAGTTTTTTTGTAGACGTCTGTACTAAAACAGGCGATACTAAAACAGAAGTGTATATTATGACGAGGGAGTGTAATCGGATGCATATTTCGACGATCGAACGACTTCATCAACTGCAAACAACGCCGTCCTTCTTCCCGGTCAACTGTTACTTATTTGAAGAAGCGGACAGCCTCACCCTGATTGATACGGGGATTTCACTGAATGCCAAAGCGATTTATTCCGTCATCAAGTCGTTTGACAAACCGTTACAGTCCATCATCCTGACTCATGCGCATGCCGATCACGTCGGATCCCTTGATTTTTTAGCAAGTGCTTTCCCGCTTGCCGAAGTCTCGATCAGTTACCGGGATGCGGCTCTCCTCAGCGGGGATGAGTCGTTGCGCGAAGGCGAGACGACACCGCTGAAAGGCGGCATTCCAAAAAACATCAAAACCCGTCCGGACCGGTTGCTCGAAAGCGGTCAACAGATCGGCAGTTTAAGTGTCATTGCTTCTCCGGGACACACACCGGGTTCCATCTCCCTGTGGCATGAAGGCAGTCGGACGTTGATTGCCGGTGACGCTTTCCAAACTCAGGGTGGTCTGGCGGTTTCGGGGGACACGCGTTGGCAGTTCCCCTTCCCGTCACTTGCGACCTGGGATAAGGAAGTCGCCCTCCAATCGGCACATCAGTTGACGGAATTGACACCGGACGTCCTGGCAGTCGGTCACGGACCGCTCGTCGTCGCACCAAGCTTCGATATGCGCCAGGCAGTCGACCGGTTCGAACAGCTCTTATCCTCGAAAAAGCGCAACGGCTATACGTAAAAAAATCAGCTGGTTCAAAAAAATCCGGACATTTCCTGCTCCTCATTTAGAAATGAAGAGTAGAAGATGTCCGGATTTTTTCTGTTGACCGTCGCCGCCAGTTAAGGCATCTCATATTGGTACAATCGGGCTTCGTACGGTGCCAATCGATTGATGTCCGCGGTCTCATAATTCGTCAGAATCAACTGTTCTTCCGGTAAACCAAACGTCGTCGTCACCGGTTCATCATGGACGTTCAAGACGATCCGCCAAACCACTCCGCCCAGGACCCGTTCATAGACATACAGGTATGGATCCTGAATCGCCAGATCACGATAACCTCCGTAAACCATGACCGGATGAGTCTTCCGTAAATCAATCAGTTGCCGGTAAAACACCAGCACGGAATGCGGATCCTGTTCCGCTGTTTCGACGTTGATGTCACGGTAGTTCGGATTGACCGTCATCCATGGCGTCGCTGCGGTGAATCCGGCTGCTTTGCCGGTATTCCACTGCATCGGTGTCCGTGAATTATCTCGCGCCCGCAACTGCATCGAGGACAGGACGGTTCCGGGTGATTCGCCGGCGGCAATCCGTTCGGCGTATTGATTCCGAAATGCGACGTCCTGATAAGACTCGGGATCAGAAAAACGAATGCCGGTCATGCCGATTTCTTCACCCTGATAAATGTACGGGATGCCCGGTAACGTGTGCAGCATCAAGCCCAGTAGCTTGGCACTTTCGACACGATACCGTTCGCTTCCGAACCGGGTCACCTGACGGGTGTGGTCATGGTTATTCAAAAACTGTGACGCGACTCCGCTCGGATAAAGCGCTTCGTACCAGCGCTTCTGGATTTGTTTGAAGCGCGGTAAATCCATCGTCTCCATGTCATCCGCGACTTCGAAGTGAAACAGCGTCCGCAACTCATTCCGTTCCTCACCGACATACAGTAACCCGTCTTCCGGGCCGACGAACGGAATCTCACCGACGGTAAAGAGATCGGTTCCCGCCAGTACTTCCTGGTGCATCTCCTGCAAGAATTCATGAATGCCCGGCTGGTTCCCTAAGTAGGATAAATTCAGAGGATCTGCGACATCATCATACGTCGCCCGTTTCTTGATCAGGTTGATGACATCCATCCTGAAGCCGTCGATTCCTTTCTCGGCCCACCACCGCATCATCGTATACACAGCCTGCCGGACTGCAGGATGTTCCCAGTTCAAGTCCGGTTGCTCCGATGCAAAGGAATGGAAGTAATACTGCTGGCGTGTCTCATCCCACGTCCAAGGGCTCGGCGCAAAATACGACCGCCAATTGTTCGGCGGTGTTCCTTTGACCCCGTCCCGCCAAATGTACCAATCGGCTTTCTCGTTTGTCCGACTGCTGCGGGATTCTTTAAACCACGTGTGTTGATCACTCGTATGATTGACGACCAAATCAAGAATCAGTTTCAGTCCCCGTTCATGGGCGGACGCAATCAGTTCTTCCAGATCCGACATCGTTCCCGCCTTCGGCATAATCGAGTAATAATCCGAAATGTCGTATCCGTTATCGACATCCGGTGATGTATAACAGGGATTTAACCAGATGACATCGACACCAAGGGAAGCGATGTAATCGAGTTTTTCAATTACTCCGCGTAAATCGCCCATCCCGTCTCCGTTCGAATCTTTAAAACTGCGCCAATACACTTGATAGACAACGGCTTCTTTCCACCAGGCCCGATTCATCCCATCATCTCCTTTGTGATTCAATCGTATTCTAGTTCAGTGTATCAAAAACACGAAAGCCATCGGTTCTTTTTCCCAATTATCAGCAATTATTAAAAAACTCTTTTCTTTTTTCTGAAAATTCGTTATCCTTGACGACAATACCCAACAAGGAGGAAGACAGATGAAACATTTCTCCCCATCGATTGCGATTGATCGGTTACCCGCTCCGGTCTTCGCCGAGCTCGCCCAGCGGATCGGTGCCGTCAAGGCTGCTGGTCATGACGTCATCACGCTTGGTCAGGGAACACCGGATCAGACGACACCCGTACATATTCTGGATGCCTTGAAAGAAGCAATCAATGACGCTTCAAACCTCCAGTACCCGCCATTTCGCGGACACGATTTCCTCAAACAGGCTGTCGCGGATTTTTATCAGTCAGAGTTTGGCGTAAACATCGATCCGGCCTCTGAAGTCGCCATTTTGCTCGGCAGCAAAGCCGGTATCGTCGCTTTACCGCAAACGATCGTCAATCCCGGTGAAGGTGTCATTGTTCCTGATCCCGGATACCCGGATTACTTATCCGGCGCCGCCCTTGCCGGAGCTTACCCGATCACATTGCCGCTCCTTGCGGAAAATGCTTTTTTACCTGACTACACGTTACTTGATACGACAGATGTCGAACGGGCCCGGATGTTGTTCCTCAACTACCCGAGCAATCCGACCGGGGCGACGGCAACAGCGGAAGCCTTCGAGCAAACGGTTTCCTTCGCTGATGCGAACGACATTTGCGTCGTCCACGACCTCGCCTACGGCGGAATCAGCTTCGACGGTCCGACCCGCAGTTTCCTCCAGACGGAAGGCGCAAAAGACGTCGGAATCGAACTGTTTTCATTATCGAAACGTTTTAACATGTCCGGTTTCCGAATCGCCTTCGCCATCGGGAATCCGTCCGTCATCGCAAGTATCGAGACGTACCAGGAACACTTATACGTCAGTGCTTTCACACCGATTCAACAGGCAGCAACCGTCGCTCTTTCAAGCGATCAGACGTGTGTCCGCGAACTGAGCGCTCTGTATGAAGCGCGGCGTGATGCCTTGTTCGGCAAGTTACAGGAAATCAGTTGGGACGGACCGATCCCGGGCGGTTCGTTCTTCGTCTGGTTGCCGGTCCCGTCCGGCTACACGTCCCAAAGCTTTACCGATCACCTGCTCGACGAAGCGCATGTCGCCGTTACACCGGGACATTTCTTCGGCGAATACGGGGAAGGTTACGTCCGGATCAGCCTGATTGCTGACGCCGAACGACTCGTCGAAGCAGCTGAACGGATTGGTCAATTGAATCTGTTTCGCCAGACCGTTGCGGAATAATTCTGAAAAAACGTTTGACAAATGGGAATGATTTCCGTTACAGTAAGTCCCAACAGCATATCTACTTATCGAGAGCGACCGAGGGATTAGGCCCAACGACGTCCGGCAACCACCTTTAAGGAACGGTGCCACATCCTACAGAATGTTTCATTCTGAGAGATAAGTTACGAAATCTTACACTTCGTCGCTTTTTTCTGGTTGCTCTTAACTGGAAAAAGGCGATTTTTTTGTATAGGGAGGAAACGACAGATGATTGAATTTAAAGGGATCACTAAACGGTTCGTTCGTGACCGGACACCCATTTTTGCCTTACGTGACGTCAATTTAACGATTCAGCAAGGTGAAATCTTTGGCATCATCGGTGAATCCGGTGCCGGAAAAAGCACCCTGCTCCGTCTGATCAACGGACTGGAGACACCGACACAAGGAACAGTTAAAGTATCGGGCACTAATCTGTCCGGCCTCTCCAAAGGCAGCTTACGTGAACTGCGTTTGAACATCGGGATGATCTTTCAACACTTCCAATTGATTCAATCCCGGAACGTCGCCGATAATATCGCCTTCGCCTTAAAGGCTGCCGGCGTCAAACGGACTGACTTCCCGCAACGGATCAAAGAGCTCGTCTCCCTGGTCGGACTCGAAGGCTTCGAGACGAATTTCCCGAGTCAGCTCAGCGGCGGTCAAAAGCAACGGGTCGGGATTGCCCGCGCCCTTGCGAATAATCCGAGTGTCCTGTTATGTGACGAAGCGACGTCCGCTCTTGATCCGGTCACGACGCTGCAAATTCTCGAACTGCTGAAAGACTTGAATGAACGGCTTGGCCTGACGATCATTCTCATTACCCATGAAATCGATGTCGTCAAACAGATCTGTCACCGGGTTGCCGTCATGGCGCAAGGTGAAGTCGTTGAAGTCGCCCGTACATACGACCTGTTCAGTCAGCCGGCACATGATGTCACGAAACATTATGTCGATACGGCACTCCAGATCGAGTTACCGGAACGGATCTTGCGAACGACACCGGGAAAAATTATCCGCCTGCAATTCACAGGTGAAAAGACCGGTGAAAGTACGTTATCGGAAGCAATTAAACAGTTTGATATTTCCGTCAGCATCCTCCACGGTAAGGTCGACTATATCCAGAACGTCGCTTTCGGAGTGCTGATTGTCAGTTTGACCGGTCCGACCCTTCACGTGAACCGCTCCTTGACGTGGCTCGAAGAACAACTTCACACGCTTGAGGTGATCCAGGATGTGGCTTGAACGGATTGAAACCATGTTACCGGATCTTGCGAAAGCGTTAGCGGAAACGGCTTTGATGGTCGGAATCTCACTCGGCTTCGCCCTCATCATCGGGATTCCACTCGGGATCTTACTGTTCATCACGGACCGGGGACTATTTTTCCAAAACGTCGTCGTTCGCAGCATCTTGGACTTTTTCGTTAATATCGTCCGTTCGTTACCGTTCATCATCCTGCTCGTCGCGTTGATTCCGCTGACACAACTGTTACTCGATAATACAATTGGACCGACTGCTGCTTCCGTCAGCCTGAGTGTCGCCGCCATTCCGTTTCTCGCCCGACTGGTCGAGACATCGCTCCGTGAGATTCCACCGGGATTAATCGAAGCAGCAGAAGCCTGTGGTGCGACACCGTTTCGGATCATCATCAGTGCACTCTTACCGGAAGCCCTTCCCGGCATCATTCAAGCCGTCACTTTGACGACCATCAGTCTGATCGGATTTTCCGCCATGGCCGGTATCGTCGGTGGTGGCGGCGTCGGTGACCTGGCCATCCGCTTCGGCTATTACCGGTACGACAATGTCGTCATGATTGTGACGATCGTCGTCCTCGTTATCATTGTTCAAAGTATTCAAGGGCTCGGCAATGTTCTGGCCCGTCGTGCTGATAAGCGTTAACCAAAAATAGAGAATCGTAAGGGAGAGAATGAATATGAAAAAACGTTATGCCTTTTTAGCAACAGGACTACTCGGAGCCGGTATTCTTGCCGGTTGCGGCGACAGCAGCGCCAAAGAAGACAACAAATCGATCAAGATCGGGGCAACGAGCGGACCTTACAGCGACATGGTCAAAGAAGCGATCCAACCCGGGCTTGAAAAGAAAGGCTACGACGTCGAAATCGTCGAGTTCGGGGATTATATTCAACCGAACATCGCACTTGGCAGTGGCGACATCGACGCCAACTTGTTCCAACACTCGATCTACCTGAAGACATTTGCGAAGGAAAAGAACCTCGACCTTAAAGGACTGATTACTGTCCCAACGGCGCCGATGGGTTTATACAGCAAATCCTACAAGTCGCTTGATGACGTCAAGACGGGAGCAGAAGTCGCGACACCAAATGATCCGACGAACCAGGCCCGGGCACTGAATCTGTTGGCTGAACAAGGTTGGATTGAACTCAAAGCCGACGCGGATCCGTTGACGGTCTCGGAAAAAGATATCGTCAAGAATCCGAAGAAACTTGTCATCAAGCCCCTCGAGGCCGCTCAATTACCACGTGCCATTGACAGTGTTGATATCTCTGCCGTTCCGGGAAACTTCGCGTTAGCTGCGAAATTTGATTTACTCGATGCACTGGCACTCGAAAAAATGGATGAGCAGTACCGTAACCTGGTCGCCATCAAAACTTCTAATGAAGATAAACAACTTGCGAAAGACTTGACGGCTGTCGTCAAATCAGATGACTTTAACGCTGTCATCGAAAAGTCTTTTAAAGGCTTCAGTAAACCCGAGTGGACAAACTGACATAACTCTTTTTGTCTCTTAGTTCATCTAAAGATGATATAAAACCCCTGAAACAGCTGCCTCCCCTTACAAAAAGGAGGTGGAACGGTTTCAGGGGTTTTCCATTGAATGATGACTCTTGGAGAAGACAAGGCTTCGTCAATCAAAAGCCTGCTCTCATTTTTCAAGATAGGATTCAAATCTAGATGGTGCGTCATCCATCTACAGATTGATCCACACAAAAGAACCCCAATTCTGCTTTCGCAAAATCGGGGTGATACGTACACTTTCGTTTTAAATGTTGCTTCAGGGTGTCCGGAAATTAATCGTAAAGTACGGTGAATTGTCACGGAACGCAACACCGGTATCCGCCTGTTTGAAGGTCTTGTTCATGATGTTGTCCCGGTGCCCTTTCGAGTTCATCAAACCCCAGTGTGCCGCAAAGACATTCGGATAGCCCATCGATAAGTTTTCTCCGGCTGCCGAGAAGCGGATCCCGTTCTCTTTCATCCGGTCAAACGGATCGCGTCCTTCCGGATCAGTATGGGAAAAGAAATTATTTTTTGCCATGTTCTCACTGTGTGCCCGCGTGACCGGTTTTAAAGTACTGTACGGCGTCAGCGCTCCGAGTTTATAATCGGCCCGGTCCCAGTTCATCAGACGCAACATCAACTTCTCGTCCGTTGTCCGCAATGCACTGGATGCCTTGCCATAAAATCCACTTTTCTTCGCTTCGACCTCTTTCGGTATCGCGAGTGTCGCTTTCACTTTGTTGCCGTCGTGCTGATCAAAGAAGTAGGTCACATACCGGTCCTTTTTTTCATAGACGGCGGCATGATCGAGGTTCAACAAATAATTCGTATTGCCTTTCCGGTACGACTTGACGGCTTTCCAGCCTTTTTTCGCAAGGGTCGTTTCCGTGTCTTTATTTAAGACGGCCCCTTGCGTCGTCACACCGTTTTTCGAACGGTACTTTCCGTAATCCTTTCCGTCTTTCGTCAACGCCACGAACTCCTCTGTTGCTGTCCGCCTGACTTCCCAGTCATAACCCGGGTATTCACTTGTATATCGATCAATCAGCGTTCCGCCGCTTTTCGGGTAATCCGCTTCTGCTTGTTCCATCGGGGTATTTTCATAACTGAAGAAAGCGACCGCTGCTACTCCGAGGACTAACCACTTTTTCATGTACCTTTCGCCTCCTCATGTGTTCCATTACCCTAATTTTAAAAGAAATGCGTCCGTTCGAACAGTCTAAGCTGTCGTTTCAAGTGAAATCACACGATTCCCTGTTCCGCTTCACAGTTTTGACACATCTCAGATTTTTTGTGCAAAAGAGGTCTGACGTCTTTATTTATGGCATTCTCACACCATTATCATACATAAAATAAACTATTCTTTCCCTGTTGTTAAAATGTGTGAACATTCTTTTATTTTTATTCCCTTTAAATGTTGTTGCCGTTCCTGAAAACCCTCGCTATCATTAGAACTCGTAAGGAAAAAATAAGGAAATTCCATATAATATTCACTTCCAAAGGAGTATGCCATGATTCTACTTTATTTTATCTATGAATCGATTACGTTTTTACCGATTCAGCAGTATCTGTTTTCCGGATGGCTGATTTTAGTGTTGTTGACCGTCTCGTTCAGTCTCGCGAATGCCCATGAAGAAGTCCACATCAGTCAACGGTTCGGCTTCGAACTTCTCGTTCCTGGTGTCGGTCATCTGTTACGCAAACAGTTTCTTCCCGGTCTTGCCATCATTCTGTTATTGATCATCATTCATTTTACGTACATGTTCCGGGTCGTCCCGTTACACCTCGCGTTATTACTTACCTTCTCGATCAGTCTGCTGTCCTTTTTCTCACTCTTTATCCGAATACACAAAAAAGCGGACAATTAAGTCCGCTTTTTTTAATACAACTGCTTAGTATTTCGTTGTTTCTTTTAATTTGTAACCATTCGACAGTTCAAGCCAAATCGTTTTCCCTTTTTTCGTTTTCACCTGGATATACGGACGACCTTGAGAAACACGCAGTTCAAGTAAATCTCCTTGTTGATCGGCATGTGTTTCGCTTGCCTTGTCCCACTTCCCGGCAAGTTGACGCTCGATGAAGATATGCTTTCCTTTTTGAACAGCACGCCATTTTCCGATTTCTGCTTTACCATTTACTGCGACAGCACTTTCCATTCCTTGAATGGAAATGATGGCTGGATCGTGGTCACTCGCACTGCCGTCCGCTTCCATATAATCCGAGTTGATGTTGACGATATCAGACGATGTATACGGCTTCAGGTTTTTCGAAATCAAGACATGGTCGAGAACCTGTGCGTTTCCGTTATAGACGTAAGAATAACGTTCCGATTTCGGAAGATCATCCACTGTGTTCCAGAGGTTGTCCCCTTTTAAGATATCAAGTGTTTTCGAGAACTGGAAGTCATTCAAGTCACCCAGTACGACGACGTTCGAGTCTTTCACTTCTGTTTCCAGTTCATTGACGAAGTTTTGGACGATGCCAGCGATTGCGTGACGCTGAACTTCACTCTTACGAACGACCGGTTGATTTTTACCGAAGTCCGCTCCATCGCCACCTTTTGAATTAAAGTGGTTGACGATGATGTGATACGATTCGCCTTTAAAGATGAATTCGCCGACGAGCGGTTTCCGTGAGCTGTCAAAGTTTGGATCGTTCGGTTGAATGCGACCCGGGTTGTTCGTCAGCTTACCGTTTTCAACGGCAACAGCTTCTGTCGCTGTTCCTTTTTCACCTGGTGCAAGTGAAACACGAGCCGGGTTGTATAAGAAACCGACACGGATATTTCCGCCCGGTTGTCCGCCGTCTTTTTTATCTTCCGGTGCGATATCCGTATACGCATAACGGACACCTGTTTTCGCTTCGATTGCTGTAATCAATGTCTCAAATGATTTCGATGCATCGACTGTGCCGCTGTCTGTCGCCCCATCGTTATCCTGCATCTCTGTCAAACCGACGATATCCGGTGTTTTCAGGAATGTCGCGATTCCTTCCGAGACACGGTCGACTTTTCCGGCATCCGCCGTTGAAGCAAAGTTTTCCACGTTATACGAAGCAACCGTCAAACGTGAATCGCCTGTTTCAATGTTCGTCGGTTGACGATCGACTTCACTTGTAATCAGTTTCGGTAAGTCTGCTGCTTTCGCTAACACTTTATACGCTGAGTAATTATAGCTCATGACTCCTTCGATTGTTCCTTCGAAACGGTCCCCTGATTTCGCGCGGTACGAGCTGCTGCCCATCTCGACGAACAGACGCTCCGGATTGGCATTATCCGCTGTCAGAATCGGTGTGCCGCGTTTCGTGTAGACTTTATCCGCTGTTTGCGTACGGACCGGAATCGTCCGGTTGGCCTGCGGTCCCGTGACGATGGCATTTGGAAGCGCGACACGCATTCCTTCGACACTTTCGTATAAATCGATTGCATCTTCAGCCGGATCAAACTCAGCAAATGAATCGTTGTCGATGACTTTCGTCGGAATCAAGACACCGTTTTCCCCGAGAACGATACTTGCCGGCAATCCTGAGTTCAATGCACCTTTAACAAGATTAACGGTACTGATTTCCGTCACCGCGAGATCCGTATCGAACTTGTCACTGTATCCGCCAAGCAACCATTCTTTGACGTATCCTGTAGTTGCGACAGTCTGTCCGACTGCTGCACCGTGGTTTTTCGCGTAGACCAGCACTCCTTCAGACGTTTTACTGTTGTTATCCGGATTTGGATCCTGCATGTAGAAGTTGTTGGCATCGACGATATATGTGACGACACCCGTCGTCCGGACAAGTTGATCCGCGTATGGTGATGTATGCGCGACTCCTTGAATGCTGCTGATTTTCGTGATTGGAGGTGCGATGTAGTATTTGAATGTCGAAACAGCAGACGTTTTTCCGTCTTTGACGGCCACTGCCTGAATCGTCATTTCTTCATTAATTGTAATCGGACCGGAGTAGACCGGACTTTCAGCAGTCGGTGTTGATCCGTCGACGGTATAGTGGATCGTACCTTCTCCGTTTAACGTCACTTGATCGCCGCGATCGACTTCTCCGACCGGTGACGCCGTCGGTGCGACTAAAATGTCTCCGGCTTCAGCAGCGTGCGTCCCGAGATTCGTTAACGTGTCGACCGGGAAGCTTGTCCATTGTGATGGTTCGTATGTTTTCGAACCGGCTGTTACGTTTGAGTTCCGAACGAGTGTCGTATCTTTCGCGAAATCAGCACTTGAGCCGACCGGACCGATAATATCGAGGACGACATCGCCTTTTTTCAAGGCAACAGGATCATTTCCGTTAAAGTTTAGTGAACCTGTTGTTTGCTGAGCTTTTCCTTTAATGTCTGCATTCGCACTTGAATTGGCAATGACAAATGTTTTTCCCGGCTCAAGCGTTCCCGACAGTGTAATTTTTGACTCCGTCGGTCCACCATTCGTATATTGAACAAGCGTGTAATCTGAAAGATTGATGATTTGACCCGAACCATTATAAATTTCAATCGCTTTGTTGTTGCTTGACCCCTCTATGTACTCGGACAAGATGACGCCTTCGCCTTCTGCCCCGACCGTAATGCCTGCTTGTGGAAGAATTCCTGCTGTTAATGCTCCGACCAATGCCCACTTCCCAAACGTACTGACGTTCTTCATGATGTTGACCCCCTATGAATTTTCTGACACTTCTTTATATTATCAGATTAATTCATGAATAGTGTATGTTTTATGTAAAAAAAGATGTTAATATTCGTAAAAGAATAACTTGTTAACGCTTACAAAAATTAATCATTCGTCTTTCAGGATGGAATGCTCAGCTTCCGTAGTCATATTTATGAAAAAACGGCATAAAAAAAACGCCTTTTCAGCGTGTCTGTTTTTTAGGTGTCATGAGAATCGAGGATACAGGTGATCAAAACACCTGAAACGACGAAAGCCCTACCTCTCTTTCGTTGTTACGGCTCCTTGGCCGCGCCAGCTGAATCAAGCGTTTTAGCAAGAATCAAGTTACGCGTTGGGTTGCGTATTTACTGGGATTTTTAGAATTTCGCTCGGAAATGAGCTGAAAAGTATCGAATGGAAGGTTTATCTTGCTGGGTCAACTTCTTCTCGTTCAACAGAAGAAGGACAAAATAAAAGCGATGACTTATGTCTGACTCATTTGTCAGTAAGGTCTAAAAATCCTGACCTGATTATTAAATTGTGTATTTTTGTGATGGATTCTCACATGAGTGATCATCCCCGATTCATGACAAAATTTAATATACCACGTTTTATTTTATAAAGTCAATCTTTTTTAAGAAACTTCTATTTTGGATACGGGTCCTTTTGTTGATTCATCTCCCGAACACCGGTATCGTTAAGGTTATCAAAAGACGACTGACTATTACTATAGAAGAAACGAGGTTTTAGAGATGGCGACGAATCGACTGATCAATGAAAAAAGTCCTTATTTACTCCAACACGCCACCAATCCGGTTGATTGGTATCCATGGGGGGAAGAAGCGTTTGCCGCTGCCCGTTCGGCGAACAAACCGATTTTCCTGTCGATTGGCTATTCGACCTGTCATTGGTGCCATGTTTTGGCACACGAAAGCTTCGAAGACGAAGAAACGGCCCGGATGCTGAATGACTGGTTCATCTCGATCAAAGTCGACCGGGAAGAACGACCGGATATCGATCAGATTTATATGACGGCGGCCCAACTGATGAACGGACAGGGCGGTTGGCCGCTCAGCGTCTTCATGTCCCCGGATCAGACACCTTTTTACATCGGTACCTATTTTCCGAAGACACCGCAATTCAACCGCCCGAGCTTCCGACAGGTTCTTTTGCAGCTCAGTGAACACTACCGGACCGATCCGGGCAAAATCAAACGGGTCGGACAGGAAATCATTCAGGCGTTAACGGCGGTCACGACCTTCGACTCAGAGGATCCACTGGATGAGGCATTGGTCCACGAGACATTTGATCAGGCAATGCGTCAGTTTGATGTGGAGAACGGCGGGTTTGGCACAGCTCCTAAGTTCCCATCGCCTTCGTTGCTGACTTTCCTGCTCGATTATTACCGGTTCGCAGAAGATGAGACCGCCTTGCAAATGGTCATGCGGACCTTAACCGCGATGCGGGATGGCGGAATCACCGATCACGTTGGATTCGGTCTTTACCGGTATACGGTCGATGAACGCTGGGAAATCCCGCATTTTGAAAAAATGTTGTATGACAATGCCTTATTTGCGACATTATGTATCGAAACGTATCAAGTATCGGGTAGAGAACGGTTTAAACAATATGCGGAAGAAATTTTTGCGTACATCGAACGCGATTTGTCCTCTCCGGACGGTGTGTTTTATTCGGCAGAAGATGCGGACAGCGAAGGTCGCGAAGGTCTTTTTTATACGTTCACATTCGATGAACTGACGGATTTACTCGGACAAGACGCCGTTTTCCCACTTCTCTATCAAGCCACGCCTCAAGGAAACTTCGAAGGGCGGATTGTTTTTCGGCGGACCGGTCAATCGATTCAGCAACTCTCGGCTGATCGAAATACCGCTGTCCAAGATATCCTGATCCAACTCGAGCAGGAGCGCCGGACCTTGTTGCTCTTCCGTAGTCAAAGGACCCGTCCGTTCCGTGACGATAAGGTCTTAACGTCTTGGAACGCCTTGATGATTTCTGCCTATGCGAAAGCAGGACGTGTTTTTAACGATGAGCGGTATACAGAGCGTGCCCGACAGGCTTTGACGTTCCTTGAGACCCATTTGATGGACGACGACCGGTTACACGTCCGGTACCGTCAAGGTCATATTCAAGGAAACGGTTATCTCGATGACTACAGTTTCTTGACGGAAGCTTATCTCGAGCTGCATCAAACGACACAGCACATCCCCTATCTCAAACAGGCAATCCGGCTGACAGAGCGGATGATCGGGGACTTCTCTGACGAAGACGGCAGCTTTTTCTTTACTTCATTTGAGGACGAGACGTTACTCATGCGGCCGAAAGATGTTTATGACGGCGTCAAACCGGCCGGTAACAGCACGGCTGTCTCGAATCTGCTTCGTTTATCCCAGCTGACAGGCCGGACCGACTACCGGGATCAGGCCCAGCGGAACTTCTCGACGCTTGCTTCCGAAATTAAATCTCAACCGACCGGTTTCGCCAGTCTTCTGAGTGTCTACACGCGGACGTTGATGGAACCAAAGGAGTTGATCTTGTTGACGGAATCTTACACGGACGTCGCCTCGTTTCTGACGCAGCTCCATCAGCGCCGCCTGCCTGAACTTTCACTGCTCGTCGGTTCAAAAACGGACTTGCTCGAAATCGCTCCATTCCTTGCCACGTACGATGCTCCGACTCGACAGGCGACAGCCTATCTTTGTCATGATTTTCAATGCGACCGACCGACGACTAATCTGTCGGAACTTTTTCAAAAAATCATGATATGACTTAATTCCCTTCTGTTTCCTAAAACAGAAGGGTTTTTAAAAAAACTAAACCCCTTTTTTCAAAAAAAATCTAAATATACTGTAGATAAATGTTTTATTGTCGATAGTAAGTATAGGCAAATTAATTTCACATCTTAGAATTGACATCCTAGAGCCCGAAACGTCTTCGGACGAATTCTAACTAGGAGGATACGATCTTTGAACACGACACTATTCACGAAACCCTTGAAGATGCTGGTCAGCTTTATCCTGGTCCTCGGCATATTTGTTTCTTACAGCCCTTCACTCGAAGCTGCGACGACCAAAGCAACGACCTACCGTCTGTCTGCCGATACTTATCTGTATGACAAGACGACATCTTCACGGAAACGCTTGTTGACGATCAAGACCGGAACTATCGTTTCATCCACGTATGAGTCGTCTTCTGGCTATTTCAGAAGAGTAGCATACGGCGGAAAAACGGGATATGTCGCGTCAAAATATCTAACAGCATTTGATCAGAAAGAAACGATTAAAGGACAACGGTTCCTCGTTTCGAAAAAGACGCCCCTTTATACATCAGCGTCGGCGACAGCTCCTGTCATCGCTACTTTAAATGAACAGGATGCGTACTACAGTTCACAAAAAATCACGAATTCGGTTGGCGAAATCTTTTATCGTGTCAAATATGACGGCAAGACGGTTTATGCCCGTGCCTTAAACGCGACACCGATTGCCTACACGAAAATGTCGAAGACTGCTTTAAAAACGACAGACGGTTACATCCTCCGTCAATATGCCGGTACAGCCTATCCGCGGCAGATTGTCGTTCCAACAGGGACTTCCCTGCAAACGACCGGACGAATCGGTGACTGGTACAACGTCACTTATGCAGGTAAGTCAGGTTATATGCATAAAGGTGCGTTCGCCGGCTCTTCTAAACAAGAGGTAACAACGATTCCGGAAACCGCATTCCAGACGAAATCGGCTCTTGTCCTGTACGACACGACGGACGGAACAAAACGACCGCTTGTCACGATTCCAAAAGGAGCAATCGTCAAATCGACTGCCCGTTCTGGTCTCTATCACCGCATCACGTATGACGGCAAAACAGGTTATGTCTTGACTGCTGCTTTAAATGAATACACGGCGAAGGTCAAGTTAGCCTCGTCACGCTTCCTGTTGTCGAATTCGGTTGAAATCAAAGCTACACCGGTTTCTTCCGCTGCGACACTTGCCAGCCTGCAAACAGGAAACGTCTACTACACGACGCAACTTGTGACAAATCCGCTTGGCGAGCAATGGCATAAAGTCTCAAAAGACGGCAAAACCGGTTATGTCAAAGTCAATCAGGGAAAAACGATCAAGTATTATACGGTCCATGATCTTTCTCTAAAGACAACGACAGCAACGGCCTTGCACTCGTATGCCGGTCCTTCGTACGGTGTCATTAAAACGATTCCAAACGGGACCGTCGTCAAAATCCAAGGACAGATCGGCAACTGGTATAAAGTCTCTTATGACGGAAAATCAGGTTACGCAGCCGGTACGACCTTTACGGATTATGTGACGACACAACCGATTCCGGCGACCGATATCCAACTTGAAACGGATGTCGCGATGAAAGCAGTACCGAAAGCCAACGCTGCGACCGTCACGATGTTCAAGGCAAAGGATATCTATCAAACGAATCAACTCGTCACGAATGGTTCGTCTAAATGGCATCGTGTCATAAAAGACGGTCAGACAGGATACATCCCGGTCGATCAAGGGACACCTGTCGATTACAGTTCAGAGAACATGGCAATGAAAGCGACAGAAACGACTGTACTGCGTACATATGCAGGAAATTCATATGCGACTGTCGCAACCATCGCGACAGGTACGAACGTTCAGGTCATCGGAAAAATTCAAGATTGGTATAAAGTATCGGCTAACGGGAAAACCGGTTATGTTGTTGCGGATACGATGACTGAATTGATTACAAAAAAAACACTGCCGGCTTCACGATTCGTCTTATCGAAGTCAGTCGACGTAAAGAAATCGCACCACTCGACAGCCGATACGTTGACGACACTCTCGGTAAATGACGTCTACTACACGACACAACTCGTCACGAACGGCCGGTCGGAACAGTGGCACCGGATGACAATCGACGGAAAAACCGGTTACGTTCGCGTCAACCAGGGAACATCGATCGACTATCAGGCATTACCGGCTACAAAATATAAAACATCAGCTTCAACACCGCTCCGGTCATATGCCGGACCATCGTACGCTTCGGTCACGACCATTCCGAACGGAACAGTCGTCACGGTGACAGGAAAAATCGGCAACTGGATGAAAATCACCTATGCCGGTAAAAGCGGTTATGCAGCTACTTCCACTTTGACGGAGTTCTCGGACACAACGACGATTGCAGAAGTCCGCTTCTTACTCGACGCTCCGGTCGCTGTCAAAAGTGATGCAAAAGATACGGCAACAACAATCGCCAACTTAAACAAAGGCAATGTCTACTCGACGAAAACCCTTGTCACGACATCCGTCAACGGACAGTGGCATCAAGTCACTGTCAACGGAAAAACAGGTTACATCAAACTCGGTCAACCGACTTCACCGATCGCTTATGAGCCGATTGAAAAATCATTCGTCCGGGCAACCGGTACGACTTCGCTCCGGTCTTACGTCGGGGATGCCTATCAGCTCGTCGCTTCCATTCCGGTGAACACGATTTTACCGGTCACCGGTAAAATCGGCAGCTGGTACGAAGTTTCTTATGAAGGGAAGACGCTTTATGCGTACAACGGAACCATGGTCATGACATCAGCCAAGCTGAACGTCTATAATTCGGTCGCCACTCCGTATACGTTTGACAGCTTCATCAGTGCCCAAATGAAACTGAATCCGCCACCGCAAACTGATTTATATGCTTCGAAACTGATGTATGTCAGTTCGGATTACGTTCGCCTCGGCGGTGCACTTGATCCTGTCAACGGAACGATTGCCACTGTCACGGCAACGACACCGCTGAACATCCGCTCCGGTGCGACGACTGCCAGTCACGTCTATGGTCAGTTCAAACCGAACGTGATGATTAAGGTCTACCAAAACGTCAGCGGATTCTATACGACCTATCCGCGTGTCTATACATCGACTACACGCTATTCAACGATTTATTGGTTGAACGCTCTTGAAGCCGATGTCCGGAATGCGGCCGACCCGTTAAAAGTCGACCGTCAATCCTCTGCCTATTACCAGTTCCTTGATCTATCCAAATCAACAGGTGCTTCAGCCGCGACGCTGAACAATATCCTCGCGACAAAAGGAATCTTCGGTAAATGTACGACAGGCAGCTGCGGCCAAGCTTTCATCGATGCCGGTGCGAAGTATTCGGTTAACGAAGCGTACCTCATCTCACATGCTTTACTTGAGACAGGGAACGGGACGTCGAAACTTGCGACAGGCGTCACTTGGAACGGACGCACGGTCTACAACATGTACGGAATCGGCGCGTATGACTACGATGCCATCAATACAGGTGCTGCATATGCGTACAGCAAAGGATGGTTCACACCGGAAGCCGCCATCGTCGGTGGTGCTGAATTCATCAGTACGACATACATCCACAATGCTTACGATCAAAACACACTCTACAAAATGCGTTGGAGTCCGATGCGTCCCGGTGTTCACCAGTACGCGACGGATATGGGCTGGGCGGTCAAACAAACAACCCAAATCTACAAGCTGTATGAACAGATGGACAGCTATACGGCCGTCTTTGATATTCCAGTCTTTACGCGTTAAGAAATACAAAAAAATCCAGACATTGAATCAATCGATTCGTGGTCTGGATTTTTTTGTGTGCTTTGACCGCCACCATCTGACGGAAGACGTCCCCTGCATTTACGCGGAAGAGACACCCTGTCAGACTTGATCATCAGCGACGATTTGCAAATCAATGCCCCGGTTTTGGCGCATGATTTGATTGACGATCGAACCGCGCCGGATTTCCTGCCACCGGGTCCGTGCGGATTGACCGAGCACGATTTGTGTAATGCGGTGATGTTTTGCGGCCGCCGTGATGGTCTCCGCAATCGAACGTTCTCCTTGAATCCGAATTAAAACTTCTGCGTCAAACAGGGCACCACTTTCCCGTAACATCGCCAGTACTTCTTTTTGAAATGCCGGCAACTGGTTTTCCGGTTTGGGTAGAATCGTCAAGATATAGAGATCCGCTTTCATCCGGCTCGCCATCCGAAATCCACGATAGATTAACTTTCGTGCATTTTCGTTCAACTGGACACAGACCAAAATTCGTTCCTGTAATAATGTCGGATCTTTTTCAATCAGCAGACGGGCTTGATACACTTGATCGTCGACTTCATCTGCGACTTGCCGGAGCGATAACTCCCGTAAGCTCGCTAAGTTTTGTAAGGAGAAAAAAGAATTCAAGCTTTGTTCAATCTTCTCTTTTTTATAAATTTTCCCGTGTTCCAACCGCTCGCGCAATGTTTGCGGCGTCACGTCCACGAGTAGAATCTCATCCGCCTCCCCGAGAAAGGGATCCGGAATCCGCTCCCGGACTTCGACCCCTGTCATTTCTTTCACCTTAAACAGCAGGCTTTCGAAATGCTGGATGTTGACAGCCGAATAGACATTGATTCCCGCTTCAAGCAGGACAGAGACATCCTGGTACCGTTTTTTTCGAACCGAACCCGGCGCATTCGTATGTGCCAGTTCGTCAATCAACACAATATCCGGCTTGCGGGAAATGATCGCTTCGACGTTCACCTCAAGAAACACTTTCTCTTTATAATGGACGTCGAGTAACGGCACCTGCTCGAGCCGTCCAATCATCTCTGCCGTATCGCGTCGGCCGTGCGTCTCAATCAAGCCGATGACGACGTCCTTCCCTTCCCCGACTAACGCATGTGCATCCGCGAGCATTTTATACGTCTTCCCGACACCTGGAGCCGAGCCGATGTACAGCTTCAGCTTTCCGCGTGTCATGATGGACTCCGATCAAGCTTCAGATTCAACATCAGAACGTTCACATATTGATTGTTCCCTGCTTCCTGATCAACTAATCGTCGAACGGCATCAGGCGAGAGGTTTCGTTCCGTTGCAATCCGTTTCACCTGGGCCCGTGCATAATCGAGCGAGATGTGCGGATCGAAGCCAGAACCGGATGTCACGCGGGCATCGTCCGGAAGCGAAGCGCCGTCCACCTGATTCTGTTTTTCGTATTCCGCCATCTGCTTGCCAAGCTCCGGGTTTGACGCGGCCAGGTTATCCCCGGCAGAAGCTCCCGCTAATTGATCCACCGCTGACGGACGTCCGTGAAAATACTGTTTCGACGTGAACGGTTGAGCGATCAATTCCGATCCGATGAATTTTCCGTTTTCCTGCAGCAAAGAACCGGCTGCTTTGTCCGGGACGAGTAACTGACCGAATAAGGTCAGCAAAGCGGGAAAGACAATCCCGCACAACGCGGTGACGAAAACCGTCACACGAATGGCCTGTTTCATGATTCTGTTCTCCTTATAGGATGCTTGCGAGCAAGACATCAATGATTTTAATGCCGATGAACGGGACGATGACGCCGCCGAGACCATAGATGAGTAAATTCCGACCAAGTAGCTGATCCGCTGTCATCGGTTTATACGAGACACCTTTCATCGCGAGCGGAATCAGCATTGGGATGATAATCGCGTTAAAGATCAAGGCCGAGAGAATCGCGGTCGTCGGCGAATCGAGTCGCATGATGTTGAGCAGTTCCATTTGGGGAATCGCGACCATGAAGATTGCCGGAATAATCGCAAAGTATTTCGCGACATCATTGGCAATCGAAAACGTCGTCAACGCGCCGCGTGTCATCAGCAACTGTTTCCCGATTTCGACGACTTCGATAATTTTCGTCGGATTGGAATCGAGATCAATCATGTTGGCTGCTTCTTTTGCTGCCTGTGTCCCGCTGTTCATCGCAAGACCGACATCGGCCTGAGCGAGCGCCGGCGCATCGTTCGTTCCGTCCCCCGTCATCGCGACCAGGTGTCCTGCGTCCTGCTCGCGTTTGATGACCCGGATCTTATCTTCCGGTGTACATTCGGCGACGAAGTCATCGACTCCGGCTTCCCGGGCAATCGTCGCTGCCGTCAATGGATTGTCGCCGGTACACATGACGGTTTTAATCCCCATCTCCCGCAGGCGGTCAAATCGTTCCCGCATGCCGGGTTTGACCGTGTCTTTCAAGTAAATGACACCTAAGATCGTCGAATCGATGGCAATGACGAGCGGCGTGCCGCCAAGACGGGAAATCTGCTCGACCGTTTCCTGAAGATTGCCGGGGATGTCTCCCCCTTGATCAACGACCCACTGTTGAATCGCTTGACCGGCCCCTTTTCGAACGCGGCGACCGTCTGCTAAATCAAGTCCCGACATCCGTGTTTCCGCGCGGAACGGAATGATTTCCGCACCTTGCAAACGGTCATGTTCGATCGTCATGTTTCGCAGTTCGGCAAGTTCCAGAACCGAGCGGCCTTCCGGTGTCTCGTCGGCAAGTGATGAGAGCGTCGCGCCGGCAAAGGCGGCTTCCTGCTTTGCGTCACCGACCGGTAAAATGTCAGATGCCATCCGGTTCCCGAATGTAATCGTTCCGGTTTTATCGAGGATAATCGTTTGGATGTCGCCTGCCGCTTCGACCGCCTTCCCGCTCATCGCGATGACGTTGAACCGGGTCACCCGGTCCATTCCGGCAATTCCGATTGCTGATAACAATCCGCCGATCGTCGTCGGAATCAAACAGACGAGCAGTGCAATCAGGATCGGACCCGATAAGCTGAATCCTAAATAATTCGTAAAGACAGGCAGTGTCATGACGACGAGTAAAAAGATCAGCGTCAAGCTTGTCAGTAAAGTCGACAGCGCCAACTCGTTTGGTGTTTTTTGCCGGCTTGCCCCTTCAACGAGCGCAATCATCTGATCGAGGAATGACTCGCCGGGATTGCTCGTGATCCGGACTTCAATTTCATCACTGACGACTAACGTTCCGCCGATGACGGACGAAAAATCGCCCCCTGCTTCTTTAATGACAGGTGCTGACTCACCTGTGATTGCCGACTCATCGATTGAAGCAAGCCCTTTGATGATTTCGCCGTCCCCCGGTACATATTCACCGGTCCGGACGAAAACGATATCACCTTTACGCAGTGTCGCCGAGGACACGTTCTCGATCATTTGACCGACCCGTTTCCGTGCCATGACATCGGCTTTCGAGGCTTTCAAGGAATCCGCCTGTGCTTTCCCGCGTCCTTCGGCAATCGATTCGGCAAAATTCGCGAACAAGACAGTCAGGAATAGGATGATACTGACGGCTAGGTTAAAGCCGCGCATCTCATCGATGAAAACCGTATAGCCGATTGCAAGCAGGCAACCGATCCAGACGACGAACATGATCGGTTGTTTCACCATATGAACCGGGTTTAGTTTCTTCAAGGCATCCAGTGTCGCTTGTTTCGCAATCGATGGATTGACAGTTGCTGTTGCTTCTTTTTCCGGAACGTTCGGTTTCTGCCCAGTAGGTTGATCTTTGATTGGTTCCATCATCTTTCATTATCTCCTGTTCACATCGTCAGCCAATCCGCGATAGGTCCAAGCACGAGCACTGGCAGGAATGTCAGTGCACCGACGAGTACGACCGTACCGAGGAAAACTGTACCGAAAAGTGGGGTATCTGTTTTAAAAGAAAATTCATCCTGTGGAACAGCCGGTTTCGCTTTTAACGATCCGGCAATCGCAAGCATCAGGATTAACGGGATGTAACGACCGAAGAATAAGGCAAACGACGTTGAGACATTCCAGTAGACGTTCGCATCGCCAAGTCCTTCAAAGCCGGAACCGTTGTTGGCCGTCGCCGAGGTGAACTCATATAGAACTTGGGATAGACCATGGTAGCCGGGATTGGAAATCGCTCCGACACCCGGTGCGACGTACATCGAAATCGCGGTTCCCACCAGAATCAGAAACGGCGGAACGAGTAACGTAATTGCCATCAGCTTGACCTCAAACGTCTCGAGCTTTTTGCCGAGGAAGGTCGGCGTCCGCCCGATCAATAGTCCGGTCAGGAAGACCGCGACAAACGCATATAGCAGTACGTTCAGGAAACCGGCACCCGTTCCGCCGTAGACGACATTCAGCATCATGTTTCCGAGCTGGATTAATCCGGCAAGCGGATGAAGCGAATCGTGCATCGCATTGACAGCACCTGTTTCAGCCGCTGTCGTAATGGAACTGTACAAGACAGTTCCGACTTGACCGAACCGGAGTTCCTGACCGTGTGCGGTCGGATTCGCAAACAAACTGCCCGCCATCCCGAACGTCATCAGCATAAACAGGATGGTCATGACACTGAGGAAAAGACGGCCTTGTTTTGCTGAGCCGATCAGTTTTCCGTAAGCGACCGGAAGTGACATCGGAATCAGCAGCATCAAAAACATCTGGATAAAGTTGACGTACTGATTCGGGTTTTCAAACGGGTGGGCGCCGTTCGCCCCGAAGAATCCTGCACCGTTGTTCCCCAGCTGTTTAATGACTTCAAAGGCAGCGACCGGTCCGCGGTAAATCAACTGCTTCGCGCCTTCGAGTGTCGTCACCGTCACGGCACCGCCAAACGTCTGCGGGACGCCGAGTAAAATCAGCAACACGCCAAATACGAAAGACACCGGAAGTAAGACCCGGATGATGAAACGAACGAAGTCCGCATAAAAGTTCCCGAGCGGCTGATTCGCCAGGCCGCGGATGACGGCGATGCAGACTGTAAAGGCCATCGTCGGTGCGACGAACAGCATCGTTCCGAGGACAAACGTCTGTGACAGATAGGATAATGCTTCACCAGAGTAATGCTGTTGATCCGTATTCGTCATGAAACTGATGGTCGTATGCAGGGCAGTCGACCAGTCAAGATTAGCGGCACCGTTCGGATTCAAAGGCAGGATGCCTTGAAAACGGAGTAACACGTATCCTCCGACGAAGAACAACAGATTGACGAGCAGCAGACTTTTCGCATAACCGACCCATGACTGGTTCTGTTTTCGTTCGTCGACGCCGAGCAACAACAAGAGTCGTCGTTCCACCTTACCGATCCAGTCGTTTTTTCGAATGGCCACAGGTGCAAAGACCGTTCCGATGTACCGTCCAAGCAAAACGGCCGCTCCCAGGGTGATGATCAGTAAAATCCAAAATTGAATTAAAAATTGAGTCCACATGATTTGTTTCTCCTATGCGATTAGAATTTTTCTGGATAAATCAAACAATAACTCAGATACAAAAAGACAACACAACCGGTAGCCAGCAAAAACCAGGTCATTTCCGGTCACCTGCCCGCCATTGAATCCGTTCAATCAAACCAATCATCAAAAACGAACTTCCGAAAAACAATGCGAGTAACAAGACACTCCAAAGGTCCCCCATGTTGAAATTACCTCCATATTATTCAATATTTTTACAATTAAACACGGCAAAAAGACGATGTGAGGCAGTAACGGCCCCAGCATCGCCTAAAAAAATTGGCATCACTGAATAAGAGTCGTTCCCTCCTAAAACGCCTGCGAGGTTAGCTGTCGGATTCGGGCATACCTAGGATTTCGCCCTACTTCTCTTACCTGAGAAGATTCACCCCGTGTCACGTGTCGTGACGGTTGGGTCCCCCGCTTCAATCATGAATTCGGCGTACTTTGAGATCGAAGCATTAACATGTTAGTGTTCGTTGATGAGATGGATATTACTCCGATTATTCAAGCTTGTAAATAGAATTTCTAAAAAAAATATAGTCAGACTTTTTGATGACTTACTTTATAAAAATAGTGTTTTTACGACCTATGTTATAGAAGGAAAAAAACCGCAGGAACCGGTTCCTTCATCTGAATGGAAACACTCCTTCAGCAGGAACTCGGACTGCGGTTTTTTGAATCAACATCGGTTATGATTGCTCATTCAGTTTGGCCTGGACCGTCAAAGGAGCTAGCATCGTCACCCAAAGGGCGACCACTCCAGAAACAAGAATCACAATATCACGTTCGAATCCGAGGGTCAGCAGTGTAACAACACTTGCAACCAAGACGAGACAAAGCGTCGCGATCATGACAAAACGCGATTGTTTCAACATCTTTCTCATGTGGCATCTCTCCTTTCTTTCCAAAGTCTTTTGTATTTTATCAAACTTTATAATTGTTCCGGGCGTCTGACACCGGATTGTGAAGGGATTGTCATCTGATGACCGTTTTTCAGGCGAAAGCCGGACGCATTTGATACACTGATGGTAAGACCATAAGGGGGAATTTTATGTTACAGGAACAGACGTTTCAGCGGATTGATGGTACGGAAGCAACGTTAAAAGATTATCCGGGACAGGCTTGGCTGATTGTCAACACAGCGAGTAAATGCGGCTTGACGCCACAGTTCGAAGGGCTTGAACAACTCCATCAGGATTACCGGAAACAAGGACTCGTCGTCCTCGGTTTTCCGTGTAATCAGTTTGCCGGACAGGATCCGGGAACGGACGAAGAAATTCAAAGCTTTTGCCAAATGAACTACGGCGTGACGTTCCCTGTCTTCTCAAAAATCGAAGTCAACGGAGAAGGAACACATCCATTGTTCGCAGAACTGAAGGCACTTGCGCCAAACACTACAGGCGAGCAGGATGTCGAATGGAACTTCACAAAATTTTTAGTGACGCGCGACGGGGAAGTGACACGGTTTGCTCCAAAAACCAATCCGACGGATCTTGTCGCAGCCATCGAACGGATTGTCGTTGCGGTCTAAAATCGATGAACAAGAGTTACGTATCACACACACATAACGGGCTGACTCAACGGTCAGTTTTACAAAGACAAGGGTGGCAGATTACAATTCTGCCACCCTCGTCTCGTTCAAAAAAGAATCACTTGCTTCACGTAATTTTTGCGTGATGACGTGCCGTACATCAAGGTGTCCCCGGCTCCAAGTGCCCTTTAATCATTTCTTCCGCCAATACTTTCACGTCCTCGACATCGCGCATTTCCGTAAACGGATGTCCCCAGACATCAAGCCATTCGATTTCTTCAATCGGCTGGGTCCGGAAACGTTTTCCGGTCGGCTCAAATGATCCGGCTGCCGTCGATTCGAAGGCGGCATACTTCAACAGCCATGGTTTATCGAGCAACAGTTTTGCCGTCTGTTTCGGGTTTTTGAACATGACGTCTCCGACCAGGACGACCGGATCAAACCGTTCGTGGAGCGGATGCGTGTATTGAACGGACACAATCAGCGCATGATTCGAGACTTTTTCATTTTGACGTGTGTAAGACCGGGTCAAAAAATGCGGAACCAGTGACTCCGCGCTGTCTTTCGTCTGATGAATGCTGATGCCGTGTTCCGTTTGGACGACATCCGGTAAAATCGGTTCGTACCCCCGATTGGCGAGTTGTTGATCGAGCTCCTTGAATAACAATAATGTATGTTCGACGAGTGCCCGGACTTGTCGAAATGACAGTTGAATCGACTGATTGATCATGGTGGTGACCTGCCTTCCAATTGATAGAGTAGTATAGTTTCTTTTACCCTAAGCGCCAGCGCTTCATTCCTTTTCCAGTCAACCATTTCCCTAAATTAGAAAAGTCATTTCAGGTTTAAACGCCGGACGATTTGTTCTGCCCGTCGCGCCAACCGTTGTTTCGTGATGAATGGATCGAGTGTCTTCCCTTCACCCAGATCATGAATTGCTTCGCAGATCCACGCCTGTTCCAATCGTTCCGTGACTTCTCCTGCCAGGACGATACAAGGAACATCCGCACGATCAGCTAATGCGCTGACTTGTGAAGGAAGCTTTCCCATCGCGGTTTGACGATCGACCCGTCCTTCCCCTGTCCAGACATAAGCGGCTCGTTCGATTCGTCCCTGCGCATGAATCATCCGGAGGACAAACGATGCTCCGGATTCGATTGAAGCGCCGAGCGTATATGCCGCTCCACCAAGTCCTCCGGCAGCCCCTGCCCCTTTGATATGGTCGATGTGAAGTTGGCTTCCAATCTCTTTTAACCGGCCATCGAGTAAATTGATGTCGGATGTGATCAGTCCTTTTTGAGGTCCGAAGACGTAAGCAGCTCCTTGTTCGCCGGCGTACGAAGCCGTAACGTCGGCCAATACGTGTAAGGAACCGGACCTTGCCGGCAAACGGATTTGTTTCGTTTCCATCAACGGATTCGTTTGCCATGGAATCGGCGCACCGGTTTGTGTCAGCAAGTCAGCCCCCAGTTCCGCCAAAAAACCAAGTCCGCCATCGGTCGTCGCCGTACCGCCCAAGGCAAGAAAGACATCCGATACACCAGTCGCCAAAATCTGCCGGACGAGACGCCCGACTCCTCGTGTATGAACTGAAAACGCATCATCCTCCGGACGTTTCAAGTGCAACCCACAGATTGTCGCCACCTCAATCACGGCAATCCGGTCTTTTTGAGCATAGAACATTTCAATCGGCCGACCAGCTAAATCGATTGTCGGAGCAACGATTTTCTCAAATCCGTTGGCGGATAACACGTCAATCGTACCTTCTCCACCGTCCGCGACAGGGCTCCAATCAATCGTCGCGTCAGGATCGGCGTGTAAAATCCCCCGTTCGATGGCATGTGCTGCATCCGACGAGCTGATGCAGCCTTTGAAGCTGTCGATACAGATGAAATGATGCATCTTGATTGCCTCCTGTAACTTGTCTTTATTTTGACCATCTAAAAAAAGTAAAATATGATATGATAATTGTCATGCACACGACACGTTCTGTTTGTTTTCGCCGTCGAAAACAGACGATTTTTTATGAGGAGGTTCTACCCCGTGAGTCTTTCCAAGACATTATTACGGATGGCACGATTCGGAAAAACGATTTTGCCAGCACCGAAAAAAAACAGTCCAAAACGATCGAATTTCAAACAATTCCTGCAACTGGATTCCACATTCCAAGAACAGACCCTTTCAGGAAAACTTTCTGATACTACAGTGACGGTCGAAGCCTTACTTGTTCGCGATCGTCTTTTAAACGAAGTAATCGCCTTACCTAACACGCACAGCTCAGGAGGACATCAGTTTTCCTTTTCGTTGACGCATGACATACTTCCTGCCCTCGTCAATCGTGTCCTCGAAAATCAGGAACTGACCGAGCAGGAACAGCCGTTGCTTTTGAAAGAGGCTGAAGACACGTTAGAAAGCTTAGAGACAGATGCTTCTGACGACACGACTGAAGAGGAGACAGAACTCCCTTCCGGACGTTTCTCGCTCTGGCTCAAATTCTCGAAAAGCGTCACTGATTTCCAACCTGCGACGCTCGAGAAATGGGAAACAAACGGCTTACCGAATCACGCCACGATTATTGATGATCTCTTCACACGTGAAATCATTCTCGGCCGGTTCTCGGAGACCCGGATCGCCGCGCCATTAAAACCACTGCTTGATGCGGACTTCCAACATGTTGCCCACCTGTATACGGATTTAAAAGGGAATCTTCGCCTGTTATTAAATAAGGAACCAAAGGTCAAACCGAAGATGCAGATTGATGCGATTGATTCTCCAGTCGCCGATCAAACGGAAATCAAAGGGAAAATCTTTACCCGGCATGCTTTCATCCGAAAAGGAACGTTACAACTCGTGCACCGCGAGACGGGTGAGCAAATCCCGGTCCCGATTGATTGGGTATACGATAACGCCCGGAGTGCCGAAAAATTTGGTCTCTACCGGTATACGTACCGGACAGTCATCAATTGGACACGTCTGCATCAGGAGCATCAACTTTTACAAGAAGGCATTTATGATGCTTTCGTTGCTCTGGACTATTACCACCGTTCTGCCCCAACGTTGCTTCGCCTTGGACGGGCACGTTATATCACCCGTCAATTGACCCCCGAAACACGGGGTCAAGGAGATGCGACGACGATGCATATCATCCCGTACTTTACGGTCGGACACCGGAATCTGTCGTTCGAAATGACGGAATTTACGAATGACAACTATGCTTATTTGAATCATATGATGAAGTTTGCTCCGCTCTATCGACTGTTTGCCGAAAAGAATACATGGCTCGTCGGCGAACGTCCTTACAAAGCACAAGACAACGGTTATCATTTCTTTAAATACATGCGCGAGACGTATCCCGATCGTCCTGTCTATTACGTGATTGATCCTGAGTCCAATGAATATTCGCAAGTCGAACAGCTAGGACATGCGTTACCGTTCAAGTCAAAGGAACATATTTATCATTCACTGATGTCGAAAAAAGTCATCGGGACGCATCATGCTGAATATCTTTATCCGCTCCGGTCGGAAGCCTTCAAACGGAAGATGAAAGCTGATCGTGTCTTTATCCAGCACGGTGTCCTTGGGACGAAAAACATGGACGACCAGTACGGCAAATTCGCACCGGCGTTCGATACGGATTTATTCCTTGTCAGTTCAGAACGGGAAAAACGTCTTGTGACTCAGGACATGGGGTATCCGGAACGGGAAGTCCGGATTACCGGTCTGTCCCGCTTCGATGCTTTGCTTGCAAAAGATGTCGAAGTCAAACGACAAATGTTGATCATCCCGACATGGCGTTCTTGGTTACAGACACCGCTTCAATTCTTTGAATCCGAGTATTATCAACAATATCAGACGTTGCTGACAAGTGAACGATTACACCGATTCGCGGACGAACATCAGCTCGAAATCGTCTTTTGCCTGCATCCGAACATGCAACAATATACGAGTCACTTCGAAGACTTGCCGATCACGGTCATCCATCAGGGTGAACGGGACGTACAAGGATTAATGAAGGAAAGTCTGCTCCTTGTGACCGATTATTCGAGTGTCGCGTTCGACTTTAGTTTCTTGAATCGTCCGGTTCACTATTTCCAATTTGACCCGGTCCGGTTCATCGGACCAAAGGGTTCTTATCTGGATCTGGAACAGGAATTACCGGGACCGATCTCATCGACACTCGATGAGTTGTTTAATGATCTCGACGCGACGGCTGCCCGTTCGTTCGCGATGGCGCCGGAATATCAGGCACGTGCTGCAGCCTTCTTGCAACCCGTCGAGTCTTCGTATTCGGAGAAAATTCTTCAAACAATCGTCGATTTTAAGAAGGAACGGAATTGGATCGAACAAATCCAGACGGCGGAAGCCGCCAATATTCTCTTCCGTCTGTATCGCCGGAGCCGGTTCTACTTCCCTTCAATGAAACTGGCCTATCGTTTAATGCAACGGTTGCCGGTCGACCCGAAACTTGTCGTGTTTGAAAGTGGACTCGGTAAACAGTATTCCGACAGCCCGCGTTATATCTATGAAGAATTAAAACGACGTGATCTCGATTATAAAGTCGTCTGGGTCTATCATAAGCGTCTGTATCTCGGGGATCCGAATGCCAAAGTCATCAAACGTCTGTCACCTGCTTACTTCTATTACCTGGCGACGGCGAAGTTCTGGGTCAACAACCAGAACTTCCCGCATTACTTCACACGCCGGAAAGAGACGACCTATATTCAGACGTGGCACGGCACACCGCTCAAGAAGATGTTGTTCGATTTGGACGAGATTCACGGACGGGACGAGGGATACATCGACCGGGTCACGAACTCGATCAAGCAGTGGAGCGTCTTGTTGTCTCCGAGTGCTTATGCCTCGACGATTTTCAAAAGTGCCTTCCGGTATGATGGACCGATTTTTGAATCCGGTTATCCGCGCAATGACTTGTTCTTCTCGAACAATCAGCCGAAGACAATCGAAAGCATCCGGACGAAACTCCAATTGTCGGATGATAAGAAAGTCATTTTATATGCTCCGACTTTCCGCGATCATCAGTCGCTCGGAAACGGAAAGTTCTTCTTTGACTATCCGTTCGATTTCAACCGCGTCGCTGAAGCGCTCGGAGACGAGTACGTCTTCTTGATCCGGACCCATGTCCTTGTGACGAAGAAACCGCGGATTCCTGCCGAACACCGGGAACGTTTCATCGATGTCACGAGTTATCCGGATATTCAGGAACTCTATTTGATCACGGATTTATTGATTACCGACTATTCGTCCGTCTTCTTTGATTTCGCGAATATGAACCGGCCGATGTTCTTTTATGCTTACGATCTTGATTTATACCGCGATACGTTACGCGGTTTCTATCTTGATTACTACAAAGACTTACCGGGACCGATTCTTGAGACCGAAGATGCCTTTATTGAGGCCTTGGCGAATATCCCGCAATTGACGAACGACTACCAGTCGCGACTCGATTCCTTCCGGGAAGCGTATTGTGCGATGGAAGATGGTTCGGCGGCTTCACGTGTCGTCGACAGCTATTTTGCGAAAGACACACTCGAGTTAACCGAGCAATCGGACGGCAGTTATTCCGTCTAAGAACATGAAAGTTTCATATGAGAAAGGATTCTTTCCACACCCGTGGAAAGAATCCTTTTTTCTGTTCAGCCGAACAACTACCGCCTTCAGCCCATTGCTTTTTGATTTGATTTCCAATTAATGTTATTCTAAATTAGAATTTCAAAAATATTATTCGACACAAAAAATATTATGTCATTTTACTTAGGAGGGATGGTTCATGGAACGTTGTTCACTTTGCGGAACACCATTGGAAACAGAAGCGACAGCATGTTCCTACTGCAAACATCCTGTCCTCAAAAAACAACGCTTCGATGAGGAATTACCGGTCACGCCGGTCAAATCCAGCCGTCACATCTTATCTTTCATTATCGTTTTCGCGTTAGCGGTTGGATCGATCGGGACATGGTATGCCTTGACGCAAACCGACTCAGCCCGCACGACGCTGGCGGCGCCCGTTCAAGCCTTACCTTTGTCGGATTGGTCCGATGAGACATCCGCCTACAATCAAACCTATTCGTCGGAAAACCCTCCGGCCTCTTACGATATCTTGAAGTTCGTCCGTCAATATACACAAACGGTTCCGGAAACGGCCAATTATTCAAAAGCGACGGATACACTGGAAACGTTCTCCGCCATCCAGTTCGCGACCTTGGATGCCTTTCAGTCAGAAGTCGGGGCGTTACGGACGATCCATGCCGCTTCCGACAGTCCGATTCCACCGCGCCTCCAGACAGTTGACTTTAAGGGGTTCGTCTCAAAAGGAGATTCCTATCAGGTAAGGACGATTGAAACGTATCAACTTCCTGCCGGTCATCAGCTCGTCACGTACGTTGTCCGTTACAGTGTTCGGTTACATACGGATCACCTGCAGATCACGCACATCGTCCGGACGGAGGTGCCCGCATGAGAGTGTTCGCCATACTTCTTTTATGCAGTCTGCTGATGGGGTGTTCCCAGGAGCCGTCACGTATCCAGGACGAACTGGACATGGGACAATATACGAAAGCCGTCGATCAATCGACCCGTCAGGACCCGATGGATGAAGCAGCTCAGTTGATGGTTCGCTTGGAAACGCAATTTGCGAGTTACCATTTTCATGACGCCGTCACTATTGCCCGAAAGATTGAACAGTTGCCGTTAACACAAGATAATTCGGTTCGCTTGCAGGCAAAGTCGATTCAACTCAGTGCCGAAGCGATGATCGAGCGCTTAAAACAAGCAGCGGGTACTTATCAAATCGAGCGCAGTATTCTCGATGACGGGCTGCAAGAACAATCCTTCCCTGCCACAGGTCAAGTGAAAGTATCATTCGGTAAACCGCACACGTTGCTGGCAACGATCCAGTATCAACAGTTCGGAACGACTGATGCAACCCGGAGTGATACAGAGACAGTCCGCTTCGAACCGGATTTATCGGCCCGCCTCGCCCAATCCGAAGGGCTCGTCAGTTATGTCTTCAGCCGGGCAGGTCTTACCGTCACCTTCGAAGGTACGGGCGGGAAACGAATCTATCAATTAAAAAAAGCTGATCAGTAAACGAAAAAAACGAACGCCGTCTCTTGATGATTCAAGAGGCAGCGTTCGTTTTTACTTACATAAAAGAATTACAATGCATCCAGTCGACTGACGATTTCCGCACACAGCTCGTGCGTCGCCAGACTGTCTTTCCCCGTGACAGATGCTGACGGATTTCCGTGGACGGTTTCGATGAACGCATCTACCATCTCAACGAATCCGCGACGGTGAAGCGTCGGCTCCCAGTTGTCGAGCGGAAGACGCAACGTACCGGCTTTCGTCAGCCGTTCCACCGACGTCACATCTGTCGCAATCCGTTTTTCATTTGGTCCCATTACTTCGACGCGTTCTTCCGTCACGCCGTTGTTCCGGTTCATGATGCCGATCGCCGTGATACCGTTCGATTCGAATTGAATCGTCACGTGATGCAACAACCCATCGACTTTTTTACCGCGGACTTGCAACTGTTCGATTTCACCTCGTCCCGTCAGGAATCGAAGTGTATCCGCGACATGGACGAAGTCATCAAAAATGAAGGTCTTCGCATCTTCGATGAAGGATGTCCGGTTTTTTTGCATGACGACCAGATTCGGTTCTTCGACTTCAAGTAAAGTTCGATGTGCTGATGCAAACCGGCGATTGAAGCCGGTGATGAAATGCAGTCCTTGTTCTTCCGCCTGTTCTGTTAAGGCCCGGACTTCCGCGACTTCGAGCGAGACCGGTTTATCAATGTAGAGATGGACACCTGCCGTCAGCAGCTGTTTCGCTTGTTCCGCGTGGGCTTTCGTTGCTGAGTGAATCATCGCGACTTGAATCCCCTCTTTGATCACGTCTTCGAGTGAAGACAATGTTCCGGCAAACCGGTAAGCGTTCCGTAACCGTTCTGCTTTTTCCTGATCCGTTGAAACAAGATAGACCTCTAAGTCCGTCCGCTCCGCATAGACCGGTAAATATGCCTTTTGAGCGATATCGCCTAAACCAATTATTGCAATCTTCATCTAAATTCCTCCTTGGACACGTCTTTTGCTCTCATACCCTATGTTAGCGGTTTTCATAC
The DNA here is from genome assembly GCF_049942815.1 of Exiguobacterium sp. R-39. Classification (NCBI taxonomy): domain Bacteria; kingdom Bacillati; phylum Bacillota; class Bacilli; order Caryophanales; genus Exiguobacterium; species Exiguobacterium sp. R-39. The sequence goes on from NZ_CP187965.1 coordinate 2,606,548, forward strand.
ACTTCGTGTAACTAAAGTATTTTTTTAAAAAAGAAGATAATTTCCTTTTTTTGTTTTATGATAAGAACATATTTTGCAAAAGGAGGGAATGAGTTTTTTTATGAAATCATTATTCAGGATTGGTTTGACGCTCGTCCTACTTATTACGTTATGTCTCCCGGCCGTTCCTGCCCAAGCAGCAAGCTACCAGGTCATCGTCACGTCGACGATTGGAGCGAACATCCGGTCGAAGCCGAGTACAAGCTCATCTGCAACCATTACCCGTCGTGCTCCGTATAAAGCTAAATTCACAGCGGTCTCCTATTCGAACGGTTGGTACAAAATCAAAGATGGAAGTGCCTATCGGTATCTGTCGAATCAAGTCGCTAAAAAGGTGACAACAAGTTCCGTCAAGACATATAAAATCATCGTTTACTCGACGGCCGGCGCAAACGTCCGCACGTCACCAAGTACAGCTTCCTCTAAAAATATCAAGCGGCATGCTACATACAAGTCAAAGTTCAATGCCGTTTCCTATTCGAATGGCTGGTATAAGGTCAAAGGGAAAACGAACTACTATTATGTTTCGAACCAAGTCGCCAGAAAGCTGACGACGAGCTCTCCTGCTCCAGCGAGCGGCAGTTATCCGGTTGCTTCGATGCGTTATTTCAAGCTTGGATCATCCGGTTATGAACTGACGAAAGAAAGCTTTGCCCGCCGTTACCCTGCGAGTACGACAAAATTATTGACGGCCCTTGTCGCTTATGACGCGGCTGCAAAAAAGGGGACACTCGATCAGACATTTACACTGACGTATTCGATGTTGTCTGTTCCTGCCGGCAGCAGCTCCGCTGGTTTCCGATCGGGTGACAAAGTCACGATGCGTCAACTGTTAAACGGGATGCTGATCCGGTCAGGCAACGATGCCGCGAAAGCCATCGCGGTCCGTACGGGCGGTTCGGAGTCGAACTTCGTTTCCATGATGAACAGCCGAGCGAAAGCAATCGGCATGTCGGCCAGTCATTTCATGAATCCACACGGCTTCTATCATCCAAGCCACTATACGACGGCGGCGGATATGCAGAAGCTTGCCAATACCTATGCCAAGTACAGTTATCTGATGACGGTCAGCGGACGTAAGTCGTTCCAGACGACCGTTAAAGGACCGTATGCCCGGACGTTGACGTGGTATCACACGAACACGTCACTTCCAGGTGATACGCGTGTCTATGCAAGCAAGACCGGTTACACTCCGGAATCTGCTTATACACGGGTCTTCTTCATTAAAAAAGGTTCAACACGTTACGGTCTCGTCACGTTAAAAGGGACCCTTCCTCAAACAGAAACGACGTTACGTTCCGTCCTTAATCGTTAAGAACAGACTCTCGGATCCGCTTTCTTCGGAAAGTGGAATCGCGAGTCTTTTTTGTTGATTTTCTCTTAAAAATTTCACTTGCAATGGAAGCGAATTCATCATATGGTGGAGATAACAATCAGACGTCTGACGTCTTAATGGAGGAATTCACGTGGGAAATGTAAGTTTGTTATTCGGAGGCGTCGCCCTCTTTTTAAATAGTCTGTCGCTGTTCGGTAAAGTCGATTTGAAGAGTGCAGGCCTGTTCAGTCTGTTGACCGGATTACTGCAGACGTTCATCGCGACCTGGCTCGTCATCGGGGCAGCCGGAGATCCGGCATTGACGTTCGGCTATGCGAGCATCTATTTATTTGCGTTTACGTACCTCTATGTCGGCATCACCTTTTTATTTGGTCTTGATGGGAGCGGCGTCGGCTGGTTCTCGTTGTTTGTCGCCATCTCCGCGCTGTTTTATGCAGGGGTCAGCTTTAGTACCGGCGATTTCATGGGTGGTGCGACGTGGTTATTTTGGGTCATCCTGTGGGGATTATTTTTCCTCGGGATGGGATTAAACATCAGCATCGATGCTCTGACGGCACGGGTTGCGATTGTCCTCAGTTGGCTGACGCTAATCGTTCCGGCTCTTGTCGGACTGCGGTTCGGGACGAACGGTGCCAGCTACCAGCTCATCTGGAGTGCAGCCGCTATCATGACGGTCTTGTATTTCATCTATGCGGCCGTTAAGTTCCTGCCTGTCCGGACGATTGTCCGTTCGAAAAACTAAAGACAACCATCCATCCTGGCTTCAACGTCGGGCATGAATATGAAAAAGGGCGGCGGATTTTAATCTGCCGCCCTTTTTCGAGGACTATAACCATCATTTCAGTTCCTTTTGCAACTCGGTCCGGACCTGCTTCAGCGAAGCGGCTGTCGGATGCCAGTAATAGATCTGATCCGACTCAATGCCGCCGCTTCCTTCAAGCGACAACGTCTCGACTTGTTTCAAACTGTCCCGGTAATCGGTCGCAAGCTTCCGGACGACCGGGAACGGGATATCCGTTTTGACATTTTTACCGAGTGCCGTCAACACATCGTTAAAACGCGTCAAGGAAAAATCAGCCGTCAGTTTATCTGCGGCGGCCTGAACGACCTGCCGTTGCCGGATTTGCCGTCCAAAGTCCCCCCGCGGATCATCGTGACGCATCCGGGCATACGCAAGAGCTTCCTTTCCGTTCAGTGACACTGGACCTTTCGGGAACTGCATCTCATAATAGGAAAAATTAATATCATTTTCAACGGTCACTCCATCAACGGCATCGACTAAATCGGTGAACCCCTTGAGATTGATTTCGGCGAAGTAGTCGATTCGCAGATCGAGTAGATGCTCGACCGTATCCCGTGCCATTTCCGGACCTCCGAAAGCATAGGCATGATTGATTTTATCGTTCGAACCGACACCGATGATTTCCGTCTTCAAGTCGCGGGGGATGCTGAGCATCTTGCTTTCGCCGGTTGCCGGATTAACCGTGACGACGATGATCGTATCGCTCCGTCCTGCTTCGTCTCCCCTTTGATCCACACCAAGCAATAAAAACGACAACGCCTTTTGTTGATTTGCCGGTTTGCTCTTCGAGGCTTTTGCCGGTTGAGATTGAGTCGTCGCCTCGACATGTGTCGAATCGGCCACCTCCGCCTGCTTGCTCGTCGGATGATCTGCCTGCTGGATGTACCCACCTGATCCGAAAAAAACGAGTAACCCGATACCAACCACTGTTATGATCAGCCACGTCCATTTTTTCATCATGATATCCCCTTTTCCTTCGGATCAAGTCGATTTACGATTGCTGGTCGGAGACGATCATCACCGCATTGCTCCAACTGCCGAACAAGGCCGTGATGACACCGATGCTCGGCGCCTCCCGTCCCTCACTGAAGCGTTGATAGTGTGCAATCGTCAAACCATCCATTTCAACCGATGCCTCCCGTAAAATGCGTAACACTTCCTCTTCCGTCCAGCGTTTGCGTGGTTGTTCAATCCCGATGATTTCCAGAGCATTACTCCACGATCCGTACCGTCTCGCAATCGTTGCCACCGTCGGCCGGTTTTTTCCGGCTGCCCATTTCGTATACGTCTGGCTCGTCAGGACGGATAACGTCTCTTGTGCTTCGAGTAACGATTCGATGATCCGGCGCTCCATCTCCTGCACCCGTTCTTTTAAAATTTCTGCTTCCGATAATGCCTGCTGCCACGAGTTGAATTGATGGACGATATCGGTCAAGCTCGGCGCCTGATGTTGCTGAGCCCATTCACGATACGTCGCACTCGTGAAGGGTTCCAGTTCTTCCTTCGCGGCTCGTAAGGCCTCGACGATATCCGACTTGGTAAAGGCTACCCGGACATGGCCGATGCCGGCCCGTTCGAGAGCGATTTGCCATGATCCGAATAAAATCAGGATTTCCGCGACGCTTGGATACTGGGTATTCAGTTGCCAACGAAAGTAGGTATTTGCCGTCAGTTCATTTTTCCCGTTCGCAGCGAGACGGAGTGCTTCAATCGCTTCCTCCAAATCGCTCATCACGATGTCTCCCTCCCACACATTCATAACTGAACATTTCGTCGAACATCTTCAACGAGTCCCTGGCGAACAAAACGAATGACGAGTGCCTGATCCGTAAAACTCATTTGCGAAGCGGACGGTAAACAGATTCCTTCCTCGAACAGACGGCGACTGACATCCTCCTCATTCGCCGTGATATACGGAACATCCCGGTAGACGGGTTGCAGATGCATCGGTTTCCAGACCGGACGCGCCTCGATGTTTTTTTGCTGCAACTGTTGAATCAACATGTCCCGTTGTTCCATGCCACCCGGTAACGTCAGTGCCGTAAGCCAGCGGTTTGCGCGGCTTCCTTCGATTTCCTGTTGATAATGCGAAGCATCGACCGTCTCGAATGCCCGGACGTATCGATTAAAAATCGTCCGCCGTGCCTCGACGCGCTCTTCGATCACTTCCAGCTGTCCGCGTCCGATGCCGGCAGAAACGTTACTCATCCGATAGTTAAAGCCGACTTCCGTGTGTTCATAATGTAAGACGGGCTGACGGGCTTGCGTCGCGAGATAAAAGGCCCGCTCAATCAAGCTGTTGTCATTTGAGACCAGCATGCCGCCACCCGACGTCGTGATGATTTTATTACCGTTAAACGAATAGATGCCGAACGTTCCGAACGTGCCCGTCATCCGGCCGTTGACCGTTGATCCGAGAGATTCTGCCGCGTCCTCGATCAACGGCACATCATACTCCTCACAGATGGCGGCGATCTCCTCGATCTTCGCAACGACCCCGTACAGATGGACGACGATGACGGCTTTCGGCAGGCGTCCCCGGGTCGCGGCTTGAATCATCGCCCGGCGCAGTGCCGCCGGTGACATGTTCCACGTTTCCGGTTCGGAATCGATCAGAACCGGTCTTGCGCCGACATAGCGGATCGGATTCGTCGAGGCGACAAAGGTTAACGACTGGCAAAAGACATCATCCCCTGCCGTGACGCCGAGCGTCGCCAAGGCTAAGTGGATGGCTGCGGTCCCGCTGCTTGTTGCGAGTGTCGCTGCTGCACCGCTGTACGTTTTCATTGCCGCCTCGAATGCTTCGACATTTGGTCCGAGCGGCGCGACCCAGTTCGTTTCCAAAGCTTCCGTAACATAACGTATTTCCTGACCACTGAGATGCGGGATTGATAACGGGATGTGTTTCATAATGACTGCTCCTCCCTTGGTGACAGTTGGCGGACAGGTGTCCGGTATGCCGGAAACCAGTCTTGCGACGACGGGATGTGGTGTGTGAGATGCTGTTCGGATAATTGCCGGTACAGTAAAGGATGGAGCACTGATGTCCCGAGCGTATACGATGTCTGGCGATGGCTGAAGGAACGTTTATAGGCGAGCAGGCTGTCGTCCTCGTTCCGCGTCGTTCCTCCTCCAAGATGAAGGGCCGTTTTTCCGAGTGCCTTGGCACGGCGGATCATTTCAGCGAACAGAAGATGATTCGGACGGGCTGCCAGTTCCGCCGGATCGGATGCACCGAGATGATAATGTGCAAACTGTTGACCGTAGAGAACGATACAACCGGCAATGATCTTTCCTTCCCGCTCAGCGACCAATAATTCGGCCGGCAGTCGCCCATCCTGAAACTGGTGAAAGTAATGGTCGGTGAAGTAATAACGGGCATCGGCCTGGTGTTTGTCCATCGTCAGCCGGTAAAGCCGGATGAAACGGTCATATTCGTCCTGTCCCGCGACCCGGACCGTCACGTCTTCCCGAATGGCTTTTTTGATGTTCCGCCGTGTCATCGAAGAGAACCGACTTTCAATCGTCTCAAACGAATCGGTCAGATCGACCGTCACCGTCTGTTGCAGAACTGTCGTCGTCTCACACCAAACCTGTCCAAGTTCCTGATTTTCAAGGAGCGGATGAAAACGAATCGTTTCGCTGACAATCCGTTCCGCGTGACAATAATCGAGAAAGTGGCGGCGGATATCCTCGACTTGATCGCTCGACCAGCGTCCGACGAAGACCGGTCCGCCGTATCCGTATGGAGTCGTTAAGTCTTGAAACGGTGTGCCGGTTATTTTACGTTTCAAGTACGGATAAATCAGCACACCGGACTCGGAAGGATGAATGTACATCTCGGGTACCGCTTCCGGTTCTTGCGCCAGTTCAAAGTAAGCGTATTCATAATAACAATCAAGTCCATATCGGGCGACAAGGGCATCCCATTCCAAGGGATCGTGAATCAGACGTTCATTGCTTAGCGACATCATGATGGACACCCCCATCGAGTCCCTTGAACTCACCCATCCCCGTCTGGTGGTCGGTCGAATTCCCTTCTGAAGAAATGACAATCTTGACGGTCTTCCAAAGAATATATAAATCGAGTCGGAACGTATGGTTCGCTGCATACCATTGATCCTGTTCCAACCGTTCCTGCCAGGTCGTCGCGTTTCGACCGTGGATTTGTGCCCATCCGGTCAAGCCCGGCAGGACGTCATGCCGTGTCATCTGTTCTTTTGAGTAATGGTTCAAATAGCTGACGAGCAGCGGACGGGGTCCGACGAAACTCATCTGTCCCCGCAGGATGTTAAAGAACTGGGGGATCTCGTCGAGACTCAGGCGCCGGATCCATTCGACCGATTTTGGAATCCGGTCGGCATCCGGTAACAGCTTGCCGTCCGCATCGGTTTCGTTCGACATCGTCCGGAACTTATAAATCTTGAACAGTTCTCCTTTGTACCCCGGACGGACTTGATTAAAGAAAATCGGTCGTCCGAGCTTCGTATAGACGAATACGGCGACGAAGGCATAGACCGGCAACAGGACGAGGATAGCGAGTAGACTGACAGTGAAATCGAATGTCCGTTTCATGATAACGTCCTCCTTCTCATAAGTTCGAAAAGAGATTGAGTTGCCGCTTGATGACATCTGCTTCGTTAAAGTGTTTCATCGCCCGTTCGAATCCGGCCCGTCCCATTTCAGACGCGACGTCCGGCTGTTCGACCAGATTCAGCATCCGCCGGGCCAGTTGTGTTTCATCCTGTACCTCGACCAGATAACCGGTTTTGCCGTCGACTACTTCTTCCCGACAGCCCCGGATGTTTGTCGCAATGACCGGTTTCGCCGTCGCCATCGCTTCGATGATTGAGCGGGGAACACCTTCGCGGTGCGACGGTAACACGAACGCATCGACTTGATGCAACAGTTCCGGTACATCTTCGACGAAACCGAGATAATCGATGTTCGGGATTTCCCGGATCCGTTTCCTGAACGTATGTTTCGTCGTCTGATCGCGTTCGCTTTCCATCATCTCACCGGCAATCATCAACCGAACGTCCGGTTGGACCGCAACAACCTGTTCGAAAGCGTTCAACAGTTCGAGAATTCCTTTTTCTTCGACGATCCGCCCGATGAATAAAAACGTAAAGGGTCCGGTTGTTTGGCGGGGACGTGGATAAAACCGGGTTAAATCGATCCCGTTCCCGAGGTGCATCAGACGGGTCGTATTTTTGAACCGTTTGCGGTTCGCCAGTTCGTAGTCTTCCTGACTTTGGAGCAATAGATAATCGGTCGCGAACCGTGCCAGCCATTTCTCAACGGAATACGTCAGCTGGTAGGTGACACGTCCCATCTTTTCGTGAAAATAAAAACCGTGTGCCGTATAGACGATGTGTTTCGTGCCCGCCCGCTTCGCTGCGACCCGGCCAAGGGCGGCCGCGACCGGCGTGTGCACATGCACGGCGTCATATTGTTCGGTCTTTAAAATCTGGACGATTGAACGAATCGTCTTCCAGTTACTCGTCCAGTCGATTTTCCGTTCGATTGGAATGTCGTGCATCGTAAATCCTTGCGCCGCGAGTTTCGATGCTGCCCCGGTGTCGGCACAGGCAATGCCGACTTCATGTCCGGCATTTTGCAAGGCTAACAGCAACGGTTGTAACATCGTCTCGGCCGTCGTATCGAGGGCGCAGACCTGAAGAATTTTTAAAGTCGCCATAAATGCACCCCTTCCGGTTTTTCCGCCGGTTCCAGCATCCCTTTGATATCGATGACGATTCCGCGACCGACTTTGAGCAGATGTTGCGCCAGCAGCCAGTTGCCTTCGACATATTCTTCGTGCGAGACGGCGAAGATGACGACGTCGGCGGGTTTCAAGTTTGCCATATCAACTAAATCGATTCCGTATTCGCGTTTGGCATCTCCTTTTTCGACAAGGCGGTCCGTCACCTGGACTTCGATACCGAATTCTTCGATTTCCTTGACGAGGTTCGCGACTTTCGAGTTCCGGATATCGCTGACGTTTTCCTTGAACGATAGACCGAGGACCGTCACCCGCGCACCGAGAACCGGCATGTTTTGTTTGATCAGATTTTTTACGAGCGAGGTGGCGATGAAACGTCCCATCGTATCGTTGATCCGGCGTCCGGCCAGGATGACTTCCGGATGGTAACCGAGCGACTCGGCCTTCATCGTCAAGTAGAACGGATCAACCCCGATGCAATGACCACCGACGAGTCCCGGACGGAACGGTAAGAAGTTCCACTTCGTTCCGGCGGCTTCGAGAACCTCAAGCGTATCGATGTTCATCCGGTCGAAGATGATCGCCAGTTCGTTCATTAGCGCGATGTTCAAGTCGCGTTGCGTGTTCTCGATGATTTTTGCCGCCTCGGCGACTTTGATCGAGGACGCCCGGTGGACGCCGGCTTCGACGACCGCTTCGTAGACTTCAGCAACGATATCGAGTGTTTCTTGATTTTGGGCCGAGACGATTTTTTTGATCGTCTTGAATGTATGCTCATGATCACCGGGATTGATCCGCTCCGGCGAGTAACCGACGAAGAAGTCGATCCCGGCCCGCAGACCGGATGCTTCTTCAAGGACCGGAATACAATCTTCCTCCGTCGCTCCCGGATAGACCGTCGACTCGTAGACGACGATATCGCCTTTGTTGAGTTGGCGTCCGACGAGGTGTGAAGCGCGCAGAAGCGGTGTCAAATCCGGTTGATTTTGGGCGTTGATCGGTGTCGGGACGGCGATGATGATGAAATCACTCACACCAAGTGCTGTTGCGTCCGTCACGTATTCAACGTCGGCATTTTTGAGGACGAACGGACTGAGTTCAAGCGTTGCGTCGATGCCCTCTTTCAGTTCGGCGACCCGCTGTTCTTTGATGTCAAAGCCGACGACTTCCGTTTTTTCGCCAAAGGCGACGGCGACGGGAAGACCGACATATCCGAGACCGACGACGGCAATCGAACGGTTGGCGATGGGGAGTGATCGTGTTTCGGCTGCTGTCGTATCTACGATGTGTTTGACTGCCTTGTTCATGATGGATTCCTCCTATTTCATCGACTGTTTGACAATCAGTGTTTTTCCATTCGGTTCCTGCTTCATCTGCCGGACCGGCTCGAGGGTGACCTGCATCGACGATCCGAGGAGTTTCTGCATCTCCCGCAACAGGATTTTTTCATGTTTCGGCACGAACCGCTGCTCGTCGGGAATGTAACGGAGCGTCACACGATTCAGCGCATGTTGTTCCACCTGGAGGCGTAAGACCGAGTTCGGCAGTTCCCGGGCGATCGTCGTGATGTCGCCTTCAAAAACCTTGCCGCGTTTCTCGCTGACGATATAACTCGTTCCACGGCCGTCAATCGACTCGATGACAGGACCGTTCAGTCCGCATGTGCAAGCCTCTTGTCCGAGTGTCATCCGGTCGCCGATCCGGTACCGGACGAGCGGTGTACCGCGGGTCGTAAAACACGTGACGACGACCTCACCCCTGTCTCCATACGGTTCAATGATGCCCGTCTCGTGATGGAGATGGAGTTTGTGTGCCCGGCATTCCGAGATGATCGGTGCCCCTTCTGATGAACCGTATTGGTCAAAAACCGGCGCTTGAAACGCCTCTTCGATTAACCGGCGCATCTCCGGCGTCACCGTTTCCGATGTCGGGAAAATCGCGATCAAGGGAAAGTCGAGCCGTAACTCATGTTTCAGCAGATATAAAGCAATTTCCAGCATCGCGGTTGGTGTGCCGTCGAGTGCCACCGGCCGAAACCGGTTCAACTCTTCGATATAAGCCGGAAAATTTTCTTCTTTCATATGAAAGATTGATAATAACAATTGATTGAGTGGCCGGTTCTTCCGCCAAAAGATTGGCTTTTTCTGATCGATCGCGGTCAACGTCCGCCCGGTGAAGCTCGCACGTCGCATCCCGGAATGAAAGCCGTGCAATTCTTTGAAGTAATCGAGATGCGCCATCCGTTCCTGAACGTCTTCCCGCATGAAGGCGACTTGGAGGGATTTCCCGCTCGTCCCGCCGGTCCGGCCGCGAACCGGCGCGTCCACTTCCGACATGAAGGATTCGTTTTGTTGCCGTAATGTTTCTTTTTCAAGGATCGGAATCGTCTGTAACTGATCGATTGACGTGAACGGAAGACGGATATCGTGCTCCCGAAACAGTTTCCGGTAATAAGGTGTATGTTCCTGGATGAACAGGAGAAACGTATTCAGCCGTTCTAGCTGTTCGAGCCGGTAATCGACTGTCCGGTCTTTAACCCGTAGTTCTTGAATTTTTTTCTCATATCCCGGACCATAGCGTTCCTGCATCAGCTTTTTTCCGTACATGGATGTCAAAATATTCTGAATAAATATCGGAGAATTATAGTAAATCTCTTCTTTAAGCGCCATCCTGGACTTCCTCCTTCAGCCGGTAATGCTGTTCGTACCAGTCGATGAATGCATGGACACCTGCTTCAATCGTCGTTTGCGGCCGGTAACCAATCGTCTCGAATAACGATTCAACATCAGCAAAACTTTCGGGAACATCTCCTGCCTGGAGCGGCATTTCGTGTTTGATGGCTTTTTTACCAAGCCGCTCTTCAATCAAGGCGACGAATTCGTTCAGCCGGATCGGGCTGTGACTGCCGATATTAAAGACACGGTACGGAACATTGCTGCGGTCAGGCAACGGATTTTCCTGATCAAATGCCGGATCGGCAACCGGTTCCGTCTGCATCAACCGGTAGATGCTTTCGATGATGTCATCGACGTAGGTGAAATCCCGTCCCATCTCCCCGTAGTTGTAAAGATCAATCGGTTGTCCTTTCGCAATCGCTTCCGTGAACTTGAACAAGGCCATATCCGGCCGTCCCCATGGTCCGTAGACGCTGAAGAACCGAAGCCCGGTCGTCTTGATGCCGTAAAGACTGCTGTACGTATGCGCCATCAGCTCATTCGCTTTTTTCGAAGCCGCATAGAGACTGAGCGGATGATCGACGGCATCCGTCGTTGCGAACGGCATCTTCGTATTCGATCCGTAGACGGAACTTGAAGAGGCATAAATCAATTGTTCAACCGGATAGTGCCGGCAGGCTTCGAGGATGGACAGGAAACCGACGATGTTCGATGTGATGTAGACGTCGGGACGATCGATGCTGTACCGGACGCCGGCTTGAGCCGCTAAATGGAGCACCAGGTCAATCTGTTCCGTCTCGAAAATCCGACTGATTGTCGCCGCATCTTCGAGTGACACCCGGTAAAACGTATACCGATTCGGATCCAGTTCCATCAGGCGGGCTTCTTTCAGTGACGGATCATAATAATCATTGACTTCATCCAGTCCGATCACCCGGTACCCTTCCGCCATAAAGCGACGTGCCGCATGAAATCCAATGAATCCTGCAATCCCGGTAATTAAAATCGTCTTATTCTGCACGTTTCTCAACCTCCTCGAAGTGGTGGAGCACTTGATAGCGGATATAGTGGATCGATGTATACGCGATCAGCAGCATCGGAAACAGTTTATACCGGTGACGGATCGCTGTTCCGACGTTCCCTGTCCCGAGACCGAAAATGACGGCGTTAACCATGAACAGAATCAGCATGAACAGAAGCACACTGCCGAGCGGGTGTTGTTTCAAATATTTCAGATGCATCAGTGTCAGACCGCATAACAGGAGATAAAAAGCCGCATCGGCGAAGAAAATCGCGATGTTCATCACACTCGACCATTGCCATGGAAACGGCGAGAACAGGAAGTAAATCATCCGCAGCGGTGCGTACAGGACCATGTCCGACGGTCCGGTCACCATCAATCCGTTCAGATAGGCCGATCCTCCACGGTCATAACTCATCCCGCTGAACAGCTGTCCGTTTGCAGAGACGTGGGTAAATTTCGCGAACAACACGTCCTGGAAGCTGTAGACGATGAACCCGACGATGACGACTTGGACCAGCAACCGCTGTACTTTCGAAGCTTCAAAATCCATCCGTTGCGTCTCGTGATTATAAAAGGAGAAGTAGACGAGGAGGACCAGAATCCCGATTGCGAGACCCGAATGAAACATCGTACTGATCAAATAACCGAGATAGGCGAAAGTCAGACTCGCCACCGATTTATCAAGCGTCCAGCGCACCATGTAGTAGAGCGTATAGACGATTCCGAGTGCGACGAGCTGGTCGCGTAAGAGAATCGGTGATAACAACAGGCCCTGGGCAAAGAAGGCAAACACACCGGTTGCGATCAGGACGTAATGCATCGGCAGTTTCAAAAGCAGCAACGTTTTCGACAGGATGACGATCGAGACGACGCCGAGAATGACATTGAAGTACTGGGCGAGCATCCGCTCCGGACCAAACGCGAGATAAAAGATTCCTAAAAATTTGGAGTAACTCCCCCGGACGACTTCGTTGAACATCGTCGGGTCGGTATAAATCAGCAGTCCTTCGAGATGAAACGCTTCCGTATCGTCACCACTGTGCGGCGGGAGCCGAAACAGTTCCAAATCAACCAGCATCAATGTCAGCCGGATCAGGAACGCCGTCACGAAAATCAGGAACAACGGTGTCGTCTCGGCTTGCCGGAGAAGATAAAACATCAGCAAGACCGAGTTGATGGCAAGAACGGTTGCGACGTAACCTTCAGAAGTCAAAAAGAGCGGTCGGACCAATTGGCTGAGCAAGGCTTCCAGAACGACGACAATCAGAATCGGCCGCATGCTTTTCCCTCCTTTAGCTGCTTTGTTCAATTGCCAGTGTCAGTTTTCGTGGATAAAGCGAACGATAAAGGGCCGGAATCAACAGTCCGATCTGGGTGACGGCACATAATCCGTAAGCTGTCGTCGCCCCGTATAAACCGTACATCGGAATCAGGATGCTGCAGGCGACGATATTGACGATGACACTGCCGAAGATGGCAATCGTCTGAACACGGAACTGTTGAAAACCGGTCAACAACGCTTGGATGACGGTCGAATTATAAAAGAAGAGCGAGGCGACCATCATCAGGACGAAAATCGTATGGTACTGGACAAACGAGGCATTGTAGAAAATCGTCAAGCCCCACTTCCCGAAGAAAATCGACCCGATGATCAACAGGATACCGACTGCATTCGTCATGAGCAGCATCGACCGGGTCAGCTTCCGTAATTCCGGTAAGCTTTGCCGCTCCCCGCTGTCGGAGGAGAAGTTCGGCAGCAAAACGGCGACGAGGGAATGAATGAACAAGCTGCCAAGAACCAGGAGATACGCGATGCTCGCATAATAACCGAGTTCTTCCGTTCCGATTGCATGTCCGACGAACAGGCGGGGAATGTTGGCATTGAGAGCGATCAATAAGGCGACGAATCCGAGCGGGACTGCTTTAAAGAACAATTGCCGTCCCGTTTGATACCGTTCACTCATCTGCTGGTTTTCAAATCCGTGACCGACACGCCGGACGGTCGGTAAATCGTAAAGAATCAACATGATCAGGTTTCCGGCGACGAGTGCTAAGACGAAGCCATGGATCGAATGGGTCGTAAAAAGAATCAAGGCCGCACCTGAGACGTTGACGAGACTGCGGAAAATCTTGGATAAGGCGACTTCCTTGAACGCCATATGTCCTTGGAGAAATCCGTAGGCGAGATCAGCGAATGATTCCATATACTTGTTCAGGTAAACGAGTAACGTCAGCCAGAGGATATCGGCTTCCCCAAAGAAATAATAGACACCGAGAAGGACGAATACTCCGACAGATAATAAGGAAAAGCGGGTCTTGATGAACAAATTGAAATTTTTTAAGCCTGACCGTTCTGCCGTCAGGATCGTGCTGGCATTTAACCAGCAAAACATGACAATCGGAGCGGTTAAAGCGAGCGCGTAATTGAAGTAACCGATGTTGAGTGGTGTGCTCCATTTAATCAGCAGTGTCAAAATCATCCACTGATGGAGGGAATAGGCCGTATCTGCAATGAAAATCAGATTAAATCGTGACAGTTGCCGAACAGATTTCATCTCGTCTCCCCCTCATTCCCGGGCGATCCGAATCGCCGGTGGAATCGTCTCCGGCATCATGTCGGTCCGGTTCGTCGCTTCAAGTAGATACGTCCGTAACGCCTGTTCATCATCCAGCGTCAAGGCGATGTTCCGTAAATAAGGATCAATGGATCCGAACGGTCGTGTCTTCCCGACGAGAATCTTGTCAAAGACCCGTTCTTCATGTACTTCTTCCGTCGCGAGCAACTCTTCGTATAACTTTTCACCTTTTCGGATGCCGCTGTAGACGATTGGAATCTGTTGTTCGGTAAAGCCGCTTAAATGAATCAGGTTCCGGGCGAGCGTCGTGATGTTGACGGGTTCGCCCATGTCGAGGACGAAGACTTCTCCACCTTCTGCGAGGACGCTTGCTTGAATGACGAGCCGGCTCGCTTCTGGAATCGTCATGAAATACCGGGTCATTTTCGGGTCCGTCACGGTAATCGGACCGCCTTTCGCAATCTGGTCCTTAAAGAGCGGAATGACGGAACCCCTGCTCCCTAACACGTTGCCGAACCGGACGACAGCGAATGTCGTCTCACTGTTGCGGGCAATCTGCTGGATGGCCATCTCCGCGATTCGTTTCGTCGCTCCCATCACACTGCTCGGATTAACCGCCTTATCGGTCGAAATCATGACGAATCGCTTGACTCCGGCCGCTTCCGCGGCAAGCGCGACGTTCCGTGTCCCGTAAATGTTATTTTTGACCGCTTCACTCGGATTATCTTCCATTAACGGGACATGTTTATGCGCGGCCGCATGGTAGACGAGATCCGGTTTAAAACGTGCCATGACATCCATCATCCGGTCCGCATCCTGGACATCGGCGATAACGGAGTGGAGCGTGATTCCTTCCGTTACGGCTTCCAGTTCACGCCGAATCAGATAAATGCTGTTTTCTCCATGACCGAGTAAAATCAGATGGGCCGGTTTGAATTTAATCAGTTGCCGGCAAATCTCTGAACCGATGGATCCGCCGGCACCGGTTACAAGGACCGTTGCTTGACTGACACTTTTTTCAATCTCCGTGATATCGAGTTCCACCGGTTCCCGACCGAGCAGGTCAGCGATCGATACTTCGCGCATCTGATTGACGGAAACCTTGCCGGAAGCCAGTTCGACAAGCATCGGTAATGTATGGGCTTCGACTTTCGTCTGTTTGATCCGGTTCAGTAAGGCAACCCGGTCCGGATAGGCAAGTGACGGAATCGCCAGGACGACGGCTTCAATTTTATGTTCTTCAATGATGCATTCGAGCTGGTCAATCGTTCCGATAACCGGGACACCGTGAATCATCATCCCTTTCAGCTCCGTAAAATCGTCGAGTAATCCAACGACATTAAGGATGTGGGCTTTTTTCTGTTTCAGCTCTTTCGTGATCATCTGCCCCGATGCACCGGCACCGATGATCAACGTCCGTTTCCCGAGCGACCGATTTTCACGTTTCAGCTCGAGACTCCGTCCACGGATCAGCAGACGGACGAACAAGATTCCGTTCAGAACTAGTCCGGTTTGGAGGAAAACGGCGCGTTCGACGGCAAAATCGAACAACGCGTACTCAAGTCCGAGAAGGACGAAGCTGCTCGCAACAACGACGACGAGCAGCACACCCAAATCTCGGAGGCTGGCATACCGCCAAATGATTTGATAAAAACGCATCCAGTGGGCGACCAGCGTCAAGGCGACCCATTGAATCAGGGCGATTTCGATAGCATCCATCAGTTCAAAGTTGGCCGTGAGGTTCAGCGGGTTAAAGAAGTAAAAGGTCACGACCGTCGCAGCAATGATGATTGAGGCATCGATCAGCCGCAGTAGACCGATTTTCATATGCCGGCGATATTGCTGAAATGGCGGGGCTTGCATGATCGGCTCCTCCTTTCTTCAATCAAGAACGGCTGGGATGACTGACAGCTTGCGGGTAAGACGTCTCTTTTGTTTCTTCAACGACTGACTTTTTTCCGAGCGCCCGGGAATAGACGATCAATAATCCGAAGAGGAGTCCGAGAATCCCGCCGATTGCGGTATTCATCAGAATGTTCGGCGAGACCGGTTTCGTTGGAATCCGGGCTGTCGAGAAGACTTCCGTGCTGCTTGTTTTGATCAGTTGCGGCACATAATCCTGGAAGACTTCCGTCATCGTATTCGCCTGGATTGCGGCTTGTTCTGCCGATCGATCCGTGACCGATAAGGCGATGACTTGGGAGTCCAGGTTACTGGCAACGGTCAGACGATCCGTCAAATCAAAGATCCGTTTATCCGTGACGTCCATCTTTTGAGCGACCTGATCAATGACTTCAGGGCTTCTTAAAATATCTTGGTAGGTACTGACAAGCGTCGTCGTCGATGTCGCTTCCGCATCCTGTTGCGGGACGACAAGGATATAGGCAGTCGCTTCATACGTCGGTGGAATGACATAGGTGCTGACGGCATATCCGGCACCCGCTAAGAGAAGAGTCAGTAAGCAGAGTACCCACCACCCTTTCTTTAATGTCATCACATGGTCACCGAATGTCTTTTTTTGATGGATGGAATTCACATGGTTCACCTCTTTCTCACTACCTGACATGTTGGATGGACACTGGTTATGGTTACACCTTATTTCCAAACGACTGCCAAAACAATTAGAGCTTGGTGGAAATGATTATATTTTTTTGAGGAGTCATCATGCTTCGGTATCGTTAGTTCATCGAAAAAGATTGATTCACAAAAAAAAGACGATTCACAAAAAAATGATCGCCATTTTTTCAAAATCATCCGTGAAAACTGCATGAATTTTAGTAAATGAAGGGTAAATACCAATTTGATGATTAAAATACTGAAAATTCGGTAATAAGTCCTATATGAAGGGTGGATAGATACTAGTAATGATGTTAAAATCATACAATATACCTGAATCGATTGGCTTATTCCTCCTGGCTCTTTGGGTCCTGATCGATTTATGGACACGTCCTCTCTCCTTCACGGACGAAGTCCTGCCGAGTCATTGGAACATCTGGATCGCTCTTATCTATCTGATTCTGTTTACTGGCCTTTATCTTGTTACCCGTCCCTTGTATTTTCCGCCACGCGCCTTGACCCAACGACTTGTCACTTCGTTTTTACTTTATCTCACGTTTCACGCTATCATTTTCTTTTTTCGTCCAGCTGTCGATTCTTCGCTTGCCCTACTCCATCTGTTTACGACATGGTTTTTCGTCATCATCGTTCTATCACTGACGCTTCAACCTTTCATCCGTTGGTTTCAGCTGTTGAACCTCATCCTTCTCTATCAGGCCTTCTTTCTCGCTGTTTATGCACTCATCGTCTCATTCGGAAAACAATACGTTCCGATCGAGAACATTCAGTCGTTGCAACTTGGTCCCGTTTCCTTATCCCAACTTTATGTCGGTGAGCAAGGCAGTTTTCTCCGGTCAGCCAGTCTGACCAACAATCCGAATACGTTGGCAGCATGGCTCGTTCCTGGCGGTCTCATGGCCTGGATGTCTGTCCTGCAGTCGATTGCTCGCCGAAATCTCCGGTCATTCGTTCTGTTCGGGATTATCCTGATTGTGATTTTCATTGGTCTGATCCTTAGTGCTTCGCAGACTGGTCTCTATTCATTTTGTCTGCTTGCGCTGTTGACGACGATCTTATTGATTCCGGCCCATCGGTTGCGTTATCAGGTGACGGGGCTTTATCTGATTGGTGCCGCGATTCTCATCGGCTCACTGTCCCTCAACCACTCGTTATTCGCCAAGTTGATCAGCCTCAACGGAAGGAGTGAGTTATGGCAAGCCGGTCTGACCGCTTCACTCGACCGGTTTTGGTTCGGACACGGACTCGGCTCTGCTGTGATCGGGCTTGAACAACAGCTCGGACCGAGTACACTGTATACGTTCCACAGCACGCCTATTGTCTATCTGTATGAACTCGGATTTTTCGGACTGTTGCTGTATTCCGCGTCATTTCTGTTGATACTCGTCCGGTTCATTCAGGATTACCGCTACGACGATTCGTTAGCGATCAGTTTGTTGTTACTCAGTATCTGGTTGCTTTTGCTTCAGTTCACAGAAAGTGTCTTGATCCGGCCCAGTGGATTTTATTTCATTTGGCTCAGTTTTCTGATTTATGCGACACGCCGTCGCACGACCTCACAAGAAAGTACCCACACCTAGACGAACACCTACACGAAAGGGGTATGACATCATGAAGAAATGGACAGAACAACAAGTAATCGACAGCTTAATCGAGGCGAGTATTGCTTATCCTGCCTTGGACGCCAAGACGTATGCCCGCTGGTCGACCGGAAAAGAAATCCCGTCGATCACGACGATTATCAACGTGTTCGGATCATGGCGTGAAGCGTTGCATGCTGCTGGGTTATCATCCATTCGGCCATACTATTCCGATCAGGAGATCCTCGCTTTCATCAAAGAAGCTTCAGAACGTTTGCATCCGTTTCATAGCAACAGTTACCGCGAATGGGCCAAAGCCAAACACGGTCCTTCCTTGACGTTGATTAACCTTCGTTTCGGGTCATGGTCACGGGCCCTTGAGGAAGCACACATCGAGATGACACGTTCAATCTGTATGACAGAAGAACGCATTATCAACGCGCTCCTCGAAGCATCGGACGTTCTTCCGCGCCTGACGACCCAGACCTACTCGATTTGGGCGCAGGAAAACGGACATCCGACGGTCGCGACGATTGCCCGAAAATACGGTTCATGGGTTGATGCCCTCACTTGTCTCGACATCGCTCCCCCACGGCGGAAGTGGGTCGAAGAAGATGTCCTTGATGCGTTGAGACAGGCACAACGCGAGCTCCCATCGCTCAGCATCATCCACTACCGGAAATGGGCGGAAGGACGATCCGTCCCGAGTACGTCGACGATCAACGCCTTATTCGGGAGCTGGACGTCTGCTGTACAGTGCCTCAAACGATCCCGTGTTTCGATTTCTTGACGAATGTCATCTGTAATAAAAATGCCGACCGGATTTCTACACGAAACCCAATCGGCATTTTTTGCATTCATCGCTTGATTTGTTGCAGTTCAGCAGCAGAAACCAAGGTGACCGTGTCATGCTTTAGCATGTAGACATCACTCATGTACTGTCCGATTTGAGGGACGTTGACTTGTTGCATGAGATTCCGGTAAAGTTGCGCCGGAAAATTAATGCCACACTCGTAGGCGTGGGGATAGCCCCCACCAAAACGCGGATTAATTTCCGAAAGATACAATGTACCTGCGACATCAAACAAATCAAAATCGAGCGGACCCGTCAAGCCTGATTCTTCCAGGACGTGTTCAATTAATTCAAAAACGTCTTCCCGGACGACGGAACGACTTTTATCCGTCTCCCCTGCCCGCATCGTTAATTTCTCCTTGATGAAGATAGAGGTCACTTTTCCAGAAATCAAATCGACATACGCATCGACGCCGAGCTCTTGACCGACTAACAACTCTTGAACGATCAGATCGCGATTCTTCGTGAATAACTGTTCGACCTCTTCGAAGGTTTCCACCTGGCGGACTTCCGTACTGGCACTCCCGCTACGTGGTTTGACAAACACAGGCAGGCTCACTTCTCCTATGGAAAAAGCTTCTTGAAACGATTCCATCGAGGGATACGTCCGCGCATGGGCGATACCTTGACGCAGACAGTACTCATACATCGTATATTTATCGAAACAAAGTTGGCAGGCGGCATACGGTGAAACGACGACTGTCACCCCCACGGCTTGAAATCGTTCAGCTGATCGAGCCAGCAAACTGAGTTCCGGATCAATCAGTGTCAGGATGGCCGTCACTCCCGCCTCTTGACAAAGCTTCAGTAAATGATCGATGTAATCGACCTCATCTATCTTCGGAACGATGTAATGGTCCTCCGTCATATATAAGGCGGATGCCAATGGACTACAGTCTGCCGTACTGACACGTCCCGTCTTGAACTCTTTGACAAAATACTCGACGAGCTTTGCCCGGCGACCGGCGCTCGTAATCAATAGATGAGGATGCTGCATCCGATTTCACTCCTTTTAGTTAATGAGATTAATCTTTTTTTCGACTTCCATCATCAAAACCCTGCTTTTTCTCTAAAAAAACTAGGACAGAAGACTCACGGGCGCATCCATTGTTCACTTGGTCTTTTCTTCCAAAATAATCGATACAATAGAATCCCGATCAAAGCACCCGTGCCGTCCAGTAAGACATCCTGAATCAATCCGGTCCGTCCGCCCGTCAATATTTGATGAAACTCATCAAAGACGGCAATTGTAATTGCGACTGTATACGCAAACAAACCGGCCAACGCATACGGACGGATCATTCGATACGTTAAATCCACCAAGGCGATGCCGAGAACGATGAAGATGGACAGATGGGCTGCCTTTCGAATGAAAAACTCAACAAATCCAGAAGCACCAAGCGCTTCCACGCTGACTTCCCCATGGTAGTCAAACGAAATGAACCGAAGCTGTTCGACGAAACCTAAATCAAAGTACCTCGACAACCCAGGCTTTAACGACTGCTCTTCATATGGCATCGAACTCGAGATAAACAAGATGGTTACAATCAACAGGGTCACATAACCGGACCATGGAATTTTTTTAAACATATATGCCCTCCTTTTCTCGCTAACTATTAGAATAGCATGTTCTCTTTTAGAGAACTTCCCAATATTTTCAAATAACACATGATACCGTGAATTTTAAACCCATTAAATACATAATAATGTAATTATTTTTTATTAAAAACTTTTTTTTACATTTCAAAGGTTTGCGCTATAATGAAAGTGGTTATTTAGTACTAGTAAGCTTATCGGCAAGAATAGGAGGTGAGGCCCGTGGAACGTGCTCTCGGAAAAAAAATCATGAAATTGCGTAAACAACATCAGTTCACCCAAAAACACTTGGCTGAGCGATGCGGAGAAACGGTCACTTCGATTTCCGCTTACGAGCGTGGTCAACGAATGCCAAATACGCAAACATTAGAACGGCTTGCTCTTGCTTTGAATACGACTGTGATTGATTTGATTGATCCCCAATATGTCCAACATCCTTCATTACAAGAATTTATGGCTCAATCCCTCGAACCGACGCAACCGCTCGATTTCAAGCTCGTCCTGGAAGATGTTCTCGTCCACTTGACGCTCTCACCGGAAGTCTACTTTGATGGTCGTCTGCTGACACAAGAGGTCCGTGATCATATGGCGACAACCATTAATCAAGCACTCCAACAAGGTTTGCAATCGATTAAGATTTGACTTAAAAACACGATGAGAAGCGGACAGGATGTTTCCTGTACACATCTCATCGTGTTTTTACTTGCCGTTTCAATCAGATTTTAAGACATGGTGAATGTAAAGTTGACCGTCTTCATATGTCGCTTCCATCATCCGGTTGAAAAATGGAGACTTCGGCGTCTTTTCAGCTAAGAAAACACGTTCGAAGCGACTATGTGCTTGATCGACAAAACTGAGTTTGAGTTCCCGTGCAGCGGATTTGAATGTCAAATGTGTTCCGCTCTTACCAAAGGCATCGGGAAGAATAACATAATCCACAAACTCAAAACGCTCTTCCGGAAATAATGTTTCGATAAACGATAAACAACTGGCTTTCAGTTTTGCTACCTTCTCATCCATAACATTTACCTATCCTCCGATTGTCTGATGGCATCATGAAACTGATTAATAAGGGCTACTTTTGTTTATTACCCCACCTTTAGACCTAGTTAAACTAGTATTTAAAATATTTTTTATCCAATTTAAGGAACTAATCATCTTCAAAAAGGCTGACTTCTTTAATTTTTTTCTTCGTAACAACGATTTAAAGCACGCGATTTTTTTATGATACCAAAAAGGGACAGATCATAAAAAAATCTGCCCCTTTTGATAGTATAAGATAGATTGTAAAATCAACCGATTTTATCAAACTCTAAAATACTGATGCTTTTCCCGGCGTACAATGTCCGTCCCCGATACCTGGACAGTTTAGCAAATTCAAACAACGTATCTGTTTCGTACAGATGTTCCACTACATAACCAACCTTCTCATCAGAAGCCGATTTCAGATACGTATTAAAAATCAACCGGTCGCGATCGACCTTTTGACCGTAAAACAAGGTACAGTCCTCAATACGTCGCGAGGCAATCGGTTGGACATTTTGTCTTAAATAATCCGCTTTATGGATACTGATCAGTAATTGACCGTCCGTTGCCAATAAGTGACGGATATTCCGGAAGAACAACAACAGTTCCCCCCGTGAATATCGTGCAATTGTTGTACCCGGTAAAACGATTTTATCGAATACTCCATTCCCCATCACATCAATCAACTCATTGCTGAGACCATAGACCCGATTCAGGTATTGTTCAGAGATACCCGTAATCCGATTCAGTTCCGGTTCAACGAGATGCAAATCATATCCTTCTTCACATAGCAGATTGAAGAGATGCGGGGAAAAGTTCCCGTGCAGCAAGACACGGTCGTCTTTCTGCAGATACCGGCGATATAACATCAACTCATCAACTTCAGGCAAGGTGGACGTTTCTTGATAAAGTGCCATGAATCGGTCGTCTGCAAACAGATGATCGAGAACTTGAACACGTGAATAACTCCCTTTTCGCGCAAATGGACCGAATAATGGTCTGTCATCCATGATAGATCAACTCCTTATACGTCTGAATGGCCGATTCATAGTCTGTACCAAGCCGCTCTGGCAAAACATCAAACCGTTCCTTTTGATCAGCTTCGAGAATGGCGATGAATGTCTCATCCGTCTCAAACAACTGATTCGTCACCAGTTCGAAGGCGAAACATCCCTCGTTATTCTGAATCCCAATCATCGTCAGCGGACCAATCTTTCCGTCGGTCCGCGGCAGTTCAAATGCGCTGTAAGGCGTCACGAACTGACTGGTCTCTTGAAACGCTGAAGCGAGTTGAAACAGAACCGGATATAAGGCGAGCTGAGTAATCGGAGCGAGCGCTTCCCATCTCGCCAACTGATTTTGACGTAACTGACAAATATTTAAGTCGAACGCCGCACTAAGCAATAGCCGTTTTCCATAATCCGCGTAGATCCCGTCACTGTGAATGAACAGACGATGGGAGGACGGCATACCGGTGAGCGTCGCATAATCAAGAATCCCGATCCGCTGTTCCGGATTAGAGACGACACTTGTCTCATGCCACTGTTTGATAGCAGCATCCAACTCCTGGCGGTCAAACGTCGCCAATCGTTCTCTGACATTAAAGGATAACGTATCGGAAAAGGCTAACAAGACCGGCGTCCGGCTCATCAGTTCAATGACCGGCAAGTCATGACGCGTCGACTGATCAATGTACAACAAACTGTTAATCGTCATCTGATCAAACAGGGTGGGTACAATCGAGTCGAGTAACTCTGTTGTTTCGACATAGACGTGACGCAACGGTTGCGGCTCACGAGAAGCCGTATCCGGATAAACACCGGTGAATAAAGACATCAACGCATCTTGTAATTCAATCGGTTGCGTATGGACTGCCATCCCGTCTAACGGGATGGTTCCGTTCAAGAAATATGGATCACCGAACAAGACATCGCCCCGCTCATTAATCAGATGAAACTGAACATGTAACATCCGCTGTTGTAAATACGCGACAAGTCGCAAGGTCCGCTCCCCCGTTCCTCGCAGGACAAACAAATAATGTTCGAATTCTTGAAAGTCCATATAGTCGAGTAAATCCAAAAACGTATGCTGATCGTAATCATAACGATCCATTGAGAACCGGTGCTGCTCACAAAAAGTCGTGAGGGCATCGGTCGGGTCGAGTTGGTGTAACCAGCCTTCGCTTTCAGAAAGAACCGTTAGTCCGATCATATCCATGCTCCTTTCAGCAGTCTGTATTAAAAAAGGCTTCAAACCTGTGACGGAATGAAGCCACGTCAGCAAGAGACGTCATCATGAAGTTTTTAATTCTCGTTTCGCCGCCGGTTTGATCCGGTCCATTTCCCGACTTGCCAAGGGCGCGACCGAGACAGTAGCAACATTTAAGCACCAGCCGTAAGATGTCATCGTCCGGCGCGATTCTTTAAAGGTGAGATTCATAGGAGTTACCCCTTTCATTCGTTTAAAATGGCAGACAACACGTTGACGACTTTTTGAACTAAAAGTTTGGTATCAGATCCAGTTCCCTCTTATAATGGAAAAGGGTATCGTTTTCTCAAATCCACTGGACAGAAAGGACAGAACCCGATGGATCAATTCACGTCACCGCAGATTGGTCTGGCCCTTCGCCGCCTTCGCAAGAAACATAATCTGACGCAGAAGGATTTGGCGAATGGAATTTGCAGCCAGGCGGAAATCAGTAAGATTGAAAGTGGGACACATTCTCCGACCGTTGATTTGCTTTTTGCTTTATCACGACGATTACAGGTACCGATTACTGTTTTTTTGGATCATACTGAGCAACAAAACTCCATGAGACTTATCGATGACTCATTTTTAAGCAGGTTCAGAAATAAAGACTTTAATGCAATTTTTAATGAAACTAAAGCTTTTATTGAATCTTTATCAAATAATATTGAATTGAGCTTATTATATAAATATTACTTTCATTTGTGCGCTTACCGTCTAGGTAAAACCGATTTTAGAACTTGTATTATCGAATTACAAAATCTTTCTGATAAATACTCCACTATTTATTATTCACCAGATATGATCGTGAGAATTAAAGCAGCAATAGCAAATATTTATTATGAAAACAAAAGTTATAAGCACAGTTTAAGAGTATATGAAGAGATATTAAGACTTAATTTCGATAATGATGAAATGATTTTAAATAAAATCCGCATACAGTATAACTTTTCTAAAATTTTGATTGAATTAAAAAAGCCGGAAACTGCTTTAGCTTATGTTAACGATGGAATTCAACAAAGTATAAAGTTTAAAGACATGTCGTTACTTGGTCAGCTTTTATTTCAAAAAGGTGCTTGTTTGGAACTGACGAACTCTAGTTTAAAGGTTACAAGCGAGGTTTATCAAAAGGCATATTTACTTTTTGATTTACTCAATATGACAGAATACAAACAAATCATGCTTGAAAAGAAAAGTCATTACCTTAAGCCCCTTTAAAGACCCTAATTATACTAATGGTTTTACTGAATACTCCATTGGAAGATCGTTACGAGCCACGTCGCGTTTTACTGAATACTCCATCGGGAGATCGTTACGAGCCACATCGCGTTTTACTGAGTACTCCATCGGGAGATCGTTGCGAGCCACATCGCGTTTTACTGAGTACTCCATCGGGAGATCGTTACGAGCTACGTCGCGTTTTACTGAGTACTCCATCGGGAGATCGTTACGAGCTACGTCGCGTTTTACTGAGTACTCCATTGGGAGGTCGTTACGAGCTGTATCTATTGACTTCAAAGACTCAACTTCACTGAATCCAATTGATGCAGTTAATGCAAGCGCTCCAACAACTAATCCTAATTTCTTTTTCAAGTTCATAATGAACAACCTCCTAATTTTTTTGTCTAGCTCTGTAACAACATCATATAACCTTAGACCCCCTTCAGATATTCGAATACGAATATTCGATACATTTTGCACATTATTTACACTTACCATACCTTTCGTCTTAGGTCATAGGTCTCGAAACGTGCATATTATTTACATTTTATCCACCTTTGTGTCGATAAAGTGTATGAAAATAGATTTTTTAGAATATTCACTCACTCTCATCTTGATGATTTTTTCGTATACAAAAACCCGTTTCGTCTGCTGCACGCAAACGAAACGGGTTTAATTTATTTTGACGAACGGCGCAGTGCAATGAAATACCCTACTCCAAGTAAGACGATCAATCCGAGCAAAATGCTGCTAACCGTCGTTCGGGCAGGTGATTCCGGGATCCACAGACCGATCGCAAGATTGATTGCTGCAATCAATAAGACAAGCCAGACAATGATTTTAGGTCTCATTACTTCCTCCTCCACTTCGACGTTTCTTGATTTGTTTTTCTTCGTCAAAAACTTACAAAATCCCTCTTATTCGAAACATCCTGATATGATATGTTGACAGAAGACGATTTTTAACAAGGGGGACCTATGGATGAAAAAGTTAGCAGTATTTTGTGGTTCTAAAGATGGAGCAACACCCATTTTCCGTCAAGCCGCAACAACACTCGGGACGACGCTCGCAGCGCATCAAATCGGACTTGTCTATGGCGGTTCACGTGTCGGGACGATGGGCGCCGTTGCGGACGCTGTCCTCGCAGCCAACGGACAGGCAGTCGGTGTCCTGCCCCACTTCTTGCAGGAAAAGGAGATTGCCCATCCGAATCTGACAGAACTTCATCTCGTCGAATCGATGCATGACCGGAAAGCGAAAATGGCAGAACTGGCCGACGGATTCATCATCCTTCCCGGTGGTCCGGGAACGATGGAAGAGTTTTTTGAAGTCTTTACCTGGGCACAACTTGGTCTTCACGAAAAGCCGTGCGGCATCTTAAACATTGACGGCTATTACGATCCGCTCGTTGCGTTATTTCAACAAATGGAGACACAAGGTTTCCTGATTCCGGAACACGCGTCGATGCTGCTCGTCGAATCGGATCCGGAACGGTTACTTGAACGCTTCCGCTCTTACCGGGCACCGCAAGTAAAAACGTACATGAACACGAAGCAAACGTGACACATTCAGCTGACAACTACTCTCTTTCGACAGGGGTAACGGAACTCTCATCCGTCACCCCTGTTTTTTTAATCCTTCCAGCTCTCGACATACCGTTTGAGTAACTGCCGGACGTCTGCCTGAATCTCTGCGTCTTCGAGCGCAAAGGCTAACGTCGTCTCGACGTACCCCATCTTCTCCCCGACATCGAACCGCTTCCCTTCCACCTCATATCCGTAGACCTCTTCTTGTCCATTCAGCCGTTCAATTGCATCCGTCAGCTGAATCTCTCCGCCCGATCCCGCTCCTTGAGTCGCCAAGTATTCAAAAATCGCCGGAGTCAGGATGTACCGTCCGATGATCGCCATATTCGACGGTGCCGTTCCCTGGACCGGTTTTTCAACAAACTGACGGACCTGATATCGGCGTCCTGTCTGATTCAATGGATCGATGATGCCGTACCGGTGTGTGTCTTCCGTCGGGACGTGCCGGACGCCGACGACCGAGGCGTCCAGTTCTTCGTATTGATCAATCAGTTGTTTCAGACCCGGTTCTTCCGAGACGATGATATCATCTCCGAGCAAGACGGCAAACGGCTCATCGCCGATGAAGTGCCGGGCACTCCAAATTGCATGTCCCAGTCCTTTCGGTTCTTTTTGACGGATATAATGAATCTCCGCCATCGTCGTCGAGGCATCGACCTCTTTCAGCAAGTCGAGTTTCCCTTTTTGACGCAGGATGTTCTCGAGTTCCGGTGCGTGGTCGAAATGATCTTCGATTGCCCGCTTGTTCCGTCCGGAGACGATGATGATCTGTTCGATTCCCGATGCCACCGCCTCTTCGACGATATACTGAATGGTCGGTTTCGTTAAAATCGGTAACATTTCTTTTGGCATCGCTTTCGTCGCCGGTAAAAACCGGGTCCCGAGACCGGCTGCCGGGATGATGGCTTTTCTGACTTTTGACACGTACATTCCTCCTCAGCACTTGATCCGTTACTCGTAAGCATTCGCTTTCCAATCTCTTGTTCCCTGTTTTACTCAAAAAAAGACCAGAGACACACGTCTCTGATCCGTTCTTAAAATAGTTTAGTGAAGGCTTCTGTAAATGTCGCGAATGACGGTGTCTCATCGATAACCATCAGACTGCCGGCTGCAAGCACCAGTAAGCTGATCCCTGACAAGATCCATCCCGGATGTTTGACGGTATCTTCGGCATCCATGTTTTTCTTGCCCGGTTTTGCCTGGGCCCCCTGTTCCTTCAGACGATCCCGCCGGTACTGGTGCTGCTCTTCTTTCGTCAGCTTCTTGTATTCGGTCAGGAACTTCTTGTATTCCGGTACGACTTCCTTCGTCGTCCCGTCGAGTTTAACCTGTCCGTATTCGAGCCAGATGACCCGCTCACAAAAACTCCGAATCTGGTTCAACGAGTGACTGACGAAGATGATCGTCTTGCCTTCGTTCTTGAACTCGTTCATCTTGTCGATACACCGGTTATAAAACGTCTGGTCACCGACTGACAAAGCTTCATCGACGATCAGGATGTCGGCATCGACATTGACGGCGATCGCAAATCCGAGGCGCGATTTCATCCCGCTTGAATATTTTTTAATCGGTTGATCGATGAAATCCCCGATGTCCGCGAAATCAATGATCCCCGGCATCCGGCGTTCGATTTCTGCATCGTCCATCCCGAGCATCAAACATTTCAGGTGGATGTTCTCACGGCCGGTCAAAACGTTTTTCAACCCTTGGGAAACGGCGATGATCGCTACTTCCCCGTTGATCTCGACGTCGCCTTCGTTGGCATAGATGATACCGGAAATCAGATTCGACAGCGTCGATTTCCCGGAACCGTTGATTCCGACGAGACCGACGACTTCACCGGACCCGATATCAAGTGAGACATCGCGGAGCGCCGTAAACGTCTTAACGTTTTTACTTTGATTCTTAAACAGTAACTTAAATTTTTCTTTTGTCGTCGTGACCATATCGAACCGTTTCGTGACATGGTCGAGTTTTATCATAGACATGGCGATTTCCTTCCTTAAACGAGCTCGGTGAATGATTTACGGAACTTGATGTGTAAAAACGTTCCGGCTGTGAACAAGAGCAGTGTCACGCTCCAGAAATAAAGTCCCGTCGGCCACTCCTGCCAAACCCAGGCTCCGCCGAGCAGGCTCGCGCGGTATCCTTCCACAAGGTAAAAGACCGGATTCAGGCGAAGTACACCATGTAAGACATCCGGGAACCGTTCGATGTTCCACAGAATCGGTGTCAGGTAAAAGAGCATCCGCATCATCGACTGCAGGAATAATTGAATGTCTTTGACGAGCGTAATCAATGTCGAGAAACACAGGGAGAACGCGTAGACGAAGATGTAAGTCGCCGCCATATAATACGGGAGTTGGAGTAACTTCCATGTGATTGGAATACCGTTCAGGATGATGACGATGAAGACAATCAGGAGCATCGCGAAATGCTGGTACATCCGGGATAGGATGACATACGACGGAATCGCACTCATCGGGAAACGCATTTTTGTCACCATCGCCAGTCGGCTGTTGATCGAGTTCGATCCGCGCAACAAGGCATCATTGATGAAGAACCAAACGACGATCCCGCAGAGGAGCCAGACGATGAACGGCGTGTCACCGTCGACGTTTTTATTCCCTTTCAGACCGACACCAAAGACGAACCAATAAATAAAGATCTGTAAACCGGGATTGAGCAGCTCCCACAAAAGTCCAAGTCGTTGCTCCGCGTGCGCCGATTTAATCTCATAACGGGCGAGACGGCGAATCAGCGGAAAATTCTCCACTTGTTCGCGGATGATGCTTTTCATTTCTTTCCACATAATTAATTTCCTTCCGATCTGTAAAGGTACATGTATTTTAGTTCGGTTGCATCCAATTCAAAATAAAAAGACGGGCTCCGTTCGCGATTCTTCAAACGAACGACCGACTGCGGACAGGCAGACGCCTGCACGTTGATTCATTCCTCCCTTCCTTTTCAAGCACTCTTTTCCTATTAAAAAAGCAGGCACCGGGTGCCATACACTTAATCAATTCTAGCCATCGTTAAAATTCATGTCAATGTATTGGGCAAACCGACACCAAACTGTAGCTTTCTCCCCGATAAAAAAACCAGTCGGCAGCGGTATGAAAGACATCGCTACTGACTGGTTTGGAATGGGATAGAAGTGGAAATTCAATCGTCGTGGGCGGGGACGACAATCCCCAAATCAGTAAAATGCTCATCACACATAAGATGACCAAAACCATGGTGCCTTGAATCGTCTCTTTCATCGTCTTGTTGCTCTCCTCCCGCGGTTTCCTCATTTCTTCATCATACCGAACTCATGCACTGAACTCCACCAGTAGATTATCAATTAATGGGAATGTTTGACGATTTGATGTATATTTCCGTTTCTTTTTTCATTCGGACAGATTATAATGAAAGCGTTATCATTTTACATGTTTAGGTCAAATTAACCAGAAAAACGTGCTGAAACGGACGTCTCCCGCTGGTTGTCATGTCGTCCGACCTAAGAATTTACGAATTTTACAAAAGTTTTATCGCACCACCTGTCAAGAACGACTTATAGTAGAAGAAGAGGTCAACGATCGCATTTCGACCTTGTATTCATACACCCACTTTGAAGGAGGATTTTTACGCATGTATAAATCAAAACCGCTTTACGCGGCAGCCGTCGCTGTCGCCCTGACGACATCGGCAATCGTGCCGGTTGCACAGACTACTGTATCGGCAGCAACGCATGTCAAGGTCAAAACGGTCAAACTCAAGTCACTCGTCTTCACAAAAGGTGCCCCGGTCAAGTTACCTGCTACATACAAGGGCGAGAAAATCACGTGGAAAAGTTATGACCGTCACATCTTCAACCGCTATCAGACGGTCAAAGGAACGTATGGCAAGAAGAAATCACCGATCGAAGTGAAAATCCTCATTCAAAACTATGCCGTCAAGTTCGTTGAAAGTGTCAAGGAACAGACAATCTATGTCGGTGAAAAACCGGAACTTCCGAAAATGTTGGCTGTCCTCTATGCGACAGGCCGTGTCTACGACAAGCCGGTTCGCTGGTCGAAAGTCGATACGAGCGAAGCCGGCGTGAAATATGCCGTCGCGAGTTACACACGTCTCGGAAAAACAATCACACTCAAAGCAAAAATCAACGTCCTCGATATCAATAAAGATGATTTCTCAATCGGTTTGATGCACACGAACGATACGCACGCCAACCTCGATAAAGCACCAAAACGCGCGACTGTCATTAAAGAACTCCGCGCTGCCTATAAAGCAGACGGTACACCGTCACTGTTACTCGATGCAGGCGATGTCTTCTCCGGTTCCCTTTACTTCAACAAGTTCAAAGGACAAGCCGATCTCGAGCTGATGAACTATATGAAATACGACATGATGACGTTCGGTAACCACGAGTTCGATCTCGGGGATGCGGACAACCACTTAGCGTTACAGGAGTTCGTCACGAAAGCGAAATTCCCGTTCATCACAGCGAACGTCGATTTCAGCAAAAACGAATTACTCGGCGGTCTGCAATCGAAAACGATCACAGCCGGTCCTGAAAAAGGCAAAATCTATCAAGGCATCATTAAAGAATACAAAGGCCAAAAAATCGGTTTCTTCGGTCTGACGACAGAAGAGACAGCCGATATCTCGAGTCCGGGAACTGTCGCCTTCGCGAACTACATCGACAGCGCGAAAGCAGCCGTCAAAAAACTCGAAGACCGTGGCGTCAATAAAATCGTCGCTTTGACACACATCGGTTTTGATGACAATCCAGCCGTCGACAACGATCAGTTGCTCGCTCGTAACGTGGACGGCATCGATGTCATCGTCGGTGGTCACTCGCATACGAAACTTGAAAAATTCGATGTTAAGAGTGGAACAGTCGTCGATGATACGGTCGTACCGGGTAAAGCAGAACCGACGATCATCGCTCAAGCTTACCAGTATGGTGATTTCCTCGGAAATCTTAACCTGACGTTCGATTACAAAGGGAAATTGACAGAGTATAAAGGTTCATTGATCGACGTCTCGAAAGCAGCAGAAGATGCTACTGCCGCGTCTATCCTTAAACCGTACGCTGATCAAATCACAGAACTGAAAAACGAAGAAGTCGGCGCGAACATCGTCAACGAGCTCGCCAACCCACGCGCTGGTGATGGTTTCGCTCTAAATGTCCGGAACAGCGAAACGGCACTCGGAAACCTGATCACAGACGGGATGCTCCAAAAAGCGAAAGAATACAACAAAGATACAGTCATCGCGATGCAAAACGGTGGTGGAATCCGTGCTGCCATCAATGCCGGTCCACTCACGGTCGGTGAAGTCTTAACGACACTTCCATTCGGTAACACACTCGCAACAGCGAAATTGACAGGTCAGGAAATCAAAGACTTGCTTGAAATCAGCGTTGGCGTCGCTCCAATCGAAAACGGCGGTTTCCTCCACGTCTCAGGCATGAAGTTCGAATACAGCAGCAAACTCGCAAAAGGCGACCGTGTCACGAAAGTAGAAGTCAAAAACGGCGATACGTTTGAAGCCCTTGACCTTGCGAAAACGTATGTCATCGCAACTAATGCCTTCACAGCAAAAGGTGGCGACGGACTCACACCGTTCGAAGTGGCTTATAAAGCCGGCCGCGTGACGGATCTTGGTCTCTCGGACTGGGAAAACCTCCGCGACTTTACGAAAACACTCGGTCAAGTCGATTACAAAATCGAAGGTCGGATCGTCGATACAAAAGCAGAAACAAAATAATTCCGCAAAAAAAGACCGGGCTTAACAGCCGGTCTTTTTGCGTCTTCAGGAGGCGGATCACATCCCATCCTGTTGTTATATTCATAACGTCTGGGTCTGATTTTGTTTCAGCAAGATGATGATGTCATCAAGCTCATACTCCTGTGCCATCATCAATGGGGTATAACCATCGGCATTTTTGATTGCCGGATCGGCGCCCCGCTCAAGCAATAGTTGGACGGTCTCTTTTCCTTCGCCTTCAACCGCGTGATGGAGTGGTGTGTATTTCTCGTCGTCCTGTTGATTGATCTTCTCACCCCGTTCTAAGTACAGCTCAACCAATTCCTTGTTGTTGCTGTAGACCGCTGTGATGAACGGCCGTTCGCCGAACTCATTGACGGCGTCGACATCACTCCCGGCAGCAAGCAAGGCTTTAAAGACTGTTTCCAGCCCCTCACTCGACTTGCGGTAGCCGAGATAATGCAGGGCCGTATCGCCGTCGGCATCGACTGCCTGCATATCACTCTTCGGAATCAACGTTTCGATTTCTGCGAGCGTCCCCTTTTGAATCGCCGCCATCAGTTTCGATTCTCCAAGGTCTTCTTTCGCCGTCTGTTGGGCAACGGAAGAGGCACCATTCGACAACCAAGTGGGCAACTCAAGCTTGGTCACGGCGAAGACCAGACCGGCCAGGGCCAGACAGCTCAGACTGACGACGGCGGCACTCGCAATACGGGTCGACTGTTTTCGCGGAGCGTCGAGTCCGGCAAACGTCAACCGCCGGGAAATGGACGACTGATTTCGGAACAATTCACTGAGCGCTGCGGCAAACGGCATCGGTTGGCGTTTTTGACCGATATAGGCATCAAGGTTCAACGTCTGCCAGGAGACAGGACCGACAACGGACCGGACAAGCGCCGGGACACGTTCCTCTTCTGCAAGACAAGCCAGTGCCAGCCGGTCAGCCGTCTCTTCGCATGCCCGGAGATAAGCACTTCTCAGGAACGGCACCCAACTCCCGAGCAACAGTAGCATCCGTTTCTCTGCGTGGTTCTGTTTTAAATGGACGAGCTCGCGCAACAGTTCGAAACGCGTCGCCTCATCGACCGGATAACCGGTCGGTAAGACAAGCAGATACTTTTGAAACAAGCCGATCGTCCGTGGACGTTTGATTGTCTTATGGTTTGTTACGATGATTTCCGGCACCTTCCAGAATCCCAGTCGTTCCGCATCCTGCCGAAGTTGTTCATAAACAAGCGGCTGCTGCTGTTCACTCAGCACCATCCCGTCCGTCCGAATGGTCATGACACGAATCCACTGACGAACCCAGAACATACCGAGTAAAAGAAGGGCCGTTCCAACGATTATGATCCCTATTGTTTCAAGTGTCAGAATCCCGATGATTAAGCCACAACCCGTTACGAGTGTACTCAGCAAGAGTAACCAAAAATAAAGTCGCTCTCGTACGGTCGCGGACTGTTGTCTCTGTCTGATTTGTTTCACTTCCTCATACATTGGTTCACCTCTTTTTCTCACTCCTCTTATCATACCGATAATTCCATAAGAGTTCCAAGGCAATTCTTGTTAATCATCCGAATCATTATATTTAAATATATTTTAAGGATAAAAATATATTCTCCCCTAAGTATGTCTAAAGACTCATGAAAGTTATAAATAAGTTGATTAAAAGCCACTTTCAAACACCATTTATCTAGTTATACCAACATCAATCGTAACATTTGAAACATTAGACGAATGATTCTTTAGAACCATATAATTTTTAGTGACAGGTGCGACAATAGTCATTTATTTAAATTGCTATTCCCTCTTAAATACCATATACTAACTACTAGAATGAAGAATATGGGAGTGATTTTCTTGGGATTATTAGGCCTTTTTAATAAGGAATATACGATTCAATATCAAGTTATCGAACAGGATGAAATCGTGGACACAGATCGCCTGATCATTAAAGCCGGTGACCACACGGCAGCGCGGAAAAAAGCAGATACGATGCTTCGTAAACAATTCGGTCGGACACAGTACAAAATCGAATGGGTCCAACGCTTCTAATCGTCCAAATACCCGGTCGCCTCAGCAAGATTGAGACGACCGGGTATTTTTGTCTTTAACTCGACTGCAAGTACTCAGTCTTAACGATTCGGTCGGCTTTGATAAACAGGCGAATGGCCGTATACAGAACAATTCCAAATACAGCCCCACTGCCATCAATGAGGACGTCTCCGACGAGCGGGGTCCGTCCGCCGGTCAATTGCTGATGGAACTCATCGAACACTCCGACGGTCATCGCTGTCGTCGCGGCAAAGAAAGCAGCTGGAACCGGACGATAGCCGCGCAGACGCAAGACATGGACGAGGCTTGTCCCGAGGATGAAGAACAGGCCGGCATGCATCCCTTTACGGATGAAAAATTCAAGGAATGCTGCGGGTCCCAGGGCTGCGACACTAATCGGCACCTCATAATGAAACGAGACGAACGAAAAGGCGTAGACCCATCCGAGTGGGATATGATTCGTCAGAAACGGAATCAAGGATTGTTGCTGATAACTCATCGAACTGAATCCAAATAATAAAAGCAAAATAGCTCCTGCCATGATGTAGCTGATTGATGGGCGACGCATCCGAACATCCCTCCTTTTCAATACTTGCCATCGTACCATGGATTCCCGGGCGAGACATACGGCAAAAGTCGGAGTTCGCAACAAAAAAAGGCCTTACTCCTTTTAAAAAGAAGTAAGACCCTATCGTTTATGAGATAGACGTTTTCGGTTCACGCAAGAGGTGCTTGATTTCCCCGAACGTCACGAACGTTTTATTTTTAGCGTCATACAGCTTGTAACGCAGCGACTTCAGACTTGAGAACAAGCCGATTGTCGTTGCCTTTTGAAGCGGTGGTGTCGCCGTATGCGCTTTTTCTAAGTTGTAGTTCGGTACACGCGGACTTAAGTGGTGAACGTGGTGGAAACCGATGTTCCCTGTTACCCACTGCAAGACTTTCGGCAATTCATAGTATGAGCTGCCTTCGATAGCTGCCTTGACGTAATCCCATTCGCTCTCATCCTCGAAATACGAGTCTTCGAACGTATGCTGGACGTAGAATAACCAGATTCCGAGTACGCCTGCCGTGAACATCGTTGTTCCTTGAATGATCAGGAACGCCTGCCATCCGATGAAGTAAATCATGATGCCGTATAAGACGATTAGTGACGCATTGATGACATGCGTATTGATACGTTCTTTTTTCCGGGCATCTTTCCGGTTAAAGCGGCTGACGACTAAAATCAACAGGAGTGGTCCAAGACCAAACATGACGAACGGATTACGGTAAAGACGATATTTCAAACGCGTCCATTTTGAAGCTTCGACATATTCTTCGATTGTCATGACCCAAATGTCACCGACACCGCGTTTGTCCAAGTTCCCACTGGATGCGTGGTGAATCGAGTGCTCCCGTTTCCACTTCTCATACGGGAATAAAGTCAGAATGCCAGTAATCGTTCCGACGACTGCATTGGCCTTTTTGTTTTTGAAGAATGACCCGTGTGTACAGTCGTGGAAGATGATGAACATCCGGACGACGAAACCGGCTGCGACGATCGCAAGCGGAACAGCGAGCCAAACAGAAATCTGTAAGGCTTGATAGGCCAGGAACCAGGCGACGAGAAACGGCAGGATCGTATTGATCATTTGCCGGACGCTTGATTTGACGTCTGCCTTCTCAAAAGGCGAAACGTGTTTGCGAAGCTGGGCGATTTTTTCTTTACTCATGTGTTGCTTCCTCCTCGAATTCGTACAGCGTTCACGACGCTACTATGAAATGAACTTGATATGAAACCTGTAAACGGCGTTCGTGACGGTGAATTCGTAACATCCACATGAAGATCGACCCGACCGATATAGTTAAACGCTTGAATATTTTTATTACCAGGTAATTATAGCACATTAAAAATCAGATTGAATATTAAATTCTGATATCATTCGAAATATTTAAGGTCAGACGGACATAAAATATTTGTTTTCAGATAAATGAATATCAAGGGAAATACTTCCAAAAATAGTTTCTATTTCGTATACTAGAGGAATCTTATCAAATAAAAGGAGCGATTACTTATGAAAAAATCCTGGTTCATCCCCCTGCTGTCAGCGACATTACTTTTACCGTCCACTTTCTCTGTTGATGCAGCGACGAAACCGACCGTCATCACAAAATACGCAAAAGAGAAAAAGACACTGAAATACCCGTACGTCACAAAGGGACCATCGACGAGTGTCCAAAAAACGATCAACGCTGACCTAACTGATTTCTCCAAGTTCGCCTATGAAAACTATTTAGAGATCGAAGCCTTCGAGAAAGAAGAAAGAAAAACCTCTTACTGCAAAAAAAATCCGTCGATGTGCAACTATACATACAGCACGTCTTATAAAGTTACTGGAAATAACACGTCTTATTTGACATTCACTTTGTCGGATTATTCTTATACAGGCGGTGCCCACGGATTTGGTTATAAATATGGGGTCAACTACTCATTGAAAACAGGTAAAGAAGTGCCAATCACAAGCGTCTTAAAAACATCGACACAGTTTAAAAAAGTTGAGAAGTACATCTACAATAAATTAAAAAACAATGACGATTACTTCGTCGATACATTGGGTGACGTCGATGTCTCAAAAAAATCAGAATATCTGATGATGAAGGATGGCATCAAGGTCGTCTTCCAGTCTTACGAGATTGCGCCTTATTCGACAGGTCAGCCGGAAATCTTTGTTCCGAAAAGTGTTTACAACTAATCAAAACATCCACGCATCAATGGGCGTGGATGTTTTTTAGTCAGTTTAATTTTTTCAATGGTTTGACTGCCGGTCCTTCGAGCACGTTCCCCTCGTAATCAAACCGCGAGCCGTGACACGGACAATCCCACGATCGTTCCCCGTTGTTCCATTTGACGTCACACCCCATATGCGTACACGTCGTCTTGACGAGATGTAACTCACCGGATTCGTCTCGGTATCCTCCGACCGTCTTCCCGGCATGACGGACAAGTCCCCCTTCATCGATGTCGAGTTCGTCCGCTGATTGACTGGCACGGGTCACTTTCCCTTTCAGCAATTCGATTGCGACATCGGCATTATTTTTCGCAAATTGTTTCGCGTCCTGCTTGTTCAGCTTCGACCGGTTCGGATCAAACAATCCCTTGAAGCGGTTCGGCGTTCCCGTTAATAAATCGGAAAGTAGCAACCCTGCCGCAATCCCGTTTGTCATTCCCCATTTGGCAAATCCGGTCGCGACCAGAATATTCGGATCATCACTCGTCATCTGACCGATGTACGGTACTTTATCGAGCGAAATCAAATCCTGGGCCGACCAAAATTGGTCAATTTCAGCTACCCCAAACTCACTCTCGGCGAAATGACCCAACGCTTGATAGTTCGTTTTTGTATCCGTCTGATGGCCCGACAGATGGTTCTCCCCACCGAACAGCCCAAGCCGTTTCCCGTCAGCCGTGTGCACATGACGGAGCGAGCGGCTCGGTTTGTCCGCGCTCATGAACATACCGTCCGGGAACTCTTCCGGAACAAGTCCCGAGACGATGTAAGAGCGGTGAACTTCAAGTTTCGAGAAGTAGAGTCCCTTAAAGTCGTTGAACGGAAAGTGTGTCGCGACGATGACCTTTTTCGCTTCAATCTGATGACCCGATTCGAGCAGAACCGTCGGTGTCCGTTTCGATTCGACAGACGTCGCCCGCGTCTGTTCATACAACTTTCCGCCTTGTTCCGTGAAATAACGGGCCAGACCAAGTAAGTATTTCACCGGATGGAACTGAGCTTGATTGCGAATGACGAGGGCCTGTTCGACAGGATACGGTAACTTGCCTTTTACCTCTTCCGTCGCGTCTCCGCCGTTGATTCCAAGCCGGCTGTAGGCCTCTGCTTCTTTGATCAGTTGCTTGTGTTTCGGTCCGCTTGACGCGACATACAGATAAGCATCCTGTTCCTCAAGCTCA
Source organism: Exiguobacterium sp. R-39 (assembly GCF_049942815.1). Classification (NCBI taxonomy): domain Bacteria; kingdom Bacillati; phylum Bacillota; class Bacilli; order Caryophanales; genus Exiguobacterium; species Exiguobacterium sp. R-39. The sequence goes on from NZ_CP187965.1 coordinate 2,645,166, forward strand.
CACTCGATCGCCAGGCGTGTCGTCTGATCACGGAGGAAACGAATCGCCTCTTCATTCGCTTCGTGATAGAGCCGTGCTTTCTCTTCGCCAAATGTCTGGATCAGTTCGTTATAAATCAAGCCGTGTTGTGAAGAGACTTTTGCTGTCGTATAGCCGGTCGTCCCGCTTGCAATCCGGTCAGCCTCGATCAACGTCACGTCATAGCCCCGTTCAATCAGTTGAACAGCCGTGACGAGTCCGGCGATGCCTGCCCCGATGACAACGACGTCACTTGTTAGATTTGTTTCCAGTTTCGGATAATTCGATGGTTCAATCGAAGTGCGCCAGTACGATGTTGGAAATCCATCCAGATTCTTCATTATTTTCCGCCTCCGTAAATGTCAGTTTTTATTCCCTTAGCTAACAGTTACAGTTACCCTTGTTCTTTTAAAAACATACATGAATAGTACATTTTAATTGGGTTCAGATAGTTATTCAATCAAGTGAAAACACACTCTTCACTTGGTCCATGAGACGCGTGATTTCCGATTTATTCCGATTAAGTACATCTTGTTGCTCGTCGTACGGTTCGAGTAGTTCCAAACGATTGTTGACGTCAAGAAGATATCCATTCAATCCTTCTTGAATCCAGACTTCGTACGTGTCGTCTTGAAACAAGTGTGGGTATACACCGACTGCCAATCCGGCTTGTTTGTCAGCGATCATCAGTCTACCTGTATAAGACAGGTAGTCAGGTGTCTCCACCGTATAGGAGAAACCGTCTTGCATCATACTGTGTACGCCATCAAAATCCGGTACAGCCGAAACGAATGGTTTGTACTCAACCGCCGTAACCCCGTACCAGACAAGATTTAGCAACAGGAAACCACCAATTAGGATGAGTGTTATGCGCGGGCGTTTTTTCTTTAAATTCATCCCATTTCAACCAACCTTTTCTTTTTAATAGTATTATTGTTCGTGTTGAAGATTAACGTTACCGGTTTAATTACCGTATCACCTTCAGCCAATCCGCTTCTACTTCTCTATTGCACATCAAGGAAAGCAGTATCTGAAAAATCTCGTCTTTTCTTTTAACCTTGGTTTTTCAGACTGTAGAATAATTGTGTAGTAACGACTTGCAAAAAAAGGATTTTCTTTTTCGAACACCCCTTAGGATAAGTAGAGTTATCCTCTCTTTTCAAATCGTCTTTTTTGAATCATGCCAACGGTTTTCTAAACTTTCCGATTTCCTACTGTCGTCATTTCTACGACTGAACACGAAAAACTTCTTGAAAAACCGCCTGTTTCCGCCACTTGCTTCAGGATAACTCTACTTATACTGAAACTACCGCGGAATACATAGATATGCATATCTCAGATTGGATCATCTCGTCATGAATGAAGCCTTAAAACAATGGATTCCCCTCGTCAACTCTCTTCTCTCCCGCCTTTCGATTCATCCGAATGAACAGGATGAATGCCGTCAAGCCGCACTTCTCCGACTCTGGAAATCCATCGAAGAAGGTAAGGTCATGACCGTCACCTTCGCCCGGATTCGCGCGAAGGGTGCGATGCTCGATTACTTGGCGACCCGCAACCGGACACTCGCCGGTGAAGTCGCTGTCGAGACGTTACCGGAACTCCCCCGTCAGCAGCAAGTCTCGTTCACTTATCTACTCGATCAACTGAAACAGGAACTGTCCCGCAAGGAATTTACGATTCTTCAAGCCCTCCTTCATGGTAACGAGGAAACCCTCGGCTACTCTCCGGCCCGCCTCCGGTCGCTCAAGTCGGAACTCAAACAGAAAGTCCAGGACATACTCCTATGATGACGTTTTACTTGGACCGGTTACTGGCCATCATCGAACAGTCACCGAGCTACAGTCCGCTGACGAAAAAAGCCTATCGCGCCGACGTCCGGCATTTTTGTGCCCACGCTAAAACGATTGATATCCCTTCCCTCCATCGCTATATCTCGTTCTTAAAACAAACCTATGCCCCAACGACCGTCTCCCGACGGATTCATGCATTGGCCACATTATTTGATGCCTTAGTCGCTGAAAAATCAATTCCTTCAAACCCGTTATCCCAGATTAAGAAACCGACCCGTCCACTTCCAAAACACCGGACTGCCTTTAGTTACACCGAAGCGAGACGTGTCATTGAGACCCTGCAAGACGATACGTTGTATACGTTCTACTTCCTACTGTTACATACAGGTCTTCGGTTCAACGAAGCACGACAGTTACGCCAAACCGATCTCGATCTCATCGAACGCCAACTGTTTGTCCGTCACGGCAAGGGACAGAAAACACGCTACGTTCCCCTGCATAACGAACTGGTTACTGTCCTGAAGCGCTATCTTGACATTCAACCAAATGATCCCTTATTTCAAAACACTGCCGGAGGCTTGCTGGACCCGAATCAGACCCGGAAACAACTCCGGCTTGCCAGTCAAAATGTCTTAAAACGGACACTCCGACCACACGATTTACGGGTCACGTTCGCGACGACAATTTATCGGGAACATCGCGCTGATTTACTGACTGTCATGCGCCTGCTCGGCCATAGTGACGCGAAGACGACGCAACAGTATATCTTACCGTCGTCAGAAGTCGCTCGTTCCTCAATCAACCGTCTCATGCCGATAACGCATTGATGATTTGCTGGAGCTTCGTTTCCTGACTGATGATATAGCCTTCTGTCGTTCGGGAACTACCGTGACCAAGTAACTGCTGAATTTCCAGCAGTTTCCGATTTCCTGTCTGATAGAGATACGTTGCAAACGACACACGTAAGTCATGCGGATGTAACGATCGTCCACGCTTAGCAAGCGACTGCTTACGTAATGCATCACGAGCCGACTGCTCATTGATGGCTTTGCCTCGGACAGACTGAAAGACGAGCCCTGTCGTCCGTCCTTCTAAAAACGTTCGAAGCTTACTCACCAGTCCTTCTCCAAGCGGAACCGTCCGCAATCGTCGTCCTTTCCCATGTCGTACAAGTAACGTCGACTTCGCAAACTGAATATCTTCAATCGACAACAAACGGGCCTCCATAAAGCGGAGGCCCGTTTGACTGATGAGTTCAAAGAAGAGACGATAGGTCGGATCCGTAATGTGACGAATCATTTGAATCGTTTCTTCGAGTGGATGATGCTCACGTTGTTGGATATGCTGGTGAACAATCGGACGGACTTGTTTCATCGGATTAACTTTGAGACGTTTCGCTCGGATGAGTTCATTTCCCAGTGCCATCAAGGCATGATATCGCCGCATCGCGGTCGTTGGTTTGTATCGTTTAATCAACTCATTAAAGTAACGTTGCAAGGATTTCATCGACCATTCAATTTGATGATTTTTCATTTGTCGTAAATCACTGCGATATGCTTTGATTGTCGATTTACTATAAAAAAGATGCGTTTTCAAATAGTGGTCTAGATATTCAAAATGTGTCATGAGAAGAACCTCCTTTTAGAAAGTATTTCCCCCTCAATTCCCCATTCACTTTTTATTCAATCCCATTCATATAATAACTCTACCCGTGAACTTTTTAAAATGTAGAAAAATCGGAAAGTTTGTACCATTTGATTGTTTCTTTCTTAATATTGTCACTCAGCCTAACTTCGTATATAAAGATAAAACTGGAAGAGACTACAGGTCAGCGGCACTTTAAAGCTTTACTTCATCTAAGGTTTTGAAAGGCAGTGATGACGATATGTGATTGATGAATGCTGGTATAGTATCCTTCATATTCCAGCAATCCGTTTGAGAGCTCTTTCATAGCGTGAAGCCGGATTGAAACATCCTGAAATCTATCCGTTAACTCTACAGTCAATCTATACTCCACTTCCTCTTTAACAGGAAAACGAATGTTAGAATAAAAAGTTAAGTTTTTCAAATTAGTTCTGCAAATCATGATGACAGAGGAGCCAATTTTCACCGGCACGTCGTCAATACGATCAATTGTCAATTTCGCCTGCAACGATAACGTAGCAATCTCTTTATTAGTAATCTCTTCTTTCGGTAGTAACAGTTGACGTGATAATACTTCAGCAAAATCCGCTTCTAGTAAAGGTTGACTGAATAAATAGCCTTGAATAGTAGGACAATCTAATCCGCGAAGAACTTGTAATTGCGCAGCAGTTTCTACGCCTTCCGCTACAATATTCAATCTAAACTCTTGACCAATAAAAATTGCGGACCTTACGATGGAACGGGCACGAATTTCTGAATCAATATCCTTGATAAACTTACGATCTATTTTAATCGTATCAATCGGATAGTCCTGTAGATAAGAAATAGAGGAATATCCTTTTCCAAAATCATCTAAAGAGATACTTATCCCTTTATCATGCAATTGACGCAGTGTTTCTGAGATTTTTACATTTTCATATAAAATATCTGTTTCTGAAATCTCAATTTCAAACAAGGAAGAAGGTAACTTATGTTTTCTTAAGTTTTTAAAGACAACCTCTGCAAAATCACCATGTAATAATCTTTTGGGAGAAACATTTATTGAGATAGGTACTAGTAAAAGATTTTGCTTTTTCCATTCCGATAGTTGTCTACATGTTTCTTCTACGACCCAATCTGCAATTTTCAGATGGACAGAACTTTCCTCTGCAAGTGGAATAAAATCATTCGGAGGAATACGACCCCACTTCGGATGATCCCAGCGAATTAATGCTTCTGCCCCTTCCACTTTACCAGTCCATGCATTTACTTTTGGTTGGTATTCCAAAAACAATTCTTCTCGCAAAACTGCATAGCGTAAGTCTGAATAGATTTTATAACGCTTGAAGGCCTCAATGTCTAAATAGGCATCATAAATATGGACTTTAGTAGTACTTTTTTTAGATCGATCCAAAGCAATATTAGCATGGCGGATTAAAGTTTCGGCTTTTTCGTCTTCACCAGGACTACTGTTACTTACTCCTAATGAAACTTTGGCATACCATTCGTACGACTCTAAACTAAATTTATGATTATTAAACGATAAAAGCGTTTCGATCCATTCCTCTTTATTGAACCCTATCAACTCGGGAAGTAAAATTACATAATCATCACCTATCAACTGTCCGATGAACGCCTCTTTAGGTGTGTTGTTTTTTAAGAGCTGTGCCGTCGCGTGAAGCCATACATCCCCATACGTGTATCCCAAAGTACGGTTTATTTCGCTGATTTGATTAAAACTAATTGCTATTACAGTCATGCTTTTATCTTCATTAAGCCATTGCTCTGCTGTATTCATAAGATAAAAACGATTCGGTAGCTTTGTAACATGATCATGAGTGGCTAAACGCCATACTTCTTCTTCATTTCGTTTTAACAATTCTGCATAATTCTTTTTAAAGGTTTGTTCTTCCGTAACATCACGCACGATGCCATATACTCCGCTAATTACGCCTTCTTGATAGTACGGAATATTTGTGATTTCCGTTGTAAGCGATTGGCCATTCTGCTGGCGAATTACAATTGAATAATGAACTGTCTTGCCTTTAAGAGTACTTTGAAAAGACTCTTTTACCTCTTCCTGATGAGTCAGTGGGACGACTTCTTCTAAAAAGCTTTTGAGTTCTTCCCTTTTGTATCCTAATAGAACAAGTAATTTACTATTACATGTTAATATTTCACCTTTTGTATTTAATATAAAAATGGCATCAGGGTGCCCTTCTAGGAAATTCATATCTTCATTCAGAGAGCCTGATAAAACAACGTGTGCACGTGGTTTTAAAATCTCACTTGATTTTTTAAAAACATTGAGCATATATTTTTACAGTCCTCTCATCAAGTCATTAATGATTTTGCCTAATCTTGTACTATATTATCGGACAACTTCATCAATTAGTTTAAACTGTAAATAGCATTTGTTTCTATTACACTAGTGAGTCTGACACGCATCATTTTAAAAAAAGTAATAAAAATAACTCTTACTTTAATCAAGTAAAGGTTGTATCACTAATATAGATTAAAAACTGCTTAACTATGCGCTTCTCATGCTCCAAAGGCTGAACTCCTTAATCAAACAAAAAGTTCCGCTTTTGTCCGTCTCTTCAAATTTCACTTCATCCAAACCCATTTTTGCTTTATCGTCTGTTCGAATATATGATCACTACTTCAACACTTGCCTATCGCTCAGCTCACAGGAAAATACCAAATTATCCATCCTCTAAAAATCTCCTGAAGACTATCTGACCCACACTTAAAAACGATACTGGTTTATGTCATCGTTTTCTCAATTAATACGTAATGTCAAACACCTCTTCCATAATATATCTAATTCTACTATGAGAATAATCTTTACTTTTTGTAGGACGTTTCATTCAGATATTTATAAAACAAGTTAATAACCTACTAGTATTAGAGAAATCCTCGGTAGAAAAGTCATGATTATTCTTTGAGTAAGATGCTCCAAAAGGACTTGTTCCTAATATTGGAATTTTTGTTACAATCAAGTGGAAGGAAGTTTTAATTTTCTCTTCAAAAAACTAATGCCATGTTTCATGAGGATGAATAACTTTCTATCTTAAAAGAGAAAGGAGGAATTCGGATGTCTGCAATGTTCGTGTCGTATCAGTTATCATTGGAAGAAAAATTCTTTAACATGATCGAAAACAAGTGGTTCTGGATGGTATTTGCGTTAGTCCTTTTAGTTGGAATTTTTGCATATGCCTTTTATTGCACAAGCCGCGGCTACAGCTTTAATGGAAACGTAAAGCTGAATTGGCCAAAGATTTGGCAAATGGGTATTGGCTGTAAAGCCTCGTAACGTACTTAATAGGCGGGGGCTCTTCGGGCTCCCGTTTTTCTTAGGAGGCGAGAAAATGATTGAAATCAAACAGTTAACGAAGTCGTTCAAAAAAAATTGTATTATTGATCAATTATCAACAACGTTCTCAAAAACCGGTGTTTCTGTGATCGTCGGGACAAACGGTAGTGGGAAAACGACATTACTAAACATGATGACAAACTTACTCGAAGCAGATCGTGGTGACATTTTGATTGATGAGTTATCTCCAGGAAGCAAAGCATATAAGTCTAAGTTCTTCTATCTACCTTCAGATTTTTATTTACCTGGATACATGACAGGCAAAGAATATGTACAGTTCGTTTTAAGTCGATACGAGACAAGTGAGTATGAGAAAGCACCCATCTTAATCGAACTACTCGATTTAGCGGATGGACAACATAAAACCATCGAATCGTACTCCTTTGGAATGAAGAAGAAAATTCAAATTGTTGCAGCACTCGCTGCCAATACTGAGTATATAATCGCAGATGAAATTTTCGGCGGACTGGATTTCGATACCTCCCTTCTTGTACAGGAGCTGTTCGCAGCGGTTGGCGAGACGAAGAAAATCATCATCGTATCGCATGAACGGAACACGATTGATCGTTTTCCGAATGACGTCAGACTCATGCGTCATGGTTCCCTTATACACTTTGAGGGGTCTCCCGAAGAATTGACACAAGTCATAAAACAAGAGGAGGTCTTGCGTGAGAAGTTCGCCATCGTCCAAAAACATTTTATGTCTTCTGAAGTTCTTCTATAACGATACATTTCATGGTTTGTTCAATCGTCCGTTCTTTCGTAGCCGATTGAACCGTTACGGATTATTACTACTGCTGACTGCAGCCTACCTCGGATACTTTTATTTAAATATGGTCCAACTTTCGACGTTGACGACCAATGCGAAAGAAGCTGATCAGGCGACACTCTTGTTAGCAGGAAAAATGACGTTGAGCAGTTACTTCAATGTCGTTTTCATTTTAGGAACGTTCATGTTCATTCTGTTGAACGCAACAGTCTCGTTGAATCGAAACTCTTTATTTTTCGCCAAGACACTTCCTTTTTCTGAACGGGAAGTTAATGTCAGCCAACGCTTGTTTAAACTGAGTGTCGCACTTGTCTTTTTTGAGTTATTGATGATTATCGTGGCACCTGCACTGAAGTTGATTCCGATGCAATGGGGAACTGCGCTTCTTGTGCTCTTAACGCTACATACTGTATTTATTGCAAGCTTTTGGATTCTTGATTTTTTGTACGCAGCCCTGTTACAAAACATCTCCGGACTGAAGCGCACCCTATTAGGATTCGTGCTCGATTTATGTCTGATCGGCCTAGTGACCTTTCATTTAATCAAGACACGATTTCAAATCGATGTTTGGGTCAGCACGCTGCCGTACTCTATTCTTACACTAACCCTATTCGTACTGGCAGGAAGCATCTTGATTGGAGGAGCTGCGTATCTCCTGCAAACCCTATTCTTCTCCCGCAACCATCTTTATGTGCGTCAGAGTTACTTTAAATTGGGCTTGCCCGCTTTTAATATTGGACTGGCAACAACGATGCCGGCCATTATTCGAAGTAAGAACTTCCTTTATTTCTGGGCATTACTAGCTGTCATGTCAGCCGGGGCGCTCTATCAAGTGGGTCTGGGGGGGACGATGCAACTGTGGTTATTCCTTTTACCGATTTTAGGAATCGTAACGATCACTTATGCAGATGCGACGTTGGCGGTACGCAAACTGTATGGATTATACCGCATCCATCCGTTGATGGAGCTTGGCTCCCTACTCGGAGTGTCAATCATTCTAATGGCCCCTGCCTTATATGTCGGGATTGTCGAGACAAGTAGTTTGAACCCCTATCTATACGGGATCAATATCTTTTTTGCGGCAACAATCGCAGGGTTTTTGTTTCCGAAATCACAAAGTAATATCAACGAGACGATTGCTTCCGTCTTGACGATTATCTTAATTATTCTCCTATCAGTACTTGTCAGCATAGACGGTGCGCTATACCCTGCATTATTGTTCTTGCTCGGTGTATTGTATCTCATACTAAAGAAAGAATACGAGGTGGCAAAATGAAAATCACAAAATTGATTGGTGTAGGAACTGTAATCTGGGCGGTCATCTTTTTGATTGATTACATTTATGAGCTTTTCCAAATCAATGAAACCAGTGTTGTGACAACGATGACCGGTCTGAAAATTTCTACTGTGATGACGAAAGAAGAACTGAATACGCATTTCTCACTCACATTACAGGCGCTCCTCATGTATCTCGCCTTTATCGTACTGTTCACTTTATTTGGATTATTCATGCAGACACGACGGACTTCTGCTCGACATGACAGCTGAGACACTGCTGCTCCTGATCAGTTATGTACTGTTAATTGGTTTAGTCGTGACTATTCATGAAAGTATCCATTGGTGTTTTGCGCTTCTCTTCCGACGTCAGCCACGCGTGACATTCGACCGTTTTCTGACTCCGACGGTCCGTTATCATAATACTCATGTAGACTGGCAAAATCTGATCATTTCAGGTTCAGCACCATTACTTCTTTTCTCTTTTGGTATATGGGTCGAAGGGGACGGCGGAGCGTGGGTAGTGGTGAAAATACTTTGTTTAGTAAATGTATTTAACTTTTTCCCGGTCACGACAGACGGACAGATGATATTTTTATCACTCGTTAAAATGATTCAAAAACAGAAGTGGATCAAACAAAGAAGCTGATTTGTAATGAAAAACAAAAGTGCAGACTTGTGCGACGACGATTTACCAGGAGCATCAAGCCGATTTACCGACCGTCATGCGCCTGCTCGGTCCTCGATCAATTAGCTCACGCCGACAATGCATCGATGACTTGCTGGAGCTTCGTTTCTTCCTCCAGGATATATGTCGTCCAGGAACTACTGTGACCGAGCAACCGTTGAATCTCATGTAATTTCCGATTACCCGTCTGATAAAGATATGTTGCAAAGGAAACACGTAAGTCATGCGGATGTAACGGTCGTCCACGGGCAGCAACCGACTGTGCACGTAACGTATCACGAGCCCGCTGTGCGTTGATCGCTTGACCACGGACGGAACGAAAGACGAGTCCTGTCGTCCGTCCTTCTAAAAACGCTTGAATTTTACTCGCAAGTCCCTCCCCTAGTGGAATCGTCCGCAAGCGCCGTCCTTTCCCGTGTCTCACGAATAACGCTAACTTCTCAAACTGAATATCTTCAATCGACAACAAACGGGCCTCCATGAAGCGGAGGCCCGTTTGACTGATGAGTTCAAAGAAGAGACGATAGGTCGGATCCGTAATGTAACGAATCATTTGGATTGTTTCTTCGAGTGGATGATATTCGCGTTGCTGGACGTGCTGGTGAACAATTAGACGGACTTGTTTCATTGGATTTTCTTTGAGCCGTTTCGCTCGGACAAGTTCGTTCCCAAGTGCCATCAAGGCATGATATCGTCGCATCGCCGTTGTTGGTTTATACTTTTGAACAAACTGATTAAAATACGTTTGAAGGGACTTCACTGACCATTCTACACAATTTTTCTTTATCTGTCGGAGATCACTACGATAAGCTTTGATTGTCTGCTTACTGTAAGTAATATGCGCAAGAAGATAACATTCTAAATAGTCGTAATGAATCATGAGAAGTCCTCCTTTGATTTTCCCATCAGAATTATTTCCAGACTATACTGTACACTATGAAATTTCTACTAATGAGAATTTAAATACAATCATATTCTAATAAATTAGATTCAACATCATCGCTGTAGAAACAGATTACCGTTTCAGAGTTTAATAAATAAAAATAAACCAATCTATATCATTTCATACATACCATATTAATAATATGTCATTTAAAACTATTTGTAAGACTATGTCATCAAAAGACACTGTTTAATTCCCCAACATTTTACTTAAAGCTTAGTGTGAATATTTCTATTACAAATTATAATTTGTTTCACTTAATTTAATTCTTTAATTTTTTTCGCAGGTGACCCTAAATAAAGACTGTTAGGTTCACAATCCTTTGTAACTAAAGATCCTGCTCCAATCACACATCCATTTCCAACTATTACACCTGGCAGTATAGTAACTCTTGCTCCAATCCAACAACCATCGCCAATATAAATAGACTGACCATAAGGCTTTCCTGCTCGTTTATTGCTTGCACCTAACTCATGCGTAGAAGTACAAAAGAGTACTTCCATTGCAATATCGCAGTTTTTACCTATTTTGATTTTTTCAAGATTTTCGAAATAACAACCTCCATTTACAGTTGTCCCTTTGCCTATTTCTATATTATTTCCACCAAAATAACAATTAGGTCGAATAGCTTTTGTATACGTCTTTATTCCAAAAATATTATAAATTTTTTTACGAACTATTAATGGCATAAAATAAGATGAAGCAATGGAATTAATTATCATATCTCTTAACTTTTGTTTAACAACAAAACTAATTTTATCAATCAAAGTCTATGCCTCCAACTTATTTCAATATTTTTTAAACATTTCATCGTGATGTGTTTAATATATATTCATCACCTATTTTGATTTTTCCCTTTATCCTATTTGGTACAAATATCCCTATATTATCTTTGATGTTTTTAGTATTAGTAACTTTAATGTTTATATAATTTTCACTCTCAGATAATCGTCCTATAGCAAAGAGTAAACCATATCCTTGGTTATTTTTTGTATACAGATTAACTATTTCCACATTTTGTAAAAATTCATCTGGACGATTAGGTTCTAAATCAATCCCACTTTCAGGTTTTGTACCATTGGTGTTGTTAACAGTAATATTAGTTGCTTTAAGATTAATTACTGAAATAATAGAAATTCCTTGACGTCTATTGTTATGAAATTTTACATTTTCTATAGTAATGTTTTTACTGTATTTTTTTTTATTAGACCTACCGATATATATACCATCCCCCCAACAATTTGTAATTGTAGATTTTTCAATATGAACCCCTGTAGACCCTTTTATGCTAATACCTATTCCCCATTCTCCTGTAACGCCTAAATGTTCATTTCTTTCGCCTATAATTTTTACAGCTCCTAATATTTCTATATTTTTTACATCATGAATACTCAACATTTCATATCCTTCTGCGCTGTTAGGAAGGGCTTTTAAAATGGAACCTTTTTTAAACTCTAAAGTAATATTATCTTTTAATTCAATTGACTTTAAAGCATCTATTAAATAAATCCCTTTTTGAAATTTAATTACTCCACCTCCATGCTTGTTCAAATGATTAATTGCTTCTTGGATTTGGTCAGTATCATCTATTCTATCGTTTGGAACTGCTTTAAAATCTTCTACAAAAACACTAGGAAGTGCTGTTTTTATATTATTAGTCCAATATATATATATAATGCTTGGAATCAATATTGTTATTAAAATTGCTAGCAAAAGTTTTTCCCTACAATTATTCAAAATATATTATCCTCTTCTTCTTTATTCATATAGTAGTGATAGCTAATAATAGCTAACAATGTCCAAATCCATGGTAAGAGGTATTGTGAAATTACTATAGAATGTATTAAAACAATTATGATAGAAAATAAGTAAACATATTTTATACTATCATTCATTTTGAAAATCATTTTAAATATAGCTATAAATAATGCTAGCATTAACAAAAAACCTACAAAACCAGTTTCAATAAGCACTTCTAAATAAAAATTTGTACTACCTGTCCCATTTTGTAAAGTTGCAATTCCAGCACCGTGTCCAAAAATAGGATTGCTTTGAATCAATGAAAAGGCATAATTCCACCGCTCCAACCTTGAACCTGCTGAAAATGATTCATTACTAAAAGTAAGCTTGACAAAAATCCCTTCAAGAAAATCAAAATCTATCCTTTTATATACAATACTTATTAAAGCTAAAATCATTAAAATTATAGTTAATAAAATTGAAAAAATCGGTATACTTGAAAAACCATTTTTAATTTTTTTCATTATAGCTAATAGAATAACAATCAAAAGAGCAATAAGTAATTCAATAAAACCAGCTGCGCTAAACGTGCTGAATATTGCCAATAAAATTATTACAATTGATCCTATAAGTTTTTTTCTGCTGATGTTAATAAATTTATAATAGTAAACTACAAAAGGGAAAAACATTAATAAATACATTGCTAAGACTCCAGATTCTTCAGTAGTTCCTCTTGATCTAAAAAATATTCTAAATCCAGTATTATAAATTGCATCAAACTGTTCTACTTGAGCTCTAGGGATGTATTTATCAAAATCAAACATAAAAAAATTCTTGCTGATAAATTCGATCAAAGTAAAAAACGAAACTATTAAGATTCCTTTAGATATATACTTAAAAATAATGCTAATCGAAACATTGTGTATTCTAAAAGATAACTCGATACTCAAAAAATATAGAATAATCACTAGAAAATAAGAAACAGTGTGAGTAAAACCTTTTATTTGAAAGCCGAATGTATTAACTTGCAATAAATAACTAAAAGAAGTTGCTAGTAAAAATAGATAAATATACATTGATATATATTTATTATTTATTAAGTTTACGTTGTTTTTGAATGCCAAAAACATGGTTTGAATTAATATCAGTAAAGATAATATTAAAGGAATGGACGCCCATTTGTTTATAGCAAATGCACTTATAAAACCAAATGAAACTAAATATAACAATAACAACTTCATTTTTGTATCTCTCCTTATATTCATAACTAAATAACTTATAAATTTAATTGTACATTTTTATAGATTTTTTAAAAAAAGACTATTTGATTTTAAACAAATCTATTAAATCAATTTTATAATATATTATTAATTACACTTAATTTAACTATTATAAAAAAGCAGTGAAAAGAAAATTAAGCAACTTTTTTCTTTTCACTGCTTTTACTGAGTTTTTTACCTAGTGTTATTGTAGGAATTTCTATGTATTTGTACAAAAAATGTGCGAATATTATTGAAAGTAAAGCTGAAATTAAAATTAAAAATTCTAAATTTAAAGTTTCTTTAAATAAATGTATTAACATCATTAAACTAATAGGATGTATCAAGTACAAACTAAACGAAATCTTACCTAGATATAATAATTCTTGTCTTTTCAAAATACTTTTGAATAATCCAGAACCTAATACAATAATAAACAACAAGCAAACGCTAAATGCTATCGTAAAATCGATCAAAAAATTAACTAAGAGCTTAAGATTTAAAAATTCACTATATTTCAAATAACTACCAAATGTTGTATTCCACTCAATAGTATAACCAAATATAAAGAGTAAAATTGCAAAAATTTTCATTTCTATTTTTGCTTTATAAAATACATTAGAAAGCTTACTTCTATATCTAGCTAACATTCCCCCAAATACGAAAAAAATACTATAATAAAAAGTATAACCGATACTATAAAATAAGTAAGAAACGACTTCACTTATACCAAGGTTAGATACAAACATAAATAATAACCAAATTGAGAAAAGTACACTAATAGCTATCATAAAGAATTTTAGTGGATTTTTTTTATTAACAAACAATATTATAAAAGGGAAAAAAATAGAAATTCTCATCTCATGAATAAGACTCCAGGTAACTGTATTTAAATTATGTGTTCCATAACCTAACATAAGTATAATTGAAATAATTGATTTAAAATCTGGATTTTCTGACCACATAGTATTAAACCAAATACTTGTACTTTCGGAAAAATTATCAATCAAGTTAAAGTTTTTATATATCATATAAAAAGTGTAAGAGAGTACCATAACAAATATATATGGAAGATATATTCTGCAAAATCTTTTGATTAAGTAGCTTTTATACTGAAGTGGTTTCCCATTCAAAATAGGAAGTGAAAGTACAAATCCACTTAAGACAAAAAATAGAATAACTGCCTCATGTCCAGCCCACACAACGTGTAAAGGCGAATTTGAAAAAACATTTACTAACATATCTGAGTTCTGTTGATGAAGATGAGCAGCATAAAAAATAGGTACCACTATTAAACAATGATGAAACAGAACGCTTAAAGAAGCAATCCCTCTTATCGAATCAAATTCTTCATATCTATGCCCCACTCGCTTCACGTCCCTTATTTTAATTCTTCATTAATTCTCTATTTAATCTCTACTGTATAAGTCTCTTGTATAAACTTTTTCTTCAACATCACTTAACTCAGGGTGCATTCTATTAGAAATTATCACATCTGATTCTTGCTTAAACGCTTCAAGGTCACGAATGACACGTGAGTTGTAGAATGTATCTTCCGTCAACACAGGTTCGAAGACTGTCACTTCGATTCCTTTTGCCTTGATTCGTTTCATGATGCCTTGAATCGAAGAAGCACGGAAGTTGTCTGAGTCTGTTTTCATCGTTAGACGATAAACTCCAACAACTTTCGGATTTTGCTTGATAATTGTATCTGCAATATAATCTTTCCGTGTCCGGTTCGCTTCAACGATTGCCCCGATAATGTTATTCGGCACTTCATCGTAGTTCGCAAGGAGTTGCTTTGTATCTTTCGGTAAGCAGTACCCACCATATCCGAAAGAAGGATTGTTATAATGATTGCCAATCCGGCTATCAAGCCCGACACCTTCAATGATTTGTTTTGTATCAAGATTACGGACTTCTGCATACGTATCGAGTTCGTTAAAGAACGCGACACGCATCGCAAGATACGTATTGGAGAACAACTTGATGGCTTCAGCTTCAGTCGAATCTGTCAAAAGAATCGGTACATCCTTTTTGATTGCTCCTTCAAGTAATAGATCCGCAAATTGCTGCGCTCGTTCTGATTGTTCCCCGACGACGATACGTGAAGGATAAAGATTGTCATGCAGTGCCTGCCCTTCACGCAAGAACTCTGGTGAGAAGATAATGTTTGGTGTATCAAACTTCTCTTTTAGCTCTTGCGTATAGCCAACCGGTACCGTCGATTTGATGACCATTGTCGCATCCGGATTGATGGCAAGGACTGTCGCGATGACGCTCTCAACGGTACGAGTATTAAAGTAGTTCCGTGTTGGATCGTAATCCGTCGGAGTCGCAATAATGACGAATTCAGCATCTTTATATGCTTCAAAATTATCGGTTGTCGCATGTAGATTCAAGTCTTTATTTTGTAAAAAGTTTTCGATTTCAGCATCCACGATTGGTGATTTTCGATCATTGACGAGCTCGACGCGTTCTTTAATGATATCAATCGATGTAACCTCATTATGCTGTGCGAGTAAGACAGCCATGGAAAGACCGACATATCCTGTTCCTGCTACTGTAATTTTCATTTAAAGTCTCTCCTTCCTTATAATTTGACGTTGTAGTACTCTTTATACCAGTCAACAAACTTGCCAAGACCTTCTTCAATAGTTGTGCTTGGTTTAAAATCAATATCACGCTCGAGTTCAGAGACATCTGCGTAAGTGCGAAGAACATCACCTGGCTGCATCTCCATGTACTGTTTGTTCGCTTCTTTACCAATCTTTTCTTCTAGTACATTAATGAACTTCATTAATGGGACAGGGCTGTTGTTCCCAATATTATAAACACGGTAAGGGGCAAAACTTGCACCCAATTCGTCAACACTTTCATCCCAATCCGAATTCTTTTCTGGTGCACGTGGAATGAGTTTGACGATTCCTTCTACAATGTCATCGATATAGGTGAAATCACGTTCCATTTTTCCATGATTAAACACTTTAATGGGATTCCCCTCAATAATATCTTTTGTAAAGGAGAAGTACGCCATATCCGGACGCCCCCACGGACCATATACCGTAAAGAATCGAAGTCCTGTCGTTGGGATATTGTAGAGATGACTGTATGTATGTGCCATCAATTCATTCGATTTTTTAGTCGCAGCATAAAGACTGACTGGATGATCAACATTATGATTAGTCGAGAACGGTGCGACCTTATTTCCACCATATACAGAACTAGACGAGGCATAAAGTAAATGATCGACTGGATAATTCCGACAAGCCTCTAAGATATTAAGGAATCCGGTTAAATTGGAATCTAAATAGGCATACGGATTCTCAATCGAGTATCGGACGCCTGCTTGAGCTGCTAAATTGATGACAACCGCAGGTTGATGTTCTTCAAAAATTCTATTGATACGTTCTTGATCCGTTAAGTCACATTCAACAAACGTAAAATTTCTATTATCGTTTAGCTGAGCTAGTCGGTCTTTTTTTAAATTTAAGTCGTAGTAGGTATTCATATTATCCAAACCTATTACACTATAACCATGATTCGTTAACTGATTTGATAAATGCACACCAATAAAACCAGCGGCACCTGTGATTAAAATTTTCGCAGTGACATTCACTATTTTCACACCTTATTTTCTAGAGTTTTTTCTTTAAATCTTGTCAGAGAATTTTTCCAAGTTGGTACCGCATAATTCAAATCGCTTATAGAGAGTAAGCTAAGAATTGAATTATGCGGACGTTCTGCTTTTTGTGGAAAAGCATCTGAATTACATGGATTTACTGTTGTAGTGGTATCTGCCAAAATTTCTGTTGCAAATTCATACCACGAACAGGATTCGTCATTAGAAAAATGATAAATTCCACCTGGAATTTTAGAATCTCCCACAAGATATAACATAAATTGTGCCAAGTCTTCTGAAAACGTCGGCCGACCAAATTGATCAGCAACTACATTGAGTTCAGAACGTGTCTGAGCTAATTTCATCATCGTATAAACAAAATTATTACCATGAACACCGAATACCCATGAAGTTCTTACAATATATCCGTCGCTTCCTAAAATACTTTGTACAGCCTGTTCTCCAACCAACTTAGCTTTGCCGTACTCATTCAACGGGTTAACTTGATCTGTCACTTCATACTCTGTTGATTTTGTGCCATCGAATACATAGTCCGTGCTGACATAAACCATTTTTGCTCCAACTTGCTTGGCTGCATTTGCAACATTTTCTGTACCTGTCGCATTAACAAGCCAATTCATTTCCTTCCCTTCATCTTCGGCTGCTTCAACATTGGTGTAAGCAGCTGCATGTAGAATCCAGTCCGGTTTAATTCGTTGAATTGTTTCTTCAACAACTGGATAATCCGTAATATCTAAACCCTGCTTCGTAAAAGCAACGACTTCATACAATGAGGAATCGACTAAATGAACTAAATCTGTACCTAATTGTCCGTTGGTACCTGTAATCAAGATAGTTTTTTTCATTTCACGAGTTCTGCTTTTTCTTTAAGTGGACGCCACCAAGCTTCGTTTGCTAAATACCAGTCAATTGTTTCAACGATTCCTGTATCAAACGTATATTTTGGCTTCCATCCTAATTCTGTCTCTAATTTGATTGGATCAATCGCATAACGACGGTCATGCCCTAAACGATCTTCAACATATGTTACCAAGTCTTTCGAAACATCCAAGCGGTCAACAATTAAATCAACGATTTGATTGTTTGTTCTCTCGTTATGTCCGCCAACATTGTAAACTTCACCGGATTTACCTTTGTGGAAAACTAAATCAATTGCCGCACAATGATCGGTTACATGAAGCCAGTCACGAATATTTTCACCATCTCCATAAATCGGGAGATTCTTTTGATCCATTGCATTCGTAATCATTAAAGGAATTAATTTTTCCGGAAAATGATACGGTCCATAGTTATTTGAACAGCGTGTAATATTGACATCCATACCGTATGTTTCAAAATATGAACGGACTAACATATCTGCACCAGCTTTAGAGGCTGAATATGGACTATTTGGTGCAAGCGGTGTATCTTCCGTGAAGTATCCTTCAGCACCAAGCGAACCGTACACTTCATCTGTTGAGACTTGAACATACTTCTTCAACTTGTGCTTACGAGCAGCGTCTAACAATGCCAATGTTCCTTGAATATTTGTTTCGACGAAGACTTCTGGATTCAAGATGCTACGATCCACGTGCGACTCAGCAGCAAAGTTAATGATGCCGTCTATTTTATAATCTGTAATCAGTTGATCTAACAAATCACGATCTGTGATGTTTCCTTCCACAAAAACATGTTTAGGATTATCGATTAAATCAGCCAAACTCTCTTTGTTTCCTGCATAGGTTAGCAAGTCAAGATTGATGATTGTATAGTCAGGATATGTATTGAGCATATGACGGACAAAGTTACTTCCAATAAAACCAGCACCACCAGTAACGATTAAATTCATAATCATTCACTCCATTTAAAATTATTTTCTGTATCTTTTAACATCGGATGTTTTGTATCTTTTTCTGATAGAATCGGGTTTGTCACTGGCCACTTAATATTTAATTCAGGGTCATTCCACTGAATGCCACAATCATGTTCAGCCGAATACAATTCATCTACTTTATAGAGAACATTGACATCCTCAGTCAGCGTACAAAAACCATGTGCAAAACCTTTTGGAACAAGCAACTGATGTTTATTATGTCCACTTAAAATAAATCCTTCCCATTCTCCGTAGGTAGGTGAACCAATCCGCATATCAACCACTACGTCATAGATTGCTCCTGATCCCACTCGAACGAGCTTTGTTTGTGCTTTTGGTTCCAACTGATAATGCATACCGCGTAACACACCGGCTTCTTTAGAAAGTGAATGATTATCTTGAATGAACTCATGTGTAATACTCAAATCATGAAAAACTTGACGATTATAGCTTTCCATGAAAAAACCGCGATGATCACCAAATACGTTAGGTTCTAGCAAAAGAACGCCTTCTAATTTACTTTTTATTACTTTCATAAAGTAAGACCTGCTTTCTTCTCAGAAGTATCTTTCACTGTTTTCGCAACATGAAGTAGGTACTGACCATAAGCATTTTTTTGTAATGGCTGTGCTAATTCAATCAACTGTCCTTTAGAAATGTACCCCATGCGATATGAAATTTCTTCAAGACAAGCGATTTTTAGTTTCTGACGTCTTTCAATCGTTTCGATAAACGTCGATGCTTCAAGCAACGATTCATGTGTTCCTGTATCAAGCCATGCAAATCCGCGCCCGAGTAACTCGACACGTAAGGAGTTATCTTCAAGGTAACATTTGTTTAAATCTGTAATCTCGAGTTCTCCCCTTGAAGAAGGTTTTAAGGATTTAGCAAAATCCACGACTCGATTATCATAAAAATAAAGTCCAGTAATAGCGTAGTTACTCTTAGCGACTTCAGGTTTTTCTTCGATTGAAATCACGTTTTGATCATCGTCAAATTCAACAACGCCAAAACGTTCTGGATCGTGAACATGATAACCAAAAACAGTTGATCCTTCTTCTAAAGAAGCTGCTTTTTGAAGTAAATCTGTGAACCCATGACCATAATAGATGTTATCGCCGAGCACAAGAGCAACAGAATCCTCTCCGATAAACTCTTCTCCTATTAGAAATGCTTGAGCAAGACCGTCAGGAGAGTCCTGAACTTTATATGACAAGGAGAGTCCAAGTTCTTCTCCATTACCAAGCAGTTGTTCAAAGCGTGGTGTATCCTCTGGTGTTGAAATAATTAATATTTCTTTGATTCCAGCTAACATTAAAGTCGACATCGGATAGTAAATCATCGGTTTATCGTATACCGGTAGCAATTGTTTAGATATTGATTTTGTCAGTGGATACAACCTGGTTCCACTTCCACCAGCCAGAATGATACCTTTCATATTTAAGGCTCCCGTCTTTTTTTTATTTTTAGTAACTTAAATAAAATTAAAGATAGTACCAAGTAAGTCACGTAGTATAACAATCCTATATACCATTCTTTTTCGCTTAACAAATAAAATATTGAGATGGTAAACAGCATGTATGTCCATTGCTTTATACTTATTCTAAACATTTTCAAATCAAATAACGTTATATATATATTTAGTAAAACAGAACTTAAAAATGAAGTAAAAGCTACTAAAATTACGCTCTCAAACATTAGTGATAATGATATACTTACGACCAAATTAAAAATACTTAAGTAGACAATTGATTTCAACATTTTAAAATTCATTGTATGCTTTTTATAATAATTAATGAAGGAAATATTATAAATCATTGTAAAAGGTAAACACATAATCAAAAATTTTAAAATACTCAAAGAAATTATGTAATCAACAAAAAATACATCTATAATCGCTTTTAATACAAAAAAAGAAGTAAATGAAATAAAGCCAAAGAATAGTAACATCTCATTTATTTTTTTTATTTTATTATCGTTTTCTTCAGAAAAAATATATTTAAAGAAAACAACACTTGCACTATTTACTATTAATAAAATCATATTTTGCATAGAATTTGCTAATGAATAATTTGCAAATTCACTATTGGAAAATAAAAAATTCACTACCCATAATCCAATGTTGTAAAAAAATAAAATTGCTAAATTCGAAATCAATACAATGTATCCAGTTGAAAATATGTTCTTAATGGTATAATCATTCTCTAAATTATTACTTAACATTTGTTTTGAAAATTTAATCATTTTATATTGTGCTACAAAATAAACCAACCAGTAACTTAATAAAGTAGCTATTATTAATACTTTATATCCAAATAAACCAAGATAAATTACAAAAGAGATACTTAGTGTATTGACAATAGAATATATTATATTTAATAAAGAGTAGTTTTTATATGACCCGGTGGCTTGGTAGATCATTTTGAAATATGTTGTCATATTTATAGGGAAAACAACTAATGCTAATAAAAATAGTATTAAATCTTTAAAAACTAAAGAAATAATTACAATAATTAAAGAAATGATTATTTGAAATTTCAAAATAAATCTAAAGTCTCTTTGAATGAATAATGTTTTATCTTCTAGATACTTATGCCCATATTTCAATAATGACCCATCAATAAATCCAAAACTAAAAAGACCAATGTATGATATATACAAAATATATTTTCTATATTCTGCAAAGTCATTTACAGATAAGTATATAGGAATCAAAAAAGTTAATAGCAAGCTTCCTGCTAACATTATAAAATTTGAGTTTAAAATAATGAGTATATTTTTAATTTTCAATTTTAATCTTCCTTACAACATTTTTTAATATGTACAACATAAGTACATGCATTTTAGTGAAGATTTTGATTAAAAATAGTTCTAAGGAATTAGCCAATTTATTTTTTTGGATCACATAGAAATAATTTTTTTTCTCGTCAAGCATTTTTTGGAGATTCGGTTTTTTATTGTTTGTAGATCCACCATGTAAATGATAAATATCAGTTGTATCTAAAACATAATTTTTCAAGCCCACGTTCTCTACTCTAACTGACAAATCTAAGTCCTCTGAATACATAAAGATTTTTTCATCAAATCCTTTTACTTCTTCAAAAGTACTTTTACGAATCAAAAAGAAACAACCAGAAACCCAATCCACATTAATTAATCCTTTATTTTTATATTTGTGGTATCTTATTTTTTTCATAAAATTGAAATTCCAAAATAAAAAACTTAATAAAAAGTCATTTTTTATACTTGGTTTTTTAAATCCTAAGCTTTGAATACTATTATCTTTATTGAGCACTTTCGCTCCTAATATTCCTATTTCTTGATTTTTAAAATAACTTAACATTTTTGGATAGTCCGTATTTTGAGAAATTGTATCACTATTGATACAACAAATGAACTTACCACTACTATTTGATACACCAATATTATTACCTTTGCCAAAACCATTATTTTTTTTAGAGTCTATAATTTTAATGTTTTTTAATGTTTTATATTTTTCAATAAGAAAAGGAACGGAATTATCTATTGACCCATTATCTACAACTACTATCTCAAATTTTATTTCTTCTAATGTTTTATTTTTTAATAAAGAATTAATGCAATTTTCTACTAGAAGTGATGTATTATAGTTAACGATTATAAAACTTAAATCCAATTTTTCATCCTCCTTTAATCTCTTTATACACTTTTAAGTACTTATCCATCATACTTTGTATACTTAAATTTTCTTGAACATAATCAATATTTATAGATTTTTCATCATTTCCTACCATAGAAATTGCTTTTAGTATTGTTTTTAACAATTCATCTTTACTAACAGGATCAAAAAATAATGCTTGTTCAGTTACTTCATCGATCATATCTTTTAAGCCCTCTATGTCAGAAAGAACTAACGTATTACCTGATATAGCTGCTTCAAGTGCTGACAATCCAAATCCCTCCCATAAAGAAGGCAAAACAAAAACATCACTGGCTTTTAAAAAGGTGTCAATATTCTTTATATTTTCTAATAAAGTGACTCTATCAAACAAATTTTTATTCTTTATTTTTTTTAGTATTTCTGGTTTTAAGCTTCCATTTCCAATTAAAATTAATTTTACATTAGGATCTCTAATCTCTGAAAAAGCATCTAGTAGTAATAATTGATTTTTTACTGGTTCAAGTCTCCCTACTGATATCAATAGAGTTTCTTTTTTCTTAAAACCAATCTGTTCTTTTTCAACTTTTTTATCATTAAAGTACTTTTCAACATCAATACCGTTATTTATTACAGAAAATTTATCTTTATTTTTTGAAATAATCCATTTTTTTAAATTTTTCTCTACACTATCAGTGATAGAAACAATTTTAGAGTATTTAAAATACATTAAGCTATCTATCAATTTGAATATTTTTTTGTTTCTTCTATTATTATTTGTACTATGTTCCGTTGTAATCAGTTTTTTCTTACTGATAAAAAGGCTTGAATATAATTGAGCATAATAAGTGTGTGTATGAATAATATCAAATTTTTTTGAAATATTATACAATGTAAATGATAACGCAAAGTCATGAAGAGAACTTTTATTTAAATTAATGACTTTTATTTTATTAATCATTAAATTTTCATACGGTACACCTTTTCGGTTCAAAATCATTAATACGGTAACTTCAAGCCCCTTTTTTTTACTATAAATCGCCATATCCGCAATTAATTTTTCTGCTCCACCATTATCTAAATGAGTAGTAATATATAATATTTTCATACAATTTTTCTTTCATGATAATTTGACAATGTAAGCTGCTCTATTTCTTTAAGATATCTTTCAATGATTATGTTACGATCAAACTCTTTATTAACTTTATATCTTGAATACAATGACATCTCATCTAACTTTTGATCGTCTAAACTCATAAGTTTATCTATACTATTACAAAGACTGTTTACATTCTTTTTATCGAAAATGTATCCATTTTTCTCGACTTCAATTGTTTCTTGACACCCTGGGATTTTTGAAGCTAATAATATTCTGCCTGTTGCAGCTGCTTCTAATAAAACATTAGAAAGTCCTTCTCCTCCATGTGAAGGCTGAATTAAACAGTGTACATTTTGAATATAATGTTTTACATCATTTTGATAGCCGTGATATTTTACAATTCCATTGGAATTTAATTTTTCTATTTCTTTACGTAAATGTATCTCAGTAGACTCTACAAATCCTACAATGTTAAATTCAATCTTATTCCCATACTTCTTTTTACTTTTCACTGCTGCTTCTAAAAATTCATGAATTCCTTTATCTCTCATTATTCGTCCAACAAAGATAAATTTAATTACAGAATATGAAGGCATTTTATGATATAAATATTCTTTTAAATTAACACCTGATCCAGGTAAAACTTCAAAATTTCTTCTTATAATTTTTTCATCTAGCAATATTTTTTTATCATGCTCATTTTGGAAAAACACCTTAGAAGAATCTTTTAAAGCTGTTTTATACAAAATTTTTATAACTTGCTTTAATAATCCTTTTTTATTAAAACCACTACCTAATCCAGTAATGTTATTTATATATGGAATTTTATATATTCTGCAAGCTATTCCTCCATATAAATTTGGTTTTATCGTATAGGTAAGCACTACATCAGGCTTATACTTCCTCAGAATTTTTAGATAGTGTTTAATTAATTTCAAATCCTTAAATGGGTTTGTTCCTCTACGATCAACATTTGTTTCAATAAATTTACAGCCCCATTCTATCATTTTAGGGACTTTGTCATCATCATATGGCATTGACAAATAAACTTCATATCCGTCCTTTAATAACTGTTTAATCAATTCTTTTCTAAAGTTATAGATAACAAATGCATGATTCCCAAGTAGCATAACTTTTTTTTTCTTCATAGTTATTCATCCTCACCTAGCTATTAACAATACTTTTTTGTATCGATGTCTCAAAATCGCAAATTTGATATTCATTAGATCTTGAAAGGTTTTTATCGTATATTTTATTACCAAATATTTTATTAACAATACTGATTCTTTTACTAGCTAACTTTATTAAAAAATTAAACGATGAAGTAAAATAGATTTTTCGTCCACTAGATTTTGCAGCAACTTCAATGATTTGTTTTGTACTTACATAGTCTGCATTTTGAGGATAAAATAAACCTGATCTATTATTGATAACTATTTGTTCAATTAAACTGCTCAAATTATCAATATAAATCATGCTTCTTTTATTATCTAAGTCAATGAAAATAGGTGTAATTTTCGATAGTTTTATTAACTTTTTAAAGTTACCTTTACATCCAGGTCCATATACAACAGGTGTTCGAACTACTGCAGTTTTAAAATCTTTACTGTTCATTGATTGGATTTTTAGGTCTGCTTGTAACTTACTATCTCCATAAAAGTCTGCTGGAGTCGGGACTGTATTTTCGTTGATGCTACTATAATCACCAATTTTACTATCTAATCCATAAACGATAATGCTGCTCATAAAAATAAACTGCTCGACATTTTCTTTCTTGGATTTTTCGGCTAATTCAATCGTCAAGTCTCTATTGATGTCATAATATAACTGTTTAAGTTTTGGATTGCGAGAAACATGCGCTATACCTGCAAGATGTAAAACCGTATCGTAAGTACTAAAATCAATTTTGCGCCAATCTTCTCCTCTTACAGAAATATAATTTAGCTCAATTTCTTTGTTACCTGACTGAATCCATTCCTTGAATTTGTTCCCTATATAGCCATTCTCACCTGTAACAAGCACTTTTTTCATCGTATTTTACTCCTTCGTACTTGCAACTTCTTTTACAGTAATCTTTCCTGTACCACCTTCAACTACTCCGTCACTTTTCAAAACACTAAAGATTGTTGCGACGAAACACCGTGTATCCATCAGGATTCCCATTCGTTGAATATACTCTCCATCAAGCTTGGCTTTTATTTCAATCGGTAATTCATCCCGGCCATTGATTTGCGCCCAGCCTGTCAAACCCGGTAATGTGTCATTCGCTTGATATTTATCTCGCTCGTCGATCAAATCATATTGATTCCACAACGCCGGACGTGGTCCGACAAATGCCATCTCACCTTTCAAAATGTTAAAAAGTTGTGGTAATTCATCGAGACTTGTTTTCCGTAGAATCTTACCAACACGCGTAATGTATACATCTGGATCTGCCAACAAATGCGTTGGTGTGTCATTTGGTGTTTCAATATACATCGTTCGGAATTTTAGAATATTAAAATGATTTTTATTCAGTCCTACTCGTTTTTGTTTAAAAAACACGGGACCTCGTGATTCAATTTTAATTGCAGCCATAATTAAGATAAAGACAGGAATCAACACTAAACAGGCAACACAGGCAATCGAAAATCCAAGTGGACGTTTGATTTTTAAGTAGTTCACATTTCATTCCTCCTTTTAGATATCGTTCGTCAGACTAGGTTTTCTTCACGAACCGCAACATCATTCGCAATATCGAGTAAGACGTTTCTTAATTGCAGTGGTGCATTCTTATGGCGATCCACTATTTTTAGAATGTTTATGACTGGTTCTTTTTGTCGAGTTCGACCAACAAAGATTTTTGGATAAATTGCTTCCGGATCCACTTCGCCATCCTTTAGTAGTTCTTCATACATTTTTTCACCCGGACGAATCCCTGAGAATACGATTGGCATCTCATCTTCTGTGAAGCCACTCAGTTCAATCATATTTTTTGCGAGATCCACAATCTTGACCGGTTCACCCATATCAAGGACAAATACTTCTCCACCATCCGCTAAAATACCGGCTTGAATGACTAACCGACTTGCTTCCGGAATCGTCATAAAGAAGCGCGTCATTTCCGGGTGTGTGACCGTAACTGGTCCCCCCGCTAAAATTTGTGATTTAAACAGTGGAATGACAGAGCCACGACTCCCCAGTACATTTCCGAAACGTACGACCGCAAATTTTGTTTTGCTGCGACATCCCAGTTCTTGAATAACCATTTCCGCAATCCGTTTTGTGGATCCCATGACGTTTGTTGGATTTACGGCTTTATCGGTTGAAATCATCACAAATCGTTCTGCTTCGAATAAGTCAGCTACTTCGGCAACATTTTTTGTCCCGTACACGTTGTTTTTAACTGATTCGTACGGGTTCGCTTCCATTAATGGCACGTGTTTATGCGCTGCTGCGTGAAAAACGACCTGTGGTTTATGTGTCGCAAACACTTCTTCGAGTCGCGTGCGATCTTGGACATCCGCAATGATCGGGACTAAGTTAATCGGAAACTGAAGTCCGCGTAGCTCTCGTTCGATCAGGTAAATACTGTTTTCACCATGACCTAGCAGTACAAGTGTAGTTGGATTAAATTGAATGATTTGTCGGCAAATTTCTGATCCAATCGATCCACCGGCTCCAGTCACAAGGACCGTTCGTCCCTCGATTTCAGATTTAATCCCTGAGATATCGAGTTCAACCGGTTCACGACCTAGTAAATCTTCAATCGAAACATCACGAATCGCACTGACAGAAACTTTTCCTGTAATCAACTCTTCAATCATCGGCAACGTTTGAACGTTTTTACAAAGCGTTTTCGCTTCCGTGATCAGTTCAATCCGTCGTTGTTGCCTCAATGACGGAATTGCAAGCACAATCGCTTCAATCCGGTGTTTTTCGATGACCAACTTTAAGTTCGCTGTTGTCCCGACCACTTCAATTCCTTGGATCATGAAATGCATATTTTTTGGATCATCATCTACAAAGGCAACTGGCTTTAACTCATGAAACGGTGACGCATACAATTGACGGACTAACGAGCGTCCCGCTCGTCCAGCACCAATCACAAGTGTCCGTTTACGTGATTTGACCATCCGGCGGGGTAATGCATATTTGCGCCAATGCTGTCCAATACCAAGTAATCGTAAAGCGACACGAATTGCTCCAAGCAATAACAAGGAAATACAAAAACTAAGAATCGTGATGCGTTCAAGCACTTGGTCGAACACAAAAATCTGATAAACCATCAGTCCAATCGAACTGGCACCGAGTGACAAGGACAAGGTCAGTGCCTCTTGGATACTGGCATACTTCCAGTTGACACGATACAACTTCATTAAAAAAGCCAATGTGACGAACAACAATGCAAAGACAGCAGCTGATTGAAGCAGTAGTTTACTATCAATCAAATCAAACAGTTCTTTCGGGTATAAGAAGAAGTAGGTGAATCCCATCGCAACCCCTAAGGCTACAGCATCAATGCAGGCTAATGTCAACGTGCGGTAATAATAGTAGAATTTCAAAGGACACTCTCCTTTCTCGTTTTATGATTACAGCATTTTTCAGACTAACGAAGATGCCTTCGCCCGTTCTGCGAGTAAGTCTGCCATCATCTTAGCAACGTCGTCTCCAAGATCATCGCGTTTTAAGGCAAACTCGAGTGTCGTTTGAATAAATCCTAGTTTTTCCCCGACATCATAGCGCTTGCCGTCGAATTCATAGGCAAAAACCCGCTGCATTTCATTCAGTCGTGTAATTGCATCCGTCAATTGAATCTCACCGCCGGATCCGACTTCCTGTGTTTCCAAGTATTTAAAAATTTCCGGTGTCAGAAGATAACGACCTAAAATCGCTAGGTTCGATGGTGCTGTTCCTGGTGCCGGTTTTTCAACAAATGATTTCACCTTATGTAAGTTCTCTGAGATGCTCGTGCTTGGATCGACAATACCGTAACGGTGTGTATCTTTATCCGCAACTGGTTGAACGCCGATGATTGAACTGTTCGTAATCTCATACTGTTCAATCAATTGCCGGGTACATGGAACATCGGCTTGGACGATATCATCCCCGAGCATGACGACGAACGGTTCATTACCGATAAATGCTTTTGCCTGTAAAATTGCGTCACCGAGTCCTTTTGGTTTCGATTGACGGATGAAATGGATATTGATGTTCGTTGTCGCTTCGACGAGATGCAATAACTCGGACTTATTTTTTGCGATCAAGTTCGCTTCCAGTTCCGGCACGGAATCAAAATGATCCTCAATCGCCCGTTTCCCTTTACCGGTGATGATTAAAATATCTTCAATCCCCGATTCAATCGCTTCTTCGATGATATATTGAATCGTCGGCTTATCGACGATCGGCAACATTTCCTTCGGCATCGCTTTGGTTGCCGGTAAAAAACGTGTGCCGAGCCCGGCAGCTGGAATAACAGCCTTTTTGACACGAGTCATGATACCCCTCCTCATCTCATTTAATTCTCCTATAATATAATTAATTTGGAATTCTTTATGTAATTTACATTAACACATCCATCAATGACACTTCTATAAAATTTTCCATATACCTAAAATGTAAACGATATCATCGAAAAAAGAGAGTGTATTTCCACTCTCTTTACAATTTCTTGACATTACATCTTTTATACCCACTGACCTTTCCAGTTTTTTTCAACCGGATTCGGAGGATTGATTGTCACGAGTTGGTTTAAAAGAATTGCTTCATTATTTTCATAAATTTCTTCATACAACCAGTCTTCTAATTCATGCTCCAAATATGTCCGGCATTGTTCCCAATAAAACGGGCGTTTTTCAGTATGGTGGGCGTCTGATGCCACAAGATGCGCCAAACCGTTTTCGAGTAACGCAACGGCAAAACGTTGGACATCTTTACCGTACTTACCGATCAGGCTGGCACATGTCACTTGGCTGATTGCCCCGTTTGAAATCAAATCAAACAACAATGTCGGGTTTTGAATGATCGCTTTGTTTTTTTCCGGATGAGCGATGACGGGAACATAACCATCTGAAATCAATTCGGCAAACATTTGTCGTGCATACGACGGAATTCCGGTCGAAGGAAACTCAATCAGTAAATAACGGGAATTCGCGAGAGGTAGCGCTATGCTCTTTTGAACTTCTTCGATTAAATCCCCCGTCAAACGAATCTCATGCCCGGGGTAAACAACAATCGGAATATTTCGTTGATGGAGTAAGACGTTTAGTTCATCGACGGTCAGTTTCACATCGACGTCTTCCGTCTCAAACTGCGGATGGAACAGGTGAGGTGTCGCAATGATTCGTGTGACACCTTCACTCGCGGCCTGCTCTGCCAGCTGTAACATTTGCTCGACACTCGCCGGACCATCGTCGACCAGCGGTAATAGATGACAATGAAGATCAACCATAATGGCACCCCTTATTCATAGGAATAATAGTATTGATAAGCTGAATCATCCGTCAGCTCCCGGCGGTTCAAGACGACACCGAGAATCTTCGCTTCTGCCAGTTCGAGTTGTTCTTTGGCCTTTAAGACCCGTTGACGATCTGACGTCATACAGCTGACGACCAAGACGACTCCGTCCGTCAATTTAGATGTGATCCGGCTGTCCGCGACTTGAAGGAGCGGGGGTGCGTCCAAGATGATGATATGGTACTCTTCCCGTAATTTTAAAATGAGGTTTTCCATTGATTTGGATGATAACAATTCAGCCGGGTTCGGTGGGATTGGTCCTGCCGTCAGGATCGATAAATTTTCGATTTTTGTCGGCATGATTGCTTTTTCAAGTTCCGCTTGCCGCGTTAATAAACTGGATAGACCAAGACCGTTTGCGACACGGAACGTATAATGCACGGTCGGACGGCGCATATCCGTATCGATAATCAATACCTTTTTCCCTTGTTGCGCATATGCGACGGCAAGATTAGAAGACGTTGTCGATTTCCCTTCGCTTTGTGTGGCTGATGTCACGAGTATGACTTGAATCTCTTTATCCACTGCCATGAATTCAATATTTGTCCGGATGGTCCGGTATTGTTCTGCAATCGGCGACTTCGGTTGAGTGACCGTAATTAAATTACGGGCATCTTTGTTCATCTTATTTTTCTTAGCCATATTGTTTTGCCGCCTCCCGTTTTGCTGCTTTCGCTGATGACTTAAAGACTTTGCTGTCGATATCCGGAATACTTCCTAAAACAGGCAGATCAAGAATTTGCTGAACCTGCTCCTCTGTACGGATCCGGCGGTCAAGCACTTCACGTAAGAAGGCAAGACCTACTCCCAATAAGAAGCCAACTACTGCAGCGATGGCTGTATTTAAAATAATGTTTGGACTGACCGGAGCTGTCGGAATGCCCGAAACAGATAACACTTTGACGTTATCGACATTCATTAAATCCGTAATGTCTTCACTGAACACGCTCGCAACTGAGTTTGCGACGTTCGACGCAAGAGCGGCATCCGTATTCTGAACAGAGACGTTGATGACTTGCGAATTTTGTTCACTTTCAACGGTGATCATATTGTTTAAGGCGTTAATGCTAGTGGGAGCATTTTCCACTTCTGCCTGAACCTTTTCGAGAATAGCCGGACTCTTGATGATGACGCGGTATGTATTGACAAGTGTGACGGACGATTGGACTTGTGAAGCATCAATCACATCGTTTTCCTGTTTTTTCGGTGTGACTAAAATTTGCGTACCGGCTTGATATGTGGGTTTGATCAAAAAGGTACTGACGGCAAATGAGATGACGGCTGCGACGATGGTCAATGCGAGAATCCGCCAAAGCGATTTTCTCAAAATTGAAAATAATTCCTGTAAGCTGATCGTTTCATTCATAGTTTAATTATTCTCCTTTATTTGTCTAATACGGTGTCTTTTTTCATCAACTAGAACTCAGTATAACAAAAAATTGGGAAATGGTTGATTAAATTTCAGGAAATAACATACGTTTTTTGAAATTTGTTGCGTATAATAAAGAATGACATGTTTCGTTTTACATGAATTTCCGGATATCAACATAGGAGGAAGATCTTCATGCATCGCTCTCTACAAACCCTTCAATACTATACATCGCACTCGGAAGAAGACATCCGTCGCCTTCATGAACGGATTCGTTTAAGCCTTGCTTCGACAGAATCGTTAACAGATACGATGATTCGTTTGACCGGCCAAACACCACTCGTTCCATTCAAGCAGGATACAGTGACCGCCGAAGAATGGTCAGCTTTTTTAGCCGGCAAACATCATAATGAATTGGCGGATTTTTATGGAACACTCGTGGCTCGTCCGATTCTTGAGGAAGATGGCCCTGTCGAACCTAAAGAGGACATCGAAATTGCTCCAGCCCTATCGCGGACGCACCGTGAACCAGAAGCCATCCGTCGAAACAAAGTGAAAACCCGACCAGAACAACGCATTAAAAGAAAAATCCCTTGGGGTTGGGTTGCTCTACTGATTTTATGTTTCCTTCTTGGTGCCGGTGGAACATATGTCTATTCCAATTACATCGCGAGTCCATCTTCCAGCAAACCGAAGTCAACAATCGAACAACCGGTCACTGTTGAAAAAGAAAAGGAAAAAACAAAAGAACCAACGCCGGAGGTCAAAGAAGAATCAAATGTCATTTACGTCAAAAGCAGAAACAGCAACATCTATAGTGACTCTGCCTTGACCGATCTACTTTTTGAAGCTGACTTTGGTGACGGTTACCGGGTTCTTGAAACGACCGACTCCATCAGTAAGATTGAATTGACGGATGAATTGACAGGTTATATCAAAAATAACGATACGACGAAGTCTTTAAAAGGAGACGCGATTGCTGACGAATCCTTATTGACGTGGGTCAATGACAATCTCGATACAAGCTTCGTCACCGAGACGCTCATTGACCTTATCGGCAAAAAAGCCGAAGATTTAAATAGTACTTATGGTCCACCGGAACGGACGTTTTCCGATGAAGTCAACACGTATCTGTTTTACGGAACTCATTTTTTTACCCTTCAAAATAACAAGGTCATTGCGATTGACTGGGCTGAAACAGCCATCACCAATGCTGAACTGGCGACACTCGCTCCTCTCCAACTCGAAACAGAGACGACTGGTCTTGTGACCAGTAATTCTTATCGCCTGCAACGGTTTG
Source organism: Exiguobacterium sp. R-39 (assembly GCF_049942815.1). Lineage (NCBI taxonomy): Bacteria > Bacillati > Bacillota > Bacilli > Caryophanales > Exiguobacterium > Exiguobacterium sp. R-39. The sequence goes on from NZ_CP187965.1 coordinate 2,678,045, forward strand.
AACAAACAGAAACAAGTACCAGCCGGGTGCGATTGGCTGAACAAAATCTATAACAGTAAAAGGGACAATCCATTTTTCGGATTGTCCCTTTTGTTTACTCCAGACCAAGCGAGTAACGTAATGCGGTTTTCGTTTGGGCCAGTGAATCATCAGTCGGATGCCAGTAATAAATGCCATCCGCTTCTTTTCCACCTGTTCCTTCAAGCTTTAAATTCTTTTGATTTTTAAACGCATCCATGTAATCAAAGGCAAGTGTCCGCATCGGTTTGAATGATACATTTGTCTGAGCATTTTTACCTACGACATCCATGATCGCATTGAACTTACTGACGGAAACATCCGATGATAATTTAGCGACAACTTGTTCGATGACTTGGCGTTGACGCATTTGACGACCGAAGTCACCACGCGGATCTTCATAACGCATCCGTGTATACTTCAAGGCTTCATCACCGTTTAAGTTAATTTTTCCGACCGTGAACTGTTTATCGCCGACTTTGAAATCTAGATCGTTATTAACAGTCACTCCACCAACCGCATCAACGAGTGAGGTGAATCCTTCCATATTGATTTCTGCATAGTAGTTGATTGGAATATCGAGAAACTTCTCGACGGTTTTAATCGCCATTTCCGGTCCACCAAACGAATAGGCATGGTTGATTTTATCATTTTTCCCCTTACCGACGATCTCAACTTTCGTATCGCGTGGGATACTGATCAAACGACTTTCGTTTTGTGTCGGGTTGAGCGTCATGATCATAATCGAGTCGCTTCGTCCGTTTGTTTCGCCTTTACGATGATCGACACCCAGCAATAAAACAGACACCGGTTTTTGTTTCTCGACGACTTCGTCACCCGTATTTTTGATTGGCGACTGGATCTTTTTGACGGTTTGATCAACCTGATAATACGTGTAGCCGATAAACCCTCCGATTCCGACGACCAGTACTAGAGCGATTAACAGCATAACCTTTAACGGCGTCCAGCGCTTTTTGACTTTCCTTCTTTTTTTGACACGTTCCACTTTCCCACGTTCCCTTCTATTATATGTTGCTTGTTTCCTATGTAACTTCATGAGTTCTCGTTATTATCGGTCAAATAAAAACGATCTTACAGTCGAGTATACTGAAAATTACGGGCGAATTGTCAAAAACGGGAAATGATGAAAAAAAGAGTCTACCGGATAGTAAACTCTTTTCAATCAAAATCCGTATAGAGAGATTACGTTTTTAAGGATTAGAGCAAGGACTCCGTCGCCGAGACTTTCTCGTACATAAAGACTTCATAGATTTTTTTCTTAAAGTTATAGTCCAGACTGACAACCATCCGTTTTTTTGGATCCGTTGTTTGAAAGACGTATGACTTCATCATAATCGGTTCTGCAAGACCAAGCTTGATTTCTGATTTTGAAGCAACAGTCGAGTAATCAAAGTTTGACCAATCCATCCATTCTCCTAATCCCTTACCGGTTAAAACAGCATCCAGTTGTTTTTCTGTCATGCCTTCCGTTAACTTGGCGCCTTTCGTCAATTGCATCTTACTTTCCCGGACACCAATTTTTGTTTTTGCCGTCACTTCGAGCATTTTTGAAGTCAGGCGGTAAACTGAATCCTTGCTCTTCGTCGCGAATGACAGTGCCGTATAGGTCGGCGCAACTTTCAATTTCGTGTCATAGAAGTGATACGCCGCAAACTTCTGTCCATCTTCTTTATCCGCGAACTCTGGTTTTTTCTTCAGCATCGTTGACCCGTCTTTTTTTGTTAACTGCGTTTTATAGCTTTTGCCGTAAAGGACTTGCGCGACTTGTTCCATCGTCATCCCGGTTTTCAAGGTTTCGTACTGAACCGTTGCTTGTGTTTCTTCTTTTGTTGCTGCCTGTGCTGTTCCTGCGACCAATGTTGAACCGGCCAAAATCGCTGCAATTGTAAATTTACTAAATGTTGATGTCATGTGTATTCGCTCTTTTCTGTTTTAGGATTAGTAGAGTTCTTGCGTACTCGAGATAGTTTCCATCCAATCGACACGATAGGTTTTTTTCTTTGAATCAAATGTCATATGGACTTGTAACCGTTTGTTCGGATGATTTGTCCGAAAAATATAGATTTTTGTTTTGCCTTCACCAAGACCCATTTTTTTCAGCTCTTGTTTGGAAAAGCTATGACTGAAGTCTGTTGTCGACCATGTCATCCAGTCACCCAGACCTTTTCCTGTCAATACGTTGTCGAGCTGCTGCTCCGTCATATCGTACTGGACCTGTTTGCCCCGTTTGAGTTGTCGATCACTTTGCCGGACACCCATCGGATTTTCCCCACTGAAATCAAGGGACCTTAATGCCAAACGGTAGACTTTATCTTTCGGCTTAGCTGCAAACAAAAAGGTCATATAGTTTTTTTCCTCTTTGCCGGGAACGAAGTACACTGTGAAGTCTAAATCCTTAGATGTCTCTTCTTTTGGTGACTTTTCCTTTAAAATCGTCCGTCCATTCTTTTTCGTCAGGTGTTTTTTATAGGTCTTTCCATATCGTTGTTTCGCAAACTCGGCGATCGTCATGCCTGTCTTATACTTTGTAAAATCCGTCGTGACTTGTTTTTCCTGTTTCGTGGCCGCGTCGACCGGGATACTCACTACAGTCGAAGTCATGAGCGACACCAAGACCGCATATTTCAAAATTTCTCTTAGCATGAAAGACTGCTCCTTTTTACTTCGTTTTAATCGGGAGAATTGTATAGTTATTCAATTTATACTGTTTACTCGAATGATCAAACTTCATCGTCGTTTCAATCTGCTTTTTCGGATTTGAACTTTTGAACGTATAGATTTTGATCTGACCGCGGTACTTATATTCTTTTCGTTCCTGTTTGGTCTGGACGGATGTAAAGTCCCAGGACCATCGCATCGCGACCTGACCAAGACCTTTACCGGATAACAGCTCGTCGAGTTCAGTTTCCGTTTCATCTCCCCGAATGTAGGTTACGTGTTTGAGCGTTCGGTTACTTTCACGTAATCCGCTGTTCGTATCCGCTGCAAACTGTAATATTTTTTGGACCAGGAAATACGTCTTCTGATTCTTTTTCGTGTGGAATTCAAACATTATCAGTCGTGGTAACGTCTTCGATTGATCATAAAATGAATACTCCCGCGACCGGTATCCTTGTTTATTCTGAGTCCAATCGGCTTTTTTCTTAAAGACCGTCGCGCCATCGGTTTGTTTCAAATGTTGTTTGTATGATGGACCGTACATGACTTTGGCGACCTGCGTCAGCGTCAAACCAAATTTAAACGACCGGTATTCTTTTAATACACTTTGTTCTTCCTTGGATGCAGCTTGTCCGTGGAGTGTCCCGTTCAAAGACAGAACACCGATGACGAGCACCAGCATCAGTTGTTTAAAAAACTTCATGAGGTTCCTACCTTCTTCATTTCAGTAATCGAACCGCCCGATCGGCATCGAGGCGACCGTATCCGTATGACGAATCATAGCCTTTCGCGCCAAGATCCTGTGCTGATTTTTTAAGGATCGCTTCCACTTCCGACGCTTTGATCGTCGGCTTCAGACTGTAGAGGAGACTCGCGACACCGGCGACGTGTGGGGCTGCCATCGAAGTTCCGCTCCAAAAGGCAGAGACTCCGTCACTGAGGTAGCTCGGGATATCTTGTCCCGGAGCGACTAAATCCAGTCCCTTGCCATAGTTTGAGAACGACGACCGTTTATCGAACCGGTTCGTCGATCCGACTGAAAACGCATACTGGGACCGGGCCGGATACGACAATTTACTTTGTCCTTCGTTCCCGGAAGCGACGATGACGAGAACCCCTTTTCGCTTCGCATAGGCGAGAGCGTCTTCGATCGCCCGGGATGAGAACCCACCGCCGATACTGATATTGATGACTTTGGCTTTTTGTTTGACGGCATGTAAAATCCCTTTGGCGATATCCGAGTTCAACCCGTAGTTGTCTTTGCCGAGCACTTTGATCGGAATGATCGAAGCCTTGGCATTGATGCCGGACATGCCGTACGTGTTATTGCTGTTCGCAGCGATGATACCAGCGACGTGCGAGCCGTGCCCGTGATCATCGATTGCCTGTTGACGGCGGTTGACGAAATCGTAGCCGAGATCCATCCGGACACGTCCGGCAAAGTCCGCGTACGTCGGATTGATGCCAGTATCGATGACCGCGACGAGCACCGTCGATTGTTTCTTCCCTGCAATCCGCTTCTTCATCACATCGAAGTTGATGTCGGCGCCTTTGACGCCACCTCGTTGTCCTGTATTGTTCAGTGACCACTGATACGATTTGAAGACGTCGCCTCCGAGTCCATGCATGGAGCTGTCGAGCTCGACATACGCAACACTGTTCGATTTTGCGAGTTGCTGTTTCGCCGCCAATGCCTGCATGACCGTCCGGTACGTGAACTTGACGAGGCCAAGTTCGGCATCAATTGTTTCGTGCTTGACGGCTGCCGTTTTCACGGACAGTTGTTGTTTCTGGCTGTTCTCTCCTGTCATCTTGACGACGAGGCTGCTTGACTTCGCAACCGTACCCGATTGACCAATCGATTCCCGAAGCGGGTGCAACCGTTCAAGCTTAAACGGCACGACAAACGACGCATTTTTCTTCCCTTCGATTTCTATGTACTGACGACCACTCCAACTGAGCGGGAAGACGAGCGACTGATCCGTAACTTGATCATATCGTCCGTAAACCAGTTGTCGTTTGTAGTCGGATTGTGATTTATAAACGGTGACGGCTTCTGTCTCGTCGGCAGCAAATTTCAGATGGGTTCCGCCTGTCAGGTAGGTTTTCGTATCGAAATAAAATAATGCTTTTCCTTTACTGTCAAACTTGCCTTTGATATAGGCTTTCTTTGTTTTCGCGTCCAGCGTCGGTAATTTCTTTGCCCCGGTACCTGCTGCTTCTATTTGAGTCGGGATCATCGTCCCGAGAAGACCTGCTACTGTCAATCCTGCGATCCATTTCTTCATTTCTCCACTCCTTCATCCACCTTTTGACCTACAGAACCAGTATAATGGAAAATTTTACGCTAAACACCTAATTTTTACGTTTCGCGTAGATTTTTTTCTGTTTTCAAGTCACTTCACACAAAAGGTGGATCCGGCGTCAACCGGATCCACCTTTTGTTTCATTTAATGTAACTCGTCGCCCGGTCAGCATTCAGACGACCGGAACCATAGGTCGTATCATATCCTTTCGAACCGAGGTCCTTCGCTGATTTTTTGAGGATACTTTCGACGTCCGCTGACTTGATCGTCGGCTTGAAACTGTACAAGACACTGGCGACAGCGGCGACATGCGGCGCGGCCATCGATGTTCCGCTCGCAAAGGCAAGTTCTCCGTCTGCGAGATAACTCGGAATCGCGACACCTGGTGCGACAAGATCGAGTCCCGTTCCGTAGTTCGAGAAGGACGCTTTTTTATCCGTCCGGTCGGTCGCACCGACTGACAGTACATATTTCGAACGAGCCGGATAAGACAATGCCTTTTTTCCAGCATTGCCGGAAGCGGCGACAATCAACACGTTTTTACTTTTCGCATAAGCCAGTGCCGACTCGACCGCCTTGGAAGAGGTATCGCCACCGAGACTGAGGTTAATGACTTTGGCACCTTTTTTCACCGCATGATTGATTCCACTGACCAAGTCCGACGTATAGCCGGCACCGTTCTCATCGAGGACCTTGATCGGAATAATCGAGGCTTTGGCATTAATCCCTGTCATCCCATACGTATTGTCACTTCCGGCTGCAATGATACCGGCGACATGCGACCCATGCCCGTAATCATCCCACGCCGTCTTCGAACGGTTGACGAAATCATAACCAAGATCCATCCGGACTTTCCCCGCAAAATCGGCATAACTCGGATTGATACCGGAATCGATGACCGCAACGAGCGTTGTCGACTGTTTTTTCTTCGCAATCCGTTTCTGCATCGCCGTCAGACCGATATCCGCTCCTTTCAACCCTTTTTTCTGACCGGTGTTCAGGAGCGACCATTGATGATGCTTGAAAGCGTCCGTTCCGAACGCTTGAATCGGCGTATCATATTCGACGTAGGCCGTCGCACTCGACTGCTCAAACTTTTGTTTCGCTAATTTCGCTTCCGCCGCTGAACGATACGTCAATTTTTCTAAACGCAATTCCGGAGCAAAAGCTTCGACAGACTTGGCACCAAGACTGCTGCCGCGTACCATACCCGCTTTTGTCTGGATGATAAGAGCCGTTGTCGTACTCGCTTTCGTTTTAACAGAGGAACTGCTCGTCGCATCAATCGGTTCGTAACGCGAGACACTGAACGGGACGGAATATGTATCGCCCGGGTAACCTTCTAAAATCAAGTACTGCCGTCCACTCCAGCTGAGCGGGAAATACATCGTCTCGTCGTTACGCTGGAAATAACGATTGTAGACGCGTCCCGCATCAATGTCTGCCTTACTTGTAAACATCGTTCCGTAGACATCCCAATCCAGGTCAAATTCAAGATGAGTTCCGTCCTGAACAAAGTCTTTGGCGTCCATGTACCAGATAGCAAATCCGTCTTCATCGAAACGTCCTTTCATCGGCGCTCCGACATAACTGCCGTGGAATGTCGGCAGTGCTTTCGCTTGATTGATTTGTTTGGTACTGACAGTTTTTTGTTTTGCACTGACCATTTTTTGCTCATTCACCGCTTCCCCGTTCATGCTGAATCCGATGAATAAACTGACTACGAGACTTCCTGCGACGATTTTTTTCATTCCTTCACCCTCCAATTGTCTTAGGTCCTTACACCTATATACCCGTAAATTTTGGAATAATGTGGGATATTAAAAATCATTTACCTAATTTATTTATTTTTAAATAAAAAATCCACCACCTCAACAGGTGATGGATTTTTGTTTTACTTCACGATGACTTTGAAGGTTTTAACGACCTTATAATTTCCAACAGTCGTATAGGTAACGCGAATTGATGTTGTTCCTTTAGTGACTGCTTTAACTTGTCCTTTTGTGTTCACCGTCGCGATTTTTTTATTGAGCGAAGCATAGCTGACAGATTTGATTTTATCGGTTGCTGACGCATAACCGATTGTCGTTGTTTGACCTTTTTTCAATGTTTTTTGCGTAGCTTTTAGCTTCACTTCATTGACTTTCGTTTCGATCGGTAATGTAGTCGTCAGGACGAAACCGTCTTTTAACGTCACGGTTGCCGTCACAGTCGTTTTGCCTGATGCTTTACCCACGAGACGTCCCGTAGTATCCACTGTTGCTTTTGACGTGTCCGCTACTTGATAACGAATCGATGATACAGCTGATGACGTATTCAAGACTTTTGTTTTCAGGTTGATACCTTTTCCTTGGTAGACACTTGCTTTCTCGATTGTTGCCGTCGGTGCTTTTGTTGTTTGTGGAACGAAGACACCGAGGTATCCATTTACTTCTGCCGTTCTCATCCCTTTAACCGGAACTGTCAGGATTCCATTTTTGTCTGTGACAAGTTTCGTTTGGGTTACACCACTCGCATCGACAAAGACTTGGTTCGTATGTTGTTTTCCCATATCGACTTTGATTGTCGTGTTAAGTGTTGATTTCTTCCCGATGACTGTCGCAACACCCGTGTTACGGTCTTTACCGAGTCGGACGCTTGAAATCAAATGACTGCCGGCGACTTTTGAAGTGTTCGTTGTATGATATGCCACTTTTTGAGCACCGTATGCATATTGTTTACGGACTTTCAGTAAGTTCGTGATTTCGTCATAGTATGGCGTTTGCTTAGACATATATGAAGCATCCGTCTGATACAAGTCACCGTAGTAAACAGTCGGGACCGTATCTTTGTTCGTCAGCAAGAACGCATATTGTGAGACGACGTTATCGACTGAATACTTTTTCTTTGTGCTTGCGAGTTCTGCATTGTAGATTGCGAGTGCTTGTTTTTCTGTATCTTTATCGTACATTTTTTCAAAGGATTTCGGCTCTTCGCCTGCTTTGTACTGAATACCTGTTTTGATGCCGTACAGATCGAGCATGATCTGGTTGACGCGGTTCTTCTCTTGATCGTGGTTATTAACGAATGACCAGTTAGCTGATACATCTGTTGAAGTCGCTGCACGATTAACAGTTGAACCTGTCACGATGGCACTCAATGGACGTTTCGATGCTTCATTTCCAAGGGCATTCCGCATCGTGAAGTAAAGTGGTGAATCCATGATCAACTGCTCATCGTTATTAGCTTTCATGTATGCTTTTTGCTCTGACTTATAGCTCTCGATGTAGCTTAAATGCTCTTTTTTACCGAAGTGTTCTTTCGCAACTTCTGCTTCCGCTTTTAAAATCGCCGTATCGTAGTGTGACGCTGCATCAATCCGGAATCCGTCGAACTTGTATGTTTCAAGCATCCACTTCATCCAATTCTTTTGTTCTTTGATGACTTCTGTGTTCGAGTTGGCCAAGTCTACGCCAAGCAAGAATTCGTCATTGTTTGTCATTGTCTTGTTATAAGCTTGAAGCGGGAATCCTGTTTCATCTACGAAGAGGAACTGATCCTCGATATCGATGCCCGAGTTATCATTTTGATACGAACGTTCTTCTGTTCCGTATCCGTAAGTTGCTTGTGTCTTCATGTATTCTTCCGTCAACTTCGCAATCGTTCCATTGTCCGCTGACGCGAGGAGTGCTTCTTTTGTCTCGAAACCATTTTCTTTCATATAAGCAAGGTAACCCGGATCCTTCGCGTATTGCGATAACATCGGTTTCCAGTTCTGCGGTGAAACTTCATACCAACCGTCAGCCGCGAGATAAGTATCGACGACATTCAAGTTTTGAGTTTTAGACGCTTCAATCAACCATTCAGGTAAATAGTTTTTCTCATTCTCCGGTCCAAAGTAACGGTACGGTTTACCGTCTTTGTCCGTCATGACACGTCCTGTACCTTGACCTTGAAGCGATGTTCCATTTAAGAAGGTTTTGTTCCACTCTTTGAGGTACCCGTATTTTTCTTGTCCCTGTCCGCCGCCTTTTGTATAGGCGAGGTAAGGTGTCGCGAGCGTTTTTGTTGTCTGTCCGCCCGTGTATGGATTCGTGAATAACTCACCTGAGCTTGTCGCACGACGTACGAAAACAGCTTCCCGCTTGTTTAATCCAAGCATCTGGTTTGGAACCAAGTCCATTTGAACTTTGATGTTATCATCATGCAACATGTCGACCATCATCTCGAGATGACTGGCTTTACCGTATTTCGTTGCCGTTGTCCCGCCTGGTCCTTGTGGGAATTCACCTAAGTCATACCGATCGGCAATAGCATACCCTTCCATGTAGCGCGCCATATCAAACGAACGATACGCAGGCGGCATCCATACATCTGTTACTCCCCATGAGTTTAACAGGTCACCTTTTTTAGCAAGAGTCCGGTACATATTGCTGTCATATGGTTGGTAGAGGCTGAAGCTCTGGAAGATGACATGGTTATCCAATTTCTCACCTGACGTATAAGCTGCTGCTTGTTTTGGTGCTACACCGAAGCTACTTGTTGCTACGAGGGTAGCAAGCAGTCCAGCCGATACTTTTTTGGTATTCTTCATCAATATAAGTCTCCTTTACTATCTGTATTTAATTGATTATTTTTTCCTTTAATTACTAAACAACATCACATAATTTAACATCTTTCTTTCAAGATAACACCTTCTATTTTTCAAAAAAAGTCAATATATTTAACAAAATGCAATCGATTGCACTAATTGTCATAAAAAAGAACACCTTCCATCCATTTCCGGACGAAAGGTGTTCGAGGGAATTAGTTTAATCCGAGAAGAACTGCTTTCTCGTAACCGCCAGTCAAGACTGAGTTGTCGTATGACTGAAGATCTTTGTTGACGACAATGACGTTCGACAACGTTTTGAGTGTACCAGCCGGGACTTTGATTTTAACGATATCAAGTCCGTTCGATACGATGTCATCTGAGTCAGCAAGCGAGATACTTGTTCCGACCGGAAGTGATTTTCCGTTCAGGATGTAGTTCGCTGTGCTTGTCGCATCGTACATACCAGAGTATTGAACGCCCTCTGTGAACTTGATGCGGATGACGTCTTTCTCGTTTTTCTCGTTCGCTGATACTTTAACGATTTCGAACGGCGTCAAGACTGGTTTAACAGGCGTTTTCATGAGTTTGAAGTCATGTGTCGCTGTTGCAACCGTGTTACCGACATCATCAGACAATGATTTGACGACGACTTTCCAGTCTTCGCCGTACCCTTCCATGTCGACGAGTTTTTGCAGGCTCTCGTTTGCTTTGACTTGGAAGTTTTTGTCCGTTGTATCCGTGTACTTGACGACAGATCCGTCGATTGTAACGATTTTTCCATCTTTGTTCTTACCGATGAATTCAACTGTCGTTTTCGGAGGCAAGACGATACCGTCCGCATTGATGAGTGGCGTGTTGTACTCATCGAGGTCACGGATTTTCACCGGCTCGCTCATCATGACAACGAAGTCGTTTGTCATTGGTACGCGGTCGATCGTGTTGATTTCAGCACTCTTCAGGTCCGGCGTGTTGAGCGGCGATCCTTCATAGCTGAGGTCAAGGATTAACGCATCGTTCTTCTCACCGTTCGCTTCGGCCTGGATAGCACCTTTGTCGAGCGTGATGCGGAACTTATCGTTGTAGTAGTTTTCTTTCGTGTTGACTGTATCGTAGATTTCCGTCCAGTCTTTCATCAACTCGATGACAGCTTCGCCCGTCTCTTTGTTATAAGACGTGACATTGACATACTTGCTGAAGTCTTCGTATTTCTTCGTGTTCGAGTTGTAACGCTCAAACTTCAGTTCGTTATCAAGCAATGCAAGGATATTCGCATTTTTGAGGCCTTTGCTGAACATCACGCGGAATTGCTCAGGTGACTCAACAACGACGCCAGCTGTCGGTTTGACTGTGTCAGCCGCAACCGTGAAGTCGAGGTTTTGTGTCGTTCCAATGTTGCTTTCATCTGAAAGTGCTGCGAAGTCCATTGTATCCCAGACTTGAAGCGAGTGTTTACCTGCAGCGAAGTAACCTTCTTTGACACCTGGATAGTTGTCATCGAGCATGATACGGACTGTATCGCGGCGATCGACACCTGTTTTGTTGTCAAATCCGTAATGCGTGACTTTGAAGTACTTCTCTCCGTATTGACCGTCGATTTTGAATTTCGCAGAATCGACCGCTTCAGAGAATTTCACTTCGAGTTGGTTCAGACCGACTGCTTTAACAGATGTTACTTCAGCAGGACGGGCATCCGTCAACTTGAAGCTTGCTTTTGATTTCACTTCTGTATCCGTGCTGCTCGTGATTTTAGCGACGAGCTTAACGACTGCGTTGTCTTGGAGTGGTGTTTCTTTGTCCAGGATCAATTCGAATGCTTTTGGATTCGAAGGAATCGCTTTAACACCGATGACGCGTTTCATGCCGTCAAACTGTTCGATCTGGATGTTGTCGTTTGCGAGGTAATCTTCTTCGTGAAGACCTTGCATGACTTTATCAAGTCCGAATGATTTGAGTAAGAGTTCACGTGAGACTGCTTTATCGAGGAAGACCGTAACGCGATCTGCTTGGTTCGATTCAGCTGCGAGCACGTTAATCATCTCGATCGGAGCCGGAGTAACAGCGATTGTGCTGAACTTGACTTTCGTCTCTCCTGAAATCTTACCGATGAGGTTTTTGTAATCGCCTGCTGCCGTTTCGATGATTTCTGCACGGATCATAGCTTCGAGGTCCGTATTGCTGAACTCTGAAGTGAGGATGACCGTTGCTTTTCCGTCTTGAATTGTCACGCGGTCTTTTGCCAGGGCACCGAATGATGTTGATAATTTCAAGACGATATCGTCTGCATTTTTGTCGACTTCACCAGTTGCTTTGTCCTTGAGTAAGAACGTCACTTCTGTGTTGTCAGCTCCGTTTGCGACGATTGTCGATGCTTTTGGTGAAACTTCCAGCATCCAGAGGTTTTCAACGCCTTGTGTCATGAAGCTCATTGAACCGAGGTCACGAGCGACGCCGCCGATCATGATACCTTTCGCTTCCACTGTGTAGTCTTTATCGTACTCAAGACCTGACACGTCGAGGAGTGCTGATTTTTTGTCCGGGCTGAGGGTAACAGCTGTAACTGTTCCGCCTGCGATTTTGAAGTTTTCGACTGAAGCGCTATCAACCGCGCGTGAGAACGAGACTTCCACTTTTTTGTTGCCGATTGCTTTTGCTGACGTCAACATCGTGTTCGCTACCGTGAAGTCCATTGCTGCTGATTTCACATCGCCGATTTTCACGACATAGCTGTGTGTACCTTCAGGAATTCCGCCTTTCGAAGCCATGAATTTCCCTTTTGAAAGCGTCCCTTTGACGACGATTGGTGCTTTTGACATATCTTTACCTGGGTAAATTAAGAGTTCTGTCATTGCGCCTGTCGCTGCGTACATGACGTCCGCTTTAACAGAAAGTGTCTGATCATCGACGCTTCCCATGACGTTCGTGATGTCAGCTGCTTTGACTTCATAGCTGATTGAACCTGTTACAACAGAGTTCGCACCTTTGTATGAGTAAGCAAGTTTATATTTGCCGGCTTTTGAAGTGTTCGGTGTTTTCAGGTTGAATTTGCTGATCGGGCGTTTAACGATGATACCTGATTTGTAACGGATGCTGATTGTGCTTGGAAGAACAACTTTTCCTCCGACTGCAACTGGTTCGAGGACTGGTTCGAGGACATCAACCGGATAGTTCTGAAGTTCTACTTTGAGGATTGCTTTTTTCGAAGTACCAGAAACTGTTCCATACAAGACTTGGAACTTGTTAATGTACTTTTTCTCGAACTTCACGGTACCGTTCCACTTCACTGAACGCATTTCGTACTTGCCGTTTGTGAGCTTGACTTTGACTTTCGTCGGTAACATCAATTTCTTAACAGCGTACTTATCACCGCCTGCATGTTTCATCAAGATCGGTTCGATGTATTTGACAGAGACCTTCGAAGCCGCGTCAGCAGCAACCGGTGCGACGACAGATGCAGTGACTGCGAGTGCAGCTGCAGCAGCGTACAATTTGTTTGATTTTTTCGTGTAAGCCATGTTTACAATTCCTCCTCTTGTCTTTCAAAACTAAATGCGACAATCCCAACCAGATAACCTACACTTAAAGTAAAATATTTGTAAATATTTACTTTAACCATTCAACTGATTTTCTGTCTTCTTCGGAGGAATACGTTCTGTTTCACACGCCGATCCATCGCCTATACAGTAGACGATCGTCAGTGATCCATTATGTATCCAGTTTGGGATGAACAGAAAAACGTTGTCGAACGCCTCATTCACAAAGCATTCTGTATGTTGTAGGTTCGTACCAAGTCTCACTTCGAGATAAGTGAATCACTCAGCTACAGCTCAAATATACAAAACTCAGAAACTCACGACAATAGGTTTTTTGTAAAAAATAGGTGAATAGTAGTAACTAGTAAAATATATTTACAGGTTGTATATGGAAATTGAAAAACTGGTCATACCTTTTTAAGAGAACGCTTACATTTATATATAATTTCATTTAAGTCAATATTTTTCTGAAATATAATAAAGCCACCACGCTTTTGAACGTGACGGCTTCTCTCTCAGGATATACTCTGATTCGCTTGATCGACTGCCTCTAAAAACGATTCGCGCTGAAACCGGTGATCGGCATCCGCCGTCAGTTCAATCATGTCGCCCAATCGACGCAATTGAATCGGCAGACCACGTCCGATCCATTCGAGTTGCTGCTGGAGATGTCGTCTGGCCCGGTCAATCGTATGTCGTTCTGCTGCTGCGAACTGCCGTAAGTACTGCAAGACGTAACCGAATCCGAATTCAATCGGAATCCGTAATTCGGCGCCCTTGTCCTTGATCCGAATCAAACCTGCTCCATAATGAATCGCCCGTTCCCATTCTTCACTGATTCGTTCGTACCAGTTTCCATTCGTCAGACAATGTGTTTCCAGTGCTCCTTTAGGACCACTCGGCATGACGCTGAAGTAATCGATTTTCATCCGCCTTCTCCTTTTCCACAAAAAATAGAATGAATCCTTGATGGACTCACCCTATATGACAGGTCAAGAAGTGGGATTGTTCGAAAATCATGCGGATAAAAAACACATCATTCAACATCGAAAAAGCTTTTCGAATACGCTATACTGAATACGGGAATGGGAGGAATGCTCGTGGCGATTATCATCTTTTGCCTCGTATGTCTCTTCGCATATCGTATCCGCAAGCTTCCCGAAGCGATTCGGACGATCTTACTCATCCTCGGTTTACTCAGTGGATGGTTCGCGCTGTTTGAGATCATCAGTTATCTAGAAGCGAATCCTTACCTGGCCGCTATCCCGATTGCACTCGGGCTCGGCTACTGGTTTTGGCGCCGCAAGAAAAAACGGACAACCGATTCTTCCTCAGTTTGAGGTCGAGCGGTGTCCGCCTATCGATCACATAAGACCAGTCCGTTTGACGGAACTGGTTTTTTTTGTCGTCACAAGACGGCTGGCGGTCCGAACTTCCCATCATGGTAATCCCGGTACGCCTGACGAATCTCGTCTTCCGTATTCATGACGAACGGTCCGTAGGCAATCGTTTCTTCCCGGATCGGTTCACCCGAATAAATCAGCACCTTCGTCCGACTGACAGCCGTCAACGCGAATGCACTGTCCCCTTGAGCCTGTTCGTCAAACGTCAATGTCGCTGCCATCGTCTTCTTGAGGCGGGTCCCGCTTGTCCCGGCTTCCAGTTCGCCTGCCAGGACATATAGAAAAGCGTTATGATTCGCCGGTAAGACATGCGAATACGTCGCTCCGGGAGCCAGCGAAATCTCACTCATCGTAATCGGCACCAGACTCTCGAGCGGTCCCGTCACGCCGGCAATCGCACCGGAATAGACCCGGACGTGTCCTCCATCGAACGTCACGACCGGTGCCTGTTCCAGCAGGACGTTTTGATACGATGTCGTCGTCTCTTTCAAACGTTTCGGCAGATTGAGCCACAGTTGTAACGTATGAATCAAATCGTCATCAACCGCTTCTTCGGCATGCCGCGCTGCCCAGCCGGCATTCATGTACTGGACGTCCCCGGCGTCTAAAATCGAGTGTCCGCCATGATTATCGATATGTTCAAGCCGGCCATCGATGACATAGGTAATCGTCTGGAAGCCGCGGTGCGGATGATCGGAAAACGTTCCGCGTTTGAACCAATCTTCCGCCATCAGGATAAACGGATCAAACTCGTCCTTCCGCTCCGGTGACAGGACCCAGCCTTGCTGCACATGAGGGTAGCCATTTTGTTGATACGTCACTTGCCAATGGTTCTTAACATCCCGTTTGAACATTTTCCCAACCCCTTCGTTCATTATATTTTCATTGTCGCACAGCCGCGGCCGGAAGCCGAACTCTTCTGCTTATCAGGGCGTTTCCATACAAAAGAAAAACGACTCCGATTGACGGAATCGTTTAACGCTTGAATTAAAGACGTGATGCCTTTTGTTCGAGAATGGCAATCTTCTCTTCGATTTCGAGCAGCTTCAGTTCGTGTTCGAGTTCGAGGCGACGTTTTTTACGTTTTAATTGGCTCAGTTCTTCTGCGACCGACTCCGGTGATGCTTCCGGACGTGGCGGTGCTGACTGATCCATCGACTGACGGAGCGGGTCAAACAGATTCGATTTGGCGAACTTCGCTGCTTCCGGACCAAACAGGTCGTTGATGATCGGCAAGACTTTGTTCATCGCGTTGCCTGGAATCTGTGACTTCTCGTCGACGAGACGTTTGAGTGCCAGTTCATCGACCAAATAGCCTTTACCGTCCTGTTCAGCGTGCAGTTCTCCCGTACGGATCCAGCGGCGGACCGTCTCTTCTGATACGCGTAACAATTCACTGATCTGTTTTGTCGTTAACATCGTTATCCCTCTTTCCCATTCATTTGATACCCTTACTATACACACGTGTGTGCGTGTGTGTCAATTGATACACACATCAAAAAGCCCTCCGAACCGGTGTGGTCCAGAGGGTCGTACTTATCCTGCGCGTCGTAACAATAACCAGAGTCCGACAACAGCCAGTCCTGCTCCTGTCGCAGCATATGGGAACGGTTGATCTTCCCCTGCTTGCGGGAGACGTTCGTTTGACGTCGTGTTCGTTGTTTGTTGATCCGCTACGTTCGTCGCCGGTGCTTCGACCGTCTTGACCGATGTTTTCGTCGGTGTCGGTGTTGGCTTCGGTGCTACGACCGGTTTTGCTTTCACGATTTCCGCGACGAGGAAATACCCCATCGTGTCTTCCGTCAATATGATCGAATCGGTTGTTGCTTTGCGTTCGAACAGTTTCAAGAACTCATCGTATTCCGGGAATTCTTCTTCCTCTTCATCCGCCATGCCGACTGCCAATGCTTTGACGCTGGCTTTCGTCATTTCAAAATCAAACGAATCCATCAAGTCGTCCAGTGAGATGTGGTGCATCGCTTCAACCGTGTATCCGGAAGCGACTTCTGTTTTGACTGTGTACGTACCAGGTGTCAATTCAATCATCAATGCGTCGTCTTTCCCGACTTTCTCCGTATAGACGTCGCTGCCTGTGATTGCATCCGTCACCGTATACGTCGCAGGAAGTGTTTGCTCCGAGTAACCTGGAATCTTGTCGGCGTTCGCATCAAAGAAGTTCGTGACGAGCAATAAGTTTGAAAAATCCATCTCTGCTTCTTCATCATAACCGTATAAACCGGCATCGATTTCTACATTCTCACCGGCTGTCAGTTTAACTTTCGCCATATCATCCTCATCAAGGTCAGAATCGATTGTCGGGTCCGTCCCCTCGTGTTGCGGTGACGTGGAGTAGTATCCGATGTCCATTCCGTAGACGTCGATGTAGTATGTGCCCGGCTTCAGGTCCTTAAACGAATAAAGACCGTCTTTTGTATAGGCTTCGTCGACAACGTCATATTCCCTGTCCAAGAGGTAGACCGGCACATCACTGATGCGCGTTTCTTTGTCTTGACGGATTCCGTCTTCGTTTTCATCGTACCAGATCGTTCCGCTGATCGTTCCTGTCGTCGCGACCGGTTGTTCCGTCTCCGGTTTTGGTTCTTCCTTAACCGGCTCTTCTTTAACTGGTTCTTCTTTAACTGGCTCCTCGGCAGGAGGATCTTCCTTGATTGGTTCTTCTGCCGGTGGTTCTTCCGTCACCGGTTCTTCTGCCGGTGGTTCTTCCGTCACCGGTTCTTCTGCCGGTGGTTCTTTTGGTGTCGGTTCCTCTTTGACTTCACGGCCAAACTCAATCAAGACCGTTTTCGTTTGATCGCCTGAGACGATCTTGACGACTGGTGCCGTCTCTGCTGTAAACGTCACGATCGGTGTTTTCGCGATATCGATGTCTTGCCCTGTCACACCTTCTTCAAAAACCAATGCAGTTTCCGATTCGAGGTTGACGACTCCTTCTCCCGTAAAGGTTAATGTGTAAGGATTCGTTCCCGTTCCTTTGACGTCCCACGTCAATGCTGTTTCAGCTTGTGCCGGTGTGATGACACCCAAAACAAGCAAACAGGCTAGTATGTACATGCCTAATTTTTTCATTCTATTCATTTCGCCCCATTCTTTAAATATGTTCTACCTAGATTTTAAACAATAAAGGAAAAATAAACCACATTAAATCTTAAATTCAATTGTTTTTCATTAAAAAAAGTCGCTTTTGCTCAAAGGAACAAAGCAACCTGGATGGATTTTATCGGTTTTGTTAATCAGATCAATGCTTCACAAGCTGTCGCACAAGCTTCACACGCTGTCGCACATTTTTGGCAATGATCGTGTTCATGTTTGCCGCATTCTTCTGCACATGCTCGGCAAATCTCCACACACGCCGCCGCCAGAGCCGCGATGTTCGGACTGTTTCGGACAATCGCTTGGCTGAGGAGACTACAAATATCGGCACAATCACGATCAAGACGGATACAATCTGCCATATGACCGACATGCGGCTCGTTTAGACAAGCGTTAAAACAGACATTACAGGCTGTGATGCACTTTTGTAATTCGTTTAATGCATCTTGTTGATGTTCAGACATTGTTTTTTCCTCCCTCGATTTTTTTGATTAAGTATTCCTTTTGAGAAATTCCCTCTTTTAGCTATCAAAAACATAAAAAAAGAAGCATACGATAACCGGGAACGATTGGTTATCGTATGCTTCTTTTTTTTATCGCACGACTTCAAGCGGAATTTCAATTCCACGTCCGGCGCCGGCATCGATGATTAAAACCGGCAGACGGTTTTCATCGAAGACTTCTTTTTCAATCGTCGTATCCGAGGTATATGTTCTGATTTCCCCCATTTTTTTCGCCGTAAACGAAACGAATGGGAACGGAATCGACTGATTGGCAACATCCAGTCGAATATCGACCTGTTGGTCATCCAGCCGGATGTCATTTGCCGTCCGAATCGTCAGACGCATCCGATCATTTTCCGTCGCTGAAATCTGAGCCGAGATGTTTTCCGTTTGTCCAGCACGTGTGACAGGATCGATGATGACCGTCGGGGAAGCAGTCTCCACCTCGTCAGCATGCTGACAACCGGTAATGACAAGCAGCGAGATTGCCAAAGGAATCAGCACACGCTTCATCACGGATTCACTTGATTGCGAAAGTCAGTTCAGCAGTACAGGCGACTTCCCCATCGACTGTTGCTGTGGCACGTCCTTTACCAATCGGTCCACGCAGTTTCGTCAGTTCGACTTCCAGTCGGAGCTGGTCACCGGGAACGACCTGACGTTTAAAACGACAATTCTCGATGCCGGCAAAAAAGGCCAGTTTGCCCTGGTTTTGTTCCATCTTCAAAACAGCAAAGGCACCTACTTGCGCCAATGCCTCAACGATCAAAACACCAGGCATGACGTTGTAGTCCGGGAAATGGCCATTGAAGAATTCTTCGTTTGCCGTGACATTTTTAATGCCGACAGCACGTTTTCCTTCTTCGACTTCTAAAATCCGGTCGACGAGTAAAAACGGGTACCGGTGCGGAATCACTTCCTTGATTTGTTCAATCGTATACATATCACACAGCTCCAATCACTGGTTAATTTAAGATTGTGTCCAAAAATCGGTGATGCGGGTCCATGTGTCGAGCTTGAGGACATCCATCGCTTCGCCACCACCAAGTGTCGCATACCCAACCATGGCACCGATCACTAACGCAAGGACAATAAGAAGAACAATGATCAATAAACGAACAAGGATGGGAACGCGGCGTGAAGAATACTGACGCAGCTTTTTACGTTGTTTCGGTTCCTGCTCCTGTTGCTCTTCGTTTTTGATCTGTTGATTACGTTTCAGACGTTCACGGGTCGGTTGGTCCGTTCCGGCTTGATTTTGTACCATCTTGATCACCTTTCATTGGTTCAGTCTAAAGAACAGTATAGCATATTAGTACCTGGTATTAAATAGTTGCAGTTTAGCTACAAAACGGTTCTTTTTTTTAGTGTAACATGCACAAACGATGAACTTGTAAAAAAAGTTCCGTATTTTGTATATAAGGAAGAAACCGAACCGTTCATACTTTTTTTAAAAAACTTTTTCAATTTTCCAATCCAAACAAAAACCAGGTGCGTATGCTGTTCAGAACGATACAGACAACAACTACCAAATACTAACTAGATATCACCCAAATTTGAGAGGATGAGACAAGATGAAAAACACGAAAAAATTCGCAGCAACAGCAATGGCAGCAGCACTCGTATTACCAGGAACGGCAGCATTCGCTTCCGGTGGCGGGGACGACATGAAACATGAGGAGAGCGCGAAGAACGTCACGGTCAAAACAAAAGCCGCTGACCTCCGTGCAACACTCGATCAGTTACTCTCGGAGCACTTCGTGCTTGCTGTCATGGATATGAAAAAACAATATGACGGATCAAAAGATGCGAAATATTATGAAGCCGCTCTTAAACAGAACGCACTCGACATGACACCGGCAATCGCTTCTGTCTATGGCGACGAAGGCGCAAAACAATTCGAAAAAATCTTCGTTGACCACAACAAATACACAACGGATCTCGTCAAAGCCGTAAAAGCCGATGACCAGGACGGCATCAACGCGTCGAAAGCAGAAACAGAAGAGTTCGTCCAGGACCTCTCGAGCTTCCTCGACACTGCAACGGAAGGTAAACTGCCGAAGGCAGCAGCGGAAGAAGTTCTCCGTGCCCATGAAGCGGACGTCTATAAAACATTCCAACAATATGCAGCCGGTGACTACGAAGGATCGTACAACACGTTCCGCGAAGGTTACAGCCGCATGTATGATATCTCAAAAGCACTCTCCGTCGCGATCACAACACAGATGCCTGAGAAGTTCGACAACACGAAAGCAGACACAAAAGCAGCTGACCTCCGGTCAACACTCAACAGCCTCGCAGCTGAGCACGTGGCACTCGCGAACATCAGCATGACAGCCGGTGTCGATCAAGCGAAAGACTACGATGCAGCAAACTGGGCAGAAGACATGCACACAGCTGACTTCAAAGCGGCTATGAAATCGGTCTACGGTCAAGCGGGCGCGGATCAATTCGAGCAAGTTTGGACGAAAAACCACATCGAAGCGCAAGCAAACCTCGTCACAGCAGCGATCAACGACGACAAGAAATTGATGGGTGACGCGCAAGACATGCTTAAAATGTTCTCGAATGACTTCGGTGCGTTTCTCGGAGCGGCAACAGAAGAAAACCTTCCGACAAAAGCAGCACAAGAAGCGGTCTCTGGTCATGAAACATACGTCCAAGATACGTTCATGCAGTATGTCGAAGGCGACTACAAAGGATCAGCTGACACATTCCGTGAGTCGTATGCTTACATGTACGGCGTCGGTGAAAACCTCGGTGAAGCGATCGTCAAACAATCACCTGAGAAATTCATGGATGGTACACCAGGTTCTATGCCGAACACAGGTAACGGCGGCATGAGCGACAACAATACAGCAGGTACGACTGGTGCGATCGCACTCTTCGGTCTCGCACTCGGTGCAGCCGGAATCGTCCTCGCACGCAAACGTCAAAACGCATAAGATTTCGGGTATACTAAAAAGGATAGCGCCTCGGCACTATCCTTTTTCTGTGTAAGAGGCTTTGTCTCGGAAAGGAGTGACGTGTCATGAAAAAATGGTTATTACCGTTCAGCATCCTCTTGATGCTCGTTTCAATCGGTACGTTAATTTTTCTACTGTTTGGAAACACGAATGAACCGGAAACGAATATTACGCAAGGCGATACAAAAACGGACGCTGCGACATCTTCCGAGACAAAGGAAGATCCACTCAAACCGTCCGAAATCTTTAAAAAAGAATTTAAAAATCTCTCTACGAATCAAGTAGAACTGCCAAAGACCCTGACGATTGATTCGCTTAAAGTTAAAACCAACGTGGAACAGGTTGGCCTCGATAAAAAAGGCGCCATGGGGACGCCGAAAAACGAACAGCAAGTCGGGTGGTATAAATTCGGTCCCCGTCCGGGTGATGTCGGAAATGCCGTAATCGACGGACATACCGATACGAAGACCGGTCCCGCCGTCTTTTATCAACTGCACGAACTCAAAAAAGGCGATACGGTCAAAATCAAGGATGAGTCAGGCCGTAATCTCGTCTTCCGGGTCAAAAAACTGGTCGAGTACGGTCATCTCGATGCACCGCTCGAAAAAATCTTCGGGACCTCTGATCAGCGTAACCTGAACTTGATCACGTGTATCGGTACGTACGATGAAAATGAAGGCACGTACGACAATCGGCTCGTCGTCTTTACTGAATTAGATGAGAAGGCATCCGATCCCGTCAAAACACCACCAAAACCAGCGACGAACGTCCGCGTCTCGGGTGGGTTCGTTAACTGGTATGCATCGACTGATGATGAAGTCGTCGCGTATAACATCTATCAGGAACAAAACGAAAAACGGAAAAAGCTTGGTTCGACGGAATCGATCGAACGAAAAGCCTTCCCGTTACCAAAAGATAAGACCGGACGTTTTATCATCACGGCTGTCAACAAAGCCGGGATTGAATCAGAAGAAGCATTCAGTGCCGTTCAAAAATAATCCGACTGACCGACTCCAGCAGCTGCCTGCAGGGGTCGGTCAGTTTTTTGGTTGATTCAGCGGTACACGCAACTGTTTCTCACCCGATTGGGTTTGATAAAGTAAATCAAGATGTCCCGTCGTCAGCTGTTTCTGCTCCGTCCGGATGAACAGGACTCCCATTCGTTCTTCTCCCGCCCGGTACGTGCCGACGAGCGGATGATTTTCATGTAAAATCGATGTTCTTTTCCCGTTCGTCTCATACTTGCCAAGTTTTTTGGACAAATCAATCGGATCGTCCGATTGATTTTGAAGCGTTACGGTCAAAGCCAGTAACCGGTCCGTTCCTGTGCCGACTTGCACTAGTTTTTCTTTTGAAACTATCACCCGTAACAAAGGGGTCGCCCGAATCGTATTGCGTTGCTTCATCGCTAACGTCTCGACCTCCAATCCGCCGAGCGTATACCGGGTACCGACCCGGTTTTCCCGGTCAAATTGTTTCAATTGATCTTCATCCCATTTTTGCATGACAGGAATGGGATTCGGCTTGACCGGTTCAGAGTCTGCTCCCCACCCTGAGACGGGAATGATCCACTTGACGATCACGAAAATGACGCATACCGGTATCAGGACATACAACAGGATTGTTTTCACACCGATTCCTTCTCTCCTACTCTGACGTCAACGTTCTTCCCCTCATTATGTCGGTTTCAATTCAATAATTATACATTTTTTCACAATTATAATAGCAAAAACCCCCGAGCAACTGCTCGAGGGGGCAGACTTCCTTAATAGGTGATGTGCTGCTTGCTCCAGGCAATCGATTCCTTGAACTGGCGAACGAGTTCTTCCGCCGGACTGGTCAAGGAATAGGCAAGTCCATGGACCTTTTCCGACATCTGTTGCAAGACGAGTCCGTCTTCAATCAATTCCTGCAATTGTTCGAGAATCTGACCGTGCGACTGATCGAGACGTTGTTCAATCTCACCAATCGTCAGCGCCCCATCCCGCAGGATATAGATGACACTCGACTTGAGACTATTTTCGAAATTGTGCTGAAACTTTTGGAGGGCCAATAAATCAGCCTGTTCTTCTACGTGACGTTGATCCATCTGACACATACCCCTTTCGTGACACAATCGACTACTCTTTCAGTATGACCGAACTGTCATGAAAATTCAAAGTCAGTCTTTTGTCGTCACGATTGTATTAAACGTCTTATCGTCTTCTGCGATAACCATCTTCTTTTGCGACCGCAGGTGATATAGACGACGGATGTTCAGGATGACGACCTTCATGACCGCGTAGAATGGAACACCGAGCAGGACACCAAAGAATCCGGCGATGTTTCCGGCGACGAGCAGAACGATGATGATTGTCAACGGGTGGACATCAAGCGTTTTCCCTTGGACGAGCGGTGACATGATATGCGAGTCGATCTGTTGGGCGACCGTCATGACGATGACCGCATAGACGGCAAGAATCGGATCCTGGATGAACCCGACGATCAAGGCGGGTACGACGCCGATGACCGGACCGAGGAACGGGATGATGTTCGTCAATGTCGCAAACAACGCGAGCAACAGCGCGTAATCAATTCCGATGATCAAGTAACCAATATAGGCGATGATCCCGACCCCGATACTGACGATGACCTGGCCACGGATGTAACTCATGATCGTTAAATGGACATCATGCAGAATCTTTTTCGTTTCCTTATGGTATTCAAACGGCATCATCTTGACGAGGTTGCCTTTCAACTTATCTCCGTCTAGTAGCATATAGATCAACATGATCGGAATGATAATAACCGTCACGACCGTCGTCGTGATGACGCTGACGACACCGCCGACACCGGTTCCGATATTTTTCAGGAACGATGACGCATATTCCGAGACGCTTCCGGAAAACTTATTAAACAGGTCATCTTGTCCGCTGAGGAAACGTGAGAAGAAGGCACTGTTTTCAAGTTGATCCCGGACATCAACCAGTTGACGCTGAAACTGGGAAGCGAGTGTTGGAATCGAATTGACGAATTCCGTAATCTGATCCGACAACATCGGACCAAAGATGAATCCGAGCGTCGTCAGGATACTAATCAAACCTATCAACACAATGATGACAGCAGGACGCCGTTTCATCCTCTTCTCGAGCAGCTCGACAATCGGCAATAGGACATAATACAGAATACCGGCAATCGCGAGTGGTGGAACGACCATCTGCAATAAAATCGCAATCGGTCGGAACAGGAACGTCACGTGGTTGCCGATCCAGACGATGATCAGCAGTGTCATGATCCACCAGGCACCGCGGTACCATTTGTTCTCAAACATTTTTTGCATCTTGTCACTTCCTTATGATTAAAATGAGGGCTTCTCCTTCATTAGATTCCCTTTATCCCGACTCTTCTAATCCTTATTTTCAAAAAATAGTTGAAGGGTTGTTTATTCGATTTCTTCCATAAAAATTGATTACTTTTTTATTCATTCTACAAATCTAGTAATTAAAATATCTTTTTTGCATCTTTGCGTGTTAAAGTTTGATGAATGCCTGTTTTATTAAGTAAGATAAAAATGCTGGATTAATTCTTTGAACCTTAGAAAATAATATACGGAGGATAAACAAGTGAAATGGATTAATCAAAAAATCGGTCGCCAGTTGATGTTTGCCTTTTATATGGTTTTCATCGCGCTCAGTCTGACATCAGCTATCGTCTATAACTATACAGAACGAAAGATCGACCAGACGAATGCCGCGTTCGATGATTTACGGGAACGCCGAACGAATGCCAATACATTAGCCAACGAATGGACACTTGTGCAGAGCAATGTGAAATCGTATGTGCTGTTCGGTACACCAGAAATACTCGATACGATCAAAGCGAACCAACGGGAAATTAATCGTTTGACGACCTGGTTCGAAAAAAATGCGATTTACGAACAAGGAAAGGAATACGCTATTGCGACCCGAACACTTTACGACGATTACTTCGGGACCGCCCTCCCCTTGTTGACGGAATATGTCACCGGGAAAAAACAAGGTTCAATCGACGAGACATTCCTCGATCCGAAAACACTTGCTTCCTTATCGAATGGTGAAGATTTATTTAATGAGAACGGCACATTAAAAGGATCAAACAGTCAATTGACGACAAATACGGATGCAGCCGGTATCGAGACGTTACTCAGGGACTACTTGACGTTGATTCAAAACAAAGAGACGGAAGCCAAAACGAACCTGCTCGGCGAAATGCGGGTGGCCCAGTTCATCTGGCTGTCGAATCTCGTGGTTCTGATCATCATCTTGTTACTGCTCGTGCGTCCATTCATCAGCCGGGTGACGAAGCAGGTCAATACGTTGTCCCGTGACAGTTCCCTGCTCGCCAGTGGTGAAGATATCAATAACATTCCTTTACCAAAGCGTCATGATGAACTGTATACATTAACGACATCATTTAACCGGATGGCAACATCGATCGCCGACAATAAAGTCCATATGCTGTCGAAAAATGAAGAGCTACAAGCGCAGCAAGAAGAGCTCGTCGCCCAGCAGGAAGAGTTGCAGGCGCAGCAGGAAGAGCTCGAAGAAGCACTCGAAATCACATTGCGCAGCGAAGAGCATCTTAAATACCGCAACGAACTGACGGAGACACTTGCGTCACGCGAGACATTGACGGCGTATCCGGAAATCATCGAAAAGCTCGTCGCCATCACGCACTCGGAAATCGGTGCCCTGCTGTTCCTCGATCAGCATGACGTCCGCTCGACGATTGAGTACGGGATGACGGAAGAGATGGTCGGTCAGCTCGTCAAGGACGATCAGTCCCTGTTCCACCGGGCCCGCGTCCTGAAACGACCGGTCCATTCGTCGAAACAAGTTGCCCACGACAGTCCGTTGCCGTATCCGTACTATATGTATGAGGTCGCCGTTCCGATCCTTGATCCGAATGAAGAACAGATCATCGCCTGTGTCTACCTTGTCCGTTACCGGGATGCGTTCACACCGGAACAGATGGGTGACATCCTGTCGTTCTCGCACCAGTTGTCGCTCTCGCTGATGCGGATGGGGATTTA
The DNA here is from genome assembly GCF_049942815.1 of Exiguobacterium sp. R-39. NCBI lineage: Bacteria > Bacillati > Bacillota > Bacilli > Caryophanales > Exiguobacterium > Exiguobacterium sp. R-39. Next base: position 2,704,184 of record NZ_CP187965.1, read on the forward strand.
TGAAAAAATGATGCACGAGAAAAATAAGACCGGCCAACTCCTGAACTCGATTCGCGAAGCCGTCGTCTACATTGAACATGAATCAGATGAACTGCTCGTCAATGAACCATTGATGAAACTTTTCCCGGAAGTCCAGACGGAATACCAGGACGAAAGTAATCTCTCGTCGTTCCGCCAGGCGATGTCGGCCCTCTCTGCCATCATCGATGAGCCGGAACCGTTCGAACAGTATATCGAACAAATCGTCGAACAGAATCTGCCGAAAGAGAGTCTTGTCGTCTCGATCCGCTCGCAAAGTGCCTACATCCAGATTTATGCGGAAAAAATCCAGATCAATCAGGTCTGGGTCGGCACGATGCTCGTCTTACGGGATGTCACGAAGGAAACGGAAGCGGACCGGATGAAAGAAGAGTTCGTTTCGACAGTCTCCCATGAACTCCGGACACCGTTGTCCTCAATCTATGGTTTCACGGAACTGATGCTCAACCGGGAAATCGATTCCCTGAAACAACGGAAATACCTGACGACGATCCACTCGGAGACGGGTCGCTTAACGACACTCGTCAATGACTTCCTCGATGTCCAGCGGATGGAGTCGAGCGAACAACGGTATCAGATGGCGACGTTCGATCTCGTCCAGCTCGCAAGCGAACTGATTGATTTCCACGACGCCTCGCACACGACGCACCAGTTGTCCTTTGAAGCGGAAGGTCCAATCATGATTGATGCCGATGCGGAAAAAATCAAACAGTTGCTGAACAACCTGCTCAGTAATGCAATCAAGTATTCACCGGATGGCGGCGATGTCGCCATTCAAATCGAGAACAACGACGGCTTCGCAGAAATTACGATTCGGGACCAGGGAATCGGGATTCCGCAAGAAGCGATGTCGAAGTTGTTCGATAAGTTCTACCGGGTCGACAATTCGGAAACCCGGAAAATCGGTGGAACCGGACTCGGTCTATCGATTTGTAAGGAAATCGTCAAACATCATAACGGGACGATTGATGTCGAATCGACGATTGGTGCCGGATCGACGTTTACGATCCGTTTCCCGATTGCGGTCATCTCGACCATCCTCACGTACGAAGAATAAGCTGACGTGCCTTTGTCATCAGACAGGGGCACGTTTTTTTGTCAGGTTACGGACCGCTGCAGGACGGGTATTGGGAGAAAGAGCTGAAAAACGAAGGGAGTTTTATTGATGGCATTAGGATGGATTGGATTAGGTCATATGGGAGTACCGATGGCGTTACGTCTCAAACGGGCCGGACACCCGGTCAACGTCTATAACCGGACGGTCGAGAAGACAGCGTCCCTCGTCAAAGAAGGGGCCGTCGCACTGAAGTCGCCCCGCGCCGTCGTCGAACAATCGGAGATTATCTTCGTCATGCTGGCGGATGGTCCTGCCATCACTGCAGTCTTTGAACAGGAAGACGGTCTGCTGACAAGTGCGCTGTCGGGGAAGACCCTCGTCAACCTGAGTACCATTTCACCGGAACAATCGACTTCATTTGCGGAACGTGCCGAACAGGCCGGGGCGACGTATATCGAAGCACCGGTCTCAGGATCCGTCGGGGTCGCTGAAGCCGGTCAACTCGTCCTGTTACTCGGCGGAGATGAACAGGCGATCGCCGCATGTCGTCCCTACTTCGACATTCTCGGGAAGGAAAGCATTCACTTCGGAGCACATGGAACCGGGAGTTCAGCAAAACTTGCCATCAATCTACTGCTGGGTCTAGTCGGTGAAGGAGTCGCCGAGACCTTATTGCTCGGCGAACGCGCGGGACTCGACAAAGAAAAGCTTCTCCAGCTGATTGGTGCTTCCGGAATGAACACACCGCTTTTCCAGGGCAAACAAACGATGTACCGGGACGAACAATTCCCGCCTGCGTTCCCGCTTCGCCTGATGGCAAAGGATCTCGGATTGATCACGGAAGAAGCGAAACGATTGACGCTCGACCTGCCACTGGCCACGACGGCAAACAAGCAGTACCAACATGCTTTAGAGGATGGTCACGGTGACGAAGACATGGCGGCGATTTATCTCGCGTTGAAAAAAAACTAACAGCATCTACTGAGATCATCAGTACGCACAGAAAAGAGGGGGACGGATTTTTAACATCCGGCCCCCTCTTTCATCTATCCAAATATACAATTTCCGCTTATTTCAGCGACGTCACGATGCCCATCATCTGGTCCGATGTCGTCAGGGCTTTTGAATTGAACTGATAGGCCCGCTGAATCTGCGTCAAGTTCGTCATCTCCGTCGCCATATCGACATTCGAGGTCTCAAGTGTTCCGACCGTCAACGGATTCACGGTTGTCGTGTTCTGGTATTGTCCCGTCGCGGTAAAGAGTCCGCCTCCGACATCCGTTAATTCCCCGTGGTTCGGAATATCAGCGACGCCAATCCGGGCGAGTACACGCCGTTCCCCGTTCAGGACACCGGTGATGTTGCCATCCTTGTTCAGTTCAATCGAAGTCGCATTGTCCGGGAACGTGATTGGTTCGTTCGCCTGATTGATGACCGATCGTCCGGCATCATCCGTCAACAAGACTTGACCGTTTGCCTGCGGTGACAATTCAAAATTGCCGTCGCGTGTAAATTTCGTCACGCCGTCCGCATCAATCACGCCAAAGAAATGATGGGGATTGCTGAGGGCCGCATCCAGCTTGCGCCCGGTATTTTGGAACGTCCCGGTTGCGAAGCGTGTCGCTTCATTGGCGACGTATCCGCCGACACCGAGTCGGAGACCAGCAGGTGTCGTCAGCGGTCCGGTCGTCAGTCCCGCCGGTTGGTTATTCAGATTCCGGACGAGCAGTTCATTGAACTGGGAATCCCGTCGTTTGTATCCGTTCGTATTGGCGTTCGCCAAATTATGCCCCGTCGTATCAAGCTGTTTTTGAAGCTGAGCCATCGTACTGGCCGATGTATAAAGTGATTGCATGAATTTCCTCCTTGATTAACGGACGCGTCCGATTTCCGAGACTGCTCTTTCAGCGGTCCGGTCATAGGCCTGGATGACTTTCTGATTGGCTTCGAATTGACGGAGACCGGCGTTCATCTCTGTCATCGTCTGTTCGACTTCGACATTCCCGAGTTCGAGCACTCCTTGATCGACTTTGACGGCACCGGCGTTTAACGCGTCCGGCGAACGGAACAGACCGTTCCCGGTCCGTTCAAGCGTCTCCGGCTGATTCGTCACGACAAGACCGAGGTTACCGATGGCTTGACCGTTCCCGTCCGTGACGGCACCGTCCGCACTGACAACAAAATCTTCATTGACGACGTTCAGCGGTTGACCGTCTTCACCGAGGACAAGATCATTTTCCGTCGTCCGCAGGAGACCGTCCTGTCCGACGGCGAACTGACCGTTCGTCGTATAGAGTGTCTCTTCTTCACCGGTCGCAGGATCGGCATGCCGGATCGTAAACAGGGCTGCTCCTTCAAGCGAACTGATTTGAATATCCGTTGCGTTACCTGTCTCTGTAATCGAGCCGAGAGCGAAGTTCGGTGTCGCGGCCTGCATGAAAACACCGGTCGCAAGTTTCCCGACTGTCCCGCGAGAGCGGACACCGGATTGTTCGTTGACGCCCGACTGCTGGATCATCATCTCCGGAAAGGTCCGGAGGGACGCCTGATCGGCCCGGAAGCCCGGCGTCCGCGCGTTGGCCAGGTTATTACTTAACATTTCTTGTTGCCGTTGTAACGCCTGCATCGCACCAGACGCCGTATACATTCCTCGTAACATATGTGTTGGCTCCTCATTGACTTATTGTTCAATTCTGTTCCTTAAGTATATCGGTCAATTTTTTGGAAATTCGATGTTTTTTTCAAAATAAGGCAATGAATCTCGTAGATGCATCGAAAGGCCTACCCCTGTTGTTCAAAAACATTTGCTTATTTTTCAACAGACACGATATGTCTAAATTCCATAAATTGTTATAATCGACCTATAACGACACTAATGAGGTGAGTTCATGCCTTTCTTCAAAAAGAAGAACACAGAATCCTTCATCAACGGCTCCTTGGATTTTAAACAATTGGTCGACGCGACCCACTTTCTCGAAAATCATCCGGATGCGGTCTATATCTTGAATTTAGAAGGAGAAATCGTCTCTTACAATCAAAAACTGTCCCTGCTTCTCGGCTATGGTGGGAAACAACTTCACCATCAACATTTCAATGAGTTCATCACACCGACCGAAGCGAAGCGGAGTACGCCGCTTAAACAACGGATTTTGACGGATATCATCCATCTGAAAACACTGATTGAACCGCTCGCCGTGACCGAACTCGAGAACGGACTGTTTCACTACTCGGCCGACTATAAAATCCGCGCCCAGTCGGGACAAATCATGAAGGTGCTCGAAACATCCGAACAACTGAAGCTGGATAAATTCTTCATGTTATCCTGACGTTGCTACATCAAAAAGGCGGTCCCGATGCAGAATCAGAACCGCCCTTTCGTATGCTTTAAGAATGTTTTTTACTGAGGACAGCCGTTTGCGTCCGTTCGAGCACCGCGTTCGTGATGACAATCAGACCAGTGAACAGGAACAACGCTTCAAAGCCGAAATGACCGGCAATCTGGCCACCGGCAAGTGGTCCGAGGAAGTTCCCCATGAACTGGGCCGACTGGTTATATCCGAAAATCCGACCCGACGCATTCGCCGGCGTATGTTTCCGGAGAAGCGCCTGGACCGACGGCATCAAAGCGGCAGTCGCAAAGCCGATACCCATCCGTAAAATGATCAATTGACTCGTATCCGTAACGAATGCTTGCGGAATCAGGAAGGCGGCGAAAATCAGTAAGGCGAAGAACAAGACGCGTTCCGCCCCAATTTTATCCGACAGCCGACCGAGCCGCTGCGCGGCAATCAAGGCCGCAATCCCTGGAGCCGACGCGACGATACCGGACAGTAAGGCCAATCGTTCCGTACCAGGACTAAGTTCCCGGACGTACAGCGATAGAATCGGACTGATCGATTGTGCTGCGAACTGAATCAAAAACGTCGTCAAAAAGAGACTTAAAATCAGTTCCGGATGACGTAACGACTGGATGATTTGTTTCGCTGACGCCATCTGCTTTGTCTGAAGCGGCACGAATTCTTCTTTGACGAAGAAATACGTGACGAGGAACGTCAGGAAGAGCGGAATGCTCGTAAAGAGAAAAACGGGTCGAAGCCCAATCATATCGGCAAGGAATCCTCCAATCAGAGGTCCGAGTAATCCACCGGCAATCCCACCGGTCGATAATGTACCGAGCGCCCAGCCACTTTTCTCTTTTGGGGTTTGTGACGCAATCAAGGTTATTCCGGCAGAGATGAATCCGGAGACGGCTCCCATGACGAGTCGTAAGAAAACGAGTTGATACACATCTTGAACGAAGCTGATTAAGAACATGACGATCGACATACCGAGACTTGCCCGCAGTAACATCAACTTCCGGCCTTTTTTATCGGCCAAACGTCCCCAAATCGGTGAGACGATTGCTGCGACGAGGAAAGTTGCACCAAACGCTACGCCGGACCAGGTCGTGATTTCCTGGCGTCCGTGGACACCAAGTTCTTCAATGAATAAGGGCAAAAACGGTAAGACTAAACTTAACGCGGCAGCAGTCAAAAAACTACCGATCCATACGACGACTAAATTTCGTTTCCACAATGGCATTGTGGCATCACTTCCTTTTTAATGGTAATTCCGTTTCAATTCAACAACTTCTAATATACACTTCACAAAGTGAAATGTCTAGGATTTGAACTGATTCTTAGGACTCTCGTACTTTCGGCTTATATCCAAATTGCACCGGACAACCGATAATAAGATAACTTAAGTATAGGGAGTGAACGATATGAAACGCCTCATCATCAGTTTGATTTGTCTTACGATGGCCGCTACACTTCTACCTGCCAGAACCGAAGCGGCCGTTACCGTAACGCGTCATACCGTAATGTGGTCCATTCCTGAAGCGAAACAAATTTCAACGAAAGTCACACAGCTGGCAAACAGACAGATGAAACGTGTCTACCTGCATGTCGCTGTCGAGGGTGACCGAACTCTCTACCGCACATTCGTTGAAAAAGCCCATCTTGCCGGGATCGAAGTCTATTTCTTGTTCGGTCAGCCTGCATGGATTACGAATGAAGGGACGACGAACCGGCCGAACGTCGAAGATCCGTTAGCCTGGATCAATGTCTATCTTCAAGAAACAATGGAACGTCCCGATGGCATCAGTGTCGATCTCGAGCCTTATGCCTTACCGGCCTGGGAAACGGATCAAGCAGCCGTTATCTCCTCTTATCAACGTCTGTTGACAGCTTTTCACGATGTCAGTGCGTCGAAACGTCTTCCGTTGCAACTGTTCCTGCCGTTTTGGTTCCATACCGTTCCGGATGCTTCCGGACAACCGCTTAGCGAATGGGCAATGGAACTGGCCGACGAAGTCACTTTAATGAGTTACCGGACCGTCTACGGCGGCGGAAACGGTCTCGCTGCGATTACGATGACCGACGCGCTCTACGCCGCCAGTCATCAACATCGTCTGTCGTATGCTCTGGAATTCACGGAACTGCCGGACACACCAAGTATCACGTTTTACGGACAAACGCGGACCGCCCTCAATCAGCTCGTCAATCAAACGATGAACAGTTCACTGCCGCCAAGTGCGATCGTCTATCATGATTTTGATGCGTATCAGGCCTTCATGCGCAGTACGCAGTGATTTTTACTTTTCGCTCCATTAAAAAAAGGTTCATTTCCATTTTGGAATGAACCTTTTTGATTCGTCTTATTTCCCTAAATGATCAAGCATGATCCCTGTCCCGCGTGCAACGCATAACATCGGATCTTCTGCGATCAAGACCGGAAGTCCAAGCTCTTTCGCCAGCAACTGGTCGATGCCGTCAAGTAATGCTCCGCCACCCGTCAGGATGATCCCGCGGTCGATGATGTCTGCCGCAAGTTCCGGTGGTGTTTTCTCGAGGACACGTTTTGTTGCTTCAACGATTTCCATTGCGGCTTCCGCCAATGCTTCATGCATCTCCTGCGATGAAATCGTGATGTTGTCCGGGAGTCCTGTCACGAGATTCCGGCCACGAATGTCCATCTCTTCCTGACGCCCCTCATCTGAAACGGTCGCGACCGTCATCTTGACGTTTTGAGCCGTCCGTTCCCCGATGATGAGTTTATGGTTATCTTTGATCGCACGGATGATGTCGTGGTCAAACCGATCCCCTGCTACTTTGATCGTTTCACCGCAGACGATATCGCCCATCGATAGGACCGCGACATCTGTCGTCCCGCCACCGATATCAATGACCATGTGTCCGGCCGGCATCCAAATGTCCATACCCGCTCCGACGGCTGCGACTTTTGGTTCCACTTCAAGGAAAACTGTTTTCGCGCCTGATTTTTCACCTGCTTGACGAATCGCTTTCGCTTCGACCGTCGTGATGCTGGCCGGTGTACAAATCAACATCCGGACTCCGCCGAACATACTTCTCACTTCAATTTTATCGATGAAGTGACGTAACATCGCTTCCGTCATCTCGAAATCAGCGATGACCCCATCGCGTAATGGACGGATGGCAACGATGTTACCCGGTGTTCGGCCGACCATTTGGTGGGCTTCCGTTCCGACCGCATGAATTTTGCCTGTTACTTTATCAATAGCGACGACTGACGGCTCGTCGAGTACGATTCCCTTACCTTTTACGTGAATGACGACATTCGCCGTCCCTAAGTCAATTCCGATATCCTTTGTCAAAAACATCTCGCGTGATCTCCTTTATCCACTGGCTATTATTCCAAAATTTAGAACGTCGCTTGGACGTCTAACCCATTTATGTATACATACCTTTCAATTCTAGCACAGGGAAACAAAAAGAGACGACTTTCTTTTTGAGAAAGTCGTCAAGAATGTATTGGAATGAAATAATAGCTTAAAGCTTCGTCGCTGCTGTCTCTTCGATGGCGACTGTTTCTTCCGTGATGCGTTCGACATCTGCGCCGAGTGCTTGTAATTTAAGATGGAAATCAACGTATCCGCGATCGATGTGATGCAAGGCACCAACACGTGTTTCGCCTTCTGCAATCAATCCTGCCGTGACAAGTGCTGCCCCTGAACGAAGGTCCGTTGAAAGGACTTCTGCGCCTTGAAGCTGGATGCCGCCTGTGATGATGGATGAACGTCCTTCGATCTTGATGTCAGCGTTCATACGACGGAATTCTTCGACGTGCATGAAACGGTTTTCGAAGACTGTTTCCGTGATGACAGAAGTGCCTTCTGCTTTTAAGACCAACGCCATCATTTGCGCTTGAACGTCTGTCGGGAAACCAGGGTGTGGCATCGTTTTGACATCAATCGCAACGAGTTTCTTCGGTCCGACGACACGAAGTCCTTCTTCTGTGTCTGAGATTTTAACACCCATCTCTTCCATTTTCGAGATCAATGGACGAAGGTGTTCACGCTCAGCACCAATGACTTCAACGTCACCTTCCGTGATGGCAGCTGCAATCATGAATGTACCGGCTTCGATCCGGTCTGGAATGACATAGTGGTTGCCACCGTGAAGTTTTTCGACACCTTCGATGCGAATCGTCTCTGTACCGGCACCGCGGACTTTTGCGCCCATTGCGTTCAGGAAGTTTGCGAGATCGACGATTTCCGGTTCTTTCGCGACGTTTTCGATGACTGTCGTACCTTCAGCAAGTGTCGCTGCCATCATGATGTTTTCTGTTGCACCGACTGACGGGAAGTCGAGGTAGATTTTTGCACCTTGCAGGCGACCGTCAACGTGTGCTTCAACGAATCCGTTGCCGATGATTGTTTTTGCGCCCATCGCTTCGAATCCTTTTAAGTGAAGATCGATTGGACGTGAACCAATCGCACAGCCACCCGGCATGGCGACACGTGCACGACCGAGACGCGCAAGGAGTGGTCCCATGACAAGAATTGACGCACGCATCTTCCGAACGTATTCAAGTGGTGCTTCGTCTTTCAATTCTGCTTCTGCATTGACCGAGACTGTGTTTGCTTCAGCATCGAATGTTACTTCTGCGTTCAAGTTCCGTAAGACGTTATTGATGGTATAGACGTCTGCCAAACGGGGAACGTTTTGAAGGACCGATGTACCTTCTGAAGCCAGCAATGTTGCGACCAATGTTTTCAAGACTGCATTTTTGGCACCTTCTACTTTTACCGTTCCAGCTAATTTACGTCCGCCACGGACAACGATTTTTTCCATTACTCATACTCCTCTGCTTTCGTTTCTGTTCTATTATGTTCAATTCGCGATTGGTGTGCATCATAGTTGAAGACCAACGCATGATAGAAGAGAAACACCCTATAGTTAATCTCTCATTCCAAATCCAACACGACTTTTCAGCTTTACAATGGTTACGTTTCTTCATTATAAGAATACTATCCTGTTCCATACTAAATCAGATTGATGATTTAGGGTTTACAACGAAGTTACAAGTTCACCCGACTAAGAACTGGAGACGCTGTGCGAATCCTGAATAGTCGAGCAAAAAGCGAGCGATCAGCGAACCGAGCGCAACGGCAAGCAACACACGTAAGACGACAGCCTGTGGTCCTTTCGGATGCTGCAGGAACTTCTCCCACTTGACTGGAAGGAGTGCCCACCAGGCGAAGACAATCGCCGTTAAATAAACGAGCATACTGATTAATGCACTTAAACCGATTGACGTCACTGCTACTGCACCTCTTCTGTTAAGGTTTTTCCAACCTTACCATGATTTCATACAATGAATGATTGCGCAAACAAAAAGGCACAAGATAATTTATTTTATCCTATAAAATATATTATGAAAAGATGATTATGGAAAATTCCACATAATAAGATTGAAAAATGTGTGAAGAGGACACATATATGTCCTTTTACTTTTTTTAGCGTTGTTAAACCTGAATCACCCAACAGATTTGTGAAAGCGATTGTCCTGCAGGAAATCATTGACCTCTCCTCAAAAAAAGACCCGGCTTCCATGACGGAAACCGGGTCTTTTAACTTGGATCAATCGCGACCGTACTCTTTTAGGTTGAGACGGTTGATTGCGCGTTTCAATGAAAGCTCAGCGCGTTTGAACTCAAGATCTGATAATTTCGTGTCCTGGAGGCGACGTTCTGCCCGGACTTTCGCAGCCGAGGCACGGTCGTAGTCGACCTTATCCGCTGCTTCAGCCGTTTCAGCAAGAACCGTCACTGTATCCTGGCGCACTTCCATAAAGCCACCGCTGATAGCGATCAACGTGCGTCCGCCATCTTCGTGGCGCAACTTCAAGATGCTGATGTCGAGTGGTGTTACGAGTGGTACGTGGTGCGGGAGAACCCCGATCTCACCAGATATCGTTTTCGCAACGACCATACGGACATCGCCATCATACACTTCGCCATCCGGGGTGACGATATTGACATGAAGTGTGTTCATCTCAAGTCCCCCTTATGCTTTGTCACTTAGACAAGCGTCTTCGCTTTTTCAATCGCATCTTCGATCGGACCGACGAGACGGAATGCTTCTTCCGTCAAATCATCGTGTTTCCCACCGAGGATTTCTTTGAAGCCGCGGATCGTGTCCTTAACCGGGACGTACGATCCTTTTTGTCCTGTGAACTGCTCAGCTACGTGGAAGTTCTGCGACAAGAAGAACTGGATACGACGCGCACGGTGTACAGTCAATTTGTCTTCTTCAGACAACTCGTCCATACCGAGGATCGCGATGATATCCTGAAGTTCTTTGTAACGCTGAAGTGTTTCCTGAACTTGACGAGCTACGCCGTAATGCTCTTCGCCGACGATTTCCGGTGAAAGGGCACGTGATGTAGAAGCAAGTGGATCCACGGCAGGATAGATACCCATCTCAGAGAGACGGCGCTCAAGGTTCGTCGTTGCATCCAAGTGGGCAAACGTCGTTGCAGGAGCCGGGTCAGTATAGTCATCGGCTGGTACATAAACCGCTTGGATTGATGTAACCGAACCTTTGTTTGTTGACGTGATACGCTCTTGAAGCATACCCATCTCTGTAGCAAGTGTCGGCTGGTAACCAACGGCAGATGGCATACGACCGAGAAGGGCCGATACTTCTGAACCTGCTTGTGTGTAACGGAAGATGTTATCAACGAAGAGAAGAACGTCTTGTCCCTGCTCATCACGGAAGTATTCCGCCATTGTCAAACCAGTCAAGGCAACACGAAGACGTGCGCCCGGCGGCTCGTTCATCTGACCGAAGACCATCGCTGTTTGTTTGATAACGCCTGAATCCGTCATCTCGTGGTACAAGTCATTACCTTCACGCGTCCGCTCACCAACACCTGCGAATACCGAGATACCGCTGTGCTCTTGCGCGATGTTGTTGATCAGTTCCTGGATGAGGACGGTCTTACCTACACCGGCACCACCGAAGAGACCGATCTTACCACCCTTGATGTAAGGAGCGAGTAAGTCAACGACTTTAATTCCTGTTTCGAGGATTTCAACTTTTGTTGAAAGGTTATCAAACGTCGGTGCTTTTTTGTGGATCGGAAGACGTTCCACGCTTGCATCGAGTTCTTTTTCATCAATTGGGTTACCGAGTACGTTGAAGACGCGACCAAGCGTTGCTTCTCCGACAGGTACCGAGATTGGAGCACCAGTGTCCAGTACTTCCACTCCACGGCGTACACCATCCGTAGAATCCATCGCAATGGTACGGACGACGTCGTCACCAAGGTGCAAGGCGACCTCAAGCGTCAAGTCGATAGCCACTTCTTCTACTGTTTGCGGCGTATATTGAATACGAAGCGCGTTGTAGATCTTCGGCAAGTGTCCGTCGAACTTAACGTCGATGACAGGTCCCATGACCGCGACGACGCGGCCTTTTAAACCGAGTTCGTTCATCGTGTTTCCTCCTAGCTATCATTACGCCGAGTGGATTACTGCTGGGCAGCGGCTCCACTGACGATCTCTGTGATTTCTTGCGTGATTGCAGCTTGTCGAGCCCGGTTGTAGACGAGAGTCAATCGACCGATCAAGTCATCTGCGTTATCTGTCGCACTTTGCATTGCTGTCATACGTGACGCATGTTCTGCTACTTTCGCGTCAAGAAGCGCACCGAAAATCAAGCTCTCCGCATAACGCGGAAGGAGTTCAGCCAGGATTTGTTCCTCGCTTGGCTCGTACTCATAAGTCGTCGAAGACGAAGCTTCGATTTCTCCGAGCGGGAGAAGGGTTTCGACTTTCACTTCCTGGCTGATGACAGACATGAAGTGGTTGTAGCACAGCTTGAGTTCGTCGATTTCGCCGAGCGTGAACGCACTCACTGTACGCTTCACGATTTCTGCGACATCGACATACGAAGGAGAATCGTTTAGTCCTGTGATCGCATCCGTGACCGTGATTCCGCGTGAACGGAAGAACTGGACACCGACTTTACCGACCACGAACAAGACGTAACTGTCCGTAGTATGCTTTTCATTGATTTCCCGGTAGACTTCACGCAGCACGTTGGCGTTATATGCACCAGCTAAGCCGCGATCCGATGTGATGACGATATATCCTGTCTTTTTGACAGGACGTTTTTCGAGCATCGGATGGCTAGCACCTGTCGTGCCATTCGCAATGGTTCCGAGCACTTCCTGCATTTTCAGCATGTAAGGCTGGAACTTCGCGCTATGTGCTTGAGCGCGGTTCAGTTTCGACGCCGAAACCATGTTCATCGCTTTCGTGATCTGTTTCGTACTTTTCGTCGAGTTGATCCGCATTTGTATCTCGCGCAACGATGCCATTTCGATTCACCACCTTGTTAGTATCAAGAGTGTTCCGCCGAGTCTAAGAGAAATCCCTTAGACAGTCGGCTGGAACGTTTTCTTAAATTCTGAGATTGCAGTAACGATTTCTTCGTCAGCTGGAAGGTTACCTGTTTTACGGATCTCGTCGCAAAGTTGTTTGCGGTTTTGATCGAGCCAGAGGTTGAGTTCCTTTTCAAAACGACGAATATCTGAAACGGCAACATCATCAAGGTGACCACGAGTCAAGGCATAGATGATGATGACTTGCTTATCGACAGTCAACGGTTGGTTAAGGTCCTGTTTCAGAACCTCTACTGTCCGCTCACCACGGTTAAGCTTCGATTGTGTCGCTTTATCAAGGTCAGATCCGAACTGTGAAAAGGCTTCGAGCTCACGGTAAGAAGCGAGGTCAAGACGGAGCGTACCCGCTACCTTCTTCATCGCTTTCACTTGAGCCGAACCACCTACACGCGATACCGAGAGACCCGGGTTGATCGCTGGACGGACACCTGAGAAGAAGAGATCCGATTGAAGGAAGATTTGACCATCCGTGATCGAGATAACATTTGTCGGGATGTAAGCCGAGATATCCGACGCTTGTGTCTCGATGAATGGAAGAGCTGTTAAGCTACCTGCACCAAGTCCGTCGTTCAATTTCGCTGCACGCTCAAGGAGACGTGAGTGAAGGTAGAAGACATCACCCGGGTAGGCTTCGCGGCCTGGTGGACGCTTCAGAAGAAGCGAAAGCTCACGGTATGCCGCTGCTTGTTTTGAAAGATCATCATAGATGACAAGAACGTGCTTGCCGAGATCCATGAAGTGTTCACCCATCGCTACACCAGCGAATGGTGCGAGGTAAAGAAGTGGCGCCGGCTGTGAAGCTGCTGCCGAAACGACGATTGTGTAATCAAGTGCACCGTTTTTACGGAGTGTTTCAACAACACCACGGACTGTTGATTCTTTTTGTCCGATTGCGACGTAGATACAGATCATGTTTTCTTCTTTTTGGTTGATGATCGTATCGATGGCGATTGACGTTTTACCCGTCTGACGGTCACCGATGATCAACTCACGTTGTCCACGACCGATTGGAACGAGGGCATCGATTGCCTTGATTCCCGTCTGAAGTGGTTCGTGAACCGATTTACGTGCCATAACACCAGAAGCTTTACGCTCGATCGGGTTATAGTGTTCTGTTTCGATTGGACCAAGACCATCGATTGGCATACCAAGCGGGTTGACGACACGTCCGAGGAGTGCGTCTCCTGTTGGTACTTCCATGATGCGGCCCGTACGGCGAACAGAGTCGCCTTCTTTGATTTCAAGATAGTCACCAAGAATGATGATACCGACGTTGCCTTCTTCTAAGTTTTGCGCCAAGCCCATTGTGCCGTTAGCGAATTCTACGAGCTCTCCCGACATGACGTTGTCGAGTCCGTGTGCACGAGCGATACCATCACCGATTTGGATGACTGTACCTGTCTCGTTCACTTCCATCGTAGAACCGTACTGCGCGATACGCGCTTTAAGCAGGGCGCTGATTTCTTCAGCTCTAATGCTCATGCGTTTCACCCCTATTTTCTTACGCTTTTAACAGCTCACGCTCAAGTCGCGTTAGTTTCGTTTCGATCGTGCCATCATATGTCGTGTAACCGATTTGAACACGAAGTCCGCCGATTACGTTCGTATCAACAACATTTTCTACTTCAAGCGTTTTTCCTGATTTTTGGCCAAACGTTTCCTTCACGTTCGTGAGTTCTTCGTCCGACAGTTTGTATGCACTTGTCACGATTGCTGTTGCAACGTTACGGTGCTCATTCAACAACGCGATGAAATGCTCCGGCAATGACAATACTTCCGGTGCCCGGTCGTTTTCGACCATGACGAGGATCGTATTTAAGACAATCGTATTGAAGCCTGTGAAGCTCGTATGAAGGACTTGCTTCAGCTCTTCTGCAGAAATCGACGGGTTTCCTAAAACCGATGCGAGCTCTGGTGTTGCGTGGAGCACTTCGCCGAGCGTTCGCACATCAGCTTCTGCTTGTTCGAGCACATGGTGCTCAAGTGCAAGATCGAAGAGCGCTTTTGCGTAGCGTCCCGCTACGTGGTCACGCATTAGTTCGTGCCCTTAGTGTCAGCGAGGAATTGGTCGACGAGTGCACGTTGTGCCGCTTCGTCTGTCGCAAGCTGTGTTTTCATGACGTGGCGTGCTGCAGCGATTGCTTGAAGAGCAACATCGTTCTTCAAAGCAGCTTGTGCTTCAGCGCGTTCACGTTCGATTGCACGGCGAGCTTCTTCCTTGCTCAATTCTGTTTCGACACGTGCCTGCTCCATCGCACGTGCTTGTTCCGCCTCAGCTTGACGGCGTGATGCTTCTAACAGGTCACGTGCTTCCGTACGTGCCTTGTTGAGTTCTGCTTGTTGTTGTTCTACGTAGACTTCAGCGTCTTTCCGGCTTTTTTCAGCCGAATTGATCTCGCTAGCCACATGCTCTTCCCGCGCTTTCATCATGTTGACGAGCGGGCCCCATGCGAATTTCTTCAAGAGGATGAGGAGCAAGAGGAAAACGACGATCGTGACGATCATGTTAGCAAGTAAGAGGTGACTACCTTCGCCGCCTGCTTCTGCCGCAAGATACGTGAGATTCATTCGATTACACTCCCCTCGTGGTTGGTCCTACTTCTAATATCTACATAAGGGAGCCGCAGCCCCCATGACGGTTCACTCTAGTGGAACGAATAACGCCCTATGTAGCTCAGTTCTTGGTACGTAAAATTAAATACGGATTAAGAGTTGAGGAGAAGGAAACCGACCGCTACACCGATGATTGGAAGTGCCTCAACGAGACCGATACCGATGAACATTGTTTGACGAAGTTCGTTTTTGAGTTCTGGCTGACGTGCTTGTCCTAATACTGTACCGTTTACGATAAGACCGTTACCGATACCTGCGCCGAGTGCGCCGAGTCCGATGATGATCGCTGTTGCAATAAGTTCCATTATGAATTGCCTCCCTAGATTGTGTTCGAAATTTGGTCGTGCGATTATCGGAAAAGCAGATGCTTTACCTTCGAATTAATGGTCGTGCGCTGCCTTATGCCCGATGTAAACCATCGTTAAGATAAGGAAGATATACGCTTGGATTGCTCCGATGAAGAGTGAGAATCCTTGCCAGATCAACATTGGGATCGCTGACAGGATGACACCGACTGGTCCGAGGAATTGGAAATCGTTCGTTCCAGAGATGATACCGATCGAGAGAATGATACCAATCATGATCTCACCCGCGAAGATGTTACCGTAAAGACGAAGACCAAGTGTCAACGTGTTTGCGAATTCTTCGATGATGGTAATAATAAACATCGGCGTCATAAACGTTTTCGCATACGAGCCGAAGCCGCGCATTTTCACACCGTAATAATGGCTCATGACCACTACCATAGATGAAAGTGCAAGTGTCACATACGGATCTGCAGTTGGTGAGTTGAACCAAATGTAGTGACCCGTCACAACGTTAAAGGGAAGACCCATTAAGTTGGACACGATGATGAACAGGAACAGTGTCATTCCGAAAGTTAGGAAGCGACCCCCTGTTTTCCAGTCCATCGTGCTGCTGATGATTCCGCGAACGAACTCGAGGAACATCTCCATCACGTTTTGAGCACCGGTCGGCTTCATCACAAGACGTCGCGTACCGGCCACGGCAATCAGGAAAACGAGAGCAGCTGCAATCAGCACTGTGATCAAGTTTGTCCAGCTACCGTACAGAACGAAGTCGCCCCAGAGTGGGATTTCGTAAAGTGGCATTTCGTGGTTCATTTGATTATTCACCTCTTTTCCCGCTTAAGTTCGTGAGTAAAATACTCACAAAATTGTATGACGTGGCCGGCGAGAAGGCCTATTACCACCGCAGTTAATGACAATTCGGCTTCATACTTCAAGCCGATCATCACACAGAGTACCGCGACCGCCATGCGTGATACGGTCCCTCGAGACATCGGCTTGCGCCCACGCTCGATTACACGATACATTCGATCGACGCTTAATCGTTGCAGCGTCAAGATCATGAAGCTACCTGCCCCACCCAGCGCCAGTCCATAAATCACCGGATCACTCGGATAACCGACAAGTAACAGAACGGCAAGGATTCCATAGTAGAGTCCAAACCATCGTAAGTACGCACGATACAACGCATCTTGAAGGATGATATTCATGTCTTGTCTCCTAACAAGTGCCTGATCATTGCGATCATGCAGAGAATTCCGATGAAAATCCCGATGAACACTGCAAACGTCGCGCCCATCTTTTGCCACCAGTCCTGCTGTTCCCCATAGTTCCCAACAAGAAAGCCGATGACGATCGGTGCGGCTAGTGCCGTCGAAATTTGCGAGGCCATGACCATACTCGTCGCGAGCCCTTTTTGGCGCACTAGAGACGACCCCCTTTTCCCAGTTGTGAGTTCTTTTTCTTTCCCACAATTTGCGGATTTTCATACTAGTCAAGAATACAATGAGAACCATTTCATAGTCAAATGAATTCACAATTAAAATGGACCGTCGAAACCATTGTATATCAACAATTGATAAGGTTTTCACAGAGGTCTCCCCCGGCACTCTTTTCACGAAGATGTGAAGAAAATATGTAGTACTATCAACGTTTATCGAGATGGTTCACTAGGTGAACAAAACCATTGAACAGTAACGTTATATCGTCTTTCGTAATGAGAAACAAGTCGTCTAAATTTGATTTGTGTCGATTTTGTGAAAAAACATTTTTTCTTCACAATTGTAAACGCTTCCGTTTCGGGACACGAAAACCCCTCTGACATCTGTTTGTAACAAAGCCCGCAGACGATTTCCAATTCGTTTCGTGTGTGCCTTGTCACAGCTTAAAAATTCACGGATGATTTGCTGCTTTCAAGGTCATAGTGCAGCTGTTTTTTTACAAAAATCATATATTTAGTTCTTCCATTTGAGTGGAACCACTGCTCGTTTACTCGTTGATTATGATTTGAAAATGATTGTCTACATATGGTAAAAAGAAGTGACATGAACAAATCAAAAGGATGTGAAGAGAATGGAAACCGAACGCTTTCGAGTTCAGTGCGGGGACTGCTTCGGATTGTGTTGTACGGCACTCGCTTTTTCCGCCTCAAGCGATTTTGGTCACAACAAACCGGAAGCGACACCATGCCGGAATTTAGATGCTGATTACCGTTGCGGGATTCATGACCGTTTGCGCCCGAGCGGGTATAAAGGATGTACCGTTTATGACTGCTTTGGTGCCGGACAACAGATTTCGCAAGTGACATTTTCCGGCGTGTACGATGAGACGACAAAACCGGTCATGTACGCCCTGTATCCGAAGATGGTCCATCTGCAGGAAATGATGTGGTACCTGACAGACGGCATCCGGCCAGCCACCCGCTCGATTCATCATCTGCTAGAAAATAAGCTGGCTGAACTGGATGCAATGACCGGTTCTTCTCCGGACGAGCTTGCGGCACTCGATCTCGATCAGGTACGGGCAACATTGCTACCGCTCCTTGCAAAAATCGAAGGACTGGTTCAAACACCGTTTTCAGGGACGAGCAGACGCCCACTTCCCCGCGACTGGATTGGGAAAAATCTTGCAGGACAGGACTTTTCCGGCATAAGTGTCCGCGGACAGTTTTTGCTCGCGACGAACTTATCGAACAGCCGGTTGCGTGGCGTCAACTTCCTCGGTGCCGACCTGCGTGACTGTCAGTTGGCAGGAGCCGATCTGACCGACGCGCTGTTTTTGACGCAAGCGCAGGTCAATGCGGCGCAAGGCAATACGAAGACACGCCTTCCGGAACGGTTGCTCCGCCCTTCGCACTGGGCGTAAGGGAACAATGGGGTATTAATTATTGTCCAAAAGAAGTGCCGTCTCTTTCCCAAAGATAATGCGTCATTCTATCGTCACAGGTGTTCCGCCCTCTTCCTCATTCGCTTTCCGCAGGCGAGACACAAGCCAGCTTTCCTGCACCTGTGGTCAGGAAACCGGGTCTTGTTTGTCTCTGACAGCGCAAAAAACGCGCTTTTCCCTGCAGGAGTCGCATGAAATGAGGACGTTCACTCGGACTGTTGACACATCGTTCGTACGTCCATCTTTGGAACAGATGATCTGTTGGATTCCATAAAAGGACCGGTGCCTCCGTTTGTGACGGGGACATCGGTCCTTTGCTGTATGTCTAAACTTTCGTCAGTTTTCGACTTTAAACGGCTCAAACTCCGCATCCTGATTAAAATGTTCCAGAATCGCCGCTGCAATCCGTTCGGAAGCATGACCATCTCCGTAAGGATTTGAAGCCTGGGCCATCTTGTTATACGCTGCTTCGTCCTCGAGCAACTCACTCGCGAGACGATAGATTGTTTCTTCATCCGTTCCGGCCAGCTTCAGCGTTCCCGCTTTAACGCCTTCCGGACGTTCGGTCGTATCGCGTAAGACAAGAACCGGCACACCGAGTGACGGAGCTTCTTCCTGGACGCCGCCGGAATCCGTCAAGATAAGGTGCGCCCGGCTCGCAAAGTTATGGAAGTCAAAGACGTCGAGCGGCGGAATCAAGGTGATGCGGTCGTGTCCTCCGAATACGTCACTCGCCGCCTCCTGGACGACAGGATTCAAGTGAACCGGATACACGACATGAATGTCCGGATGGTCGTCGACAAGACGCCGGATCGCCCGGAACATCTGGTGCATCTTCGCACCTAAATTTTCCCGCCGGTGCGCCGTCATCAGGACAAGTCGCTTCGAACCGATCTTTTCTAGAACGGGATGCATATAATCTGTCTGGACCGTCGTTTGCAGGGCATCGATCGCCGTATTCCCGGTCACGAAAACGCCCGCGTGTCTGTTTTCCGACGCCAGATTCACTGCCGCCTGCTCGGTCGGTGCAAAATGCAGATCGGCCAGCGTCGAGGTCAGTTGCCGGTTCACTTCTTCCGGGAACGGTGAGTACTTATTGTATGTACGGAGTCCGGCTTCGACATGTCCCACGGCGATTTGATTGTAGTAGGCAGCGAGACTGCCGACGAACGTCGTCGTCGTGTCGCCATGGACAAGGACGAGATCCGGTTTGACTTCCTTCATGACAGCATCGAGTCCCTCGAGACCGCGTGTCGTGATATCGACCAAGGTCTGCCGCGCTTTCATGATGTTCAAATCGTGATCCGGTGTAATCTCGAACAGCTCCAATACTTGATCGAGCATCTCCCGGTGTTGGGCCGTAATCGTGACATGGACGTCAAACGCAGGATTGTTCTTTAAGACGTTGACGAGCGGTGCCATTTTGATGGCTTCCGGTCGCGTGCCGAAAATCGGCATGACTTTGATGGGCATACAGACTTCCTCCTTCTTGCTTCTGCTCCTATTAAAACATATTCCATGTCACGTGCGCAGTTCACACCTGTGGCAACTCGTACAAAAAAAGGCGCTCCCTTCACAGGAAGCGCCTTTCAGTCTGCTGATTATTTCGTACCAAACAGACGGTCACCCGCATCCCCGAGTCCAGGAACGATGTAACCATGGTCATTCAATTTCTCATCGAGTGCCGCGAGATAAATGTCGACATCCGGATGTTCTTCCTGAATGCGTTTGACGCCTTCAGGTGCCGCACAGAGGCAAGCCAGCTTAATGCTTTGTGCACCCTGTTTTTTCAAAGAGGAGATTGCGTCAGCAGCAGAACCGCCGGTCGCAAGCATTGGATCGACGACGACGAAATCACGTTCTGCGACGTCTGTCGGTAATTTGAGATAGTATTCCGTCGGCTCAAGTGTTTCCGGATCACGGTAAAGACCGATATGTCCTACTTTGACGTTCGGCATCATGCGAAGCATGCCGTCCACCATCCCAAGACCTGCACGAAGAATCGGAACGATTCCCAGTTTCTTACCCTCGATCATTTTTTGCGTCGTTTTCGTGACCGGTGTCTCGATTTCAACGTCAGTAAGTGGAAGATCACGCGTGAGTTCATATGCCATCAATGAAGCCACTTCGTCGACAAGCTCCCGGAATTGTTTCGTTCCTGTTTCGACTTTACGCATGATCGTCATCTTGTGCTGAATCAATGGGTGATCAAATACATGTACTTTACTCATTGTTTTGCATCTCCTCTCCATTCTCTTTTCGCATTGTACTCCAAAAAGCGACTGCTTGGGAACTGTTTTCTTCGAATCAATCTCCCAGCGTACTCTTCCCTTGAAGGATTGCCTTCGCAGCATATGACCATTCGTTGTCCGGTTGTTTCGCTAACTCCTGTAATGTCGTTTTGTAATTACCAATTTTATTTTTTTGTTCGTAAACAGCCTGCATCCATAAGACATCACTCATGTAACCGGATTCCGGAAAATCATTCCGGTAGGCCAGGTAGTCACTTTGTTTCGTTTCTTTCAGCTTTCCGGCTGCAATCAATTTGTAGAAACGCGCCATACCGGCTGTTTCTTTATTCGTCAGGACCTTTCCGGTCAACAATTGGTTCGCCGTTTCATACTCTTTGGACTGAACGGAAGAAACTGCCTCCTGAAGGGCCTGCTCAGGATCCTTCGTTGACGCCTGCGGCTCCTCTTGTTCCGTTTCTTTCGATTGATCGGCTTTGGTTTTTTTTGTTTCCGTCTTTTTTTCTTCAGATGCCGCCAGCTTCTCATTTTTTTGTTTCAGCTGTTCGACTTCTTTTTCTAAAGACGCAAGCTTTTGTTCAACGTTCGTTTGTTCGGAAGTTTTTTTAGACGGAGCTTCCTCGGAAAAATCAACTTGCGTAATGCCGACTGCTAATAGGCCGGCTACGACTAGTCCACCTAACCACAACGGATTGCTCCGAAGATTTTTTTTCCATGACTTCAGTTGCGAATGATTTTGTACAACAGAAGGATATGCCGAAAAACGTTTTCGGGCCAATCGTTTCCCACCGATTTTTCCCGCAATCGCCAATCGGTAACGGTAAATCTCTGCCGGTAACGGAAGAGGTTTCCACTGCATGAACCGTGCATCGGCCTGTTCATAAAAACCGGCTTGTTCCATGATGACAATGGCTTTAAAATCTTCAACCAATCGTTTATAGTCACGTTTTGATAAACTTTTATCTTCCAACCATTTCGTAATGTGTGCCGTATTAATCGTCTCTAGTTCCGATCGTATGAATTTAGATAAGTCCATCGTTTAAATCCACCCTTAAATTATTCGTGTTCAGTTCAGTATATCAAAAATACTGCTCCAACTTTTATTTTTCGTGCGAAAACAAAAGTCAGAGCAGTATCCCGTTTTAATTGATTTCTTGAATCTGGCCATCTTCCATCCGTAAGACACGGTCACAATACGTCAGCATCCGTTCGTCATGGGTGATGACGATGACCGTCTTGCCGTGCTCATGTGCCTGTCGCTGCAACAACTCCATCACCTGTCGGGCATTCGTATAATCAAGACTCGCCGTCGGTTCATCCGCCAGAACGAGACGCGGATCATTGACAAGCGCCCGGGCAATCGCCACCCGTTGCCGTTCTCCACCGGATAAAGCGTGCGGCAAGTGATGACGTCTCTCACGTAATCCGAACACTTCCAGCTGAGCTGCTGCATCAATCGTTCGTCCGGCTTCTTCCGCAACGAGCTCCAGTTGTTCCGCTGCTGTTAAGAAGGGTACAAGATGGGATTCCTGAAAAATAAAGCCGATTGCCTCAAGGCGCATCCGGCGCCGTCCTTCATCCGACGTATCTCCAAGCGGACTTCCATCAAATTGAATCAGACCGGCGGATGGTGTCTGCAACAGCCCCAGCAATTGGAGTAACGTACTTTTCCCGCTGCCGCTCGGTCCGACAAGCGCAATCAATTCTCCTTCCCGGGCTTCGAACGAGACGTGTTGCAACACCTTCATCGCACCATATGTTTGTTCGACATCTGTCAGCTTAATCATCCTGTCATTCCTCCAATCGCATCAGCCGGTTCCAGTTTTCTCAAAGCACGCAACGGAATCAGACCGCCCAGCAAAGCCATCAGGATAATCAGCCCACCATACAGCAGACTGGTCGTCCATTCAAACCGGAATGGTAAATCGTCCGGCAACAATTGTCCGACCGTCCAAGTCAAAAGCAGACTGACTGAAAACGAGATGACCGTCAGCAGGAAAACCTGTAGGACGAGTCCTTGCCCAATCGTCCGCGTCCGAATCCCGATTGCCTTCAAGATACCAAGTTGTTTCATTTTTTGCATCGTCAAGATGTAAAAGAAAGCCGTCAAAATCAACGAACCGATGATGATGAGTGCGAGCCGCATCATTTGGAACGAGTTTTGTTCCGCCGCGTAACCCGGCACTTGTTCGACGATTTGCTGTTTCGTATACGTCGCAAGCTTTGTTTTAATCGAATCCCGGCTGATGAATGCCGAGACATAACTCGAGTCCATCTTTTTTTGCCAGGCATCCCATGTCGAAATCGTCATCCAGACGACCGGTGCATGGCTGTAGCGTCCGTCGTTGACCGTACCGACGATTTCAAACGTCTGTTTCGTCCGGAAGTCCGTGACCGAATCGCCGACTTTCGTGCCGCTCTGTTCGGCGTACTGTCGATCGACCAGGACTTGACCGTCCTTTAAGTCCGCTAATTGCTGCGGTCCGTAACGCGTATCACTCGGAGAAGCAAACACCGTCACATCTTCTTTTGTCCCATTTTTCTTTTCAAGCACCATGTTTTGCACACCTAATGCTTCCGTCGCCACCGGTTGATCCGTCCGTTCCAAAAAGGATCGTGTCAGCTGCCCTTCCGCATCTTTACTCAAGGCAACCTGCTCGATCGGCAAGTTGCGGACAACCGCTCCATTGTCATAAGCCAGTCCGTCGGCCAGTCCGGAAATCATTAAAATCAACAAGACGATCAACGTCGTCACGATTGCCATCAAGAAGAAGCGTTGTCGCATCCGAATCAATTCACGCCATCCCATCTTCATCTTTCATCCCTCCTGTTTGTACGTTACAGGTTTGATTGTAGAGGTGAAAGATGAACGGAACATGAACGACTCAGTCCTGACTTACAAAAGTCAGCACAATCGTCGTTCCCGCATCCGGAATCGACTCGATTCGAATCTGTCCATCCAATTGATCCATCGTTTCCTTGACGATTGCCAGTCCGAGACCGGTTCCGCTCGTCCCGCGTGACGCATCACCTTGATAAAATCGTTCGAAGGCATGAGCGATTACTTGCTCCGTCATGCCCGGTCCTTGATCTTTGATCTGAACGATGACGGAATCCGCTTGTGTGTCGACTTGAATCGTAATCAAGTCGCCTTCCCCCGAGACATGTAAGGCATTTCGAATCAGATTTTGAAAAATCTGTTCCAGCGCCAATTCGTCTGCACGAATCACCGGATCATCCGATGCATCGAGTGCGACGGCCACTCCACGTTCGTCCAACTGATAACGAAGTGTCTCCAGTGTCGCCTGAATCGACTGGATGAGCTGAATCGGCTGGCGTCTCAGCGGACGCCCCTCGTCAAGCCGGGCCAAGGTCAGTAATTGACGGGTCAATTCGGCCATTCGTGTCGCTTCCTGTCCGATTGTCCTTAATTTCGACCGGTCTTCGGGTCGCACAGACCGGTCGAGTTGTCCGGCGTATCCTCTGATTGTCGTCAGTGGTGATTGGAATTCATGTGAGACATTGGCGACGAATGCTTTTCGTTCGGCGTCCGACTTGGCAACGGCCTGCGCCATCTCGTCGAACCGTCGCGATAATTCCCCGATTTCATCTTGCCCGGTCGTCGCGACCGAAATCGAGTAATCCCCCGTCGTCATCCGTTCCGTCGCCGTCGTCAATCGTTTGATCGGACGCACCAGGTAACGGATCGAAAAGACGAGCAGCAGGAAGCTGAGCAGGACGAGTAACGCCAGGAACGCACCGACGAACAGATGCAACTCACGAATCTGCCGGCTTAAGTCCGGACGAATGAACACGGCATCCGTCCCCGTATCCGTTTCTAAGGACGTTCCGTACGTATTGATGACTTCATTATCAAACAATCCAAGCAGGAACAAATGGAACGGGTAGTCCCGCATCCCTTGATAGACCTGTCCTTCTTGCACTGATTGAATGACAGCAGGTGCGATTGTCTCATTACGGAACGGATTCCCGTACCGCTTGACCTGTCCGGATTCCGACACGACATAAAGTTGAAAGCCGGTCGCACTGAGCATCTCGTAAAACGAATCGACACGCCGGTCCCCGTGTCGTTCGTAATAAGCGAACGATGTCTCGACCGCCTCTTCTACCTTCTGACTGTAAGAAGCTTGCCACACGGTGTAATACAAGACATTACTGATCAATAAGGCAATCAATGCGGAGACGAGCAGAACCAGACAGACGAGCCCGACAATTTTCACATACAACGATTTCATGCCGTCGCCTCCAACCGGTATCCGAGACCGCGGACAGTCTGGATTTTGATTGCGTCCGTCTCCTGCAGTCGTTTGCGCAGTCGCTTGATATGGACGTCAACCGTCCGGTCGTCCCCCATGAAGTCGAGTCCCCAGACGTGTTCGATCAATTCTTCCCGGCTGAAGACCCGTCCCGGAAAGTTGGCCAATTGGTGCAACAATTCGAACTCACGGCGGGGAATCGTCAACCGGGTCGTTCCGATCGTCAGCTGCTGGCTCTGTTTATCAATCGTAACCTCACCAAATTGTATGATGGGGACAACGGCTTTTTGATACCGCCGGGCAACGGCATGCAGACGGAAAACCAGTTCTTCCGGATCAAAGGGTTTCGTGATGTAATCATCCGCTCCCGATGAAAAACCGTCACGTTTATCGGTCAGTTCTCCGAGAGCTGTCAGCATCAAAATCGGAATTTCATGACTTTCCCGCAACAAGGTACACAATTCAAAACCGGTTCGTCCCGGCACCATCACGTCCAGCACGGCTGCTTCGAACAGTTGGTCGTCCATCCATCGGGCCGCTTCGTTCCCGTCCGCCGTCGCGACAATCTGATGGCCGTCCGCTTCAAGTGTCTCCCGGACAAGTCGCTGAATATGCAGATCATCTTCCACGACTAAAATCTTCATCATCCTTCACTTCCTTTCCGATTAGCTAAAGGTCATCAAAAAAAAACCACCCCGCACTTCTCATCAATCGAAAAGGTCGAGGTGGTGATTGTACGCTTAAAACTTAACCGCGTTCCGGGTAAAGCGGGAAACGACCTGTCAATGCCAGAACTTGCTTGTGGGCACTTGTCAGTGTTTCTTGATCTTCCGGGTTTTTCAGAACGAGTTCAATCAGCTCTGCGATTTGTTTCATCTCGGCTTCTTTGAATCCACGCGACGTCATCGCTGCCGTCCCGATTCGGATTCCGCTCGTGACGAACGGGCTCGCCGGATCAAACGGAATCGTGTTTTTGTTGACCGTGATGCCGGCTTCGTCCAAAGCATGCTCCGCAAGCTTGCCCGTGATGCCTAGCGGTTGGAGATCAACGAGAAGCAGGTGGTTGTCGGTACCGCCAGAGACGATCCGCAGTCCACGTGCCGTCAACTCTTCGCCGAGGACTTTCGCATTGGCCACGACTTGCTCGATGTACTCCTTGAAGTCAGGTGCTAATGCTTCCGCAAAGGCAACGGCTTTCGCTGCGATGACGTGCATGAGCGGTCCGCCTTGGATTCCCGGGAAAATCGATTTATCGATGGCTTTGGCATGTTCTTCCTTACAAAGAATCATCCCGCCGCGTGGTCCGCGAAGTGTCTTGTGCGTCGTCGTCGTGACGAAATGCGCATGTTCGACCGGATTCGGATGGAGACCTGCCGCGACGAGTCCCGCGATGTGCGCCATGTCGACCATCAAGTAGGCACCGACACTGTCCGCGATTTCACGGAATCGTTTGAAGTCGATGACGCGCGGATAAGCCGATGCTCCCGCGACGATCAGTTTTGGTTTGTGTTCTTCCGCAAGCTTCGCGACGACATCGTAATCGATCATCTCTGTTTCTGGATCGACTCCGTACTCAACGAAGTTGTATTGAACACCGGAGAAATTCACAGGACTACCGTGTGTCAGGTGACCACCATGGGAGAGGTTCATCCCGAGGACCGTGTCGCCCTGATCGAGAATCGTGAAGTAGACCGCCATGTTGGCCTGGGCACCTGAGTGCGGCTGAACATTGACATGTTCTGCTCCAAAGATGGCCTTCGCACGATCACGTGCCAAGTTTTCCGCTAAATCGACGAACTCACAACCGCCGTAATAGCGACGACCCGGATAACCTTCTGCGTATTTGTTCGTCAGCACGCTGCCTTGAGCTTCCATGACCGCTTGTGAGACAAAGTTTTCTGACGCAATCAACTCGATATTATCGCGTTGACGCCCTAATTCCTTGCGCATAGCCGAAAAGAGTTCCTCATCTTGCTGTTTCAGATACGTTAGTGGTGTTTGTTCCATCTGAATTCCCCCATTCATTTCGATAGACCTATCTTAACACGAATAATCACTTGCGGGCACCCTCTAAAAATCCATTAAAAAAGCAAGGGGAGTGCAACCCCTTGCGCAAATCATTCGTATTTAGCACGCGCGCCACCAATTAGTTTTGGTCGCGTGACGGCAGCTGTCACATGTGCCTCACCGATTTCGCGGTGCGGCAGACGGACCGGAATCGCCACTTGCTTCAAGTGCATCCCGATGAATGTGTCTCCGATATCGATCCCGGCATCGGCCTGGATCGCTTCGACGACGACCGGTGCCGAAAAACGTTGATAGGCGACACTCGCCATCGAACCGCCTGCTTCCGGAACCGGAACGACCGTCACCGCTTCCAGTCCGAGCCGTTCGACGATTTGCCGCTCCAGCGTCAAGGCACGATTGATATGTTCGCAACCTTGAAACGCCAGATCGACTTGATGCGAACGACGGAACGTATCAAAGACATCGAACAACGCTTCTGCGACTTCGGGCGAACCCGCCTTACCGATTTGTTTGCCGATGACTTCGCTTGTCGAACACCCGATGACGAGTAGTTTCCCTTTTAACGGGAATCGTTCATTCAGTTCCGTCAACGACGCTTCGAGATCTTGTTTGATTTGTTCCAGATCCATTTACTTCACCTCATAATCTGAGATTTTGCAGACGCGGTTTTCGTGACGTCCGCCTTCGAACTCCGTCTCAAGCCAGATTTTCGCGATGTCACGCGCAAGACCCGGTCCGATGACACGTTCGCCCATCGTCAAGATATTCGAGTTGTTATGCTGACGTGTCGCTTTGGCGCTGAACGTATCATGGACGAGGGCTGCCCGGATGCCTTTGACTTTGTTCGCAGCGATACCGATTCCGATACCTGTCCCGCAAATTAAAATCCCGCGGTCGAATTCACCGTTCGCGACCGCTTCCGCGACCGGAATCGCGACGTCCGGATAATCGATTGATTCAGACGAATACGTTCCGAAGTCCGTATAATCAATTCCGAGCTCCTGTAAGAGTTCATTCAGTTCCGCTTTTAACTTAAAACCACCATGGTCTGCTCCGATTGCTACTTTCATCGTTAACTATTCCCCCGTTTGTTTAGGTTGTTTTTTCGGAAGCTTCCGGTTGTCCGGTGCTTTTCTTCCGTTTCCGTTCTGCGTCAATTTTAACACAAGACGGTTGACGAGGGGTTCGAGTTCATTTCGGACCTGGCGGTAAACGTTCATCGATCCGCCGTACGGATCATTGATATCCCGTTCAAGGCCGGTCACGTACTCGTACAGCGTAAACGTCCGGTCTTTCAGTTCCGGGTACCGTTCGCCGACTTCCTGTTTATGGCTGCGTGTCATCGTCAAGATGATATCCGACCAACGCCCGAGGACGTCGTCAAATACTTGCGTATAGTGTTCAAGTTCAATGCCGCGCTCACGTAAAACCTGCAATGCGTTTTCAGAAGCATCGAATCCTTGCATCGAACGCAGACCGGCGGAACGGACATCAAATTCTTGATCGGCCACTTTTGACCGTAATAATGCCATTGCCATCGGACTGCGGCATGTGTTTCCTGTACAGATAAACAATACACGACGTGTGCTCATCTCAGTATCCTCCTTCTTTACGGGCGAATGATCCGACCACCTGCTGCCTTGTGGAGCCGATTTCGGACTGCCAGCCCAACCCCTTCTTCTGATAGATCCCGTACAAAAATCTGATCTACTGTCGTCTGATCAAATCGCCGTAAACAATCGTAAAGACGTTGCGCAGCTGTTTCCATCGTCGTTCCGAGGAAACAACGGACATCGGCTTCGATGTCTTCTCCGTCAAAGAGAATGACGCCTGTCTTTTGTCCGGTTTGGCGTGCTTCATCGATGAGTTGCTGCAGGAATGAGAGGTCACCCGCTACAACGGATAACGTTGCTTCCGGTGCATAGTGCGTGTACTTCATGCCTGGTGCCTTCGGTGTCTGGTCTTTCATCGATAAGGCAGGATCAAGTGACACGTCCCCGATGATCGATTCGATCTGTTCCCGCGTCACACCACCCGGCCGTAAAATCACCGGTGGATTCACGGTACAGTCGATGACCGTCGATTCGACACCGATTCCGGTCTCCCCGCCGTCAACGATTGCGGCGATGCGGCCCGAGAGGTCATGTGCGACATGCGCAGATGACGTCGGTGAAGGTTTTCCGGAACGGTTGGCACTTGGTGCTGCCAGACCCAACCCGGTCGCTTCGATTAACTCAAGCGCCAGCGGATGGTCCGGCATCCGTAATCCGATCGTATCCAGTCCTGCGGTGACGAGTGAGGATGCACGTCCGTTTGATTCTAAAATGATCGTCAAGGCACCCGGCCAAAACGTATCCATCAATTGAGTCGCGACATCCGGAATATGAGTGACGAACTGCTTTGCCTGTTCAATGGATGCGACATGGACAATCAACGGATTGTCGGAAGGTCGACCCTTCGCGGCGAAAATTCGCCGAACGGCCGTTTCGCTCGTCGCATCCCCTGCGAGACCATAGACCGTCTCCGTCGGAATCGCGACGACTTCACCTTCTTGTAATAGTCGTACCGCTTCACTTAATGTCTTCTGCTGAATCATTTCCGTCTTCACTCTGGACAATCCTTTCGTTCCGCATACACGATACGGTCTTTACCGTTTATATCTTTTAAAATACCCGTTTCTACAGTTGGATAACGTTTTTTTAACATCATTTGCACTTCATCGCCCTGATTATGTCCGATTTCGAACGCAATCAAACGAAAATCATCGCGCAGGATCCGACTGCTGTCTTCAATCAGGCGGCGGTAGAACACGAGTCCGTCTTTCCCGCCAAACAACGCGAGGTGGGGCTCATGGTCAAACACGACGTCACTGAGCAATTCATCTTCTTCAATATAAGGGGGATTCGAGACTAACACCCGGACTGACCGGTCAGCAAGCGGTGCCAGCAAATCCCCTTCCAAAAAGGTGACCTCTCCGCCAAGCATCTGTTGATTTTCTTTGGCAACCGCAATCGCCTCCGCCGAAATATCGACCGTCGTGACCGGTTGTTTCAGTTCAAGGGCAAGCGTCAGACAAATCGCTCCGCTGCCGGTTCCGATATCGACGATTTCACCGGGTTTGAATGTTTCTCCTTGCAGGCGTCCCGTCACGAATTCAATCAATTCTTCCGTCTCCGGCCGCGGAATCAAAACAGCGGGTGACACGCGGAAGTCGCGTCCGTAAAACGGCTGGTATCCGATCAAATGCTGGACCGGGACACCATTTAAATGGGCCAGTAAATATTCACTGAACAACAGGTCCTGTTCCGGCTCAAGTTCGTCCGACAAACGGATCAACAATCCGGTCCGGTCGACCTGTAAAACGTGCATAAGTAACCATTCGGCACTCGAGGCCTCGCGTCCTGCCGTCACGAGCATCGTTTGTGCCTGATTCAGACGTTTTGCGATTCGCATCAGTTCGCCGCCTCCGATGCCCGGGCCTGATACTCCATGACGAGAGTATCGATGACTTCATCCATCTCACCTTGCAGAATCCGGTCAAGTTTTTGAATCGTCAAACCGATCCGGTGATCAGTGACACGGTTTTGGGCAAAGTTATACGTCCGGATCCGCTCTGACCGGTCACCCGTTCCGACCGCTGATTTCCGCTTTTCATCGTACTCGGCCTGCTGCTCGCGTTGAATCTTATCGTAAACACGTGCCCGCAGCACCTTCATCGCTTTTTCTTTATTTTTAATTTGTGACTTTTCATCCTGACAGCTGGCGACGATTCCCGTCGGTACGTGAGTGACCCGGACAGCCGACTGGGTCGTGTTGACCGATTGTCCGCCCGGTCCGCTCGATGTGAACGTATCGACGCGGACATCTTTGTCGTGAATCTCGACTTCGACATCTTCTGCTTCCGGCAAGACGGCAACGGTTGCGGTCGATGTATGAATCCGTCCGCCCGACTCGGTTGACGGGACACGCTGGACTCGGTGGGCGCCGTTCTCATACTTTAGCTTCGAATACGCACCCGTTCCTTTGACGATGAAGATGATTTCCTTGTAGCCGCCAAGCTCCGTATAGCTGGCATCGATGATCTCAATTTTCCAGCTCTGTTTTTCAGCGAACTTCGAATACATTTTAAAGAGATCGCCGGCAAATAACGCCGCTTCATCGCCCCCTGCCGCACCGCGGATTTCGACGATGACGTTTTTATCGTCGTTCGGGTCTTTCGGCAGGAGCAGAGCTTTCAGCTTCGTCTCGAGTTCCTTGATTTCCGGCTCGAGCACGGCGACTTCCTCTTTCGCGAGATCGCGCATCTCCGGGTCTGTCAACATATGACGCGCCTCCTGGTAGGCTTCCATCTTATCGCGGTAGACGCGGTAGACTTCAACGGTCGGTGCCAGTTGCGACTGCTCCTTCGACACCTCACGCAATTGATTCGTATCTTTAATGATGGCAGGGTCCGCCAACAGGTCATTTAATTTTTCATAACGGTCTTCCAACGCACTTAATCGCTCTAACATTCTCGGTCATCCTTCCTGATGATTCTTCTGTCGTCAGTATAGCAAATATTTAGAGTCGCGTTACGCCGGAGCAACATTTCTTCCTTATTAGCAGCGTTTCCCGTCACTCCTTTTTTTACTCCACTTGACGTCCTGGATGGATTTTCCTATAATTAGTGTACTAATTGAATTAATACACTTAAGGAGGTAATCGAATGTTTACGGTTGACCCTAAAAGTTCGTTGCCGATTTACGAGCAACTGGTCGCCCAAATCATCCGTGCGGTTGCCCGCGGACTTCTCCGGTCCGGTGAACAGATGCCGTCGGTCCGTGAACTGGCGAGCACGTTACTCGTCAATCCGAATACCGTTTCCCGTGCCTATCAGGAACTCGAAAGCCGTAACTTCATCGTCACGATGCGCGGCAAAGGTTCCTTTATTTCCGATTTACCGATCGAACAGGTCAAACAGGCTGCGATTCAACCACATGTGCAGACACTGTGCAGCGTAGCCGATGAATTATCGATATCCAATGCAGATCTTTATCAACTACTTATCCAAACAAGGGAGGATTCCTCATGTTGACCGTGTCTCACCTGACCAAACAGATTGATTCCAAAATGATTTACGAAAACGCCTCGTTCACGTTGCCAGCCGGAACGATTACAGCACTGATCGGACGAAACGGTGCCGGCAAGACGACGTTACTGAAAACACTCGTCGGAGCACTTGAGCCGTCCCGCGGAAAAGTCGAATGGAACCAACAATCCATCCATCACGTTCCATCAGCCCGGCAACATCTGTTTTTAGTTCCGGATTCAATCGGCGTCTACCGTCAGATGACACTCGGGGAATTGATCGGCTTTTACAATGCGTTTTATCCGAATTTCGAACGGACTTTTATTGAAAACTATTGCCGGTCGTTGAATCTCGATCGTGGACGCCGTGTCACCTCACTCTCAAAAGGTCAGGCCCAGCTGTTTTTACTGCAGCTTGCTTTCGCAACCAACGCACCGGTCCTGTTACTCGATGAACCGACGGACGGACTCGACCGGATCAATAAACGAAATTACTTAAAACAGCTTGTGACCTTGCTTGCCGAACGTCAAACCGCCGTCCTGATCGCGTCCCATCAGTTAGAGGAACTCGATTCACTGGCCGACCGGATCATGACGATCGAACAACACCTCGTCAAAGAACCGCAAACACTCGAAGATGCGAAATCGAGCATGCAGAAATGGCAACTCGCCTATGAGACGGTCCCGGATTTCCACCATAACGATGTTCACGTCCTGTCACAAACCGGCCGGGTCGTGACGCTGATCGTCCGCTCGGAAGCCGGTGCCGCTTACGTCGACAAGACAAATCCGTTACTGAGAGATGTGTTACCTGTCCAACTCGAAGATTACTTTTTAGGAACGTTCGGAGGCGATCAACATGTATAAACAACTGATCCGTTATCATATCAAGCAGGGCATCTGGCCACTCGCTTCTCTTTTCCTGCTCGCTGTCTTCAGTTACGGCTTCGGCAGTTACACGGTCATCGATAACTTCGGTACATACGGTGGAGCAGAAAACGAAATCATCCAATCCGTCCTCGTCAGTCCGAGTTTTGCCGGATTCGGCGCGATTCTGATGGCGGTCTTCGCGATTTTAATCCTCGGAAAAGAGCGTGGAAGCGGCCGGAGCTTAATGCTTCACGCTTTGCCGGTCAATAAAAAAACGCTCTACTGGATCAAATGGAGTCTTGGTGTCGCCATCCTGCTGATTTTGCCGATCATCGGTTTCTTCGTCAGCTGGCTGATTTTACAAGGAATCGGCGGCATTCATCCGTTTGACTACGTCAGCCTGTCTGACCTGACGCTCGATTTTGTCTCGTATTTTCTATTCGATCTCGTCGTCTTCAGTATCTTTTTACTCGCGGGAACGATTGCCGGCGACGTCATCGGCCAATTATTACTCGGATTGTTCTTCCTGTTTTTAAACTACCTGACCTTTTTTGCGATCGCCGCCATCACGACACTCGGATTTGGTCTCGCCGATGAGGAGGCTTCGTTGTTCGATTTCCTGACGACGACGGCTTCACCGTTCACCTTGTTGTTCCAAGACGAACAGTTGATCAGCGCCCTCGTATTCAACCTGGTCTTGCTGGTCCTCTTAATCAGTTGCGGCAGTCTGCTTTATGTCAGAAGCGAAAACGAACGCCTTGGCCGTTTCACGGTTTTCCCGAAGATCCATCCGCTGTTGATCATCGTTTTCTCCGTCTATACGACCATTTTGCTCGCAGCTGTCATCGGTGTGATCTCGTCTGAAAATCAATTTCTCTACTGGCTTGCCGTCGCGATTCTCGCCTGGCCTGCTTTTAGTTCGTACCGCCGGATGATTGGGTGGAAACGTTGATTCCGTGCTACACTATCCCCAACACTTTGGATAAAGGACGGAATCGATGATGCCAAAATATCTTCAGATTTATCAGCAATTGGTCGACCAGATTCAGGGCGGGACGTTACCGGCCGAAACCAAACTTCCTTCGGAAACGGAATTGATGCAGGAATTCGGTGCCAGCCGCGGCACGGTCCGCAAAGCAATCGATGCCTTGCAGGACAAGGGCTTCGTCCGTAAACACCAGGGAAAAGGAGTCTTCGTACTCAGTCAGGATGCGATTGCCTTTCAGTTCAACGGCATCGTCAGCTTTTCTGAAGCAAACCGGCAAATCGGCGAACATGACGTCAAGACCGATGTCATTTCCTGTGAACTGCTCGAAGCGACCGAGGAACTGGCCCAGTTGTTCCATGTCACACCCGGTACGTCGCTCACGCAGGTCAAACGGGTCCGGTCGATTGACGGGGAGCGGGTCATCTTTGATATCAACCTGTTCGTGACGTCCCTTGTCCCCGGTTTGACGAAAGAAATTGCCGGTGCGTCGATTTATGCGTATATCGAACAGACACTCGGACGGCAGATCAGTTATGCCAAACGAAAAATCGAGGCCCAACCCGCGACGGTGGAAGATCAGCAGTATCTGGATCTCGAGGGCACCACCCACGTCATCGTCATTACGAATGATACGTATTATTACGAGGGTCAGCATTTTGAACGGACACAGTCGCGTCACCGGCTCGATAAGTTTCAGTTTACGGATATTGCCCGCCGCTAAGGACTCTAAACTCAGAGTCCTTTTTTTGTTTTTTTGAACGAAACGTTCATTCTTCCATTTGAATGTTATATTATAAAAATGTGAACCAAATTTTAGGTTTCTTTTTATATTTTTTAACTGGAGGTTTTGCCATTGTCATTTAAGAAAGGACTACAGACCCTACTAAAACGTGGTCAGGACGTATCCACCATTGACGAACACTTCATGGAAAACCATCCGGATGCGATTTATACACTCGACATTTTAGGACGTGTCACGCGTCTAAACGATAAAACATCCCTATTACTGGGCTATACGAGAGACGCTTTAATGAACCACTTCAAACATTTTGTTCATCCAGACGATCAAGACAGCACAGTGTTCCATTTTCAACAGGTCATGCAGGGACAAAGCGAAACGTATACGGCACACATCCGGCATTCGAAAGGTCATTATCTCGAAATGATGATCGTCAATATTCCGATCTTCTCCAATGGTCTGATTGTCGGGGCTTATGGAATTGCTCGCGATTTAACGACAAACCGACTGATGAAACAACAGATGGACTCGATTCAGTTTGATCAGCAATTGGTCGAAACACTTCCGGGAATCGCACTGGCCGCATTCAATGAGCACGGTAACTTGTTGCGCTCCTCCGACTCGTTCGCGGAATTATTCGGAGTCCGGCCCGAACAGCTCAAACATTTGTCTAAACAAGAGTTTTTCCAACGGATTCATCCTGCTGACCAACAGGAGTTTCGTGAATATCTCGATCTGTTGAAAACAAACCGCTGTTTGCCTTCACTCGACATCGAAACACGTGTCCTTCATCCACAGCATGGTTATCAGGATATCTTCTGCCGATGTGCGTTCCGGCAAGATGACCGGCAACAACAGGCAGAGCTCACTTGTGTTCTCTATAATCTTTCGGAACACAAATCATTGGATAAACAACTTCATGATGAAAAAGAAAAGTTTTTAACGTTCCAACAAGTGTCGACGAGTGCGATTTACCGGTACGATATTGATCAAAAAAAGATTGATTTTCACACACGGGGATTTGAAAATATCTTTGAAGGATTGCTGCACCGGCACCAACAGGTCGACGGGCTTTGGATCGAGGATTTGATTCTTCCTGAAGATCGATCAAAAGTCGAAGCGAGTTATCACCGGATTCTTGCCAATCATGAGTCCGAAGTCTCCTATCGTATCCGTCACGACGATAGGATTCATTGGATTTTAGAAAACCGGACACCGATCCGTAGCGCAGACGGTGTCGTCTCCGCTTTCCAAAGTGTCATTCAGGACATCACACAGTTAAAACAACAGGAAGAGAAAATTTTTCAACTGGCGATGCATGACCGGGTGACGGGACTGCCGAACCGGACACTCGTTCTTGAACAAATGAACCAATGGATTGCTACTTATCCCACGTTCAGCGTCTTGACCGTCAGCTACAATGCCTTACAGGACATCAATCATGATTTCGGTTATCCGATTGGTGATAAGTGGTTGTCAAAAACAGCAACACAATTGTTACACCACCTGCCGACTGCTTCTTACTTTGGTCACCTCTACGGAGATGAATACATCGTCCTGTTCCCGAACGTCGTCGAAGAATGTTCAATCAACAAGATCTGTGAACAATTGATTGAACTGTCCAAACAAAAAATCGTCGTCGATTCCTACGAATGGTACCCGTCAATCGGTATCGGCGTGAGCCGTTTTCCGGAAGATGCGGATTCGGCGGAAGACCTTGTCAAAACAGCGAGCATCGCCCTCGGTCGGGCCCGTGTGAATGAATACAGTGTCTATTCCTCGACGTTCAATATCGAGACTTACCGGCGCCATCAACTTCAAAAAAGTATCCGAACGGCTATCCGCCGGAACGAACTGTTCCTTGAGTATCAGCCAAAAGTTAACGCGTGGTCCGGAACGATTGTCGGAGCTGAAGCGTTAATCCGCTGGCAACATCCGGACTGGGGCCGGATTCCGCCAAACGATTTCATTCCGTTATCCGAGGAAAGCGAGATGCATATCCTGATTGCCGACTGGGTGCTCGAAGAAACATGCCGGAATATCAATCAATGGATTCTTGCCGATTTACCGATCGTTCCGATTTCAATCAACGTTTCTCCAAAACGCTTGATCCACGGGAACTTTGCCGAGACCTGCCAGGAAACACTCCAGCGCTTCGGTGTTTCCCCAAGCATGCTTGAAATCGAAATTCTCGAGACCGATGTCTTGTTTGATAACAGTAAAATTCAGCAGTCACTTCAGATGCTCAGTCAAATGGGCATCAAGATTGCCTTGGATGATTTCGGAAAAGGCTATTCATCAATCTCTTATCTGCAACAGTATCCGATTGATACGATTAAGATTGACCGGCAGTTCGCGACGACGATGGTCCAGGACAAAAAAACACAATCCGTTGTCCGGAGCGTCCTCTTCATGGCAAAGGAATTCGGCATGGATGTCGTCGCAGAAGGTGTCGAGACGATGGGACAACTCCACTTCTTACGAGGACTCGAATGTACGACCATCCAAGGATACTTGTTCAGTAAACCGTTACCTAAAGTCCATTTCGAACGCGCCATGCGCGAACGGCAGATTGCAGCGACGGAAGCGATGACTGCCCCAATCAGCACCCGGACGGTCGATGCTTCCATTACGATTCAACGGCTGAACGGACAGGATATCCACGTCGGTCGAACAAATATCGTGGTCTCCAAAGGGACCATGCATAGTGTCTCCTTCTATTCCCCGCTACATCTGCCTGTTCATGAAGGGATTGAACTCGTTTTGATTTTGAAACAACAGCCGATTCCGGTCCGACCGCTTCAGGCGATCGAACTGGATAACGGTCAGATCGAATATGAATGCCAGTACTTGGATGTGAAGCAGTCCCATCTCGTCTTCGAAGCGCTGCAATCTTCCTGAAAAACAAGACTGATTCAAAAAGGAATCTCTCGTCTTTTCACGCTCTTTCCTGTAGGAGTTGCGTGAAACAGTGATTCCTGTTTAAACGAGAAAAGGGCGGCAGAATTAGAATCTGCCATCCTTTTCTTTGTAGGGACTGACTTTTGAGTCAGCCCCTTTTTTATTGATCAAAGCGGTTTCAAACTTATCTATATAAGTTGTTGACTTAACTTATATAGATAAGTTAAGATGAGTGTGCGCATATAAGAAAACGTTTTCATTTCAAAATGAGTCTTCAGTTCAATCCCAAAGGAGAATGTGAGATGAAACCCAACTATCGGCAAATTGCAGAACAAATCATCGAACGAATCGGTGGCAAAGATAACGTCGAGCAGGCAGCCCACTGTGTCACCCGCCTCCGCTTGACATTAAAAGATCAAAGTTTGGTCGAACAAGAAGTGTTACTTGAAGTCCCGCTCGTCAAAGGAGCTTTCCTGAATGCGGGTGTCTATCAGATCGTCATCGGTGCCGGCGACGTTGACCGTGTCTACGCCGAGTTCATTCAATTAACTGGTTTACAGGCGACGACAATCGCTGACGTCAAATCGTCCGGTGCCTCGAAAATGAATCCGTTCCAAAAACTGATCAAAGTTTTTTCCGATGTCTTCATGCCGATCATCCCGGCCATCATCGTCGCCGGACTGTTAATGGGAATTAACAATCTGTTCGGCATTGAGTTTGGCGGCAAGACGATGATCGAACGGTATCCGAACCTGCAGGGTTTATGGGATTTAATCAACATGATGGCGAACACGGCGTTCGTCTTCCTGCCGGCACTGGTCGGCTGGTCCGCCACGAAACGCTTTGGCGGCAGTGAAATCCTCGGGATTGTCATGGGACTGATGCTCGTGCACCCGGATCTCCTGAACGCTTGGAATTACGGTCAAAGTGCACTAAAAGGGGATATTCCGACATTCAATATCCTCGGCTTATTTGAAATCGAAAAAGTCGGTTATCAAGGACAGATTTTACCGGTCCTCGCTGCCGCTTACGTCTTAAGTACAATCGAACGTTGGCTCAAAAACCGTGTTCCGAATGCGATTCAGCTGCTCGTCGTCCCGATCACGACCATCACATTAACCGGCTTCCTGGCCCTTGCCGTCATCGGACCGGTTACACGTCAAATCGGAGACTGGATTACAATCGGCGTCGTCAATACGTTTGAAGCCGTTCCACTTCTTGGTGCGTTGCTGTTTGGTGCCCTTTATGCCCCGCTCGTCATCACGGGAATGCACCACATGTTCATCGCCGTCGATCTGCAACTGATCGGTCAAAGCGGGACGACGTTCATCTGGCCGATGATTGCCATCTCGAACATCGCTCAAGGATCGGCGACACTTGCGATGCTGTTCCTCGCGAAAAACGTCAATGATAAAAACATGGCATCGACTTCCGCCATCTCGGCTTACTTCGGAATCACCGAACCCGCCATGTTCGGGGTCAATCTCCGGTTCAAGTATCCGTTTTATGCGGCACTGGTCGGATCCGCGATTGCATCTTCCTTCATCGCTGTCAGCGGAGTACTCGCACCGGCAATCGGTGTCGGCGGTCTTCCGGCCTTCATCTCGATCGTTCCCGGATCGATTCTGTCCTTCATCATCGGGATGGTCATCGCGATCATCGTTCCGATCGTCTGTACGTTCCTGTTCCATTACGTCTCGACGAAACGTGCCCGCAAAGCGGCACTTAAAGAGGCAGCATAAGTTTTAGAAAGGTGTGACCTGATATGACTCTTACGACAACCGACTGGCGTAAATCCGCCGTCTACCAAATCTATCCGAAAAGTTTTTACAGCCCGGAAGGCAAAGCGACCGGTACGCTGCGTGGTGTGACAGCGAAACTCGATTATCTGACGGAGCTCGGCGTCGATTACCTGTGGCTGACGCCGGTCTATGCGTCCCCGCAACGCGACAACGGCTATGATGTCAGTGACTATTACGCGATTGACCCGTCTTACGGTACGATGGCAGACTTCGATCAATTGATTGCGGAAGCAAACAAACGCCAGTTATCCGTCATGATGGATATCGTCGTCAATCATTGTTCGACCGATCATATGTGGTTCCAG
This sequence comes from Exiguobacterium sp. R-39, assembly GCF_049942815.1. NCBI lineage: Bacteria > Bacillati > Bacillota > Bacilli > Caryophanales > Exiguobacterium > Exiguobacterium sp. R-39. The sequence goes on from NZ_CP187965.1 coordinate 2,744,088, forward strand.
CAAGGACGAAATCCCGACAGCCCCTACCACGATTACTTCATCTGGCGGGACGAACCAACGGATTGGGTGTCAAAATTCGGTGGTTCGGCCTGGTCGTTCGACGACGTCGCCGGTAAGTATTACCTGCATCTGTTCGACGAGACGCAAGCCGATCTCAACTGGGAAAACCCGGCGCTCCGGGAAGCCGTCTATCAGATGATGGGCTTTTGGCGCGATAAAGGCGTCCGCGGCTTCCGGCTCGACGTCATCAATCTGATTTCAAAAGATGACAGTTTTGCAGATGACCCGACCGGTGACGGCCGGAAATACTATACGGACGGTCCGCGCGTGCATGACTACCTGCAGGAGATGAACCAGCGTGTCTTTGCCGGTCATGACTTGATGACCGTCGGTGAGATGTCGTCAACGACACTCGATCATTGCCTTCGTTACTCGAATACAAATGAGCAGGAGCTGAAGATGACCTTCAACTTCCACCACTTAAAAGTTGATTACCCGAACGGAGAGAAATGGACGGCAGCCCCGTTTGATTTCCTCGAGCTGAAACGGATTCTCTCCGACTGGCAGGTCGGGATGCAGGGAAATGCCTGGAATGCGATTTTCTGGTGTAACCATGATCAGCCCCGCGTCGTCAGCCGGTTTGGTGACGACACGGTTTACCGGATCGAAAGTGCGAAGATGCTTGCAACGACGTTACACGGCTTACAAGGAACACCGTACATCTATCAGGGCGAAGAAATTGGCACACCAAACCCGGACTTTACCGACTTGGCGGATTACCGGGATGTCGAGACGCTGAACGCCTATACTGAAAAAACAACGCTCGGTGAAACGGAAGCTGATATTTTGGCCGCAATCCGTCAAAAATCCCGGGACAATGCCCGGACACCGATGCAATGGGATGCGTCACCGCACGCCGGTTTCTCAACCGCGACACCATGGATTCCGGTTCCTGAAAATCATACTTCGATCAATGTTGAAGCTGCTCTCGCCGATCCGGACTCGGTCTTCTATCATTACAAGAAGCTGATTCACCTGCGCAAACAGTATGATGTTTTGACGAACGGCATTTACCGGCTTCTGACACCTGATGATCTTGCGCTCTGGGCGTACGAACGAATCACTGATGAGGAACGGCTGCTCGTCTTGTCAAACTTTTACGGTACGACAACTTCGTTCACGTTACCGGACGAGTGGCTTGATCATCAGATCCTGATTCAGAACTATCCGGATGTGTTAGAGACGTCAGGGCAAGTCACATTACGCCCGTACGAATCCCTCATGCTCTATCAAACGGCTTAATCAAACAAATCCCGCACTCTCCATATGAGAATGCGGGATTTGTGCAATGTCAGAGATTCTATGAAATTCGTCGTTCGGCCTCCTCCCGTTTCAACTGTTCCCGGAACAGTCGTGTTTCCGCAATGACGACACCGGACAAACCAATCAAACCAATCAAGTTCGGAATGGCCATCAGTCCGTTGAAGACGTCGGAAATCGCCCAGACCATGTTCAAGTTCGTCGTCATCGCACCAAGTCCCGCGACGAGTACAAACAGAATCCGGTAAGGTAAAATCGATTTTTGACCAAACAGATAATAGATTGATTTTTCCCCGTAATAGGACCATCCGAGGACTGTCGAGAAGGCAAACATGACAAGACCAATCGTCACGATGTACTTCCCGGCCGGTCCAAGGAACACTTCAAAGCTGGCTGTCGTCAATTCGACCCCTTCCAGCTTTTTATCGAGCTGACCACCCATGACGAGTGTCAAGCCGGTTATCGAACAGACGACAAGCGTATCGAGAAAGACCTGCGTCATCGAGACGAGTGCCTGACGCCCCGGGAAATCCGTTTTTGCAGCGGCGGCGGCAATCGGTGCAGAACCGAGACCTGCTTCATTCGAGAAGACCCCGCGGGCGACCCCGTAACGAATCGCGGCACCGATTGCTCCGCCGGTGATGGCTTCGTTCGAGAATGTACTGCTGAAGATGGTCGCGAGCGCACCCGGAATCAAATCAAAGTTCATGACCATGATCAAGAGACCGCTTCCGACATAGAAGAAAATCATGAACGGGACAAAATAACTGACGACTTTCCCAATCGACTTAACTCCACCAATAATGACGACCCCCGTCGCCACCATCAGGACAATCCCCGTTACATACAATGGCACGTCGAACGTCGATTTCATCGCCAGTGCAACAGAGTTCGTCTGAACACCGTTACCGATCCCGAAGGCGGCAAGCGAAGCAAACGCGGCAAATAACACGCCGAGCCATTTCTGTCTTAATCCCCGTTCGAGATAGTACATCGGCCCCCCGGCCATCTGTCCTTTCTCATCGACAACACGGTACTTGACGGCGAGAATCGCCTCGGCATACTTTGTCGCCATCCCGAATAATCCGGATAACCACATCCAGACGATCGCGCCCGGTCCTCCGAGGACGACGGCTGTTGCAACCCCAACGATATTCCCTGTACCGACCGTTGCCGCAAGAGCTGTCATCAATGCCTGAAAATGACTGATATCCCCTTCCGACGTGTCGTCCTGATGTTTCGTGAATGCCAGTTTTAAGGCATACGGAAGCTTGGTAATTTGAATGAATCCAAGTCGTATCGTCAAGTAAATCCCTGTACCGACCAAAAAGATAAGCAACGGCGGTCCCCAGACAAAATCCGATACCGTACCAATCCACTCACTGAACGCTGTCCCCATTCTGTTTCCCCTCCTTCAATTCGATATGTACTTTTCTATCTTTTCAGAATTTACAGATTATTGTCAATGGTTAATTTTCTGTGCAGACGATTGCCTAGCTTATATTGTTGTATTCTTTTTACTGCTCACTAAAAGGGGCTGACTCAAAAAGGAATCTCTCGTCCTTTCACGCCCTTTCCTCAGGCGAGACACAAGCCAGTTTCCCTTCCTGATCCAGGCAGGAAACCGGGTCTTGTTTGTCTCTGCCAGCGTGAAACGAGTGATTCCTCTTTAAACGGGATAAGGGTGGCAGAATTATAATCTGCCACCCTTATCTTTGGAGAGACTGAATTTTGAGTCAGTCCCTTTTCAGGTCAATCAGTTTCTTCTTATTGCTTGCTGCTCGGCAACTCCTGTGCGTCTTTTGCTTCCGCCGGCAACTCAATCGATTTAATCTCATTGAATTTCGAGAATACGGATTCGTTTTTCATCGTAAATTCCGTTCCTTCTTCAATCTCAAACGCCATTTCCATATCAAGCGTCTTTGGATAGTAGGTTTTTGCATCATACGTCATCGAGTACTCCATCTTTTTATAATCCACTTGATCCATGACCTCTTTCATTTGGGCAAGCTGTCCGGATTGTTCAAGAGAATCCTTCATGAAGGCTTTCAGTTGATCGCCTTTCAAATCGACATCGATTTGATAGACATCACCTTCTTTTTTCATCGTCCAATTGTCTTTATATTTTTTGAGTAACTTCAGACTTTGTTCTGTCGATGCCGACGACTCCATGTTTTCTAACATATCCCCTAGTTCCGATGTATCTTGTACCAACCATTGTCCGGATTGCGACATATACATTTTATCATCCACGAGATACAGTTCCGTTTCGACATCGGTCCCGTCTTCTGCATTTTTCATTGTCATCTTTTGATACATCGTCATCGGCTTTTGGATGATGTCTGCCGAAATCTTTTGACTGATCGGCATACCGCCAACTTCCGACATCATGTCACTGTCCATATGAAACGACTTGATGTTTTCTTGTGCGCTTGACGCTTTTTTCAGCAACTCCGTATTCGAAAGCTGTTTGGAACCGTTCTCCCCTTGACCATCTTCTATGGTCTCGTTATTACACCCTGCCAGTCCAATCGTTGCCGTAAGGAGACCGACCGTCATCCACCTTGTCTTCTTCATCGTCATTCCTCCTTGAAATTGATTATCTTTCTTTACGAGCTGTCACTGAAAAATGTTTCAAAACCATTTCTTATCTTATTACCGTTCTGACTGTTTTTTACTCATCGACCTTCCTGTCCGACGTAAAGTTTTCTGTTTGATTCTTAACAAAACTTTACATCCCTCAAATGTTCGTTTTACACTCTACCGCTAAAGTTAGTCCTGTAGATCTGATCCGATACTAAACTATTTATTTATTTTCCTGAAGGAGGAACAATCCATGAAGTTAAAACGAATCATTCCCATTCTTGCCTTGTCGACCCTTTCCTTAAGTACGATGGTCTCGATGAACGACGCTGAGGCTAAGACGAAACATGCAAAATCACCGGAAATCCGGAATGTCATCTTCCTGATCGGGGACGGGATGGGTGTCTCGTATACGTCAGCCCACCGGTACTTAAAAAATGATCCTTCGACGCCGGTCGCGGAAAAAACGGCATTTGATCAATATCTCGTCGGACAACAGATGACCTATCCGGAAGACCCGGAGCAAAACATCACGGATTCCGCATCCGCCGCGACGGCGATGTCGTCCGGTGTCAAAACATATAATGCCGCGATTGCCGTCGACAATGATAAATCAGAGGTCAAGACGGTCCTTGAAGCAGCGAAAGAACGCGGAAAATCGACGGGACTTGTTGCGACATCCGAAATTACACACGCGACACCGGCTTCATTCGGCGCGCACGATGAGAACCGGAAAAACATGAATGCGATTGCGGACGACTACTTCAAGGAGCGGGTCAACGGCAAACATAAGATCGACGTCCTGCTCGGAGGCGGGAAATCAAACTTCGTCCGTCCGGATACCGATTTGACGAAAGCGTTTAAGAAAGACGGTTACAGCTACGTCACGAATCTGGATCAAATGCAGGCGGATAAAAACAAACAGGTCCTCGGTCTGTTTGCGGACGGTGGTCTGCCGAAACGCATCGACCGGGAATCATCCGTTCCGTCACTCGAACAGATGACGAATTCCGCCATCAAACGACTTGATTCAAACAAAAAAGGCTTCTTCCTGATGGTTGAAGGAAGTCAAATCGACTGGGCCGGTCATGACAATGACATCGTCGGTGCCATGAGCGAGATGGAAGACTTCGAACGTGCCTTCAAAGCGGCAATCGCCTTTGCCAAAAAAGACAAGCACACGCTTGTCGTGGCGACAGCCGACCATTCGACCGGCGGTTACTCGATTGGAGCGGATGGTATCTATAACTGGTTCGCCGAGCCGATCAAGGCGGCGAAAAAGACACCAGACTTCATGGCAGCAAAAATCATCGAAGGTGCCGATGTCAAAAAAACGTTGACGACATATATCGACCAGAAGAAACTCACCCTGACGGAAGATGAAATCGAGTCCGTTACACGTGCTGCGGAATCGAAGAAACTGCTTGATGTCGACAATGCGATCGAAGCCATCTTCAATGAACGGTCGCACACCGGCTGGACGACAGGCGGACATACGGGTGAAGACGTTCCCGTCTATGCGTTTGGTCCAGCGAAGGAACGGTTTGCCGGACAAGTCGATAATACGGATCATGCCAAAATCATCTTCGATTTACTGAAGTCGAAGAAATAAGGAGACTTTCCATGAAACAGATACTTGCTGCCTTGATGCTCGGGACGATTCTTTCGGGTTGCGGCACTACGCCAGACACCGTCCAAGAGAAGTCATCAGAAAAGTCGGCCCCGAAACAGGAGACACCGGTATCGATCGAAAAGTCTGCCGCATATGTCCCGAACCCGCAATTACCAGATGACCGGAAACTGACAAAAGTCGACGCATCGGTTACCGACGACAAAGGCGAATTGACGTTAAAACAGTTTGTCCGTCCCGACGTGACACGAACGATCGGACCGATCACGATGAAAGTCGAAGAAGTGAAAGTGTTCCATGCCCGGCCGAGTTACGGGATGATTGATTTCTTCCACGGGTTTACGCATGAGGAATCGTTTGACCTCGTCAAGACACGTGTGACGATCACGAACAGAGGCGATGAGCCGGTCACGTTTAACCCCGTCGCTCACTTCAGGCTCGATGCAAAAACCGAGAAGACACTGCAAGACGATGTCTACCTCGAGTCGCTCGCTGCGACATATGCCCCCGGCGAGACACGAAGCGGAAACTTCGGTTTCATTATCGAACAACCGCTCACATCAGTCGAGTTGTTGACGAGTGATGTCCTCAGTGCGAAACGTGATGTGCTTGGAAAAGGTTCGTCCCTTTCTTTGCGCTTATAATGCTAAAAGACCAAAAGACGATCCCTTCCTGTTTTGCTGGAAAGGATCGTCTTCTTTTTTAGTAAAGAGCCGGAATTTGTTCTGCGGGCATCGGGCGACCAAAGTAATAACCTTGCATCCGCGAGCATTCCAACCAATTTAGAACGTTGACCTGCTCGAGCGTCTCGACACCTTCCGCGATGACCTCAAGATCGAGTGACTTCGCTAAATGGATGATGGATGAAATCATCGAGTAGCCGGTCGTCGTCGGTTGGATTTTTTCGACGAACTCGCGGGGAATCTTCAATGTATCAATCGGGAAGTCCGCTAAACGGGATAAGGAAGAGTAGCCGGTTCCGAAGTCATCAATCGAAATCGTAAAGCCGAGTTCTTTTAAGCGATTCATCGTCACGACGGTTTCTTCGATATCTTCGACAGCTGAGACTTCCGTGATTTCAAGATCGATACGCGTCGGATCAACACTTGTTTCCTCTACTAAACGAATCAAAGTCAGGACGAACGTCGGATGATGAAACTGTTGCATCGAGACATTCAGTCCAACCTTCAATGTGACTCCTTCATCTTCCCACCGTTTTGCCTGTAAAAACCCTTCGCGTAACACCCATTCACCAAGCCGGATAATCATGCCGACTTCTTCCACCATCGGAATGAAATCGTTTGGTGCAATCATTCCGAGTTCCGGATGATTCCAACGGATCAGTCCTTCGACACCGACCATCTTATACGTGACCGTATCGACTTGCGGCTGATAATGTAAAATCAATTGATTGGTTTCGATGGCAATCGGCAGCTCCGATTCGAGTCGCAAGCGGTAGGACGCTTTTTCGGCAATATCTTCAAAGAAGATGATGGATTTACCGCCACCCGATTTCGCCTGATACATCGCAAGATCGGCCTGCTTCAGCAACGTCACGACGTGTTTTCCCGCTGTACGCTGACATATGACGGCTCCGATACTTGGATTGGAAATCAATTCGATTCCTTCAATCGCATACGTTCGTTTTAAGTCATCGAGCAGACGGGCCGTTCGGCTTCTGCCCTGCTCATCCGACGTAACATCCCGCAAGATGACGGTAAACTCATCTCCGCCTTGACGGGCGACGATATCGTCCGGATTGACGGCTTCTTGCAGGCGCTCTGCCACTTGAATCAACAACTGATCGCCGACATGGTGACCGAACGAATCATTGACGAGTTTAAAGTCGTCGAGATCAATAAAACAGAGAATGATGGTTTCTTCCTTCCGCTCTTCTTCGACTAAATGGTGCAACACTTCTTCAAAGTAGGTCCGATTGATGACCCCGGTCAAATGATCGTAATAAGCAAGCCGGCGGATTTTTAATTCATTTTCCCGGATGGTCGTGATATCCTGCCCAATCCCGTACATCCCGACGAATCGATCCCGGACGCGAATCGGAATGTTGGTTACATTCAGCAAAACATCTGGACCGCCAGATTTTTGGAAAACAGTTTCAAATTGCTGTGCTGTCGCCTTGTCTGTCGATGTCTGTTGCCATGTCGTGAACTGCCGATACGTTTTGCCAATCAATTCCTCCGCATCCTGCTCCGTCAATTTTTCGAACGAAGGATTCGCGCTTTCAATACGTCCCTTCAAGTCAAGTGAATAGATGGCATCCGGATGGTAAGTAAACAAAGACTTATACCGTTCCTCACTCACTTCTAACTCGTCCGCTTTATGATGAATTTCTTCAATTAATTCTTGGTGACTCAAAATCATTAGAATCTGGCGGACTAAAATCAGGAGAATCGTGATAGCGCAACCTATCATTAAGCCATTCATTGCTTCATTTTGGCGTGCATAAAAGGTCATCGTTGAAAATAAAAATATGACTAACAGATATGGTAAAAACATTTTCCCGATCGGTGCACGTCTTCGTCGCGTTGTTTCTTTCTGTTGCCTTTTTTGTACGGGATTATCCAAATGACCAGATATACTAATCGTCAGTAAACCAATGACAAACAATGGATCAATCAACCGGATGACATCCTCACCGCTGACGGTCGTCACATAGACAAACGATGTATCTGCGCCGACCTGTAACAACAATCCGATGAACAAACACTGAAACATACGTCGTCGTTTTTGCCACTCGTGTTTCTCAAATAAATAATAGATACTGATCATACAAAATAACAGAACGATATCGCACATCGGGTAAGCAAAGGCCAGGACGAATTCCGCTTTCGAGGTGAACGGTTCGTCAAACAGCGGACGGATTAAGAAAAACCAACTGTAGGTAACAGCGACCGTCATAACGATGGCGATATCAAATATAAAGCTGACTAAACGAGCTTTTGTGACATGGCGTTGGATTGCGTGTAGAAAGGCCACTAAAAAGAAGACAGATTGCAACACGTAAAAAAGATCCGAGATACCGGGAAAGGGAACTTCGACTTGAAGAATATTCTCATACGTCCCCCACATCAATTCGGCAATCAGATAACTTCCTGTTCCGTATGCAAGGTAGAGAAAAAAATGTCCTTCTTGTTGGTCCGGTTCTCGTTGCGCCTGAACCAACAAACATGTCGCAAACGCGCAACCGAGTATGGAAAACAAGTTACTGCCCCAAGCTGACAACTCTGGCTGGTTTGCAAAAATAATCAGCCAAAGATAGTAAATTGTAATAAAGCAGACGATAACAGGCAGATAATAAGCTTTTTTTGAACGCACCATCTTCCTTTCCACCCTTCTGTAAAGAGTCTTTCCCTTATCATTAGGGATGGAGTTCGTAAAGTCCTGCCAGAATAAAAAAAGAGACCTGTTCCATTCGGAAACAGGTCTCAAGACTCAGTTATTTCATTAAATAGTCCGTAACAGGTTCGCCATCTCGATTGCTGAGACCGCTGCTTCGTATCCTTTGTTCCCCGCTTTCGTTCCCGCCCGTTCGACGGCCTGTTCAATTGAGTCAGTCGTCAGGACACCGAAGATAATCGGCACCCCTGTTTCACGTGACGCGCCGGCGACACCTTTCGCGACTTCGTTGCAGACATAATCGTAGTGTGATGTCGCACCGCGAATGACGGCACCGAGTGTGATGACAGCGTCATACTTTCCGCTTTTCGCAAGCTTTTCCGCGACGAGCGGAATCTCGAACGCTCCCGGAACCCATGCTGTATCGACAGCATCCGCAGCGACTCCGTGACGACGGAATGCATCGTTTGCTCCACCGACCAGTTTCGATGTGATCAATTCATTGAATCGTGCTGCGACGATTGCGACGCGTAGTCCTTCACCTGTTAAAAATCCTTCGAATACCATGTTATTGTCCTCCTTGGATATCGAGCAGATGCCCGAGTTTCGTTTGTTTGGTTTGCAGATACTGCTTGTTTTCCGGAACCGGTGCAATCTCAAGCGGAATCCGCTCGAGCACCGTAATACCGTTTTGTTCGAGTGCCTGTTGTTTTTCCGGATTATTCGTCATCAGCCGAATTTTCGTGACACCTAAATCGTGTAACATCGCGGCTGCGACTTTGTAATCCCGTAAATCAGTCGCATACCCGAGCGCGTGATTCGCTTCGACCGTATCGAGTCCCTGCTCCTGCAACTCATAGGCTTTCAGTTTCGCCATCAAGCCGATACCGCGCCCTTCCTGGCGCAGGTAGAGTACCGCTCCGCCTTCATGTCCGATGCGTGCCAGTGCTGCGTCAAGTTGCGGACCGCAATCACAGCGTTTTGATCCGAAGACGTCTCCCGTCAGACATTCCGAATGCAGCCGGACGAGCATTCCGTCTTCCGGCTCTCCCGACAGGACGGTCACGTGTTCTTTTTGATCAGGCGTCGTATAGCCGAGTATCCGAAACGCGCCGTGCGCGGCCGGAAGCAGGACGTCCGCTTCGCGCCGGACGGGGCGTTCGAGATACGTGACGAGGGCATCGATTGTAATCATCTTCAGCCCGTGGACTTCTTTATAGGTCAGCAAATCATCCACGCGCGCCATCGTCCCGTCCTCTAAGATGATTTCACAAATGACAGCTGCTTCAGCACTTCCGGCAAGCCGTGCCAAATCCACACCGGCCTCCGTATGTCCACGCCGTTCCCGGACACCGCCCTCTTTCGCAATCAAGGGGAAAATATGACCGGGACGCTTAAATTGTTTCGCCTCATCCGTCAGCATCCGTTGAATCGTCAATGCACGTTCCGCGGCACTGATGCCGGTCTTCGCTTCTTCATGATCGATGCTGATCGTAAACGCCGTCCCGTGCGGATCGGTATTGTGATCTGTCATCGGATTCAGCTCAAGGCGTTCTGCAAGTTGCGGGCTGACCGGAACACAGACGAGTCCTTTCCCGTACGTGATCATGAAGTTGATTTGTTCGGGTGTCGCATGTTCCGCGAGGAGAATCAGGTCCCCCTCATTTTCCCGGTTTTCATCATCACAGACGATGATCGGACGTCCGTGTTTTAATTCTTCAATCGCTTCTTCTACGAGATCAAATCCGTTCATCCTGCTCCGCCTCCTAAAAATGCCGACCAATCCGTTTTTTGTTCCTGCTGTGTAAAGTGATACAAATGTTTTGCCATCAAATCACACTCGATATTGACGAGTGCCCCGCTTTGCAACCGGTCGAACGTCGTCAACTGTCGGGAGTGCGGAATCAATGAGATGATTAAACTGTTCGGTTCCACGTGTTGGACCGTCAAGCTCGTTCCGTTGATCGCAATCGAGCCTTTCGGAATACAGTATTTACTCCACTCCCCGGTCTCGAACCGGTATTCCATCGCTTCACCGTCCGGTCGACGGCTTAAGAACCGGGCTGTTCCGTCAATGTGTCCGCTGACGAAATGACCGCCAAACCGTCCGTTCGCCGGCATCGCCCGTTCGAGCTGAACCGGTGTGCCGACCCGCAACGTCTGAAGGGACGTTGCCCGAATCGTTTCGTGAACGGCGTCCGCCGTGAACCCGGTCGCCGTCATCGCCGTGACCGTTAAACAAATCCCGTCGACGGCGATGCTGTCGCCGATCTTCGTTTCTTCAAGAACATGCCGCGCCTCGATTTCGAGCGCTAAACCGTTCGGGCGCGGAACTTTTCGTTTAATCGTCCCGACTTCTTCAATCAATCCCGTGAACATAAGCCGTCTCCTTTCCGCGTATAACGCAGATGGACATCCTGTCCGATTTGCGCGACGTCGGTTAAATCGAACCGGTCTTCAATCTCGATTGTGCTTGTCAATCCGGTCGTCCCTTGTAAGACGGACGGGGCTTGATAGATTTCAAGACGATCGACAAGGTCTGCTTCTAAAAATGACGACTGAATCGTTGGTCCGCCTTCAATCAACAAACTGCGGATCCCCTGGTCGTACAATATGTCTAAAATCTGATTCGGTGTCGTATACGTGCCGACGAGAACCGTGACGTTCGATTGAATTGAGACACGCGGTTGTTCCGTCAGCCAGTATGTCGGATTCAAACCGTCCCGAAAGACTTGGGCGCTTTCCGTCAAACGTCCACGACGGTCGACGACGACCCGAATCGGTTCAGGTCCGGCTTCCGTGCGTAACGTCAATGCGGGATCATCGATTAAAATCGTCTCACTCCCGACTAAGATGGCGTCATGTGTTGCCCGCAGCTCACGTCCTGCCGCCCGGGCTGCATCTGATGTAATCAGGCGTTGCTCACCTGTCGTGACGACACCGTTTAAACTTTGGGCGACTTTGACGGTGACGACCGGTCGTTTCCGCTCGAGACTTTGCCAAAACGGTGTATAAAATCGAACCGCTTCGTCTTCGAGTAATCCGGTTTCGACCGTCAGTCCGGCTTCACGCAGACGCGTAATACCTTGTCCGGCGACGATTGCATGCCGATCTTCCGTTGCGACGAACACCCGCTTGATGCCGGCGGCTAAAATCGCCTCCGTACAGGGCGGTGTCTTTCCATGATGGTTACACGGTTCGAGTGTGACATAGAGATCGGCACCACGCGCCGCTTCTCCTGCCATGTTTAATGCTTCGACTTCCGCGTGCGGACCACCCGCAAACCGATGGGCACCGAAGCCGATCACTTTTCCATGTTTCGTAATGACACAACCGACACTCGGATTCGGACTGGTTTGTCCGTCCAGCATCCGTGCCAACTGCATCGCCTGGTGCATTCGATTATTCATATTTCCGCTCCTTTCAAAAGAAAAGACGCCGCTGCATTTGCAGGGCGTCATGATTGAAGGATCACGAAAGAAACGTCTTGTTTTCTGTTCAAAAGCATACAGAAATAGACCTTTTTCCGAACATATTTTTTCAGAAAATGGTTTCAAGCACATTTTTTCGTTCTTCTCCCATCCGGACTTTACCGTCGGCCCTGGAATCACACCAAGTCAGCCACAATGCGTACATTGTGGGTCGCGGGCTCGTCGATTCGAAAATCGCATCACCGCCGGTTGGGATTTTCACCCTACCCCGAAGAACTGGTTATTCACTTGTACAGGTCAAGACTAGCACAGGTTATTTTAAAATACAAAAGAGAATTTGTTTTCTTTTTCTCGATTCATGAAAAAAAGTATGGTTTGGCCCAGCCGGTTGTCTTGATGACATCCGGTCGGACCAACACATACTTCTGTCTTTCGCTGTTACGTCAAGTAACCGTTTTTCCGGTCGTGGAACTCCTGCTTGACCGTCCCGAGTAACGAACCATCCGTCAGGAGGCGTAACGCCGTCCGGGCCAGGATTTTCGCTCCCGCGATCAAGGCTTCGTCGCCTTGTTCCGATTTCGACGCCTCCCGGAAACTTTCCGTATGGGCAACTAAGTCGTCTGCTCCAATCTTGATGTACGGATGGATCGTCGGCAGGACCTGGCTGATGTTGCCGGCGTCGGTCGAACCGAGACCCGGCCGTTCATCGGTCTTGACGTCTTCCCCAAGCGCCGTCGCTTCTTCCCGGAAAATCTCGTCAAACGTCCGGTTGAACAACAGGTTATCGACTTCGTTTTGGAAAGCGATGATCTCAAGCGTCGCTCCGGTCGCAAGGGCTGCCCCTTCGGCAACGGCTTTGACCTTTGCCGTCACCGCATTCAGCCGTTCGCGTGTCGTCGCCCGGATGAAGAAGCGGGCTTTGGCATACTCCGGAATGATGTTCGGCGCATCTCCACCATCGGTAATGATTCCGTGAATCCGGATGTCACTCGGCAACTGTTGCCGTAACGCATTGATTCCGTTAAACAACTGAATGACGGCATCCAGGGCATTGATCCCTTCTTCCGGCGAAGCTGCCGCATGGGCCGGTTTACCGGTAAAGGCAAAATCGAGCGGATCGACGGCGAGCGAAGAACCGGTGATCCGGGTCTGTCCGGACGGATGAACCATCAAGGCCGCATCGATGCCGGTCAGCAGATTGTGTTTGACGAAACTCCCTTTCGCACTGCCGTTTGGTCCGCCTTCTTCCGCCGGTGTCCCGAGGACGACGACACTGCCGCCGACTTCATCCAGAACTTGACTGACGGCAATCGCTGCTGCGACACTTGTCGTGCCGATGATGTTGTGTCCGCATGCGTGACCGATTCCCGGCAAGGCATCATATTCAGCTAGAAAAGCGATCGTTGCTCCCGGTTTATCCGAGACCTTCCGGGCGAGAAACGCTGTCTCGTGTCCGGCCACACCAAGTTCGACTGTAAACCCTTCGGCTGTCAGGCGTTCCGCATGATGACGCGACGCAAAATATTCTTCATTGCCGATTTCCGGTGTCGCATGAATCCGATGGCTCGTCTCAAGATACGACTCCCGTTTTTGCTCAATATCCTGTTCAATCGTTTGTGTCAGGTTTTGCCGTCTCGTCTGAATTGTCATTTGGGTCACGCTCCTTTTGGTTTTTGTTATTCGCCAATCTCGCTAAGTGGGACGAACGTCGGAATCGTGCTTCCTTTGTACTCTTTTTTGATGAAGGCAGCGACATCGTCCTGCTGGTAAAGGGAAGCGATTTTTTTCAACGTCTTTTTGTCTTTGTCTTCTGTCCGGGTCGCGATGATGTTGATGTACGGTTTCGCCGTCTCGTTTTCATGGAGAATCGAATCTTTGATCGGATTAAAGCCGGCATCGACAGCGATTCCGTTATTGATGATCGAGGCGGAGACATCCGGTAGGACGCGTGGTGTCTGTCCGGCGACGACCGGGACAATCTTCAGTTTTTTCGGATTCTCGACGATCTTATCGACGGATCCGTTGCCGTCAAAGTCGTCCGGCAGCTTGATCAGGCCTGCTTCCTGCAACAGGAGCAATGCCCGCCCCATGTTCGTCGCTTCATTCGGGACGGCAATCTTTCCACCGACCGGAATGTCTTTGACGTCCTTGATCTTATCCGAATAAATTCCCATCGGCGCGATGACCGTAGTCGCAATCGGCGACAGTTTTAACTTATGTTCTTTTTTGAAGGCGTTAAAGTAAGAGACGGTCTGGAAGGAGTTCGCATCAATCTCTCCTTCCGCAAGTGCGAGATTCGGTTGAACATAGTCGGAGAACTTAACGAGCTCAATCGTGATGCCTTCTTTCTTCGCTTTTTTCGCGACGTATTCCCAAACTTGGGTGTCGGAACCGCTGACGCCAAGTTTCACCGTCTTTTGATCTTCTTCTCCGGAAGCGGCACATCCCGCAAACAATACCGTCGTCAATGCTGCACCAATCGCTAATCCTTTTTTCATCATCCATCTCTCCCTTATCTGTTCTATGTTTTTTTAGTGTCTCCGAATTTTTCGTGCCAACAGGTTGCCTGTTGTCTGTAACCCTTGAACCAAAATGACGAGAATCCCGACCGTGATGATCATGACGGTCGTATCAAACCGTTGGTAGCCGTACGTGATCGCCAAGTCACCCAGTCCCCCGCCGCCGATTGCCCCGGCCATTGCCGATGCCCCGATCAAGCCGATTGTCGCAATCGTCAGGTTCAGGACAAGCGAGCTGAGGGCTTCCGGCAAGAGGAAACGGAAAATCGTCTGCAGCGGTGTCGCCCCCATCGCTTCTGCCGCCTCCAAGACACCGGTGTCGACTTCGAGCAATGAACTTTCAATCAGGCGGGCGATGTACGGTGCCGCATAAAAGACGAGCGGAACAATCGCTGCCTGCGTCCCGATCGACGATCCGACAATCAAGCGGGTCAGCGGAATGATCGCGACGAGCAAAATAATGAACGGAACGGACCGGAAGATGTTGACGATACTGCTTAAGAGATTGAAGAAGGGGATTTGTTCGAGCAATGCTCCTTTTCGTGTCACGACAAGCAGGATGCCGAGCGGTAAACCAATCAATGTCGAAAAGAGTAACGACAGTCCGACCATCGTCATCGTTTGCAAAAAAGCGGTCCAAATATCCGTATAGTTAACCAGCATCTGCGAGCACCTCCTCGACGACGACATCCGATTGATCGATGTAATGCAGTACCCGTTTGATTTCCGCCGCATCACCGATCAGTTCAACAAGCAGACTGCCAAACGGAATGTTTTGCAGTTCCGTGATGCTGCCGTGCAGGATGTTGAGGTCGACATCAAACCGTTTCGCGACTTGCGATAAAAGCGGTTGTCCGGTCCCTGCCCCGAGGAAGTTGATTTTGTAGATATGGTGCCCGGTATCCCGTTGATCGATGACTTTTTGAACCGACGCCGGAATCTCATCCTGCATGACGGAACGGACGAAGTTTTTTGCCGTCGCCGTTTGCGGATTCGAGAAGACGTCGAACACGGTACCCGATTCAATCAGCTTGCCGGCTTCGATGACGGCGACCCGGTCACAAATCTCACGGATGACACCCATCTCATGGGTAATCAGTAAGATCGTGATGCCGTATTCCTGATTGATTTGTTTCAGCAGGCGTAATATGTGTTGTGTCGTCTGCGGATCAAGCGCCGAGGTCGCTTCGTCACACAACAGGACGGACGGCTGGGTGGCAAGTGCCCGGGCAATCCCGACCCGTTGTTTCTGTCCGCCCGATAACTGATCCGGGTAATGATCGGCCTTATCCGCCAAGTCGACGAAATCCAGCAGTTCATTGACCCGCCGATGGACCTCGTCTTTTTTGACGCCCTTTAAGACAAGGGGTTTTGCGACGTTCGCAAAAACCGTATTCGAATCCAGCAGATTGAAGTGCTGAAAAATCATCCCGATGTGTTGTTTGGCTTCCCGTAACTGTTTCGCCGAGAGCGTCGTCAAATCTTGGCCATCGACCGTCACACTGCCCGATGTCGGCCGTTCAAGCAGGTTGACGCATCGTAATAAGGAACTTTTACCGGCTCCACTGAAACCGATGACACCGAAGATTTCTCCCTTTCGGATTTCGAGATCGACCCCGTTCAGCGCAGCAATCGATTGTTCCTTTGTTTCATAGATTTTTTTTACATTTTTGAATGTAATCACCACTTGTTCCCCCTTTAAAATACAAAAAAGGTCTCTTCTTAAGAAACAAGAAGAGACCTGGATCCGCACAATGGCAGAATCCACTCGACTCATCTCTCAGACAATTGTCTGATGGAATTGGCACAGTGCTCATAATGAGTCTGTTGCCGAGGTTTCGTAGGGCCAGTCCCTCCACCTCTCTGGATAAGTGTTGCGGTATGAAATTCGTATGTGTGTTGTTGCCGGTTGAACTTATGTCGTAAAACTAATTTTTACACTACAGAAAGATCTTTTAAAGGTCAACCATATTTTCAAAAATAAACCATATGACCCATATCGATTGTTGTCCCGGGACAAACTGGATCGTTGTCTGAATTTTGACGCCTGTTCAAGAGAGTTTGACAATTCATTTCCGCCAATGCTATCATCTTCTCAATGATTAATCCGACAATTCCTATACGATATATCAAGAGTGGACGAGAGACCTGGCTCTAGGACTCCACGGCAACCTGCTGTTATGCAAGGTGCTCCGACCAGCAAAGCGGTTGCTTTGGATGATACACACGAGAAACTCGTTTGCGTCCAAAGCCAAACGGGTTTTTATTTTTGAAATGGAGGACGAGATGATGAGTATGGTTTATCCTGTTATACCGGGTGCCGAAGCCTTTTCCTTAGGACGCGGATCCGTCGGCATTTTGCTCTGTCATGGTTTTAACGCAACGCCGCAAAGCGTTCGGGCTGTAGGAGAACAGTTCGCAGAACAAGGTTTCTCCGTCTATGCCCCTCGCCTGCACGGTCATGGGACCGATGTCCTGGAATTCGAAGCGACGACGGCAGATGACTGGAAACAGAGCTTGCGTGACGGCTTCGAACAGTTAGCCGGACGGTGCGAATCGATCTTCATCGTCGGACAATCGATGGGGGCGACACTTGCCCTGTCACTTGCCGCTGAAGGTCTCCCGATTGCAGGAATCATCACGATCAATGCCGCCTTGTCCGTCCCTGCTTACGAAGCCTTATCCTTCACCGATTGTCCGGTCTATCTGCCGGAAAGCACCCCTGATATCAAGCAGACCGCTTTTGAAATCATCTATGATCTTGTCCCCGCAGTTTGTGCTTCAGAACTGTTACGACTCATTGATGACACGCGACTACACTTAGCGACGATTCAAATTCCGACACTTATTTTATATTCTGCTGAGGATCACGTCGTCCCGCCGGCCTGTTCCGATTATTTGTACCGGACGATTGGGGCAACAGATAAACGCAGTTATTGTCTGCTCGACTCGTACCATGTCGCGACGCTTGACCATGATCAAAAGACGATTGTCCGTGAGACCTTACAATTCATCGAACAGTTCAGCCGGTTGACACGAACCGGTTGATAAAAAAAAGCGAACGATTCCCGGCCGTGAGGCCAAAGAATCGTTCGCTTTTTCAAATCGTCTATTCTCAATTTTGCTGTTGTTTTTTCCATTCCTGTAACGGTTGCGGTTTGCCCGGAACTTGATGACAATGACGGCAACGCGGTTCATAGGATTCAGACGCCCCGACGAGAATGATTGGATCATTGTAGTTTGCCGGCTTCCCGTCAATCAATCGTTGTGTCCGTGACGCCGGATCTCCGCATGACAGACAAATCGCCTGTAATTTCGTCACGAATTCCGCACGTGCCAGTAATTCAGGCATCTTGCCGAATGGCTCGGCCCGAAAATCCTGATCGAGTCCCGCACAAATAACGCGTTTGCCATCTTGAGCCAGTGCTTCGATGACTGCGACAATCTCATCGTCAAAAAATTGAACTTCGTCAATCGCGACGATTTGCGTCTCTTCCGCCACTGCTGCATAGACATCACGGCTCGTCGCCATCGGAATCGCAATGACCGAGTTACCGATATGCGACACGACATGCTCTTCATGATACCGGTCATCGATTGCCGGCTTGAACACTTGAACCGGTAACTTTCCATACTGTGCCCGTCTGACACGACGGATCAGTTCTTCTGACTTGCCGGAAAACATACTTCCGCAAATCACTTCAATCCAACCATATTGATTGATCACATGCATCATCGTAAACACCGTCCTCTAAATTAGTCACTTTAACGAGTATAGCCCGAATCTAAATTGAGAAAAAGGATTGACTTCTAAAAATCAAAAACCCTTGCCAAATTCGCCACTTTCTTCATCTTCTCATTTCAACTGGTATGTATTTCCTGTACACTGAAAGAGAAGTTTCTTTGAAGGAAGGTGACTCCGATTCATCACATATTACATGAAGTCCTCCATCAATATGGAGCGTTCGGACTCGCAATTCTTCTAGCCGGTGGAATCGTCGGTCTTCCGGTTCCAGACGAGACGTTACTCGTCATGTCAGGATTCTGGATGCATCATGGTGATTTGCCGCTCGTCGGGACAATTCTTGCTGCCTATGCCGGCAGTTGTATCGGAATGACAATCAGCTATGTGCTCGGTCTGAAACTTGGAATGCCGTTGCTCCATCGAATGGCTCCGAAGTTACGTATTTCTGAAAAACATATTTTCAAAGCAGAAGCCGGATTTTTACGTTACGGAAAAACGGTTTTAATCATCGGTTATTACATACCCGGTCTCCGGCAACTGTCCGCTTTTTTTGCCGGCGTCTCGAAAATGCCGTTCCGGATCTTCGTTACTTATGCCTATACCGGTGCTTTAATTTGGATCAGTGTCTTTTTAGGAGCAGGTTATTTCCTAGGTCGTCATTTTTCCTTCAGTCTTTTACTCGAACATTTTGCGAACAATCCGGATACACTTCCGTATCTGATTGGTGCTGCCGGTGGAATCGGTCTATCCTTCGTTTTAAAAACGTATCTGGCGTACCGTGCCAAGTTCTGTCTATACAAAAACAGCCTGCTCCAGTAATGGAGACAGGCTGTTTTTTAATACTGAAGTCGCAATTACTTGCGGCCGTATTTTTTGTTGAAGCGATCGACACGACCGTCTGCAGCGTTGAACTTTTGACGACCAGTGTAGAATGGGTGCGAGTCCGAAGACACATCCACACGGATGAGTGGGTACTCGTTTCCATCTTCCCAAGTGATTGTCTCGTTCGAAGAACGTGTAGAACCAGTCAAGAATTTGTACTCAGTAGTTGAGTCCATAAATACAACTTTGTTGTAGTTTGGGTGAATTCCTTGTTTCATGGTTGTTTTCTCTCCTTCCGCCCTGGTTCATTTGCTGAGCCAGAGTAAGTTACCTTCCTATACTAAACGATTTTTTCATGTCCCGCAATACCTATTTTCAAGTCGTTGTGTCGGTTTTCGTCACACGTGGTTTAACAGGTGCGCGCCGTACGGGTTTCTTCTTTTCTTTCTCCAGTTCGACAAAAAATTCTTCGTTATTTTTCGTGTCCCGAATCTTGCGTAAGAAGCTGTCGACGAACTCATTGGACTCGTTCATCGTCCGGCGGATCGTCCACAAGGCATCGAGCTGATCTTGCGGTAACAGCAACTCTTCTTTCCGTGTTCCGGATTTCCGGATATCGATGGCCGGGAAGATCCGGCGCTCGGATAATTTCCGGTCCAGATGCAGTTCCATATTGCCGGTTCCTTTAAACTCTTCATAGATGACATCATCCATCCGGGAACCGGTTTCGACGAGTGCCGTCGCAAGAATCGTCAGACTGCCACCGTGTTCGATATTCCGGGCGGCACCGAAAAAGCGTTTCGGTTTGTGGAAGGCTGCCGGGTCAATCCCTCCGGACAATGTCCGACCGCTTTGCGGAACAGTTAAGTTATAAGCCCGCGTCAACCGTGTAATCGAGTCCATTAAAATAACGACATCTTTTTTATGTTCGACGAGACGCATCGCCCGCTCAAGGACAAGTTCCGAAATCCGGACGTGGTTGTCCGGTGTTTCGTCAAACGTTGAACTGACGACATCCGCTCCGGGGACAGAACGTTCGATGTCCGTCACTTCTTCCGGCCGTTCGTCAATCAACAGAATAATCAATTCAACATCCGGATGATTCACCTGGATCGAATTGGCGATTTCTTTTAATAGAGAAGTCTTACCTGCTTTTGGCGGCGCGACAATCAAACCGCGTTGGCCAAATCCAACCGGGGCAATCATATCCATCACCCGGACCGACAAATGACGCGGTTCTGTCTCAAGACGCATCAGACGATCTGGATAGATCGGTGTCAATGCCGGGAAAAACAGACGATTGCGCGCCGTATCCGGTGCTTCTCCATTGACGGCTTCCACACTTAAAAGACCTTGGAACCGTTCATTTTCTTTTGGCGGCCGGACTTTTCCAGTCACGACGTCTCCGTTACGGAGATTAAAGCGGCGGATTTGTGAGGCGGCGATGTAGATATCTTCAGAGGATTGCGAATAGTTGATAGGACGAAGGAAGCCGAAGCCGCCATCATTTTGCATTTGTGGGTTTCCGGGGATAACTTCGAGTACCCCTTCGAGGAAATAAAGACCGGTGGACTCTGCTTGCGCTTTAAGAATCTTGAACATCAATTCACGCTTACGCGCCTCTCGGTACTGTGGTACGTTTTTTGTTTTTGCAATCTCATATAAATCTTTTAATGTCAGGTTGCTGAGTTGAGCGAGTGTATAGGAACGTTCTGGTTTGTCAGTTTTTTCAGTTGGCATATGCATTCACCTATTCTTCGTATAAATTCAGGAGCAAAGGATGTAATCATCATGGTGCGATGATCATGTTGTATATTCTTCGTGAATTAAAGGTATCACATTTCATCCATTTCGTCGTGATTTAAGAAATGGGAATTTCTTCTTTGTAATATTCGAGTATATTATTGCAGTTATGTTACAAAAACGTCATGTTTTGTAGCGGAACTGAAAAAACGTTTTCATGTCTCCGCATGCTAAGATAATCGTGCAGAGAAAAACTTACACAGTTGTAAGGCAAACTGCTTAAACAAACACTTAATGAGATACATCATATAACTCGGTTTTCAAAACTACTTTAAAATGACATGGAGGATTTCACATATGAAACGTTTTCTAGCATCGGTCGCAACGGCAGCATTAGTGGTTTCAGGATTTGCATCAGTGGGAACAGATAAGGTTGAGGCAGCTTCTACAGTAACGAAAGTTAAAATCACAGACAGCGGATTACGTGTTCGGACGGGTCCTTCTACAAAAGCAAGCATCGTTGGTAAAGTAAACGCAGGCCAAACATTTACATACAAAGGTAAATCAGGCAGCTGGACTAAAATTTCATACGGTGGAAAAACACGTTATGTTTCTACACAGTATACGAAAACATACAAGTCTTCTACTTCAACGGCTAAAAAATCAACAACTTCATCTTCAACACGTACACGCCTTCTAAGCGAAGCAGCTAAACATAAAGGAACTCCTTATGTATGGGGCGGAACGACAACTCGTGGATTTGACTGCTCTGGTTTCACAAGCTACGTCTACAAAAAAGCAGCGGGCAAAACATTGCCACGTACGTCTTCTTCACAATATTCTTCTTCTAGAAAAGTAAGTGTCTCAAACGTTCAACCTGGAGATCTTGTTTTCTTCTCACACGGTAGCGGCATTCAACACGTCGGTATGGCAACAAGCAAAACAAGCATGGTGAACTCAGAAACAGGTGGCGTTAAGTACTCAAGCTTCAAATCAGGTTACTGGGGTTCACGCCTTGTCGGCGCGGGTTCATACCTATAATTGAACAAACCAAGCGGTTGAGCATCGGCTCGATCGCTTTTTTTCTACCCTATTACATAAGGAGGACGGATCATTCAGATTGCTTCGACCTCTTCTTTCCACGACGGTCCTTTCATGAGCGTCTACTATGCAACAAAAGCGTACGTCCTCAATTTTTCAGAAGCTTTAGCTGATGAGCTTGCTCCTTACAATATTCAAGTGACAGCTGTTTGTCCGGGCGCCACGTATACAGATTTCGCTAAAACAGCCGATCTTGCGACATCCGGATTGTTTAAACGACCAGGTATCATGGATGCCAATACAGTTGCAAAGCTTTCCTTCACCGGGTACATGAAAGGAAAAACGCTTGTCATCCCCGGTCGCAGTAATGCAGTGTATGTCTTTATGACACGCTTTTTCACACGTCGTAAACTCGTCCAGATGACACACCAATTGCAAGCTCCGACACATAGTCTTTAATACAGTTTTATAATTTCCATGCGATTGGACTTTTATAAATTTGATATCAGAGCCTGACTCATCAGTCACTCCAAAATCAATTCTCATGACGAACGTTTCCTACATCCTCGCTTTCCACGGGCGGGAGACAAGCCGCGGCAGCTCGAATTAATATGCAATCTGCCGGGTCTTCCCTATCCCTGACGGAAGCACTAATCGCGCTTCCTTTTCTCGTAGGAGTCGAGAATGTATGTCTCCGTTCTACAGGAATCAAATAGCCGATGATCCCTTTTCATGGGACCATCGGCTGTTTCTATGCTCATTTACGACAATTTGGTGAGTAATTGAGATACCTCATACAAATGCTCTTATTTCTTGTACAAAAAGAAAAAAGAAGCAGATTTCCGGATTAAATACCGAAAATCTACCTCCCTCCATTCATTTTTTGAATCATGACTCGTATACAGCATCAAACTGCATTCCCTTTTCGAAAAGAATTACGTTCTTCACTCGACTCCTACGGGAAAAAGCGCGGTGTTCCGCGCTGTCAGAGACAAACAAGACCCTACTACTTGTCCATTTGGACAAAGTAGGCGCGGCTTGTGTCTCGCCCGAGGAAAGCGGCTGAAGAAAACGTAGATTCATTTGGATAAGCCTGTCATCCCAATTACTTAATAACGAGCTTCGGTTTTTTCTTGAACGAGTGAATTCCTTCAACGAAACGAACTGTTCCCGACTTCGCACGCATGACGACCGAGTGCGTTTGACCGCCTTGTGCCGTGAACTGAACACCTTTCATCAACTCGCTGTCCGTGACACCGGTTGCTGCGAAGATGCAGTCATCTCCCGTGACAAGGTCATCCATCATGAGGATTTTCGACGGATCTTCAATCCCCATCTTCTTGCATCGTGCGACTTCCGCTTCATCTGCAGGTAAGAGCCGGCCTTGAAGTTCTCCGCCGAGACATTTTAATGCAACGGCTGCCAGAACACCTTCCGGCGCCCCGCCTGAACCGAGCAGAATATCAATCCCTGTGTGCGGGAAAGCCGTATTGATGGCTGCTGCGACATCTCCGTCCCCAATCAGACGAATCCGTGCCCCTGTTGCCCGAATCCGTTGAATGATTTCTTCATGACGTTCCCGGTCAAGAATCGAGACGACGACGTCTTCGATTTCTTTATTTTTTGCTTTTGCGACGGCCGCGATGTTTTCTTCAATCGTCGCATCCAGGCTGACGTGTCCTGCTGCTTCCGGTCCGACAGCAATCTTATCCATGTACATATCCGGTGCATGTAATAAGTCTCCCGCATCGGCGACCGCAAGAACTGCGAGTGCGCCCCATGTTCCTTTAGCGACGATGTTCGTGCCTTCGAGCGGATCGACGGCGACGTCAAGACGTGGTCCGTATCCATTTCCGAGTTTCTCACCGATATAAAGCATCGGTGCCTCATCCATTTCCCCTTCGCCGATGACGACCGTTCCTTTCATCGGGATCGTATCAAATACATCACGCATGGCGCTTGTTGCTGCGTCATCTGCCTCGTTTTTCAAGCCCTTCCCCATCCAGCGTGCCGAAGCCAGTGCTGCTGCCTCCGTTACGCGTACGAGTTCCATTGATAAACTTCTCTCCATGTGTATAATCCCCTCTCCCTAACTGAAAACCTTAAACCGTTTCGCGCCAAACAAGAGCTCCGAGTCCTTTTAACTTCTCGACGAACTGTTCATAGCTTTGATCAAGTACTTCTGCATGGTGTAATGACGTTTCACCGGAAGCAAGCATTCCACTTAACACGAGGGCCGCTGCACCGCGCGGATCATGAGCTTCAATTTCCGTACCACGTAACGCTTCACCACCACGGATGATGATCGAAGCGTCTTCGTGTGTAATTCGTGCATTCAACCGCCGCATCTCCTGGACATGCCGGAAACGTTGAGGATACAGCTTATCGACGACGACACTCGCGCCTTTCGGTTTCAACAGGACAGCCGAGATGATCGGTTGAAGATCGCTCGGAAAGCCGCCGTAGTGAAAAACACGAATATCGATCGGTTTCGCCATATCGATGGATGCTGTGACCGAATCATCCGCCAACTCGATGTTGGCCCCGAACCGTTCCAGCTTTTGAATGATGCTTTCAAGATGTAACGGAATGACATTATCCACCGTCACACGGCCGAGGACTGCTCCCATTGCCAGGAACGTACCTGCTTCCATCCGGTCCGGAATCAAGGTATGGCGGCATCCTTGAAGCGTCTTGACGCCTTTGATTCGAATCTCATCGGTCCCTGCACCTTTGACACTCGCACCCATATTCGTCAACATCGTACTGACGTCGATGACTTCCGGATCACACGCTGCATTTTCAATGACCGTCGTTCCTTCCGCCATGACGGCGACCAGTAAAGCACTGATTGTCGCACCGAATGAAGGAAGGTCCAAATAAATCCGGTTTCCCTTCAACTCTTCGACATGCATGTAGTAAACCCCTTGTTCATTTCGCATCGCGACACCAAGTCGTTCCAGTGCCTTGATGTGTAAATCAATCGGCCGAGGACCGATGGCATAACCACCGGGCAGACCGACGACCCCCTGTTTGAATCGCGCCGCGAGGACACTCATCAGATAAATCGATCCACGTAATTTTCGTGTATCTGTCCCTGTGAGCGGCATCGGTTCGACATGACTCGGGTCAATCGTCACCATATCGCCTTGACGTGTTACGACGGCTCCAAGCATCTCAATGATCTGGATCATCGTCGCAACGTCGCCAATGTCCGGTACCCCCTCAAGAATGACCTGTTGATCGGTCAGTAATGCTGCCGCGAGACACGGAATCGCACTCTGTTTCGATCCACTGATCATGACGGTTCCTTCAAGACGTTGTTGTCCTACGATATGCAAAATGTCCACATTCCATCAACCTTTCTCTACAATCTGTTATTGCTGCGCTTTTTCCCAGTCAGCAAGGAAACGTTCGATTCCCTGTGTCGTTAACGGGTGTTGCGTCAGTGACTCAATGACATTGAGCGGAATCGTCGCGATGTCAGCTCCAGCGAGTGCCGCATTCGTGACGTGCACCGGATTACGGACAGAAGCCGCGATGATTTGTGTCGGAATATCATGAATGACGAAGATATGAGCAATCGTCTCGACCAGTCCCATTCCATCTTGACCGATATCATCCAGACGACCGAGGAACGGTGATACATATGTCGCACCGGCACGTGCCGCGAGCAAGGCCTGGTTCGGGTTGAAGATCAATGTGACGTTCGTCGTGATGTTTTCTTTTGAAAGAGCTGCGACGGCTTCCAGTCCTGCCGGTGTCATCGGAACCTTTACCGTAATGTTCGGTGCAATCTGAGCAAGTTCCTTCCCTTCCCGAATCATTCCTTCTGCATCAAGCGCAATGACTTCGGCACTGACGGAGACGTCTCCGACGATTTCACAAATTTCGCGCAGTCGTGTATGGAAATCGACGCCTTCTTTCGCGACGAGTGACGGGTTTGTGGTGACCCCGTCCAAAATCCCCATTTTATGTGCTTTTTTAATATCCTCTACGTTTGCTGTGTCGATAAAAAATCTCATCTCTCTCTTTCCCCTTTCATTCCTTAAAATATCCCTTGAAATCGCTTACTCTTCTATTATAAATTTTTTCGCCGAGAAGTCCTAACGTTTTCCAAAACAATCTGCTGATTTAGATGAAAAAAAGCACGATAGACGAGTGTCTATCGTGCTTTAGGCATGGAAAATTAAGCTTTGTTGCTTGAACCGAACTCACGCATCTTACCGATGACTGTTTGTTTGATTGCTTCGCGACCTGGTGCGATGAATACGCGTGGGTCATATGCTTCTGGTTTCTCAGCCAAGACTTCACGAACCACTTTCGCGAACGAAATTTGGTTTTCCGTGTTGACGTTGATTT
Source organism: Exiguobacterium sp. R-39 (assembly GCF_049942815.1). Classification (NCBI taxonomy): domain Bacteria; kingdom Bacillati; phylum Bacillota; class Bacilli; order Caryophanales; genus Exiguobacterium; species Exiguobacterium sp. R-39. The sequence continues at coordinate 2,770,641 of NZ_CP187965.1, forward strand.
TCGAAGTACCAAGCGAAATTGCTTTTTCGATATCGTGTGTCGGGATTCCTGTTCCACCGTGAAGAACGAGTGGAAGGTCTGTTGCGTTACGGATTTCTTCCATTTCAGTGAAACCAAGGTTTGGTTCACCTTTGTATGGTCCGTGAACAGAACCGAGCGCAGGAGCAAGCGTGTCAATTCCAGTTTCTTTGACGATACGAACGCAGTCGTCAAGTTTCGCGTACATGACATCACCGATGACGTCGTCTTCTTGTCCGCCAACTGTACCAACTTCCGCTTCGACTGAAACACCCTTCGAATGCGCATACTCAACAACAGCTTTTGTTGTTTCGATGTTTGTGTCGATCGGGCTATGTGAATCGTCGATCATTACAGATGTAAATCCAGCGTCGATCGCTTCTTTACATTTTTCAACGCTCGAACCGTGGTCGAGGTGGATTGCAACAGGAACTGTTACTTTCATGTCGTGAACGAGACCTTCTACCATTTTAACAACTGTGTAGAATCCGCCCATGTGACGTGCTGCACCTTCAGATACTCCAAGAATAACCGGCGACTGCTCTTCTTGAGCCGCACCGAGTACTGCTTGAGTCCACTCGAGGTTGTTGATGTTGAATTGACCTACTGCGTACTTACCTTCGAGAGCTTTGTTTAACATGTCTGTCATAGATACTAATGGCATAATGACATCCTCCTCTGTTTTGATCGCTACTTACACGTAAACGTGCATTTTCAGACTGATTATAACACACTGATTCACCGGAACGTACAGCATTTCACTCCGAATTTAGGATTGTGACGACGACGTGAAGGATTAACCGCTTACATCGTTCGAAATTTGCACAGTCACTTCTTTTTTTAATTCAAAGATGTCAAACGGCTTTCCGAAGAAGGCGACGACACCGAGTCGTTTCGCTTCTTCCATCGCTTCTGTTTCGTCCAAAGCAGTCATCAGAATCGTCCGGATCCGTCGTCCGACCTCGTCCTGATGGCGCAATACTTCAAGACCGGTTCGGCCCGGCATATTGACATCCATCAATAATAAGTCGTATTCCGTTTCTTTCAGCCGTTCGATCGTCTCAAGACCATCGACAGCGACATCGGTCGTATATCCTTGCGCCCGAAACAATTGTGCCAGTAAATTCCGAATCCCCGGTTCATCTTCCGCGATGAGTAATCTTCCTTTCATCTCCCACACTCCTCCTCTAGTTATTTCCATTCTACATGAAAGCAAAACTTGCTATATACTGTGTGTGAGAGAAATTTAGAAAGGATGTTAGAAATGCTGAAAATTTTAGCGACACAATTCAACGGGAAACTACAAACGCTTACAAAACAGGAAGACGAATTGTTCGATGTCGTCCGGCTGCTTGCCCAGGCACTCGTCGGTCAAGGAAAAGTCTATCTCGATGCCTACGGCGAGTTTGAAGGACTGTATCCAATGTTGTCCGACGGTCCGGACCAGATGAAACGTGTCTCGAAAATTAAGGATCATAAAACCCTCCATGCGGTCGACCGCGTGTTGATTTTCACACCGGATACGGAACGTTCCGATCTGCTCGCGTCGCTTGCCCGCTATGATGCCTGGCACACGCCGTATTCGATCATCACGCTTGGCGACGTGACCGAAACACTCGAACGTTCGATTGCTCCGCTTGCCTTGAAATTCGATAAAGGGCTGCTTCCGGCTGAGGACGGTTCCCGTCACGGATTGCCGAGTCTCGCGCTTGGTGCCTTCTTGTTAACGCACATTTTGACGCAATTACAGGAGATGACGGAAGAGTGGGAATGACGCTTTTCTTCTATAGTAATAAACTAAACAACCCTGTCTCCAATTTGGAAACAGGGTTGTTTAGCCGTTCGCTAAATTTCTTACTCACCAAGTGATGCTTGGATGAAGTCATGGAATAAGGCTTGCGGACGCTCCGGACGCGAAATCAATTCCGGGTGGAACTGACATGCGACGAACCATTTGTGTTCTGGAATCTCGATGATTTCAACGAGACGGCCATCCGGGCTTGTACCGGAGAAGATCATACCGTTTGCTTCGAACTGTTCACGGAATTCGTTACCGAACTCGTAACGGTGACGGTGACGCTCGTACACGAGTTCGCTTGAATACGCGGCACGTGCTTTTGAACCGTCTTCGAGCTTACATGGATACAGACCAAGACGAAGTGTTCCTCCGAGATCCTCGATGTCTTTTTGCTCCGGAAGCAAGTCGATGATCGGATACGGTGTCGCCGGATCGATTTCTGCCGAGTGGGCACCTTTTAAGTTCAAGACGTTGCGCGCGAACTCAACTGTCGCCAGTTGCATACCGAGACAAATTCCGAAGAACGGTACATTGTTTTCACGGGCAAAACGTGTTGCTTCGATTTTCCCTTCGATTCCACGCTCTCCGAATCCGCCCGGAACAAGGATTCCGTTTGCTGAGCCAAGCAGTTCCTGAACGTTGTCACGTGTGACATCTTCTGCATTGATCCAGTCGATTTCGATGTCGCTGTTAAAAGCAAAACCGGCATGCTTCAAAGCTTCTGCAACCGAAATGTACGCATCACGCAATTCAACGTACTTCCCGACAAGTGCGATTTTCGTTTTCTTCTCGAGGTGTGTCACGGTGTGAACGAGTTGCTTCCATGCTGTCATATCAGCAACCGGTGTATCGAACTTGAAGTAGTCACAGACGAGCTGGTCCATGCCTTGACGTTGTAAGTTAAGCGGTACTTCATACAGTGTCGATGCATCCTTCGCTTCGATGACGGCTTCCGGACGTGTATCACAGAAGAGGGCAATTTTATCTTTCATTTCTTGCGGTACATCATGCTCGGCACGAAGCACGATGATATCCGGCTGAATGCCGTAGCTGCGGAGTTCTTTGACACTGTGTTGTGTCGGTTTTGTCTTCAGCTCGCCAGCAGCTGCAAGATACGGAACGAGCGTACAGTGAACGTACATGACGTTCTCTTTTCCGATATCGTTTTTCACCTGACGAATGGCTTCGATGAACGGAAGCGATTCGATATCCCCTACTGTTCCGCCAATCTCTGTGATGACGACATCTGCGCCTGTTTCTTTCCCGGCACGGAAGACACGATCTTTGATTTCATTCGTGATGTGCGGAATGACCTGAACCGTTCCACCGTTGTAATCACCGCGACGTTCTTTTTTAAGAACGGTCGAGTAAATCCGGCCGGATGTCACGTTCGCATTCTGGCTGAGATTGATGTCGATGAACCGTTCGTAGTGACCAAGGTCAAGATCGGTTTCAGCGCCATCATCCGTGACGAATACTTCCCCGTGCTGGTACGGGCTCATCGTCCCCGGGTCGATGTTGATGTACGGGTCGAATTTTTGGATCGTGACGTTGAGGCCACGGTTTTTCAAGAGACGGGCGAGTGATGCTGCCGTGATCCCTTTACCGAGTGAAGATACTACCCCACCGGTTACGAAAATATACTTTGTCATGATTAAATTGCTCCCTTCTCGAGTCCAGAAATCTGTCAGAGGTCGTTAAAAAATAAAAAAGCAAAAGTGCCCCCATTCACAGGAGACACTTTTGCTGAAATTAAGCACGTTGCTTAAAGAAGCCCATGACTAACTTACGTCATTCCGAAAACTTCGTCAAGCAGATTTTTTAAAGAAAAAAATCACACACACTTGTGTCAGCCGTCAACGAAAAAACTACCATTTTCATGTTCAAAAATGGCAGGTTGCGGTTGTTAAACTTCTTCGTCATCTTCCTCGAAATCTTCGAGGTCTTCTTCATCCAAATCGTCTTCAAGGTCATCAATGACCGCAACTTTTTTGAATGTGTCTTCTTCGCTGTCGTCTGCTGCATCGTAATCAGCAGTTTTCGCGAATGTATCGAGATCATCTTCAATCGTCTCGAACTCATCTTCTTCCGCATCATAGTTGAACTCTTCTTCGAACTCATCGAGTTCACCACGTTGACGGGCTTCGATAACCAAATCCTCATCCGATTTATCGAACGGGTACCATGCACGAAGCGACCAACGGTTAGCTCCGACGTTAACGAAGTTCCCATCGATGTTCATGTCCGTATAGAGTTGGGCAAGTTTCTCGAACTTATCCTCTTCATTTTTAAACGTATGGAATTTTTCGATTTCTTTAATGATGTCATCGAAAGTAATAGGCTGTTCGCCCGCTTCTTGCAGCATTTCATTGACGAAGTTAATCAGTGAAAGATCAGTAATTTCTTCTTTACTTAAACGGCTGAGGCTCATTGTGACGGCCACTTCCTTTCATTTGCGTTCAATCCATTACTTCTCATTATACGCAAAAGGGCTTTTAAAAATCCAGTCCCTCGCAAAAAAAGATTCATCAAAAAAGAAAATCGGGTTTTTGACAGCGTCGAAAAAGGAATAATCCAAAAGAAAAGAAGGAGGAATCACGGATGGACATGACAATCGAACGGGTTAATGATTTCGATGGATATAACTGGCTTCCGTTGCTCGCTAAAAGTTCCCAGGAAGGATTCCAACTGGTCGAGCGGATGTTACGGAACCGCCGGGAGGAATCGTTTCAAAAAGACGGGGAAGCGATGTTCGTCGTCCTTTCGACGAACAATCAGGTCCTAGCCTGCGGGGGATATATGAAGCAATCCGGTCAATCCGGAACGGGTCGGATCCGCCACGTCTATGTATTGCCGGAAGCCCGGTCGCACGGCATCGGGACTGCCTTACTGGAAAAAATCATGTCTGAAGCATTTTTGACGTATGATCGGTTAGTCCTCTACAGCGAACAGGCCGATCCCTTTTATCAAGGGCTCGGATTTCAACTCGTTTCCGGCGAAAAAATCACGCACACCATTGATAAAACATCCTTCGCCAACTCAAACCGATGAATTGACATATCGAGAAGTATCGATTAGATTGATGGCATGACACAACAAGTAGATCTTTTTAAAGCGTTGTCGAACGAAGTCCGTCTCGACATCTTACGCTGGCTCAAGGATCCAGAGACTCATTTCAACAAACCGGCTGCTCACTTGTCAACGAATCTCGCTGAAAAAGGAGGCGTCTGTGTTGGTGATATACAGGAGAAGGCGAACTTGTCCCAATCCACGGTATCCCAGTACTTGGCGATGTTACAAAAAGTCGGATTGCTCGAATCCGAACGGCACGGCAAGTGGACGTATTACCGTCGAAATGAAGAAAAGATCAAAGAGCTGGCAGAGTATCTAAAAGGAGAACTCTAAAGGGTTTTCCTTTGTTCATGTATCGACAATTCTCGATATATAGATTTAAAAAAGAAAGAAGGAACGGATTTTGAAATTCATTTATTACCTGTTGGCTCTCCTCGCCGGAATCGCGCTCAGTATCGAAGGTGCCATCTACGGGGAACTTGGCAACAGCATCGGAAAACTCGAAAGCAGTTTTTATAATTTCTTTGCCGGTACAATCATCATCGGCATCATCACGCTCTTTTTCGGAAAAGGTTCGCTCGGTTATACATTCAAGGCACCCAAATGGACGTTGCTGGGCGGATTACTCGGGAGCATCTATTTAACGATCCTGATCATCAGCATCCCGCTTGTCGGTGTCGGACTCGCCATGATCAGTGTCATCATCGGTCAGATGATTGCCAGCATGGTCATTGAACATAAAGGCTGGCTCGGCAGTCCCCGCGTCGCCATCAACAAAGACAAATTAATCGCATCGGGCCTGATGGTCATTGCGCTATTTTTGATTTTCTAAAGGAGGAAACTTGATGAATATCGCATTACTCGGGATGACACTGCTTGGAGGAATTCTCCTCAGTGCCCAGTCTTCAATCAACGGTGCCTTCGGTCAAAAAGCCGGCGCACTGGAAAGTACATTTTTAACTTTTTTCACAGGGATGCTCCTGCTTGCACTCGCCGTCCTCTTTTTCGGACAAGGAGATGTCCTGTTGATTCTTGACGCCCCCCGCTGGCAGCTCAGTGCCGTCTGGTTTGGTGTCAGCTATCTGTTCCTGACCATTCTCGCTGTTCCGAAAATCGGGGTCACGGCAGCGAGCATCGCAACCGTCATCGGACAGTTATCGGCCGGAATGGTGCTGGATCACTTCGGGACATTCGGTGGCGTCGAAGTGGCGTTTGACCTTAAACGTTTTTCCGGTCTTCTGTTCATGTTGGCCGCCTTGTTCTTTATCTATCGCGGGAACAAGCGACGTGTCGAGGCACCCGCTTCCGACTCGATGGCTTCTTGAGACCATACAAAACCGGGAGTGTCTTCAACTCGAAGGCACTCCCGGTTTTTCGTCTACTTACTTTTTTAAAAAGGCTAATGCATCAACCGCCAGCTGATGGTCGGCTTCCTGTGACAAACCCGATACGGTAATCGTTCCGATGACACCGACTCCTGTGACGCGGATCGGGAATGACCCGCCGGCATCCACATAGTCCGCCGGATCGACGGCATACATCGTATGATACGCACGCTGTTTCGCTTCATTATACAACCGCATGTAGAGTGAGCTGTGTCCGTGCCGGAGGACGACGTTCGATTTTCGCCGGATCCATTCTTCCTGATCGGGTGCCGTCCCGTCCAGTGCTGCATAAAACAACCGTTGTCCGTTCCGTTTCAGCTCGACAGCGACGCTGAGTTGCTCCCGCAAAGCCCGGTCGATGACGTACTGTCCGGCATGCAGTGCATCTTGATTCGTAAACTGACGTAATGTCAGTGTCTCTTCTTGCGCCAACAATTCGGTCAGTTTCATTGATCCCATTCCTTCCGGAAGATTTTGCGTCCCGTCTCACTGCTCAAGCGAACAGCCTCGATGAGTTGCATCGTCTTGAGGGCATCCGTCAAATCAACCGGTACGTCACCCGTCTTCAGCCCTGCAGCAAGCGCTTTGTAAAAACCAAGGTAGTTGCCCGAAAGTGTCGCCAACCGCTCGGCCGGATGATCGGCAATCTTCAGATATCCAAAGTCGGCGGTTTCCTCTTGACCGATTGAGGCATCGACGGCTTGTCCTGACGCAAGGCGCGCTTCCTGCGGATCCATGCCGTATTTAATATAACTTCCGCGTGTGGCGTGCAACTCAAATCGCGGGGGTGATCCTTGGATAAAGGAATTGGACCGCAAGATGACCCGGCGTTTCCCGTAAAATAACGTGATGTGGAATCCGTCATCCGTCTCCGCCCCGTCACGCTGGAATAAGACATCTCCGACCACAGCATCCGGTTCACCGAATAAAGCAAGCGCCTGATCAATCAGGTGGGAACCGAGATCAAACAAAATACCCGAACCCGGTCCCGGCTTTTCACGCCAACGATCCCGGACGACCGGACGATACCGGTCAAACCGTGATTCGAACAATTGCCAATCCCCGATCTCATTCATCTCGATCAATTGTTCCATCGTCAGAAAATCGCCGTCGTACCGCCGGTTTTGATAGACAGCGACACGGACGCCGTGACGCGTCGCGAGACGTTGCAGTTCTATCGCTTCTTCCATCGTCACGACCGCCGGTTTTTCGAGCAGGACATGTTTTTTAGCTTCGATGGCTTGTTTCGCCATCACAAAATGTAAAGCTGTCGGAGTCGTGATGATGACAAGTTCCGTCTGTTCATCTTGTAATGCTTCTTCGAGTGTCCCGATTACCTTTGCTTCCGGGAACACGGTTGCCACTTTATCCTTTTGGCTTGATACGACTTGCCGGACCGTATATTCGGGTAACGATTGAATCAAGGGAGCATGAAACGTTACGGCTGAAAATCCGAATCCGACCAGTGTCGTTTGAATCGTCGTCATGTTTGTTCCTCCTCTGCTATTTCCAGTAAGACAGCGGCTTCGTGCAACCAGGCCTGCCACTGTTCAGGCGGTCGTTCATCCGTAATCAGGACATCGATGTGGTCAAGATCACAGACCTTGTGCAGAAATCGTTTCTCGAACTTCGTATGATCCGCCAGTACAATAATTTCCGCACCACTCCGGATCATCGCCTTTTTCACGATTGCTTCTTCCAGGTTTTCAGCGAATATCCCTTGTTCCGTCAGCCCACATGCACCAAGAAACACACGATCGACCTGATAGTTCAAAATATCATCCGCCGTTTTAATACCGACGAGACTGCGTGCATGCCGGTCCAACTTCCCTCCGGCCACATACAAATCGATTTCCGGACGGGCTTCGAGTTGTTCGACGATTGCCAGTGCATTCGTAATGATTTGGAGTGGTTCTGCCGGCAGATGAACCGTCATCCGGGCAACGGTCGATGCCGCATCAAGAATGATTTTTTGCTGCGGTTGAATATACTGAACAGCACGTTTGGCAATCCGATTTTTTTCCGGCTGTTCGGTCCGCCGGTCGTACTGAACGGTCGTGTTCGTCCCGACACGGATCAAACCGTTTTTGACCCGGATGATTTTTCCTTCCCGCTCCAGTTGAATCAAATCACGCCGGGCCGTATCACGCGAAATGCGGTACGCCTCCATCAACTGATCGAGTGAAATTTCAGGTGCCGTCTTGATCCATTCCCGCATTTGTTGAAGTCGATCCTGTTGCGCCATGTTACCTGTCCTCCCGTTCTTTTTCTTCATTTTAATTTTTTTGATTAAAATATGCAATTTTAACGTAAAATAACTTCAGTGAATTCGGGTAAAGAACGGTATAACCAGGAATTCAAGAGGAGGAATGACACATGCGTACGATTTTCATCACCGGTGCCTCGTCCGGGATTGGTTTCGCGACGGCGACACGTTTTGCTGAAGAAGGATGGACAGTGTATGCCGGTACACGTGAACTGACACCAGCACTGGAACAAGCCGCCTTACCGCATCTGCATTTTCTTGAAGTCGATGTAACTGATCTCGCGAGTCTAAAACAGGCCGTTTCCGTCATCGAACAGGAAGTTGGTCACTTGAATGCTTTATTTTGTAATGCCGGTCAGGGATTGTTACGGGCGCTTGGACAAGCGACGAGTTATGAAATCAATCAATTGTTCGATATCAACGTGTTTGGGGTCATGCGGACGATTGAATGTTGTCTGCCGCTCCTGAAGGCCGCTCCGAACGGCAGTCATCTATTAGCCACCTCGAGCATCAGCGGACTGGTCGGCCAGCCGATGAACGAAATCTATTGTGCCAGCAAGTTTGCACTCGAAGGTTTGTTCGAAAGCCTCGCCACTTACTACAAACCGTTTTTCTCGATCGACGTCACATTAATTGAACCGGCTGCCGTCGAGACGAACTTCACGGCAAACGTCCTCGATCGTTTGGAGCAGACAGGTGGTCTTCATGACGATGATTTCAAACCGATCGTCGAAAGTTATTTACGGACGTACCGCGTCCGACACGCCAAGCGCCAGTCTCCGGAAACGATTGCCGAGTTGATTTTCGAACTCGTCCAAGCCGATGAAAAGCCATTGCGTGTTCGGACGGCACCGGAAGATGAAGCGTTTGTTGCCCATAAAACCGGAAACGATCCGTCCGGTCTTATCGGGACGATCAAAACCCGGCAGCTGACGCTAAATTTAGACTGATTCCCCTTTTCTTCAAAATAAATCAGATTCGTCCTTTTCTTCTTTTTATGAACGGACCGGGCAAGCGATTCTCAAACAAGACAGTATCATGGTCGTCGTCGTTGACCTGGATGGTTTCAAAGGCATCAATGATACGTACGGCCATCAAATCGGCGATGCCTTTTTGATTCACTTAACCCGGTTGCTCGAACAGACCGTTGAACCACTCGGTTTCGCTGCCCGCGTCGGCGGCGATGAATTCTTTTTGCTACTGCAGAATCAAACACCGGACCATGGCATTAGTTTGGATACACTGATTCATCATGCCGATCAGGCCATGTATCATATCAAATACAATGGTAAAAACGGATACCGGATTCATGATACACTCTATTCGGTCCAGCGACCGTCCGAAGGAGGTACACGATGATTTCGATGCTTGCGATTTTTTCACGGTTATTCAAAGGATTACGCCATGCTTTCCAGTTATCATATTTCCGTGGTCTATTGATCCTTTGTCTGTTGACATTGCTGTCCGGAACGATTTTTTACAGCACTCAGGAAAATTTAACCGTCGTCGACGCACTTTATTTTTGTATCACGACGCTTAGTACGGTCGGGCATCCGACGTTTGCTCCTGTCACGACACTCGGGAAAGTCTTTACGATGGCTTATATTACAATCGGATGTGGTTTATTCCTTACGTTGATTGCCACACTCGCCTATGTCTTAATCAAGGAACAGGAAGACTGAAAGGAGATGTCGGGATGCGGCAAGCAGCCATTCAAAATAACTTCGATTGGTGTCGCCTGATTTGTGAACTGAACGGATGTACCGTCACGGAAACACTCGACAGTTGGAAAGCGACAGGTAACGTCCCGCCGCTCTATCCGGAAATGATGGTCCGGGCGCATCAACAGCAGCTCGATCTGACTGGCGTCATGAGTATCAAGGACTGTACCGCCAGCTATGATTTTTCACTTGCGGGACTGACGCATCTGTTCACAGCGGAATGGATCGTCCGTCCGCCGATTCTCGACCGGCGCGCACTGCCGGCAGACTGGACCGTCGTGACGACTTCCGAGGACGCGGCACGTTTCTTCGCCCTCATCGAAACGCATGACTTGCCGGATACGTTATTCGAACGAACAGATGTCCGGCTCTTCTTTTCTGATGCCCAACAGGCCGGTTTCATTGCCTATTCCAACGGTCAAACGACCGGACTGTCGCATCTGACATCCGACTATCTCGATGAACGGTTGTGGGATGACATCATTCGTCTCAGTTCCGCTCACTTTCCGGGACAACACCTCGTCGGCTATGAGTATGGCGACCAATTGATTACGGCACTTGAAGCCGGGTTTGATGATATCGGTCCACTCGCCGTCTGGATGCGTTGAACATGTTCTTTTACTCACGTCCTATTTTTAGGATGTTATGCTATAGGGAAAAGAAAGGAGGTGAAGGCTAACCACATATTCCATATGTCCGTTAGCTGATATACCTATGAAAAGAACTACTTTTTTCACATTGAATACACTGGGAACCAAACGCGGCGGTCTCGTCAAAGCCGTCATCAAGCGGGCGAATACGATTGCGGCTGCCGAACCGGACCGCTCAGTCCACCTCCTGACGCTTGGATTGCAGACACAAATCGACAGCATCCGAGAAGAAATGATACAGCTTGACCTTCTGAATCCGAATGTCCAGGTCACGAACCTGATCCATACATTAGGACAGCAGAAGGCAAACGAAAAGCAGACGAAAACTCGTCTCTTGAAACAACTGAACCGGCAATTCGTCGTCTTTGATGACGCCAGCCGGACAGAAAACGACTCCTATCGTGTTTTCGACAACGGAGTGTACGTTCAGTATCTTCGTTTTGATGCGATGGATCGCCTTCTTTTCATTGATTACTTCTCAGAGACACGTCATCGTCTGAAACGGGAAGAATATTTGGAAAACGGACAACTGTTCCAAATCATTCATTATTCCACGACGACGAACAAACCTGTCTCACGCCAGTTTCTTCACGGTAACGGTACCTGTTATTTAACGCTTTGGCACAAGATGAATTCCGTGGACTGGAGTCATCTGTTCTATTTCGGAAAAAACGAACAGCTCCAATTCAATGACCCTGCTGCTTTTTATACCTTTGCGCTCAATCGTTTGTTGGGGCAATATCCGGCCGTCATGCTGTCGTCCGAATTCCGGGACCGTCTGCCGAACTTACCGAAACAGAATTTAGATGCCGTCGTGCTTAACGTCAATCATCCAAACATCCGAAAAGTTGCGTTTGGACACAGTAACCACTTTGTCTCACCTTTTGATGAAACCGCCACAGTCAGTGGTGTCTGGAATACTTTGTTCAAACGGATTGATGAGTGGAGTGCTGTCATTACAGCGACATCCCGACAGGCCGACCATATGAAACAGCAGTTTGGTCACGCGTCCCTGTTCCATTCCATCCCTCATGCGTTTACGAACACAGCCTCGGGCGAACTTGTTAATCCCGTCAATCCGAATCGGTTTGTCGTCGTATCACGGATTCAAGTCAAAAAAGATGTTGCAGAAAGCGTTCGGGCGATGCGCCGGATCGTCGATCACAATCCAAACGCTTTCCTTGATTTTTATGGGTTTGGTTATAACGACCAACTTGAAAAAGATCTTTTGGCATTGATCAAGGAATTGGCTTTGACCGATCACATCCATTTCAAAGGATTCGTTACTGATATGCGGGAAGCGTATGCCGGTGCCGTCGCCACACTCTTCACTTCACAATCCGAAGGGTTTGGGATGGCGATTCTTGAGAGCATGAGCTATGGTATTCCGGTCATTGCTTACGATATTTGTTACGGTCCGGCGGAAATCATCGAGGACCAGGTGACGGGACGTCTCATTCCTAAACGAGATACGGCTAAGTTCGCCGAAGCCGCAATCGACTTGATGACGCATCCCGATGCCCGACAACTGATGGGATCACGTGCCGCTAAAGCACTTGAACCGTTCTCGGATCAACACTATGAAACGCGTTGGGTGAACTTGTTAGAGACACTTGATGCCCAGACCGACTGATTTCCAGTCGATAAAAAAAGTATCGTTCTGCCGAATCTGTTGAGATCCGGCGAAACGATACTTTTTTTGTGTTACATCAAACGGCTGATAAAGGCTGTCGCAATCCCGAAATAGACGAGCAACGACAGGATATCGTTCAGCGTCGTGATGAGCGGACCGGATGCAATCGCCGGGTCGATGTTCAGACGATGCAAAATCAACGGGATGATCGTTCCCGCAAGCGTTCCGAAAATCAACGTGATAATCAGTGAACTGCCGACGACGAGACCAAGAATCGGATCCCCTTGCCAGACATAGGCGATGATGGCAATCAAGATTCCACATGTCACACCGATGATCAGACCGACACGTAACTCCCGGAGAATCAGCCGGGTGACGACTTTTTTGTCGACCTCACGCGTAATCAAACCACGAACGACGACAGCGAGCGACTGCGTCCCGGTATTTCCGGTCATCCCGGCAATCATCGGCATGAAGAATGCCAACGCGACGACTTTTGACAAGGTTTCCTCAAACTGGCTGATGATTGATCCGGAAACCAGTCCAATGAATAATAACAAAATCAACCACGGCAGACGCCGGGTCGCGGCCACCCAGGGCTTCGTATCAAAATCAATCGATTTACCGGATGCGGATAACTTCTCGATGTCTTCGTTGGCTTCTTCCCGTAAGACGTCGAGGGCATCATCGACCGTAATCAATCCGACGAGGACGTCCCCTTCGACGACCGGCAACGAAACTAAGTCGTAGCGTTCAAACATTTTCGCGACATCTTCCTGATCGGTCTCGGACGAGACGCTGATCACTTTTCGGTCCATGACGTCCGCAATCCGCTCGTCGTTACTCGCGAGAATCAAATCACGGTACGAGATGACGCCGACGAGCTGACTCAGCTGATTGACGACATAGACGTAATTGATTGTCTCCGAGTATTCGATATAGTCCCGCATCTTCTCGATCGTCTCGCCAATCGTCGACTCCTCCGTTACCCAGATGAACCGGTTCGTCATCAGGCGGCCTGCTGTCTCTGCCGGGTACGTCAATAAATTGCGGACGACAAGTGCCTCATCCTGACGCATGCCGGACAACAATCGGTCGACTTCTTCTTTTGGTAATTCTTCCAGTATGTCCGCCAAATCATCATTTTCCATCAAGTCCATCACATGACCGGCATGCTCGACATCAAGGCGTCGTAACACCTCGAGTTGCTGTTCAAGTTCAAGTTCCTCGATGACGTCTGCCAAACGCTCATGATCGAGATAACGGAGGAGCCGTTCTTGCTCCGTCGCACCGAGCTCACCATACCAGTTCGCTAAATCGTATGGATAGACTTCTTCAATCACTTGCTGCGCATCTTCACGCCGCTCTTTTACCAATGCCTCAAGTAACAGCAACTTCCATTGTTGTTCCTCTGACTGACTCATCCTCTCACCCCCGCGTTTTTCTCCTCTTCCATCTTAGCACGATGTTTTCAAAAGCACTTCTACGAAAGCAGTTGACATTTATTTCGTCTCACCTTAAAATTTGCCTAAAGGAAACATTATTAGTTCGTAGAACAATATATGCGATAAGGCAATCTCTTTTTTTAGAGTTTTTCTTTCCCTAAGGAAACATTTGTTTTCACACTAAAATTCAAGCAGTTGAAAGGAGTGTCTTCACATGTACGCAATAGAAGTAGAACAATTAAACGTTTCGTATTTCGAAAACATCGCCTTAGAAAAAGTGTCGGTTCGCTTCACGCCGGGTCAACTCATTGGAATCATCGGTCCGAACGGTGCCGGGAAATCAACCTTCATCAAAGCAATCATGGGCTTGATTCCGGCAGAAGCAACTACGATCCGTTTGCTTGGTCAATCGATGAAAGAGGCTCGGACGCAGGTCGCTTATGTCCCGCAACGCAGTGCGATCGATTGGGATTTTCCGATCCGCGTCATCGATGCCGTTCTGATCGGCTGTTTTCCACAACTTGGTCTATTCAAGCGTCCGACGAAGCACCATCGGATGCATGCCCGCTCCTGCCTCGAACGGGTCAGGATGCTCGATTACGCTGACCGTCAAATCGGGGAACTGTCCGGCGGTCAACAACAACGTGTCTTTTTGGCCCGTGCCTTAGCGCAGGAAGCCCACCTGTTATTGCTCGACGAACCGTTCGTCGGCGTTGATGCCGGCAGTGAAGGAGTCATCATCGACTTGTTACGCACGTTGCGTGAGGAAGGAAAGACAATCATCGTCGTCCACCACGACTTAAGTAAGGCGGCCGATTACTTTGATACACTGTTACTCCTCAATCGACGGGTCATTTCAGTAGGTCCGCCAACCGATGTCCTGCAGCCGCATATCATCGAAGGCGCATACGGCAATCCGCTTGCCTTCCTTCAGAAAGTGGAGGTTTCGTCATGAATGTCCTTGATTTCATTCAAGCTTTGACCGAATATGATTTTCTCCAGAAAGCACTTGTGACGTCCGTTATGGTCGGCATCATCTGTGGTGTCATCGGCTGCTTCATCATTTTACGCGGGATGTCGCTGATGGGGGACGCGATCTCCCATGCTGTCCTGCCGGGTGTCGCCATCTCGTACCTGCTTGGGATTAACTTCTTCATCGGCGCCGTCGCGACCGGTCTTCTGACCGCACTCGGGATCGGTTTCGTCAGTCAAAACAGCCGGATTAAAAATGACACGGCCATCGGCATTTTATTTACGTCAGCCTTTGCGCTCGGGATCATCCTGATTTCTTTTTTACGCAGCAGCAGCGACCTGTACCATATTCTGTTCGGAAACGTCCTTGCCGTCCGTCCAAGCGATATGTGGATGACGCTCGCCATCGGTCTGATTGTCCTTGGGGCAATTTTTCTATTCTACAAAGAATTGCTTGTCACCTCATTTGATCCGACGATGGCAGCAGCATATGGTCTGTCGACCCGATTAATTCATTACCTGCTGATGACGATGTTGACGCTCGTCACGGTCGCATCGCTTCAGACAGTCGGTATCATTCTCGTCGTCGCGATGTTGATTACACCGGCGGCGACCGCCTATCTGTTAACGAACCGGTTGTCGCGGATGATTTTTCTGTCTGCCGGTCTCGGGACGATTTCTTCCGTCGTCGGTCTATACTTCAGCTTCACCTATAACCTGTCGTCCGGAGCCTCGATCGTTTTGGTCGCGACCGCCTTGTTTGCGCTGGTCTTCATCTTCTCACCGCGCCACGGATTGCTCCGGAAATGGAAATTACCGAAAAAGGAGCTCACGCCATGACCTTCAAACGATTCATCCCCTTAGCCGGTCTCGCCGTTTTGCTGGCCGGCTGTTCTACCGATTCTGCCGACGACGGCAAAATACAAGTCGTTACGACCTATTCGATTTTAGAAGACATGACCCGGGTCGTCGGCGGTGAACACGTCGACGTCCACAGCATGGTCAAGATCGGCAAAAATCCGCACGAATACGAGCCGTTGCCAACCGATGTCCGGAAGATGGCGGATGCCGATGTCGTCTTTTACAACGGTCTGAATCTCGAAGCCGGCGGATCCTGGTTCAATAAACTCCGCTCGAGTACGAATAAGGACGAGAAGGATGCTCCGGTCTATGCTTTAAGTAAAGGGGTCGAACCAAAGTATTTGACGGCAGCCGGAAAGGAACAGGAAACCGACCCGCATGCCTGGCTCGATCTCAGCAATGGCATCCAATACGTTGAAAATGTCAAAGACGCATTGATTAAAGAAGACCCGGCGAACAAAGCGGATTATGAGAAAAATGCGTCGGCTTATGTTAAAGAACTGCAAACACTCGACATGAAAGCAAAAGAACGCTTTACTGCGATACCGGATGCCGAACGTCATCTGATTACGAGTGAAGGCGCCTTTAAATATTTCAGCTCTGCCTATGATTTTAAAGCGGATTATATTTGGGAAATCAATTCCGATAACCAAGGGACGCCCGACCAAGTCCGGCGGATTGTTGATTTAATCAAACAACAGGACATTCCGGTGCTGTTCGTCGAAACGAGTGTCGACCGGCGCAGCATGGAGACGGTCTCCCGTGAAACCGGCATTCCGATCGGCGGAACCCTCTACACCGATTCCCTCGGGGCAAAAGGAACAGACGCCTCAACATACTTGACGATGATGGAAACGAACTTCGAGACAATCGAACAACAGTTAACGCGATAAGAACTGTCATCGAATCGCCATTACCTCCTTACCTACCGTTGAACCTTCCACCGTATACTAAGGAAAGAATCAACGAGTGATGGAGGAATGAAGATGCCTGGAAAAACCGGATGGATGATCATGACACTGTCGGCGACGCTTGCCCTCGGTGCGTGCGGACAGACGGAACAAAAGAGTGCGCCGCATACTGACCACGAGGCCCATGCGACGCACACAAGTGCCGATCAGCTGGAACAGACGACGTCGCCGGCGATTGCACCGGCGTTCTTAAAAGAAACGGATTCTTCGATTCAGACGATTTACCTGTCTGTCGCCAAACATCAGGATCTGTTGGAAAAGATGCCGTGTTATTGCGGGTGCGGGGAATCGGCCGGACACACGAGTAACTATGATTGCTTCATCGCTGATCAAACAGCAGATGGAAAAACGACTTGGACGACACACGGCATTACGTGCGGAACGTGTCTCGATATCGCCGCCCAATCAATCGTCGCTTACCAACAAGATACTCCGGTCAAACAAATCCGTGCTGACATTGATGCGGCCTATGCAAAGACGGGTGCCAAGCCGACACCGACAACGGCCCTCTAAATCAAAAAGCTGCTTCGACATCACGTCGAGGCAGCTTTCTTTGGAGTAAAGACTTATCCTTGTCGGCGAGCCGTCGCATGGAGAACAAACGGTTTACCGGACAGCAATTCCTCCAGCTGATAATACGTATGTGCCCGAAGCGGTTGACTTGTCCGCGGAAGATGCCGTAATTCATAAGCGATTTCGAGCAGATAAAATTTGTATGTCTCGGCCTCGTCAAACCCGAAACTATTTTTTCGGGCTTCCATATAACCAATCAAACGCTGTTGTTGCTCAAGCGACAGGCGCTGGACTTGCGGAGCAACCGATTCGCTCGGACGGAGAACCAGTTCCCGTTCTGTTCGGTACAACCGGTTCATGACCCCTCGTTCCCGTCGAAGCGCAATCAATTTCGCCGGTTGATACGAACGGGGATAGGGATGCGCATGGACTAAATACTGTTCAATGATCGATTGTGTCGGGGCAGCCGGAAAAGAAATGACATCATGCATACAATTCGACTCCTTTTAATAAGATCTACACTCTGCATTCTACTACAAATTTCCAATTCAACGCATGGACCTTACAGGAAGGAAACAGGTTTTCTAATTTTGGACGGGTTTCGTTTTTCATGACGCGTGGAAAACTTCAAAAGATACTTATCTCTGAAAGGATGTTTTGTCATGCAACAGATGAAAGCCATTGGATTCCACAAACATTTACCGATTACGGAAGCCGACAGTCTGATTGATCTTGAAATCGAACGTCCCGTCGCAAAAGGACACGATCTGCTAGTCGAAATTAAAGCCGTTTCCGTCAATCCGGTCGATACGAAAGTCCGGGCTAAGGGCGCGGACGAACAGGAACCGAAAATCATCGGCTATGATGCAGCCGGCGTCGTCGTTGAAGTCGGTGATCACGCCTCCCTCTTTTCCGTCGGGGATGAAGTCTACTACGCCGGTGCCATCAATCGTCCCGGTTCCAACAGTGAATTCCAGCTCGTCGACGAACGGATTGTTGCGAAGAAGCCGGAACGTTTGACGTTCAGCGAGGCGGCGGCGCTTCCCCTCACTGCTTTGACGGCTTACGAAGCTTTAACTGACCGGATGCATATCACGTTTGATGCCAAATCAAATCTCGAGAAGACGATTCTAATCATCGGTGCAGCAGGCGGTGTCGGATCGATCGCGACACAACTTGCGAACCATGCCGGCCTGACCGTCATCGGGACCGCTTCCCGTCCGGAAACGATTGACTGGGCGAAAGCACACGGCGCCCATCATACGATTAACCACCACAAAAATTTCCGGGAACAACTCGAACAACTCGGTTATTCGTACGTCGACTACATTTTTTGTCTGAATGCGACCGATCAGCATTTTGATGCGATGGTCGATGTCATCACACCGCAAGGGACCATCTGCAGTATCGTCGAGACGGAGCAGGCACTCAATCTCAGCGCTTTGCAACAAAAGAGTGCCACTTTCGCCTGGGAGTTCATGTTCACCCGCTCCCTGTTCGGGACACCGGACATGATTCGCCAACATGAAATTCTGACCCGCATCGCGACTTGGCTCGAGGAAGAAACACTTGAGACGACTCTCACTCAGACGTTGATCGGACTGAATGCAGAGAATTTAAAAGAAGCCCACCGTCTCGTCGGAAGTGGCAAGACGATTGGTAAGATTGTCGTCGAACAGCATTAATCTAAAAAAACAGGACGTTCTTCTCGAAAAGAGAAAGAACATCCTGTTTTTCGATTATCTGCTTTTTTGACGTTTCATTGAAAAGACGATGGCAGCAAGCAATGACAGGAGTCCTCCCGCCCAGCCGATGACCGGTGCGTACTGAAATGTATCGCGCAGCAACATTCCTCCGATAATGAGGATGGCAGCATCCGCTGCGAACAGCACCGCTAAAAATCGATAATTCATCCTTCTTCTCCCCTTTCATTTCAAAATGTTAATACTTCTGCATTCTTCCTGCCAAAGGACATCTGCCCTTCAACTTCTTAATCCTTACCCTTGATTTAGCACTTTCTGGTATGAATTTCTTGTATTTAAGATAATTTTCTAATAACACTGTATTTCTGAGTCTAAAAAATGTACGATTACGGTAAGAAATAAGTATAGTAATTACATCTATGTTCAATACGGAACGCTGAAGCAAAGGGGCATCCACAATCATATGAAAAAATGGTTCAATCAAAAAATCAGCCGGCAAATCATGTCCGCTTTTTACCTTATACTGATCACGTTATCAGTCTCTTCGATTGCCGCTTACTTTTATACGAATCATCAGGTGATGAGCGCCAAGAAAAGTCTCGATGCGATCAGTGAACGGCAGGAACGGGCGACGTCCTTATGGGACGATTGGCAGTCCTTACAATATGAAATGCGCGGATATATCGTCTTCGGTGATGACGCCGTTCTTGAAACCATTAATGAAAAAAAATCATCTCTTGAACAGCAAACCAAATGGTTCGAGAAAAACGGAAAATATCAAGCGGATCAGATTTACGCGTCTGATGTCCGCTCCCTGTACACGTCCTACACGACATTCGTCATGCCGAGCCTGATTAAATATGTCAAAGCCAAACAGGACGGTACCGTGGACGAAACGTTTTTACAGATGCCGAGTTTAAAATCGATGATGCCGCAGGTCAAGCGGGATCCGAACCGGAAGTTCAAGATGAATGCATCGAACAGTGAAACGATGCGCAAAAGCGTTAATACGATGGAGAGTGTCTTCACCAGTTACCGGATGAGTCTCCAGGCGAAAGAAGAAATGGCAAAAGAGAAACTGATCAAACAAACGAAATACGCGGAGTGGATTTGGCTCATCAATCTGTTGGTCCTGTTCCTTGTCATTCTGTTGATCATTCGACCGTTCATCGCACGGACGACACGTCAAATCCAGCTCCTCAGTAAAGAAAGTAAACTGCTTGCCCAAGGGCAACATACCGCACCGCTGATTCCCATGAATCGGACCGATGAAATCGGTGAGCTCAGCAAATCTTTTCATCAAATGGCGACGGCCCTGACCGACAATAAACACCGGTTGATGTCATCCAATGATAATTTAGAACAAGCGTTGCGAATCACTTTACGGAACGAAGCACACTTGAAAATCCGGAATCAGCTGACGGAAACTCTTGCTTCCCGTGACACAGTCACCGCTTATCCGGCCGTCATCGAAAAGATGGTCGAGATTACCGATTCAACGAACGGTTCCTTGATCTTTAAGGAAGGAACAACGGTGACGAATATCATTTCCTACGGTCTGACGGAACAAGAACAAGACGATTTAATTGCGACGATCGAACCTGTCATCCGTCGAGCACGAAAGGATAAAGTCCCGCACACCACTCAGTTTGCCCAACGCGCGATTGCCGTCACACCGGTTCTTGATGCCAGCACCGATGAGATCATTGCCTATATCTACCTGATGCGCCTCCATCATCCATTTGACCCGCAGGAACAAGAGGAGCTTGCTGCCTTTGCACGTCAGCTGGCCTTATCGTTACTCCGGATGCGGACGTTTGACGAGATTGGACGGGAACGGGAAAAAACGGCCCGCTTGCTGAACTCGATTCGCGAATCGATTGTCTACATCGAACCCGACGGACCGATTCAATTAATCAATCGTCCGTTACTCGATTTATTCGATCATCCATCTGCCGTCGACTCGAAAGCAGAATGGTTGATTGAAATCGATGACTCGATCACCTATCTGAAAAATCGAGTGGATCAGCTCTCTGAATTCGAACGATATCTGCACCAAACATTCATTAATCGTGAAACCGGAGAAGGTATTACCTTTTCGATCGATCGTGAAAAACGTTTCATCAAGACATACTCGGAAGAAATCCATTACGGCGGAAAATTCCGCGGGATTCTTCTCGTTTTACGTGATGTGACGAATGAAGTCGAAATTGACCGAATTAAAAACGAACTCGTTTCAACAATTTCCCATGAATTACGGACACCGCTCTCTTCGATTTATGGATTCACCGAGTTGATGATTCAACGGGATCTCCCTCCACATCGTCAAAAAAAATATCTGAAAGCGGTCCATTCGGAAACCGAACGACTGTCATTGTTAATCAATGACTTCCTCGACCTGCAACGGATGGAAGCCAACCGTCAGCAGTACACATTCGAACCGTTTGATCTACTCGCGATGCTGAAGGATTTGAAGCAACTTCATAGTCTTTCATCTTCTACACATACTATTCGCATCTTGACTGACGTTTCGTCGCTCTTGATTGAGGCCGATACGAAAAAGATTCGTCAGCTGTTTGGAAACTTGATTAACAATGCGATTAAGTATTCTCCAGCAGGCGGCTCAATTGAAGTTCGTTTAACGGAACACACTAATCGGGTAACCATCGCGATTACCGATCACGGAATCGGAATTCCCGCTTCCGCGATGAGCGAACTGTTCCAAAAGTTTTATCGTGTCGATAATTCGGATACCCGAAAAATCGGTGGAACAGGACTCGGGTTATCGATTTGTCGCGAGATCGCCCGTGCCCATGATGGCGAAATTCATGTCGAATCAATCGAAGGACAAGGTTCGACGTTCACGGTCGACTTACCGCTTAATCCGACACCACCGTTATAACAACAAACCGCGCCAGTTCCCTTCCGGAACGGCGCGGTTTTTGCTTATCCTTTAATACGGCTTGCGATATCGACCGTCCGTTTCGCCTGGTGACGAACAGCAGGTTCAACCGATTCGACCATGTTTCCGTCCTGATCGACAGTGACCGTCGTTCCGTACGGGTTTCCGCCTGCTGCGAACAGGACCGGATCCGAATAGCCTGGTGCTGCGACAATCGCGCCCCAGTGGAACATTGATGTATAGACAGCAAGGACGGTCGCTTCCTGACCACCGTGCGGATTTTGTGCAGACGACATCGCACTGACGACTTTATTGACGAGTTTCCCTTGTCCCCAAAGTCCGCCTGTCGTATCGAGGAACTGCTGGAACTGACCCGGAACATGTCCGTAACGGGTCGGAACACTGAAGATGATCGCGTCCGCCCAGTCGAGCAGATCCGGTGTCGCTTCCTCGACGTCGCGTGTCTCATCGGTATGTTTTTGCCAAAGTGGATTCGAGGCAATTGCTTCTGCCGGTGCCGTCTCCTTAATTTTCGCAAGGCGGACTTCAGCGCCGGCCGCTTCTCCTGCTTCTTTCGCCCACGTGGCGAGTTGATGATTGGTTCCGGTCGAACTGTAATAGATGACAGCCAGTTTCACATTAGACATGACTTCGCTCCTTTTTTCAAAAACAGTGACGGACGATGGATGTACATGTCGTCTTTTCCCGATTTTTGGATAAAGTAACGCCTTTCCTTTGAGTTCAAGAGAATTTTATACTTCTTGTGTCACGAGCCATTTGAACCAGCGACCATGTCCGTCCGTCTCGGCAATCGTCTGTTCCGTCAACACACCGTCGATGTAGGCATCGAGATGCAGGTAACGGTCCTGGACGTTGTTGTAGACGTGATAGAGATTACGCGTCCTCCCGATTTCCCCGACGACCTGTAGCAATTCTTTTTTGACTGCGAGCGGCATCTGATTCGCGACATGCGTATGGAAAATACAGAGGATACTATCGTCCGGTGTCTGTGCTGCATAGAGCGGCAACAACTTCACTCCGTCCCCTTCGACGAGTTCCAGCGCGGACTCTTCTACGTAACGCGCTGCCGCCTCGAACATCTCGAGCCGTTCCCGGTGCTCCGTCCAAATCAGTGCTTTCAGCCACAACTGTTCATCGGCATCATGTAAGTCGACGATGTTCAGATCGAGTCCGATCCGGCTTGCGACCGGCGGCGGCGTTTGTGCCACGACCGGCGTTTCCGTTCCTTCGATGACCGACGTCAAGTGCAGACGCGATGCCGGGTTCCCGACGACTTCCCCGTTTCCGTACGCGTAGCTGTATTGATCAAACAGCAGCTGTAAGCCGGCACTCGTCCCGATCTCAAGTAGAGCGAGCGGTCTCTGTGTCTGTTGATGAATCTGACTGAATACCGGATAGAGATACGTACAGCGCCGAACTTCATTCGTTTGGACCAGACGATGTGCCAGGAGCGGAATCAACTCGGCTTCATATGTCGCGCAAAATGACTGAAAATCGGCAAAGGCATCTGTAAACGGTTTTGGTCGTTCATTCACGCTTGGATAATACGCGGCGAGCGGATGACCGACGCCTTTTAACAACAGATAATGGACGGCACCAAATAACAGGTTCGGAACCGGCTGACCGTCACGTGCGTGTTGGCATAATGCGAGAATTTCCGGGTTTTTCGCAATCTCGAGTGATAAGTATTCGTATAACGGACTGGAGTCGCGGCACTCCCGTTCCGCAAACGTTTGAAAACGTTGTGCGAGTTCTGTTTCTGTCATGTGTAGTTCCCCCTTTGTACGTTCCCTGTTGTATTCCCCAAATTATTCCAAAGACCTGTTTTCTCTACAAAAAACACCTCCACCCATAAGCGGAAGTGTTTCAGTTCTTACTTTTCTTCTTTTTTCTTCAGGATATCCGTCACGACTTCATTCAGTTTCTGTTTGAAGACCGGTCCGAAACTTTCAGCATATGAATTCGTCATATGACTGATATCACGATAGATGACGACATTCCCGATGACCGGACGGAATTCGCCGTTGACGCGGAAGTAATCCGTCAAGTCGAGTTTGTAGAGCGACTTATTCGTTTGCTCGAAGTTTTTCCAATACGCTTCATCACGCTGGTTGACTTCGGCATTCATCTTCTTCGTCGTCTCTTCGATGCTCGTCGTCTCGAGCGACTCGAGGACGTTGAAGCTGTAACGCGGATTATCCCGCAGTGCCAGACCGTCGATGCCGTACTCGTCTTTGACGTATTGCATTTGATCGACCATCTGTTGGTGAATCTTATCTTTCGTCGCATCCGCCGCCGTGACGTGCGAGATGATCAGATCGACATCGGCATCCTTCAAATAGTCGAGGACGTTTTGATTCCAGATGCCTTTTAGGACGTTATCGTCGTAGCCGGTCGAGAAGCGTGTCCCGGAACGGGTGATGTTCAAGACCCGGTACTTCTCACCTTTTGCGGCTTCATGAATCGCTCCGAACCATTGCTCCGAGTGCGAACTGCCGACGAGGGCAATCGTTGCGATATAGTTTTTCGTTTCGCCGTATTCGCCGACTTTGACATCACTTTTGCTCAGTCCCTGATTACTGCCGTCGGTGTGGACGAGCGGCAGGTCATCAAAGACGTTGGCATAGGACGGAAACGGATCGCGCTCCGGCGTTTGATCCGGATTCTTGACCGCCATCGCTCCCGGATAATCGTTTGCGCTGACACCCTTCTTTAATTCCTGCTCTTCGAAATACTTGAGTCCGATCAGTGAACCGATCAACAACACGTTGATACTCATCATGATGCCGAGCTTCTTGAAAGCGGACCGGTCGACTGTTGCACTGCGGATCGGTTTCTCAATAAATTCCGTCATCAGGTACGACAGAAGAATCGCCGACAGGATGATGGCAGTTCCTACCAGGAAGCCCGGTGTCTGCTGGACGTTGTACCGATAAAACTCCAGCAGGACCCAGTGCCAAAGGTAAATCCCGAACGCAATGCCTCCGAGTTTGACCATCGGCTTTGATCCGAGGAAACGTTTGATGCCGAACGTCGTGTCGCGTGTTCCGGACAGGACGATGAACAACGCACATGTCATCGGCCACAAGGCGATGTAGCCCGGGAACATTTGCGAGACGTTAAAGAGAATCCCGGTCAGGACAAGACCTATTAATCCGAGCCAGCCCATCAAAGTCGCCATCCATTTCGGAACATGGATCGACGACAGGTTGATGCAAAGCAGGCTGCCCAACGCAAATTCCCAAACGCGCGTCATCGTGATGAAATACGCCCACGGCTGGTTGACTTCCGTTAAATAAATCGAATAGCTTAACGATGTGACGAACAACACTCCTAAAATCGTATTGATCATCGGTTTGACGTTTTTAATCGTATACTTTTTGACCATCCATAAGATGAATGAGAACAGAATAAACCAAATCATATAGAACTGACCTTGAATCGACAGTGCCCAGAAATGTTCGACCGGCGATTTCATCTGACTCGCATCCAGATAATCCGTACTCGAGATGGCGAGTTGCCAGTTTTGATAGAAGAACATCGAGGCGACGACTTCACGAATCGTTTTCTCTAAAATCGATTGCGGCAGTAAAAATGAACTGAGAACGAGGACGACGGCTAAAATGAACAGGACCGACGGCAGTAACCGTTTAATCAGTTTCGTGACGTACGGCAAAAAGCGGAATTCACCGGTCCGGTTAATCGTCGAGATAATCGACGTCGTGATCAGGAATCCGGAGATGACGAAGAACACATCGACACCGCCCGATACGCGGTTGAACCAGATATGATAGACTGCGACCAGTAAGGCAGCAACGACACGCAACCCTTCGATTTCAGGCCGGAACTGGCTTTTGGTGTTAATGAGTTTTTGTTGCGGCACTTCTTTTTGATTCAGTTGATTCATTTTACATTAGCTCCTATACTTTTTGATTCATGACGGGACGACTGAAATTGAAAAAATTCCCTCAAACATTAAATACGCACCAATTCATCCTAATGTAAATTACTTATAAAATCTATAACATTCCTATTATTTCGATGTTTCTTTTCTCCTTCACTGCTTGAATCCCGGCTTTTTCAAATGCACAGCACATAACGACCGACTCAAACGTTCGTTCTCATTCGCTTCAGGGTATAGACTATTTCAAGACTATGACGAACGTTAGGAGCAAATCATGATTGTACTCGGTTACGCGTTTTATTTATTGTTGGGCACGTTAAAATTCGTGCTGTTTAGTTTTTATACCGATACGGCTTTTCCGCTCGATCTCTTTTTCATGAATCTCGGCGGTATGCTGGTGCTGTCGAGTTGGACCCTATTAATCGACTGGCAAAAACGCCGCTGGATTTGGCTCGGCCTTCTCATCGCCCACAGTTTTTTACTGATTTCCGATATGTGGTATTACCGTTACTTTGACGACTTCCTGTCCGTTTCGCTCATGTCACAGATGATGCAGATGGGAGATGTCAGCAGCGGTTTTGCTGCCTTGATTCTGCCATCGGACTTCCTGTTGTTTGCGGACAGTCTGATTTTCATCGGCTTTTTGTTCTTCATGCGAAAGCGGACATTTGCCGTTGCGAAAAAGACACGCCGAAAAACGGCCGGACTCGCTTTCCTTGCCGGTATGGTTCTGTTTGCGGCTCCGGTCACATACAGCGTCGTCAAAGAAGACCAACGGCTCAGCCGGTCCGTGTCCGACATGCGCGACTATTACCAGCTCGGATTTTGGGGATATCACGGCATTGATTTGTTGCGCGGTATCCAAGGCGCCATTGCGCCGGACAAAGCGTTGACCACGTCGGAACAACAACAGATCGACGAAAAGAAAACTTCCGACACGAGTGGTGCCACGAAAAAACCAAACATCATTTTAGTGCAGCTCGAATCGTTTCAGGCATCGGTCATCGACCAACAAGTGAACGGTCAGACCTTAACTCCGAATTTAAACAAACTGAAAGAGGAATCATTGTACTTCTCGTCGTTTTACCACCAGACGCACGAAGGGCGGACTTCGGACGCCGAATTCATTACGAACACTTCGCTTTATCCGTTAAAATCCGGTTCTGTCTATACCCGGTTCCCGGACAACGAGTTTGACGCGCTGCCAGATCTGTTGCGTACGAACGGGTACGACACAGCTGCCATGCATGCGTATGAAAAAGGCTTTTGGAACCGCGATCAGGTCTATCAAAATATCGGCTTCAAACATTTTTTCAGCCAAGATGATTATCCGAAACAAAAGAAAATCGGCATGGCCCTGAATGACAAACAGTTTTTCACAAAATCGATTAAACATATGGAAATGCTGAAAGAACCGTACTTCTCCTTCCTTGTCGCCTTGACAAGTCATACGCCATACGAGATACCAAAAGACGAACGGCAACTCGACTTGTCCGGTTATGACGATCCGATGTTAAGAGGCTATTACCAGACCATCCACTACGTCGACGGAGCCGTCGGACAGATGGTCAAGGAATTGAAGAAAAAAGACATGTGGGACGACACACTTGTCATCTTTTACGGCGATCATGACAGCGGTCTGACGAACACAGACAGTGAGATGCAACGGGAACTCGGAATCGACAATGCCGTCGATGCTTTTGAACTCGATCGCCAAGTCCCGCTGTTCATCAAGAAACCAAACCAGGACAAGGGGCAAGTCATCCAAGAGAACGGTGGACAAATCGATATCGCCCCGACGATCGTCGATTTACTGAATCTCGACGCTCCCTATATGATGGGCGACTCTCTGCTCGATGATGAACCGAATCTGACCGCTTTCCGCGACGGTTCGTTCCGTTATAAAGGTTACTATTACAAAGCGAAGCTGACGGAAAAAGCCGGTAACGGTACCTGTTATGACGTCTCGACGAAAAAACAGGTCGACCGTGACATGTGCCGACCGCAAACGAAACAAGTACGAAAAGATTTGCGTCTGTCGGATGCGATCATCGAAAAGAACGGATTGGAGCAATAAGGTTTCACCTTTTTTTTTAGGCAATCTGGGGGAATTGGTTGCATCAAGTAATCGCTAGTAGAGTACCAAAAAGGAGGAGACGGACTGGTATCCGGCTCCTCCTTTTCGTATGCAAGCGATGATTGATTTACCGCTTATTACACTAGTTATGTTGTTGATCCATCCTGCATTTTCCGAATCATCCGGGTAAGCCGTTTACGCGGCAACAAACGCGGAATGAACGAAATGATTCGATTTTGTGTGCCCGGAATGATCAGCGTCTGACCCTTCAAGAATCCACGGTATCCGATTTCTGCGACGCGTCCTGCCTCCATCACTTTACCTTGAAGCATGTTCGATTTCCCCATGCCGGCACGGTCGACGAAGCCGGTGGCGGTCAGTCCCGGACAAAGTGCTGTCACGGTTACATTTGTACCGCTCACTTCATTTTCGAGTGCTTCTGTGAACGATAAGACGTACGACTTCGTGGCGTGATAGACCGACATTAACGGTCCCGGGAAAAATCCAACCATTGAAGAGACATTCATGACACCGCCTCGGTTTCGTTGCACCATACCGGGTAAAAACAGTTTGGTCATGACGGTCACGGCCTTGATGTTGACTTCAATCATATTCATTTCCTGCTCAAGATCCGTTTCTAAAAATGCTCCGTACAGCCCAAATCCGGCATTGTTGATTAAATAGTCGACGTGATTTTTTTTCTGTTGCAGTTCATTAAATATTTCCTGTGGGACACCGGGTGTTGCGACGTCTTTAGCGATGACGGTCACGTCGACACCATGAGTCATCTGATAGTCCGTCGCAAGTTCCAAAATCTTTGCTTCATTACGGGCGACGAGTACCATATTGTACCCATCTTGAGCAAACCGGTCGGCTAATTCTTTACCGATCCCCCCTGATGCCCCTGTAATCAAAACCGTTTTCTGCATGACGGTGTCTCCTTTTCGATATCTCTTCAAAACGTAATCATGACCTTTCCTTTTGGACGTCCGGTCGCGACCAACTTCAATGCTTCATTGACCTGCTCAATCGTAAAGCGTTGCGGGTGAAGGGCCGGGACAATCTGATTGGCTTCGACGATTTGGGTGATGGCTCTTAATTGCGTCCCGTCTGCACGGACGAAGATGAACCGGTATTCGATACCCTGTTTTTTTGCCGCTCGATCATAACCGGCACCGGCGAGTGAAAACAATGTTTGTTTCCAAAATGGAAACTTCCGATCCTTCGCGAATCGTTTGTTTGGTCCGGTCCGCAACGACAGCAACCGTCCTCCCCGTTTGAGGATGCTAAGTTCCTTTTTGAATTCCTTTGGTCCGAGCGTATCGATGACGTAATCGACATTCGACAAGAGTTCCTCGTAATTTTGAGTCGCGTAATCCAGGTACTGATCGGCACCGAGCTGCATCGTCCGGTCACGGGACTCGGCATTTCCGCTGACAATCACTTTTAATCCGAGTCTCTTCGCAAGCGGAACCGCCATTTGACCAAAACTGCCGGATCCACCCGGAATGAAAATCGTTTTTCCCGCTTGAACGTTTAATTCTTCATGTAATCCCTGATAGGCCGTCAGTCCGGTCAGGGCGACTGCTGCCGCTTCTTCGTACGATAGATTCTTTGGCATCAAAGCAATCGCGGACGCTGCAACTGCTGCATATTCAGCGATGGCACCGATTTTTTCAATCGGCAGACGCGTATAGACATCATCCCCGACCGAAAATCCGGTTACCTTCTTCCCGACTTTCTCGACGACACCCGCCAGTTCATTCCCGATCGTCAACGGAAAGCTGTAATCTTGAATCAGCTTGACGCTTCCCGTCATGATCAGCATCTCGAGGGGATTGATTGCGGCTGCTTTCACCTTGATCAAGACTTCATGGTCTTGAATATCCGGAACGGGCACTTCATTGACCTGTGCTTCGATTACTTTGGAATACTTCGTGATTTGAGCGGCTTTCATGATAAATCCTCCTTCGTCTGTTTTGACCACTGCTTAAATCGCATCTGAATCCAGGAATAAGTTGACGTGTGCGGCAAACAGTTCAGGGAACTGGAACAAATGACCGTGTCCGGAATCCGGATAAATGATTAACTGGGCATTCGGCATTTTTTCCGCCAAAATATAACTGTTTTTCGTCGGAACCATCACGTCTTCAATTCCGTTCGTCACGAGGACAGGATGTTTGATCGTCCGTAACCATTCATAATCCTCTTCCGGTTTTTGCTGCGCCCATTTGGCGACCGATTGCATTTGTGCTGCTTTCACCTGATCCGAACTGTGGAACTGTTTCTGACTGAAAATTCTTTCGAGCGACGCCATTCCGGCTGTTCGGCTTGTCTCCGTCGGTCCGTAGAAGAAGAACATAAAATCGTTGATACCGTCTTCTTCCGTTCCTCCGTGACGGTTCATCCGCTCAAAAATTTCAGGGTGCGGATTGACGCCCGCTTCCGGTGACGTACCGGCCAAAACCATTTTCCGGACGAGGTTCGGTGCTTGAAGTGCGACTTCCTGTGCCACCATACCGCCGATTGAAAAACCAAGGACGTCGACTTGTTCATGGCCGAGTGCCCGGATGAAGGCGATCGCGTCTTGTGCCATCTCCGTCACACTGTCCGGTGTTTCACCGTCCGTCTCCCCGACTCCTTTATTGTCGAACAGGATGACCGGGCGGGTGGCTGCGAGCGGTGCCAACAATTTCGGATCCCAGTTTTCGATCGTTCCTCTGAAATGGACGAACAGGACGACTGGCATTCCTTCCGTCTGTCCCATTGTCCGGTACGCGTAACGTGTTCCTGCTGCTTCGATAAATTGTGATTGTGTTGGTAGTTGAGTCGTAGTCATGATTATTTTCCTCCTTAAAATAGTAAAGCTGTTTTTAGAATGAGCGTTCTAGAATGAGTAAAAAAAGAAAGTCAGTCCAGCACTTTAAGTGCCAGGGTGATGATACTTTCTAATTCTTTTTGACTGTAGTTCGTTTTGATCAACACGCGCAGACCAATCAGATTGTTGTGCAGAAAACGAGCCGTCTGTACCGGATCGATATCGTCCGACAGTTCGCCGTTTTGCTGACCGTGCCGAATCAACTCCTCGAACATGTCTTCCGTCCGGTTGAACATCGCTGTCACGAGCCGATCGATTTCCTGATCGAGTAAGGACAGTTCGACTGCTGCATTCACTGACAGACATCCTTTTGGATACTGGTCCGAAGAATGAAGGATGAACAGGAACACGTCACGGATTGCCGCGTGAACCGAATCCTGTTGTCGAATGATCGTCTCCATCTCGTGCGTAATGAATTTTTCATATGCATCCAGAGCCGCCAGGAACAATGAGCGTTTGTCACCAAACGTGTCGTAGATACTTCTCCGGTGGATCCCCATGCGGTCGACTAAATCCTGCATCGATGTTTTTTCGTAGCCTTGCTCCCAAAACAACTCCATCGCTTTTCTTAAGACAACCGTTTCGTCAAACTCTTTACTTCTAGCCATGTCATTTCTCCTTCAATCGTTGCAAAAACCATCATCGCTGTTTTTTAGAATGTTCGTTCTAAAAAGGGTGAGTTGTTTTCTGATTACAAACCGATCATACCCTTTCTAGAACGATTAGTAAAGAATGAAGTTTTGTTTTTTTATAAATAACAAAAGATGACTCCAACAGTTGCTGAAGTCACCTCTCACTCTGGATGATTCCTTTTTAACCACTGTTGCTCGTCGTCAAACAGGACCTCCCATTTTTTGGTGACGATCCAGTCAAATAACACCGGAATTGTTTTGTCCGATTGTCGATAGCGATTTAAAAAACGCAGTGCAACCAAACCTTCGTCACTTTGAATCTGCCGCTGTCGCTTCAACATGGTCTTCAGCCGTTTGATGACCGGCTGAATGGCGGAGGCATCCCCGTGTTTCGCAATCCCAAGCAATGCATATGCTTTGACGTCAATCGACCGATCTTCTAAGCCTTTTATAAACATTGGAAGGAAGGTATCGTCTCCGAGTTCACTTATGGCATTCAGCACCGAGTGCCGGACATCACCTTTCGGATGATCGAGGAGCGGTAACAGATACGGAATCACCCGCTCTGTCCCGATGGTTGCTAACACAAAATTCGCACTCATGATTTCAAATGAATCGGTGGAGGTTGTAATGAATCGAATTAACGCATCCTCTGCTTCATCTCCCCGGCAGACACGCAGTGCCTCAATCGCCGAATTTCGAATAGCCGAACGGGCATCCTCGATATACTTGATGATATCCGTCGCGTCATGTATCCGTTCCTGTTTCGCCAGTTCATCAAGGATTTTGACAATCAGTGTCGGCTTCGTCTCTTGCGCCAGTTGCTCTAACAATAAATCAGCAACACGTATGTCGCCTGTGTTCGTACCAATCATCCCAAGCATAAAGTAGAAACGCTGTTTCATGTCCAACCGTTTAGTCTGTTCAAGCAGGTCCATTAAAACAGGAAGCATTTGAACATCCTGAAAGCGACGTGCTATTTCATACGCCAAGTCAGATGGCGAACCTTCACTCGTGGAATAACCCCGTTCTTCATCGTACACATACTCATCAATCAACATCTGTTCCGCTAATGCGATTAATTCACTTTTGTTCATCGGCAGTTCCTTCAGTTTCTTGAAAAATTTTATACCAGTACAGTGTCAAATCAATCTTCGGATTAGCAGACTGTTTCAGCGTATCCACACCGCCGAGGACAAATCCTTCTTTGACGTAAAAACGGCAGGCAATCAGATTATCGTTTTGTGCTTCAAGCGATAAGCCGATTAACGACTGTTCCTTCGCCCAGGTTTCGGCTGCTTCAAGTAACAAGTGACCGACACCGCTTTTTCGAAAATCCTTTTTGACGGCGATGTTTTCAATATAGGCAAAACGGTTCCAGTCTTTGACGAGACGGATTTGACCAATGCACACGTCCTCGTAAAAGGTTAGTAAAATAATCTTTTCATTACTGTCGATATAAGTAGTCCAATCGAGATTGTCATCCGGAAAGCGTGTTTCCGATGGCGTATCATATAAATCTTCTTCGTAAGACCAAACGCCATTATAAAATTGGGGGATAATCTTGCCGATGATAGGAAATGGGTCGTTAGCTACGTTGACGATCGTTACGAACTGATCTTTTAACGGCTTGATTGTGATCTTTTCAAGTTGGTCCATTAATCTCATCCTTTTCTATATACTTTATACTTTCCAAACAAAACCCTTCACAAAGAAGTGTTGGAAAATTCTTTTTATTGCAAGATTAAATTGAGTTCCTCGAATCTAAACACTCCTTAACCGTAGTCACACATTCTTCAACTGAATAATCTCCTTCAATTCTCAATATCGGACAAGATAATCCAGCCATCCACTTTTCGTGCAAAACTTTACTTCTAACTTCCACACCAGCATTGTCATATAGAGTAGCCCATTCCAAAAAGGCTTGTGATTGTTCATATTTACTACCACCGGGTAATACTTCTTCCCCATACCGATTTATTTCCCGTTGCTGTAGTCTTTCAAGTCTGATTTCCGTTGGAACCCATAAGAAAATAACGAGATCGAAATAAGACTCTAAGCATTCTCCCCACTTTACAACTGCTCCAGATAAAACCCATTGTTTGGAACACGATAAGTCATTCTTCAGCATTTCTATTCGATCAGGTATGGAACGTTGTTTAGTAAACTTAGATATCCAAAAATAATCATCTGTATCTAAAGAATTATGTGGAAGAACTTCTGCTAAAGCTTTGCCCAGTGTGGATGTTCCGGACCCCGAAGCACCCATTATATGAATCCTATTCTTCATTCTTCATCCCCCTTGAAGCGTTGCCTTTTATTTGATTTTAATTATATAGTTTTCCTGATTTACAATTCCATTTTCCGAAAAATATTTACTATTCTTTTTAAATAATTTAAAAAATACTCATTCATACTCAATAGAAATTATCATGCATAAAATAAACTTCGAAAGAAGTTTTGTACTAATAGAGTAAAAAAAGAAGACCCTCTATAAGTTCAAAGAACTTACAAAGGGTCTCCCCAAAAGTTAATTATAAAATGGCGTTTCCTAATACAGTACAACTACAAACCTATACTAGTTAGCGCCGTTTTATGGTTAGATTACATCATTCCGCCCATGCCACCCATACCGCCCATATCAGGCATTGCAGGTGCACCAGCTGGTTCTGGTTTATCGGCGATGACGGCTTCTGTCGTTAGGAACATCGCTGAAACCGACGCTGCGTTTTGAAGTGCTGAACGCGTTACTTTCGCCGGATCGACGATTCCTGTTTCGATCATATCGACATACTCGTCTGTCGCTGCGTTGTAGCCCATACCTTGTGCTTCATGCTTGAGACGCTCGACGATGACTGAACCTTCTTGACCGGCGTTTTCCGCGATTTGACGGAGCGGTGCTTCGAGCGCACGAAGGACGATGTTGACACCTGTTGCTTCGTCGCCAGTTGTGACAGCAAGAATCGATTCGACGGCTTTCGTGACGTGGATGAAGGCCGTTCCCCCACCGGCAACGATTCCTTCTTCGACCGCTGCGCGTGTCGCGTTGAGCGCATCTTCAATTCGGAGCTTCCGTTCTTTCAATTCCGTTTCTGTTGCTGCTCCGACTTTGACGACGGCTACGCCGCCTGCGAGTTTCGCAAGACGCTCTTGGAGTTTTTCACGATCGAAGTCGCTTGTCGTTTCTTCGATTTGCGAACGGATCGCTCCGACACGCGCTGTGATGGAATCACTTTGTCCGTTACCTTCGACGATTGTCGTGTTGTCTTTTGAGACGACGACTTTCGATGCACGGCCGAGTTGCGTGATTTGTGTTTCTTTCAGATCAAGACCAAGCTCTTCTGTGATCAGTTCTGCGCCAGTAACGATCGAAATGTCTTCGAGCATCGCTTTACGACGGTCTCCGAAACCTGGTGCTTTAACGGCAACAGCGTTGAACGTTCCACGGAGTTTGTTGACGACGAGTGTCGCGAGTGCTTCGCCTTCTACATCTTCCGCGATGATCAAGAGTGGTTTGTTTTGTTGGACGACCTGCTCAAGCACCGGCAGGATTTCCTGGATGTTCGAAATCTTTTTGTCCGTGATCAGGATGTACGGGTTCTCAAGGACCGCTTCCATCTTATCGGAATCCGTGATCATGTACGGTGATGCATATCCACGATCGAACTGCATTCCTTCGACGACGTCGAGTTCCGTCGTGAAGCCGCGTGATTCTTCGATTGTGATGACACCGTCCTGACCGACACGTTCCATCGCTTCGGCGATCAATTGACCAACTTCTTCGTCAGCTGCTGAAATCGCCGCAACTTGCGCGATCGCTTCTTTGCCTTCGATTGGTTTTGCGATCGCGTGCAGTTCTTCGACGGCACGGCGGACTGCTTTTTCGATCCCTTTACGGATGACCATCGGGTTTGCACCCGCAGTGACGTTTTTGAGTCCTTCACGGATCATCGCTTGTGCGAGGACTGTCGCTGTTGTCGTACCATCCCCTGCGATTTCATTTGTTTTCGACGCGACTTCTGCGACAAGCTTCGCGCCCATGTTTTCGAAGTGATCTTCGAGTTCGATTTCTTTTGCGATTGTCACACCGTCATTCGTGATGAGTGGTGAACCGAATTTACGTTCGAGAACGACGTTCCGTCCTTTTGGTCCGATTGTCACTTTGACTGCGTCCGCTAATGCGTCTACTCCGCGAAGCATCGCCCGGCGTGCTTCTTCACTGAATAAGATATCTTTTGCCATGACTGAAATCCCCCTTTGATTAGTTTGCTACTGCTAAAATATCGCTTTCGCGTAAGATTAAGTATTCGTTGCCATCGACTTTCACTTCTGACCCTGCGTATTGCGCATAGATGACGTGGTCCCCGACATTCACTTCAAGTGGTATACGGACACCCTGCTCCGTCACACGGCCTGTACCGACAGCGACGACTTTACCCTCTTGCGGCTTTTCTTTCGCTGACCCAGGAAGAACGATTCCTCCGAGTGTTGTTTCTTCTTTTTTAACGACTTCGATCACGATGCGATCACCAAGTGGTTTTAACATGCGAAACATCCTCCTTGAACATGACTGTTTTTTAGCACTCACTTAATTGGAGTGCTAACATACTTTTATCTTAAACGGTATCCGGTTGGAATTCAAGCCCGAACCCTTATCCGTTTTCCCGAAATTGACATCTTTGAACCATCACCATTCGTGCGCCCGGTCGGTTTGTTTGTTACAATCGGGACAGTACCTTCATTACAAAGGAGTTGTGTTCCGCCCGATGAAAAATTCCGTCAATCTGCCGTTTAACATGGCTGAGAAGTGGCAAATCCGTCACGTCATTCCGATCGTGATTTATTTAATCGTGCAACTTGTCCCGGCAACCTTTCCGAGTTTCCTGTCAAAAAGCCAAATTCCAAGTGTTCTCGGTTGGTGGCTCGCGATTGGCTTTACCGTAGCCGTCATCGTTTCCTTCTATTGTCTACGTCCTGACTGGCAGAAGTGGAAAGCAGAGGGCAACCAAACCGATACGATGGATACGTTAAAGTGGATCGGAATCGGGATTGTCTTACTGTATGTCTCTTTAATCAGTGTCAACTTGATTGATGCCTGGTTGTCCGGTGGGATTGAAAACATCGCGAAATCACAAAATACGGATGACATCATGAAGGCGATTCAGGTCATTCCGATTCTTCAAGTCATGGTCGTCCTGCTAGGTCCGATCATGGAAGAGTTTCTGTTCCGGCACATCATGTTCGGAAACTTGTCGACGAAACTGAACTTCATCTTCAGCTTCGTTCTCAGCGGTGTCATCTTCGGTCTGATCCATGGCGACAACAAGTTCTTGATTTACGTCGCGATGAGTTTCGTCTTCTCGCTCGTCTTCGTCAAGACCCGCCGCATCATCGCTCCAATCGCGATCCATGTCTTTAACAACGGCATCGTCGTACTTGCCCTATACGCAACGACTTAATTAACGAAAGGTAGTGTTTTCATGCGACAAGGTTCAAACTTCATGGCATTTTTCTATGCCATCTTCGGTATTCTGTTCATGTACCTCGCGTACAGCAACTCAATCGAGGCGGGAACCGTCTTCAACTTCTGGACGATCCTCTTGACGCTGTTCGCAGCCGTCGACTTTTACCGTCTCTACCTCATCTTCCGCTTCCGGATGGCAGCCAAGAAGATGATCAAGAAAGAACAGGAAAAAAAGGACGACAAGAAATAATGCAAAATGAGATCGCCGATTTTACTCGGGGATCTCATTTTTGTTTTCATTCACTTTTTTTGATCTTTTCGATAAGAATCGATAATGACTTTCGCGATATCAAGATTTAACCGTTCATCCAGAACAAGGTTCTTGATCATGTTGATGAACTCGACGTCCTCTTGTTGTACGGACTCGATTCGTTCAATCAACTGGTTTAGCTTCGTCCGGACGGTCGGATAGGATACCTGATAAGAAGATGCCATATCTTTTAAAGAACCGGAGTTTAAGACAAACTTCCGGATGAATTCGAGGTGTTCTTGTTCTAAAGCCAGTACCCAAGCAGGTACATCCTGTCGTTCCATCGTTTTCCCTCACTTCTCTCTTACAAATCTTGAATATCGAGGCGATCCTTTTCGCGTTGTAGTTTTTTCTTCCGGGACTTATTCCCTTCCACTGACATACTGACTAGGATTGATGTCAGCATAAGCGTTCCAATCCGAATCAATGATTCACGGTCATCGGAATGCTCTCCTGTATAGAAGTATATGTATGCTCCTGCCACTAAGACAAGTACAGGCATAATCACTCCGAGCCAATTACTTTTTCTTGAAAGGTAAAACTGTCCACCAAATAACCCAATCGTGATCATTAACGGAATAAATAGATTCACTTGTTTTTCCTCCTTTTGTTGTCTATCCAACGTTCTATATTAATAATATTAATTTTTATATCAACATTATTCAACTTATTTTCAATAATCGTGATAAATTCATTATTTTATTCATAAACGTTGTGATTTGATATATTTTTACAATCTGATATTCAACCCATTCAACAAAGGTATCGTGTGTTCATCGCCCGACTTCTACGGGAAAAGGAAGCACTGCTTCCGTCAGGAACAGGCGAGACCCGTTCGTCAGAGACGAGCGCGGCTTGCATTCCGCCCGAGAAAATCGGTCGTGCCAAAAACGACACCATCGTTCTACGAATACAAAAAAAAGACCAGATGACGATTCATCTGGTCTGCTGTCGTACCTATTATGCACTTTTCACTTTATCCTGCTTACCTTCCGTCGACATGAACTCGTCGAGTTGGTCGGAATCAAGGACACCTTCCCACTTCGCGATGACGAGTGATGCGAGCGTGTTCCCTGTCACGTTGACGACAGAACGCATCATATCCATGATCCGGTCGATCCCGGCGATGAAGGCGAGACCTTCTGGTGGAATCCCGACCGTTCCGAGTGTTGCGAGCAACACAACAAACGAAACTCCCGGTACAGCAGCCATTCCTTTTGACGTCAGCATCAGAACGAAGACAAGCGTCAACTGCGTGCCGATCGATAAATCAATGTTGTACATCTGCGCGATGAACAACGCAGCCATGGCTTGGTAAAGTGCTGATCCATCGAGGTTAAATGAGTAACCCGTCGGAACAACGAAGCTGACGATCGATTTTGGCACACCCATCTTCTCCAGTTTCTCCATGACGCGTGGTAACACTGTTTCCGACGATGCCGTCGAATACGTCAGGAGCAATTCATCCTTAAAGACACGGACGAAATCCGATACCCGGATGCCGACCCACTTCATGATCGATCCGAAGACGATGACCATGAAAAGAAGCGCCGTGACATATAATGTTCCAATCAATTTAAACAATGAACCGAGTGATTCGATTCCGAACGTCGAGACGGTGACACCAATCAAGGCGAATACACCGATTGGCGCGAACTTCATGACGATGTTAACCAGGTTGAACATCGCCGCTGCGACACCTTCGAAGAAGCGGACGACCGGCAAGCCTTTTTCGCCCGCAAATCCGACAC
Organism: Exiguobacterium sp. R-39; assembly: GCF_049942815.1. Classification (NCBI taxonomy): domain Bacteria; kingdom Bacillati; phylum Bacillota; class Bacilli; order Caryophanales; genus Exiguobacterium; species Exiguobacterium sp. R-39. The sequence goes on from NZ_CP187965.1 coordinate 2,809,588, forward strand.
CGAGTCCAAACAGAACCGAGAAGAAGATGATGGCCAGCATATCACCGCGCACCATCGCATCCAGGATGTTCGTCGGCACGATATTGACGATTTTTTCGACAAGACCTTGATCTTTCGTCGTTTCTTCCGTTGCGACGTACGTTGAGATGTCCGTCTTTTCAAGCGTCGCCATATTGATACCGGCTCCCGGCTCAACAAGGTTTGCTGCGAATAATCCGGTAAAGATCGCAATCATCGTGACGATTGTAAAGTAACCGAGCGTCTTCGCGCCAAGGCGTCCCAGACTTTTTGGACTTCCGACCGATGAAACACCGAGCACGATTGTCGTAAAGACGATTGGGACGACGATCATTTTCATCATCCGGATAAAGATATCACCGATTGGCTTCAGCCACTCCGCGACATGTGGATTCCCGTAAAAGATACCACCGACGGTAATCCCGAGAATCAATCCGATTAAAATCTGCCAAGCAAGACCAAGTGGTTTGCGTTTCGTTGCTGCCATAATCTGCCTCCTTAATTTCACACATTTTAAAAACACATAAGTGAATTTTGTCCTAAATACAGCTAGATGTCAAATCTTTCTGTAGTAGTACAGAACAGACAAAAAACGTACTTCCGCAACCGAAAAGGCTGTAGAAATACGTTTTTGCTCTGTTTGTTAATGATTCTGGTTCACCATTTCCTGAATCAATTCCCGATTCCGTTTTTTAAAGACTTCATTATGCGACGACACCATCGCGACTTTCGGTGCCTCCGGTTCAATAAACTTCTTCGCACGGTTGACAGCATTCGCTGCATCCTGGAATGCACCGGAGATGAGATGAACTTTGCCATCATGCGACAGGATATCACCCGCTGCATAGAGACCAGGCACACTTGATTCACTCGATGCTGTCCCGGCGATGTAAAAATCATCGACCTGTTGCAACTCAAGATCGCAGTTCGAAAGCAACTCGGCATCCTGCTCATAGCCGTGATTGATGATGACTTCATCAATCTCCAGCGTCACCGTCTCGTTCGTCGTACAGTCAATCAGTTCGACCGAGGCAATCCGGTGATGGTCGTCACTCGCAACCAGCTTATGAATTGTCGTGTTGAGCAGACAAACAGCGGAACTGTTGACGAGCTGTTCAACTTGCGCTTCATGCCCCGTGAAGCAGTCTTTCCGGTATGTGACGTAAACTTTTTTTGCGACCGGTTCGAGCTCGTTCGCCCAATCGATTGCCGAGTTCCCTCCGCCGGAAATAATGACGGTCTTATCCTTAAACCGTTCAATCGATTTGACAGTGTAGTTCAAGTTCGACACTTCATACCGTTCTGCGCCTTCGATTTTCAGCTTCTGCGGATTGAGGATCCCGCCTCCAACGGCAACGATGACGGTTTTCGAATAATGGATCGTCCCCGACTCTGCTTCGAGTACGAAGTTGCCGAACACATCTTTCGTGATGGAGATGATTTTTTCGTTCAAATGGACTGTCGGATTAAACGTCAGTCCTTGTTCGACCAGCTGTTCCATCAGCTTTGCACCGGTAATAGGTGGCTGACCTCCGACGTCCCAAATCATCTTTTCCGGATAGACGTGAATCTTTCCACCCAGTTCTGCCTGATATTCGATTAATTTCGTCTTCATTCCGCGTAGTCCACTATAGAAAGTAGAGTATAACCCGGCCGGGCCTCCACCAATTACCGTTACATCGAACAATTCCTGCTGTTCCATCTCGCTCACTCCCTCACGATTCGATTCGATACGACTGATTATCATTCTCATTTCCAATGATAACGTGAACATGTCTTGAAGACAAGAAAAAATGTTGACAGCGTTTTTATGAAACTGGTATGGTTAGGTGGACGATAGTGATAATCATTATCAACGAATACGATTTTAACCGAAAAGGAGTCTGTGTGTATGGTACGTCTAGCAACGGAAGAAATCAGCATCGGTTACGGAGATCGTACCATCGTCAAAGACTTGACGGTCCAGATTCCCGATCGACAAATCACGACGATCATCGGGGCAAACGGATGCGGAAAATCGACGTTATTAAAAGCGATGACCCGGATCATACCCCATCAATCAGGGCGTGCGTTGCTCGATGGTCTCGATATCGCGAAGGAAAGTACAAAACTGCTTGCCCGGAAAATGGCTATTCTGCCGCAAACCCCGGAAAGCGCAAGTGGTCTGACGGTCGCAGAGCTTGTCTCATACGGTCGATTTCCTTATCAAAAAGGTTTTGGTCGTCTGACGAAACACGATTACGAGATCATCGATTGGGCACTCGAAGCGACAGACACGATGGCGTTTAAGCATCGTCCTGTCGACGCTTTGTCCGGTGGTCAGCGGCAACGGGTCTGGATTGCGATGGCACTCGCGCAGGAAACCGACATCATCTTCCTTGATGAGCCGACGACCTACCTCGATCTCGCTCACCAACTTGAAGTCCTGGAGTTACTGGAACAGCTCAACCGGACAGAAGGTCGGACCATCGTGATGGTGTTACACGATTTGAATCAAGCGGCACGTTTCGCCGATTACATCATCGCCATGAAACACGGTGAAGTCGTCAAAGCCGGAACGTGTGAGGAAGTCATCTCAAAGGACGTCCTCAAAGATGTATTCCATATCGATGCCGAAATCGGTCGTGATCCGCGCACGAATAAACCGATGTGCGTCACCTACAACTTAATTAAGGGAGATTGAATCATGAAAAAACTGTTATTACCGGTTCTTTTATTGTTAACACTTGTGATTGCCGCCTGTGGCAACACGGAGAAAAAAGAAGAGACATCATCCGCTGATACAAAAAAAGAAACGATTACCTATAAATCCGAAAAAGGTGACATCGAAGTCCCGGCTGATCCAAAACGTGTCGTCGTCCTGGCCGGTTTCGCCGGCAACGTCATGGCACTCGACGTCCCGCTCGTCGGTGTCGATTCATGGTCAAAATCGAATCCGAAGTTTGATTTGAAAGATGTCCAAGAAGTATCGGAAGAAAATGTTGAAAAAGTCATCGAACTCGAACCCGATCTCATCATTGGTTACGATACGACAAAAAACATCGATCAATTCAAAAAAATCGCACCGACTGTCACGTACACATACGGAAAAGTTGATTACTTGACGCAACACATCGAAATCGGTAAATTGCTCAACAAAGAACAGGAAGCACGTGACTGGGTCAAAGACTTCAAAACACGTGCAGCAGATGCCGGTAAAGAAATCAAAGCCAAAATCGGTGAAGATGCGACGGTTTCCGTCATCGAAAGCTTCGAAAAACAACTTTATGTCTTCGGCGACAACTGGGGCCGCGGGACAGAAATTCTCTATCAAGAGATGAAGCTGAAAATGCCAAAAAAAGTCACGGAGATGGCATTAAAAGACGGTTATTATGCGTTATCACCTGAAGTCTTACCAGAATATGCAGGCGACTACCTGATCTTCAGCAAAACTGCGGAAGCTGATAACTCGTTTACAGAAACGGACACGTACAAAAATATCCCTGCCGTCAAAAATAACCACGTCTTCGAAGTCGATTCAAAAGAATTCTACTTTAACGATCCACTCACATTGGAACGTCAACTCGAATTCTTCAAGAAAAATTTCCTGGGCGCGTAACGTATACTAAAGGAGGGAGCCTCATCGCTCCCTCCTTTTTTGGATTCATACAAACTGGAGGCGATACCTGTGTCATCCGCTCGACTACCTTTCGGCTTAAAAATCTCATTCGGACTGATTCTGTTTGTCATCATGTTTTGGCTGTCGATGACGTTCGGGGCTGCCGATACGTCCATTCGTGAAGTTTGGAACGCCTTGACGTTTGGTCCGCTTAACGATAAAGCAAAAATCATTCAGGAAATCCGTCTCCCGCGTGAACTGGCCGCCATTTTGGTCGGTGCTGCACTCGGTATCTCGGGTGCGATCATGCAGGCAATGACTCGGAATCCGCTGGCTGATCCCGGTCTGCTCGGTCTAACAGCCGGTGCCAATGCGGCGCTTGCCTTAGCAATCGTCTTTATTCCCGGTATCAACTATTACGGCATCATGCTCGCCTGTTTCCTCGGAGCAGCACTCGGTGCCGCACTCGTCTTCGGTATCGGGGCTTCCCGGAAAGGCGGCTTTTCGCCGCTCCGAATCGTTCTTGCCGGCTCTGCGATTTCAGCGTTCTTATATGCGATCGCTGAAGGGATCGGGATTTACTTTAAGATTGCTCAGGACGTCTCGCAATGGACGTCAGGCGGTCTCGTCGGCACGACCTGGGGACAACTGCAAGCCATCACGCCGGTCATCATCATCGGTACATTGATTGCGATGATTTTCTCACGTCAATTGACGATTCTCAGCCTGTCGGAAGAAGTCGCACTCGGTCTTGGTCAAAACATCACCCGGATCAAAGCCGTGTTGTACGTCGTCGTCATCCTGCTTGCCGGTGCCGCCGTCGCCTTAGTCGGCAACATAGCCTTCATCGGATTGATGATTCCGCATATCGTCCGGGCGATCGTCGGGACCGATTACCGTTACATTCTGCCGATGACAGCTGTATTCGGGGCGACGTTCATGCTGCTCGCCGATACAATCGGACGGACGCTGTTTGCGCCGTATGAGACCCCGGTCATCGCCATCGTCTCGATGCTCGGTTTACCGTTCTTCTTATTGATTGTTCGTAAAGGAGGTCACGCATTCTCATGATGGAAACCCGTTTACGCAACCGTCAACGCCTGATCTTTTTATTATTAAGTCTGTTATTGCTCGGAACGATTGTCGTCAGTATCGGCCTGGGTCCTGCGTCGCTCTCTTACGATCGCCTACTTCCGACACTGTTTGGTCAAGGGTCATTTAAAGAAGATTTTGTCCTGTTCTCGCTCCGTCTGCCACGAATTATCATTACATTACTTGCGGGAATGGCACTCGCCTTGTCCGGTTCGATTTTACAAGGCATCACTCGTAATGAATTGGCGGACCCTGGAATCATCGGGATCAATACAGGAGCCGGTGTCGCGGTGGCGATTTTCTTCCTCTACTTCCCGGTCGATGTCGGCTCATTCATTTACGGATTACCGGTTGCTGCATTCTTAGGTGCTTTAGTGACCGCTGTCGCGATTTACGCGCTCTCTTACGACCGGAATCGCGGCTTACAACCGATCCGGTTGATTTTGATCGGTGTCGGTTTCTCGATGGCATTGTCCGGAATCATGGTCATTCTGATTTCATCAACGAAACGTGAGAAAGTTGACTTCATCGCCAAGTGGCTTGCCGGTAACATTTGGGGGACGGACTGGACGTTTGTCTATGCTTTACTGCCGTGGCTGATCGTCCTGATTCCGTTTACGCTCTATAAAGCGAATAAGCTCAATCTGCTCGCTTTGAATGAACCGGTTGCGATTGGCGTCGGCGTGTCGATTGAGAAGGAACGGATTCAACTGTTGCTGACGGCTGTCGCACTCGCTGCATCCGCCGTCTCTGTCACCGGTGGGATTTCCTTTATCGGTTTGATGGCGCCGCACATTGCCCGTGCGCTCGTCGGTCCTCGCCATCAATGGTTTTTACCGATTGCCCTGTTAATCGGCGGATTTTTGCTCGTCCTGGCCGATACAATAGGACGCAACATTGCCGATCCGGACGGCGTGCCTGCCGGTATCGTCGTTGCCCTGATTGGTGCCCCGTACTTTATTTATCTGCTTCTGAAAAAGTGAATACAGCAAAAAAACGAGGTCCGGATATTTACTCCGCTACTCGTTTTTTTGTTGTTCAATATTTAACGCGCCGTGCTTCCCGTTCCGCGAGAATCAGCTCACGTTCCGATAAATGCGTCGGATCGAGTCGTTTGATCCGGGAATCGACGAGACGGTCGAGTGACAAGACGGACAGTAAAAAGACAAGAATCGGTCCGATCAGCGTTGGTCGCGACACATACGGAATCAAGAACTGGGACGCCACGACAAGTAGCAGCTCGGTAATCGTAACGACGATGTACGGTAACCCGAGGTGATCCCAGACTTCCATCCGGTCAAAACGTTTCGTGAAGTAACGGTATTTTAACAAGCGGACTGTCCATTGGTAGCCGAGGACGGGAATCAGTAAAAAGTAATGCATCGAGGCTTCGGAGAAGTTTAAATCATCTGCCAAAAACAAAAAGATCACCAAAACGAGTAGAAAAAATACCATCTGGACACGCCGGGCGCGTTTCGTGAAGCGCAGATAGTCTTGTTTTCGTTGCCGCGCAATCTCTTCCATGACATTCTCCCCTCCCATCGAATCATCTTCTTTTCCGGTAATGCTCGACTTCCCACATCGTCACGAACGCCGGATCAAGTTGTTTCGCTATCTTGTTTAATCGGGAAACATACAACGTAATCGCAAACACCCAGAACAGAATCAAGGTGAAGGAAACACTTGAATACTGGGGAAAGATCATTCCTGCATAGAATAAAAGGATAGGGACAAGATAGCCGAGCATCGAAGCCCGACCGACCTTCAAGACGGTCTCTTGATACAATTCAGCCGGCAGACGTCGTTTTAAAATCCGCAAACGCATGATTTCCCGGACGACACCTGCGAGGCAAAGTACCGTAATCGCAAACAACGTAAACAGTCCGGTCTCCCAAAAACCCGGAATGAACCAACCAATCAATGCGAGGACCAAAACAGGAACCGGCGTCAGATGTTGAAGTTTTTTGAGCGGCGGTCCAAGCAAGTTTAACCGTGTATTTTTTTCAAGCAGTGTGTTCATTTGATTTTCGCTCCTACTTTACACATTTTTGTACACTTCCTGATCACTGACAAAATCCGGATCATCGCGTCGCATACGGCTTTTAAACCACCATTCAGACACCAAGTAAATCGGGACCAAAATAATAAGAATCGTCCCCCACATCTGCCAAAACGACATCTTCACCGTCTGTACCAAAAGGATTGCAAAAGTAACACTTAAGACAACGTTTTGGACAAGCCAAAACCGCCAGTGTCTGGTTGCCAGTTCTTCACCAATGTACGATTCAAGAATTTGAAGTTTTTTGACTTGATAACGAAGATTGGATCCAAGGAAAGCAGCCGGAAATAACAGCGTCAACAGAACCGAATCAAACCATGTCATTAAAATCCCGATACCCATCAAAAGTAGAACTGTCCATAACCACTTCGTTCCTAAAAGGTCTTTCTCCATGTAAGCCAGTGTCAACTCATGTAACCGTTCATCCCGTGCCGTGCGCATGATGTTCTCTCCTTTAGATGTCATTCTTCCAGATACTTCACGTGCTTATGCACTTCCTGATCACTGACGAAGTCGGGATCACCTGACCGTGCCATTTTCTTAAACAGCCAATCGGTCGCAAAATAAATTGGAGCGAGAATCAAGATGATCCAAAAAGTCATCTTCCATAAGGACAGACCTTTCGTTTCGAGTACAACCATGAGCAATGAGCCATATAACATAATCTGAATTCCGAGCCACAGCATCGATTGTGTCATGATCTGATTTTTGGAGAGATACCGTTCTAAAATCCTGCGTTTTTCCAGCTGGAACGGGAAATCAAAAATCAGATAGACAAGCGGCAACAGACCAAAGTAAAGGGCTGAATCCATCGTTTCCGAAAAAATGCCGAGCGTCGCCGCTACTGCCGCCATCACCCAGACGTTCTTTTGCAGTTGACTCTTGTCGATATAAGCAAGCGTCAGTTCGTGTAACCGTTCGTCCCGTGCCGTTTGCATCCGGCTTTCCTCCTTTATCCTTGCTGAATCTCTGTTTCGCTGATATAGGTCGGATCAATCTGTTTGGAACGGTACGTCAAGAAGCGTCGGCAGAGCCAGTAAAACGGGATGACGCCAAGACACAGTCCGAGCAAAAAGACCGTGCTCGAACGATTAGCCGTGAGAACAATCAACGCAGCCAGCGCTCCGTATTGAAACAGGCCGACGCCGACATGCAGACGGAACAGACGGTCTGCTGATTTTTTTGACGTGTGACGGGCAACGATTTGAAAACGGCGGCGTTGCATCACTACATCATATATGAAATACAGAATCGGAATGATTAAGGCAAGCAACGGTCGTTCGATCATATTGCTGACGAATAAAAACAGGGCCAGGACACCCCATAATTTAGCGGTCGTTCGTTGATGCATGTTTTGATAGAGCACCTTTAATTCGGTTTGTTGAACCGTTACAGTTTCCATTCGGGCACGTTCCTTTCGTTTGTTCTCTACTGTCATATACTTACATTTTACCAGTTATGTTTCAAAAAAAAAGAAACTTCTGCAAAAGAAGTTTCTAGGCCGAGACCTGGATGATCAGATAGATGACACTGTACGCAACGATGGCGAGCGGAATCATTGCGACACCAATCAACCAACCGTTCTTATCCCGAATTCCGAGATAGAGGACCAGACAGCCGACGATGAAGGCAATGAGTGTAGTAAATGGATTCATACGAGTTCCCCCTCAAAAAATAACCTATCCTATAAAGAAATTTCCCATTCCCGGAACTTGATAAACACCGAAAGCCTTTCTGTAACACACTGGACCTCCAAACAAAAAACAGTGCCGATCCCGGTGAAGCTTTACCGGAACCAACACTGTCTTCAAATCCTTACTTCTTCGTGATGACGACTTTCTTCTCGACGACATGGCCGCCTAGATCTTTTAATTTCAAGTTGTAGACGTTTTGACCTTTTTTCAAGGTAACAGTCTTGTAGATTGTTTTCTTGAAGGCACGCATTTCATACGGTTCTTTGAACGAACGGCGGTATTCGGCATTACCGTTCAGATCAAAGCGTAACTCATCGTAGTTGTCGCGCAGGACGATCGTCATCTTAGCTGTTTTCGTTTTGCTTGAAACCGTTTTTGGTGCTGTCACACGGATTGTCGGACGCTCCGAGTCGATGATGACTTGACGGCTGAAGGCAACACGATTACCTTTTCCATCATAGGCTTCGACTTTAAACGACTTCACACCATCCGTCGTATACGTGATGTCATGGCTGAATGCATAGTGTTGTTGAACCGCATCCCAGCGTAATTTAACGGCTTTTCCGTTAATTTTGAATGATTTGACGCCAGACTCATCAGAAACGTTTCCTGAGACATTCACTTGTTGTGATGTCGTTAAGCCCAGTGCTTCCGGTGTATCGATCTGGACATTCGGAACGGCTTTATCGACACCTGATGTGTTGACGTTTTTCTTCACGCTGTTACCGGCATAATCTGATACGACGAACGTGACTTTCGTCCGGCTTGGCAGATCCGTCAGCGTGTAGTTTTTAACAGACGGAGCGAGCGGCTGTTTCAAGACACTTTTTCCGTCGACCAGGATATCGAATGAAGCGACACCCGTTCCTTGGTCACCGGCTGTCCAGGAAACTGCTTTTTTGTCAGCATCCCATTTAACAGTCGCAGCCGGAATTTTCGTATCGATGTAGATCGGGAATAGAGCCGTCTGCCATTTCGCATTCGGATAATCGACGACCGATTTCACTTGGTAGTAGTACAGACCATCTTTGACTTTTGAACCGTTGACCGTTCCATCCCACGCCGCATTCGTCACCGGTGTGAAACCATCTTCCGATCCGCCATCGTAATAGTTTTTGATGACGTCTGACTGCGTTTCGAGTTTGCGGAGTGTTGATTTATTGCGGTCAAGAATCGAGTACTCGACTTTTTTCGCATTCCGTAAGAATGACAGGACCGGGAAGGCCTCATCGGCACTGCCGTCACCGTTTGGTGAGAACGAGACTTTTTCTTTAACGACGTCGCCTGCAGCATTCGTTCCGAGGAGGTTGAAGTTATCCTTCACTTCTGTCGCAAGACCTGTGACGCCGTAGAACGTGTTGTCATCGTAGAGTGGTGCATCAACGATTGGTGCTTTGTCCCATGCTCCTTTGAAACCAACGTACGGAACTGTCAACTCAGGATTTTTGCTGTTCGTATCGATCAGACGGACGAATCCTTCGACGAAGTAGCCGTTTTCGAAGATTGACTCAAGCGGTGCACCGTTTGCCCAATCGACTGTATCTTTTAAATCAACCGTAACGTTGACTTTTGTCGTACTCTTCGCGTTAATCGCGACTGAACTTGCTTTCTTCGAGCCGACCGTGAAGGAGATCGGGAACGTGCCTTTGTTGGCGTCAACCGCATCAACTGTTCCTTTTTTGAAGATACCGTTGGCTTCCAGGAAATTTTGACCTTGGACGGCGAGATCCGATTGGACCGTTCCGGCAAGTTTATACGTCAACTTCTCATTGCTGTAGTTCTTCAGGTCTAACGTGAAGCTGAACTTGTCGCCGACTTGTTTCAAGGCGGCTTTTCCTTCACCCGACTTCGTTTCCGTAACGACGACCGGTGTTTTCATCGCCGCACGTAAGTCCATCAGTCCGGCACCTTCACGACGCGGAGAATAATAGTTACCAGTTTTTGCTTCCGCATTGTATTTTCCTTTATCGAGCTGCGGACGTGACGTGTTCATTAAAATCGTCTTAGCGAGTTTGACACGTGTCGCTCCACTGACCTTGAAGTCCTTGTCGATCCGCTGCATGACGAGTGCTGTTCCACCGGCGACGTGTGGTGCTGCCATCGATGTTCCGCTCATGACGCCATACTCGTTATCGTTGAGTGTTGAGTAGATTTTCCCGCCCGGTGCCGTGATTTCCGGCTTGAAGTCAAGGTTCGGCGTCACACCCCATGATGTGAAGTCAGACATTTCGCCTGCGACCGGGTTTGGTGTCGAGACCGCTTTTCCGTCAAACGTCACTGTCAATGCCTTGCCGTCTTTCGCTTTCGCTTCGAGTTCGTTTCCGTCGGCAATGCTTAACGAGACGAGCGGAATCGTAGGTTTATTAAGTGCCATGCTGACGTAATCGCCATGATCGACACGTCCGCGGACGATGACACCGGCCGCGCCTTGTTTCTCGGCTTCCGCTTGAATCATGCCGTAGTTGAAGCTGCCGTTCCGGACGACGAAGACGACTTTATCTTTAACGTCTTTACCGGTATAGTTCGCTTCACTGCCGTCACCAACATAGACGACATCCATCTTCTCTTTATCGAAGACCGCAATCGGATTCGGCGAGTCTTGTTTCTGATAAGCGAGGTAACCTGCGTCCTGCCCGTCGACCGTCAATGCCATTCCTTCCAGTGTCAGCTGTGTGTTTTCAACCGACGCAACTTGCAGCGATTCGCTGATTAAGCCCGGCGAGCCGACGACACCGACGTCTGGATTCGACGCGTACGGGTTTCCGGCGCCGCTTCCGGCAAATGCCGAGTTTCCGGCTGAAATTGCACACAAAATACCGTTGTTCATCGCATTGACGATTGCTTTTTGTTCCGGATCATCTTTTTGGACGAAGGATGCCGTTGAACCAAGACTCATGTTGATGACGTCTGCTCCTAGCGCAATCGCATCATCAATCGCTTTGATATAGATATCACTGAATGTCGACGGCATCCCGGGATCATTGCCGAAGACCTTCATCGCGAGGAGTTGTGTTTCCGGTGCAACCCCTTTGATTCCACCGTTCGTTTCATCGCCGTTGGCACCCACTGTACCGGCGACGTGCATCCCGTGCATCGAAGCGCCTGGCCCAAGATCACGGATTTCGCTGTCATGATCCGCATAGTTATAGCCGTACGGTACTTTTTCCGTGAAGTAGTTTCCTTTTAAACCTTTTGACGATTTAAAGCTTTCGACTTTCGACGACGTCAAATCGACTTTCGTCTCCGGACTGAGGACCATGTCCTTGTGCGTCGGATCGATTCCCGTATCGATGACGGCAACGATCGTTCCTTCCCCTTTATAGCCGTAGTCCTGCCATGTCTGCTTCGCATTGACCATGTCTTTACTATGTAACATGTTTGGTGTTGCGCCCTTTTCGACTTCCGGACGCGCATATTCGTGTGCGATATGTACGTTTTTGACCCCGCTTAATTTTTTCAGTTCCTTGATTTCACCATATTTGACTTCCCCGCTGAACCCGTTCAATACGGTCGTGAAGCTTTCTTTATACGAAACAGAAATGTCTTTTTGGGCAATTGCCGCTTTGACTTCCTTCTGTTTGTTGACGATTTGATTCTTAAGAATAATTTTTTCCGTGTTGCTTAACGTGCTGTAACGCTTATTTTGTGCCTGCGCGTGTTCAATCGCTGCTTTTTGATCGAGCTCGACGACAATCCGTACTTTTTCGTTTTGACTGTATGACTTTTCTTGACCCGCTTTTTTCAGTGAGAGTGCTTGTGGCTTTTGTACATCCACTTTTTGTGATGACACGTGTCCCTCAGCATGAACTAGGCTGGAAGATGTCATGAGGGCAGCCGCCATCAGAGCAATCTTCTTTTTCTTCATTCCTTTTCCTCTTTTCCAAAAATGTAATGTGGAGCAAAAACGTATTAAACGAAAATTCTGTATTTTTAGTTTAATTAACTTTCGCTTAATATACAATTTAAATTTGGTGCTTTTTAAAAATATTTGTTTGTTTATTACATCACAAAATGAATAAATCCTTATATTCCCTTATCTATTTCTTACAGGTGAATAAAAAAGGACAAAAAAAACCTTGGTTTCCCAAGGTTTCGGCAGGTAAAGCAATATGGAGACTATCGGGCTCGAACCGACGACCTTTTGGCTGCCAGCCAAACGCTCTCCCAGCTGAGCTAAGCCCCCGTGTGTTTCTATAATGAGTATACCCATTGCTGTTCATTTTTTCAATATAAAATTAGACCGCTTACAAAAAAATCTCCCTCACCTTACCGGCAAAGGAGAATCTTCCGTTATTTGTTCAGCTCACGCATCATATCCGCTTGTCGTTCCAGTTCAGCCTGTTGCTCCAGGATCAGCACTTTTTTATACGTCCGTGCCGAGATGATGATACTGATTTCATAGAGGATGAACAAAGGAACAGAAATCATCAAATGCGACGTAATGTCGGGCGGTGAGATCAACGCCGCGATCACGAACAACGCAAAATACGCATACTTCCGATTCTTCCGCATGAAGAACGGCGTTACGAGTCCGAGCCGTGTCAAAAACATCGTCACGACCGGTAACTGGAACAACAGACCAAACGGAATCGTCAACCGGATCAGGAAACTGAAATAGTTCTCGACCCCGATGACCTGTTCAATCCCAAGCTCTTGTCCGAGTTCCGTTGATACTTCCAGTAAAAACGGCAACAGCCAAAAATAAGAAAAGGAAACACCCGCAAGGAATAAGAAAAACGTCACGGGAATGTACGTCAACGTCGCTTTTTGTTCTTGGTCGTGCAGACCGGGACGGATGAACGCCCAAAGCTGGTACATCCAAAACGGGGACGCCAAGACGATTGCGATGATGAACGCAAGATTCAGATATAACATCAACGGATCAACGACGTTAAACGCATTTAAACCGATTCCGAGTTCCTTTAAGTCGGCCTGTAAGAAACGGACGAGCGGCCGGACGAGCGGAAAGGCTGCGATAAACATGACTACCACGATGATGAGCGACCAGATGATCCGCTTACGCAGTTCATCTAAGTGCGATGTCACACTCTGTTCTTGATCGATCGCCATGATTCACTCACTTCTCTTTCATTTCGTCCTTTTTATCCTTATCATCTTCCATGATGCCGTGTGTCGCACTCTTGAACTCTTTTAACGTTTGACCGGCCGCGCGGCCGAGTTCCGGTAATTTCTTCGGTCCGAAGATAATGAGGGCGACGACACCGATCAAGGCGATGCTTGCCGGTCCAATACCAAGTGTTAACGGGATTAAGTTTTCCATTATGATTTCACTCCTTCAGCTGATTGCGAATAATGCTTCATGAAATAGACGAGCGACTGCAGCTCGATTGACAGATCGATGTGATGCACCCGGACGTGGGCCGGGACATTCAACCGGGCCGGTGTAAAGTTCAGAATGCCGGTCACACCGTACTCAACTAACTCATCCGCTACTGACTGCGCGAACTGCGACGGTACCGTCAAGATGGCGACATCGACATGGTTCGCTTTGATTTGTTCTTTCATATCCGAGACGTGATAAATCGGAACGTCCTGCGTCGTTGTTCCGACCTTGTCTTCATCGGCGTCAAACGCGATGACGATACGAGTACTATTATTCTTTAAAAAGTTATAATTTGCAAACGCTGTTCCGAGATGTCCGACCCCGATTAAGGCGACATTCGTGACCTCGTCTTGGTTGAGTGTCTTTCGGAAAAATGTTAACAAATGTTGAACGTTATAACCGTACCCTTTTTTCCCTAACGCCCCAAAGTAGGAAAAGTCACGACGGATCGTCGCAGAGTCGACTTTGACCGCTTCGCTGAGCTCTGCTGACGAGACGCGCAGCTTGCCGGAGTTATAGAGACTTTGGATAAAACGATAATATAACGGCAGTCGTTTCGCCGTTGCTTGTGGTATTTTTGTGTCTGGCCCATTCATACTGCAGTTCCCCCTTCGGCCACGTTCTGACGTGGCACCCAAATCAATGCAAAGAATTCTACTCTCCTTGATTGTAAACCACTTCACATAGAGTAACAAATATTATATTCGGCAGGATTTTTCGTGATAGACTAAAGGGTGGAAGGATGGATGGATATGATTCTCTTACAAGTAAACCAACTCTCAAAATCATTCGGCGTAGAGCCGATTTTAGACAATATTAAACTCGAAGTACAGGAACGGGACCGGATTGCCCTCGTCGGACGAAACGGTGCCGGAAAATCGACACTTTTAAAAATCATCGCCGGGGAGCTGTCACATGACTCGGGGGAGATCATGAAAAGCAAGGAAGTCCGGATTGGTTATCTCGCGCAGGACAGCGGACTCGAGTCGAACGAATCGATTTGGAACGAGATGCTGACCGTCTTTGAGCATCTGCAGGATCAGGAACGGGCGCTTCGTCGGATGGAAATCGAAATGGGCATGGAGCACATTTTAAATGATCCGACTGCCTATGACCGTCTCCTGAAAACGTACGATCAAGCGCAACACGACTTCTCGGAAGCCGGCGGCTATCAGTTCGAAGCCAACATCCGCTCTGTCTTACACGGGATGCGTTTTTATCCGGACGATTATTCCCGCCGGATTCAGACGCTTTCCGGTGGACAGCGGACCCGGCTTGCCCTGGCGAAGATGTTACTCCAGGCACCGGAACTGTTGATTCTCGATGAGCCGACCAATCACCTCGACATCGATACGTTGTCCTGGCTCGAAAGCTACCTGTCCGGTTACCGTGGTGCTGTCCTGATCGTTTCCCATGACCGCTATTTCCTCGATCAAGTCGTCAACGTCGTCTATGAATTGTCCCGGAACGTGTCGCGGAAATTCACAGGCAACTATACGAAGTATCTCGAACAAAAAGCGGCACTGTACGAACAGGAAATGAAACAGTTCGAACAGCAGCAGGAAGACATCGCGAAGATGCAGGACTTCATCCAGCGTAACATCGCCCGTGCGACGACGACGAAACGGGCGCAAAGTGTCCGCAAGCGTCTCGAAAAAGTCGACCGGATCGACCGTCCGGACGGTGACGAACGCAGTACGGTTCTGTCATTCCCGATTGAAAAGCAGAGCGGCAATGATGTGCTGCAGGTCAATCAACTCGCTGTCGGCTACGAAGAAGCCGTCTCGAAAAACATTACGTTCCGGCTGCAACGTGCGGAATCACTGGCGCTTGTCGGACCAAACGGAATCGGCAAGTCGACGTTACTGAAAGTGCTTGTCGGCCGTCTGAAACCGCTGTTCGGTGACTATCGTTTCGGTACTGGCGTCTCGATTGGCTACTACGATCAGGAGCAGGCGGAACTGAACGACCGCAATCGGGTCATTGATGAAATTTGGAACGAATGGCCGTTGATGCGCGAACAGGAAGTCCGGTCCGTTCTCGGGCAGTTCCTGTTCAGCGGCGATGATGTTTTCAAGCTCGTCCATGAATTGTCGGGCGGTGAACGCGGACGTCTGGCGCTCGCGAAGCTGAAGTTACGGAAAACGAATCTGCTTGTGCTGGATGAGCCGACGAACCACCTGGATCTTGATTCGAAAATGGTCCTCGAAAATGCACTTGTCGATTACGAAGGCACGTTACTGTTCGTCTCCCACGACCGTTACTTCATCGACCGCGTCGCGACACGTGTCATCGAGATGAGTACAGACGGCGTGACCGATTACCTCGGTGACTACTCATATTATATGGAGAAAAAAGCCGAGAAGGAAGAAATTGCCCGCCTCGAAGCAGAAGAAGCGAAAGCGATCAAAGTCGCTTCGACGAAGACGATTGATAAAGAGGCGCAAAAAGAAGCGCGCAAAAAGAAACAACAGCTGGAGAAGCTCGAACAAGAAATTGAACGGTTGGAGAACCGGTCGGTCGAAATCGAACAGTTGTTGTGCGAACCGGAAGTCTTTAATGATATTCCGAAAGCGACCGCCCTTTCGGCAGAGCGCGATCAGATTGATGTCGACTTGCTCGATTTGATGGAACAGTGGGAGTCGTTCCACTGATGCGCTCGAAAAGTTATCTGATCAATCTGATCCAAGGATTATTGTCCGGTGTCCTCTACTTCGTCCCGATGTATGCGGACTATGTCTCGGCTTTCATTCGTCCGGATGCGTTTAATGCCGTTTATCCGTTGTTTATCTTGATTTCCTGTATGATCGGTCTTGTCATTCAGACATGGAGCGGACTGTTCATCAGTTTATTATCCGGTCTGATCTGCACGTTGCTGACGATTCAGTCGTTCGTCGAACTGAATGATTCGATGATCATCATGTATTACGGTGCCGTCTCCCCATTGGTGGCCTTTTTAATCAGCTGTGTCGGGATTTGGGCGCTCGCCGTCCTGTTTTATCTACTCGACGGTTTCCAGTACAGTAAACGCCATAACATGGAGTAAGCAACAAAAAATAGACGAGGGAAGCAGACATCGAATCTGCTTCCCTCGTCTATTTGGCATAACTTTATCTTATTTCGTTGGACGGGTAATTGTGAAGATATCACCGATTTTCGCATAATCATTGCCGGCAAGACGGGCAATTGCTTTTAAACCGTCGGCATCAATCCGGAACGACTCCTCGAGTTCATCCGCGACATGATACCGGATGACTTCGCCGATTAATAAGTCAGCTGTTTCCAGTTCAATTTGTTGTGACAGTTTCAGCTCAAACCGGATTTTCGCTTCCGCGACCGCCGGGACATCAATCAAATCGCTGTCGATCAGCGTAAGATTCGTCCGGTTCAATTCACTTTCCCCGTAAGCAAGAGGTGCTGCCGTTTCATTGACGGCTTCGACAATCTCTTCACTGACGATATGGATAACGAACTCTTTATTCAACAAAATATTTTTAGCGGTGTCTTTTTCGCCCTGATCCGTCTTTTGGACGGCAATCAACAGTTGCGGCGGATGGCTCGAAGCGACGGTGAAGAAGGAAAACGGGGCGGCATTGACCGTTCCGTCCGCTCCTTTCGTCGTGACAAAGGCAATCGGTCTCGGGATGATACTCCCGATCAACAATTTATAGTTTTCTTTTGGACTGAGTGACTGTGCATCAAACTTCATCTTTTTACCCGCTTTCTCTGATCACCCGAGCATGGCTGCGAGTGAATAGTCTCCGGCACCAATCAAGGCGACGCCAAGGGCGATGACGATCAGTGCCATGTTATATTCGTACCCGTTCTGTGTCACCCAGTAACCATTTTGCCCGTGCACCTTGATGATTGCAACGAGCATCGACCCGATAATCAGTGCTGCCGCGAACCATAAGAACAATCCACCGGCAAATAGTAAACCACCAATCAGTTCTGCCAGTCCTGCCGTAAGCGCAAGCATTTTACCCGGTTTCATCCCGATCGATTCGAACCAGCCGCCCGTCCCTGCAATCCCGTGCCCGCCGAACCAGCCAAACAATTTTTGTGTCCCGTGTGCTGCAAATGTTAATCCTATCACCATTCGAATAAGAAATAATCCTAAATCCATCATCTTGATCAAAACTCCTTTTACTTAATGTTTTTTAATTACTTTTCGTAACCTAAATACGACTATAAACTAACACTTACTAAAAGTAAACAGATTTGTTTTTGTTTATTTTATTACTTTAAGTAAAATAATTCGTAATTTTGAATCAGAGTGGGTATACTAAGACTATAGAAAGGATGAGTGCTGATGGAAGAAACATTGATTCCGACTGCCCTTTGTCCGAAAGTCGAACATGCCTTTGAAATTTTGGGCAAGAAGTGGACGGGCTTGATTTTACGTCATCTCATGACGAAGACCTGTCGTTTCAACGAAATTCAAGATGCGATTCCGGAGTTATCTGGTCGTATGCTGACGGAGCGCATGAAGGAACTTGAGGCGGAAGGTATTGTCATCCGGACCGTCATTCCGGAACGTCCGATTAAAATTCAATACAGTTTGACTGACAAAGGTCGTCAGCTTGAACCTGTCATTCGTTCAATCGAAGAATGGGCCGAGCTCCAAGACTGACATGAAAAGTCTCTCCATTTGGGAGAGGCTTTTATTTCCGTTTGTATTGAGAACGATTATCAATTAAACTAAAGATGTTCATGTTTTGGAGAAAGGATGATTCAGATGAACATCATGATTGGTTTTGTCAGCATGTCCGGCAATACAGAAGATATCGTGCACCTTTTGCGGGCGGAACTCGAACGCAAGGGCTGTACGGTTTATATACAAGAGCTTGATCAGTTATATCCATCTGACTTCTCTCAGTATGATGCCGTGCTACTCGGCTCGTATACATGGGGAGACGGTGATTTGCCATACGAAGCTGAAGATTTCGTCGACGAGTTGGGGGAAAGTACGTTAAACGGCTTAGCCGCTGCTGCCTTTGGCTCCGGCGACTTGGATTATCCTAAATACTGTGCAGCCGTCGATACATTGGAACAGACGCTTGCATCTGCCGGCGCGACGATCGTCGTCCCTGGGCTGAAGATTGAGTTTGATCCCGATACACCCGAGAAACAAGCCGCCTGTCGTACGTTCGCGAATGAATTTTTTGTCCGGGCACAACGGCTTCACGCTTAACCGGAAAGAACCTCGACTTCAGCCAAGGTTCTTTTTTGTTTTCCAGCGTTTTTGGAGATACCAAGGAACAATCGTCAACACAAGAAAGACGACAATCGCACCGATGATGAGTTGCGGATCCTTCGAGACGATGCTGCTGCCTAAAAAGTTATAGGCAAATGTCCCGGGGATGATTCCGAGCAACGTCGCGAGGAAAAAGGACAGCAACCGGACTTTCGATAGTCCGGCGGCATAGCTGATCAAATCGAAGTTGAAGATTGGCAACAGACGGAAGATCAACACATAGATGAATCCGTTTTTTTCGAGCTGTTGCTGAATCTGTTCGATTTTTCCCGCCTGTTCCTTTTTCTTAATCAGTCTGTTTCCAAGCTTTTGCGCGACTAAAAAAGCAACGATAGCACCGAGAGTCGCTCCGATGACCGTGTACAGCGTCCCGAGCCAGGCACCAAACGCAAGACCACCTGTGATTGACAGGACGGATGCCGGGAAGAAAATCAGCGGACGAACCGTATAAAGCAAGATATACAGAATCGGCGCCCACATCCCGAATGATAAAATCCAGTCCTTGATGTCGGTTGGACTGAGGTTGAGATAGGAACGGCTGAACCAGATCAGTCCGCCTATTAAAAAAACAAGCACTAGAATCCTGATGATTTGCTGCTTACGTGTCATGACATATCTCCTGTCTTTTGCGATGAACTATCCTTCTTTATCCAATTCCCGATTTCGACACGTCTTACGCGTTTCACCATTTTTGGAATGTGCGTTTCAGCTGAGACTGTTTTCGGGAACTAGATACAGATAACGTGTAACTCAGAAAGGTGATTAACATGACACAACCGATTAAAGCACTGGTCTTTGATGTCTACGGTACATTGTTTGATGTCCACTCCGTCAAAGTCAAAGCAGAGGAACTCTACCCGGAGCACGGCGAAGCCATCAGCCAGGCCTGGCGTCAAAAACAGCTGGAATATTCCTTCTTACGTCAGTTGAACGGCCAGTACGTCCCGTTCAGCCAAGTGACGCGTGATGCACTCCGTTATGCCTTACTGCAACTGAAGCTACACGTCACGGAAGAAAACATTGCCGCCTTGATGGAAGTCTATTTAAAGCTCGATCATTATCCGGAAGTCAATTCCGTCTTAGAGCAGATGAGTGATAAACAACTGGCTGTCTTCTCAAACGGTTCCCACGATATGCTTGATCCATTGATTGAACAGTCTGGTCTCTCCGGACGGTTTAATCACATCATCAGTGTGGATGACATTAAACAGTATAAGCCGACACCGGCTTCTTACATGCATGCGCTCAATACGTTAGGTCTCAAACGGGAAGAAATCCTGTTCATGTCGTCGAACGGCTGGGACATTACTGGCGCTAAAAGTTTTGGTTTTCGGACAGCCTGGATCAACCGGTCGGGTCTGCCCGTCGAAGAATTGAATCTTGATCCGGACAGTATTTATGATGATCTAACCGGCTTGCTGGAATGGAAATGAAAAAAGCGATGTTTACCTAGACCCAGGTGAACATCGCTTTTCATTTAATAATTAGACAGACGTGAGTAGCCTTTTTTGAAGAGATCAAGCTTCAGTCCACCGTCTTTTTCGATAAAGAACAGGTATTCTTTTTGGTCGGTATCTTTATAGAACACTTTATACAACGTCAACGTCCGTTTTTTATTGTTTTCATTGGCAACGACCTGGTGTTTTGAGATGACTTCCGCCTGAACCTGCTGTCCATCGAGACGATCAATCATCGGTTGGAATGATTTTTTCTCCTGTCCGGTTGCCGGTTTTCCCGGTGCAATCATAAAGAAGTCATCACTCGCTTTGTTCGTCAAACCATACTTCCGGTCGACAATCACAACATTCTTCAGCTCGCCATCGACGGTTTGATCAAAGGCGTACAGTTTTTCAATCCGTGTCTTTTCACCTTCCGCACGACCGATTTCATACAACGGCTTTTGCTTCGTATTCGTCTCGACCGCCTTTTTATCAGGGACAAGCTCTTCTTTATAGGCGATTTGATAAGCATTGACGATTTCACGAATCTGTAAGCCGATTGCGACAATGACAAGTACACCTAATAACACGATGATGACTTTTTTCATTCCATTTTTCCCCCATGTCTTTCGAATTCCTTACTTTAAATCTAGCCCAGGTTCGGCATTCATGGCAAGTGTCGATTGGCGGCCTGCCCGGTAAGGGTGAATCGCTGCCGCTCCAATCATCGCGGCATTGTCACCGCATAAATGCATCGGTGGAATGACCAGCTCGATGCCTTCACGTGAACAGGCTTCCGTCAATCCTGCCCGCAGTCCGTGGTTGGCCGCGACGCCACCCGCAACAAGCAACTGTTTGCCGCCCTTTTCCTTAACCGCACGGATCGCTTTCGTAACAAGCACTTCGACGACGCTCGCCTGAAAACTGGCAGCCAAGTCTTCCGGAATGATTACTTCGCCGCGTTGTTCCGCGTTATGAACGGCATTGATGACAGAAGATTTGAGTCCGCTGAAGCTGAAGTCATACGACTCTTTTTCGAGCCAAATCCGCGGGAAATGGAATGTGTCCTGACCGGTTTGCGCCAGTTGATCAATCCGGGGACCGCCGGGATAAGGAAGTTTTAACGTCCGTGCTACTTTATCATAGGCTTCTCCCGCCGCATCATCCCGGGTTTCACCGATGACTTCATACACGCCGTCTTCCGGCATGTAAATCAATTCTGTATGTCCACCGGATGCAATCAAGCAGACGAGAGGAAAGTGGAGCTCTTGTTCCAAACGGTTGGCATATATGTGACCGGCGATGTGATGGACACCGAGAAGCGGCTTACTGTGTGCGAATGCCAACGCTTTTGCCGCACTGACACCGACGAGTAATGCACCGACAAGACCGGGTCCTTCCGTAACGGCAATCGCATCGATGTCATCCATCGTGACACCGGCTTCCGTTAACGCATCGTCAATGACATACGTGATGCGTTCCACATGATGACGGGATGCGACTTCCGGGACAACTCCTCCAAAACGTTTATGGCTTTCAATTTGGGAAGATACGACATTCGATAAGACGTCTGTTCCTCCGCGGACGACAGCCGCAGCTGTCTCATCACAACTTGATTCAATGGCTAATATCAACGGCTGTGTCATCACTCGTCTCCTTCCAGTTCCAGCCAATAGATGGCTGCATCTTCATTATTATCTTGATAATACCGTTTTCTCGTTCCGGCATATAAAAAGCCCAGTTTCTCATACAGTGTCCGTGCCGGTGTATTCGATACACGTACTTCAAGCGTCATCGCCCGTAATCCTAATTGTCTGGCTTGTTCAATTAACGCAACCAGCAATGTCTCACCGATTCCACGACCACGTGCCTTTTGTTTAACGGCGACGTTCGTGATATGGCCTTCATCAGCAATGTGCCATAGCCCTGCGAATCCAATGATTTCATCCGTCTCTGCGACCAGGTAATACGCATTCGGATTTTGTGTCATCTCCGCAATGAATGATTCCAGTGTCCACGGTGTCGCAAAAGATTCGAGTTCCACAGCATGCACACCAGGTGCATCCATAACCGTCATTTTTCGAACGGAGACATTAGTCATGACGTTGTGCCTCAATCCATTTTGCTTCTGCTTCCGCGAGACGTAAGTAACGCGGCTCAAACGAATGGACTTCAACCGGTTCACGGGTAGCACCAAGCAACGCAAGGACACCCGCCCGCGGTGAACGGAAGGCCGGGCTCACGATCGTAAACGGTTCAAGTTCCGTTACGAACTTGTCTGTATCACCTGTCATCTTCGTATCTTCCGGCAGCGTTTTGACGAATTCAGCAACAACCGTATGCTGTTCTTCGCCTACCAATTGCCCCTCTTCATAGAAACCGACGAATCCGGTTCCACGGCGGGCATCCTGAATCGCTACGATCCGTCCGGTTAACCCTGCTGAAGCTGCCATTAACTCAAGTGTCGAGACCGGCACTAAATCGATTCCTAGCGTATAAGCCAGTGTCTTAGCGGTCGTTGCCCCGATCCGGAGACCGGTATAAGAGCCGGGACCGTCGGCGATGACGATACGAGTTAAATCCTGCGGCGACCAGTTGACTTCCTGCATCATCCGTTCGAGCAGCGGCATCAGTTTTGTCGCATGGTTCAAAGACGTCACATAAGAGGCTTCTGCCAAAATCTGTTGTCCGTCCGACAACGCAACAGACAGTTGTTTCGTCGATGTATCAATCGCTACGATTTTCATTGGTTTAACTCCTCACATAATTGGATGTACTGCTCACCGATCGGCTCCAAACGAAAACGGCGTGAATCATCACCTGTCCGTTCGATCGTAATCGCAAGACGTTCTGGCGGAAGGACGTCGGCAATCAATTCCGACCATTCGACGACCGCGACACCATCTCCATTTAAATACTCTTCAAGACCAATATCATCGCCGCCTTCGAGACGATAGACATCCATATGATAGAGCGGTAGTCGTCCGGCATAAACTTTCATGATTGTAAACGTGGGACTGTTGACGTTGCGTGTTACCCCAAGTCCTTTCGCGAACCCTTGTGTAAACGTCGTCTTTCCTGCTCCCAAGTCACCATCCAGTGTCACGACCATTCCTTTGAAGGCACGGTGGCCCAGTTCAACGGCAAGCGTCGTCGTTTGTTCAAGACTCGTCATTTCAAGTTCCATCATCGATGTCCCTCCTCCTTTTCTCTTACTCCATTGTACCGAACAAAAAAGGCAAAAAAAAATACGAAACGCTGAACGTTTCGTAGTAAAGTTGAAGTTAAGTTTAAAATTGGTTGCGGGGGCCGGATTTGAACCGACGACCTTTGGGTTATGAGCCCAACGAGCTACCAGACTGCTCCACCCCGCGACGATAAACGTTTCGGATTTGAATTATAAAAATTGGTTGCGGGGGCCGGATTTGAACCGACGACCTTTGGGTTATGAGCCCAACGAGCTACCAGACTGCTCCACCCCGCGATGATATAACGTTTCGACAGATATTAATATAACATGTACTTTTAAAAAAGACAAGCTTTATTTCATTTTCTTGTTGTTTTTCTTAAAAGAACTTATACTGACATCATTTTTCTAACTGTTTTTTTAAAGAAAAACCGACCTGCAAAATGCAGATCGGTCCTTCACTTGCCTGGCAACGTCCTATCCTCACAGGGGGAAGCCCCCAACTACTTTCGGCGTTCAAGTGCTTAACTTCCGTGTTCGGCATGGGAACGGGTGTGACCACTTGGCTATCGTCACCAGACGACGGGCTCGCGCCCTCAAAACTGAAGTCATCAACAATGCATCTGCTAGAACAAGGCCTCGACCGATTAGTATCACTCAGCTCCGCATGTCGCCATGCTTCCACCCGTGACCTATCTACCTCATCGTCTCTGAGGGGTCTTTCTTGATTACTCAAAGGGAAATCTCATCTTGGAGGGGGCTTCATGCTTAGATGCTTTCAGCATTTATCCCGTCCGCACGTAGCTACCCAGCGATGCTCCTGGCGGAACAACTGGTACACCAGCGGTGCGTCCATCCCGGTCCTCTCGTACTAAGGACAGCTCTCCTCAAATTTCCTGCGCCCACGACGGATAGGGACCGAACTGTCTCACGACGTTCTGAACCCAGCTCGCGTACCGCTTTAATGGGCGAACAGCCCAACCCTTGGGACCTACTCCAGCCCCAGGATGCGATGAGCCGACATCGAGGTGCCAAACCTCCCCGTCGATGTGGACTCTTGGGGGAGATCAGCCTGTTATCCCCAGGGTAGCTTTTATCCGTTGAGCGATGGCCCTTCCATGCGGAACCACCGGATCACTAAGCCCGACTTTCGTCCCTGCTCGACTTGTAGGTCTCGCAGTCAAGCTCCCTTCTGCCTTTGCGCTCTACGAATGATTTCCAACCATTCTGAGGGAACCTTTGGGCGCCTCCGTTACTGTTTAGGAGGCGACCGCCCCAGTCAAACTACCCGCCTGACACGGTCCTCCAGCCGGATGACGGCTGCGAGTTAGAGACTCTATGCATGAAGGGCGGTATCCCAAGGGTGACTCCTCCGAAGCTGGCGCTCCGGTCTCGACGTCTCCCGCCTATCCTGTACATCATGCACAAAGCCTCAATATCAGGCTGTAGTAAAGCTCCATGGGGTCTTTCCGTCCTGTCGCGGGTAACCTGCATCTTCACAGGTACTATGATTTCACCGGGTCTCTCGTTGAGACAGTGCCCAAATCGTTACGCCTTTCGTGCGGGTCGGAACTTACCCGACAAGGAATTTCGCTACCTTAGGACCGTTATAGTTACGGCCGCCGTTTACTGGGGCTTCGGTTCAAAGCTTCGCTTGCGCTAACCCATCCCCTTAACCTTCCAGCACCGGGCAGGCGTCAGCCCCTATACGTCATCTTGCGATTTAGCAGAGACCTGTGTTTTTGCTAAACAGTCGTTTGGGCCTATTCACTGCGGCTCTACTCAATGTAGAGCGTCCCTTCTCCCGAAGTTACGGGACCATTTTGCCGAGTTCCTTAACGAGAGTTATCCCGCGCGTCTTAGAATTCTCATCCCGCCTACCTGTGTCGGTTTACGGTACTGGCACCTTCCACCTCACTAGAGGCTTTTCTTGGCAGTGTGAAATCGTGACCTTCGTCCCTACGGGACTCCGCATCGTTCCTCGACTTTGGTGCCTGACGGATTTTCCAATCAGACGGTCTCGAAACTTACACATGCACTTCCATCCGCATGCGTCACTATCCTCCTGCGTCCCCCCATTGTTCAAACGGTGGATCGGTGGTACAGGAATATCAACCTGTTATCCATCGCCTACGCCTTTCGGCCTCGGCTTAGGTCCAGACTAACCCTGAGCGGACGAGCCTTCCTCAGGAAACCTTGGGCTTTCGACGGAGGGGATTCTCACCCCTCTTTTCGCTACTCACACCGGCATTCTCACTTCCAAACGCTCCACTGCTCCTTACGGTACAGCTTCACAGCGGTTTGGAACGCTCCCCTACCATTCCTTACGGAATCCGCAGCTTCGGTGGTATGTTTAGCCCCGTTACATTTTCGGCGCGGCGCCACTCGACTAGTGAGCTATTACGCACTCTTTGAATGGTGGCTGCTTCTAAGCCAACATCCTAGCTGTCTAGGCAGCGCCACATCCTTTTCCACTTAACATACACTTTGGGACCTTAGCTGGCGGTCTGGGCTGTTTCCCTCTTGACTACGGATCTTATCACTCGCAGTCTGACTCCCGAGTATAAGTTGCCGGCATTCGGAGTTTAACTGAATTCGGTAACCCTGTGGGGGCCCCTAGTCCAATCAGTGCTCTACCTCCGGAACTCTCAACCTCGAGGCTAGCCCTAAAGCTATTTCGGGGAGAACCAGCTATCTCCAGGTTCGATTGGCATTTCACCGCTACCCACACCTCATCCCCGCACTTTTCAACGTGCGTGGGTTCGGACCTCCAGTCAGTGTTACCTGACCTTCATCCTGGACATGGGTAGATCACCTGGTTTCGGGTCTACGACAACGCACTATGGCGCCCTATTCAGACTCGCTTTCGCTACGGCTCCGCCTCATCAGCTTAACCTCGCGCGCTATCGTAACTCGCCGGTTCATTCTACAAAAGGCACGCCATCACCCATTAACGGGCTCTGACTACTTGTAGGCATACGGTTTCAGGATCTATTTCACTCCCCTTCCGGGGTGCTTTTCACCTTTCCCTCACGGTACTGGTTCACTATCGGTCACTAGGGAGTATTTAGCCTTGGGAGATGGTCCTCCCGGATTCCGACGGGGTTTCACGTGTCCCGCCGTACTCAGGATCCACTCTGGAGGGAAAACAGTTTCAGCTACAGGGCTGTCACCTTCTTCGGCCGGCCTTTCCAGGTCGTTCGCCTACTGTCTTCCTTTTTGACTCCGTATAGAGTGTCCTACAACCCCGGAGAGCATGCTCTCCGGTTTGGGCTGTTCCCGTTTCGCTCGCCGCTACTCAGGGAATCGCATTTGCTTTCTCTTCCTCCGGGTACTTAGATGTTTCAGTTCCCCGGGTCTGCCTCACGCTACACTATGTATTCATGTAACATGTCCCATCCCATTACGGATGGTGGGTTCCCCCATTCGGAAATCCTCGGATCAAAGCATACTTACTGCTCCCCGAAGCATATCGCTGTTCGTCGCGTCCTTCATCGGCTCCTAGTGCCAAGGCATCCACCGTACGCCCTTCATACCTTGATCTAGCATTTTGGTATTCTAAGAACACACGTCTAATGACATGGTTATAAAAATTTGATGTCTTGTTGATGTCTTCAGTTTTCAAGGTGCGAGTGTCTCTTGCGAGACGGAGAGACGAGCTCTCAAAACTGAACGATGGGCATGTCCCGTAAGGGACGTTTTCCTTAGAAAGGAGGTGATCCAGCCGCACCTTCCGATACGGCTACCTTGTTACGACTTCACCCCAATCATCTACCCCACCTTCGACGGCTGGCTCCTTGCGGTTACCTCACCGGCTTCGGGTGTTGCAAACTCTCGTGGTGTGACGGGCGGTGTGTACAAGACCCGGGAACGTATTCACCGCAGTATGCTGACCTGCGATTACTAGCGATTCCGACTTCATGCAGGCGAGTTGCAGCCTGCAATCCGAACTGGGAACGGCTTTCTGGGATTGGCTCCACCTCGCGGTCTCGCTGCCCTTTGTACCGTCCATTGTAGCACGTGTGTAGCCCAACTCATAAGGGGCATGATGATTTGACGTCATCCCCACCTTCCTCCGGTTTGTCACCGGCAGTCTCCCTAGAGTGCCCAACTGAATGCTGGCAACTAAGGATAGGGGTTGCGCTCGTTGCGGGACTTAACCCAACATCTCACGACACGAGCTGACGACAACCATGCACCACCTGTCACCCTTGTCCCCGAAGGGAAAACTTGATCTCTCAAGCGGTCAAGGGGATGTCAAGAGTTGGTAAGGTTCTTCGCGTTGCTTCGAATTAAACCACATGCTCCACCGCTTGTGCGGGTCCCCGTCAATTCCTTTGAGTTTCAGCCTTGCGGCCGTACTCCCCAGGCGGAGTGCTTAATGCGTTAGCTTCAGCACTGAGGGGCGGAAACCCCCCAACACCTAGCACTCATCGTTTACGGCGTGGACTACCAGGGTATCTAATCCTGTTTGCTCCCCACGCTTTCGCGCCTCAGCGTCAGTTACAGACCAAAGAGTCGCCTTCGCCACTGGTGTTCCTCCACATCTCTACGCATTTCACCGCTACACATGGAATTCCACTCTTCTCTTCTGTACTCAAGCCTTCCAGTTTCCAATGACCCTCCCCGGTTGAGCCGGGGGCTTTCACATCAGACTTAAAAGGCCGCCTGCGCGCGCTTTACGCCCAATAATTCCGGACAACGCTTGCCACCTACGTATTACCGCGGCTGCTGGCACGTAGTTAGCCGTGGCTTTCTCGCAAGGTACCGTCAAGGTACGAGCATTACCTCTCGTACTTGTTCTTCCCTTACAACAGAGTTTTACGATCCGAAAACCTTCATCACTCACGCGGCGTTGCTCCATCAGACTTTCGTCCATTGTGGAAGATTCCCTACTGCTGCCTCCCGTAGGAGTCTGGGCCGTGTCTCAGTCCCAGTGTGGCCGATCACCCTCTCAGGTCGGCTATGCATCGTCGCCTTGGTGGGCCATTACCCCACCAACTAGCTAATGCACCGCAAGGCCATCCCAAGGTGACGCCGGAGCGCCTTTCATCATCAGACCATGCGGTCTGAAGAACTATTCGGTATTAGCTCCGATTTCTCGGAGTTATCCCAATCCTTGGGGCAGGTTCCTTACGTGTTACTCACCCGTCCGCCGCTCATTCCCTTCACTTCCCTCCGAAGAGTTCCGTGAGCTTCCTGCGCTCGACTTGCATGTATTAGGCACGCCGCCAGCGTTCGTCCTGAGCCAGGATCAAACTCTCCATAAAGTGTTTGACTTGCTCGTTGTGTGACCGAAGTCACGTTGACGAAGCTTGCGCTTCATTCATTGTTTGTATCCGAAGATACGTTTTTTTGCCTCATCGTTCAGTTTTCAAAGTTCGTCATCGTTTGTTTTGAAAATGGTGGGCCTAAGTGGACTCGAACCACCGACCTCACGCTTATCAGGCGTGCGCTCTAACCAGCTGAGCTATAGGCCCGTCAAAAGCAAACAAAATATGGTGCACCCTGAGAGATTCGAACTCCCGACCCCTTGATTCGTAGTCAAGTACTCTATCCAGCTGAGCTAAGGGTGCGATATGGTGCGGTCGAGAGGACTTGAACCTCCACAGTGTTGCCACCACTAGGCCCTCAACCTAGCGCGTCTACCATTCCGCCACGACCGCAAATATAAAATTAGAATTTAAAAAATAAAATGGTGTGTCATGCAGGATTCGAACCTGCGACCCTCTGATTAAAAGTCAGATGCTCTACCAACTGAGCTAATGACACGAAAAACTGGGCTGGAAGGGATCGAACCTTCGCATGCTGGAATCAAAATCCAGTGCCTTACCACTTGGCCACAGCCCAAAAATGGCGGTCCTGACGGGATTCGAACCCGCGATCTCCTGCGTGACAGGCAGGCATGTTAACCGCTACACCACAGGACCACATTTTTGTGAAACTTAAGTATGAAATTAAAAATGGTGGAGGATGACGGGATCGAACCGCCGACCCTCTGCTTGTAAGGCAGATGCTCTCCCAGCTGAGCTAATCCTCCAAAATGGTGACCCGTACGGGAATCGAACCCGTGATACCGCCGTGAAAGGGCGGTGTCTTAACCGCTTGACCAACGGGCCATTTAAAAACTGATAATTATTCTCAAGTAACAAATTCACATAAGAGGTCTGGCGGAGATGGAGGGATTCGAACCCTCGCACCAGTTTCCCGGCCTACACCCTTAGCAGGGGCGCCCCTTATAGCCACTTGGGTACATCTCCAAAGATAATGGCTCCGCAAGTAGGATTTGAACCTACGACCTACCGGTTAACAGCCGGTTGCTCTACCACTGAGCTATTGCGGAACGTGACGTTCGTTTCAGAACACTTTTCTATATTAGCAACTTTCTTTCTCTTCGTCAATGCTTTTTTAAAAAAGTTTTTAGTGACGAGAAGTTGTTTAGTTGCGGTCGTTTTGACGACTTCTATAATTTATCATGCTCCGAAATGAACGTCAACTACTTTTGTAAAAAATCTTTCCACGACATCGTCCGCAACGGTAACGTTCCGGATTCATCTTTCTTTTTCTTCTATATAATGTCCCGCATTTCTCACACTCATAAAGATGATTCTTTTTTTCCGTTTCTTCCAGACGCGGACTGTAGCGCAGTCCTCCGTATCGTTGTAACCACTCTTTAAAATCCTGATCCTGGTGCCGGTGTCCCATTCCACGCAGGTGTAAATGATAGTGGCACAGCTCATGAATGACGATTCCGCGAAAGATATTACGGTCGGCTAAATAGCTCCGATTGAAATCCAAATGATGATCTGTCAGAAAATAACGTCCCCCGGTTGTCCGTAAGCGATCGTTAAAAAGTGCAATATGTCTAAAAGGTAAAGCAAACACGTCGAGCGAGAGTTGCTCGACGTATTGCTGCAACTCTTCGTTCGTCATGACGGACTGACCATCGTCAGACCGATCCGTCCCCGTTCCGGTTCGACACTCGTTACCCAAACGGTTACGATATCACCGACTGCAATGACATCAAGCGGGTGTTTGACCCGTTTTTTACTGAGCTTCGAGATGTGGACAAGGCCGCTCTCCTTCACACCAATATCAACGAAAGCACCAAAGTCGAGTACATTCCGGACTGTCCCCTGGAACTCCATTCCGACTTGAATCATATCGAGCGATAAGACATCCTGACGCAGTAACGGTTTATCGAGCGCTTCCCGCGGATCCCGTTCCGGACGTTGCAAAGCTTCGATAATGTCACGTAATGTCG
Source organism: Exiguobacterium sp. R-39 (assembly GCF_049942815.1). Taxonomy (NCBI): domain Bacteria; kingdom Bacillati; phylum Bacillota; class Bacilli; order Caryophanales; genus Exiguobacterium; species Exiguobacterium sp. R-39. The sequence continues at coordinate 2,840,540 of NZ_CP187965.1, forward strand.
GTTCACCGACTTCAAGCAATTGAGCTGTTTCAGGTACAGATAATTCTCCGAGCCGAGTCCGTAAGGTTTCCGTTCCCACGGTCTGTAAGGATAAATCCAGTTGCTTAAACAACGATTCAACGGTTTTATACTGTTCCGGGTGAATCGGTGTCCGGTCAAGCGGATGACTGCCTTCCGGTATACGCAAGAAGCCGGCTGCCTGTTCATATGCTTTCGCTCCTAAACGCGGGACTTTCAGCAATTCTTTCCGGGATGCAAACGCACCCAGTTCAGAGCGGCGTTCGACAATCTTTTTAGCTGTTGCCTTCGTAATCCCGGCGACGTAACCGAGCAACGACTCCGAGGCCGTATTAACGTCAACACCCACCTGGTTAACGACTGTCTCGACGACGAAATCGAGTGTTTCTTTTAACTTTGTCTGCGTGACATCGTGTTGGTACTGTCCGACACCGACGGATTGCGGGTCCACTTTGACGAGTTCCGCCAACGGATCCTGCAGGCGTCGTGCGATCGAGATGGCTGACCGTTGCTCGACCTGTAGATCCGGGAACTCGGTGCGCGCGATTTCTGACGCCGAATAAATACTTGCCCCTGCTTCATCAACAATCGTAAAGGCAATTTGATCATGTCCTTTAATCCAGTCCGCGACGAAGGATTCGGTCTCGCGGGAAGCCGTACCGTTTCCGATCGCAATCAATTCGATTCCGTACCGGTTCACGAGTTTCGTCAAGACTTGACGTGCCTCCTGTGCTTTTTGTTCCGACATCGTGAGATAGACGACACCCACTTCCTTTACTTCCCCTGTCGGATCAATCACTGCCCACTTACATCCGGTCCGGTATGCAGGATCCAGTCCTAACATCACTTTCCCTTTCATCGGTGGTTGCATATAGAGTTGTCGTAAGTTTTTTCCGAACACTTCAATTGCCTGGTTTTCCGCTTTATCGGTCAACTCATTCCGAAGTTCCCGCTCGATTGCCGGGAAAACCGATTTTTTATATCCTGTCTGGACGGCTTCTTCGACCAACTGACGTTTTTGTTCTGCCAATCGGCTGAACGGTCGCAACAAGTACGGTAATACCTGTTGTTCATCGAGGACGATTTTGACGGAAACGATTTTTAACGCCTCGGCACGATTAATCGCCAAAATCCGGTGCGGCACGATTTGACGGATCCGTTCACTGTACTCATAGTATTGGGCAAAGACACGTTTTTCGTCGACTGCGTCCTTTTTTAGTTTCGTGACGATATCTGCAAACCGGTAAGCTGTCTTCCGGATATGTTCCCGGACACTCGCCTGCTCGCCCCATTCTTCTGCGATGATCGCTTGCGCCCCGGCAATTGCCTCGCCTTCCGGATGTGCTGCTACATACTGATTAAATTGCTGTTCATCGTATGATTTTGGCGAGCGTAAAAAGTCGGCAAATGGACTCAATCCTGCTTCACGGGCAATTTCAGCTTTTGTTCTCCGCTTCGGACGAAACGGTAAGTATAAGTCTTCAATTTGTTGTAACGTCGTCGCTCCCATCAAACTTTGTTTTAACTCGGACGTCAAGACACCCTGCTCTTCAATTTTCCGCAGGACATCTTCTCGTTTCGTTTCCAGTTGTGTGATGCTTTTATGGCGATCGAGGATTGCTTTGATTTCGACCTCATCGAGTTCACCGGTTTGTTCTTTACGGTACCTGGCGATAAACGGAATCGTTCCTCCGTCTTCCGTCAATTGTAAAACGGCTTTCACCTGGGCTGGTCTGATGTTCAATTCTGTTGCGATTCTCTTCTCCATTTTCCTCACCTCTCTGTCATTATACCGAAGAATCGATAGGACACAAAAAAAGACCGATGCTTCCGCATCAGTCTTTTGAAAATACTTCGTTTGGTTCTACTTTGATGGCTTCCCGTAATTTTTGCAATGCACGACGCTGAAGACGCGACACATGCATTTGCGAAATTCCAAGGAGCTCTCCGGTTTCTTTTTGACTCATGTTCCGGTAATAGGCACATTCTAAAATCGAGCGTTCCCGGTCCGTCAAAACAGCAAACGCTTTTTCAAGAATCAGCTTTTGATCCACCGAATCATATCCGTTTTCCTGGTTACCGACGAGGTCAAGTAATGTCACCGTACTGCCTTCTTGATCCGCTTCAATTGAGCTGTCGACGGACAAGGCTTGGTAACTTTTACCCATCTCAAGCGTTTCAAGAACTTCCTCTTCCGATACTTCCAACCGGGCTGCAATTTCATCGATTCGCGGTGAACGTTGCAATTCTGTCGTCAGTTCTTCGACGGCTTTCTTGATTTTCGGTCCCAGTTCCTTGATACGACGCGGCACGTGAACACTCCATGTCTTATCGCGGATAAACCGTTTGATCTCACCAATGATGGTCGGAACGGCAAACGATTCGAAACTACGACCGAACTCTTTATCAAAACGACGAAGTGCGGCAAGCAGACCAATCATCCCGACTTGGACGAGATCATCATGAATCGGACGGCCACGTGAGAACTTACGGGCAAGCGCCTCAACGAGATCGGAATACCGGGCAAGTAAAGCAGCATGAACTTCTTCATCTTGATCATCTTGTTGGTACAGGTCAATCAGACGAAGGACTTCATCGTCACTGTGATGGCGTTGTTGAGACTTTGCTGGCACTTTGACCCACCTCATCTCTATTCATATATTTTGTCATATGGACAGTGACGCCGTTTGCTTTCTCGATCGTGACTTGATCCATGAGTGCTTCGATCATTAATATCCCTAGTCCCCCCTCGTGCAGAGAGTCTAAATCATGCGATTCCGTGATTGGTTCACTTTGACGCTTCACGCTGTCTTTATCGAACGTCACACCATTGTCTTTGACAATGATTTCAAGACGATCGTCCGGGTAAACGTTACACGTTAAAGCCATCGATCCATCTTGTTCTCCTTCATACGCATGCTGGACGGCATTCGCACATGCTTCAGAAACAGCAATTTTAATGTCTTCGATATCGTCGTAAGTGTAACCCATCCGATTCGCGACACCTGAAACGGTTAATCGGGCAATTGCAACATACTCCGGTTTTGCCGGAAGTGTCATTTCAAGTTGTTCGTTCTTCATTGTGTTCCACCTCGTACACCACTATCGATTGTAATGATGCTTGAAAGACCTGTAATTTCGAACAAACGGCGAATCCGTTCCGAAACACCGACGAGTGTGAATGATGTTCCGTTTTTCTTTGATGCTTTAAGCGCTCCGACAAATACGCCAAGGCCTGTTGAATCCATATAATGAATTTCGTCCAAATGAACAACGACGTCATTTGTTTCGACTGCCGGTACAAGTTCCTGACGAAGTTTCGGTGCTGTATACGTATCAATCTCTCCTGCGATATAGAGATGCGTCTGACCATCCAATTGTTCTGTTTTGATTGTTAAATCCATCTTCAAGTTCCTCCTCAAGGAAAATCTGCTATGTGTTCTCTCTATCTATTTGGTTTAAATAGTATGGGCTGACCCTCCTTAAAGAAAAGGTCACTCTGATGTAATTCCCGCATTTGAACATCTTTAAACCAAAATTTAAAAAAATGTTCAAAAAAAGTCGTATACAGATGTATCGACTCTTCTCGCTGTTATATGTAAGTGCCTAGAAATCAATCAAGCCTAGGCTGATCGCGACGGCACTATTTACTTTCATCATCGTGTCAGGATCTAGGTGCGTGACTTTATCCGTTAGACGGCGTTTGTCGATTGTACGGACCTGCTCAAGTAGGATGACCGAATCACGTTCTAATCCGTGTCGCTCTCGATATACTTCCACATGGGTCGGTAGTTTGGCTTTGTCGATCTGTGCCGTGATCGCAGCCACGATTACAGTTGGGCTGAATCGGTTACCAATATCATTTTGTAGGACAAGGACAGGACGAACGCCTCCTTGTTCCGATCCGACCACAGGTGACAAATTTGCATAAAACACGTCGCCACGTTTGACTATCAAAGCTTACACCCCGCTTACTTGACGTAGGAGCGAGAACTCCGCCTCCGTTTCAATCTGGAACATTTCGCCAACGATTGATAAATTGATCGCTGCCATTTCTTCGTAACCACGTTTCAATTCCTCACGTAGCTGACGCTTGCGTTCTTCGGTCGTATGGTTCGACTTCATCCCAATCGTCTCCTTCGCTACATTTCGTTCAACAAATTGCTTTTCCCGTTGTTGGACCAAGATAATGGCACCTCCAGATTCACTGAAACCTTAACGAACGACTCACTTCCACTTCAATATATCAGTCAAATTCAGAAAATACAATCAAAATTCAAACAAATAACATTTTTTTACCATCATATTGATGTCTTTTCAAAAACTAGATACGCGGGACACGCTTCGAAAACTGACACAGTACTTCGTAGTTGATCGTCCCTAACCAGTGAGCGGCCTCATCAATCGGTACCCCTTGCCCGATCAATGTGACTTCTGTTCCGATTGGATAGTCGTGCGGTAAGCGGATCATTAACCGGTCCATACAGACCCGTCCGACGATTTCACACGGATAACCGTCGACAAGCAATGAGTATCCTTGGAATTTACGAGACCAGCCATCGGCGTATCCAATCGGGACCGTTCCGATCCACTCATCCGTCGGAGCCGTATACGTCGCACCGTAACTGATCGTTTGACCGGGTTCAACCTGTTTGATCTGCATCAGACGACTTTTTAGTGAAAAAGCCGGTCGTAAAAATTCGTAAAATGGAATCATTTCATCTGACGGCATTGCTCCGTATAACGCAATCCCAATCCGGACGACATTAAACGGGTCCTGTCCAATTAAACGGATGGCGCCGGCCGAGTTGGCCGCATGGATATACCGAATGCCGGGCACACGTTCGACGAAACGCAGAAAAACGGTCTGTTGTTCGTCAAACAACCGGCTGTTCAATTCATCAGCCGTCGCGAAATGCGTATAGATGCCTTCGAGCTCCATCACATCCGAGTCCAGCTCTTTTAAGACGGCATCCAACTCTTCCAGTGTCTGGAGTCCAAGACGTCCCATTCCGCTGTCGACTTTAATATGGAGTCGTAAATGATCGACGTCCGTTAAATGCTGTTTCGCTTCCCGCAACCAGTCTGCTGAAAAAACAGGCACGGCAACATCATAGTTCGAGGCGATCGGTGCGTGTTCCGGCAAAAGCGTTTCGAGCATTAAAATCGGCGCCTGAATCCCCGCTTCCCGTAACTCGATTGCTTCTTCAAGCAAGGCGACGGCCAGCAAATCTGCCCCGTTTGCCAAAGCGATTTCCGCGACCGTCACGGCACCATGTCCGTATCCATCCGCCTTTACGACGGCCATCATCGTTTGATGACCGATTCTGGCCTTGATTTCACGTACATTGTGGGCGATTGCGTCGCGATCAATTTCTATCCAAGTTGGTCGATACATCTGAACTCCTCTTTTCTAATAAGACTTGTGCAGCCGCATAATGGTCGGAATGGGTAATCGAGAGATGAATCGTCCCTTCAAACGGTCCTGTCATGACCGGGCGTCCCGAGGCTTCATTCAACACTTCGAGATCGAGCCAGGATACTTCGGCACCGATGCCAGTTCCAAACGCTTTGACAAACGCTTCTTTGGCAGCGAACCGTCCTGCGAGATACTCAAGCTTACGCCCGTCGGATAACGTATGAAACCGTTTTTGTTCTTCTGCCGTCAAAATCCGTTTAACGATACGCGGTTGACGCTCGAGCGTTCGGCGAATTTGTTCCAGTTCTACGAGATCGAGTCCTATTCCAAAAATCATTCCTGACGCCTCCACAGTTCTATTCTTCGCCATCTTCATATAGAATGAAGAGGAAGCGAGGTGTTGTCATGTTTAGTCGAACGGAAAACCTACAAACGTTCACACGTTCTTATCCGGTCGTTTCGTTGTTCATTTTAATCCAAGTTGTCCTGTTTGTCATCGAACAGTTAAACGTCTTTTTCAACTTTGGCTTTTCGCCGCTCAATTACGGGGCAGCCATCAACTTGTTCATCGGGAACGGGGAATGGTGGCGTGTCGTGACGGCGACGTTCCTGCATTATGATTTTTGGCATATCGCCTTCAACACGTTTGCCCTGATCATTTTTGCACCTGCGCTAGAGCGGATGATTGGTCACGCGAAGTTTGCTTCCTTCTATCTTTTAGTCGGTACGCTCGCGAACGTCTTGACGTATTTCACGAAAATCAATGAACCGCTTTATGGTCAAGCCGGGGCATCGGGTGCTATTTTAGGATTGCTCGGTTTTTACGTCTACCTCGGCCGTTTCAAACGGACCGTCATCTCAGCCGATGATGCACGTCTCGTTTATATCTTTAGTGCCATCACAGCAATCTTCACATTACTCGGTTCAAATGTCTCTGTCTTCGGTCATTTATATGGTTTCGTGCTCGGATTCCTTGCCGGCTTCATTTTCGGAAAAGGCACCGTACCGTTTACACGACCATTCAATAGCGGAAGGCGTCCTGCATCAGGCGGTCGTATCATTCATACGAGCGGTTCCGGACAACTCGGACGGATCATCTTTTATGTCATCGTCGCCTTTGCCGTGTTTGGTCTGCTGGCTCGATTCATTTAAAAAAGAACAAAAAAGCGAGCCTGTCTGAATTCCGATTTTCGAAATTCAGACAGGCTCGCTTTCCCTATTCGCTTATTTACGTAATGATTCCGCAAGATCTTTGATATCATCGATCAAGTTGTGAATCGTTTCTTGGTTATCTGTATATAAAGCGCGAAGTTCTTCAAAACGGCCTTTCGGATCCTGTTTGACAGCTGAAAGTTGTGTTCCCGCTCCGCCAAATGTGCGTTTGACCGTAGCCAGTTGCGATTGACGTGTATCTTTATGAAGCATGGATAATGTGGCACCTACGAGTGCTCCGCCAAGTGTTGCTACTAAAAAGTAATTCTTTTTCATCTGTTTTTCCCCCTAGACTAATTTAACTGTTTCTTAAAGTGGTGGTAAAAGCTGATACCGTTTCATGACCGGAGAAGGCGAAAAAGACTTCCCTGCCTCTTCAGCATACTGGTCGACGGTCAGTCGTTCAACTGATTTCGCATAACGCGAAGCATCCGTGTCATTGTTGAACTGAATCAACAGGACCAAATCTGTTCCGCGCTCGACGCGGGCGATCCGAACGGCTTTGAAACTGTCGTATTCCGCACCCAGTACTTTTGGATCCGACATGACATGATGGACAAATAAATCGCCGCTGTTTTGATCTGCCGGAATCGACCAATAAAATAAACTGCCTTGTTCATCAAAATTACCGCGTGTTTCGAGTAATGTATATGTGTTGCCGCTTTGAAACGGGGACTTCCCTTCTGTTTCAATAAACAAAAGAGCCTCACCGCTTCCACTTGCTGCTCGAATCTGAGGATCACGCGATCGAATTTGATCAACAAAACTGCCGCTACCGAATGTTATGGAAAGTTTAGATGGCATCACAGGCCTCCGCGAGTTCGAAGTCTTTGCTAGTCAGACCGCCTGAATCGTGGGTCGTCGCAGCAAGCGTAACGTTCTTATAGTCAATGATGATTCTCGGATGATGGTTGAGATGTTCCGCTATCGAACCAACCTCCTGTACAAAATCAAGTGCTGCCGGGAATGAATCCAATGTATAGACACGGACGATTTCGTCATCGACGACACGCCATTCCGCCAGTCCTTCCAAACGTTCTTCCACTTCATACTCATTCAACCTTTTCATGCCATTTTCCTCCTCCACCATTATTTTCGTCCTATACCTTATACCCTACTTTTCCGGTTTCTTATACCTCTCGCCGATGGATTTCTTCCTTTTGTCTTCTGGCACAGATAGAGTACAATGTGAAGGAGAACACTACCTCCCAAAAAAGAAAGGGGCAGACGCTCATGCGTGCGCTTATCGTGATTGATTATACGGTTGATTTTGTAGCCGATGAAGGAAAGTTGACGTGCGGAAAACCAGGACAGGCCATTGAAGGACGCATCGCTTCACTGATGGATGAGTTCTCATCAGAGGATTATGTCGTCATCGCAAACGATATCCACGAAGAAGGAGACACCTTCCATCCGGAAACCGTCCTCTTCCCACCCCACAACATCCGTGGTACTCACGGCAGAGACCTTTTCGGACAAGTAGCTGAGATGGCACGTGTCGCAGATCATGTCATCGATAAAACACGGTACAGTGCTTTTGCCGGAACGGATCTTGATTTACGGTTACGGGAACGTTCGATTCACGAAGTTCATCTCGTCGGTGTCTGTACGGATATCTGCGTCCTGCACACAGCAGTCGATGCCTACAATCTGGGATATAAAATCGTCGTCCATGCCGACGCCGTCGCAAGTTTTAACGCGGCCGGCCATGACTGGGCACTTACGCATTTCAAACAATCGATCGGCGCAGATGTCGTCGGCGAATAAGAAGGGATCTGTCTTCATGTTACAACGTAATCTTGCACTTCATACTGATCTTTATCTGCCACGGTGGATGTATATTTATTGGCAGGAAGGACGTCATAATGAACGCGCTGTCTTTGACGTCTACTATCGGTCAAACCCGTTCGAAGGGGGTTATGTCGTCTTCGCCGGGCTCGAAAATATCATCGAATATGTTCAGACCCTCCGTTTTACAGAAGAGGACATTACGTATCTCCAAAAAATGATCGGTTTCCCGGACGAGTTCAAAGAGGAATTGCGCAACTTTAAATTCTCCGGTTCCATCTCAAGCGTCAAAGAAGGCGAAATCGTTTTCCCGAACGAACCACTTGTCCGGATCGAAGCCCGGATTTTCGAAGCAAAATTATTGCAGACGGCGATTTTGAATATCGCTAACCACGAATCCCTGATCGCTACGAAATATGCGCGGATCCGTCAATCGGCACCCGGTGCAAAATTCCTCGAAGCCGGTGCGCGTCGTGCCCAAGGCATCGATGCTGCTTACTTCGGAACCCGCGCGTCGTACTTAGCCGGTTTTGATGTCACGAGCCTTGCTTCTGCCGGACGAGACTTCGGTATTCCGTGCGGCGGAACGATGGAGCATGCCGATATTCAATTCCATGATGATGAATTAACGGCGTTCCGGACGTTTGCTGCCTACTATCCGGATCAAGCGACATTACTCGTCGATACGTACGACACGCTGAAAAGCGGTTTGCCGAACGCGATCATCGTCGCGAAGGAACTCGAAGCAAAAGGACATAAATTGCGCGGTATCCGGATTGATTCCGGCGATTTATCCTACTTATCGAAACGGGCACGGACAATGCTCGATGAAGCCGGCTTCCCGGATGTCGACATCGTCTTATCCGGTGATCTCGATGAATACGTCATCCAGGATTTACGGATTCAAGGGGCACAGGCGAATACGTTCCTCGTCGGAACACGCGGTATCACAGCATACGAACAACCTGCACTCGGTATGGTCTATAAGCTGGTCGCACGTGAAGTCGACGGCGAACTCATTCCGGTCATCAAAGTCTCGTCCTCAAAAGCGAAGACGACGACACCACACATCAAAGAAGTGTACCGGATTGTCGACCGCGTCACGAATAAATTCAAAGGTGATTACGTGACGTTACTGGATGAAGATCCGACTGATCTGGAGGCAATCGACTTAATCGACGTCCGTGATCCGTCATTCCGCAACCGGATCGAGAACTTTAACGTCGAACGTTTGCTGACGCCGATTTTCGTTGACGGAGAACTGGTATACACGGTCCCGACCATCGAAGAAAGCCGCCATTTCCATGAACAGCAGATCGGTCGTCTATGGGAAGAATACAAACGCCTCCGTCTGCCGGAAGTCTATGCCATCACCTTCAGCGACCGTCTCTGGAAACTGAAACTGGATATGATTCGCGACACACGGACTGCGAGCGGTCTAAAATAAACAATTGAACATAAAAACAGCCTACTTCAGCTGAAGTGGGCTGTTTCATTTGGTGTAACTGTCATTTGGATTGCCGCTTGTTCCATTTGTTGACGAAAGTACCAAGCGAAACCAAGCGCACCTCCGATGAAGACGATATACGTAATCCGTTGACCGAACTCTGCCAAGGAATCCGCATAAAAAATACTGATTAAGTGGTCGCTTCCACTGATGAGAAGCAAACAGGCAATCAGGAGCGCTATACGATAAGCAAGTGTCGGACGGTCTGTTGGTTCAGCATGCCAATACGAGATGATGTAATGGGCAAGTAAGATGATGCCAATGATTCCTAATACTCCTATCAGTGCTTGCGGCATAATGAACGGTCCTCCTGTTTCTAATTTCTACTTCCATTTAAACATAGTTCACTAAAAAATCCTCTCTAAAACTTTCCCACCGTTTGCCCGGTCACGGTATACTGAAGAAAATCTGTTGTTCATTCAACAAGGAGGCGTTTTCTTGAAAACCTTTAAATTGTGCACCTTACGTATTTTAATGGATGAATCCGGCCGGGATACGACGATTCCCGTTACGATCAAAGATGGATTGACTGTCAGCACGGATCAGACGGCACAGTGGGTCGCTGAAATTGTCGTCCTGGAAAATGATCAACCGATCATCGACGAGTTATTCAATAAAAATTTACGGGCCTTGATTGAAATTACGATTTCCCGACCTGATAATGATCCGGCTGCGATGATTGTGACGCCGCTTGAATCGACTCCCTTAAGTGAAGGGGTATCGTACCTGTTCAAAGGAAAGATGGTCATGATGAAAAATGACTTGTCGGAATCGATCTTACGCGAAGTCGTCGAGGATCATTTCACCGGTGAAGCCTTGATTCAGGAATACAAAGACCGGCGTTCAAAACGCGGCGCACATATTACGAGTATCGCGAAAGAAACGTTTAAACAGTACCTCCACGAAAATCCAACCATCTCTTAAGGACGTATCGTTTGATCTACGATATGATCCGCGACATTGATCCGGTCAATCTCATACCGGTCGGAGAAACGAATATAGTTCGCACATGCATTCTTAAGCGGTGTCCGGTAACTGAAGCTATCATCAATCGAGGATAATGCCGCTTTGATCGTATGCGAGTGACAGACGATCAACAGGCGTTGTCCCCGATATTTTTCTGTCAATTCTTCAATTGCCGAAAACACCCGCTGCTGAATTTCCTGTTCGGTTTCAAGTCCCGGTACACGTTCCGTATCATTCGCTTGGACTGCTTCATAGATTCCGGCGACGGGCTGTCCTGATGCCAATCCAAACTCCCGTTCGACCAACCGTTCATCCGTCTCCGTTACATCCAGCCCGATTGAACGTCCGATGATTTCTGCCGTCTCGACTGCCCGCGATAAGGGGCTTGAAATCAAGACGTCCCATTTTTCTTCCGCCAGGTAAGCTGCGCTCATTCCAGCCTGCCATCGCCCTGTCTCATTGAGCGGAATATCTTCTCGTCCTTGAATCCGCTCGTTTAAATTCCAATCCGTTTGACCATGACGCACTAAACAAATTTCTGTCATTTTACTGTCTCCTTCAAAAGAAATATGACTGATTGTATCATGTTTTCTTTTTTAGTGAAGGGTCTCCCGGGGCGGCAACGCCAGGACCTGACAACTAAACGTCTCAATCCGTTCCAGTAACCGCTCGATTTTCAACGGATTTTCGGTCTGGGTAAAGCTCGCCAGGGAATGCGTGCCGTTCGGGAAGGAAAACAGCCGGACGTCGGCTCCGACATCGGCTCCCTTTTCAACGAAGTGGAGCGCTTGCGTAAATGGGACAATCGGATCTTTTTTTCCGTGCAACAACATGATCGGTGGTGAGTCTGCTGTCAAATGTGTTACCGGCGAAACACGTGTCATGAGTTCCCGCCACTCGTCCCGCCCTCCTCCGTAAAACTTAATATGGGCAATCCACGTTTGAATGAACTTGAACAGGAGGAAGTTCGTCGGAGGATACAGGGCAATGACACCACTGATCAACGGGAGGCATTCGGCTGTTTGTTCGCCGATGAATTCCATCGGGGCAAGTGCCGTCGTCAGCATTAACGCGGCACCGGCTGAGTCTCCCCACAACACCATGCGTCCCCGCATAATCCGTAAATCGTCGGCTTCCTGATTTAAGAAACAAAGTGCATCCCGAACGTCTTCCAGATTATCCGGAAAATAACTGCCGTCCTCAAACAAGCGATAATCGATACTGCAAACGGCGATGCCGAGTTCCAGGAAACGCTCGACGATTGGCGTAAAACAAAAGACGTCATCCCGGTTCCCTCTGACGAAGGCTCCCCCGTGCGCATAAATCGCGACCGGGAAAGGACCATCACCCGGCGGATAATATAAATCCAACTTTAGTTCTTTCTGATTAACGGTTTTAAACAAAATCGTCCGGGGTGCGAGTTGGACTTCCGACAGTGGAAGCGCCGGTTCCGTCCATCGTAATAAAGCACCATAGTTGTTCCAGATGCTCGCTCCGGCTGCGGCTGTCGTTAAAATTGCCGCCCCTCCCATCAGCCAAGCAGTTTCCCGTTTCACCTCATCACCTCCAAAGCTTACTCTCGATTTCTGATCTCTTATTAGTCATCTACCCGATTTATTTAGAAGCCGAACGTCTTCCCCGACTTATACTTGACGCTTCGTTTTGGATTCGTTATAGTGAAAAGGTTCAAATCGGAATAATTACGTTTTAATAATTTTTGGAGGGTTTATTCATATGAAAAAATTACTTTCAGCTTTCACGGTTGCCTTTGCCAGCGCTGCTTTTCTTGCTGCCTGCGGTTCTTCCGAATCCAATCAAGATGCGACCGATCAAAAGCTTCGGGTGTATACATCGACATTCGCTACTGCGGCAATCGCCAAGGAAATTGGCGGAACAGATATCGACGTCAAGATGATTGTCCCTCCCGGTGCCGATCCGCACTCGTACGAGCCGACGTCTAAACAACTGACAGAAATCGCACAAGGCGATCTGTTCCTCTTAACCGGTACGACGCTTGAACCGTACTCGAAAAAAATCAAAGCCAGTCTGAAAGGCAATGATGTCCGTTTCGTCGAGACAAGCACAGGAATCGACTTACTCGAAGCCAACGCCACGCTTCACGAACATGAAGGACACGATGATCATGCTGACGAACACACGGAAGAAGAACATGATCACGGCAAATACGATCCCCATGTCTGGCTCGATCCGAACAATGCCAAAATGATGGCCCAATCGATTTCGACGGCACTGGCAAAAGAAGTACCGGATAAAAAAGCGACGTTTGAAAAAAACCTGGCTGAATTTGATACGCAGGCAGATGAGCTCGATCAAGATCTGCAACAGGCTGTCGATAAGGGCTCGAAAAAAGAATTGCTCGTCACGCATGCCGCTTACGGATATTTAGCCGAACGATACGGTTTCTCGCAATTGCCGATTGCCGGCATCTCTCCGTCGGACGAGCCTTCCCAAAAGCAACTGGCTGCTCTCGTCAAAGAAGCCAAATTGCATGACTTGAAGTATATCGCTTTCGAGGAGACGGTTTCTCCTAAAGTCGCCCGCGTCATCCAACAGGAAATCGGAGCCGAAGCGATTACGATCCACAATCTGGAGTCCGTCACGAAAGAACAGCAGAATGCCTCGTATTTTGACTTGATGAATGAAAATGTGACGACGCTCAAACAAGCACTTCAGTGAAGTAGTGTTGACATGCAGTAAAAGATACGTTACGGTAGAAAACGTATTTCAGACAATTAAATGACTTCTTTTTATCGCGAGAGACGGAGGGACTGGCCCGATGATGTTTCGGCAGCGGACGATTAAATCGTACTGTGCCAAATCCAGCAAGCTGCGGCTTGAGAGATAAGAAGAGCGTCTTTTTCAGTAAAGACCTCCTTCTTTCTTGCGAAGGAGTCTTTTTTTGTACTTGTAGAAAAGGAGTGGTTTTATGAACGAGACGATTACACCGAACAAATGGGCACTTCTACCGTTACTTGTCTTTTTAGTTCTTTTTATCGGTGCCGGTATTTTTTACGATGATTTCTACAAATTCCCGATTCTGATTGCGGCTTTGATTGCCTTGATTTTTGCGGCGGTCACAACGAAAGGCAGCATCAATCAAACCGTGGAACGGATTGCAACGGGTGCCGGAAATCCGGACATCATGATCATGGTCTTTATTTTCTTACTTGCCGGTGCCTTTTCCGGAACGGCCGATGCGATTGGCGCCATCGAAGCGACCGTCAACGCGTCGCTGACATTTTTACCGCCTTCTCTTTTAATGAGTGGGTTGTTTATCATCGCTGCTTTCATCTCGATGGCGATGGGGACTTCGACCGGTACGATTGCCGCACTTGCCCCGATTGCTCTCGGAATTCATGAAGCAACAGGTGTCAATGTTGCGATTGCCGCGGCAGCTGTCGTCGGCGGTGCAATGTTCGGTGATAACCTGTCATTCATTTCCGATACAACGATCGCAGCAGTCCGGACGCAAAAAACCAATATGCGCGACAAATTCAGAACCAACTTCATGATCGTGTTGCCGGCAGCAATCCTGACGGTCATCATCTTGGCTTTCGTCTCAGGTACAGGAGACGTCGTCGAAGCAAAAGCGTTTGAGTTTTATAAATTGATTCCGTATCTGTCTGTCATCGTCCTCGCCTTGTTTGGTGTCAACGTCATCCTCGTCTTAGTCGGCGGAACCGTTTTGACGGGTATCATCGGTATGATGGACGGAAGCTTCGGCTTAAGCGGCTTCGTCCTGTCGATGTCTGAAGGATTGATGGGGATGGCAGAAATTTCGATCTTGACGTTATTAATGGGCGGACTCGTCAGCCTGATCACCTTTAACGGCGGGATTGCTTATCTGAAAGAAACCCTGACGCGGAAAATCTCACAACGCCGCGGCGCGGAATTCAGTATGGCGGCACTCGTCAGTGCAACGAATCTCGCGACAGCGAACAATACGATTTCGATTCTTGTCGCCGGACCACTCGCTGCGGAAATCGCCGATACGTATGATATTGATCGGAAGAAATCCGCCAGTATCCTCGATATCTTCTCGTGCGGTATCCAAGGAATCATCCCGTACGGAGCCCAGTTGCTGATTGCAGCGGAATTAACGAAAACGGCTTCCCCGGAACTGATTCCCTATCTGTTTTATCCGTTCCTGCTTTTCGTTTGCGGATCTCTTGCCATCGTCTTCGGCTTCCCACGTCGAAAAACAGCTGATGTGCGTAAAAAAAATGTTTCGTAAAAAATACAAGACCCGTCGCTTTTGCGATAGGTCTTGTTTTGACTTATTTTTTCTGGTCTTGGCGGTTGAGAATGAAATACGCAATCGCCGGAAGCGGGAACTGAATCAGTCCTGCGCCTCCCCAGACCCACGGATTTCGTCCTGTCTTCCGTGCACCAAGGAACAAACATGTCGCTTGTGTCCCTAACAGGGCTGCAAGGCCGGCCCAAACACCTTTTGGTACGTTTTTAACAGATCGTTTCATAAAATACACCTCGTTTCCTTTATAGATTTACCCTCCTCTTTTCGCTTTCTAACCGGCTTTTTCCTCCCTTGAGCGTTGAAACGGACGTTCTTGCTTGTTCATGCTAAACTAAACGAGCAATTCCATATTCTCGTTTCATTAAAGGAGGAGTATACACATGCAATACGCAAAACTTTCAAATGGTGTCACAATTCCACAAATCGGATTCGGTGTCTGGCAAGTCGACGAAGAGACGGAAGCACCGGCTGCCGTCGCAGAAGCCATTCGTGTCGGTTACCGTCATATTGATACGGCTGCCGTTTACAAAAACGAACGTGGTGTCGCCAAAGGAATTAAAGAAAGCGGCGTGAACCGTGAAGATCTCTTCTTAACGTCTAAAGTATGGAACGATGATATTCGTGCCGGACGCACTAAGGAAGCTTTCGCCGAGTCACTTGAACGTCTCGAGACCGATTACCTTGATCTCTATCTGATCCACTGGCCGGTTGAAGGATATATCGAAGCGTGGAAAGCGATGGTTGAGCTTTACGAAGCCGGGAAAATTAAAGCCATCGGCGTGTCGAACTTCAAAGAACATCACCTCGATACACTTGCTGAAGAAGGATTAATGACACCGATGATCAATCAGGTCGAACTTCATCCGCAACTTCCGCAACACGAACTGCATGAATATTTACAGGACCATAGCATTCAAGTTGAAGCGTGGAGCCCGCTCATGCAAGGGAAATTCCTCGAAATCAATGACTTCAAGGAAATTGCAGAAAAACACGGTAAATCTCCTTCACAAGTCGTCTTGCGCTGGCATTTGGATAACGGTATTGTCGCGCTTCCGAAATCGGTCACACCTGAACGCATTGCGGAAAACTTTGACGTCTTTGACTTCCAACTGGACGCAGATGATCTCGAGAAGATTGATCGTTTGGCAACGGATGTTCGTCTCGGACCGGATCCAGACGAAATCGACTTTTAAGCATTGACTTTACACATACAGGAAAGAGAGGCGGATGTCACATCCCCCTCTCTTTTTCTATGTCCTTATATAATGGAGTTGTACAAGGAAAGCCCTATACATAATAGACGAGAATCGTATCCTGCGCTTCTTCCGCCTGGTGAAAATAGGCGCGTAGATTCCCGAATTGTTCCCAAACCTCATCGAAATCACCTTGCTGGCCGGCCTCCTGATAAATCACTTCCAGTGCCCGTCGATCAAAATTACGCATGACCTCCGACGAAATGATGAGTAGCGGTAAGGGAAGGATGCCGACGATTGCCGCATGCTCCTCATTGACGATTAGTTCTTCCCCGACAATCGCCCGTCCCAAATTATAGTGGGTTTCCTGGTCAATGAAGATATCGATTTGGCTCATCAACTGATACAGTGGGGTCGTCTCTTCGAGTGCGAATAATTGCTCATGATCGGGTTGTGTTTCATGGATAAACAAAATCCAGTCCATGATGATGTGGGGATCATCTCCAAACGAATCCCAAACGGCATCCGCGACTCGAACATAATGTACGTTTTCCATCCTCCCCCTCCTTTCCGGTCGTTTTTTTTAGTATTCCCATTTTCACATCGCTTTAATGACGATTATCAAAATCTCTACCAATAAAAAAAGGACCAGATGACTCTGATCCTTCTCATATTAAATGGCTTTTTCTTTCCGGTCTTCATCCTGCCACGCCTCGAGCGTTTCTTTCCCCGGAAGATTCGGAATCGAATCTTTATGGAAACGGGGATCCTGACCATTTTTACGTTGTACTAAATAATCATCGAGTGCCAGCTTCGCAATTTTGGATAAGCGGAAAATTGCATACAAGTTAACGATTGCCATCAAGCCCATGAAGATGTCCGCGAGCGCCCAGACAAGTCCCGCCGTTTGAACGAGCGAACCAAACACAACCATGCCGAGGACGATGACACGATACACCATCATGATTTTTTTATTGTCATTGATGAAACTGATATTCGATTCACCGTAATAATAATTTCCGACAATCGAACTGAAGGCAAACAAGAAAATCGCAAGCGCCATAAATGCAGTAGCCAATGGACCGACCTGAGAAGCGAGTGCCCCTTGCGCCAAATCGATTCCGGCGACCGGTGCTCCACTCGCATCCTGCGTCGCAACACCACTGACTAGAACAATCATTGCTGTCGAAGAACAGACGAGCAGTGTATCCACAAAAACCGCAAACGATTGAATCAACCCTTGTTTGACAGGATGGGACACTTCTGCCGTCGCAGCAGCATTCGGCGCTGAACCCATACCGGCTTCATTTGAGAAAAGACCACGACGAATTCCGTTTAAGACCGCTGCTCCGATTGCTCCACCGGCAAGTGTTTTGAATTCGAGTAATCCTTCCTGGAAAATCAGACCGAATACGTTCGGTAACACCTCTAAGTTCGTCACCATGATGTAGAGAGCAATCAAGATGTATCCGCCTGCCATAATCGGGACGAGGAAGGCTGACACCGTCGCAATACTCCGGACACCGCCGAAGATTACGAGTGCCGTTAACAGGACAAGTCCAACTGTAATCCACGTTTTATCTACCCCATACTGACTTTGAAGCGATAATGAAATCGTATTGGACTGGACTGAGTTGAAGACGAATCCAAACGAGATGGTAATCAAGATACTGAAAACGACGCCAAGCCAGCGTTGTCCGAGCGCTTTTTCCATGTAATATGCAGGACCGCCACGCCAAGCTTTTTCGTCACGTACTTTATAAATCTGAGCGAGCGTACTCTCGACGAATGCTGAAGCGGAACCGATTAAGGCAATCAACCACATCCAAAAGACAGCACCCGGTCCACCGAGCGCAATGGCTGTCGCGACGCCGGCGATATTGCCGGTCCCGACCCGTGCCGCTGTACTGATGGCGAAGGCTTGGAACGGCGACACACCATCTTTCCCTTTATCCGTTCCTTGGAACAACAGCCGCAACATTTCCGGAATCATCCGAAACTGGACGAACCCCATTCGAATTGTAAAATAAATTCCCAGACCAACCAACAAGATGATCAAGACACTCGACCATAACAAGTCATTAATACTACCGATTAAATCCATCAGTTGTTTTTCCACAGGTATTCCTCCTTATATAAGCCTCAATCATGTAACCTTTTTTCACATGTGTTCTATGATACGAAAATAATTTTAGAAAATCAAATTCATTTTAATACCCGATAACCCATATGATTTGAGTTTCACAACTCAAACCTCACATCGAATGTTAGATTTCACACAAAAAAAGAGACTGACGTTTGGGTCAGTCCCTCGGTAATTGAATTGCCTCAGATAAACAGATTCAGGTTCGAACCATCTGTCGCTCCAAGATAACTTGCGACACCGCCGTAATCGATATCGTCGAGTAACTCTTCTTTTTTAATCCCCATGATATCCATCGACATCGTGCAGGCAATCATCCGGACACCGGCTGCTTGAGCCTTCGCCATCATCGTCTCTAGAGCATCGACCTGTTTATCCTTCATGACTTTTTTCATCATTTTTTGACCGGCTCCACCCATATTCATGTTCGAAAGTGGGAGATCACCGGCATGTTTCGGCATCATCATTCCCATCATCCGTTCCATCGGTGCCTTGTCGACGGCAGGTGCATCCGGTTTACGGATGACATTGAGTCCCCAGAACGTAAAGAACATCGTCACTTGTTTCCCCATCGCCTGTGCCCCTTGCGCAATGACGAATGATGCAAGTGCTTTATCAAGATCGCCGCTGAATACGACCATCGTCGCATCATCGGCAGTTGTGGCGACTGATGATACCGGTTGGTTCGTAGCATTCCCTTTTTCAAGGAGGACTTCAACGATGCCTTTATTCATTTCCGCCGTGTGGACGGTATGCCCCAATTTTTTTGCCCACGCTTGAACATCCGGCAGGAAACCGGGATCGGATGCTTTAATAAAGACTTGATCCCCGTCCTGTAATTGATCAATTTTCGTTTTCAGCTCCAGAATCGGTCCCGGGCACTGTAAACCGCATGTATCGAGTAACGTAATCTGTTCTTTCGCCACTTGTTTCGGCTCACTTTTTATCGTCGTCACAGCTGTTTCCTCCTGTACTTGACTTCTCGCTTCGCGGTCACGGTTGACCGTCGCCCACGTCTTATAACCGCCGCTCAAATTTTTGACGGTAAATCCGTTCTGTTTCAGCAATTGACTCGCGACATATCCACGGAGTCCGACCTGGCACGTCACGTAAATCGTCTGATTTTTCGGCAATTCGTCAAGCGATTGACGTAACGTCGGTAATGAGATGTTGACTGATCCCGGAATCGAACCGAGTTCATTTTCCGAAGGTTCGCGAACATCGAGCAATAATCCGCCGTCCGCGACAATTTGGTCAATCTCATGCCAATGAACGTTTTCGCTGTCTCCGAGTACGATATTCGAGGCAATGTAACCTGCCATATTGACCGGATCTTTTGCTGAACTATAAGGAGGCGCATACGACAATTCAAGATCCGGAAGATCAAGTACTGTCAGTCCACCTTTAATCGCCGTTGCCAAAACGTCGATTCGTTTTTCGACACCTGTCATCCCAATCGCCTGTGCTCCGAGAATCGTTCCGTCCACCGGATCAAATAACAGTTTCATCGAAATCGGACTCGCTCCCGGATAATAGCCGGCATGTGAACCGGGGTGCAGGTGAATCGCTTCATAACGGCGTCCTGACTGACGGAGACGTTTTTCATTGTTTCCGGTTGCAGCAACCGTCAAATCAAACACTTTTGCGACTGCTGTTCCGAGTGTCCCCGTGTAACGGACATCTCGTCCGGCAATGATGTCGGCGACGAGACGTCCTTGACGGTTTGCCGGCCAAGCCAGCGGGACATGAACCGGTTCCCCCGTAATATAGTCTTTGACTTCGATCGCATCACCAATCGCAAAGATGGAAGGATCAGATGTCCGCAACGTCTCATCGACTTGAATCGTTTGTTTGATGCCGAGCTTCAGTCCAGCTTCCGAAGCCAAGTTGCTTTCCGGCATGACCCCGATGGATAAGATGTTCATTTCTGTCTGAATCGTTTTTCCGCTCGTCAAGACCACACGGTTCCCCGCTTCTTCAAAGCGTGACACACCGTCCGCTAAAATCAACTCGACGCCTTTCGCCCGTAAGTGTTCATGAACGATGGCTGCCATTTCCGGATCGACCGGTGCCATGACTTGATCCGACATCTCGATCAACGTCAAGCGTGCTCCGCGTTCGACTAAGTTTTCCGCCATTTCAAGACCGATGAATCCGCCGCCGATGACCGTCGCATGTGCCGGACGCGCTTCGTCGACATACTGACGCATCTTATCGGTATCCGGAATGTTCCGTAACGTAAAGACATTTGTTGCTTCCGCTAACCCCGGAATGCCTGGACGGATCGGTTTTGCGCCGGGTGACAAAATCAACTGATCGTACGTTTCGTCATATTCTTCTCCCGTATCCACTTTACGAATCGTCACCGTTTTTTGCTCGCGGTTGATCCGAATCGCTTCCGATAAATTCCGGACGTCCAGATTGAAGCGTGCGTTCATCCCTTCCGGAGTTTGAACCAGCAATTTATTCCGGTCTTTAATGACGTCTCCGATATAGTACGGAAGTCCACAGTTTGCAAAAGAAATTTCTTTTCCACGTTCTAAAAGAATGATTTCTGCTGTTTCGTCCAATCGACGTAATCGCGCCGCCGCAGTTGCTCCACCAGCTACTCCACCTACAATGATCGTTTTCATTCCGGTTTCCTCCTCCAATGATCTCCAATGTTCTATGTGTACCAATATACCCATTCAGGTATATCTTTTCAAGTTATCTGTTCGTTGATTCACAAACTTGTCGGAACTTCA
This sequence comes from Exiguobacterium sp. R-39, assembly GCF_049942815.1. NCBI lineage: Bacteria > Bacillati > Bacillota > Bacilli > Caryophanales > Exiguobacterium > Exiguobacterium sp. R-39. Next base: position 2,861,806 of record NZ_CP187965.1, read on the forward strand.
GATTAAAATTGTTCCTTCGATGATAACGGACATTAGTTGCAATTCCATCTAAAATGCTTGAAACTGAGATTACAGTATTTATAAGGGGGATTTTAAAATGGACCAGGATCGTAACTCGAAAGACACGAACGATAACAAAGTCACACCGATCAACCAAAACAGTCAGCCCGAAACAAATGAAAACGGGGTAACGGCTGTGCAACAACAATATCTGGAAGAGTTCCAAGCATTCTTAGTCGAAAAAGGCATCCCGATGGAAGCACGTGAAAACGAGACTCACGTTTTCTTTATGACGCAAGAAAAAACACCATCAGGCGCAGAACCGATGATGATGATCGTCTTCAGCAAAACGGCGACGGATGTCGAGTTATTCGCCCGTACAATCACACACGTGCCAGACGGTGTCGAAGATCTCCCAATCTTAAATGCGATCAATGACTTTAACCAAGAATTCAAATACTTCCGTGTTGTCCTCGACAGCGACCGTGATGTCACGATTGCTTCAACGATTGACCTCGATCACGGCTTTAATCCGGCAGCAATCTTCGGACACTCTGTCATGATGTTCCAAGCTTCCGACGAAGTATTTGCTTATCTTACGAAATTGTATGACCAAGTTCAGTAAAATATCGCTTAAAAATGGCTCTCGAGACAACTCGGGAGCCATTTTTTTCATTTTCAGGTTCAATTGACAATGAGAATTATTCTCGCTATAGTTAGATTTATGAAAACGACATCATTTTTAACACAATCATCTTATTCTGGGGGAATAGATTATGAAAAAAAGCTTAAAAGTAGCATCACTCTTTATGACTGCAGGACTGCTTGCGGCCTGTGGAAACAGCGAAGAGACGACGACGGCTCCTAAAAAAGAAAAAACGGAGCAAACATCTGAGACGAAAACAAACGCCGGTATCGCCGCTACGACCTTAAAAGATGAACTGACGATCTTCAGTTCCATCAAAGCGGAGCTCGACAAAGCAAAAGAAAATCAAGCGATTGACTGGAAAATGGTTCAGACGAGCTATGACTCAAAATTAAAAGGCGGCGTCACGACAGCTGCTCCTGAAATTGATGAAGTCATCAGTTCCGCATTAGCAGGTGTCGAATCCAAAGAACTTGATGAGAATATTGCCCGCCAACTCGTGGATAAAGGCATTCAGTCTTATTTCTATAAACTTCAAAAATCAACACAAGCAACGGCGGAAGAAGCCGTTAAGGCCGGAAAAACGGACGAAGCGACAGCTGCACTCAACGACATTCAAGACATGTCAGAGACAGTCTTCATTCCGACGGCTGAAAAACGGGATGCCAGTTACGGCTTTAAAAACGAAGACTCGATCGCTCAAGCCATCAACTCCGGATTGACAGCGCAGGAAGAAGCGATTACGGCAAAAAACATCGCCGATTTTAATGTTGCGAAACAATTGACGGATAAATCGATTTACCGGTCGTTCTATCTCGCCGCTCTCGGATACGCTCAAAAAATCGAAGACGGTGTCAAAGCCGGCACAGACGAAAAAGAATTGCAGATGGAACAAGCTGAAGGATACGGATTCCTGCTGGCCATCGAAGAATCACTTGCCGGCGGCGATGAAGAAGCCGTCGCTACATTAAAAGAACGCTATGATTTCTCAAAAACAAAACCGGCAGACGTTAAGTTCAAAGAAATCGAGAGCTTGTTCGCCAAAGCACTAACGGAAAAGATTGACGGCTACCACGAAGAAACACAAGAAGCACTCGAGAAAAAAGATATTGATACAGCACGCGTCGAAGCGATGGAAGCTAACATGTTCGTCATTGCCATGAAACCGACACTCGAAAATCGTTTAGGCAAAGAAACAGCACAAACAGTTTTGGCAGATGCGAGTGCCTGGTATGCTCTTGTCGAAAAAGGTGATCTGAAGGCAGAAGAAACAGGTGATCAAATCACTGACGCGTTAGAGCCGCTCAACTAATCGTTTAAAATCGGAGGAATGCGCTATGCAAATCGGAATTACAGGAGGAGCCGGCTTTATCGGGGCGGCGCTTGCACTACGTCTTCAAGCAAGCGGTCACACCGTCTATGTCATCGATGCTTTTACCGACTATTATGATGTCGAATTGAAGCTGACACGGGCAAAGCAGTTACAGGCTAACGGGATTGACGTCTTTGACGGCAACGTCCACGAAGATTTGGCAACGTGGTGTGCCTCCCACTCGTTTGCTGCCCTGTTTCATTTGGCAGCATTGCCGGGTGTCCCGGGCTCTTTAACTGAACCCCATCGCTACATCGAAGATGACATCGCGATGACGGTGACTGTCCTCGAAACAGCTCGGACCCACGGTATTCCGCATGTGTTTTTTGCTTCCTCCTCTTCCGTTTACGGTGAACAGACCGGCGCCTTGCTTGAACATCAAGCGACGGGAAATGTGATGAGTCCTTACGCAGCAGCTAAGTACAGTGCGGAAACGTTTTGCCGGACCTATCAAAATCTGTATGACCTGAACATGACGATCTTCCGATTTTTCACGGTATATGGTCCGTCCGGTCGACCGGATATGGCATTGTTCCGCTTCATTGAACAAGCGTTGGACGGTCAAGCGATTACCGTTTTCGGCGATCCGGTCCGTGACTTCACCTATATCGATGACATTACCCGGGGCATGGAACAGGCGCTTGAAGCAAACGCGACAGGCCTCTTCAATCTCGGTGCCAATCGTCCGGAATCGGTTCATGATATCGCCATGTTACTTGGCCAACGGTTTAACGTACCTGTCATTTCGGCACCGGCCCGACCAGGCGATGTCTCAATGACTTGGAGTAATACCGAGGCGGCCCGGCAGACGTTTGGTTACGTTCCTTCCTTTACGCTCGCTGATGGAATCGAACGGATGATCACATGGCATCTCGAACGTCGGTGATCCGTGGAGTTGCGAGCGTCTTCTTGACGTTGGCAGCTCTTTTTTTACTTCTGCGATTCGGCTTGGAACTGCCGACTGCCTGGCGCTATATCAAAACATTGACGACTTCTTACTGGACGCTGGCCGCAACGTTCAGCTACGCACTTGCTTTTTATGTCCGGGCGATTGCCTGGCGGACAGCCGATGAAAAAACGGCTCCGACAGCTGTCTATCTGACGAGTCTCTATATCGGACTGGCTGTTAATCATCTGTCCCCCGTCAAGCTTGGGGAAGCGGTCCGCTTGTTGACAGCCCGTGCCATTGGCAGTCCTCTCAAACGGACGACCGCCATTTTGGTCGCACAACGCGGGATCGACCTATCCGTACTCGGTCTTTTCGTGGCGGCCGGGGTATTATTAGGACAAACCGTTTGGGTCGCTGCCTTGGCACTCACAGGAGGTCTCGTCCTCTTACTGCTCGTTCGCAGATTCATCCAAGCGATGCCGGCATTAATCGGATACGGTCTGCTCGCTTGGGTTTTTGAAGCCGTTGCCGTCGCTTGTCTTTTCGAAGGCGCCGAAGTGACCGTTCCTTTTCCCGTCATTCTCGTCGCGATGAGCGCCGGGGTCCTGTCCGGCATCGCCCAATTCACACCGGGCGGGCTCGGGACGTATGAACTTGCCATGGGAACCGTCCTGCACCTGTCCGGTGTTCCGAACCCGTATGAGCTTGCCTTGATGACCCATCTCTTTAAATACGCGTTTGCGTTTTTAGCGCCGGTTTATGTACTCATCCGTCATTTTAAGACGGTTCAATTACTGTTTTCCCAGTTCAAGAAGCACAACACGAAAGGATGACCTGCATGAAAAGTGCTTCCCGCTTTGAAAAAGTTGCCGCACGGATGTGGAACTTACTGAATGAAGGTAAACCCTTCACACCGATTTTTACACTGGGTGTTTTCCTGAGCTATACGCTTTTAGTTCAAGGTTCACTCAGCGGTGCCGGCTTCGGTTTCCTCGTGACACTGCCGCTGCTCGTTTTATATTGGAAGTTTGATTTCCCGTTATTTTTACGGAACTATCTTTGGCTGCCTTTGATTGTCTGGCTATTTATAGAAGGAACGGATTCCCGTCTGCTCCCGCTATTCGCGTACGGCGCCGGTCTCTACTTCTTCTTTACCGTCTTTTTCTGGGGAACGATTTATTATCATCTCCGGATCGGGACCGACTGGTTGAATTTCACCCGGTTTTGGAAGCTCGTTCTAAAGAACAGTGACTCAACAAGCGGAAACGCCCAGGAACAACTGCCGAAAGTCGGATTGTTGCTTGCCTATTGGCAAACGGCTTCAATCGAACAGACGCTTGACTGGTCTTATCTCTGGTTTCCGCTCGGACTGTTCCTGTTCGTTTGGATCCTGCATCATTATCTGTTTGATTGGAAACCGAAATTACCGACGGAGTCGACCGTCGATGCACCGGTTCCCGGTTCGTCGAAAGTTTATGTCCTGATTGTCGACGGCATGCGGAAAGATCGTTATATGGCAGCAGACACTCCTTTCCTTGAGCGATTGCGCCAGGAAGGAACGGAGTATACGAACATGGAGACGGTCTATCCGGCCCGGACCGTCGTCTGCTTCAGCTCGATGTTCACAGGCGCACGACCGGAAGAACACGGGATCCATTCGAACATGGTCTGGAACACGACCGGTGTCAAAACAGACACGGTCTTCGATCGACTGCGTGACGTCGGCAAGACCGGTAAGATTCTCGGTATCGCCCATCTCGTCGATGCGTTCGGTTCTAAAGACGTGCATACCGTGACAGCCGTCATGCATAACGATATCGCCGACCGGAACATCATCGACCGCGCCAAACAGATCGTCCGGGACGAAGATCCGGATTTACTGGCGATTCAATTGATCGGAACCGATCAGACCGGTCACAGCCGCGGCACCCTTTATTCCGAATATGTCCAAAAAATCGAAGAGGCGGATGCCTTGTTGGCTGAGTTTTGTGACGATTTGGACCGGCTTGGTAAGCTCGACGATGCAACACTGATTGTCATGGCGGATCACGGACAAGCCGACGGAATCGGCGGTCACGGTCATCTCGATGAAGGAGAACGGTTTGTTCCGTTCTGGATGTACGGCAAACACGTCCATGCCGGTCTGAAAGTTGATACACACCGGCATATCCTGTCACTTGGACCAACGATTACGAAGTTGCTTGGTGCTGCTATCCCGCACGACAGCCGCGGTGTCTTACTGACGGAAGCCTTTAAGGAGGAATCCTCATGAAAAAAATCGTCGTCTTTCTTCCGGCCCATAACGAAGAAGTCTCCTTGCCGCTTGTCTTAAAACGCATTCCGGCTGAAATTGACGGGCTTCCCGTCGAGACCATCGTCATTGATGACGGTTCGACGGATGCGACCTCGGACATTGCACGGCGCCACGGCGCACACGTCTATCGCTTTTTCGACAACCAGGGACTCGGTGCGGCTGTCCGCGAAGGACTGCTCCGGTCTTACGAGCATGGGGCAAGCGTCGCGGTCATGATCGATGCGGACAATGAATATCCGGCTGACCAGATTCCGGATGTCGTCCGACCGATCCTCGCGGGTAAAGCGGACTATGTGTTCGGTTCCCGTTTCTTAGGGACCGTTGACGGGATGCGCCTGTACCGCTATATTGGAAATCATGTTTTCACCTGGTTACAGTGTCTGTTGCTGAAACAGCGGATTTATGACGGACAAAGCGGGATGCGGGCCTTTTCCCGTGCAGCGTGTAACCATGCAGAAATCATCCACGACTACAACTACGCTCAAGTCCTGACACTGAACCTTGTCCGGAAAGGCTTCCGGTTGCACGAAGTTCCGATTCGTTACCGTGTGCGCGAAGCCGGTAAGTCCTTTATCCGTTTGAATTATGTCCAGCGTGTCTTACCTGCGATTTATCGGGAATGGCGTCGCCCCGTCGTCCGCTTATCCGCTGAAGAACGTTTTGAACGAAAGGAGCATCTTGGATGAAAAAACCGCTTGTATTGACCATGATTGCCTTCTTAATCCTGTTGACCGCGCCGCTGTCGGCATCTGCCTACAGCTACGGGGATCCGGGAAAAGAGGCGTTCGCGGAAGCCTATAAACAGTTTGAAGAACAACTCGACCAAAAAGATTACACATTAGCGCGGGAGACGATTGACGCTTACGATAAAGAATTCACGCTCTACTTCCCGGAAGCGAAGGAAAAAATTGATTCCGCTTTGGCAGACCAAGATGCAGCAGCAGCCAAACAGGCGTATCGCGTCGCTTTACGTCAAAATATCGAACGCCGTCTGCATTTCGCACAGGAACAATTCGATGACTTTGGCCAAGCGAAATTGTTGCTCGCGAAGGCACGCGGCACATATGACGTCCTCGCCCCTTATGTTAAGGAAAGCGAGGGTGCAAAGACAAGTGATTCCTTGTATACTGCATTTGATGATTCGCTTGCTGCTCTTGGAAACCCCGGATTGTTCGGAGTCGGTAAAAAAGCAAGTGACCGCAAAGCGTTTGACCAAAACATCAAACAGATTGAAGAGACGGTCACACCGTTATTCATTTTGCCGGGTGAGGAAAAAACCGGTGTCTTCGATGAAGAAGACTCGATTTTCGGTCAGTCTTTCGGAACGGACGATATTTGGAAAACGGTCGCCATCAGTCTCGTCATCATCTTAATCGTCATCGTCATCATCGGTCAGCGTAAGAAACGACGCGCTCAATAAGGAGGAAGACACATGGATTTTCAGGCGTTTTTAATCACCCTTCGCGAATGTCTCGAAGCCGTCCTGATCGTCGGCTTGATTCTCGGTTATCTCGATCGGCTCAATGCACCACAATATAAAAAATGGGTCTACGCCGGTGTTGGACTTGCCTTACTCGCGAGTCTGGGTGTCGCCTTCCTGTTCCAGGTCGTCTTTACGAGTTTCGCAAGCTTCGGCAGCGATACGTATTTACGTCTTGGAATCATGATCATCTCGGTTTTCCTCTTGACGCACATGGTCGTTTGGATGGGCAAGGAGGCGAAAGAGAACCAGCAGGCTTCACAGGCGAAAGTCGCGGCTGCCGTCTCGACCGGCAGTGCGATTACGATGATCGTCCATTCGTTCCTCGTCATCGTCCGGGAAGGGATCGAAACGGTCTTCTTCTTCGCCGCGATTTCCGGCGGTGAAATCGAAAAAGTCCTGACGAGCTACGGTGCCGTCTCCGGTCTCCTGCTCGCCTTGATTTTCGGTTACCTGTTCGTTTCCGGGACGATGAAGATTCCCGTCAAGCGCTTTTTCCAAGTGACCGGCGTCTTGATTTTATTCATTGCAGCGGGCATGCTTGTGCAAACGATTGGCCGGTTCCAGGATCTCGGCTTGCTCGGCAGTCTGTTGACGAATGCGGACGGAACACCGGCTGCGCTTTACAATATCGTCGCTTTCATGCCGGAACACTACATCGATCAAGTCCAGTATTTGCGGGACACGGGCAATACGACTTTGATCAGCGGACAAATCGGCACGTTCATGGGTGCGATGTTCGGCTACAGCCACAACCCATCCATCGAGCAGGTCATCGCGTGGTGGGGATACTTCGCCTTTGCCGGTTTTATGTTAACACGTCAAAATCGGACGTCAAAAACCGCTAAGAAACTGCAGGAGGTCTCATGACGGTTCGGAGCGGTCATCCACATCGACGTGGACGATCGCTTTTTTTCATCGCTTGTCTGTTATTGTTCGGGTTCACCGGCATCCGTCTGGCATTCGTCAGTCCGTTTGTGGCAAGCTACGACATTGCGAATTTCACACTGGCTGTCGGTCAATACGATCTGGCCAATCTGCAACCGCACTTCCCCGGATACCCGTTTTTCATCCTGCTCGCGACCGGTCTCGCGCGGCTTGGTGTCGATCCGGTCCGTGCACTTGGTATGATTTCGACATTCGGTCTCGCAAGTGGTGTCATCCCGTTGTATCTTTTATTCAAACGCTGTTCCCTCGACACCGTTCGGTTGCTCAGCGCGTTTAAAGTCGTCTCGATTGCTTCGCTTGTCACGTTGTCTGCAACCGGTATGTCGGACGGTCTCGCACTCGGTGTACTCTGTTGGTTCATGTGGAGTGTTGAACAGGCCCGGCAGAACCGTTTCCGCCTTTTGCCGTACCTCCTGTTCGGACTGTTAATGGCGACCCGGCTGTCATATGCGCCGTTCGGCATCATCCTCTTGTTTTTACTGTGGCAGTCACGTCGTGATGCATGGCAATTTGTATCGGAAACCGCCGTTCTCCTGCTTGCTCAACTCGCCTGGTTGTTGCCGGTTGCCTTCTCTGTCGGCGGACCAGCCTCCTTTGCCCAATTGTCGCTCAGTTTCGTGACAGGACACTTTTCGGACTGGGGAGGGACGGCACAAACGGATCAAGCCTCGCTGCTCGAACGACTTGGATTAACACTAAAACAAATGATCTGGCATGGATTCGGATTGGCGACCTGGCTCGGTCTTGCGTCTGTTTTATTCTTATGCGCTCAACGGATCCGTCCGCTTTCACTTTGGTGGTCTGTAACCGGGATCGGTTATTTTCTTTGGGTCTGGTTCGCGCAAAATATCGACAAGCCGCGGCATGTCTTACCGCTTGTCCTGCTTCTCGTCATCCTGTTCGTACGGCACTTATCGATCCAGTGGCTCGTTCCGTTTTTATGCATCCAGTTGGTAATCGGCAGCATTGCCTTGTATGAACAGGCGACTGCTCAGCCGGCAACGCTTCAGCTCGCGGAAGCGATCACCGAGTTACCGGCGTCAGCAACCGTCTTCACCGACGAAGAGGACCGGCAGTTTTTGATGAAACGACCGCCTGCCACCATCGTTCCGATTGGATCTGTAAGTAAATGGCGGGCAGAGCCGAAATCACAGGAAGTCTACCTGACCGGTCGATTGCTGGAACGGTTAAGGGCAGCGGATGTGCCGCTTGAAGCAACGGAAGTTTTCCATTTCACGAGTGATCGGCGGTTTGAGCCGGAAGATGCGGATGCACGGTTGTATCGGTTAATTTTACGTTAAGGAGCGAATTTGGATGAGTATTATTGGAAGCGGAAATACGGCGATGATCCAGAAAGAAAGCGAGACGATTGTTCGAAAACAGTTTCACGATTCTATTCCATTCGCTGCCATTCAACAGGAATTTCAAAATCATCAACGGATTCGTCATAATTTTCCGATGACCCCTCAAGTCTATGACTGTGTCAATCGATCCATTCGCATGGAGTATCTGTCAGGGGAACCGCTCGGTGACCTGATGCAATGTCATCCGTTTAGGATTTGGCGTTACATGACAAAAATGGTCATATCACAAAAACTTCTTCATGCATTATCCATTGCCGGCTTACCGCTTTTACAGGAACGGTATCCTGATCATGATGGGCTAGTAGGAGGCACTGCTTTGTGTCATGGCGATTTTCATCCATATAATCTATTACTCGTAAAAGAAGAACTGTACGTTATCGATTGGATGGATGCCTCTATCGGCAATCCACTGATGGACGTCGCCCGTACTTTTTTATTGATTCGCTACGGAGGACGAATGTCTTTACGAAACCCGGCAGAACGTATTTCCCGCTTCATCCTCAGTCATTTGTACCGTATCTGTTACTTTAAGCGCATCAGAAAAGTCACCGGATTTAAGGGTTGTTTACGGTTGTGTGCAGCTTCTCGTTTGGAAGAGCAGATTACGCCTGTCGAATCCGTTCTGTTACAACGTTTTTTAAAGTGATGGATCCAGTCGACTCCAACGAATCACAAATCATCGCCACCTAATTAAGCTTAACGTAAAAAAATCACTCGCTTCACGCGTTTTCCTGTAGGAGTCGCGTGAAGCGAGTGATTTTTTGAATCCAGATTCTTATTGTATCGATCTTAACAGCTTAACAAAACGTCATGGAGAAGCAGACAACACGAAGTCTCCTGCGGGAAAAGCGGAAAGCGAAGTCTTGTCTGCGTATCAACGAATCTTAAAACGAATTCGAAGCACTTCCCTCGTCATTCAAGTTGAATACGGTCGTTCCATATAGTCAAATTGTCCACCACTGATTTCAATCGTCTTGACCGGTACGAATCCAAGACGTCGATACAATCGTTGCGCCCCCGCATTTGTCTGATCCGCATTTAACGTAAAGGCCCGTAATCCACGCCGTTGGCCTTCGTCCGCCGCTGCCTGCAATAGTTCAGACCCGATTCCCTTTCCACCGTATGCTGCATCAACGGATAACGTATCGAGATAAAAGACATCACCTTCCGTCTCCTGATCAATTTGCACGTCCTGTCCTGTCCACTCGCGGAGCTGACGCTTAATCGGTTCATCCAACCGCGCTGCATCAAATCCGGCATACGTGATGACGATGCCGACGACACGTCCGTCGAGTTCTTTGACAAGGATATTCTCGTGACTCAACCGGTTTCCGGTTTGCGTAACAAACAGCGCGAGCCGCTCCAAAATTAATTCCTTCTCCTGCGTTCCGGTCAGCGTCTCGGCAATTTCATGAATCGCCTGTTCAATCAACGGCGCGATTTGATCCGCGTCATTCGCAGTCGCTTGTCTGATCATTTGATTTTGCTCCTTTCTTCTTCTCTTATTATCCTAAAACAAAAACCCTCCTGATGTCAGGAAGGTTTGATTCGGTTCATTTCAACTCTGTTACCGGAATTGCTACCTCAACCGGTTCACGCGTCATCACTGAAACAACACGCCCCGCAATCGCGACGGCAAGCAACGTATATAACGTTAAGCTCAACGGCAGATAGACGAGTGAGATGACAAGGACGACGGCATCAAGACTAAATAAAATCGTCCCGATCGATAAGCCGGTCAGCTTACTGAGACCCATCGACAATAAATCGTCGCCTCCTGTTGCCGCGCCGCTTTTCAAGACGAGTCCGAGACCATATCCGGTCACGATACCGCTTGCGACGGCCGCAATCAGCGTTGCCGGCCAGGCCTGTTCCGGAAAATGAAACAGATCCAGTCGGTACCACATTTCGTAAAACAGAGACAAGGCGCTTGCTGAAATCAGCGCTTCCCCGACAAACCGTTTGCCTTTAAAATAGAGTGCTCCGATAAAAAATGGAATATCGAGTACAATCATCGAAATCGATGGATTGATGTCAAAAAAGTAGCGTCCGAGCAATGATAACCCGATAAATCCGCCTTCTGCCAAACCAAATTGTTCATTCAAGGTGTAGTAGCCAAACGCCATAAGCAGCGTTCCGGCTAAGATGGTAATAATTCGTTTCATGTGTTGTCCTCTCCCGTATCTTCCATGGGAGAGGATGTAATTGTCCCGTTTGGGTATTCATCTATTTTCGCTCTCCCTGATTTTTTTCAAGCCATTACCTTCCTGTTCAATGAAGATTGGCGCTGCTAAAAATCAGGTAAGCTGAATAGATGATCGGTCCTCTCGGTGTCCATCGGTTTCCACCCTTTCGTTTTGTTGTCCCTTTCATTATAACCTGAACTTCAGAAACTGAAACAGTTTTACACGTTTTTAACAAAACTGATATAGACGACACTCACTTGCTCACTCATTCACATTTTAGACAAATCTTTGCTCAATATTGAACAAAGAACTTGAAAACCACTTTGTGAAGTAATACACTAAGGATATCAAATGAATGTGATTTTTATCACAAACAAAACAAAAAGGGGACTTTACTCATGAAAGTAGCAGTCATCGGTTGTACACACGCAGGAACAGCAGCAGTTAAAGAATTGACTTCACAGCACGAGCAATTGGATATCACCGTTTATGAACGAAACGATAACGTCTCTTTCCTCTCTTGCGGTATCGCGCTTCACGTCGGTGGCGTCGTCGAGCATGCGGAGTCGCTGTTTTATTCTTCACCGGATGAACTGGCTGAGCTTGGTGCAGACATGCGCTTAAAACATGATGTTCTCGAAATCGACAGCACGAATCAAACGATTGTTGCCAAAAACCTCGTAACGGGTGAAACCGTTTATGATACGTACGATAAATTGATCATGACGACGGGTTCATGGCCGATCATTCCGATGTTACCGGGTATTGAACTCAATCAAATCGAGCTTTGTAAAAACTATCACCATGCCCAAACAATCATCAAAAAAGCGACGGATGCCCAGCGAATCACAGTCGTCGGTGCCGGTTATATCGGTGCCGAACTGGTTGAAGCGTTTGAAGCATACGGTAAAGACGTCACGTTCATCGACAGTGCCGACCGGATTTTAAATAAATACCTGGATCGTTCATTCACCGACATCATCGAAAACGAATTGACGGATCGCGGCATTCGTTTGGAACTGAACCAGACTGTTCAAAGCTTTACCGGTGTTGATGGAAACGTCACACAAGTCGTCACGGATAAAGGAACGTTTGAAACGGATCTCGTCATTCTCTGTGTTGGTTTCCGACCAAGCACGGAATTGTTAAAAGGACAAATCGACATGTTACCGAACGGTGCCATCATCGTCGACGACTATATGCGGACAAGTAATCCGAACATCTTTGCTGCCGGTGACAGCTGTGCCGTCTATTACAATCCGGCCCGGACACATGCATATATTCCACTCGCAACGAATGCCGTCCGTATGGGGACACTTGTCGGGAAAAACCTGCTTGCTCCGACAATCCGTTACCAGGGGACGCAAGGTACATCCGGTCTCCGCTTGTATGACTTGAACATTGCTTCGACCGGTCTGACGGAAGATGCCGCTCCATTCTTCGGTTTGGAAGTAGCGAGTACGACGGTTCAGGATGCCTACCGTCCTGAGTTCATGCCGACAGCTGAAAATGTCCAATTGAAACTCGTCTATGAAACAACGACTCACCGCCTTGTCGGGGCGCAGATCATCTCAAAAGTTGATTTGACACAAGCCATGAACACGTTATCGGTAGCCATTCAAAACGACATGACGCTCGAAGAATTGGCTTTCGTCGACTTCTTCTTCCAGCCCCATTACAACAAACCGTGGAACTTACTGAACCAAGCAGCTTTACAAGGCATGAATGAGCTGACATCGGAACGCGTTTAATGCATTGCCTTCCCCCTCTCTTTTCAAATCGGAGTCCACACCTGTGGATTCCGATTTTTTTATTGTTCATCCGGTCGATTCCGATAATCTGTTGCGGCTGCTTTGCCCAGTCTCCTTCCACAACTGAGAAAAACTTCACTCGGTTAACCAATTGACGTTTAGACGTGAAGTGACAGGGAACATACTTCTTATGCAAACGAAACCACTATCACAGGAGGAATCAATTCATGTCACAGTCTAACAATCCACTTACACAATATTTCAATGATGACTTCCCGAAACAATATCAGGAGGCGCCGGCTGTCCAGGCAAAAATGGAACCCGTTCCCGATTGTGGTGAAGAAAGCTACAAAGGATCCGGTAAATTAAAAGGGAAAAAAGCCTTAATCACAGGAGGCGATTCCGGAATCGGCCGTGCCGCTGCCATTGCTTATGCCCGTGAAGGTGCCGATGTGTTCCTCAATTATCTTCCGGAAGAACAGCAAGACGCGGAAGAAGTCAAAGCACTCGTCGAAGCAGCCGGTCAAAAGGCATACTTACTTGCCGGTGACCTCAGTGACGAAACATTCTGTCAACAACTCGTCAAAGAAGCACACGAATCTCTTGGCGGAATTGATATTTTGGCACTCGTCGCCGGTAAACAACAAGCTGTCGAGGACATCATGGACCTGTCGACGGAACAGCTCCGCAAAACATATGAAATCAACGTCTTTTCACTGTTTTGGGTCGTTAAAGCTGCCCTTCCGTTATTAAAAGAAGGGGCTTCCATCATTACGACGACTTCGGTTCAAGGCTACAACCCAAGTGCGAACTTACTCGATTACGCGTCAACAAAATTTGCCATCAACGGCTTCACGCGCGGACTTGCGAAACAAGTCGCGCCAAAAGGCATCCGCGTCAACTCGGTCGCACCGGGTCCAATCTGGACACCATTGCAAATCTCAGGTGGTCAACCAAGCGAAAACATTCCGGAATTCGGACAGGAAACACCGCTTAAACGGAGCGGCCAACCGGTCGAACTGTCGAGCGTCTATGTCTTCCTCGCTTCGGATGATGCCAGTTATGTGACGGCGCAAATTTATGGTGTCACAGGCGGAATCGAACTCGCTTAATTCAATTTTTTCAACCCGGCAGCTTTGATGGCGACATCAAGGCTGTTTTTTTTGTTATGAGTTGCTTCTCCCTGCCTGGTTTAGTCTAATGAAGATATACATAGGATAGGAGATGATTGATGTGACGGAAAAAGAAAAAATGATTCAAGGTCAATTGTATTTAGCCGGTGACGCGGAACTGGTCGCTGACCGGAAACGGGCCCAGATGCTTTGCCATCAATTTAGCCAACTCAGCATCAACGAGTTACCTGCCCGAAAGTCGCTCCTGCAGGAACTGTTCCAAATCGAGCAGACCGATTTTTACATCGAACCATCTTTTAAATGTGATTACGGCTACAACATTACATTCGGCGCGCGGTTTTATGCCAATTACGATTGTGTTCTGCTCGACATTTGTCCGATTACAATCGGCGACAACTGTATGCTCGCTCCGGGCGTCCACATTTATACAGCGACGCATCCTTTAGATCCCGTCAAACGCAACAGCGGTTATGAATTCGGGAAACCGGTTGTCATCGGCGACAACGTCTGGATCGGCGGACGTGCCGTCATCACGCCGGGCGTAACGATCGGGGACAATGCCGTCATCGCGGCCGGAAGTGTCGTCGTCAAAGATGTCGCCCCAAACACTGTCGTCGGCGGGAATCCTGCCCGTTTCATCAAATCGATTTGATTTCTCATCAAATTTTAATCTAATCCTCAGTCTCCTCTCACTTGCGGGCGCTATTCTAAGAATAAGAAAAGCAGCTACCACTACTGAGGAGGAAATCATCATGACAAACGAAAAACGTACGGATAAGCCAAAAAAGAATTTTGTAAAACGCGGTCTTGCTTCAATCGCCATCACAGGAACCGTTTTGACGGGGGCCGGCGCCTTCTTACTTTTCACCGGTCCGGGACATTCTCTCGTCAATTCAACGGTCACAACTTCAGAACAAGTGGAACAAAAAGTCGAAGCGGCTTCAACAAAAGTATCAAGTAACGTCAAACAGTCGCTTCCAAGCTCATTCCGGGATGATGATCAAGAAATAGAAGGAACGTTAAAAGAAGTATCCGACACATCGGTGACACTGACACAAAATGGTTCGGATCAATCGTATTCGTTTGCCTCATCTGCTGAAATCGAACAAGCTACGCCCGGTGATTGGATTAAACTTGAACTCAATCAGGACAGTCTTGTCCGGGAACTTGAACGGGAAGATGATCGAAATGACGACCGGGATGATCGCAATGACGATTCATCCGACGATGACCGCAATGAAGTCACCGGTGTCGTCAAAGAGTTGTCCAATGAACAAATCGTCTTGACTCAAAATGGTTCGGATCAAGCGTACCGCTTCAGCGAGCGCGCAGAGATCGACAAAGCGCAAGCCGGTGATACCGTCAAACTTGAACTGACAGCAGCCGGTCTCGTCCGGGAGCTCGACCGTGAAGATGCGGAAGATCAAGACATCCGTGGTGCATTAATCCGTGTGACGGACACACAAGTCGTCATTGAACAAAACGGTAAAAACGTGACGTTTGAACGTGCGCAAAACATGGAACAGGATAATGATGTACAGGTTGGTTCACAAGTCGAACTGGAGTTGAACGGATCTAAGCAAGTGACAGAAATCGACGAACAGTCGTAAGGAGGAAGTCTATGGCACCGACCATCTTAATCGTCGAGGACGATTCAAAAATCGCCCGCCTACTTGAACTGGAATTAAACCACGCCGGATACGCGACGCAGGTCGCCTTCAACGGTAAAGATGGCTTAGCAGCTGCTGAGAACGACATCGATCTCGTCTTACTTGACGTGATGATGCCGGAGCTCAGCGGCTTCGAGGTGCTTCGGCGGCTTCGCGGAAAAAATAATCCGGTTCCCGTCATCCTGTTGACGGCACGAGGCGAAGTGTATGATAAGGTTGCCGGTCTTGATCTCGGTGCCAATGATTATGTGACGAAACCGTTTGAAATCGAGGAACTGTTGGCACGGATCCGCGGGTTACTCCGTTTGACGATACGTACAGCGGTCGAAACCAATCAGCTGCATTACGCCGATGTCTTACTCGATTTGGACCGGCATGAAGCGTTTCGAAGCGATGTTCCGCTTGATTTGACACCACGTGAATTTGATTTGTTGTCTTATCTGATGGAAAACAAGGAACACGTCTTGACCCGTGAGCAAATCCTTAACCGGGTCTGGGGTTATGATTATTTCGGGGAAACGAATATCGTCGATGTCTACATCAGGTATTTACGCAAAAAAATGGACCGCAGCCAGTCTCCCCTCATTCAGACCGTTCGTGGCATTGGCTATGTTTTAAGGGAGGAGAAAGGATGAAGTTACGAACCAAACTTGCGTTATCGGTGACGTTGTTCACGACCCTTTTATTGCTGTTGTCTTTTTTAGTCGTCACGTATGTCGTCCGTGACCATTTAATCGAATCCCGTTTCACACAACTCGAGCAGGCCGAGGAGCTGATGGAAGATGATTCGACGACCCGGGCATTATTGACACTTCATGAAGATTCCGTCGTCCTGTCCCGTAACGACGGACGTTGGGTGATTGCAAACGATGAAGAGGATGACGATTCCGCGACGGTCAACGGCGATGTCCGGGCACGCGATCTTCCCGGCATTCCGACAAACCGCGACGAACCGTTCAAATCCGGTAACTGGTTTGGCGTCGTCCATCAAGATCAGGCGTATCTGTTTGAAGACGACACGGTGGACGATACGGTCTCGACGCTGTTTTTCGCCTTCTCGATCGTCCTGATCGTCGCCGTCATCATCGCTTTTCTCAGCAGTTTTTTCATCGCCTATCAAACGTTGCGTCCACTTCGTCAACTCGGTCAGACGATGGAACGGATTTCCGACTCCGGTACACTTGAGACTGTTCCGGAACAGCAAAATGATGAAATCGGACAGCTCGGAAAAGTCTTTAACCGGATGATCGGACGTGTCGATCAAACAATGGAACAGCAACGGCAGTTCGTCGCGGATGTCTCGCATGAGATGAAGACGCCGCTGACCGTCATCGAAGGGTATGCGAAACTTCTGAAGCGCTGGGGCAAGACAAATCCTGATGTCCTCGAAGAATCCATCAGTAACATTCTGAACGAAACGCACACGATGCGGAGTGGACTGATTGAACCGATGCTCGAATTATCCCGCCTCGGCTATGGTGAAACGACGACGGAGACGGTTGACTTGAAGCAGCTCGGGACAGAAGTCGCGGACCGGATGCACCATGCCTATGACACTGCTATTCCAGTCGATGCCATCGGAACCGTCACAGCGAATCATGAAGCACTTGTCCGAATTTTGACGATTTTCATCGATAATGCGATCAAATATGCCAAAGATCCGGAAATCCGTCTTCGACCGGACCGGCTCGAAGTGCTTGACCGTGGAACCTCATTATCTGCGGAGCAGCGCAAGCGTCTGTTCGATCGGTTTTACCGGCTCGATGAAGCCCGTGACCGGTCCGGCAGCGGTCTTGGTCTGTCGATTGCTGCTGCACTGGCGGAACATCATCATCTGTCCGTTGGCAGTGAAGCTCGTCCCGGTGGCGGAAGTTGTTTTTACATCACCTTCCATTGAACACCTGAAATGAAACCTTCCCCCGTCTTTTGGCGTACACTAGAGACAGGAGTCAGATGATGAAAGAAGGTTATGAACGATGGATAAAAAACGTTGGGGAGGCTTAGCCGTCGCCGGAGCATTTTTGCTCTCAAAAGGTAAAGTGCTGCTCGCTCTCTTAAAGTTCTCTAAATTCGGCGGGACGCTAATCTCGTTCGGTATCTCGTTATTGTTTTATGCACAAATTTTTGGCGTCTGGTTTGGTGTCGGATTGCTTTATCTCCTGTTCATTCATGAGATGGGGCATCTCGCAGCAGCCAAACGGCTTGGTTTCAAGACCGGACCGGCGATTTTCGTTCCGTTCATGGGAGCTGTCATCGGAATCAAGGATACATTCCGGACCCCGAAACAAGAAGCAATTTTGGCATATGGCGGTCCGCTTGCCGGATTACTCTCCCTCATCCCGCTTTTGATCGGATACGCCGTGACGGGAAACGATTTTTGGCTTGTCATCTTCCATTTAGGGGCCTTGCTGAACCTGTTCAACCTGTTGCCCGTCAGTCCGCTTGACGGCGGACGGATTTTAGCCGGTCTGCCGATTGTCGTTTGGGTCGCCGGTCTCGCCGCCCTGATTGCATACGGTGTGACACACTTCAGCATCATCTTGTTATTGATCGCGTTTCTCGGCGGAAGTGCCGTCTGGAAGCGATACCGTTTTGCGAAACAATACGAAGACAATAAATCGATTTTAATGTTATACCGTGCTGCACGCAGCCGTGTCCTGCAAGCGAAAGTCGAACAGGAACAATTGGCAGCAACGGAAACTGTGACGGACTCGACCGTCGACGAACCAGACGATGCACCCGTTTCGACCTATGATCCGATCGCCTGGTCACTCCGACACGACCTCCAGGATTTACGGAGTGCGAGTCCGGAAGAAGCGAAAAGTGCTGCCGATGACTTGCTTCGTTACCAATATGATTCGGCTAATGATTACGATGCCTTGTTGCGTCGACTGGACCAGCGGATTGAACCGTTACTCGAAGCTGAAAAATCGGTTGAGTATCATCAAATGCCGAAAAAACAACAGACGATTACGTTGTTCGCTTACCTGGCTCTTGGTGCAATTCTCTTCATCGCTTTTGAATACTCAAAAGGGTATCTTCCGACCCCATCTTAACCAGTCGTGTTATCTCAAGCAGGCACTTCGTCTTCAATCGGCGGAGTGTCTTTTGATCGTTTTGCACATTGCCTGATTCGATTACTTGCATCCGGTTGTTGAAGCGACTAATCTGAATGAAAATCCATGTCCCTGTTTTGAAAAAAAGGAGGCTCTCCTGATGATGAATAAAAATACGGCTCGTTTGGGAGAAGCACCCATCAACAAACTCCTGATCGGCCTGTCGCTCCCGGCGATGATCGGGATGCTTGTGACTGCTCTCTATAATATTGTCGATACGATTTTTGTGGCACAAGGAATCGGGACGGTTGCCGTCGCGGCTGTCGGCATTGCGTTCCCCGTTCAGCTCGTCTTGATGGCCATCTCGAACTCGATTGGAATCGGCGGTGCGGCCATTGCTTCTCAGCGGCTTGGTCAAAAAAATCTGGCAGGTGCCAGTCGTGCCTATGCAAATGTCCTGATGACCGTTTTCGTCGTCAGTATGCTTGCGATTATCACGGCATTCATCTTCGTCGAACCGTTGTTACAGGTGTTCGGTGCCACACCGGAAATCATGCCATACAGTATTGATTTCCTCCGTGTCCTGTTACTCGGTTCCCCGTTCTTCATGTTGACGATGGCTTCGAGCGCCATGCTTCGGGCAGAAGGACGTGCCAGTTATCAGATGCGTGTCATGCTGACGACAGTCGCCATCAACATCGTCTTGACGCCCCTGTTTATTTTCGGACTCGACTGGGGCATTCAAGGGGCTGCACTTGGGACGGTCGTCGCGCAAATCGTCGGTTCCGTTCTGATTTTCAGGTTTTTCTTTACGAAAGCGAAAAAAACAAGTCTTGTCCTTGACCGTGAAGCCTTTCGGTTTGATCCCAAACTGGTCGGTCGGATGGGACAGATCGGCTCATCGTCTTTCATCATGCAAGTGTCACAGTCCATCTTATTCATCACCGTCAACCATATGCTCGTCCGCTACGGCGGTACGACGGAACTTGCGACCTTTGCCGTCATCAATAAGTTCATGGCACTTGTCGGAATGCCAATCATGGGAATCGTCCAAGGGATGCAGCCGATTGTCGGCTACAATTTCGGGTCGAAACAGTTTGATCGGATGTCACAAGCAATCAAACTGGCCATTCGCTACGGTTTGAGCCTGTCGATCACGCTTTGGCTGTTAATCCAGCTGTTCCCCCGTTTTTGGGTCGGAATGTTTACGGAAGATGTGACATTACTCAATGAAGGTTCGACCGCGATGCGGATTTTATTCGCAATTTCATTCGTTTACGGGATTCAGATGATCATCAACGGAATGTATCAATCACTTGCCAAGGCGCGGATCGCCTTGTTCCTGTCGCTCTCGCGGCAGACCTTATATACGATTCCACTCGTCCTGATTTTACCTATCTTTTTTGGAGTACAAGGGGTTTGGTTCGCCTTCCCGATTGCTGATTTAATGGCCGTTTTGACGGCTGTCGTTTTTGCCTACCGTGACCGGATCATGCTCTTTAAGCCCGATGCGTATACGGAACCTGAAGCACAAGAAAAAGCGGTACAGGCTAAATAATCAAAAAGTCCGTCCTGTCTCAAAGACAGACGGACTTTTTGATTAAACGAAAAGACGAACATGCATTCTAAATCGAAATACGGTATGCTGATTAAAAAGGAGAGATGATATGGAACGTTATACACTGGCGATTGATTTTGAAACAGCGAACCGGAACAGCCGCAGCATCTGTGCCTTTGGCTGGTCTGTTTTATCCGCTGGGAAAGTCCTCACAAGCAAGCAGGTCTTAATCAATCCGGAAGAAGACTTTGATGCCGGTAATATCCGTGTCCACGGCATTCGCCCGAGTGACGTCTGGGATGCACCGGCCTTACCGGAAGCAATGGCGGCACACGGCTTGTTTGAATTAATTGAACAGGCCGAGCTCGTCGTTGCCCATAATGCAGCTTTCGATATGGGTGCGCTCCAAAAAGCGGTTCAAAAATATGACTTATATCAAATGCCGACATTTCAGTATGGTTGTACGGTCAAATTGTCACGGAAGCTTTATCCGTGGTTGCCGAACCATAAGCTAAATACGATGGCGGAGTTTTTAGGTGTATCTTTTAAGCATCACGATGCGAAGGAAGATGCCTACATCTGTGCGTTATTACTGCAGGATATGTTCGACCGGACGAACATGGATCATCCCGTTGAACTGCACCGTTTTTGTGGTGTCCGGATGGGTGAAGTCGCTTACTGACACTAAAAAAGGAGCAACTCAGAATTCTGAGTTGCTCCTTTTCGTATTTCTTATTTTGTTGTTTGTTTGATTGGGAACCAGCCTGGACGGCTCGTGATTCCCTGCCATAGTGCATCCGGCACGACGAGTTCAGACTGTGCCGACGGATCGAGTTCTGTCCGAATCGATTCCGTTTCGCCAGCTTCTACTTTTTCAACCCATTTTGGTTCCATGATTAACTCACGGCCAAGAGCGACGAGTGGCACGACTTCAAGTGAACGCTCGACTTCTTCCGGTGTATGGAGTGAACCGACACCGATGACCGGAACGTGTTGACCGACACGTTCTTGTACGAGACTGATTGGCGAACGTGTTTCGTTTTGATCACGAATCGATCCTGCAAAGAAGTCCATGACGGAAACGTGCAGGTAGTCGAGATCTTTTTTCGCAAGTGCATCAACGAGTTGCATCGTATCATCGAGTGTAATTCCCGGATTTTCAACTTCTTCCGGTGAGAAACGATAACCGACGATAAACGATGGATCTTTTTTTGCAACGGCTTCGACGGCATCGACGACAGCTAATGGGAAAGCAAGACGTTTTTCAAGACTTCCGCCCCATTTGTCCTCACGACGGTTCGAGTGCGGAGAAACGAATTGTTGAATTAAGTACGTGTTCGCACCATGAATTTCCACTCCGTCAAATCCGGCTTCCATCGCACGGCGTGTTGCTTGACCGAATGCTTCGATGATCGCTTCGACTTCTGCTGCTTCCAGTGCACGTGGTGTCATTGCGCCTTCACGTTCTGGTGCTACTGCACTTGCGCTGACTGTTTGTCCGCCGACGAGTTCCGGTGGTGCCATACGACCCGCGTGGAAAATTTGCAGAATCGCTTTTGCGCCTTGATCTTGGATTGTTGTAGCGAGACGTTTCAGGCTCGGAATCAATTCATCGCGCTCTGCGCCAAACTCGTTCGGGAATCCTTGACCGTCTGCTGTGACGTTGGCACATGCTGTAATGACTGCACCGACTCCACCTGAACGTGCTGCGTAGTATGCAAGCTCCGCTTCTGAAACTTCACCGTTTTCTTCCGCCGCGTAGTTCGTCATCGGCGCCATCATAATCCGGTTTTTAAGGGTCACTCCGTTTGGAAGTGTAAACGTATCAAACATCTTTTCATTAGCCATTGAAGCATATCCTCCTCTGAAATCTTAACTTGAATATCGTCAGTATACGCTCGCCCTGCTTTAAATGACTAATGATGTGCTTCACTGATGTTCTGAACGATGATCAGATCCGGTATTTTCGTTTTCGCCGTCCGCCCGGCCACCACCAGTTCCAGTGTCCGAACAGCTTCATCAGTGCCGGAACAAGGAACATCCGGACGATCGTCGCGTCAATGAAAATCGCCAAAGCAATTCCGACACCAAGCTGTTTAATCGGACTGACGCCGGTAAACGCAAATGCACCGGTGACGACAATCATGATCAAGGCGGCGGAGGTGATGATTTTACTCGTCTTCGCCAGTCCCATTTCCGTTGCGAGGTCATTATCCCCGGTCTCATCGTAGTATTCTTCCATTCGTGAGACGAGGAATACTTCGTAGTCCATCGATAATCCGAAAACAAGCGAGAAGATGAACACAGGGGTTAAGATACCGATTGTTTCGGCCGGGAAAACCCAGCCCGATTCAAATAAAATGACGAGCAGACCAAATGTTGCTCCGAGGCTGAGTAGATTCATCAAGATGGCTTTGATCGGAATCAAAATCGACTGGAACGCAAACAACAGGATGATGAATGTCGCAAGTAAGACAAGACCTAGCGCGAGCGGCATTTTTGAGTAGATTTCATCATAGATTTCCTGATTAAAGGCTGCCGGTCCCCCGACCTGGTATCCTTGGTCTCGCACGTCGCGGACCCATTTTTGTGAACTCTTGTCTCCCGGATCTCCCGTCAGCTTGACATTGATCCGGGCAACTCCTTGATCAAACGTAATCAAAGGCGCCAACTGTTCTTTTCCCTGTTCGTTCGCAGCAAGCTGGGTCACGGTCTGTCCATTCGCTTCCGCCAGCGCCGTCGCTGAAATGACACTGCTTACTCCGTCATCTGCTTCGAGTCGTGTCGTCAACGCTTCCAGTTTTTCGACACCTTGTTCCGTTTGAAAATCAGCTTTTAGCAAGACGACGGCATCGGTCCCATCGTCGCCAAAGGTTTTTTCCCACGCTTCAAAAGCGAGGCGTGATTCATAATCTTCCGGTAACGCGCTTGCTTGCGGAATGTTCAGTTCCAAATCGCGCAACGGAATTAAACACGGCAAAAGAAGAAGGAGTGAAAAAAGGGTGATGGCAACCGGACGTTTCATGACGAACCGGGCGAGCTTACGCCATCGGACTTCCCCCTGCTCCGAATCCGCTTTAAAAATCCGCCCTTTTTCCAGACTGCCCCCGAGTAGTGCGAGCAGGGCCGGAAGTAAGGTCACAGCGCTGATGACGGCGCCCAGTACCGAAACCAGCGTGCCGATCGCAACTGCTTGAAACACATCGACATCAATGACAAGTAAGCCCGCCAGTCCGACGAACACACAAATCCCGGAAAATAAAATCGATCGTCCGGCCGTCGCAACCGAAACTTCCGCTGCTGCCGTAATCGACCGTCCGGCTGCCCGTTCTTCCCGGAACCGGTTGACGTAAAGCAGGGAAAAATCGATTCCGAGGGCCAGTGAAATCATCGCTACGGCATTTAAGACAAAGATGGACAATTCCTGTTGTCCGGCGATGAAATACAACGTTCCGGCTCCGAAGATGAACGTGACGAGTCCCATGATGAGCGGCAAGATGGCAGCAAGCGGCGTCCCGAAAACAAGAAATAAGACAAGTAACGCTGCCGGTACGCCAATCAATTCCGCCCGGACCAAATCATTTTTCGATGCGGTATTCAAATCGTCGACGATCAACGGCTCTCCTGTCAGGCGAATCGTATTGCCGTCTTGCGGATCCAGTTTTTCCTGCACCGCCTTCACCCAGGAAGGGTCAATGTCCGGTATCCCGATCGAGACATATCCTTTTCCGTCTTTTAAAGCTTCCGGATTTTCCTGGACACCGATAACCTGTCCCACTCCTTGGATGGTCCGAAACGCCGTGACGTGACGCTGCATCTCCTGCCGGATGGTTTCTGTTTTCCCTTCAAACAAAACGATGATTTGGTGTGGGTCCTGCTTAAATTCTTTTTCTAACGTGCGTTCGACTTGTTGAAACTCTCCGTCCCGTGTAAAGCCGTTTCCCTTCAGCTGATCCGGGAGTTGCACCGCAAAATAACCAAGAATCAGCAACAGCACCACCCAGGTAACGCTGATGCCTTTTCGAAAGCGCACTACGTATTGACCAAAACGTTCCATCTGTCATCTTCCTCTCTCTATACAAGAAACACATCCTTCGCCCGCTACGACAAAGGATGTGTTTACGTCTTTTGAAAAATCTGGAGCCACGTATTTCCGAAATTCGCCGACGTCGAGACGATGGCCAGACGTTGCGCCGATTCATCCAGTAAAACCGTCTTTAACAGGATCGATGACTGGCACCCATCAAATTTAAATTTCAGTTGCTCTTTTTCGTACAGATAAAATCGATTGGCATCCGTGACAGAAAACAGATTTTTCCGGCTGTCGACCAACAAATAGTCGTCATACTCGGAAAACGGAATCAACTGTTCCTGTTCCGTAAACGCATCCCAAATGACATAACGTGATTGATTCACATCATAGGAAATCATCGTTCCAGGTGCGAGCAGACGTTCGAACGCATACTGCGGATGATACCCCCGTTCAATCAAACGTCCTAATAGAGGAGCTTCGTCATAATCCGAAAAAGTTCCTTCCTGTTTTTCAAAACAATAACGCACGACATCGGTCTCAGCCGAGTACATAAAAATCTGATTGTCTCGCCATTCATACAGATTACTGAACCAGGCATCAGCAAAGAGGATGGGGCGATTCATATATTGGAGACGTCCGTCTCTTAAATCGAGTAAACCAAACAATGAAGTTTCTTCAAAAACGATGAACACACGGTATCCGTCCGGCTCAAAGAACCACGTGAACGGAACATACGCACATGCTGTCTCCCACCGTATTCTCAAATCCAAATCACATTTTGTAAATCCGCCTTGATCCCGGTATAAAATCAGATCATCGCCAAATCGGTCAAAAAGTGAAACAGATTCATGGAACAACAGCTCAGCGGCTGGTTTATACATACGCATCACTTCCTACTCCCTACGGTATCAACCTTCTTCATTTCTAGCTACTGTCGATGCGCTCGAAGAGCATGTCCTGTATACTTAAAGGAAACAAAAAGGAGGTACACACACTATGAAACCCCTACAACTGTCTGCTGATACAGCTGTTGAACTTTCGAAACGTCTCAATGTGCCGCTCGAACAGTTAATGCACATGCCACGGCATATTTTGATACAAAAACTGGTCGAATTAGAAACAGAACAATCCGACTCTTCTTCTGCGGATGATACATCTTCAGAAGACAAATGATGCAATATGCCCTTCTTTCGTGCGCTGGTCGCATAAAAGAAGGGCATATTTTGCTTATGATTACGATTGGGGGTTATATTCTGATTTTCCATAACGGAATACATTAACGATCGCTTTTCCGTCACTCGGATAACCGTTCGGATGATCAATCGGAAACAGCGAGAAGAAAATGAAGTAGAACGAGAAATAGGCGAATTGATACGTAAAAATCGAAGCCTCGAAGACACCCGCATAAATCAAACCGTTTACAATCAGGATGCTCGCCAGATTAAAAATAGCTCCACCGGCATAGACGGTAATGTTCGTAAATTTATTTTCATGACGAAGTGCCTCATACTGACACCATCCGTCCCAGAAATAGATACGGTTCAAGCGGATGGGGCCAACACGTAACAACGATTTCCCCGATCCGATATTGATTTCCATATTCCCGCCAAACAGACGTGCGAAAAAGTAATGACCCATCTCATGAATTAACGTGACGATTGGTAATAACAAAAAAAACGAGAAGAAAAATTTCCAGATATCATTGAAGCCAAACATAAAATACATCCTTTCAAAAAAACCAGCACTCTAAATACTACTTATAGTATGTTCCCGGAAGCTCTGAATTAAAACAGCAAACATGAAAAATCATTAAGTCATTATGATGACACCGCAACATGACTGTTACGTTGCGGGATGCGGCTCTAAAAAAAAAGAATCGGAGCCCACATCAGTGAACTCCGATTCTTCTAATTGCCTCGTTGCTTAAGACTCATCATTTATTATTTTTACGCCGTTTGTTCGCTGCATACAACAAACCAAGAATCGTCAGTGCGGCGCCGCCTGCCACTGCATATTTTTTATAGTCTGCTTTCCGTTCGGCAATGACTGTCGTCGACAAAGCCTTCACGACAAGCTGTTTTTCTTCATGCAGACGAGGGGCATGGATTTTTACAACCCCTTCTTCGACGAGAATTTCGAACTCGCCGCCCGGTAACTCGATTGTCACATCGTGTTCCGTCGCATTGTGATACACCCGCTGACGTTCAACATACCCTTCATATGTCCGCTTCAATTCGTAAGCAATGATGCCTTCTCCTTCTTCGAGGAAGCGGAGATGTTTGCGGATCATGGCGGTGTTTTCGAGACGGAACATCGGATACTGACGCCGCAGCGCAATCAATCCTTTGACATACTCGACGCCGAACCGGAACTCTTCTGCCCGTTCATAATCGAGTTGATTGACGACTTCTCCGGAGTTGAAGCTGTCCCGAATGCCGTTTTTTGTCCGGAAAAACTCCTGTCCCGCATGTAAAAATGGAATCCCTTGTCCGGTTAAGATAATGGCATTCGCAAGCATTTGTCGTTTTCGGCGGACTTCATCCGTATCTTCCGGCCGTGACACGGACAATTTGTCCCAAATCGTTAAATCATCATGGGCTTCCGCGTAAGAAACGACTTGATTCGGTTCATCCGCAAATCCTTGCGAAGAGACGTTTCCGGCAATGCCCCGTTTGACTTCATTTGTCCGCTCGAAAGCTCCGCTGATGAATCCGCGGTCAAGCGGTGTCTGAACGTCACCTTTGACACCGTCACGTAATCCGTTATTGAAATGAGCGATTCCCGGCATCTGCGGCGCATTAAAGTAGTTGGCTTTTTGATCGGCTGCAAGTGGTGTGTCAAGATCCCATCCTTCCCCGATAATCAAGATCGATGGATCAATCCGGTCGAGTGCATGGCGGACTTGATTCATCGTTTCGATATCATGTAAGCCCATCAAGTCGAACCGGAATCCGTCCAGATGATACTCTTTCGCCCAGTACGTCACGCAATCAAGAATGAACTTACGCATCATGAAACGTTCTGATGCTGTGTCATTTCCACAAAAACTCCCGTTCGAAAGTGTTCCGTCTGCTGCCTGACGGAAAAAATAACCCGGAACGAATTGGCCAAGTGGTGCCGTTTCCGCATCATAGACGTGATTAAAGACTACATCCATCACGACACGAATGCCCCGGTCATGCAAGGCTTGAATCAAGGCTTTTAATTCACGGATTCGCGCTGCCGGATCATCCGGATTCGACGAATAGGATCCTTCCGGCGCAAAATAATTGACGGGATCGTATCCCCAGTTGTAGTTATCCGGATCGTTCGGTGCGGCTTCATTCACTGAACCGAAATCATAAATCGGAAGCAATTGGACATGTGTCACACCTAAATCCGTCAGGTAATCAAGACCTGTCAATCCGCCTGATGGTGTTCGTGTCCCGGCTTCCGTCAATCCGCGGAACGTTCCCCGCTCGATGACCCCACTCGCCGAATGGCTCGTCGCGTCCCGAACGTGTAATTCATAGATGACGGCATCTTGTGACGAATGGAAGAGAGGGCGTTCTTCAATCCAACGCTCGGGTTGAGTGGTGGACGGATCGATTAATGCTCCCCGTTTACCGTTTGTCCCGACTGCTTTTGCATACGGATCGACCGCTTCGACTTTCTGTCCGTTGATGCTGGCTTGAAACGTATAAAAGTAACCTTCATACACAGCACGATCCAGTTCGACGACGAATGTCCCCTGCTGATCCGCCGCCAATTCAAGTTCTTCAACTTTCCTTGCCCGCAATGTCCGGTACAAACGAATCACGACACGTTCAGCCGTCGGTGCCCATAAACGGACCCGTATCGTTTTTTCATCAAATGTTGCTCCTAAATCTGATCCTTTATAGGCATACCGCTCATCCAGCTCTTCTGGTGTGAGCGTCAACATATCTGCTGTTTGTTTCAAAGCCATGCACCCCTTTCATTTCATGGTTTTCATTATAACAAAATTTCATACAGATGAACGATTCGACTGTTTCTCTTCCATTTTCTTTTGCCGAAACTTCGACACGAAGTCAAAGCATCTGCGGACAAATATGTTAAAATGGTTGTGGAACGAAAGGGGAGATTCTTATGGCAGCAAAAGACAATTCATTTGATATCGTGTCACAAATCAACATCGAGGAAGTCAAAAACGCGATGCAGGTCGCTTTAAAGGAAATCACGAACCGCTTTGATTTCAAAGGATCAAAAAGCGACATGAAACTCGAGAAAGAAGATTTGATTCTGATTTCAGATGATAATTTTAAACTCGATCAAGTCAAAGATGTCCTGACAGCGAAACTCATCAAGCGCGAAGTCCCGACGAAAAACCTGCAATACGAAAAAGTCGAGCAGGCAGCCGGAAACACGGTCCGTCAACGCGTCATTCTCAAAAGCGGCATCGATCGTGATGATGCTAAAAAAATCAACAATGCCGTCAAGGAATCCAAACTCAAAGTCAAAACTCAGATTCAAGACGATCAAATCCGTGTCACAGGCAAATCGCGCGATGACTTGCAACAAGTCATGCAAATCGTCCGCGAATTACCATTATCGGTCGACGTCCAGTTCCTCAATTTCCGTTAAGTACAAAAAAACCCCTTATTCCGATTGGAGAAAGGGGTTTTTTTCATGCTTATTGCGCTGTATATCCACCATCAAGGATAACGCTTGCCCTTCATATTAATACCGGCTTAACCACTGGATTGACAGGAAATGAGATTGTTGAAGCCATCATGCATCTTGTCCCTTATACCGGTTTCCCGCGTGTCCTCAATGCACTCGAAGTTGCAAAAGTGGTCTTTGCCGAGCGCGGTGTCACGGTCGACCCGGCTTAATCAAAAATAGGATGAGCCGCATGAAACCCGGGGTATACTCTTAGTACAAGGGAGCGATGCCAGATGCAGTATGCACTCATCACGGATTTGCACAGTTCACTATCCGATACACGTGCTGTGTTGACAGATATTCAACAGACGGCTCCGCAAGCCGTTGTCTTTTCGCTTGGGGATGTCCATGAGTGTCACATCGGAAAAAAGCGGGCCAAACGGTATACGTTTGAAGAAATCGAACAAATCGTGACGCTTGATCCGGATTTTTTGAAATTGCTTTTTTTTGAGACATTGCTTGGAAACCAGGAAGAACGCTTGTTTTCATTGATTCCAGCAGGGATATCCAGTTATCTCGATCAGCTGCGCATGTCGGAACGGACAAAACAAATCACGTCCGCTTTGTTCATTCATGGTGACCAATTGAAATGGAGCTATGATCTGACGCCCGATACATCCGCTTATCCCGACCGACTCTTATTTTTTGGACACAGTCATGTGCACGGACTATTCAAAGAGGGCAAACGTCTAGCGATTCATCATGATATCCCGATTTCCATCAAACGTGGCCGTTACGCCATCAACGTCGGACCGGTTCTGGTCGAACGCGAATGGTTACTATACGATACGACTGCCGAAACCATCACCTTTCATCAAGTCAAATGAATACCTGACATGAAAAATCCCCCGCTTCATTTACAGTTCGTGAATGAAGCGGGGGATTTTGTCGTCATCTCTTTTACAGAAAACGCACGAGTGAAGCGCGAACTAAATCGACTTGTGTAAATTCTGTTTTATCGGCGAACTGATTCACGACACGGCGGACTTCCCCTTGACGACGGACGAAGCTAGTCGGTACCGGTGTTTTCCGAACGAGTTGCTCATACAATGTCGTCAACTGATGATCATCGATGACCGTAGTCATTTGATCGAGGAATAACAGCACATGAAGGCGGTTCAAATAATCCCATGGCTTGTCTTCCGAACGAAATTCATTGCGTGCCAACCATTTTTTTAGACCGATGGCATCAATTTGATTCAATGTCTCTTTCGTACGAGGTGCTTTCCATAACGCCAATAACTCACCGAGTTTTTTGCGTGTCTGTTTTTTTTCCATGAAGAACTCGAAGTTACTTTTCGTATCGAGTGCGTCACCGCTGATCGGAGCAATTTGATCGGCTCCTGGTGCTGTCACGAAATCTAAGATGAAATCGACTGATTCACCCGGAAGCCACGTGGCAACCTTTCCGTGAAAGTCAGCAATAAAAGCGATGGATGCAGCCAAGTCTTCCTGATTCATTTGTGTAGATGCGTGCTGTAACCGTTCCATTGTCTCTTTGTTCATATGATAACCCCATCTTTAATTGATTTATCTTACATTTCTTCAGGAGCGCCGACACCAAGCAGGCGTAATCCTTCCGTCAATACAATCGTAACCGATTTTACGAGCGCGAGGCGAGATTGTTTTTCCGCATCGTCTTCGAGGACACGAACCTGTCCGTAATATTTGTTGAAACTTTGAGCTAAATCGAGGACATAACGGCTGATGATCGATGGTTCGCGACGTGTAAACGCCCGGTCAATCACTGCCGAGAACTGGTTCAGCATCGACACGACACCCCATGAATAGTCATCTGCGCTACCCGCAAAAGCTGATCCATCGTATTCGCCTTTACGTAACAATGAATTTGCCCGTGCATTTGTATATTGGACGTATGGACCGGTTTCCCCTTCAAATTTCAACATTTGTTCGAGATCAAATTCAATGTTGTTCATGCGCTCATTTTTTAAATCGTGGAAAATGACAGCACCGACACCGACTTCGCGTGCCGTCTGTTCGGCATTGGCAAGGTTCGGATTTTTCTCGGCGATATTTTGTTTCGCGACATTGATTGCATCTTGAAGCACTTCTTCAAGAAGGACAATCCGTCCTTTACGCGTCGACATCTTTTTCCCGTCTTTCATAATCAGACCAAACGGGACATGGTGCATACCGTCGACATTTTCAAAGCCAAGTTTCTTCAGAACAGCAAACAGCTGTTTAAAGTGGAGGGCCTGTTCACCACCGACAACGTAAAAGGCCTGCTCGAAACCGTATGTCTCAAGACGATAGACGGCAGCAGCCAAATCACGTGTTGCATACAATGTCGCCCCGTCTTTTTTCTTAATCAAGGCAGGAGGCATTCCTTCTGCTTCGAGGTCGACGACCATTGCGCCTTCCGACTCGACGAGCAACTCTTTTTCTTCCAATAAGTCGATGACATGCTGCATCTTATCATTATAGAAGGCTTCGCCGTTCAAACTGTCGAAGCTGACACCAAGCATTTCATAGACACGGTTGAACTCGACGAGCGAAACTTCACGGAACCACGTCCAAAGTGCTGTTGCTTGTTCGTCACCCTGTTCAAGTTTCTTGAACCAAGCACGACCTTCATCTTCAAGAGCCGGATTTTCTTCCGCTTCTTCGTGGAAACGCACGTACAGTTTGAGCAATTCTTTGATCGGTTCAGCCCGGACGTCTTCTTCCTTGCCCCACATATTGTAGGCGACCATCAATTTCCCGAACTGTGTTCCCCAGTCTCCGAGGTGATTGATGCCGACGACATCATATCCTTTTTTTCGTGAAATCTGGTTCAGCGCATTTCCGATGACTGTCGAACGTAAATGTCCCATCGAGAACGGCTTTGCGATGTTCGGTGATGAAAAGTCAGTCACAATTGTTTTGCCGTTCGCTTCGCTTGATCCGTAAGCTTGTTGTTCTTCTAAAACACGTTTAATGATTTCACGCGAAACAACTTCCCGGTTTAAGAAGACGTTCACGTACGGTCCAGCTGCCTGCACGTTCGAGAACAGTGAATTATCGATTTTCTCAGCCAGTTCCGTTGCAATCATCATCGGTGCTTTACGGAATGCTTTTGCGAGTTGGAAACATGGGAATGCCAGATCGCCGTGATCCTCATGTTTTGGTTGTTCAATCAACTGTTCGATCTCTTCTTGTGACAATGCATCACCAATCACATCATGTAATACTTGGGCATATTGTTGCTTGTAACTCATTTTGTTTCCTCCAAACAGTTTATTTTTTCCAATAAAAAACGCCCTTTGCGCAACACGCAAAGAGACGGAATGACCGCGGTACCACTCTTCTTGGTGTCGACGGTACGACACCCACTTTAACGGGGATAACGGGGTTCCCCCGGCTAGGCCTGATCACATGGATTCGGATAGCATCTCGGAAGTGCGTTTCACGATGGTCTAATCTGTTCAGGCTTTCACCGATCCCTGATTCGCTGGTCGATTAAATCATATCGCTACTTTCTTCGTCATCGATTGTTTGATATCTTTCACATTATACGCAATTCACTGCATTCTCTCAACCTTATTTTTTTGTAAATCCCTTATCATAATTTCCACAAAACGGGTATAAGTAGGGAAGGACTGTTAAAGGAGGGAGACGCATCATGGTCTACTATCAAAAAGTCGCACGAAACAGTTGGCTTGTCTTGTGTCTCGTTGCTAGTCTGCTTACCTTCATTTTACTTACACATCCTACACTCATCGACTTTCCGCTCTCATTTGGCAATGCCACTTATCTTCTAGCACTCATCATCTTGTTCCAGTTCGATAATGTTCGTCGTGGAGGCATTTACTATACGTTTCAGGAAGGGATCATTTTATTCATCTTTCTTAATTACGGATTATGGCCATCCATTCTTCTCAGCCAAATCGGCATCTTCGTCTTTCAGTTTTTTTCTCATAAAAAAGAAATTCGCCGTCAACGTTTTTTATATTTATATCCGATCAATGCTCTGTTTGATTTAGTTTATCTTGCCTCTCCGTCACTCGTCTATTTAGTACTCGGCGGACCGATTGGAACTGACTTTACTTACTCGAGAGCACTCCTTCCGCTTCTCGGATATTTAACGACCGTCATGATCGTTTCCTACCTCCAATGCCGGTTCGTCAACCGCATCTTATATTTGAAATATGATTGGGTGCGCCTTGTCCGTCTGCAGACACTTGTCTACGGTATCAGTATCTTAAGTGCTCTGCTCGGAATCTGGTTTTATGATGAGAACCCGCTCATCGCCGCTTCCGTCTCGACGCTGATCTTATTTTTATTCAAACGATTGCTCCAACAGCATGGGGAAACAATCGAAGCGAATGAAAAAGCCAAACGGTTTGATGACGCCAAAGAACATCTGCTGATTTCCCAGTTCGAACAAGAAACGATTGACTCCTTATTACGCGACTTGCCGTATCTGATTGATTTTTCGGAAGGTTGGATATCAATTCAGCAACAGCGTAAGCAAACCATTTACAATATCCGGACGAAAACAATCATCGATGTCCTGCCTTTATTCCATTCCCTGAAGGCCGAGCAGCTGCAAACACCAATCATCCATGGTCTTCGGTGCGATTGGGGGACGGACATTAAAATTGACTTACCCGTTGACCGTCATTCGATGATTGCGATTCCATCCATCACAAACGAAGATGTCGATGTATCGATCATCCTATTTCATCAAACCGCGGATGCCTATGATGCGACAAGTGCGGACGAGATTTCGCGTTTGTTACGTATTTTTTGTCGGGTGTTGCACCGTTCACGGGAAACATACCAACTGTACGCCGAGAGCCGGACTGATGCTTTGACGGAGCTCGCCAACAGTCGTGCCTTTTACGAGGAAGGGGCACAGCAATTTGCCTCTGACCGTTATCCCTTGTCGATCATCTTATTTGATATCGATCACTTCAAACATGTTAACGATACGTATGGACATAAGGTCGGTGACCTTGTTCTGCGTGAACTCGGTCGCAGGATCCGGGCCGTGCAACAGAAAAAGCAGAACGTCTTCGCGGCTCGATACGGCGGAGAAGAATTTGTCCTGTTACTCAGTCAATCTCCACAGAAACAAGCAATCGATTTCGCCGAAGAAATCCGGCATGCCGTCCTCGACCGGCCGTTCGTCGTCGATAGACATCGCTTATCCATCACCATCAGTCTTGGCGTCGATACCGTCGAATTTCCATCGGAACGATCGTTCGAAGAATCGCTCCGGCAAGCGGATCATGCTCTCTATGTCGGTGGCAAACATAACGGTCGGAATTGTACTGCCCATTACGCTAACCTTTGAAAGGTCGTGACTATCTTGTCAATTACTGAAATTGAACGAACGATTTCGACTCTAGCCTCGCCTCGAACAATCCGGATTTATCGTCCGACCGAACTACCTGTCGACGAAGCGCTCCCAGTCATTTATATGCATGACGGTCAAAATGTCTTCAGTGGTGAGACCGCTTCGTTCGGAAAAGGCTGGGAAGTCCATCATGCACTCCATACTGTTCAGTTGCATGCGATGATCGTCGCCATCGACAGTCCGGATGATGGAATGGACCGCTACGATGAGTATGCCCCTTGGACGGACGAAGCCCTTTTAATGCGCACGGCCTATCCGTCTCATCGCAAGACGATTGGCGGCAACGGAAAGCAATACATGCACTGGATCGTTCATGAACTAAAACCGTATATTGACTCGCAGTATGCGACGATTCCAACGGATACGACGATGATCGGCAGTTCGATGGGGGGTGTCATTTCATTGTATGGCTTGTTCGCTTATCCGGAAATCTTCACACGTGTCGCTGCTTTATCAACGGCCGGTTGGGCGAATTTTTCTTCTTTACTGGAATTCATTGAGCGCAGTCCACGTTTATCCGAGCACCAGCGTTGTTATATGGATGTTGGTACGAAAGAAACGAGCGGACCGATGACGGAAAATGACTATCTTCATACAAACGAGGTTCTTGCGAAAGCCGTTCAAAAAAAAGTCCAACAAGCGACTTACGAAATCATTCCCGGTGCGATCCATCACGAGACCGAATGGGCAAAACGGATGCCAGAAATCCTTCGTTTCTTATTTCCATCCTAAAAAAGCAGGCCGACGAAATCCCGGATTCGGATTTTGTCAGCCTGCTTTTATTCATCCATGATTACTTTACCAGTTCTTCCATTTGTTCTTTTACATAACGGTTGCGTGGGTGTTCCCGGCATTCGTCTGAACAAGAACGCATCACTTTCGGTTCACATTCTTCACAGCAGAAGTGTTGACGATTACATTCCGGATTTGCACAGTTCACGTATCGTGTTTCGTCTTTTCCACAGTAATAACAAGTCGAGACAACCGTTGGATTGACTTCGTTAACAGGTACTTGAATGCGTTCATCGAACACATACAATTCCCCTTCCCAGTCTTCTCCACGTGTCGCTTCATCTTTCCCATACATGACGACGCCGCCTTTTAAGTGGAAGATGTCGTCGCTGTTTTGACGTTTACGGAAATATGCCGTGAATTTTTCACAACGGACACCGCCCGTACAATACGTCAGAACTTTTTTCCCTTCAAACAAGTGTTCATTTTCATCGAGCCATTGCGGAAATTCACGTGAGGCATCGACATCGACCTTGACGGCATTTTTAAAATGACCGAGATCGTATTCGTAGTTGTTCCGGACATCCAGAATGACGACATCTTCATTTTGCATCATATTTTTCCACTCCGCCGGTTCAAGATACGCCGCATGTTCTTCCGGCACGTTGAATTCATCTTCAAAGCGCCATGTGACCAGTTCGCTTTTATAACGAACGAAAATTTTCTTGAAGGCATGTTCGTCGACCTCATCGATTTTGAACTCGATGTCACTAAACCGTGGATCGGCAAGCAGGTCCTGCATGTATTGATCGGTTTGTTCGACTGTTCCAGACAGTGTGCCATTGATTCCTTCTGGTGCAATCAGGATTCTTCCTTTGATGCCAAGCTCTTTGCAATAGGCAAGATGCTCTTTTGTTAATTGTTCCGCATTGTCGATCGGAACATACTTATAAAATAATAGTACGCGATAAGGTTTCATAATCCTCATTGGCCCCCATGTCAGTTTTTTGCAGTAAAACGAACGTTGGCGAACGAAGCGTCATAGCTATTAGCTAGCTGGGAACGCCTGCAAAACGCACCCATTTAAGTATAATACCAACTTCATTTGAATTGTACAATTGGCAGTTCAGCGGACAGCACGATAAAGTTTTTCCTTTCTGACGGGGAAAGAGTTAAAATAGAAGTTAGCAGTTTATTTTGTAAGGAGGATTCCGAATGCTCCAAACCGTCCGTCAGTGGATTGAACAAATGATTACGTTTCTCCAGGATCTTCCGGGTGGTGCATCGACCGGATTGATTGCTCCTTTTCTGGAATCACTTTTTCCGTTCCTCCCGCTTGTTCTTATCATTTCCGCCAATGCAGCGACTTATGGCTTTTGGATGGGTGTACTCGTCTCTTGGGTCGGTAGTATGCTCGGTTCTCTTGTCGTCTTTGCCTGTATCCGTTATTTATTTCGCCGCCCTGTCACGAGGTGGCTTGAACAACATAAAGCCGCCCAGCAGTGGATTGAACGGGTTCGCCATATGAGTCCGATTTCGCTTGGTTTTTTCTTTTCACTTCCGTTCATGCCGGCCTTTATCATTACAGCGATTTCTGCAATGATTCAACTGTCACTTCGGACGTATTTGATTGCCGCTGGAGCGGGTCGACTGATCGTCGTCATCATCTTCTCGTTAATCGGTAAAGAATGGTCAACATTTTTGGAACGACCGATCCGTCTTGTTTTTCTGTTTCTGATTTTACTCGCCATCTGGGGAGTCAGTCGTGGCGTCGAAGAAATCATCAAACGGCGCGCCCTCGCACGACGTTCGAAGTCACTACGTGATCTTGAACAGGAAATCGGGGACAATAACAAATGATATAACCAACTGTCGGCACATCCTCCATCAGGGTGTGTCTTTTAATTATGCGGATTTCAACGTTTTTTATTCATTTCCCTTTATTTTTCCAGGCAGGACTTTTGAATCATTTTTTCATATTAATATGTTTTTAAAATAACGTTCACATTTTGTCCAACATTGAAAACGCTTACAATAAAATGGTAAGACCAATATTAATATAATATCTCGAATTCCCCCTTCTAAATTAGGATAGATTTTCCAAAGGAACTGTCTCTATAATGAATTTAAATTCATTTTCAAAGGAGGCGTCTCATGCACCAGGTATCTGAAACAGCGAAGACGGAAACGACACGCTCTGCCCAGACAATCGTCGAAAGTGCATCGTTTAAACAATTGATGCGCGAAAAAAATGCATTCATCTTACCGGCCATTGTATTTTGTCTCATTTTTTATTTTACGCTTCCCATCATGACCAGCTATTTTACCTTCTTGAATCGGCCATTACTTGGTGATATCACAGGGGCTTGGTTATTTGCTTTCCTGCAGTTCATCATGACGTGGACGTTTTGTACGCTTTATAACAAAAAAGCACGTTCGTTTGATCGATTGGTCGAACAGATCAAGGAGGAATCACGATGAACTATACCGCTGTCGCCCTATTCGCTGCGATTGTCGGGTTAACACTCGTCATTACATATTTCGCTGCCCGTAAAACAAAGACGGCGAATGATTTTTATACTGCGGACGGTGGCTTGACCGGTGCTCAAAACGGTATCGCCATTGCCGGTGACTATATGTCTGCGGCTTCCTTCCTCGGAATTGCCGGAATGATCGCCCTGGCCGGATTCGACGGATTTTTTTATTCGATCGGTTTTCTCGTTGCCTATCTTGTTGTTCTCTATCTCGTTGCCGAACCGTTGCGCAACTTAGGAAAATACACGATGGCTGATATGATTGCTGCCCGTTTTAATGCCTCGAAAGTTCGGGGTGTCGCAGCGATGAACTCGATTGTTATTTCCATTTTCTACATGATTGCGCAATTGGTCGGAGCCGGTGCTTTGATTGAGTTGTTACTCGGAATTCCATATACGACAAGTGTCATCATCGTCGGTATTCTGATGACTGTGTACGTTGTGTTTGGCGGGATGACGGCCACCTCATGGGTGCAAATCATCAAAGCGATTTTGTTGATGGCCGGTACAGCCGTCATTTCCTTCATGGTATTTGCTAAATTCGACTTCTCGATCATGAAGATGTTCTCGGAAGTGAAACAAGCCACACCGCTCGGTGACTCCTTCTTGAATCCCGGTAATAAGTTTAAGTTACCGCTCGATACGATTTCCTTAAACTTGGCACTTGTTCTCGGAACAGCCGGCTTGCCGCATATCTTAATCCGCTTCTTTACAGTTAAAGATGCACCGACTGCCCGGAAATCCGTTGTTTATGCGACCTGGATCATCGGTGCGTTTTATATCTTAACGATTTTCCTCGGCTTTGGAGCCGCTGCCTTCGTTGGAGCAGATGACATCATCGCTGCGAATGCAGCCGGAAACATGGCCGCCCCTCTCCTTGCGCAGGCGCTTGGTGGAGACTTACTGTTCGCCTTCGTTGCGGCTGTTGCTTTTGCGACCATCCTTGCCGTAGTTGCCGGACTGGTTTTATCGGCTGCTTCCGCCTTTGCCCATGATTTTTACAGTCATATTCTGCGTAAAGGACAAGCAACGGAAAAAGAACAAATGACGGCTGCGCGCCTCGCTTCCATTGCCGTCGCACTCGTTTCGATGGTACTGGCGTTATTTGCACAATCAATGAACGTCGCTTTCCTTGTTTCACTGGCCTTTGCAGTGGCAGCCAGTGCCAATTTGCCCGTCATTTTGCTGACGATTTTCTGGCGCCGTTTCAATACTGGCGGAGCTGTCACAGGTATGGTCGTCGGTCTTTTCTCTTCACTGCTTCTCGTCGCGCTCAGTCCTAATATCTGGGCAGTTGACGGTTCAGCCTTATTCGTCGGGGAAGCATTATTCCCACTGTCGAATCCGGGAATTGTTTCGATTCCACTTGGTTTTCTAGGTGCGATTATCGGAACACTTGTTACGAAATCGGACGAAGTGGCCGGTAACTTCGAACGTATTCTTGTCAAAGCCAATACCGGTATTGATGCAGCAACTGAAGTTGCTGCATCAAAAGAATAATCCCCTTAACGGCTCCTTCAACCCCCTTGAAGGAGCCGTTCCCTTTTACATTTTACGAACGGATTGCCATACTAACCGTATGATGTAATGTGAAAGGAATGTCTTACATGGAATTTTATTATTTTTTACCACTCGGCTTTTTCATTGGTATCATCTCTGGTTTCTTTGGAATCGGCGGCGGCATCATCTTAACACCGCTTTTACTGATTCTCGGCTTCTCCCCAAGCGTCGCTATCGCGACGAGTTTAATGTTGACGCTCGGTTCAACCGTATCCGGTACCCTATCACACCTCCGCCTGAAAAATGTGGTCTGGCGTGACAGCCTGGTCGTCGGTTTAGTCGGTATCATCGGTTCTACCATCGCGACTCCGATCGTTCTCCGATTAGAGGCAGTGAACGGTGCCCATCTCGTCATCTCGGTTGTGTATATCGGTTTATTATTATACTTTGCCAATAAGTTTTTACGTCCAAAGTCCTCGTCAGGTGCACAAACCGGTTGGAAAAACCGGTATCTGGCACTTGGTTTCATTGGGCTGTTCGCAGGATTCATCTCGTCCTTGCTTGGTGTCAGCGGTGGTTTCATCATTACACCACTACTCGTCGGTATCGCCGGATATGAATTGAAACGGGCAGTCGGAACGAGTATTGCTTCGGCCCTACTGATCGTCTTGTCCGGCCTCGTCAACTATACGGTCGCAAGTACAGATGTCGATCTCCTCGTCGGGGTCATGCTAATCATCGGAGCATTACTTGGTGCTCCAATCGGCGCGAAACAGTTGGCTCATTTCGACAGTCCTTTCGTCAAAAAATATCTCGGTATTTTTTATCTGACAGTTGCAACAAGCGTCCTTCTTGAAGTCCTTCATTTCAATACGGCTTCACTGATTGTCTTGATTGCCCTCAGTCTTGTTTTCTTACTGACACTCGTCGTCTACAGTCGTAAACGCTCTGTCCGACGCTGATTCTCCCTATAATTTCGCCTCCCGACCGTTCCCCGGCAGATCCGGATAACGGTCGGGAGGTCTTTTTTGTGCCTGGTTTTCATATTCATCCGTTCTTTATATTTTGTTAAAACTTACAACTTATCGGAAAACTCTTTGTTCTTATGCACAACCAAAGATATACTTACTTCAACAGTATTTTATATAGAGAAAGAAGGTCTGATTTTTATGTTGGAAGCGACGTATCATTCCCTTGAGGACTTAGCGGAAGCGATTGGTGTCGCACTGAGTGCTCCAATTACCATCGAGGATCGTAATCACCGATTGCTTGCTTATAGTACACACACTGCCGATACGGACCCGGCCCGGATTGCAACGATTATCGGGCGACGCGTCCCTGAATCGGTCATTGATCAACTGTGGAAAGACGAAGTCATTCAGAATCTTGCGGCACAAAATGAACCGTTGATCATTTCAGCCCGTACAGGTGTCGGTTTGAATGACCGTGTCGCGATTGCGATCAAGCAAGATACAGAAATTTTAGGGTACATTTGGTCAATCGCCCGCAGCATCCCCTTTTCAGAAACCGAGTTATCCGACTTAAAAAAAGGAGCTTTGCTGGCTCAACGGCAGTTACTCGCCATCGATATGCAAAAGAAACGCCAAGAAGAAAAATCCGAACAATTCTTTTTTGAATTACTTCACGAAGACATGTCCGAGTCGGAAATTTTAAAGACCTTCTCTAAACTACACATTGCTCCACCCGGAATCAGTCGCCTGATGGTGATCCGGTTTTCAGAAGCCATCACACCGCGACTTGCTGATCGGTTACGTTATTTGCTGACTATCCAACAAACCGTCCGACCGCTTTTGTACGCGTACGATGAAACCGATTTTATTTTGTGGATCAGCACAAATGATAAAGATGCCCACCACGAACGATTACAATTTGATGCCTTCATTCAATCTTTCCGACAAATGCTTGCCGAACGATTTAATTACACGAAATTCATCTCTGCCAGCAGTGAAGTATTTACCGGCGTTCAGTCGATTCCGGAACGTTACGAAGAAACGGGGATCGTTCTCCGGTTAAAAGATGCATTTCCGTTTGAGTTAAATACCGTCACACGATATGAGCGTCTTGGTTTATTCCAGCTGTTACCGATTTTTTCCGAACGTCTGCGCAGAAGGACCGTTCGTTTAGAAGAGATTGAGCGATTACGCGCCTATGACGGGAAACATGCCGCTTCGTTATGTGAGACGTTGGAGTGGTTCCTTCATTATGACGGAAACGTCAAACAGGTCGCTTCCCACCTGCATGTCCACCCGAATACGATTTTGTATCGGATGCGAAGAATCGAGGAAGAAGCCGGTATCCGGATGGAGTCGCTTCCGGAACGTGCCCTTCTTTACCTGTATTTAAAAGCAGACCGTTATCCTTTGTGATTTTTCACAAAGGATTGCTTGTATTTTTGAAATCGCCGATAAAGTAGAACGCTTTCATTTCTCGTATACTGAAGGAGAAGTGACACACTGTTTGTTTATTCGCGAAAGGGGATCGCATTTATGATCATCGGAGTATTAAAGGAAATTAAAAACAATGAAAATCGTGTCGCGTTAACGCCTGCTGGGGTAGCGGCTTTAACGGGTCAAGGACATACGGTCATCGTCGAAACAACTGCTGGTATGGGGAGCGGCTTTACAAACGAAGAATACACGCAAGCAGGGGCACAAATCATCGAGACAGCGGCTGAAGTTTGGGCTACTGCCGAGCTGGCATTGAAAGTTAAGGAACCGGTTGCTTCGGAATATCAATACTTCCGTCCGGAACTCACATTGTTCACATACCTTCATCTGGCTGCAGAACCTGAGTTGACACGTGCACTCGTCGATTCAAAAATTACAGCAATCGCATACGAAACGGTCGAAAAAAACCGGACGTTACCACTCTTAACACCGATGAGCGAAGTGGCCGGTCGGATGGCGTCACAAATCGGTGCTCAGTTTCTTGAAAAACCGCACGGTGGTATGGGCATCCTGCTTGCAGGTGTTCCTGGTGTCCGTCGCGGTAAAGTAACGGTCATCGGCGGTGGAGTCGTTGGAACAAACGCAGCAAAACTTGCCGTTGGTCTCGGTGCAGATGTCACCATCATCGATGTCAGTCCGGAACGTCTCCGTCAACTCGATGACATTTTCGGTAATTCAATCAACACGCTGATTTCAAATCCGTATACGATTGCAGAAGCTGTCGCTGAAAGCGATCTTGTTGTCGGTGCCGTCTTGATTCCTGGAGCAAAGGCGCCGAAACTCGTCACAGCTGAAATGGTCGAACGCATGAAACCGGGTTCTGTCATCGTTGACGTTGCGATTGACCAAGGCGGAATCTTCGAAACAGTTGACCGGATTTCGACACACGATGATCCGACGTATGAAAAGTTCGGTGTTGTTCACTACGCTGTCGCTAACATGCCGGGTGCGGTTCCACGCACATCAACACTCGCTTTGACGAATGCAACGCTTCCTTATGTATTGGAACTCGCAAACAAAGGAACACACCGTGCACTCGCCGAAAACGTCTCGCTTGAAAAAGGTCTGAATGTCGCGCAAGGATTTGTCACGTACGAAGCTGTCGCCCGCGATCTCGGATATACGTACAAATCGGTTGAAGACGTTCTTCACTTACACGCTTAAGTCCATTCTATATGACCGGAAACAGTCCGTTGCTCCGTGCAACGGACTGTTTCTTGTCTTCCATTTCCCTTATGATGAACACATAACACGATATAAGGTGGTTTTAACATGGTACATACGCTACACGCACAATCAAACGAGATCACGATTCCATTTGCGGAAGTCGATTTGTTACATCATTTAACAGTTGAATTCGAACCAACGCTGTTTCAGCAAAAAATTGAGCGACTTCGGCAGCTAGCACCGAACCATCCCCTCCCAGGAATTGCAGAAGCCTATGCGTTGTTTCATGAGCAAAATTTTTCAGCTGCCCGTCGGCAACTGGAGCAGACACGTGCTAAAACCGGCGATCATGTCCGGGCTCACTTGCTGCTCGGCTTGATGAGTGAAGTCGAACAATTTCAACACGAAGCGGAACAGCATTTTTTGGCCGCTTTGTCGCTTTTTCCGGATGAACCGAGTGTCCACCGGCATTTGGCCGTCCATTATTATGACCGGGAATTTTATGGTGAGGCCGCTTCCCATGCTCTTCAGTACTTAAAAAAGATTGGTCCTGGCGGAGAAGGTACCTTGATGACCATCGATATGATGCAAGCCATGCCGGGTCATGACGACTATGTGCTCGAATCCTTGTATGCGATGCTGCTCGAGATTCCGGATCACCGTCACGATATGATGTTCCATGCAATCGCTGCCAACAATGCGGAAATGCGTTATGACCTGTTCTGTAAGACACTGGACGGCGAACCGGATGAAGACACCGTCTTCCAGCTCGATTCCATGCTTTCCTTGATGATTGAACACAGCATGTGGGCAGCCGTTTATGATCAATCAGAGGAACGGATGTATCAGACTGTTTTCAAGACCATCTGCCGCGATTTGACGTATCGCCATGCTGGAATCCGGTCCATTCCGCTCTACCTGTCGATCCGGAGCCGTTATTTCGTCCGTCGTCTGTTGCACCGTCCGTAATTTACAAGGCAAAGGCGACAAGAGCTCCAATCGTCAGCGGAATCAACAGGTTATCGGTATCCCGGTAAGACACTGCCTCAATCAAAGCTGCGATATTCGCCAGTAAAAAGCCGTAACTGACAGCGAGCCAGGTCGGTACTTCATAACATAAGAACGTCACCGTCAAGACGAGGAACGAAGCTAAAAACATCGCAATGCTTCCTTCAAACGAGCGACGGATTTTTCCACGGGTGT
Source organism: Exiguobacterium sp. R-39 (assembly GCF_049942815.1). Classification (NCBI taxonomy): domain Bacteria; kingdom Bacillati; phylum Bacillota; class Bacilli; order Caryophanales; genus Exiguobacterium; species Exiguobacterium sp. R-39. The sequence goes on from NZ_CP187965.1 coordinate 2,905,855, forward strand.
AAAATGTTTTCCCGAACCGTTTTCCGACGAGTGCAGCTGCTCCGTCTCCCCAGGCAAGGACCATGCTTCCTGCAATAAGTGCCATCGGCTCCTGTTCAAAGAAAAACAGAACTAATAAGGCTAAGGAGATTGGATAATACACCGTTCCATATGAAATCCGTTCTACCTGATTCATCTGTCCGGTCCCTCGTTTTAAGGTGACCAGATTAACCAGTGTAAAGAACAGCAATGGTGTAATTGCTACATACCAATGCTCCATCCAGGCAAGCGCGAGAAACACCCAGTGCCCGACCGCGATATGAATCCACTTTCGAATCGTCTCGGGTTGCGCCTGTCGTTTCTTTCCCAACCATTCGAGAAGGGCTAAGACGATTCCAACGACGACGATTGTTCCGATTGCCGCAATCCACTCCATACGAATCCCCCTTTTTCTGATAGTTTCATTGTACTTTGTTCGATTGGCGTTTGCTCTTTCGAACCTCCATTTGTTAACATAAGGTCAAATGACGTTCTAGAGAGGAAGTATTCTGCATGTATGATGCTCAAGCTGTACAAACGTTATCCAGTTGCCTGCTTCGTTTGAAAGAAGGCAAAGGAATCGGAACACTCGCATCTGAAGAGGAAGCCGATCTGCCAAAAGTAATGACCCGCCTCAAACAGTTCGACCCTTCCAAAAATGGCTTATCCATTAATGAAATCGTCCACCTTGCCAATGCATTGATCGGGGAGCATATGTCGGCAACGACGATTCAAAATTGGACGAAACGTGAAGTCCGTGACATCATCGGTGTTCCGCACCGTGGTAAAAAGTATTCCATTAACCAGGCTGCCATCATTTACTTACTTGATGATTTAAAGCATCTGTTTTCGCTGGAAGAAACACGTGAATTATTGACGATTGTCTTCAAAAATCCAAACATCGATGAAGATGACTTGATCAGTCCGCTCGATTTCTATCTTGTGTATACCCAGCATGCGGAAACAAGCGGTCCAATCGAATTGACGGAAAAACGCTTGAGACGGTCCTTAGAGCGCATCAATGCTTATCGCCCTGAAACGGTCCATGTCCTCCAGCTCTGCCTCTACGCACGCCGTATATCGCACCTGACGCATGAAGCAAAGCAACGTCTTCAACATGTCTTACAAACTTAACAAAAAAAGATGTCCCACCATCAAAGCGATGGCCGGACATCTTTTTTGTTTAAACTGCTGTAAGTGATTTATAGTTGACGTTATTCGTCAGGCTTTTTAGAACCGAGAGTAACTCGTACATCGAAAGTTTATCCGCATCTTTGACAAGACGGTATTCATCGCCGTCTTGCAGCAATTCTGCGACGACTTCTCCCGCTGAACTCCGTACTGAGAATTTTCCTTTTGTCAGGTCGAAGGAAATTGTGTACGTACCACGTTCGTAAACATTGTACTCACATTTCTTCGAGAAGAGTGAAAATTTCTCACGCATTTGACCTACTTCTTGACCATCATGGTTCATCACGACCCATTTCTTGCATGTCGGGATGAACTTACCAAACGCTACCCCTCTACCTTCACCATTCATTACTTGGACACGACCGGTTTCGTCGTGTTGAACTGCACCAATCATTTGGTGCGATTCATCATAAATCGCGGCATGACCTTGCGAAAAAACGCAACCCTGCACATAGACAACTTTGCGCAACAGAAATTCTCCTCTCACTGCTAAAAAGTGCTGGTATTTCGTCCCCAGTATATTTAGACATTCCGTATAATTTTGATTTTCTTTATCTGACTGATATTTCGTTAACGAAAATGATTATTGCACCGTTTGAACAAATTGACAACCCCCTTTTGTCGACAATCATTCGACAACATTAGCGAAAGCCAATTTCATGAGCAAATTCCAGTAATTCGTTCCGATCAATCAACCGAACCCGATTCGGTTCTGCCAGACGATAAGCGGCTTCCGTGTAGGTCGAGTTCGTCACGACCCATCCTTCATCCATGCCGTAAAACGGGACGGCAGCTGCCACTTGTTGAACGGCTTCGAGTCCTACGACTGAACCATACCGTTTCGCTTGAATCGCAATCCTATACCCTTGTGCGTCTTCAATCAATAAATCTGCTCCGAAATCACGTGAGGCCGGTGTCAACTCGACACGATACCCGGCTCTTTCAAAAAGCTCGACCAACCATTCCTCAAACTCTCGTCCTTCCATCCGGTCCAGTCGATTTGCTAATGATGGAGTCAGGAAGGAAAGGATCAAAAAGAGTGTACACCCTACTATACTGACAATCAAGATTAAAGGTTCCCAAGAACTCGAAAAAAAATAAGCAGCGGCTCCTCCGCTCACTGCGAATAAGAAGGCAATCATTCTTCGTTTTGTTTGTTTTTGCATCGTGCTGTTTCCACCCTTCTGATTCTATGTGATACCCTCTTTAATCATGATTGTTCTCTGAATTCATCATACTAAATTCAAGCTTCTCTTGCGCAGGTGATAGGAACGACGTCATCAGACGGAGAATATATAGAGAATACGTCACCCTGCTGACTTTTTTACACACATCCGTTTATCGTTCATTCCTTTTAAGGAGGTAGCTCATGGCAGAACATTCATCTCCTTCTTTCAGCAGAGTCATTCATGCAACGTTGCGCGCTCTCGAAGAGCCTGTTGTACTAGTGGATCGATTCGGTATCATCGACTTTGCGAATCCTGCATTTCATCAACAGTTCCGGCTGTCATCAGCTGATACATCGCTTTCTTCATTCTTTTTATTAGAAGACACACTTTTTCCGATTTCAACTCGGGTTCAGATCGTTTCTCTTCCTTACACGTTGACGATTTCCCCAGTCGAACAAACGGATTTCTTTTTAGTGACAATCCAGTCTCTTGATCTCCATCAATTATTGGATTCCACCATCGATGCCGCTGTTCTCGTGACGGATCCAAATTTCCGTATCACAGCCATTAACGAAACAGCCGGGACGATGTTCGGTGTCGATCCGGCCGCACTGCCTCAGGAGATGACACCAATCTCGATCCACGATCCGGAAGAATTCCAGCTCCGGAAACAACATCTGGAACAGTTGAATCTAAAAAACCTGTCCGATGAAGATATCCTTCTATTGCACGGACGGGGTACAGAAAACGACTGGACGTATCATCGAACAGACGGTTCCCGGTTTTATGGCCGCTTATACATGACAAGTCTCAAAAATGGCGGTTTCTTCTTATTCATTACAGACATCAGTTCTCAAAAACAAGTCGAGCTGCATCTCGCAAAAAGTGAACGGCGATTCCGTCTGATTGCCGAATCGGTTCTTGAAGCCGTCATCTTTCATAATGATGGCGTCATTCTCGATGCTAACCGGGCAGCGGAAATCATTTTCCGGACCCGACTCGAACTGATAAAAGGACAACAGATTCTTGATTTTGTCCAACCTGAGTTTCAGGAATCCGTCATTCGCCGAATCACGAATCATTATGAAGAACCTTATGAAGTCATCGGACGGCGGGCAGACGGCACTTCTGTCGAAATTGAAGTGTTTCCCCGCGAAATCACATATGAAAAAAAACGGATGCGCGTCGCTGTCGTGCGCGACATCACCGAACAAAAGAAAATCGAAAAGATGTTGGAGCGTGAAAAAAATGCCATCATGCGTCAACGTGATATTACGCAATCGATTCTTCAAGCTTCCAATGAAGGCTTTTTACTGACCGGGGAAGATGGCAGTTTCACCTACATGAACGTTAAAGCACGTAAACTGCTGGATGTTCCTGGTATCGCACCAAGTAAAATCCAGGAGCGGATCAGTATGATTCCGAATCTCGATTTAGCAACACGTTACGCCATGTTGCAGCAAGTCGAGGAATTACTGGCAGGGAAACATTCCGAAATCTCCTTCCGCTTCACGCTGCAGCAACCCGATGAATCCAGTCATCACTACTTTGAATTTTATGCGACCTCGATCAAAAAAGAACGCAGTCGTTTTTCTCGTCACGGCTTTTTATTCGTATTCCGTGACCGGACGGAAGAACAAAAAATGAATCACGTCAAAGATGAATTGATTAGCACCGTCTCCCATGAATTGCGGACGCCGCTCTCATCCATCCTTGGTTTCATGGAACTGTTGCGTTACCGGCAACCTACACCTGAAAAAACGACCCGGTATGTTGAAATCGTTCATGAGGAAGCAAAACGGCTAACCAATCTTCTTAATGATTTTTTAGATATCCAGCGAATGGAAGGTGGCAAACAAGACTATGTCTTCAAACCATTTTCGTTACGCCAATTGTTAGCAGAAACGATTGAAACCTGTGGTGAAACAGCAGAGACACATACGATTCATGCCACGATGGATGATGATCCGATTGTCATTTTTGCTGATGAAGACAAAGTTAAACAGGTCATCATCAATCTGTTATCCAATGCAATCAAATATTCACCTGCCGCTGATCATATTGATGTTCGCTTGGAAAAAGCAGCAGATCAAGCCATCTTGAGCGTGACCGATTACGGGCTTGGTATTCCATCCACCGCTTTTGATAAACTGTTTACAAAATTTTATCGTGTTGACAATTCCGCTGTCCGAAAAATCGGTGGAACCGGTTTAGGGCTCGCCATCTGTAAGGAAATCATAGAATCCCATGGAGGCGCTATCTCCGTCGAATCAGAATTAAATCAAGGATCAACGTTCACGATTGTATTAGAAATTGATCCACGAAAGGATTTTGAAAAAAAATGAACCGAACCTATCTGATGACAGGATTTCCGGGCTTTTTGGCAACGAAGCTGATCGAACGTTTGGCTCTTGTTCCTGAGCAAATTGACTGCTTTTATCTGTTGCATCTTAAACATGAACACGCGAGTGCCGTTTCGCAAAAAGAACAGCTTTTGCGGACGACTCCGCTCAAGGAAGAACAGTTAATTTTGATTGAAGGCGACATTACAAAAGAAGGGCTGGGTTTGCCTGGGTCAATCCGGCAGGAGGTGGCCGGTCGCGTCACCCATCTCTTCCACCTCGCTGCTCTGTATGACTTAGCGACTTCTTACGATGCTGCTTTTCGGATTAACGTCACGGGCACTTCTCATGTGACACGTCTTGCCCATACCTTCGTTCACTTGGAGCGTTATGTTTACTTCAGTACCGCATACGTTTCCGGTCTTCGAACCGGAACGATTTCTGAAAATGAGTTATTGCATCAGGCAGACTTTAAAAATGCCTATGAAGAAACGAAATACATGGCAGAAGTACGGTTCCGCGAAGAAGTTGGAGCGTTACCCTATACGATCATCCGGCCCGGAATCGTGGTCGGACATTCCAAGACTGGTGAAACACCTAAGTGGGATGGTGTCTATTTCGTTCTAAATGCGCTACGGTTTTTGAGCCCTTTTGCCCCGTTGCCTTATGCCGGACGAGCGAACGCACTCATCAACCTCGTTCCGTATGATTATGTCGTCAATGCGACGACATATCTCAGTCATGCACCGGCCGGCATCCGGACGACCTATCACTTGACCGATCCGTTCCCGCATGGTGCCCGCGCCATTTACGAGATGTTACATGTCGTCTATTACGGGTCCTATCCACGCGGGGTCGTCCCGTTTCGTCTCGTCACATCACTGCTGACACCACGCGTCGCTAAACGCTTACAGATGCAGCGACAGACGCTTGATTACTTCGTGCATCCGGCCCGGTATGATATGAGTAACACATTGCGTGATTTGGACGGGACCGGTATCATCTGCCCAGATTTAGCGGAACTGATTCCCCGCCTTGTCGCCTATTACAAAACAAAACATCCACAGACGGGAGAACTAATATGAATGTTTTAATAACGGGCATGAACGGAACGGTCGCTCCTGTCCTCGCGGACGTCTTCCGATCCCATCACTACGAGATCACCGCATGGGATCGGTCTGTCGTCTCAACGACTGATCCTGCCGTCATGGAAGCGTTCATCGATCGTGTCCAACCCGATTTGTTGCTCCATATCGGGATGGGTTCATCCGAATTTGCCGAAACGCTTGCGCGTCTGTCGTTTGAACGAAACATTCCGTTTCTTTTTACAAGTACGGCTTCCGTCTATTCCGACAATCAAAAAGGACCTCATGATCCTGCGGTCGTGCCGGCAGCAACGGATGAATACGGTGTATACAAACGAACGTGCGAACGTCTGATCCAAGCGGTCAATCCCGATGCGTACATCGTCCGGATCGGTTGGCAGATCGGGCAAGCAGCCGGCTCCAATAAAATGATTGATTATTTGGAACGCCACGCTATTGCAGGTCCGATTCCCGCCAGCACAGAGTGGTATCCTTCCTGTGCTTTTTTAGAGGATACGGCACAGACGCTTTACACGATTATCACGACGTATACACCCGGTCTTTATCTGGCAAACGGGAATTCAAGTCATTCTTTTTTTGACATCGTGACAGCTTTGAACATCCTGCATGGGTCGAAGTGGCAGATTACCGAAGATAACCGTATGACGCGCGATGATCGGATGACCGATTCACGGGTTGTTATCCGACCGATTTCAAAGCGTCTCTCCTTTTTCCAATAAAAAAAGTGTCGTCCACCCTATCAAACATGGGCCAGACGACACTTTTTCAGGTTGTTCCCGGAACATCAACCAATCAACATATTTTCTTTCGGATAACGAATCAAACGATCGTGTTGAGCGGCAAACGTAAACAGAATCGTTAACGATCCGACCCGGCCGAGCAACATCATAAACATAATCAAGGCTTTCCCGAAGTCGTTTAATTCCGCTGTGACATTCAATGACAGCCCGACTGTCCCGAATGCGGACACCGTCTCGAAGAACAAGCCGACAAAAGAAATGTTCGGTTGTGACAAAGCAAGCAACGTCGTGATCAAAGCAATGAACAGGAGACTAAACACGGCAATCGCATAAGCTTTTTGAATCGCCTGCGGCCGAACCGTCCGTCGCATCAAGACGGTCTCACGTTGTCCGCGCAGATAAGTCCAGACGTTTTTCAAGATGACAGCTGCCGTCGTGACCTTGATTCCGGATCCCGTCGAAGCAGAACCTGCCCCGATATACATCAAGACCATCATCAATCCGATCGATAACGGAACCATCGTCGTTAAATCAATCGTCTGAAAGCCTGCAGTCCGCGTCGTGACGACTTGGAAGAAGACAATGTGTAACGCTTCAAAAAAGGATTTGTCATGAAGCGATCCGAGGTTCGACACCCATTCATAAATCATCATCGCAAGGACCCCAAGTCCATTGATGACAACAAGCGACAACACCATCAGTTTCGAATGTAAGGAAATCTTCTTAAAACTCCGTTTCGCAGAGATATCCGCAATGACGGTAAAACCGAGTCCGCCAATCATCAATAACGCGGCAATCGTCAGGATGAAAGTCGTATCCTGTTGAAACCCGACCAGGTTATCGCCCCATAATGCAAAGCCTGCATTGTTGAAGGCCGATACGGCATGGAACAGTCCATAATACAGTGATTTGCCGAACGTATACTTATATTGGATGAATAAGTCGAGGGCAATCAACAGCATCCCGATCAATTCAACGACGACGGTCGTCAAGATGATGTTCCGGGTAAGACGGATTGTTCCGCCTGGACTGTCGAGATTAAACATCTCTTGAATGATGATCCGTTGTCGGATACCGATCTTTCGTCCTGTCACGCTTAACAAGACAAGCGCAATCGTCATGAACCCGAGTCCCCCGACCTGAATCAGCAACATCATGATGATTTGTCCTAACAGATTGAAGGACTCGGCAATATTGATCGTCGAAAGACCTGTCACTGTTCCGGCCGAAGTCGCAACGAACAAACAGTCGATGAACGATACATCCTGACCTGCCTGTTGGGACATAGGTAACCACAGTAAAAAACCACCCAGTAAGATGGTCAAGGTAAAACCGGTCGCAATGAATCGGGCCGGTTTATCGAATAACTGATGATAAATCAGTTCTCCGAACCGTCCGAACTTCGCAAGACGTGAACGTCTTTTATGTGAAAACATATTCATACTCCTCCTAAGATGAAATGACCCAATTGCATCTATCATACTCCCTCAAAAACATTTGTTCTATATAAATTAGGCGAAAGTACTCCCACTTCTAAACGAAGTGAGAGTGGGAAGTGAATCGCCCCCCTCCCTTTCGTGTATAAACCGGAGGTGAAAATCATGTTGAAGCATAAGGCCTACAAATTTAGAATATCCCCGACAAAAGAGCAGGAAATCCTGATCGCGAAGACCATTGGTTGTTCGCGCTTCATCTTCAATTACTTCTTATCGAAGTGGGATGAGACGTATAAAGTGACGGGCAAAGGACTGTCTTACGGTTCTTGTTCGAAAAAAATCCCGATGCTGAAGCAAGAGTTCGACTGGCTGAAAGAAGTCGATAGTCATTCGCTTCAATCGAGTGTCAAACACCTGACCGATGCGTATGACCGCTTCTTCAAGAAGCAGAACGAACGGCCTCGATTCAAATCGAAGCGCTATCCCGTCCAATCCTACAAGGCCAATATCGAGAAGAAGAACCAGCTTTCCGAGGTCTCGATCGTCGGCAGCAAGCTCAAACTTCCTAAGCTGAAGTGGGTGCGTTTCGCCAACTCAAGGCAGGTCGCAGGACGCATCTTGAACGCCACGATCCGGCGTAACGCTTCAGGCAAGTACTTCGTCTCCCTGCTTGTCGAGCAGGAAATCCACGAACTGCCGAAGACCGGTTCATCCGTCGGCGTAGACGACGGGGTTAGCCTGATCAGGTTTCGACCGCTAGGTCGGATAACTCAGGAATCCTCCATCTCTTAGTGAAGCGTAGGTGGAGGTAGTTCAATTAAATCTGCAATCTACTAAACGTTTTCGTTTTTTTTTGGTAAAATAGATAAAAGTCGACGTTTAATCATAAAAGGAGGTTGAGGGAAACAGTGGACCCTAGGACGGCTGACCATTCGATTGAAGATGTCTCGCGAAGGCTTGAACGCCAATCGCAATGGATGCCCGCACAGCTATATTATCAATTCGAGGAGTTACTATCGCTACATGTGGATCAATCAATTCTAAACGAATTGTATATTGCATTAAAAAAATACGATGTATTAACCGATATAGAACGTGACGAACGAAACGAAAGCATTCAGTTGCTTATCGATGAAAACGGCGCGTGATTCTCGGTTTTTGGATTTCCGAGCAGAAGACGCCTCTTCTGCTCTTTTTGTTTTTCGTTCACGATCAGACAACATGGGGAAAGGTGGCACAAATGAAATGGATATCGTGTCGATTATTGGTATTATACTAGGGCTCATCACCTTAGTCGGAGGAATGATTCTCAAAGGGGCTCCACCCGTTGCATTACTGAACCCGGCAGCACTAGTCATCATTTTTGTCGGTACAGCGGCAGCAATCATGATTTCATTTCCAAAGGAACGTCTTAAAATCATCCCTGCTTTGTTTAAAGTCATCTTCTTTGAACAGCAATTGATGACAAAACAAACGTTGCTCCAACAATTTTTAACCCTTTCGACACAGGCTCGAAAGGAAGGTTTATTGTCACTTGAAACGGCAATCGAAGAAGTCGATAATGCGTTCATGCGCCGCGGCGTCATGATGGTCATTGACGGTCAACCGTCAGAATATGTTGAAGACGTCATGACGCGTGACCTTGAAAACATGACTGAACGTCACCATGCGAATGCCAACATCTTCACACAAGCCGGTACATATGCACCGACCCTTGGTGTTCTCGGGGCCGTCGTCGGTCTCGTTGCGGCCTTGTCTGATCTCTCAGACATCGAAAAATTAGGTCACGCGATTTCCGGTGCCTTTATCGCGACGTTGTTCGGGATCTTTACAGGATACGTCTTGTGGTTCCCGTTTGCGACCAAGTTAAAGCAAAAGTCAGCTACTGAAATCCAACTCTATGAAATGATGATTGAAGGAATCTTATCGATTCAGAACGGAGAATCTCCTAAAAACCTGGAGGATAAGTTACTTGTCTATCTGACACCGAAGGAGCGTGCGACGTATGAAACGGAAAAAGAAGCCGCATGATGAACACATCTCTGAAGGCTGGCTGATTCCTTACGCCGATCTCCTGACATTATTACTCGCTTTATTCATCGTACTGTTCGCTTCGAGTAACGTCGATGCCGTCAAACTGAAAGCCATGTCCCAATCGTTCAGTTCCGTCTTCAATGGTGGATCCGGCATGATTACGAACAGTTCCTTATCGACCTCACAAGAAGAAGAGGATTCGAAAAAAACGGATGCCCGAACAAAAGCACAAAGCTACGAAGTCGCTGAGCTCGAAAAGATCAAAGAAGAAGCCAATGATTACATTAAACAACAGAAGCTTGAGAAAGATATCAAAGTCGAGGTCACGAATGAAGGACTTGTCTTCACGATCCGTGACCGGGCCCTCTTTTCTCCTGCCCAAGCAGATGTAAAAGGTGATGCAATTCAAATCGCTCAAGGTATGAGTACCCTGCTTGTCAAAGCAGGACAACGTCAAATCCAGGTTTCGGGTCATACTGATAACATTCCGATCAATACCGTTCAGTATCCGTCGAACTGGGAACTCAGTGCAGAACGGGCCATCAGTTTCATGCGTGCTCTTCAGCGGAATCCGAAACTTGCACCTAAACGATTTACGGTCAGCGGCTACGGAGAGTATCAACCGATTGCTTCGAATGATACGGAAAACGGTCGCAGTCAAAACCGGCGTGTCGAAGTCCTGATCCGTCCACTGATTGATATCAAAGCACAAAACGTCTTGGATGAAACGAAGGTAAAACCGTAACATCCTTTGCTGTATGACGATTCGGCAATCAAAACAGGTCCACTCCGAGAACAATCGGAATGGACCTGTTTTTTTGATGCACGATTTTGTTTAATAGTACGGACGAATCATCACGTAAACGATAACGCCCGTCAGACTGACATATAACCAAAGTGGCATTGTAAAACGCGTCCACTTCTTGTGTTTCTCGAAATTTTGATTCAACGCATGGGCGAGCGACATCAAGACGAGCGGTACGATGACCGCCGCTAAAATGATGTGCGAAATGAGAATAAAGAAATAGACGGGACGAACGAATCCTTCTCCGCCGAATTTCGTCGATTCACTGACCGCATGATACGTCACGTACGAAATCAAGAATAATGTCGTCGTCGTCATGGCACCACCGATGAAACGGCGGTGATTGATCCGGTTTCCCCGGCGAATCGAGATCCAGGCACCGAGTAACAACATAAAGGTAAAGCTGTTAAAGATGGCATTTAAAAAAGGAAGCAGCGTCCAGTCAAACCCGTCACCGACTTGTAAAGGCGGCGCAAAAAACAACAGAGCGACCAACAGATTGATGACGAGCGTCAAAAGAATGACGACCGGAACGAAATTACGTTTTTTAGCAGATTGTTGCATGTATTATTCTCCTTGTTTCCAATCAAAGTATCGTTTTAACCATTTTGGCAATGGACCGTCAAAGAGACGTTCACGCCAGTATAAATCAGCCGCACGTTGGACCGCCGCCCCACGAATCGGGTACGGATGAACGACACGGGATAACTGACCGACCTTATCTTTGCGCGCCATCGCATAAACGACTTCCTGCATCCATTCGCCGGCCTGCTCGCCGATTGCATGGGCACCAATCAGTTTTCCGCGTTTATCAGCAATCAGTTTGACGCGACCTTCCGTCCGGCCGTTGATGACAAACCGATCGACTTCATCAAGTCCGGTTTCATAGACTTTGATGTCACTGTGTTTTTGACGTGCTTCTTCTTCTGTCAGTCCCAGGTGGAACAGTTCAGGTGTCGTAAACGTCACCCATGGAACGGCACGGTAATCTGGTTTTGTCCGTAAGCCGAACAAGGCGTTCGTGACGACCGTTTTTCCTTCGAGACCGGCCACATGTGTGAACGGCAACGATTGAATCGTATCACCGACAGCAAAGATATGACGTTGGTTCGTCCGAAGGGAAGCATCGACTTGAACATAACCTTTTTCCACATGAACACCTGCGCGATCAAGGCGTAACGCATCAATCCGCGGCTTCCGGCCAACAGCCACGAGTACGGCATCCGTTTCAATGACACGGGATTCTTCGCCTGTTTTGACTGTGACTTCGATTCCGTTCGCAGCTTTCCGGACACTTGTGACGGTCGTATCCAAATGGAGTGTCAATTCCTGTTCGATTTGTCGTTGTAGTACCGTGACCATGCTGCGGTCTTCTTTTGGCATCAAGGATTTAGCGCCCTCAATCACAGTCACTTCCGTTCCGAGATGCGCATAGGCTTGCGATAATTCGAGACCAATCGCTCCGCCGCCGATGACAAGCAATCGTTCAGGGCGTTCCGTTTGTTCAAAAATCGTCTCATTCGTTAAGTACGGAATCGTATCAAGCCCCTCAATCGGCGGAATGATCGGCTGTGATCCCGTCGAAATCGCGAATTTTTCTCCGACAACCAGTTGTCCCGCTACTTCGACTTCATTGGCACTCAAGAAACTGGCTTCGCCGATATAGACATCGACACCCAAATCCTCGAACCGTTTCGTTCCGTCATGCGACTGAATGATATTCCGGGCACGGTCGACGCTTGCTTTTGTTTTGCTGTACACTGCGTCTCCGTTCAGGGTCACATTGTACTTGGCTGCCGTCTGCTTCATGACATGAACGTCATGCGCTGCTTCAATCAACGCTTTTGACGGGACACAACCGTAATGCAAACAATCTCCACCTAAATGTGTATGACGCTCAATCAATGCGACATGGGCACCAAGACTGGCTGCTCCTGCCGCAATTGTCATTCCGGCTGCTCCACCACCAATTACGACCAACTGATAACTTTTCATCGGGAAGCCTCCTTATACCGTGCCGAAATGTCTTCCATTCGTTTTCGGTTGACGCCCCAGTCGGAATAACCGACACGGGAAGCTGAGCGGAAATGAACTTTTTGGGAAGCTTCGTCGAAATAAAATTCAACATCATCTTTAAAACGAAGGACTTTACTCGAGAAGACAGCATGAATGTACGTTGGATCTTCTTTGACTACTGTCACCCGGTCAAGACTTTGAAGAACCCGCATGATTTGAAATTTTGATTCTGCTAGATTTCCGTTGAACGGTAAAGGTGTCATCTTCAACGCTTCTTTATCCGTCTGTGTCGATACCGCGTTCGGTTTCCCTGTAAGCGGACTTAATCTGCCGTTCGATACGCCAAGTGCCATGACTGATTCCTCCATTCGTTTCGTCTTGCTGTGAAGCATGATTCTCATTTTACTTTACCAGTTCAGTTTCGAAAGCGCTTCTCATTTGACTTTGCCGTTATGCTTTTGTGACCGGCAGGAGGATCGTCGCAATGGCTCCGCCTTCCGGTTGATTATCGATGAACAGTTTTCCTTCATGCGCTTCAACCAGTTCCCGGCAAATCGCCAGTCCTAATCCTGTTCCCCCTTTTCCTTTTTGAACTTGATAAAATTTCTCCGTGACGTGACGAAGATGATTTTTCGGAATTCCGGGACCTTCATCGCTGAAGGATAAAAAGAGGACACGTTCGGAACGGACAAGGCGAATCGTAATTTCGCCGTCAACCGGTGAAAAACGGATGGCGTTGTCGAGTAAATTCAAAAAAACTTGTTTCAATCGGTTTTCGTCGTACAACCCGATTACCTGTGCCGGTAACTTACGGATAATCCGAATATTTTTTTCCTCCAGTTTTTGCCGGAGCTGCGCCGTCACCGTTTCGATGACTTCCGTCAAATTCACTTCTTGCCGGTATAAGACTAAACGACTCGTTTCGAGTTTTGAAAAATCAAGCAACTGTTCAACAAGAGAAATCAACCGTTCGGTTTCAGAATGGATGATGCCCATCCCGAGCGATGCTTCTTCCGGCAATCGTTCCGGCTCTGCCAGCAACGTTTCACTCCATCCTTTGATGGAAGTGAGCGGTGTTCGTAACTCGTGCGAAATCCCGGAAATAAACTCGTCTTTTAATGTTTCCTGTTGTTTGATCTGTTGTCCCATATAGTTGATTGTTCGGGCAAGCTCACCCAGTTCGAACGTGTACTCTTCATTGACCTTAACATCATAATGCTGTTTGGCGATTTGATCGGATGCACCGATGACTTCCTGAATCGGTCGAACGATCGACGAGACGAGACGGGAGGAATAAATGTAGGCCAGTCCCCAGATCACGACACCCAACAAGAGAATCGCCAGACAAATTTCAATGACCCGTTGATCGATTTTAGCGAGCGACGTCGTATAACGCAGTGCTCCTGTCGTCTGTCCGAACGATACGATCGGTTCTGTCACCTCAAGCAGATGTTCATTTGTTGCCGGATCATCGTAACGTTTCGTGATCGTTCCCCCGCTCAGCAGACGTGTCACTTCCTGTTTCGTCATATTCCGCTTTGAGACGAAACCCGTGGATGAATAACGGGGGACCCCCTTCGCATCCAGCACTTCGATTTCCGCATCCGTGTAGGCATACGAATCAAGTACATCATGAATCGTCGCTTCTGAATCTTGAAAATCATATGCCAGACCACTGTTCGCAAATAAGACAGCACTTGCGTTCGCATGCCGTTTCAAGACATCTGTCGCCGTCACATAATAATAGTTATACGTCACGAAAGATAGGATTCCGATGACGAGCAGCACTGTCACCGTAATAATCGTCATGAACCGCATCAAAATCTGTCGTTTCATTTTTCGTTACGCCATTTATAGCCGTGTCCCCATAACGTCTCGATGAACTGGGGTTCTGCTGGATTTTCTTCGATTTTCTGACGTAAACGGCGAATGTTGACGTCGACCGTCTTCCGGTCTCCGAAGTAGTTTTCGCCCCACACTGCATCGAGCAACTCGTCCCGCGACATGACCTGATCTTCATTTTTAATGAAATGGCATAATAAATCGTATTCTGTCGGTGTGACTTCGACATCAATCCCTGCTTTTTGCACCCGTTTTGCTCCGAGATCAATGCGAAAAGGACCTGAGACGAGTTCACGCGGTTGTTTCCGGCGACGGAGCGTTTCGACCCGACGGAGCAGGGACTGGATGCGCGCCAACAGTTCAGCCGGGCTGAACGGCTTCGCGATATAATCGTCCGCACCGACACTGAGTCCCATGACTTTATCTTCTTCACGCGTCCGTGCCGTCAGCATGATGATGCCGACGACCTCATCTTTCGAGCGCGCTTGTTCACATACCGCGAATCCGTCGACTTCCGGCATCATGATGTCGAGCAGCAGGATATCGAACGTTTGCTGTTCAAAGTAGTTCAATGCTTCCCGTCCGTTCTCCGCTTCAATCACTTCATATCCTGCACGTTTTAAATTAATGACGATGAAACTGCGGATCGCATGCTCATCCTCGGCCACTAATATTTTAGTCATCTTATTTTCCTCCTGCTTTTACTTTATTCCACGAGCGCTACGTTGGCAGCGTACTCTTCATAGGATTGATTGGTAGAGATGACATACACGTAATCAATGCCTTCTTTAATTTTCTTCTTGCGATGACTGGCGATGTATTGAGTCTTTGGAATGATCTCCAGTTCAAAATCAATCGTTCCGGTCTCTCGGTTGATGAACCGGACTCGATTGTCCTTTTTCTCAATCGTTTCACGTGTCGCCCAGTTTGCGGGAAAACGCATGACGAAATTGTATTCGAGATCAATATACTGCTCTTCCCGAAGCTCAAAGCCGCTTTCAAGAAACGGTTCCACGTCGGAGCCGTTCCATGCGTAATAGGCCGTGATTCTCGGTTTTTCTTCGGCCACACGTCCGATGCTTCCGTCAGGCGTGTATTGATGCGCAAATTCGATGACACCGTCCTGGTCGACATCTTTCGGGAACGTATACATCGGCTCGACGATTTCTGATGTCTCTCCCCAGCGGACCGAGGTCAGCCGGTCTTGTTCAAGTTGAAAGACGCGTAGATGCATTTTTGCCTCACGGGTAAAGGAAACGAATATCCCCTTTTTCTTCGCCGGATTCACGGTATCAATTTCAAACAGATCATGATCCGCAAATAAATCACCTTCTTTGACTGGCAATGTGACATTTTGCCGGTTGGTCGGGTTCAAGGCTTCCTCATAATACACAAGTTCCGTCGTCCGTCCTTTTTTAAGCAATACCATATCCTGACGTCGGTCCTGATTCAAATCGGCAATCGTCAATCGATCATATGTATCGATTTTAGTAGTGTTAATCGACGGCTTCATCAAATCTTTCAGGAGATAGACCGTGTTCTCTTCAAGACTCGTCACACCAATCATCAGTTGATTCACTTTTTTGGATTTATCGAGGATGACATGCAGTTGATCAATCGATCGTCCTGTCGCAATCGGCTGGCTCACACGTAAAACCCACTTGTTCTTCAGGCGTTCATGTACCAACACTTTGATTTGAAATGTCCCTAGTTGTTCGATCCGGTAAAAGGTGATGGCTTCATCACGTCCATCCCGGTTCAAATCAATCAATTCATACAGCCTTGAAATGGATTGATTCCGAGGGGCCACGATTTCCGCTTCTGTCGGCAAATCGGTCTCAATTTTTGTTTTTAATGATTTTTCCCATTCCGGTAACGCCGGGTGTTCAAGTAAGGAAGCCGGATGAGGCAATGTAAGACCGCATCCCGCCAAATATAGGGTCGATAAGAAAATTACAAAATATTTCATCATACTTAAATCCTTTCCATACATGCTCTTCTCAAACTTTATCACACTCTTTCAAGTGAGAGTATATTGTGGAAGAAGTGTCAACTTGTTAAGATGTAACAGATATTCGAAAGGGGTTTATATTCATGGCTTACGAAATGATTGTACTTGATCTTGACGATACATTATTGACGAGCGACCATACGATTTCTCCAAAAACGAAACAATCGTTACTCGACGCACAACGTCGTGGCAAAAAAGTCGTGCTTGCGAGTGGTCGTCCGACTTACGCGATGATTGATTTAGCAAACGAGTTGGAACTTGCCCGCTATGGCAGTTATATCCTGAGTTTCAACGGGGCTTCCATCATCGACTGTAAAACAAATGAGTCCCTCTTCTCCAGTACCCTTCTTCCGGAAACCGTACATCGTCTTTACGATTTAAGTAAACGGGAAAACATCGACATTCACACGTATGTCGGACACGAAATTTTGACAGAACGCGCTAACGGCTTCACGACAATTGAAGGGGAACTGACAGGAATGGATGTCATCATCGTCCCGGATTTCAAAGCAGCCATCACAGAACCGGTCGTCAAATGTTTGATGCTTGCGGAAGAAAACCGTTTGGCGGAAGTCGAACAAAAACTTCAACTTGAGTTAGCCGGTGAGCTTGCTGTCGCCCGCTCGAAGCCATTTTTCCTCGAGTTTACGGAAGCCGGTGTGACGAAGGGAACAAGTCTTGCCCTGCTCGCTGAACGTCTCGGAATCAAGCAGGCAGATGTCATCGCCTGCGGAGACGGCAACAATGATTTGACTATGATCGAATGGGCCGGTCTTGGTGTCGCGATGGCGAATGCTGCCGATACTGTCAAAGAAAAAGCCCAGTACATGACAGCTTCTAATGATGAGGACGGTATTGCCCTCGTCATCGAAAAATTCATGATGGATTAAACCATTCAAAAAAACCAATTTACTCCGTCTTTGTGGAGTAAATTGGTTTTTTCATGTTTTACGAAATACACCAATCGATTGGTGTTCGGTTTTGTTGCTGTAACCAGTCATTGGTCTGCGAATACGGCCGGCTGCCAAAAAAACCGCGGCTCGCCGAAAGTGGGCTTGGATGAACGGACTCGAGGACGAGGTGACGAGAGGTATCAATCAAGCTTTTTTTACTTTTCGCATGATTTCCCCAAAGAATGAATACAATCGGTTGCTCCTGCTGTCCAAGTACTTCGATGACACGATCCGTAAACGATTCCCAGCCCTTTTTCGCATGGGAACCGGCTTTCCCTGCTTCAACCGTCAGTGATGTATTCAACAAAAACACGCCCTGCTTCGACCAGGCTTCCAGATTACCCGTCGTCGGCACCGGACATCCGAGATCGGATCCTAGTTCCTTGTACATATTACGTAAAGACGGCGGAATCGCAATCCCGTCATTGACGGAAAAACTTAACCCGTTTGCCTGGTTTGGTCCATGATACGGATCCTGACCCAGGATGACGCAGCGGACATCCTGCGGCGCCACCGCGTCAAAGGCATGGAAAATCCGATCCTTCGGCGGATAGACCGTCGTTTCCCGGTAAGCGGTCTTGACGAAATCCCATAATTGGATAAAGTAGTCTTTTTCTTTCTCTTCTTTTAAAATCTCCTGCCAGGCTGCATGCATCCCGTTCGCTCCTTTTTTTCAGTCTCAAGCCCCTGTTCGTCCGGCTTGATTCTGCTATGATGGTACATGAGGTGGAATAAAGATGATTCAAACAACACAGTTATTTGGTTTGCCTTTTGTCGACGCAACACCGTCGAATTGGTATACCCATATTAAAACGATTTTACACAACAATGAAAAAGCCTTTATTGTTACAGCTAATCCCGAACTGGTCTTACGTTCTTTGCGTGATCCCGCTTATAGCCATATTTTACAACAAGCAACGTTCATCACGCCTGACGGAATCGGTGTGACGGCAGCCGGAAAACGGATGGGTCAACCGCTCACTGCGACATTGCCTGGCATCGAGACGGCACGGGAGTTGCTTCGAACAGCCGACGCTTTAAAGAAACGGGTCTTCCTGCTTGGTGGACGTCCGGAAGTCATGAAGTCGCTGATTCAACAATTATCAATCCGTTTTCCTGATATCCAGTTCGTTGGGACCTTTCATGGATTCGGCAAAGAAGAACAAGCTGCCAAAGTCATTCAAACAGCCGACGCCGATTTGATTTTGGTGGCCCTCGGGGCACCGAAACAGGAAGAATGGATTGCATCCGTTTATAACAAAGTGGATCACGGCCTTTTCATCGGTGTCGGCGGAGCGTTTGATGTCTGGTCAGGTCACAGCAAACGGGCACCGAAGGTCTTCCGAAAGTTGAAGCTCGAATGGTTGTACCGGATTTCCAGTCACCCGCGCGGACTGGAGAAGTTAAAGGACCTGCTCCTTTTCGCATCCCTTGTTTTACGAAAAAAAACTCATCTGTGAACACAAAATACCCGCTGTCCGGTTTACCGGACAGCGGGTATTTTCGTTTCTTATGCGTTGACCGTTGAGAATGAACGACCAAGTTCTTTTGCTTCTGCGATTGCTGCTTCTTTGATTTCTTCTGCTTTTTCTGGGTTCATTGCCATACCTTCGATGAACAATGAGTTGTAGTCTGTTACACCAGTGAAAGCGAGTGCTTGACGGAGGTAGTCATCTCCGAAGTTGAGGCCAGAACCGGCGTATACGCCGCCTGTTGCCTGAATGTGGAGTGCTTTTTTGCCTTCCATCAATCCTTTAGGACCTTCTGCAGTGTAAGCAAACGTTTTACCTGCAAGAAGAACGCTGTCGATGTACATTTTAAGACGGGCCGGGAATGAGAAGTTCCACATTGGCGTTACGAATACATATTCGTCCGCTTCCATATACTGCTCCAGGTGTTTCGTCATTGTACCGACTTTAGCGATTTCAACTTCTGAAAGCTCTTCGCCTGTCGCGAATTTGCCCCATGCGCTGAGTACGTCTGTATCGATTTCTTGGACATCTTCTTTATATAGATCAAGAACTTGGACTTCAGCGTTCGGGTTAGCTGCTTTGTAGCTTTCGAGGAAAGCTTCACCAGCTTGAAGGCTGAATGAATGTTCTGTTGATTTCGGGTTTACAGTTACATAAAGTAATTTAGTCATTTTTATTTCTCCCTTTTATCTAAAGTAATTTCTGTAAGTAAATATACCAACACCATTTTCTTTTGTCAATTAGTTTGATTTCAAAGAAAGCAACAAAAAAAGCTTAATCAGGATGATTAGGCTTTTTCTGAGTGTGTATAATGGTCTGCACGATGACCAATCCGTTTTAGCTGATCAATCAATTGCTCTTTTTCTGAAATGGACAAGTCGCTGAATAAGTCTGTTAAAAACGCTTCATGTTTCGGGAACGTTTCTTCCATTAATTCTCTTCCCGCCTCTGTCAGTGTTCCGAACGTCACGCGACGATCCGTCGGGCATGATCGTCGGGCAAGAAGACCCCGGTTCTCTAATTTATCCACGACGTACGTGACACTGCCACTCGTTAATAAGATTTTATCGCCGATTTGTTGAAGTGGTGTATCGCCTTTGTGGTACAACAATTCCAGTACACCAAATTCCGATAAATTCAGCTGATGGGTCTTGATGTCTACTTTCACTTGTTCCGCTACTGCATGCATTGTGCGAGATAGAACAACGAGCATTTTTAATGCCAGCTTCGAGTCTGTCGATTCCATTTTACGTTCGCCCCTCTTTATCTTGATTCGAACCAATCATAGACCTCTTTTTTCCATTGGTCAATTCCAGTCCGGATTTTCCACTTTTATGACGGACCTCTCAGTTTTTGCTTGCCGTGAAACGCGTTCCATACATTACGGTCTTGATATACACTACAAGGGAGGTCTTCTCATGTCATTTCAAAAATTCCTGTCTCGTCTCTTTCAGAAAAATGTTGCTTACGAATTAGCGATCGAACAGCTGTACACATCGACCGGTTACTATTTGTGTAAGCATACGTTGGTCGATCAGTTTCCGGACTTGCCGCCAGCTCATCAAGTCGAGCTGCTTCAAAGAATTTCGGAACAACTCGATCGTTCGGCTTGGCTTGAAGGCCCGATCACGAGACAGGACTGGATTCAGATCCATCAACAATTATCCAACAGCTAGGAGGAACTTTTGATGACCAACATTCGTGACTTAGCACGTGAAGCAGAGGTTTCAGTGACGACAGTCTCGCGTGTCCTCAATGATCATCCGTACGTCGCGGAAGATAAACGGCGGGCCGTCCGGGACGCCATCACAAAACTTGGTTACATCCGAAATCAAACTGCCGTCCATTTATCGACCGGTCAAACGAAAACAATCGGCGTCATGTTGCCTTACGTCGATCATCCGTATCATGCCGCAATTCTGCACGGGATTGCCCAGTCTGCTTTTGAAGCGGACTACCGTTTTTTGACGTGGCAGACGAACTACATCGCATCACACGAACAAACCGTTCTTCAAGCTCTTGCCCAACGCGAAGTCGATGGACTGATTGTCGTCTCACACAGTCTGCCGGTCGAAGACATTTTGCAATACGAACAATATGGTCCGATTATTTTTTGTGAACACCATGAAGATGTCTCTTCGGTCTACATCAATCATTATACCGCGTTTCAAAGCGGCTTGAAGGCACTTCAGTCTTTTGGTCATACCCAGATCGGGATCTGTCTCGGTCGTCCCGACAGTACAAACAGCCGTGCCCGAAAACGGGCTTATCAGGATACCGTATCGCTTGCCGACGTTTCCTGGATCTACCAACAGGCGTTGACGATTGAAGACGGGGCCCGGATCGCACAGCAGTGGACGAAGCAAACCAATCGTCCGACCGCTTTATTGACCGCAAGTGATCATGTCGCAGCCGGCGTCATCCTGGAGCTTCGTAAACAAGGCTACCGGATTCCGGAAGATTTAGCCGTGATCGGATTCGACGGAAGTGAGTTAGCAGTCGTTCTCAATTTAACGACGGTTGCCGTCCCTTACGAGACCATCGGACGCCAAGCTTTCTCGATCGCCATTAGTGACAATTGGCGGGATCATCCTCAAGTGGAAATTCTGACCACCCTTCTGAGCGGATTGACCGCTCTTGAATCCAATGACTAAAACCCGCTCTTGTCTCGCAAATGCGTCAAGAGCGGGTTTTTGGTTAATTTTCTTTCTTATAAAGATCCGGCAGCAACGTAACGTGATCCCCAGTAGCCGCTTCGGAATGATTCTTTGACGACTTGTCCGTAATACGAGTTGGCATTGATCATCGTCGATCCATCCACCGCAATCCCAACGTGTTGAATTCCGCTTCCGTGTGTGAAGAAGACCAGATCTCCAGCAACTGGAGCTGTTCGTTTCGTTGCGCCGTATTGGGCAGCCGCTGTTCGTGGTAATGATTTACCCAATGCATTGTAGACATAACGCGTAAAGCCGGAACAGTCGAAGCTGACAGGACCCGTTGCGCCAAATACGTAAGGACGTCCTTTTAAGCCTTCCGCCACGGATACGACGGCTGCTCCATTTTTAGTTAATCCCGTTGTCGCTTTTGCATTAAACGCTTTTGTGTATGTAGCCGCTATGTAAGCATTTTTCCCCGCATACCGGAGTTGATACCAGTTGTTTGCCGTTTTGCCGAGGACCGTTACCGTTTGGCCTAATTTCAGTTGGCCTAATTTTTGACCTGTCGTCGTTGCTTTTGACCGAACATTCAACACGTCGACCGCCACGACAACTTTTTTTGCCGTACCGGCTTTTGTTTGGTGAGGAACAGCGGCAAAGCTACTGATGAGCAACGTTGCAAACACGATGACACGAATTAAAAATGAACTTTTCATCCGTCTATCTCCCTTGTAAGTGAGTTTATGTAAAAAACTAAATTATCAGATAATTACTGTTTTTATCCTATCATGTCGATTTCTTTCATCGTATTACAGTTTATTAACAGGGATAGTTTACCGTAACATTTTTGCAACAAATAAAAAAACAGGTCCTAAAATAGCATGCTAGAGCCATTCCAGGGTACCTGCTTTAATCATTAGAAACTAAAACTGCTTAATCTATTGACTTCTTTTTCCGAAACCGTGCAAAGAATTCGTAGACGATCGGGACAATCAACAAGGTTAATAACGTTGAACTTGTTAATCCGCCAATGACCGTCACCCCGAGACCTTTCGAAATCAAAGCACCGCCTTCAAGACCTAGTGCCAATGGTGATAGGGCGCCAATTGTCGCGAGCGCTGTCATCAAGATCGGACGAAGTCGTGTTCCTGCCGCGTCCAATAAGGCTTCACGTGTCTCGAGGCCCTCTTTTTCTTTGTGAATGACGCGATCAATCAGAACGATGGCGTTCGTCACGACGATTCCGATCAACATCAATGCACCGATTAATGAAGATACTGAAATCGTTTCGCCTGTAATCAACAGCGCGAGTAATCCGCCGATGATGGCAAACGGAAGCGAGAACAGGATGACAAGTGGTGTCAATGCGCCTCCAAAGGTGACGACAAGAACAAGGTAGACGATGGCGACTGCTGCTGCCATCGCAAGTCCGAGTTGCGTGAACGACTCTTGAATTTGCTCCGTCACACCACCTGCTTTATACGAAACACCTGTCGGAAGATTAATTTTTTTGACTGTTTTATCGATGGCTTGTGAAGCTTCTGTTGCTTTGTCTGTTTTTAATTCTGCAGTGACCGTCGCGACCAATTTGCCGTCCCGTTCACTGAGTGAATCCGGTGTCGTTCCTTTTTTAACGGAGACGAAATCCGACAGTTTCCGGACACCAAGCGGCGTCGTGACATCTGTTGTTTGTAAATCATTGATGGAATCATATGTCGTCTGTTCGTTCGGTACGATGACATCAAGTTCCTTGCCGTCTACTTTTATAGTAGAAAGTGGTTTTTCTTCGCCTTGCACATTGGCAATTCCTTGTGCCAATTGTGCTGTCGAGATACCGAATTCAGCGGCTTTTTGTTGATTAACTTCGAACGTGTATTGCGTATACGACTCTTTTAAGTCGGTTGTTACTTTACGCACGTATTTCGATTCGCCTTCAATCGCTTTGACGAATTTTGGTGTCATCGTTTGTAGATCTTCGATTGAATTCGCATAAACCGAGTACGAAACGCCGGAAGAAGCAGCTCCTCCACTGAAGTCCTGTTCTTTCCATTCGCCGGTCGGAATCTCTTTATTCAGTTGTTTGATTGCCTGTTGTTTTACATCGGCAAAATCAGCTGTATCCGGATCATACTGGGCGATGAAGACAGCTTGCTTTGTATTTCCGGGATTCAATGGATTTTCTCCACCGACTGTAAATTGAAGATTATCCACATCACGTTGCTTTTCGAAATATCCTTCTGCCAAGTCGGCAGCCTTCAATGAATCTTCTAACGTTTGACCCGGTTTCGGATTGTAGGTCACGTAAAACGTTTTTTCACTCTCTTGATTCAAGAAGTTGACGCCGATGGTCGGAACAAGCGCGAAACTGCCGATCAGCAACAGGACGGCAAGTCCGAACACGACGAGTTTATGGTTTAACGACCAATTCAGTACACCACGGTACCAATTGGCGAGTTTTCCGCCATCTTCTTTTTCCGGTTTTGGTGCCTTCCCGCGTTTAAAGAGTGAATCCGCAAACATTGGAACAACCGTTACCGCCACGATCAATGAGGCAAAGAGTGCAAACACGACCGTTAACGCGAACGGAAGGAACAGTTCACCGACAAATCCTGTGACAAATCCGAGCGGCAGGAAGACGGCAATCGTGACGATGGTCGATGAAGCGACCGGAATGAATACTTCACGCGTCGCATCAATGATGAGCGTTTTCCCTTTTAACGGTTCAGCGGGATCCGTCAAGCGACGGTAAATGTTTTCAATGACGACAATCGAATCATCCACGACGCGACCAATCGCAACTGTCATCGCCCCAAGCGTCATGATGTTGAGGGAGATGTCCAACTGTTTCAAGACCAAAATCGCCATCAACAGAGATAATGGAATCGAAATAACGGCAATGATCGTTGATTTGACATTACGCAGGAACAAGAGAATGATGACGACAGCGAACAAGGCACCAATCAATGCTTTGCTGATCATCGTTGAGACCGATTCTTCAATCGGCTTCCCTTGGTCGAGCGTGACCGACGCTTTTACGCTGGCATTGTCTTTCTCAAAGTCTTTAATCGTCTCTTTGACCGCATTGACGACTTCGACCGTATTTGCATCTTGTGACTTCGTCACCTGGACGCCAATCGAACGTTCCCCGTTTGACCGGGAAATCGATTCTTCGATTCCTTTGTCTTCAATCGTCGCTAATTGCGATAATTTAACGGTCGGGACTTGCGTTGGTGCCGCCGCAGCCGGACTCGCTGCTTGTGCCGGAGCCGCATCTGTCGGCGCCGATTGTGCAGGTGCTTGCGTCTGTCCTTGTCCGGCACTGGCTTCAGGTGACTCTGTTGCTGCTTGTGGTGTGTACGGCAAACGGAGATTCTTCAGTTCAGTGACTGTCGTTGCCTTTCCATCGAGGACAACGGCCTGTTCTTTATCACCTAGTTCATATAACCCAAGTGCCAAGCGGGAATCATTCGCTTGAATCAGTTGTTTGACGTTCTCTTCCGTCAATCCGTACTGTTGTAATTTCTTTTCATCAAATTGAATCTCGATTCGACGGATTTCCTGACCGGCAATTTGAACCGTCTGTGCGCCTTCGATTCCTTCGAGTTTTGGTTGAAGTTCGTTTTCGACCAGTTTCGTCAAGTCGGATAATGAACGTTTTTCGTCCGATACGGCAAATCCGATGACCGGGAAGGCATCAAAGGAGATTCGGGAAACCTGAGGTTCCTGTGCTCCTTCCGGCAATTCAACATTGGCCAGTGCTTCTTTGACTTTTTGTTCCGCTTCGTCCATGTCTGTACTGAAGCTGTAGTCGATTTGTAAATTTGAGGCATTTTGGAAAGAGGACGAGCGGACGGTTTCGACTCCGCCAAGGTTCTCGACCTTACTTTCAAGTTCACGGCTGACCTCATCGAGTACTTGTTCCGGTGTTGCTCCTGGATAAATCGTCGTCACGGACACGGTTGGTGTCGTGATATCCGGCAACGTCTCGAGTTTCATCGTCGTTCCGGCATAAATTCCGGCGACTGTGATGATAATCGTCAGCAACCAAAGGGCAAACTTATTATTGACTGAAAATTGAATGATACGCTTCATGGTAAAAATCCGCCTTCTCTCTCTTCTTTTTCGATTCCATCTTGTTATTTTGATGCTTGATCAATCTTGCGTGCTTGTTTCAATAACCGTTCAATCAAGGCCTGCCGTACGTCAGGTGCAGGTTGACCGAACTGAAAATGTTCCGACATTTTCAAGCCGTCCAATGTAAAACGAATCATCATCGCGTCTACAGGATCTGCCTGTTCCATCAATTGATCAAAAAACTGATGAACCTGTTTTTTTCGTTCTTCCACAAAAGCGGCATTTTCCTTTAATAAGGACAATAAGAACAATACCGTATCGATGTCGAGGCAAAATTCTTCATCCCGTCTTGCTTGCAGCAGGACGAATGCTTCCATTGGACCAAATCCCTCTTCCCGGTACGTCTGATATTGCTGAAACTGACGCCGTTCCTGTTCTTCAATCACACCCATCAATAATTCTTCTTTGGAAGAAAAATGATACAACAATCCGCCTTTGGAGACATTCGCCTGTTTCGCCACTTCTTCAAGTGTCAGTTGTGGAAACCCTTGAGTCAGCATGACTTGAACAGTTGCATCCGTGATTCGACGTCGCGTTTCTAACGCTTTTATACTGACCATCATCTTTCTCCTTTCCATTTTACTGTACCGTCTGGACGGTTTCTTTTTTAAATATACGAAGTTCTGTCCCGCTTTGCAAGATTAAATCAATGTTTCACGTGAAACGCTTCGTATTATATGAGCCGAACATGAAAAAAAACGTCTACCCGTACTCTTCGAATCGAGAACCGGTAGACGTTTCAAGTAATCTTTAGTGATCTTCCCGCGCACTTTCCATCAAAGCAGCATATATCGCTTGTGCTAAGTGATGTTCACGCAGAACACGGACTCCTCGATCCGTCGGACCACCCGGAGCCGCTACATCATCAATCAGTTCCTCTGTCGGACGTTCTTCGTGTAACAGCAGTTCCGCCGATCCTTTCATAGCCTGCGCAATGATCCGCCGGGCAGAAGAAGCATCAAAACCCGCTTTCGTTAAAACAGGTGTCATCGCGCCGACGATTTCATAGAAGAAAGCCGGACTGCATCCTGCTGCAGCCATCAAATAAGGCATCGTTGTCGCATTCGTTTCAACCGTCTGACCCACTCGTTCAAACAATGCCGTCGCTTGTTGTCTTTTCTGATCCGAGATAAGGTCACCAAACCAAAGTCCCGTCATTCCTGTCCGAAATGCGACAGGTGTATTCGGCATCGCACAGACAGCACCACATGAAACGTGTGCCTCGATGTCTGCCGGTGTAATATGCGCGGCGACGGACACTACCAGTTGGTCCGTCCAAGTCTTTTGTTTGATGTAGTCGAGAACTCCGTCCGGCTGCATGGCTAAAACAACGATATCAAATTGTTCGACCTGTTCCTCGGCCGTCGTCCGAACACCGTACTGCTCCGCCAAAGCAAACAGACGTGTCCGGTCTGTTCGATTGGTCATCGTGATCGTTTGAGGGGAGATACCCGAATCAAGCCATCCTTTGACTAAGGACTCGCTCATCGAACCTGCCCCTACCATTAAAATTTTCATTGTTATTCCTCCCAACAAAAAAAGGACCACTTACTGGTCCCTTCAGATTTCCTAGTCATTATACACGAACTGCCAAGTCTTCCACAGCAACGACACGGAGTCCTTTTTCATTTAATTTCTTGACGATTTTCTTTTTCGTTTTCTCATCACAGTCAGTCGGTAATGTGATCAAGACCCGGCGCATGACACTGCTTTTCGCATCAAGTGTCATCAAACTCGCAACTGTTGAGTACTTATTGACGATTTTAGCAATCTTTTCAAGGGCACCTTTTTGTTCACTGAGTGCAACCGTTAAGATATAGCTGCCTGAATCACGATTCCATGCTTCTTCGAGCATACCAAGCATCTTTCCGTGTGGTAAGATGCCGAAGAACTGTCCATCATCATTCAAGACTGCGATGTAAGGCAATTCTTTGATTGAGAAAAAGACTTCAAAGAAGTTACTGCCTGTGTAAATGAACTTCGTCGTGTTTTTGATTAACGTCATGACGTTATCATCTAAACTACCACCGTTCATCCCGTGACGGTAAATATGCATCTTATAAATGTTCCCTTTGAACAATTGACCGGTCTGATCAAGAACCGGGACACAACGATATCCTGTTTCTTCTAGCGTCTGCAACGCTTCTCGAATCGTAGCGGTTTCTAAAATCTTGACACACTGGTGTTTCGGAATACACAAACTTTGAACGAGCATACAAAACGTCCTCCTCTTTCCTTTAACATGATTATACCTGATTTACATGACGTTCTAACTTAATTTCTTATTCGCTTCCGCTCTTCCTTCTCCTGCTTTTCTTCTATTCCCTTACAGGAGCCAAGAGAAAACACAAATTTCCTCAAGATTAAGAAGCAATTCCATCTTATCTTTGCAATTTTTAATTCTTTATTAAATCAACAATCACCTTAGTATTAAGATTTATTAAGATTTCGTAAAGACGGGACATAGTTGTATTCTTTTACAATAGCGTCTGATACAATCGAACTCGTGAAGTCACTTCACTATTCTATTCTTGTTCTTAATATGGAGGCAGAAGAAATGTTCAGTAAAAAACAAGATCCATTCGCGGTTAAATTATCTGAGATTGCAGGACACCTGCAACAAACGTCACAATTTTTCGTCGACTTTAAAATCAATGGTATTGCCGATGTCAAAGAATTCGCCCATAAAGTAAAAGATTTTGAAACAGCTGGTGATGATTTGATGCATCAATTGATCATCGATTTAAACAACGCGTTCATCACACCAATCGACCGTGAAGATTTATTAGCACTTGCTAATTCACTTGACGATGTCCTCGATGGTTTTGAAGAGTGTTCAGCTATCTTCGAAATTTACAATATCATACAAGCAGACGAGCATATGATTCGTTTCGTGGATGAAATCCACATTGCCGTCAACGAGCTCGCTTTATCAATGGATTTGTTAGTAGCACGTAAACTCCAACCGATGCGTGAACACGTCATCAAAGTGAAAGAGCAGGAAACCATCTGCGATAACTTGCGTCGTAAATCAATCAAAGCATTGTTCGCAACAGAAACAGATCCAATCAAAATCATTCAATACAAAGAAATTTATGAATCGCTCGAATCAATCGCCGATTACTGCCAAGATGCAGCAAACGTCATTGAAACGATCATCATGAAAAACGCATAAGTGAGGAGCTAACGAGATGGATAGTCTTTTTATCATCACCGCCATAATCGTCATTCTCGCACTTAGCTTCGACTTCATTAATGGTTTCCACGATACAGCGAACTCAATTGCGACTTCGGTGTCGACTCGTGCTTTGAAACCACGTCACGCCATCATTCTTGCCGCGACGATGAATTTTTTAGGTGCAATCACGTTTACTGGCGTTGCTAAAACAATTTCCAGCGATATCGTCGATCCGTCGACGCTTGAGCACGGAAGTTATGTCGTCATCGCTGCTTTACTCTCTGCTATCGCTTGGAACCTCTTAACGTGGTACTTCGGTATTCCGTCGAGTTCTTCGCACACGCTGATCGGTTCAATCGCCGGTGCTGCTATCGCATCTGTCGGCTTTGGCGGAATTGAAGCTAAAGGGATTCTAAAAATCGTTCAGGCACTGATCATTTCACCGATTCTTGCCTTCACGCTTGGATTTATCGTCTATGGAATCTTTAAAGTAGTTTTCAAAAAAGGAAACTTGGCGAAGACGAATCGTCGTTTCCGTCATATGCAAATTGCAACAGCCGCACTTCAATCGTATACACACGGAACGAACGATGCACAAAAAGCGATGGGTATCATCACGCTTGCCCTCATCTCTTCCGGTTTCCAAACCGATCACGAAGTCGCACTTTGGGTTAAACTATCGTGTGCGGTCGCAATGGGTCTAGGTACATCCGTCGGTGGATGGCGGATCATCAAGACCGTTGGTGGACAGATCATGAAAATCCGTCCGGTCAACGGGGTTGCGGCTGACTTGACGTCTGCTGCCATCATCTTTGGTGCGACAGCCATTCACTTACCGGTTTCAACGACACACGTTATTTCTTCTGCCATTCTCGGTGTAGGTACATCACACCGGAAAAAAGGTGTTAAATGGGGAACAGCACAACGGATGTTGATTACATGGGTCATCACATTGCCGATTTCAATGGCCGTGGCGGCGCTCATCTACTACATCTTAGATTTCCTATTCATTAAATGATCTTATTCCCCATCTAGTCAGCTAGGTGGGGATTTTCTGTCTCAATTGAGCCCCTGCAGTTGTCGCTTGGACTAGAATTCGCTATGATTGATGGCAAGAAGATATGCTTATTTTATTTAGGAGGAATTCCACATGACAAAACGTAAAGCGTTAACGATTGCCGGCTCTGACACGAGTGGCGGTGCTGGTATTCAAGCTGATTTGAAGACGTTCCAGGAACTTGAAGTCTACGGGATGAACGCACTGACGGTCATCGTCGCTCAAGATCCCGATCATTCTTGGCACCATGCGGTTTACCCAATCGATGCCGAACTCGTCCGGACACAAATCCATACGGTCCTTGGAGGAATTGGTGTAGATGCGATGAAGACGGGTATGCTCCCGACTGTCGAAATCATTGAAGTCGTTGCTGAAAAAATCAAGTCATCTGGTGTCAAAAACGTCGTCATCGATCCGGTCATGGTGTGTAAAGGTGAAGATGAAGTTCTGAATCCCGATACCGCGAATGCTTTACGCGATGTCTTGACACCGCTCGCAACGGTCGTGACCCCTAATGTTTTTGAAGCAGGTCAATTGTCCGGTCTTGGAAAAACACCTTCGACCATCGATGAAATGAAGCTCGCAGCTGCACGGATCCATGAAAAAGGCGCGCAATACGTTCTTGTCAAAGGTGGCAGTAAGATTGACCACCCACGAGCAGTTGACGTGCTTTATGACGGAAAAGAGTTTATCCTAATTGAGGACGAGCGTATTGAGACACCGTATACGCACGGAGCAGGATGCACCTACTCTGCTGCAATTACAGCTGAACTCGCAAAAGGAGCTTCTGTGGAGCAAGCGGTCCGTACAGCGAAATCGTTTATCACTTCTGCGATTCGTCATTCATTCCGCCTGAATGAATATGTCGGCCCGACTGACCATGCTGCTCACCGAACAGTAACGTCTTAATCGCTCAAGAAGTCCGCGCACTGATCGCGGACTTCTTTCTGTATAGGAAAGGGGATTCATCATGCAAGCACTTGATTTAACCGCTGTACAAGACTATATCGACAAGCATGCCAATACACCACTTTATGTCCACGTCGAAACGACGAACGGGGCGTACGCGACCCACCAGGATCCGACGTTCCACAGTGCCGGCATGTTTTTCCGCAACGCCGAGATTACGTACGAACGTGGTCTGATTACCGGAAACGGTCCGTACCGGATCGGACTGAAACTCTCCCACGGCTGGTTGTACGGTGAAGGCTTAACGGATTATGAATTTGCAGGCGATCAACTGTTGATTGCCGGACACGACATGGAAGGACGCCTTGCGATTGCCTTCGAACTCAGTCCGACTCCATTCGCGCAAGGCGCAGAGGAGGTAGAATAATGGCTTACAATGAACAAGATCATCTCCTCGTCATCTTCCCTCACCCGGATGATGAAGCGTTCAGCTCGGCTGGAACGATTATCGAACATGCAGAGAACCGCGGACCCGTCACATATGCCTGCCTGACACTCGGTGAAATGGGACGCAACATGGGGCGTCCTGTCTTTACGAACCGCGAACAGCTCGCGACGATCCGCAAACACGAACTGATTGCCGCATCTGAAAAAATGAAGATTTCCGATTTACAAATGTGGGGACTCCGCGACAAAACGGTCGAATTCGAAGACGAAGTGATGCTTGCTGAACGAATCGGACAATTGATTACGAAAACGCAACCGACACGGGTCATTTCGTTTTATCCGGGATATGCTGTCCATCCGGATCACGAAGCGACAGCACGTGCCGTCGTCCGGGCACTTCGTGCGATTGACGAAAGTCAGCGTCCTGAATTTTTAGCGGTTGCCTTCGCTAACAATACACGTGACGAACTCGGTGAAGGAACGTTCATCCATGATGTCAGTGCCTATACCGATCAAAAAATCGCTGCCCTTCAAGCGCATGCATCACAAACAGGCGGCTTGATGAAAGTCATCTCAGAAGACTCGAACATCCGTGATTTGCTCGTCAAAGAACGCTATTACCACTATCCGTTATAATTTCCGCACCCCTGGACGTCCTTTCGTTCAAGGGTGCTTTTTTTGTCTTACAAAATCCTCGATTGTCAGTCGACTTTTGAGTCACCTTCTGCTAGTGTGAATAGTTGAGACTGTGTCTCCGGAGTTCGTAACCTCCTCCGTCACAAAAACTAGGAATGGAAGTGTATCCAATGAAAAATGAACGTGCTCTTGTCGTCTTCAGTGGCGGTCAAGATTCGACGACCTGCCTGTTTCAGGCACTTGCCGACTATTCAGAAGTTGAAGTCGTTACCTTCAACTACGGGCAACGTCATGCCGCAGAACTCGATGTCGCTCGCGAAATCGCATCTGAACTCGGTGTGAAACATCACGAGCTCGATCTCTCACTCCTCAGTCAATTGACAAGCAATTCTCTGACTGACCACTCACAATCGATCACGACAAACGAAGACGGGCTTCCTTCTACCTTTGTAGATGGCCGAAATCACCTGTTTCTGTCCTTCGCAGCCGTCCTCGCTAAAGGACGTGGCATCCGCCATATCATTACCGGTGTATGCGAAACAGACTTTTCCGGTTATCCCGATTGCCGTGATTCCTTCATCAAGTCACTGAATGTGACGCTTAACCTCGCGATGGACTATCCATTCGTGATTCATACTCCGCTCATGTGGCTCGACAAAAAAGAGACATGGGCATTAGCTGATTCGCTCGGCGCGTTTGAATTTGTCCGCGAACGGACATTAACGTGTTACAACGGAATCATTGGAGACGGCTGTGGCGATTGCCCTGCTTGTGAATTACGGAAAAAAGGCTTAGATGCCTACATCGAGGAGGTCCAACACACATGAAATTCAACTATGAAGCACCCGAAACAGTCGAGCGCCCGACCGGCGACTCGCTTATTTATACAAAATCACGTGTCATGATCGTCAAAAAATTGACGTTTGACGCAGCCCATCACCTGTATGACTATGATGGCAAGTGCCGCGCCCTGCACGGCCATACGTATCACGTGGATCTCGGCATCAGCGGATTCCTTGATCACCGCGGTATGACACTAGACTTTGGCGATTTGAAGAAAATTTTCAAAGAGCATCTCGAACCGTTACTCGATCACCGTTACTTGAATGAGTCGCTTCCTTACATGAATACAACGGCTGAAAACATGTCGGCCTGGATTTTTGAAACACTCGGTAAACATCTGCCGGATGAACGCGGTCTGCGTGTCGAGTTCGTTAAACTGTATGAAACACCGACTGCTTTTGCAGAAGTCCGCCGGGAATGGATGCTTGAGTCATGAGTCAACTGAAGAAAATACCGAAGATTCCTGTTCTTGAAATCTTTGGTCCAACCTTTCAAGGTGAAGGACGTTCGATCGGTCAAAAAACGATGTTCGTCCGGACGGGTGGCTGTGATTATTCCTGTGCCTGGTGTGACTCGGCCTTCACTTGGGACGGATCGGAAAAACCGGATTTGCTGACAGCAGAAGAAATCCTGACGCAACTCGATGCCCTCGGTTCGTATGGTCATGTCACGATTTCCGGCGGTAACCCTTTGTTACACGCATCAATCGGGACACTCGTCGACGCACTGAAGAGCCGTGGCATCACGATGTCGGTCGAAACACAAGGTTCTTACTGGCAAAACTGGGTGCTCGATATCGAAGACGTCACGATCAGTCCGAAACCGCCGTCGAGTGGCATGACCGTTGATTATGACCGCCTTGATGTCTTTTTCAAACGATTGCCTAAACAGCAACGCGCCGTTAAAATCGTCATCTTTGATGAGGCGGATCTTGACTTTGCTGCTGCCATTTCAGAACGCTACGCCTTAAAAACCTTATATCTGTCACTCGGTAATCCTGATCCTGCGGAAGAAGGTACGATTGCACCGCGGATGTTATCCGGCTTAAAAACTTTATGGGAACGCGTCGCAACTGACGAACGATTTAATCATGCACGGGTTCTTCCACAACTACATGCCCTCGTTTTCGCAAACGATCGCGGCGTTTAAGGAGATTAATTATGCGTCCAGAAGATTTAAACGATTTGTCCTTACTTGGTCAAAAGTCTGTCCCGTATATTTTTGAATATCAACCGGAAGTGCTTGAAGCCTTCCCGAACCGTCACCCGGAAAATGATTACTTCGTAAAATTCAATGCACCTGAATTTACGAGCCTTTGTCCGATTACGAATCAACCGGATTTTGCGACCATCTACATCTCTTACATCCCGGACGAGAAGCTGGTCGAATCAAAATCACTAAAACTTTATCTGTTCAGCTTCCGTAATCATGGTGACTTCCATGAAAACTGCATCAACGTTATCGGGAAGGATCTTGTCAAACTGATGGAACCCCGTTACCTCGAAGTATGGGGAAAATTCACACCACGCGGCGGGATTTCAATTGATCCATACTACAACTACGGTAAACCGGGTACGAAATATGAACAGATGGCAGAGCACCGTCTGTTTAATCATGATTTATATCCCGAAACCATCGATAATCGATAATACAGTAAAAGAGGCTGACTCAAAAAGGAATCTCTCGTCTTTTCACGCCCTTTCCTCAGGCGAGACACAAGCCAGTTTTCCTGCCTCATTCAGGCAGGAAAACGGGTCTTGTTTGTCTCTGACAGCACAAAAATGCGCTTTTTCCTGTAGGAGTTGCGTGAAACGAGTGATTCCTGTTTAAACGAGAAAAGGGCGGCAGAATTAGAATCTGCCATCCTTTTCTTTGTAAGGACTGACTTTTGAGTCAGCCCTTTTTTTCTATCGTTAACTCGAAGGCAAATCAATGATTTTTTGATCTTCCTCTTGTTGAAAAATCATTTGCGCCGACCAGATATCCCGAAGTAAATGTTCGTACGGAACACCTAACACCTTTGCCAACCGTTCGATCATCGAAAAGGATGGATATGCCAGGCTTTTTTCAATCCGATTCATCATTTCAGGTGTCGTTTCCGTCAGTTCCGCAAGTTGTTCGAGCTCCATGCCCTGTCGGTTCCGTAACATTCGAATTCGTTCTCCATAGTTCGTGAGAGGAATGATCGATTCACTCATGATTTCGTCTCCTTTTTCTAAGCACATGACGCTCCGCTTTCTTTCCTGTTAACTTATTCCCGATTTTCATTTTTCAACACTTCTCCTATTCATAATATTCATTTTCTAAAATATAATTTCAAAAAAATCATAAAAAAGAACTAGCTTTTTAAAAAGTTATCGCTTACAATTCTAGGTGCAAGCGGTTGCATTAATCGCTTACATTTCTTGCACTAATTACACAGATAACAGATACATAGAGGAGTGAAACCACATGAAAAACAAGATTTCATTTGATTTCTGGCAAAAGCTAGGAAAAGCTTTAATGGTAGTCATCGCAGTCATGCCAGCTGCCGGAATCATGATCTCGATCGGGAAGTTGATCGGAATGTACGGTGGCGACATCGTGTTTATGCAAACGGTTGCAAGAATTGTTGAAGATTTAGGTTGGGCCATCATTACTAACCTGCATGTCTTGTTCGCCGTTGCGATCGGTGGATCGTGGGCAAAAGAACGGGCCGGCGGAGCATTTGCCGCCTTACTTGCCTTTATCTTAGTCAACCGTGTTACCGGTGCTATCTTCGGTGTCAACTCGACGATGCTTGCCGATCCAAAAGCAACCGTCACGTCTTTACTTGGTTCTGATTTAATTGTAAAAGATTATTTCACTTCTGTCCTTGGTGCTCCGGCGCTTAACATGGGCGTATTCGTCGGAATCATTTCCGGTTTCCTTGGAGCTGTACTCTTCAATAAATTTTATAACTTCAGCAAGTTGCCTGATGCACTTGCATTCTTTAACGGTAAACGATTCGTTCCATTCGTCGTCATCGGTGGATCCGTCGTTGCAGCGTTTGTTTTATCACTCGTTTGGCCATTCGTCCAAGGATTATTGAATGACTTCGGACGCTGGATCGCGACGTCACGCGATACGGCACCGATCCTTGCTCCATTCGTTTACGGAACACTGGAACGTCTGCTCTTACCGTTTGGTCTTCACCACATGCTGACGGTTCCGATGAACTACACGGAACTCGGTGGAACGTATAAAATTTTAACGGGGGCAGCGCAAGGTTCGACGGTCGCAGGTCAAGATCCGTTATGGCTCGCCTGGATTACCGATCTCGTTAACTTAAAACAAGCAGGTAACACACAAGGATACAACGATTTGATCAACAGTGTCGTCCCGGCACGTTTTAAAGAAGGACAAGTCGTTACTTCCCTGGCTTCTTTAATCGGTGTTGCTGTTGCCATGTACATGTCGGTTGATGAAGACAAAAAGAAAGCTTATAAACCGGTCTTCCTATCTGCCGGTCTTGCCGTTTTCTTAACAGGTGTCACGGAGCCGATCGAATTCATGTTCATGTTCATCGCACCTGTCCTTTACGTTGTCTATGCTGTCTTAACAGGTGTTGCATTTGCTTTGGCTGACGTCATGCATCTCCGGATCCATGCGTTCGGAGCGATTGAATTGTTGACACGGATTCCGCTGATTGCAAAAGCGGGACTGATCGGTGACTTGATCCGCTTCATCGGTGTCTGTGTGTTCTTCTTCTTCTTGAACTTCTTTACATTCCGTTTCGTTATTAAAAAGTTCAACTATGCAACACCTGGCCGTAACGGAAACTACTTGGATGATGTCGTCGTTTCAGATAACACTCAAGCTACGAACGAAGCGGCTGCAACAAACGATCAATCACAAGCCTCACGCATCATCGGATTATTAGGGGGTCAAGCAAACATCGAGGAAGTCGATGCCTGTATGACACGCCTGCGCGTCACGGTCAAAGATCCAAGTCTTGTCGCACCGGAATCTGATTGGAAATCCAATGGTGCACTTGGATTAATCCTAAAAAATAATGGCGTGCAAGCTATTTACGGTCCTAAAGCGGATGTCTTGAAATCAGATATCCAAGATCGAATCGGCGCATAAACCAGATGATTTAGGGTAAATAAGAAAAGGTGAAGCTCTCCTTGAGTTTCACCTTTCTTTATTGAAAAACAGGAGGATCAACAGATGCGATTACTTACGCTCAATTGCCATTCTTGGCAGGAAACCAATCAACTCGATAAACTCGATCAAATCGTTACACAAATCATCCAACAGGATTATGATGTCATTGCTTTACAGGAAGTGAGTCAATTGATGGATACTCCGATCCTTTATGACAACATCCGTGAAGATAATTTTGTTTACTTGATTCAACAAGCCTTGGCGAAACAAGGTTTCGACTATTCGTTCGTCTGGGACTTCTCGCATATCGGATATGATGCGTATGAGGAAGGTCTCGCTCTTTTGACGAAACACCCCATCTTAAAATCAGACAGTTATTACGTCAGCAGAAGTCAGGACACGATGGACTGGAAGTCCCGCAAAAT
The DNA here is from genome assembly GCF_049942815.1 of Exiguobacterium sp. R-39. Lineage (NCBI taxonomy): Bacteria > Bacillati > Bacillota > Bacilli > Caryophanales > Exiguobacterium > Exiguobacterium sp. R-39. The sequence continues at coordinate 2,943,404 of NZ_CP187965.1, forward strand.
CGTCCGGGCAACCATCGATATCGACGGGACACAAATCACGTTTAATTCCTGTCACCTCGGTTGGTGGGAAGATGCGGATGAGCCGTTCAGTGAACAGTTCGATCATTTGATTGCCCGAATGGACCCTCTTGAATGGACGATGTTCTTAGGCGACTTCAACAATGATGCATTGGAACGTGAGGCCGGCTATGACCATATGATACAACGCGGCCTCCACGACGTCTTTTTGTTGGCTCAAGAGACTGTTGGTATTGAAACGGTCGAAGGCAAAATTGACGGGTGGGAAGAAAATCAACAAGGATTACGTCTCGACCTGGTCTTATCGAACCGAAAAATCGACGTCGATCGCGTCGGAGTCGTCTTTGACGGGGTGTTCGCACCGGTTGTTTCTGACCACTTTGGTGTCGAAGTCGATATCTCGATTCAAAAAGAACCCATTTAACGGTTGACAACGCTTTCTTTTCTCCTTATGATGAGGGCAACAAGCAAATAGTGCGGATTGTGACAGTACGGCTGGCAAGACCGATTCAGCATCTCGTTCGTGGAGATGCTGTTCGGTCTTGCCTTTTTTTGTGGCTTGTTGCAACTGCACGCCTTTCCTAAAGGAGGAACTCAAGATGGATTACAAACAAACTGCAGCACATGTCCTCGAAATCGTCGGAGGCCGGGAAAACATCATTACGGCCGCCCATTGTGCAACACGGCTCCGCCTCGTCCTGCATGACGAATCCAAAGTGAATCAGCCTGCTCTCGAAGACTTGGACGGTGTCAGTGGTGCATTCTCAAGTTCAGGTCAGTATCAAATCATCTTCGGAACAGGTACTGTCAACAAGGTCTTCGCTGAATTCGCCCCACTCGCTGGTGTAAGGCCGGACGGAGAAGAACAGCTTGATGTCAAAAAAGCAGCTTCGCAAAAATTGAATCCGTTTGCCCGTCTTGCCCGCTCATTATCAAACGTCTTCGTACCGCTGATTCCGGCTATCGTCGCTGCCGGTCTGTTAATGGGACTGCTCGGAATGATCAAGGCATTCGGCTGGGTCAGCGGTGATTCGCCAATCGTCCAGTTGCTCGATATGTTCTCGTCTTCCGCTTTCATCATCTTACCGATTCTGATCGGTTTCTCGGCTGCCCGTGAATTCGGTGCGAATCCGTACCTCGGTGCCGTCATCGGTGGAATCATGACCCATCCATCGTTATTAAATCCGTGGACACTCGGAAATAGTGAACCGGAAGTGATGCATTTCCTCGGCATGAACATTGAATTGATCGGCTATCAGGGAACGGTTTTCCCGGTTCTTCTGACAGTTTGGGTCATGGCTAAGATTGAACAAGAAGTCCGTAAACGGACACCAGAAACACTTGATCTCCTCGTCACACCGTTCGTGACGATTCTCGTGACAGGCTTCCTCGCACTCATCGTCATCGGTCCAATCGGCACGTTGCTCGGTAAGGGAATCTCGTTTGTTCTTGTCTTCTTCTATGAGCAGTTCTCGGTCGTCGCCGGTCTCTTATTCGGTGGTCTGTACTCGACAATCGTCATCACAGGAATGCACCACAGTTTCCATGCGATTGAAGCGGGATTACTTGCCGATAAGAGTATCGGTAAAAACTTCTTACTTCCTATCTGGTCTATGGCAAACGTCGCCCAAGGCGGAGCAGGACTTGCCGTTTACTTCATGACGAAAAACGTCAAACTCAAAGCACTCGCTCTCCCGTCTGCTTTTTCCGCATTTCTCGGGATTACGGAACCTGTCATCTACGGGGTCAACCTTCGACTCGGTAAACCGTTTATCGGTGGTGCGATTGGTGGCGCGATCGGCGGCGGATATGTCGTCTTGACACAAGTCGCAGCGAACGCTTACGGATTAACCGGTATTCCGATGATTGCCATCGTCGCTCCGCTCGGCGCCTCCAACTTGATCAACTATTTGGTTGGTTTCGCAATTGCTGTCGCAACGGCCTTCGTCGCTACCGTCATCTTGATGCGTCTCGATGCACGAAAACAAAAACAGACGGATTTGGCTGCTTAATTAAACGATGCGACCCCTTGAGAATCCTCTTCGGGTCGCATTTGTCAGTTTTCCTAGATTGCCGATAACCCGTATAATGGAAGTAGAAAGGAGGTAGTCAGACTGATCATTCATAAAGTACTCAACAATAACGCCATCGTCACAAAAGAACAAGGTCAGGAACGGATCATCATGGGACCCGGCATTGCTTTTGGTAAAAAAAAGAAGGATCCTGTTGATCCGACGAAAATCGAAAAAATGTTCATCCCGTCTTTTGAAAATGCCGAACAGTTCAAGGAAATCCTGACGACGACTCCACTGGATATCATCGATTTGTCGGAACAGATCATTTCTTATGCAGAAGGCGAACTGAAAACACCTTTTCATGACTACATTCATGTCAGTCTGACCGATCACCTCGCCCACGCCGTCCGGCTTGCCCGTGAACAACTGGTCGTCCATAATCGCTTGGCGGAAGAAATCCGGTTACTGTATACAGCGGAATATCAGATTGGAGAATGGGCAGTCGCCCATATTGAACAACAGTTAGCCGTTTCATTACCGAAAGAAGAAGCTGCGAACATCGCCCTTCACTTGTATAATGCACGACAACGACATCCTAATATGGCAACCGCCCTCCAGACGGCTACGTTATTAAATGAGTTGCGTGAACAAATCGAAGCCTTTTTCGGTCAAACGATTGAAACGACCTCGATGACCTATTACCGGTTCTTCACCCATATGAAACTCGTCTTAGCCCGGATCGAACAAGGGCAAACGTTACATGACATGGATGACGTCATCTTATCCGCTGTTCAAACCCGTTATACGGACGCTTTCCGTTGTGCGGAAAACATGGCGTCCTGGTTGGAACAAGAATTACAGACGACTGTGCCGCAATCCGAAGTCGGCTATATGGCTCTTCACGTGGAACGGATCCGGCCAGATTTTGAAAGGGGTATCTCCTATGAAAATTTATAGTCTTGGTGAAGCATTGATCGATTTAATACCGCTCGATGCCGATAATGTAACGTTCCAAAAAAATCCGGGTGGTGCACCGGCCAATGTCGCCGTTGGATTAGCACGGCTCGGCGCCGACAGTTATTTCCTTGGTTCCGTCGGTGACGATTCGATGGGACACTTTTTAAAGGATACACTTCATCATTACGGTGTTAAGACGGATCATCTTGTTTTTGATCCGACACATAAGACCGGCCTTGTCCTCGTTACGAATGCAGCCGACGGTGAACGGTCATTCGAGTTCATCAACAGTTATCGTGCGGACATGAGTTTTCATGAAAAAGACATTCCGGATTCACTCGCCGAGGCGGACCTCTTGCATATCGGATCAATCTCCTTGATTTCCGGAGATGCGGTCGAAGCGACACGGCGGGCGATTGAAGTGGCGAAAGCCAATAATGTCCCGATCTCTTACGACCCGAATTTACGTGAATCGTTATGGTCTGATTTAGATGCTGCCCGTTCCACGATTCGGTCCGTCTTACCGGATGCTCAAATCGTGAAACTGGCGGAGGAAGAACTGACCTTTTTAACCGGCCAGACGAATTTGGATGAAGGGGCTGCCGAACTACTCGCAGAATATCCGATTCGGTTACTGGCTGTAACGCGTGGCGCGGAAGGTTCTCTGATTTATACCGACCGCTCGATGGCAGAGATTCAAGCGATTTCTGTCGATGCGATTGATACGACGGGAGCAGGTGACGCGTTCATGTCCGGTCTCCTCCATCAATGTGCCATCCGCTCGTTTTCGTTTGACTGGGATGAAAACGAATTACAGGATATCGGCCGCTTTGCTGCGATTTCCGGAGGTTTAGCCGCTTCGGTCAAAGGCGCGATGGTTGCTTTGCCAACGCTTGACGAGGTTTCACGACGGTTGACGTAACATATATGAGAAGACATCAAACCCGCTCCCCTGTCCAATCAGACAGAAGAGCGGGTCTTTTTTTACTGTGCAGATACGAATTCCCGGATCACCTTCAACGTTTCATCCTGTTGTTCTTTTGGCGTCAACGGACTGTCATTGTCCCCTTTTTGTTTGCCGTACATCCCGAAGTTGGCATGGTTTCCATCCTGGATCAGATGAAACACTGCATCAGAACGGACATCCTGTTTACTGTCCTCAATATCCTCGACCGGTAAAACCCCGTCCCTTCCACCGTAGACGGTTAGCGACGGAGTATCGATTACATCAATCGGATAAGAAGCTAAAAAAATCATGCCTTTGATTTTCGGACTGTCTTCCAAAATCGTTGAAGCGGCGCTTCCGCCTAACGAATGACCAATCAAATACCACTGCTTGATTTTTGGATGCTCTTCGATGATCGATAATCCCTTTTTAGAGTCCAGCAGCGCAATATTAAACGGCAGTTTCGGCAGGGCGACATAATATCCTTCTTGTGCCAATTGGTGACCGAAATAGCTGTATGCAGCGGGATCCACTTTGGCCCCTTGATAAAAAATGAAGCCCGTTTCACTCGTGTCGTCTCCGAACTGATAACCTTGTCCGACCGGTTCACCGAAATACTGTTTTGCTTCTTTTGTTGGATTGTAATCAAATTGAGCCCAAATCATGAATGCTGCAACTAAGATCCCTACCAGAATCAGTAGACTGATGCTGATTCGTTTTAACCATCTTTTCATATTCATCCCTCCTCTTTTATGATACCCAATATAATGTGCAAAATCACATATGAAAGTAGTGTTTTGAATTTTCAGTTAATGTAAGCGTATCTATCTCTTTTTCAATATTTGGTTTAAGATTAAAAAAGCATCCGTTATTCGAAAGGGGAATCATTTGTTTTGCCACGTACTGTTGTCTCCACGATTCAGTGGTTTTTGTTTATTATTTGTACTAACATTGCCCCGCCACTCGCGATTGCTGCCTCATTTGAACTATCAAGTGCAGATACCCTCGCTTTCCTCTCACGTTGTTTATTCGTTTTTGCGATTTTAAGTCTCATTCAAGTGTTATTCGGCCACCGTCTGCCGATCATGGAAGGCCCTGCCGGTATTTGGTGGGGAGTATTCGCGCTTTATTCTTCCATCGGAATCACCTTGTACGGCAGTTACTCCAACACGTTACAGTCGTTAGGTTTTCTTCTCATCTTAAGCGGGATCATCTGTATCATTCTCACCCTGACCGGGGTGCTTCGTCGACTCGTTCCTCTGTTCACACCACAAGTCATCGGTGTTTATATGTTACTGTTATCGGCTCAATTATCCGGTTCGGTCATGAAAGGATTGCTCAATATCGAAGACGGAAAGATTCAGGTGCTTCCTGCCGTCATTTCTGTCTTAACCGTCATCATCTCACTTTATTTAGAACGTAGCGATCGGTTGCGTCAGTATGCGTTATTGATCACCCTGCTCGTTGGTTGGAGCATGTTTGCTTTGATTGGTCGTGCCGAAATGCCGACGTTCGACGGTCCGTTCTTTACCTTCCCTGATTTGATGCCGTTCGGTGGTATTCAACTCGACTGGAGCTTACTCCCGACAGCACTGATCATCTCATTGTTGCTGATGACAAACGTCTTGGCGAACATCAAAGTCATTGAACGAATCATCAGTGCAAAACGTGGTGAGCAAGTGAAGGGACAAGTCGCGACAGCCGGCGTCACAGCCGGAATCGGGCAAATTTTCGCGGGAATGTTCGGAACGGTCGGTCCCGTTGCGATTTCCGGGACAGCCGGTTTCATCGCTTCAACCGATAATACGGATCGGAAGGCCTTTGCGATTGCCAATGCCATTTGTCTGTTCCTCAGCGTCGTCACTCCGTTCGTCGGACTGATTGCAAAGATTCCGGTCGCTGTCGGATACGCAATGGTTGCTCCAATCGTCGCCGGAATGGCGATTATCGGGGTCACGGAAGCTTCGCGGGAATTGAATCGCCAGACCGCCATGATTACGGTCGGCTTACCGGTTCTAGTCGGAATCGGTGCCCTACTTCTTCCGAAAGGTGCCACTTCGGATTTACCTCCACTCGTCACGACATTGATGTCGAATGGTCTCGTACTCGGAACACTCGTTGCCTTGCTTGCTGAGTCACTGCGTCATATCCGAACGAATGATTAAAAAAAGACAGCTGATCTTGGAAGGTATACTTCCAAGCCAGCTGTCTTTTTTTCGTGGAAATTTCTTAACGAATACCACGCATATATTTTTGAAGTTTTGGTGCGAAAGCGAACAGGATGATCCCGAGAATGATGGCAACAAGTCCTGTAATTCCGAAGTACGCCACTTCTGTATCCGCTCCGTAATATTTTACGATTTGAGCATTGACGGCTTGTCCGGTCGCGTTCGTCAAGAACCACAAACTCATCGTCTGTGCCGAGAAGGCAGCCGGTGCCAATTTCGTCGTTGCAGATAATCCGACCGGTGATAAGAATAACTCACCGATGACAACGAGAAAGAAGCTGAGCGCAAGCCAAAGCGGACTGACCGTCGTATCTGTTCCGAACAACAAGCCCGGTAACATCATGACGATAAAGGATAAGCCGGCAAATACCAAACCAAACGAAAACTTCTGCATTGTCGTCGGTTGGCGATCACCAAGTTTCACCCAAAAGCTTGCAAATACAGGTGCCAAGACGATGATGAACAGTGGGTTCAGAGACTGGAAGAAGGCCGGTTCCAGACCAAAGCCGAGGAACGAAAGATTTGTCCGTTCATCCGCAAAAATCGAAAGAACATATGAACCTTGTTCCTGAATCGCCCAGAATACTGCAGCTGCAATGAAGAGCGGAATGTACGCAAGCAGACGCGAACGTTCATCATCCGTAATCTTCGGACTCCGCAGCATGAAAGTGAAGTAAGCAATCGGAATCAAAATTCCGAGGAACGTGACCATGAGCGTAAAGCGGCTGATCGTCAACAATCCTGTCAGCGATGCAATCGTTCCAAGAACCGCAAGCACGATAACGACAACGGCTGCAATCGTAAAGAATCGTTTCCGTTCATTGCCTTCAAGCGGATTCAAGACGTATGTTCCCGCTTGTCCCAGGTTCTTTTTCTTCGTTAAGACGAAAACGATCAAACCTAAGAACATCCCGATTGCAGCAAGTGCAAAACCAGCGTGATATCCTGCTGAGTCTGAAACTTTACCAACAATCAATGGTGCGAGGAATGCACCGGCATTAATCCCCATGTAGAAGATACTGAATCCGGCGTCACGACGGTTATCCGTTTTGCTGTACAGATCACCGACGATGTTCGAAACGTTTGGTTTCAAGAACCCTGTTCCGATGACGATCAATCCCATTGAGATGAACAATGCCGTGATTCCGGCCGGTAACGCGAGGACGATATGTCCGAGCATGATGAGCACTCCACCATAGAAAACGGTCCGGGAAGTACCGAGCAGCCGGTCAGCGACCCAACCGCCGATGATACCGGACATGTATACGAGTGAACCGTATACTGCCATGATCGATGCAGCAGTCGGCTTGTCGATTCCAAGACCACCGTTGGCAACTGAATCATACATGTAGAAGATGAGGATGGCACGCATCCCGTAGTAGGAGAAGCGCTCCCAAAACTCAGTAAAGAATAACGTGAACAGTCCTTTTGGATTTCCGAAGAATCCTTTTTGCGGAACAGTCTTGTAGACCTGATCGCGATCAAACTCTGCCATGTGAACGGCTCCTTTCGTCTACCTTCGATATGTGCACATTGTCCAATCTTTTCCCGCTTTCCCCAAACGATAAGCATGAACGAACGAATTGAACGCAAATACACTGTTTTGCCTGAATTGTCTCACTTCTTTTTTTGTTTGTGAGACAGCACTATATCATTCAACCGTAAATCATTTGAGGAGTCAAATATTAATTTCGGTACACAAAAAAGAGTGATACGAAAAATCCGCTCACTCAAGTCTGCATCTCTTTTGATTCAACAATCGTTACTCCCGGTGGTTCATGCAGCGTATGATGAATCATCGCCTGCGCGACCTTCGCCGCTTCAATCGGTGCGTACGGGCTGCGCCGCAACAATGGACGTAACACAGTGGATACCCGGGCCGCCGCCTGTTCGCCAAAACGGAATTCATCCCGCTCGCCTAACAATAACGAAGGGCGGAAAATAAGTAAGGCATCGTAACCGAGTACGCGTAATCCATTTTCCGCGTCCCCTTTGACACGGTTATAAAATGTTTTCGCATTCGGATGGGCGCCGAGTGCCGAAATCAGAGCAAATCGAGTAGCCCCTAGATCAAGCAATTCCCGTCCCACTTCAATTGGATATGTATAATCCACGAGACGAAACGCTTCTTGCGACCCAGCCTGTTTGATCGTTGTCCCCAGCGCACAGTAAACGTGGTCGACTTCCGGTAATTCGATTTCCGTCACATGATCAAAATCAATCACCCATTCTTCGAGTTTTTGATGAAATCGATTCATCGGACGACGTACGAGAACATGTACTTCCTGATATTCATCATGCGCCAATAGTTGATCAACCAGTTCTTGCCCCACTAAACCAGTCGCTCCTAAAATAGCTGCTTTCATCATCCATCCTCCTCTTGATTTTCACGTTGTCCGATCGGTAAGAAATAAGATCGATTCCCCGTGATCCGTTCACCTGCCCGCACCCCGACAGCACTCGGTCGCCCGCCAAGCACAAATACACCAAACATATATGCGACTTCTGTTTCATCTTCTAATGACCATATCGGTAATTCCTGATAACGTTGATACACGGCAGACTGATCGCTGAATGAACGTTGTTCGTTGCTGAACAGGACATTCCCGTCCCCTTGACGGACAGTAACCGTATCCCCTTCCCGTCCAAAGATTGGTTTTTCAACAAATGCCTGATTTTGACGTAAAAACGGCTCCGGACTCAAATAGGTCGGTAAGAAATACTGAGCAATAATCTCATGATCACGCCCGGTCAAATAAGGATGGTCTGTTTCATGCAAGAGCCAAATCAAGGCCAATACCGATTTTGCCTGCATCAGAAAAGCCGACGGTGGATTGATGATTTCAAGCAATCCCATCTCGACGAGCTGCAGCAACAAATGTCCCAGCTCTGTTCCGTCTTCATCACGGTCGAGTAAAGCCATCTCAATCGGAAACGTCTGCCGGTACAGAATATCGATTCGCCGTCCCTGTTGGTCATACAACCCATCTTCTGCCCGTATCTCAAGTTCGTCAAGAGGACAGTATGTAGCACCGGCAACAAATTGTTGCAGATACTCTGTCGTCCACCGGTCTTCGATGTTGTCTCCGTGTGACGTGAAGACGACGTGCGGCTGTTCGTGACGAATCCTGTGGCTTGCCGCCTTCACCGCACGATCAACGCTGTCCGCCAACTGTTTCGCTTGTCCGTCATTAATTGATCGAAAACCCACTTTTCGCGCAATCCGATCATTGACTTCAAAGGACTCCTTAATGAATGTCGGCGTATCCGCATTCCATTCCATGATCGAAATCCGATGATTTGTGACAATGAAATCGAAGCGGCTGATGACTGATAAAGGACGCATCGTCTGTAACCGTAAAAACGGTAAAGCATCCTTTGGAAAACCAAGTTCAATTAATCCGTCGTCATCCATCGTCCAAAGAATCGGAATCACTTTTTCAAAGATGGTATACGCTTCTCGTGCCGCTGTCCGCAATGCCTGAATCGTCTCGTTCGAAACGGGCATCACTTCCGCCAAAGCGTAAATTTCCCCATCCAGCACATCCCAAAAAGCGTCGATATCCCCGTACAATTCCTGTCGTGTCCTCATCCGCCGAAGAAGCCGGACGATGACCCGGTCCCAAATCCTTTTGTCTTGGCATTATAACTTTTGACGTCCTTTGATCGGGGTGTGTATCCTTTCGTTCGCATCGCACTATGCATCAAGGCGCGTGAAGCAAAGTAACTTCCTCCCCAGTAAAAGAACCCCGAGTGTGTCGAGCTTGAATCATCACAATACCAAACACCTTCATCGTTATCATATTCATAATCATCACAATCCGGATCATCCGGACGTTCCGCTTTTGCATTGTCCGATCCACATCCACTGAGCGTCGTTCCGATTAATAACGTAGCTGCAAGTGTTGCCTGCTTCATCCAACTCACATCGCATACCCCTCTCATCACAATTTGTTATTCTAAGTATACGCTTTTTCCACCAAAAAAGTTTCTAAGTCGTTCCGGAACTTTTTTTGTTAATGCTAGTAGAATAACGAAGAAGACTTGAGGAGGAAATCAAATGTCACTTGCCTATTATGTCGAAGATCAAAATGAGTTCAAATCAATTTATCAATACAGCCGCTTTGCCATTGAACCGGAGGAAATCATTGCGCATCAACTTTGCGAATTTCATATCATCGAAGGTCACTTATATGAGTTGCGTTCCAATGAAATGGACGGCGAATACGATCAGTTAATCGTCGATCATGTGGAAGCGTCTCCCCGTGATCCGGCGGACCGTGTCTATCCGCCGCACCAGATTCATCTCGAATTCCGACGCTTCCAGGAAAGTGCTTCACATCCGGTCATCAAGACAGTGACCGTCCCGAATCATATCCAGGCCATGCGCTTTTTAGTTAAAGATAAATTGAGCGTACCCGATCACGGCGTCTTTGAACGAGACAGCTGTGAAGTCGATTTAGACCGAAATTGTTACGTGATTTATTTAGGCGAAGAAATCATTTAATGAAAGAATTAAGTATAGTTCGTTTTCAAGACAGGTTTTTTTTGGCATACTAGAGGATAAGAACGAATTAATCGAGGTGAACACACATGAGCGAACAACCAAAAAAATTGTCTCTTCAAGAAGCAATGATTGAACAATTAAAAGCAAAAAAACAATCACAGACAAAACGTCCGACCGGTTTGCGCGGAACAGAAACAAAACAAATGACAAGCCAAAAAACGAAAAAAACGAACAACCAGAAAAAACGGACAGGCGTCTAATTGAATTCGTGAAATAAGGGAGTAACTATGAGTATTTTAACGGTATCAAACTTAAGCCATGGTTTTGGCGATCGTGCGATTTTCGAAGATGTCTCGTTTCGTCTGTTAAAAGGGGAACACATCGGTCTTGTCGGAGCAAACGGTGAGGGTAAATCGACGTTCATGAACATCATTACTTCACAGCTCGAACCAGACGAAGGAAAAGTCGAATGGGCGAAACACGTTCGTGTCGGCTATCTGGATCAGCATGCTGTTCTTTCCAAAGGACTCACGATTCGTGACGCCTTAAAAGGAGCATTCCAATACTTGTTCGACATCGAGCAGGAAATCAATGATCTGTATACAAAAATGGGTGAAGTCGAACCAGACGAACTCGAAAAAATGTTAGAAGAAGTCGGTGTCTTACAAGACATCTTGACGAACAATGATTTTTATACGATTGATGCGAAAGTCGAAGAAATCGCACGCGGTCTAGGTCTTGATGAGATCGGTCTCGATCGTGATGTCCAGGAACTAAGCGGCGGACAGCGGACAAAAATCCTGCTCGCGAAGCTGTTGCTTGAAAAACCAGACATCCTGTTACTCGATGAGCCGACCAACTACTTGGATGTGCAACATATCGAATGGTTGAAACGTTACCTCAATGATTACGAAAATGCGTTCATCTTGATTTCACACGATATTCCATTCTTGAACAGTGTCATCAACTTGATTTACCATATGGAAAACCAAGGACTCAATCGTTACGTCGGTGATTACGACAACTTCCTGACTGTCCATGAGGCGAAGAAGAAGCAACATGAGTCAGCCTTTAAACGTCAACAGCAGGAAATTTCCGAGCTGAAAGACTTCGTCGCCCGAAATAAGGCCCGTGTCTCGACACGGAACATGGCGATGTCCCGTCAGAAGAAACTCGATAAGATGGATGTCATCGAACTCGCGCAGGAACGTCCGAAACCTGAGTTTCATTTCCAGACAGCCCGGACACCAAGTAAGTTGATGTTCGAAGCGAAAGGACTTGTCATCGGATACGATGAGCCGCTTTCCCGTCCGCTTGACTTGATGATTGAGCGCGGTCAAAAAATCGCGTTACACGGGGCAAATGGTATCGGGAAGTCGACGTTACTCAAAAGTCTGCTTGGTGAGATTCCTTCGGTTTCCGGTACAGTCGAACGTGGAGAAAATCTTCACATCGGCTACTTCGAACAGGAGATCAAGGAGAAAAATTCGAATACGTGTATCGAAGAGATTTGGGGCACATTCCCGTCTCTGACACAGCAGCAGGTCCGGGCTATGCTCGCGAAATGCGGTTTGATGACGAAACACATCGAATCGAAAATCGAAGTCCTCAGTGGTGGGGAAAAAGCGAAGGTCCGCCTTTGTAAATTGATGAACACAGAATCCAACATTCTTGTTCTCGATGAGCCCACCAACCACTTGGATGTCGAAGCAAAAGAAGAACTCAAACGGGCTCTTCAGGAGTATAAAGGAACGGTTCTGTTGATTTCACACGAACCTGAATTTTACGAAGCCGTCGCAACGGATTTATGGAATTGTGAATCGTGGACGACAAAAGTGTTCTAAAGGTAAACACCATCTGACGGAAGGCCGGGACTCGATTTTAGATCGAGTCCTGCGTTCCGTCTTTTTTTGTGCTTCCATTTAATTCATAGACTTAATCATTGCCTTGTTCAGCGATTTATATCAAACTAAATGGCAGATGCAACTTTTTCTGAAGGAGTGGATGTCATGGAAACCATCACTAAAAAAGCCAACTTATCATTACTCGAACTTCCGAGCGGCGGGGACGAGTCGTTATTTTGCCGTCTCTACTCTCCTGCGCTCGCTGCTCCTGCCCCACTCATCGTCCTGTTTCATGGATTCCCCGGGAAACAATTGAACATGGACTGGGCGGTTCAATTACAAAACCTTGGCTTTCACGTCCTTGTGACGTCTTACCGCGGAACGATTGGCAGTCCGGGAGCATTCCGTTTCCAACATGTCCTTGAAGATGCGACTGCCATCATGCAACATGTCATTTCTCCCGCCTTTACGCAAGCACACGATATCTCAGTAGATCAGATTTCAATCGTCGGCCACAGTATGGGCGGCTTTGCCGGACTTCATGCGTTCGTCGATGTTCCGGATATTGCGCATTACATCGGTATCTCTCCATTCAACTTCGGTTTGATCGGTCAACTGGTACTCGATTATCCGGAACATGAAGAGGCGTTACAAGGCGTCTTGAGCCGCGGAGCCCAGTTCCTGTCGCATACCGACGGCGACATACTGCTCGACGAACTAAAACGACATCATGCGACGTGGAACCTGCTGTCACTGAAAGAACAACTCGGAACACGTTCCGCCTTACTTGTGACGTCGGAACGTGATGAGACGTCCATCAAATCACTTCATCATGACTTGCTTCAGGATGCCAGCGCCTTTGAACAAATCATTGTCGATAGTGATCACAACTATATCGACAATCGGGAAGATGCCTTTCAGGCTTGGACCACGTGGTTAAGACAACGCTAAAAAACGAGCGTCCTCATTTCACTAGTGAGGACGCTTGCTTTTTAGGTGTTGCTGTTTTCGGACGGACCTGCATCCGGTACAAAATCAGTGTAAACAATGTCAGTGTCGAACAGGCATACCAAATGGTCGTGAAAAGTGTTCCTGTATCCGTCCCGATGAATATCCCGTGAAGCGTCATCAAGAGCCAGGCCGGCAGGACAAGCCAGTGCGTTAATTTCCATAATGTTTTTCCGAGCGCCTCTTTCAAGAAATCAGAAGTAACCAAGACAAAACCAAACAGGTACAGACTGATCGTTCCAAAGGCATTCCAAAGCGGCTCATAGGATGCCGTTCCCGGAATCAGAATTTCAAGTAAACTCAGAGGAGCATACGTATCGACGACGATCAGCGTCGCATGAAGCACAATCGCCAATAATCCGGCCCAGCCACTGTACAGGTGAATATTATGCAGACGTGTCTTTTGTTTTCTCAATGCCGGGAATGAACCGAGTAGACCGGCTAACACCGATAGTGTCAAAAAGAAATGTCCGGTCAACCCGGATCCATGAGCCCGGTCGATTTAAGAACACTCGTCACGCAGACTTCTGAACGGTTTAAACATACGTTGGTCGATCGGACATTGGCTTTGACCGTCACACCTCACCTGTTGATCAAGGGAGATGCCAATCAATTAATCCGTTTGTTGACGATTTTTTTAGAAAATGCCGTTGCTTACAGCGATGCTGATATTGAAGTTCAACTGCAACAGACGTCAACCGGTGTTCGATTAACTATCGCTGATCACGGAATCGGCATTCCATCGGAAAATCAAGATAAGATATTTGAACGGTTCTTCCGCGGTGACCACTCTCGCCATGGTACCGGAACCGGGCTCGCCATCGCCAAATCGATTGCCGATACACATCAAGCCGCTATCTTGGTTGAATCCACACCCGAAACCGGAACACGCTTCACGATTCTTTTTCCACTTTCTTAATGACCGTCAGCTAACTGTCAGATAACCCGGTTAAAGTAACAGTATGTTCTTATTACTTATCAAGGAGGTTATCTTATGTTAGGTGGCGTACCACTTCATCCCCTGCTCGTTCATGCACCGATCGCTCTTTTACTGTTCGCAACACTCTTATTACTATTCAGTTTGAAATGGGTCCAGTTAAAATTATTTGTCCTCATCACTTTATTTGCCGGCCTGTTGTCCGGCGTCGCAGCGTATTTATCCGGTGACGGAGCAGAAGAATATGCAGAAACCAACCTGAGCAGTGCAACACACGCTGCCATCTCGAATCATGAAAATTTCGCCTTGTTCAGTCTCGTTGCCTTTGGAATTGCCTTTGTTCTCCTGTTGCTCGGCTACCGTTCCAACAAAAAAACAATGCTTATGCTGAGCCTGATTGTTGCTGTTGTCGGAAGCGGTTTACTCGCTTATACCGGTCATCTCGGCGGACAGATGGTGTACGCCAAATAAAAAATCCCCTTTCCTCCAAAAGATCCATGGAGAATGAACTGAACCAAAAAAGTTAGACAATAAATAATTTGTCAGGCGACCTTGAGGACCTGAGTCCGGTATTCCACCGGGCTCAGGTTTTTTAGTCGTCTCTTGATACGACGATGGTTATAGTACTCGATGTAACGCTCGAGCTCACATTTGAAGTGGTCCATGTCATCGAACTCCTTGAGATACAGGAGCTCTGACTTGAGCACGGCGAAGAAGCTTTCGATGGCTGCGTTGTCGAGACAGTTGCCCTTACGGGACATGCTTTGCGTAATGCCGTGCTCGTGGAGCGTACCAGTGAACGCTCTATATTGATAATGCCACCCTTGATCGGAATGGAGGATTGGTCGGGCTTTCCCGTCGAGCTTCCCGATTGCCTTGTCTAACATTTCACCAACGAATCGATATGTAGGGCGGTCCGATAGGGTATAGGCAATGATCTCACGGTTTCCCAAGTCCATCATCGGCGACAGGTAGAGCTTCTCACCGAACAGGTGAAACTCAGTGACGTCAGTCACCCATTTCTGGTTCAGGCCGGTGGCCTTGAAGTCCCGTTGGAGAAGATTCGGTGCGACCTCTCCGACCCGTCCTTTATAGGAGCGGTATCGCTTCATGCGGACGAGACATTTGAGACCGAGCTCGTTCATGAGACGGCGCACGGTCTTCGGATCGTGCCGGAAGCCCTGGCGTTCGAGAAGTGCGTGGATGCGACGATAACCACATCGTCCCTCGTGTTCGTGGAAGAGGGTATGGATGGATGGCTGCCTTCACCTCCGCATACTTGTCTTCGCCCGTCAGGCGCGTCCGCCAATAGTAATAGACGCTCCTGGCCATTCCGAGCACGCGGAGGAGTCCCGGAACGGGATAGATTGACCGCAATTCGTCGATTACTTGTGCCTTGATCCGGTTCGTCGCGCATTCTCTTCTTGAACCAAGGCTTTCAATTTTTTTAACGCAGCGTTCTCCATCTCGAGATACTCGATCCGATCTTTGAGCTTCTCGACTTCTGTCATCTCTTCAAAATCCTTCTTCTTGCGTCTCGTCATCGGGGCACGTCCTTTCGGTTTGGCGACCAGACCTGCGGTCCCTTCCCGTTCATACGTCGATCGCCATGTCGAAATCATCCCCGGGGAGGAAATTCGGTATTTTACGGCCGTCTCTCTATTGGACAGCTTATTGGTCGCCATGTCGTTTAATACCTCCAGTTTAAATGCCAGCGAGTGTGTTGTATAGGAAGGATCGAAGATCGTTTCCCCCCAGCGCTCATAGAGATGTGACCACTCACGGACCAGGTTATGCGTTATCCCGAATTCTTTCGCCACACCTCGGTATCCGTCTCGTCCTGTCAGATAACGCTCAGCGACCTGGACTTTAAACGCCTTTGTATATTTGACCATAAAAAACACCCCATAAAAGTTGGATTTTTATGTCCAACTTTTATGGGGCAGTTCAAGAAAAGGGGATTTTTACTTACTTATTTATGGTGATCACGGCCTGGACGACGGTTGCTCGAGCGGCGTGTGTTACCGCGACCTTCCGCCGGTTTTTTCGTTCCTTTACTTTGATCGTGCTGTGCACGAATCATTTCATCCGAAAGTTCGACGACAATCGGTGTCACTTCGACACCCAGTTCGCGTTCCATATCACGGAAACTGCGACCGTCACGTGGTGTGACGATTGAAATCGCTACGCCGTCGTTTCCGGCACGACCTGTCCGACCGATCCGGTGAACATAACTTTCCGCATCGTCCGGTAAATCGTAGTTAAAGACGTGCGTGACACCAGTCACGTCAAGACCACGTGATGCAACGTCTGTCGCAATCAGGAATGGTGTTTTTCCTTGATAGAACTTCGCCATCGCCTTTTCACGTTTCCCTTGCGTCAAACCACCGTGCAATTCATCCGTCGGATACCCTTGCATCTGTAATTCTTCATTCAGCTTGCTGACACGGCGTTGTGTCCGGCAGAAGATGATGGCGGCATAAGGACGCATCTCGTCAAGCATCGTCCGGAGTGTCGCCTGTTTCCGACGGTCCGTCGTCTCGACGACGAACTGTTCGATTGCATCGACCGTTACTTTTTCTGCCTCGACTTGGACTTCAATCGGATCACGCAAATACGTTTTCGCGAGTTGCTCGACTTTTTCCGGCATCGTCGCTGATAACATGACGAACTGACGATCAACTGGTGCTGCTGCAATGATATCTTCGATTTCCGGTAAGAATCCGATTTGCAGCATCTGATCCGCTTCATCTAAAACAAGCGTCTTCAATTCACTCAAATCAAGTGTTCCGCGACCGACGTGATCCAAAATCCGCCCCGGCGTCCCGATGATGATTTGTGGCATGCGACCGAGACGTTGGATTTGTTTGAAGACATCCTGTCCACCGTATACAGCCAGCGCACGGATATCTTCCATGTTCCGGATTAACTTGTGTGTTTCATCTGCAATCTGACGTGCGAGTTCACGTGTCGGTGCGACGATCAACGCTTGGACCGTTTTGCTGTCTAAATCGATTTGTTCGAGAATCGGCAGAAGAAACGCCAGCGTCTTCCCTGTTCCGGTTTGTGCTTTTCCTATTAAATCACGACCGGCGAGCAAATGCGGAATCGCCTGCTCTTGAATCGGCGTTGGTTGTTTGATGCCTTGTTTTTGTAATTTTTTTACCCATTGTTCTTGAATGTGTAGTGCTTCAAATGTTGACATAGTATCCTCCTAAAAATTATCCACAGAAAAAAGCTGTGGATAACCTGCTTCGAATCGACAAAACAGTTATCCACAGCCGTGCTTTTTCTAGTATACACAATTTACGCGTTTGTTGCTTCCTGTTTTAACTTTCGATCGAGTACAAATGTCCCGAATGGAATGAACGAAGCGATAAAGGCGATTCCTGCTTTTACAAACGACCAACGGTATTTGAATTTAACGACAGCAAGCCATAGTGCATACATGACGAATAACACACCGTGCATGGCTCCGACGACTGAAACGGCTTCCGGAATATCTGCCATATACTTTAAGGGCATGGCAATCAACAGTAAGACTAAAAATGAAATACCTTCTAAAATCGCAATCAATCGAAATTGACCTAACGTAGTTCCTAACATCCCGTCACTCCTTTTTCCTGGTTCCTGTCTTTAGTATACGGGACGCCCGTCAGTCTGTGACCTGTGTCACAGGATTGTCAGATTTCGAGTGGGCGGAGACGGGCTTCGATTTGCTCCCGTTGCGGTTCGAGAAATGGCGGCAGAGCTAATGTCTCACCGAGGGTTTCGACTGATTCATCCGTTGCAAATCCCGGTGTATCCGTCGATAATTCAAACAAAATATGATTCGGTTCGCGGAAATAGAGCGCCTGGAAATAGTGACGGTCGACTTTCCCTGAGTTTGGCAGACGGTATTCTTTCAATCGTTTCACCCATAAGTCATACTCTTCACTGTTCGGTACACGGAACGCTACATGGTGGACGCCGCCACGGCCGAGCCGTTCCCGGTCGAGATCCGGGCGAGCTTCGAGATGAACTTCTGCCCCGATTCCACCTTGTCCCGTCGAGTAGACGTCAATCTCCGCAAAATCACCGGCCAGCGATGGATAACTGCCGATTTTCTTAAAGCCAAGAACTTCGGTTAAGACAAGAGCGGTCGGTTCCGGATCATTGACGGTCAGCGTCACGGCACCTAAGCCGACGATTGCATGTTCAGCCGGAATTTCATCGTGTTTCCACGGCACGCCTCCTGCAACACCTTGTTCCCCGTCTTCTGCGACAAGAATCAACCGGGTTCCTTCTTGATCACGAAACGCCAGCGTCTGACGCCCCGCCCGTTCGACAATCGAATCATGATCGACGCCTTGTTGCGTAAAGCGCTCTACCCAAAACTGAAGGGATGCTGTTGTTTTGACCCGGAGTGATGTCGACGAGATGCTTGACGCACCGGGTACACCGGTCCCTAAATGGGGAATATCAAAAAAAGTCAGATCCGTTCCCGGATTCCCTTCTGCATCTCCATAAAACAGATGATACGATGTCGTATCGTCCTGATTGACCGTCTTTTTGATCAGACGCATCCCAAGAACCTGTGTATAGAATTGATAGTTCCGTTCCGCCATTCCCGTTAAAATCGATACGTGATGAATACCAAGTAATTCCATGTTTGCCACGTCCTTTTCTGAATGAATAGTTTGTACCGTCAGTATAGCGCATATATATCTTGAATTCAAGATATTAACTCATTAAAAAAATCGCCCTTTCGAAAAAGGACGATTGAAAAGTTAAGATTAAAGTTTTACGACGTTAGCAGCTTGTGCTCCACGTGCGCCTTCAGTGATTTCGAATTCAACTTCTTGACCTTCGTCAAGTGATTTGAAACCTTCACCAGTGATTGCTGAGAAATGTACGAATACGTCTTCTCCGCCTTCAACTTCGATGAAACCGAAACCTTTTTCTGCGTTAAACCATTTTACTTTACCTGTGTTCATGGGAACAACCTCCAAAAATAAATTACTTAATACATATGCCACGCATATGAAAGAAATTCATTATTGTCCCGAAATACATGGAGCGACGAAAAGATTGTTCGTGACGCAATGTGAATCAGTAGTGACAATAACAATATTAAGCTAACGTCAGTATAAAATGATTGCGCTTTAAAAGTCAAGTTGTCTGACCAATAATTTACCAATTGATTCCACTTTTCGAACTAAAAAAAAGCAGATTCGGATTGCTCCGAACCTGCTCCTTTTTCTTAACGGTGGATCCAGACTGCTCCAGCAGAGTTATCTTTCGCTTCACCGATGACTTGTACTTTAAGACCGTTGTTCGGGAGCAGTTTTCCTGCATCCGGAATCAATTGATCGATATACGATTTAGAATCATCAAACTTCGTTACGCCAGAAAGTCCTTTGTAATCGTAAAGACCACGTGATGGCGAGTCGATGAGCCATGCTGGTGCTTTGTCGAAGCTGAAAGCCGCATCCGCGATTTGGTAACGTGTGCTTCCTGTGACGACTGGTTGTCCTTTGAGTGTTCCAACGATTGCTTTTGGATGCGAATCGACGACACCGAGGAATCCTTCACCCGGGTGAACGCCAACCCAGTTGTCTGTGAAGCTGCTATCGGCATACCAAACGACGAGACCCGTGTTGTATTTCACGCCACGTGCATGCTCAAGTGCTTTATCTGAGCCTGCATAGTTCCGCCATTCGAGGTAGTATGCGTTGTCCGCGTAGCTGAAACCATCCGAAGCCACGAAACCGTCCAATTTAAATTTCGGAGTACCTTCTGCATCGTCTTCAAAGGCGACTTTTCCGTCGACTGTCAGTTTTGCGTTATCAAGCGCAAAACCATCGAGGGCAAGACCGGCATCCCCTGTGTAGTCGAACGTCAATGTAACCTTTTTACCGGCAAATTCGCTGAGGTCATATGATTTGTCGACCCATGCACCTTTTGAAGATTCGGCACGTTGATCACCGTCCGTATCCTCGTTACCGATGACATCAATCTCTTTCGAGACACCGTCAGCTGTTGCTGTGACTTTCAAGAAGTCATAATTGTATTCGACATCGAAGTATGCTTTGTAGTCAAACTTCGCAGATGTCGCAGCCGTCAAATCAAACTCTGGTGACGTCATTGACGTGTGGAGATCATTTCCTTTTGTGCTGTAGTAGTATTTTTTACCGAAAGCTGGAGCGATTCCTTTAACCGGCTTTTTCGGTAAGTTGACTTTAATGATTCCAGGATTTTTTGATTTCGTGACACTTTGATCGAGGTACGAAGCCGTTCCTGCTTTTGAAAGTGAATCGAAATCAACGTTTTGGATGTTCGCCCAGTTTCCGCCCATGACAGTTTGGAAGAACTCTTTATTTTGTGGTGAGAAGCTTGTCGGTTCTGCTCCGGCAATTTTACCGTTCCAGCTACCGCCACTCATGATCGACCATGAAGCAACCGGCTCACCTTGACCTGTATACTGTGTATCATACTCATCCGGAAGTCCAAGATCGTGTCCGAATTCGTGAGCGAAGACGCCGACTGCACCGTCTTCCGGTTGAACCGTATAATCGAAGGCTGCCATCTTGCCGCCCCAGTTTGTAGAATTTGAAGTTGTATTCGCAACAGGATAAACTCCATCGAGTGTCCAACGGTGCGACCAGATTGCGTCGTCGCCGAGCGTTCCGCCGCCTGCTTCTTGTCCTGTTCCGGCATGAAGAATCATCAGGTGATCGACGAGACCGTCCGGCTCATTCTGGTTGCCGTCACCATCTAAATCGTACTGATCAAATTGATCATACTCTGCAAGGTTAATGCCGGATTTTACCGCTGCATTCAATGAATCTTTAACAAGACCGCGTGGTCCTTTTGCGCCCGGAAGGTTATCATTGCCGCCTTTCGGATTGTCTGAACCATAATCTTTTGCCGTACCCGGTACTGTTAACCAGTTCGATACTTTCCCATCGACTGAGTAGCTGCCACCGGATTGTTCTTCATAATATTGTTTGAACGTCTTGACCTTATCGCCGTTGAACAGCTCGAATTCTTTATCTCCGAACATCAAGTCTTGATAATGTTTTTGGTTAAAGTCCTTCGAATACATGTATCCCGGTTCTTGGACGACATTGTTATGCTTAAAGTCGCTGTATTCGACAAGTAAGACGAGTACTTTGTCTGTCCGGGTAGCACCGTTGTAAGCTGCTTGTTTGGCTTTATCGACTTTGACAAACCCATCTTTTTTACCTTTTTTGTAGTTATTGTGATTTTTAGCGAGTTGTTTCGCCAGTTGATCTTTTTGTTTCGTCAAGAAATCCTTTGTTTTTTGATCAAATTTCGCTTCTTTTTCCGTCTCATGATCATGATCGGCTTCCGGTTTCCCGTTCGCCTTTTTATCAAGATACTTTTGAACGGCTTTTTGTTTTTCTGCTGCAGATGCAGCTTTTGAGACGACCCCACGTTTTTCAAGCACTTTCAATAGACGTTCCTGATCAACCGTGTTTAAATCCATCGGTGCACCGGCTACTGCTTTTTCAGCAGCTTCAACAGATTTTACCTTCCCACCAGGTAAAACTGGACCAACGGCAAATGCGGCTGCCGTGATTCCGGATAAGACGGCTAAGCTAAGCTGTTTCTTTTTTCCCACGTGAACTGACCCCCTATGTAGTAGTGAAAAGCATGACCGAGATAACTTTTCTGAATATTCAAATCATATATTGTTTTAGTTGCTTAATCAATTACTTTTAGAACAATTAGTACTTTGTAACTATACCTATTTTTGGAATTTAGTTCATTTTTACGGAAATTGACCGATATTAATAATAAACCGTTCATCAATCGTTCCCCTCATTTTTTAAAAGAGAACAGATTGTCGGTTACGTATCGCGATACGCTACATACATGACTTAATTCAAAAGGAGGCAACTCATGACACCTCTCCAAAAATTCGAACGACAACTTTTGAAGAATTACTTGATTGGATCCTTTGTCGCTGTGTTCGGTGTCGGCTGTCTATTTATTTTCGAAACGTTGACATTCGATGCACGAGAACGTGTAATTTTGCTGACAATCATGTTTCTCTCTGTTGTTTTAATGTTTAGCTTCGAATATACGATCTATCGAAAACATATGCGTCCGCTCTATCAATTCTTTCAGACATCGACTCCGAGCCAAGCACAACTTACTGCTGCTTTTCGGACGACTCACCGTTTTCCGTTACTGACCATTAAACGTATTCTCGGACCTCATTTCCTTGGATTATCGATTCCGTCTTCTTCCTTAACGGCACTCGCCATTCATTTCAACTGGCTCGAAATGCCGTATTATCTGATCGGTCTTGCTTGCTTTGGTGCCATTCTCGTTGCCATCTTGCATGCTTTAATCGAATTTTTCTTAACGTATCGTGTCACGGAATCCATGTTGGCAGAATTAACGGTTCAATCGCAACAATATGGTCATGGTGAGCTTATCTTGACCAAAAAGGACTTCATCAGCCTCCGGCAAAAAATGTTAATCAGTACACTGATCATTGGTGTCTTCCCGATTTTATTGTTCGTTCTCGCTTCTGCCGTCCAGTTGACAGAGAACGAGAGCCTGCGCTCCTACTGGAGTTGGTCGACCTTAATCTTAATCGTCATCCTTTGTCTTGCGACATTTTGCAGTTTGCTTCTATATGAAAATATTCAAAAACCGATCCTGGCTTTGCAAGAAGGAGTTGCCCAGATTGAGTCGGGTCAGTTGAACACGATCAACAATCCTTTTTCCGATGAATTCTCTCAATTAGTCGGCGGCTTCAACTTGATGGTCGAAGGTATCCAAGGCCGCGATCAGGAAAACGAACAGTTGCTCGACAGTTTGTTTACCTTGTTTGCTGCGACACTTGATGCCCGGGATCCGTATACCGCCGGACACTCATTACGCGTCGCGGAATATTCGGTTGAGATTGCCCGCGCTGCCGGCTTGACCGATGATTCAGTCGAACTGTTGCGTAAATCCGCCCTTTTACATGACATTGGAAAAATCGGAATCCGGGATGATGTGTTATTGAAGGAAGGACGCTTGACCGATGACGAGTTCGACAAAATCAAACAACACCCCGTCATCGGCGTGCATATTTTATCGCAAGTTCATCTCCCGGAGAAGTTACAACCGATTCTTCCCGGGGTAAAGTACCATCACGAGCGTTACGATGGGAAAGGTTATCCAGAAGGTTTGGCGGGAGAATCGATTCCTGTCTTCGGACGGATCATGGCGATTGCTGATGCCTATGACGCGATGACATCCGATCGCCCTTACCGGAAAGGAATGCCCGTTGCAAAAGCACTCGCCATTTTGGAAGAAGGCAGCGGGACACAATGGGATGCTTCCTTTACACAACTGTTTCTTGATTTGAAGAGACCTCCTGTTATCAGCGCTTCTTGATTTTCATGAAAGGAGTTTCTTATGCACCCTAAAATTGTCGATCGTCACGAATTATATGTTGTCGGACTTGGTTTGACATGCGAAGAAAATGAATTACATGCACTTATGCCGGAACTGTGGCGTGAATTTTCACGACGCTCGCATGAAATTCCCGCTGAACCGGGAAGTTATCCACTTGATTTGTCACTTGGACAACGCGGGACAAAACATATGCAGTGTATCGGTCTTCCGGTAGAATCGCTTGAGCATATTCCTAAAGGGATGAAAGGACATCACATTCCTCCGGCCCGTTATATTTTTTGGAAACATGAAGGGTCTGACATTGAGATTTGGAAATCGTTTGAGAAGATGCAGCGCTTTGCGCAGAAGCATGGTATTACACTGGATCCGCTGAATTTTAAAATTGACGAGACACGTGACAATACACATCATCTCTATCAACGTATCCTTTAAAACCGCTATCTTAAGCGGTTTTTTTATGTTCTCTTATCTTTTTTTATGTCACTTAACTATTCAGTCAGGGTATTAAGTACTATATTCAGAAAATTCTAATTAATACGAACGCCTTATTCTCGCTTTTCCTTTTCTTTGGCATAGTTAGACTCAACCCAAACAAGGAGGCGATTTATTTTGAAAAAGTTTCTCGCTACATCGCTTGTCGCAAGTGTACTTGTCGTTCCTACAGTCGTCGGAGCAGAAGGTCTTCAAACTGGTAAACTGACGAAAGCTTCATCAGAACCAGCTGCATCAATCGTTAAAGAGTACGTCAACAAAAAAGGTGACTTCTCTGTCCAGAATGTCGAAAAAGACGGATCTTCACAGATCGTACGTCTCCAACAAGAAGTGGATGGCGTCCCTGTCTTTGGTAGTGTCGTCGTCGGAAATGTTGCGAAAGACGGTACTTTGAAAGCAGTCGTAAATGATGCTATCAACGTTAAAGGCAAACCTGGTCTCGCTAAAAAAGCATCACTTTCTGAGAAAAAAGCACTTAAACTTTATCAAAAAGCCATCAAAGCAACAGAATTCGAAGTGGCTCCTAAAGCAGAACTCGTCATCTATCCAGTCAAAGACGATGCGGTCTATGCTTACAAGGTCACATCAACTGTCCTCGCCGGCAAAGAGCCATCACGCTGGACTTACTTCATCGATGCGAATTCAGGTAAAGTTCTTAATAAATACGATCAACTCGCTCACGCAAAACCAGTCAACACAGTAACCGGAACGACTTCAGTCGGTACAGGTACGACAGTTCTCGGAACAACTGCAACCTTCAACACGGTGAAGAGCGGTTCTTACTATTACCTGCAGGATTCAACACGCGGTAAAGGAATCTACACGTACGATGCGAAAAACCGTAACACACTTCCAGGTTCGCTTTGGGCGGATCTCGATAACCAATTCAATACAACCTACGACCGTGCCGCTGTAAGCGCACAAGTTAACGCAGTGAAAACGTATGATTTCTACAAAAACACATACGGCCGCAACAGTTATGACAACGCAGGTGCTGCATTGAACTCTTCTGTCCACTACTCAACGAGCTACAACAATGCGTTCTGGGATGGAACGAAGATGGTCTATGGTGATGGAGACGGTTCAACATTCACATACCTCTCTGGTGCACTTGACGTCGTTGCCCACGAATTGACGCATGCCGTCACAGAGTACACAGCTGGACTCGTCTACCAAAATGAATCGGGTGCCATCAACGAAGCCGTTTCCGATATCATGGGAACAGTTGCTGAGTACTCAGTCGGATCGAACTTTGATTGGCTCGTAGGAGAAGACATCTATACACCTGGTGTCAGCGGCGACGCACTCCGTTCGATGTCTAACCCGGCTGCTTACGGCGATCCGGACCACTACTCAAAACGCTACACAGGTACACAGGATAACGGTGGTGTCCACACGAACTCAGGTATCGTCAACAAAGCCGCTTACCTTCTCGGTAACGGTGGAACACACACTGGTGTCACAGTCACTGGTGTCGGCGTACCGAAACTCGGCGCAATCTACTACCGTGCCCTCAGCGTTTACTTGACTCCGAACTCGAACTTCAGCTCGCTCCGCGCAGCAGTCGTTCAATCAGCGAAAGACCTTTACGGTTCAACAAGTGCAGAAGCAACAGCAGCAGCGAAATCATTTGATGCTGTCGGCGTCTACTAAGAAAACTTCCTCCCAAGGATTTTCGACCTCCTGAGTCCATGACTCGGGAGGGTTTTTTTACGAAAAAAAACGATCTGTCAAAGACAGACCGTTCCGGTTTATTTCCCTGGGTCACGCGCGAGACGAAGTCGCGTTGATCCATTGTCCGGGAAAGCTTTCAATTGTAATTTCTCACCCTGGTACCATGTACCGTAACTCGTTTCAACGACAGGTTCCCCTAAAGCCGACAGACCGGAGGCTGATGCATTCGTCCAGTCGATCGCTTCGACGATTCCGTCGGATACGACAAGCAGATAACCCGCATTTGAGAAGTGATACGTGTTGACGGCATCTTTTTGCGTATTCCCGAGCTTACCGTACTTCGCTTCGAATTTTTCGAGCGGCTGCCCGAGGTATTGTTCCGGCTTCTCGATCGGTTGATTGGCAACGACTTGTGATAATGTCTCAAGCAATGTCTTGTCTTTGACGGACGACGGAACATCCATCCGGACATCTGTTTCCGGAATATAACCTTCGACAGCATCACTCAATTTCAAGTGAACCATCCCGTTCTCCGCATCTAAAATTTCATAGACATCCCCTAAATCAGCTTTATAGATAACGCTACTCCGATTGGCATCCTGATAGACATCCGCAAAAGGACGTGTGACCCATGCAGCTTGGCTGATTTCTGGTTTATCTGTCTTTTTCTTGGCTTTCTTCTCTTTTTTCTTTTGCTCGGCCGACGCTGATTTTTTCGTATCTTTCGCTTCTTTCTCTTGTTCGCCTCCGGTCGTTTTCGGTGACTCGACGGTCGACGTCGCTTGGCTGGCATCATTCGTCGACACCATATAACCCCATCCGCCGACAATCAGGACAGTCGCCAAAATACCGCCCAACGCAACGCTCCGGCGATTCCGCTTTTGCTTCCGGCGTTCTTTCCGGGATAACCGTTCTTGTTCTTTCTGTTGTTCATTTTGACTCATCTATTGTTCCTCCTGAATTGACCTAGACACTTTTTTAATCACTATACCACCGAATGCTGTGCCGGCAGTGGTTAAATTTCGATGACAGTTCTGCCTTGATGGGTTCCGTCAAGAAGTGACGCGACGACGTTTGAAATCTCACTCAGGCTTTTTGTATCGACCCACTCCCGAATCGGCAGTTTCCAGTCATTCGCCAGTTGATGCCACAGACGCACCCGTTCAGCAATCGGAAGTTGAACAGCATCAATCCCGATCAACCGAACCCCTCGCAAGATAAACGGATACACCGTCAACGTCATCTCAGCTCCTCCGACATTCCCGCATGTCGTAACCAGTCCACCGTATTGAACATACCGAATGACGGAGGCAAGCAACGGTCCTCCGACCGTATCGATGATGCCGGCATACGTACCTTTTTTCAACGGACGGGTCGTCTCATCCAAAAACGATTGCCGGGATAAGACTTCTGCCACGCCTTCTCGTTTCAAACGATCAGCTTCCGCCGCTTTGCCGGTGACTGCATGGACGACGAACCCCAAATTCAGAAGGAGTGCGACCGCAATACTACCGACACCACCTGTTGCACCGGTCACGAGAACCGGTCCGTCCTCCGGCTTGACCCGTTGCAAAAGTTCGTCGATGGATTGAGCGGCCGTTAATCCTGCTGTACCGTAAGCCATTGCTTCAAAGGTCGTGAATCCGTCCGGCAATGGTGTGATCCAGTCCCCCGGAACACGTATGTATTCTTGAAAACCACCGGACGTATTCATCCCGAAATCAAAACCGTTGACGACAACCGCTTCCCCTTCTTGAAACCGCGGATCAGTTGACGTGACGACATGTCCTGCTGCATCCACTCCCGGTATATGCGGATATTCTTTCGTCACTCCCCGGTTGCCCGTAACCGACAGTGCATCCTTATAATTGATGCAGGAATAGTCGACGCGGATCAAGACATCTCCTTCGGGCAAGTCGGCAATGTGCTTCGTTTCCAGTGTTCCTGTAAATTCCCCATCCTGTTCCCGAATAACAAATGCTTTAAATGTATCTTTCATATCCAAGTCCCCTTCCATGAATGACTTCCAGTAAGCTATACCCGAACACTGTCCCCGGCATACCTGTTCTTGTCCGATTCCCATGAAAAAACCGCGATGCCGAAGCATTCGCGGTTTTTGGCGTCTGACGAAAAGAAACTGGTTTTCCGCAGGTAGTCACGGGTGACAGGTAAACATGTCATCGGTCATGGGTCATTGGTGTGCCGTGGCCGTCGAGATTCCCGATTGGAAGAGGTTTGTGTCAGAAGCGCCGTCCTTGATCAGGAGTCTCACCTGATCAAGGCTTACATATAACGTGTACCGTCAAAATCAATCTCCGTCCGGTAATTGGCAGCATTGATCGCATTCGAGATCCGGTGCGCCGACCGCTCGATTTCCTGCGCTTTAATCCGGTACGCATCCGGATCGTACAGGGCATGCCGAATGACGGTCGTTCCTTCAAATCCGTATTGGAATTCGCGTTTCGGACGAGCAGCAAGTTCTTGGAACTGTGTTGCCTTTGCCCGGAGTTGCGTTGCCAGTTCAATCGCTTCGACGAGCGGCATTTCACCTTCCGTCGTCTCGATCATCGTCGATAAATTTGCCGCATAGACTAACCGGTCGAGTGTCCGCATATCCCGCCGGACTTCATCCATCGCTGACTCGACATCGAGTAGCGTCCGATCATGAGCGGTCGGTAAATCCTCGCCTTTTTCAAGATCAACGAACGCAATCCGGTCCACTTCCTCGACCAGCTGCTCGAGCTGTTTCCGTAAGATACTTTTGAGTTTCACGGCATCTGCTAAGTACATCTCTTCAGTCCCCCGTTTCCTGATAACGTTCTTTTAACCTGTACGCCTGTCCGTCCGAAAAGGTTTCATTTGAGTTGTCCGAGATAATCCGAAAAGTCCTGTTCGATGTGTGTCAGCACCGTCTTCGTCACATCAGACGATTGATTTGGATCATAGCGGACCGTCTCATACAACTGTTGCAACTCAGGGGACGGTTGGAAACCGATCCGGGCAAACCATTCCCGGAACGACTCCGTTTCCCGGCGTTTCAATTTTTGCGGGAGATGACGGTTGAACAGGACGACCTGTTGCCGGACCTGTTCAACCGGTAATGGTGGCAGTTCGTCTGCTGGATTCGTTTCTTCCAGGCGTTTTTTGATTCGAACCGAACGGGGGCTTATTCCCTCTTCCGCAGAGTTCCATTTCTTCCGTTTCCGGAAACGACGACCGATCAGAAACAGTAAGATCACCCCGGCAAGACCGGTTGCGACCAGCAAATAGGGAAAACCGCTCTCGCTTTCTTCACCCTGGCCGTTTGAGAACGGATGGAATCCGAGAGAAATGAACTTTACTTTCCGCCCATTTCCATCACCTTGTCCTCTCTTGTCCGTATCATATCCATAAATGATTTTTTCCTTAGGAGGCTCTTTTTTCTTAAATAAGTTCGACCACCAAAACGTCAACGGTTCGGATTCACAGTTGCTTACACATTTCGGCTGACCGCCTCCCGAAAACACTTCGACGGTTTGCAAAGCACTGTATCCTGCCTCAGCCAACGGTTTTATGATGCCAAGTCCTAAAATGACCACACCTATCAAAATAAGCAATCGACTTCGAAAGCGCACGTCCTCACCTCGTTAATGTCATTTTTATCCATTATATACGAGTCTAACCCTAATTATCGGAATTTTTTGTTTTTTAAAGAAAAGAGCTTGAATCCGGAGTGGGACGGGAAAAGGAAAGAAGTGATTTTTAGAGAGGGGTTTCAAGTATGTTGAACTTAGATCATACACATGATCCATATCAAAACGGACAACTGATTGCAGAATATACCGAAACGAAATCAAATCAAGAGGCCGTCTTCCGGGCGGAGCAACTGATGAAAGACAGCTCATTCGTCGCGCCGCGCCGTACACCTCACCCGAGCCGGTATCTCCGGTCCTTGATTTCACCGCTCTTTTTGACGGATCGGGATAAACACATCCTTCCGTTGACGAAAGCGTTCGTCAGTGAACAAGATGAAGTCCGGCCCAGCTGGTTCGGACGGCTGACGTATGAATTCGAGCAATTGATCAGTAACGTCGAAAAAGTCGATGTCAAAGACTATGGGGCGGTCGGTGACGGCGTGACCGACGATACGCTCGCTTTTAAGGAAGCACTCGCGGACGGGCACCGGCAAGTCCACGTTCCGGCCGGCACGTATCTGGTCCGCGGCATCCGCCTGCCGAGTTACACGATTTTGACCGGGGACGGAAAAGGACAGACAATTTTAAAACTGCATGACGCGGCACCGAAAGGACGCCGGTTGATTACGAATCAAAATTACTTACTCGGCAATCATCATCTGCTCGTTGAACGGATGACACTGGATTGGAACATCGAGCGGATCGGTGACGCCAAAAAAAGTAGCACGTGGGGCAATCATTCGAGTTGCTTGACCTATGCGCACGTGACGTACGGGTGGGTCTTTGACGTCGATGCGGTCAATCCGGGATTACACTGCTTTGATATTTCAACTCCGTACTACAACTATAACGGTGACGGGGCACGGGCCAATCTCAGCAGTTCGTTCATCTGGTTCGACGGTCTGACCGGATCCGGATTTGGTGACGACGGGATTACGACCCATCACAGTGACCATCTGTTCATCTCGAACTGTTTCATGCATGACCCGAGCGGTCGTGCCCATGCGGTCGGCTTCTCGAACTCAAACGGGATTGAGATCGATGACGGTTCCCGGGATGTCTGGTTATTTAACAATGCGACGACCCGCTGCTTCGGTGGTCTTGAAATCAAGGCGCACGCGACATCATCCGCCGCATCGACCGTTAAAATCGTCGGGCATCTGTCTGTCGATGATCACCGGTCATTTAACTTCCGTCATATCGGTCATCATCAAGCGACGGATCCGACATCACAAACGGCATACAATATCATTGCGACCCGACTGATTGCCCAGACACCACAATATACGCCGCTGTATCAAAACTCGAAGCCACGGGCTCTTATCGTCTCTGCCTATCGAAATGTTGTCATTCATGATTTCACGGTGCTCGGTGATCCGTATTATGATTATCAGGAACAGCCGATGATCGGGATTCAATATAAAGCACGGAATGTCACGCTGAGCCAGGTCAAGATGAGCGGATTCCGACAAGCCAAAACGGATATTCAGATATTCGGGGGCGATAACCGGGCCGAAGATGTCCGATTAATCGATGTCCGGATTGAAGATTCGGCCAAACACGGTATTACGATTGGTCCGAACATCGAACATGTCCGCTTGGTGAACGTCGCCATCAAAGGGGACGGGACAGTCGGTCTGAACGCCAAGTCTGAACCTGAACTGGAACGGTTTATTGCGACCGGCTACAAAGTACCGGTCCGGACACATGCCACATCTGGCTGATGAACGAAAAGAAGCGGCTTCGACAACAGTCAAAGCCGCTTCTTTTTATTGTGCCCGGAGATAAGCCAGAACGCGTGTATCGATCGATCGATCCGTCTGTTCCCGCATCTCGAAGTTTTCTGTATGCAGATATGTCCGGAACGCTTCCGCAAACGAACCACGGTATCCGAGTTCAAGCAGCTTATCCATCAACTCCGATTCGAGCGCATCATCAATCGGTTTGATTTCTTCCGGCTTGCTTGGTTGTAAATAGAGTGTATGCAACTGATAAATCCGCTCCAGTTCCTGAATCGGGCTCGCATGATCATCGACGCGCAAATCAATGTACCGGTCATTAAAACCACCGTAACCGCCGCCTTCTTTGACGACTAACAATGCTGCAGACTGCATGCCCCGTGAATCTCCACCTGCTGCCTGACCGGCCGCAAGTGCCCGAAGCAACCGTTCTGCCAGTGGTCCTTCTGTCGTCTCAAACACACGCGCCATTTCCTTGACCGTATTGCCGTCGACGAGAATATTCCCTTGTGCCGCAAAATGTTTTCCGGCGATGCCGCCGGCCCAATCATTACAGCCTTCTCCCGTGAATGTCGCACTTTTCCCCGATGCATCCACGATGCCAACTTGACGATCCGCCCGTCCTTCGTCCGCTTCCGTTAACCGTTTTAAGACTTCGTCCGCCGACTTACCTTCTTCAATCATCCGCAACCCCTCCGGACCATATGTCGTATTGGCAAACGACTGAGTCGCAATCGCTCCGACACCGGCTTTTGCAAACGGTACGGCACTGCCGACTGCTAAAAATTTGGATTGAACCGCTACACCCCAAGCCTGTTCTTTTTCACAATACCCAACGATTGAATATGTCATCTGTCTAAAATCCCCCTCGATTGTCATACGTATCCGTTCGTCGTAGGAATTCCCGTTTCCTGCATGTAAAAAACCTTCCGTTCATTTCGAACGAAAGGTTTTGAATGTACTTATTGAATTCCAAGGACGACTGCAAGCAGTAATGCACCACATGCCAGGACAATCCAAATCGCAAACAGTTTCCAGACGAATCGTAACCATTTTTCGTACGGAATACCCGCAATCGCCAAGAATGCCATCAAGTGCGCACTCGTCGGGAAAATCATATTCGTCAAACCGTCGCCGTACTGAAAGGCGAGGACTGCGACTTGCCGCTCAATTCCGAGCAAGTCGGCAAGCGGCGCCATGATTGGCATCGTCGTTGCCGCCTGACCGCTTCCGGACGGGATAAAGAAGTTCGTAATCAATTGGACGACGTACATCCCGATGACGGCAAGGGACGTCGGTAACTGACCGACGGCATTCGACAAACCGTAAATCACGGTATCGATGACCCGACCATCTTCTAAAATGACGACGATTGCCCGGGCAAAACCAACGATCAAGGCACCAAACGTAACGGCCTTGGCTCCGTCGATTAAACTTTCGAATGTCCGGTTGACACCCATCGTCACGATTCCTGCGAGCAAGCCGATAATCAGGAACGAAGCCGTCAGTTCCGTCAAATACCAGCCCCACTCAAAGATGCCGATGACGTTCAGCGTGATTCCGCCAATCAGCACAACTAAAACAAACAGATGTTTTTTCGAGAATTGAGAAAAAGTTGCTGTTGTTTCTTGTTTCCGATGTTTCTCAAGGTCATGCACGAGACTCTGTTCCGGATTTTTTTTGACTTTCTGCGCATAGTTCATGACGTAAAGAATCGTCACGACTAAAAAGACAAGATAGACCGCCGTCCGGTAACCGAGTCCGCTGAACAACGGAACTTCCGCAATCGACTGCGCGACTCCAACCGTAAACGGATTCAGCATACCTCCGGCAAATCCGACGGCGGCACCGAGACTGACGATCGCCGCTCCCGTCATCGCGTCATAACCAAGGGCACGTGCCAACATGATGCCGATTGGGACGAAGATAATGGTTTCTTCCGCCATTCCGATTGTCGCACCGGCAACGGAAAAGACGAACATCGTCATCGGGATCATGATATGCCCTTTTTGACCGAACCGATTAATCAATTGATTGATGCCGGATTCAATCGCGCCCGTTTGCCGGATGATTCCAAACACACCACCGACCAAAAAGATGTAAAAGATAATGGCGGCACCTGCCTCCATCCCTTTTGGAATGGCTTCAAACAAACCGAAGAAATTGACGGGTGCAGATTCAACTGCACGATACGTCCCATCAATGACGACCGTTTGTCCGTCCTGCTTTTCGCGGTCAAACTGACCGGCCGGTAATGTATACGTCAAGATGACTGCAATCAGTAAAATTCCCATGATAATAGCGTACGTGTGAGGCATCTTGAAGAAGGAGCGCTCCGAAGCATCTGCCTGTGGTTTTCGTTCATTCATCCATTTGCCTCCTGACATACCTTTAATTTTTTTAAGTCTCTTCAAAGATAATGCCCTATTTATGGAAAAAATAACAGTCTATTTCGTCATTTAATTTTTTTGTAATATATTAAATCAATGAGAAAAACAAAAAAACCCGACCGCAGTCAGGTTTTTCGGATGTGATTTTACGCGTTAAATGATTGAACATCAAGCGGTTTCGCAAGCGCTGTTTGTGCAAATGCCACGAACTGCCCGAAATGCGCGCTCGTGTTATGGGATTCGATTGCTGCCTGATCTTCCCATTTTTCAATCATCATGAAGACATTTTCATCTTCCGTGCTTTGGAACAGGTCATAGCTGATATTGCCCGCTTCCAAGCGTGATCCTTCAATCAACGTTTTAGTAGCTTCTAAAAACTCTTGACGTTTTGCTGGTTGTACTTCTAATTTTGCTTCAATGGCGATCATTGGAAAGCCTCCTCTAAAATTTCATTAACTCAAGTATCGTAGCACCTTCCTGCACCATTCTCCATTAAGATGCTTAAGAGATTAAAGCAGTTATATTTAGGGTAAAAAAATGTATCATTTTGACATTGGAAAGGAGTTTATTTCATGAACGTCGAGACTTTTTATTTCGATGATGATGGTGAGATTCCCAACAATCCTGATTTGCCTGTACTTATTTATCGTCATGTCTTTGACGATCCCTCTTCCATCGAAGAGACCTTTAATATGCACAACTGGCAGAACAGTTGGGTCGATGGGATTTTTGATTTCCATCATTATCATAGCGTCGCCCACGAGGTCATCGGCATTCTTGAAGGACATGCGAGCATTCAATTAGGCGGACCGCTCGGAAAAACATTTACGTTAACCGCCGGCGATGTCGTCGTCCTGCCTGCCGGTACGGGCCACAGGGCTTTACACACAAGCCAGAAGTTTCAAGTCGTCGGTGCCTATCCAAAGGGCCAAGACTACGATACCTTAACCGGTGATCCGTGTGAACGACCGGATAACTTGAAGCGGATTGCTCAGGTTGAACGTCCCGAGACGGATCCCGTTTACGGACGACAAGGACCGTTACTCGAACACTGGTAATCTCGTCTGCTTTCCGTTGAATCGGAAAGCAGACGTTTTTTTCTGCTGTATCCGTGGTAAACCCTACTATTGTGTTTTCTAAAGGAGGAATAGGGATGAATGAGACAGAACGGACCGTCATACTTGCAGCACTGAAACAAAAGACCGTTACGCTTCCGGATCAGACGCATGTCCGGGCACTTGGTCAAGGAACATGGCGGATGGGAGAAGACCAAAGTAAGCGTCAGGCTGAAATCGAAGCGTTGCATGTCGGACTCGACAGTGGGATGGAATTGATCGATACAGCGGAAATGTACGGAGAAGGCGCTTCTGAAAAGCTGATTCGCGAGGTACTGAAAGAACGACGTGATGAAGTGTTCCTCGTCTCAAAAGTTTACCCGCATAATGCCGGCGGCGAAAAACTGCGTGCTGCATGCGAACAGTCTCTCAAAAATCTCGGAACGGATTATCTTGATCTCTACCTCTTGCACTGGCGCGGCAGCATTCCGCTTCAGGAGACGGTCGACGGGCTCGAGCAGTTAAAAGCAGAAGGTAAAATCCGTCGTTGGGGAGTCTCAAACTTCGACGTCTCCGATATGAAGGAACTGTTATCACTTCGTAACGGCGATCAGTGTGCCGTCAACCAGGTGCTGTATCATCTCGGTTCGCGCGGCATTGAATACGAATTGATGCCGCTGTTAAAACAGTATGGTATTCCGGTCATGGCCTACTGTCCACTCGCGGAAGGCGGCGATTTACGGGAACAACTGCTGGATCATCCGACTGTCGAACGTCTTGCAGAAGAACACGGCGTCAAACCGGCACAGATTTTACTCGCCTGGGCGATTCGCAGCGGTGATGTCATCGCGATCCCGAAAGCCGGACAGGCCCAGCATGTCGAAGAAAACGGAAAAGCAGTGCTTGTCGAGTTGACCGATGAAGAGTATACGGCACTGGATGAAGCTTTCCCGGCACCAACTAAAAAAGAACCACTCGATATCGTCTAAGGAGGAGTCACTCATGAACAAATCAGTCAAACTCGGAAAATCCAATTTAACAGTCAACCCTATCGGTCTTGGAACGAATGCCGTCGGTGGACACAACCTCTATCCGAACCTCGATGAGCAGGCCGGTCGTGATCTTGTCCGCGTCGCTTTGATGAATGGCATTAATTTCCTCGATACAGCCTATATTTATGGTCCGGAACGTTCGGAAGAATTGGTTGGTGAAGTGTGGAGTGAAACCGTGGAACGTGAAGAAGTCATTCTCGCGACAAAAGGAGCCCACCAACTGGTTGACGGAAAAGTCGTCATGAACAACTCACCCGATTTTTTAAAACAAGCGGTTGAAGACAGTCTGAAACGTTTGCGGACAGATTATATCGATCTGTATTACATTCATTTTCCAGACGAGACGACACCAAAAGACGAAGCCGTCGCAGCGCTTGCTGAGCTGAAAGCAGAAGGTAAAATCCGGGCAATCGGTGTCTCGAACTTCTCACTCGAACAATTAAAGGAAGCGAATAAAGACGGTCACGTCGACGTTTATCAAGGAGAATACAATCTCTTTAAACGCGATGCCGAAAAAGAGATTTTACCGTACATCCGCGAACACGGCATTTCATTCGTACCGTACTTCCCGCTTGCTGCCGGTCTGCTTGCCGGAAAATACGATGCCGAAACGAAATTTGATGATCTTCGGAAAAACGATCCACTGTTCCAGGAGGATGTCTTTAAAGATAATCTGGCAAAAGTCGACTTGTTGCGTCCGATTGCAGAAGCAAAAGATGCCGAAGTCGCGCATATCGTCCTCGCCTGGTATTTGGCACAGGACGGCATCGATGCCATCATTCCGGGGGCGAAACGGGCCGAACAGGTTACGGATACAATCCGGACACTCGATGTCGAATTAACGGAAGACGAAATTCGTCAAATCGATCAAATCTTCAGCTGAGACCAAAACACCACGCCAGGAGGACTTGGCGTGGTGTTGCTTTGAGCAGATTAAGCGAAAATCTTCGGCAAGGTCCGTATGATAAAGAAACAGGAGGCGATTCATATGAAACATCATTTTCACCTGACAGCAGACTGGCCTGGCAACCGCAACGACGTCGGACAAATCGAAACCGGCGAATTAAAAACCAAGATTTCAATTCCGGACGCAATGGACGGTCCCGGTGTCGGTACCAATCCGGACGAGATGTTACTTGGCGCAGCAGCAACCTGTTACATCATTACACTTGCTGCCATGCTGGAACGGAACAACATTCCGAAAGTGTCACTGACGATGGAATCGGAAGGAATCGTTGACGTCACGAATGGTGTCTTCACGTATGATGCGATCATTCACCGCCCGACACTGATTCTGCCGGCAGAGACCACCGAAGCGAACTTGATAAAAGCACGCCGTCTGGCTGAAAAAGCAGAAGGATCGTGTATGATTACGCGCGCACTGGCCGGTAATGTGAAGGTTTCGTTAGAGGCGGTCGTGGAGTTGGAAGGCTGAGGATTCTTTTCGATGTATGCTGATACAGTACGACTTCATTTCTTTATTGAAATGAGGTCTTTTATTTTTGATTAGATTCTTGCTGCACAATTTTCAGTTCCTTCGTATACTGAACTTAGTTTGGAATTTATTGGAGGTCATCAGATGTCATCGTTTCAAGAAAAATTACGCAGTCAAAATACTGAATCTCATCCTTTTGAAAAAAGCTCTCCGATTCAACCGGCAGATTATACCGTCGAATTACTAACACACTTAAATGAACTCTTCTATAAATCGATTGTTGAACTTCAACACAATCAACTGACCGGGGAAATGATTGAAACCACAAACCGTTGGCTCTCTGCATTAGATGAACCGCTTTTGGCTACGCCCTTGCATCGTGAATTAATATCTTCTACTGCGACACCTGTACATTATGAAAAATCATTAAGAGCTTGGGATTTAATTGCACCGGGACAGGAAAATCAGGAAAAACTGTTACATCACTTGATTGATGAATTATCAACAGCCCAATCTGCCGACTGGATGGTCAGCTTTACACGCCATTCCGGAATTCAAACACTCGTCCCTTCATTTCAAGAAGCGGAACGGATCAATAAACCGATTCGTATCTTAACTTCATTTTATATGAACATTACGGAAGCCAAAGCATTACGTACCCTGATGCAGTTTAAAAATATCGAGATTAAAATTTACGAACCGATCAAAAAAAATCAGGCTTTCCATCCAAAAGCTTATTTATTTACGCGGGAAACTAATTTACATAGTGCGATTATCGGTTCATCCAATTTATCAAAGTCTGCTTTAACCAACGGACTGGAGTGGAATGTTCGAATTCCCCATTCTCCTCTCACGTCTTTAGTTTCTCAAGCGCAAACTCTGTTTAATAATCTCTGGAACAGTAACGAAGCCATTCCCTGCACCTCAGCAATTTTAGATCAATATGAACAACACCATTTAGACGCTCCGAAAATCAAACAGTTTATCGTCAATGACCGCGTTGCAGAGCCTCCTGTTGAATACGAAGTAATTCAGCCAAATGAGATGCAGCTTCCGGCTTTGGAACAATTACACCGTTTACGGTTAAAGCAACAAACAAAAGCCATGGTCATTGCAGCAACGGGAACAGGAAAAACTTATTTGGCTGCCTTTGATGTGAAACAGTTTGATGCCAAACGTGTTCTATTCGTTGCCCATCGTGGAAAACTGTTATCTCAAGCTGAAGAAACATTCAAAAAGATTTTCACAGATGGCGATGCTACTTTTGGTCGTTATCAAGCAAATCAAAAAGATCTTGATAAACAATTTATCTTTGCGACCATTCAAACGTTTTCAAAAGAAATTCATTTGGAACAATTCGATCCAAACACTTTTGATTACATCATCATCGATGAGTTTCACCATGCTGCTTCCGAGTCTTACCAAAAAATCCTCAACTACTTTACACCGCAATTTTTACTCGGCATTACAGCAACACCGGAACGAATGGACGGATTAAATATCTTTAAGTTGGTGGACCACAATATTGCATACGAAATTCGATTGTACGATGCATTGGCCCAAGACTTATTAACACCGTTCCATTACTTTGGTATTCAAGATGATGAAGCGATTGATTATGAAGCCATTCCACAAAAAAACGGTTTATACATTGAAAAAGATTTAGTGGAAGCACTCGAACGTTCATCTCGAACAGAGTATATTCTTGAGATGATGACTAAGTTTGGTCACAGCGGCGCAAATCAAGTCGGTCTCGGCTTTTGTGTCAATATTGATCATGCCGAATACATGGCTGCTGAGTTTAACAAGCACCAAATCGAGTCACTGGCTATCACAAGTAAACAAACGGAAGCAGAACGGGAACACGCCATTCAACGGCTGGAAGATGACCGGGATCCGCTATCGTTTATCTTTACCGTTGATCTTTTCAATGAAGGTGTCGATATCCCTAAAATCAACGTCATGCTGTTTTTACGTCCTACGGAATCGCCGACGATTTTTATCCAGCAACTCGGTCGCGGTTTGCGTAAACATGAATCTAAAGAATACGTTACGATTTTAGACTTCATCGGCAACAGCCAACGCGCTTTTGTCGCACCACTTGTCTTATCCGGTCAGCAATCTTTCCATTCCATCGACCGTTATCATGTCGCCAATGCGGTTCAAAACCATTTCCCGATTTTGCCTGAAGGTTCCTTGGCGATTTTGGATCGTGTGACAGAGACCTTCATCATTGAACAAATGAAAAAAATCGAGTTCTCAGCCAGTAAACAGTTACGCGAAAGTTATCAGCGGCTTATGACAATGATCGGCGACACACCATCATTAAACGATTTGGTCACGCATCCGGACGCACCGGCAATCGAAACCATTATTCAGCAGTGGAAAAGTGTCCTGCGATTAAAACAACTGGAAAAAGTAGCGACCGATGAAGAAGTGGCTTTATTGCTTAATCCGGATACACGACGTGTTCTTCAACATATCGAAAGTTGGTTCCCGATCCGCGAACCGTTCAGCTTGTTGATGATTCAATTACTATTCAACCAACAAACCATTTCAGCTGATGATGTCATTCAATCGACAGCAATCCGTTTTGCCGTTTCAGCGGAAGCCTTAACACATCGTTTGCCTTTGATTCAGCATTTGTTTAATCGCTGGTCTACTTCTTTAAAACACGATCGGATTATTTTGCTCGTTGAATCTGCCACTAGTGAATATGCCTTCTCGGAAGAGATGACCCGGGTTTTAGCATCGTCACCAGAGTTAGTCGACTATTTGCAGGAGTTGATTCAGGCAGGCCTCCACTCATTTGAGCAACTTTCCGGAGGCGAAAACTGGTTGACTAGCTCTCAATCGCTGATTTCGAGAATGACATACAGTCGTTCTGTCATCCAACGATTATTACAATCTCCAAGCCAGGAAGGTTCATGGCGTGAAGGAGTCGCACAAGCCGGAGACGATTATGTATTATTCGTGAATTTACACAAAAATGAATCGATTGAAGATCAGTTGAATTATCAAGACTACTTTATTGATAAAGACCATTTCCACTGGCAATCGCAAAGTATCGCTACAGCAACCGGAAAATCTGGTGAACTCTACCGCCACCACGAAGCACGCGGAATCAAAATTCATCTCTTTATTCGAAAAGCTGAAAAGGAGCAAGGTCGTTCCCTGCCCTTTACGTACTTCGGTGAACTGATTCACAAAAGCAGTCACGGATCAAAACCGATTAATGTGGAGTGGATTTTAAAAGAACCTCTAACAAGCGAAGAATTTATTTCGTGGAAAAAGCTTTCATGATTTTTTGAACAGCTGGAATGT
Organism: Exiguobacterium sp. R-39; assembly: GCF_049942815.1. Classification (NCBI taxonomy): domain Bacteria; kingdom Bacillati; phylum Bacillota; class Bacilli; order Caryophanales; genus Exiguobacterium; species Exiguobacterium sp. R-39. The sequence continues at coordinate 2,984,122 of NZ_CP187965.1, forward strand.
CTGCCGGAGCCCAGTCTAAAGAATCTAACTGTTTGACGGGTACCCATCGTAATTCGGCATGTTCCAGTGCTTGAGGTTCACCTGATACAATCGTTGATTGAAAAGTCGATAACTCAACAATTACTTTGTCGTATTCATGTCGTGTCGTTTCGATGTGATTACCTACTTGAATCGTACAATTTAACTCTTCCTGAATTTCGCGGCGGAGAGACTCTTCCGGACGTTCACCCAGTTCGATTTTCCCGCCCGGAAACTCCCATAAGTTTGGTAATGACATGACAGGACTGCGAAGAGCACACAGAATTTCGTTTTTTGAATTAGTAACTACTGCACCTACAACGGAAATTGTCTTTTTTGACATGCTATTCATCCTCTCTTTAGTCAATCATTTATGTTTATCCTAAACTACGACTCATGAAAAAGGATCACTTCTTTCATGCGACTCCTACAGGAAAAAGCGCAGGAATCTGCGCTGTCAGAGACAAATAAGACCCGATGCTCGATTCCATGGAATTGAGCATTCTGGCTTATGTCTCGCCTGAGGAAAGCGCATGGAAAAGAGGTGACTCTTTTTTTACAAAAGTTATCCACACCAACAGCTATTTGCCTCAATCATTTTTTATTCAAATTATCCACATGTGGATAACTTTCCATATGCTATACTTTTACTACTTATCCACAATTAGAAATGAGGAAATCGTGTGCCACGTGAAATTTATCCGGTTGTCGTTAAAACGACAGCCCTTGAACAAATTAAAGACGGACAACCGCTTCTGTATAAAGAACTGTTCCAAAAAACCAACCATCTTAAAGAAGCCGGTGCCTTGCTCCGGTTGACAACAGAAGATAAAGAATACCTTGCAACCGGTTATTTTGGCAAGCAGGAAAAAGGGATCGGTTGGTTACTGACGACTGATGAACTGCAAGACATCGACGAAACCTTCTTCAAAGAAAAAATCGAGGCTGCCCTCGATCGTCGAAATGATTTTTTTGAGAATGATTTAATTGATACGTTCCGTGTGTTCAACGGTTCAGGAGACGGAATCGGCGGTCTGACGATCGATTGTTTTGATCACCATTATCTGATTACGTTTGAAAACGAAGGTATCTACTCGTTTAAAGCCGATATCGTATCGGCGCTCGAATCACTTATCCATTTTAAGAGCATTTATGAAAAACGGGCTTTCCAGATTGATGGACAACCGGTCAAAGGTGACGATTTCTTAGCCGGTGAACGCGGTGATTTCCCGGAAGTCTTGCAGGAAAACGGAATCCCTCTGCTGTATCATCTCGATGCCGGCATGCGCACCGGTCTTGATATTCAGCAGCGTGAACTCCGTTCCGTCGTCAAAGAACATGCTGCAGACCGGCGTGTCCTGAATCTGTTTTCTGACACTGGTACGTTAACAGCGGCTGCCCTGCTCGGTGGTGCAACCGAGACGACAAGCGTTGATTTTTCAACACGAAGCCGTAACAAGACCATCGAACAATTGGAATTGCATCAACTCGATCCCGCAACACAGACCATTCTTGTGCAAGATGCTTTTGACTATATCGATCAAGCCGACAAAAAAACACGCTTTGATTTCGTCATCGTTCATCCGCCGATTCTTGTCAAAACACAGGCTCGTCATTTCCGGGCTGAGGTCGACTTACCCGCTTTGATTCAACAAACGATCCACATGACCCATCGTGGCGGTTTATTGCTGATCACGACAGACTGTCCTTTATTTGACCAAGCCCGCTTCATGAAGATGGTCGATCAAGCATTTAAAAAATTACGTCAAACATACGAAATCATTTGGGAAAGTACTCCTTTAGAAGACTTCCCGGAACATGCTTCTTTAAAAGAAACAGCTTCAAAATCTGTGTTGGTCCGTCGTAAATAAGCATATGATTCATGATTCTGCTGATGATTTTTTCATCAGCAGATTTTTTTTGGGGATTAAAAGGAAAAGTAAAATGAATATCGAATCATTATTCTTAGGAAAATGAGCTTCCCTTTAAAGGACACTTATCTTTCCGAAATGTGACCGCTGATCAAAGGTTTGATAGGCCGCATTCAATGCATCAAGCTGACGCGGCACCTGCTCTTCGATGACAAGATCGATGACTCCATCCGCGACGAGTTGTGCGACTTCCGCCAGATGCTGCTGTTGACGTACCATTTCTTCCTTTTTCCCTCTCAGTAATGGAAGAGCAACAAAGACGGCTTCGAGCGTCAGTGCTTTACTGTGCATCGGTGTCAAATCCTGTGTCGTCCGGGTGGCGATTGAAATAATTTTCCCGCGTTCCTTCGCAAGGATGAACGACTCCTGCAAATGATCTCCGCCGACGGTATCAACGATGACATCGAATCCATCATGACCGAGACGCGCTAATAATTGTTCGGCTGATTCATCCCGGTACCGGTGCGGACGAATACCGTGTTGTTCTAACCACGTTGCTTTCTCATCATTTGAAGCACTCGCTGTCACGTCACATCCATAATGTTTAGCCAGTTGTCCGACAAGGTGTCCGACTCCACCCGTTCCACCTGCTACATATAAGCGCATCCCCTGATGAACAGCTGCCCGTTCCTTCAACACTTCCATCGCTGTCAGACTGATGACCGGCAGACAACCTGCTGTTGCAATATCCAGATTCTCTGGTCTGAGTACGGCCATCTTTTCAGGAACCAACATCTGCTCCGCCAGTGCCCCGGACCGGTTACCGAGTCCGCCGCCAAATGCGATGACGTGATCGCCGATAGAAAAAGACGTCACACTCTCTCCGATTTCAATGATTTTCCCCGTAACATCTCCCTGGAGAATTCCAGTTGCAGGAGCTGCCGCCACATGACCAAAAAACATTTTTGTGTCCAGTGGATTCAGGCTCGTACCTTCCACTTTAATCTTCAAATCATAGTTCCCCATTTGTTCGAGTGTGACGTCTTTTTCTGTTAGTGCAGCGTCTTTTCCATACTGTTCTACCACATAGGCTTTCATAAAAAATCCCCCTTTTTTCCAAATCAGCTTATCCTGTTTCAGAATACTCTAACATTCCTACTTCGTGCTATGATGAAGCTACCTTAACTCAGAAAGGACGTTTTTTCTTTGAAACATGATTTGATTCGTCGTTTGACTACATATGCGAAAATCGATACACAGTCTGACTACGCAAGTACGACCGTTCCGACAACAGACGGGCAATGGACGCTCGCTCGTCTGCTTGTTGACGAACTGAAGGAAATTGGCATGAGTGATGTGACCGTCGATGAAAACGGATATGTCATGGCGACCCTTCCTGCCAATACCGATGCGGACATTCCGACAATCGGATTTTTAGCCCACTTGGATACGGCGACTGATTTCACGGGTACAAACGTCAATCCGCAAATCGTCGAAGGATATGATGGAGAAGACCTGGTGCTTAACCCAACCATTCCTGTCATCCTGTCACCAAAGGATTTTCCTGCACTTAAAAACTACATTGGGCATACGTTGATGACAACAGATGGCACGACATTGCTCGGCGCAGACAATAAGGCCGGAATCGCCGAAATCATGACCGCGATGCATCATCTCCTCACGCACCCTGAAATCAAACATGGCCGGATTCGTGTCGCCTTCACACCGGATGAAGAAATCGGACGTGGTCCGCATCATTTTGACGTCGCTGCTTTTGATGCGAAATTCGCTTATACGGTTGACGGTGGTCCGCTCGGTGAACTTGAATATGAAAGTTTCAACGCAGCTGCTGCCGAAATCGTCTTCCACGGAACAAACGTCCACCCAGGGACGGCGAAAGACAAGATGGTCAACTCGCAAAAACATGCGATGGCTTTTCAGAACCGGTTACCGGGTGATGAAGCACCTGAATTTACAGACGGTTTCGAAGGATTCTACCATTTGATTTCGTTTGAAGGTTCGGTCGAAAAAACAACGGCCCAGTACATCATCCGTGATTTTGACCGGACTAAGTTCGAAGCCCGGAAACACTTCCTGACGGCTTTGGTCGAAGAATGGAACAAGAAATACGGCGCAGGAAGCGTTGAAATCAAACTAAATGATCAATATTACAACATGCGTGAAAAAATCGAACCGCATATGGAAATCGTTGATATCGCTCATGCGGCGATGGAGTCACGTGGTATCACACCTATTATCAAACCAATCCGTGGCGGGACGGACGGTTCGCAACTGTCGTACATGGGACTTCCGACACCAAACATCTTTACAGGTGGCGAAAATTACCACGGAAAGTTTGAGTTCATCTCTGTCGACAATATGGTGAAGGCAACGGAAGTCGTTGTGGCAATTGCTGAACGATTTGCACAGTCAAGTAAATAAGACGGTATAACGAAAGCAGATTCTCGATGTGAGAATCTGCTTTTTTCATGGTCTATATGGTTTCTCCAGACGATAGATACGCGTTATCAAACCAAATGGATTTACTTTTCTTCTGTTGTTGTTTGCTGATCTGGAATCGGCAATTGGACCATACTGCCCGATCCGCTGACGAGTGGTGATTTCCCGTCCCACTTCTTGACGGCTTCATACTGAATCATTTCTTCCGTCAATGTTTTTTGTAATTCTTTTTGCGCTTTCGCAAGACCCTGCGCTTCAATGAGTCGGGCATCCGCTGCCCCTTTCGCTTCTACCCGCAGACGTTCTGCTTCTGCTTTCGCAATCGCAAGATCCGTCTTCTTTTTATCGAGTTCTTGTGAGGCTTTCACCCGCGCATCAATCGCTTCCTGTGTTTTCGCATCCGGTTTAGGTGCTCCGAGTGCGACGTCCTCGATGATAAATCCAATCTTTTTGACGTCTTCGGCAAACTGTGTCTGAATACTCGTCGAGACGTTTCCGGACTGTTCCCCGAATAACTCGAGAACGGTAACTTTCGAAATCTGTTCGCGTGACGCATCATAAAGACGTTGTTTTAAGTAACCGGCTGCAATCTCATCAATTTCAATCGGACCAAATTTATTAAAGACTTCCGTCACCTGGTCAGGTGAAACCGAAAAACTGTACGTAAAGTCGACGACGATATTTTTCCCGTCTTTTGTCGCCAGTGTCATATTGTCGAGTGATTTCGTCTGTGTCCGGATCGGATACTCGGTGACGCGTGTGATTGGCGAAACAATATGCCAACCTTGAGAGAGTGTCTCGTCCTGGACACCGCTTGACGGTTTATAGACGACACCGACCTGTCCCGGTTCGATTTGTTCGACGATAAATGGTGTCATCGCAAGAAGTGCGACGACAATCACACCTGCGATGATCATCGACGGCCTGATACGTTTTTTTGGTTTGATTTCTCTCATTTTGAGTCTCCTTTATCAATTTTATCCTGAATATACTTATACAGTTCAATGGCCAGCAAGACGAACAGTGCAAAAAATAATAACGTGAAAAGTGTTGCCACGCCGTCCTCCTCCTTCATGAATGTTCTAACTACTCTTACGCTTCAGATTGGAAAATGTTTCATTTTGTTTAAAAGCATGGTTGCTAAATTGCGCAATCCGGTCTAAGATGTAAAGAACTTTGTCCTTGAAACGAAGCGTATCATTTTGTGGTACACTCGTAACAGCACATCACACACTAGAAACGAGGGTTCATCTCTATATGATTACAGTACAAAACGTCGGTCTCCGCTTTGCGGACCGTAAATTATTCGAAGACGTCAACATCAAGTTCACACCGGGCAACTGCTACGGTCTCATCGGTGCAAACGGTGCCGGTAAATCAACATTCCTTAAAATTCTTGCAGGTGATATCGAAGCACAACAAGGAGACGTCATCATCACGCCTGGCGAACGCCTTGGTGTCCTTCGCCAGAACCACTATGAATATGAAGAGTTCCAAGTCATCGAAACGGTCATGATGGGTCATAAGCGCCTTTATGAAGTCATGAAAGAAAAAGATGCTATCTATATGAAAGAAAACTTCTCGGACGAAGACGGCATGCGTGCTGCCGAGCTCGAAGGTGAGTTCGCAGAAATGAACGGATGGGAAGCAGAGTCGGAAGCGGCAATGCTCTTACAAGGTCTTGGGATTAAAGAAAATCTTCATACGAAAACAATGGCTGAACTGACGGGCGGAGAGAAAGTCAAAGTCTTGCTTGCTCAAGCCTTATTCGGCAAACCAGACATTCTGTTGCTCGATGAGCCTACCAACGGTCTTGACTTGAAAGCCGTTAAATGGCTCGAAGAGTTCTTGATCGGATTTGAGAACACGGTCATCGTCATTTCCCACGACCGTCACTTCCTCAACAACGTTTGTACGCACATGGCCGATCTCGACTACGGAAAAATCCAACTTTATATCGGAAACTATGATTTCTGGTATGAGTCAAGTCAGCTCGCTTCACGTATGGCAGGCGATCAAAACAAGAAAAAAGAAGAGAAAATCAAAGAACTTCAAGCCTTCATCGCCCGTTTCAGCTCGAACGCCTCAAAAGCGAAACAAGCGACATCACGGAAGAAATTGCTTGATAAGATCACACTCGACGACATCCGTCCGTCTTCACGCCGTTATCCGTTCGTCGGCTTCACACCGGAACGTGAAATCGGAAACGATCTGTTGATTGTTGATGGCATTTCGAAGACAATCGATGGCGTCAAAGTACTGGATAATGTTCGTTTCTCATTAAACAAAACGGATAAAGTGGTCTTTATCAGCCAAAATGACATTGCCATCACGACACTCTTTAAAATTCTTATGGGTGAAATCGAAGCAGACAGCGGCACATTCAAATGGGGCGTCACGACGTCACAATCGTATCTGCCAAAAGATAACTCTGCTTTCTTCGAAGGCTCGGACAAAACGATTCTCGACTGGTTACGCCAGTATTCGCCAGCCGATGAGAGCGACACGTTCCTTCGTGGTTTCCTCGGTCGCATGCTCTTCTCAGGCGAAGAAGTCATGAAAAAAGCGTCTGTTTTATCAGGGGGAGAAAAAGTCCGTTGTATGTTATCCAAAGCGATGCTCAGCGGCTCAAACGTTCTTATCCTGGACGATCCGACGAATCACTTGGATCTCGAATCGATCACAGCCCTCAACGATGGCTTGATCGCTTATAAAGGCGCAATGCTCTTCAGCTCGCATGACCATCAGTTTGTTGAAACAATCGCAAACCGGATCATCGAATTGACACCAAACGGTATCGTCGACAAAGAAACGACGTATGATGAATACCTCAACAATGACTCTGTCCAACAACAATTATCAACGTTGTATGCAACGAACTAAGTAATGAAACGAGAGACCTGTCCTAGCGGATGAGGTCTCTTTTTTGTAGACTGCAGATATCATGCCCATCAGAGGAGGAAAAACGTTGCGCCATCGTTCCTGTGCAGCCTTAATTGAGAACGGTCGGATTTTGATGCTTCGTCTTGAGACAAACGATTGAAGTTTCTGGACATTACCCGGAGGGGGTCTCGAGGAACATGAAACCTTCGAACAAGCGGTCATTCGGGAGGTGCAAGAGGAAGTGAATCTCGCCATCCGCATCATCAAACCTCTTTACTCAGAAACTCACGCAAACGGACAAGAGATCTGCTTTTTAGTCAGACAGATCGATTCACGCGAACCGATTTTGGGATATGATCCAGAGCGCCCGGAGGGAGACCAAGTTCTGACCGGAGTGAGATGGATGCTACTTTCGGAGATGACCGCCGATCGACAAGTCGCAAAAATTTTAACAGCTTTAGGATAAGACATACTCTTTTTTGTAAAACCAAACGAAAGGCATCTGCTCCAGTCGAGTAGATGCCTTTATTGATCATGTACGCATTTGACTTGCCTCTTCTTCCACACGACGGAGTAACCCTTGCACGATTTTTTCCGTTTCCCGTTCGCCGCCAAGCGACAGCAGGCTTCGTCCGACGAAATTCGCCCCTTCGTTTTTCCCGGTATAAATCAGCTGACAACTTTTTTCGTCGAGCCGCTTCAACGTAAAGGTCATCTCGAGTTTAAAGATTTTGGCAAGCGTAAATCCAATCGTATTTTGTTTGAAATCCGGTTGATTTGTATAGGCAAGATCCGTCACGATATATGTCTCGAGGCGATTCCCCTGCATATACGTTTGCCGGTATGTCGAACCGACGACACCCGGTTTCCGTTCGATCACATCGTGCTGGACGACACCTGGAATCAGGCGTTGTAACCGATCGTGATCAAAGATATGCCAGGCTTCCTCGATTGGAACATCCAGTCTCTTTTCTTCATGCCACGTTACCATCCCAACACCTCCTTTTACTGAAAAATACCCTGATGTGTGCAGTTCTAACTTCAGACTACACACATGCAGGGTATTTGGCTTATTTTAATCGGTCCGTGATGATTATTTTACAGTCTGACGTTCAAGGGCCGCACCGAGGAACTTCGCCAGTTCGAGCATGCCGAACTTACCGGCAGCTGCTTCCGCGTCTGAATTGTAATTCGTATTCGTATTGACGTCATACGTATAGATTGTTCCATCCGCATCCTTGATGAACTCGATGCCGGCGACCGCGATCTGGTTCGCTTGCAGGAAGGCTTCATACTTTTGAATGATCGGATCATTAAATCCGTCGACGACTTTAAACTTCATCGGTGTTTGTGGGGCATCTTCCCCGACCGGGCAGAACAAGTCGTCAATGACACAGGCATCTGCCGGGCACAGTTCAAATCCTTCTGATGTGTCGACCTGGACAGCATAAACAAACTTCCCGCCGACGAACTCACAGCGCGTGATGTACGGTTCCGGTGCCTGGATATATTCTTGAATCAGCGTGATCCCGTCGACCGGTTCATCAAACGTTGGTCCATCAAGATATGTCTCAAGTGCTTCGATCGAATGGAACAACTGGACACCAAGTCCTTTTCCGGCACGGTTGTGTTTCGTGATAAACGAGGACACGCCGATGTTTTTCGCCGCTTCGACGATTTGATCACGCCCGACGGCAGCTGTCGTTTTCGGAACCCGGATACCGGCTTTTCGAAGGGCCGTATACTGATTGATTTTACTCACTTCAAGACGCAAGGCACGTGTTCCGTTAAAGACAGTCCGGTCGTGTTCCTCTAGCCACGCGAGTACCCCTTCCGTCAGTTCCGGGGCGTAGCGGTGCCCGCGCGTATGCGACGACGCACTCATCCGGCTGTAGAAGACGCCTTCTGGCGGGACTTCATCAAGCGGGACCTGTCCTTCATCGAGATGCCACTGTTCATACGGCAACTCCAGTTCCTCGAGTCGTTTAATTAAATGGTCCGTCCATTCCTGGTTTTCGTGTAAGATATGAATTTTTGTCATTTGGTTTGACCTACCTTTCGTTTTTCTTCGACAAGCGGCATGACGTCGCGCGCGAAGCGTTCCATTTCTTCCAGTTGTGGTGAAAATTGAAGTAATAATAAGGAGACACCCACCTGCTCAAACGCAAGAATCCGTTCCGCAATCTGTTCCGGTGTTCCAATCAAATCAGGACGGAGTCCGCGGTTCGAGACCGAATAATCGTTCCGTTTTACCTGCTGTTCGAGTTGTGATTTGCTGACGAAGTCGTCGTACCCGGCGTATCCGGCACTGTCTTCCTTGACGTCCGTAATTCGTTGCCATTCTTGAATAGCCTCTTCTTCCGTATCGCGGCAGATGATATAAGCAGCCAATCCAAAACTTTCAAGCGGCGGTTGCCCTGTCGCTTGTCGGCGCGCCTTCATATCCTCAATCTTAACGGACACTTCTTCCACTGTTCCGCCGTGCATGACATAAGCGTCACAATGATTGACGATGGTTTGTTTGCCGGCTTCACTTTCCCCGCCTGCGTACAACTTGATGCCCGGTCGTTGAACCGGCTTCGGATGCAGTTGCGTCTTCTCGAGCGTATAGTAGTTCCCGTCGAAGCTGTACGGCGAAGCATCTGCCCATAATCCTTTCATGATCGTGACAAACTCTTCCGTCCGCGCGTAGCGTTCGTCGTGAGCTGTGAAGATCCCGTTGTATTGCCGCGCTTCTTCTTCCCACCAGGCAGAGACGACGTTTAACGTAAAGCGCCCGTGGCTAAGTTGATCGATGTTTGCTGCCATCTTCGCGGTCGTCGCCGGATTATGGAACCCCGGACGGACCGCTGTCATGATTTCCAGTCGTTCCGTCGTCGCGGCAATCGCCGCTGCCGTCGTCCAGGCTTCAAGACTTGGTGCTTCAAGTCCTTTGATGTCATTTAAGTTCAATTCCGCAATCAAGGTCGTTGAAAACCCGATTTGTTCAGCCGTTTGTGCGACCTGTTTCGCATAATCGAATGTCGCCGGCATCTGTTCGTCCTCGACATTCCGTAACCATCCGCCAAAAATCGGTAACCAAAATCCATACTCCATCCGTCATATCCCCCTTGTAAAAAAAAGTCGCTCTTCTCGAAAATCGAAAAGAGCGACGGATTAATCATGTCTGCTCTTATCTGTAAAGGAAAAGATTCCTTTAGGAAGTAGCACCTTCCGCTGCTCGCGGGGTTGCTGAAGTGTCTTCGGGCCAGTCCCTCGACTTCTCTTGATAAGAATTATTGGAATTATCGTACACTTTTTAGCAGAGTAAAGCAACCATTAAACCTTGTTTTCCAATCGGAATTAATAACAGTATTAAAAAAGGACGAGAGCCGGGCTCTCATCCTCATGGTCTTAATATTGGGCAACAAATGTCGATTGTTCGATGGGTGCTTCTTCGCCGCGGATCCGGTCATAGAATTTTGCAAGCGTGACGCTGAAGTATGGGCCAACCCATAGGAAAGCGATTCCGATGGTAATCAAGCCGAGCAGGAACCAACCAATGAATGAGAGGACGAGCATGAACGCTTCCATCTTATGTCCGTCCATCATTTGGCGCGAACGTGTAATCGCATCCAAAATGCCGATTGAAGGTTCATCTCGTAAAATATAAAACGTCATTAGATACGAAAATGACTTGATGATACCCGGGATGATAAATAGTAAGAACCATAAACCAAGGAAAATACTTTGGACAATCGAAAGACCGACTGCCTTTAAGAAAATTTTGTATGGCTCAAATAAATCAACGATTTTTGCCTGTTCTTTTCGAGCGACAGACATCGCAAGCCATGTCCAACCGATCGCAAGTGGAAGCAAGAGAATGTTCAGTAAAAAACCGATGAAATCAATCGCTTGAATATCTTCATTCGCATCAGAAGAAAACATCGTTGGAATACTTTGAATGATGAGAAACAGTAAAAACATAAGTGCCATGAAGACCCAGCGACCACTGAGCGCTTCACGGGCGGATAATTTTAATTCTTTAATCATGGAGATCCTCCTCAAAATAAGTTCTATCTCTATTTACGGCTCATGAAGAGAGGAGTTTCACTTTTTTTCAGGATTTTCCTGTTTTTAACTGATTTAAGCGTGCTTTTTCAAGTTGGCGCTGGCATGCCGTATACAACGAACGTCGTCCGTCGAGCCGCTCCATCGCAAACGGAATATCATGTTTCTTCGCCTGCGCGATGACGTGTGCTGAAGCCGCATGGGATACACGGCTCGTGATGACGACGATGGCATCGGTCTTTTTCGCGAGACTGGCAATCTTCTTCGCTGATTGGGCATCACCCGACAGATGGATCAACTCGATACCTGTTTTTTCGAAAAATGTCCGATAGACCGGTGCTTGCTGTTCATTGCCGACGATGACCAGCCGCATGCTTTCAAATGGTGCAAAATCAAGTGGTTCCTTATCGAGGAAGTCGATGGGCTGCCCCGGTACGGACGTCGTGACGAGTGGTGTCAACGGTCGGGATTTCTTTTCACGAATCCGGCGCGTTTTCTGCTCTTGTTTTACTTTCGATTTTCGTTTCATTTGCTTCAGATAGCGTCCCGACTTTTTGACGGCTGATTCGTGAGTCGGTTCAACTGACGAAGGCCCTGGTGCTGTTGGATCGTTTGACGTCTCTAACAGTTGTACTGTCGGCTCTTGATATTGGAACGCATATTTCCAGGCAATCGTCAGTGTTTCAGGACGACCTTTCCACATGACGAAATCGACGAGCTGTCCTTCTTTCAGATGGAAGAAGCGCATGTCTTCAAGTGGTGTCGCATAGTAAAAAGGTTTTCCCGTCTCATCCTTTAATGCTCCTTCGACCGTCGATTCAATGATACCGTGATTTTTAACGATACATTTTTCAAAAACGATTCGTTCCGACAGTGGCTTCATCCGGTCAGTCGCGACAACAGCCATCACTTCAAGTGTCGTCCGGCGTACGTCCTGATATACGACTTGGACACGGATTTCCATTCCATGTTCGAGATTCCATTGCCGGATTTCTGTTTCCGAGATATGACTGTTCGGCCATTCCCGTAAAGAACCACCTTTTAATTCACGGACAAACGTATAGGCGTAACGTTGTTCGATGACAGGATTGATCTGTGCTGGAGGAATGACAGATTGTTCGAATGTGACGTCTTCTTCTGTTTCGTTCCACGTGAAGTCCAACTTTTCAGAAGGTGTATAGTAACGCGACATCTGCACCCATTCATCGATTCCCCGGATTTCCTCGAGCAGTAAATCCCATTCTTCCGCCGTTTCGACTACTTGCATTTTACCGGCGACCAACGCCTTCGCCCGTTCCACGATTTGTTGCATCATCTTCAACAACCCCTTTGCTTTTTTTCAACTATAGCAAGGGACTTTCGTGTAGGTTGGTCAAAAAAAGACCGGGTTATTTTTTTGATAAGGTTATGATTTGATTTCGATTGACGGATCACCGAGCCGGTATTTTTCGACGGAAACAATCAAAATCGTGATGATGACAAGTAAAAACCAGGACGATAATTTCCCGAAGTCGACCAGCTCCCATCCATCCTGCTGATTCGGATACACCCAACCCTTAAAAAAGGTCACGATATTTTCCGCCAGCCAGATGAACCAGGCAATCAGACCAAACGAAAGAACGAGCGGCATCCGGTAGACAGTCTCATCCAGACGAAAATAGACCCAGGACTTATAAAAGATGAGAGCGACAATCCCCATCAAAATCCAACGAAAATCAAACAACCAATGATGGGTAAAAAAGTTAGCGTACACGAGCAGACCAGTCGCTAAAGCAAACAGCGGCCGGGGAAACTGTGTAATGCGGAGATCAAAACGACGAAATGCCTGACAGATGTAACTGGCGACACTTGCATACATGAAGCCGGCATAGAACGGAACACCCAACACTTTGCTGAAGGCATCCTCCGGATAACTCCAGGAGCCGACCTGGACTTTAAACAGCTCAAGTCCAAGTCCAATCGCATGGAATATTAAAATCAATTTAAACTCTTCCTTTGTTTCATAACGCGTGACAAGTAAAACGATTTGTACGAGGAGACACCAAATTAAAAGCAAATCATAGCGGGCAATCGGCTCCGCCGGCAGATAGCGGGATGTCGCAAGCGCCAAGAAAATCGCGACCGGGAACACACAACAGATGGCTTCAAGATATGTAAAACGGATCAAATGGCGGATTTTTCGCATCGACTGACCTCCTTTTTTATCAGTATACGGATAAGCAGGACGGATTCCCTCCATCTCAGGATGGAAAATATCGGATTTCCTTTAGTTTCCTCCATCAAACATGGTACAGTTAATGAATCAATTTGATTTTGAAACGAGGTGTCTTCCATTCATGAAGCAGACCATTCACACGTCTTGGCTGTTACGTTCTTTCCTGAAATGGGCATTATTTTTATTTGGCCTTTTTTTACTCGCTGTCGGTTCATCGATGATGATCACGGCACAACTCGGCGTCTCGACCTGGGACGTTCTTCACCTTGGTCTTCAAAATAAAACACCGTTTTCCGTCGGTACAATCATCCTTCTTGTCGGATTGTTATTGGTGTTCGTCAAATACTTGCTCGACCGGATCACACCCCAGGTCGGCACACTCGTCAACGCGATTTTCGTCGGGGTGTTCATGAATCTCGTTCTTGGTTCAGGTCTCCTGCCCTCATTTTCTTCCCTGTGGCAGAACACGCTTTGGCTGATTGCCGGCATCTTCATCATCGGGATGGGAGCGGGTCTGTATGTTGCTGTCGGGTACGGTGCCGGGCCGCGGGACGGACTGACACTGACGCTCGCTGAACGGTTCGGTACGTCCATCCGGATGATGCGGACATTCATGGAAATCACCGCTTGCGGCATCGGTTGGCTGCTCGGAGGACCCGTGTTCTTCGGAACGATCTTATCGATTTTCCTGATCGGCCCGTTCCTTCAATTTTGGTTGGGGCATTTCCGCCGGATGATTGCTGCGATTGATGCCGGAACGATTCCCCGGAAACAACAAAAAATCAGTTAAGTCGTCTGACTCGATACCATTTCACAGGAAATGGTATCTTTTTTTGTGGATGAAGCATATTAGTTGCGTCATGAAAGTAGACACGTTATATTCGTTTACATATCAATCTTTGATACGTCAAGGATTTTTCGAACGAAGGGAAGGATGTGATGAACTTGAGTATTTCCTGTACTGAAAAAGGACGACTGATTTATGCACTCGTCTCTGTCAATAAGACGATTGCTCAAAAATTTGACCTCTGTACGGACGGCTTCAGCCAAACCCGGATGGACCTATTAGCCCAACTCGAGGTCGATGCGACCATTAGTCAAAAAGAGTTGCAACAACGGGTTAACGTTGATAATGCAGCGGTAACACGACACTTAAAACATCTCGAAACGAACGGGATGATTGAACGGGTCCGTTCTGCAACAGATAACCGCGTCATTCTCGTTTCACTGACGCCAGAAGGTGCGACCCGGATTACCCGGTTACGTCAGCAAAAAGATGAATTCCTCGAACAGCTGCTTGAAGGATTCACGGCAGACGAACAACACCAGCTGGCACAGATGATCCAACGGATTGAAACAAATGCCCTCACCTTACCTAAAACAACCGTTAACTAAAAAGGAGACTTTCAAATGACTACACAAACTACGACTGATTTCATGGAAATCGTTAAAGCACGCCGCTCGATCCGTAACTACGACACAAACGTCAAGATTTCAAAAGAAGAAATGACACAGATCCTTGAAGAAGCGACACTCGCTCCGTCTTCTGTCAACATGCAGCCATGGCGTTTCCTCGTCATCGACAGTGCAGAAGGGAAAGCGACGCTTGCTCCACTCGCTAAGTTCAACCAGGTTCAAGTTGAATCATCATCTGCTGTCATCGCAGTTTTCGGTGACATGAAGGCGATTGATCAACTTGAAAATATCTACGATACAGCAGTCGCACAAGGACTCATGCCGCAAGAAGTCCGCGATCGTCAAGTACCGGCGATTCAAGGTATGTACGAAAGCGTACCGGCCAGCGCACTCAAAGACAGCATCTTGATCGACTCAGGTCTCGTCTCGATGCAATTAATGCTCGTTGCCCGGGCGCATGGTTACGACACGAACCCAATCGGCGGTTACGAAAAAGATCAAATCGCTGAAGCGTTTGGCATGGAAAAAGACCGTTACGTACCAGTTATGCTGTTATCAATCGGAAAAGCAGTCGACACAGGATACCCGTCGGTTCGCCTGCCGATCAACGACATCGCAGACTGGAAATAAGCAGTACCCGTACTAACCAAAAATAGAGAACAAACAAAAAGGGAGATTATTACTATGACAACTCAAACAACTACAGACTTTATGGAAATCGTTAAAGGACGCCGCTCCATCCGCAACTACGACACAAATGTCAAGATTTCAAAAGAAGAAATGACACAAATCCTTGAAGAAGCAACACTTGCTCCGTCTTCTGTCAACATGCAACCATGGCGTTTCCTTGTCATCGACAGTGCAGAAGGAAAAGCGACGCTTGCTCCACTCGCTAAATTCAACCAAGTCCAAGTCGAGACATCATCTGCTGTCATCGCGGTCTTTGGTGATATGAATGCAGTCGACAGCATCGATACAATCTATGATATGGCTGTTGAAAAAGGCTTGATGCCGCAAGAAGTCCGTGACCGCCAAGTCCCTGCCATCAAAGGCTTCTACAGCCCGGAAGATACAGATACACTTCGTGACAGCATCTTGATCGATTCAGGTCTCGTCTCAATGCAATTGATGCTTGTGGCACGTGCACACGGTTATGACACGAACCCGATTGGTGGCTACGAAAAAGACCAAATCGCGGAAGCATTCGGTATGGATAAAGACCGTTACCTCCCTGTCATGCTCCTTTCAATCGGAAAAGCAGTTGACGCCGGTTACCCATCGGTCCGTCTACCGATCAACGACATCACAGACTGGAAATAATCGTTTTCGAGTTCCGGATTCCTCAACAGGAATCCGGTTTTTTTGTATACTAACAAAAAGGAGCTGGTCAAACGATGTATGATGTGACGATTATCGGTGCCGGCGTCGCCGGCATCTTTTTGGCCCATGAACTGATGGAACACGGTCAGACCGTCTTAGTGATTGATGCCGGAAAACCGCTTGGCCAACGTACACTGCAAGAAACCTATCTTGGTTTTGGCGGACTCGGAAAATCGGAAGGGAAATACAACTATTCTGCCGGATTCGGCGGCGAACTCGCCGGGAAGCTAGGACCGGAGAAAACGCTCCACCTGATGCAACAGGTCGATGCCCTCTTGTGTCGTTACGGCGCGGATGAAGTCGAATCGTATTCGACGGCAAATTTTGTGCTAGCAACCCGGGCAAAAGCAGCCGGTCTTGAAACGATCGAAACGACGGTCCGCCATCTCGGGACCGGATTATCGGAACGTATTTTAAGACGGCTCGAAGCCGTTCTTCAGAAACAGATTACCTTTCGTTTTGAGACGTTTGTCGAAACGATCGAGAAACAACATAACGGGTTTCTGCTTACGACTAAACGCGAGACATTTTCGAGTCAACGTGTCGTCTTCGCGACCGGACGTTCCGGTACGGAGTGGATGCAGGAACAACTGCAGACGCTTGGACTCGTTCAAAACAAAACACGCCTCGACCTGGGGATTCGGATTGAGATGGAGGAAACGGCATTCCGCACACTGTTACAGGATACATTCGAAACGAAGCTGGCCTATGCGTCAGCAGCCGGAACGGCGGTCACGTACTGTATGAATCCGAAAGGACGGATCATCCGCAAACATCAGGAGGGTCTCGTCATGCCGGACGGTCAGAATTTTCGCGAACAGGAGTCCGGAACGACCAACTTGAACTTCACGCTGTTTTTACCGCGTTATTTTGCGACACTCGGAGAAGCGAATCACTATGCCGCTTCCGTCATCGGACGCATCAACCAAGGGACGGACCGGATTGTCGTGCAACGGCTTGATGATTTGCGTGCCGGTCACTCTACACAGCCACATGCTCTCGCTGAAAGTGAAGTCAGACCAACCCTCGAAGCGACACCCGGAAACCTGATCGAGGAAGTGCCTGCTACCGACATCACGGTCTTGTTGGAATTTCTGGAACGACTTGAACATCTCCTCGAGACGCCACTCTCTCCGGATACGTTACTGTACGGTATGGATGGAAAATTTTATGCCCCGGTGTTATCGACGTCTCCGGTCTTTGAAACGGATATCCGAGGATTGTATGCAATCGGCGATTGCTCCGGTGTGACACACTCGCTGTCGCAAGCCGCTGCGAGCGGGCTTCATCTCGGACAGCACCTGACACAAAAACAGCCGTCTTAAGAGAGTGATATCTCTTTAGACGGCTGCTGCCATTTATTTTTTGAACGCTTCGTATACTTTCAACTGTTTGCCTTTGACTTTTGTTGTCTTCATCGCCCGCAAGACGAGCGGACCTTTTCCATTCAGGATTTCCACGTATGTGACCGTATCCTGAATTGTGATGATTCCGATGTCTTGCGCGGTCATGCCTTCGATTTTCGCAATCGTTCCGACGAAATCAACGGCACGCAGTTTCTTTTTCTTCCCGCCGTTAAAATAGAGCTTCATGATATCGGCATTCAGCTGTTCCGTTTTCGAAGCCCGGACATCAGCCGTCGTAATTTTCTCTTCAAACGCATCCGCTGTCCGAATCAGTTCCTTTTCAGTCGGTGCCTGGCGTCTTTCAATGGCCTCACCACGGTACTGTTCGACTTCACGCAGACGGCGCATATCGGACTCGGTCACTAAACTGATTGCTTTTCCGAGTGCTCCTGCCCGTCCCGTCCGGCCTGTCCGGTGCACATAACTTTCTTTTTCGACCGGCATGTCGTACTGGATGACGTGTGTGATGTTTTCAATATCGATCCCGCGTGCTGCGACGTCTGTCGCGACGAGGTAACGGAACTCACCTGCCCGGAATGCTTTCATGACGGCGAGACGCTCGTCCTGTTCCATTCCACCGTGAATTTTTTCGACCGGATAATCCATCGATGCCAGTCCTTGGGCGACGAAATCAACGTGTTCTTTCGTCCGGCAGAAAATCATGCACCGGTCCGGATTTTCGACGACCGTGACATCTTTGAGGACCGCAAACTTTGTCTTATCAGTTACCGTAATATAACTGTGTTCGATTTCTGCGATTTCCGTTGCCTTCGTCAGGATTTCGACTTCCTTCGGTGACTGCATGTACCGGTCACTCAACTGATGGATGTCCTGTGGGAACGTCGCCGAAAACAGCATCGTCGTCCGCTGTTTCGGCAATTGTTTTAAAATCGTATCGACCTGATCGAGGAAGCCCATGTTCAGCATCTCGTCTGCCTCGTCAAGCACCAGATATTTCACTTTTTCAAGCGACAACGTGCCCCGCTCCAAGTGATCGAGCACACGTCCCGGCGTTCCGACGACGATGTGTGTTTTTTGCTTGAGTTCTGCAACTTGACCCCGGAATGGCTGTTTGCCGAAAACGGCTGTTGCTTTGATCCGTTTATAACGACCGATGTTCATGACATCTTCCGTGACTTGCAGGGCCAGTTCGCGCGTCGGTGTTAAGATCAACGCCTGTGGTTTGTTTTCTTCCCACTCGACGAGTTCGCAAAGGGGAATCCCGAACGATGCCGTCTTCCCGCTGCCGGTCCGTGATTTGACGATGATATCTTTTTCCGACAAAGCGACCGGAATAACTGCTTGTTGGACATCGGTCGGTGTATGGTAGCCGAGCTGTTCGATCGCTTCTAGAATCGGTGTACTGAGCTGAAAATCAGTGAATGGTTTTTTAGACATAAGAATACCTCATTTATTTTTATAGTTTATGTGTTGGTTCGATGAATGAATCAGACGTGACCTCTCATTATGCGCTACTTTCAACAGAACGTCAAAAGAGCTTCCCGTCAGAGTGACAGGAAGCTCCACTTGCTTATTTTGCTGCGACTGTATCTTTTTTGATTTGTTTACTGCGGAGCTGACCACATGCGGCATCGATATCCGTACCGTGTTCAAGACGGACACCACAGTTGAGACCGTTCTTTTTCAACGTGTCGTAGAACGTTGAAATATCTTCTGACGTACTGCGTTGATATTGACCGTGCTCATCAACCGGGTTATACGGAATCAAGTTGACATACGTCAAATGACGTTTGTCTTCGAACAATTTCGCAAGCTCGATTGCTTGGGCTTTCTGGTCGTTGACACCACGTAAAAGGATGTACTCAATCGTGATTTTCCGGTTCGTCGTCTTGACGTAGTAATCGATGGCAGGCATCAATTTCTCGAGCGGAATCGCACGGTTGATTTTCATGATTTGTGTCCGGAGTTCGTTGTTTGGCGCATGTAATGAAATCGCCAGGTTGACTTGAAGTTTTAAATCTGCGAATTTGTAGATTTTATCTGCGAGTCCACTTGTCGAAACCGTAATGTGACGCGCACCGATCGCAAGACCGTTGTGATCCTTGATGACGTTCAAGAAATCGACCATGTTGTCGAAGTTATCAAACGGCTCACCGATACCCATGACGACGACGTGGCTGACACGCTCTTCTTTACCGACAGCATCGAGGTGATGCTGAACGTTCATGATTTGCTCGACGATTTCTCCAGCAGAGAGATCACGGCTCTTCTTAATCAAGCCACTTGCGCAGAAGCTACAGCCGATGTTACAGCCGACTTGTGTCGTGACACAGACAGACAGACCGTACTTATGACGCATCAAGACCGTTTCGATCAAGCTGCCGTCATATAATTTGAAGAGGAACTTGATTGTTCCATCTGCCGATTCCTGTTTCACGGCTTCTGTCATCGAATTAATCGCAAAACTCTGATCTAACAACTCAAGGCAATCCTTGTTGACATTCGTCATTTCTGCGAAAGTAGTGACACGTTTACGATACAACCAATCCCAAACTTGTTTTGCTCGGAACGGTTTGTGACCTTGATGCGACAACCATTCAGTCATCTGCTCAAGTGTTAATCCATAAATGGACGGTTTATTCATTAGAGAGACCTCATTTCTTTTTCCAGAACTATAACATTCCTTTATCTTAGTAAAAATCAGCCGCTTACGCAACGTTCAAATCCTAAATGTTCACTTTCTGTAAATTTCCACGTCCGCTTTGGCTTATATTCCGGTCCAGTTGTGTCAAATCGACAAACTTCGTTTCCGAAAACTTATAAAGGCACCGATATGGAACAACATACTGATACTCGCTAATATCAGGAGATGCCAAAAGAAGTGATTGGTTCCTTCTAATAATTGCTGGGTGTTAAACAGACTGAAAATCGAGCCGTAACGCATCCATTCCGTTTTTTCACTGAGACCGGCTCCAATCGTCAACACAATCGACAGCACAAGTACACTGCCGGCAATCGAAAAGGCGCGTCGTTCATCATCAAATAAGGTGGCGATACACAACGTGAACCCACCGATGGCATACAGTAGGAAGAGTGCATTCACTTGAAAGCGGACGAGTGTCATATCGTCAATCGAAACCCCGGAAACAAACCAGTCAGCGAGCAATAAAACGAACGTATTGCATAATACAAGGCATGTACTGGCGAGAAGCATCACAATCATCGCCGACGCCGTATATTGATGACGTGTAATCGGAGCAGCCAAGTATAAAATCAGTTCACCGTTATCAATTGGCCGTGCCAGTAAGCGCGCAGCAAGTGACAATAAAAATAAAGACGCGATGATTTGAAAAATCAGTCCGTAATAATTTCCGCCGAGTAAGTCGAGAACGTTATCAAAACCGGTCACTTTATCGTATTGGAAAGCTTTTAAAACTTCCGGTGGCAGTGCCTGGAGCTTCGCTTCCAGCAACCCCGTCTTCATCATCGACGGATAGAGTGCGGCAAGCATCAATAAATACAGACTCGTCCCGACTGCATAGGCCGTGATCGGCTTCCCGTTATGCTTGAGTAAAGACCAAATGATCGTCATCATGGTGATTCCTGCTCACTATAATAATGTAAGAAGACATGCTCTAAGTCATCTGCCGAAGTTTGAATCGCCCGGACATCATATTCGGTTAAAAAACGGATGATTTGATTCAACGTCCGTTCGTTGCTTGTGAAAAAGGAAACATGATTTTGAACGCGTTGACTTCCAATTTGAAGTGCAAACCGTTCAGCATGTGCTTCGAGACCAAATTCAATCGTGTACTGTTTTCGGCTCGAACGGACCAGCTCATGGATATCCGACTCGATGATGATTCGTCCTTCTTTAATCAATGCGGCCCGGTCACACGATTTTTCCATCTCCGGAAAATGATGTGAACTCATCAAAATGGCTTTCCCGCGTTGCCGTTCGTTGTCAATCAAGCTTAAAAAACGTTCCTGCATCAAGGGATCAAGTCCACTGGTCGGTTCGTCAAGCAGATAGACCGGGGCATCCTTCATGAAGCAGCCGACTAATGCCAACTTTTGTTTCATCCCTTTCGACATCTTCCGGATTTTCGTTTTCGTTTCGAAGGGAAACTGTTCCAGCAACGCCGATTGACGTTCCGGTTTGCTTTGATGGAGTTGCTGCATCAAATGCAGGACCTGTTCACCCGTAAAATCACCCGGTAAATTAATCTCACCCGGTAAATAACCGACAATTCGTTTTACCTCCTGTGATTGGTTCCAACAGTCATATCCACCGATGGTCGCATGACCGGAGTCTGCTTGAATCAGCCCCATCAATTGCCGGATTGACGTTGATTTCCCGGCTCCGTTCGGTCCGATAAAGCCGAACACCATACCCGGTTCGACCGTAAAACTGACATCAAATAAACCTCGTTTCGGCGCAAATTCTTTCGTCACGTGTTGCAAATGAATCATCCGAATCGCCTCACTTTTCTGGTGATTGCCGTTAGTACCTTATACCCGTTTTGGTACTTCTTGGGACAAATCCACCCGATAAATCACGAATCGTTCGTCGTGATTTTTTTGGAAAAGTTCTTTCAGACGGACTTCTTCCACCTGTTCGAAAATCGTCTGATGCTCTAAATAATACCGGTATTCGTCTGCCGGGTAATACAAAATCAAATCGAGCGGACGCGGACGCCGTTCAACGGATGCTAAGATTTGATCGACAACCTTCATGAAAATTTGGACGGAAAACGGATTAAAAAAGTAACATTTCGTGACATCATCCGGAATCGGATAAGCTTCCGCATACGTATGTTCAAAACGGATGCTGCCTTGACGTCGCTTCATCTTTTTCATGTAAGTTGCTTGATTCATAAGGGCATTTTCATAAAATTGTCCATTCATCTCAACACCGATGACGGAACAATCAAACCGATCATGCAGATAAAAGTTCAACCGTCCTTTTCCGCAGCCGAAATCAATGACCGTATCCGTATAATCGAAGGGATAGACGGCACATAATTCCTCCAGCGCTGCATAAGGCGTCGGTTCGTACCGGTTATAATGGCTGAATGCATTATAAAGATGCTGAATATCAATCGTCTCGATGCGTAGCCGTTCTTCGTACTCTTTTTCATTCATATTTGATTCCTTCTTTCAAGCATTGTTGGTTTCATCGTACTATACTATGGATGTAAGCATTTCATTCTATAAGGGGGACTATCCAATGATCGTTGTTACGAATCGGATTAAAGTCAAAAAAGGAATGGCAGCAGCACTCGCACCACGCTTTACCCGTCCGAGTGGTCTTGACTCGATGAAGGGATTTGTTCGTGTCGAAGTTTTACTGACACAAGGTCTCGAAGAACACGATGAAATGAACGTCAACATGTACTGGGAAGACATGAAGGATTTTGAAGTATGGCGGAACAGTGATGATTTTAAAGAGTCACATAAGCGTCCGGCACCGTCAGACGGCAAACAAGAAGAATCTCCAATGCTTGGAAGTGAAATCATCACGTATGAAGTGGCTTCTGTCAAAGAACGAACTTCTTTATAATTCATGTCAGAACCGCCTTGCCTCCAATTTGGTCGCAAGGTTTTTTTATTCTTAAGAGACCCCTCACTATATTGATATGGGTTTAAATTGTATGTAATACCATTATTTGTTATCATAGGTCCAATACAGAAAGAGAGAGGACTTATCATGCTGAATTCATTATCGATTTTTGAACAGGCCATCCGCGCCTTACCGATTGATCGGTCCTTGACGCGCCAGGACTTGTTCACAGACGGTTTCCTATTACAACAGGAACAGGAATTATCCGTTTACTACTCACCAATCGGAGAATATATCAATCGCTCTGCCAAAATAGTCTTCATTGGCATCACACCAGGATTTGAACAAATGCGCATTGCTTATGAAGAAGCGGCTGATGCCTTCCACCATGGTGCAACAATCGAAGAAGCATCGAAAATCGTCAAATACAGTGCCAGTTTCGCCGGTCCCATGCGGCGTAATTTGACAATAATGTTAGATGAACTCGAATTAAATCGTCTGCTGAATATTCCTTCAACAGCCACCTTATTTCATGCAAATCAGAATCTGTTGCACACGACTTCGATTCTGAGACATCCTGTTTTTTACCGGGACAAAAATTATACGGGACATCAACCAAAGATTGACCGAACACCGTTGCTGCAACATTACGCGTATGAGCACTTCGCAGCGGAATTGAATCAGTTACCCCACCCTGTCATTTTGGTCCCGTTCGGACGTGTCGTCGAGTCAACTGTCCGGACATTGCTTCATCAGGGACGAATTAAAAAACATACTGTATTATTTGGTTTCCCGCATCCTTCTGGTGCAAATGGACACCGGAAGCGACAGTTTGAAGAAAATAAAGACTATTTGATGAAGCAGTTAACTTCCTACTTCGATACTTAACAAACAGCCTTAATTTTTTAAAAGAAATTAGGATAAGATTTTCCTATAAAAAGAATATGACTATTCTATCGATGAGGTAGAGGCGCGGTGTTGATGAGTATTTGGTCTGAGGATGACAACGAAGACGATCAAAGAAAGGTGATGCCGCCGAAGTATCGTCACGTGTCAGACGTGACCATGCTGGTCGAATCGGGAAAGACCCGTTCGATTGCCATACGCATGTTGTATGGAGCGCTCCAATTCGGCTAAGAAAGACGCATCCAGCAAGGGTGTCGGCTTTGTTGCCGGTGCCCTTGCTTTTTTCTGTGCAACGGGTCTCATCTTCTAAAAAAGGAGGAGGAACCACAACAATGGTCAACTATTCAGATTCTATCATTGCGCTTGTCCCGGCAATCGTTGCCATCGTTTTAGCAATTGTCACACGAAAAGTCGTCATTTCACTTGGTGTCGGCATTTTGATTGGTGCCTTACTGCTTCACAGCTTCAATCCGGTGGATACCGTTGTTTATCTCGGAAAAAACATCTTCAGTCTGTTTTGGGCAGACGGTGCGTTAAATGAATGGAATGTCTTATTACTCGTTTTCTTACTGTTACTCGGTGTCTTGTCGACACTGATACAAACATCCGGCGGTGCCCGTGCTTTCGGCGAATGGGCGACGACACATTTCAAGACGGCACGTGGTGCAAGGCTTGCCGCTTTCGGATTAGGTATTTTGATTTTCATCGATGATTACTTTAACAGTCTGGCCGTCGGAAATGTCAGTCGTCCGTTAACGGATCGTCGCGGTGTCTCGCGCGCCAAACTGGCGTATATCATCGATTCCACCGCTGCACCGGTCTGTGTCATCAGTCCATTATCGAGCTGGGGTGCCTTCATCATCTCGATTATCGCAGGAATCTTGACGACCCATTCAATCACTGATTACTCGGCGTTCAGTGCGTTCCTGATGATTGTGCCGTTAAACTTCTACGCCATCTTCGCTTTGTTACTGACACTCTACATCGCTTATACGGGAATTGCCGTTGGACCGATGCGGACGCACGAGTTGCGGGCCTTACAAGGTGAATTGTTTGACGCCAACAAAGGGACACCAATTGGGATGGCAGAAGAAGTCAAGGAACACGATGGCGGTAAAGTCCGTGACTTGGTTGTTCCAATCGTCGTGTTAGTCATTGCGACCATCACAGCCCTTCTTTGGACAGGTGCCCAGGCACTTGCGGCTGACGATCGGCCTTTTTCGTTAATCGGCGCCTTTGAAGCAACAGACGTGACGCGCTCACTTGTTTCTGGTGTCATCATCAGTTTAGTCGTTGCGTTCCTGATGATGATCGGTCGGAAAATTCCGGCACGTGATTACCGCATCAGTATCTGGGCGGGCATGAAATCGATGTGGCCCGCTGTCGTTATTCTTTTGTTTGCCTGGACGATCATCGCGGTCATCGGTGACATGAAGACCGGGGATTATCTCGCAAGTTTCATCAGCAAATCGATTCCCGCTTCTTATCTGCCGTTCCTTCTATTCGTGATTGCCAGTATCATGGCATTCTCGACCGGAACGAGTTGGGGGACGTTCGGAATCATGTTACCGATCGGAGCCGATTTGATCATGGCGGTTGATCCAAGTCTGTTGTTACCAACACTTGCTGCTGTTCTTGCCGGATCTGTCTTCGGGGACCATTGTTCACCGATTTCCGATACGACGATTCTCAGTTCGACCGGTGCCGGTTCGCATCATATTGATCACGTCACGACCCAGTTGCCATATGCCTTGATTGGTGCAGTGACGTCGGCTGTCGGATATCTCGTACTCGGTGTCACCGGTTCGTCCCTATTCGGCTTCATCGGTGCCCTGATCGCCTTCGTGATTTTCCTCGTCATGCTGAACGTCCTGTCACGACGCGGCGACGTCCCGTCGCAGCTACGTTCGGAGTAAGATGCAGTAAACACACCATCCAAAAAGCCGGACCTGATGAATTCATCGGGTCCGGCTTTCTTTATACGATTTTTTTTAATTTCAGACCATTAATGCGCAGACTTCGTTCGCAAACGCGACCGGATCTTCGATTGGTAGTCCCTCCATCAATAATGCTTGTTGATACATCAACTTCGTGTACCGCTCAAATTTCGGACGGTCTTCAACGTACGCTGATTCAATCGCCCGGAACACATCATGTGATGTATTTAATTCCAGGATTTTGACGGCGGCGACGTCCTGGTTGTTCGGCATCGCTTTGAGGATTTTCTCCATCTCGATCGATACTGCACCATCCGTTGCAAAGCAGACCGGATGTGATTTTAAGCGGGTCGAGGCTTTGACTTCTTTGACTTGTCCTGCCAGTACCTCCTGCATCGCTTTAAACATCTCGGCTTGTGTCTCGGTCGTTTCCGCCTGTTCCGTCTGTTCAATTCCGAGGTCGCTGCTCGTGACAGACTTAAACTCTTTTCCTTCATAGTTAAGAAGCATTTGAATGGCAAACTCATCGATTTCTTCCGTAAAGTACAGAATATCGAAGCCTTTATCTTTCACGAGCTCTGATTGCGGCAACTTATCCAACCGGTCCGTGCTTTCGCCTGACGCGTAATAGATATACTTTTGATCTTCCGGCATCGCGGCGACATACTCTGCAAGCGTCACTAATTTTTTCTCTTTAGCCGAATGGAACAGAACAAGGTCTTTCACCGTGTCCTTTTGCATCCCGTAATCGTTATAGATACCGAACTTTAATTGACGGCCGAATGCTTGGTAAAACGTCTCATATTTTTCGCGGTCGTCACGCAACAAGGCTTCGAGCTGCGTCTTGATCTTGCTTTGAATATTCTTCGCAATCAACTTCAACTGACGGTCGTGTTGCAACATTTCACGCGAAATGTTGAGCGATAAGTCTTCCGAATCGACCATTCCTTTGACGAAGCTGAAGTGATCCGGTAAGAGATCGCTGCATTTTTCCATGATTAAGACACCGTTCGCATACAGTTCGAGTCCTTTTTCGAACTCTTTTGAATAATAATCAAACGACGGTTGCTCGGGAATGAACAAAATGGACTGATAACGGACGGCTCCGTCAGCACTGATATGAATGTGTTTGATCGGTGCGTCAAATCCGTATCGTTTTTCCTGATAGAAGTTGCGGTAATCGTCATCCGTCAGCTCCCGTTTGTTTTTTCGCCAAATCGGCACCATGCTGTTGACCGTCTTCATGACCGTAACGGACTCAGTTTCGTCTGATCCGTCGACCGGACGCTGTTCCGTCTCCGCCATCTCAATCGGATAGCGGATGAAGTCGGAGTATTTCTTGATGATGGTCCGGAGGCGGTACGGTTCTAAATATTCATCGTAGTTCTCTTCTTCTTCGTTGGCTTTAATATGAAGTGTGATGTCTGTTCCGACCGTCTCTTTTTCGACCTCTTCAATCGTATACCCGTCGACTCCGCGTGACTCCCACTTGTACGCGACATCACTGCCAAAGGGTTTCGTCACGACCGTAACGGTATCGGCGACCATAAAGGCGGAATAGAAACCAACACCGAACTGTCCGATGATGTCATGGCCGTCCTTTAATTCATTCTCCGCTTTAAAGGCGAGCGATCCGCTTTTCGCGATCGTTCCGAGGTTTTCTTCAAGTTCTTCTTTTGTCATCCCGATTCCCGTATCGCGCAAAATCAGTTGACGTGTTTCTTTATTCGGTTCAATCGTAATTTTGTAGGCTTCCTTGTCGAACGTGATTGTCTCGTCCGTCAACGCTTTATAATAAATTTTATCGATGGCGTCACTGGCGTTCGAAATCAACTCACGTAAAAAGATTTCCTTGTGTGTATAGATGGAATGAATCATCATTTCGAGCAATCGTTTCGATTCGGCTTTAAATTGTTTCGTTTCCATTTTCGATACCCCCTTTTACTTTTAGCACTCTATACAATAGAGTGCTAATTCATTTCCATTATTACGGATATGAAAACGACTGTCAATCCTCTACTGGGTAGAATTCAGCGAGTTTTTTCCGGACATGCTCTCCGATTTCCCGCAGTCCATTCGCCGAGCCGTATGTCCCATGACTTCGCCCATTTTCATCGACGCGGCTGCCGAGACCGAGGAACTGTTCGCTCGGTTTAAAATGAAGTCCGATAATCGGCAGATTCAGTTCAGCCGAATAACCAAATTCGACGACAGCATCCGGATAATCGGTTAGTGGAACGGGTTCTTGCCACACAACACTCGGATCAAGCTTCCGAAAACGGTCCGTGTGCTCCCGTCCAAGCAAGATAATCCCGTGTAATGAAAACAATGGCACCAGTTTCAAAAAAAAGGTTTGTCCAAAAACGGTTTCTTCCAGTTCGTGCCGCATCGAAATCTTTCCCATATACCGTTTCGTCGGAAGTGGAAAGAAGTCCGTGTGAATGACAGACTGCAGAGAACCATCATACAAGGATGCACCCAGTCCGTTTAAGAACCCTTCCAGCTTCCCGCCCTGTTCTTTTCCGAACCATGTTTTATAGACATCCTTTTGTTGAAAATAGTCATTGAATTTACGGATGCTTTGTTCCAAGTGGATGTCTGTCAGATATGCCTCCAACGACATGCCCGGATTCAGTAAAAAGAACGGTCCGGTCGAGTCAAACCGCAGCGTTCCATCCTTTTTTAAAAACTGTCCGGCTGACGGATTCGTCGCCACTGTCAGCCAACTCTTTTTTGCGGCATCACCGAACCATAAGACAGGTGTCGTTCTTTCTATCAATTCCTCTTTCATCGGTCCATTCGTTAACTCGATTTGATGCTGAACGGCTTCGGTTAAGAGTTTTTTTGCCCGTTTTAACTGTCCGGATGTCAGCGTTCTCATTCCCTTCCTGTTGCGCTTTCCTGTTTGAGTTGTTCCCGTTCCTCCAAAACGTTAGACAGTTTGATGGGTTTAGTCCGATTGACGCAGGGAATGTTTCATAAGGTGAAGCACAACAACGGACATTATTTTTTTAGGAGGAGATTTTTTATGAAACGACTTGAAAACAAAGTAGCCGTCATTACCGGCTCAGCCACAGGAATCGGTCAAGCAACGGCACTCGTCTTTGCCGAACAGGGTGCGACTGTCGTCTGCGCGGATGTTGATCTTGAAAAAGCAAAAGCAACGGTTGAAAAAATTAAGGAAGCCGGCGGGAAAGCAGAAGCAGTTCATGTCGATGTCTCTCAAGTTGACAGCGTAAAGCAACTCGCAGATCATCTCCAATCTACATACAGAACGGTTGATGTCCTGTTCAACAATGCCGGGATTGACCAACAAGGCGGGAAAGTCCATGAATATCCAATCGAACTGTTTGATCAAATCATTGCAGTCGATTTACGCGGGACGTTCTTAACGAGTAAATTCATTATCCCATTGATGCTGAAAAACGGCGGATCAATCATCAATACATCATCGATGTCGGGACGTGCAGCCGACTTGAATCGTTCAGGCTATAACGCGGCAAAAGGCGGTATCGCCAACTTCACACGCGCGATGGCAATTGATTATGCCCGCGACGGCATCCGCGTCAACTCGCTTTCACCGGGAACGATCGAAACACCGCTCATCGATACGCTTGTTGGCGGAAAAGAAGAAGAACAAGGAAAACAGTTCCGCGACGCTAACGCGTGGATCACACCACTCGGGCGTCTCGGTAAACCGCGTGAGATGGCGACGGTTGCCCTGTTCCTGGCGTCAGATGACAGCTCTTACGTCACCGGCGAAGACATCACGGCTGACGGCGGCATCATGGCCTATACGTGGCCGGGCGAAATGTTAATCGACGACAAATGGAAAACAGACGCTGATTGAACTACCTCCACCTACGCTTCGCTTAGAGGTGAAGGATTCCTGAGTTATCCGACCTGACGGTCGAAACCTGATCAGGCTAGCCCCGTCGTCCCGACGGTTGAAGAAGCTAAGATACGCTCGGCTTCTCGTTTGAGATTCAGTCCTGCGTTCACATCACGGTCGTGGTGGATCCCGCAATTCGGACATGTCCATTCTCGCAAGCCTAGATGTTTCACATCTTTGTGTTGATGACCGCAACTCGAGCACAGTTGACTTGATGCGAAGGTCTTTCCGGCCTTCACGACGGTTTTCCCATACCAGTCCGCCTTGTATTCGAGCATGCGGAAGAACTCCGACCAACTGACGTCCCAGATGGCCTTGCTCAACTTGCGGTTCTTCTGCATATTCTTCACCTGCAAGGTCTCAATCCCGATGACGTCGTGGTTTTGGACGATCTCGGTCGATACCTTGTGCAGGAAATCGGTACGCTTGTTGGCGATCTTCTCGTGGATACGGGCGACTTTCCGCTTCTGCTTCTGATAGTTCCTCGCCTCGGAAAGCTTGACTTTTTTGTTTAGGGCGATGCGTTGACGGCGGGAAAGTTTACGTTGTTCGCGTACCAGTTTCTTCTCAAGCGAACGGAAGTAACGGTCGTTCTTGTAGACCGTGCCGTCCGACAGGGTGGCAAAGTTCTTGAGTCCGACATCGACGCCGATGGATGAACCGGTCTTCGGCAGTTCGTTGATCTCCTGCTCGACGAGCAGGGAAACGAAGTATTTTCCTGATGCGTTACCTCGGATTGTGGCGTTCAAGATACGGCCTTTGACCTGTTTCGAATGGGCGAAACGAACCCATTTCAGCTTCGGAAGTTTGAGCTTGTTGCATCCAATCGAGACTTCAGGAAGCTGGTTTTTGCCTTGGATGTTGGTCTTGTACGACTGGACGGGATGGCGCTTGGACTTGAATCGAGGGCGTTTATTCTGCTTCTTGAAGAAGCGGTCAAACGCATCAGCAAGATGTTTGACGCTGATCTGAACAGATGTACTATCGACTTCCTTCAACCAGTCGAACTCTTGCTTCAACGAAGGAATTTCTTTGGAACAAGAGCCGTAGGACAGTCCTTTTCCAGTGGTCTTGTACATTTCATTCCACTTCGCCAGGAAGTGGTTGAAGACGAAACGCGAACATCCAATTGTCTTCGCGATCAGGATTTCCTGCTCTTTTGTCGGATAGATTCTGAATTTGTAGGCCTTGTGTTTCAACACCATTTTTCACCTCCTTTGAAGAGAATATACCCGAAAGGCAGGCTGGCGATTCATCTCCCACTTTCACTTTGTTTAGAAGTGGAAGATGAATCGCCTAATTTTTGCTAAACGGCTTCGGTTTTCTGTTCAGCACGGTTCCTGAATCAGGAATCGTGTTTTTTTGTTCATTTTCAAACGATTGAAGTTTAAGAAATTCAGTTCTTTTAAATATTTTGGGCATTCGTTTACCTCACGCAACTGCCTGGAAACGGGAACAGAACAGTAAAGGAGGAGAAAATATGCTTACAGAACCGATTACTTATTTGCAACGCTGTTTACAAATCCCAAGTACCAATCCACTCGACGGGGAAGAGAACGTCGCAACCTATGTATATGAGTTATTGACATCCCATGGCATCAAAACCGACTGGATTGAAGTATCACCGAAACGGATTTGTCTCGTAGCTACGATTCAAGCCGGTGCTTCCGCCACTCATCCGAAAACGATTGGTTTCTCCGGTCACCTCGATACGGTGCCGGTTAAAATCAGCGAATGGACGAAAGATCCGTTCGGAGGCGAGATCGAGGAGGGACGGATTTACGGACGCGGTGCTTCCGACATGAAATCCGGCGTCATGGCGATGGTCAGTATGATGATTGAATTAAATCAACGCTATGACTTGCCAAACCATCTGAAATTGCTGATTACATCGGATGAAGAAAACGGCATGACCGGAGCTCGCCATTTAACGGAACGTGGTGACGCCGATGATTTAGACGCCCTCTTGATCACGGAACCAACGAGCGGTTATCTCGGCTATTCCCAAAAAGGGGTCGTCGGTGTTGAAGTATCGTGTACGGGAAAAAGTGCTCACAGCTCTTCGCCCCAACTCGGTAAAAATGCCATCGATGATTTATATCGGGTCATCCGCGAAATCAAATCCGACCGATTTACAATCACCGATCACAGTCACCGGGACCTTGGTCCGGTGGTCGCTTCCATCACGTCAATCACAGGCGGTGAAGGACCAAACGTCATTCCGAGCCGGGCTGCGTTTTATATGGATATCCGGACGATACCGGGCTTTGGACGGGAGCAGGTCTTGCAAGCGCTCGAAGAAGTCAATCAACGGCTGCATCAACAGGACGACAGCTTCTCGATGGAAGTCACGGTCATCAAGGACATCCCCTCCTGTGAGACGGACCGGAACGATCCGTTCTTACAGATTGTCGCGGACACGATGGAATCAATCCGGCAGCAGCCGACACAGCGCGTCGCAATTCCTGGCGGGACGGACGGTGCGATGTTCAGCCAGGCGGCCCGGAGCTTCCCGATTGCGGTCGCTTCGTTCCACGATTTCCGGCTGGCGCATCAAATCGATGAGTCGATTCCGCTGTCGGAATATGCGGAAACGATCGAGTTGTGTACGCGTCTTGCCCTGAAAACATATGTCTGAAAAGAGGCCGACTCAAAAAGGAATCTCTCATCTTTTCACGCCCTTTCCTCAGGCGAGACACAAGCCAGTTTCCCTGCCTGATTCAGACAGGAAAGCGGGTCTTGTTTGTCTCTGACAGCGCAAAAATGCACTTTTTCCTGTAGGAGTTGCGTGAAACGAGTGATTCCTGTTTAAATGAAAAAAGGGCGGCAGAATTAGAATCTGCCATCCTTTTCTTTGTAGGGACTGACTTTTGAGTCAGCCCCTTTTTAAGTATAGACACCAATCAAAGCGAGCGCTTGCCCAATATAACTCTGATCAGACGGCAGGACATGTTTCGGTTCACCGGCAAGACACCATTCGATCCGGACATGACCGAGCCGGTCGTAAATCAGCTCAAATGTAAAATCACCTTTTTCAAAAAAAACGATTCCCGATAACTGTTCATGAACGATCCGAAATTCGCGGGCAAATCGGTCATACTCCGAAAAGGATAACGTCATTTGATGCAGCTTGATTTCTTGATGCCATACTTCCAGTTGCAATGTAGTCAAAGCTTGATTCACTTCGACGATGTGCCAGTCAATCGTCTCATCATATCCTGCAAACGAGATTATATGTTTCAATAGAATCACCTCTTTTTGAATGAATACCTGTCAGACAGGGGAATGGTTTTGTATCGAATCGAAATGACTGTCGCCCACTCGCGAAAGGGGTTTTCTTATGACTAATCAGCAAAAGACGTTACCGACGGATCAAAGCGTCGATGGCTTTTTGAATACGATCACGCCATTGTCAAAACGGACAGACTGTGAACAATTACGACAGATTTTTGAAGAGATGACCGGGTATCCTGCCGTTATGTGGGGGGACACGATGATTGGATTTGGTCACTATCATTATCGATATTCTTCCGGACATGAAGGCGATTCATTTCTTGTCGGATTCTCGCCCCGCAAAGCGAACATCAGCCTCTATTTCGCAACAGGTCCGGAGCGCGAGCAGTTCCTGGTGCGTCTCGGCAAACATAAGAGCGGAAAAAGCTGTGTCTATATCAATAAACTAGCAGATGTCGACCTGCTTGTCTTAAGGGAACTGATTGTCCATTCCGTCGCTTTTTTGGAAACGACGTATCCGAAACCCTGAGACTACTAAAAAAACGTCCCTTCTTCCGCTGATTTGGCGAAAGAAGGGACGTTTGCTGTTTAAATCAATGTCCACTATCTGCTGTGTCGATATGACGAATGTGTTTGAGATTGACCCCGATGATGACGACAGACAGTAAGACGAACGCGCTACCTACATAAAACGGCAGGTTGGCGTTATAGATTTCAGCCAATTTACCGGCCATGAATGGCGCGATGGCTGCCCCGAGAAAACGTAAGAAACTGTATGCAGCGGATGCCGTCGAACGTTCGACCGGTGCTGCATCCATCACTGCCGTCGTAATCAAAGTATTGTTATTCCCGAGCACTGCCCCGGCAAGAATAACACAGACGATGACGACAGCTGGTGTTTCGGTAAAGATCCCCATTAATAACAACAAGACGGCGAACAAGAGCAGCATCAGTACCATTGCTTTGATTGTTCCGAGCCATTGTTTTAATTTTGGTGCTGTTAACACGGATGTCAGAGCAAGCAACATCCCCCAACCGAGAAAGACAAAGCCGAGCCCTTTTGCCGGTAATTTCATGACGAACGGTGCATAGGCCATGATCGTAAAGAAGCCGACGTTATACAAGGCTGCAACGATTCCAAGTGTCAGTAAAGACCGGTGTTTCATGGCCTGGAACGGTGCAATCAATGAAATCTTTTTCGCTGGTGTCGCTGTTGCGACCGGTTTCGGCATCAGGAATAACAACACGAGGAACGCGATGACCATGATCGTCGCAACACCCATGAAAGGCGCGCGCCATGTGATCGAACCGAGTGTTCCACCGAGCAGTGGACCGATTGAAATCCCGAGACCGACTGCCGCTTCATATAAGATGATCGCTTTCGCTGTTCCACCGGATGAAAGGGAAACAATCGCTGCGAGTGCTGTCGCGACGAACAGTGCATTTCCGAGTCCCCAACCGCCGCGTAACGCGACAAGTGTCCAAATACTGTCGGCCTGTGACGCAAAACCGGCAACAGTTGCGATAACCGCAATCCCGAGCATCAATGTCCCCTTTTGACCAATCCGTGAAGAAATCGCGCCGGTAATCAGCATCGCAAATGCCATGACGGCGTTATAACTTGTAAATAGTAGCGTAACTTCACTTTTTGATGCTTCGAGGTTTTCGGCAATCGTCGGTAGGACCGGATTGACGAGCCCCATTCCCATGAATGCCGTGATACTGGCAAAGAATACCGCCCAAACAGCAATCGGTTGATGCAGTAAACCGTGTTTGCTTTCCGATAGAACTGTTTCAGGCGCAAGTGTCGTTGTTTTTTCCGCAAGAGCCATATAAATCCTTCTTTCTTAAATAAACTGTTTAAACGAATGACGGATGACGTCACCGCGACTGATGATTCCGACGAGCTTGCCGTCTTTTAGAATCGGTAATTTTTTAATTCGTTTTGAACCGAGTGTCGCTGCAATTTCTTCCATCTCGGTTTCTGTCGTCGCTGTCACGACTTTCCGGCGTGCCATGTCCATGACAGGACGCGTCAGGATGTGACGGACGCGCTCTTCATAGTTTTCATCATCGCCTTTGATGACATCGACATATAAAAACGTATCGACAATGATGTCTTTATGTTTGCCGATGGCCCGCATGATATCGCCGTCGCTGATGTAGCCGACGACTTCCTGCTCTCTGTTGACGACCGGAACCCCACTGATACCGGATGTGATAAAACGTTCTACTACCGTCCGGATCGTATCCTGTTCATTGACCGTAATGACGGTTTCTTTCATCGATTGATAAGCTTTCATCAGAATTCTCCTTCATCAGACGCTGTAATTAAAATAAGTTCATAACAACAAGTTTCAAGATACAATTAAATAACATTTATGATTGTATAATACAACTATAATCCTGTCAAGAAGCCTGCCTTTGATTGACAGAGGACAGCCCGTGCGTAATGATGAGGGCAATGAATGCTAATGAGAGGTGACAATATGTCGAATCAATCCCTGGAAACAATTGAACTGGAACTGGCGATTCTTATTCGTCGTTTAACGACGGCAACGGCCGATAATCGGAACCTGGACCGTGCTTCCTATTTACTCTTGCGCCAGTTATCCGACTCCGGTCAAGTCGGTGTCAAAACCCTTGCCCGTGAGTTGCAACTCGACGTCTCGACCGTCAGCCGACAAGCGGCTGCGCTCGATCAGAAAAAATTAGTCGAAAAAATAAAAGACCCGACAGACGGCCGGGCCTTCTTTTACAACATCACAGATTACGGTCAACAAGAGCTCGAAATTTACCGGACAGCCCGTTTAACGAGCATCGAACGGTTATTACATGACTGGCCGGATGAAGATGCCGAATCGTTCGGTCGGTTGCTGAAACAGTTCAACCAAGCGTTACGGGAACGGTGAGTTTCTGAAAATACGAAATATCAGTCTAAAAAGAGGACGGATGCAAAATTCCGCTCTCTTTTTTTGTCCTTATTAGACATGACTTCCGGTTAACCGATTGTCACCTTCTGTTGAATCCGCTCAATCTGCTCGGGTGTCGTACGGCAACATCCGCCGATCAACCGGGCACCTGCGGCATACCATTCCGGAGCAATGTCTTCGAAAGCCGTACACACTGCTTCACCGGACCAGGTCTTACTGACCGGATCATACTGCTCACCGGAATTCGGATAGACGATAATCGGTACATCGGTCAGTTGTTTTAATGTCGTGATGAACTCTGTCGCAATCGATGCCGGAAAACAGTTCGCGCCGATTGCCGCCAGTTGCGGGTGCTCCCCTAATGCCTTGATACACTCACTCAACGATGTTCCTTCACTGATGTGTGTTGCGTCACGCAGGGAAAAGGCAAGCCAGGCCGACTGATCCGGAAATTCTTCGAGCAGCCGGAACAGCACTTCGGCTTCCTGCAAGGAGGGAATCGTCTCAAATGCCAACACGTCCGCACCTGCCGCGATTAACGCTTCCAGACGAGGACGGTGGAAAGCTTCAAGTTGCGCATCGTCGACTCCGTAATGACCGATGTATTCGGATCCGTCCGAAAGATAGGCACCGTAAGGACCAATCGATCCCGCAATCAAAGCGTGATCCGCTGCCGGTCCGGTTTCCGCACGCGCCTGCTGTGCCAGATAGACCGTTTGTTTCATCAGTTCAATCGCTTCCTCTTCTTTAATCCCCCGGCTGCTGAAGCCGGCGACACTCGCTTGGTAGCTGGACGTGATGGCACAATCCGCCCCGATTTTAAAATAATCCGCATGGACGCGGTGAATCTGTTCCGGTTCTTCAAGCAGTACACGGGCCGACCAAAGCGGATCATCGAGATTTCTCCCATGGCGTTCAAGTTCCGTCGCCAGTGCTCCGTCCAATAAAATATAGGGTTTTTCTTTTAACAGTTGTTCAACTGGATTGTTGTTCTTTGACATCTTCCACACTCCGTTTCCATGATGTTTTTGTCAGATGATGAACGATGTAACAGACCGCGATAAACGGAACCCCGAAATAGAGGGCGACCCGTTGCGTCGGATCAAAGGCGATTCCGATCAATGAAGCCAAACACATTAAAAACGACAGAATCGGTACAAACGGATACCAGGGCGTCCGGTAAACCAAATCGTTTAGATCATGCCCCTCTTGCAGATAGCGCTTGCGGAACATGAACTGTGAGGCGCTGATACTCATCCAGACAACGACGACTGCCAGTCCCGAGATCGAGACAAGCGCAATGTAGACGGAACCCGGTGCATAGACGCTGGAGAACAGGGCAAGCAGACCACCGAGCATACTGAAGAGAACGGCACGTATCGGCACTCCGCTCGCATTTAATTTAGAAAAGTACGGCGTAATCATCCGTTGATCGGATAAAGACCAGAGCATCCGTGATGCGGCGTACAGACCCGAGTTCGCTGCTGACAAAATCGCGGTCAGGATGACGAAGTTCATGATGTCTGCTGCAAACGGAAGACCGATCCGTTCAAACACAGCAACGAATGGACTTTCAAGCACTCCTTTTGAATCATTTGGTAACAGAATCGCAAGAACAATGATCGTCCCGACAAAAAATAAGACGAGCCGGAAGACTGTTGTTCGAATGGCGAGAGGAACCGTCCGTTTCGGATCGACCGCCTCACCTGCTGCAATCCCGATTAACTCTGTTCCGGAATAGGCAAAGTTAACGGCAAGCATCGTCATCAAGATCGCGAACGCTCCGTTCGGAAACAGGCCCCCCTCCGTCAACGGAGCGAGAAGCGGTGCTTGTGAGCCGTCCGCAAGGGGCAAGAATCCGACGATTGCTGCTGTTCCTAAGACGATGAACACTAAAATCGTCAGCACCTTGACGGCAGAAAACCAAAATTCAACTTCCGCGAACAAGCGGACCGTCAAGACATTGATGCCTAAAATCATGACGACGAATAAAGCACTGAACAGCCAGACCGGAACATCCGGAAACCAGCGTTGCATCAATAAACCGGCTGCCGTAAATTCCGAACCGAGCGCGACCGTCCAAGTCAGCCAGTAAAGCCAGGCGACGGTATAGCCTGTTCCGGATCCAATATATTTCGTCGCGTAGCTGTGAAAGGCACCCGTCTCCGGCATATGTACCGCCAGCTCCCCTAGACAAAGCATTACCAGATAAACCGCCAGCGCTCCGACCAGGTAAGATAAAATCGTGCCGACCCGACCGGCCTGCTCGAGCGTATAGCCTGTACTTAAAAATAATCCGGTCCCGATGACACCTCCGAGTGACAACATGACGATATGCCGGGATTCCATTTTCCGCCGAAACGTTCCTTCTTTCATTGCTCCTCCACACTCCTCTTTTTCTCGTTAAACTAAAAAAAAACGCACCCACATGCATGGGTGCGTCGGTCGACAATCAAAGGAAGCTTATCGATCGGGTACAACACCCGCAGGAATTAGCACAGTATCTTTCGACCTGTTGCTGAGGCTTCAAAGGGCCAGTCCCTCCACCTCTCTGGATAAGAATGTAATTTTTCATAACAGTACCAACCCTGTTTTGAATTGTCAACACAATTCAGAATTTATCATGTAAAAAAAAACGCCTTACACCAAAACGGTATAAGACGTCTGTCGCTTATTTCTTCGCAAACAAATCAGCTGTCTTCAATGCCATGCGAACCGCTTTCCGGTTCAATGTGCCTTGTTGATGCTTCATTTCTTTTGTTTGACTGTTCAACTTGCCTTGAAGTGATTTGATTTTCTTATCTTTTTCAGCCATTTTCGCTTTATCGCGTTTTTGAGCTGCCACGATTTTTTGTTCTTCTGCTGGGAAGTATGATTCAAAACGTGAAACAGCTTCTTCGATACTGATTCCTGTGATCGGTTTAACGACCGGAAGCAACTCTGCTTTGGCCATTTCACGATCAAACGGAACGTTCTCCGGATAGTTCGTTTCTTTGTAGATGTGTTCTAGATCATTTGTATTCAGGAATTCCACGAAGTTATCAAAGTTACGTGCTTGAACACGTGTCGGACTTTGGAAGTCAGCCGACTCAATCACATCCGACAAGCGTGTGCTGTCTGTGATGTCATTTGCCCAAATGTGTGTCAATTGGTGATAATCCGTTAATTCGCGCATCCGTGCATCTTTCGGAATCAGAATACTTGGCGTTCCGGCAAGTGTTGCCGTGATGTTACCGTGAAGACGTGCTCCGAAGCTGAAGTCAGCTTCTTTCAAGAAGTCGATCCATGTCTGCGCGTTTAAGAAGAAGCGGACACGGTCGTTCATGTAAGTCGGATCCGACATCTTGACCGGATAGTTCGTGACGGATAAGTCAGCAATCGGATGTGTTCCTGTGTACGTCAAACGCAACTCTTTCATCCATTGCGGGATGAAGTAGTGGTTCGGGTACTCTTCCATTCCGCGTGTGATGAAGTTAAGGACGTTTTGCGGTGCAAGACGTGACGAGTTGACACCGATCATTGAATCTTTTGTGATATTCGTTTCACGAATTTTCAAATCACGACCAAACGCATACATCGATGGGCAACCGATGACTTTGTGATCGATTCCTTCGCGGAAACCAAGACGCGTCAAATATTTTGATGTGATTTCGCCGCGAAGTCCAAGCATGCTTGAGCGCTCAAGAACTGCGCTGACAAACGCTTTAACGTCTTCATCAAATGAGAAACCGTCGTTTAAATTCGCTTCAAACGGTGCGCGTAAACCGACACCGATGACGACGACCGGAATCTTTAGTTTTTTAATCAATTTTGTATATTTACGAAGTGTCGGGACGAATTCTTTACGGAATGCATCAGCGAGTGGAATGACATATAAATCGAAGTTCGCATTGATTTCATCTGCACGCTCTTCTTCATAGTAGTAGTAATCCGGTGTGATCGTCGTGCCCTCTGTCATCAAGGTGCGGAAAATACTGTATTGATAAATCAGGTTTCCGACGTTCCCTCCGATTGAGTTATGCTTCATCAAATATTCTGCGTCGAACTGTTCAAACGGTGTCATACCCGCACGGATAATAATACGTTTCATGTAAAATAATTCCCCTCTCACTTCTGTTTTCATTTAAAAAATATAAAATATATTTTGCTTTTTTAACCATCTTGTCTTTTCAAGGATAGTTGAATGCAATTCAGCAAGTCAACGAATAGCTGAAAATTACACATTATTGTGGATTATGAAAAATATAGGCTCAATACAACCTAACAAACATTCCCTATATAACAACTAGTTAAACATCTTTTCTCGACATACGATAAATTTCGAGATTTGCATAAATCGCCGGCAACATCACTTGCGTCGCTTCATCTTTCGAAAGAAGTGTGCCGAACAAATGAGCTGACTCGACTTCATTACCTTTCTCCATGTCACGTTGTAAGGACGACTTCATCGTTTCATCCATTTGTGCGATCTGTTGCTGTTGGATCTGTTCAATCCCATCACTGAACACAGCACCTTGGCGTTCCATCGCTTCTTTGGCTTCCGTTGCCAGGCGGCGGATCATCATCATTCCTTCTTCCTGCGAACGAATCGGACCGATTGCTGAACGGAAAAGCGACGTCACACCGGAAAACGTCGTGATGAACAGATACTTATTCCACATATCGCTGGTAATCGAGTCCGAGTATTTAATCGGCGCTAGTGTCCCCTCTAGGTGCTGCTTCAGTTCTTCCAAACGGTCTGGCCGGGTTCCCGGTAACGGACCGAATAATAAATGATGGGACGGACTCGTCTGTACGATGTGTCCTTGTGCATCAAGCGTTGATTCGATGAAGCAGAGTCCGCCCAGTACACGTTCCGCTCCGAAGTGTTGCTCCAGTTGCTTTAAATGTGCCATTCCGTTTAGCAACGGCAAAATATATGTATCAGTTGCGACGAACGGTTTGATGTCCTCTAACACCTGCTCCAGATGATAAGCCTTGGTCGATAAAAGAATGACATCAAACGTTCCTTTTTCTCCGGTCCGGATCAGGCGCGGAGAATAGGTAATATCCCCATGAAGACTTTTGACATGAAGTCCTGCACACAATTCTTCAAACCGGCGTTCACGCACTAAAAATGTGACATCTTCCCCTTTTTCCGCCAACCGTGCTCCGAAATAACCTCCGACGGCTCCTGCACCGACTACTAAAATTTTCATTTATTTTATCCCTCCATCTGACTGATGTCTTACAATCTGTTCTACGCTTTCGTTCTCTAGCCTATCACATCGAAAAGCCGCAATTTTGATAAAGATGACAATTTAATTAAAGCGCTTGCATTTTAGTTTTCCTCGTTTATACTACTTGTATACAAGTATACTTATTCGACAAAGAGGGTGTTTTTTATGTCCGATCTTTTATACCCGATTAAATGGTTATCAAAAGCCTCCGCCGGTGATCGTGTCGCCCATGAACTGCGCATGCGGATCATTTCCGGCAAGATTGAGAGCGGTACCGTCTTATCTGAAAACAAATTAGCCGCTGATTTTTCCGTCAGCCGATCTCCTGTCCGGGATGCCCTGAAGGTGTTGGCGTCAGAACGCATCATCCGGCTGGAACGGATGGGCGCCGTTGTCGTCGGACTGTCCAAACAAGACATCCAGGAAATTTACGATGTCCGTCTTTTAATCGAGACGTTCGTCTTCGAGCGGATTGTTAAGATGAATCGTCAGGATTTGGTTCGGGAGCTAAGCAAGGTGCTTGAAATGATGAAGATTGCCGTCAAATACAAAGACGCAGATGAATTTTCATATCAGGATGTTCTGTTCCATGAAACAATCATCCGGTCGATTGACCACGGATACGTCAGCATGATGTGGCAGAATCTCAAACCTGTCATGGAAAGCTTCATCCTGCTGTCGATGCGTCAACGAATCGAAGACGACATCGAAGATTTTGACCGAATTCTCGAGAACCATGCACTCTACATCGAAGCAATCGAAACTGGCGACCGCAAACGAATGATTGCTTCGCTCCATCAGAACTTCGATGATGTGCAAGAAGTTGAGGATTTATGGAAATCGCAACAACTGATGACGAAAGGAGTCGAACCACATGACTGAACACATGTTAGGGATTGATATCGGGACGACGAGCACCAAAGCCGTACTCTTTACGACAAAAGGGGAAGTCGTCGGACAAACGAATGTCGGTTATCCGCTGCATACCCCGAATCGTTCGACGGCGGAACAGGATCCGGAAGAAATTTTCCATGCCGTGCTCGAAAGCATCCGGTTGATGACGAAACAACATCCGACGGAGCAACCGAAGTTCGTCGCCTTCAGCAGTGCGATGCACAGCTTGATTGCGATGGATGAACACGATCAACCGCTGACCGCCTGCATCACGTGGGCTGACAGCCGGAGCGAAGTCTGGTCGAACCGAATCAAGGAACAGTACGGTTACTCGATTTATCACCGCACCGGAACTCCGGTCCATCCGATGTCGCCGCTCAGTAAGATTTGCTGGCTCGTCGAAGAACATCCGGACATTGCCGCGCGAACGAAAAAATACATCGGCATCAAGGAATTTGTCTTCCAGCGTCTGTTTGGACAATACGTCATCGACCATTCACTCGCTTCAGCGACCGGTTTATTCAACATCCATGATCTCGAATGGGATGCGGAAGCGTTGCAGGTCGCAGGCATTGATGCAACCAAATTGTCGCGACCGGTTTCGACGACGACGTCCTTTACCGACATGTCAGTGGATTATGCCAAACAAACCGGCTTGAATCCGGCAACACCGTTTCTGATCGGGGCAAGCGACGGCGTCCTGTCGAATCTCGGCGTCAATGCGATCCGGAAAGGCGAAATCGCCATTACGATTGGAACGAGCGGCGCCATCCGGACGATCATCGACCGTCCGCAAACGGATGAAAAAGGCCGGATCTTCTGTTACGCCTTAACCGAAAACCATTGGGTCATCGGTGGACCGGTCAATAACGGCGGCATGGTCTTACGCTGGATTCGTGACGAACTGGCCTCGGCGGAAGTCGAGACCGCGAAACGTCTTGGCATTGATCCATATGCCGTCCTGACGAAAATCGCCGAACGCGTCCGTCCGGGATCAGACGGTTTACTGTTCCATCCGTATCTGTCGGGCGAACGGGCTCCGCTTTGGAACCCGGATGTCAGCGGTTCGTTCTTCGGCTTGACGTTATCGCACAAAAAGGAACATATGATTCGGGCCGCCCTGGAAGGTGTCATTTATAACTTGTACACTGTCTTCCTGGCGTTAATCGAATGTATGGATGGTCCGGTCACACGGATTCAGGCAACCGGGGGGTTCGCCCGTTCTGAAGTGTGGCGTCAAATGATGGCGGATATTTTCGAGTCAGAAGTCGTCATTCCGGAAAGTTTTGAAAGTTCATGTCTCGGGGCCTGTATTCTCGGATTGTATGCGACAGGGGAAGTCGATTCGTTCGAGGTGGCAGCAGATATGATCGGCGATACACATCGCCATGTGCCGAATGAGGAAGCAATGCACGAATACCGTCAGTTGTTACCGATCTTCATCAGTTTGGCGCGCGTTCTCGAAACCGATTACCGACGCATCGCTACGTATCAACGGGGTTTGATTCAAAAAGAAATTTAATTTAACGTTTTTGGGGGAAGTCACATGCCATTAGTCATTGTTGCCATCGGGATTGTTCTGTTACTCGTTTTAATTATGGGGTTAAAATTAAATACGTTCGTTTCGTTAATCATCGTCTCGTTTGTCGTCGCTTTACTGCTCGGAATGCCGCTTGATCAAATCGTCACGACGATTGAAGCCGGTCTCGGCGGAACGCTTGGTCACCTCGCCTTGATCTTCGGACTTGGTGCCATGCTCGGAAAATTGATTGCCGACGCAGGGGGTGCGCAACGAATCGCGATGACGCTTGTCGCGAAGTTTGGGGAAAAGAACATCCAATGGGCCGTCGTTGTCGCTTCGTTCATCATCGGGATCGCGTTATTCTTTGAAGTTGGACTGGTTTTATTGATTCCAATCGTCTTCGCGATCTCACGTCAGTTGCGTGTCTCGATCCTGTATCTCGGGATTCCGATGGTCGCTGCTCTTTCCGTCACACACGGTTTTCTTCCGCCACACCCGGGCCCGACCGTCATCGCCGGGGAGTACGGGGCCGATCTGGGACAAGTTCTCTTATACGGCTTTATCGTGGCCGTGCCGACCGTCATCATTGCAGGACCAATCTTTACAAAAATCGCGAAACGGATCGTACCGGAATCATTCAAAAAAACCGGCAACATTGCGTCACTCGGGGAACAAAAAGAATTTAATTTAGACGAGACACCAGGTTTCGGGATCAGTGTTTTCACAGCGATGCTGCCTGTCCTCCTGATGTCCATCGCAACGATTTTAACGTTATTGCAAAAAACGCTTGGTTGGGAAAGTAACTCTGTTTTATCTGCCGTTCAATTCATCGGAAACGCGTCAACAGCGATGTTGATTTCCTTACTCGTCGCCATCTACACGATGGGACTGGCACGCCAAATTCCGATCAAAACCGTCATGGATTCTTGTACGACGGCCATCACACAAATCGGGATGATGCTACTGATCATCGGCGGCGG
This sequence comes from Exiguobacterium sp. R-39, assembly GCF_049942815.1. NCBI lineage: Bacteria > Bacillati > Bacillota > Bacilli > Caryophanales > Exiguobacterium > Exiguobacterium sp. R-39. Next base: position 3,028,862 of record NZ_CP187965.1, read on the forward strand.
TGGTGCCTTCAAGCAGGTCCTGATTGACGGCGGTGTTGGTAAGTTCGTCGCTCAGATGTTTGAAGATACGACATTATCACCGATTTTACTCGCCTGGATTATCGCCGCCATCTTACGGATTTCACTTGGTTCGGCAACCGTCGCTTCACTGACGACAGCCGGGCTCGTCATTCCGTTGCTCGGTCAATCGGATGTCAATCTCGCACTTGTCGTCCTTGCGACAGGAGCCGGCAGTTTGATCGCTTCACACGTCAACGATGCCGGATTCTGGATGTTTAAAGAATATTTCGGATTAACGATGAAAGAAACTTTCGCGACGTGGACCTTACTTGAGACAATCATTTCCGTCTTCGGACTTGGATTCGTTCTCCTGCTCAGTCTCGTCGTCTAAAAAAGGAGTCGATCTTATATGCTACATTCAATCGGAGTCATCGGGCTCGGTGTCATGGGGCGCAACATCGCCCTCAACATGGCAAGCCGTCAGGAAGACGTCGCTGTCTATAACTACACACGTGATTTAACGGATGACTTAATGGCACATAACGAAGGATTGCCGGTTCATCCTTATTACGAGGTGGCTGATTTTGTTCAATCCCTAGCCCGTCCTCGAAAAATTTTCGTCATGGTCACGGCGGGAAGTGCCATTGATTCGGTCATCGAGTCACTGATTCCACACCTCGAAACAGGCGACATCATCATGGACGGTGGAAACTCGCATTTCCATGATACGGAACGCCGCTTCGATCAGTTGCAACAACACGGAATCGAATACATCGGTGTCGGTGTCTCCGGCGGTGAAGTCGGTGCACGGACCGGCCCTGCCATCATGCCGGGCGGTACAAAAGAAGCCTACGAACAAGTCGCGCCGATTTTGACGAAGATTGCGGCACAAGTGAACGGTGATCCATGTTGCGTCTACATCGGACCAAAAGGTGCCGGCCATTTCGTCAAGATGGTCCATAACGGGATCGAATACGCCGACATGCAGCTGATCGCGGAAGCGTACAGTTTTCTCCGGGTCCGTCTCGGCCTTGACGTGGAAGAAATCGCGGATGTCTTCGCGTCTTGGAATGAAGGCGAGCTGAAAAGTTATCTGATCGAGATTACAGCCGATATTCTCCGGAAAAAAGATGACGAGACCGGTCTTCCGTTGATCGATGTCATCTTGGATCAAGCCGGTCAAAAAGGGACAGGCAAATGGACGAGCATGCAATCGATTGATAACGGGATTGCTTCGTCGATCATTACGGAAGCCCTCTTCGCCCGCTATCTTTCTGCCGTCAAAGAAGAACGTGTCGCTGCTGCTTCCGTTCTCGGTGGACCGGAAGCCCGTGAGACACTCGATAAAGACGTCTGGATTGAACGGATCCGCCAAGCGCTCTACATGGGGAAAATCGCCGCATACGCGCAAGGGTTCACACAGTACCGGACGTCATCCGAGCTGTATGACTGGAACTTACGTCTCGAAGAAATCGCTTTGATTTTCCGCGGCGGCTGTATCATCCGTGCCGAGTTCCTCAATGTCATCAGTGAGGCGTTTGCGAAAGACGAGTCGCTTGCGAACTTAATGCTTGCACCGTACTTCGCGGACAAAGTTCAGGACTATCAAACGTCACTGCGTCAGGTGGTCGCTGAAAGTTCATTATCCGGACTCGCTGCTCCGTGTCTCAGCACATCGCTGACGTATTACGACAGCTACCGGACGGCGAACTCCAATGCGAACATCCTGCAAGCCCAGCGTGATTATTTCGGCGCCCATACGTATGCCCGGACCGATCGCGAAGGAACGTTCCATACGGACTGGCAGTAACTTATACAGCTTCCATTTCCTGTTTCATTTAAGGAAATGGAAGTTCTTTTTTTGTTCACACTTTGTTTATCAGAATAGGAAATTGCAGGTTATGTCTTGACAAAACTGAGCGTCTATATGAAATTAGTATTAGATTAGAATTATTCTAGTGTGATAGATACAGTTTTTTTCTTTCTACTAGAACAGATTCTTAAATAGAACCCAACAGGAGGATTTTTATCATGTCTTTAATCGGAAGTGAAGTAAAACCATTTAGTGCATCAGCATTCCACAACGGAGAGTTCGTCGATCTTACAGATGCCAACCTTCGTGGAAAATGGAGTGTCGTTTGTTTCTATCCAGCAGACTTTACATTCGTTTGCCCGACTGAGCTCGAAGATCTTCAAAACCAATACGCAACACTCAAAGCGCTTGACGTTGAAGTGTACTCGGTTTCAACAGACACGCACTTTACACATAAAGCATGGCACGAAACTTCAGAAACAATCGGTAAAATCGAGTACGTCATGATTGGTGACCCGTCACACGTCATCTCACGTAACTTCGAAGTCTTAAACGAACAAGACGGACTTGCAGACCGCGGAACGTTCATCATCGATCCGGACGGTGTCATCCAAACGGTTGAAATCAACGCTGGCGGAATCGGCCGTGACGCAAGCACACTCGTCAACAAAATCAAAGCAGCACAATACGTACGCAACAACCCAGGCGAAGTTTGCCCAGCGAAATGGGAAGAAGGTTCTGCAACACTTACACCGAGCCTTGACCTCGTCGGAAAAATTTAAGGAGCGGATTTGAGATGGCTTTAGCAGCAGATATTAAAGCACAACTCGCTCAATACCTCGATTTATTGGAAGGAGATCTTGTCCTCGCGGTCAGCGCCGGGACAGACTCCGTTTCTCTTGAGATGAGCGAGCTCGTCGAAGAAATCGCGAGCATGTCACCACGAATCAGCATCGAACAGGCGGCCTTGCCGCGGACACCAAGCTTCAGCGTCAACCGTGTCGGGGAAGAGAGCGGCATTACGTTTGCCGGGATTCCACTCGGTCACGAGTTCACGTCCCTCGTCTTGGCGTTACTCCAAGTCAGCGGTCGCGCGCCGAAAGTCGACGCCGCACTGATCGAACAGATCAAAGGCATCAAAGAAACGTATCATTTCGAATCGTACATCAGTCTCAGCTGCCACAACTGTCCGGATGTCGTTCAAGCCCTAAACGTCATGAGTGTCCTGAACCCGAATATCAGCCACACGATGATTGACGGCGGTGCCTTTAAACAAGAAGTCGAAGCAAAAGAAATCATGGCTGTCCCAACTGTCTTCGTCAACGGCGAAGCCTTCGGAAACGGTCGGATGTCCCTCGAAGAGATTCTCGCGAAACTCGGTACAGGTGTCGACGCTTCTGATTTTGCGAACAAAGACCCGTACGACGTTCTTGTCGTCGGTGGCGGTCCTGCCGGTGCCAGTGCTGCGATTTACGCGGCACGTAAAGGAATCCGGACGGGAATCGTCGCGGAACGCTTCGGTGGTCAGGTCATGGATACGATGAGTATCGAGAACTTCATCAGCATGAAGTATACGGAAGGTCCGAAACTCGTGGCGAGTCTTGAAGAACACGTCAAAGAGTACGGGATCGATGTCATGAACCTTCAACGGGCGACACGTCTTGAGAAGAAAGACCTCGTGGAACTGGAGCTTGAAAACGGTGCGGTCTTGAAAACGAAGAGTCTGATCCTTTCAACAGGAGCACGCTGGCGTAACATCGGTGTGCCTGGCGAACTTGAATTCAAGAACAAAGGAGTTGCGTACTGTCCTCACTGTGACGGTCCACTCTTCGAAGGAAAACGCGTTGCGGTTATCGGCGGCGGGAATTCTGGTGTCGAAGCGGCGATTGATTTGGCCGGTCTCGTCAAACATGTGACGGTGCTTGAATTTGCACCGGAACTGAAAGCGGACGCGGTCTTACAAGACCGTCTCGCGAGTCTTCCGAACGTCACGGTCGTTGCCAACGCCCAGACGAAGGAAATCACGGGTACGGATAAAGTGAACGGCATCACGTATGTCGAACGCGAAACAGGTGCTGAGCACCATGTCGAGCTCGAAGGCGTTTTCGTCCAGATCGGTCTTGTGCCAAACACAGACTGGCTCGGCGAAACGATCGAACGCAACAAGTTCGGTGAAATCCTCGTTGATCGTCATGGCGCAACGAACATCCCGGGTGTCTTTGCAGCCGGCGACTGTACGGACAGTGCATACAAACAGATCATCATCTCGATGGGATCAGGTGCTACAGCAGCACTCGGTGCTTTCGATTATATGATTCGTAACTGATTATGAAAACGTCTTGCTTCGGCAAGGCGTTTTTTGATTGTAAAATCTAGTATGAACAGAATCTCCATCAACAAAAGAGAATTTTTCCCGTGCTTTTCTCGGGCGAGGCGCAAGCCGCGACTTTGGCGACCAACAGGTCTTAAAGCCGGGTCTCGCCTGCCTCTACCAGCGCGTAAACGCGCTTTTTCCCGTAGAAGTCACGGAAAATCCCCTTTTAAGTTTGTACTTTCATTAGTAAAGATTCAGATTTAAACTGACCCCTATAAATTGGTCGAAATTGATACTTTTAGCTAGTCCAGAAATCTGATAGATTGAGAGTATTCAAAATCTATCATAAAGAAGGTCTGACACATGCAAAAAGCAGCACCGTATTCAAGCACTCGTACCCGGCAACTCGTCATCACTTCAATGTCGATTGCACTTGTTTTTGTTGCTACATTTTTCATTAATATTAAATTGCCGATCGCGGCAAATGGTGGACTTGTCCATATGGGAACAGCGATGTTGTTCCTGATTGCAATTCTCTTCGGACCCCGGACAGCAATGATTGCCGGCGCGGTTGGAATGGGACTTTTCGATATCATGTCTGGTTGGGCACTTTGGGCGCCTTTCTCCTTTGTCGGTCGCGGCTTACAAGGATTCATCGTCGGTTGGATTGCTTGGACGTATGGACGTCAAGGAACCAAACCCGGTATTAACTTGCTTGCTATGATTGCATCGGTTCCCGCTATGCTCGCTGTCTATTATATCTGTGAAGGAATTTTATATAGCAACTGGGTAGCCCCAGCATTATCCATCCCGGGTAACATCACACAAAACGTCGTCGGGATTCTCGTCGCGATTCCAGTCGGAATTGCTTTGAAGAAAACACGTTTCTTCCGTCAACGCGGCTGATGCACGACAAACAACCCCGCTCTCTTCATGAACTGCCCCATAAAAGTTGGACATAAAAATCCAACTTTTATGGGGTGTTTTTTATGGTCAAATATACAAAGGCGTTTAAAGTCCAGGTCGCTGAGCGTTATCTGACAGGACGAGACGGATACCGAGGTGTGGCGAAAGAATTCGGGATAACGCATAACCTGGTCCGTGAGTGGTCACATCTCTATGAGCGCTGGGGGGAAACGATCTTCGATCCTTCCTATACAACACACTCGCTGGCATTTAAACTGGAGGTATTAAACGACATGGCGACCAATAAGCTGTCCAATAGAGAGACGGCCGTAAAATACCGAATTTCCTCCCCGGGGATGATTTCGACATGGCGATCGACGTATGAACGGGAAGGGACCGCAGGTCTGGTCGCCAAACCGAAAGGACGTGCCCCGATGACGAGACGCAAGAAGAAGGATTTTGAAGAGATGACAGAAGTCGAGAAGCTCAAAGATCGGATCGAGTATCTCGAGATGGAGAACGCTGCGTTAAAAAAATTGAAAGCCTTGGTTCAAGAAGAGAATGCGCGACGAACCGGATCAAGGCACAAGTAATCGACGAATTGCGGTCAATCTATCCCGTTCCGGGACTCCTCCGCGTGCTCGGAATGGCCAGGAGCGTCTATTACTATTGGCGGACGCGCCTGACGGGCGAAGACAAGTATGCGGAGGTGAAGGCAGCCATCCATACCCTCTTCCACGAACACGAGGGACGATGTGGTTATCGTCGCATCCACGCACTTCTCGAACGCCAGGGCTTCCGGCACGATCCGAAGACCGTGCGCCGTCTCATGAACGAGCTCGGTCTCAAATGTCTCGTCCGCATGAAGCGATACCGCTCCTATAAAGGACGGGTCGGAGAGGTCGCACCGAATCTTCTCCAACGGGACTTCAAGGCCACCGGCCTGAACCAGAAATGGGTGACTGACGTCACTGAGTTTCACCTGTTCGGTGAGAAGCTCTACCTGTCGCCGATGATGGACTTGGGAAACCGTGAGATCATTGCCTATACCCTATCGGACCGCCCTACATATCGATTCGTTGGTGAAATGTTAGACAAGGCAATCGGGAAGCTCGACGGGAAAGCCCGACCAATCCTCCATTCCGATCAAGGGTGGCATTATCAATATAGAGCGTTCACTGGTACGCTCCACGAGCACGGCATTACGCAAAGCATGTCCCGTAAGGGCAACTGTCTCGACAACGCAGCCATCGAAAGCTTCTTCGCCGTGCTCAAGTCAGAGCTCCTGTATCTCAAGGAGTTCGATGACATGGACCACTTCAAATGTGAGCTCGAGCGTTACATCGAGTACTATAACCATCGTCGTATCAAGAGACGACTAAAAAACCTGAGCCCGGTGGAATACCGGACTCAGGTCCTCAAGGTCGCCTGACAAATTATTTATTGTCTAACTTTTTTGGTTCAGTTCATCAAGAGAACGGGGCTTTTTTATGCTTCCTATGATGTGTTTAACGAATCGGCTGTGCTTCCGTTAATTCAAGAGTTTTTGTTGTTTCGGCGTGGATCTGACCAAAGAGTTCCGGATTCGCGACGAGTGACGTGCCGTACGACGGAATCATTTCTTTGATTTTTGCTTCCCAGCCAGGCAGTTGATCCGGGAAACACTTGGCCAGCACTTCCAGCATGACCGGTACGGCAGTTGAAGCGCCTGGTGACGCGCCGAGCAACGCTGCAACCGAACCGTCTGCCGCACTGACGACTTCCGTTCCGAACTGAAGTGTCCCCTTGCCTTGCGGTGTATCTTTGATGACCTGAACCCGTTGACCGGCAACGACGACATCCCAGTCTTCCGTCTTCGCGTTCGGAATGAACTCACGCAGTTCGTTCATCCGTTGCTCCGTCGACAGTAAGACCTGTTCGATCAAGTACTTCGTCAGTCCCATCTCTTTTGCCCCTGCCGCAAGCATCGTCAAAACATTGTTCGGTTTAACCGATGTGATTAAATCAAGATTCGATCCCGTCTTGAGGAACTTCGGCGAGAAGCCGGCGAACGGTCCGAATAAGAGTGATTTTTGACCGTCGATGTAACGTGTATCCAAGTGCGGGACAGACATCGGCGGTGCGCCGACTTTCGCTTTCCCGTAGACTTTCGCATGATGACGCTCGGCGATTTCCGGATTTTTACAGACGAGGAACAAGCCGCTGACCGGGAATCCGCCAATCTGTTTCGACTCCGGAATCCCTGTTTTTTGAAGCAACGGCAAGCTTCCGCCGCCGCCACCAATAAAGACGAACTTCGCTGTATGATGTTCAATCCGGTTGTCGCGTTCGTTTTTGACTTTGACTTCCCAGCCGCCGTCGACCCGTTTCAAGTCTTCGACACCATGACCGTAGTTGATCTCGACATCGAGTTGTTTTAAGTGATCAAACAGGATCCGTGTCAACGCTCCGAAATTGACGTCTGTTCCCGAATCGATTTTTGTTGCTGCGATCGGCTCCGGTGATGTCCGGCCTTCCATGATCAACGGAATCCATTGTTTCAGTTGCTCCGGATCTTCCGAAAATTCCATTCCTTTAAACAACGGATTAGCTGAGAGCGCTTCCAATCGTTTTTTCAGGAATGTGACGTTTTCCGCTCCTTCGACCATACTCATATGTGGAATCGGCATGATGAATTCTTTCGGATTCGGCAACACCTGTTCTTTGACGAGGTGCGACCAGAACTGGCGCGACAACTGAAACTGCTCGTTGACCTTGACGGCCTTGCTGATGTCGATCGTTCCGTCGGTGTTTTCCGTCGTATAGTTCAGTTCACAAAGTGCTGCGTGACCTGTCCCCGCGTTGTTCCATTCATTTGAACTTTCTTCCCCAGCACTCGCTAACTTCTCGAATACTTTAATCTTCATGTCCGGCGCAAGCTCTTTTAATAAGACCCCTAACGTTGCGCTCATGACTCCGGCACCAATCAAAATAACATCTGTTTGTTTAGGCATACTGCTCATGATATCCTTCCTATCCCCGTTTGATATTATGGACCTGTCATACCAGTTGAAAGCGCTCGTATGACGACAACTTACCTTTCCAGTATAACCCTATCACAGGTCATTCATAAATTAAAATATTGGGTGTCTCCACTTAAAAATAAATCGGCTTCCGAGTGTAATAGGACACATCCGAAGACATACTTTCCAGCAAACGGGCTATATACTCCTATAGAAGAAAAAGGAGGAACGTGCATGGCAACGCGCTGGATTTTCGGCAATCAACTCAATCACAGCTTACCGCTTCTGACAGAAGCGGATCCAGAAGAAGATATCATCCTGATGGTCGAAGCAACGTCCCGCTCGACCTGGAAGGCATATCATAAACAAAAATTGGTGCTGATCTTTTCGGCGATGCGTCATTTCGCAGAAGAACTCCGGGACAAAGGATTTAAAGTCGATTACCGGGAAGCGGACTCGTTTGACGATGCTTGGAAGCAGCACCAGAAGCAGTACAAACCGACACACCTGCTCTATACAGCCATCACAGACGAACCGATGCGCCGTATCATGCAAAAATTTCAGGACGCTCTCCCGAAAACGATCACCGTCAACATCTGTTCCGATGTTCCGCTCTTTTTATTGACGCAGGACGAAGCTGTGGCACTACTTGGGGATAAACCGTGGAAGATGGATCGCTTTTACCGGCAGCTTCGAAAAGACCGTCGCCTGTTGATGAACGGAAACAAACCACTCGGCGGAAAATGGTCGTTTGATGCGGATAACCGAAAACCGGCGAAGGACGGCGTTGATTTTAAAGTACCGATCCGGTTTCGTCCGGATCAGATCACACGCGACGTCATGAAAAAAGTCGAAACGTCATTTGCCGATCATCCGGGGCAGCTTGAGACATTCCACTGGCCGGTTACCCGAACGGAAGCCCAGCGCGCGCTCGCCCGGTTCATTGAGGAACGGCTAGAGACATTCGGCACTTATCAGGATGCGATGCTAACGGGAGAGGATACGTTATCCCACTCCCTGCTCTCCTCGTCGATCAATATCGGCTTACTGTCACCGGACGAAGTCATCAAAGCGGCGGCGGCCGCACTGGAAGACCAGGAAGCACCGCTTAATGCTGTCGAAGGATTCATCCGGCAGATTCTCGGGTGGCGCGAATACATGCGGGCGGTTTATTTAAGTAAGATGCCGGGGTACGAACAGGTCAATGTCCTGCAACACAACCGAGATTTGCCGGACTTCTTCTGGGACGGCGAAACAACGATGACGTGTGTCGCGGAATCACTGCGTCCAGTCGTCGAAACGGCGCACAATCACCACATTCAGCGGCTGATGGTGCTCGGGAACTTTGCTAATCTGTTTGAGATTTCCCCGCAACAAACAGCGGACTGGTTTAACGAAATGTATATCGATGCCTATGAATGGGTCGTCCTGCCGAACGTTCTCGGGATGGCGTTGCATGCCGACGGCGGTCTCTTGTCGACGAAACCGTACATTGCGTCGGCAAACTATATTCATAAAATGAGCGATTATTGCGGGAACTGTCCCTTTAACCAGAAGGATGCGCTTGGCGACAATGCCTGTCCCTTCAACGCCTTATACTGGGACTTCATCGCCCGGCACGAGGAACGTTTCGCCGGTAACCAACGGATGTCGATGATGTACCGGCAGTGGGCAAAACGCGACAAAGCGGACCAGCAGGCGATTCGCAAAAAAGCGACCGCCTTGAAGAAACAGCTGGCGGATGGCACATTTCACCGCTGAGTCTCGTATCAAAAAATAAGACCCGGCTCCCTGACAAGTAAGGCAGGGAGCCGGGTCTTTACTTATTTCCTTGATGTATTATGCACTATGACGTTCTGCTTTTTGATGTTTTTTCGTCCGCAGCTGATACAGGACAAACAATCCGATGAACCAGACCGGTGTCAGGAGAAGCGCAGGACGTGTTTCATCCGCAACCAGCATGACGATTAAGATCAGCGTGAACAGACCGAGCACAAGATAGTTAACGAACGGTGTGAGTGGCGCTTTGAACGTCGATGCAGCATGCAATTCAGGCTGTGTCTTCTTGTATTTCAAGTGACAGACGAGAATAACGCCCCAAACCCAGATGAAACAGATCGCACTGATCGTCGTCACGATGCTGAACGCTTGTCCCGGAAGTAATTTACTCAACAGAGCCCCACCCGAGACGACCAGCGTCGAGACGAACAACGCATTCGCCGGCACATGATTTTTATTGAGCTTCGAAAATGATTGAGGTGCCTGTTTTTGATTCCCGAGATTATAGAGAATCCGGCTCGTCGAGAACATTCCGCTGTTACAAGCAGATGCGGCTGATGTCAGAACGACGAAGTTGATGATTCCGGCCGCGACCGGAATCCCAATCAGACTAAACGTCTTGACGAACGGACTTTCCGTTGCGTTCAGTCCGGTCCATGGATTGATCATCAAGAGGACAAGCAAGGCACCGACGTAGAAGAACAAAATCCGTAACGGAATTTTATTGATTGCGGACGGAATGTTCTTTTTCGGATCAGCCGTTTCGGCGGCCGAGACTCCGACCAGTTCCACTCCGACATAAGCGAAGACGACCATTTGGAACGACAACAGGAATCCGGTGACACCGTTCGGGAACATCCCGCCGTGCTGCCACAAGTTCTTGACCGTGACCGGTCCTGCATCCGTATTAAAGCCGATCACGAGCAAAACGATTCCGACGCCGATCAAGACTAAAATCGTGACGACTTTGATCAAGGCGAACCAAAACTCGAGTTCTCCGAACAGTTTGACCGTCAGGAGATTAAAGCCGAGTAAGATCAACAGGGCGATAACGGCCGGAATCCATTGTGGGATATCAAACCAGTATTTGACGTAAACACCGACGGCGATCACGTCGGCCATCGCCGTCATGATCCAGCAGAACCAATACGTCCAGCCGGTTACGAACGCGGCGCGCGGTCCGAGATAATCTTCCGCGATATCCGTCAGGGACTGATAACCGGCTTTTGACAACAGTAACTCTCCGAGTGCCCGCATGACGAAGAAAATCGCAATCCCGACAAGCAGATAAGCAAATACGATCGATGGACCGGCCAGCTGAATCGCTTTCCCCGATCCTAAAAACAACCCTGTTCCGATCGTTCCACCAATCGCAATCAATTGGACATGACGATTCGATAAATCCCGCTTTAATCCTTGCTGTTCCAAACCTAAACTCCTCCTTTGATGATCTCTCTGTTTCCCCCGGTCAGACTGTTCTGTCAGTCCAACAAAAAAGAGACTGGACGGGTGTCCAATCTCAAAAAAATCATCAGAATAGCAAATAATCATTTTTTGCTTGGCAAAGCCAACACAAAAAATAAAGATTTAGTACTCTTCTGTCCTTTTGCCTGAGATTGTGAACCCTTCGGCGCCGTTTACACGGTCTCTCCAGAAGCTGCTCCTGCCATAGTGTGACCCATGACAATCATAGCTTTCTCTTTTTATTCGGTTGCTGAGGTGACATAATCACCTGAATTGTTTCTAATACTAGTAATCTTATGATCGTTTGTCAACCGTTTTATCAAATTCTTTCATTTCTTCTTTCATAACTTGAAAGAGGATTTTCCATTCTATTACCAGAACTCTTTCATATGGTTACATCTAGAGGAGGTACTTACATTGCAGACCTATTATCTTATCCGACATTGTGAAGCAACCGGACAAGCAGCCGATGCTCCGTTGACGCCACAAGGTCAAAAACAAGCGCTATTACTCGCTGACTTTTTTAAATCCATTCCGATTGACCGGATTTTATCGAGTCCATTTCGACGCGCATACGACACTGTTTTTCCGCTTTCCACTATGTATAATTGTCCAATCGAATTGGAGAATCGGTTGCAGGAACGTATACTCAGTACTTCTTCGTTACATGACTGGCGGGCTGACTTAAAAGCGACATTTTCCGATCTCAAGCTCCGATTTCCCGGTGGTGAATCCAGTCGTGAAGCAATGGAACGGACCTCATCTGTCCTCCATGAGGCATTTCTTCATCCTGCCCGTCACACCGTATTGGTGACGCACGGAAACGCGATGGCTCTATTGTTAAAATCCATCGATTCAAATTTCGACTATCCGGACTGGGAACAGTTGCGTAACCCGGATATCTATCGTCTCGTCAAAAATTCTAAGGGTCTGACTTGCGAACGCTTGCCTTTTAATGCGCAAACAGACTGAAGGAAAAACGTCATTTTTTCAAGTATTCACCAAATGCATCTGACGACTTTTTACCTATTCTTTTATCTTATAGGAAACATAAGAATTATCTATTTTACTTCCCCTTCGAACTCGACTACATTTAACGAATTTATAACAAAGTGAAGTAGTTCAAATCCCTGTCAGACAGGGAGTTGTCTTAAGAAAAGAAGGGGTATGTTATGTCTACACAATCTAATCATGCACGAAAAGGGTATTTGATGATGGCTGTCCTCTGGTTCGCCTATGCGACGTTCGCCATGAACTGGGTCGCCGGTTCCTCATTACCCCCGCAAATCACGGCTCATTTCTTCGGAGACCGGACCGTTGACCCGTTGATTTCACAACTCGTCAATTATTCAATCACGACGGCCCGCGTCTTCGCGAACATTTTGGCGGCACTGATTTTGATGAAACTGGGACCTAAAAAAGCACCGATGCTCGCCCTGTTGTTTCTGATGATGTCCATCGTCGCCATTTATCTGCCGAACTACTGGGCCTATACGGCGGCAAGGATGGTCATGGGCCTTGGCGGTTCAATGGTCATAGTCTACATGAATCCGGTCGTCACTCGTTACATCAGCGATCCAACAGAAAAACTGCGAATCAATGCGCTCAATACCGTCTCGTATAATGTCGGTGCGTTTGTCGTCTCGTTACTGTTTACATTTTTTGCGACTCAATTCACGAACAACTGGCAGCTGACGTTAACGATTTTTGCTGCTTTGACAGCAGTTCTGTTCCTCGCCTGGTTGATTTTCAGTGAAGAGTTCGACTTGAACACGGCAAGTGATCAAAACGAAGTCGTCACGGCTTACGGCTACCGGGATGCGATCAAAGACAGCTTCTTATGGAAATATGCGATTGCGTTCGGCGGCTTCCTGACACTGTATATTCTGTCGCTCGTCGGACTCAAACCGGTGTTTGACACGTATACCGAGTTAAACGGATCGCTCGTCAATCTGCTCGTCTCCGGCGCCGGTATTATCGGGACCTTCGTCGGTTTGAAAATCGGCAGCCGCGGGACACCACGAAAACCGATTCTTCTAATCAGCGGCTTCGTGATGATCGCCAGCTTCATCGTCACGGTTGCGTTTGGCAACATATCACCGCTCGTCTCGTATATCTTTGCTTTCATCTCTGGGTTCGCCATGTACATCCAGTATCCGATTTTCATGAATTTGGCGCACGAAATGAAAGGCATGACACCACAAAAAATTACCGTCTTGTTCGGTCTGTTCTGGGCGATTGCGTATGCGACCCAAACCATCTTTACGATTATTTGGAGTTACACGCTCGGTCAGATGGGTTATACGGCGTCGATGGTCGTCTTTTTCCTCAGCTGTTCGACGTACCTGATCTTTAGTCTCTTTTTACCGGAAACCAAACCGAAACAGTCGGTTCCGGCTTCGAAAAAAACAGCCTGATTGCAAACAATCCCCAGTGTCGCCTGCGACCTGGGGATTGTTTATTTTTGATGCGCACCGTATTGATGGCGCAGGATGAACAGCAATCGGATCAACGGTTCATGGTACGAAATGAATGTCCCTTCCCGAATCCCGGAAATGATTTCCTCTTCCGTCGCCCATTTGACGGTTTGGACTTCTTTTTCCTGTAACGTCAGGGTCGTCAGATCGACTTCCTGTTCGATTAAGTAATAATCGTCAAATCCGACTTCAAACGGAACCGTCAACTGCGGCCGCCGTCCTGCGAACGACAACGACAGACCGAGTTCCTCGAACAATTCGCGCTCGGCCGCCATTTGACTCGTGTCACCAGTCGTCGCACTGCCGCCGACACTGAGGTCCCACATGTTCGGCCAGCCCTCTTTGAACGGCTGGCGTTGCTGAATCAACATTTGTCCTTGTTCGTTAAACAAACAAACATGCACAACAAGATGGTAATCGCCGTCTTTTAATTCTGTCCCCCGCGGCCAGGTACGGCCTGTTTTTACGCGGTCTGCCGTATAGATATCCCATCGTTCCATTTACTTCTTCCCCCCTGCCCAATTGTCCGCAAACAGCGTCGAGACGGTTTTGTCTGCTTTCGCCCGGTCAAGTCCGAGGACGACACTTAAAAACAGTTGTTCTGCCTTGTCGTCAAGCAGTGTCAGTTCGTATTGTTTTCCGAAACGGACCCACCGTCTTTTGCCTTGCCCGATTTTATTCCCCTGATACATGACGCTGAATGTCATCGTCGCCCAATTGATGTCGATTTGCAGGTCGCGGCTGTCAATCCGGTAATCCGAAAACATCAAAAATCCGGTTTTTTGAATCGTCGCGACGACGCGCCCGTCCACTTCCACAAGGATATGCGGCAGCATGCTGAACGTCTGTTTCGTCACCCGACCGACTTCGAATCCTTCGTGAACGAGTTGCCAGTTTTTCTGCATCTGGAATAACTGTCCTCTTACTTCATACGCGATCTGCCCGGTTTCATCGGCAACCGTAAATCGCCGATTCAGTTCAAACGTCTGTTTCATCAAAATCTGCTTCATATACGCTTCCTCTCCTGAGTACTTTCTTATGACGAACTGGATTCTTCATCTTCTTTGACGCAGTCAATGGCGACGACAAGCGCAATCAAAATCTTCTCGATGTCCGGATCAAAGACTTTAATTTCATAACTGTCACCAAATGTGAACCATTTTTTCTCGACGCTTCCGACGACTTCGCCGTGACGCTTGATTTCAAAATCCATATCCCACCAGTCTCCGTCGATTTCAAGATCCGCCGCATCAATCGTGTAGCGGTCTTTAAAGAACGTAAATGATTTTTCGATCGTCAGTGTCTCCCCGTCGACTTCGATAAAAAACTTCGGTAACAGGCTGAGCATTTTTTTCGTGATGACGGCGACTTCCTCTCCCTCAACCGTCGAGATGGAAAAAGTCTTCGGCAGTTTCATAAAGCTGCCTTCGACGAGATAAACGTCCTGTTCCTGTTGATCTTGAATCGAAAATCGTCCCCGTAAACTGAATACTTTCTGTTTCATGTACAGCATATGCATAAGAAATCATCCTTTCGTTCATCTGATTATTCGTTAGGTTTGTATTCTTTAGGCAAGTGGTATCGAGATAGAACGGTCTTGTTTTACCTTATTCGACTAACCTGTTTGTTTTTCCCTCTTCATTGTCCCGCCGCTCATACTCCTGAAGGAGGCACTCCCATGTCGACTGATACCATCATTCTGACGATTATCCTGACATTGATTTCACTCATCATCTTCGTTCCGTTGGCGCTTGGACTCTATCTGTGGAATATCGATCACAGACAACAGGAGCATTCCATCTTACGAAACTTTCCGGTGCTCGGAAAAATCCGTTACATCCTTGAAAAAGTGGGTCCTGAACTTCGCCAGTATTTGTTCTTAAATAACAATGAAGACAAACCGTTTTCCCGGAATGATTACAAAACGGCTGTGCTGGCCGGTAAATATAATACGCGGACGATGGGATTTGGTTCCGAACGTGATTTTGAAGCAGCCGGCTTTTATTTGCAAAATGCCCTTTTCCCGACGAACCGTCAGGAACTGCGGATCGATAACCAGCATAAAATTACGACTCACCTCTATCAGCTCGATCAGGATAATCTCCTGACCCGGAAAGAACACCTGGTTGAACAACAGATTGCACCGTTTTTACTTCCCGCCGCTGACGCTCCGATCATCGGGGAGTACACCTGCCGTCAACCGTTTCAAGTCTTCGGACTAATCGGTCAGTCGGCAATGAGTTTTGGTGCGCTCGGTGACCGGGCGATTACCGCACTGTCGATCGGTCTCGGCCGGGCGGAAGGAACCTGGATGAACACCGGAGAAGGCGGACTATCCGACTATCATTTGAAGGGTGACGTCGATATCATCTTCCAGATTGGACCGGGACTGTTTGGTGTCCGGACGGAAGACGGTGCTTTTTCGCTCGAGGAATTCAAAAAGAAAAGTAAACTGACGCAAATCAAAGCCTTCGAACTGAAACTGGCGCAAGGTGCGAAAACACGGGGCGGTCACCTTGAAGGCGAGAAGGTCACGGCTGAAATCGCCTCCGTCCGGAACGTCAAAGCCGGTGTCAGTATTGACAGTCCGAACCGGTTCAATGAATTCCAGACACCGGAAGAGATGCTGACGTTTGTTGAACTGTTACGGGAAACCGGCGGAAAGCCGGTCGGTATCAAACTGGTCGTCGGCAATCTCAATGATCTGCATGAACTCGTCTCTTACATGAAAACGTCCGGAAAACATCCGGATTTCATCACGATTGATGGCGGGGAAGGCGGAACCGGTGCGTCGTTCCAGGAACTTGCGGATGCGGCCGGTTTACCGCTCAAATCGGCCCTGCCGTATCTGCATCAGTTGCTGGTCGCTCACGGCATCCGCGACCGGATCAAACTGTTTGCTTCCGGCAAACTGATCAGTGCCGATAAGATTGCCGTCGCTTTAGGGCTTGGCGCCGATTTCGTCAACATCGCCTGTGGCCTGATGTTTAACGTCGGTTGCATCCAGGCGCAAGTCTGTCACACGAACCACTGTCCGGTCGGAGTCGCAACGACTGATCCGAAACTCCAGCAAGCGCTGATCGTCGATGAAAAAAGTTTCCGGGTGACGAACTACATCATCTCGCTCCGGGAAGGTTTATACAATCTGACCGCCGCTGCCGGTCTGAAGTCCCCGACCGAGTTGTCGGCAAAGCATATCATCTATAAACAATCGAACGGACAAGTCACACCGGCCACCGCCTTGATTCATTATCCGATGCCTCTTTCCTAAACCATCCGCTTGCACTTTTTCCTCATTACGCTTAAAGTGTATAGTTGATGAAATTTTAATTGTGCAAAACGAATTACCTTAAGGAAAGGGTTTTATATACGATGAAAAACAACTTTTGGCAGGACCTGCCACGACCATTTTTTGTACTTGCTCCAATGGAAGATGTCACCGACGTCGTTTTCCGTCACGTCGTCGCGAAAGCAGCGCGACCGGATGTCTTCTTCACTGAATTTACGAATACAGAAAGTTACTGTCACCCAAAAGGGAAACAGAGTGTCCGCGGACGCCTTGAGTTCACGGAAGATGAGCAGCCGATGGTCGCCCACATCTGGGGCGACAAGCCGGAATATTTCCGTGAGATGAGTATCGGAATGGCGGAAATGGGCTTTAAAGGAATCGATATCAACATGGGTTGTCCGGTCCAGAACGTCGCCGTCAACGGAAAGGGATCAGGACTGATCAACCGTCCCGATGTCGCCGCTGAACTGATTCAAGCAGCAAAAGCCGGCGGTCTGCCGGTCAGCGTCAAGACACGACTCGGCTATTCGAAAGTCGAGGAGTGGCACGACTGGTTACGTCATATCCTTGAGCAGGACATCGCCAACCTGTCGATTCACCTGCGGACGCGTAAAGAAATGAGTGCAGTCCCGGCCCACTTCGAACTGATTCCGGAAATCAAGAAACTCCGCGATGAAGTAGCACCGCAAACGCTCTTGACGATCAACGGAGACATCAACGACCGTCAACATGGTCTTGAACTCGTCGAACAGTACGGTGTCGACGGCGTCATGATCGGACGCGGGATTTTCCATAACCCGTTTGCGTTCGAAGTCGAAAAGAAAGACCATTCAAGCGAAGAATTACTTGATTTGTTACGTTTGCAACTCGACCTACACGATCAGTATTCAGCTGAATTCGAGCCGCGTCTCTTCAAACCGCTCCGCCGGTTCTTCAAGATTTATGTCCGCGGTTTCCGCGGGGCGAGCGAACTGCGCGCCCGTTTGATGGACACGAACTCAACGGATGACGTCCGGGCATTGCTTGACGAATTCGTCGAACAAGAAGGCATTCACGCTGTTAATTCGTTTTCGATTTAAGGATTTGAATTGAATATGCAAAAGAGCAAGGCATCGCGCCTTGCTCTTTTTTTGACGTTAGTTCACTTCCGCTTCCAATCGAATCTTTAAACAGGTCAATTCAAACGGTGTATCGCATGTTACTCGTTCCAAGCGCCGTTTCCCGACGCGCCGGTCGAGCAACGCAAAACCGCGGATGAAGGCATGGGGATGCGTCAACGCTTCTTCAATCGCGAGCGTCGGATACAACAGCAAATCCTTTTGCACGTCGTAATTGGCATGCCATCCCTCTTCCTCCAACTCACGTTCAATCTGCTCATATAATACACGTGATGTGTTGAACCAATCCGATTGAAAAATCTCCAGTGTAATTCGCTCCGGTTTTTCCGGCAAGCGCTTCTTCGCCAACGCATAACGACGGTCCGCTTCGAACGTAAACCGCAAATCCTCCGCCCGGAAAATTTCTTCCCCGTCCAGTGTCATCCAGACTCGGGCTTCGCCGTCATGAAAATGCCGGTCAACTGTGGCATACAAATCGAGACGCGGTCGAAGTGACGGCGCGACGAACGATAAGATCTGCTTTTTCATTTTTGAGAATTGCATCGGGTCCTCCTTTAAAACGCGTTAAACACCAGGCAGCAACTGACTGCCTGGTGTTTAAGTTTACCCGTTTTTCATATGGAACGATTCCGTTAACGTAAAGGTGATGTTTTTGAGCTCAAGCCCGCCAAGTGCAAAGTACAGCTTAAAGTAGTTGTGCGGATTAAAGACGAAGACGTCTTTCGTCTGCGTCACCCATTCGCCGTTTGTCCCGTTAAACGTAAACGTCGCGACCGGCATGTTGTTCGCAAACAACGTCACCGGCATCTGTGCCAGTTCCCCGGCATACGACCGGGCTTCAAACGTGACGTGGTACATGCCGGTTTCTTCCGCCGTCACGGCGAAGACATGGCTGCTTCCAGTCGACGTGTCGAGTTCATCAAACACGATCGGGACACCGCTTTGAAGTTGCTGGTGCGTCACGGCTTGTTCGTTCAGATCATCCGTTTCTTCCGGTAATCCGGTGACGTCGACTGTTACTTCCTGACCAAGCGTCCGCTCCATGACCGGTGACCGCAGGATGAACCGACAGATATTCGCCGCACTCCGTAACAATTCTGCCCGTGTCAACGTCCCATCTGCAAGCGACGACAGCGTATCATCCTCAAACGGATTCGCCCCCGGTTCTCCGACGACCATGTAGAGATCGTTTTGCGAACGGACCATCGTCGCCGTCTGTTGCCGGTTGGCTTCCGTTTCTTCCGTATTGATCTTCGCCCACCAGTCGGTCATGACGACACCGTCAAAGCCCCACTCGTCGCGGAGAATCCGGGTGTTCTGATCATACAAGCCGGCGGTCCAGAGTCCATTGACGGCACCGTATGTCGTCATAATGGCATAGGCCTGTCCCCGTTTGACGGCATGCTCAAATCCTTTCAGATAAATTTCCCGCAACGCCCGTTCCGAAACGATCGAATCGAGATCATGACGATGGAACTCCTGATTGTTGGCACTTAAATGCTTCAGCGTTCCAGTCACCCCGACCCGGTGCATCCCGTCGAGCTGGGCGACAGCCATCATCCCCGTCAGATGCGGATCTTCCGAGAAGTACTCGAAGTTCCGACCGTTGAGCGGATGACGGTGGATGTTCATCCCCGGTCCAAGCAACGTGTCGATGCCGTTTTTCCGGAGTTCGAGCCCTGTCATTTCAAATAAGTCGGCCACCAGATCGACGTTGAACGTCGAGGCGACGAGCGTTCCGTTCGGCAGGGAGAAGGCTTTGGTTCCGATATCCATCCGGATGCCGGACGGACCGTCGGCACAGCAGGCCGCCGGGATCCCGAACGCTGTCAGCCGGTCGGTGACACCGCCGAATGCGGCCGCCGTTCCCGGAGTAACGCGTGGGGAGTTCATCCCTTCACCGCGGACGATTGCTGCCAGATCTTCATTCGATAACTGATCAAGAAACGCATCGAGCGACGTCTTCTCTTCGTAAACGTCCTTCAGGGTCAGTCCCTGGTCGTCCGAATACGTGCGTGCTGCCGGTCGTTCGTCGAGGCGACGGGCTTCCGGATCAATCGTCCGCAGTGGTGTCGCTTCATACGCCACGTCATATCCGGTCTTCGTCTGTTGCGGCTTCAGCCGGTCGAATGGCGTGACCGGCGCCATGTTTTCGCTTAACGTCTCAACGACACGCAACGCTTCAATTGTTTGTGTCGCCACGTGCGCCGCTGTTCGGACGTCTGTGCCGGCGTACAGATGATAAGCACCCGCTTCGATGACGTAAGACGATTTATGCCCCGTCGCGCCGGAATCATCGTAACTTGCATATTCCGTCAGCGGAACGATCAGCGTCAACGTCTCCTGTTGGCCCGGTTCAAGCTGTTGCGTTTTCGCAAACGTCACAAGCCCGCGTGCCGGATTGCCGAGTTGTCCCTGCGGTTTTTCAAGATACACCTGGACGACTTCTTTCCCACTGTGCGTCCCTTTGTTCGTCACGGTGACGGTTAACGTGACCTGTTGCTCCGTCATCTCAACAGTATCGGTGACGACATCAAACGTCGTATACGATAAGCCGAATCCGAACGGATAGAGGACATCGTCTTTTGCAAACGTCTCGAAGTACCGGTATCCGACATAGATGTCTTCCTTGTAGATCGCCCGGTCCTCATGACCGAAGTACGGTGTTGACGGGTACGCATCAAGGGAACGGACAATCGTGTCCGGCAGTTTTCCGGATGGTGTGACCGCTCCCGTCAAGAGATCGACCAACGCGTTTCCGCCTTCCATCCCGCCTTGCCATCCGTACAGGATCGCACTCGGATTAAAATCAAGCGCCCACTGCATGTCGATGACATTGCCGACGTTTAATAAGACGACAGTCTTCGGGAACGCTCCCGCGACTTTTTCGATCAGTGTCAACTCGACGTCCGTCAGCAGATAACTGCCGGGATCCGCTGTATTATCGCGGTCTTCACCGGCCGTCCGACCGATCATGATGATGGCGACATCCGATTGCGACGCTGCATCTGTGACGACTTCGTCCGTGATCGGCATTTCTTCCTGCGACCACGGTTCCGCCGCCCAGCCTTCGCCTTTATCAAATGGATGATCTTTTAGCCAGCCTTCATAGACGTCGAGCAACGATTGGTTTACCGTCACATCCGGATGGTCTTGCAACGCTTCGAGCGGACTTGTCACGTGTGTGACGTTCACCATCCCGCCCGATCCCGTTCCGCTTTTGTAATAGTTGAACTGATTGCGTCCGAACACCGAGACTGTTGTCCCCGCTGACAGCGGCAACGTCTGCTTGTCATTCTTCAGCAGGACCGCGCCTTCTGCGACCGTCTGCCTCGCCAGTGCCGTATAGGCGTTCCAATCTAATATATATGTCGTCATCGATTCATCCTCCTGTTGGTTGTGTAGTCGCAAACCGCTTCTTCAGACCATTTGCGATTTCCGTGATGCAGTCTTCCGCTTGCGGATACTGTCCGAGCTTTTCGATAAAGGCATGGTCCATCCCGTTGTACTGAATCCGTTTTGTTTTCACACCTGCCCGTGCGAGTTTTCGTCCGTACGCTTCTCCTTCAAGACGGAGGTAATCGTATTCTGCCGTGATGATCAATGCTTCCGGCAGTCCGGCCAGCTTGTCGCTGAAGAGCGGCGACACATGCGGATCCTGGACGCCTGTCGTCCCTTGCAGGTACAACCGGTTCAACAGTCCATCCGTGTCTTCAAGGGCTGTGACGATTCCTTCGAGGAATTCCCGGTTTTCGTTCATCTCGTATGCGTCAAGATGCCAGTTGAAATCATCCGTCGGCAGAGCCGCGAGATTGACGACCGGATAGAGCAGGACTTGGTACTGGATCATCTCTGTCTGTTGTTCACGGTCAAGCAGGGCACAAACCGTCGCTAAGTTCCCACCGGCACTGTCGCCGGCAACAGCGAGCTGCGCGCGGTTGATGCCGAGTTCATCCGCCTGTTCGTAGACCCATTTGACGGCCGTGAAACAATCGTTCAGTCCGGCTGGAAACGGATGTTCCGGTGCCAACCGGTAATCGATCGAAATGACGACGACATTCGCCCGTTCCGCTAAAAGCTGACACGGATGTTCGACCGGTTCAAGCGTTCCGCCGAAAAAGCCGCCGCCGTGGAAGTAGACCACTACCGGTAACAGTTCCGTCGACCGGGGACGATAGATTCGTGCCGGAATCGATTGTTCGGCACTTGGAATCATGATGTCTTCCGTCGTGATGTCTGTCGTCGTCAGGTCGGTATTGATCCATCCCATCCCGGCCCGTGCTGCTTCGAGTGAAAAAGGACCAGCCGGCGAACTGTCCTGCTGTTGTTGCATCATGACTTCGAAGACGCGCGGATCAAGGACACCGCTTTCCGTCCGGTCCGGTACCGGTTTGATGACGACGTCGACACCATCCTGCTGTTCACCGGTCTTTTTTTGCGCTAACCGGTCGACCAATTGCTGATACTCCTGTCCCATGTTTTTTCCTCCTTTTATCGAATTCCTGACGTGCTTATAAGAGATGATTCATTTGTAAAAATAAGTATCGAAACCGCTTTCGTAAATAATTAAAAAAATGTTTGATATCTCTTTTTCTTAAAAGATACCGCTTACAAAACCAATCATACGCATCTTTATCCGATTAATCAATCATTCTGGATGATTCAAAAAACGGCACCCGTCTTTCGTGTGCTTTCCTTGTCGGAATGACGCGAAACGAGTGCCATTTGAAATTAACTTAAAATATTTTCTTCCGAGACGAGTGTGAATCCGTCGATGACGGTATCTTCCTCGACTTCAATCAACAGACATTGTTTGCCGTTGTAATTGACCTGCTTGATGTACTTCAAATCCTGCGCACTGACCGAGATGTTCGCGACTTTCGTATTGATCTTAATTGATTTCGCTTCATAGTTCGGGACGATGTTACTCGCCTTCATTTCGTATGTCGTATCATCGATGACTGTTTTGAAGGCCCGTTCGACCTGTTCCGTACTGACGTCTTCGATTCCGCTCGCCTTTAAGACCCGTTCGACTTCTTTGACGTCCAGCATCGGGATGTCTTCCGGCTCGTCTTCCTTTTCGTCCTCAACGACGAGCAGATGATTGACTTCCTCATAGACACCCGCAAGCGTTTTTGAATCGACTGATTCGCCGATGACCAGTTTGACGATTTCTTCAAATACCGCTTTGTCTTCTTCTGCCGTCACGATTTGTTCGCCGTTCAGGACGTTTTCGATGAACAAAACGTCCGGTTTATTCGGCTTGCTTGCCGTATAAAGGACACGGTTGACGTCCGCCGCATTATCCGTGAAGCAGGGGAATAAAAAGCCACCGATTGGTGACGCAAGTTTGATGACCGGGTTGATCAGCAGATTCGACTTGAACTCGAGATCGACGTAGTCGAAGACAAGCGATTGTTTCGGCAGTTCCGTCTGATTGAGACTGCTGAGAATGAACGGAGTCGTATAAACTTCATCGTTTTTGTTGACCTCCGTCTCGTCTTCCTGCCGTTTTGTCGTCTTGTAGTACTGTCCGCGGATGAACGTGACGACAATATCATTGTCGTACTGCACGTCCTGGACCATCTTCAGCGCAATTTGTTGCATCTGTTCCGTCCAGTCTTCCGTCTCTTCCGTGTAGAGTCCTTCGTACAACAGTTGTTGCGTATGTCCGGTCGCGCCTTCTTCCGGCTGCTGGAACTTAACTTCAAACAACTTGATGTCGAGTTTCCCGGTCAGGACTTTCTTGAAGTTCGCTAGGAACAGCTCCTGTTGTTCGAGTTCGAGAAAGGCGAACGGACGGCTTTCTTCATAGAAGATTTCACTCGTTTCCTTGCGGATATATACATTGTAAATTTCGTTGATTTTAAGTAGTTCCGAATCGACCTTAAAATGGCGACGGATATCACTGATGTCTTGTTTGTTCATGATAACGTTTCAGCTCCTTGGCGTTTGAATTCCTCGTGGCTCCTAAAAAAGGAGTGCCTCCTGTCCAAATCGAACAGAGGTACCCCTTTACTATACAAGAGTTGAATTTTTTTATGTTGAAAGTCTCCGCAATTTTAATTTTTCCAAGTAACTTCTTTTTTATATTACTTTAGTCTTATTTTTAAAAAAATATTTTTAATCAAAAGTATTCAACTTTTGTAATGTTTACATTATTTTAACCCTATCCAAAATATTCGGTGGCATACTGAGTGAGTTGAGAGGATTCTCTCATCATACTTACATAAGAGGAGGCAATTCATGTTCCAGAAAATCAAGCTACTCGCCGTATCGTTTGTTTTGTTTCTCACTGCGTTTCAGTTCGATCTCTCACCCGTTTCCGCACTCCCGTCCGGCATCCCGTCAAAAGCGACGGCTCAATCTGAGCTCAACGCACTGACAGTCAAAACCGAAAGTACGATGACCGGTTACTCCCGTGATCTCTTCCCACATTGGAGCAGCCAAGGAAGCGGTTGTGATACGCGTCAAGTCGTCTTGAAACGCGATGCGGATTCTTACGTCGGAAGCTGTCCGGTTACGTCCGGCTCATGGTACAGTTATTATGATGGACTGACATTCACGAACCCGTCCGATCTCGACATCGATCATGTCGTGCCGCTCGCGGAAGCATGGCGTTCGGGTGCAAGCAGCTGGACGACAACGACACGTCAGGCATTCGCAAACGACCTCAACGGTCCGCAATTGATTGCCGTCTCTGCAAGCTCGAACCGTTCAAAAGGTGACCAGGATCCATCGACATGGAAACCAACCCGTGCCGGCGCAAGCTGTGCGTACTCGAAGATGTGGATCAATACGAAAAGTCGTTGGGGCTTAAGTCTCCAATCCTCTGAAAAAACAGCACTGCAAACGATGCTGAACACCTGTACATACTAAGAAGGAGTCGATTCGATGGAAACGAAAACCTCTACTTTTACCGCCACGCATGGTGTGATGACGAATGAAGTCGGCGTCATCAGCGGCGAACTGGAACTGCGGACGACCTGCCAGGAAGATGGCAAACTCGAACTCGCCATCTCATATGTCGGCTCAACCGACGTTTACACGTTACCCGGCAAGGATTATCAGCTGCATGATATCCGCGATCACGAAGTCGTTCACCGGATGCTCGCGACAGTGCTGGAACGGACATAAAAAGTATAAAATAATATAATTCTTTTGATATCTCCCTTTATAAAACGAGCAGTTAAATGAATCTGCTTATCTTTATAAAGGGATTTTTTATTACAACATATTTTAAAAATACTATCTCATTTCTTAAACACGGAATTCACATACCCATAGTTTAGATAGTGCTATTATTTGGTAATAATATTCAAAGGAGGCGATATAGAAATGGATGATTCAGTTACTAAACTGCTCATGAAAAAAGTAAAAAAGTATAAGAAATGGACAGAGGGAGCGTTTGTTAATCCGGTTTATTGGATGGTAAATGGAACGCCTTATTATATGGCTGGATTTACTAAGAATAATGCTCCTGTGGCAACAGCATATTTGACAATTGGTGATGAAAAGCTCGACGAGGCACTAGAGGCTCAAAGACACTTGTCGATTTTTGCCGACTTAAATCATAATGTACTTGATATCGGCAAAGATTTTTTAAAAATTAATGCAAACTATTTTACACAACCGCTCAGTATACCTGTTGATGACTCTAATTTATCTGTATTGACTGGAAAAGAAGCATTTTCAGAGCTTTGGAAAAATCAACAAAAAATATTTTCATTAGTAACTGAATATAAGCAATATTATGAGACTGATGTATTAATACGTCGGGAAATCTTTATGAAAGACATTATTAAAACACAGGAAGCAGCAAATTTATTGACACTTTATCAATATTTAAATTTAAAAATTTTACTTGATAACAATGATGAAATACATGCCTTCTCTTCTTTTTTAAAGACAACAAAACAATGGAGAAAACTTGATCGACAATCTAAAAAATTCGTTCAAGGTATTAGTGGTAACCCTAGGAAAATGCGTAAGAGTATGGACAATCTGAACCTTATCATAGATGACGATTTTGAAACGATGATCACCTTGAATTACAATAAAATGATAGAAGAAAATAAACCAATAATTGAAGGGCAGCGAAAATACATACGCTATCCTAAATAATCTACAGGTCGTTATACGTTTTTCACTTACTCGTTACTAAATATTAAAAATACGTCGATTGATGTTGCTCCTATTTATCGAATATATTTGATTCATGATGAGAATTATTTATCAAATAATTTATTTAAGGGAGTTCTGTATGAGAGAAGTTTTGATTGGATCAGGTGTAGCGATAAGCAGTGCCGGTATTTTCATGTTGTTGTATGGGAACATCCCACAGGGTTTTATCGGTTTGATTACGGTCACTTTTGGTGTAGTTATAGCAATGTTAACAAAAAAAAAGAAGGTAGATTGACCATTATGTATAAGGAGGCAACGTCATGATTTATGAATTCATTCAAGCATCTGAATCTACTACGATTGGTGGATTTATTGCAACGTGTGCTGACCCGATTTTAGCCCATGTCAATCCAGCGCAACTAAAGACCAAAGATTTGATTGTCTCCATTCACAAAGATCATTCCATTTTTGCGGCGCGCATTCCTCTTGCAGAAAACGAATTGAACTGGATTGAACTCTCACCGGAAAACATCAAGAAACAAACCAGTCTGCTAGCTCCAAATACGTGTTACTTCGGCATCAAGCGGGGCGAATTACACGGAACATATCTAGTTTCGAATGATTTGATCGCAAACAAATATTTTTCAAATGAGCGGGACTACTTAGATGGTATAGTGCTTTCAAAATAAGGAGGTTGCCTATGAATCCGATTTTAACTCAGGTCGGGACCATCTTCATTCCCGTCAGTAACATCGAAAAATCCCGAGATTGGTACTGTGATCTGCTCGGCTTACATCCGACAGTGAGATTTTGTTTGGTCACCTGTACGTCATTCCGATGAATGGTGTAGACATCATGTTAGACAGCAAAATTTTTTCACCAGACAACATTCTCAATACGCCACTTTTTCATTTTAATACAAACAATATCGAACAATCTTATACATATATGAAGAATAAAGGCATCGAATTGACGACAGAAATTGAACACGGTCACTGGTTCAATCTTAAAGATCTCGACGGCAATCATTTGATGATTTGTACCTATTAAGTCCATTTTAGTTAAGAAATAAGAATATAAAAAAGCAGAAGAATACACGTCATTCTTCTGATGGCTTCGTTTCTTTGAAAAGAATGATCGGATCATAAGGTGCATTAGGATCATTTTTCAAATTGATAAAATGTCTTTGATCATTCCGATCCCCAAACTGCTCCGTATAGGGCATTTCCAATGACTGAAACACTTCCTGATTTTTGACCAGACCAATGTAAACTTCGTACCCTTCATCATCTGATGAGAAAAAGCCGCCTTCAGCAGCCGTAGTTTCAACCAGCGCTTCATCGATCAGATCTCTTAATTTCAATAATGCTTGTTTATTGCCAACAATAAAGGATTCTTGATGATTGGTATGCTGAGCATAAATATGTAAATACATCTGGTGTTTCCATGACATGATGCCTTCTCACCTCACCGGTTATTTTTTCAAGCGCACTTTTTATTTAGTATTGATTTTGAATATGACCTAAATGTAATTGATGAAATCCTAAAACAAAAGGTGCTTCATTTTTATTCCTTACTCCCATATCGATGCTGTTTTCCCATCCAATCATTTCTTTCTCTCCATCTAAGTTTTTTAGCTGATATCCAGCTTACGTTCTGTTCGATAGTGCTCGGATCGAAATCAATATCATCTGACCAGTAATAAGTATCGTTCTGTTTTAAAATGATAGCCTCAAAAAGTATCGAGGCGAAATTTTCTGGTGTCGGAAGGATATGAATTCCTGTTACACCTTCAAACCATAATTCAATCGCGGACGGGCTTTTAAACTGGCGCTGAAATAACAGTTTGACGTTTGTATCTAATTCGCTTGGAACAGCCATCGTCAGACCCTCATCAACATACGTTTCGGTCCACATATGCATCTCCTTCAAACAGCCATCATGAAAATAACCAAAGTCCTCAAGTAATTCCCTGATTTCTGATTCCTCTTTTAGTTCAATCCAGTTCATGAGCGACCTCCAGTACAGTGTTTGTTTTGTTTTTAATAGTTTTTTGCTGAGAAAACTACTCCTTTTATTACCTCCGGTAGTTTCGAATTATCTATTTCTTCTCTCCAGAGTTTGTGGAGTCCATTCGAGGCATTCATTGGCAACTCTCCTTTTGAAGCAGACAGATTATATTGAAGTTGCGCAATTTTTCTCGCTCAGGGAATGGTACTAGATGCTTCTTTGAAAGCAAAAATATACTGGAGGACTGATTGTACCATCGAAGGATTTTCTCCAAGGATGAGAAATTTTCTACTAACCTTATTGATTATGAATAAGAGATTCCTCTTGTTGCGTTATTTCTATTCATCGTTTAAAAAAGACGATCATCTAACACATGATCGTCTTGTGTAATTCATTTAATAAAATTCAATTGTTACTTTACTATATCCATTTGTCTTGAGGAAAGACGTTAATAATTTTTGAATTCTTACATCTGCCTCTTCTAAAAATCCTTGCTCGATTTTTTTCTTTTCAATTTTATTTTTTTCTTTGTTGATATCATCAAAAATTTGTTGCGATTGATAATCTGAAAATAGATCACCTTTAACATCCGTTACCTTTGCTGTGTCTGTATCTGCTACGTTATCAAGTATCTTTGAATTCGGTACCTTAACTAATAATTGCTTTGTTGTCTCGTTATAAGACAGCTGTAGCTTAGATAAGTCTGTACCTGCTTTCAAATAACCATCGTATTCAATTAACTTGATTGCTTCAGCTAATTTAAGATCAATCAAAGGTACATTTTTACTGCTTCGACTGATTATTACCTTGCTGTACTCATATTTCAAAGTAGTCCATTCAGATAACTCAACTAATTGTTCTTTTACCAATGCGGTATCAGAACTTTTACTGGTAGAGATTATAGACGGTTTAAAGAACAGAATGCCACATACGACTAATACACCAATCATCAATAAAACTGTAAACATTTTTAGAACCAATTTTTGCATCTTGCAAACTCCTCATTTTTAGATATAGTATTCAGAATTACTACATTATTATCAATACAAATTTATCCAAATATATAATCCTTTCAATTCTGATCTAACGATAATTCGACATTTAAGTCTTTGAAGTTCAGTACTTTAATTCTTACCTTTATTACTTAATTTATTAACAATATAGGTTCCAAAAGCACTAGTAACTAACATTAAAGTGCCAGCAGCAATTTTTTCTACAGTATCTTTCCACTCTTTTCTCGCTTTATCGACCTGTTCTGTTAAAAATCGTAGCTCCCCATAAATCATTCCGATTTCTTCTTCAGTTATATGCTCTTTATCTAATCTTTTAAACAAATGATCTATCGTAGTTTGATGAACAGAAATCACCTTATCATGTACTTTCTGATTCTGATCAGAGAGATTGACGATAAAATTCAATATGTCTTTTCCGAGTTCTGGAGTAGCCATTAACTTCATTCTAAATACTTCATCAAACTCAGCTATTTTTGCTTTCGGTAGTTTGGCTCTTTGAAGAAACATTTCCATTCCTGTAAGAACCTCTTGGTCATTATCCTCCTGCAATTTTGAACTTTCATTAGTATTATTGCGTTTTTCTTTCATTTCAATCACTCCTTTAATAGTTAATTTACTGTTGCATCATAAGCCATGTTTTTCTTGCGATTTATATTGATGGCTATGTAAACATTTCCGTACTTAAAAATAAGGCCACAAACCATATTAAAGATTTGCGACCTGATTTTTACTTATGATACGGCTCATTCCGATTAATCCGATATGCCCGGTAAATCTGCTCACACAGAATCATCTTCATCAATTGATGGGGAAATGTCATCTTCGAGAAGGAAATCGTATCGTTCGCCCGCTGCACGACTTCCGGTGCGAGACCGAGCGATCCACCGATGACAAACGCGATTTTACTTTTGCCGTACGTCGCGAGTCGGTCGAGTTCTGTCGCAAACTGTTCGCTCGTTCGTTGCTTTCCTTCGATAGCAAGTGCATAGACATGAACATCCGGTCCGATCTTCGCTAAAATCCGTTCGCCCTCTTTTTTCTTCACTTGCTGCATCTCGGCGTCACTCAATTGTTCCGGTGCTTTTTCGTCCGGCACCTCGATTTCCTGAATCGAACAATACGCGCCGAGCCGTTTTGTATATTCGGCAATTCCTTGCTTCAAGTACTTCTCTTTCAGCTTTCCGACCGTAATAATGGTAATTTGCATCATTTTTCTCGCTTTCTGACAGAAAATTCAGGAGTTATCCACAGAGTTATCCACATGTCCACATGTTGATAATTATTTTTTGCTTGACACAAGATATGTCGCGGGCTGATCACAGTACTCACATGTGACGTTTTTCTTTGCCGGCACCTCTTCCAAAATCGGGTATTCTTCCGTTTCATCAACTACTTCGTCGAGCGCTAACTCGACATGTTCTAAACAGACATATTTATCCACAGGCCTTTTCCTCCTTTTAAGTTATCCACATTTATCCGCTACCAGTATAACAAAAATTGACTTCCCTCACTGAAAAAAGTTATCCACACCTCCTCTTTGGAGTTACTTCCTTGATCGTCTTGCCCCTCACTACTAATCCCTTCATCGTATCCGCTGCACGCGACTCCTACAGGAAAAAGCGCGGCTCGCCCGCGCTGTCAGAGGAAAACGAGACCCGGGCATCGACGCCGACAGGCAAGAAGCCCGCGGCTTGTTCCTCGCCTGAGGAAAGCGCGTGCCAGCAAGATACGATGAGAACCAGAGATACTATCTTTTCTGTGCACAAAAAAACTACCCGCACGTATACGAGTAGTTGATCTAATCTGTTATTGCACCGTCGCCGCTTGCGCCGACAGTTTGACATCGAGTGTCTGCTTCTCGCCGCCCCGGTAGAACGTTACCTTGACGTTATCACCGACTTTCGCATCCCGGTACAGGACACTTTTTAGATCAGCAAACGAGTTGATGTCCTTACCGTTGATTTCAACGATGACATCATTTTCTTTTATCCCTGCTTTTTCCGCTCCGCTGTTGCCCGTCAAACCGACGACGACAATCCCACGGGTGACGTCATTCGGTAACTTCAGACGATCTTCCCGGAAACCGCTCGGGAACTCCTGAACGTCCCGGATCTGGATCCCGAGTTGCGGACGAATCACTTCACCGTTTTGTTCAAGATCACGCATGATTGGCAACGCTTCGTTGATTGGAATCGCAAAACCGACCCCTTCAACGCTTGCTTCCGCAATCTTCATTGAGTTGATTCCGATTAATTGACCGGACGTATTGATGAGCGCTCCGCCTGAGTTCCCCGGATTGATTGCGGCATCCGTCTGGATGACTTCGGTGTTGAAGTCCTGCTGTCCGTCCTTGTTCGTATCGACCGGCACCGTCCGCTCCTGGGCACTGATGACACCACGTGTGACCGAGTTCGCAAAAATCCCGAGCGGATTCCCGATTGCAAGAACCGTCTCCCCGGCACGTAACGTATCCGAATCTCCGAGCTTCACGACTTGTGTCACTTTTGATGAATCGATCGATAACACGGCTAGGTCGTACGTCGGATCTTCCCCGAGCACTTTCGCTTCGAGCGCCGTTCCGTCGGACAACGTAACCGACAGACGGCTCGCACCTTCGACGACGTGATAGTTCGTGACGACATAGGCTTTGTTTCCGTCTTTTTTGTAGATGACACCCGATCCGGCACCGGTCTCCTGATCGGCACCTTGGAACGAACTTTGCAGATTCGTCACGCTGACGACCGCTTCCTTCGTCTGACCGACGGCACTGACGATATCGTTTTCCGATTCCGTCGCCTTCGTCGCTGCTTGTTCCGGCGTTGCCGTCGAGACCGGTGCCGGACTCGTCATCTCATCACGGACGAACGGCCAGGCGATCAAGGCAATCAACAGCGCCCCGATGATTCCGCCGATTAAGCCGACAAAAAAGGCTTTTCCGCCGCCGCGGCGTTTTGGTGCAGGTGGTTCTTCTTCATATGATTCACGATAAGGACTGACCGGCTCGTCTTCACTTGGTCGTCGCGGCGGAAAGCCGCTCGTCTCATCGGTCGATGCGTAAGGCTGATCTGATTCGTTCCGTGGTTCTTCTGGTCGATCCATCGACACACGCCTCCTTCTAGACTCTCTTTACACAAGTATACCCCCATCACGTGGCGAGTTAGCCAAATGTGGGGGTCTTTTGAGCATATTCAGTAATTTCCCATAATCAAAGCTTCAAAAGCGGTGTCGGAATGACCGGATCCGTGTCGAGCAACTGGATTTTGCTGAGGTCGACATCGCGGCTTGCGAGCGTCTGTGAGACACTCATCCGGGCCAGTTCCTTCATGTTGTTGTCCTTACTCAGGTGGGCCATGTGGATCCGTTTCGTCCGGTCGTCGAGCACTTCGCTCATCGCGATCGCCGCGTCTTCGTTCGAGACGTGTCCGTAATCACCGAGGATCCGCCGTTTAACGCTCCACGGGTAATGCCCCATCTGAAGCATCCCGATATCATGGTTCGCTTCAAAGATATAGGCATCTGCTCCGCGGATAACACCTTTCATCCGGTCCGAGACGTAACCCGTATCGGTGATGTGGGCGAGTCGTTTTCCTTCATGGGCGAACTGGAAGAACATCGGGTCGGCCGCGTCATGGCTGACGTTAAACGATTCGACTTCGATGTCGCCAAACTGTTTGACCTCACCGACTTCCCAGAGGAACTTCAGCGCCGGATCGATTTTGCCGATCTTCGCTTCCATCGCCGCCCACGTCTTTTCGTTCGCATAAAGCGGGATGTTGTACTTCCGCGCCATGATGCCGACGCCTTTGATATGATCCGAATGTTCATGGGTGACGAACAAACCGTCAATCTGATCCGGCGACCGGTGAATCTGGTCGAACAGGGCGAGCATCGCTTTTCCGGTCAGGCCGGCGTCGACGAGCAGGCGGGTCTGTTCACTTTCGATATAGAGGGCATTCCCCGTCGAGCCACTGGCAAGGACGCTGTAGTGTAGGCTCATCGTGCATTCCTCATTTCTCTGAAACGGTATCAAGCCGTTCGATGGTCTGGACTCCGCCGTCGATCGCATTGACGAAATACAGTTCTTCTCCGTTCAGTTCAATCTGCCACGTCGGCGGTAAAATCTGCACCGATTTTGTTCCTTCTGTCACAAGACAGAAATAACCGAGCTTTTGGCTCGTCATTCGTTTCGAAGCAGGGAATAATCCCTGCTCCGACAGTTGAATGACGGACTCACTCGCCGATAATAACGTGACATCCTGTGCCTGACGGACGACTTTGTTTAAGTGACGTTGTTTGTAGCTGACGACTTCCTTCTGCTCGTTCAACTGGAGCACAAGTAACGACGGACCAATCATCGCGTCATCCTCTCGCGACTGTTGCGGTGTCGAGTATAACGGTTGTTCCTTATACGTCTGAACGAACGTCATCTCATTGTGTTTGCTGTCATACTTCCAAAACGTGTAGTCGGTCCCGTATGCAGCCGACGATTGGACAAACGATGTTGCCGAATCCCGCATTGCTTTCGCTTCGAGCGGGAACGGCTTCGTCAGACGAACCGACCACTCGATTTGATTTTTGACGGATGTGACGGCATCTTGGATCGAAGAGCCTCGTTTAGGAGCCAATGAACTCGTATCGACTTCCGCCGTCAAATAACCAATTTCTTTCGAGACGGTCTGCAGTTTCTTTTCATCAATTTTTCGTTCTTTCAAAACAGTTTTCCCGTCCGCATTCGTCGTGACGATTCGGGGATCAATCATTCGGTCCATCAACTGAACGGCAAGATAGGCGTTCAGGATCAGGAACGTCAAAATCAGTAACGTTTTTGCTTTACTCCAATCCATGAAACATTATCCCTCTTTTCCGATAGCTTGATCAACCGTGGTCCATTTTCCGTTTCGTTTGACGAACCAATTTGGCTTAAACAAGGCATAACGACTCGTTTCAATTTCGTACGTCATTTCATATCCCATCCGAATACCGGAAATCTCATCCAACATGTCGGCGGATTGAAGCTGTTTTTCAATCTGATCGATGGATGGCAATGTCGTTTCCCGGAGCAACAGCTTCCGATCCGCCCGAATCATACTGCGGCTGAGCGAACGGATTTGATTTTCTTCGAACGTTACTTTGATGGTCGCGAGATCAAAGTCCGGTTGTTCAAGTAACGGTCCTGTTTCACCAAAAATCGGGTATCGGTTCAAATACAATCGGAACGTCGCCGCCTGTTCCTCTTCCGCTTTCGACATCTGATCAAAGTAATAGCGGAAACCGCTGCGTTGTGTCACAGGATCGAGCCATCCGCCATGGATGTTGATGTAACTGACGATTGTACTGTAATCGACGGACGAGGTTTGGGTGTTCGGAGACAATGTATTAAAACGGAACGCATTATAATCCCGGTCGTAGGTCGAAACACTGACACCGTCCGTCAAAACGTCCAGGTCATCCCGGCTCTTGATTTGTTGGACGTTCGAGTTTTCCGTAAAGAACGCGCTCTCGATCCGGCTGAGCGGCTTCGGATCCTGTGAAACATCATCGTAGACGAATACTTCTTCCAGTTTCGTCGCGCCGCTTGGGACATACGTGTAGTCACCGCCCTTGAGCTCGACTTTCGTCATCGGTTTTTTCTTATCATAGGCGAATAGACGTTTTAAGACCGTCTCATCCCCGATTAATTTAAAATCCTTAAATCGTCCCGTCGTCGACTCCAGTCGAAGGATCGGTCCTTCATAATCGAGCAGATAGAGCCGTTTGATCGGCTCTGACATCGCAATTTGTTTTTCCCCGAGCAACTCCTCGAGCATCTTTGAACTGATCGGCGTCGGGAAAATCATCTCGACACTCCGTTTGCTGACCGGAATATCTGACGCCTTATCGGTCAAAACCAGGACACCGACATCAAACGAGGCGCCAATCCGGTTCAGAATCGTCCGACCGATGATTTGGGTCTGATAGGCACTTTCACCGTTCGAATAGATGACCAACTCCGGATTAATCAGCTGATTTCCTTCGACCGTCTTTGAGGTATCGATTTCATTAAACGATACCTGTTCCTGTTCAATCGACTCGCTGCTCGGATGATACGTCCATAACATGGCGGTTTGCACGATTGAGGCACTGACCAGAAGAATCAAAGCGATGGATTTCAGTCGCTGTTTCGTCATCCGATATCCACCTCTTCGATCACCTCGTATGGAAGCGTAAAGTAAATCGTTGTCCCGCGTCCCCATTCGCTTTCTGCCCAAATGTCACCACCGTGTGCCGAAACGACGTCTTTGGCAATCGAAAGACCGAGTCCGGTTCCACCAATCTTCCGTGCCCGTGCTTTATCGACCCGGTAGAAGCGTTCAAAGATTTTCTGCAGGTTCGCTTTTGGAATCCCGACTCCTTCGTCTTTGATGCTGATGACGATCCGTTTCGCCCGTAACATCGTCCGGACGGTGATCGTACCGCCTTCCGGTGAATACTTGATCGCGTTCGTTAAGATATTATCCGCGACCTGAATCAACTTATCCTGGTCCCCGCGGATGTAGACTTTCCGTTTCATGATCTTGCGGCGGAACTGAATCCGTTCCGGTTTCGTCATATCGTGGCGATCGAGAATATCATTTAAGAATTGAATATAATCAAACCGGACTTTGTTCATCTTGTATTCCTTGCTGTCCATTTTCGACAGTTGCAACAGATCGGTCACGAGGCGGATCATCCGCTCCGTTTCGTTTTGTGTCGTCTCCAGGAACCGTGGCGCCAGTTCTTCATCCTGGTACGCACCTTCCGCTAAGGCTTCGAGATAACTCCGCATCGTCGTCAGCGGTGTCCGGAGTTCATGACTGACGTTCGCGACGAACTCACGGCGGTCCTGCTCGACTTGTTCCTGCTCCGTGACGTCATGCAGGACGATAATCATACCGGTAATCGGTCCACTGTGTTTTTTGACCGGTGAGAAGAAGGCCCGGACAAGGAACAGTTCGTCCTCGCTGCTAAAATCAAGCAAACGGGGCGGCATCGTGCCGTCTTCCGGAATCATAAAGTCGTCTCCGAGCGCGAGTAGATCCTTTAAATTCGTCCCGACGATACCGGATTCATCGACACCGACGATATCCTTCGCCTGGTCGTTCATCAGGATGACACGTAGCGTCCGGTCCGTCGCAATCACACCATCCGTCATATTTTCAAGGACACTCGTCAATTTCCGCCTTTCGGCTTCCGTCGTCGCATTCGCTTCGAGTAATTCATCCGTCAGTTCATTAAAGGAACGTGCCAACTGACCAATTTCGTCATCGGAATAGACTTTAACCTTCCGCGAGAAGTTCCCGCGCCGCATCTCGATTGCCTGGCGCCGCATATCCGAAATAGGCCGTGTAATCGTCCTTGATAACAGGACACCGAGAATCGAGGTGATGACAAGTGCAATCACTGTCCCCGTTGCTAAGATGCGTGTGACTTGCTGCATCTGAGAATAAATCGACTCCATCGAAGCCCGGACGTAAATCATCCCGGTCGTTGCACCTGTCCGTTCCGAGGTAACGGGGACTGCAAAGATCCGAATCTTGTCTTCCGTCGTCGGATCGAGGACGGTATCGACACGGGAGGAACTCGTAGCTTGTGCTTTTTTAATCAGTGAATTCGTCGCCCGTTGTCCGACCGCTGACTGATTGTCCTCGTCGGACGTCGCTTGAATGATCGAGTCCTGATCAATGATTTGTACTTCGAGAATATCGTTCCTTGACGTCGAGCCACTACTAAACTCAGACAGCAGTTGTCCAAGAGATTCAGACAACTGCCGTTTGGAGGCCTCATCATCGCCTGTCTTATCGAATTCCTTCCCGACATTGTACGCAACAAGTCCGGCCCGGTCTTCAACAGATTTTGAGAAGTTCGTAATGTACTGTTTTTCAAGAGAACGAACGAAGTAAACCCCAATGACTTGCATCGCGACTAAGATCAACAACGCATAAATGACGACAAGTTTCCACTGGATCGATTTGAAGAAGTTCGTTCCTTTTAACATCGTTATTCATTCTCCCCGTCTTGGAGATAATAGCCGACACCACGGCGGGTCATGATATAGATTGGTGTACTCGGGTTATCTTCGACTTTTTCTCGCAGACGGCGCACAGTGACGTCAACGGTCCGGACGTCACCGAAGTAATCATATCCCCACACGGTTTGGAGCAGGTGTTCACGCGTCATGACTTGACCGATGTTTTTCGCCAAGTAATGCAACAGTTCAAACTCACGTTGTGTCAGTTCGATTTTTTGATCCTGTCGTGTGACGGTATGAGAATTCGTATCGATATACAGTTCTCCTACTTTCAATGGACCCGGTCCTGCATTTGCCGGTGTCGCTTCGACCGTATTGACGTTTCGTAAGTGTGCCTTCACCCGTGCCAATAATTCGCGCGAGCTGAATGGTTTCGTCACGTAATCATTTGCACCAAGCTCCAGGCCAAGGACCGTATCAATTTCAGAATCCTTTGCCGTTAACATGATGATCGGGACTTTTGATGTTTTCCGGACTTCCCGGCAAACTTCCATTCCATCCATCAAGGGCAACATGATATCGAGCAAAATCAAATCGGGCTTAAACTCTTCGACTTTCTCGAGTGCTTCCACTCCATCATTTGCTACGGCGACACTATAACCTTCTTTTTCTAATTTAAATTTTAATATATCGGCAATCGGTTGCTCGTCATCGACGACGAGGATTTTACGTTCCGTCACTGGGTGTTCCCCCTTAATAATTTCTATTCAATCTATTTTACCTGTTTTTCAGGCATATAGAAAGGTGGCGACGGAAACTCCCGACGCCACTCTGTTGACTTCATCATACGTTTACATCGTGCGTTCCACGTGAAACATTACCTTTAGTATACGCTCGTTCACTTTATTTTGTGAATGATTTCGCTTGATTAGAGATAAAAAAAAGCAACTCCAGATTTCAAATCCGGAACTGCCACTTTTCAACCATTAAGCTTCTTCGTACAAATCACGGAGAACGACCGTTTGTTCACGACCCGGTCCAACTGAGAATGTCACGAGGGAGATGTTCGTCAAATCTGCAATCCGTTTAACGTAGTTCTGCGCATTGATCGGCAAATCCTCAAACTTGCGGATGTGCGTAATGTCTTCTTTCCAGCCCGGTAGCTCTTCATAAACCGGGACACATGCTTCGAGATCGCGGAAACTTGCCGGATACTCATCGATCTGTTTGCCGTTAAACTCATACGACGTACAGATTTTAAGCGTCTCGATACCTGTCAGGACATCGATTGAGTTCAATGAAAGATCTGTCAAACCGCTTGTCCGGCGTGAGTGACGGACGACGACTGAATCGAACCAGCCGACACGGCGTGGACGGCCTGTCGTTGTTCCGTATTCACGACCGACTTCCCGGATGTGATGACCGATTTCGTCAAACAGCTCTGTCGGGAACGGACCATCACCAACACGTGACGTGTATGCTTTACAGACACCAACGACGTGATCGATCCGGGCTGGACCGACACCAACACCTGAAGCGACACCGCCGGCTGATGCGTTAGATGATGTAACGAATGGATACGTCCCGTGGTCAAGGTCGAGTAAGACACCTTGTGCCCCTTCGAAGAGGACTTTTTCGCCCTTATCGAGGCTGTCGTTGACGACGACTGATGTATCGCAGACATATTTCGCAAACTCTTGACCGTATGCGTAGTATTCTTCGAAGATATCATCGAAAGCAATCGCTTCCGCATCATACATCTTCGTGAACATCCGGTTTTTCTGATCAAGAACGATTTTTAGTTTTTCGGCGAATGTTTCTTTGTCGAGTAAATCAGCCATCCGGATTCCGATTCGTGCTGCTTTATCCATGTAGCACGGTCCGATTCCTTTAAGTGTCGTTCCGACTTTCGCGTCGCCTTTTGCTTCTTCTTCGAGTTGATCTTGCAACTGATGATACGGCAAGATGACATGCGCCCGATTCGAAATCAGTAAGTTATCCGTTGAAACACCACGATCGTGCAGATACTTCAATTCCTTGACGAGCGATTTCGGGTTGACGACAAGGCCGTTCCCGATGACACATTTCTTGTCTGAGTAAAAAATTCCTGATGGAATCAAGTGTAACTTATACGTCTCATTATTAAATACGATTGTATGTCCGGCATTGTCTCCACCTTGATAACGAGCAACGACATCGGCTTTTTTCGAAAGAAAATCGGTAATCTTTCCTTTTCCTTCGTCGCCCCATTGTGTTCCGACTACTACTACTGATGACATATTCTCATCCACCTCCACGTACGATTCAAAACCACGACTAAGTGTAACGCGGAAAAAAACAGAAGTCAACCAAATACCGAACAATTAAATGTTACAATTCTTTTTCGTTCGTTTAAAAGACGGTTTTAATTCGTTTTTTTCCTTTCTCTTCAAGATATTCAAACATAACGATTAAAAAAACGCTTCTGTCTCAGAAGACGGAAGCGTTTTTAAGCCATTTAGGCGGGTGGTGCATAGGAATTATTCGGTTCGAGATCCACGAACTTATTAAATTCTTTCCGGAAAGCGAGTTTGACGGTACCGGTCGGACCATTCCGCTGTTTCGCGATAATGATTTCGATCGTGTTCGCATCTTCCGTTTCTTTATTGTAGTAATCGTCGCGGTATAAGAAGGCAACGATATCCGCATCCTGCTCGATTGCTCCCGATTCCCGGATATCGGACATCATCGGCCGTTTATCCTGCCGACTTTCCACGCCCCGTGACAGCTGCGATAACGCAATGACGGGGACTTCGAGTTCACGGGCGAGCGACTTCAAGGACCGGGAGATCTCGGAGACCTCCTGTTGCCGGTTATCGCTGGAACGCCCGTTTCCTTGAATCAGTTGAAGATAATCAATCATGATCATTCCAAGACCGTGCTCCTGCTTCAGACGGCGGCATTTCGCCCGGATATCGTTGACACGAATACCCGGTGTATCGTCGATATAGATCCCGGCTTGGGATAAGCTGCTCATCGCGAGGGATAACTTGCCCCAGTCCTCATCTTCGAGCTGTCCGGTCCGGAGGCGCTGCGCGTCGACATTGCCTTCCGCACACAGCATCCGCATGACAAGCTGCTCCGCTCCCATCTCAAGACTGAAGATGGCGACATTCTCATCGGCACGGGTCGCGACGTTTTGTGAGATGTTCAAGGCGAAGGCCGTCTTCCCGACAGACGGACGGGCGGCAACGATGATTAAATCGTTGCGCTGGAATCCGGCCGTCACTTTATCGAGATCACGGAAGCCGGTCGGAATCCCGGTCGTCTCGCCGCTTTGTTTATGCAACTTATCAATCGTCGCATACGCACTCGTCAAAACGTCCGAAATCGGAATGAAGCTGGCACTGCCTTTTCCTTGTGAGACTTCGAGAATCTTCCGTTCTGCTTCATTCAGCAGGACGTCGACCTCGTTTTGCCGTTCGTAACCGTCCGTGACGATTTCATTGGCGGTCCGGATCAACCGGCGCAAGGTCGACTTTTGATCAACGACATTGACGTAATAGTTGATGTTTGCGGCGGTCGGAACACCTTCCGCCAGTTCACCGAGGTACGGCAATCCGCCGACTTCCTCGAGGATACCAAGCGTACTGAGTTCCGCCGTAACGGTCACGAGGTCGATTGCTTCTCCCCGATCCGACAACACAAGCATCGTTTCAAAAATGCGTTGGTGGGCCGCACGATAAAAATCTTGTGGCAATAATCGTTCGGACGCACTGATCAGTCGATCCGCATCGATCATGATCGCCCCAAGGACGGCTTGTTCCGCCTCAATGCTTTGGGGGGGCGTATTTTGCATTACATCACTCATCACCGGTCCCCTTTTCTACTCACGCTTCTTTAACCTGGACATTTAACGTTGCTGTGACTTCATTGTGCAATTTTAATGGTATTTTCGTCACACCGAGTGTTTTGATCGGATGCTCGAGTTCGATTTTACGTTTATCAATCTTGTAACCCATCTGTTTCAACTCATCCGCGATTTGTTTGCTCGTAACGGATCCGAAGACACGACCGCCTTCACCTGTTTTCGTTGAGACGATGATCGTTTCTTTTTCAATCTTATCTTTTAACGCTTGAGCGTCCTGTAACACTTGTTTCGCTTCTTCTGCCGCTTTACGCTCATGTGCCTCATGCTGCTTAAGGTTTCCGGTTGTTGCCGGACGTGCCAATTTCTTTTTGAACAACACGTTGTTTGCATA
The DNA here is from genome assembly GCF_049942815.1 of Exiguobacterium sp. R-39. Classification (NCBI taxonomy): domain Bacteria; kingdom Bacillati; phylum Bacillota; class Bacilli; order Caryophanales; genus Exiguobacterium; species Exiguobacterium sp. R-39. The sequence goes on from NZ_CP187965.1 coordinate 3,070,399, forward strand.
TGCGTCAGCGACGTCTTTGACGTCTCCTGTTTTACCCTGGCCTTTTACATCTTGTAAGAAAATAACTTTCATTCTGTTTCCTCTCCTTTTGTTTCATCTTCTAAATAATGGTCAATCGCTTTTCGTAATTCTGTTGCGACAGTCAAGACCGACTCGGTCATCTGTGTCGCAGCATTCGTTAAATGACCGCCGCCGCCAAGCGTCTCCATAATCAGCTGGACGTTCACTTCACCGAGTGAACGGGCACTGATGGCAGTTCTGCCGTCCTGCAATTCCGCGATGACGAACGCCGCGCGGATTCCTTGGAGCGATAGCAGCTGATCCGCCGTTTGGGCGATCAGGACCTGATCATGGATGACGCCGGGCTCAGCCGTCGCAATCGCCATCCCGGCGGCGTAAACTTCCGTCCGCTCGAGGATATGCGATTGTTCGACGTATGTCTCAAGGTCCTGACTGAGGAACTCCTGAACCAAAACCGTATCCGCTCCTTGCGAACGCAGATAGGAAGCGGCGTCAAACGTCCGGGAACCGGTCCGTAGCGTAAAGCCTTTCGTATCGACGATGATTCCGGCAAGCAAGGCTGTCGCTTCAAGCATTGCCAGTTTCTGATTCGTCGGCTGATACTCGATCAGCTCTGTGACCAGTTCTGATGTCGATGACGCATACGGTTCGAGATAAACGAGAACCGGTTCTTCAATAAAGTCTTCTCCCCGTCGATGGTGGTCGATGACGACCATCCGTTCAAAACGCTCCAGCAAGGCCGGTACGACAACCAGGGAAGGTTTGTGGGTATCGACGATAATCAAGAGCGCCTGATCATCAATCAATTGATCTGCTTGGAACGCATTCACGAAACGGGTCTCGAGTTTCGGTTCCTGGCTGATTTCATTCATCATCCGCCGGATTCCTTGTCCGATTTCAGCTTCCGGAAGAACGATATGGGCTTCTTTATCGTTCATCTCGGCGAGTTTTAAAATCCCGATTGAGGCGCCCAGGGAATCCATATCCGGATTCCGGTGCCCCATGATGAGGACACGGCTCGACTCCTGCATTAAATCACGCAACGAGTTGGCAATGACGCGGGCCCGGACACGTGTCCGTTTTTCTGTCGGATTGGTTTTCCCGCCATAAAAACGAACTTTCCCGTCCCGCTTGATGACGACCTGATCACCGCCGCGGCCTAAGGCCAGATCTAAACTCGATTGGGCCATCAAACCGAGTGCCGGAATCGGATCACTGCCACATCCGATACCAATCGACAACGTCAACTGAACACCACGTTGACTTGTTTCTTCCCGGACGGTATCAAGAATCGTAAATTTTGATCGTTCCAAAATCCGTAAATTCTCTTCCGTCGTCACAATGAAATAACGGTCGGAAGCGGTCCGTTTAATGTAAGTGCCGTGATCCGCGGCCCAGTGATTTAACAACTGGGTGACCCGGCTGTTCAATTCACTGCGAAGCTGATCTTCAATCCCTTGTGTCATCTCATCATAGTTATCAAGATAAATGACACCGATGACCGTCTGATTATCGACCAGTTGCTGTTCGACCTGGGCTTCTTCTGTCATATCGAACAAATAGAAAGTCCGGTTTTCGCTGTTTGAAAAGACACGGTAAACTGATTCGCCGATTTCAAGCGTCGCCTGATCCTCATCGACGCCAATCATTTCAACGAATAAGGGATCAAGATCCGTCAGAACGTGTCCCATGGCAAGGTCCTCAAAAATCTCACGCATCGGATCATTGAACCAGGTAACACGTGCTTCTTCATCATAAAGTAAAATTCCAATTGGCATGTTCGTCAAAGCATCTTGACCGGTGTCTTCGACCTGGATCGATATACCGGCGACGTAGCTTTCCCATGACTTCCGACCACGTCGTTCCTCCAAAAGATGAAGGACAAACAGTGCCGTCGTCAAGACGGCTCCAACCGCTGCGATGATTGGGTGATCGACGGCAATGACAAAAAGTAGAGCCACGATTAATAGATACGGAACGAAGCGAAAAAAGCGCTGTTCTCGTTCAGGTGATACTTGCTGACCTAACCCCATCGCGTCCTCCTTGTATACTAAATATACTCGTATGAAAAATTCGGTAACTTGTATATTATAACCGAAAAGGCGGACCGGTTGAAAGCGAAGCGAAAAAAAGCGCCTTTCCTTCGAAAAGGAAAAGCGCTAGACCGTAATCAGTCAGCTACGTATGGAATTAAAGCCATTTGACGTGAACGTTTGATTGCGATTGTAAGTGGACGTTGGTATTTCGCTGAAGTACCAGTCACACGACGTGGAAGAATCTTACCGCGTTCCGAAATGAAACGTTTGAGAAGTTCTACGTCTTTATAATCGATATGAGTGATGTGGTTCGACGTGAAGTAACATACTTTACGACGACGTTTTCCACCTGGACGACGTGCCATGTGATTAACCTCCTTTTTAGAGTAAATTTTTCAGTCCGACGTTCCCATTAGAATGGAAGGTCGTCGTCTGAAAGATCGATCGAACTGCCGCCGCTGAACGGATCAGCGCCGAAGCCCGAATTCGATGAAGATGAAGCGGGTGCTGGCGAGGAAGAGTTGTTCTGCTGTTGCTGTGAACCCCATCCTGCAGCATTTCCGTTTCCACCTGTATTTGAATTTGAAGAGTAGCTATCACTATCGGAAGAACGGCTTGCATTGCGTGATTCTAGGAATCGAACACTATCCGCGACGACTTCTGCACGATAACGACGTTGACCATCTTTATCGTCATAGCTACTAATCTGAAGGCGACCCTCAACTCCTGCGAGGCTCCCTTTTTTCAAATACTGAGCAACGTTCTCTGCCTGCTTGCGCCAAACGACGCAATCGATGAAGTCAGCTTCTCGCTTCCCATCTTGTCCTGTAAACGGACGGTCACAAGCGAGTGTGAATCGCGTTACCGCAATCCCGCTCTGCGTATAACGCATTTCAGGGTCACGAGTTAACCGACCGACTAAAACGACGCGGTTAATCATCAGAATCACTCTCCTGTTTCAGCTTATTTCTCGTCTTTTGTGATCATTAAGCGAACGATATCGTCACTGATCTTCATGAGACGGTCAAGTTCTTTTGTAGCTGCTGGTTCAGCAGTCACGTTAAGAAGAACGTAGAAACCTTCACGCATATCATTGATTTCGTAAGCAAAACGACGTTTACCCATTTCAGTTGTTTTTTCAACTGTACCACCGTTGTCAGTGAGGACTTTGTTGAAACGCTCAACTAGAGCTTTTCGTGCTTCCTCATCAACTTCCGGACGGATGATGTAAAGTACTTCGTATTTACGCATATCTGTCACCTCCTCTTGGACTGGCGGCTCGATTCATCGAGCAAGGAGCAATAATTCATTACTCACATTTGTTAATACTATCAAAGTATTTTGGTTTATGCAATAACGATTCGTTCGCTTCTCTTAAACGTTGAAGCGGAATGTGACGACATCGCCGTCTTGGAAGACATATTCTTTCCCTTCAGAACGGTAACGGCCTTGTTCTTTCACGGTCGCCATGTTTCCAGCAGCTGCTAAATCTTCGTAAGCAACAACTTCCGCACGAATGAAACCGCGTTCGAAATCCGAGTGGATGACACCCGCACATTGTGGTGCTTTCATGCCTTTTTTGAACGTCCAGGCACGAACTTCTTTTTCACCGGCTGTGAAGTACGTCGCAAGACCAAGCGTGTTGTACGCTGCGTGAATCAACTGATCCAGACCGGATTCTTCGATTCCGAGGTCAACGAGGAACTCTTGGCGTTCTTCCGGTTCAAGCTCAGCAATCTCTTCTTCGATCCGGGCACAGATGATGATGACTTCTGCGCCTTCTTTCGCTGCAAATTCACGAACTAACCGCACATTTTCATTGCTGTCTGCGTCCGCGACTTCGTCTTCACCGACGTTTGCAACATAAAGCATCGGTTTCATCGTCAACAATTGGAAATGCTTGACGATCGCTGCCTGATCTTCATTTAACTCAGCAAGACGTGCCGGTTTTTCGTCTTCCAGTAACGCCAAGACGATTTCAAGTGCTTCCAGTTCGCCCGCTGCATTTTTATCGCGTGACTTCACTTGTTTTTGGACACGCTGGATCCGTTTTTCAACCAATTCGAGATCGGCAAGGATCAATTCAAGATTGATTGTTTCGATATCGACGATTGGTGAGACTTTTCCTGAAACGTGTGTAATGTTCTCGTCGATGAAACAGCGGACTACCTGACAGATGGCGTCGACTTCACGAATGTTGGCTAAGAATTTGTTTCCCAGCCCTTCTCCTTTTGAAGCTCCCTTGACGATTCCGGCGATATCCGTGAATTCGAATGCGGTCGGGATTGTTTTCTTCGGATTGACGAGTTCTGTCAATTTACGAAGACGTGCATCAGGCACCTCGACGACACCGACGTTTGGATCGATGGTTGCGAACGGATAGTTCGCCGCCTCGACGCCTGCTTGTGTAATTGCGTTAAAAAGTGTTGATTTTCCTACGTTTGGTAAGCCAACGATTCCGGCTGTTAATCCCACTTGGAATTCCTCCTTTTCGGTATTTCCTAGGAAATCCGTGCTAGCGGCCGCAGTGGGTAGAATGATTACACCACGTCAGCACATCTTTCACAATTATAGATAGTTCAATTTTTTTAAGCAAGGAGATGTGTCTTCTTTTTTTAAGACAAGATTGTTTCATGTACGTTTTGCTGTAGTTTAAAGCAGTCTTGTATTTGATTAAAGGAACAGCAACAAACCCCTGAAGACCTTCTCCGGTCGCCAGGGGTTTGCTCGTATTCATTCAGGTAAGACTTTTTTCAAACGCTTATCGAAGTCGCGGCGCGGCATCAGGATACTCGCTCCGCATCCTTGACATTTAATGCGGATGTCCATCCCGACACGAATGATTTGCCAACGGTTCGTTCCGCAAGGATGTTGTTTTTTCATTTCGACATAATCATGAAGATTGTACGTTTTTGGCATCATCGGCTTGACCACCATTCCCTTGTTCTGTATTCATCATGACCATCCGTGGATACGGAATCTTAATTCCTTCCAGTTCGAGTCCCTGCTTGAGTTCTTTCCGGATCAAACGACCGGCCTGGAAATGTTGCATCGGTGGCACTTCTGCCATCAGGCGGTAGACGACTTCTGACGGTCCAAGTGTCTGGACGCCAAGCATTTGGATCGGCTCGATAAACATGTCGGTATATTTTTCCGTCGTCGTGTTAGCAATTTGATGCAAGACCTGTTCGACCCGTTCCAAATCTTCTTCATACGATACTTGCACATCGACTAAAGCAAAACTGTTGTCGACGGAAAAGTTCGTCACCTGTAAGATTTGTCCGTTCGGAATGATGTGGATTTCTCCATTCAATCCTTTTAACTTCGTCGTCCGGATTCCGAGTTCTGTGACGACCCCTTCAATCAAACCGACACGGACGAAGTCACCGACTTTAAACTGTCGTTCAAAGATGATGAAGGCCCCGGTAATGATATCCTGAACCAGGTTCTTTGCCCCAAACGAAATGGCAAGACCGGCGATACCGGCACTGGCGACAAGACCTGTAATGTTGATTCCGAACTGACTGAGGACCGTCAAGAGCATGACGATTCCAAGAACATAACGGATAGCATTTTGGAGCAGTTTCAACAACGTTTCATTTTGGCGTTGCGCCAATGAATCATGCTCATTGATTTTTCGAATCGTAAATAATCGCGAAACCGCACCTGTTAAAATACGCATCAGTACATAAAAACCGGCGATGATAATCAGGGCGATCAATAACTTCAATCCAAAGCGGATCCACATGTCTGCGTCCATGACTTGGTCTAGAATCCGGTCAACCTGGGCGACTGAATCCTGTACGTCTTTATTGGTAGCCATTCTCTCCATCCTTTCGACTTCTCTCTATCTTCTCTCTATTACGACAGTATACGTGATTTTAAATGACTTTCAACCAAAGAACCGATTTTGACGTTAGATTTTCACAAAAACCGGGAAAGGAAAATCATTACAGAACGCCTTCACTCTCACCACGACACCAGGATGCTGACATCAGGAGAAGAAAGGATGATCCAGATGAATTTCCGTTTTCATTCTCACGAAAAAAAGCCCTATTCTTTCTTTCTAGAATATACGGAACCATTCGCTAAGGAACGACTGGCGGAACAATTACATGAACAGGTCAATGCCATGAAGGAAAACCGTCCCGTCGTCCTTGTCTGTATCGGTTCCGACCGGTCAACCGGCGACTCACTCGGACCGCTCGTCGGAACCTTTTTGGAAAAAAATCGACCGGCGAACATGCATGTCTATGGGACATTAGCCAAACCGGTCCATGCATTGAATCTGGCCGAAACCATTCATTCGATTCAAACGACACATTACCGTCCGCTCGTCATCGCCATCGATGCCTGTCTCGGCCGCCTTTCAAGTGTCGGTCATGTCTTCTTCTCGGAAGGTCCGCTTGCTCCTGGTGCCGGTGTCCAAAAAGAATTACCGGCTGTCGGTGATTTTAATATTAAAGCTGTCGTCAATGTCAGTGGCTTTATGGAAATGATGATCCTTCAAAATACACGCCTCCATCTTGTTTATGCGTTGGCTGAACTCGTCGCTGATAGTTTTGCCTTGCTCGATACGAAATTAGCAGCTGAGACAACACGTACGACCATCTCCTTCACACCACGTTCAATTTAAGGGCAGTGTTTCTCCTTTCCTTTATCCTGTAAGTTTCAAAAAAAGGATCCATTCCAAGTACCATACTGGAATGGATCCTTTGCTGTTAATCTTCTTCAGATAAAAGCAGTTCGAGAATTCGGTTTAAATCGTCCTCGTCCGTAAAATCAATTTCGAGTTTTCCAGCTTGTTTCGTCATCTTAATGCGGACAGTCGCCCCAATCCGTTCCCGTAACGTTTCTTCGATGAAATCCAGTTCGGTTGACTGCTTAGTTACCGGACGCACCTGTTTTTTTTCACGCAACTCCTGTTCGAGGCGCCGGACATTCCAATTTTCACGCATGACACGTTCCGCCATCCGTTCGATCTTCAGTGGATGCTTTAAGGATAATAAAGCCCGTGCATGTCCCATCGATAACCGTTCTTCCATGACGGCTTGCTGGACCTCGACCGGTAACTGCAGTAAACGGAGACTGTTCGTGATGTGGGAACGGCTTTTTCCGACCCGGTTCGCAAGCTCTGCCTGTGTGATGTTAAACTCTTCGAGCATCTCGGCGTACGCCATCGCTTCTTCAATCGCACTCAAATCGGCACGTTGGATATTTTCGATCAATGCCAGTTCCATGACACGGGTTTCATTCGCTTCAATAATCAAGACCGGAACACGATTAAATCCGGCTTGTTTTGCAGCTTGATAACGTCGTTCGCCGGCGATGATTTCGTAAAACCCCTCACGTGGACGAACGACGATCGGTTGAATCATTCCATGGCGTGTCAAGGAGTTGGCGAGTTCTGCCAACGCTTTCTCGTGGAACTGTTTCCGCGGTTGCCCCGGATTCGGCCGGATTGCTCCAATCGGTATTTCATTCATGCTAATCTCTCCTAAACGTAGCGGAAGGCACGACCGCTAGTTTACGGACGTGCCTTCACGATGCGGATCCGCACCTCGACATATTCTTCACAATCCACTTCTTCTTTTTCGACCGTCAAACCGGTCCGTTCAATCATATCGACGGAATCACGAATCGTGTTCAATGCAATTCGTGTATCCCGGGCAAAACTTTTATGACGTTTTTTAGGAACTTTTGGTGTCAACAACCGTTCAACACGTTGTTCCGTCTCTTTGACGTTCCATTCCCGTTCAATGATTTCAATCAAAACCTGAAGCTGTAAGTCAGCTGCTTTTAACGGCAGGAGGGCCCGCGCATGACGTTCCGTGATTTTCCGTTGTTTCAGAGCTTCACGAACCGTTTCCGGTAACCGAAGCAAACGAAGCTTATTCGCAATCGTCGACTGGCTCCGTCCGAGTCTGCGCGCCAACACTTCCTGTGTGATTTCTTGCATGGCAAGCAACCGCGCGTATGCTTCGGCTTCTTCGATTGGTGTCAATTCTTCACGTTGTAGATTTTCGATGAGTGCGAGGGCAGCCGTCGTCTCGTCTGTCATCTGTTTAATGATAGCGGGAATCGTCTCCCATCCGAGCGATTGAACAGCCCGAAAACGACGTTCGCCGGCGATGATTTCATATCCTTCGCCTTGTTTTCGGACGACAATCGGTTGCAGTAAACCATGTTCTTCAATCGTAGTCGCTAGTTCGGTAATCCGTTCCCCGTCAAAGACGGTCCGCGGTTGGAACTGGTTGGCGACCAATTCCGTTAACTTGAGCTCACGGACGGTATCTTGTGGATCCAGCTCTAGGGAAACGGTTTGTCCTCCCTTACCGAGCAGTTTGGCAATTGCATTCTTCACGTTGGTGTACCTCGCCTTCATCAGTCATCGTTTCACGTGAAACGGTGTTTAACCCAGTGGATCTTTTGCCGGTGTACCTGCTTTACGCGGATATTTCCCGGGTGTTAATCGTTTTTTATCGACAATTACGATATTACGCTCACTTTCTTCTCCTGGCAATTGGAATTGGAAACTTTCCCGCAAATTTCCACCTAACACCTTCAAGGCTGTCGCGCCCTCTTCCAGTTCTTCACCCAGTTTCGCAGCTTTTAAGGCAACGAATTGCCCGCCGACTTTCGCAAGTGGTAAACAGTATTCCGCAAGAACCGACATCCGGGCAACGGCACGCGCTGTCACGACATCAAAATGTTCCCGGAACTGTTTATTTTTCCCGAATTCTTCCGCCCGACCATGATGGAAGGCGACTCCTTCGAGTTCAAGTTCCGTCGCGAGCATGTTCAAGAACCCGATTCGTTTATTGAGTGAGTCAATGATTGTGACTTTTAGATGCGGGAACATGATTTTAATCGGCAGACTCGGGAAACCGGCACCGGCACCGACGTCACAGACGGTTTCGACTTCCGTGAAGTCAAAGTAGAATGCGGCTGTGATCGAATCATAAAAGTGTTTCAAATAAACACCTTCTTCATCCGTGATGGCCGTCAAATTCATTTTCTCATTCCATTCGACAAGCAGTTCATAGTATTTACGGAACTGTTGCAATTGATGATCTGAGACTTCGAGTCCTTGCTCCGCTAATGCGGTTACGAATTGCTGTTGATTCATTCTCTTCACTCCGCAGTCAATGCGTATTGGCCTTGTTCGATATAGACAAGCAAAATCGAAATATCAGATGGATTGACACCTGAAATCCGTGATGCCTGTCCGATCGAGAGCGGACGCACTTGGTTTAGTTTTTGTTTTGCTTCAATCGCAAGACCACTGATGACATCGTAATCGAGACGTTCCGGAATCCGTTTTTTCTCCATCCGCATCATCCGTTCGACTTGATCGAGCTGTTTGTCGATGTATCCCGCATATTTGACCTGGATTTCGACCTGTTCCGCTGCTTCCGGAGAAAGAGCGACCGGCGCCGGTGTCATTTCTGCAATCATCGCATACGTGATTTCCGGACGTTTCAGTAACGTGATGGCATGTAATGCCTCTTTTAACGGAGAAACACCGATTTCCGTCAACCGTTCATTGACCTCACTCGTTGCTTTGATGACGACTTTTTCGAGTCGTTTCATTTCCCGCTTGATTTCTTCTTTTTTCTCGGCCAGTTTCGCGTGTCTTGTTTCGTTGATCAGTCCGAGCTCATGTCCGATATCGGATAAACGTAAATCCGCATTGTCATGACGCAACAATAACCGGTATTCGGCACGTGACGTCAAGAGACGGTACGGTTCGTTCGTTCCTTTTGTGACGAGATCATCGATCATGACACCGATGTATCCTTGTGAACGCGACAGAATGAGCGGATCTCTTTCCTGAACTTTCAGTGCCGCGTTGATGCCGGCCATGATGCCTTGTCCGGCTGCTTCTTCGTAGCCGCTTGTCCCGTTGATTTGTCCGGCCGTGAATAGTCCGGCAATCCGTTTTGTTTCAAGCGTCGGCCAAAGTTGTGTCGGAACGACCGCATCATATTCGATCGCATAACCGGGACGCATCATTTCTGATTTTTCAAGACCCGGAATCGACCGTAAAATATCATGTTGAACGTCTTCCGGCAGACTCGTTGAAAGTCCTTGGACGTAAACTTCTTCCGTGTCACGCCCTTCCGGCTCAAGGAAGATCTGGTGACGCGGTTTATCACTGAACCGGACGACTTTATCTTCAATCGACGGGCAGTAACGCGGACCCGTTCCTTTGATCATCCCGGAAAACATCGGGGAACGGTGAAGATTCGCATCGATCAACTGATGGGTATATTCCGTTGTATACGTCAACCAGCATGGAATCTGTTCCGTGATCATTTGTGTCGTTTCATGACTGAACGGCAACGCCACTTCATCTCCAGGTTGGATTTCCGTTTTCGAATAATCGATCGTTTTCCCGTCGATTCGGGGTGGTGTACCCGTTTTGAAACGGGCGAGCTCGAAGCCGAGTTCTTCTAGATGTTTCGACAAGTTGACCGACGGCATCTGGTTGTTCGGACCACTCTCATAAGACAGTTCACCGATGATGATTTTCCCGCGCATGAATGTGCCGGTCGTAATGATGACCGCTTTTGCCCGGTACTCGGCTCCTGTATTCGTCACGACGCCGACACACGTATCGTCTTCGATGATTAACCGCTCGACGAGTGCTTGGCGTAATAACAGATTCGGTTCGTCTTCGAGCGCTTTTTTCATCCGGTTTTGATACTCGAATTTATCTGCCTGTGCCCGAAGTGCACGAACAGCAGGACCTTTTGAGGTGTTAAGCATTTTCATTTGAATGTACGTCGCGTCGATCGCCCGTGCCATTTCTCCGCCGAGGGCATCGATTTCCCGGACGACGATTCCTTTTGCCGGACCGCCGATTGACGGATTACAATACATGAATCCGACCATGTCGGGGTTCATCGTCAACATGACGGTTTTTGAACCCATACGAGCGGCTGCAAGAGATGCTTCAATCCCTGCATGACCGGCTCCGATGACGACGACATCGAATTCGCCTGCTTGATAAGCCATAACTGTGGTTCCTCCTTTTAAAAATCAACAACCTGACAACGTTTATTTCCCTAAACAAAATTGCGAGAACAATTTATCGAGTAAACTGTCTTGCGCTGTATCTCCATTAATTTCACCGAGTGTATCCCACGCCCGGCGTAAGTCGATCTGGACCATGTCAATCGGCATCGACGCTTCTGCCGCACCGAGTGCATCTTCAATCATCTGACTCGCCTGTTTAATGAGTTGAATGTGACGGGCATTCGAGACGTACGTCATGTCCTGACCCTCGACCCCTTGTTCAAAGAAGAGCGAGGCAATGGCTGCCTCAAGATCGGTAACACCTGCTTCTTCGAGCAGTGATGTCGTGACGACGGGACGGCCCTCTGCCAGTTCATTGACACGCGTCAAATCGATCGCTTGTGTCAAATCACTTTTATTGACGATGATGATGGCGTTCATCCCCCGAATTGCTTCGAATAATAAGACGTCCTCTTCCGTCAATGCATCATTTCCGTTTAAGACGAGTAAAATCAAGTCGGCTGAGTTTAATGCTTGCCGCGATTTTTCGACACCCATCCGCTCGACGATATCTTCTGTTTCCCGGATACCGGCCGTATCAATTAATTTCAGCGGGACACCGCGGACATTGACGTATTCTTCAATCGTATCCCGTGTCGTCCCGGCAATATCCGTGACAATGGCTTTTGCTTCTTGCACCAATGTGTTGAGCAAAGACGATTTCCCGACATTCGGACGTCCGATGATCGCGGTCGACAAGCCTTCGCGCAGGATTTTTCCCTGTCGCGCCGTCGACAACAGTTCCGTTAGAATACGGCGAACTTCACCCGCGTCTTTTTGGACGATTTGCTGCGTCATTTCTTCGGCATCATATTCCGGATAGTCGATGTTGACTTCAATCGAAGCAATCGTCTGCAACAATTGTTCCCGTAAATCCTGGACCAGTTTTGACAAGCGTCCTTCGATTTGACCAACCGCGACCGTCATCGCCCGGTCCGTTTTCGCCCGGATCAAGTCCATGACAGCTTCTGCTTGGGACAAGTCAATCCGACCGTTCAGGAAAGCCCGTTTCGTGAATTCACCCGGTTCTGCGAGACGAACGTCCGGTTGTTCGAGGATCAGTTCGAGCACCCGATTGACGGCAACGATTCCGCCGTGACAATTCAGTTCGACGACATCTTCCCGCGTAAAGGTTTTCGGTGCCCGCATGACACTGACCATGACTTCATCGACGACCTGTTCTGTCATCTGTTCAACCAGTTTTCCATAATGAATCGTATGTGTCGGGACTTCCTTCAACCGGTTGGCACCGCGGTAGACGCGATCGGCTGTTTCGACTGCTTTAGGACCGGACAAACGGACAATCGCAATCGCGCCTTCACCCATTGGCGTCGAAATGGCGGCTATCGTATCAAATTCCATCATCAGTTGTTCACACCTCGTTTTCTGCAATCTTTTCTATATTTAATGTTCAGGACTATTTAAATGGGTATAACGTGACAACTATACACGAAATAGCGCAAAAGAAAAAGAGCGACACTCTGTAAAACGGAGTATCGCTCTCACTTATTGTTAACGTTTCTTTTTCGGTTTTTTCGGAGCAGGAGCAGCGTTCGCCGCTTCTTGTTCGCGTTTTGAAGCAATCGTTGCTTCCGTCTGCGCTTTGATTTTCTCACGCATTGGCTTCATGATTGCAATCGTGACGATGATCGAGAAGATGTAACCGACGACCCAGTACAGCGACAAGGCAGATGGTAACGTTACACCCATGACGAAGATCATGATCGGGAAGACGTACAACATGATTTTCATCTGTGGATTGTCATCTTGTCCAGCCATTGAGAGTTTTTGCTGCAAGTACGTAAAGATAGCAGACAAAATCGGTAAGATGAAATACGGATCCGGTTTTCCAAGATCGAACCAGAGGAACGTGTGTTGGAAAATTGCCGGTGTATAGATGATTGCGTTATAGAAAGCAATCAAAATCGGCATTTGAATCAAGATCGGTAAACAGCCGGCAAGCGGATTGACATTGTGCTCTTGGTACAGCTTCATCATTTCCTGTTGCAGTTTCTGCTGTGTTTCCTGATCTTTCGAACTGTACTTCTCACGAAGCTTCATCATTTCTGGCTGGATAACTTGCATACCACCCATACTTTTCGTTTGTTTGATCATCAACGGCAAGATGACGAGACGAACAAGTAACGTCGTGACGATGATTCCGATTCCGTAATCCCCATTAAAGAAATGCGAAATTTCACGAATAAGCCAAGCCATCGGCCAAACAAAGTAATGTTTCCAGAAGCCTTCTGTGTCACCAGTAATCGGTTCACCTGTTCCGTATGTCCCAGGTGTACAACCGGATAGAACGACCGCGAGTACGGACATCAATCCGAGAGTCAGCCAAATCTTAGTTCTCTTGTTCATAATTCCTCCTAGTAATGTTTACACGTGGTCGGTCCTCGAAGTTCTATCTATATATAGAAGCAGGCGAGTGGCCGCTACAAATCAACAGGATATACTACACGTTTATTTTACCTGTCGCTTCCATACACCGGATCGTTTAAAGACATGGCGTAAACTGTCAGCAACTTCTTGAGCAGTCATCTTCGCAGCCGGATTGCGTGCGATGATCACAAAATCATAATTCGGGGCCAGCGAGGCTTCATGAAGCTGGCATGCTTCACGTACATACCGTTTAACCTGGTTACGGACAACGGCATTCCCGATTTTCTTACTCACCGATAAACCAATCCGAAAGTGAGTTTGCTGCTCTTTCTTTAGTGCATATACGACAAATTGCCGATTTGCGACAGAGGCTCCCCGAGTAAACACCGCTTGGAACTCCTTGTCTTTCTTGACGCGGTATTCCTTCTTCACCTTGATCACACTCCATCCTGTCATCACGAAAATTCGTCGTCTTTCATCATATCATAGAACAAACCCGCTCTGCGAGAGGGGTCTTGTGACAAAAGCACGAACATCCCTTAAAACTACAAAAAAAAGATCACTTCAGGCAGCGCCAGAAGTGATCTCATCATCGCTCGATTATACAGTCAAGGCTTTGCGGCCTTTAAGACGGCGAGCAGCCAAGATCCGGCGGCCACTCTTCGTTGCCATGCGCGCACGGAATCCGTGAACTTTTTTGCGCTTACGGTTGTTTGGGTTGAAAGTTGGTTTCATTAGTCTGCACCTCCTTTAAAAATTACTCTATAAAAATCATCGTTTTCTACTTTAAGGCAGTCTTGTACATTATATAAAGCAAAAGTGACCTTGTCAATGAAAGTTCAGAAGAATTATCACAAGCATTTTCAGCAAAAAATGACGGGATTCGTGAAAATAGGATTCCCCAGTCGGTTTCATATCATACGATACGATTTGTCGATCGGATGGAATGGAAAACGAATCAAACAATCCCTTTTTCAAACTATCCACAGACTTATCCACACTATCCACACTTTCCGTGGATAACTCATCACTTTGTCTACAATAGTATTTTTTAAAATCAACGTCAAGGTTTGTTTTTAGAATTTTTAACGCCACTTTTTTCATTTTGTGCATAACTATTTCTGAACGCTTCCTCTTTCGAAAAGTTATACACACCTTATCCACAGTTTATCCACACTGTCCACAGCCTGTGGGTAACTGCCTGTGTATATGTGGATTTACTTGTGGATAAATCGTTCTAAGCATTGCCAGACCTCATTTCATTTGATACACTAATTGTGCATAACAAGAACGTAAGACAAATTGATTCTTCAAGTTATACACAACCTGTGGATAACTTTATACACAGAAATCAGCCCCTGTGGATAACGTTATCCACAGTTTTTATGTTCTGGGGATAAGTCGTGTTCCTTCATTAACTTTGTCCTGTGCATAAAGCTGTGTATAGTTTTTTATATCATGATAGAAAAAGGGGGGTATTT
>NZ_CP187966.1:0-81103 GCF_049942815.1 Exiguobacterium sp. R-39
ATGATTCCATTAATTCGATTCGAATGGTATAAATTATGTAAATCGTTATTAGTTTGGTTTGTTTTGATAGCTTTGGGAATCTTTCTTCTAACATCATTGGTTGAACCAATCGACCGTACAATAAAATCACAGTACGAAAAGTTTGAAGGAACGGCAACGACCCAAATTTTTAATAGTATAAAAGCAGATAGCGAAAAAATTAATAATAATAAAGCAATACTAGGGAATGATACAATTTTAAAAAATCGGATATATGACCATATCTTAGATTTACAAGAAGCACAAATATATAAGCAGCAAACGCTTAAATCATTGAATATGAAGTCATCAAAAGGATGGGACTATGCGTTGCAAAAGAGTCTTGTCACTCGTATAGACGTGTCACGTATTTCATATCAAGATCCTGCAGAAATTATTGCAAAGTTTAGCAATAAAACAAGCATCTTGATTCCTTTTCTTGCAATTATTTTATTGTTAACGGTTAGTTATACTCGTGAGCATATGACAGGCGTTGAGCAATACCAACTAGTTTCAATTTATGGTCGGAAATCTTTATTATTTGCAAAATGGTTTGCTGCTATAGGTTTTATTACATTGATACATGTACTTACTTATGGAGCAACAATTGCTACAATTCGTTATCAATTAGGTCCAATTGATTGGTCAGCACCGATGCAGGTCATTAATGGTCTTACTGCATCGCCTTATCCACTTTCAATAGGCGGTTATGTCCTAGTCACTTTTTTTTATCAAGGATTGGCTTGGATAACGCTATGTACCTTTGTTTTATTTTTATCATTGCTCGCAAAAAATTATGTTCAGACATTTTTGTACACAGTTCTTTTTATTGGAATTCCATATTTATACGGCTATATAATACCAGACGTTTTTTTCCCTGAAGCCATCCGAAGGTTAGTTGTATTCTTTCCAAGTCGTGGTGTTTTAACAGATGAAATATTTGGTGATTATTCAGTACTTCTGATTGGTGGTCTACCATTATTATTGCCAATCGTAATTGTGTTCTTTTGGATATTTTTAAATGTAATACTCCTTATCTACATGACATTTTATGTCAAGAGGAGGGAAATCGCATGATTTTTCGTTTAGTAAAATTTGAATGGCAGAAAATCCGACAACATCGAATGATTTGGTTGCTTTTCTGCTTGGTATTAATCGGTGGTATCGTGTTTTCTGTAGGACGAATGGGGATGCCGTGGGTAGAACGAACAAACGCACCATTTGAAGGGAAATTAACGAATGATTTAATTAGTCAAGCAAAAGAAGAAAAAAAACGTCTGAATTCTGCTCAGTCGATGACTGCATTAGAACGAAAAAAATACAGTATTTATGAAGATGTATTGCAAACTGCCGAGCTTAATAAGACACAAGTGAAGCGAATCAAAGCATTACGTAGTCAGGCTCAGGCTAGTTCTTCTGAATTAAAAAAACGTAAACTTATGCAACAAGCATCATTGCTTTCTAAAGTAGATTATCAACACGTAGGTAACTATCGAACGTTGGATCAACTTCTCGTATTTCTCGGTACGGGTGGATATGCCTTGATCGGAGTCATTTTAATTTTAATTACTTCCACAACATATTCTAGAGAAGCACAGATGGGTGTTTCACAGTTGCTCTATAGTTCTAAAAACGGTCGAAAAACACTGTTGACAGCGAAGTTATTGCTATCAACATTACTTATTACGGGAACAATTCTACTATATAATATAATTCAGTGGATTTTATTCTTTCGAAATCCAAGCGGTTGGGAACTGTCAATTCAAAACATTTATCCGGATTCACCTTATCCATTAACCCTTGGTCAGCTCTATCTAATTGCTGTACTAATGCAATGGCTCGTTAGCCTCTCATTAATTGTGACATTTACTTTTCTATCGTTGCTTGTTCGTCATGTACTTGTTGTAATCTTGCTTTCATCTGTATGGCTACTCGGTCCATTTTTTATAGAGTCGTTATTTTTTGGACCAATGGTAGGAGAAAACATACTTTCTCTTCTATACCTGACCCAAGGACAATCATTAATGATATTTGTGTTATTTCGAGATTATGCAACTATTTCTATATTTGGCTATCCAATTATATTACCGATTCTTGTCGTTGCATTCAGCGTTGGCGTGATATTATTGTTTGGGTGGGGATGCTATCGACTTGTCTCTCGACAGTCTGCATGAAAATAAAGAGCACTTCGTTCCGTTTTTTTCGGTTCAAGTGCTCTTTTTTCATTTTTCTATATTTTGAACGAATAATGGCTCATAGGGCTCACGCATAGGTCTGTAGGTTTATGTAGCGACATTTTTATAGTATCACTGGACCATGATAGCTACGTCGCTTATAAGGTGATGCATTTTGTTTATTGAGACGAAAAAAAATCTCTCCGTAACATTTTAATAAGTAAAAGGAAAGTCATAATAAAGAAAAAAGCTTATACAGTCATTAGATCGTAGATACCACTGTAAGTCTCTACTAATGCAATGTGCTAAAAGTGGTCGGTTCGATTGTATGAATTCCTGTTCGAATTACAAATATCTTTGTTACTTAAATGGATTTATAAATAATAAAACCTGTGTTTATCTTATTTACGTAAAATACGCTATTTAAAGCATATTGATAAAAAGATGAGTTGATGGACTTTAAATAGTGTAATAGAACAACTAAATACACATTTGTGAAAGAATAATCATTTTTGTATAAGTAACGGTCGTTTTTCATACATTGAATTACAAAGATAGAATGAGATGGTTTGCTGTTTTTTAGAAATAACACATTTCTGTTTAGTTCTTGCGTCTCAGTATCCTATCAAGACAAAAGAAAAAAAGAGCAAATTTCGAGGGTTCAACCCCAAAATTGTACTCCTTCTTTCGTTTTAATTGAATCCTGTGTTTAATTGGACTACTAATATTCTTTATTACTCTATCTTATAGAACAGACTTATTCTTTTAGAACGAATTTAAGCGGGAGTGGGGATAAGATCCATTCGTTGCAGTATATCTAAAAAGAATTGCTCTGTTTCTGTTGTACTTAATAAATCTAAAATGCTAACGCCTCCGAAATAATTAATATACTTGTTTATTTTTTTTATATTGTCACTTTTAATAATTTCAGGATAGTCATCTTTATACTTCAAAAAGCAACTTAATATGGTATTTAACCAATCTTTATTATTTCCGATATTACGTTCTAATAGACCTTGAGCAATGTTTTGGTTTGAAAGAAGAAAATCCGTTAACTCATAAGGTTGTTCGCGTGATTCATCATAGGTCAAATATCCATACCACCAAAGTCTTGCAATTCCATTCCGAATTAATTCTCGGTTATTTGTAGCAAAGAAACGCATTAGTGTTCCACTAGCAATTTCTTCTTTATTCAGCCACCTATCTTTCATGTACTCATAGTAAACAGTATGAGTTAAATAGGTCCAAATTCTTGGATCCGTCGCTTGGGCAGGCGTTAAAGATTTTAAAGATTCATAAATCCTTTTCGAATTTTCGGCATCATGCGTATATTCATTCTTAGAACCATCACTAGTAATAAGTTTTACTGGTACATAGGGAATTCTTGATTCTTGAAACCACGTCTTCGACTCAAGTTTGTCTTTTAAATAGCTTTCAACCCAACTCTCTTCTGATTGATAACACTTCAAATTTCCCATCATATTTTGACGCAAGTGAGTCACGGCATTTGAATTCATATATTGTATATTCAACGTGAGACCTCCTCGTCATCTTGGTATTTTGGAAATAATTCTTCGAAAACTTTTAGTCCTTGGGATAAAGGATCGCCAATCAGTTTTTGGGCAATATATAAAGAGGTTTCATTAGTTTCGAACAAATCAATTTTATGATTTTTCAAATTTGTGTTAATCACTTTGAACCATCTAAAGTAAGCCTCTTTATCATTTATATAATCTTCAAAATCTTGCCGATCATCATCGTTAAACTTTTCAATATCCTTTCTTATTCCTTCAAGGAACATTACCAGAGCAGGTAAGATAAAGAGAGAAGACGAAAGGGGGGCAAGATAGTTGTATTGACTGTGATATGCTCTAAGGAGCTTATAATTATTGAAGTCCGCTTCATTTAACGCTACTACAATTCTGTCTTGTTCAAAAGATATCTCTGGCATCTTTTTCTCATTAGTTTGAATTATAGTGAAAATAGAAGGGATTTTTGCCAAAGAGTCTGTTCGTTTATCTATATCAAAAGAAAACTGCGGACCTTCAGCTAAGATATCTCCTGTAAAAACCTTAAATTTTGTACCTTCATAGTCTTCATTGAAATTCTGACTATAATAATCTTCTATCGTTTCTTTAGCTACAATGAAAGTTGTCATGATAACCATTCGCTCTAATTTAGTTGAAGATAACAAAATACTTCCTGCTAATTCTGATAGTTTAAATACTTGTCTGAATCTCGTTGTCGAGCATTCAACTTTAACTGCAAAACATACTTTTTCTTCGGCTAGTAGCGATTCAAGATTCGCATCTGTTAACTGAAAACGGTAGTCAAAGTGATAATCTAGACCCTCAACTCTTTGTGACACTTCCGCATCAAAATTTGAATTTTTATTAAAATCGTCGTTTAATTCATCGTTTGATTTGAAGCGAAGGACTGGATGAGGATAATTCTTACTCTTCATTGAAAGTGACCCCCATTGCTACGCGTATTTTGTCATTCAACTCAAATTCGAGTTGGTTTTTTCCTTTTTTTGCGTAAATTGAACCGATTAGACCGTCATTCAATGTCAAAGTATCTCCATTTAGAGATGCAGCAGAAATAGATGCCAGATCCTCTGAATCTTCTCCGATTACAAATAACTTTACTAAAAGTTTTCCTTCACTCTCTACGTTAACGTTGAGCTTGTAAGTTGCTGAAGAGGGATCTACACAGAATAATTTATATCGCGATACAAGCGCAATTCGAGTGTTATTGCCTGAATTGCCATTACCACCACCGCCAGGACTGTTGCTACCACCGTTGTTGCCGTTACCACCATTGCCAGGACTGTTGCTACCACCGTTGTTGCCGTTACCACCATTGCCAGGACTGTTGCTACCACCGTTGTTGCCGTTATCACCATTTCCAGGACTGTTGCTTCCACGATTGTTACCGTTACCACCATTGCCAGGACCGCTGCTACCGCCGTTGTTGCCGTTACCACTATTGCCAGGACTACCACTTCCACTATTATCAGAAAGATGGGGTCTACCGCCATCACTGTCTTTGGTAGAATCTGAATTGTCGTTGTCATCATCAAAATCACTAACGGGGACTAAAGGGTTATTTGGTTTTTTGGGACTATTTATTTTTTTTATCTTTCCTGGTGAGAGTGATGTATCTTGAGTCCCTTTATCCTGATACTGCTCACCATCTAATGGAGGTTCTTGATTTTCGTCAGGTAGAAATTGTGCCAATTCATCCACATTTATTGATGTAACGTCAGACAGAGGAGAGATAGATCTGATTTTCTCGTTCATCCATCTGTCTAATTCGTTCAATGCCGCTTTAATTTTTTTAACGTCTTTCTTTCTTTTTAACTCCCAGTCTGTATGAGTGGGATTCTCTACTCTCTTTAACTCCTTGTTGAACTCAATTCCTTTAATCAATAAAACGCCGGCATATTTTTCAGGCGTATTGTTATTTGGCTTTTCTTTAATCAACATCCCAGTTTTTCTTACCATCGCAACTTTTCTGTGATAGGTATTTTTATTTCCAACATAAAATTCAATTCGTCCAAGATTTTCAAAATTTTCTTCAATAAAGGGTTCTGTAGAAGTTAAAACTTCATAGTAATTAATTACTTTGTTAGTAGAACCTTTGGATTTAAGTTCATTGATAAATGTTCCTATGCTAGCTTTATTAATTAACTGCTCTCCTACTTTCACCTCTAGATTGCCTTCATGGATTGTTACGAAAAAGCTACTCAAGACTGCCTCGATGATCTCATCTTCCCAGCTATCTCTGTAGTCAAATCCGGCTACGTATAGATCGGTCCCTACTTCAGCTCGAACAAAGGTTTCTGAGACATCAGACATATTTTTAATAGGTTGTGACCTATGTTTTTCGCCATAAAAACCAGTAGCCTGTCTGGGTTCTCCTTCTTTATCTTCAAAAGTGATGAGTTTAGATACACCTTGAAAGGCTGATTTACCTTCCAAATCTTTAGTGCTATAAAAAACAGCTTTAAGATTTGAACAAACAAATGGTGCGTGTTTTCCAATTCCGAAAGCACCGCCGGAAGTACTATCTTTATCAGATTCACCTACACCTCTGATTAGACCATGCCATTGGGTATTTCTTTCCTGATCCGATCCGCTTAATCCAGTAGTGTTATAATCACTTATTTTTATAAAAGTAATATATTCTTCTTCCAATGCCTCTAAAATATTCTCTAATTCTTTTTGTGTTTCAGATCCTTCTTTAGCAGATTGAATACATTGCTGTGTAACTTCAATGTATTCATCTCTTCCCGGAAATGCTTCTTTTTTGATTTTAAACACTGAGAATTCAACGCGTACAGGTTTAGAATTATCTTTTTTTGCATCTAAAGAATTTTGTATAGGTTCTCTGGCTAATGATGGATATGGATTCCCTCTAAAAGTCTCTAAACCAGGGTCATTTTTTCCATATTCGATTCCCCATCCAGTAGGAGGGAAGTTCCAACCGTTACTCATAATAATTCGTCCCTTCATAATAGTTATTTTTTAAAAGAAAAAGTTGTTTCTGCGTTACTCTTTTCATCTTTAAATTTACCTTTTAAAGCTCTCATTTCGCTTTCTAATGTTTCAATTATTTGCTTTGCGTGTTCTTCTGTATAATCATAATTATTTTTATTAGCTAGATTTCCTACTAATCTTATTTTTTTTATTGTTTCAGTTACTCTCTTTTCTGCTAGTTTTTCGAATCTTTCTCTTTTTTCGTTCATAAAAACCACTCCTTTAACTTCATTTTTAAAATGTAGTGTATATAATTGTTATTTATAATATATAGCCAATATGAAAATTTCCAAACATTCTTGTTATTTAATTTATAATTATAATTTCAACTTCTATATAAATATATTTTATTAATTGTATAAGCTGTAGTGAAGTTGAATTAAAGTCAGTTGTAGAAAAAATGAAATAGTATCGGTATTTTTCTTACTTGAGTAATAGATTCGAAACAAAAAAAGTGGTTTTTCCCGATTAAGAGAAAAACCACTTTTTTTATTTTCATTCTGAGAAGAGCATTATATACTTCACGAAATATGAATTGTTATACTACTTGAACCTTAGGTAGTTGCTTTGCTGCCTTTAAATTCTGAAGTTGTAATTTAGCAGTAGGATCGATTGATTCATACTCGATTCCAGCAAAAGTTTTTAAGATCGCTTCAAAAACAATTTGAGCACCCGCTGGAGGAACTGCCATTCCAATTTGTTTCCGAACCTTTTCTTTACTACCTACAAAGTAAAAATCATCTGGGAACGTCTGGAGTCGAGCTCGTTCTCGGTTTGTGAGAGCTCGAGGTTCTTCCCAATGGTACATATGAGTACCACCACCACCGCTACCCGTCACCGTGTACGCTGGACGGTTTGGATCAAGACGTTTGTAAATCGAGCTCAAACGTGCGCCTTTAACATTCAATCGGAGATGCTCTGGGATCCCCATAAACCATGCATTTTCACCAGCAGGAATATGTGTCAGCATCTCTATCACTTTAGAATTATGTCTAGTTAGTTCATTATTTAATGCATCTTCTGGAATTGGTGGATTCAAAATCGCTTCACTAGATGTTTTCATATTATCTAAGGTATTGAGTGGAGCCGGTACCTTAAAGACAATACCTTCTTCTGCTAAATCATTTCGAATTCCAACGATAATGATACGATGACGCGCTTGAGGGACGCCGTAAAGTTCAAATTTATAAAGGTGAGGCGTGAGTACATATCCACACTCTTCTAACTCCGTTAAAATTTGAATAAATGCTTTTCCTTCATTAGCACTTTGTAACCCACCAACATTCTCGGCTACAAAAAACTTCGGTTGGTATTCTTTTAACACTTTTACGCCATAAGAATAAAGAGGACCAAATGTACCATTTAAACCTTGCTTCTCGCCAACTTGGCTGTAGTCATTACAAGGAAAACCGAATGCAAAACAATCAATATCTCCAAGAATGGACTTATCACCAATCGGAAGTTGTTCTACTGGTCCGTGATGAACAGACGAATCCTCAATGTCTTCGCATATATTGTATCGATAGGTTTTACAAGCTTGTTCGTCATAGTCATTTGACCATTCGTGAACAATCCGAAGTTCCTCTTCTGTTTCTGGATGAATCACTCTTGCATTCTTAGCCCCTAAAGATAATCCACCAGGACCGTTAAATAATTCGCCTTTTCTAAAAATCATATTAAATCTCCTAACTATAAAATCGAAAGTGTGTTCTGGCATACTCCTATGCTAAACATTGTACACATGTTATTCAAAAAATGCAGCACTTAATATTAAAAAAAACAAAGAGCTATGAATAATAAATCATTCAAGATTGAATGATTTATTATTCATAGCATGTTGTAAATTGGATGTAAGAGATTGAGAGGAGGAAATCAATGGGGGATGACAGTCTTAAAAATTTAAAAGGCTTAATGGAAATGTACGTGAGTTCCATGTTGTTAAATAGAGAATTTATAGATCCTTTACGATCTTACCTTCCCGATAAAACGATTCGGAAGCGTTTAGCTGAAGAAACAGGTAAGGACATTAATTCAATCTATCGAGATGAACGGACCGGAACGATTTACAACGGAATCATGTTCTTACGATATTGGAAAGCGTTTCTAGTAATTCATAAGGAAGTAGCGCAGGAGAAATCTGAACCTAAACAGATAGAATCTATTCTTCAAGAATATGAAAGTCATATCAAGATGATTTCTGAAATTGAAGGAGAAGTGGATGTTCAAAGCGCAATTGAACGACATCTCCCCTGTATTTTGGATGTCATCCAACATTTTGAACGACACCCACTTCCTCAAAATCGAACAGTAAAAATAAATTTATTAAAACAACTACAAATGAATGAACAAGTAATGGCGGGCTTGAAATACCGTAGACTAGAGAGGATGACAAGCATTGACTGAACGGAAAATTTGGTTTATCACACGTCCGGAACGAGATCCGCGTTATCATGCGGAAGCGATGAGTGCTTTGCAAGAAGCAACGAACAACTTCACATTGAAATGGGAAGGAAATCGAGAGCTGCATAAACATTACGAGGCAGTTCTTGCTTCGCACAAATTGAAGCGAAACAATATTAGTAACGATGGTTCAGGAGGACGGACATGGTGCGCCTTACTTAAGACATTCGCGTACTGTTACATTGATAAAAATGGCGTTGTTAAACCGACTAAAGTAGGGCAGGCACTGGTAGATGGCATCAAAGAATACGAGAATGTGAAAAAGCAAATTCTCACCTTTCAAATTCCAAATGCCTATTTTTTAGAGCGAGGTTTTCGACCTAAATTTGAAAGTAGTTTTCGTATTCGACCAGCTCGCTTCTTAATTAAACTTGTACAACGAGCGGATCTTCAGTATTCAATCAGTAAAGAAGAAATTACGTACTTTGTTTTGACTGCTCAAAACGATCGTGAAACAGATGAGGTCGCGGAAAAAATTCTTACGTATCGCCAGGCCTCATTAGAGGGGAAAGAGCAAATGAAACAAGAAATCGCTGTTCAATACGATCATCGCGCTCGCAATGATAAGGCAGCACGTGACTATTACCAGGCCCATTCTGATGTTGCGCACACCTTTATGATGTTGTGTGAGTATACCGGATTAGTAGAGTATGTTCGCGGAGATAGCATTCTAACGACACAGCCTGATCTAGTAGAAGAGGCTATGCGTGTACTTCATGAATATGATCGTCGCTATCCGTTTAATACACGTTATCGTATTTCGATTGAACGAATGGCACAAAATAACGGATTAGATGTCGATAGCTATAAATCGAACGATTATGGAAACGTGAAGCCAGCTAAAAATCTAGGAAAACGACAAGCAAAGATCGATACGATTTTGGGGAAAATGCCGAACTGGACTATGCAATCTGATGAAGAGTTGATTCAAGTGTTCAAAGAGTCTTTTGGTCCTAGAGATGCCGCTCAGATGGTCTCCATTCTACGAAAAGAGCAACCTGCACTACTAAATGTTTCGGAGCAGTTTGTCGAGTCTTATTTAGGAAAAATGACACCCTTAGAATTTGAGGAATTAACAGGAGATATTTTTAAAGAGCTTGGATTTGATGTAGTATATCAACCGAAGGTGCAAGGGACGAGAACAGAGATTGAATTGCTAGTGAAGTACGGAGACCGTTTTGGAATTATCGATACAAAGTATTATGAGAGTGGATTCCCATTGTCACAAAACTTAGCGAACTACATGGGATCGGAGTACATTCCTAACTACTTAACCTATGATGATGCTCGGTTATCTTTCTTCGGTTATGTCACGTCAGCCGGTTACTCAGGAGAAAAAAAGCTACAATCCATTACGAAGTTAAGTGAAAAGTTAGTGGGAGAATCGATTGAAGGATTCATGTTAACGCGTGAAGTACTTCTTGGCTTTCTTGACTATTGTATCGAAAATGAAATTCCCAAAGAAGAACGAATTCAACTATTCATAGATCGGATTCAAAATAAAGCATTTGATGATCTGAAGCTCTATTTATGAATCAAAATGAAGGAGGCTATTTATTTATATGATAGAAACAGTACTAAGTGAATTTCGAAAACTCTCTAAAGAATATTCCAAAACACATTTTCGACCTACTCAAAGAACGCTCTCATTTAAGGTTTATTTCTTCTCCATGCTTTCGTTTTTCGTTTTATTGTTGATTACATCATGGGCACTTTCTCACTCGTATAGCTTCAACACAGTTGTAAGGTACTTTGTAGTTACTGTTGTATTGTTGGGAATTGCCTTGATATCAGAGAGATTTTCTAATAAACATCTTGTTGCGTATCGCCTCAAAAAAAATCACCATGTAAAGCTCCTCTTAAAAGAATACTTGAGAAATGATCATCGTATAGTTCAAGCAGAGCAAATGAAACACTTGTCTACTATGATTTCGAAAACAATTCAAATTCAAAGAAAGCACTATAAGTTTAATCCGAGTTACTTCTCTATAGTATTAGCGGTGATTTTTGGATTTTTGAAGTTTTGGGGTGATGGAACTCTTACAGCTGCTCTTAGTCTTTGTATTTTTTGCGTCTTCATTTTTGCTATTACACATTTTTTTCTTACAGCTCGAACAAATTATCTCAATTTTAAAGTAGAAACATGTGAGGAAATGCTAGGAGTTATTGATGAGATTACACTAGAAATGCTAATTGATCATCAAAACGAAAAGTCAGTTGCCGCTAAGAAGAAAAGATTCCGCTTGTAGTAGTTCTATCAGTAACAAAAAATCAGTAAAGTACTGGAGGCAAACAAGATGGCTATTCCTTTTATAAAAAACCAAATATATCAACGAAAAGCTATTCATGATGAATTTGGAGGAAGTCGTGAACGTGGAATCAGTATGTCTGCTAGATCTCCAATGATTTTTATTTTTTCGAGCGAAGCAGGAGCAGATTTTGGTTACAAAAATGAATGGAATAAAGAACACGATATTTTTTACTACACAGGCGAAGGACGCAACGGTGATCAGGAATTCAAGATGGGAAACAAGGCGTTACGCGATCATGTTGCAAATGGCAAGGATATCTATCTCTTTAAAAATGTTTCAATGGGAATGTTTCGTTTCGAGGAACAACTAACTTTAGTGGACTATACTCTTTCCCCGGTTCCTAACGAATCAGGAGAGTTACGCGATGTAATCATTTTTGCTTTTACCGTTTTTGAGAGTGCAACAAACACGAATAACATCGAGTTAAGAACGTCAGATACGCTACAAGAATTACGAGAACTGGCATTAATGGATACCTCCAACGGGGATGAAACCATTCAACAGAAGAAAGTGCACGTTCGGAAGCGTTCAGAAGCGATCAAAGCATATGCGCGTAAAAGAGCATCTGGTATATGCGAACTCTGTGAAATGCCTGAGCCTTTTCAAGCAAAATCAGGAAGTGCTTTGGAGGTCCATCATCTGTTACGACTATCGGATGGAGGTCCAGATCATCCTGAACATGTTGCTGCGATATGTCCTAATTGTCATGCTCACATTCATCGTGGTGTAGAAGGATATAACTTGAATCAAAAGCTGATTGCTAAGATAAGAGGAAAAGAAGAGACATATATAAAAGGTTGAAAAAGTTATTAAAAGAGCAAAAAGATCTATCGCATATAAAGACGATAGATCTTTTTGCTCTTTAGTTCACTTCTTCATCCACACCAAATTTATCGGCAAAGCCATCAACAGGGCGAAATTGAAGGACAGTAGGGATATCACGAAAAAGACAATCAAATGTCCAATAATTCGAAACATCATCAAAGTCGACTTCTGTTAATCCAAATTGATGGGATAACTGCTCTACAACGTTCTCCGTCATTTCGAAAACAGAGCTCCCTATTGCCTCGATCACTCCTTACTCAAGGAGTTTGTACTCTCTTTTTAAGTTAAAAATCATTAGTTGAGCACTCATAATCAGGAATCTCCTTTATTACTATTTTGTTGTGAGAAGGGCGTAACCACATCTTTAAACATGTTGTCTTAATTGTCTAGCACTGACATTCCAATTCACTGCGACAACCGTGGAAATTTGTTTTTCGGGTTCCAGATACTTCGATGGATTTGTGTGGATAGTTAAACTAGTAGTATCGCTAAAGCAGTCACTGACGATGACTAAATCGTAGTTTTCTCCTTTGACGTTAGCCACGGACCATTCCTTATCCGTGAATCGAATTCCACCATCGGATCCGGACAACCCTTTTACCTCGAACACTTTCTCCGAGTCCTCAACAGCGAAATCATACCCGCATCCAAGATCACGGGTGTCGATCAAATTAAAATCCGGATAGTTCACTGAAAACCATTCAATGAAATATGTC
Source organism: Exiguobacterium sp. R-39 (assembly GCF_049942815.1). Taxonomy (NCBI): domain Bacteria; kingdom Bacillati; phylum Bacillota; class Bacilli; order Caryophanales; genus Exiguobacterium; species Exiguobacterium sp. R-39. The sequence goes on from NZ_CP187966.1 coordinate 13,047, forward strand.
TCCGCTTTTTTACCCGTCAGTCCGATCGCGACATACTTTTTTTCTCCGCTCACGTTCTCGAGTGTGGTGTTCAAATCACTATCCGCGTTCTGATTTAAAATATCTAACACGATAACACGGAGTCCTTCCTCGCTCAAGTGATCAAAATTATCCACGATACTTAATGAATTTGAACTTAGTTCCACTTGGTGCCATCCTGCACGATGAGGAAATAGTGGATCGAAATCATCTCTACGATTCTTTACAGTATTAGGGCTGTACCCCAATTTGTCACCGATCGTTCGGAAAGCGTCTCGAAATCCATCATATCCCAGATTTGTGACAGCGGTTTTATCGAATTTTGATAAGTAAAAAGCGACAATCAACAACTTTGTGCGATTCATTTGCTTCCCCCATAGTTAACGTATTTGACGTTCATTTTCGCAATGACGATATATAGCTGATATTACCATCAAAAGTATGGATCAGAGCGGTACCGCTCTGTCTGATTAAAGGAACTGTGTGCCGTCCTGCATCCCATTCGCGAAAGGAGCTTTTCCATGAAACTGACTACACTCGTCGAAATCACCCGTATCCGCCAAGAGGTCCGGCAACCGGACGTCGCCCTCGAGACGACGCACATCACATCACCCGAGGATGCCTTCCTTGTCGCTAAACGCTTCATCCAGGACGATGACCGTGAGGTGTTCCTCGTCATCCTACTAAACACGAAGAACCGGGTCATCGCCGTCCATCGGGCGCACGTCAGAAGCATCAACTCGAGCATCATCCACCCACGTGAAATCTTTAAGTCCGCTATCCTCAACAATGCGACGTCGCTCATCGTCAGTCATCAACATCCGAGCGGCGACCCGAAGCCGTCCCTCGAGGACATCTAGGTAACGGAACGCTTGCAGGAGGTCGGGCGCATCATTGGTATTAAATTGCTTGACCATATCATCGTCGGGGCAGTAGACGATTACGTCAGCTTAAATGCCCAAGGATTGCTTTAAATGTATCATTCAGCGTAGACAGATGGGAGACTCCCGTCCTGTCTGTCCGCGCGTAAAGCATGGACGAAAAACGGATCCGTTTTTCTTTGAAGGATGTACAAGCATCTACGGAATGGATTTGTTTCAAATCCAAGGGATGAAAGAGACCCCCAGTTTAAAGTTCCACTGGGGGCAAAACGGAGAGAGGTGATGATTGAATCGTTCAGCTCTCCTTTCGTTAGTTTCTGGTGTAATGATTGATGGAATGGATAGGTAGTACCAGACGATGAAAGTTCATTTATACCTTCGATTAGTGGTGTCTTCCTAGGCTCCATTGACAGAAATCTAAAAATAATTAGAGTAATACTTTTTGGGCTCATGCGTGATGCTGTAAGCTGCATCGCAGCAACATCCTCATCGCACCGCTACCTTCCTGCCGGATCGATAAAGAGAGTTGCCAATCACTGATGTGAGGCATCTCTACGTTCCTGATTCTTGCGACGAAAGGCACGGAGCGTTTAGAATAACAACAAAAATTAAATCATAGAATTAAAACCATAATTATTAAAAACTCATGTGGTATAAAAGGTTATCTATCTTTTTGATTGTTACGTAAGTCTTACCGTAGTTTTGTAGATGCTCAAGGGTAATAGAAGTTCCTTGTGGTAATCCGAGTTTTTCACGGAAATATATTCCGAGTAAGGCATTACTTTCAGTTGTGTGAATGGCTTTTCGATTACTCTGAGCCATTACACAAGTGAATTCTATTCCATCATCAGTTTGAATTGTAAAAAGCTCTTCTACATCAGGAAAGAACTCGGGATAATCCCTATGAGTTTTTACCGGAACGGGAATGTAAGCTTGATTATGATTTCTGCCCTCACGTTGTCCCCAATTTAATCCTGATTTTTCGCCCACTTCACCAGTACGTGTTAAAAGACTTAATGTGATTTGATTTCTTGTACGGTATAAAGGGTCTCTATTTTGATGCTTTATTGATCGAGGTGTGGAATTTAACTCAACGTCTACCGAGGAAAATCCTCCTCCTCGAGGTAAGTTATGAACTTGACTTGTGTTAGCGTGTATTCTGGCCATACGAACTGCTTCAGAATAGTCTCCTAAAATATTTAAGTCTGCTTCTGAATAAAATAGATCGGCATTTTTAGATTCTACGGAAAGGGCGAGGTATTCTTTCACATTAGGGATCTCTGATTCTAATGGAAGATCATCTTTTACGAAACTAATGGCTTCTTCGCTTGTGCAGAGGTTAGTTAATAGGTTAGTCGACACATCTTCATCTGTTAATTGATTCGATTGAAGCATTGTTTCTTGATTAATTAAGAAACCATTAATTGAAAAATTTGCAGAACCAACAAAAGTTTTTGTTTCGTTAGTTTGTGAATGTAGCCAGTGATAAATTTTTGAATGATTTGGCTGAGAAGAAGTTACATATCTAACAGTTAATTTCGGATATCTGGACATTAAATCAACAAAGGCAGAATGATTTGATTTAAAAATCTTATCTTTCGGAATCATTCCGATGGTGAGGTCAATAGATAAATCGGGAAACCTATTTAAAATAAATACTAAAAACTCAGGGGATGCATATCCACTTAAAATCTTAACAGTATCGAAATCATTTTCATAAGGCGTAGAAAAAACATGATCTAGTAAATTAGAGTTGTGTAGCATAATATGCCCCTCTCTCAATTCAATATTTTTACATATGACAAATTATGGGACACATCCATTATTGGTACAAGCATTTTGTTGCAATCACTGAAATTATTAGAGGTTTTTTAAAATGAGGTTTACTCCTTTTTTAAAACTTCTAATAGAAGAAAGATTAGATAAACTAAAAAATTACACTGATTGACGTTCAATTTCGATTCGTTCGAGAATTAAACAATTCTATTCTTTTATCTCTCCCTAGATCTGCAGACGTTCTACATAAGACAGGTAGTTTTTACAAAGGGTCAACTGATTTTTTGCTTTATATTCGTTGTTTTTTTAACTCGGTCCTTTATAATTGTCTCTGTATAAACCGTCTCGTTTTCCCTTTGAAATGATCTTAGAATGTCCTCCTAGATCATTATTTGTACTTCACGGTTCCTCATTATTTTTTTCCGCAAACTAATGCTTTGTCTTTACGAAGTAAACCCATTCTAAAGGAGCCTACCATGAAAACTGAAAAATCCAAGTTCTACAAGTCTTTGAACTATTTCTCTATCATTCTCATAACCATCGCGCTTGTCCTGTTCGGTGTCACATACTGGCTCAACCACAAAGATAATGAGCCGACTATTGCTGAGAAAGAAGAAACAACAGTCGATGAAGAGGTAGATGAGACCGATAGCGCTACGACAGACGATGATGAATTGACTGAAGAAGAAGTTGCGGATGCACAAGTTTCGATCGACGCCGTAGAAAATGACGAGGAATCGACAACATATGAAGATCCTGATACATATGTGACAGATGAGCAGAAGCAAGTCTATGCAGAATTCTATCCTCAATTCCAAGTGTTCTCAACCAAGTATGATTCTGCCTGGGATGAGCTTTGGGGACCTGCGATCGAGATGGCAGAGACTGATCCGGATGGTGCAATCAGCTTACTAACGTCGCTTGCTGCTGCTTATGATGTGTATGGACAAGATCTACGTGATCTTCCTTTCCCTAGCGAACTTGACGAAGGGGATGCAAGTGATTTTGATCTTGCAACTGACGAATTCGCGGATGCGATGGATGAACGCCAGACGGCCACCATCTTTGCAGCCGCTTCTATTAAGCAAGGTACATTTACGAGTGATGCTACAACAGTTTTCCTAAATGATGCAGCCACTCGTACTAATTCTAAGATGCATGATGTAGCTGCTACAATCAATAATCTCAGCACAAAATATGGCTATACTCAATAAAGAGATTTGTTTATGCAACTTATTGAAAAAATACCTATTTCTAAGTTATTAAATAAAGGTGGAGTGGATAATACTTGCTTTTAAATGGTAAAATATGAAATGTTTAATTTATGTCTAAAAATGAATGAGGTGAAAAAATGCAACATCAACATACTTTTTTATGTCCTAAATGCGGTGAAAAGTTTACAGAAAGTTTTGAGCTTCAAGACTTGGAGCCTGTTTCATGGGATGAACGTGGAATGGGTACAGAAACGCAATATGATTTTTCTGGAGAAGTTACTTGTCCTGAATGTAAATATGAAATTGTAGTTTCAGGTGAAGCTTGGGAGTATCCAGAAGGAGCCGGACTTAATCCAATAGAAGTTACATCATATGAGTAAGATACGAATATGATCAATATTTATCCTAGAATTACTTTTTTATGATTTTAATAAACTGTAATGTAATAGAAAAATGGATCATTTCCTATGTGGAAGTGATCCATTTTTATATATGAGCTGTTTTAACTTTTTAAGCATACTAAATGAACTATAAAGCGATGGATATAATATAATAGATCAAAATTCTGCAGTAATGGTACACAATATGAGTGGAAGAGATCGATGAAACCTTTTTGATGATCAAGCAAATTATTGTTTTGAATAAATAGTCGTTTTCTGAAGAAAAAGATTAAAAATCCTTTATTTTTTTTGTTGCTTCATGCGTTGTACTAGATAACGTTATGCTTGTTTAAATTAACGCAGTTCGTATAGCTTTACTCCCGATTGTATGCTGTATTCAAGTAAAGTAAGGAGGAATGAGGCAATGAGTATGGTTTTGATGGATGAGGAATCTAAAAAATGGAACGACCTGATGGAACAGTCGCAAAAGGTGACCATACTCGATGCGCAGGTTCGGTTTGTGCGCGAAGTAGACGGTTGCATCGAGCATGTGACTTGGTTTGTTGATATTGATCTATTGCTCGCCTTCATTCAGCAACACTATTTGGAACAGACCTCTTGAAGGTCTGTTTTTTTTGTGTGCTCTTTCGTTAGAATGTTGCACCTAAGAATAAAAAGTGGCAGGTGGGAAATATCACCAACTTTATCCTGATGTTCACTGTATAATAAAAATAACTTACGAATAGAGAATGGAGCGATGCAAGATGAAACGAAAATGGATACGTGCTAGCTTAGCACTCGCGAGTGTTGGTTTATTAGTAGGACCGTTACAGAGCGTGGAGGCGGCGACGCCTAAAATCAAGGTCCACTATATCGATGTCGGACAAGGTGATGCGATCTATATTAAGATGCCGAGTGGTGAAGATATCGTCATGGACGGTGGAAATAAAGGAAAGGGCGATGAGCTCGTCACCTATCTGAAGAAACAGAAGGTCGGCGATATCGAGATGCTGATTTCGACGCATCCGGATGCCGATCATATCGGAGGACTCGATGAAGTCCTCGATTCGTTCAAGGTCAAGAGTGTCTATGCGCCGAAGGTCAAACACACGACGCAAGCCTATAAGGACTTCCTGTTGGCCGTCAAACGCGAGAAGCTGACGATCAAGACGGCGAAAGCGGGAGTCTCGCTTCCTGTCAAAGGCGTGAAGGCGCAGTTCGTCGGACCAGTGAAGGATTATGCTATGAGCGATCTCAACAATTGGAGTGCCGTGTTACACGTCGCCTATAAGAAAAATACCTTCCTCTTCACAGGAGACGCAGAACTGAAGTCGGAGCAGGACATGATTGCGAAGAAGAAAACGCTACGTGCGGACGTTCTTAAGGTCGGGCATCATGGGGCGAAGACATCGACGAGCGCGACGTTCCTCAAATACGTCAAACCGAAATACGCCGTCATTAGTGTTGGAAAGAATGCCTATGGACATCCGACGAAGGAAGTAGTAACGAACCTGAAGCGTGCAAAAGCGACGATGTTGCGGACGGATAAGAGCGGTACGATCGTCTTTGAAGGCAACGGAACGTCCTACACAATCAAAAAGTCGAAATGACGAAGCGAAAAGGAATCATCGATCGGATTGAGGGGAAATGGGTCGTCGTCGAGTTCGAGGATGGGATGCGCGATATTCTGATTTCCCGCTTCCCGATGACGGTGGAGTCAGGCGATGTTATCTGGATTGATGAATACGGTCATATTGAGAAAGATGAACGCGAACGGCAACGACTCTCTAGCGAAATTGATGAGTTAATGGAAGAACTGTGGGAAGACTAAAGTCGATAGATAGTAATCAGCCAAAATATTTACACTAGAAATGTAATGTATAAATTATAGTCAAAGAGGTGTTTATTAATGAATAATATACCTGACAATATTAATAGAAAGCATGTTATTAGTGCTATTCAAAAAATTAATGTTGAAGGAATACCTGAAAGAAGAAATGCCACAGGATACGATCTTTTGTACAAGGGAATGTACTATCCACCCAAGTATATTATTTCGATAGCCAACATCTTTGCAAATGGAGAGGAGTATCCTGCAAATTTTTTTTATGGTGGAAAAAAAACAAATGATTTTTTGCGGAATTTAGGATTTGATATAGTGAAAAGAAAAAATGAACAGGATAATGACGAAGTAAATACTTGGATATTTCAGGGGAATCCTAAAGTTTTTGATATTGATAATTATGTTAAAGATAATAAACTCATTTGGTGGTCATTGAGACAAGAAAATTATAAAGACAAAGTACAATTGCAAGATGTTGTTTTTATATGGAGGTCTAATGCTGGAAAACGTGGTACTGGTGGAATTTTAGCAAAAACAAAGGTAGTGGGGTTACCTAAAGAAAAAACTGGTGATGAGAATAGTAAAGGATATTGGTATACCAATAGTAGGTCAAACGAGAAATTTGTAATAGAACTAGAAGTGCTTCAGACTAGATTAGAAGAAAGTTTAATTAGTAGGTCCGAAATCTTAAACCATCCTACTCTAAATGATTTAAGTATCTTAAAATTTGCCCAACAAACCAATTATTTACTACCTTCAGAGCATGCAGACGATCTTCACGAATTGTGGGACTCAAATTTCATTAAAGTAGAAAATAGAATTGATCCAAGTATCTTGGATGATCTTGAATCGGATATAATACAGGATACCGAAAAAGAGCAGGTTATCAAAGCACGAATAGGACACTCAATTTTCAAAAAAAAACTTTTATCTGTCGAAAAGAAATGCAGATTATGCAATGTATCAGACGAACGTTTACTGATAGCAAGTCATATTAAGCCATGGAGTAAGTCAAATAATAAAGAGCGATTAGACAGTAACAATGGACTATTGTTTTGTCCAAATCACGATATTTTGTTTGATAAGGGATTTATCAGCTTTAAAAACGATAGAGAGATCTTGATTTCATCTACTTTAGATGAAGAATCAAAAATATTTATGAATATAAACGAAAATATGCATATAGAAATGAATGACAGTCAGAAGGCTTATATGAAATGGCACAGAGACAATTTATTTCGAAAGTAATTATTATTGAGAATATAAAATACATTTCAAAAATAGTTATAGTTTTAAACATTAATTTCGTAAAACCGAGTAGAGATTTTCTGCTCGGTTTTTTTTATTGATACTAAATAAGTATTTTACAAATTCGAATATAGAAATAATCAAAATATCTTCTCATGTGAAATAGCAATTATGGTATTTAACTGAAGTGCTCTTCGAGAATATAATGATTATATATTTATAAATATATTCTTTTATATTTACAAATATATTATTTTCGTATATGATGTATCTAATCAGTATTAATAAAAAAGAAATTAAGGAGTGGAAGACGATGAAGAAAACTAAAAATAACATATCTAACGCGTGGATAATGCGGCCTAAGCCACATGGAACAGATCAGATGGATTATTTCCTTAAAAAGAATCGCATTTGTATTGGGTATCCTGTCGGACAATCGCTTAAAGGATGTAATTATAATGACTTAAGACGAATTTTGATAGAAGAAGATTTGAAGAACCAGAAAAACGGAAAAAGCTCAAAATTAATAAATGGTTTGAGTAACGTCAACATTCTCGTTCGTGATATGAAAGTTGGCGATATTGTTGTGGTACCTCATGGTAATGATATATACTTCGCAAATATCACTAGTGATTATGTGTATGAAAATGTCTTTGATAAGGATAAACTGGGATCAGGATTTCCGCATCAAAGAGAAGTAGAGTGGTTATTTGACGGTAAACCACTCTCTAGAAACGAACTTCCAACAGAAATAAGAGAATCTTTACAGTTTCCAGGTACGGCAGCGAATATTAAAAAACATGTAGATGTTTTGAATAATCTTCTAAACGGAGCAGATTCAATTCAAAATAACTTTGAACTAAATAATGTACAAGATAATGCTTTAAAGGTTGCAGAATTAATACTAAATGCGCCAGGTAGCACTACTGATCAGCGATTAAAAGCCGCCGAATTAATATTGAGCTATGGAAAAATAAAATAAGATAGCTTGTAGATGCTGAGATTAGTTGGGTTTTACTTTGCTCTAACAGATATTTTGAGCGAACAAAAACATCTTTGATAGCAGTACGTTTTAAAAATGTACTGCTTCAAAGATGTTTTATATTGTCTCAATTTTTTAGATTATTACAACCAGTTGAGAATGTATTTTATTAACGACTACGGAAATCCTGTTCCGGTACTTTAAAGTGACGTGTGACTATCTGCCGGACCTTCTCTAAGTCGCGGTCTTCGGTAGAAATCATCTCGTCATACCATGCTTTCTCAAGTACTTTTTCTGTTTCTTTGTTGACGATCTCTGTCTTAAGGATATGATGTAACGGGCTACTGGCTTCCTCAAGCCCTCTGAAGTGTTGACTGATCGGTTCTTCTCCAGGAATGACCAACGTGTAGGCAATCGTCTCATGTTCGTCGAAGTCGCGGTCGTTGGCTTTCGCGAACGGCTCGAAAAAGTCTGTCGCCCCATGGACGAGCATCATCGGCTCATCGAACGTCGAGAGATCCTGTTGTGTGTCTTGCTTGGCGATGCTCGTTAGGTAAGCTCCGACATCCTCTGGTGTTTGTTGCATGATCCGCTCTAGTCGTTCGGCTAACGGTAATCCGTGTTCTGTAATCCGTGCATTCTGTTCGATATACGTAATCATTTTAATGGGTGACGCTTCTCGTTCCAGGACTTGCTCCTGCTCGAGCGAGGAATGGATTTCGCGGATGAAGTGACCGGATGTCTGATGAACTTCATGCAACAGGTCTTCTTTGTCGCGTAAGTCTCGGCCTTGCGTCCAACTGACGAGATACGACAATGAAAATTCATCCGTCGGGAAACCAAAATGTGACGCAACCGTATAGGCGACCATCTCCGCCTGAAACTCCTTCTCATGCGGATTCAACTCAATTCCGCGTTCTTCGTTCCGGTCCATATTATGCAGGTTGGCATGTGCGAGTTCATGAATGAGAACAGTAACGTTCTCAATATCCGAGTTCCGTGAGTTCAAGGCGATCGCGTTGAGTTCTGGATAAAAGCATCCTTTTGCGGTACCGAGTTCGTTCAACGGCTGATTGAGTAACGTCACGTTTTGTGTCTCAGCAATCTCGTTCAACGCGCGTCGAAACGACTCCGCCTCACGGGTCGATCCATTTCGATGATAGGAAGCGAACAATTCAGAGACTTCGAGTCCCTTCTCCCGGGCATCGGTCTGCGTGTACTCGAAGACGTGACCAATCTTGTAGTACATCGCTTTTCGTGTCGGAAGAACACCTTCCTTTGCGCGCTTTTGCTCGATCTTCGTCGCATCTTTCCATGCCACCCAATCCGCCTCTCGTTTGATGAAGGTGACAGGGGAGGGGACAAAAATCTTGATCCCTTTCTCTCCTTTTTGCACCTGGACGCCTTGCTTCTCCCAGTACGCATATGAACCGACAGCACGTGCGCCTTGGAACTGCTCCTCAATTAATAACATGTTCCGAGTGGAGTAGCGATGGAACCGGCTCATGAAGTCGAGATGTTCCTTGATGCTCTCCTGACTGACGAAGTGAGAAGCGAGCTGCTTCTCCATCTTGTCGGTCAACGCTTGTACTTCCTTCTGATAATCCTCACGTGTTTTCTTCTTGTATGCCATGTATCTCACGCTCCTTTAGACGAGAAAGACGAATCGGCAGCACCTTCGAAATCTTCTAGTTCCTGCAGAACAATCGGGTCGGTAGCGAATCGGTTCAGTAGTAGATGACGACGATCACGCGATACCGGTAGCAACAACAAAGGTTCTTCCTGCAAGAGCTGAAGGAACGCTCGTTCATCCTGAGAAACCGGAATATCATAATGCGCTTGATGAATCATGACGGTGACGTGGGTCGGATGCAATTCGAGAAATGTCGCGAGTGTGAAGGCTTCTAGTCGTTTCATTTGTGGATCATCCTTTCTTCATCCGAGTGTTTATGTTGCTTGCGCTGGTCGATTCGTTTTTTGACAGCCGTCTCTGCCGTCTCGAGAAACGAAGGACGGTATTCGGTCGTTGGAATGATATCCTCGATGCTTTCCGTCTGCATCAAGGCTTGTACGAGTTCGATCAACACCTGTGTTTGAAGGTCTGTTTGTTGGACGCTCTTTCGTAACGGAGAGAGGCTTTTTATGATCTGTTCTTCCCAGAATGATGTCAACTCTTGCTCGATCTGTTTCGAGACGGAACGACTGACATAGTTCAAATCCCATTGCTTTTTGATCATCTCCTGATAATCGCGGATGATGTGATCGATTGCCGGACCAATTCCGGACAACCGTTCTCTTTCACGATATTCCTCTAAAAATTCAGCAGTTACAGCACTCATCTTGATCCGGACTTGCTTTGTCTCTTCCATCCCGTTTCACCTTACCTTTCGTGTTGGACTTCCTGTTCGAGTTGTTCAAACGCACGCTGATTCTTTATGTGGTCCCACTCATCATTCATGTGTCGTCCGATTCGATAAAGCGTCTCTTGCATGATCCGCTCGCTTCGAAACGCTGATCGGATTCTTTGTTTAGGTGAGGATGCAACGTTCTTCGCAAGCTTCGGGAACGACTTATCCGACTCACGCATCTCGGACAGGATGGCATTTCCCATCCGCATGTAGAGATCCTGTTCTTTCGTCTTCCGATAAGTCGATGCTTGAGATGCCGATCTATAACTCCGCTCGTAGAAGGCGACCTCGGTATCAAGTCGTTGTTTGAATACGCTGTGTTCTTTCTCGAAGAAGGTCGTAAGATACGTGTCAGTCAATTGATTGAGTGAAGGACGGAGTTCGTGCATGCCGTTCATGTTGTAATACCACTGCCGTTTATCGTCCGGTAGTTGTTTCTGAATCTTTTTGTACTGTCGAACAAGTTCCGGATGCAAGATTCGATTTGAAAGAGACTCTGTTGAATGATTGCGCTTGTGCGCCAGAACCTCATCACGGATGAAAGCATTCAGTTTCTCTTGTTCACGTGTCCGGTCGGCAAGCGTATGGACGACTTGTACTTTCATCTTCTCGATCGTTTTCGGTTTGCGTTTGCCGCGTTCGCGTGGCTGCATCGTCTCGACTGTCGCGACATGGATATGGATGTTATCCGTGTTGTAATGGATGGCCGCGGTCCATGTCGCATGCAGCATCTGTTCCTTTTCAATCATCAGCGCAGTCGCGTTCCGGGTCGCCTGCATCAACCGTTGTTCATCGATGTAACGATTTTCTTTGACACCGACTTCCTGTAACCACGCTTCATCGAATGAGATGACATCTTGCCAGAGGATGCTGCCGTTTTCCTGTGCTCGTCGGAAGACTTCACGCAATTGCTCCCGTTCAGTAGCACTCAATCGGTCTTGCGTCGCTGTGAACAGGCCGCTCGACTTCAGTTCATCCTCCATATAGTCATGGTAATTCTCGAATTGATGCGACCGTGCTTTCGTCTCCGGTCGATCGATGTAATTGAGATACGTCGTATAGCGACGCGCACGTCTGGTTGCTTGAGGGAGTTTGAACTTCGACTTGATGATGACACCGGGAACCTTAGTCATTCTGCATCACCTCACGGAAGAGTTTGGTCAGTTGTTCAAGTTCTGTTGCACTCCGCTTGAGGTGTAAGGTGTTCGCTTCGAGCTGTCGTTCGAGACGCGTGATTTGTGTCGACTGGACGCCGTCCGCGCACCAAGTAGTCAGTAATCCTTTCAATAATTCTTGTCGGGAACACATCTGTTTCTCCGCCTGTTCATCGAGTTGTTTGACGAATACGGGGTCGATGTCACGAATCAAGAGGTCCATCCATATTCCTCCTTCCTTTAGGAAATTAATCTCCGCGCTCTAAAAATAAAAAGATTTTCGAACAATTACTTCGTCCCTCCTGTCATTAGAAGTGAGAAAGGTGATATTACTCAGACAAGGAACGGAGGAATCAACATGCAGTCAATGATTGAACAGAGTTACGCCCTTGGAGAAGCCGTGAGCGTCTCCTTGATCGTCGAATTTCTGAAACATATCTGGTCGAAGATACAGCATCATGAGATAAAAAGGTTCGAAAAAAGTGACGTAACAGAATCGAGTTAAGTGCTGATGAAAATCGATAAAATTGATAAATGTGCGTTGAGTTTTTAAAAGCTTAAAAAATACAAACGGTTCAAAATCGTGAAAAAGAGCATAAGGGGAAATTGCTATCACGGAACGTGCTAGCCTAGGCGGAGCCTAGTGTTTCCCTGATATCATCAAAATCGCCAAAAGGTCACACCGCGTGCCACTAAAAATGGCATTTTGGCACGGTGTGTGCCACCTTACCATTTCAGTTCACGTCCTTTAATGCGTAGCTGATCTTGTCTTTTTTCTTCTTGCGTGAGTTGTTTTTTCAATTCCGTTTGTCTTAACAGTGCGTCCTCTTTGTCCTGCTTCAGATTGAAAATCTCTTCCTCACGTTCGACTTGTTCATCGAGTGTCAGGTCGTGTAAGGTGGCTTGCTTTGTCTCGATATCTTGTTCGATTTGCTGGACGAGAGAAGTTTGTGCTAGCTGTTCGCGCTTCATTTTCTTGATCCGTTTTTGACTTTTAACGTGCTCGTCAGCGAGAAAAAGTTGCGCATAGTCGTCTGCTTGTTGAATAGAAAGTGATGTTCTTAAGACACGTCGCTGATCCATATAGAGTGATTCGATGAGCGCCTCTTCTCGCTTCGTAGCACTCAGCTTCTCGAGTGACTGTTGAGGCTTAATCACATACAAGCGGAGGGCTAGCTGACCAAAGTCGCGCGGTACATTTTCGATTTCGAAGACATAGTGCTCATTCTGGTGATAGACGACTCGGACGCTCTGCTCATCCGTTGGTCGTTCCTTGTAGGCGACGCGCGTGACAAGTTTCGTCGCGTAGTCTTGGGGCTGGTCGAACTGGAGGCGGACACGCATCTGTTTGCGCTCTTCATCATGAGACCAGTTGAGAAGCGTGACGGTCTGTCCATTCTTCAACCGTTTTTCTTCACCGACTGGTGTTGCATTGATCGGTTGTTCCTCAGCAAAGAAGAGGGAAGAGAAACCGAAAAACAGAAAGCCGATCAAGAAAAACAGCCCTGTTCCGAGATACAACCGTGACCAATCACAGGTCAACGTCTTTCGTTTTCCTCTTCGCATTTAGACACCTCCTGATGACTTTAGACTCTTCATTTGGTCGACGATGTAACGACTGTCTTGGTTTGTAAACGTCAGTTCGACCAGCTCATCGGATGTCTCTTCATAGCCGTTTGAATCAATCGTCAACGTCCGTTTGAAGCGGACAAGGCAATGCTCCGGATTGTCACGGTTTGGAAAGACTTCGATGTCCGAGACTGAGGCAGTGAACTTGCTATCACTTCCGCTACTTGCGAACAACGTCCGTTTGATTGAATCCGACATGTACTGGCTGGCCTGTCGCTTACGCGTCGGATAGGTCCCGTCTTTCCACGTGAATGCAAACGAGATGAAGCGTTCTGCATTCTTAGAAATGGACGAGTCCTGTTCTTGCTCTTGTTCGTCAGTCGAGATGGGCGGATCCGATACCGTCGTCTTTGGGAACGAATTCTTTTCGTATTTCTCTGTGATTCGATGCGGTCTATCTGATGCTATTGAACGATATTGATAGAAGTTGGCACTGATCGACAGCAGCAGACAGAACAACACGAGCGACAGGAGATGACGACTCGTCAATGCCATGGTACATCCCTCCTTATAGCGAAAACAGTGGTGCCGGATCAATGTGTCCGGACCAGTCGCTGGTCTTAAATTCGATGTGTAGATGATTTCCCGTCGAGCGACCGGTCGACCCACACATCCCGATTGCTTGTCCAGCTTCGATCTTTTGTCCCGTCTTAACCTGGCGTGCGGAAAGATGTGCGTAGGCGGTAATCCAGTCGCCTTGCTTGATCTGAATCAACTGACCATATGGTCCGCGTAAGCCGCTATAGGTGACGGTACCGGAGCGTACAGCATGGACACTATCCGTATTGTGGCAACTGAAATCGATGCCCGTATGAACGTCCGTCTTCCCAAAAACAATCCGTGATCCGAACCCCGACGTCATCTGTAGCGGGATATCGAGCGGGGCGTGGAGTTTTCCTTTGATCGGTCCCGTCTTGCCTTCTGCCAGTACCGTCGGCGTCAGATAACGGAGGACGGCATCGACATACTCGATGTCACCGTAACAGGCTTGATGCTCGATCGCGCTCGGACGATGGCACTGATAGATGCCACTCTTCTTGACGCGTTGATACATCATCTGTGAAAAGGAGATCGCAAGTTGTTTCGTATAGCGTCCACCGTTCTCTTGAACATACTCGATGAAGCCACCTCCGAAGTTGTAGCTCTGGAGCGTCAACTTGACGTCCTCGTTCGCTCGCCGGAAGACCGACGCGAAGTGTTTCACTCCGTACTGAATGCTCTCATCAGGAGAGGTGATGCAACCGATCCGTCCGCACTTCGATTCACTCGCTTGCATCGGATCATTTCCGCGACCGCCACTCTCCTGCATCATCAGGGCGAGTACGACGTTCGTCTGTCCCTCGAGCTGTTCCTTTTTCAATTCACGCGAAATCGCTTCTCGGTATTGCAGAACATTATCACTAACCTGTAGGCTGTCATCCGAATAAGTGATGGGTGTCTCGGTCGCCTGTTCGTTTTCAATCCCGGTCAACGCATCGAGGATACCTGCGACGATGATAATCAGAAGCAACAATAGTAGGGCGATACCGAGGGCAATCAGACGATACTTTAATGTCAGGAGTCGCCATTTCATCCGGACGGCGACACGTGCCGACTGCCGGATCGTACTCCACATCAGGCACCACCTCCGAACAAGGTCAGCTCCTCGGGCGAGACATCAACATCGAAGATCAACGTCTTCACACCGGAGATACTAAGAACGATGCGTCCGGTCTCGAGCGACGGAATCAACCGCGTCTCACTCTCGGTCAACTGTCCGTCGAAGACAGTCTGGATCGTCGGGATGCTCTCGGCATCTTGTTCACCGATAAACTTGTACTGCGTCAGCTGGAACAGGGTTTTGACGTTCTCCGCATTCTCCGACTTCGAACCGGTCGGAACAAAGTCTGTGATCAAATGGGAGGCGAAGAAGATGCCGCCGAAGTATTTCCGTGCTTCGCGCATGAACTGTTGCAGGTATAGAATCGCCGGTTGGGCGATATCGCGTGTGTTGATTAGTTGATGCGCCTCATCGATGACAATCAGATACTTGAAGGCATCCTCGATCAACAGTTCACCCTGGTTATAGCTGCGGAGTTGTCCGGCACCGTTGAGGATCATCCCGTCCCAGAGCATGTTCATCAGGTTGAAGACCTGTGCCTGAAAGATCTCGTCCTTCAAATTCGTCAGGTTGCGTAGTGGGAAGGAGACGATCGCTTCCTCATCGAACCGCTCAATCGAAGAGTGTCCATCGAAGATGTTGCCGTAGTTATGGACGAGGTTCGTGATCGCGAGCTCGATGTTCTCGAGCCGTCTGATACGGTTCATACTGATGGTCTCGCGGATCGTCGTACGCGCAGCATCGACATACAATTTGGAACGGACAAGCGTTAAGAAATCGGAAAAGACAGGATAGGCATTCGCTGGATGTGTCGTGATCGGCGCGTCACCATCCTCGTTCCAGAGTCCCTTCTCAAGATAGAGCTGACGGAGCAGAATCTCGAACTCGTTCGCTTCTTCCTGCGTCGCTGCCGGATTGATGTAGTGATAGAAGACAGCAATCTTCGATAGGTGTTGCATGAACGAGAGCACCTCATCCGCAGAGCCGTCAGCATGCGTGACCGTCTTATAGACATGGAGCGGATTGATCCGACCAGCTGAACCGTCGAGAGCAATCTCCTTTCCACCAAGTTGCCGCACGAGGTCGGAGAACTCCCCCGTCACGTCCAAGATGCGGACGTGATTGCCTTTGATCGCTTGATCGAGGACCGTCTTCTTGAGCAAGGTCGATTTCCCGGAGCCCATCTTCCCAATCATCAACGCATTGTAAAACTTCCGTTGTTTATCTTTATGGAACAGATCGAAGATGACACTACCATTTGTATCCGTCGTCCCGTAGTACGTCCCGGTCGGATCCTGCAACGATGTGAAGTGAAATGGATAACCACCCGCGATTGAGAGCGACGGAATCTCTTTTCCCCGACGCCGGTTCGGCAGTTTTTGTTGTTGCTCGTAGCTCAGGAACAGGCTCTGCCATTCCCACTCCTGTTCGTTCAGGAAGACGGTAACGCGGAAATTCCGTGCTTCGAGTTCCTCCATCACGTCCTGAACTTGTCGTTCAAGTGCCTCAAGCGTCTTCGCTTTGACGTAGAGTCGGAGATGCAAGTACTTCATCGTCTCGCCTTGCGTGATCTGTTCGTAGAGTTCGTTCAGTTCCTTATACGTCTCGCGCGCATCAATCCGGTCGACATTATCTTTCGCATTCTCGAAGCGCGTATTCTGCTCGGCCATCGACTTATTGATCGTCCGGATCATCTCTCGCTTGTCCGCTGTCCCGATGTCGAGCGTCGTCAGGACACCGGGCAGGTTAAGGATTGGCTCGAGCCAGAAATCATAGACGGTCGACTGATACTTATAGACATGGAGGCAGGCGAGATAACCGTCACCGGTCCGGACATAGTTCGGTTCGAAGCGGAGTCCGCCTTGCGGCTGGATCGCTTGGACGAATGTCGGATTGTAGCCGTCCTGTTGTTTAATTGTCTCAGGATCCTGCTTTCGTAGAAAACGTGTACGCCACATGACGTCATCATTCCTTTCCGTCCTGGGTCGGTTTCGTATTCGGGTTGTGCAGTTGGAACAATACATGGATTTTCTGCTCGATCGTCAGTTCGACTATCGGGTTACTGCGTCGAAGGAGTTTCGTCAATTGATGCTTCCGTTCCCGGAGCATTGCCTCGTCCGGAGCATAAAAAAAGAGGAGATAATCGCGATTCGTGCGATGCTCCTCAAGGTAGATCAGTTCTTGTTTCTTCTTTTGAAGAAACGGACGATAGGCGGCAATCTGATTCTGTCGCAGCTGTCGTTCGATCCGTTGTTTCTGTTTTTCTAGATTAAGCGGTGTATTGAGCGGAATCACCTTCAATGGATGGACATACGCCTGTAAGAGATAGGCGAGGGAGAAGATATCATGGTCCTTCTCCGTCTCAGATAGTCCGTAAATATCCTTTGAAGTCAGTTGAATGATGTCGCAAAACATCCCGTCCTGCATCTCGAAAACATCGAGCGCTGTCGCATCAACGATTGGTAAAAGGGAGGCAACTGACGGCGGGATGCGGACACGTTTTTCCTTGCGTGCTGTCGGTGTCGTCAACTCAACCTCGTCGAGCCAGGTGATATCGGTCATGGGACTTGTTTTCAATCGTGTATCTTCCGATAAACTCATCTGATCACGCTCCTTTCGAAGATTCATTCCGGTCGGCCAACGCGATATAGGTGTCTTTCTTCTTAATGAGTGCGTAATAGAGCACGTGGACCATCCGCTTTTCCGGATTCGTCGTCGGTCGGATGACGAGAAAGAGTCCGAAGCCAACGAGGAAGCACGTGAACGGGAGATGCAAGACGTCCGGAATGAACGGCAGGGCGATCAACCGGACGATGATCAAGGCGACGAGAAACAGTAAATCATAGAGGTAGAGCATCTTATTGATTTTCAGTTCGGTCGTGACTTCGTTCGGAATCCGGTATTGGCGCTGTTGCATATTCTCACTCCTTTTTCGGATCTAGACGCGGAACATCCGTCGAGTACATCCGGGACGATTCCTGCGTCACGCGCGTCTGGGCTTGTTCGACATGCTTGAGTTCTTTTTGTGTCGTGGTCTCGAGTGTCTGATAGATTGATTTTCGCTGACGTTGCGTTCCGGATGACGTCTCCTGCGACGATTCACTGATGGATGGTGAGCCACTGGAAGAGCTAGACAAGGCGACGCTCGGAGACACATTCTCTGTTGTCTCCACAGAATGAGCGGACGCGCTAGTAGTCGTTTTGTCGAACGGTGTCGAATCCACTGAAGACGTTACTGGCTTACGATTTACTGTAGAAGTCTCCACAGATGGTGAGACTGGTTGAGAGGAATTAGACATTTCAGGTGACTCGAATGCATCAGATGAGTTGGCATTTCTTTCATTCATTGGTGAATCGAAAGTCTTTGGTTGCGTAGCAGATAGTGTCGATTGCGAAGTCGATGGAACAGGTTTTGCTTGTGCGTCAGAGTTTGGGCGATGTGGAACGGATTCGGGTGCTACTGCAGCCTGAGCCTCTTGCGCCGTACCATGCATTGGTATCTCAACTGACTCGAGTTGTTGATTCTTTGGCCCTGCTGGACGAGATATCCGCTCTTGTGCTTGTGATGGAATCGGAGCACTCTCAGACGAACGATCTGGACGACTCGCGGGTGTACCGCCATTCGGTGGTGGATTCGGTGGCAATTTCATACTCGCTGCTTCCGAGACAGAAGGAGTGGCAGGGCGTGATGCCATCTTCATCGTCTGACCGGCGACACGAGCCCCGACTTTCGCAGTACCTTTCCCGACAGCATACGCACCGAGTGCGACACCCCAACCACGCTTCAGACCGGCATCAATCCCGAAGAGACGTTCGACCATGTTGGGTCCATCAATCAAAGCGGCAGAGAAGGCAATCAATGCAATCAAATAGGCGAGTCCGTCCAGTGTATCGGCCAAGTATGCCGTTCCAATCGTATAGAGTTTGATCGAAACGAAAATCAGGATGATGACGAGAAATGTGTTCAAGATGCTTTGAATGACCTTCTTCGTCTTTTGTCCGCTGTGTAGATCAGCGGGTGCAACCAAAATCGCCAAGACATAATTAAAAGCCAACTCGAACGAGAGGCGAGCCAGCTTGTAGGCAATTGAGAAGAGGGTAAAGCCCATCACCCCGAGCGTGACGAGGATTGTCAGCCAGTTAGGATGATAGCGATAATAGTACTGATTGTTCCATTCAACACCGCTCTGATCTAACTCGGTTTCGGTCATTTCTTTCCCATTCCAAACAAGCGTGTTCTGAGAAATATCTTCACCTTCTTTACTCAATCGATACTCATCGCTATCAAATACATCATTGATGTCTATATTCTTAATTTGGCTTGCTGGAACGGAGTTTGGATTTTTAATTTTTGTATCTTTGAAAGCAGTTTTATCGTATTCAACTAAATCATGTACATTTTTTTGTAGCACTGATTGCGATAAAGTATGATCCTGATTTTCATATACTCCATCTTGATTGATGCTTGTAATAGCTTTGTCTGTGAAGTCACTTGTCTTTATCATTGTCGGAGATAATAACCCTAAAACTAACAAAGTGATGAATAGATTAATGAGAAACCCTTCTCGATCAAACTTTTTCTGAAAAATCATCAAGTAACCGGTAAATAAAAAGCTCCCAGCTAAAATGACATATAAAAAAGGTTGAATCGTCTGAACGAATTCAACCACTTGAGGATTATTAAAGAATGTTTTGATGAGGAGGATGTCATTTGTAATCTGTTCAAGACCATCGATGATGAAGGAGAGACCTCTAACGAAAAGCCAACCAATAGAACGAAGCGCATCTCTCACCAAATCACTGATGCTCAGTAAGTCTTGAAATTCCTCCAGTTTGGATGCTATATCTTCATTAGCCATGATGGTCCTCCCTTCTCTGTCTGCTTTTAATCAATAAAAGAGGTTACTTCATCTTCGATTGCTTTGTCATCTAACGCAGTAAGGTTGAGAGAACGAACTAATTTACCATTCTCTAGTTTATACAGACGACCACCCTTTAATTCTCCATGTTCATCTGTAGCACGATCTTCTAAATCTTTTCCGTTAGGTTGAAAAGGATTAAACAAGTTTACTTGTACATCTTCTTTCTCAGCGATGTCCTTCACTTTATCTACATAAGGCTCAAATTCTGCTTTACTGTCGCTATCAACAAGTAAGAAGTTGCTTTGATCACTATCTTTTAGTTGATCAATTTCTTTTACAGAAACTTGTTTAAGAGACTTTTTTTCACCATTTTCACTACAACCGACTAAAAGTAACGCAGAGGAAATCAATAGTCCGGAGAGTACTCGTTTTGCTTGCATGCCTCCACCCCTTTTCCTATGATGACACCTGTTCCGGATCCGTTAAATCGCCATTACTGACGTGGACCCGAAAATCGAATGTGTCTATAAGCGTAACAGTTTTTCGGTCGCCTGAGTCTGGGTCTTCTTCCTCAAATACGACGAGAAATCCGTCCTGGGTCTGGATATTCAATACTTCACCGCGGCGGAGACGCTTTTTGTTCTCCTTGATGATAGTCGCGATGACGCGAAGTTCGCGCTGAACGCGTTCCGTGCGTGTCAGTTCTGTCATATGATGTCCTCCTTAAACGCCATGACGAAGTTTCTCGAGTCGTTTGTTGATGATTGTCTTCAAAAAGTGACGCTGGTTGTCCGTCACAGGGATTGTTTTATCTAGGATACCTTGCTCGAACAGATCGATCGATAACGTATCGTATTCCGTCGTCTCGAAAATCGAGCGTAGGATTTTCGGTTGCAGGACATCACAGACGCGCCATTCTGTTGCGTCAAGTGTCTCCTCATCCGTCTCCACCGTTTTCGATGCAACTGAGGCGTCGAGATGGAAGGGGATACGAAGCGTATTCAGGTCAAGATGGGCATGTGCGCAGGGAATGACGAGATCGTTGATGGAGTGGTCCTTGTTAAAGTCATCCGCCAAGTATTCATAGCGGTATTTCATCACCGTCCGTCCGGTCAGGAAGATGGGATAGGACTGGATCCGGTTCTGTTGTTTGTCTTGCCGCTTGATGACGCGGATGATCAACATCTCGCCTTCCTTCAGTCCCATTACCTCGGTTGCCGTCAACAAGCGGCGGCCATCGACACTCTCCGTTTTCGACTTCGAAAGCGAGAAGGTCTGTCCGGAACGTGACTTCGTGACGATCGTCTGCTCCCCAAGCTTCTTCGAAATCAGTTCTGCCGTCGACTCATCTGCTGTCAGTAGGTAGTGCGTGTTTCCGCAGTTCCCGTCGATCGTCTTCCAATCTTCCCCATAGAGGTTCTCAAGTTGCGCGTAGGACTGGATGACAAGGTTGAAACGAATGTTCCGACCGAGACAGACGGTAATGATGTTCGCCATCCCTTCAATCGCTGGCATATTTCCGAATTCATCGAGCAGGAAAATAACCTGCCGTTCACAACGTCTGCTCGTCGCTTGTGAGGCGACACGAGCGAGTGAAGTATAGACTTGTTTGACGTACAGTGAGGCGATGACGTTCAGTGTCGGATCATAGTCCGGGACGATTAGGAAGACAGCAACCGGACGTGAGTGCTGACGAATCTCACGGATGTCGATCGGAGCATCCGTCGTCCAGTCGAAGATCCCGTCTGCTTCGTCCGTCCAACCTGTGAGTGTCACGGTATAACGTTGTCCCTCACTCTCTACGATGATATCGTTATCAACTTCGAGGATCTCTTCGTGATGGAGTACGAAACTCCCATCGTCATCCGTCGTCAAGGCAAGCTGCTTCCCACTCGGAAAATAGAACATCAGTCGTGATAAGGGAAGGGCACGCCCACGAATCCAACGGTTGAAGCCGATCAGTTTCATGTCGAGCGAGTTCTGTGCCGTCAAACGTGCCGTCGCATCAAGAGTAAAGATCCCGAGCTTGGCATTCGTATTGGCGAGGATACTCGCACGCGTCTGCCCACCTGAGAAATGGAGCGTCGCGTACTGCATACGTGCCGGATGATTTTCGGGAAAGGCAGCGAAGAAGGCGTCGAGTGCCGATTGTTCCTGTCCCATTCCATCAGTGACCGTGCGTGAGCCGAGATCGGACAACATCAAAGCGACGTTATACATCGTGATCTTCTCTGGTTCGTGTTTGGCTTGTTCGCATAACCCGAGAATCAGGGCGGTACAGAGGTCTGTTGAGGAGTTGCTCCAGAACGGATCCTTCGCCTTCGGGTCATGGTAAAGCATGTAGGCGACCGAACGGGCATATTGCTGAGCGAGCGAATAGTTCTCGTCCAAATACGCGTCAATCGTCAGCTGCAACAGGTTATAGGACATCGATTGGGACGGGTTCATCAGATTGAGAACCTCGACCTGATACCCGCGTGCTTCAAGTGTCTTTTTGGAGGCGGCAAATAGTTCACCTTTTGGATCATTGATGATCAGGCTCGCTTGGCGTTCGGCACGACTGTAGAGATCAATCGTCGAGAAGACGAACGTCTCGCCCTTCCCGGAACGAGTCGTCCCGATGACCAGATTATTGACGGCACTGTCATCGATGTAGAGGCGGTCACGATAGCGACCGACCGGGACACCACCAGATCCGCTGTAGGTCTCCTTACGATCTGGCACATCTCGATACTGTTGCTTCAGCTCTTGGAACGTCGTGAAGCGGGCGCTTCCTTTTTGAGCTGATTTGAGATCGCGGAAGTTGAGCCAATACTTCAATAAGAGAATACCACCAAGGAGGAAGCAGACACCAAAAATCACGAAAGCGAGGGAAGATGACCAAGCGAGCGTCGTCCACCAACTCGATTTGTACTGTAGCGGAGATCCGGTCGTCAACTTTCCGTCCTGAAAGAGATTTTGGACTGTCTGCTGCAGGAACTGAAACACGACATTGAGTACTAAGAAAAAGAAAATTGGTAAAGCAATCAAGAAGACAAAACAGCGCCAAAACCATGTAGATGAAAGAATAGATCGGAATGATCGTGATTTTTTCATTATTTCAATCACCATACTTTCGTTAAATAATTGTACTGATTTGTCTTTGCTTCGCTTCGAGCGACTCGTTTAGCTTCTGTAACTCTTTTTTATCTTTCTTCTCTGATAACTGTCGCTTTTGATCCTCGAGTGCTTGAATCTCGTCATCCAGCTGGACGAGTGTTGCTACTTGCTCCTTCAATTCTTCGTTGGGAACCGTCTTGACGCTCTCTTGTGCTTTCGTCACATCTTTCAATGCGATGTAGGCGCGTGTCTTCGCTTCTTGACGTGCTGTCGTCATCTCGACGCCCTGAAGCGAGACGGCGCGTTTATAGTCTTTCTGCAAGATAGCAAGATCGAACGTACCTTCGTCCGTCGGGTGAACCGCTTGGAAGGCTTGTAACGTCTCCTGACGATTTTTTGCGAACGACTTTGACTGCATGATGATCATCTCGACATCGATTGGATCATTCGTTACGGCGACGGCTTGATCATAGTCCTGTTTTTCGACGTACTGTGTGATCAGGAATTGCTGTTGTTCGTCGTTTAACGACTTTCGTTTTTCCAGTCGTTCGACAAGTGAATCTGGCTCTCCCGTCAACGCTGCCTCATATAGCGGTTGCCACTCTGACGTTGTCGCTTGGACACCGCTCGGTGGATCCGGCTGCACGAGTTGGACAACGGATAGCGCACCAAGAAGCATGAGGCTGATACCACTGAAACCGTAAATGATACGCCGTTGTCCGCGACGTAAGCGGGAGACGTGTGTCGTATCCGGATGATGCTGAACCGCTGACGTCGTCATTGTCTTATAGGATTCTGGTGTCAGACGTTCCAAGTTCTCAAGTAACAGGATTTTCTTCGTCGCATCCTCCTTTCGGATCCGAATACGCGGAATCCGATCCTTCAGTTGCAGATAAAGGTTCGGATAGGTCGGGTCACCAAACTGGAACGTTCCTTTGTAGACGAGCTGGTCGGCATCATCAAAGATTCGGAACTCACTCGCGAAGCGTTCGTTGGCTTGCTGGGCTTCCTGATGGACTTGTGTCGATAATAAAAGCGCCTCCTCATATGGGAGACGCTCATAGTTCGGAAAGGCGTCTTTTGGTACATCCGTGAAACGGACGAAGAGCATATATTCTCCTCCTTTGAAGCGAGACATTGTAAAGAAAGCAATAAAAAAAGCCATCCAGTTTGGAATGACGGTCTGTGCGATCATTTGTAAGATTAGAATTTAATGTTGTCGTTGACCATCTCTGCCAGCGTAAAGGCACCCATGACGATGATCAGACCGACGGCACCACCGACAAGCCAACCGACGGCTTTCGATCGTCCGCGATCTCCTCCGAATATGAAGTAGAAGCCACCAACTGCGAAGGCGATGGCTGCCGCAATGACGGCGAGTCCTTGAAAGAACTGGAGTAAGCTGAGTCCTGTCTCATTCAATCCCATTTGTTTTCCTCCTCTCAATCCCGTGACGCGGATGTAGACGTAGACGATGTGAAGTTCAGTTTTGAGTCGAGTGCTTCTAAGATCAGTTCTTGGTTCTCTTGGATGACGAGCTGATGCTGGGTGTCGAGCCACTCTTCGTAGTCTTTCCCTTGGATCCGGAGCAACTTCTCGGCAAAGGTCTTGTTCTGCTTCTGTTCACGTGTCGGCATGGCGTACACTCCTTCCTTGAGATCGATGCGCAGCAGCACATCCTTAAGGACAGTCGAAGTGAAGCAAGGCGGTGGGTTTAGAGCACGTTTCCCCACGAACTCTGATGTCCAGTATCGGAACATCTGTCTAGGGTTTTTCGCTGACCCTCAACGAATACGTAACCTGTGGGCGAGTTTTAGGCGACTCTCGCCAAACCATTTCTGCGTATATCCCGCTCACTCGGTCACAGATGAGGGACACGCCGATATGTGATTGGAAGGGACTGTCCTTAACGATTTGCTGCTACAACCATCATTTCCTCTTGTTATGGTTTGTGTTATTCGATAAGTAAATCACAATATACAGAGGTACCTTACTGATGGACTAGTTTGCGACGTGAGACATGAATCAACTCATCATTCGGGTGCTTCCGTTTTGCAATGACTTGATTCTCACCGACGACAGTGCGGATCCGATAATAGAGCTGCGCAATCTCCTTTGTCTCCTTACTCTCTTGTTCAATCGCAATTCGTCCGTGCAGTTGATACGTCTTACCATCAAATGTGCGGACAGAATCCGCAAGTGGGAGTTCTGCTAAATCAAAACGTTCCTGCTTCAGATTCGACCAGTTTCGTTTCTTCTCCATCCTCAAGTCGAATTCATCCCAAGGGATGGATCCAAGTGTCTGTTCACAGGCTGTCGCAAGACTCTGGACATCCAGGATGGAAGGAAGTGAACGATTCCGCTCGTAGGCACTGATAGCTGCCTGCGAGACTTCTCCGTACGTTTTCTCTGCCAACTCTACCTGACTCCAACCATGTTCTAGACGTTCACGTCGTAACCACTCTCCGAATCGGTACATATACATGCTCCTTTCCTTTGAGAATTGCTATGTGACAATGTTTTCCTGGTGATAGATAGAATATAGCAGATTATTCAGTTAATTCAATCACTAATTTAATATGTCAAAGATATTACGAAAGTCGACATTTGTCGAGCAAGGTATATCAGTTAAATTTTAAGCAAAATCAATTAATAGTACTTCCAGTGACTTTAAAATGTAAAAAAGAACTGAATCACAAGTCACTCTTAAATTAAATTAAATAACCGATGATTTCTTCTTTACACGGAATCATCCATCATTTCTATTCAAATTTTACTTATTTGTTATGATTTATCAACGTCAGATAAAAGAAAAGTTCAATGTATTGATGACACAAATTTTCGAGGAAGGTGACGAACGTATCAATATACCAAAAGCGCTCAACGAAAAACTCGACCTCGGACATGAATTGATAGGGCGACATCTAAATGAGATACCAAAAGATAAAGAATTAAAGAAGAATGTCAAAGAGATTGATGGTTGGATTGATAGGCAAGTGTGCTATACCAATCAATTAGCAATCTGTGTAACTCAAGCCTGCATATAATATTCAGATTGCTACCGAGAATCAGCATTCTTTTTTACAGGAGTTAAGAGCTTCCGACGAACGCTCGTTGTCTCATCTCTCATTTAAAAGAGATGGAAAAACTTCTGTCGACGATCGAACAGCGACTAGGTGTACCATTGCCGACGAAGAATACGGTTCCGAAGAAAATTTCTTTTCTTTATTAGAACTTGGTTACGCGAGTTTAATCAAGTACAACTATGAATGCGAGTGAAAGAAACGATACCATGAGAATACCTTCGTGACGGAAAAATGACTATATGACGAGATGAACGATACTCTTACCTATTCCGCCGGTAAGAGTATCGTTCAGAAGACGCGACATCAACAAACTGCCTCGGGAGACATCATCGATCAACAGCAATATGTGTACCACGATTGTGCTGGTTGTCCTTTCATTAATGAGTATCTTCGTCGTCGGTCAGCAAGAAATTTCCTTTGAGTATCCGTTCGGTAAATCTGTTTTCATCAAGCCAAAAGTCTAAGTTTATCCTGTGTTAGGGTCCATCAAACAGAACTGGAGTTTCCGACAATTTTGACTTGATGGTCTCGAATGGGGCAGACTGAAATTTAGGGTTATTAGCCATCGCTCATAATCTCCGAAAACTGATCAAAAAACCACTACTAGTCTAATACATCAATTGTAAAAGAAAGAAAAGGGAGTAAGATATCGGATTTAATCCAATCATCCCCCTCCCGTCGTTCAGTTTGATCAAGAGACGTCCTCACTTGTGAGAAAGCCCCTTTACTAATAATTAGTCTGTTGAAATTTTTAAGTATTAACGTGGACTAATCTATTAGGAAAAATTGTAATTATTTCATTGGAATTTAGAGTTTTATGTTTGAATTAATTATACAAAAAATATTTGAAAATAATATATTCTTTTTTTAATTTATATTAAATTAGTCATACCATCTAATTGTAATTTTGTCGTTTTTAAAGCTACTTCTTGATAAATTCAAGTATAATTCTTCAGGACCATCCTCTGAATTAACCTTGCTCCATTCTAAACATTGTCTTTGATCTGATTTTGGATACAATTTTTTTCTTGCACCTACATAATCATCGTCACTAAGTTTATCAGCTTCCTTCAAAGTTACAGTGTACTCATAATCTACATCATCAAAACAAATTTTAACTCCACCACCATCTAAACTTCTAATGTGTGTAGTCAAAGAATCATCTTCAATAATGTACGTATCTGAATATTTAAATTGCCATCCTGGATCATCAGCATGCGCTACTATTGAAGTACCCAAAATAGCCCCTGCAGCAACTAAGTTTACCAATAATTTCTTCATTTAATTATCTCCTTTATCACATATGTAATTTAATTACTTTTCAAGTTTAAATTCCAATTACTTTCAGGTCAACACTTCATTAATGTTTATTTTACCCACAAAATAAAAAAATAGGATAAATTATCATTAATTGAAAATGTATTCTGTACCTGCTAGACCGTAACCTAATTATTAGAAAGAAAAATAATCTACCGATCAGAGATTTTATATACATTGAACCAAATCATATCGAGTGAAAGTTTAAGGTATCGAAGAAGAGATTTACATCAGAAGAGATTAATGAACTAAGATTAATTGAGCGTGTTAAGTCCATGACCTTTAAGTGGACACGAACAATGATGTGTCCAAATAACTTTTTATAGCACAGACACTTGATGGACGATTCGATAGAAATCTTATGAGATTACAACTTCTTCTTGAAGCTATTAGTGCTTCAAGAAGAAGCGATGGCTTAAATACGAAAGGACTTTTCCCAGAGAAAGTAGATGAAGAAGATATCGACCAACTCTTGGGGTATGCGCTCGCTGTAGCTGAAACTGTTGAATACGAAATGCCTGAATTGATATCACGTGAGCACATTCGGGCTCGGGTGAACCGTGTCCGTGTGCTGACGGAGGATGCACACTTCGAGTTGCGAGTATCAAGGGACAAGAATGCCCGGACCGGGCATAAAAGCGCTGACTCCTCGTTCTTTGGTTACAAACATCATCTCGCAATGACCGAGGAGGGCGTAATCACAGCTGTTATCGTGACGTCCGGCGAAGCGGCAGATGGGATTCAACTGACCAGCCTCGTTGAGAAGAGCCATATAGCTGGCGCCGAGTTCGACTACATCGTGGGTGATTCTAGTCGTGAGAACCTAGTTTCTGTCGCTTCGCAAGGATGTAAGCTCGTCGCTCCATTGAATCCACGGGTCTTTTCTGTCTCTACGAATCGAGCTGAGGGGTTCACCTATAATAAAGATGCAAACCGCTACGTCTGCCCTGCCGGGCACATGGCCGTCCGAAAGTCTCGAACAGGCAAAAAGAATGTAGGTGCAAGTCAACAAGAGACACACTTTTTCGATATCGTATTATGTAAATGTTGTCCGTTGCGCGAGGGATGTTATAAAGATGGAGCAAAATCTAAAACGTATAGCGTATCGTTGAAGTCAAGGGAGCACAGCGACCAGCTTGAGTACGAACAGACTGACGAATTCAAAGCGTATCGTCGTAAACGATACGCGATTGAATCCAAGAACAGTCAACTGAAGAATACGTACGGTTTGGCACGAAACAAAACGTCAGACCTAAAAGGCATGACGTTGCAGAGCGTGATGGCAATCATCGCGGTCAACTTGAAGCGAATTATCAGTCTCCAAAAAGAAAAAACAGACTAATGGCAAAGGAAAAAGGCGATTGAATCGACTGAGTCGAACCAATCGTCTTTCCTCTTGATTACGCTCGAAGAGCGCGCAGGTTTTTCAGTGCCCTCGTACAGTACAGGAATCATCTATTTGGAGCAGTTTAAGTTTTTTAAAATGTCCTTTATATTGCGTATGGTTTACTCCAGACGATGCATCTTTTCTTAAAATCATTATGAGATCATTCATTTAAAACGTACTATCCCATAATCACTTTAAAATAGGTTAAGATTTTTTTATAGAGTACAGAAATAATTAAGAGTAGTAAGCTTCCGCTCATAGTTTGTTAATGTAATATACGAACTTCAAGAATCAACCTCATTTTAGTCATAATTGTTTGTTTGATAAATGTTTTTTTACTGTTGTTACTACTTCTTCAAACGGTAATTGAATTGCTTGCATCGAAGTGACAAATTGTATAACTGCTTCATTTAATAATTCGGAGCGCACACGGTCCACTATGTGCGGATTGGTTGTAATTCTGCTTGGAACATTACGTTCTGTTATTATTAATTGCTCTTGTTCCATCTTTTTATAGGCTTTCTGAGCTGTGTTCGGATTGATACCTAATTTTGTAGCAAGCGCACGTCGTGAGGGAATTTCTTGTCCGCAGGTAAGTTCTCTGCTCGCAATTTGTTCCTTAAACCCATGAATGACTTGTAGATAGACTGGACTTCTCTGATCAAATTGCAAGACGTCACTCCTTCATCTAATATATTGTATAAAAACAGCAATACACATCACACCCGTATTATTATAATAATACAGATTTCAGTCAACATATTTTCTTACCTTACTTCATATAAGACTCTCCTCGTCCTTTCAAATGATCAAATCTATATCAATGAAAAAAGAATAATATATTATAAGACCAAAAGTAGTTCGGAATAGTACAAGAGTAAGCCCTCGTCGTCTTGCAACGTCCGTGCTTTATCCAATCAATAAAAGTGTTATGTTAATTGAGAACTTATCTTAATTTACTTGTGATAATTGTAGATTATCACAAGTAACTATTTGTTATACTGAATATAGAAATATTATGTAATACAATTATTAATTGCCCTATTTCATTTATACGTACGTATATAAAACATAATTTTATGTAATACAAAAATAATCGATGGTTTACTTAGCATACGAATAAAAAAGGCGTCAAAAGAGGAAGCGTTGAGTAGATCGATGGGAGGATAGACCATGAACGAAGAAGGAATGAATGAAGTCGTGATCAAAGAAGAAGCAACACTGGCATTTGCCGATAGCCGGGAAAAGTTGTTGGCGGTACTTGAAAATGATCACTTAAACATGAAAGCACTGAGCGACCTCGAGATCTTTGAACTGTTTTGGGCGACAGAATTATTTCCGATTTATAGCCAAAAAAGCCCGCATACCAAGCGGGCTTACAAACAAGATCTCGATTATATTCTGCGATTCTTTGTGACGAAGACCGAAGGTGTCAAGCAGCTGACGATCCTTAACCTGCACGAGTACTTAAAAGATGTACACGATCAGTATGCGCCGCGGACCGTTAAACGCCGTAATGCCATGCTGCGGCGTTTCCTGCGATTCCTACACATCAACGACTACCACGCGCGCGACCTGTCACTACAGGTGAAGGACCAGATGAAGCCGGAGCCGCTCCGCCGCGAAATCGACTTTGACGAGATGGAGGCGATTGCCCTCGCCTTCCGTCACACTGTGAAGCAGAAAAAGAACCGTGAGCTATTGCAGCTGCGGAACGAAACGATGGGCTACCTGTTGTTGACGACTGGAATGCGCGCTTCAGAATTACTATCTCTTCAGATCGGTCATATTCACGAGACTACTTCTATGAATTATATTGAATTTAAAGGCAAGCGAGAAAAATGGCGACGTGTTCCTTTATCTAATAACTCATTTCATTTGATACAACGTCTCGAAAAATTAAAGCAGTTCGAAGGAATAATGAATCCTCATATTTGCTTTAACTTACATTCAAATTGTAATTCTATTTCGTACGAAGCATTGAGATTAATAGCTAATTCAGCAGCTGAACAATTAAATTTTCAAAGTAATTCACCTCATTGGTTCCGGCGCTCGTTCATAACAAAATTATTAGCTAACGGTACCCCACTTTACGAAGTTATGAATATTTCTGGGCATGAATCAATCAACACTACTAACACGTACCTTCAACAGTTGAAAAATACTTACTTAAGTACATTACCTTATAAATAAAACATTTTCATTTAATTCATTTTTTTAAAAATAACGTCAATTTCAACATACTTTGCAATAATAATTATGTAATACTAATAAGTCATTAGGAGGATATAAATGACTAAAACACAAAATTCAAATTTCGGACGAATTGTGACATCAAAAAGGAGATTGAGCATTCTCTCGTGGTTGTTGCAAAATAATCGGACAAAATTCTTTGATAATCTATTCATTCAAAAATATTTATTTTTCTATGAATTAACCTCTTTTGTAGAGGGTCAAGATTATTCTTTCGATTACATGAAAGGATATCAAAGAGGACCTGTTTTCTCAGAACTTTATGGGGATTACAGATATAGAAGTGAAGCATTCTTTTTCGAAAGCGAAAATATCTTTGCTTCTGATACAAATGATACTTTCACCGTAAATGAGAGTATTGCAAAGTTTTCTTCTTTTATGGTATCAATATTCGATAATCATGAGCTTTCTCTTTTTACTCATGAATTTGATGTTTGGAAAGTAAAACAAACTGAAATTGAAGCACGCATGTCTGATCAAATTTCTCTTTCAGAACATGATATTTCTTTCGATGATATTTCTACAATAATAACTTTAAGAGAAGTTTATAATGATGACTATATTAATAATCTTGAAATAATAGAAATTTCAAAAAATAATCAAGTAGGAAATGAACGTAAGTGGATTTTTCTGATAAATAATGATGATTTAGTACGACTTGAATTAAGTGATTATGAACGTAGTTTGGAAAAGATTATACTTGATGCTTCGCAGCAAAATATTGAAAATCCTATTTACATTACTTTTGATGAAGTGGAGGGGTTTAGGGTTGATTAGTCCATCGGATGTAATAAAATTGCGTATTCCTTATCCTGATAAATCAGCAGAGCTAGCAAAGAGAACTCACATGTATGTTTGTGCTAAAAAACATGGAGACGATAAATTCCTTCTTTCTTGTCAAACTTTTAAGCCACACCACGCTCTTAAAAGAGTACCTAAGGTGATATTAAAAGTAGACTCGTCGGATACTGGTCACCCATTTAAAGTACCTACTACAATATCTTGCGATACATTCTTTAAGGTAGAACAGATTGTTCTTCCAAATAGTCTATTGTGTAATCCTTCTAGTTTAAACGCAGACATTTTCGGGCGTTTACAGCAAAATTTACAACATGGTCCATCTATCACAAGTATCAACTCATCATGGCTTATGCAGGTAGATAATGAAGTTAGAAGACACAACACCCCGTAAACTCCAAATTAATAACACAGAATATTTTCATTGACACTTATTTACTTATTTAAAAAAATAAAAATAAAATGCGATTTTTCTGGTAATGGACTAAGCCCTAGAGTTTGGACAGTTTAATTAAAGCGCCCTTAACGTTGTAAGCTGTTATAAGATGGCTTCGGTATTGTACCGGAGTCATCTTTTTTAGTTCCCATTGTCTTCGTTTGCTATTGCAATAATCAATGTAAGCATTGACCATGGCACAGACCTCATCGAGGTCAGATGCTAATTTATAATCGACATAATCTTTCAAGTGGCCGAAGAACGATTACATTGAGGTATTATCCAGGCACTTTACTCTACGAGACATGGATTGAAGCATTTCAACCTCACGAATGCGTGTTTGATAAGCCAGGATGCGAATAGTGGAATCTTTGATCGTAATGTATCACCATTTTTAAGTATACATTTTTTAAAAGTCATTCTGAGATTTAATTCGTTGTATGAAGCACAATTTCCATATGAAGGCTTTTCACTACACTATTTACCACACTTTCACGAGTAGCGATATCCCCCTCTCAAGAGAGATAAAAAGTTTGGCAGATCCAATTCGTAGATAAGTGATGTACGAAACGAATACCTTACCAGGCTCCTGCTGATCGAACCGACGGTCAAGTGGTTTGGTACAGTCTTATGTTCACATGTCGCTTTAGCGATTGTATGATAAGCGTTCTGCCTACGGATTTTCGTCACGATTCTAAACTTCCTCACGATACGCAAAATACGTTTATGATTCATCGGTCCCCCGATAAGATCAAGCATCTCCATGTAAAGACCACGATAGCAGATTTTTCCCTTATGACGATCATGAACACGTTTCAGAAGGAGGTAGTCCGCATAGTCGCGTTCTTTCCGAAGGAAAACACTATCCGTACGTGCGAGCCCGTCATAATAACCACTGCGGCTCACTTCAGTGAGCATACATAGATCCGTCACGAACCGACCCGACGATTGTTTTCGTAAGACAATATTGATTGCCTGATAGCGTTCAGATGCCGCTAGTTTCGGTACTTCGCCTCTCTTTCGAGAGCTTCGAGCTTTTTTAGTAATTCATTCTCCGCTGTGAGGTACTTGATTCGTGCTTCAGCTCTCGCAAGTCGTCGTTCGACGGAATCGTCTTTTTTCGGTCGACCTCCAAGATTTGATTTTCCACGTCTCTCATTCAAGAGTCCTTCTTCTCCATAAATACGATATGTCTTCCGCCACCGTTTCAGCGCTTCGATCGGCGTTTGCTTACCGATCATGGCCAGGTCAAAGTCGCTTACCAGCTAAATTCTCACGTACAGCGTGAATCCTAAATTCTCCTTTGTATTGAATCGTACGATCTGATACAGAGGCTACGTGAAGATTCGCTTCAAGTTGTCTGATTGGATCTGGATTGAAGGTGCGTCTGTTCATGAATAGTTCTCCCGTCTAAATTGAATAGGTACAGTATATCGATATCTTTAAACACAAAAAACCCCGAATGGGGTCTTTTATCAAGTGTCCACCATTCAGGGTTCAGTTCAGAAAAAGGAAATTATCAGCCATTTTATTAATCAGAAAGCGATTTTTCGAGTTAGAAATTGGTTAAATTCTAACTTATAATAAATTATTTACTTTCATCAGCTTCTATAGACTCATTTTTAATAATTTTTGATAATTTTGAAAATCCTTGCTGAGAGTTGAATGTACTGAACTTCCCTCCAATTATCCAATCATTTGAAACTACTTTTGAGTCATTAATGGTACGTTCGTACAACTTAATTGCATCAGATATACTTTCAGATGAGTTTAGAGATTCTTTAGCAATTATATGAAGGCTAAATAATCCAATCCCTTTCTGAATATTGAATTTTTTATTATATTTTGGACTTAAATATTCTTCGGATAAATTAAAACAATCACTCCATTTTCGAGAGTTTATTACCCAAATATTCTCAATAAACGCTTTAAATTCTTCTGTAAGTTTATCATCGTTACTATCTGCATCAAATATTAAACCTTTTTCATAAAATATTTTTTCCATAAAATCTTCGCATAATTGAATTAAAGATTTTTGGAAAGCATTGATACTTATAATTTTATAAGATTCACCTGGAGTCATGATAATACCATCGTACCAAAGAGAATTAGAATCTAAATTCAACTTTTTTGCTGCTCTCAAACTAACGTTTAAAGAATACTCTTTAATGTGTTTCAATATAAATATTCTTTTAGAATCTTCACTAATATCATCAATGTTTAAATCATTATCTTTACTCTCTGTTATAAGATCCAATATATTTAAAGCTAAATCGGTACTTACTTTTTTACCTTTACTATTTAGATTTATAAATGCCTCTATTTCTTGTTTTTTCTTACGATCTGTATCATTATCTACAATCATAATTGTGGTGGGTATTTCGATATTTTCAATTTTTTTATATTCACTTGGAAAATTTGATTTTAAAAACTTAAATCCCTCGATCCTATGTTGACCATCAACTATTCTTAATTTATCAGAAATAACTAACTTTTCAGTATCATTATTTATAAATTCTTTAGATACTGCTACTAAAATTGATTGTGGTAGTGTAAATGTATCTATATTATTTAAAATATATTTCCCGAACTTTTTATAGTGTGCTGATATTGGTGGTCTTTGATAACCCTCTTCTGTATCTGGTTGATATACATCTACAACATAATTTTCTAAAATTTCATGAATTTTTATTTTTGTTAAATAAAATTTTTTATTATTTTGAGTGAATTTTGTATAGCTGTTTATTATCATATTTAGTTTCCTTTCAAATCTAATTTTAGTTACTCAAATCCTTCGATTCTATCTATTAAAGACTTAACTATTTTATTCTTATCGTCTTCTGTTAAATGATTTTGATCTAATAAAGAAACAATTTCTTTTCTTTCGTCATCCTCTAATGGAATTAACCAATCACCATCGGTATTAAGCAATTCTTCAAACTGTTTAGAAACATTTTCATTATTGTTTGAAAAATATTTAAAGTTTATAGTTAGTAAGAAGTAGTCTTCAACATACTTTGTTATTGCGTCTATATTAGACTGGAGTTTAATAAAATCTAGATTTTCTGCAGTAAAGGCAAACAAAATTTTCAAAGATGCTATATCTTTTAATAAATCTGTTGTTTGATCGCCTAAAAACAACTCAAATTGTTTATTTTTGTTTAAAATTTTATTGAACACTTTTTTTAATGCATTTTGAATGATATCGAAAATAAGCTTTAGTCTCTTTTCTTCGTCATCTGCACTTAAATTTTTATTCATATCTGGTGCAATATCTTCATGCAGTAAATTAAATGTGTCACTAAATGGTTTATACAACAAATCAATAAATTCTACGAAAGCTCCCATTTTATCTACATTTTTTATTTTATAAAAAACTATAAAAGCTATCATCCAATGAATATTCCCATTTCTTATTTGTTGAGAAACGTGTTTATTAATTTCGTAGCAAAAATAGCTTCTTTCATGATTATTATTTATTAGGCATGCTTCAATGTTTTCGAAGTCTTCTGTAGATATTTCAATTTGATCCAAATTATGTAACATAGCCATTTTAAAAAATCCAACAAAATTAACAGGATCATAGTTATTGATTTTAGTAATCAATTGATATACGTCTCTTAGATCAATGGAAACTCCTAATACAGAATCAATCATAGGTTGTATATGTAAATTCAGTTCTTGAATAAAGTAATCAGTTTTTCTTACATTACCATTAATATCTTTTTGTGACACTAAGTGACTTTGTATACTTTCTAATTCACCGTCCACAAGGTGAAGCAACTCACTCATATTATTTAATATTTTGGTGAAAAAATCTTCATCTTTATTGAAATTATAATTTTTATACATTATTTCATGTTCAATTTCTCCCCAAAACATGTGTACTAGTGACTTTAATTGTAATTCAACATTCATCATTGAGTCTGCATCAACCCATTTACATTCCATTCGAAATATATCTTTTTCATTTTTTTGTTTTTCAGGTTGATTTTGATGTGCAATTGCTAGGTAATCTTCAGATACATCACCATTAACAACAAAATATTTTTTACCATTAATCTCCTTTTCCACACAAAAAACTCTTCTTAATTCTTCATAAAGCTTTATTTCATGACTATCTAATAAGCATGTTAATCTAATACCAATAGGATCTTTTAAATTATCGATTAAACCTTGTATGTTAGTTTTATAATTAATGTAATCATTTTTCCTAATTATTTTTTCTCCTAAACTTTGAGCAGACTTCACTCTAGAAGATAAATTTACATTGCTTAAATTTATTTCAGATAAAAAATTATCCTCAAGAAATTTTTCGATTAGTAATTTTTTTTCATCATAATCATTTTTTTTTGTTTCATATTCTTTTTGAACATTATTAATATATATTTTTATACTAGTCATATAAAACAATCCACCTTTATTTAATAAAATTATGAAATAACATATACACCCAATAAAAATTTGAAAAATACAAATAATTACTATAATTGTAACATGTTTAATTAATAAAAAGCGATTACCTTTAATTGTTTGACTTAAACCCTAAATGGTGAGTACTTGATATAAAATCTATATTCAGTTTTTATGATTAAAGATATCGATATACTGTATTTATTCAATATAGACAAGAGAACTATTCATGAACAATCGAAATATATTCCTACTATTCGTGATTGCTACCATTTATCTGTTACTTTTTACTATAGCCTTTTAAATTTTAGTTGGTCTATTTGTTTGTATCTATTTAAAGATCGAGCGTAAAAAAGGTTCATTATCTTATCCGGACTGTTTTGTTACGGTCATATCTTATACTAGACGATCCTAATTATCATTTTTTTCTTTGATAATATCTTAATATACAAGCGCTTCGATTTTGCAGAGCGATTACGTGACCTAGAACTCCGAATTATTGATGTTTGCAATGTAGTAAAGCTTATCTTGCGTAATCATCGTATGAGAACTATTAAGCGGTAATTATGTTGTCTTCTCTCTTCGTGTTGATTACTTGATTTGTTTTGTCTTAAAGTTATACGTGCTCTATTTGATGATTTTATTACTTTTTTAATAAAAACGTACCAAATTAATCAATGATTCATTTTCTTTTCCATACTAG
Organism: Exiguobacterium sp. R-39; assembly: GCF_049942815.1. Classification (NCBI taxonomy): domain Bacteria; kingdom Bacillati; phylum Bacillota; class Bacilli; order Caryophanales; genus Exiguobacterium; species Exiguobacterium sp. R-39. The sequence continues at coordinate 50,534 of NZ_CP187966.1, forward strand.
CATTGGAGTTCTGCACAACTGTGTAAGAGTTAAGTGTTTTGATACGTTAAATGCCTTTGTCATTATCTAAGTAATGACTCATTCTTTTCTCCTCTACCGCATCTTGCCCAATTTCCCGATAGACAGTCCTATGTGTATCAACTACGACAAACAGCCTTTTCTGATTACTTTTAAGTGGCTTAGATTAGTGTAAGTCTATTTCCATAAAAATTATCGACTATATTTACTCAGAAATGGCTTATATTTTATTCACATTAGTAATCGAGCATTGCAAGCGATTTTTTTAAGAAGAACTATAAATTTTCAATCTATTTCCTCTTGTAAATATATACAATAAAAATACAAATATTTTTAAAAGAACTAAACTTATGACTATCCGAAAAGTATTTATTTCTCGTCATGATTGCAATCGTCTATCTTTTACTCTTCACTTTCACCTTTTGGAGTTTCATTGGCTTATTGATTTCAGCAATTGGTCTATATTTTTACTTTTAATCAAGGCTTCGAAATCCAGTGAAACATCCAACCTTTGTCGTTTTGCTAGGCGTATTCATTGCTTTTGCAATTTCTATCTATATGATAGATAGAATAAATGAGCCTCAAAAAATAGAAGTCGGATCTTCTACCAAAGAAACAAAGATATTGGAATCATTAAAGAAAGAGTCAAAAGAGTTAGAAATGTCTTTAAAGGACACACAACTTAAACTAAAAAAGCAGCAACAAGAAACAAAAAAATTGAAAAATGAATTAGTATGGAAAAAAATACGTCTGCAAACAGTTGAAAGCTATCAAGATGAAGCAGGTAAACGCTCTGCTCTTGAGAGTGAACTCAAAGAAGAAGAAACAAAACGAATTGCTCCCGAAGAGAAAGTCAATGGACTTGAATCATCCTTATCAAGTATTGAATCGACAGTAGCGTTGGAAAATCTAGCTACTGATGAATAATATGTAGAAGAAGATATGACAACAGATCTAGAATTCGATCCATATGGCGCAGACTGAGATTGTAGAGATTTTTCCAGTGCACAGGCCGCTCAAGATTTTTATCTTGTTGCCGGAGGCTCTATGGATGATCCCCATGACTTAGATCGTGATAACGACGGAAATGCTTGCGATTGGAATTGACAAGCGTGTATGAATTTTCTTGCGCATTATAATTGATAGATCTACTTAAGATAAAATAAATGATTAAATTTCCCAAACAACCATGTGGTAAGTGAAATAACAAAAAGTATGCGCCGGCGCATACTTTTTGTTATTTCATATTATTTTTGATGATACTAAACGCGTTTCAATTATTAATTAAAAATAATTCATCTATAATTTAAAGATGTACATAAAAACTTCCGTTGTGTTTAACGTAAAGGAGAATCCATTGAAACTTGAACGATTACTGACTATTATTTTTAAGTTACTCCATCGCTCTACCATTTCTGCTTCACAACTAGCTGAAGAATTAAATGTCTCTCAGAGAACAATTTATAGAGATATCGAAACCATTAGTGCAGCTGGTATTCCTGTTGTCTCATACCATGGAACAAACGGTGGATTTGGTATTATAGAGAATTACAAATGGGATAAAACTTTTTTAGACGCTTCTTCTATGCTTGAGGTGTTGTCTTTAGTCAAAAATTTATGGAATCAATTAAATGATCAAGATCTTAAAAAGACAGTTGATCGTCTATCCATTCTCACATCAGAAGAACAAAAGAATCATCTGCATATTGATTTAATTCACTTCTCAGTCGATCCCTCTTTTTTAATCGATCTTCAAAAAAGCATTAAAGAATCAACACGTGTCTGTTTTCAGTATATTAGCTCTCAAAATGAATAGACTACTCGAGAGGTAGATCCTCTTTCACTACAATATAAGTTCCGAACGTGGTATCTATACGCTTATTGCCATTTAAGAAACGACTATCGCGAGTTTAAAGTCTCACATATACTTAACCTTGAGAGACTAACAACCCCAATTAAGAACGCTCATCGTTTACCCAAGGAGCTACCAGTAGTTGTCCATCCAAAAGAGCGTGTCATTTTACGTGTCCATCCTCAATCCATTCACTTGGTACTAAATCATTTTCAACATGACTCTATGATGCAAGAGGAAGATGGTAGTATCACAGTGATATTAATGTTACCTACACCATTACATGCAGAATGGCTCATTAACATATTGTTAAGTTTCCGATCAGGCGTAGTAGTCATTCAACCTTTATACTTACAAGACGTCTTAAAAAACGAAGCTAAAAAAATAATGAATTTATATGAGGATATATGACAATCAGTTGTCATATATCCTTTTTTATACTGAACGTAGTTAGATAACGATTACTACTACAACTAAAGGAGCGATTTGAATGAACGCTGGAAAAACGATGTATTCTTATCATGAATGGGCAATGAGCACGATGTTAGATCATCTAAATGAATTGCCGAAAGAAGTTATAAAAAAGGAGATCAAAAGCTCTTATCCCACTATTGCTAAAACCCTCAGCCATATCCTTGCTGTTGATACCATGTGGATTCAGATATTAAAAAAAGCAGATTTTCAACACGCATTGGAAGAAGCAATGACTCAATTACCAACTACTGATGCGTATACAGTAGATGAATTTAAAGTTGCATTTAAAGAACTAGCCTTACAGTATCAAACCTTCATGTACGAGAATCTGATCTCGCTGTGATGATAGATGTAAATAATCCTTGGTCTGGTCCACGGCAAACGACGTTTGAAGAAATTCTTTTACACGTATCTAATCATGGGACGTATCATCTAGGTAATATTACTACTATGCTTAGACAACAAAATGAAATTTCACTCATGATAGATTATTCTATTTTTTGGTATAAAGATAAAACAGTTAAATTATAAAGGATCATAATAATGTTTAATAATCAATTAGAAATTATTGTTTTTAAGAAATAAAAGTGTGCGCCAGCGCACGCTTTTTTCAGACTGAAGACAAAGTGCAATTTTTCTTTAGCGAGAATGATTGTGCTTTTTTATTCTTCATGAATCGTTTGTTGGGGACAATCATCGCGTCCTTCGCTTTTCTGCAGAGTCGCAATCACAGAAAAGTCATTCATCGTCATCTCTGGCAAGAAGCGATGGATAAAATAGAATATCTCAGGCATATAGGTTTGAATCGCACGCTGTACCGAAAGCGTCAAGAAACAATTGAGCATGTATCCGCAGACACCAAAGAGAAGCATAGCATGCGTTGGATCCGCTATCGGGGTCTGAAAAAAACGACGCTTCAAGCGATGCTTACTTTTATTGTCTTGAATCTCAAAAAGCTTACGCATTAGTCTTGGTATTCTACAGGGATCCCATTTCTTCACTACGCTTTAGTAGGAATTACATACAACAAATCCTCATTTCAATTACGAAATGAGGATTTATCTACAATTTAAAAAAGTGTGCGCCGGCGCACACTTTTTGTTTTAGACATCTAATATCAATAAAAAATTCATATAATAACACACATTTTTTTCAGTTAGACAATTAATAATAACTTCAAAAGTTTGTTTCACGTGAAACATTCATTTTAAAATTTCGTTCAAGGATGTTTATTAATAGCTGTCAATTAGATAAAAAGCGTGCGCCGGCGCACGCTTTTTATCTAATTTCCCCACTCTTCTTCAGACATGCTATGCTAGCTATATCGAATTAAGGGGGCGTGCATTATGGACTCTACCTCATCCGTCCAACATAGACAACTTGTTGTATCTCAAGCAGCGAAAACATTGCTCGAGAACGATGTTACCAAACAACTAATCTCCATCGATATCATTGATGTCGAAGTCTATGTCAATCAACTCTATGAAGAATATTATGAATTTCAAAATGAAGAAGATGTTTATACCAAGCTCCGTTATTATTCCTTTAAGAAATTAAAACGGCGCTGGGTACGGGCAGCCGTAAAAAACTATGTAGAGAATAAAGGTCCGATGAAAGAACTACGAGGACTTCAAAAAATGTACCTTGAGTATTGGGATATTGCGGGAAAAGAAGGATTTCAGCGAAAGTTCTTAGCTGATAGTGTTGAGAAATTGATGCAAGAACACATACAGGAACTTGAGGAATGGGCTGAAAATAATAACTTACTGATCCATACGTATCCGCACTGGGGACAAAAAACGAAGAATCAGCAAATGACAACGATGCGGACTGATATTCTAATGGTTATTGGCGAGGTTGCGAAGGAATTGAAACGTGCGCAACCAAAAGCACACGTTGCCACTTCTACCTCGATTACGGTACCGTTCTTTGGAATCGCTGATCGCATGAAAAATACGACGGAAAAGTTCAATCAAGGGGACAGTATGTTGACTGACTTATCTCTTGACCTCCACGACTTCTCCGCTGTCGTCCCTAAATACAAACAAGGTATCCCGACGAATTTATCGGTTCTCGTCAGTAACGAGTTTCTTGCAGAACTCGACGGAAAAGTACCGGACCTTGATGCCCGTGATTTTGAGGCCTTTAACGAAATTCTGTCATATCGCGATGTGACGTTTCAAACGAGTCGAAAAATCGTCTTCCCAATCTCAAAACTTGTTAAAAAGATCTATGGAAACGATAGCGGGAAAAGCTATACTCTCACAACACAACGTCTTGTAAAACTCGGTTATTATCGCGTAGCCGTTAGAAATGAGGAAGGAGACCTCTCGATCTTTGGTCTCTTCTCCTCTGTTAAAATTAGTAATGCTTCTTCTGTTAAGCGTGACACACAAATCACTGTCACCGTCTCAGAGGAAGTCTATGATGATTTATTAAAACAACAGATCATCAGTATCTATGGAGAACAGATTGAGCGATTAAAAGGAACGTTCGCTTACCATCTATCCTTTGTACTTCAAAAGGAACGACTTAACTCTTATCAGTTAAACGAAGCAATGCCCGCGAAACGGCATTGGCGTCAGTTTACACACTCAATTCGATTTAATAAGAGTCGAAAAGCAGAAAACTTGAAAGAGCTTGAAACCAATTTGGATCGCATTAAAGAACTTGATTTTATCATTCAAGATTGGCATCGATCTGGTGACTACTATTTCTTGTACTTCCATCCCTTAGAACGCTGGGAACATGATGATCGCAGGAATGCCCTTCTATTATAAGTAACATAGAGTCGTATAAATAAAGCGATTTTACTACGTTATTCATGGATTCAAATAAAAGAGTGTACGAGATAATTCATCTCGTATACTCTTTTTAATTCTAGTTATGCCGATCATTGAAACTCGATGCTAGTCATTCACCGTGTATCCTGATATGTACTATATACCTTGTCGTGATCTTTTTAAATCATGATTCGTTATCGTGTAATTTTGACATCGATAAAATTGGTCGTTTTATGAATACTTCACAAGGGACTCTACAATCAGTATAAGCAGAAGTCAGCACACATTCATTCTTATATTCTGCACTAATTACATTCTCCCATTAGAAGAAACGTGCATACTCACAAACTGTAAAGTAGTACCAAAAAAAATGGTCGTATGTGAAGTAAAAATAAAATAAGAACATATGTTCTTTATTAGTTTTTTATCTTCTTCTCTTTATACAAACTTATGTAAAATTAGATGAAATATTCTCCAGAACCTCTTCTGATCGTACATGTCGAATCGTGTCGGAAAACGACCATTTTTCAAATTCAGACATCATTTACCGTACTGAAACGGCGCTTTTTCTTTTATTTTTAGCATTTGTGTCGGATTTGACCGTACCGAAACAACACTTTATCTATTTAGGTCGCTGATCACCGTACCAAAACAACAGTTTTATAGTTTTGGTCGTTGATTGCCGTACCAGAATGACACTTCTGCACTTTAGAACACTTTTTAAAAATTATTTTAAAGCGACTGTCTTATTCATTTGGTCGTCATATACCGTACTCAAACGACACTTTTGGACATTTTAGTCGCTCTATCCCGTACTGAAATAACACTTTTAATCATTTGGTCGTAATGTACCGTACCAAAATGACATATTGCATCGCTATATGTATGAATTTACTTAAGAAAAACCTCTAGAAAGCGCATCATATAAGGATTTTAGAGATTCTGGTCGTTTTTGACCGTACTGAAATGACATCTTTTTTTCACCTGAAAACGGCTTCATATCAACGTTTGTAGAACATTGGTCGTTTTTGACCGTACCGAAAACGCGTTTTGACAGTTTCTTTTCTGAACAGGATACTAGTAATAATAGTTAAGAGTAGGGGAGGTGTAGGTATGTCATTTCAACACGAAAATCGTCACGTATTGGTCGCTAACAAATTACTGATCGCGATGAGCGGCTTAACACGTTGGACAAAGCGTCAAGACAGTTTCTTATATGAACAGCATCACTATAACATTCCAGGACCTTTCCTGGAATTAAAGTGGACAAAATCTCGCATTCGTCATTTGTTGACGCTTTTATCGCATTGCGATGATCAAGGCGTTCTCTCATTAATGGAAAGTGAAGTATTGGCTCACTATGCGCGTACTTCAGTTCGATCGTTACACAATAACCTACGCCTTTTTGAATCTGCTGGACTTATTCGCTACTCGATTCATTTCTCCGGAGTCGTCACCATTGAACTCGTAGATTATCTCGAAAACTACCGTGATCTTTTTGAAGAAGGCGGTACGTATAAATCGAAGACTGGTTATACGTCTCTTTGGTGTGGGATGGTGCGCCAACTGATGGATATTGATCATGTGAATATCCTTCGTGTCGCGTTACGTGCTCTTGTTCAAGTAGAGCGGGACGTGAATGTCCAGTCTCAGGAGAAAGCGACTTTAACCTATGATGAAGTACGCGGATTCCTACCGCGTTACTGTGGACACCGTTTGGCTGTAAAAGGCATGCTCGATCAACTATCTCAGTTCTTTAATGTGCATTTGGTTGAGAACACGAAAGACTTCTTATCTGCAGTCAAAGAGAACATCTCACTTAAGAAGCGCATACATACTGTAACACGTCCTTTAATGTTTCACGTGAAACTCGAAGACCAGATCAATAGTAAGCGTATCCGGGAAGCTGAACGAGCAAGTACGTTGATTAGCTGGTTCGACCTGCGCGAAGTCGCTCGTGACTATGTAGATTTCGATGCACTAGAAGTTCCACAAACATCGCTGCAGGCATTAAGTGATACGTACGGATTTGCTGCTTGTGATGAAGTCATTCGTTCGATTCGAAACGATTTCTATCAATACGGCGGACGTCTAGAAGATGCAGAACTCTATCGTCTCTTCTTTGAATCACCAATCCTCTATCTAAATGAACGACTCCGAGTCGTATCGGAAAAATTGGCCATTGCATGATGGTCTATTTGTCATGCTTTTTTTTGAAAATAGTCGTGAAAAGACAACAAATCCGCGTCATTTTAAGTCTTTTTGATCGAATTCATCATCATGTTACTCATTTCATTGATCTATCTAAGTACAATTTCAATATGCCATACGATTTAGGAAAAAAAACAAATTTTATTGTTAAAAAAAAAGATTGTTAAGTTATTTATTCAATAGATTTTGAACGAAATCATTGCATGGAATCATAAAAACAGTGCTTCTTGAATTTCTACAAATTGTGATGTTCGTTTCCCGAATCGCAAAATATCTTGTTTTTGTTGGTATTACAGGCTTGAGGAGGTGAAGCCTTTTTCTAATTCTTATTAATTCTTTATTAATCTTTTTAATCTCTTCCAATGTGTTAAATCATAATAATCTGGTAGATCACGGTTTATTATGATGAAGAATAAAATTAAAATATGGAGAAGCATTTATAAGCGTAGACAAAAACATTTAAGTAGAAAAGCTTAAATAACCTGTAAACATTTCGATGTCGAAATGTTTACAGGTTATTTAATAATGTATACATAATTTATTATCCATATTATCTTTTGGATACCAATAATCGTTGAAATTGTTATATGCATGTGCCATGATGAATGAAGAAAGGGGAGAGATGATGAATATTATGACGTTTTACATATCAAAAGGAGGATCTGGTAAGACAACCTGTTCACTTAATATGGGTCATGCTCTTGGAGAACTCGGGTATCGTACGCTTCTTGTTGACTTAGATCCGCAGGGATCATTAAGTAAGTTAATACTGAAAGAGTCGGATACGATTCAATACATGACGCTTTACGACGTCCAAGCGAAAGGATTAGCGATTGAAGAGATCTTATTTGATGATGAAAAACATAACATTAGTCTTCTTCCCTCCAATGAACGAAATGCACGTTTAATCAATTTAATATCTGAACAAGATAAAATTTTTCTATTAAAAGACTTACTATTTCCTCTTGCCGATGAGTTTGATTGGATTATTCTCGATTCAGTCCCTTCGATCAACGAACTATCAAAAGTAGTCTTGTCTTGCGCAGACCATGTGGTCATTCCATTTATGCCGAAAAAGCTAGTATTTGATCAGTTAGGAAGTACGGTTCGAACCATTCGTCAAGTGAAGAAATATTATAATGCTTCACTGAAACTAACAGGCATTATGCCAGTCGCACTCGATCTTGGTTTAAAAGGGGATCGCGAATACGCAGAAGCGATGGAACAATTGGCAACAACAGAGCAATTACATGTGCTACCTTCTGTACGACGCGCTGCTTTTATTGAGAAGGCAGCAGATAGCGGAAAGAGTGTTTTACAGTACAAGTCGAAAGAAGGCTTGGAACTGGCACAGCCGTTTCGTGAGCTAGCACTCTTGATGACAGGAGGTACGAAACATGAAAGCACGGAATAAACAGATTCATAAAGTAAGACCGCAAGATCAACATCCTTATCGGAGTGGATTGACTGATCTGAGTTCTGTCGTTCAGAAGTTACCGGTTTCCCGCGATTTAGAAAATCTCGCAGTCGAGATCAAGGAATTAGCTAAGATTCAAACGATCTCTGTTTTCGAGATTGGTAAGCGTTTGTCGATTGCTAAATCAGAAATGCATGATCAACAAGAATGGCGCACGTTTTTAGAAGTCGTCAACATGTCAAATTCACTCGCCTCTCGCTATGTTAAGGCGTTTGACACCCTAGAACCATTTGAAGAACAACTCCAGACGTTACCGGCATCCAAAGTATTCGAACTGATGTATGTCGATGACCCAGAAGATGTCGTTTTAAATGGTTTACCTGTAGAGGAAGGACGGAAGTCATTAGAGAGTGCGACAGTACGAGAAATTCGTGCTGCTCGATCAACGATAGCGAAAGTAAAAGTAAAGTCGTTCCAACCACTCGCAGCGACATCGACGGTTCTTTCTACACGAGTCCCAACAGAAACATCGGAACAGATTCATGTGCTAGCGCGTGCTAAAGGACTCAGCATTAGTGAATACATTTCAAAAATGATTGAAGAAACTATTCAGCGGAACATTATAGAGGATCGTAGTGAAATCATGGAAGGAGAGAAGGAACAGTGAAGAAAATTGCCTTATATAACCGAAAAGGGGGTGTCGGTAAATCAACTACCACGATTAACCTCGCCCATGCGTATGCTCGACAAGGATTACGCGTTCTCGTCATTGATGCGGATGACCAAGCTTCGACAACTAATGGACTTGGCTTAACTGATGATTACGATGGGAAAGTGTTGCTCGATTGTTTGATTGAAGAGCACGATCCCTCATATGCACCGATTGAACAAGTTATTGTCACTTGTGAATATGAACTAGGTATCATCCACTTAGTACCCACGCGCCGTTCTGCCTCTCCTACAGGACTCACGAGTCAAATGGGGTACGAATACCGTTTGATTGAAGAACTAACGCGACTCGAAGAGTTATTTGATATTTGTTTGATTGATTGCCCGGGATCAACGTCAGCTTTAAACCCTTATGCGCGTTGTGCCCTTGTAGCTCAAGACCGGATCGTCATGCCGGTACAGATGCAAAAATTCTCAATGGATGCTGTCTATACGGCACCAGAAGAGTTGGAAGAGATGAGAAATGGATATAAAGAAGACATTCATATTTCAGCATTCATTCCAACGATGGTCAATGCACGTTCTAAAGGAGATATGACGACCGTTGACGAGTTAAAGGAGTTAGGGGAGGAAGTTGGTATTCCCGTACTGACAACGATCCCATATATCGTAAAAATTCAATCCTTACAACGAGAAGCACGTCCCGTCCTTGACCATAAAAGTCCAGCAACAGATGCCTACTTACAGTTAGCAGAGGAGGTACTCTCACTATGAGCAGTCGACGTAAAAAAGGACAAGCAACATTCAAAAGCTTTCAGAGCACAGTAGCTGAAAAACCTGTTCAAGAAGAGGGAACAGAAGCATTACGGGAAGAACAAGTCGAAGCGGTGAAGAAGTTTGCTGCGCCTGCTATGTCAAATCCGTATCAGTCTCTTCCCGCTGTCGGCTTATCACGTGTTTTATCAAAACGACTTCCAGAAGACATGGAAGGTATTATTCAGTATTACAATCATATTGATACGATCCAAGCGACAAGTTTTGTTGAGAAGTGTCGTATATTAGCACACGCAAATGAAGTATTCCGTAATGCTGAAACTAAAGAAGCGTTTCAACAGGAACAAGGAAGTTGGAAAGAATTTTTAAATCATATTGGAATGTCTCAACCTCAAGTCAGTCGTTTTATTTCATTTTGGAATGTATTTGGACCAACAATCTTAGACAAGGCGATTCAACAAGACTTTAGTGCTTCTAAATTAGCGGAATTGTTGACATGGCCAGAGGATCCAAAAGTTGCGCTACTGGAAGAACGGAAGTACATGACGAACGATGGGGAGTTCACGGTCTACGAAATGACACGTGAGCAATTGCGTGAAGTGAAAAAAATGCTAAATGAGCGGAAAGAACAAAACGTGATTGATGCAACTTCCGTACAGCCAAAGCCAGCACGCGTACACGTAGATTTCTCCGACAAAAATGATCCACTGTACCAAACGCTGAAAAAGCGAGCGCAAGATCAGGGAATGAAACCCGATCAAATCATTCGAGCAGCATTAGAACAGTACTTACACACATAATTGGATAACAAAGACCGTCCTACATCCTAGTAGAACGGTCTTTTTATGATTTCAGCTCAATCGATTACTCATTTTCGCTATCGCGAGATGTCTGTGTACGCTCTCGTAAAACAGCAAGCTCAACTTGTTCTTGAAGGCGGCGTTCAAACGATTCTTGATCACGCTGCGCAATAGTCAACGCTAACGACAGTTTTCGATTTACTTCTTCTAACTGCTCTGAACGCTCAGTACGTGCTTTCAGTTCATCGATTCGATCGGTCAATGCTTTGTTTTGACGATACAATTGATCGCGCTCTTCCTCAAGCTTTGTGATGGTTCCTTCCAAATGAAATACGTTTCGTTTTAATGATGTAATTTTTTCTTTTTTAGATACTTCTAATTTTTCATGTTGCTCTCTTATCTGAACTAATTCATTCTCTGTCTGTTTCAATTTTGATTTCAAGTCATGAAGTTCTTGCTGATGATGAGAGGTTTTTTCTTCGTATTCTTTCTCTAAATCTACTTTAGCTTGTAGTACTTCGGATTCTAAGCCAGTTAAAGTTTCCAAATGACGAGATTGAATTCGTTGATTTTCATGTTGAAATGTCTCAAGACGTGCTGCACGTTCTTGAAAGAGAAGCGTGATCTGCTTTAGCGATGCTTCTAATACAGCATCCTCTTCACTGAGTTTTGGATCAATTTTCTTTTGTTCAGCGAGTACAATAAACTCTTCGAATAGCTGATTGGTTGTAATTTGCCGTCCTTTTATCAATTCACTAATCTTTTCTGTAACTTCTTCGGATAACCGAAAAGATTTATTTTTCATTTCACTAAGTGACATTATTCCCCTTCTTTCTAACGATTTAAAAATTTCAAGAGTTCCTTAATCTCAATTGTATATTAGTAAAAATCTATAAAAAGAACGTTATAAAAGAAGCTATTAACTGATTAACAGTTAATAGCTTCTTTTATAGTATCAAATTTTTTTTAACCTAAAACATATTATTTTATTTATTTATATCTTTTAAGTTGCTAAATAGTAGTACTCCGTCTTTTCCGATAGAAAAATCGTCAGTTGTATTTGTTCGCTGAATAAAATCAATTTGTTCGTCATATCTATTCAATACTTCTATTGACTCCATATAAATACCGTCAACACTTAAATAATTTTCATAGTAACGAATTATAAAAGAATTATGTAATATCGTGTATATTTTTTTACTCAAACCAATGTACAAATTTAAGTCCTTAATATAAGAAATTTGAAATTCAATATCGTTAATAACATATATTGAGGGTTCTTCTTTACTATTTTCGATAAGGCTCATAATAGTAAAATAATAATTTAAGAGAGATACATCACTGTTTACTACTATATCAAGTTCACCTTCGCCTACTGGGTCAATTATTTGAGTTATGAGTTCTTCTGATTTTAAAGGATGAGTAGCAATTACTAACTTATTAATATCTTTTTTAAAATATATATTATTATTATGAGTGAATTTAATATTGTTAACTGAATCTAATTGTTTTGTAGCTGCTTCTACTCTAGCATAAGGAAATTTCTTTTGGGAGATAGAAGATCCTTTTGCTTCTATGAGGAATGGTTTTGCACCTAATGATTTCTCATTAATACCAATTAAATCTGGAGATTTTGCTAATTTATTGATTTCAAATCTTTCGTCATTGTGACTATTTAAATGATACAAATGTTTTATATTATATAATTTTTCAGAAATCAGCTGTGCAAAAGTCATACCTATATAGAAGGAGATGGTAACTTTTTCAGTAGATTCTAGATATTTAATATTTTTAATTTTGACACTAGATTCTAAAGCGTTAATATGCGCTTCTATTATTTTTATTTTCCATTTTAAAATTTCTAGAGGAACTCCCTTATTCCATGGTATCTGACCTACGGTTAGCATTGATCTTTTTATATCAAATAAAGTTATGTCAACATGACCGTTTTGAGCAATTTTATCATGATCAAAATCAAATAAATTTCTATAGAATTTGTACGGTAATTTCATTTTGAACCTCCTTGTTGTTTCTGTTTAAATTTACGTTTTTACAAATCTTTCTAGCATCTTTATCAATAAATAATATTTTAAATACTTACTATAAATCAATTAATTTAAAATGACATTTCTTTAATTTCGTATTCAAGAAATAAAAGTTAGCTTTTGGTAAAAGCACTTATCTAATATTATTTCTACAAATTAATATTGCCCTAAGTAAATAAGCTCTTATAATTTTCAGCACTACAATATAGAATTATAGCTATATCGTTATAATTATAGCGTTATATAATTGAATTGATTATTTTTACAATTGTTGTGTTTTTAAAATGCAATCAAAAATTTGCATATAAGTAGTCTTTTAACGCGTATTCTTTAGAATATCGAATCGTAAATACTCATCAAATAGATATTAAAAATTTAATTCTTTTTTTGAAATAGGTTAACAGCACTTTTAATGATTATAATCTATATATTGGTTTATATTTGTTTTTTTTAACCAGTTGTTTTTATTAACAAAGATGTAATGATTTTTTAATGGAGGTTATTAAAATGGAGTTATTCGTTCTACCAGCTAGTAACAAGGTTGCTCAAAAGCATCTTGATCAAACTATAAGACAAAATTTTGACTACAAAGAGTATCTTGTCAACTTTTCAAATGGTCTCCAAAAAAAACTAAAGCAAGTTGAAAATAGCGGTGGAAATATAAATTTATGGGGAGCAAATGTCGGAAGGTTCGATACTTGGAGACAAATGAATCCTGATGATAAAGTGATTTTTTATAGTTCCGATGAGTTCATTTACTATGGAACGATTATTGCTACTCACCATGACTCCGAAAAAGTTATGAACGTATGGAACACTGATCAGAATAAAAAAGAAACCTTTGAATATTTAATATTTCTTAAAGATATAAGAAATATTAAGATAAGTCGTACGGATTTTAATAAGAAATTTATTTTTTCGCCTGATTATTACCACCAACGCCTTCTAAAAGTAGTAAAGTCCGAAAGTTTTAAAGATTTAGATGAATTAATTGACTCTTTAGATAAAACTTTTGTAATAGATGATGATAATGATGAGTACAGTCGTTATCAAGATGAGATCAATTCAAATGAGAACTTTGAAGATGTCAGTGAAGAAGTTAAAGGTGGAAGAAAACGAAAAAATAAATTAGTTAAAAAAGGCACTACTACGTGGCCGCGGGACCCAAAAGTAGCTACAGATGCCTTATATCAAGCAGAATACAAATGTGAATTGGAACCGTCACATAAAAGTTTCCCTCATATTAAAAGTAATAGACAATACATGGAGGCACATCATCTTATTCCAATGAAAGCACAGGACGAACACGATTACGATTTAGATACTCAAAGTAATATTGTAAGTCTCTGTCCAAATTGTCATAGAGCGATTCATCATGCAAACAAAGAGTTTAGACATGATTTAGTAAAAAAACTCTATGAAAGACGGATTGAAAGGTTAAAGTATGTTGGAATTGATTGTCAAGTGAATCAAATTTTAAATTATTATTAATATAAAATACATTCTGTTTCTGAGACGACTCAATAAGTACCATAAATTCTTAATAGTCTATTTAAGGTGACACCATTATTTTCTTGGGTCATCTTTTTTAGTTTGATCTTGTTGTACTCTATGAAATTATTGATAAAAAAATAAATCTGAAACAGTAGATACGAATAAAAAAGTCAGACATTAAATTGATAATCCACCAAGTGAAAACAGATAAAAAACTCTTCTTACGATAGATAGATTCATACACAGCCTTAATGATTTGAAGTAAATTTTATAGGATGAAACATTGTTTCGACACATTTGAAATGAAGTGTTAGTAATGAAGAAGCTCAAGCGATAACTATGAAATAAAGAATCCTAGTTAATAAAAAAATATGAAATCTATGACAGAGTGGTACTTAATTACAGGAGAAACGATAGAAGGTATCAAGATGGTAGTATCATATTACTAATAGATTGATTAATATGTTCCGAAGGATTTTCTGCCTTTAATTAAGGGTGCTTTCTTTTAATTTTAAAAAATCATAATAACCGAACACATTTAATAAACAATAGATTCGATAATAGTAAAGTTAACAAGTATTAAATATTAACTTGGAAGAAACTTTTTTCGATGACATATATATTCTAGTTCAACCAGTAACTATATAAGATGCAGTGATGCCGAGATGAAGCTATTTTATTTTATGATTTAAATAAGTAGAGTGACTTAATAAGAAAAGCAACTGATTGAGAGCACTAACACTAGATTTTAAGAGAATTAAAAAAGCGACTTTCCTGATTAACAGAAAAGCCACTATCTTACTTTCAGCCTAAAAACAGCTAAAACTAGTTTATGTTTTCTAATTGAGTTACTTACTGTTCATGCGTCTTAATCAGAAATATTATATTTGTTCCTGCTAAATTTAGTGCATATTGCGTCAAATGATCAGGTATAGCAATGATGCTCATACCCTGACCATGACTAGCTTCTTTATTCCTAACTGTAGCTAGTCCCTCTAATGTTGTTTTTAAGGAATTAAGTTGTGTTTGATAATAACTTGGTAAGAAGTCATTGGAGAACAACGCATTAATTAAAGCTGAAGCAGTTCCTTTTCCATAGTCCCAATTATTGAAGTCACAAATACTCTTCATAGTACTCTCAAATGCCTTTTCTAAGGAGAGAGTAGTTGCCTTGTTATCTCCATTTTTATAGTGGTTATACGCTTCTTGGTACTCGTCTAACGCTCCGCTAAATAAAGGATTATGCATCAGGATCAAAGCAGGCTTTACAGCCTCGTTATAAAGTACTGTTGAGCTAATAGGAAGTATTCGATCTTTTACATAATCTAAGCCTATGCCGTTTTCTTTAAACCTTGTATTTAACTTATCAATTACATATTCTTTTGATACTCTAAATGAATATTCACGCTTTTCGAGTTGAATATTTGTTGTAACTAGCAACTCAATGATATCTACTATCCAATCGTCTTCCTCACAATTTAAAATAAACTCTAGGCAACTTTCGACCGGATCATACTCATATTCAGTACGACCTGGAGCGTTATCAAATGAGTAAAGAGCATGATCCGAACAGATGCTGTCATGAACCCACTTAAATATATCGGTTATATATCTAGAATTCATTGGATTATCTGTAGAATGTACTTCTTTAATTAAATGATATGCTTGATGCTTGAACTCTAAATCTCTCTGAAAGCCCTGAATAAGGAAGTATTTCGATTTCTCGTGGATTATTTCTTTGTGAAAAAAGCATGATATACCTCCAGTAGCTTAAAGTATTAAACTGTTTGAACCTTAGGTAGTTGCTTTGTTGCCTTTAAATTCTGAAGTTGTAATTTAGCAGTAGGATCGATTGATTCATACTCGATTCCAGCAAAAGTTTTTAAGATCGCTTCAAAAACAATTTGAGCACCCGCTGGAGGAACTGCCATTCCAATTTGCTTCCGAACCTTTTCTTTACTACCTACAAAGTAAAAATCATCTGGGAACGTTTGAAGTCTTGCCCGCTCGCGGTTCGTGAGAGCTCGCGGTTCTTCCCAATGGTACATATGAGTACCACCACCACCGCTACCCGTCACCGTGTATGCTGGACGATTTGGATCAAGACGTTTGTAAATCGAGCTCAAACGTGCGCCTTTAACATTCAAGCGAAGTTCCTCAGGAATCCCCATGAACCACGCATTTTCACCGGCGGGAATATGCTCTAACATTTTTACAACCTTAGCGTTATGTCTAGTTAGTTCATTGTTTAATGCATCTTCTGGAATCGGTGGATTCAAAATCGCTTCACTAGATGTTTTCATATTATCTAAGGTATTGAGTGGAGCCGGTACCTTAAAGACAATACCTTCTTCTGCTAGGTCATTTCGAATCCCAACGATAATGATACGATGACGCGCTTGAGGGACGCCGTAAAGTTCAAATTTATAGAGGTGAGGCGTGAGTACATATCCGCACTCTTCTAACTCCGTTAAAATTTGAATAAACGCTTTTCCTTCATTAGCGCTTTGTAGACCACCAACATTCTCAGCTACAAAAAACTTCGGTTGGTATTCTTTTAAGACCTTTACACCATAAGAATAAAGAGGACCAAACGTTCCGTTTAAACCTTGTTTTTCACCGACTTGGCTATAGTCATTACAAGGAAAACCGAATGCAAAACAATCAATATCTCCAAGAATAGACTTATCACCAATCGGAAGTTGTTCTACTGGTCCGTGATGAACAGACGAATCTTCAATGTCCTCGCATATATTGTATCGATAGGTTTTACAAGCTTGTTCGTCATAGTCATTTGACCACTCATGAACAATGCGAAGTTCTTCTTGGGTTTCTGGGTGAATCACTCTAGCATTCTTAGCCCCTAAAGATAATCCACCAGGACCGTTAAATAATTCACCTTTTTTAAAAATCATGTTAAAACTCCTCACTGTAATAAATCAGATATAAAGACGAAAATATGTTCTTGCTTACTCCTATGCCTATCATTGTACACGTTATAGAAGAAAAAAGCAGCATCCATGCTTAAATAATATTTGATGACACTGTATTAAGAATTGGATATGTCAATGATTATGATTTCGGGTGTAATTTTGCAAAAGAATCAGTATTGATCTTTATTTGCTTATCATATATTTAAAAATTCATGGATTTCTTTTTTGGCAATATTAAGTATAAAATTAAAGGGAAATACATCTTTGTGTATAAAAGTAAAAAAGAATAGGCGGGTTATTATGTATTTAATAAATAATTTAGAGAATCACGTTCTAGAAAATCCGTATGCAGAGGGTCACCGTCATTTGAGGGTTTTGTCTGGTTATGTAAGCCCAGTATTCGTTCAACACGTAATGGAGTCATACGATGAGTTGTTTTTAGAGGTTACTGTAGGAATGACTTCTATGGATGGAGTAGCGAACTGGCATCATCAAGCGTTTTTAGGTCTAGTAAATCAATTTGCTGATCGACTAATAATTCGATACCAAACGAGCCAACCCGGAAATCATAGGAAGGTATATTACTGGCATGATGACATATTGGAAGAAAAGGTTTTCGTAGGATCTGCAAACTTCACTCGAAATGGGTTTGGAAGACAGAAGGAGGTACTCGTCGAAGTTACGTTTTCTAATGTAGAGGAGATTTTTACTGACTTAAATGTAATTCAGTGCAATAGCCCGCACGTTGAAGAAGCCATAACTTTTTACAGCGCATCGCCTCGACGTATAACCACCCAAGTACCCGTTCTGATAGATGAACCACGAGGGATTGAGAATGTACAAACGACAATAGAGGTGTTAAGTACGCCTACAAATACATACAGTGACTATGTCGATCTTTCTTTGTTGAATAGAAATACCGGTGAAGTGCCAGAACGTTCTGGGCTGAACTGGGGACAACGCGAAGGACGTGATCATAATCAAGCATATCTATCTGTTCCCCTTTCAATCCATAATGGGAATCCGGATTTCTTTCCTCCCTCAGTGGTACCGTTCGTAGTCATAACTGACGATGGAGAGAGCTTGATCTGTGTGATGGCGCAACAAAATAGAAAGGGAATACAAACACGTGAGAGTAACAGCATTATGGGGGCTTATTTCCGAAGAAGATTGGGGATGGAAAGTGGAGCATTTGTTACTGTAGCTGATTTACGACGTTATGGTAGAGATAGCGTACGAATCTATAAAATAGATGAAGAGACTTTCTATTTAGATTTCGGAGTATGATTATTTCGCTTAATTAAGCAAAAAGGATAAATTGAGATAAGAAAGCAATGTGATGAAAAGAGTCTTTTTCATCACATTGCTTTTTTCATTTTGATAAAAAGTAGTCATACCACCTTTATATTGCTTCATCTGGAAAGGTGTTCATGAATGAAGACAATACGGTTTAAGTCACGATAAAATTTTTTTGATCATTTTTTATTGAAGTATTCACAATCAAGTATTGAGTTTAAGTGTTGGTCTAACTTTACATAGAGTTCTTTTTCTTCTTCAGTATCAAGAAACAATAATATTAATCAGAAATAATAGAAAAATCACCAGTATTCGAGATAGCATTAGATATGCATTTATACGTTTTTATAGTTTGAGAATGTTGTGAACTTGCCGCACTTTCCACACAATAATAAGTTGCAAACAGCTCATATAATTTCTTAGTAGTGTTTACATCATGATGCAACATTTTGATTATTAAAAAACATTCAGCAATTTCTTCATCGTTAAAATCTTCGATAAAGTAATTATCCATAATGATGGACGCATGGGATACATCGATGCCTTGTTCTCGAAAAGATGTAATAAACTTATTTTCCGACGGATATTTATGCTCATTTCCATTTTTGATAATCTTTGAGTAAGTGATAGGAGTCTTAACGAACTCTAAATTGATTTTTCTTTTTAAAATATTTAAGTTGTTAGTTCCATACATTAATTTTTCCACCTTTTTATTTTTTTCAATTGTACAATAAAAAACTTAAAAATACTTACAATGTAAAATAAATAATGATTCTCTAGCGCCCACTTTCAATAGTTAAAATGTTCATTTGTATAGAACTTATAAATAATTCGGTTGAGGAAGCTTAAAACATCTAAATTATTGATATGAAGAAAAGTAATTTGAAGTATTTAGAAAAACGGTGATCAATGCGGTTAAATTACATTAGTCCTAGATAGGGTATTTTATCTAGTGTCGTTCATTCAAGGCTCATTTCAAAAGAGTTATGCTCATGGAAGGAATCAGGAGGAGGATTGAGTTTTATCCATGCTTTAATAATTTCAGTAAAAATCTTTCTTCAGCGCATGGTATGTAGATGAAATGTTCTGAACGTCACATGTGTCTTATACTATACTTACTAAGTGTTTTTTGATACACCGTTTAGGAGGAGAACAAGGATGTTAACGTTCCAGGAACGTATAGATAAATACGAATATCAACTAAACGATACAGACGATCAGATCGTCGAATATATGCTGGAGCACATGGAAGGTATCATGACGATGTCCATACAAACGCTAGCGGAAAACGTGTATACCGTCCCGAATACAATTGTTCGACTATCGCGGAAGCTAGGATATGATGGTTTCTCTCACATGAAAAATGCGATCAAGAATGAGCAGGATGAAGGTGATCAGCAAGGAATGGATCATCTCAATAAGACACGTGAACTGATTGATCCTCATAAAATGGAGACAATTAATCATCTCATCATGCAATCCCCACGTGTATTGGTTTATGGCATTGGTGATTCTGCCATCTACTGCGAATACCTGATGAATGGATACAGGGTCGCCAACAAGAAGTGTGAATTCAATATGCATCGTCATAATACATTATCGGAACTTGAGACGATGTCGCCGAAGGATTTGGTAGTCCTAATTTCGGTGTCGGGAGAGAGTACTGAAATACTCGAAATTGCAGAACGTGCTAAGGAACGTGATATCAAAACGGTCTTCATAACGGATTTCAGAAAGAATGCGTTGCAACGGCTCGCTGATCATACGCTCTTCTTCTCGTCACCCCCGACATTTCATCATCAACATAACGTGACAGATCCGACACCGATATTTTACCTTTTACGAAGACTACTGGAGGGTTATTGGGAAACCTATATGTGATGTGTATAAATACACATGAGAACCCTTACATTTATAATCAATGTGCAGAAAGGAGAAGAATCCATCTTCTCCTTTTTTTGTTGCTACACTAATCTCATCAAGCCAATGCATGACTACGAGGAGGGGCGAAAGCCATGTTATTAAAGGAAAGCACATCCCTATCACTCTTACATGTCCATCAATCATTTCAAACGAAGGATGAAGTAATTCGTTTTCTAATTCATCAATTGAAACAGGAAGAGAGTATCACTTCAGAATCAGCTTTTTATCAAGCAGTCATGGATCGAGAGGCATTATCTCCTACGGGATTCGAGGGAGGACTCGCAATTCCTCACGGTAAATCAGATACCGTTCTGAAGGCATCATTCGCCATTGCGACACTCAAGAAACCAGTTTCGGATTGGGAAAGCATTGATCCAGAAAATCGTGTCGAACTGGTCATTCTTCTCGCAATTCCGACGGCGGAGGCAGGGTCGACGCACCTGTCTTTACTATCTGAGTTTGTCACTCGCCTAACCGATGAATCGTACAAGAAACGTCTTCTAACTGCGTCGACGCCAGAAGAACTCGAACGACGCTTGGATCAACTTGACGTCGAGGAAGTGTCGTCATCTCGCATGACTGAGGATGCACCACTTGTCCTTGGTGTGACGGCTTGCCCGGCAGGAATCGCACATACCTATATGGCTGCGGAAGCACTCGTCAAAGCAGGACGGGAACTAGGTGTCGAAGTAAAGGTTGAGAAGCAAGGGGCGAACGGCATCGAAGATCGTCATACGAGACAAGATATCAATCGAGCCGTCGCGATCATTTACGCTGTAGATTTATCAGTTAAAGAGGAGGAACGCTTCGGTCGACTCCCCAAGGTAAAGACGTCGGTCGCTTCGCCGTTACGGAACGCGGGTAGGCTGCTCGAGACGGCAGCCGAGAAAGGCAATCGGACTCAGCTAGATGAGTCACCCAGACCGGATCAGTCGGATCATGTGCAAGAAGAGAAGGAATCATGGAGAACAGAAGTCAAGAGTTCGCTTCTAACCGGTATCTCGCATATCATTCCGATCATCGTCGCTGTTTTCATCTCCCAAATCTTTGACTTACAAGACCTTTATGCAGAGGAAGGGTCCTGGCTATGGCTCTTACGTCAGCTGGGGGGTTCGCTCCTCGGTCAATTGATGATTCCGATACTCGCTGCTTACATGGCGTACTCGATTGCGGATAAACCTGCTCTTGGACCTGGCTTCGCGGCAGGTGTTGCTGCCAACTTAATCGGTAGTGGATTCCTTGGTGGGTGCTCGGTGGTCTCTTAGCTGGTTATTTTCTGAAGTTCTTGAAAGCGAAGGTCAAACCTCAAGGGACGTTCGCTGGATTTATCAGTTTTTGGGTTTATCCTGTCGTCGGGACGCTGTTTGTCGGAGCCGTCATGCTGTTTGTCATCGGTCGTCCGCTTGCCGCCCTGAATAACGGATTGCTTGAGTGGTTAAGTGGTCTCGAAGGTGCTAATGCACTCTTGCTCGGTGCAATTATCGGAGCCATGGTGTCCTTTGACCTGGGTTGTCCTATCAACAAGGCTGCCTATACGTTCTGTATCGGTGCGATGGCGAGTGGGAACTTCATCCCATATGCTGCTTTCGCTTCAGTAAAAATGGTCTCTGCCTTTTCGGTGACCTTGTCAACACGAATTGGTAAAGGACTCTTCACAAAAGAAGAACAGGAAATTGGGAAACAGACATGGCTACTTGGACTTGCTGGGATCACGGAAGGAGCAATTCCGTTCATGATCAATGATCCCTTGCGCGTCATCCCTTCGCTCGTCGCGGGTTCAGCCGTGACAGGAGCTATCATCGCCTATTTCGGAATCGGATTGAACGTTCCAGGGGCAGGGATCTTCTCCCTTGCCTTGTTACAAGGACAATCCTTCCTGTTCGGTGCGACTGTCTGGTTCGGGGCAGCATTGATTGGAGCCGTCATTTCAACATTCTTGTTGTTATATACGAGAAAGCATAAAAAAGATAAGTTGACGAAAGAGATAAAACGCGCCGCGTAAAGGAGAGAGTCGAATGAAGCAAGTTCATGTCGTGCCACATATGCACTGGGACCGAGAATGGTATTTCTCGACGGAAGAATCACGGATCCTGCTCGTCAATAATTTAGAGGAGATCATGCATCGTTTAGAAACAGACGAGGATTATCCCTATTACGTCCTCGACGGACAAACGTCTATCCTAGAAGACTACCTCGCTGTGAAGCCAGAGAATCGCGAGCGAATCAAACGTTTGGTTCAGGCGAACAAGTTGATCGTTGGTCCTTGGTATACACAGACCGATGAAATGATCATCGGTGGGGAATCAATCGTTCGGAATCTGCTCTACGGCATCAAAGATTCGCGAGAGTTCGGTCCTCATATGGAGATTGGCTATCTGCCGGACTCATTCGGACAGTCCGTCCAAATGCCGATGATCCTAAACGGTTTTGGGATCACGCGCTCCATCTTCTGGCGAGGGACGTCGGAGCGTTACGGGACTGACAAGACAGAGTTCTACTGGACATCTGATGATGGCTCGAAGGTGTTGGTTCAATTGATGCCTCTCGGTTACGCCATTGGGAAGTATCTCCCGACGGAAGAGACAGCATTAAAAACACGAATGGATAAATATCTCCCGGTCCTTGATCGTGGTGCGACTGGCGATCATCTCTTATTACCGAATGGACACGACCAGATGCCGCTACAACAGAACATTACGGAAGTCATTACGCAGTTGCATCGTCTCTATCCGGAACGTGAATTTTTCTTAAGTCGTTACGAGCATGTATTCGAGCAACTGGAAAAACAGCTTAATCTACCGACCATCTCGGGAGAGTTTTTAGACGGAAAGTACATGCGCGTGCACCGGAGTATCTATTCGACGCGGATGGATATTAAGACCATGAACACGATGATCGAGAACAAATTAACGAATACACTTGAACCGCTGATGAGCCTAGCTTATAAAGCTGGAATCGAGTATCACCACGGTCTTGTTGACTGATTTGGAAAGAAATTATGAAGAACCATGCGCATGATAGCATCGGGTGCTGTTGTTCAGATAAGGTCCATCAAGAAATCGCCAATCGTTTCTTTATCGCTAATGAGAAGACGGACCAGCTTATCACGTTCTATAAGCGAAAAATCGTCGACTCGATCGATACGGTACGAGAAGAAGATCGTTTGACGTTCTTCAATCTGTCACCGCATGCGGATCGTAAAGTTATCCGAGCTGAAGTGATTACAAAGCTCGAGGACTTTCAACTCGAAAAAGAGTCGGGCGAAAGTGTGCCGTATCACGTAATCGAGCGTGACATCCTCGATCCCGGGTTGATTGATCGACAAATCGTACACTATGGAAACTATGAGCCATTCTATAAATACACGATTGAGATCCAGTTAGCATTACCTGCCTTGTCTTACGATACATTGTTCGTAGCACTAGAGCAGTCGGCCGATCAATCTGAAGTGGCAGCCACGACGGAAATTGAAGCTGAGAATATTACTACGAGTTTATATGAAGTGACTGTCAATCCGAACGGGACAATTGATTTGGTTGATCGTCGGACAGGACAAGCGTTCGAAGGATTATTGTTACTCGAGGACAGTGCGGACGACGGGGATGAGTATGATTACTCACCGCTCTTAGGAGACCAACCGATTAGTTCTCATTCCAGCCGACCGACGATCAAGAGAGCCGATTCGAGATGGGGAACACGACTCACTGTCAGCCATGACTTGAAGGTACCCTATAACCTTGAGGAACGGAAGAACGGACATTCCTCTAGTCATGTGAAAGTGACACTGGAGTTAGATTTCATTCACGATGAACCGGTGATCGGTCTCGTTGTCTCGGTCGATAACGTAGCAAATGATCACCGTCTGAGAATTCATCTTCCGACGACACTTCAGTCGCAAGTGTCTTTCTCCGACCACCAGTTCGGCGAGATCAAGCGACCGTTCATCGATGATGCTTTACAGGTATGGGAGAAGGAAGACTGGGATGAACGACCGGACGGAATCTTTCCAATGTTGTCATACGTTGGTGTCAAAGATAACGAAACGAATCATGGGTTAGGGATCATTACAAATAGTTCACGAGAATTCGAAGTGATTCCAAATCCATCACCGACCATCGCAATAACACTATTCCGAAGTGTTGACGTGCTTGGGAAGGAAGAACTCGTCCGGCGACCTGGACGACCTTCAGGCATCAAGCTGCCAACACTTGATTCACAAATGCTTGGTACGTATGCGTTCGAGTTCGGCTTTACAATGCTCAGACCAGAAGACGAGCTGTCCTCGATCGCTAAACGATATCTGACGCCATTCGTCACCTACAATAAGATACCGCATGATGCGATGCGCTTGAATCCGACGGGACTTCGCCTGAAAGCGGCAAGTCACCTATTCAGCCTGACAGATAATGGTCTACTCATGAGTACTTTAAAAAAAGCAGAGCAGGTCGATGGGCTCATTCTCCGCGTCTACAATCCAACAGACCAAGTGATCCCCTTATCATTCGAATCAGGGTTGCCTGATCATCTTTTCGAGGTGGACTTAAACGAGGAGGGATCGAAGGATGTACGTTCGGCGATTCAACAGAACATCTACTTCGTGAAGCCGAATCAACTTAAGACGATCTTAATGAAATGACGTTGAACGGGGCATGTGAACGCATGTCCCGTTTGCTATACACAAGGAGGTAGCAAGATGACGATTTTAGTAGCGATGGACTCCTTCAAGGGAAGTCTGAGCTCATCTTTAGCGAACCAGGCAGTCTAGGAAGGCATTCATCTGATCAATCCGTCTGAACATGTCCGGACTGTGACCGTTGCGGATGGTGGGGAGGGGACGATCGAGGCGTTACGACATCCTTTTCAGCTTAAACTCGATGAGTACCCGGTCCATAACGCGCTAGGTACTGTGAAAAAGACGACGTACGGCTACAATCCATTCACACGGATCACTGTGATCGAAGTAGCTCAAGTCTGTGGTCTACCTGAAATTCCAGAAAAACTTCGGGATCCTATACATGCGACGACGTATGGTGTGGGGCAATTGATTCTCGCGGCAATTGAAAAGGGGGCGACACATCTCTATATCGGGCTTGGTGGGAGTGCGACGACGGATGGCGGTTTCAGCATGCTACGGGCACTCGGGATCCGATTCTTTGATGAAAACGAGGAGGAGCTGTTGGATGCGGGTCTTCTTCACTATATCCATCGAATCGACGAGGCGGCGATGCACGACTCACTCGAAGGATGCACGTTCACAATCATCTGCGACGTGGAGAATCCATTTTTCGGTGAGTCTGGTGCTGCTCATGTCTACGGACCACAAAAAGGTGCAGATGACGAGATGATCCAGTTACTCGATGACGGGTTGCGTCGCATGGCGATGGTCATTCTTGCATACAAACATCTCGATCTCCAATGCATGCCAGGTAGTGGTGCGGCAGGTGGACTAGGAGGAGCCTTCGCTGCGTTCCTCAACGGGAAATTCGAATCAGGTGCAGATCTCTTATTAAAGGCGAACGACGTGCATGAGAAGGACAGATTGTTCTCTTTAATGTTCTCCGGTGAAGGAAGAATCGATGCTCAAACCTTGAGTGGGAAACTACCAATGGCAATTGCGAGGACGGGAAGCGCGCAAAATATTCCGGTTATCTTGCTTGGGGGGAGCCTCGACATTCCGGCAGACGAATTAATGGGAACGGGGATCGTCTCGGCGCATTCCATAGCCCCTGGACCGATGCGTCTTGAGGACATGATAGTTCCTGACATCGCGTTCCATGCGTTAAAGGAAAAGGCAGCTCACTGTTATCTGTTTTGGAAATCGCTACAGAAAGGATGAGTCATATGATATTGAAGATGAAACCCGTGTTCCAGGAGCGACTTTGGGGAGGTGAGAAACTCGCATCACGATTCAACTATTCCCTTCCATCTGATTGGATAGGCGAATGTTGGGGGGTATCCGCTCATCCACATGGTGAGAGTATCGTCGCAGAAGGTGAGTATAAAGGACATTCATTATCAGACCTTTGGGAGAAGGAACGACATCTTTTCGGAAAGTACACGGATGGTACGTTCCCGTTGCTCATCAAAATCCTGGATGCAACAGATGATCTTTCCGTCCAAGTCCATCCGAATGACGTCCAGGCACAGGAGCTGGAAGGAGTGCCTTATGGTAAGACGGAATGTTGGTATGTAGTGGAGGCGGAAGAGGGTGCAGAACTGATCATCGGTCATACTGCAAGATCAGAAGATGAATTGTCGGATCATATTAAAAACGGGGAGTGAGATCGATTACTAACACGTCAACCAGTTACAAAAGGAGATTTCATTTTTGTCCCGAGCGGAACGGTCCATGCCATTGGAAAGGGAATCATGGTTCTCGAGACGCAACAATCCTCTGACACGACCTATAGACTGTACGACTTCGATCGGACGGACGATCTCGGACATACTCGTGAACTACATCTTGATAAGGCGATGACGGTCACGATCATCCCGCAAGAAGTCATCATACCTGAAGTTAGATCGCAGAAGGTCGAAGGTGGACAAATTAAGAGGCTAGTAAAAGAACCAGAATTTAACATCTATCATGTGCAAGCAACAAGTGGATTCGAATTAAAAGCGATGAACCGCTTCCGCGCCATTACGATCTTGAACGGGGAAGGAAGCATCGGAACGCTCGATGTCGGCGCTGGTAATCATCTTATGTTAACAACGAATACGTCTTATCGAATCAAAGGTGACTTGGAATGGATCATGAGTGACGTCCCACTTCCTTCATCCACCTGATTGACGCTGCATGTCGAATGGTGGGTCGAAGTATCACATAGAAAAAAGGACGCGCTTCAAAGATGATTAGAACGTATACATTTTGATGATGAAGTGTATACGTTTTAGTCATTTTTCTATTTATCCTCTCGCGTGAAACAAGTCTTGCTCGAGAACAAGGAGTCGAGCAAGACGCATCTCCTAGTCGATTCTTTGAACCGATTCATGGAGGGAAATCTTCCGATTGAATTGACTTGGAAGGACGTAACGATCCATTCATGTAAGATACTCAATGCACGTGAGCATGTCGTCTCCATGACGTCGAGCCAAATCACGCGGCACGGATTGATGATATCGATAGGAGCGACTTTCAAATCATTACAATCGAAGAAAACCTGAGCTACTCATTGAGTGATATGAAAGATAATGCTGGGAGACCGATACGGAATCTTGAGACGTTTTCTGAAGAAGTCCGTGATGCTCTTTCCTATCAAGCAGGGTCATCGCAGGATCTGGATAAGTACGAATCAGAGATATGGGGGAAGCGGGACGAAATTAAGAGGATGATCGGACCGATTCTTACCTGCAATTCGAAAATCAAACTCGTCGAATCGAAGTTGACGGAGTGTATCGGACTACTAGTAGCTGACCGAATCAAACGACAGAGGCATTCTCTGTAGCTGACGAGACGTCAATCTCGAACGATGTCAATCCTAAGATTGCTGTTGAGAGATGCGGTGCCAAACTTCTTCAGACAATTGTTTGATATAAAGTGAGTGAAGGTCTGAATATAGTTTCGACGTCGAAATGTATACAAAATCTTTTTTTGTTGACTAATTGGTAGGAGTGGCGATGTTCGTTCACTCTTCATTGATTGATACCCTTACCAGTAATCGATAGAACCATTAATGAACAAGATAGAAAATAGGCTGATGCACATGCGACGAATAAGGTTATCTGCGAACAAATCAATGTTAGGTCACATGCTTGGCGGTGCCGATGAGATGGAAGCGATTGCGCTTGAGAAATATTTACTAAGAAGGAACTATTCCACCGATGATTGATGATGATCCCACATGTGACCTGGATTATGTAGCAGAAGAGGTTTGATCTATGGAGATGCAGTATTGACTATCCAATTCTTTCGGATTCGATGGTAAAAATGCTGCGATCGCCTTGAAGAAATATTCGGAGTAAGCATCAGATTTGGGATTCGAACAAGAGAACTCTTTTAAGTAAGTACTCGCTGAAAATAGAATATATAAATTCCGATATCGAAATTTATATATTTTTTGTGTAAAGAACTCTTACTGAATATTAGCAACAGAGTCATGGTTGCTAATACGATAAAGTAATGCATCTGGGAGATTCGTGACAAGTTTTTATATAACTATGCGGTCATCCATAACTATTTAATTCTTTTTGATCCAGGACATGATATTTTACATTTTGTAAAGGATAAAAAGTTACTTATTTTTACTTTCTTATTTTAAAGAAAGTAAAACTTAACTTATCTTTACATTATATAGGTCATAATGTTCATTTTTATTTATGTAAAAATAAGGCTAAAGTATCTATTTGAGTTTTATGTATGGTCCTTATTACTTAAAAGACTAAAATTTAATTGAAAAAAATAGGTGGTTAGATTAAATTTAAATTTGGGTTAATTATACAAAAGAAACATTTTTTATTTTTTTAAACCATCGGATTAAATTATTTTTCAAAGGAGAAAATCAAATGTTAAAGAAAATTAATCTAAAAAAAATTGTTAGTGGATTAACGGTTTGTGGTGTGTTATTAGTAGGTAATACTGCATTCGCTGATGAAACAGGTTGGCAGTACAAATACACTCAGAAATGGGTAGTAGATGCAAGTACTACTACAACACCAGTTTCTATGGAGGGTGGAGGAGTTAAGGTTTGTTTTTCAGGAGTTGACCATGAATACCGTGTTAGCTTAAAGGAAAATGATTCATATAACCCTGATGAAAAGTATTCTTCACAATTATTGAAAAAAGGTGGAGATTGCCTAATTTGGAAAGATGTTAATTCTGAGTCTGGTAATGAAGAACTCTACTTGACATTTACAAAAACAAAGACCACTAAAGATACAATTACTGTTACTTGGTATGATTAATAATTAAATACAAAAAGTTAATTTAAATTTAGGGAATTATCTACATAATCCGATGGTTTAAAAATATAAAAAATTAACTTTTAGTCAGGAGTTAACTCAGAAATGAAATTGGAAATAATCAACATGTATAAGAACTATCCAAACAGGAAAAAGGCTTTACAAGACGTATCTTTAACACTCGAGGCAGGAGTCTATGCATTATTTGGGGAGAACGGAGCAGGAAAGACAACACTAATGAAAATTCTTGCAGGTTTACTCCGTCCTTCCAAAGGAATCATTCAAATTGATGGTCAAGTTATTTCACCTCTAGACGATAAATATAGAGAACGAATAGGTTACTTACCACAAGAAACCCCTATTTATAGTGATTTTACTGCGATACAATTTTTGTCTTACCTTGCGACAATTAAGGGTGTTTCAAAAGCGGATGTTTCATCGCGAGTGGAACAGGCATTAAATGACGTCAATTTGATCGAACATAAAAATCAAAAACTACGTCGGTTTTCTGGAGGAATGAAGCGGCGCGTTGGAATCGCGCAATTGCTACTAAATGATCCTGATTTTCTCATCATCGATGAACCGACTGCAGGACTTGACCCTAAGGAACGAATTCATTTTAGAAACGTTATTGCAGAAATTGCACGTAAACGAATTGTTCTGTTGTCGACACATATTGTCTCAGACGTTGGATCAATCGCAAAGGAAATTATTTTAATGCGTCAAGGAAAGGTTCTGCGCCAAGCTAATCCTTATTCATTGTTAGATGAAATTGCATCTTCAGTTTGGTCAGTTGACGTTTCAGATGAAGCTCTTATCGAAATACAGGATACTTATCAAATTGGAGCGATTCAGCAAACACGTGCCGGAAAAAATCGTGTTCGAATTATATCAGCTATTCGACCACATCCAGATGCCATACAAGAAGAGCCACAACTCGAAGATTTATATCTCTATCACTTAAATGAGCGAGTGCAAGGAGC